>NZ_KK214998.1:1708396-1813775 GCF_000633935.1 Ectothiorhodospira haloalkaliphila ATCC 51935 | reverse complement strand
AAAGGAAAGACCCCACCACACTCCATGTGGCGGGGTCTGGTGTCGCGCGGCAATGATCCATCCAATGGGCCTTCCGTGATGAACTGCCTTTCATCCCTGACTGCCTTCAATGGCGACACAAGGCATTTTCCACAATTCTGGAAAGGTGACAACTCCAGTCTTTGAAAATGTGAATCAGTTCAACCTACCGGCAGGTTATCGCCACAGTCGGGGATCGGCCAGGCTCGGGGCAAATATGGCACACTGTGGCTCGATCTCCTGCCAGGACGCCGCATGAGCAACCATCACGACACGGGCTACAAGGAACTGTTCAGCTACCCGGAACTGGTTCGCCAGCTCATTGAGGGCTTTGCGCCACCGGAGGTGGCGGCCATGATGGACTTTGCCACTCTCACGGACCACAGCGGGAGCTACATCACCCCACTGTTTGGCGAGAAGTTCGAGGACAAGGTCTGGTCGGTGGAGGTGAAATGGGATGGCACCAGGCAGCGGGTGTTCGTGTATCTGCTGCTGGAGTTT
The DNA here is from genome assembly GCF_000633935.1 of Ectothiorhodospira haloalkaliphila ATCC 51935. Classification (GTDB taxonomy): domain Bacteria; phylum Pseudomonadota; class Gammaproteobacteria; order Ectothiorhodospirales; family Ectothiorhodospiraceae; genus Ectothiorhodospira; species Ectothiorhodospira haloalkaliphila. Next base: position 1,813,256 of record NZ_KK214998.1, on the reverse strand, counting down.
CAGTCCACGGTGGACCACCGCCTGCCAATCCGGATGCTGCACTATGTGGCCTGCTTCTACGATCATTTGATCAAGACCCATGTGACAACGGCCCGCAAGGGCATGCCGCCGACCGACCCGGTGGTGTTGTACAACGGCTCCAAACAGTGGACGGCGCGGGAGGACATCTATCGGATGATCCGGCCGGAGCCGCCGGGTTTCATGCGGGTGTATCAGCCCCACCTGCGCTACTATCTGGTGAACGAGTCAGCCTTCAGCGAAGAAGAGCTGGCAGAGCGGGATACGCCGCTGAGTGGGATTTTCGAGGTAGAGAAGGCGTCAAAGGACGTGGATGCCTTGCAGGAGGCCGTGCAGCACCTGGCGGCGCGCATCCGGGCACACCCGGAGAAGGCGCGCCTGGACGAGGTGATTACCCGCTGGCTCAAGCGTCACCTCAAGCGACTGGGTGCCGAGGCAGAGAAAGCCCTGGAACAGGTCAACAGTTTGGTGGAGGACAATGCGATGCTGGCGGAAAATCTTCAGACTTGGGCAGAAAAGGAGCGGCAGAAGGGCGAGGCGGTCGGCTTGCAGAAGGGGCGGCAGGAAGGGCGGCAGGAAAATGCCCGTGAAACAGCCATCAACCTGCTTGCGCTAGGCCTACTCGATGACGATCAGATCGCCCAGACCACGGGCCTGAGCCTGGATGAGGTGAAGGCCCTGCGATCGGAGCAGCCTCACTGAGGGGTGGAGTAAGTCAGGGTAAGAGACAGATACCCCAGGCTTCTGGAGGTCGCCGCCCCAAAACGGAAAGACCCCACCACACTCCATGTGGCGGGGCCTGGTGTCGCGCGGCAATGATCCATCCAATGGCCCTTCCGTGATGAACTGCCTTTCATCCCTGACTGCCTTCAATGGCGACGAACCTCATTGTCCACACTTTTAGAAGGGTGACAACTCCAATCGCTGAAAATGTGAATCAGTTCAAGCTTTCCACATCAAAGGCCACGATCTGCCGCTGCTGGCTGGAAAACTCCACACCAATCAGGTGAATGGCCTTGCCTTGCCCCAGGTACTTGTCCGCGTAGCTCTTGTCCTTGAGTTGCTGTAGCGCCCTGCCCTCCGGGAGCTGTTCCACCACCTTGAACTCGAACAGGTAGATGTGGCCATTGAAGTCCACCGCCATGTCCACCCGACCCATGTGGCTCGAGTCTTCCACCCGGATCAGGAGCCCCAGGGCCGCCAGGTGGCTGTAAAAAACGCTGGCATAGTGGCCCTCGTATTGGGCGATGGGGTTGTTGCGGTACCAGTCGTGAGGGAGGCTGGCATACAAGGCCTTCAGGTGCACCTCCAGGGCCTTGAGGTCGTGGGCCTGCAGGGCGCGGAACAGGGTGAGAGTTTCCCGGCCTGAACGCGGCAGGCCCAGGGCCGGCAGCAGGGCCTGGTTGAGGCTGGATTCCACTTCCCGGTTGGGATAGCCCAGGGTATACAGCCAGTAGCCGGTGATGGGCTGTTCCACCTTATGCACGGTGAGGTAGCCGGTCTGGAACAGCAACGCCTCGGTGGCGATGTCGTCCACGTCGAAACGCCCCAGCAGGCTGGCTTCGGTCTCCATGGATTCCAGACGGGGGGTATACAGGCCCCGCTCGGCCAGCAGCTTGACCAGGAAGCTGGGGGTGGCGCTCTCGAACCAGTAGGGGCGGAATTCACGTTTTTGGAAGAACAGCAGGACATCGAAGGGGTTGTAGACCGCTGGCGTGGTCTCATCTCCCCAGCGATAGCCGTTGTACCAATCCTTGATCTGCTGGCGATCCAGCCCGGGCAGCTCCGGGGCGAAGACGGTGTCCAGGTCTTCGTCGGTATAGCCGCAGATGGGGGCGTAGGGTTTGTCCAGGGTGATGTCGTTGAGGTTATTCAGCCCCGAGAACAGGCTCACCTTGCTGAACTTGGACACCCCGGTGAGCAGGCAGAACCGCAGGTGGGGATCGGCATCCTTGAGCACGGAATAGAGGTTCTTCAAGCCCTCCCGCAGCGCCCGGGCAGTCTCCCCGTCGGTGATGTTGTCCAGGATGGGTTTGTCGTATTCATCGATGAGCACCACCACCCGATCGCCATGCAGCCCGTGTGCCAGGCGAATCAGGTCGGAAAATTCCCCGGAGATGTCCGGGGCGCCGCTCTCCTCGACCCCCAGTCTCTCCCGGTTGAGCCGCAGCAGGTGACGGATGCGGGCGTCCAGGGCTTCGCGGCTGTCCATGACCCCATCGCCAAAGCTCAACCGGATGACGGGATGCTTTCTCTGCCAGTCCCATCGCTCATGAATATACAGGCCTTGGAACAGGGGCTCGTTGGCCTCGAAGAGCTCCTTGAGGGTGTCCAGCAGCAGGCTCTTGCCAAAGCGACGGGGGCGGGAGAGAAAGAAATAACCACCCTCCTGGGTGAGCTGATGCAGCCAGGGGGTCTTGTCCACATAGTAGTACCCACCCGTGCGAATCTTGGCGAAGCCTTGGATGCCAACGGGAAGCTTGCGGCGGGACAGTGGGCTGGTCATCGAGCGAGTTCCTGGGGACGGCAAGGGCCATATCACCTGGCGTCCAGTCTATCGCTTTGTCAGTGTTTAGCGAACTGGGTGTCGATGGGGCCGCTGCGCTTCCAGACCGAGGGCCACGCCCAGACTGAATCTTGCTTGCCTTGGAGATCGCTGCCGCAATAAGGGAAGACCCCGCCACAACTCCATGTGGCGGGGTCTGGTGTCGCGCGGCAATGATCCATCCGATGGACCTTCCATGATGAACTGCCTTTCGTCCCTGACTGCCTTCAATGGCGACGCGACGTATTGTCCACAGTCTTGGAAAGGTTACAACTCGAATCGCCGAAGATGTGAATCAGTTCAAGCTATCGACGGGCTACCGCCACGGTGCTCTCGGCCAGGCTCAGGACAAACATGGCGCACGCCATCAAAGGCTTTCCACATCAAAGGCCACGATCTGCCGCTGCTGACTGGAAAACTCCACGCCGATCAGGTGAATGGCCTTGCCCTGCCCCAGGTACTTGTCCGCGTATCCCTTGCCCTTGAGCTGCTGTAGCGCCCTGCCCTCCGGGAGCTGTTCCACCACCTTGAACTCGAACAGGTAGATGTGGCCATTGAAGTCCACCGCCATGTCCACGCGACCCATGTGGCTCGAGTCTTCCACCCGGATCAGAAGCCCCAGGGCCGCCAGGTGGCTGTAAAACACACTGGCATAGTGGCCCTCGTATTGGGCGATGGGATTGTTGCGGTACCAGTCGTGAGGGAGGCTGGCATACAGGGCCTTCAGGTGCGCCTCCAGGGCCTTGAGGTCGTGGGCCTGCAGGGCGCGGAACAGGGTGAGGGTTTCCCGGCCTGAGCGTGGCAGGCCCAGGGCCGGCAGCAGGGCCTGGTTGAGGCTGGATTCCACTTCCCGGTTGGGATAGCCCAGGGTATACAGCCAGTAGCCGGTGATGGGCTGTTCCACCTTGTGGACGGTGAGGTAGCCGGTCTGGAACAGCAACGCCTCGGTGGCGATGTCGTCCACGTCGAAACGCCCCAGCAGGCTGGCTTCGGTCTCCATGGATTCCAGACGTGGGGTATACAGACCCCGCTCTGCCAGCAGTTTGACCAGGAAGCTGGGGGTGGCGCTCTCGAACCAGTACGGGCGGAATTCACGCTCCTGGAACAGCAGCAGCACATCAAATGGGTTGTAAACCGACGGTTGACGCTCATCCCCCCAGCGGTAGCCATTGTACCAATCCTTGATCTGCTGGCGATCCAGCCCGGGCAGTTCCGGTGCAAAGACGGTGTCCACGTCCTGGTCTGTGTAGCCGCAGATGGCCCCGTAATCACGGGAGAGGGTGATATCGCGCAGGTTGTTCAGGCCCGAAAACAGGCTCACCTTGCTGAACTTGGAGACGCCCGTGAGCAGGCAGAACCTCAAGTGAGGATCGGCATCCTTGAGCACGGAATAGAGGTTCTTCAAGCCCTCCCGCAGCGCCCGGGCAGTCTCCCCGTCGTTGATGTTGTCCAGGATGGGTTTGTCGTATTCATCGATGAGCACCACCACCCGCTCGCCATGCAGCCCGTGCGCCAGGCGAATCAGGTCGGAAAATTCCCCGGAGATGTCCGGGGCACCGCTCTCCTCGACCCCCAGCCTCTCCCGGTTGAGCCGCAGCAGGTGACGGATGCGGGCGTCCAGGGCTTCGCGGCTGTCCATGACCCCATCGCCAAAGCTCAACCGGATGACGGGATGCTTTCTCTGCCAGTCCCATCGCTCATGAATATACAGGCCTTTGAACAGGGGCTCGTTGGCCTCGAAGAGCTCTTTGAGGGTGTCCAGCAGCAGGCTCTTGCCAAAGCGACGGGGGCGGGAGAGAAAGAAATAACCACCCTCCTGGGTGAGTTGGTGCAGCCAGGGGGTCTTATCCACATAGTAGTACCCACCCGTGCGAATCTTGGCGAAGCCCTGGACGCCAACGGGGAGCTTGCGACGGGACAATGGGGTGGTCATCGGGGAATTCCTGGGGAGAGCAAGGGCCATGACACGATGTTCAGTCTATCGCTTTGCCGGTGGTAAGCGAACAGGGTGTGTGCGACCTGTGCCCTTCGCGGCCGAGGGCCGCTCCCACACGGCGCTTGAGAATCGCCACCCCAAATGGAAAGGCCTCGCCACAGTCCGTGTGGCGGGGCCCGGTGTCGCGCGGCAATGTTCCATCCTTTGGACCTTCCGTGATGAACTGCCTTTCGTCCCTGACTGTCTTCAATGGCGACACAAAGCACTTTCTACAGCTCTGGAAAGGTGACAACTTCAGCCTTTGAAGATGTGAATCAGTTCAAGCTATCAGCAGGTTACCTCCAAGGAGGAGATCGGCCAAACTGGGGGGGCATGGCACACTGCGGCTAGGGCTCTGCGAGGCGTCATTTCTCAGGATGTCAACCCCCTACACCTCACCTTTGCAGGAATATTCAGAAGGCAACAGGTCCTCCACATCCACCGCCAAAGCCTGGGCTAGTGCCCGTAAGACCTTCGCCGACCCTCCCCTCTTGCCAGCCTCAATCTGTGACAGGTAGGACTTTCCGATGCCTGCCTGCTCCGCCAGCACTGCCTGGGACAACCCACGGTGCTCCCGCCACACACGCAGCGGATGCGCCTCACCGTTCACCAGGCGGCTGACAACCTCGGCGGGTACCAACTCGTCCCGCCCCTCCTCCAACTCGCGCATGGCCTCATCCGCGGCGCGCACGTCCTCCATATCCTCGGCTAATGCCAGCAAGCGACGATACTGATCGATTGGCACCACCGCGTATTCCGGCTTTCCATCTCGTTCGATGATCTGCGCTTGAAAACTCATTTGTAGATCCCTCCTCGAGGACCAATATCAATCACCAACAGCACCAGTTCCCGGTCGTTCACTTGGCAAATGGCCCGGTACTGACCAACTCGCAGCCGCCAGTAAGGTGAACCGACCAGCGGCTTCCAGTCGCCCAAATAGTCAGCCGGAGTCGCCGCTACGGCGCGTATTTCGGCCTCCATTTTAGTCCGCTGCGGCTTGGGCATCTTCGCCAGGCCCTTACCTGCAGCCTTCTTGTAGATGACCTCAAGCATGCTGGAAAGTTTACACACGGGTTTGCGTTCCGCAACCCTGTGCCAGTTCACCAAGAGGAACTCCTGGACGAGTGCAGAAGGGGCGGCAGGAAGGCGAGGAAATCGGCTTGCAGAAAGGCCAGCGTTTGGCAGCCATCAACCTGCTCAAGTTGGGACTGCTCGAAGACCAGCAGATCGCCCAGACCACAGGCCTGCCCCTGGACGAGGTGAAGGCCCTACGATCAGATCAGCCTCACTGAAGTGCGGGGTAAGTCAGGGTAAGAGACAGACACCCCAGGTTTTTGGGGATCGCTGCCCGAAATGGGAAGGCCCCGCCACAGTCCATGTGGCGGGGCCGGTGTCGCGCGGCAATGATACATCCGCTGGTCCTTCCATGATTGACCGCCTTTCATCCTTGACTGCCTTCAATGGCGACAGGAAAGATTTTCCACAATTCTGGAAAAGTGACAACTCCAATCAGTGAAACTGTGAATCAGTTCAATCTGTCCGCAGGGTAACGCCAGGGAGAAGTTCGGCCAGGCTCCGCGCAAACATGGCGCACGCCATCAAAGGCTTTCCACATCAAAGGCCACAATCTGCCGCTGCTGGCTGGAAAACTCCAAACCAATCAGGTGAATGGCCTTGCCTTGCCCCAGGTACTTGTCCGCGTAGCTCTTGTCCTTGAGTTGCTGTAGCGCCCTGCCCTCAGGGAGCTGTTCCACCACCTTGAACTCGAACAGGTAGGTGTGGCCATTGAAGTCCACCGCCATGTCCACCCGACCCATGTGGCTCGAGTCTTCCACCCGGATCAGAAGCCCCAGGGCCGCCAGGTGGCTGTAAAAAACGCTGGCATAGTGGCCCTCGTATTGGGCGATGGGGTTGTTGCGGTACCAGTCGTGAGGGAGGCTGGCATACAAGGCCTTCAGGTGGGCCTCCAGGGCCTTGAGGTCGTGGGCCTGCAGGGCGCGGAACAGGGTGAGGGTTTCCCGGCCGGAGCGTGGCAAACCCAGGGCCGGCAGCAGGGCCTGGTTGAGGCTGGATTCCACTTCCCGGTTGGGATAGCCCAGGGTATACAGCCAGTAGCCGGTGATGGGCTGTTCCACCTTATGCACGGTGAGATAACCGGTCTGGAACAACAGTGCCTCGGTGGCGATGTCGTCCACGTCGAAACGACCCAGCAGGTTGGCTTCGGTCTCCATGGATTCCAGACGGGGGGTATACAGGCCCCGCTCGGCCAGCAGCTTGACCAGAAAGCTGGGGGTGGCGCTCTCGAACCAGTAGGGGCGGAATTCACGCTCCTGGAACAGCAGCAGCACATCAAACGGGTTGTAAACCGACGGTTGGCGTCTATCCCCCCAGCGGTAGCCGTTGTACCAATCCTTGACCTGCTGGCGATCCAGCCCGGGCAGTTCCGGTGCAAAGACGGTGTCCAAATCCTGGTCCGTGTAGCCGCAGATAGCCCCGTAATCATGGGAGAGGGTGATATCGCGCAGGTTGTTCAGGCCCGAGAAAAGGCTCACCTTGCTGAACTTGGAGACACCCGTGAGCAGGCAGAACCGCAGGTGAGGGTCGGCATCCTTGAGCACGGAATAGAGGTTTTTCAGGCCTTCCCGCAGCGCCCGGGCAGTTTCCCCATCGGTGATGTTGTCCAGGATGGGTTTGTCGTATTCATCGATGAGCACCACCACCCGCTCGCCATGACGCTCATGGGTGCGACGGATCAGCTCTCCAAAGCGCCCGGCGATGCTGTCATTTTTCAGACAGACCTCAAGACGGCTGGCCTGCTCCCGAAGCATTTCCTGAATCCGTTCATCCAGAGCCGCACGGCTCTCCATGACCCCATCGCCAAAGCTCAGCCGGATGACGGGATGCTTTTTCTGCCAGTCCCATCGCTCATGAATATACAGGCCTTGGAACAGGGGCTCGTTGGCCTCGAAGAGCTCATTGAGGGTGTCCAGCAGCAGGCTCTTGCCAAAGCGGCGGGGGCGGGAGAGAAAGAAATAACCACCCTCCTGGGTGAGTTGGTGCAGCCAGGGGGTCTTATCCACATAGTAGTACCCACCCGTGCGAATCTTGGCGAAGCCCTGGACGCCAACGGGGAGCTTGCGGCGGGACAATGGGGTGGTCATCGGGGGAATTCCTGGGGAGAGCAAGGGCCATGACACGATGGTCAGTCTATCGCTTTGCCGGTGGTAAGCGAACAGGGTGTGCATGCAGTCTGCGCCCTTCGCGGCCGAGGGCCGCTCCCACAAAGCACCTTGCACTTGGGAACCGCTGCCCCGAAATGGAAAGGCCCCGGGGAGTCTACCCCTCCCGACCCATCTCGTGCTTCTTCATCAAATCATACAAAGTCGGCCGGCTCACCCCCAGCAACTCCGCTGCCCGTGAGATATTGCCATCCACCATCTGCATCGCACGGCGCACGGCGCGGCCTTCGGCTTCGTCGCGGACCTGGCGCAGGTTGAGCATCATGGGATCTTCGCCCTCGGGGGAGAGTTCCAGATCCTCGGCGGTGACCTGGTTGGCGTCGGCCATGATGACAGCACGTTTGATGCGGTTTTCCATCTCGCGTACGTTGCCGGGCCAGGTGTGGTGTTCGATGGCCTGGACGGCGTCCGGAGCGAAGCCCTTGATGGGGCGACCCTGCTGGTCGGCGAAACGCTTGAGGAGCAGGCGGGCCAGTACGTGGGCGTCGCCGGTGCGGTCCTTGAGGGGTGGGATGGCGATGGTGATCTCGCTGATGCGATAGAACAGGTCTTCCCGAAAGGCGTCTTCGGCGATCAGGCCGGAGAGGTCCTGGTGGGTGGCGCACACCACGCGCACGTCCACCGGAATGCCTTCGCGACCACCAATGCGGTCGATCACCCGTTCCTGCAAGAAGCGCAGCAGTTTGGCCTGCAGGGCCATGGGCAGGTCGCCCACCTCGTCCAGGAACAGGGTGCCGCCGCTGGCGTATTCGATCTTGCCCTTGGTCTGTTTGTTGGCGCCGGTGAAGGCGCCCTTTTCGTAGCCGAAAAGCTCACTTTCCAGGAGGTTTTCCGGGATGGCGGCGCAGTTGATGGCAACGAAGGCCTCCTTGCTGCGGGGGCTCAAATCGTGGAGGGCGCGAGCGATGACTTCCTTGCCGGTGCCGCTGTCGCCGAGCAACAGGGTGGTGGCATCGGTGGGGGCCACTTTTTCCACCGTGCGGCATACCTTGAGCATCTCGGGGCTGCTGGCGATCAGGCCCGGCAGGGGTTCGGCCGAGCGATGATCGGCCAGTCGGCGGTTCTCGGCTTCCAGTTCGTACAGGCGATGGGCGCGCTGCACGATGAGGTCGAGGATGTCGGCGTCCACAGGCTTTTGGTAGAAATCGTAGGCGCCCAGGGCCACGGCCTTGACGGCGTTGTCACGGTCGTTGTTGCCGGTGACGACGATCACTTTGGTGTTGGGGGCCAGGGCCAGGATCTGCTCCAGGGTGGCCAGACCTTCGGTGGCGCCGCCGGGGTCGGGGGGCAGGCCCAGGTCGAGGGTGACCACCTGGGGTTCGCCGCGGCGTAGCTGGGTAATGGCTTCGTCGCGGTCTTTGGCAGTAAGAACTTCAAAGTCGCTGAAGCACCAGCGCAGCTGGCTGAGCAGGCCGGGGTCGTCCTCCACCAGGAGTAGGGTCGGTTTTTGTTGGGTGCTTCCGGTCAAGGTTTGGGTGCCTCACTGGCTGGTGGTGTCATTCTCAAGCGGGAGAGGGGTTGTTTGTTGTTGGGCCAACGGAATACTGACCCGGAATCGTGACCCCTTGCCCGTTTCGCTCCACACTTCCAGATCCCCCCCCAGGGCGCGGATGAATTCGCGGCTTTCGAAGGCCCCGATACCCATGCCGGTAAGGCCCTTGGTGGTATCGAAGGGGCGGAACAGGCGCTCGCGGATGAATTCCGGGGTCATGCCGGTGCCGGTATCCATCACATCCAGATAAGCCTGGCGGGTGTCCTGCCAGAGGGAGAGGCTCACCCTGCCGTTGTCGGGGGTGGCCTCCTGAGCGTTCTGGATAAGGTGGTTGAGCACGGAGCGTAACCTCTCGGGATCCGCCAGCACGGGACAATCCCCACCATTGTGCTCCAGTTCCGGCTCGGGTGCACGCCCCTGTGCATCGTTGACGGCCTGGGTGGCCAGGTCGGCCAGATTGACAGGTCTGGCCTCGCGGCCCGGGTCGCCACTGCGCAGCTGAAGCATGAGTTTGTTCATGCGGGATACGGCATTTTCCACGGTGCCGATGGCGTCCTTGAGGAATTCCGGGTTGTCGCCATGCTTTCGTGCATTGCTCACGACCAGGTTGAGCTGGGCGATGATGTTTTTCAGGTCGTGCACCACGTAGGCCGACAGGCGATTGAAGGCCTCGAACTGCCGCGCCTCGGACAGGGCCTGCAGGGCCTCCATCTGAGCCAGGTGGCTGGCGGCCTGCAGGCCAGCGGTCTTGAGCAGGTCGCGGTCTTCCCAGTTGATGATGCGCCGGGCCCGGGAGGGGGCCAGAAGCACGAAGCCCAGCAGTTCCGACTCCTGCTTGAGCGGCACCAGCAGCCAGGAGCGTTCGCTTTCGGCCAGCCAGTCAGGCAGTTCCAGTCCGGGGTAACGCTCCGGGCACTGCCGCGCCTCCTGGATATCCAGCACCCAGCCGGTCTCCAGCAGATAGGCGGCCAGCGGGCCATCCCGGGGCTCGCTGGTCTGAGCGGGCTCAGTCATGTTGCGCTGGGCCACCTGGGCAAAATGGCGGCCACCGCTGCGCATCCACAACTGACCGGCCGGGCTGTCGACGATGTCCCCCAGGGCATGAATCACCCGCACCGGCAACCCTTCCTGGCGGTGACCGTCGGCCAGTGTCTGAATGAAACGTAGCCACTCCTCGCGATAGTCGTATTTGTAGTTGAAAAAATGCTTGCTGACAAACACCCGGAACTGGGCCCGAAAGCGCCCGGAGATCACGAACACAGCCAGGCCCATCAGGGCCGCGAACAGGAATACCGCCTGGAACACGGTACCCCAGTCGCCGCCGAACACCCGCAGGTAATAGCCAGCGGCGGCCATGAGCAACAGATAGATGCCGGCCCCCAGCAGCGTCGCGGTGTGGAAGACCATCCCCCGCGAGACATACACATCCAGCGACCACTGGGGGTTGCGGGCGGCAGAGACGGCGATCAGCGGCACCACCAGGGCATTCACGAATCCCCGGGCCTCCCACAGACCGGCATACACCTGGCGGAACAAAAGGGCCTCGGCGTACATGTAGAAGTCGAATCCATACACCCCCCCCAGGCCCAGACACAGGTACTTGATGGCCCACCGGCCCTCGGTGGAGGTGTTGCGGAAGATCTGCTCCACCAGCAGGAGCACGATGAGCACCAGCAGCAACTTGCCGCCCAGGATGATGTCGCTGCGCACCCAGGCCTGGGGCAGCAAGGGCTGCACCCCCAGATAGACCGCCAGGGCGAGGAGCAGCACCAAGGAACCCACGCCCAGGGCGACCAGGGGCTTGCCCAGGCCACCGGAAACGGCCACGCTGCCCGGCAGGTGGGCGGGGTCGTGTTCCGGCTCGGCTGAGGGGCCAGCACGGCGCGGGGTTTGTGTGGGCGTTGCCAGGCCTTCGCCGGAGCGGGCCAGTTGCAGGTGGCGCGCTTGCCAAAGCAGCCCCCAGAGGAAGGCGATCCAGCCGGCGTCCCGGGCCAGCTCGGCCAGCAGGACCATCCGGGTGCCTATGATCTGCCCATGGGCGGCGTTGAGGGCCAGGGTGGCGCCCCAGAGAATACTCAGGGCAACGGCGACCATCAGCAACGTGCCTTGCAGGCGCCGCTGCCAGCCGATGGCCAGCACCGCCAGCAGGATGACGAAGGCGCCTGCGGCGATGCTGTAGCTGGCCAGGCCTAGGGGGAAGGTCAAGTCCATTGGGGTACGGCCAGGCTCAACCCCCTATCGGGACCCTCTTCCCCACAGGACCACCTCGACCGTCTGCACAATGGTGAGGATGTCCAGCGCCATGCTCTGATTCTTCACGTAGTACAGGTCGTACTTGAGCTTTTCAAAGGCATCCTTCTCGGAGGCGCCATAGGGATAATGGATCTGTGCCCAGCCGGTGAGGCCCGGCTTCACCCAGTGGCGGTGATGATAATAGGGCAGCTTGGCGCCCAGGGTTTCCACGAACTCCGGGCGCTCCGGACGTGGCCCGACGAAGCTCATGTCGCCACGGATCACGTTGAACAACTGCGGCAGTTCATCCAGGCGGGTCTTGCGCATGAAGTGGCCGAAGCGGGTCACGCGCGGGTCTTTCTGCTGGGCCCATATGGCCTTGCCGTCCTTTTCCGCATCCATGATCATGCTGCGAAACTTGAACAGGGTGAACGGCTGGCCATGCTGGCCGGTGCGTACCTGCTTGAAGATGACCGACCCCTGCCCCTTGCTCTCGATGAAGATGGCGATGGCACAGAACACCATGAAGGGCCAGGTGATGGCCAGCAGGCCCAGGCTGCTGACCAGGTCCAGCACGCGCTTGGCATAATCCCGATAGATGCACTGCCGGAAACCGCGGCCAAAGATCATGCTGGAAGGCCGCAGGATGTCAAGCTTGAGCAGCCCGGCCTCACGTTCGAAGAAGTCCGCCACATCCAGCACGTTCACGCCGTGCATCTTGCAGTGCATCAGCTCGTCGGTGGGGAAGCCACCGCGAGGATCATCGTAGGCGATGACCACATCATCGATATGATGACGACGGGTGAAGTCGGTGAGGGATTCATCCATGTCCACAAGGCTATCGGCCTCCACCTTGGACGAGTCCCCCTGCCCCGGAACAAAGCCCACTACGGTGAAAGCCACCTGGTCGGACTTGCGGCGCAGTCGCTGGAACAGGCTGGCGGTGTCGCCGGCCCCCAGCACCAGCACCCGGCGCTTGAAGGCCTCGTGGGAAAGCACCTTGAGCATGCCGAAACGGGTGACCAGGATACCCGGCACCGCCAGCCCCAGGGCCACGGCCATGGTGGTTGGCGAGATCATGAGCGGGGGGAACACGTAGAACAGCATGGACATCATGACGATGGCCAAGGTCCCGGCCGCCAGGATGCGCAATACGATAGCGGTGGCACCACCACGGAAACCGCGCCGGTAGAGCCCCATACTGACCATGCCCACCATGCCGATCACCACGAACAGCGACATCTGCAGGGTGCTTGCCTGCCCCGTGAAGGCCAGCGCGGCGGGGAGATTCATCTGGGTGGCCCCCAGGAAGGCCAGTGCCAGAACCAGCACTTCCACGGCGGCCAGTAGGAGAAATGGGGTGGAGAGCTCTCGCCCGAAGATATGGAAGTGGCTATGACGAACCCGGACGGGGCGCCGTTTGGTCTCGCCTGGCCTGACCAGTCTGGGGGGTGGCGGCGGCGTGCGCTTATCCGGCGCGCGCTGCTTTTCCTGAATGGCGTCAGCCGTTTCCACTACGGAGAACAACCGATTTTCTGCTGGATTTCCCATATTACCCAAACCTCTCTTGCTTGGGTGAGTGACCGGCCGGCACGGACATCACCTGAGGTCCAACGGCACGGTCTCAAGACCGACGCTCCTGAACAGGAACGTCCCTCTATTCTTGATCCTTTTCACGAAGGTTATGTGATGGCGGTCACACTTTGCAAGGCTTAAAAAAAGTCTAGACGCTTTTTTTTACAATGCCACCCCCGGATGAGAGGCTTCAGTAACAAATGGAGGTATTAAGGGTGGTGAGCGGCGAAGTACAGCCATACTTCACCCCTTGGCGGCACGTCGCCGTCGATGCCCGAGGCACACAACGACAAGGGGCGACCACGAACGTGCCGCCCCTTGCTGAGTGCATTGCGTTGGTGCCGGAGATAGGAGTCGAACCTACGACCTTGGCATTACAAGTGCCCTGCTCTACCAGCTGAGCTACTCCGGCGTTTGTTGCGGAAGGCGATATCTTAGACCAGCCCCCCGGGGTCCGCAATCGGCACCCGGTGTGCTGTCGACGGCTATGGGCAGGCTCGGGCCCGCCATTGCAGGCCTGGCTCAACCGTCGGGCGCTCGTCGGCATCCAGGGCCCGGTGCATCTCCAGGTCCACCCAGTGAACCGTGCGGTCGCGGTATCGGGTAATCACCGTCGGTGCCAGACCCAGCGCCCGGATCTGCTCCTGCCGGCGCTGTGCCCGCTCCGGGGACGAGAACAACCCCAGGGACAGGCCGTGCTCATGCTCTCCCTCGGTGATGATGTAATGATCCCCGACGCCTTCATCATTCAATCGCTCCCGGGCAGCCTCGGCGCCCTGCAGGCCGTTTTCCGGGGGCAGGATCACCCAATAGGATGCCGGTCGTGAAGCCTCCGCGGTACGGATCAACCCCTGAGCCCCGGCGGCCTCCCAGGCCAGCAGGGCCTGGCGAGCGGCCAGGTCATCCTCGAAGGGCCCCAGACTGAAACACCCCCATGTACCGGACTGCACCTGACTGCCCGGCGGCGGGGGCTGCTCCTCTCCCAGGCGCTGCAGCAGGGGCACACCGGGCCGCTCAATGGAGACGGGCGACGTCAGCGCCGATGGGTAGGGCGGCGCATCCTGCCACAGGACGAACCCGAGGTATCCCAGGTTGAGCAACACCAGCAGGGCGAACAGGGCGCGCATCAATCGCCCTCCCCCATCCCTGCCAGCCCCATGAAGACGAGGTCCGGTACCATGATGATGTCGCCTGTCAGGTGAGGGGCCAGGGAGGGGGCGTCGCCGCCGGTGATGAGGCGGGGGATGGCTCCCGGGACGTGCGAGCCCAGACTGGAGGACAACCGATCGATGGCCGCCACCAGCCCCATCAAGGTGCCGGTGGCCACAGCATCGGCGGTGCACGACGCGGGGATGCGGTCAGCCCGGCCCTGCTCGACGCCCGACACCCCGGGGGCAACGCCAAGACTGCGGCGCATCAGGCCCAGGCCGGGGAGGATCAAACCGCCGCGATGATGTCCGCCCTTACTCAGAAGATCCAGGGTCACCGCCGTGCCGCAATCGATGATCACCGCCGATTCATGGCCCAGGGCCCGTGCGCCGGCCATGGCGGCGTAGCGATCCAGCCCCAGGCGGGAGGGGTCGTGGTAGTCGCTGATGATTCCATGCAGCGCCGGGTCGTCGCTCATGAAGCGTGGGGCGGGCCAACCTCGGTCGCCTGCCCATGCTTGCAAAGCCTCTCGAAACCCATTGCCAAGCACCTCCACGCACAGGATCTGCGTTGGCGGATGCCGGGCTTTCCGTAGCTCCAGGGACGAGAGGAATCCGGGCCATGGGGTCCTGGTGGCACCATCATGGGCCAGGGCCCCCTGTTCACGCACGGCCCCCTGCGCCCACCACGCCCATTTGAGACGGGAGTTACCCGCATCCAGCAACAGCTTCATGGGTCCACCCGCACGCTCACCTCACCGGCATCCACCCACCGGGGCCCGCTGGTGGTCTCGACACACAGCCGGCCCCGGGCGTCCACGCCCTGAGCGATACCTTCAAGCCCCGGATCCCCGGCGACGGTGACAGCCCGCCCCAGGCACACGTCACGGCCCTGCCAAAGCTCCCGCCAGGCCTGGAATCCCGGTTCCGGGTAGCTCTCAAGCATTCCGATCAGGGCCTGCAGCAGGCGCCCCGCCAGCCAGCTGCGGGTCGGCAGGGGATCAAGGCCGGACTCGCGCAGATCCCCATAGGGCTGATCGATGGGCAGACCGGGAGGCAGACGCAGGTTCAGCCCTACCCCCAGGATCAGGGCCCCGGCCCCATCCCGGTTCAGACGCCCTTCCACCAGGATGCCGCCCAGCTTGACCCCATTCACCTGAATGTCGTTGGGCCATTTCAGACCCAGACCACGGGCCCCCAGGTCTTCGAGGCATTGCACCAGGGTGGCACCGGTGGCCAGGGTCACCGTGGGTTGCGGTCCCGGCCAGTGGGATGTGTCCCACAGCAGAGACAGGGCCAGCCCGGCCCCCGGGGGCATCAGCCACTGTCGACCGCGACGTCCGCGACCGGCAGTCTGCAGCTCGGCGCAGCAGACCATTGGGCCACGAGCACCTCGTTGGCGGGCCCGGTCCAGCCAGGCACTGGTGGAGTCCACCTGCTCCAGCACATGGATGGGTGGGACGGTTCGAGGGTTGTCAAAGCCGGCCCGGATGCCCGGTTCATCCAGCAGGTCCAGGGGCGTGCGCAGCTGGATGCTGCCCGTGTTGTCCTCATGGAGGGTCAGCCCCAGATCGCGCAGCTTATCCAGGCCCTGGCTGATGACGTCCTCGGTCACACCCAGGTCCTGGGCCAGTGCCCGGGGGGTGGTTTGGTGGCCGCAAGCCAGGGCGGTGAGCAAACCGTCCGGGAAAATCGGGCGATGGTCGGGGGGCGAGGCCTGAGGCATGCGTTGCGTGTATCTTGGGTGTATCCCTATGATCCTTGCAGGGGGACGTAAACACAATGCAGCCGCACCGCTTCGCCATCGGAATGTCACTCACCGGCCTCGCCCTGGTGATGTTGCTGATCTGGGTGCCCGGTGTGTCGATGGCGGACATCTATATGCACGAGGGTCGCGATGGCGTCCCGATGTTCACCGACCAGCGAGACATGGGGCCGGATTACACCTTTGTGCGCCGTTATGGACGACCCACCGCCCAGCACGCCTGCCAGGGCCTGACCCGGGCCATGCTGGATGAAAGGGCAGCGGACCAGATGGGCTGGGTGATGCACTATGCCCGGCATCACCGGGTGGATCAGGAGTTGATCCGGGCCATCATCACGGTGGAATCCTGTTTTGACCGATTCGCGGTCTCCCGGGTGGGTGCCGAGGGGCTGATGCAACTGATGCCCGGCACGGCCCGGGAGGTGGGTGTGGATAATTCCTTCGATCCCCGGCAGAACATCCGCGGTGGCGTCACCTACTTCGCCCGCATGCTGGATCGCTTCGACGGCGATCTCACCCTGGCACTGGCCGCCTACAACGCCGGGCCGGGCGCAGTGGAACGCCACGGCGGCGTGCCGCCCTTCAGGGAGACCCAGGGCTATATCGAGCGGGTGTTCAATGAGTTCCGATTGCTGGGAGGCAGACCTTAGCCGGGTTAATCCAACCAGATCAGGCTGGCCATCCGCCCCGTCTCCCCGTCGCGCCGGTAGGAGTAAAAGCGCTCCGGCTGGCTGTGGGTGCAGGCCTGGTTGCCGGTGATCTGGGTGACGCCGCAGTCTTGCAGGCGGCGGCGGGCCAGGCGGTGCAGATCGGCCAGCCAGCGGCCCTGGGGGGAGGGGGCGAAGGCAGTGTCTGCGCTCGGGTCGTGATCGATGAAGGCCTGGCGTACCTCGGGGCCCACCTCGAAGGCCTGGGGGCCGATGCAGGGCCCCAGCCAGGCGATCACGTCCACGGGCGGGCAATCGAAGGCCTCCACGGTGGCCTCCAGCACCCCGGCCACCAGGCCGCGCCAGCCGGCGTGGGCGGCGGCCACCTGCTGGCCCGAACGGTCACAGAACAGCACCGGCAGGCAGTCAGCGGTGAGTACGACGCAGGCCAGGCCGGGGGTGCGAGTGATGGAGGCATCCGCCTTGGGGGGCTCATCAGGGTCCACATGATGAGCTTCCACCACCTGGATACCATGCACCTGGTGGAGCCAGGCCGGCTCGTCAGGCAGGTTCAGGATCTCTCGCAATCGACGGCGATTCTCCATCACCGCATCCGGATCATCACCGTTGCCCAGCCCCAGGTTCAGGCTGTCATGGGGCGTGCGACTCACCCCGCCTGCCCGGGTGGTCACGGCGGCGCGCACCCCCGCCGGGGCCGACCATTGGGGCAGAATGAGTTCAGGAGCGCTCAAAGGAAATCCTCGTCCACACAAGCCTTGACCGCATGGGGCAGGGAAATGTTCATGGCGCTCATGGGCCGAGCCTGGTCAGCATGGAAAAATGTGACAAGATTGCCTGGCTGAGCCTGCGGGATGGGTGCCCAGAAACAACAAAGCCCGGGCGATGCCGGGCCAAGTCGCTGAAATATGGTGGCCAGGGACGGAATCGAACCGCCGACACGGGGATTTTCAATCCCCTGCTCTACCAACTGAGCTACCTGGCCTGATCTGAGCGCTGCCGGGCGGGGGGCGCTGCAGCGAAGGTGCGTATTAAAGCCGGACTGACCGCATTCGTCAAGCCCATACCGGCTTGAAGTGATTTAATTCGAAGCAACCAGCCCTATTTGCTGGGGTCCACGTAACCTTCCGGCATGGTGGCGCCGTCACCAAAGAAGAATTTCTCCATCTCCTCCTCCAGGAACTGACGCGCCTTGGGGTCGATGGGGGTCAGGCGATACTCGTTGATGAGCATGGTCTGGTGACCCATCCACTTCTGCCAGGCCTGCTTGGAAACGTTCTCGAAGATCCGCTTGCCCAGTTCACCGGGATAGGGGGGGAAGTCCAGGCCTTCGGCCTCTTCACCCAGCATTACGCATTTCACCATGCGAGCCATTGGTCTCTCCGTCTTCTTGCGTGATTTGTTTCAGCAGCCGGGCCACTGGCGCTGCCAGTCCCAGCCCTGCCTGAGCCGTGTCTTTATACCAGACGCGGCCGGCACCTTCCATCACGCCCGCGGCAGGGTCTTGTACCCACATCCGCAGCGGGGTGATGTGTAGGCGAAAGTGGGTGAAGGTGTGCACGAAGGGCTCCATGGCATGACATTCCTGGGGATCCACCCCCAGCCGTGCCTGGCACCATGCCGCCGCATCATCCGTTGAAGCCACTTCCGGAAAACCCCACAGACCACCCCATAGCCCGGTGGGCGGGCGCTGTTCCAGCAGGATGCCTTCCGGGCCCTGGATGATCAGCATGCACACCTGACGCAGGGGTTGCTCGCGACGGGGTCTGGGGGTGGGCAGGCTGGATTGCAGCCCCTGGGCACGGGCCAGGCAATCGGTGGCAACCGGACAGGCATCGCAGCGGGGCCGGCTTCGGGTGCACACGGTGGCCCCCAGATCCATGATGGCCTGGGTGTAGTCTGCCACTCGCTGGGCGGGTGTAAGGTTTTCCGCCAGCATCCATAGGTGCTTTTGAACCGCGGCCTCGCCGGTCCAGCCCTGCACGGCCTGATGGCGCGCCAGCACCCGCTTGACGTTGCCATCCAGGATCGCCTCGTGCTGTCCCCGGGACAGGGCCAGGATGGCTGCCGCCGTGGAGCGTCCGATACCCGGCAGGGCCTCCAGCGCCGGGCGCTCACGGGGAAACTGACCCTGGTGCTGCTCCACCAGTTGCTGCGCTGCCCTGTGCAGATTGCGGCCCCGGGCGTAGTAGCCCAGCCCCGACCAGTAATGCAGCACTTCATCCTGCGTGGCCGAAGCCAGGGCATGCACATCCGGGAACCGGGCCATGAAACGCTGGAAGTACGGGATGACCGTCCCCACCTGGGTCTGCTGGAGCATGATCTCCGACACCCAGACCCGGTAGGGGGTCACTTGCTTTTGCCAGGGCAGGTCGTGGCGACCGTGCTGGTCATACCAGTCCAGCAGGCGCGCCGCGAAATCCCCCGAGGGCTCAGCGCAACCGGTCAAGCAGACGGTCACCCAACTCCTCCTGGATCCGGCTGCCCTCTTCCCGCAGGCGCTCGCGCTGTTCCTCGATGACCGGGTCCACCCGCTCGCGGACCCGCTCCTCGGCCTCTTCCCGCACGCGGCTCTCAAGCACCGAGCGCAGATCCAGGCCGAAACGCGGCTCGGCGAAGCTGCCACGAATCGTGATGGGCAGATTCACGTTGCGCAGATCCGACAGGTCCCGGCCACCCTGACCTTTCAGGGTGCCCACCAGGCTGGTGTCCAGACGGTAATCCAGCTGTTCCCGGTTCAGGTCCACCTCGCCTCGACCACGAATTCGCAGCAGCGGCGAGGCGGCCCGCAGATCGTCATTCTTCACCACGCCGTTGTTGATGTTGAAGCTGCCCGTGATCTCGGTGAAGTCGGTCTGACGCGGCTCGTCGGTCTCCTCGGGGGAACGCCCGCGCACGCGCGCCTCGGCATCGCGGATGACCTGGGCCACGTTGATGCCCTTGACCGCGCCATCGGCGACTCGCATCTGCCCGTTGCCATTGAGACCATTGATCAGGGCCTTCACCGAGTTGCCGCGGCTGGTGACGTCAAAACTCACATCCGCGCCGCCGGTGACCATGGCATCACCGGTGAGATCCTCCAGCAGGCCGCCAAAACGGATGCCTTCAAGGGATTGGCGGGCCTGAATGCGCGGGGTGTCCTGGCGGACATCCAGTCCAAGGCGACCATCCAGCTGGCCCTCGTAAAGGCTTGCCTGAACCGACTCCACGTCCAGTTGGCCATCGCGGGCCCGCAGCTTCAGGTTCACGTCCTGCATGCGCAGGCCGGCCACCGTCAGGTTGCCCACGCGCAGATCGCCGGCCACTTTCAACTCCCGCAGCATGTCCACGGGCAGTTCCAGGGGTTCTTCGGGCCAGCCGTCCCGTGCGGGGGTGTCGCCGTTGGCATCACCATTGCCGTTGGCCTCGGCGGCTGGCGGCAGGTAATGATCCAGGTTGATACGATCCAGTTGCATGGATACGTTCACATCGGGGTTGGCCAGATCCTTCACCGTGGCCTGCCCGCTGAGGGTGCTTTGATCCAGGGTGACGATCAACTGGGTCACTTTCAGCTCATCCCCCTGCATTTCAAAGGCCATATCCATCGCCGCCCGTCGGAGCACATCCGGATTGGCCGTCTCGGGTGGCTCCATGGCCAGCTCTTCCATCAGACCACGGGGACTGAACTGACCGCTGCGCAATTCACCATGGACACGGGGCTCGCCGCTCAGCCCGGCCACTTCCACAAGACCGGTGAACTGGGTGTCGAAGGCGTTTACGGTCATGCGCTCCACCTTGGCCAGGTCATTGAGCAGATCAGCCATCAGATCCGCCTCCACCCGAACCGTGATGGGGGCCGGCAGGGCCTCACCCGTGCCTTCCACCTGGGCCACCATGCGGCGCAGGGCGTAGCGCTGGTTGGCCACATCCAGGAAAACGAGCCCTTGCAGTTCCACGGCCGTATCCAGGTCATCCATGAGCGCCCGTAGGGAGAGGTCCAGGCGGGTCTCCTGGGCCAGGCGCAGGCGACCCAATTCGAGATTGAAGGGGTCCACGCTCAGGCGGGTGCCCGTTTGATCATCGCGCCAGTTGAGCCGGGCATCGCGCACCTGAATCCCCGCGATATCCAGCCCCCGCAGGATCTCGGGGACCGTTTCCGGGTCGTCAGCGGGCCGGGTGACCGGTCGGGTTTCTTCCGAGGGCTCGGCGACCGCCTCTTCGTCGATCAGGTCATCCCAGTTGGTCCGACCCTCGGCGTCGCGGGCCAGGTTGAGTTCAAGCCCTTCAAGGCGCACCTGCTGCACCTGCAGTTCCCGACGCAGCAGCGGTAGCAAGGCCACCGCCACGTCCACCTCGCCCACCCGGGCAAAGTGTTCTTCTTCAAAGCCTTCGGCGTTGGACAAGGTGGTCTCACCCAGCTCCAGCCCCAGACGCGGGAAGACGGAGAGGCCGATGTCGCCAGTGATCACCAGGGTGCGCCCGGTCTGTTCCTCCACCACCGCGCTGATGCGGTCCTTGTAGTCGTTGGGGTCGACGATGACCAGCAGAAAGCCCACCAGCACCACAAGCAGCACCAGCAGCGCGAAGATGGCCAACAGGCCGCGCTTGATCCATTTCATCGAGTGATTACCTCGTCGGTAGCCTATGCATCGTCGACCCACCTTGCGCGGGCATTCCGAGGGCCCGGCGAGTCGCCATTTTCGTCAGTGTACTAAGGCCCGGGGCCTGAAAGCCATGACAAGGCCACGGCAGGTGCCCGGCACACAGCGCGGATCTGGCTTTCCGGTAGAGGCGGTGAGTACAATCCATAGGTACTGGCCGCCTCACGCTGAAACCCCGCCCATGCCCGAGAAACCCGACCTGCGGCGCAAGCCCCACATCCTGTTCCTGGGCCACACCAACACGGCCCGCACCCTGGTGGCGGAGGCCTATGCCCGGCAACTGATGCCGGACCTGGTGGAGGCTCGCTCCGCCGGCCTGCAGGCGGGCAAGGTCCAGCCCCGCGCCCTGGCGGTGCTGCGCGAAGAGGAGCTGGAATCCCCGGCCCTGGAGGCCAAGGCCCTGGATCGGGACTTGCTGGAGTGGGCAGACATGGTCATCACCCTGTGCACCGACCCGGCCAAGCTGCCCCTGCCCGCCGCTGAGAGTTTTATCTGCAAGAACTGGCCCATGGACCCGCCCACGCGTTTTGCCGCAGACGGGGACGATCTGGAGCCCTTCAGGCGCATGCGCGACGACGTGAAACGCCGCGTGCGCCTGCTGGCCAACTCCATGCGCTTGATGCAGCGCTGAGCTGCACTTGCCCGGGCTGTTACGCCCGCTGCCAGTCACCGGACTGGCCACCCGACTTGCTGACCAGGCCGATCCCTTCCATGACCATGCCCCGATCCACCGCCTTGCACATGTCGTAGATGGTGAGCAGGGCCACCTGCACGGCGGTGAGGGCCTCCATCTCCACACCGGTGGGGCCGGTGGTTTCGGCGGTCACGCAACAGTACACGGCGGGCGGCTCATCCACAGGCGCCAGATCCACCTGCACCCGGCTCAGGGCGATGGGGTGACACAGGGGGATCAGGTCGGCGGTCCGCTTGCTGGCCATGATGGCCGCCACCCGGGCGATGCCCAGCACATCTCCCTTCCTGTGGTCGCCCTGGCGGATTTTTTCCAGGGTGGATGCCTGAACGCGGATGCGCCCCTCGGCCACAGCCACGCGACGGGTAGGTGGCTTGTGCCCCACATCCACCATGTGGGCCTGGCCGGAGGCGTCGAAATGTGTGAGATCGTTCATGAGTGGCATCCTGATGGGTATGGCGCCCGGGATCAACGAATGTTTAAGCTGTGCTCAGAGACTGACCGGGATCCGCACGCCATGTCCATTACCGTTCGTTACTTTGCCAGCCTGAGGGAGCAGTTGGGTGCATCG
This sequence comes from Ectothiorhodospira haloalkaliphila ATCC 51935, assembly GCF_000633935.1. Lineage (GTDB taxonomy): Bacteria > Pseudomonadota > Gammaproteobacteria > Ectothiorhodospirales > Ectothiorhodospiraceae > Ectothiorhodospira > Ectothiorhodospira haloalkaliphila. Next base: position 1,790,700 of record NZ_KK214998.1, on the reverse strand, counting down.
GAGGCCTCGGTGTCCGCTGACGGGATTCGCTGCGTGGCGGATGTCTGGCAACGTGCCCAACCCGGCCGCGACCTGCCACCCCGGGTGCTGGCAGCCGTGAATCATGCCCATGCCTCACTGGAAGATACGGTGACGGACGGCGACGAGGTGGCCTTTTTCCCACCCGTGACGGGGGGTTGAGATGGCTGTGGTGCTGCACAGTGAACCACTGGAGCCCTTCAATCTGGTGAATGAGCATGAAGGTGGCCTGTCCCCGGGGAGTTTCGGGGCCTGCGCGCTGTTTGTGGGCACCATGCGGGATTTCAACGACGGGGATGCAGTGACAGCCATGACCCTGGAGCATTACCCGGGGATGACCGAGCGTGAGCTTGCGCTCATCGAGGATGAGGCCCGCACCCGATGGCCTGTTCAGGACTCCCTGATCGGTCATCGGGTGGGCCGGGTCGAACCGGGGCAGCCCATCGTGGTGGTGGCGGTGTGGTCGGCCCATCGTCAGGCGGCCTTTGATGCCTGCCGGTTTCTGATGGAGGCGCTCAAGGAGCGGGCCACATTCTGGAAGCAGGAGGAGCTGCAGGATGGGCGCCGGCGGTGGGTGTCGCCCTCACCCCAACCCCTCTCCCCGGAGGGGAGAGGGGCTTAGCCTGCCCCCCCATCATCAAGCCCCATTCTCCCCTTGGGGAGGGGATGAGGGGCGCGGCGGGCACGGTGCCAGCGGTGGAGGCACCTGATCTGTTGCCGGTCAGCCATTCCCCGGCAGATGTTCCCTCGGGTTGAAAGGCATTTCCTTCTGCATGCGCTCATAGAACTCCCGGGCCTTGTCCGAGTCTGCCGGGGGCGTGACGATCTGCAGTATCAGGTACTGGTCGCCCGGCGGTGACCCGGGCATGCCGCGGCCCTTGAGGCGCAGCTTGCCCCCCGATCGGGAGCCGGCGGGCACCTTCATGTCCACCTGCCCCTCCAGGGTGGGCACGCTCACCGTGGCACCCAGCGCGGCCTCCCAGGGGGTGATGGGCAGGTCCAGATGGATGTCGCGGCCCTCCAGGCGAAAATGCCGATGCGGGCGGATGCGCACTTCCAGATACAGGTCGCCGGCATCGCCCCCACCCACACCCTGGGCACCCTGACCGGACAGGCGAATGCGTTTGCCCTCGGTGACCCCGGCAGGGATCTTCACCTGAAGGCTGCGCTCACCAATGCGAACCGGAACGGAGCCACCGCGAAAGGCCTGTTCCAGGTCCAGCTGGATGCGGGCGTTCTGGTCCTGGCCACGGCTGGCGAACCCCCGCTGGGTGCGATGCCCACGGGTGCGCCGGGCGCTGCCCCCGAACAGGGTCTCGAAAAAGTCGGAGAAGTCGCTCTCACTGAAACCTGCCTGAGGGCCGGCATCACGAAAGCCACCCGGCTGTGGGCCACCGGCACCGAACCAGGCATCCCAGTCCGGTGGTGGACGAAAGTCCTCACCCGAGCGCCAGTTGCTGCCCAACTGATCATAAGCCTTGCGCTTTTCCGCATCACCCAGGACCTCGTACGCTTCGTTCACTTCCTTGAAGCGGTCCTCGGCATTGGCCTCCTTGCTCACATCGGGATGGTATTTGCGCGCCAGCCGACGATAGGCCTTCTTGAGGTCGTCCTGGGAGGCGGATCGATCCACCCCCAGGACCTTGTAATAGTCTTTGTATTCCATAACCGCCTACGATACTCCAAAACAAGAGCGCCGCGTGATCACGCGGCGCAGGTTGCGTCCTGCCGAACGCCTTCCGAGTGGAGTCCGGGGTCATCCTTCCACGGTGATGCGCCGGGGCTGCACCTTTTCCTGCTTGGGAATGCGCACTTCCAACACACCGTTGGCGCTGCGGGCGCTGATGCGCTCGGCGTCTGCCGTGTCGGGCAGGGAGAAGCGACGATAGAAGCTGCCGCGGATGCGCTCCACGCGCTTGTACCCTTCGCGCTCTTCCGCGCTTTCGGCCTTGCGCTCACCGCGGATGGTCAGCACGCCGTTTTCCATATGGACTTCAATGTCCTTGGGGTCCACGCCGGGCACGTCCGCGTGCAGCACATAGGCGTCCTTCTCCTCCCGGATATCCACCGCCGGCACCCAGTCGCTGGTGGCCGCAGCCTCTTCGCCACCGGCCATGGCCGGGTTCAGGCGATCCAGTTCCCGGGACAGCTGGTTCAGCAGGCTCCAGGGTTCATAACGGGTCGTCAACATGGCTATCACCTCCACTTGTCTCGTTAGTCAAGGCAACTTCGCCTTTCGCTATCCGATATAGGGGCCGTGGAGAGGATTTCAAGGGGGATTTGTCACCGTTCATCCGGTGCTCATGCGCTCCAGTGACTGCAGCCGGAATTGGTCATCCACCGTCAGGCGAAACCGCCCGCGCACCCCGTCATGGGTCACGTGCGGGCGCAGCGCCGAGGCCGGAAACCGAACCGTGCGACCCTCCTGTGACCAGGCCACCACGGAGGCCGCCGACCCGGAGTAGTAGCGCAGGAATTCGTCGCGGGGGATGTCCAGTCGGAAGTGATAGCGGTGCACCGGGGCCTATTCCAGGTTCTGGATCTGCTCGCGCATCTGTTCGATGAGCACCTTGAGTTCCACGGCGGCCTGGGTGGTTTCCATGTCGTTGGACTTGGAACTCAGGGTGTTGGCCTCGCGGTTGAGTTCCTGCATGAGAAAATCCAGGCGCCGCCCCACCGGCTCGCGGCGCTCCAGGACCGCCTGGATCTCCTTCACATGGCCCTCCAGGCGATCCAGTTCCTCGGCCACGTCCAGCTTCTGGGCCTGCAGGGCCAGTTCCTGCTCCAGCCTGCCGGGCTCAAGGTCGGTGCCCAGTTCCTGAATGCGACTGCGAACCCGTTCGCGCAGGGCCTCCACCACCTGGGGTCGCCGTGCGCGCACCCGGGCCACCTGCTCGGTAATGGCCTTGCAACGGGCCTGAAGCAGTTCCTTGATGTGCGCCCCCTCACGACCGCGATTGTCCACCAGGGTGTTCAGAGCCTCATCCAGCAGCTCCAGGGCGGCGGTCATCACGGGTTGCAGATCCTGCTCGGGCTCGATCACCACGCCCGGCCAGCGCAGGATGTCCATCGCCGTCATGCGTGCCGCGTTCATCATCCAGTGCTCGACACGCACCACGGTGCTGATCATTTCCTTGGCCAGCTCCTCGTTGAGTTCGATGGTGTCCTGGTCAGCGCTGCCCCGGCGAAAGCGCAGGTTGCACTCCACCTTGCCCCGCCCCAGCCGGGCCTGGATGCGCTCGCGCACCTTGCCCTCCAGACCACGGAGTTCCTCAGGCAGCCGCGGCGAGATCTCAAGGTAACGGTGGTTGACGCTGCGCAGCTCCCAGACAAGCGAACCGTACTCGCCCGAAGATTCGCATCGCGCGAAGCCGGTCATGCTGAATAACATGGGATCTCCCGATATGTGGATTGACCAGCAGATTGTAGCGGTTCGGTCGGATACCGACAGGCCTGGGTGCATCAGCGGGCCACGGCGCGTTCCGCTGGCGCCTGCCAGCCCTCCTGCGTCACGTATTGGACCACCTGATGGGGGTCGATCCCATGGCTGCCGGGCTCGAGGACCGAACGTATGGCGGGGGCGGAGGAACCCGCCTCCCAGGCCGTGCTCGCCAGATTGAGGAGGCTCGGGGTGTGCATGGGGCTGTGTTCCGCATCCAGCAGCAGCATCACCGTGGGCCTGAGGCGATGGCGGGCATTGAAGCCCACCACCACCCCTACCTCACCGGAGGTGAGTTCCACCAGACTGCCCACCGGATAGATGCCCACGCAGCGGATGAAGGCCTCCACCAGTTCGGTATCCAGTTCCTCGCCACGCATGCGAAAGATGATGTTCAGGGCGTCCTGCGGGGTCATTCCATCGTGGTAAACCCGTTTACTACTGATGGCGTCGTAGACATCCACCACCGCCACCAGGCGGGCATGGGGTGGAATGGCATCACCCTTGTGGCCGTTGGGGTAACCTGCGCCATTGATGCGCTCGTGATGACACAGGGCCGTCTGCAACGCCTGTTCGGGGAGATCCTTGTTGCGCTTGAGCAGGGCGTAGCCGAGCACGGGATGGGCCTTCATCTGCTCGAACTCTTCGGCGGTCAGCCGACGCGGGCAGTTGAGGATCTCCAGCGGCACGCGCAGCTTGCCGATATCGTGCAATAACGCGCCCAGACCCAGAACCTCCAGTTCGTCACGGCCCATTCCCAGAAAGCGCCCGAAGCTCAGCGACAGGATGCAGACATTGATGCTGTGCAATGAGGTGTATCGGTCACGTTCGCGCAGGTGGGTGAGCCACAACAGGGCATTGGGACTTTCCACCACCTGCTCGGCCAGATGGCTCACAACCCGACGCACCTGCCCGGTGTTTACCGAACGGCCCAGGCGGGCATCTTCCAGAACCTCGGTGATGTAATGCTGTGCATCCCGCCACACTGAACGGGCACGATCCATCTGTGCGCCGATTTCGGCGAGTGCTTCTGGCGGCGGCGCGTCGCACTCCACCTTGCGAACACGGTCAATGGCGGACCGGGTCCGGCGCCGGGTGCCCGGGGTGGGCTGGAGCAGTTCATCCGGGGTCTTGTCCCGGTCCACGGCAACGATGGTGCAGTTTTCCTTGAGGTAGCGGATCTGCTCATCCGTTTCCACCCAGAAGCCTTGCAGGGGAAACGGCGTACCCTGCCAGGGGCGATCCAGTTCGCAGACGTACATCCCCTTCCTGACGGACGTCGCGGCAAGCTCCTGCTTGATCACTGCCATCTCAACATCTCACCGGCGTGGCGCATGATTGTGCAGTATCTCACACTCTCCGGCCATCGCGGCACGATCAATCTCAACGGACCGCCGCCCCAGACCCGGCCCTGGAGACCCTGTCATGTGGGCGGTGCTGCCGACAGTATGCGGTTTCTCAGGGTGACATGGAATTCGAGATGGTGATCCCGTGGGGGCACCCCTTGAGCACCACCGCTTTGAAGCACCAACCCCACCGCACGGCCAGTGTGTCCTGCGCATCAGGCAGGGGCTGCACCATCAACCCGGACCCGGGCCGAAAGCCCCGCAGCAGTTCGTGATTGTGCTGCGAGCCATGGCGACAACGCAGGGCGTCGCCCTGGATGAAATAGGTCACCGTGTGCACACCCGGTGGCGCGCCGCACCAGTCGATGGTGCGATCCCGGACCACCGCCAATTCACCATTGGCGTGACTCACGTGCTCGGCACCGCGTATATCCCGGGCCAGATAGTCCACGGCAAAGGCCATGGTTTCCTGGAGCTGCCCGAACCGCTGGGCCTCCCGATAGGCCACGTGGTTGGCGAGAAAGACCTGCACCACCCCGGCCATCAAAATCAGGCCGATCACCATGGCGACCATCAGCTCGACCAGGGAAAAACCCCGCGCCGGATACTGTGGCCCCACTTCAACAGGAGCCGCACTCATGGCAGCGATACCGCTGGCGGTTGCAATGCATATTCGAACACCGGCCTGTCATCCGCGTCATCGAATCGCCCATCCACCCACCGGATGCGCACGGTGCAACCCGAGGCACCGCAGTCCAGCGCGCTATCGCCAGCCTCGGGCAGGCCGACGCGCTCCGGAGCATCCGGATCATGTTGCCAGTGGCCACGCCATGGCCCTTGCACGGATTCCGGGTCCGCCATACCCGTGGCCGCCGCCAGCCACAGACGCTCGCCGGCATCCATGGCCATGATGCTGGCCACGGTGCGCTGGTAGGCGGAATGGGCACTTTGCAGGGAGAACAGTTGCAGCCCGGCCAAGCCGAGCAGGCCTATGGAAAGCACCAGCAGCGCAACCAGGGCTTCGACGAGAGTGAAGCCCTGGAGATGACGGGGTGCTGAGGGGGGACGAGGAAGTCGGTTTGGCATGGGGGTCACCTCCTGTGACGATATCCGTTTCCTTGTGGGCCGAGCCGGGGTCGGGCAGGGGCAGACTAAGCCAACCGGGCAAGGGCATCAAGTCCTTGCAGCCGCCCCCCTCACCCCGACCCCTCTCCCCCAAGGGGCAAGGGGCTCAGTGAATCGGCCCCGAAGAGGCCGTTCTCATCAGGGGGCTGCGCCTTCGGGGCCCGTCAGGCCGTTACATTGATGTTGTTGCCCAGATTGGCAGGCAGGACCTGAGAACCGGGATCGGGCAGTGCATCCACCAGATCGGCGGCGACCTGTGCCTGGACATCAATGGCCTTCTTGGTGACGGCCGTGCCCACGTCAAGGGCAGTTTGCTGCTGGCTCAACTGAGTGGCCAGATTGGCAATGGCGTTGGCGTCCATGGGGATCTCCGAAACATCGCATGCGTGAATGTGAAGCCGTTTTCAGGGGGCTCGAGAAGGGTAGCGGCAGACCTGAAGCCGACTTGAGGGCACCGGACAGAAATCTTTCTCACCACCCGCCCTCAGGGCACCATGGCTGCCGCCCCCCGGCGCCGACGCCACCAGCGACCCACCAGGCCGTGGCGGGGCGCTGCCAGCAGGGCCACGGCGAACAGCGCGGTAGCCACCAGCACGATGGCACCGCCTGAGGCCACATCGAACAGGAAGGAAAGATACAACCCCAGCACCGCCGACAATATCCCGGTGCCCACCGACAACAACATCATGGTGGTCAGTCGGTCGGTGAGCAGATGAGCCGTGGCCCCCGGTGTGATGAGCATGGCCACCACCAGGATGATGCCCACCGTCTCCAGGCTGGCGACGATGGTGAGAGTAAGCAACAGGATCAGCCCGTAATGCACCACGCTGGTATTGAACCCGAGGGCCTGGGCCTGCATGGGGTCGAAGGTGTAAAGCACCAGGGATCGATAGAAGACCCATACCGCCACCAGGGCCACCACGCCGGAGAACAGGGTGAGCATCAGCGCCGGATATTGAACACCCAGGACATTCCCGAAAAGGATATGCATCAGGTGGGTATTGGTGGCGATCTTGCCGATGATCACCACCCCCAGGGCGAAGGCGAAGGTGAACATCAGGCCCATGGCCGCATCGGACTTGATGCGTGTGTGCCGCTCCAGTGCGCCAATGCCCAGGGCCGAGACGGCGCCGGCCAGGAAGGCGCCAATGAAGAAGGGCCAGCCCAGCAGATAGGCGATGGCCACACCGGGCAGCACGGCGTGGGAAATGGCATCGCCCAAAAGCGACCAGCGCTTGAGCACCACGAAGCAGGACAGCAGGCCGCAGATGGCGCCCACCAGGATGGAGGTGAGCAGGGCCCGCTGCATGAAGGCGTAGTCGAAGGGTGCCGAGAGGGCCTCGGGAAACAGGCCCACGATCAGCATCAAACCGGCGATCAATACGTCGATCAGGGCCATGCCCAGGGATTCGAACCATGCCATCACGATGCCTCCACCAAGGGTTCATGATCCCGCACCCATCCCGCCGCCGCAGTTCGGGCCAGCATCTCATCCACCAGCATGCGCTCGGGAGCCCCCATACCCACCACCTGGCGATTGAGCAGCAGCACCTTGTCCGCGTAGCGGCGGGCGCTGTCCATGTCGTGGGTGACCATGATCACGGTGCGCCCGGAACGGCGTTCGCCATCCAGCACCTTCATGATGAGGCGCTCGCTGGCGGTATCCACCCCGGCCAGGGGCTCGTCCAGTAGCAACACCCTGGCCTCCTGGGCCAGAGCCCGGGCCAACAGCACCCGCTTTTTCTGACCGCCCGAGAGCGCGCCGATGGGCCGGTCGGCATAATCCTGCATGTCGACGGCCTTGAGGGCCTGACGTACCACCGCCCAGTGCCGGGGGTCGCACCAGCGGGGCGGCACGATGCGCCTCCAGAAGGCATCGCCACGCATGTGGCCATAGCGACCCGTGAGCACCGTATCCCTGACGGAGATGGGAAAGTCCCATTCCACCGCCTCCTGCTGGGCCATGTAGGCCATCACCCCGGCACGGCGCTGGGCGGACGGCTCCTGCCCGAGCACCTGCACCTGCCCACGCTGCGCCTTCATCACCCCCAGCAGGATACGAAAAAGGGTCGACTTGCCAGCACCATTGGGGCCGATGATGGCTGTCCATTCACCGGCTGGCAGGTCGATGTGCACATCCTCCAGCACCGCTTGTCCATCGTAGGCCGCGTACACATGCCGGACTTCCACCGCGGGCAGCGACTGGTGTACCACTTCACTCATCCTGACGACCTCCAAGGTGTTCCCTGAGCAGCATCATGTTATGGCGCATCATGGCGAAATAATCCTCAGCGCCGCTACCGGGCTGCCCGAGGGAATCCACGTACAGGGGGCCGGCCACGGTCACGCCGGTGTCCTCGGCCACGCTGCGCACATGGCGATCCGAAATGGTGCTCTCCCAGAAGACGGCCCCGGGCGCCTGCTCACGCACCAGATCCACGATACGCATGATCTGCCGCGGGGAGCCCTCGGTCTCCGCGTTGGTTCCCCAAACGCCATCATGGCGCAGGCCATATGCGTGGGCGAAGTATACGAATGCTGCCTCGCTGGTGATCAGCAGGCGCTGCTCTTCGGGAATGGGGGAAAGCGCCTCAAGGATCTCCTCGTGGAGGACCTCAAGCTCGGACTCCAGGGCCCGGGCACGGGTGGCAAAGGCCTCAGCACGGGCGGGGTGAATGTCCCCCAGGGCCCGGGCAATGGCATGGCCGTAGGCAGCGGCCTTGCGAGGATCCATCCAGAGATGAGGATCGGGATCCCCTTCGAAATCACCGGTCACGATGGGATGGGTTTCCACCCCAGCCTGCTCGGCCACGGCCACCAGCGGCACGTCGCGCCGCGTCGTGGCGCGCACCTGCCCCATCCACTGTTCCAGCATGTAACCGTTGTAGAGCACCAGATCGGCTCGCTCCAGGGCCTTGAAGTTATCGGGCGTGAGCTCCCAGTCATGCACCTCTGCACCCACCGGGGTGAGCACCCTCACCTGGGCGTCGCCACCGGCCACCCTCTCCACCAGGTCTCCCAGGACCGAAAAGGTGGTCACCACGCGCGGGGGCTCGTGGGCGGCAAGCGGCACCGCCACCAGAGACAACACAAACAACGTGACCACGCGAAGGCTTTTCATGACATTACCCTCCCTTAAATGAGAATTAATCTTAATCTAATGCTAGCCCGGAATCCTGAAAATTTCCAGCCCCGGGAGTCGAGAAACGCAGGGCGTCTCGGGTGGGGTTGCCTCCGGAGCGCCAATGATCCACTCTCTTGATGGGAATTCGTGACCCGCACGAGCGCCGGACGAGTCAAAAGCCGCACAGACGGTCCGTTGCCGGCGCCCGATCCAAAACCTGTTCAGGAGGTGGAAACATGTCAGAAGAACTCGCAGGCCAGACCGTGGCCTCCCTGCAGCTGGGCGTACCCTTCATGGTGACCCTGTATGTGATCATCGGCATCATCATTGCCGCCCAGATCATCGTGGTGACCTTCCAGAAGTAAGCATCCCGAGCACCCGGCCCGCTGGTGGGCCGGGTGACCGCACGCCATGAAACCGCCCAGACGCACCCCATTGCCGGAAAAATCCAACATCGTCCTGATCGGACCCATGGGGGCCGGCAAATCCACCGTGGGTCGACACCTGGCCAGCCACCTGCACCTGCCCTTTGTGGACAGCGATCGGGAAATCGAGCGCCGCATGGGCGTGGACATCCCCACCATCTTTGAGTACGAGGGCGAGGATGGCTTTCGCCAGCGTGAAGCAGCGGTGATCGCCGACCTGTGCAGCCGCGAGGGCATCGTCCTGGCCACCGGTGGGGGCGTCGTGATGCGCCCGGAAAACCGGGAATGCCTGAAACGCTGTGGCCTGGTGGTGTATCTGCGCACCTCCGTGTCGGTACAACTGCGGCGCACCGCCCGGGATCGCAACCGCCCGCTGCTGCAAACGGAAAACCCCCGTGCCCGGCTGGAGGAGCTGCTCAGGATTCGCGACCCGCTGTACCGGGAGATCGCCCACCTGGTGGTGGACACCGACCGGGAACATCTACGCGGCACAGTGCGCACCGTGGCCCGGCGCTTCAGAGGTCGCCTCCCCAAGCCGGACAAGGCCCGCTCCCGGACACCCGTTTCCGCCCCGGAGTGATGCCGTCACGGTGGCTTTCACGATGCCCACCTTAGTATCATCCGGGCATGGACACCCTCACCGTTGATCTTGCCGAACGCAGCTACCCGATCCACATCGGCCGGGGGCTATTGAAAGAGCCGGGGCACTTCGAGGCCCTGCTGAAGGGTCGCCGTGCGGTCATCGTGACCAACGAGACCGTCGCCCCCCTCTACCTGGACACCCTCAAGCAGACCCTGGCGGCCGTGCATGACGGCCCGGTGGAGGCCCTGATACTGCCCGATGGCGAGCAGTACAAGAACGTCGACACCCTCAACCGCATCTACACCTTCCTGCTGGAGCGACGCCTGGACCGTAGCGCCATGCTCATTGCACTGGGAGGCGGTGTGATCGGAGATATCACCGGCTTTGCCGCCGCCACCTACCTACGCGGCGTGGACTTCATTCAGGTACCCACCACCCTGCTCTCCCAGGTGGATTCCTCGGTGGGCGGCAAGACCGGCGTGAATCATGCGCTGGGCAAGAACATGATCGGCGCCTTCCATCAGCCCCGGCTGGTGGTCATCGACACGGATACCCTCAACACCCTGCCCGACCGGGAACTCAGCGCCGGCCTGGCCGAGGTGATCAAGTACGGCCTGATCGACGATGCAGACTTCTTCGTCTGGCTGGAGGAACACCTGCCACGCCTGCTGGCCCGGGAACCCGAAGCCCTGGCCTGGGCCATCCACCGCTCCTGCGCCGACAAGGCCCGGGTGGTGGCTCAGGATGAGCGGGAGTCAGGACGCCGTGCGCTGCTGAACCTGGGTCACACCTTCGGCCATGCCATCGAAAACGGCATGGGCTATGGCCAGTGGCTGCACGGCGAGGCAGTGGGCGCCGGCATGATCATGGCGGCCCACCTGTCCCGGCAGATGCACTGGATCGATGACGACGATCTGAATCGCACCACCCACCTCATCCAGGCGGCGCGCCTGCCGGTGGCCCCGCCGACAGGACTGTCCGCAGAGCGCTTCAAACAGATCATGGCGGGCGACAAGAAGGTCCTGCAGGGCCAGTTGCGACTGGTCTTGCTCCAGGGCATCGGCACATCCGTGGTAACGGCGGACTTCGACCCCGGGGCCCTCGACAACACCCTGAACGCACTGACCCGCCCATGAACACCACACCGGCCGCCCTGAACGATCCCGCCCATCTGGCCCCCTACGCGGCCCGGGATGACCTGAGCCGCGGCCGCAGCCACCCGGAGGACTCCCCGATCTACCGTAGCGAGTTCCAGCGGGATCGGGACCGCATCATTCACTCCACCGCCTTCCGGCGTCTGGAATACAAGACCCAGGTATTCATCAATCACGAGGGGGACCTGTTCCGTACCCGCCTCACCCACAGCCTGGAAGTGGCGCAGATCGCCCGTGGCTGCGCCCGGGTGCTGCGCCTGAACGAGGACCTCACCGAGGCCATCGCCCTGGCTCATGACCTGGGCCACACCCCCTTCGGCCATGCCGGCCAGGACACCCTGAACGCCTGCATGGCCGATCACGGTGGCTTTGAGCACAACCTTCAGTCGCTGAGAGTGGTGGAGTCCCTGGAGGCCCATTACGCCGAGTTCGACGGCCTCAACCTCACCTTCGAGACCCGCGAGGGGATCCTCAAGCACTGCGACCCCAGGGTGGCCGCCACCCTGGGCGATGTGGGCCGGCGTTTCGTGGACGGGCACCAGCCCACCCTGGAGGCGCAACTGAACAACCTGGCCGACGAGATCGCCTACAATAACCACGATGTGGACGACGGCCTGCGATCGGGCCTGATCACCCTGGAACAGCTCATGGACGTGACCCTGTTTCGGGAGGCCTTCGAAGCGGTGCGGGCACGTTACGGGGAGCTGCCCGAAAAACGTGCCCGTCACGAGGTGATCCGGCGCATGATCAACCGTCTGGTCACCGACCTGGTGGAAAGCAGTCTGGCCCGCATCCACGAGGCGGCCCCGGATCACCCGGACGCGGTGCGCGCCCAGGGACGCCCGCTGATTTGCTTCAGCGCACAAATCCGCGAATACAACCTTGAACTTAAACGGTTTCTACGTCAGCATCTTTACCGGCATTATCGGGTGAACCGCATGACCATGAAGGCGGCCCGGGTGCTCAGGGAATTGTTTGCCGCCTACATGGCCGAGCCTGCCCTGCTGCCCCCGGAGCACGAGGACAAGGCACGACGCCTGTCCGCCCAGTCCGGTGACGCCGGTCGTGCCCGCGCCGTGGCGGATTACGTGGCCGGCATGACCGACCGTTTTGCCATTGCCGAACACGGCCGTCTGTTCGACCCGAACACACTTTCATGACATCCAGGGATCCCATGGCCAACGACACGCTGCCCGCCGACTGCCTCGACCAACTGGGGCTCAGGCAACAACCGTTCGCCTCCATTGCCGGCGAAGACTTCCTCTACTCCGACCCGGCCACCGACATGCCGGTGAACGTCACCCTTGAGCATCTGGAGAATGACCAGAACGTGGTCATCCTCAAGGGCGAACAGGGCTCCGGCAAGAGCACGCAACTGCTGCGGGTGCTGGCCCAGGGCCGGGAGAACATGGATTTTTGCGCCTTCAAGGCCCGATCCGGCATCAGCCTGGCCGCCGTGGAATACACCGTGCGCCAGTACTGGAAGGAGGCCGTACCCGCCGAGCAGGAGGGCACCGAACCCCTGGAACAGTTCCTCATCCGCCTGATCCGGAGCGGCATGCGCCCGGTGCTGGCCATCGACGATGCCCACCTGCTGGAACCGGACGTGCTGCGCCAACTCATTCAGACCCGGCAGCGCATTCACGATCAGGTAGACCGCCGCTTCGGTCTGCTGCTGGTGGGCGAACCTGAGATCGAGGAACGGCTCACCGCGGTGGATGAAGGCCTGGACATCCCCGAGGCGCAGATGACGGTGCAGGTGCGCGCCCTCACCCGGGAACAGACCGGCGCCTATCTGAACCATCGTCTGCAGGCCGCTGGACTGGAAACGACCGATCTGCTGGACCGGGAGACCATCGAGGACATCCACCGGGACTCCGCCGGGCTACCGGGCCGCATCAACACCTGCGCCATGGAACGCCTGCGGGAAATCTGTGAGGGGGGAGCAGCCATGACACCAGGCACACATGGGGAACAAGCCACCGCTTCTGGCGGCAAGGCCTTTTGGCAGCAGCGCTGGTTTGCACCGGCCGTGGCGGGCGTCATCCTGGTGGGGGCGCTGGTCACCCTGCTGAGCCTGCTGGGCGGCCCCGACGATGAACCTCAGCCGGTCCGCAGCCAGCCTCTGGTATTGCCGGAGCAGCCGCCGCGCACCCCCGCCGCACCGGAAACCCCACCGGCCACCGCGCCCGAGCCCACGCCACCGCCCCGGGCCGAAGCCCCGGCCGAACCGGCACCCAGACCCGAGCCGGTGCCTCCACCGGCACCGGAACCGGAGCCCACGCCGGAACCGGCGCCTGAGCCCGCGCCGGAACCCGCACCAGAGCCCGCACCGGAGCCTGAGCCCGAACCGGAGCCGGCGGCCGAGCCCCAGCCGGAACCCACGGGTGACAAGCGCATCCGCGACGCCCAGTGGCTGCGCGACCAGGACCGCTCCCGCTACACCGTGCAGCTACTCGTGAGCAGCAGCGAGTCCGGGGTGCAAAACTTCGTGCAGGACGCCGACCTGCCGGGCGATGTGGCCTGGTTCCGCATGCGTCGTGATGGCCAGAACCTGTACGCCGTTGTGTTCGGCTCCTACCCCGGCGCCAGCGCGGCCCGCAGCGCCATCGCTGCCCTGCCTGCGGATATTCGACGCAATCAACCCTTCATCCGCAGCTTTGGTGCCGTGCAGGACGCCATGGCTGACTAACCCCTCTCTCCTGGCGGCCCCGTTTTCGGGGCCGCAGCAGCGGCCACATGTCCCGCATCCCCACCGCCTTCATCGACGAACTCCTGGCCCGCACCGATATCGTCGATGTGGTGAACGCCCGCGTGCAACTCAAGAAAAAGGGCAGCGAATACGCGGCTTGCTGCCCTTTTCACACTGAGAAGACCCCCTCGTTCTATGTAAGCCCCCGCAAGCAGTTCTATCACTGCTTCGGCTGTGGCGCCCACGGGACTGCCCTGGGCTTTCTGATGAACCACGACAACATGGGTTTTGTGGAGGCGGTGGAGGAACTGGCCCGTCGGGCGGGCATGGAGGTACCCCGGGAGGCGGGGCAACGGGAAGATAACGACCGTTTCGCCCGGCTGATCGCCGCCCAGGAGGCAGCGGCAGAGCATTTTATCAACAACCTGCGCCGGCACCCCCCGGCGGTGGACTACCTCAAGCAGCGTGGCCTCACCGGGGCCATCGCCCGGGATTATCGCCTCGGCTTTGCGCCGGACACCTGGGATGACCTGATACAGGCCATTTCCGGGCGTTTCAACGAGGAGGAGCTGCAGGCCGCCGGGCTCACCTCCCGCAAGGAGGGGGGGCGACCCTTCGACCGGTTTCGTGGCCGCATCATGTTCCCCATCCGCGACCAGCGCGGTCGCACGGTAGGCTTCGGCGGCCGCCTGCTGAGCCCCGGGGAACCCAAATACCTCAACACCCCGGAAACCCCCGTCTTTCACAAGGGCCAGCAGCTGTATGGCCTTTACGAGGCTCGCAAGGCAACGCCGCGCCTTGAGGAACTGCTGGTGGTGGAGGGCTACATGGATGTCATCGCCCTGGCCCAGTTCGGCCTGCGCAATGCGGTGGCCACCCTGGGCACGGCCACCACCCGCGACCATCTGGAGCGCCTGTTCCGGGTGGTCTCCCGGGTGGTGTTCTGTTTCGATGGCGATGCCGCCGGGGGCAAGGCGGCCTGGCGCGCCCTGGAGCAGGCCCTGCCTACGGTCCGCGACGGTCGCGAGGTGCGATTCCTGTTCCTGCCCCAGGGCGAGGACCCGGACACCCTGATTCGACGCGAAGGCCCCGAGGGCATCCGGTCCCGCATTGAGGCCGCCCAGCCCTTGTCCGATGCCCTGCTGGAGGGGCTGCGTGAGCGCCATGACGTGGAATCCCGCGAGGGGCGGGCTGCTCTGGGTGTGGAGGCCGCCAGACTTCTCACCACCATGCCCGAGGGGCTGCTGCGCAGTCAGATCATCGGCGACATCGCCCGCCTGTCGGGGGTGTCCAGCGAGCGGCTGGAGCAGCAGATGGGGGCGCCAGCATCCTCGGGCGCCCCCCTTCAGGCACAACCCACCCGGCCCTCGGCAAAACGGCAGGTGCCGGGCCGCAAGCTGGCTGTCACCCCCGTCAGGCTGGCGCTGTCACTGCTGCTGGAGCAGCCCTCACTGGCTGCCCGGGTACAGGACAAGGACTGGCTCAAGGCCGTGGAAGTGCCGGGCGCAAAGCTCCTGGCGAAGGTCCTTGAAACTCTGCATGCGCACCCCCATCTAACCACCGCAGCGCTGCTGGAGCGCTGGCGAGACAGCGAAGCGTGGCCGCATCTACTAAAATTGGCTCAATGGCAACCTCCGCCCTCGGAGGAAACCCACCTGGAACGCATGCTCGATGATGCCCTGGCCCGCCTGTATCGCCAGTACGAACAGCAGCGGGCCGACACCCTGCTGGCCAGGGCGGCCCAGCAACCGTTGACGGAGGCGGAGAAGGCAGAGTTGAAGTCGGTACTCAAACCCGGAAAGGGCAAACCCGGCACGCAACACCCAGCCTGACAGGTCTACGCCTATTGAAAGTGGTCGTCAACCCATCGCAATGCTACAATTGATCGTTTAACCCCTGGCCAGCGCCTCTCCCGGTTCGCACAGGTCCAGCTTGAGCAGGTTTTCATGAATCACGAAGAACAGCAATCGCGCCTCAAGGAGCTCATCGCCAAGGGCAAGGAACAGGGCTTCCTGACTTACGCGGAGGTGAACGACCACCTCCCGGACACCATCGTCGATCCGGAGCAGATCGAAGACATCATCGCCATGATCAACGACATGGGGATCACTGTCCACGAGCAGGCACCGGATACCGACAGCCTTATTCTGTCTGACAACTCCGTGTCCACCGACGAAGATGCCGCCGAGGAAGCCGCCGCCGCGCTGGCCTCCGTGGACGGGGAATTCGGGCGCACCACCGACCCGGTGCGCATGTACATGCGCGAGATGGGCACGGTGGAACTGCTCACCCGTGAAGGCGAAATCAAGATCGCCAAGCGCATCGAGGAAGGACTCTCGCAGGTCCTGTTCGCCCTGGCTCACTACCCCAAGTCCATCGCCTCGCTGCTCTCCGAATACGGCCGTGTTGAGGCCGAGGAGATCAAGCTCACTGACATCATCGTGAGCTTCATGGACCCGCATGCCGACGAGATCGCTTCCGTGGCCCCGCCCCGCGAGGAATCCCCGGCGGCTCCGGCTACCGCCGCAGCCTCGGACGACAGCGACGCCGACAGCGACGACGGCGATGCGGATGATTCCGATGACGACGCCGCCCCGGAAGATACTGGCCCGGATCCGGAAGAGGCCCGCGCCCGCTTCACCCAGTTGGAGGCCATGTACGAGCGCGCCATGGAGTGCGCCGCCCAGGGCAAGAACGAGGAATATGCCCAGGCCCGGGAAGAGATGGCCCGCTACTTCATGGAGTTCAAGCTGGTGCCCCGCCTGGTGGACCAGCTCACCGCCGACCTGCATGACACGGTGGCCCGCATCCGTGGCCAGGAGCGCATGATCCTGCGCACCTGCGTGGATCAGTGCAACATGCCCCGCAAGGAGTTCATCTCCACCTTCCCGGACAACGAGACCAACCTCAAGTGGCTCGATGGCGTCCTCAAGGGCAAGGCCGCCCGTTACAAGACGCAGCTCGCCGAACACCGGGATGACATCCTCAAGGCCCAGAACCGCCTGGTGGACATCCAGGAAGAGTCCTCCCTCACCATCGGCGAGATCAAGGACATCAACCGCCGCATGTCCATCGGTGAGGCCAAGGCCCGTCGCGCCAAGAAGGAGATGGTGGAGGCCAACCTGCGCCTGGTGATCTCCATTGCCAAGAAGTACACCAACCGCGGCCTGCAGTTCCTGGACCTGATCCAGGAGGGCAACATCGGCCTGATGAAGGCGGTGGACAAGTTCGAATATCGTCGTGGTTATAAGTTCTCCACTTATGCCACCTGGTGGATTCGCCAGGCCATCACGCGCTCCATCGCCGACCAGGCCCGCACCATCCGCATTCCGGTGCACATGATCGAGACCATCAACAAGCTCAACCGCATCAGCCGGCAGATGCTCCAGGAGATGGGCCGAGAAGCCACCCCTGAGGAACTCTCCCAGCGCATGGAAATGCCCGAGGACAAGGTGCGCAAGGTACTCAAGATCGCCAAGGAGCCCATCTCCATGGAGACTCCCATTGGCGACGACGAGGACTCGCACCTGGGGGATTTCATCGAGGACGTGAACGTTCAGTCGCCCATCGACTCAGCTACCCGCGAGAGCCTGTCGGAGACCACCCGCGAGGTGCTGGCCAGTCTCACCCCGCGCGAGGCCAAGGTGCTGCGGATGCGTTTTGGCATCGACATGAACACGGACCACACACTGGAAGAGGTCGGCAAGCAGTTCGACGTCACCCGCGAACGCATTCGTCAGATCGAGGCCAAGGCCCTGCGCAAACTGCGCCACCCCTCCCGCTCGGAGATGTTGCGCAGCTTCCTCGACCTGGAGTAGACGTTTCTCCCGTGGGTCGGGCTACATCCCCGGGGCGTGTGCCCCGGCGTAGTCCGACCCCTTTCAAGACCTGCCCATCAATACCGGGCCTGTAGCTCAGTTGGTTAGAGCAGGGGACTCATAATCCCTTGGTCGTCGGTTCGAGTCCGACCGGGCCCACCATTCTCCCCTCATCACTCCTCCCGAGGCTTCCCGTACACCACCACATAGGCTCCGTATAGAAACAGGGCGCCGCCCACCGCCAGGAGGGGCGTGGAACCCATCATGAAGCCGATGTGCCCGATGACGTAGCCAATCACGAACCACCACATAGCCCGACTCCTCTCAAGAACGGGGACGACCCAACCCCAAAAATCGGCCAAGTCGCGCCGTACAGGTCGTTTTGCAAACGGCCCCGACCATGACGCGCCGGGGTGACAGATCCTCTTGGGGTACTATGATCCAAATGGGCACCCAGTTCCACCTGATGAACGTCGTGGGATTAGGGAGGGTGTGCACCTGCGATTGTCCCGCCCCAGCCCAACAGACTGACACAGATCAGGACGGCGAGCGTCGAGTACGGCCAAGCTGGGGAGGGACGGGGTGCGAAAACATCACAGGGACAATGCACCGAGCAGATCCGATTACAGCCCTGTGGCTTATGTTGAGACCGGATTAGGGCTTAAACTGTATGCGGGTTAACCAATGGGTCGGTCAACGCAAACCTGTGGACGGGGCCGACCCCATCACAAACCAATAAGGGAGCGACCATGAGTACAGACTATCCGAGTGTTGGCGTAGCCTCCGGGCTGCCGCGCCATTCCTTTCCGCTGCGCGTATTGCACTGGCTGATTGCCGTTTTGCTGGTCTTCGCGCTGATTGGCGGGCTGACCCTGGGCACCCTTGGCCATGAGCGCCTGGTGGAACTGGTAGGCATGGACATGGCCAACATGGCCTATATAGCCCACAAGACGCTGGGCATCACCCTGCTGGGCCTGATGGTGCTGCGCCTGTTGGTGCGGTTGCTCCAGGGCACGCCGCCCTATGCGGTGGATCTGTCCGGATTCCAGCGGTTCATGAGCCGTTCGGTGCATTTCCTGCTGTATGTGCTGGTGATCGCCATGCCCATCGTCGGCTGGCTGGCCACGGCAGCTGCGGGCTTCCCGATCAACTTCTTCACCTGGGAACTGCCGCCCCTGATCGCCGAGGACCCGGCCCTGGCTGAACAACTGTTCCAGGCTCACATGATCGTGGCACTGTGCATCATCGCCCTGTTGGTGCTGCATATCGGTGCCGGTCTGCGTCACAAGCGCCGTGGCGACTGGGTCATGCACCGCATCAGCCTGAGCCGCTAAGGCAAGCGGGCCGCGCCCCACACCCGCGGGTGAGGCGCGGCCCGTCAGGTCATTTCAGCAATAAAAAAGCGGCCCCCGGGGCCGCTTTTTTATTCGGGCGCTTTCATCGAGACGCCCAGCCGAGCCAACGCTCAGGACTGAACCACTGAACTCGTCTGCGGCTGCTCCTGCCAGCGCACCCCCTGGGCATCCAGCGCCGCCAGGAGCATCTGAGTGGCCTCCATGGCGTCATCTGCCGGGCCCTTGACGCCCATCTCCACCTCGCGACAACCCGCCTGGGTGGAAGGCAGGCTGGACAGGCGAATACCGGGAAAACGCTCCATGACTGCCTCCATGATGGGCACCAGGTCCGACTCCGGTGTACCGCTGACCTTCACCAATCGCTCGATCACCGGCACCTTGCCGAACAGATGGGTGTAATGGGTGTCCAGCACCCACTCCACCATGGGCCAGGCCATGTTGGGAAAACCGGGTACACAATGATGATGCTTCATGCTGAAGCCCGGGATGCGATTGACCGGGTTCGGGATCAATGACGACCCCACGGGCAGCTCCGCCATGCGAATGCGATGGGGGTAGGCAGACTCCCCGAAACGCTCCTCCAGAATGGCCACGGCCTCCGAGTGCAGCGCCAGGTCCACCCCGGAAGCCCGGGCGAAGCACTGTCGGGTGCGGTCATCGGGCGTGGCGCCGATACCGCCAAAGCTGAAGACCACAGCGCCGCTGGCAAGCGTCTGGCGAAGGTTCTCGGTGAGCAGGTTGGCGTCATCACCCACAAAACGGGCGGATGACAGCTCCAGACCTCGCCGACTCAAGGCCTGAATCAGGAATTCCATGTGTTTGTCGCGGCGCTTGCCGGACAGCAATTCATCACCGATGATCAGGGCGGCGATATGCATGCCATCTTCCCCTCAGTTCTTCGCGCCCATGGCCATGGCCCGCTCCCGAGCCTGTTCCCCGGCCTCCCGCCTGGCTTCGTAATCGTACTTCGGGTCGGCTTCCGGCCAGCCCTGGATATGACGCATGATGAGGTCAGCCAATGCGTTGGTATGGTCGCGGCGGGTATTCAAGGAGGGAATGTAGCTGAAACACTCGCCGCCCGCTTCCAGGAAGGCCTCGCGGCTTTCGTCGGCAATCTCTTCCAGGGTCTCCAGGCAATCGGCGGAGAAGCCGGGGCAGACCACGTCCAGTGATTTCACGCCCTGCCCCGGCAACTCGGCGATGGTCTCCGAGGTATAGGGGGTCAGCCACTGCTGACGACCAAAGCGAGACTGGAAGGCCACCTGCCATTGATGCTCGGGCAGCCCCAGGTTCTCTGCCACCATGCGGGCCGTGGTCTGGCAGTAACAATGGTAGGGGTCGCCCTGATCCAGGTAGTCCCGTGGGATGCCGTGGAAGGAGAACAGCAACCGCTCGCCCTGACCCTTGGCCTGCCAGTGCTCACGGATGCTGTCTGCCACTGCCTGAATATAGGCCGGGTCACCGTGATAACCCATGACGAAACGAATCTCGGGCACCCAGCGCCAGCGACTCACCTCCTGGGTGACCGCATCGAAGGTGGAACCGGTGGTGGAGGCAGCATACTGGGGATAAAGCGGCAGCACGAGAATGCGCCGGGCACCGGCACGGCGCAACTCTTCAAGGCCGGCGCGAATGGACGGGTTGCCGTAACGCATGGCCACGGCCACCTTGACCGGACCGGGGAGCAGTTCCGCCATCCGCTCGGCGACGGCGGCCCCCTGCGCCCGGGTGGTGGTCAGCAGCGGTGAGCCATCCTCGCCCCAGATCTGGGCATATTTGGCGGCACTCTTGCGCGGGCGCGTGTTGAGGATGAGGCCGTTGAGCAGCAGCCACCACAGCGGGCGCGGCGCCTCCACCACCCGCGGATCCCAGAGGAATTCCTTCAGATAGCGCTTGAGTGCCGCCGGCGTGGGTGCATCCGGGGTACCCAGGTTGGTGATCAGGATTCCCAAGCTCTGAGGGCTCCCATGACGATAGTCCGGCTCGCCAATGTAGGTCATGGTACGTTCTGCTTTTTGGTTTGAAGACAGCCCTGAGGGCGGACGATCAGAAGAGGCTGGCGCCGGGTCGTCCTTACGACGCGCCTCCGGGGCGGGGAGATCGACCGCTTCTCTGTACATCTCAAGAGCCATATATACTCCTCCCCCAAAACACAAGGCGAGACTGTAAACCGACGAGCGTCGATTCACCAGAGTTCAGGCGCCATGCTTTGACTTGGTTTCGGTTTTGTTGCTTTCCGACCCGGCGTGACCGCACTACTGCAACGCCCGAAGGCGCAACGGACTCGTCCGCGGAAAATGGGCCTGCAGGAATTCCATTTGATCCGCCAGCACCCGACGTCCCTGCAGGTAGATGTATTCGGCATGGGTGGGCACGAAGGGCACAGCCAGCAATTGCATGGCCGCCTGCTCCGGCGTGCGACCTGCCTTGTGATTGTTGCAGCGCTTGCAGGCCGTGACCACGTTGCTCCAGTGATCCTGCCCCCCCTGACTGATGGGGGTGACATGATCCCGCGACAGATCCCGATACGGGAAGGGGTTGCCACAATAAAGGCATAGATGGGCATCGCGCTTGAACAGGGCCGAGTTGTTCAGTGGCGGTACGTAGCGTTCGCGCACCGCCTTGTTGGTGCCGTAGGTGGCGATGATGGAGTTGACCTCCACCACGCTACGGCGCCCGGACCGTGCATTGATGCCCCCGTGAATACGGTAAAGCAGTACTCCGCAGGTGAAGGCCACCTGCTGAGCGTGGTAAAGCCGCACGGCCTGCTGATAGTCGATCCACTCCATCGGCATGCCTGAAGCATCGGTGCGAAGCACCTGCTGAGTGAACTCAAACACCCCTGCGCCCCCCGGAGGTTATACCGGCACTTGAGGACTCTGCCCCAATCCCGCCCAGAAAGCAATTATCAAGCCGTTGAAACGCCTCGAAAGCTGCCACGGACAGACGTTTGATGTTCAAAGGCCGGTAAAATTCCGCTACCATGCCCTGTTTTTGGGCACTCCCCGGAAAAATTCATGAGAAACGGGCCTCACGGCCCCCGAGTGGTCAATATTCACCCCAGAACCGTTGCAGTCCTTCAACGCCAGGATCGGTCGAAAGCCGGCCATCATCCCTGCACGGGCAGACGGAGTTAAGCCATGCCGATCAAACTTGCAATACCCAAAGAGACCGACCGCGGCGAGCGGCGGGTCGCCCTGGACCCCGCGGTGGCCGCCCGATTCGCCAAGATGGGCCTCGAGGTCATGATTCAGAAGGGGGCGGGTGCCGAGGCTCAGTTCCCTGACGAGGCCTACGCGGATGCCCGCGTGGTCAACGATGCAAAAACACTGCTGGGCGAGGCGGACATCGTCGTCAAGGTGGCCCCACCCACGCAGGAAGAAGTGGACATGATGAAGGACGGCGCCATGATTGCCGGCCTGTTCCACGCACACAAGCACCCGGAAGTGGTCAAGGCGCTGCAAAAGAAGAAGATTTCCAGTTTCGCCCTGGAACTGATTCCTCGCATCTCCCGCGCTCAGAGCATGGACGTGCTGTCGTCCCAGGCCGCAGTGGGTGGCTACAAGGCTGCCATCATGGGCGCGGATCTGTCCTGCCGCTTCTTCCCCATGCTCACCACCGCCGCTGGCACCATCCGCCCGGCCAAGGTGGTGGTCATCGGTGCCGGCGTGGCCGGCCTGCAGGCCATCGCCACCGCGCGCCGCCTGGGCGCCATGGTGGAAGCCTATGACGTGCGCTCCGCCACCAAGGAGCAGGTGGAATCCCTGGGGGCCAAGTTCCTGGACCTGGGCGTCAAGGCCGAAGGTGAAGGCGGCTATGCCCGCGAACTCACCGACGAGGAGAAGGAAAAGCAGCAGGAGGCCCTGGCCAAATTCATCAGCCAGGCCGATGTGCTGATCACCACGGCCGCCATCCCCGGCAAACCCTCCCCCATGCTGATCCCGCAGAAGATGGTGAACGGCATGAAGTCGGGTGCCGTGATCATCGACCTGGCCGCCGAGGGCGGCGGCAACTGCGAGCTCACCAAGCCCGGCAAGACCGTCACCAAGGGTGGGGTGACCATCCATGGGCCGCTCAACGTGGCCAGCCAGGTGCCGCTGCACGCCAGCGAGATGTACGCCAAGAACCTGCTCAACTTCCTCACGCCCATGCTGCCCGAGGGCAAGCTGGCACTGGATTGGGAAGATGAGATCATTGCCAAGAGCTGTCTCACCCACGAGGGCGAGATCAAGCACGAAGCGACCCGCAGCCTTGTGGAAGGAGGTCAATCATGATCGAGGGTTTCGTTGCACTCTATATCTTCATGCTCGCCGCCTTCACCGGCTACGAGGTCATTTCCAAGGTGCCGGTGATCCTGCACACGCCATTGATGTCCGGCTCCAACTTTGTCCACGGCATCGTGCTGGTGGGCACCATGGTGGCCCTGGGCCAGGCGGAAACCGGTTTGCAGCAACTGATCGGCTTCGTGGCCGTGATCCTGGCCGCCGGCAATGCCGTGGGCGGCTATGTGGTCACCGAGCGCATGCTTGAGATGTTCAAGTCCAGCAAGGGGGCCAAATAAATGAGTTTCATCGTCAATCTCGCCTACTTTGCGGCGGCGGTCCTGTTCATCATCGGCCTGAAGCAGATGGCTTCGCCGGTGACCGCCCGTCGCGGCATCATCTGGGCCGGCTGGGGCATGGTCATCGCCACCGTCGTGACCTTCCTGCACCCCGAAGTCATCGGCTTCGTGAACTATCTGCTGATCATCGCCGGCATCGGCATCGGCGGCGGCCTGGCCTGGTACACGGGCAAGCGCGTGCCCATGACCGACATGCCCCAGATGATCGCCCTGTATAACGGCATGGGCGGCGGTGCCGCAGCCGGTATCGGTATCGTGGCCCTGATGGGCTCCTACACCATGAACTGGACCATTCAGTTCATTGCAGTGGCGGGTGTGATCATCGGCTCCGTGGCCTTCTCCGGCTCCCTCATCGCCTATGGCAAGCTGCAGGGCCTGATCAAGAAGTCGCTGCGCTTTGACATGCAGCAGAAGATCAACCTGGGTGTACTGGGCGCCACCGTGCTGCTGGGCATCATCATCGGCTTCAGTGGCGCGGAGGTGAATGGCACCCTGCTGTTCCTGTTCGTACTGCTGGCCCTGGCCTTCGGCGTGTTGATGACCATCCCCATCGGCGGTGCCGACATGCCGGTGGTCATCTCCCTGTACAACGCGCTCACCGGCCTGGCCGTGGGCCTCAAGGGTCTGGTGCTGGACAATGCCGCGCTGATGATCGCCGGTATCGTGGTGGGTGCCGCCGGTACGCTGCTCACCCAGCTGATGGCCAAGGCCATGAACCGGCCCCTGACCAACGTGCTGTTCTCCTCCTTCGGCGAGACGCCGAGCGGCGAGCAGGAAGAAGTCAGCGGCAGCATGAAGGAGATCGAGGCCTCCGATGCTGGCGTGATGATGGCCTTTGCCAACAAGGTGATCATCGTTCCCGGTTACGGCATGGCCGTGGCCCAGGCGCAGCACAAGATCTGGGAACTCACCCAGCTGCTGCAGGAGCGTGACGTGCAGGTGAAGTTCGCCATCCACCCGGTGGCGGGTCGCATGCCCGGTCACATGAACGTGCTGCTGGCCGAGGCCGGTGTGCCCTACGACATCATCTACGACCTGGATGAGATCAATAACGAGTTCAAGACGGCCGATGTGGCCGTGGTGATCGGCGCCAACGACGTGGTCAACCCCGTCGCCCGCTCCAACCCGGAGAGCCCGATCTACGGCATGCCCATCCTCAATGCCGACGAGGCGCACAACGTCATCGTCATCAAGCGCGGCAAGGGGGCGGGTTTCTCCGGCGTGGAGAACCATCTGTTCTACGCCGACAACACCCGCATGCTGTACGGCGACGGCCAGAAGGTGGCCGGCGAACTCATCGCCAGCATCAAGGAAATGGGCTGACCCTCTCGGGGTTGCCTGCTTGAAGAGCCCGGGCCTTGTGCCCGGGCTTTTTTTTGCGCGCAAGGGGCGGTAGGGTGCCAGTCCCCGGCCTTGAGTCACGGTCTTCGGTCATCAGGTGCATGCCGAGTTCATCCCCGCCCGCCATTGTTCAGGTCGCCGTGCCCACGCCACTGCATGGGCATTTCGACTACCTGCCCCCTGCCCAGGGCCCGCTCCCCCCGGTGGGCGGGCGGGTGCGGGTGCCCTTCGGGCGACGCCGGATCGTCGGGCTGGTGGTGGGGCATGGGCAAGGCTCGGCGCTGCCGGATGCCCGGCTCAAACGCATCGAGGCCGTGCTCGACGAGACACCGCTGCTGGACGCCCCACTGCTGAACCTGCTGCGCTGGTCTGCCGACTATTATCACCATCCCCTCGGCGAGGTGATCAGTGCCGCCCTGCCCCAGACCCTGCGCCAGGGCAAGCCGCCCATCGCCCGAGGCATCGAACGCTATCATGTCACTGAGTCCGGCCGGACCATCGCCCACGACAGCCTCACCCGCGCCCCCCGCCAGGCGTCGGTGCTGCATCGCCTGCAGACCCATCCTGAAGGACTCACCCTGGAGCAGTTGCGCGAGGATCAGGACACGGATCCGCGCGCGGCCCTCAAGGGCCTGATCGACAAGGGACTGGTGGAGCGACATCACCGGCCCTGTCTGGAACCGCCCCGGGATGAACGCCCGGACGCACCGGCACTCAATGCGGCCCAGCAGGCCGCCGTCTCGAGTATCACGGAAAGCCTTGGGGGCTATACGTGTCATCTGCTGGAGGGGGTGACCGGCAGCGGCAAGACCGAGGTGTATCTGCATGCCATCGAGCAGGTGCTGGAACGCGGCCTGCAAACCCTGGTGCTGGTGCCCGAGATCGCCCTCACCCCTCAACTGCTGGAGCGCTTTCGCCAACGTCTGGCCACCCCCATCGCCGTGCTGCATTCCAGCCTGAATGAGGGCGAACGTCACTGCGCCTGGCTCTCGGCCCGCGGCGGCGAGGCGGGGGTGATCATCGGCACCCGCTCGGCGGTGTTCGTGCCCTGGGCGCGGCCGGGGCTGATCATCGTGGATGAGGAACACGATGCCTCCCTCAAGCAGCAGGAGGGCTTTCGCTATCACGCCCGGGATCTGGCCGTGATGCGTGGACACCGGGAGACGGTGCCGGTGGTGCTGGGCTCGGCCACCCCCTCGCTGGAGAGCCTGGGCAACGTGGAGCGGGGCCAGTACCAGCGGATCGAACTTCCCGCCCGGGCCGGGGGCGCGGTGGCGCCCCGGCTCAAGGTGCTGGATGTGCGCCATCAGTTCATGGATGAGGGCCTGTCGGTGAGTCTGCTGGATGCCATGCAGCGACACCTGGAGGCCGATGGCCAGGTGCTGCTGTTTCTCAATCGCCGTGGATTCGCACCTGCGCTGATCTGCCATGACTGTGGCTGGGTGGCCGATTGTCACCGCTGCGACGCCCGCATGACCTGGCATGCTGGCGCCCGACTGCTGCGCTGTCACCATTGTGGCCACGAAACCGGACTGCCGGCCCGCTGCCCCTCCTGCGGCAGCCCGCTGGCGCCCCGGGGCCAGGGCACGGAGCGCATCGAACAGGCCCTGCACAAGCATTTCCCCCACTATCCGGCCATTCGCATCGACAGGGACAGCACCCGCCGCAAGGGATCGCTGGAATCCGCCCTGGCGGGGGTGCGCGAGGGGCGTTATCGCATTCTGGTGGGCACGCAGATGCTGGCCAAGGGGCATGATTTCCCCAACGTGACCCTGGCGGCCATCCTGGATGCGGATCAGGGATTGTTCAGCGTGGATTTTCGGGCGGTGGAGCGTCTGGCGCAGACGATCATCCAGGTGGCGGGGAGGTCGGGGCGGGCCCTGCGGGCCGGCGAGGTGCTGATCCAGACCCATCAGCCGGAGCACCCCTTGCTGGCCAGTCTCTTGGGCGGCGGCTACGGTGCCTTTGCCCGCACGGCCCTGGCGGAGCGGCGCGAGGCGATCCTGCCCCCCTATGCCTCCCTGGCCCTGCTGCGGGCGGAAGCGGCCGATGCCCAGGCGCCCATGGCCTTTCTGGAAAAGGCGCGTGATCATCTTCAGGCCCTGTCGCCCCCCGGCATCCACCCCTGGGGCCCGGCCCCCGCCCCCATGGAACGCCGCGCCGGCCGCTACCGGGCCCACCTGCTGCTGCACGCCACCCGCCGCCAGGACCTGCAACAGGCCCTGGCCCCCTGGCTGCCCGGCCTCCCCCGACTGCCCGGCGCCCGCCAGGTCCGCTGGTCCATCGATGTGGATCCGGTGGATCTGAGTTAGGGCCCGACGGGACTCAGGGGCCACGCAGCCAGTTTTCCACCTGCAACCCCTCCACACGCTGGAACTCACGCATATTATCGGTCACCATCACCGCATCGAGCGCCATGGCCTGTGCAGCAATCCAGAGGTCGTTGGCACCGATCGCCCGCCCCGCCCTTTCAAGTTGCGAGCGGATCCCCCCGTAGGCCATGGCCACGGCCCCATCCAGCGGCACCAAGGGCAGTCCCTTGCATAATGCATCCAGACGCTGCCGATTACGCTCGGGCCACTGGCTTTTCTGAACACCCACTTCCAATTCTCCCAGGACAACCGGTGAGAGAATGAGATCTTCCGGGGCCAATGCCTCGAGCCTTTCCAGAACACGGGACTCATGCTTGAGGGCAGCGATACAGACATTGGTATCCAGCAAATAGCGCATGGATCAGTTCCAGTCCGGCACGGGTTCGGGCGGCCGATCGTCCGGGGCACGCAGATCCATATCATCACCGCAGGGGATGGCACGGAACACGTCTGCCGCACTGCGATGCCGCTCCGGGACCAAACGTGCAATCACCTTGCCCCGACGGGTGATGACCACCTCTTCGCCGGCCTCCACGGCGGCCAGCAGGGCGGAAAATCGTGCCTTTGCCTCAACAACAGGTAAACTCTGCATGATGCCTCCGAGAGAATGACCTCATGGTCAGTCTATCAGCGGATCATCCACACGGTAAGTCCATTCCGCCGGAGCGCCCCCCCGGGTATTCACCCACCCCACCAACCCCGGTAAAATCTGGCCAGCCAATCAGGCCCTCCGCCCCAATCTCGGATACCCAGAACCTTGAAACCTCAACTCCAGGCCCTTCTCGAGCAGTCCCTGCAAGCCCTCAAGCAAACCGGCGCCCTCAATGAGGGGCACCATGTGGAGGTGCAGCTGACCCGCACGCGAGACAAGGCCCATGGTGATTTCGCCACCAACCTGGCCATGCAACTGGCCAAGCCCATGGGCTCCAAGCCCCGGGACGTGGCCCAGACCCTCATCGATCATCTGCCCGAATCCCCATTGGTGGACAAGGTGGAGATTGCCGGTCCCGGCTTCATCAACCTGTTCATCAGCGAGACGGCCCGCCTGGCAGTGATCACCCAGGTGCTGGACTCCGGCGAGGCCTACGGTCGAAGCCATCTGGGGGAAGGCAAACGGGTGCAGGTGGAATTTGTCTCCGCCAACCCCACCGGACCCCTGCATGTGGGCCATGGCCGCGGAGCCGCCTACGGTGCCGCGGTGGCTGACCTGCTGGAGACCGTTGGCTTTGACGTGCATCGGGAATACTACGTGAATGATGCCGGTCGGCAGATGGACATCCTGGCCACCAGCGTCTGGCTGCGCTATCTGGAACGCTGCGGGGTGGAATTCCACTTCCCGGCCAACGGCTACCGGGGTGACTATGTGCGCGACATCGCCGACACCCTGTTCCAGGAACACGGCAACGACTACGCCATCAGTGCCGAAGTGCTGATGAACGACCTGCCCGCCGACGAACCCGATGGCGGCGACAAGGAAATCTTCATCGACGCCATGGTCGCCCGCGCCCAGGAGGCCCTGGGCGAGAACCGCTATCGCTACGTCTTCGAGCTGGGCCTGAACAGCATTCTGGACGACATCCGAGAGGACCTGGGCGAGTTCGGCGTCCACTACGACACCTGGTACTCGGAGCGCTCGCTCACCGAGAAGGGGTCGGTGAACCGCGCCCTGGAAACCCTGCGCAACAACGGTCAGATCTACGAGAAGGACGGTGCCCTGTGGTTCCGCTCCACCGAGTACGGCGACGAGAAGGACCGTGTGGTACAGCGGGACAACGGGCAGACCACTTACTTCGCCTCGGACATCGCCTATCACATGGAGAAGTTCGAGCGGGGTTATGACCGGGTGATCGATGTCTGGGGCGCCGACCATCATGGCTACGTGCCCCGGGTAAAAGCCGCCCTGCAGGCCCTGGGTCAGGACGATGCCCGTCTGGACGTGCTGCTGGTGCAGTTCGCGATTTTGTACCGCAGCGGGGAGCGGGTGCAGATGTCCACGCGCTCGGGCAGCTTCGTCACCCTGCGGGAACTGCGCGACGAGGTGGGCAAGGATGCAGCGCGATTCTTCTACGTGATGCGCCGCTGCGAGCAGCACCTGGACTTCGATCTGGACCTGGCCAAGTCGGAATCTGCCGACAACCCGGTATACTACATCCAGTATGCCCATGCCCGGGTGTGCAGCGTGCTGCGACAGATGCAGGCCAAGGGTCTGAGCCATGATCCGGCCAACGGCCAGGCGCATCTGGCGCGCCTGACCGAAGACCATGAGGCTGCCCTGCTCGGCGGCCTGGCCCATTATCCCGAACTGGTGGAAGCAGCCGCCCTGGCGGAGGAACCCCATCAGGTGGCCAACTACCTGCGGGATCTGGCCAATGACTTTCATACCTACTACAACGCCCACCAGTTCCTGGTGGATGATGCAGATCTGCGGGATGCCCGTCTGAACCTGATCCTGGCTGTGCGCCAGGTGCTCGCAAACGGGCTCAGGTTGCTGGGCGTGTCCGCACCCGAGGAGATGTAATGGCCCGCACCACCCGACGTCAGGCCAGCCGACGCAAGCCCCCACCGCAGGAGAGTACGCCCCTGCCCGGTTGGGTGTGGGGTGTGGCAGGCCTGAGCATCGGCCTGTTTGCTGCTCTGCTGATCTATCTGGAAACACAGCGCTCTTCCGACGACGTGCCCCCCCAGGCCCGCGTGGAGCAGGCACCACCAGCGGCGCCGCAAACGGAATCACGGCACCGGTTCGAGTTCTACACCCTGCTGCCGGAACTGGAGGTGGTGGTCCCCGAACCCCGCGTGGACCCGCCGTCGGCCCCAGGCGGCCAGCCGCCACCGCCGTCGCGGGTGGAGGAGCCCGGCGAGTACATCCTGCAGGCAGGATCGTTCCGGGGTTCCCAGGACGCTGACCGCATGCGCGCCAGCCTGGCCATGCTGGGGGTGGAAGCCAGCATCCGTCAGGTGGAAGTGAACAACGACACCTGGCACCGGGTGCAGGTGGGGCCCTTCAGCGACCTGGATCAACTGAACCGCATCCGCGATCGTCTGCATGACAATCAGATCCAGACGATGATGATGAGAAAGCCCGGATCCGGTTGAAGCCCCTCCTGAGCCCCTCTCCCCCTCGGGGAGAGGGGTTGGGGTGAGGGCCGGCCCAAGGCAAAATAGGCGCCATGTCCACCCCCTCCCCCGACACCCTGCTATCCCGCCTGCCCCATTGCCTGGCCCCCGACCGCCCTACCCTGGCCAAGGATGTGGACCGCCTGCGTCGCCGCCTGAACGCCGGCAAACCCGCCGATCGTCTGCAGACTCGGCTTGAGCAACGCATCCAGGCCTCCACACAGGCTCGTGAACAGCGCCTGACCGCGCTGCCCAAGCCCGATTTCCCCGAAGATCTGCCCGTCAGCGCCCACCGTGATGAGATCGCCAAACTCATCACTCAACACCAGGTGGTGGTGATCTGCGGCGAGACCGGCTCGGGCAAGACCACCCAGCTCCCCAAGATCTGCCTGTCCCTGGGCCGGGGCGTGGATGGCCTCATCGGCCACACCCAGCCACGACGCATCGCCGCACGCTCGGTGGCCAACCGCATCGCCGAGGAACTGCATGGCCGTGTTGGCGAGACCGTCGGCTTCAAGGTGCGTTTTTCCGACCACGTGGGTCCGCGAAGCCACATCAAGCTCATGACCGACGGCATCCTGCTGGCGGAACTGCGCTCCGACCCGGACCTCACCGCCTACGACACCCTGATCATCGACGAGGCCCATGAGCGCAGCCTCAACATCGACTTCCTGCTGGGCTATCTCAAGCGCCTCCTGCCCCGTCGACCTGATCTGAAGCTGATCATCACCTCCGCCACCCTGGCGCCGGAGCTGATCGCGGGGCATTTCGACAATGCCCCCATCTACACCGTGCCCGGGCGCACCTACCCGGTGGAGGTCCGCTATCGCCCGGTGACGGGGGACGATGATGCCGATACCGATCGGGATCTCAACGATGCCCTGCTGCAGGCCGTGGACGAACTGGCCGCCGAGGGCCGTGGCGACATCCTTGTATTCCTGCCCGGGGAGCGGGAGATCCGCGAGGCCGCTGAGGCCCTGCGCAAGCATCACCCCAAACACACGGAAATCCTGCCGCTTTATGCCCGGCTCTCGGCGGCGGAGCAGAACAAGGTGTTCGCCCCCCATACCGGCCGACGGGTGGTGCTGGCCACCAACGTGGCGGAGACCGCCCTCACCGTCCCCGGCATCCGCTATGTGATCGACTCGGGCCTGGCACGGGTGGCACGCTATGCCTGGCGCTCCCGGGTGCAGCGACTGTCCCTGGAGCCCATCTCCCAGGCCTCGGCCAATCAGCGCGCGGGGCGCTGTGGGCGACTCGGCCCCGGCATCTGTGTGCGTCTGTATGCCGAGGAAGACTTCGCGCTGCGGCCCGAGTACACCGACCCGGAGATACTGCGCTCCAACCTGGCCTCTGTGATCCTGCAGATGGCCCATCTCAATCTGGGCGATCCGGAGCAGTTCCCCTTTGTGGAACCCCCGGATACCCGCCTGATCCGCGATGGCTTCAAACTCCTGGAAACCCTTCAGGCGGTGGACGGGGCCCACCGGATCACCGACGTCGGTCGGCAACTGGCCCGGCTGCCGGTGGACCCCATGCTGGGCGCCATGCTCCTGGCCGGTGCCCGCGAGCAGGCCCTGGCGGAGGTGAACCTGATCGTCTCCCTGCTGGCCATCCAGGATCCGAGGGAACGGCCTGCCGACAAACGTCAGGCGGCCGACGAGGCCCACGCCCGTTACAGGGAACCCGGATCGGACTTCCTGAGCTATCTGAACCTATGGAAGGCCTGGCGGGAACAGTCCCGGCACCTGTCCCAGTCCAAGCTGCGGGCCTGGTGCCGGGAGGAATTCATATCCTTCCTACGCATGCGCGAATGGCAGGATCTGCACGGCCAGCTGCGCCAGCATCTCAACGAATTGGGTCTGAAGGAGAATCAGGAACCCGCCGAACCCGCCGCCATCCACCGCGCCCTGCTCACCGGCCTGGTGAATCAGATCGGCGTGAAGACCGAGCGGGGCGATTATCTGGGCGCGCGTAACCGTCGCTTCCATATCCACCCGGGATCGGGCCTGTTCAAGGGCTCACCGGGCTGGGTGATGGCGGCAGAGATCGCCGAGACCACACGGGTGTATGCCCGGGAGTGCGCCGCCATCCGGCCCGACTGGTTGGAAACCGTGGCCGGTCACCTGCTCAAGCATCACTATTTCGATCCCCACTTCGAGCCCCGGCGGGGCACCGTGGGGGCCTACGATCGCATCACCCTGCACGGCCTGATCATCAATCCCAAGCGCAAGGTGAACTATGGGCGCGTGGCCCCGGAGGATGCCCGCCAGGTGTTCATCCGCGAGGGACTGGTAGCCGGGCGCCTGCGCAGTCGCGCCGAGGCCCTGGTCCATAATCGGGACCTGATCCAGGAGATCGAGGACCTGGAGGCCCGGGGGCGGCGCCGCGACCTGCTGGCCGACGAGCAGGTGCTGTACGACTTCTACGACAGCCGCCTCCCCGCCAAGGTGCACGATGCCGCCTCCTTCGAGCGCTGGCGCAAGCAAGCGGAACGGGAAGATCCGTCCATCCTGCATCTGGACCGGGACACCCTGCTGCAGCGCGACGCCCCGGGACTGGATGCGGATCAGTTCCCCGACTCGCTGCACACCAGCGGGCTGCGTCTGCCCCTGAGCTACCATTTTGACCCGGGCCACGAGGCCGACGGCGTCACCCTCACCGTGCCGCTGGCGGCCCTGAATGCCCTGGACCCTGACGTGGGCGACTGGCTGGTCCCCGGCCTGCTGGAGGAGAAGGTCACTGCCCTGATCAAGAGCCTGCCCAAGGCCATCAGACGCCATTTCGTGCCGGCCCCGGAGTTTGCCAAGGCCGCCCTGGGGCGAATGGGGGAGCCACGGGGGCCGCTGATCCCTGCCATCAGCCGGGCGCTGCGGGAGATCACCGGCACCGACATCCCCCTGGATGAATGGCATCCGGACAGGCTCGAGCCCCATCTGATCCTGCGTTACCGGGTGGTGGATGCCCAAGGACAAGAGCTGACCGCCGGGCGGGATCTGGAGGGCCTCAAGGCCGAACTGTCCGGTCATGCCCAGGAAAGCTTCGAGGAACATCGCCCCGAGGGCTTCGAGCGTGAGGGGATCACCCAGTGGGACTTTGGTCCCCTGGAGGAATCGGTGGAGTTCGAGCAGCACGGGGCCACACTGAAGGGCTACCCGGCCCTGGAGGACCGTGGCGACAGCGTTGCCCGGGTGATCATCGATAGCCCCGTGCGGGCCCGGGCCACGCATCGGGCCGGGCTGCGTCGGCTGTTCATGCTGGGGGTTCGGGATCAGGTGAAATACCTCTACCGCCACCTGCCCGACATCCAGCGCCTGTGCCTGCAGTACAACGCGGTGGATCGCTGCGAAGTCCTGAAGGATGACCTGGTCTTCGCCGCCGTGGAGCGGGTGTTCATGGCCGAGCCCTGGCCCCGTGACGCCGAGGCCTTCGAAGCACGCCTGGAGGCCGGGCGCAGTGAGTTGGTGGGGCAGTGCAACGAACTATGTGAGCAGCTGGGCACGATCCTGGAGGCCTACCAGGGCATCCGCTCACGCCTGAAGGGTGCCCTGCCCCTGTCCTGGATCGAGGCAGCGGGGGATGTGCGGGATCAGCTGGATCACCTGATCTACCCGCATTTCCTGCTGGAGACCCCGCCCCAGTGGCTGGCCCGATATCCGCAGTACCTGGCCGGCATCGAGCGTCGTCTGGAGCGCCTGGACCAGGCTCCGGACAAGGACCGCCGCGCCCGGGTGGACATCGAGCCCCTGTGGGAGGATTGCAAGGCCCGTCTGCAGGCAGGTGTGCACCCTGAGCGTGAAGCGGAGTTGCAGCGCTATCGCTGGCGCATCGAGGAGTTGCGCCTTTCACTGTTCGCCCAGGAGATCCGGACCGTCGAGAAGGTGTCGGTGAAGCGGCTGGAGGAGGATCGAAAGGCGCTGGATCGGGCCTGACGCCGGAGGCTTCGACGCCCCCTTCCCGGCTTTACGCCCGCACCAGAACCCCGAACTGCCCGAGCACCCCCTCACTCTCCGGGGCCGCCCGTACCTGACGGAGCAGATCATCAGCGCCAAGCCCCTGTTCCGCCAGTCGCTGCCGGTAGTACTCCACGTAATGGGGCACGATGCGCTCATCGAACTCCGGGTGGAACTGCAGCCCCCAGGCCCGCTCGCCGAAACGGAAGCCCTGATGGTCGTCCATGTCACTCCAGCCCAGGCGCACCGCACCCGCCGGCAGGGTGAGCACCGACTGGCTGTGACTCACCTGGGCCGGAAATGCCTTGGGTAATACGCTTAATAGAGGATCGCCGGCGGCCGCATCAGTCAGATGCACCGCGGTGGTGCCCACCTCGATACCCCGGGGGTTATAGTCCACATGCCCCCCCAGGGCCCAGGCCAGCAACTGGTGACCGAAGCAGATCCCCAGGATCGGCACACCCCGGTCCACCGCCCCTGTCAGCCAGTGGGCCGTGCGCACCATCCAGTCAGCCTGCTCGGTCACCATGGCGCCAGATCCGGTGATGGCCACGGCCGCGATGCTGCCAGCATCCGGCAAGGCCTCCCCCGCCTGCACGTCAACCACCCGAACCTGATCCAAAGACCAGCCCATCCCGCGGGCGATCCAGTCCCCGTAATCACCGGGATGATCCTGCAGCGAAGGGATCTTGGTCCCCGTCTTGATGATCAGCAGCGTTCTCATTCAGGGCATCCTTTCAGAAGAGGGGCCAGACCCCGTTTTCAACAAATGAACAAATGGGGACTGCCCCCTGTTCCATTTCAACGATTCGCGCCGACGTTGGCAAGGGGAAGAACAAGGGGGTGGCCCCCCCCTTTTCAGGAAAAGGGGTCTGTCCCCTTCGGCTCTTTCTTGCCGCAGGAGGCGGCTGCGGCGCAGCTGCAGCAACCGGAGGCGCAGCCGGCGCCTTCTTCCTTGGGGGGGCCGAACTCCGGGTGGCGCTGGGCAAAGCGGCGGGCGGCGTGCTGGACCAGTACCCAGCCGGTGAAAAGGGCGAAGATGATCAGAAAGGCGACCAGGTACTGGATCATGCGCAATCAGCCCCCCAGGCCCGCGAAGCCCATGAAGGCCAGGGACAGGATGCCCGCCAGCATCAGGCTCATGGCGGCGCCACGGGCGATGGAGGGCACGTCCGCCAGTTCCAGCTTCTCCCGCAGGCCGGCCATCAGCACGATGGCCAAGATGAAGCCGGCCCCCGCACCCAGGCTGTAGAACACCGACTGCACGAAGTTGTACTCATAGTTGGTCTGGAACAGGGCCACACCCAGGATGGCGCAGTTGGTGGTGATCAGCGGCAGAAAGATGCCCAACGCCTGGTACAGGGGCGGGCTGTACTTTTTGATGATCATCTCCACCAGCTGCACCGCCGAGGCGATCACCGCGATATAGGCGATCAGTCGCAGGAATTCCAGGTCAAAATGGGTGAGCACCTCGTTGATCAGCCAGGCGGAGACCGAGCTGATCAGCATCACGAAGGCCGTGGCCATGCCCATGGAAAAGGCCGTGGTGAGCTTGCCGGACACCCCCAGCAACGGGCAGATCCCCAGGAACAAGGCCAGCACGAAGTTGTTGATGATGGCCGCATTCAAAAAGATGAAGGCAATGGAATCAGCGTGCATGAGCGGCAGCCTCCCCGGTGCCGGCAGCGGCACGTTTGATCTGTCTTTCCTTGATCCAGGCGAACAGCAGCAGCCAGACACCCAGGACGAAGAACCCGCCCGGCGGCAGCAGCATGATCACCCAGGGCTCGAAGGCCTCACCAAAGACCGGGATGCCCAGCAGCGTGCCGGAACCCAGCAACTCACGCACCGAACCCAGGCACAGCAGGGCAAGGGTGAACCCCAGCCCCATGCCCAGACCATTGATCAGGGTGCCGCTGAGCCGGTTACGGGAGGCGAAGGCCTCGGCGCGACCCAGGATCATGCAGTTGGCCACGATCAGCTGGATGAAGGCGCCCAGGGCGTTGTAGATCTCCAGGCTGATGGCGTGGATCAGGTAGTCCACCACGGTCACGAAGGTGGCGATGATCACGATATAGGACGCGATCCGCACCTCCTTGGGGATGTGGTGGCGCAGCACCGAGATCAGTGCATTGGAGCACAGCAATACGAAGGTGGTCGCCAGGCCCATGGCCAGGGCGTTGGCCACGGAATTGGTGACCGCCAGCACCGGGCACATGCCCAGCAGCATGACGAACACCGGATTTTCCTTCCAGATACCACTCAGGAAGGTATCCATGGTGATCGGTTTCTTGTCTGTCTTGGCCGCCATGGGTTAGTCCTGGATATCCTGTTCAAAGGCCGCCCAGTGGGGGGCCAGTTCCGGCAGCAACCCGTCGGCGCTGCGGTGAATCATGCTGCCGATGGCCTCCGCGGAGATGGTGGCTCCGGTGATGCCATCGATCTCCCAGGGGTGCTCGGCAGCGCCCGGGGCCACCGTGCGGATGCGGTTGGCCAGGCCCGAGCCGTCGGCCGCCAGGCGGGCATCCAGACGCTCGAAATTGGCCACGAAGGCGGGGTCGGTCTCGATCTTGTCACCCAGCCCCGGGGTCTCGCGGCTCTCCAGCACGGTCATGCCCACCACGCATTCGCAGGCGGGGTCATAGCCGTAGAGGATGCGGATGATGTCCGCATAGCCACGCCCGGAAGCCTCCAGGGCCACGCCCTTGAAGGTGCCTTCCGCATCGAAACCGGCATGAATGGTACGACCGGGACCGGGGGCCTCTCCCGCAGGGAAGACACCCTCGTCGGTGAGCACGAACTCACGCCTTTCCCATGCGCCGGGGATGACTTCCAGCACCGCCCGCTCCAGGGCAATACGGTGGTTCTCGGCAATATAGGGCCGGGTGAACTCCACCACGCTCACCACCATCAACCCGGAAAACAGGGCGATCAGCCCCAGGGTGCCGATGAGCTTGATGCTGGAGGTGGGCGCCGGTCTTTGCGGTTCCGCCGATGCCGTGGTGCTCATGACTGACTCCGTTTGCGGGTTCCGTAGGGTCGGGGTTGGGTCATGCGCTCGATCAGGGGTGACATGGCGTTACCCAGCAGGATGGCGTACATGATCCCCTCGGGCAGGCCGCCGAAGAAGCGGATGATCACTGCCAGAAAGCCGATCAGCAGACCGTAGATCCAGAGCCCGGACCGGGTCACCGGCGAAGCCACCATGTCGCTGGCCATGAAAAAGGCCCCCAGCATCAGGCCACCGGAAAACAGCACGAACCAGGGCGTGGGATAAAACTCCGGATCGATGGCATAGAACACCGCTGCCGTCAGGAAGGCCCCCCCCAGCACTGCCGCCGGGATGCGCCAGTTCATCATGCGCCGGGCGATGAGATACAGCCCGCACAGCAGGATGATGATGGCCGAAGTCTCGCCCGCGGAACCGGAGACCATGCCGCTGAGCAGATCCCAGGTGTCGGTGTGAATGCCCTGGAACTTCCACTCCCCCAGCGGCGTGGCCGTGGTGAAGGCATCCACCGAAGCCGGCGTCGTGAAGGGCGCGGCCAGTGTGGAGGGCAGGAATTCGGTGAACCGATCCGGGTGGAAGGGCACCGTCCAGGTGGATACCGATACCGGGAAGGCCGCCTGAGCAAAGGCCCGACCGATCAGCGCCGGGTTGAACAGGTTGAAGCCCAGACCACCGAACATGGCCTTGCCCAGGCCGATGCCGATGAACCCGGACAGGGCCGCCATCCACAAGGGGAAGGACGGCGGCAACGTCAGGGCCAGCAGCAGGCCGGTGATCACCGCACTGTAATCGGACACGGTGCCGGGCCGCCGGGACAGCTTGTTGAACAACTGCTCGGTGGCCACGCAGGTGACCGTGGTGGTGATCATCAGCGCCAGGGCACTGATGCCGAACAGATACACCGAGAAGCCGCAGATGGGCAGCAGCGCCAGCACCACGTTGCGCATGATCTGCTCAACGCTGCCGGCCTGTTTCAGGTGCGGCGAGGTCTTGAGTTCAATACGCAGCGGTGTCACGAAATACGCTCCCGATTCAGGGCCTTGGCGATACGGAAGTACTGCACCAGCGGGATGTTGGATGGGCACACGTAGGCGCACGAGCCACACTCGAAGCAATCACTCAGGTGCAGGCGTTCCTGCATGGTTTCGTACTGCCGCTTGGCGGCCATGCGCCCCAGATCCGAGGGGTTGAGTCCCACGGGGCAGGCATCCACGCAGCGACCACAACGGATGCAGGGATGCACTCGCGCAGCCTCCGAGCCCGGCTCCACCTCCGGGAGCACCACCAGCCCTGAGACACTTTTAGTGACGGGCACATCCAGCGAGGACACGGTGTTCCCCATCATGGGCCCACCCAGGATGAGATGACTGGCATCCTCGCCCTGGAAGCCCACCTGTTCCAGCAGGTAACGCATGGGCGTACCCACCGGCAACAGGTAATTGCCCGGTCGCTGCACGCCCGGACCCGCCACGGTGATCACTCGCTCGATGAGGCCCTCGCCGGCCGGCAACAATCGACCGATCTGGGACATGGTCCCCACGTTGTTCACCACCGCGCCCACATGATAGGGGAACCCGCCGGAAGGCACTTCCCGGTTCAGCAGGGCCTTGATGAGCATCTTCTCCGAGCCCTGGGGATACTTGGATCTCACCACCCCCACGGAGATCACATCATCCTTGCCCAGCCGCTCCCGCAAGGCCTTGATGGCGTCGGGCTTGTTGTCCTCCACGCCGATGATGGCCCGTTCGGCCCCCACCGCCCGCATGGCCAGGCGAACACCGGTGATCACATCATCGGTGTACTCCAGCATGATGCGGTGATCGGTGGTCAGGTAGGGCTCGCATTCACAGCCGTTGACCACCAGGGTGTCCACCGCGTGCCCCTTGGGCACGGACAACTTCACATGGGTGGGAAACGCGGCGCCGCCCTGCCCCACCAGACCCGCATCTTGAATGGCCTGGGCGATCTCCCGGCGCGAGGCCTGCATCAGATCGCTGCGGGGCTTGGCACAACGCACCGCCTGACTGTCGCCCGGCATGGTGCGGATGATGATGGCCTCGCCCTTGGGCCCGCGGGCGGAAGGCATCAATTCAATGCCCTCCACCACGCCGGTCACCGGGGCATGCAGCGGCACGGACATGTCGCCGTCGGCCTCGGCAATGAGCTGACCGCGCAGCACCTCCTGGTGGCGACTGACCAGCGCTTTGGCCGGTTGGCCAAAGTGCTGCTGCAGCGGCACCACCATGCGAGGCGCAAACGCCAGACGCCGGATGGGCTGATGCTGGGTGTCTTCCTTCAGCTCCGGGGGATGAATCCCCCGGGGGAAGGTCAATCCCGTCAGGAATGACATGACGCCCATGATCAGTTGAACTTCGCGGCGCGCTTCATCAGCTTTTCAGCGTCCGGTTCCTGGGCATTGGCCGGGGTACCGGGATGCACCGCCAGGGCGGCACATTTCTCGGCGGCGCGGACGATGTCCTTATAGGAACCCCCCTTGGGGTTCACCACCACAGCCTGCTTGTTGTCGTCATAGGCGAACACCCCGGGGGCGATCTCCAGACACTCATCACAAGCGGTGCACTCGTTGGTTTCCACCCACACCGGCTCATATTCCCAGGCCGTCGCACCGTTCCCGCCGTCGTTGGCCGGATTGGCCGCACCCTGGGACACTGCCTGGGTCGAGGCCGGAGCCGCCCCTGCGGGCGCCAGAGCCGGTGCCTGGGCAGGGGCCGGCGCAGCGGACCCTTCCAGCGCAGCGGCCAGCTGCCCATTGCCTTCACCGCTGGCCAGGGACAACAGGGCGGCACTCAGGCGCTGCGCCATGTCGGTGCGGGTCTGCGCGGCCACGGCGTCGGCATCCACCACGTCGTGGTCCAGACCCAACAGGCCCTTGAGCTGCTTCCAGAAGTCGCGGCGCTCTTCAGCGGAACGCACCAGTTCCTCGGAGACCAGCACCCGGCCCAGACGATTCTTGTCATCCACGGTCCAGATGTAGGGGAAACGTCCTTCCCGCTCGTCTTCGCTCATGTCCAGGAACTCGTGCAGCGGCAGCATATCGTCGTTCCACGTGTCCTGCGGGGCCTTGCGGAAGTGCTTCCGGAAGCGGCCTTCGGTCAGGGCGAAGTCGGCAAAGGTCATGGGCAATTCCAGGGTGCCCTCTTCGCCGTTCTCATCCTGATACTTCAGGGTGTAGGTGGGCCAGTCGGCATCCATCGCCGGGTTGCCTTCCAGATCGGAGCACTCACGGAAGGTCACGCCGCGATCCGGGTTGTAACGGAACAACGGATAGGCGCGGGACTCCACCGCCAGCTTGGACTGGGCGAAGGCCACATCGTCACCCACGCCATGTTCCGGCGGGCACACGGCATACACGTTGAACATGGCCGGACGACGGCTGTTCAGGCCCTCGATGAAACTCTCCAGCAGGTGGGTCACGTTGGAGATGGCGCCCTGCATCACATAGCTGGTGCGATGGGCCATGCCGATCAGGCTGATCTCCTTACGGGTTTCCTCCTTACCCTTCCAGGCCTTGCCATAGGGGGCCATGTCGGACACCTGGCTGATGAAGCCGGAGGTGCAAGCCTGGCCACCGGTGTTGGAGTACACCTGGGTATCCAGCACCAGCACCTTGATGGGCATGCCGGACATCAGGGCACGGGACAGGTTCTGGAAGCCGATGTCGTACATGGCACCGTCGCCACCGATACCCACCACCGGCGGGCAGAGGTGGAATTCCTCATCGCTGAACTGCTCCCAGTTGAACTGGGAGAAGAAGGGCTCGTGCTCCAGCGGGTCATACTTGCCGGCCAGTTCCAGCTCGGCCTGGCGAATCGCCTTGAAGCCCTCGGCCATCTTGGCCATGTGGCCTTCGAAGATACCCATGGCCATGGACGGGGTATCCTGGAACAGGTGGCTGGCCCAGGGGAACGGATAGGGGCTGTAGGGGAAGGTGGAACCCCACACGGAGGTACAGCCAGTGGCGTTGATCACGCCCATCTCGGTGCGACCGCGACCGGAGGGGCCTTCCAGATAGCGCCAGCGCAGGTCCTTGAGCTTGGCCAGCACGCCGCTGGTCCACTGCAGCCAGTCCGGATCCAGGGTGTGACCGCCGCCGGCATCCAGGGCGGTGGACAGGCGGGCCAGGGTCAGATCCTTGTCGGCATGCTCACCGATCACCTGATTCACGGCCTGCACGTTGGACAGATCCATGCCTTCGGCCAGCTTGAGGCGCACATGCTGTTCCAGACGCTCGATGAGATCATCCAGCTTCTTGACCTGCGCCTTCACGCGCGGCTGCATCAGGGCCGTGACGGTGGCGGTGAACAGGTGCACGGTGGTCTTTTCACCGCAACCCAGGCAGGCGGAATCGCCGCAGTTCATGGAGCCGTAGGCCTTCTTGTCCAGCAACAGGGTCTCCAGAGCGCCGATCCCTTCGTCCAGATCCTCAATGCGGATGAAGTCCGGGCGGGTGGTGGGCAGATCCATCCAGAAGTCCCAGTTGCGACGCATGGTGTCCACGCTTTCCGGGGTCTGGGGAGTCACCACCAGGGCGTCTTCCTCACAGATTTCCACACATTCCATGCAGCCCTTGCAGGTGTAGGGGTTGAGGGTCAGGGAGAACAGGCCGCCGCTGCCCTTGGCGCGTTTTTCCAGGGCGCCGAAATAGGGCTTGGTCACGGCAAACTGGAAGTCACCAATGGAATTCTTCAGCCAGCCCAGCTCTTCTTCCAGCTTGACCTTGTCATCACCAGCCAACTCGGTTTCTGCCAGCAGATGGGTGATGGCAAAGTCCAGTTCGGCGCGCACATCGGCGCCGTCGCCGGCCTGGGTCAGGGCATTGCGCAGGCGCTTTTCCAGATCCCGCACGGCGCGGCGCAGGTGACGGGTGGGCTTGCCACCGATCTCGATGCGACGCACGGCGGTGTCGAACACCTCACCGATGGTGTTGGTCAGGCCGGGGATGGCGCTGTCCGGGCACACGGTGTAGCAGTCGCCGCAGGCAGTGCACTTCTCGGGCTTCCATTCCGGGTAATCGAAACGGATCTGGGTCATATCCCGGTAGATGCCGGTGGATGCCGGGATCATGGACTGGGCGATGAAGGGGTCTGCCAGGTTGTCGTTGCCCTGACCGGACACATAGAAGCTGCCGGTCTGCTCCCAGAAACGATGGATATCGGAACTGGCCATGGAGGA
The DNA here is from genome assembly GCF_000633935.1 of Ectothiorhodospira haloalkaliphila ATCC 51935. Lineage (GTDB taxonomy): Bacteria > Pseudomonadota > Gammaproteobacteria > Ectothiorhodospirales > Ectothiorhodospiraceae > Ectothiorhodospira > Ectothiorhodospira haloalkaliphila. The sequence goes on along the minus strand of NZ_KK214998.1, from coordinate 1,748,017 downwards.
CTGGGGCATGCGCTTGAGCATCACCGGCATATCCGGCACGCGAATCTGGTCGGAGGCGATGGCGCCCTGGGTGACCACCTTGTCGGTGACTTCGGTGAGTTCTTCGAAGCCGCGACGTACCACGCGCAGGTTGTCCTGCACCACGCGGGCACCCTTGCCGCCGAACTTGTCCTGCAGCTGCTCTTCAATGGCCTTGAACAGGGTTTCTTCGGTCAGACCACGACGCTTCATCACCGGAGAGGCGGCGAAGAAGGCGCCCTGGAAGGCGATGCCCTGCATGCGGAACTGCAGGTCGGCGTTGGAGGCCTCGTCACGGGCGATCTTGAAGGCATCCACGTAGAAGACGCGGATCTCGTTCTCGATCACATAGCGCTGGGCGGCGGGCGGGAAGCTCTGCCAAACGGCTTCCTGGCTCTCCAGGCTGGACTGGATGATGAACGCACCGCCCTTGACCAGGCCGGCCAGCGGATCGGAGTGGTCGAACACATTCGGGTCCGGCGAGAGCACCACGTCCACGGTCTTGAGCTCATTGCTCACACGGATGGGTTCGGGCGCAGCAGCCAGATAATAGGTGGTGGGCTGCCCCTTCTTCTCGGAACCGTACTTGGGGTTGGCCTTGATGTGGAAGTCCAGCAGGTCGAACAGGGTCATGGCCAGGTTCTTGCCGGTGGTCATGGCCCCCCAGCCGCCCACGGAGTGCAGGCGCACTGCAATGGCCTCGTCGGGCATCAGGCTCGGGTTTTCGGAGCCGCGCAGGGCCAGCTGGCGCACCTTGGGATAGGCCTCTTCCACGGCCTGCTGGTGCAGTTCCTGCTTCGGGCTGGCCGCCTTGTCGCGGATGAAGTCCACCGACAGGTAGAAGAAGGTGCGCTGGCTGCCGTTGGGCAGCATGTTTTCCACGGCGGCGATCAGACCCTCGGGCTGCAGGTCGCGGGACCCCAGGCCATAGGCACCGGAGTACATACGCGGGATGTCGCTGCTGCGGTAGGACGGATACTCGGCGTAAGGCATCACCTTGCCCGCCACGCCATTTTCGATGGCCTTGCTCACGGCGGAGCGGGTCTCGCGCATCAGGGGCAGGTCTTCCGCCAGGGGCTGATCGGTCCGCTCCAGCACGGCCACGCCCTTGCGACCCTTGAGCAGGTCAGCCAGCAGCGCACCGGGGAAGGGACGGAACATGGTGATGTTCACCACGCCGAGCTTGATGCCACGGGTTTCACGCAGATAGTCGGCCACAGCCTCGGCGGTGGCCACCATGCTGCCCTGCCCCACGATCAGGTAGTCGGCGTCGTCGGTGCGATAGCCCTGAGCGCGGTTATAGCGACGGCCGGTGAGCTGGTAGAACTCTTCCATGCACTGATCGGTCAGCTCGGCCACGTGATCGTAGAAGTAGGGGCGCTGAGCCGCCACCTGCTGCATGTAGGAATCCTGGTTTTGCAGGGCACCGGAAACCATGGGGTTGTCCACGTCCCAGGTGGCAGGAATGCGGCGACGCTTTTCGCCGTAGATCATGCGCTGCGCGGGCGTGGGGCAGTCGATCATGTCGTCGGGGCGGCCCAGGAACTCGGCAATCAGTTCCCGCTCCGGCACCTTCATGGATTCGATCAGGTGAGTGGTGAGGAAGCCGTCCTGACCCACGATGCCGGGGTTCAGGGCCAGCTCGGCCACCTTATGGGAAATGATGTTCAGGTCCGCGGCTTCCTGGGCATTCTTGGCGAAGACCTGGAAGAAGCCGGTGTCATCCACGCAGTGGTAGTCATCGTGGGAGGCGTGCACGTTCAGTGCGGCCTTGGTAATGGCGCGGCAGCCGACATTGAGGATGTAGGGCAGGCGCTTGCCGGCGGCGGCGTACAGGGATTCGTGCATGAACGCCACGCCCTGGGCCGAGGAGAAATTGATGGCGCGCATGCCGGTCATGGCCAGGCCGGCGGTGACGGCGGCAGCAGCGTGCTCGGATTCCGGCTCGATGAACACCAGGGAACGGTCGGAGATGTTCACATGGCCCTTGGAGACCTCTTCCGCCCACATCTCCCCCATCTGGGTGGAAGGGGTGATAGGGTAAGCACCGGCGGCGTCCGAGGACTCCCGCTCACAGTGGATCACCGCCGTGTTGCCATCCATGGCCGCCCGGGTACCCGTGTATTTGAAATCCTGCGATGGCTTGCGCTTGAAGATCATGGTCGCTCTCCTGCCGGCCTGGGGCCGTTACGTTTTGTAATTCGGTGTCTTCGCCGTTCCGTGCGGGGAATGCCAAAGGGCCGGTCGTCTCGAATCGACCGGCGGAGCTCCGTTCTGCGCCGCCTTATACGCGGGGCAGGGGCTCCATGCGTGGCAGGGGCTCCTTGCGGGTAACCTTGCGGGCGCCCGACCCCTTGCGGGGCTCGGCCCCTTCCAGCCATACGATGGCACCGGTGGGGCAGCGCTGGATGGCCACGGGGGAGGCCAGGGCGTTTTTGGTGTAGTCGATCACGGCCAGGTTCTGCTCCATGCGGATCAGCCCCTCGGGGGCATCGATGGCGCAGCGGCCACAGGCGGTGCACACCACCTGACAATGGGCCATGGCTTCGTCCTGGGGGTCCTGGTTGAGGCAGTTGACCCACAGGCGATGGCTTTCGGGTTGAAGGCTGAACAGATTCTTGGGGCAGATGTCGACGCAATCATTGCAACCGGTGCATTTGTCGACATCCACGATGGGCAGGCCATGCCGGTTCAGGTGGATGGCGTCGAAATCGCACACGGCCTCGCAGTCGCCCAGACCCAGGCAACCCCAGCTGCAGCCCTTGCCGCCGCCAGCCACGATGGCGGCGGCGCGGCAGGACTTGAGGCCCTGGTAGCGGGCGCGGGTGGCCGCCACGTGGGAACCGCCCGCGCAGGCCAGACGGGCGATGTTACGCTCCTGATCGCCCATCTCCACACCCAGAAAATCGGCGATTTTCTGGTTCATTTCCTCGGCATTCGGGGTGCATCGAGCAGGATCGATACGGCGCTGCACCAGCGCCTCGGCAAACGAACGGCAGCCGGCCTCGCCACATGCACCGCAGTTGGCGCGCGGCAGCATGTCTTCAATCTCGTCGATGCGCGGGTCTTCAAAGACGTACAGGCGACGGTTGGCGATGGCCAGAATACCGGCCAGCAACACGCCCAGGGACGCCATGAAACCACTTGCCAGTGCGATTTGTAAGGTTGAGGAAGTCACGATCAATCCGGTACCCGATGGGATCACTCACTTTTTGTGCAGTGAACAATTGATGACAAAAAGTACCCTGCACAAACTGTGGGGTCAAGCAATTAAAGGACAAAAGGCGGTTTCGGGGCGGGATGTGGTGACACTTATTGCGGGTTCGCAACGGGCTGATGGGAGGGACTGGGACTGGGGAGTGGGAGGTGGGAGCGGCCCTCGGCCGCGAATGGCTGAGTCTTCGGCCGCCGCCCCGGCCTGAGATCGGAGTGGACCTCGGGGGGACCGGGTTCCTTCCAGCGGGACGCCGTGAATACATCCATGTAGGCTCTGCAGCCGCTTCCTGCGGCTGAAGCCCGCTTACAGGAACCCGCTCCCCCCGAGGCCCGGACACATCGGAGTCTTTTTCGAAAGGCCATTCGCGGCCGAGGGCCACTCCCAGAGGGGGATCTCACAGGCAGACACAGGAAGGGGTGGGGACAAGGGGCCGGGCCTACAGCTTGCGCACACACTCCAGATAGGCCGCCTCATCTGGTGGACGACCAAAGCGCTGAGCCTCCCAGAGGGCCGTGCCAAGACATTCCATCATGGCGTGTTCTGCCTCATGGGCACCCAGGCGACGCACCAAGCCCTGATAGGCCTTGGCGATGCCCGTCGGACGATCCATAGCCACCTGATCCCGGATGGCCAGGTGCATGCCCATGTGCAGGAACGGATTGGTGACACCTTGCTCCACCGTGAACTCGGCGGCCTTGGCGGCCTCCGCGTCCTGGACCTGGGCGTGATACTCGGGGTGCTCCTGCACCAGTTGGGCAATCTGGCGTTCCAGGGGCTCCAGGGGCTCCCCGGCCTGGTGCTTGCGCCAAGCCTGGCAATACATGGCGCGCAACTGATCGCGATTCTGGTTGGCAAACATCCAGGGACCTCAGAGGGAAGGGCTGTGCCGATGGGAATAGGTGTTACTGGTTGATCCAGCGACCCTGGGCGTCCCGACAGGCGGTACCGGTGATGCGCTCCTGGGAGCCGTCGATATTGCCGATGACCGTGTATTCACGGCAATCACGGCCACCACTCTGGAATGTATTGGTGGGCGTGGCCTGAAAGCTATGACCGGTATTGGGATTTTGCCAGGACGTGGAGCGGTTGTCCGGCTGGCGCTCCAGGGTATTGGACAGCCGGGCCCGATCCACTTCATCCATGGTGCGACCAATGGAACCGCCGATGGCCGCCCCGGCCAGCGTGCCGGCAATGATGGCCGCCGTGCGCCCGGTGCCGCCGCCGATCTGGCTGCCCAGCACACCGCCCAGGGCCCCGCCCACCACGGCTCCGGTCTGCTCCTGGGTGGGGCCGGTGGCACAGCCGGCAAGACCGATGAAAGCCGCCGCGCAGATTGCAGTGGCAAAGCGTTTAAGGGAAGTCATCACGAAAACTCCTTGGGCAGAAAGGGCGGCCAGGGCCCGACCGGCCCACAGACTAACAAAAGCGACACATATCTGTATGGATTTGATCCCCCTTTTGTGGGGTGGTTCCGACCTTCAGGCTTGAACTCGGGAAGGGGCCGAGCGATGATTCCGGGTATGTCCATGCGCAGGGAAGCCATGCCATGTATCGTTCAGCCAGCGGTCTGTCCGACACGGAAGTGCATTTCTTTGACGACTCCGACACGGTCACCATCCATCGGGGCGGCAGCCTCTCCTGGCGCACCCATAATCCTGGCCTGCTTGGCCTGGGCCCGGTGGCCCAGGATCACGGAGCCATCGGCATTGCCCAGGGCGTGCCGGTCTTCCCTTCACTGGAACACGGGCGTCGCGCCCTGAGAGACTGGCTAGGGCGAGCCGAAACACGCCACCTCAGCATCGCCAGCCTGTACCGGCGCGTTGACCCCGACTGGCAATTGCCACCCTCGCACCCTGCTCGCCCATCCCACTGCCCGGACACGGGTCTGGAGGCGGAGCGCCCGGTCAGCTCCCTGAGCCCTCGCGAACGGGACACGGTGGCCCATGCCATCGAACATCGACTGGGCATGGAGATCGGTTCCGTCCACCGCCAACCGCTGGCCACCCAGGAGGACAGCGCTACCCCGGCAACGTCCGGCGCCGGCGGCAACATCGCCATCAACGGCCGCAGCGCCGTGCATGCCGGCTCCCAGGGCCTGCTCACCAGCATCGATGTGTGCCTGACCAGGATCGGCAAGCGCTGCAAGCCCATCCCTTACACCAATGTGGCGGAAAGCCGGGATGCCACAGGCACCGCCGGCAGCGTATTCGTCAACGGTCATGCGGTGTGCCATCACCAGTCCCGATTCGCCCGCAGCCGGGGTGACGAGCCCGGCAACTGTGGCGGCGTGCGCTCCCGTACCCGGCGGGGTTACGCGGAGTTCGTGGGCAGCTCAGGCAACGTGTTCTTCGAGGGCGTGCCGGCGGTGCGGCAGTTCGACCCCATGGTCTCCAACTGCCGCAACACCCCGCCTGCCTCCCTCATGCAACCGGGCTGCCGACAGGCGCAGGAACTGAATCCTGCCGTCTTCAATGAGCCTCCCCCGTTGCAGCAGACCCATGGGCTGCGGCTTGAGGTGGATCTGGACAGGGCTCTGGGGCGCGGACTGGAAGTGACAGCCCACCCGCGGGACGGCTCGGATGATGCGGTCGGCGCCTACCCGCGCCCCGTGAACAATCGTCGCGATGCTCACACCCTGCTGTTTACCGGTCTACCGGCACAGACGGTGGATCTGATGCTACCGCTGCACGATCCCCACCAGGGCATGTATCACGTGCCACTGGCTCGGGATGTGAGCGTTCGACCCCGGGATGCGGACAACGACCCGACCCTGGAGGCGCATCGTCATGAACATCAACTGGTCGCGGTGGCTCTACGCCGCCCGTTGGATCTTCGAGGGATAGAGCATGACGTCATCCGACCCGGCTGCCGGGCCTATGTCTTTCGCAACGGTCACCTATGGCGCGAACTGGAGGCTGGCCCGGAAGGCAGCTGGCTGGAGGTGAATCTTGAGATCTGGCAGGGCAAGGATGACCGCCCGGCGCAATGCCCCCTGGGAGCACGCCTGCTGTTCCCGCATCGTATCGATGGAAAGGCATTTGATTACCACCTGGCGCTGAGTGAGCCCCAGTGGACCTGGGCGCGGATTGAGGGTTTTGGGGGACTGGCACCGGATGACCCCAGGAGGGCGCCCCGACCCTCCTCCGGCGGGCAGGATGTCACCCTTATACGATACTCAGGCTCACTGGACACCCGTTGCATCCCGCTGAACCTGGGGCGCGAAGCAGTACGCATGGGCCGTCTCGGTCGCGCCGGTGAGCCCGGCGGCCGCCCCCGCCCTCTTCTGGCCTCGCAGCCCGAGCCCGCCGAGGCGCTGGAACTGCGGGACGTGAACGGCCTCATCACTGCCCTCCTCCCCGACCCACTGCAGCAAGCCCGGGATCTGCGCCAGTCCATGGACGCCTGCCTGGAAGATCTGGCCGAGGCGGAACAATCGGCCATAGACGGTGAACGCGCCCTGGGCACCCTGATCCAGCGCCTTATAGAGGTGCAACCCGACCTGCAGCGCCAGGTGGACGTACCCCGCATGAACCGCACGCTCAATGCCTGGGATCAGAAGGTGAAAGAAGCGGCCAGTCGTTTCCAGTCCCTGAACCGGGATCTGCTGTCGCTGCTGCAATCTCCCCGCTACGCCCATGCCCTGGAGGACTACACCGAGAGCCCATGCCCGGACGACCGGGTCTTCGGCCTGCTCCAGTGGATTCACTGCATCCGCGACCTGGACAGCGAAACCTCCCTGCCTTACCTACGGTGTTTTCTCGACCCGGAAACCAACACCCTCCCCATCCTGGGTAACGACGACCCTGAAACCCGCCAGACCCTCATCGACTGGTCCACCGGCACCCAATGGCTGGACACCACCGAACCCCGCATGAGGCCACTGCTGGAAATGGATCGACTGGAACTGGTCACGTTTGCTTCGGATGCGCTGAACAGATTGATTGATGCGTTGGCGGAGGCGGCCACTGCTGGAGAATCCGAGTACACAACGAAAACCTTACAAGGGGTCGCCCGACTCTCGCAACGAGTTGCCGACGTTGAACTTGAGATCACCCATATTCCGCTATCCGCTTACCTTAGCTCAACATTCTGGGAAGCATCCTCGGACACATATCGATACCACCCGCCTGCAACAGCACAAGCGTACGAAAATACTAAAAAGGTGCTTGTGCCAACACTGATGCCACCTAGCGCAAAAACACTTGGCGATCTGAGTCTACTGATCCGAGAAGATCACACATATCGTGTTGCCATGGGATCTGTTCTTGGAACGCTAATGATCTTAAACCTATCAATTGCACTTCAAAAGAGTGAAGATCTATTTCAAAACGAAAATATCGCCACAGCAATATCCGCAGGGTCCAATTTAGCTGCCTTCCTCTTCAGTGAGCTTGAATTTTGGACGGACCAAAAATACACCAACATCAGCCACCGAACGAGAGATAACAAGAATACTAATAATAGACCCATTCTCACACACAGAAGCCTCGGGGTACAGAAGAATATACTTGCCCACCGCGAAACTGGAGCCGCTCAAGCATCGAGAACAAAACAAGAATACCTAAGATCCCTGACACGACTTGCGTCACGAATCGCGTCAGGCGCAGACATTTACTTGGGCGGGGCATACATCTACTCTGGCATTACCGACAATAGCCTGGAGCGGTCGTTTGGCGGGATGCTCATCCTCACCAGCGGACTCCTTGGGATTTTCAGCTTAACAATGCCAAAAGTGATCTTGCTAGGCAATTTGATACTCAGCACAGCCGGCTGGACACTCACGTCTTCGTCTCGACTCTCCCCTCTAGAAAAAGCCACAAGCCTGAGTCATTACGGCGTAGCAAAAAACATAAAAAATCAACACGATACTCATATCCAAGAGTTACGAGAAGAAAGCAAAAAAATCCTGAGAATCATTTCCGAACCAGACATTCAGATTACCACATACCGCATTGACACCCCCTTTCACGAAAGGAATCCGCAGCTCAACAGCCGGAATCAAAGCCCTAAAGCGCCACCTAATCCAGCCCATAGTGCGATTATTGGAATACGTATCGAGCCGGGCTTATTATCACCCGCACACTCGACACTGGAGATAGATATTGAATTCAAAAAGACCGGCCTAAAATGCAACACACAAAACATTCTTATACAAGAAAAAACAAACAACGGCAAGCTAACTAAAGTGCAAGGATATATCGAGGTAGACTCAAAACATTTATTACGCGGATTCACATGCACTGTCATTTTCAACGCCAACCCAGGAAATCAAGATTTACAAATTGACAGGAAAATCTCATGGCCTGGACGCGACGCAAGAAATGACCTAATGAAAGCGCAGGAGGCATACAGACTAAGAGCATTAGGAATGTCTAAGCTGTAGGCCGAAAGATATGGCGCAACCACACCACACCGAGATCAACAGAAATGGCAATAACAAGAGCTAAAGGGTCTTCCCCAATACACGAGCTATTTAACTGCAGAAGAAACACCGCATTTTCCGAAAACCATGATGAAACAGCACTCGTAGGAAACCTTCAACGCCGAAACGGTGTAGAGGTCACACACTGGCCGGGACGCAGCTGGGAGGAGAAGGACATGTTGATATATGGATATTCATCAATAGAAACCACCATCGCGACTATTGGAGTGGGGCTCTTCATGATAGCGGCTGCCGCACTTCTTATTTCAATTAGCGAATCAAGCCCAAATAAGGTACTTGCATCCTTGGTGGCTCTACCTATAGGAGCAACTATATTCTGGCTATCATCCCGAATGAGGGCCAACCGATTCATCGTCTTTGACCGAGTCAAAAAAATGACCCACATCCCTAAAAGATTCAGCTCCAAGCATGACACTATAAAGTGGGGCGACACCTCATTTTTTATTTTCGATGAAAACTACCTAACCAGATTGAATACCTACTCGAACACGAATATAACACTCATCCCGCCTCCGATAGACGGGAGACAAGGACGAGTTCCAGGCCCATACAGTATCGGCCGCTTAATTTTCCTCCAAGGGCTCCAGTCGAGACATCACAACTCTGCAGAAGCAGAAGCCATCTATCGCTACATCGTAGCCTTCATGACTCAGCCTCCGAACGAAGGCATTCTCCAAGAAGTCCAACGAAGGGAACAAGCAATTTGCGACGAGGAATATAACGGTGACCGTGACGCGATGCGTCGTCACCTAGGCTGGTTCTGGTACCGCCTCGACCCAAAAAAACTTCCCGACCAACCCAACTGGATTCGCCACTCGGATGGGCGTTGGGAACGCACCGGGCCTGGGGTTAAGGCTTTGCGTCCCTGGTGGGACAACCTGATCAAACCGCGCCGTCCCGCCATCAATCAAAATACGCAAAACCCGGATACATGAACCCAGTGCCGGTGGATCGGCCTCGGAGAGGCGCCCAGTGTTCCCCATGGCCTGGATGAGGCATCATATCCGCTCCGATGCACTGCACAGGTCTTGAGATCGCCATGGACATGCCAGAGCTGAAGATACGGTTGCCGGATTGGCTATTGGAGAGATTGAGTGGTGACTGGACGCCACTGCATGGGGACGAGGAGCAGATGCGCTTCGTGATCTCGCTGGCCCGCGAGAATGTCCGGCAAGGCAGCGGTGGACCCTTCGGGGCGGCGGTGTTTGATGCGGCGGGGCACCTGGTGGCGCCGGGGCTGAACCTGGTGACCAGCTGCCGTTGCTCCATCCTACACGCGGAAATGGTCGCCATGGCCCTGGCACAAAAGCGCCTCGACAATCACGACCTGAGCGATGGGGGGCATCTGCATCATACTCTGGTCACCTCGGCCGAACCCTGCGCCATGTGCCTGGGCGCCATCCCCTGGTCCGGGGTGTCCCGGGTGATCTGCGGTGCACGGGATGAGGATGTGCGCGAGATCGGCTTTGACGAAGGGGCCAAGCCCGACCATTGGGCAGATACCCTCACCAGGCGCGGCATCCAGGTACAACGGGACGTGTTGCGGCCCGAGGCCACCCAGATACTGCAGGCCTATGTGGAATCCGGGGGCGCGATCTATTGACTGCGCCCTGAACGGGCGCCACAGGCTTTGACAGCCCCGCGCTAATCCGGACAATACCGACCACTGAATCACACCGTGCGGTGCGACCCATCCCGCTTGCGGCAATCCGGGCGCCAATCATCACCGCCGCAACCTCTCGGACCCTCATCACCATGAAGATGCTCATCAAACCCCTGATCGTCCTGGGCCTGCTGGCCATGGCCATCGGCGTGTTCTACTCCCCCTATCATGCCGTGGATCAGATGCGGGAAGCCGCCGAGGCCCGGGATACCGAGCGCCTGTCGCGCTATGTGGATTTCCCGGCCGTGCGGGAGGACGTGCGCGAGAGCCTGAGCGATTCACTGTCCGGTGAACTCAACCGGGCCATGCGGGATAGCCCGTTTGGCGCCATGGGCCTGGCCGTGGCCGATGCCCTGCTCAGGCCGCTGGTGGATGCCGTGATCTCCCCCACAGCGCTGGCCGCCATCCTGCGTGGCTACATGCCCGTGACTGATGGCACCGATGGTGTAGGACTGGAGGCACGGGACGACGTGCAGGTCTCCCTGCGCTATGAAGCCTTCGACCGTTTCGTGATCAGAATCGCCGCAGACAACGGCGAAGCCGTGGACATGGTGCTACACCGCCAGAATCTATTCTGGTGGCGACTCTCCGCCCTGCGCCTGCCGCTCTGAGCCTGCTCAAGCCCCGTAAGGCACAGGCATCCATCAGGGTGCGCAGACGCCGGGTCTTTTCCACCATGCGATAGGTGGAACGATTGTTGTTGTAACGGGAGACATGCATCAGCGGCACCCAGATGACCTGGTGAGACTCGTCATTGCCGGGGATGGGCATGTCGTCATCCATCTCCACCAGGAAGCGCACGTCGAAGTGTTCATGCCGCGGGCCGCGGGGGCTGGCGGGGATCACGTGAATGTCCAGGTCAAAGATGTCCCCGCTCACCAGGCGAATATGGGAAGGGTCAACGCCCGTCTCCTCGGAGGTCTCGCGCAGGGCCACCCGCAGGATATCGGCATCACCATCGGCATGGCCGCCGGGCTGGAACCACTGGCCGTGCTTGCGATGGTGCATCAGCAGCACCTGGCGCCGATCGGGGCTGACCACCCAGGCCGAGCCGGTCACATGCCCCGGCCAGAGATCACAGTGGAAGCAATCCTCGTGGGCATCCACAAAGGCACGGGCGCGATCCAGATGGGCCGACTCCTCGATGAAGCGCGTTTGATGGCGGGACAGGAGTCCCAGCAATTCCCGACGATGCATGACCAAGTCCCCTATGCTGGTGGCGTCGCTGAATTCAGATCCCGGCGGGGTTCTCAATGGCCGCCAGGGCCGCCTGTGCGGCCTCGTCCACATCCGCCTCACTGCCCGACAGTGTAAGCCTGCCAAAGGCGCCCACGGCACGCACGTCGATCAGGTTGATGCGGGCCGCCTTCTCGGCCTGGTTGGCGGCATACACCACGTAGCCTGCAGGCTGGGTTTCCAGGATGAACATGCTCTGACCGGGCAGGATCATGGAGCCGCGACGATTCTGGCGGTTGATGAGCACGCTGTGATCCGGGGTGATGCCGCGAATCACTTCCTGCCAGGCCACGCGACAGCTCTCCCGGTCCTCCTGGCGAGCGCCCAGCCGGGAGAGCAGCATGCGCCCGGCCTCGCGCACGTCGCTTTGATCCCGCTGGTGAATGACCATGGAGCCATAGGCCCGCTCCACCACTTGCTGCGCCAGACGCACCCGGGTTGCCTTCAAGGCCATATCGGTCAGCCGGTGTATGGCCATTCCCGGCGACACCTCGATCCACAGGCAGGCATCCCCCGGCACAGGTAAAAACCCCTGGGAAACGGTGGCCAGATATTCCGCAAGCTGCGGCTGCAGCGAGTCCATGAAGACGTAGGTTCGAAGCTTGATCATCCAGTGTACCGGGGTTGCGGGGCATGAGGAGCCGCATAAGGGCGGGCCGGTCCCAATCATCGTGGAATATGGATATGATAATCAAGAGATTGGGCGCCCGATTGAAACAGCCAGCAGGTTAGCCGGATCGAATCGCGCCCAGCGGCACGACCACCAACTGCCCACTGAACCACTGCTGACGCAGGCCGCGTTGCTGCCCGAGCAGGATGGCCAGATAGTCTCCGAGGGGGTGTCCCGCGGGCAGACCGGCCTCGATGTCATGCAGGGCCGCCTGGTATTGGTACTGCCCTTCCGGCAGGTGCTCGGAGGTGGCGCGCTCGCCCAACCATGCGATGGGTGGCAGCAGCAGGTCGGTTGCGCCGCTGCTCAGGGCATTGCGAATACCGGCGGCGTCGAAGTCGCCAAAGTAGACATGCGGCCTGGCTGTGCTCGCCCAGGCATCGGACAGCCTGCCGAAACCTCCGCCATAGTGGCTGTCCCCTCGATAGAGCAGCAGTGGGCAAGACCACGAAGCCAGCGCCGGAAGATGGGACGCCAGGCCGTAGAAGCTGTCCAGGTTTTCCACCTGAACCAGGACGTCGAAGGCGGAGAGCTGGATCTGCCGCCAGTCCAGATCATGGACATCGCGAGGCGTCGCGGCGATGCCGGGCCGCACCGCGCCAGCGGGCAAGCTGGCCAGCACGCGGTGGTCGCGCGGATTCTCCCGCACGCCCTTCTCCTCACGGTTGCCGTGGCGGGCCTGTTCGGCAGTGGTGAGACCGCTGAGGTTGGCGTCGATGGGAGGCAGCCCCGAGGCAACCAGGGTGGCGTCGATCTGCGCCAGCAACTCGCGGTCGAAGCGCAAGGTACGGGTGGAACACCGCATGCCCAGCACCATGTCGTGCTCATGGCACCAGGCCTCGATCTCTGCCATGACCTTGCCGCTGCGGGATTTGGCCACGCCGGGCTCGTGCAGCAGCTTCTTGCGCACCTCACGCAGCAGCCTGTAAGCACCCGGTGACAGATTCATGCCGGCAGCGCCAATTGCAACTGGACGTCGTGGATCAGGTAAAGATGGTTAAGGGGGCTGGCCTGGGTTTCCACCTGACGCAGCCGGAAGGCACGCTGCTCGCTTCGGGGCAGGCCCTGATACTCGGCGATCACCTGGAAGAGCCAGATCTCCTCATCCCATTCCAGATCGCTGCCCTGCAGATATTCCAGGGCACTGAGTCCCTCGCCGTCGTGGTCCACCACCGCTAGATAGAACCCCTCCACATCTTCCTTGAGAGCCTGCTGGCGCGCGGCCACCTGGGTGTCCTCGGGCAACTCGGCGGCACCGGCGGCAGTGACCGGCTGGGGGCGTGATGCGGGCCGAGGCAGGCGGTGCAGCAATTCGGCCGCCAGACGGGCATCGGCATCGTGGTCCAGGGCCACGGCGCCCGCGGGCATGATGGGCGCCGCCCGGTTGATCAGCTCCGGCACTTCGCTGCGCATGGCGTAGTTGCCGGGCACGAAGTTCGGGTGCTCGCGCAGGAAGCCCACCATGCCGGCCACCAGACGGCTGCGCGACTGCTGTTGACGGAAGCGGGCCATCAATTCGATGAGCCGTCGCTGCACCTCCCGAAGGCTGGTGTAGTGGTGGGTAAGTTGCTGCTGCAAACCGCTGACCAGCAGCTTGCGCAGGGCGCCATCGCTGCCCACCAGTTCGATGAGTTCATTGAAGTCGATCAGTTCCAGACCGTCCAGCAGGCGCACGATCTGTTTCTGAGCACGCTCATTCTCGCGGATCTTGTCGCCCAGGCGGCTGACAAAACCGAAGTCGCTGTTGAGTCGCCGCCACAGGCTGTCAATGGCGTCGGCGAAGCGACCATTGAGATCATCCACTTCCTGGCGCAGGCGCAGGAGCTGCTGCTCCTGGCGCCAGTACTCGCCGGCGTCGCGGGCCTCCCGGTAGCTCTGCACCAGCGTGCGCACCAGCTCGAGCGTCTCGGCCACGTCGGCATTCACGTGGCGGCGGGTCTCGTCGGCCAGCATCTCGGCGATCAACTCACGCACCTTGGGGGCCAGCTTGACGCCGCTTTGTTCGTCGGGCCGCCAAAGGATGCGCGCTGCCAGCAGGCGGTTCAACGCGGTGGTGCTCAGCCCTTCCAGCGGCACCTCATCGCAGGCGTAGCCGGCCATCAGCGTCTCGGCATGCTTGCCCAACAGCGCCAGGCGCTCCACACCGGCGCTGATCAACCGGCTCTCCAGGGCGTGGGGGTCGCCGCCGCTCATAGCAGGCTCTGCTGCGTGGGCGCCTGATCTTCAATGGGCAGATTCTCCTCATCACGGATGAATCGCACCAGGTCGATCAGATAATCGATCTTGCCGGTCACCACGTAGTACTGGCGATCAGCGTGGGGCTGCTGCAGGTAACCATGCTCCTTGAGTCGCTTGAAGACCTGTTTGAGTTGGGCGTCCAGTTGGTCGCTCTGGGAGCCGAAGAAAGGGTCGGAAGCCAGCCGCTCCAGTCGCTCGCGCAGGCCCTGATGATCCTCGCAGCGGGAGCTGAAGTCGGCGGGCTTGAGTACGTCCCCGGGGGCCGCCAGGCCATCGCGGCCCAGTGCCTCCTGCACCAACTGCAGCCACTCCAGCATCGGCATCAGGCTGCCCACCGTGTCGCCCAGCTGGCGCGAGAGCTGCTCGCGGGCGGCCTCGTCGAGCCGCAGCCAGGACAGGAAGTAGACGGTCCCATCGGTGTTGGTGGCCAGGCGACGGTTGAGTGGGCGCAGATAGTCATCGATCTGCTCACGGATCGTCTCGTCCTGCAGGTGGCGAAAGGCGGCCTCGTCGCTCACCGCACAGATGAAGTCGCCGGCCAGCAGGCGCTCCAGCAGCGGACCCTGTTCGATCATGGGTTCACCTCCTCCGTGCGGGCCTGCAGACGCTGGGCCAGGCGGCTCAGACGGGGTTCGATGCGCTTGAGACGACGCTTGGCCGGGTCGGCCTCATCGCGGTCGATCAGGTAGCGGTTGCGGAACAGCAGCAGCACATCCGACTCCGGGTTGGGGAAGGCGCCCACGATATGGATGCGGTTGTTGTCGCAGGCATCGAAGATCTTCTCCACATTGTGATAGGCCAGGGTGCCGATCTCGTCGATGGGCCAGTGGATGGCCACCTGGGCCTCACCGCGCAGCAACCGGGTGAAGGCGAGCAGGAACTTGCACAGGATCAGGTAGGCCATGCCGTGACTGGAGGACTCCAGCAACTGGCGGTCGCTCTTGATCACCAGATCCGTACCGCCCTCGTTCAGGTGCAGTTCCAGGCGCAACAGGCTCTCGAAGCTGTACTGCTGGTCACTGCGCAACAACTCCACCACATCGGCCAGGGCGTCCAGGTAGTCATCCCCGGGCAGCGGCTGGCCGGAGTCCCGCCAGTCGCGGTAGTGCTGGGTGAAGCGCTTGAGCGGCTCCCAGAAACCCAGCTCATCGATGGTGGACTGAATCTTCACCTCCGCACGGCCAATACCTTCCAGCTTGAGATCATCCGCCACTTCGTCCGAGAGACGCCGGCTCTGGGCGTTGATGCGCCGGTTGAGATCGCGGAACACGGTGAAGAACTTGTCCAGGTCGTCGCCCAGGTTGCGTCCTTCCTGCTGGAGTTGCTCCTGCCGGCCCTCCAGCAACTGGAGCATGCCGGCCAGTACACTCAGCAGGCGACGGGGGCTGGTGTCTTCAAGCCGGGTGCGCTCCGCCTCCAGGGTCTCGTGGAAATCGGTGCTGGCGCCCTTGATCAGGTCGGACTCCATCTTCTCGCAGCCCCGGCGCAGCTCATCCTGGGTGCGGGCGTGGTCGGTCAGTGCCTGGCGGACGCGTTCAATGCGCTCGCTGACATCCCCCGGGGCCTCACTCCGGGAATCCGGGGCCTGTTCCAGGGGCAGTGCATCCAGCCGGGTGAGCAGTGGCGCGAGGGTGTCGATCAACTGCTGTTGCGCGCCGCGCTGCTTCTCCAGATCCGCGACCGCCTCGCGATACTCCCTGCGCGCGGTGTCGAACTGCTGCTTGAGGTGCTCACGCTCGCGCACGGCGCTCTGGTGCTCACCGCCCAGCTCAGACTCGCGCGCCACCAACTGCGGCTTGCGTTCACCCCAATCCACCCGCATGAAGCGTGTGTAGGCTTCAAGCTCCTCACGACGCCGCTCGGTCTGGCGAATGCGCTGTTCCAGGGCCTCCAGGCGTGAGCGGGTCTGGTTCAGGCTGACGGTATCCACACCCTGCTCGGCCAGTTCGCGCTCGAAGGCAGCCTCAAGCTCCTCGCGCTGACGGCGATTCTCCTGCCTGAACCCGGTCAACTGGCCACGATACTGGGCAATCTGCTCATCGAAATCGGCCAGCCGCCCCGTGAATTCGTCACTCAAGGCCTGTCGCTGGGCGCGGTGGGTATCGGCCAGCGCCTCCAGGGCCTGTTCCCGCTCTTGATTCAGCGCCTGCTGCTGGGCCTCCTGCTCATTGAGCTCCTCGCGGCAGGCGGCCTGGCGTGCCTGGCGAGCTGCCTCATGACGCTCCCAACACTGGCTGCGGGCTTGCAGGGCATAGTCTACCTCTTCGGCGGCGCGGCGCTGGGTCGAACGGGCACGATCCAGCCGGGCGGCGGCCTCCTGTACCTTGTCATGGCGGGCCTTGAGCGCCTTCTCCGCGGCTTCTTCGGCCTTTCGGGCCTGATCCAGCGCCTGCTGGGCGGCCTCGATCCCGGCCAGCAGCGTGGCCTCGTCCTGGGCATGATCAGGCAGGGCGATGGCAGCAAGATCCACCACCAACCCATAAAGATCGTCACTGGCACCATCGTTGAACTGCGGGGCCAGGTCACGACGCTGGAGCAGTTCCGGAGCGATCACCTTGCCCAGGCTCTGTTCCCAGCCCGGACGGTGATGACGCAGGAAGTGCCGCAGGCTGCCCTGGGCGGGGTCACGCTGGATCAACAACCCATCAAGACGGGCCTCGGCCCGGGAGCGCTGCTGACGGGCAAGCTCCAGATCCCGCTCCGCAGTGTCGCGTTCTCGCTTGCGCTCGTCGAGTTCGCCACGCACCGCCTCCAATGCGGCAGCAGCTGCGCTTTGTTCGCCCTGAGCCTGATCGACCCGGGCCTGGACCTGACGGGCCTCGTGGGCTTCCTCGGTTGTCTGGCCGTCATGGGCCAGCCGGGCCTTGAGTTCGGCAAGACGGTTGGCGCCCTCATCCAGGCGGCTGCGGTAATCATCGTCCAGTGCCTTTCGGCGACGCTGGTGGTCGGCTTCCAGGCGCTCTTCCTGTTCATTCCGGGCCTCACGGCAGGCGTCCTTCTCCTTGTCGAGGGCATCAATGCGCGCCTGGGTTTCCTCGCGGCGGCGTTCGAGCAGGTCACCCAGCTCCACCAGCCGGGCATTCAGGCGCGCCTTGCTCTCCTGGGCCGCCTGCTGCATCAGTTCCAGGTGATCGCGCAGTTGCTGCAACTCCTCGCGCCACTGGGGCAGACTCTGGAGGTCGCGCTCGAGACCGGGCATATCGGCCTCCTTGAAGGCCTCGAACCGGCGCTGCAGATCATCGAGCTCAAGGCGAGTCCGCTTCAGCTCGCTGTCCAGCGCGCTGATCCGGTCGTCGAGGGTGCCGCGCGCCTCCTCATGTGCCTGCTCGCGGGCCCGGAAGTCGCGCCGCAGCTCATTGAGCCGGGCCTCGAGATCGGCCCAGGCCCGCTGGGCATGGTGATGGTCGGCCTTGAGCCGAGGGTGGAGCTGACACAGCGAAGTCTCCAGCTCGGCCATCTCGCGATCGAGGCGCTGCAGGTCTTCCAGAGCACGCTGCAGCGGCGCAAGGCGCATGGACTGGCGCATGCGGGCGATCCACTCCCGCGCCTTGGTGTTGCGGATGCGGGTGACCGGCAACTCGACGCCATCCTCCTCGAAGATGGCGGCCAGCATGGTCTTGAGGGTGTCCATCTTGCCCTCCTTGGCATGCACCGCAGAGACCAGCTTTTCCATATGACGGATGCGATGTGCCGGGCGCACCAGGCTGAAACGGGCTGCCATCTGACGCAGGCGCAATGCCTCGCGGCTGTTGCCGTATTGCTGGGTGAAGTCGTTCTGGATCACCGCGCGATATTCGGAGCTGGCACCGATTTTCTGAGACACATCAACGCCCTGGCGGCGCAGGCCGTTGGCCCACTGGGCATAGTCCAGCGCGGTCACACCGTCCTCGCCCGTGACCAGGTAGTCCTCGGGGCGATAGGGGGCACTGACGAAGCGATATTCCACACCGCCGTCACTCTTGCGGGTGAGGACCGCCTGACACACGTCGCCCGCCTCGCGGCGGTATTCATACACCAGGTAGCTGTTGCGGTGCGGCAGATAGAATTGGTCGAACTTCTGCCGCGTCCTCGGCACCACCTTGTTGGGCAACTCGCCATAAAACACCGGCACCAGCCGCTGCAGGGTGGTCTTGCCCGAGGCATTGGTGCCGCAGATATTGGTGTGGCCGTCCACATTCAGCTCGACCACCCCCTCAAGATGGCCGTGAATCATCACGATGCGTAACAGGTGCGCCATGTCGCGTTCTGGATCCCTTGACTTCGGAGGCGCCTATCTTGCCTTTGAAGGCTACAAAGGCGCCACCACAAAGTCATGCTTTGTAAACATCCCACTCGCATTCGAAGATCAGCCGTCAAAGCCGCGGTGAAAATAGAATAGCCACAGAAGTATTGATAGAGTGTCGGAATTCTGGACAAGGGCGCCATGTTACCCTTGCGATACATCAACTGCGATTGGAATATTCGCATGGAAGAGGACAATACCCCCCCGCGCGAGGCCTCTGATGAATCCGCTCGCCAGGGCTTGACGGAGGAATCGCGGCGGCACGATGAAGCGGCCCTGACACAGCTCCTGGACGCCGTGCCGGACATCTCGATCCAGGGGTATCGGCTGGATGGAACCGTGGTTTACTGGAACCCTGCCAGCGAGCATCTGTATGGCTACCCCGCCCGCGAGGCTCTGGGTGCCAATCTGGCGGATCTCATCATCCCTCCGGAGGATCTGGAGATCTTTCACCAGCGCATGCAGAAGGTGCGAGATGGCGTTCACCTGCCGCCCTCGGAGATGCTGATCCTGCGTCATCGCGAAGGCTACCCCGTGAAGGTCCTCTCCTGCCATGTGGTGGTGCCCCATGCCGAGGATGGCTTACGCCTCTATTGCATGGACATGGACATGGCCGCACGGCTCCGGGATCAGGAGTGGCTGTGGGAGGCCGTGCAAGGGGGCAACGTGGGCTTGTTCGAGTGGCGGCCCGACGGGAGCGTGATCCTGTCGCGTGAACTCAAGGGGCAACTGGGGTACCTGGATCACCAACTGCATAATGATATGGAGGCCTGGCGGTCGTTGATCCACCCCGACGAGCGGGATGAGGACATCCGGCTATTCGAGCAATACACACGCCGGCCAAAGGGGCGCTTTCGTATCGAGGTGCGCATGCGCCATCGGACTGGTGGCTGGCGATGGATCCTTTATCAAGCCTCCCCCGTTTACGGCCCGGACGGATGCCTGAGCAAGATCCTGGGTTCCAGCGTGGATGTCACCGAGCGCAAGCTGGCCGAAGAGCAAAGCGAGCGACTGGCCTACGCGGTGGAGCAAAGTCCCAGTGTCATGATACTCACCAACACCGACGGCGTGATCGAGTACGTCAACCAGCGTTTCTGCGACAACACCGGCTTCTCCCGAGATGAGGTGCTGGGGAAGCGCCCGGGGATGTTGCGCTACGGCGAGACAAACAGCGAAAAATCCCACCAGCTGTGGACAACCATCCAAAGCGGCAAAACCTGGGAGGGCGAGTTCCACAACCGCAAGCGGTCCGGCGAGCCGTACTGGGAGCAGGCAAGGATCTCACCGATCCGCAATGCACGGGGTGAAGTCACTCACTACATCAAACTGGCGGAGGACATCTCCGACAAGCGGGCCCTGAACGAGCGCCTGGAATACCTCGCCTTCCACGACCCGTTGACAGGCCTGCCCAATCGCAGCCTCATACTGGATAGAATCGGTCAGGCAGTGGCACAGGCCCACCGCGATCAACATGCCCTGGCCGTGATGTTCATCGACCTGGATGATTTCAAGGTCATCAACGACTCACTGGGGCACGACCTGGGCGACCAGTTGCTGATCCAGGTGGCGCATCGCCTGCGCAGCCTGCTGCGCCAGGGGGACACGGTGGCCCGCTTCGGCGGCGACTCGTTCATCCTGCTGCTGCCCAAGCTTTCTCATGCGGAGGACGCCATCCCCGTACTCGAGAAGATCCAGAAGGTCCTGAACCAACCAATCCCCCTCTCGAGCCAACAGGTGTCCGTGACGGTAAGTATCGGTATTTCCATCCATCCCGGCGACAGCGACCGTCCGGAGGACTTGATACGTCATGCCGATGCCGCCATGTATCGCGCCAAGGCAGAGGGTCGACGCTGCTACCACTTCTACACCCCGGAGATGGATGCGGCGCTGCAGGAACGCATGGAACTGGATCAGTCCATGCGCCAGGCGCTGGAGAGAGGCGAATTCCATCTCGTTTATCAGCCCCGGGTGGACCTGGCCAGCGGGCGGGTGCTCAGCCTGGAAGCCCTGGTGCGCTGGCATCACCCCCAATGGGGCATGATCTCGCCGGGTCGCTTCATTCCCCTGGCGGAGGAGACCGGCTTCATTCTCTCGCTGGGGCCGGAGGTGCTGCGCCAGGCCTGCGAGCAGATTCGCGCCTGGAAGGCCCGGGGTGTGCCGACCGTGACTGTGGCGGTGAACCTGTCGGCACGGGAACTGCGTGAACCCGACGTGGTTGATCGCATTCTCGGGGTGCTGGCCGATACCGGCCTGGAGGCGAGCGATCTGGAAATCGAGATCACCGAAAGCGCCGCGATGAGTTCCATTGAACAGACCATACGCACCCTGACCGAACTCAACACCCAGGGTGTGCGCATCTCCATCGATGATTTCGGCACCGCCTATTCATCGCTCAACTACCTCAAGCGCCTGCCGGTGCATGCCATCAAGATCGATCAATCCTTCGTCTCCGAGATGAAGGATGACCCCGCCAACCACCCCGAGGATGCCGCCATCATCCGGGCCATCATCGGCCTGGGCGAGACCCTGGGCTTGAAGGTCATCGCCGAAGGCATCGAGAACACCTTGCAGCGGGACTTCCTGCTGGATCATGGCTGCGTGCAAGGGCAGGGCTATCTGTATAGCCGGCCGGTGCCGGCCGAAGATGTGGAACGGTTGCTGAATCCTGCTCAGGCATAGCGGCCCAGGCCCAGGCCGTCGGAATCGATACCCGTTGAATGGCCGAAGACCAGATCAGCCACGAACCGTGACGAGCCCAGGGACATGGTCCAGCCCAACGTTCCGTGACCCATGTTCAGGAACAGGTTGTCGTGACATGTACTGCCCAGGATGAGCGCGCTTTCCGGCGTCATGGGCCGCGCGGCGTTGTGGCGGCAGGCGGCGCGCCTGGAGAGGTCACTCATGACGTTGCATGAACCAGAGCACCAGCCGATGGGTGACCCACCAGGCGATCCCCAGGCCCAGCATGAGCAAGAGGAGCCAGAGTCCCTCGTGTATGCGACCGGGCTCCAGCCAGGGCATGCTCAATACCCAATTGACGTTTTGCCCCTCATCCACCGTCAGACGCGTGATCAACACAACGCCCCACCCCGCAGGCACGAGCCACCGCCACGCCCGCGCGTCGTACCCCAGACGCCAGACCATCCACCACAGGGCGAAGGGCAGCACCAGGTGGTAAAGCGACAGCGCACGGACCAGTAGCGGGATCTCGGGATCGAACATGTAGTCCACCATCCCGAACGGGGCCTGCCCCATGAGCACAAGGCCACCGAGAAAATCCACGATCCACCCAAGCTCCAGCAACCCCACACACACCAGCAGGGCCGAAGCCAGACGGGAACTCGATGTCCAGGCGGCCACCAGCCCACCCAGCAGGGCCAGGTTGGAAAACCAGAAGAAGTTCACCCAGGGATAGTGGATGGCGTACACCGGTACCAGCGCCACGGCCAGGCCAAGATAGGCCAGCCGGAACCATAGTGGCATGGGGTGGGGAACTTGCTTGATGACTTTTCCGCCCATGCAGGCAGGGTACATTCATTCGGATATCAGTTACACCCGGGCACTGCTGGCCCCGGATTCTTGATTCACATGTCACTTGCATGATGTCTGGCGTCTGGATGATAAAGCTCCGAACCTGCGGCCAAGCCCCGGCACGACTTCTTAACTGACAAGTCCCATGACAGGGATAGACTGAAGGACTTTGTGCGCTCCTTCAGAGCCTGATGGGCGTGTAGGAAAATCCCTACAACGGTTCCCCGCATTTGCTGCATTAATCCGGACAGGCGGGGGTTACAGTGACAGCCTGCAAGTGCATACTCAACGTCCCATCCGAGCGCACTAAACCGCGTCAGAAGTGCGGGTTTGGAAGATGAGCTGATTTGGTGCGTGCGTACCACTTTAGCGCACAAATCCAATCCTTGAAACCTTCACTGCGTGATTGGCGGTGTACCATCCACTGAATTCAGGACGATAAATTCATGGAACAAAAGGCAGTAGAACCGGAAACACGCATTGTGGAGTTGGTAACGCACCCTGTATCCGAGTCTATACCAAATGCAAATCCGTGACCAAGCTCGCCTGGAAGATGCGGGGCTGGCACTGATTGACGATGCCATTGCGGCATCCCTCATTTGCTCACCCTGGGCAAGAGCGACTTTGAAGCCATCGAGGGGATGGGCAAGGATCCGTTCTTTCCCTGGTGGTGATCATCGCAGGAGGCCCGCCTTGTCGAGCCGCTTCATCCATGCGGGGCGCCCGGCGTGAGTCACCAACAGTTTTTCAAGGTCGCGGCGAAACTCCTGACCTCGCTCGGCAGCATGTAGGGCCTCGGCCAGATCCTGCAGGCGCTGAAGGGCCTCGTCGTAGGCGGCACCGGTGCGGCGCTGCAAGAGCGCGTCGATGTCGTGCCAGGCACGATCCGCCTGTTTGGCTACTCCCGCGAGATAGCTTGCGCGTTCTGCCTTTTGCTTGGCCTCTTCGGCTTCACGCGCTTCACGTTCGCGTTCGAGACGCAGGCTGCGTGCCATTTCCACGCCGGACTCAATGACGGTCAAGGTGCGTCGAGCCGGACAGCTGACCATCTGGCGCTGCGTGCGCTGCCAGGCAAGGAATTCGCCGCGCAGCCGCCGTTCGGCCTCCGAAGACCGGCCCAGCAGCATCAGCCGCAATGGAGCACGTAGAGTCTCGGCGGCCTGCGTGGCCAGCCAGTCGTCGATGTCCGATTCAGCCGCTTGCGGCGACGGCAGTTCGGGACTTGCTACAGCGGCTGACGCGATCAGGTCCGAATCTAGCAGGAGAAAATCGGCCAACGCCTTCTGCGCCGGGGTGAGCGCCCCCAGCCCCGCTGGTAGTGGCGGTTCGGAATCCCCCGCATCGAACTCGCCTTCACTGACCCTCGCAAGCCACCCGAGATAGAGCGGGCGGGTGTCTCCGCGCAGCAGCTCCTCCCGCAGTGGCAGCAGGCGTGTCATCCAACCAGGACCATCGTTCTCAATCCAGAAACGATCGTGCGAACGGGATTCGTCGTTGAACCACCACTCCAGTATCCAGTGTTCCCCGTTGTTCAAAGCTCGAAAAGCGGGAGGATAGACGGACGACGGGCCGTTTTCCGGCACCAAGGCCGCATAGTCCGCGAGCGTTCCCTCTTCGAAACACGATCGGGGCAGGCGCAACAGTAGCCGGCAAGTGCCCCAGTTCGCCGAATAGACATGCGCGTCGAAGTAGTGCCGTAGCAAGGCCAGAGGATCGGCCTTTAAATCACCCCAGTGGTACTCGTTGACGAACCCGCCAGGCGTAATTCGAGCCCGGGACGAGTAGCGGCGCAGCTCGGTCTGCTCCTGCACGCTCAAAGAACGGTCGACCGCCGTGAATTCGTAATACTGATACTCGCTCATGGCGCGGGTGCTCCTTCCTGTAATGGCCACGATCACTTCATTCCAGCGCGGCAAAGGACTAAATGGTTTGCGGCCGCTGGGTCAGCGCAGGCCAAATACCCGGTTCGTGTCGAGACAACCGATGACCGCCGGTGGCAGTGGTCGGCCCAAATCCGCGACGCGCCTGCGGACCACTCCGGGCAGCGACCTGGTTGCAAGCAACCACCGGTTCTTCGTGATGAACACCGGGCTTTCCTGCCGTCCGGGCTGTCTCCCGACCACGGCTGCGTGAGTCGACCATTACGATAGGCGGTGAGCATCGTGATCGTCACAACCATCACAAGCGCTAACCCGGTGTGACGGTAGTGATGGTTGTGAAGGTTGCTTCTATTGTTGACGCCGCCAGAAATCCAGAAATGCCGCAGCGTTCCGACCGTCATACGTCGTCGGGCTCTTGCATCCACGCCGGGATGTCCCTGTTACCATGCAGCACGCGCCAGACGTCCATGTGGTCGGGACGCTCGACGTAGAACACGACCTGCGGGTAGTGTGTCAGCGGCCAAGCGCGCAGGCCGGGCAAATTGAGTTCGTGTGCGTAGCGCGGTGAGCCCGTTGCAGGATGGCGACCGATGTGGCCGTAGGCCTCCTCCAGTGCATCGATGAAGCCGAGCGCCACGGCTTCCATCGCCTCACCCAGGTAGTAGGCAAGAGCCTCGTCAACATCCCGGTGGGCCTGCTCACGCGGGATGACCGCCTTGGCTTTCACTCGTGAGCGCCGGCTTTGCCGCTCTTGCGCACCCGTTCACGCAGGCCTTCAAAGTAACGGGCATCGGCTGCTCCCGCCGGGACCGAGGCTGCTCCTGCCAACAGCAGCTTGCGCAGATGCAAGCGCTCCTGATCCTTGCGGATCAATTCACGCACGTACTCGCTGCTGGTGCCATAGCCGCGCTGGCTGACCTGTTCGTCCACGAAGGACTTCAGACTGTCCGGGAGAGAGATGTTCATCGTGCTCATGGGAAAAGCGTAGGTTCATTGGCAAAATTTGGCAAGACCCGCAGGGCATCCGGCCAGCAGGTGATGTCGGAAGCCCCCGACGGAAGTTGTACGCGGATGGTTTCGAGCGCCACATCGTGACCGCGAAGTGAAGTGGTTCAATCGCAGCGGTCTCTTTTTGTCGTCATACCACCCGGCATGACCTCGTTCAAGGCGCTGGCGGCATTGAGAATCTGGATTCCCTGCCAGGGATGTTGGTGTCAAGCACCAGACGCACGTTTCTGCCCCTGCGCACCTCGTTTACTTCCTGTTGAATCTCTTCCATGGTCATTGATGGAAATTTTGCTGCCGCCAGCTTATCGGCGGCGGTGAACAGGTCGTCGATCGCGTGGCGGCGCAGGTTCTCGCGCAACATCGCTTCAATGGCATGCGGGTCGAGCAATCCGGCGTCCTTGGCTTCTTTGGCCAAGCTATCCGGCAAATCAATGGTCAGGGTTGTCATGGGCCTCCCGGGAAATGAACCTCGGTCAGATTGTAGCTCCTGAAGTACCTCATCTCGACCTTTGCTGAATGAGAGCATCCTCCACCACGCCTCCACCCTCAGGCATCCATATCGGGAAGTCGAAACAATGACCCTGAAAGATTCAGCAGAGTGGTGGACAAAGGTGGCAGCCAGCGGCGTACTCATCGCCTTGGTGATTGAGCGCTTCGTAGCGGGTGGGCTACCAGGATGGCCGAGTCCAGCCATCCCCCTCGCCCAGTTACTGGTGGTCTTCGGTGGCTGCATCACGCTGGCGCACTACGCCGTACGCCGTCAGCTTCACTCGTCGAAGGCCAACTCGCCCTGCTCCCAGACTCCAGGATTTTCAGCGACATCGGCAACCGGTACCAGAGCACTCACGCGCACACCCAGCAACCGCAACGGCTGATCCAGTGGCGCCCGGCGCAGGCACTCCCGGCTTGCGGCCAGCAGGTCCGCCTGCGCATCAATGGGATCACGCAGCGTGTGGTCCCGGGTCAGTGTGCGAAAGTCCGCGTAGCGCAGCTTGATGCCCACGGTTCGTCCACGCACGCCCAGCGCCTGCAGATCAGCGGCCACCCGTTCGCAAAGCGCCACCAGGATCCCGGTGAGTTCGGCACGATCCTGTCTCGGGTGCAGGTCACGCTCGAAGGTGGTCTCGCGACTGACCGACTTGCGCTCGGCCTCCGTGACCACCGGCCGGTCGTCACGTCCATGCGCGGCGTCATGCAGCCAGACGGCATATCGGGGCCCGAAGTGTTCCTGCAAAAGGCCGAGTTCTGTCCGGGCGAGATCACCGACGGTATGAATGTTCAGACGCGCCAGCCGCTCTGTGGACTTGGGCCCGATCCCGTTGATCTTGCTGGCCTTCAACGGCCATATCCGTTCCACCAGATCCGCCGGACCCACGCGCGTGAGACCGTCCGGCTTGTCGAACTCCGAAGCCATCTTCGCCAGCAGTTTGTTGGGCGCGATGCCGATCGAACAGGACAACCCCGTCGCCGTACGCACCGTCTCCTTGATCCGGCGGGCGATACCTTCAGGGTCGCTGCCGTGGGAGGTCAGGTCGATGTAGATCTCGTCGATCCCGCGGTCCTCGATCCTCGGTGCAAGGGCGGCAACCGCCGTCTTGAAACGCATCGAGTAGTGCCGGTAGGCCGTGAAATCAGCGGGCAGCAGAACCGCGTCCGGCACAAGACGAGCGGCGGTCATCAGGCCCATGCCGGAGTGCACACCCCGGGCGCGCGCCTCGTAGGTTGCGGTGGTCACCACGCCTCGCCCACGGTAATCACGCAGATGGGTGAACTGAAGAATACCGTCGTCGCCGGCCATCGGGGCCGTGACACGGCGCCCGCCGACCACGAGGGGCCACCCCCGCAGTTGCGGGTAGCGCAGCAATTCTACAGACGCGTAAAACGCATCCATGTCGAGATGGGCAATGCAGCGGTTGCCGTCCATGCGGCATTGTCCATGAATCCGCCGAATCGTGCACAGCCCCAAGGATACCGGGCTGCTGACCGCCAGCCCCGCCCCATCAGTTGATCGATAAAGAGCTTTTCCACGTCCCTATACCCTGCCCCTGCCTTGCCACGACTCCAAAGCTCAGTGAGTACCTTCGATGGTTGCGAAAGCAACACCAGACAGAAAATTTCCTGGATTGCGCCCATAATCCTCGAGTCAAAAAGCACGGTTGGACGGATCACAATCCAACAATTGGATGACCCAATTCCGGCAGGTCGTCCAGCAGCGGGCGTCGACGCTGCAACACCTGCCATGATCGGGCAGCAAGATCCGTCAGGGTGGGCGCGGCAGCGTGGTGGAATTCATCCACGACGATGTAATCGAAATGCCCCGGCTCAAAGTTCTCCAGGTGATCCATCCTGCCCAGGGTCTGGATGGAGGCGCAGAGGATATCCACCCGGGCGTCCCGCTGGCGGCCGTGATAGAAGCCGATCCGGGCGCTGGGGCGGATGCGGGCAAAGGTGGCGGCGGCCTGGTTGAGGATCTCTTCCCGATGGGCCACGAACAGGATCCGGCGGGCGCCCATCTGCTGCGTGTCGAAGGCGGCGAGCCAGGTCTTGCCCAGGCCGGTGGCCATGACCACCAGACCACCCCGGTAGCCATCCAGGCGTGTCTGCTCCAGTGCCTCCAGGGCCTGCGCCTGAATGTGCGTGGGCGTGGGCGGCGGCTCCGACTCGGTGCTGCCCGGCTCCCATGAACGCTCCGGCAGAATGCGGCGGGCTTCGTAGGCGTCGATCCACTCGTCCGACAACGGCACGCTGGCCGGATCACTGAACAGGGCCTGAAAGCGCGCCCGGGTTTCCAGAAAGCCCTTGTCACCCGGATAGTTGATCCGGTAGTTCCATTCCAGCCCCTGCTGCAGGGCCTGGCGGCTGATGTTGCTGGAGCCGATGAAGGCGCAGCCCCAGTGTGCATCGCTATCCTGCGAGCCGGCAAACAGAGTTTATGGCAACGCAAGATAATCGGCCGGCGAGAGGATGCGCAGCCCGTGGCTTTTCCAAAAGTCACTGCCAAGTATCAACAAATCCTGATCGCCGGTGACCAGATATTGTGCCTCGCCATTGAGGGCCACATGCAGCAGCATGTCATCCTTCGGATCGCGACAGGCCTGGATGCGATGCTGAATGGGGATCACACGGACGACTCCGCCGAGCAATTGGAGAAATTGCCGTCGCGCTTCGAGAGAAACATAACGATCAAACTTGTGGCGGGAAAGGACATTGGCCAATTCGGTCAATGTTTCTTCGGAGGCCAGCAGAACGCCTTGGGCCAGCGACTTGTCCACGGCACGCCCGGCTGTGCCTTGTGGCACCAGCATGCGGCTGATCAGGGTATTGGTGTCCAGGACCAAGCGGGTTTCTTCCGTGCGCATCGCCGGTTTTCAATCGTCCGAGGCGAGCAACTCAGCCAGTTTGGCTTCGTCCAGGCCGGCGGCTTTGGCCTGACTGCCGATGCGGTCACAAAAACGCTGAAACTCGGCGACGTTGAGTCTTGTCAGGCGTTCGTACTCTGCCATGGAAAGCACCACGGCAACATCACGCTTCTGGCGCTGGATAATCACCGGCTCCCGGCTGGCGGTGTCGATTAACTTGGCAAAGCCCTGTTTTGCCTCGCTGGCGGTGATGGTGCGCATGAGCCCCTCCTTCTTGCAGGGAGCAAGATTTTGTCTACTTTAGACAAAACAGACAAAATATCAAGCGGGTTCCGACCCCACCAGCGCTTTCTTGCCCATGGCTTTCTCGATGAAAGATGTGGTGGATATCCAATCACCGGCCCCAGGATGCGGTTTCATTCGAGTATCTCGACGCACCTTTGCGGTATCCTCATCATGGCCTTTTTCATGACACCGGATGACCAGACCACCTATCTCCATGACCCATCACGACAACAGCTACAAGCTGCTCTTTTCTCACCCACGCATGGTTCGCGACCTGCTGACCGGTTTCGTCAAGGAAGCCTGGGTGGAACAACTCGATTTCACCAGCCTGGAGAAAGTCAGCGGCTCCTATGTGACCGACGAACTGCGTGATCGCGAGAATGACATCATCTGGCGCATCCGCTGGGGAAAGAACTGGCTCTATGTGTACCTGCTGCTGGAATTTCAAAGCAGCGTGGATCGGTTCATGGCGGTGCGCATCATGAGCTATGTGGGGCTGCTCTACCAGCACGCAATGTGGTCGCCACCCTCTTCCGGCTGGAGAACAACCGTGACGAGCAGGAAATGCTCAACGTCCTGGGCAAGCTGGTCGACTGGCTCAAGGCACCCGAGCAGACGGGCCCGCACCAGGCCTTCTTGGAATGAATACGGCGCGTGTTGCTCCCCCAGCGGGCACGCCGAAATAACGTTTGGAGGTAGAGGGACCGTCGGAGGCCACCAGCACATCGACATCGCTGCCACTCCTTGCCGTATCACGGGCGGTGGAGCCGAACAGGGCCAGCCGGGTCACGCCGAAACGGGCCTGCAACTCAGGCTTGCTGCGGCTTAGCAGGTCAGGGGCACACTGTCTGTCCATCGCTCAGCCTCCAAGGGCGGACTCAGTGCGCACCACATCCCTCGGACACCAGATCGCCGCATCCTCATCACCCAGGGGCACTGTGCGCCCCGCAAGGTACTCCACCCCCACCCACGCACAGACCAGCGCATCCAGGACATCCTCATACCGCTTGAGCTCGGCCAGACTCTTCACGTTATCCGGGGTCGGGAGTACCAGCGTCATCCCCTCAAAGACCTGACCCAGCGCCTCACGAATGGCACCGAACTCGCGCAGGAGACTCCTGATCCGCTCTGGCAACGGCTCCCCCGGCCAGTATTTCGTCGACTTGCTGACCTTGTACGGGACCCGGCGCGAACGCTTCAGCAAGGACAACAGGGCCACATGGGGATACACCTCGAGAAACTGCTGCCGTCCCGGTGACGGCGTTGCCGTGGTGGCCAGCGCGTAACCGGTCGCAGACAGGAAATCCGAGATTCGGGCACCCAGCTGGCCTGGCCGTGTCGCGGTGGGCGAATGGGCCGCGCACCAGCGGCTGGCGAATTCCCGGGAGACCACCCGATCCGCCCCGCGCCGGGTCGATAACGGGGTTTTTGCCACCGGCATGTCGAGGGTGACCAAGTCCACCGGTTGTCCTGCCAGGCGCTCCGCCGCCTCGAGCAGCTGAGGCAACTTTGGTTCACTGCCCGGGATGCGCCTCACAGTCCAATCGGTGGTGATGCCCGCCGCCAACTCCACAAAACCTTGATAGCTGGGCGCCAAAGCGATGCAATGCCAATCGCACCCTCGCTGCTGAACCAGGGCCAGGCCACTGGGCTGGGTGGGTGTCCAGGCGGCATCAATGGCAAGGATTGTCTGGCATGGGTTCATGGCATCATTTCAATGTTTGAACCTGGTCGAACAGGCGCTGTGTTGAGCGAGCCGGCCTATCGCACGCGGTGAGATTCAGTCTCGTCAAGAGCATGAAGATCCAGCGCGCTGCGCAGATGGGCCACCAGGTCCGCCTGCTCCCCAGGATCGTAAGGCTGCGGATCACCGTGCCCCCAGACCGGCCCTGGCCAGGCGGGATCACCCGCGTGGCGCCCCACCACATGCCAGTGCAACTGGGGCACCAGATTACCCAGCGTCGCAAGGTTGGTCTTTTCAACGCCGGGCAGGAGTGACAGCACACGGGCACACTCGGCAAGCACCCCGTCCACCGCAATGCGCTGACCCGGCGCGAGCTCCCACCACTCGCGGAAGCAGCCCATCGCCGGGATCACAAGCAGCCAGGGATAGCGCGCATCCCGAAATAGCCGCACCAGGCAGCCATCCCGCATGCCCACTGCCACGCTGTCCGCCTCCAGACGTTCATCCAACTCGAACACGGCGATTCCTCATGTCGACCCACATCGCACGCAGGATACATGCAGTTGCTCGATCCGGCCGCAGTATGGATCGCTTGGATGTGAGCGTCCTTACCAGAAGACAGGATCATTGAGCGCCGGGATACAGTGGGGTACCCCCTTGAAAGGCAGCACCTCCCCACCCGTCAGGGATTGTCCCAGCCAGCCTTCGGGCTGCTTCAATTCAAAGGGCGCCGGGGCCAGCGACTCGGTGATGGGCTTGAAGCCGACACGCGAATAGTAGCTCGGATCACCATAGGTCAGGACCACGTCAACCCCGGCGTTCCTCAGCGCTTCCAAGCCATGGGCCAGGAGTTTCTGGCCGACACCCTGCCCCTGCCACTCGCTCGCAACGGCCACCGGCGCAAGGATGAACACGGACCGGTCATCCTGATCGTAGGTCAGCCGGGAAAAGATCGCCCCGCCAACAATGGCTCGATCCCTCTCGGCGAGGAAGACATGGAGATCCGGCTCGGCGGTACCGGCCATCTGATGGCGGACCAGATTGCCGATCAATGCGCCCTCCTCCGCGCCCTCGGCGCGGGCAAAGGTCGCATGGAACAGATCAATGATGTCCTGCTCCTGCCCTTTGAACGCTTGCGAAAATTTCATGGGTGGCTCTCCTTCAGGTCTCCTCCCATCAACACGGCAGTCACGGCTCCCGAAGCGGCAGTCGGCGCCCGAAAAGATGCAGCGCCTGTGCCCGACCATGACCGTCACGGACAAAATAGCCGGTCACACCCGGCAGGGGTCCGTCCACGAACACGTACCGAGCCGCCTGGCCGCTCACGAGTTTCACCTAAATGTCTTGCCGATGGATCCCGCCTGGAACAGCGTGCGCTCATCGACCGGTAACGGGTTCTCGATGCTCGTCACGCCATGGCAAGCAAAACTCACCTTTCCGGCGTGCCACACACCCGCGGCCACGCCGGGCACGGCGAACGCCTCGGCGAGATCGGCAATCCACTCCTGCAGCGCATGCGGGTTCATGCGTCATAATGTCCACCCACTTGCCCGGGTTGTCCACCGGAGATACTTCGATGGCGCCTGCATGCCGGACAGTTTGGCGCCCAACACCACCCGCAGAGCCGGTTTAACCTGCATGCGAAGGTAGGCTGGTGTCGGGTGTCGGCCCTGAATAGTCGCTCACGTCATGCGCACAGGAGTCCGCAATCGAAAGCTTTGCGGGCGCCCCCGCCAGCTTAATCCCATTCAGAACCGTTCAGGTCAGACGGCAGATCGCGCAGACACCGGCAAGCGACACAGGCACCCCGTTGCGACTGGCAATCAGTCGTCCTGATGCCGCCGCAGCACCCCGGTCGTTGCCATAGCATGAGACCCGTGATACCGTGTTTCCATGATCATTCGCTTCAAGGATCGGGGCACAGAAGATATCTTCAACGGGTTTGGGTCAAAGGCCGCCCGCAAGGTCTGCCCGCAGTCCCTTTGGCGGGTAGCCGCAAGGAAGCTGGAATTGTTGGACTCTGTTGAGAGCGTCGAGGAACTGAGAGTCCCGCCCGGTAACCGACTGGAAGCCCTGTCCGGAGAGCGAAAGGGGCAACACAGCATTCGGGTCAACGAGCAATACCGAATCTGCTTCGCTTGGACGGACTCTGGCCCCGATCAGGTTGAAATCACGGATTGCCACTGAGGCTGAATCATGGTTCGAATTCCCACACACCGCCCCCCGACTCATCCCGGCGCAATGCTGGCGGAAGAGTTCCTGGAACCGATGCAGATCTCCCAGCGCCACCTCGCGGATGCGCTTCATGTGCCGTATCAGCGCATCAACGAACTGGTTAACCAGAAGCGCGGCATCACCCCAAGCACTGCACTGCGTCTGGCGCGCTTTTTCGGAATGTCGCCCGATTTCTGGTTGAACCTGCAGATGCGCTGGGATCTGTTCAAAGCCCAGCAATCGGAACAGGCGGAACTGGAGCAGATCCGGGAATTCCGTTCGTGAAGCCATACTGCTTGAGCAGGGATACCGGGACGCCTGTCCAGCGGCACAGGACGAAAACCGGCATTGCAGGACTGGCGACGGATTTTCGTTTTGCCTGATCTGGAGTACCGCGGGCTTCCAGCCAACTCCGTGAGGTGGCGCAATCTCTCGCTACAATTACTTCCCACAGTACAGTCTTCCCAATCTTGAGTGAGTGTCCGCTGCATCGTTCTTTGCGGCCGCTAGTCCCGGGCGTCTTGGTGCCCGCTCAGGGTCGCCAAGAGACAGCGATCGGCAAGGCACCTCCAATACCCGCGCCCTGCCTTGGGAATCGCAGTGTCCAAAAGCAGGCCGACCCACGGGCGGTCTTGGCAGTGGCCAGGACATCAAACCCGGCTTCCCCTGCTCGCGCTAACAAGCTCACGGCCCCATGGGCTACGAGTTGCGGAAAAGATTTTCGAGTTCCTTGCGCTGCGCGGCATGTTTGGCTGCGTTCTCGTGCGCAAGCTTTTTCAGGTTGAAGAGTTTCCAGCGGACGGCTGGAAGGGTTTGTGCCTGCGGCAAGCCGATCGCGCCAAAATCAGGTTCGCCATCATGCAGGCTGAGTAGGAATTGCACGATGTTGTCACACAGGCGACCGCGGATATCAGCGATGAGCCGACACCTGGTCGCTTCGAGTTCGTCGACGGAGATCGGGATGGTCGTCATGCCGACGAATTCCCTGGCATAAGGTTCGTTCAGATCACCCAATCGGGGCGCGAGCAGTTCATGCGTCGGGCGCGGGGAACTGGCGATATAAACCAGGAAGGTGCGGAACAGTGCGTCGGTCAGCCCTTCGTGTTCGTAGAGCAGCTTGATATCGAACAGGTCGCGCGGGTGCTGGCGATCGACCGCCGCATGGAGTTTGCCACCGAACAAATCCTCAAATGACACAACCTGGACGGCGGCATAGCCGAATTCATCTTCGACCGTTGGTGATACGGCGCGGCGTTCAGGATCGTGCACGACGCCCCGCGTGACCGGTGAGATTTCGATTTTGACTTCGGCGCCGTCGAGCCGGGCTCGGATACGGGTGGCGCCGCCACTGCCACCCTCGATGCGCTGCGCGCGGAGACGCGGAATGCCGGCGTTGGCCGCGTCCATGATCCTGTCGAGCGTCTCGTTGATCTCCCTCAGACTTTCCGCTCGGTCCTTGACCGGCAGGTAGGTCAGGTCGATATCTACCGACAGGCGCGGCATGTCGTGGTAGAACAGGTTGATGGCAGTGCCGCCCTTGAGCGCGAACACGGGTTCCGCCTCGATGAAGGGCAGCAGGCGCACCAGAAGCGCGACCTGTGCACTATAGGCGTCACGGGCCATCGGCATCTCCCGTTGGGATATCAACGAATTCGGGCGGGACCATGATGCGGTAGCGCGGATGGATTTTGCCGCCCGTTATCAGGGCGCGGTCACCCGTGCCGAGGTTGAAGTCGTCGGGGTCAAGACGCTCGCGCCAGACATGTTTGTGGCGGTCGGCGAAGACGAAGAATAGGCGTCTGAGCTTGATCTTGCGGCAGCTCTGCAGCAGCGCCGTCAGCTGGCGGGGCCGCATCGTCGCCAGCCCCTCGAAAACCATGTCAAGGTTATGGAAACTCTCATGCGCCGGCAGTTCGTCAAGTGCTTCGAGGATCGCGCGCTCGGGCGAGGATATTCGGAGCGTCCAGCCCCAGGGCAGCGTCGGGGCATTGCCATGTTTATATTCCGTCAGACCGAGCGACGGGTCATCGAACAGGGACAGGGGGCGGCTGATGAGCGGTGCATCGAGGGTGAGGCGCGACAGCCAGCCTGGTGTGTCACTGCCGTAGACCCACACGGGCGGATGCGCACCCAGCGGGAGATAGTGGCGGTAACCCTGGAGGTCAAGGGCAGACATGCCGCCGACATGGACTTGATAAGCCATGATTTTCTGGAGAGACAGGATGCAACTCTTCCAGTCCGGAGGGGCTGAATGCGGCGTGGGGCGACGGAAGACACCGCGCTCCAGGCGCTCCAGCCAGCCGCGATCCACGTATTTCCGGGTGAGGAACCGGCTGACGCCGTGGTTCTCCAGCCAGCGCGCATCCACCACAAAGCCTGCGGGAACAGCTTCCAAGACACTCTTCAGCTTCCCCTCTTTTTGTGCACTCATGGTACACATTATGAGTAATATTCGAAGAGTAATGCAAGCCTGCTTCGGACTTGCATGATTATGGGTACTTCCGGTCGCCGGCACGAATTGCAATGTCCCAAAAAGGATGCCCTCGATGGAGGTTTTCGGGCGTCCGCAGGGCAGCAGTGAGGAGTCGTTCGTGAGCAACGGCTCGACGGCGGCTCAGGGTCGGCAAAAGCCAGATATTCGCAGGCACCAGATCACATGGTACGCCGTTTGATAGACGCAATTACGTTTCGTGACAACATCGACCATGGGTCATGGTTTACACCACATGGTGCGCTTCGCGAACCAGAAAGACAGAAAGATCATTTGAGCGCTATAATTAAAAGAACGATCAAGTGTTCCATAACGAAACAGGCCATTTCCCAGGAGGTGCCCCATGCAGACGATGACGACGGAGCAACGCCAGAAACTGGCTGCCGCCGGGTTGCGGGCTTATCCAAACATTGCCCGGGCATGGGGGCTCAAGGAGCAGGAGGCAGCGCGACTGCTGGGGGTCTCCGGCCCAACCTATAGACGCTGGAAGCGTGACCCGGAACGGGTACAGGCGGATGTGAACCTGCTGGAGCGTCTCTCCCTGATTCTCGGCATCTACAAAGCGCTGCATATCCTGCTGCCAAGGCCCGAATCCGCGCATGGCTGGGTGAGACGACCGAACACCAACCCCCGCTTTGGCGGACCCCCCCCTTGAACGCATGCTTGGGGGGCATGTAGCAGACCTGGTGGCTGTGCGGGAGCATCTGGATGCCGCCCGAGGCTGATCTTCTCGCCCAGTTTTCAGAGGTGGAGGTGCATTGGCCCAAGAGCTACCGGATCGTACCTTCCCGTTTCCCACCCATAGACCTCTTCGAGGGTGTTGCCGGACAAGCCGGCGATCTGGCGGCCCTCCATGAGCTCGAGGGCCTGACCTCGAATCGCCTGCGCGAGGCGGCCGGCGAGATCCATCTGGTACCCGAACAGGATCGCCGATTCGGGCCCGGATACACGCCGGTCATGGCCGCCTTTACCTACCCGGCCCAGAGTCGTTTTTCCGATGGGGGCTACGGCGTGTATTACTGCGCCCGAGACGAGCACACCGCAGTGGCCGAAACCCGTCATCACCGCGTAGCGTTTCCTCCGTGAATCATCGGAACCCTCGATCAACCTGGAAATGCGGGTTTAGTCTGGCAGACGTTGCCGGGCGCCGCTGCTCGACCTCTCGCGCCCCCACTGGCACGCCCTACCTCGACCCCACGATTGGCGGCCTTCGCAGCATCTGGGACTTCAGGCCCGACAGGCAGGTCGTTACGGATTCATCTATCCCAGTGTAAGGGATGCCGAGGGCGGTCTGTGTGCGGGTGTCCTGAGACCACCCGCCCTGGGGCCAACCCGTCAGGGCAGGCACCTGCAATATCGATGGGATGGCGAAAGGATCACCGACATCATTGAACTGAGGGCAACGGGATATTGACCTCGGGCCAATGATTCAGCCCTGGAGAAGGTCAGCGGCTCCTATGTGACCGACGAACTGCGTGATCGCGAGGATGACATCATCTGGCGCATCCGCTGGGGAAAGGACTGGCTCTATGTGTACCTGCTGCTGGAATTTCAAAGCAGCGTGGACCGGTTCATGGCGGTGCGCATCATGAGCTATGTGGGACTGCTCTACCAGGATCTGATCCGCCAGAACAAACTGACGCCCAGCGGCAAGCTGCCACCTGCCCTGCCGGTGGTGCTCTACAATGGAGAGGAACGCTGGCGCCAGGAGGGGCTATCGATCATGTCGTCGAGGTAGAAACGCCATTCGCGCTGCCTGGCATCAGACATTGACTCGCTCCTGTTCAATGTAGGGGCGAAGCTCCGGCCGCAGGGCCTTTTCTGTGACCAGGTCGACCGGGCAGCCAAACATGTCCTCCAGGTAGAACTGCACGCCGAAGTAACGTTTGGAGGTGGCAGGGCCGTCGAAGGCCACCAACACATCGATATCGCTGCCACTGCTCGCCGTATTACGGGCAGTGGAGCCGAACAGGGCCAGTCGGGTCACGCCGAAACGGGCCTGCAACTCAGGCTTGCTGCGGCTTAGCAGGTCAAGGGCACGCTGTCTGTCCATCGCTCAGCCTCCAGAGGGGGATTCGTCGTCCGGGCTTTCGCGCACCCGAAATCACTGGGCGGACGAGGGCCGTTCAAAACCACCCGGCAATATAACATCTGCCATCTGCGCAAACGCATCGGTGAAGGCCGAGGGCATAATCCGGAAAAACCCTCGGCCTGCAGCCAGAATCCGTGTGAGAAAAGGAGGGTGGAATAATCTGGGAAACAACAGGCGGGGAAGCCGTATTCATGATCCTCGATGCTCGCGATGACTCGGTAGTTGCCCACCCGGTAGCGCCATAGGTCTCCCAGCTGGCCGGTCAGCGGCTTCCCGATTTGCCGGGGATCCTCCAACGGTTGCAGACGATGACGCAGAAAGTCCCGGATGCGCTTGGCATCTGCATGACCGATCTTCTTCAGCTGCTTCAGGGTGTCGTCGGTGAGCTCAATCCGCCAGGCCAAGATCGCGCTCCACGTCCTCGAGGCTGTGCGTCTTCATCTCCCCGCGTCGAACTTGGGTCAAGGCCTTCTCGGCCATGTAGATGTCCTCCAGGTCGTCCAAGTGTTCCAGGATGGCCTCGCGGGCGTAGTAGCTCTTGGTGCGACCGGTGGCCTTGGCCAGCGCCTCAAGGCGTTGCTCAATTTCAGGAGGGAGGCGTACTGCCAGCATGGGGACGTTCCTATGAGGGTAGATGTCATACAAGTATAGCGCATGGGTGGGTCAGCTAACCCCGGGGGTAGCTGGTTCAGGCAGGACCGGGCGGGTCAAGCTCACCCTTGATCTGTATCATGACTGAGCAGAACGTATTTTTCGAGGTTACCTCTAAAGCGTTGTTGGGGTTGGCACGATGGCTGGATCAGCGGCGTGACCCGGAGGCGCTTGTAGACTCCCACCTCTTGGACTCGGCTCGGGACGGCCACTTCATCTCTACTCAAGAGGGCGGGATAGGAGGCCCTGAATAGGGTGGGACGTAACAGTTAAGCGCCGTCAACTTACGCAGCCAGAGGCTTTGGAGGCCGAGAAGGCGATTGGACGGATTCCCGTTCGGTTGATGTCCGTAGATATACATAGCTCGCTGCAGCTTGCTCTGGAGCAAGACATTTACGCGTATGACGCATATTTCTTGCGATGCGCGCAGGAGCTGTCGTGTCCATTGCTGACCCTTGATCGTCGCATGAAGCAGGTGGCGACAGAACTTGGGATCAGGTTGCTGGAGTAAGCGTGATGAAGGTATTTACATACTCTGAGGCTCGGCAAAACTTGTCGAAAGTGCTGGTCCTGGCTCAGCGCGAAGAGGTAGAAATCAGGAGAAAGGACGGCAGTACATTTTCGCTACGCGCGAAGCGTAGGGAGCCCAGGTCGCCGTTTGACGTACCTGGAGTCAGCGCGAGAGTCACAACGTCAAACATACTTGACGCGGTCCGGGACTCCCGCGAACGCTAACAAATACTATTGGCATGGGCAGACGAAGCGGAAGTAATCTGTCCGGTTCGAGCGGTTTGATGCCTACGGTCCGTCCACGCACGCCCAGCGCCTGCAGATCAGCGGCCACCCGTTCGCAAAGTGCCACCAGGATCCCGGTGAGCTCGGCACGGTCATGTCTCGGGTGCAGGTCACGCTCGAAGGTGGTCTCGCGACTGACCGACTTTCGCTCGGCCTCCGTGACCACCGGGCGGCGGTCATCAGGCCCATGCCGGAATGCACACCCCGGGCGCGCGCCTCGTAGGTCGCGGTGGTCACCACGCCTCGGCCACGGTAGTCACGCAGTTGGGTGAACTGAAGGACACCATCGTCGCCGGCCATCGGGTCCGTGACGCCGCTGTTGTTTCCCACCCCAAATCGCTGATCACCGCCTGATCTGAAGCGGATTATTTCCTCGTTGATAGAGCCAGCGTGGTGGCAGAGTGTGAGTCGGGTGTGAGGCGAAGTGCCCGGATTGATTCACCGGGCTGGCGGATCGGGGCGGACAGGGGCATGATCTGAGGCCAACCCATAAAAGTGGCCCGCCACGGTAGCCGCCGTGCGGGCCGGTGGCCGGTGTGCTATTGCGGTTGAGAACGCCTTTGACCGGCGAACAATACGTTACCCAGCAAGGCTGGTTGAAAGCAAGCCTGACGTGTTGTCCGCTGCATCCTGCCGGGGGCTGTGGCTTTGCCCGCCACGGCAGCTATGCGCGCAAGCGGCCTCGGGGGGCACGGATCGCCCGCTGGTATTGCCCGCAGGGGCACCGCACGTTTTCCCTGATACCTGATTGTCTGGCGGCCCGCTGGTCGGGGAAGCTACAGGCGGTGGAAGTGGCGGTGATGACCGCGGAGATCGCGCCCAGTCTGGTGGCGGCCGCCAGGATGCTGCGCCCCGAGATCGAGG
>NZ_KK214998.1:1701712-1708296 GCF_000633935.1 Ectothiorhodospira haloalkaliphila ATCC 51935 | reverse complement strand
TGGCGCAGGTCCTCGACGAACTCTTCCACCGTATAGCGGCCAGGGAAAAGGGCCGAGGGCGCCTCATGGGCAATGCGCAGATTGCGGGAATGGCGGGAGTTGCCGCCCCGCTGATACGTCGGCGCGCGGTCCACCATCTGCACCGTGGCCCCGTGTTCACGCGCCGAGATGGCGGCACACAGGGCCGTCAGGCCACCACCGATCACGAGGACATCATGGGTGTGTGAGGGCATTGTGGAGGTCGTTGAATGGGGCGTTATCGATATCCGCGGGGGCACGGGACGTGTTGTACAGCATATGGGGGCTGGGGGCGAGGGTCTGCGGGTGCCGGCTCTCGCATCCGGTCGCTCAGGGGCCCCAGATGTTTCTTGAAGACAACCCGTCGATGCGAGGAATGCTCGGTTGATCAGCATATGCCTTGCATATCTCTAATCCGGCTACTACATTGACATATGTAAAGCATATGCTTGGAGGTGCCAAAGATGCGTACCGTGTCAATTTTCAGGAACGGTAAGAATCAGGCAGTTCGCCTGCCCGCCGACATGGCCTATGACGGCATTGGGGAGCTGGAAATCACGAAGGAGGGTGACGTGATCACGCTTCGCCCCGCGCGACCTTCCTGGACGTCTTTGCATGGCCTACCAAAGGCTGACGACGACTTCCTGAAAGATCGGCCTACTGTCGTTGGCGATGAGGGCAGGTTCCATCTGTGACGACCTATATGCTCGATACCTGTATCTGCTCGTTCATCATGCGAGAGCACCCGGCCTCGGTGATCCAGCGGTTGGCGGCTGAAGTTGAGGCGGGGAACCGGATCGTTGTATCTGCCGTGACTTACGCAGAGATGCGTTACGGGCAGATCGGCAAGAAGGCGTCAGCCAGGCACAGGATGCTGGTGGATGAATTTGTAAAGCGGCTCGATGCTGTGCTGCCATGGGATCAACGGGCAGTGGACGCCACAGTGGAAGTGATGCGCGAATTGAGCAAGTCAGGTACGCCCATCGGGCCGAACGATACGGCGATCGCAGGGCACGCGATTTCGTCTGCTTGCACGCTGGTCACTAACAACGTGCGCGAATTTGGCCGTGTTCCGGGCCTGGTTCACGAAGACTGGTGCGATTGAGGCAAAGGCGCTGACTGGAATGAAGATCGCTTGATGAGGACGTCATGGGTGTGTGAGGGCATTGCGGGCCAGGAGATCAGGGATCTCACGCTTGAAGCGGAAGAAACCGTGGGTGGCATGCGGCCAGGCCAGCTCATCCCATTCGCGGCGTAATGGGATGAGCTGGATTCCATCGGACGCCAACGCCGCAGCCACACGCTCGAGCGCATCGGCCATCGGTCCCACAGGCGCTTCCGGGGTGGCAATCACCCGAGCGTTGGCCTGGTCGCAGGCCTCGCGCAGGTTGTCGGCATCCAGGTGGGGCAATAAGCTTGCCGGTTGTTGCAGGGCGTTGCTGGCCCGCTGCGCGGCATCCTCGGCCAGCGCCGCGAACCAGTGGGCGGTCGCCTCCCCGAAGGGCCACGGGTCATCGGGATGACCCTGTCGGGCGACGGCGATCCCGCCCACATCGATTCCAGCGGGCTGTTGTTTCCCACCCCAAATCGCTGATCACCGCCTGATCTGAAGCGGATTATTTCCTCGTTGATAGAGCCAGCGTGGTGGCAGAGTGTGAGTCGGGTGTGAGGCGAAGTGCCCGGATTGATTCACCGGGCTGGCGGATCGGGGCGGACAGGGGCATGATCTGAGGCCAACCCATAAAAGTGGCCCGCCACGGTAGCCGCCGTGCGGGCCGGTGGCCGGTGTGCTATTGCGGTTGAGAACGCCTTTGACCGGCGAACAATACGTTACCCAGCAAGGCTGGTTGAAAGCAAGCCTGACGTGTTGTCCGCTGCATCCTGCCGGGGGCTGTGGCTTTGCCCGCCACGGCAGCTATGCGCGCAAGCGGCCTCGGGGGGCACGGATCGCCCGCTGGTATTGCCCGCAGGGGCACCGCACGTTTTCCCTGATACCTGATTGTCTGGCGGCCCGCTGGTCGGGGAAGCTACAGGCGGTGGAAGTGGCGGTGATGACCGCGGAGATCGCGCCCAGTCTGGTGGCGGCCGCCAGGATGCTGCGCCCCGAGATCGAGGAGGCAGGGGCGGTGCGCTGGGTACGCCGCCGCAAGGATGCGATAGACGATTGCTTGCACCGCCTCAGGGGACTGCTACTCGACCTGCTCACCGACTGCGCCCCCACCTTGACCGCCTGCCAGATCGCATTAGGTCAGACACCCTTGCTCCCCGCCCTGCGTGAGATTGCCGCGCCCTGGCTCGATCAGTTACCGCCGCCATTCGGTTTTGCCCACCGCTGCAGTGGCGGTGTGTCCACCTCCCCGTCGCGCCAACACACAATGGGCCCTGACCCGCCTGGCAGCGGGGCGTAGCGTCGTGGAGCGACCGTTTGGGTCGTTTTCCCCGGAGACGCTGCCATGCCCGATCCCTCTCATGACCTGCGCCACGAGATCGCCCTGTTCCGTTTCGGGCTGATCGCCGACCTGGTGCGTCGGCCGCCCGGCGCGCCCGGGCTCTATACCCAGCTCCATGCCATTGCCGCCCGCACCCATCAGATCCCTGGCAGCCATCGCACCCATGTGGCCGCCGAGACCTTGCGGGACTGGATGAAGAAGTACCGCCAGGGTGGCTTTGACGCCCTGCTGCCCAAGCCGCGCCAGGATCGTGGCCAGCCCCGGCGCCTGTCAGCGACCGTCACCGAGGCCCTGATCGCCCTGAAGGAGGAACATGCCTCCTGGTCCGTGCGCCAGGTGATCCGGCACCTGCGTGACAACGGCGCGGTGGACGCGGATCTGCCGCTGCCACCTTCCACGGTCCACCGCCTGTTCGTGCGTCATGGGCTGATGCAGCGCCAGGCCGAGGCCACTCATGACCAGGATCGCCGCCGCTTCGCCTTCGCCCGAGCCGGACAGCTCTGGTCCAGCGATGTCATGCACGGCCCCAGTGTCACCGTCGAAGGGCGCGTGCGCCGCAAGACCTATCTGATCGCCTTCATGGACGATGCCACCCGGGTGGTTCCCCATGCCGCCTTCGCCCTCTCGGAGAACACCCGCGCCTTCCTGCCCGTGCTGCGCCAGGCTCTGAGCAAGCGCGGACTCCCTGAACGCTTATACACTGACAATGGCGCGAACTACCGCTCCCATCACCTGGCCTTGGTCTGCGCCCGGCTGGGTATCGCTCTGATCCATGCGCGTCCCTACCGCCCTCAGGGGAAGGGGAAGATCGAACGCTTTTTCAGGACCTTACGCGCCCAGCTACTGAACACCCTCACCCCGGAGGATACCGCCAGCCTGGAGGCCCTCAACCGGCGCCTGTGGGCCTGGGTTG
Organism: Ectothiorhodospira haloalkaliphila ATCC 51935; assembly: GCF_000633935.1. Classification (GTDB taxonomy): domain Bacteria; phylum Pseudomonadota; class Gammaproteobacteria; order Ectothiorhodospirales; family Ectothiorhodospiraceae; genus Ectothiorhodospira; species Ectothiorhodospira haloalkaliphila. The sequence continues at coordinate 1,704,915 of NZ_KK214998.1, read as the reverse complement.
AGGGGGAGTATCACCACAACCCCCATCGCGGCCTGGACGGGATGACGCCCCTGGAGCGGTGGGCTCAGGACGGTGACCAGGTGCGCTATCTGGACCCGAGTCTGGATCTGGAGGATCTGTGCCTGTTCGAGGCGGTACGCAAGGTCCACAAGGACCGTACCGTCAGCCTCGACGGCGTGATCTACGAAGTGGATGCCGCCCTCATCGGCGAGCGCGTCACGCTGCGCTACGACCCCGGCGCCACCCGGCGCACCGTGCAGATCGTCCATCAAGGCCGGTACGTGGAAACCGCCAGGCCCGTGGACCTGTACGCCAACTGCTTCGTCAAGCGCAACACGCCCTCGCGCGAGGCCCGCAGTGAGGATCAGGGCCCGCAACCCAGCCCCTCGGGGATGCACTGGCGGGACTTCGATATCGAGGCGGGGGAGGACTGAGGCCATGTACCGCAAGCACTTCGGCCTGACCGCCTATCCCTTCGAACCCAGCGTGGCCAGTGAAGACCTGTTCGAGTCCCAGACCCTGCGCGAGGCCCAGGCCCGGCTCAGGCACCTGCTGCGCCTGCGGGGCATCGGCCTGCTCACCGGCGAGGCCGGCAGCGGCAAGACCACCGCCTGCCGACGCATCACCAGCACCCTGCACTCGGGACTCTATCGTACCTTCTACATCCCCCTGACCACCGGCAATGTCATGGACATGTACAAGTCCATCGCCTGGGAACTGGGCCTGCCCACCGAACGCAATCGCGCCAGCGCCTTCCGCCAGGTGCGCGCCGAAATCTCCCGGCTCACCCTGGAGAGCAAGCAACTGCCGGTCCTGATCATCGACGAGGCCCATCACCTGCGCAACGATGTCCTGGAGGATCTGCGCCTGCTCACCAACTACGCCATGGACTCCGATCCCCGTCTGTGCCTGCTGTTCGTTGGCCTCACCGAGCTGCGCCGGCGCCTGGGCATGGCCGTGCACGAGTCCCTGGCCCAGCGACTCGTCGTGCGCCATCACCTGGGGGGACTGAGCCGCGAGGAACTGCCCGACTACCTGGCCCACCGTCTGCGCCTGGTCGGCTGCGAACTGCCCCTGTTCGAGCCGGAGGCCATCGAGGCCCTCTATCAGGCCACCCACGGCATGCCCCGCCCTGTCGGCCGCCTGGCCCACTACGCCCTGACCTGCGCCGCCCAGCAACAGGTCCGCCAGGTCAGTGCCGAGCACCTGCAGACCGCCCTGGAGGAACTGCGACCATGAACCACCACCACACCCTCACCATCCCGCTGCCAGGCCACTGGACCCCGGAACAGGCTCTGGCCGTGTGGGAACTGCTGGAGATCCTCACCGAGCATATCGGCCAGCGCTACGACCTCGCCCTGCAGGAAGCCCTGGCCGCCGAGCGAGCGCCCTCCATCGACACCCGCCAGACCTCCCTGTTCGACGACGAGCAGGATCCCTTCTGAGTCCTTGCCCCCGGGCGCGAGTCACCCAAGGCTCGCGCCCCCAGCTTCCCGCATCCGTTCACCTTCCAGGAATCTTCCACCCGAGGGCATAATCCGGGAAAACACTCGGCCTGTAGCCAGGATCTGTGTGGGAAAAGGGGCGTGGAATAATCTGGGAAACAACAGCGGGCAATGCCTCATGACCGCCCAGGTCGTCGCCATGGAGCAAGAGCAATACCCGCTGCCCAGGGGGCAGTGTTGGCGGTGTTGGCAGAGGCGTGGGCGGTGGGGGGGATTCCTCCCGGATCGGGTGGGCCTCGGTGGCCAGGTTGTCGGGCCTGAAGCGATTGTCGGTATAACGGGCAATATTGTCGGCACGGGCCAGGTAGGTCTTGCCCGGAGTCTGGATGCCGGCGACCCATCGCCACCCCAGGGTGTTGGATGCCGGATCGGCATCGCGCAGATGGCGCAGAAAGAACTCGGCCCCGAGCGTCCAGGGCAATCCGAGCGTGAAGATCCAGATGGAGGCAAACCACATGCGCGCATGGTTGTGCAGGTATCCGGTCTGGACCAGCTCGCGAGCCCAGTCATCGAACCCTTCCACCGCGCTACGACCCTCCTGGGCCGCAGTGACCGCCGACCGCAGTCCCGCATCCTGTTCCAGGCGCGCCCTATCCGCCGCGAGTTCCCGCAGGAACGCCCGCCACACCTGCGGACGCATCTGCAACCAGCCCTTCCAGTAGGTGCGCCAGAACACCTCCTGGATGAACTTCTCGGCCCCCTCGGGGCTGTGCTGAGCCAGCACGGCCTGGAGCACCTGTCGTTCGCTCAGAACCCGATGCCGGATATACGGCGAGAGCATCGAGACATTGTCCCGCCGCCCCGGCCCGGCATCCCGATTGCGCTCCGCTGCATAGCGTCGCCCAGCACCCGGAACAAATGCCTGAAGGCGTTCCAGTGCGGCGGCATGGTTCGGAGGGAAGAGGTCGCTGTCGCGCAGGGTTTCGTGATGGTCAGCCATGGGTGTGTGCGGGCATTACGCGGGGCACTGAGGGCATGGAAGGAGTCCATTAGCCTCGCACCGGGGGTGTTTCAGCGCAACAGCGGATCCAGGGGTCGCGAGCTTCAGCGGCACAAACGCCCCTGGAGGCGGTCTATCGGACGATGCCGTCGCACGCTGCATGATCATCCATGCATGATGTTGCCACACAACCCGCGCACTGCCGCAGCCCCATCACCCGTGATCAGCGGCAATACGTGCAAGGAGATCCACAATGTCCGCCCCGATACACCTGGTCTGGTTCAAACGTGATCTTCGCGTCGATGATCATGTCCCGCTCTGCCAGGCAGCAAAGAATGGGCCCGTGTTGCCACTGTATATCGTGGAGCCGGGCTATTGGGATGAGCCGGATACCAGTCGTCGGCACTGGGGTTTCATTCGCGCCAGCCTGAGTGATCTGGACCGGGGCTTGCGCGAGCTCGGGCAACCGCTGATCGTACGTGAAGGAGAGGCCGGCACGGTGCTCGACCGGCTGTGCGAGGAACTGCCGATTGAGGCGGTCCATAGTCACCAGGAGACCGGTAATGGCTGGACCTTCAATCGGGATCGGGCGGTCGCCCGCCGACTGCGGGAGCGCGGCATCCCCTGGCATGAGTATCGTCAGCATGGCGTGGTTCGCCCGCTCCGTAGCCGCGATGGCTGGGCGGCGCAATGGGAGCAATTGATGGGCGAGCCTGTGGCCGCACTCCCCGAATCGCTCACACCCTGCCATGGGGTGG
>NZ_KK214998.1:1350410-1701612 GCF_000633935.1 Ectothiorhodospira haloalkaliphila ATCC 51935 | reverse complement strand
CCTGCAGGAAGCCCTGGCCGCCGAGCGAGCGCCCTCCATCGACACCCGCCAGACCTCCCTGTTCGACGACGAGCAGGATCCCTTCTGAGTCCTTGCCCCCGGGCGCGAGTCACCCAAGGCTCGCGCCCCCAGCTTCCCGCATCCGTTCACCTTCCAGGAATCTTCCACCCGAGGGCATAATCCGGGAAAACACTCGGCCTGTAGCCAGGATCTGTGTGGGAAAAGGGGCGTGGAATAATCTGGGAAACAACACGCGCCGCCCGCCGACCACGAGGGGCTGACCCTGCAGTTGCGGGTAGCGCAGCAATTCCACGGACGCGTAGAACGCATCCATGTCGAGATGGGCAATGCAGCGGCGGCCACGCCAAACCTGCGGGTGCGACCGGCGAAGCAGGGAGGAAGATGAATCACTTGAGCGCTATAATCGAAAGACCAATCAAATGATCCATGACGAAACAGGCCATTGCACGAGAGGTGCCCCATGCAAACAATGACGATGGAGCAACGCCAGACACTGGCTGCCGCCGGGTTGCGGGCTTATCCAAACATTGCCCGGGCATGGGGTCTCAAGGAGCAGGAGGCAGCTCGACTGCTGGGGGTCTCCGGCCCAACCTATCGACGCTGGAAGCGTGACCCGGAACGGGTACAGGCGGATGTGAATCTGCTGGAGCGTCTCTCCCTGATTCTCGGCATCTACAAGGCACTCCATATCCTGCTGCCAAGGCCCGAGTCCGCCCATGGCTGGGTGAGACGACCGAACACCAATCCTCGCTTTGGCGGACATCCACCCCTTGAACGCATGCTTGGGGGGCACGTCGCCGACCTGGTGGCTGTGCGGGAGCATCTGGATGCCGCCCGAGGCTGATCTTCTCGCCCAGTTTTCAGAGGTGGAGGTGCATTGGCCCAAGAGCTACCGGATCGTACCTTCCCGTTTCCCACCCATAGACCTCTTCGAGGGTGTTGCCGGACAAGCCGGCGATCTGGCGGCCCTCCATGAGCTCGAGGGCCTGACCTCGAATCGCCTGCGCGAGGCGGCCGGCGAGATCCATCTGGTACCCGAACAGGATCGCCGATTCGGGCCCGGATACACGCCGGTCATGGCCGCCTTTACCTACCCGGCCCAGAGTCGTTTTTCCGATGGGGGCTACGGCGTGTATTACTGCGCCCGAGACGAGCACACCGCAGTGGCCGAAACCCGTCATCACCGCGAGCGTTTCCTCCGTGAATCATCGGAACCCTCGATCAACCTGGAAATGCGGGTTTATCTGGCAGAGTTGCGGGCGCCGCTGCTCGACCTCTGCGCCCCCACTGGCACGCCCTACCTCGACCCCCACGATTGGCGGCCTTCGCAGCATCTGGGACTTCAGGCCCGACAGGCAGGTCGTTACGGATTCATCTATCCCAGTGTAAGGGATGCCGAGGGCGGTCTGTGTGCGGGTGTCCTGAGGCCACCCGCCCTTGGGCCAACCTGGCAGGGCAGGCACCTGCAATATCGATGGGATGGCGAAAAGATCACCGACATCATTGAACTGAGGGCAACGGGATATTGACCTCGGGCCCATGATTCAACGTCCTCCGGGGTGCTGGATCACTTCAAAATCCACACTCATCGGCCCACTGCCCTGGTGCTTGAGATACCGCACCGGCCCGTAATAGGTGAACGGCGCGGCCTTCCCCTGCTCCAGCTTGTTTTCCCGGATGAAGAGATGGATACCGATGCCCATCTCTTCATGATGGATGATCTCGCGGCCCCGCTTGCTCTGGGGCGTTGTCTGATTCTGGGTTTGCCAGTGGAACCGGCTGTCATCCACCCAATGGTCCAGATAGCGATGATCGGCCGCTTTGCCCTGCTTGTTCAGCGTCACCAGCAGCACATGGACCTTTTGGTCCCCGAGCACCACATGACCACTGTTCCAGCTGCCCGGATTGAACGTTGCGTTGAAAAGGCCGGGTATCTCTTCCCGGACAAACCGCTCCCCCACCACCATCCATAACGGATCCAGCACGCCCTTGAAGCGGGCAAAGGTACGGAACTGCTCCTGCAACTCCGGGGTGACCACGATGTCCTCATAATCCGGATTACTGGCCCGGAGCCGGTACTGCCCACTGGGGTCCTTGAGCACCTTGCGCAGCAGGTACTGGTTGTCGCCCGCCCCGTCCTGGCGCTCGATGGCCAGGATGTCGCCGGTGATCCGGCCCGCACTTTCGGCACTGGCCAGTTCCAGCAGCAGATAGTCGCCATCCTGCACCGGCTGCTTGCCGCCGTTCATGGAGTTGCCGGAGGCGCGGGCGATGAAGTGCCGACCGGGATCCAGACGACCATACCCCTCCAGCGGCAGACTGCGGTATTCCTCACAATCGGCGGTGCCCGTCTTGAAGTGGCCGCAGGCGATCTTGAGGTTGGGGAAATACGGCAGCGAGACCTGCTCCGGCCTGCGGCTGGACAAGGCCGTGACCGTGGCGCCACCCAGACCCTGCCTGACCTCATAGGTGGCCAACCGGTAATCCACCAGCTCCTGTACCAGCTCTGTCAGGGTGGCAATGTGGTCTGGAGCCACCGCCGTGACGCCGATGAAACGATCTCCCTCAAGGGTGAAAAAAGACCCACCGGCCCAGGCCGACACCGGATTCTTCCGCCAATAGCCCAGCCAGTCATCCGGTGGTTCGGTGAGACCCTGATAGGCGTCCGGCAGGTCGGCCAACAGCGGGCGTCGACGCTGCAACACCTGCCATGATCGGGCAGCAAGATCCGTCAGGGTGGGCGCCTCCCGCCAGCCATCCAGCTCCTGAAAGGCCTCAAGCAGGACCATCTTGAAGCTCTTGGTCATGGCGGTGGTCTCCAGTTCCCGGAGCAGATCCGCCTGCTGCTCGATCACCGTCCGCTCCTCGGTCTGAAGGTCGGGCTCCAGGGCAACGATCAGCCCGAACCAGTGACCATACTGGCGACGCACGGCCTGCAGGCTGGCACCAGCGCGGTAGAACTCGGTCAGGGTCGGCCGACGGCCGAGGGTGTCGCTCAGGGTGAGGTACTGATCCTGAAGATCACTGCCGCCCAGGGATTTGAGAAAATCGATGAACCGCAGATCGTAGGTGATGTAACAGCCCGTGGGCAGATCCAGGTTCTCGTTTTCCAGATCGCGGGCAAACCGGGCCAGATCCTGATGGGTCATGGTCCGGTTCATCAGCGCCATGGGCTTGTGCAGAAAGCTCTGGTGATTGGCCACGAAATCCAGCACCACCAGTCGCTCCTTCGCCTCGGCCTTGCGCAGGCCCCGACCCAGCTGCTGCAGGAACAGGATGCGGGATTCGGTGGGGCGCAGCATCATCACGGTGTCGATGGCCGGCAGGTCCACCCCCTCGTTGAACAGATCCACGCAGAACAGCACCTGCAACTGGCCGTTGGCCAATTGTTCCAGCGCCTCCCCCCGGGACAGCCTGGAATCGGCATAGACCGCCGCCGCCCTCACACCCTGCCGAACAAATTGATCGGCCATGTAATCGGCGTGGCGGATGGAGATGCAAAAGGCCAGGGTGCGCCGCTGCGCCCGTTCCCGCCAGGTGCTCAGGGCATGACGGGCACGAGCCAGGGTCGCCAGCCGGTTGCCCAGCAGGTCCGGGTCGAACCGGCCGTTGCGCCAGGGGATGCTCTGGTAGTCCACATCCTCGTCGAAAACGCCGTAGTAGTGGAACGGCACCAGCAGATCCTCGTTCACCCCGGTGAACAGATCACTCTCGAACACCAGATTGTCATCGCACAAGGAGAGGATGCTGGCGTTGTCGGTGCGGTCGGGGGTGGCGGTGAGGCCCAGCAGGAAGGCGGGCGCAAAGTGGTTCAGCAGGCGGTGATAGGTGGGCGCGGCGGCGTGGTGGAATTCATCCACGACGATGTAATCGAAATGCCCCGGCTCAAAGCGCTCCAGGTGATCGACCCGGCCCAGGGTCTGGATGGAGGCGCAGAGGATATCCACCCGGGCGTCCCGCTGGCGGCCGTGATAGAAGCCGATCCGGGCGCTGGGGCGGATGCGGGCAAAGGTGGCGGCGGCCTGGTTGAGGATCTCTTCCCGATGGGCCACGAACAGGATCCGGCGGGCGCCCGTCTGCTGCGTGTCGAAGGCGGCGAGCCAGGTCTTGCCCAGGCCGGTGGCCATGACCACCAAACCACGCCGGTAGCCGTCCAGGCGTGTCTGCTCCAGTGCCTCCAGGGCCTGCGACTGAATGTGCGTGGGCACAGGCGGCGGCTCCGACTCGGTGCTGCCCGGCTCCCATGAACGCTCCGGCGGGATGCGGCGAGCGTCGTAGGCGTCGATCCACTCGTCCGACAGCGGCACGGTGGTCGGATCACTGAACAGGGCCTGAAAACGCGCCCGGGTTTCCAGAAAGCCCTTGTCCCCCGGATAGTTGATCCGGTAGTTCCATTCCAGCCCCTGCTGCAGTGCCTGACTGCTGATGTTGCTGGAGCCGATGAAGGCGCATCCCCATTGGGCATCGCTATCCTGCGAGCCGGCAAACAGATAGGCCTTCAGGTGAAAACTGCCGCCCTGGCTCTGGTAAACCCGCACCTGCGCCCCCTGCTCCTGAAGCAGCATGAGGGCCCGTAGCGCCTGGGGATCGGTGATGTCCAGGTAATCGCTGGTGAGGATGCGGATACGCGCAGGACGGCGGCCGGCCGCCTCGCGGTCCAGCGCCGCCTGTAGATCAGGCAGCAACAGGCGCAGGCCGGTGTGCTTGATGAAGGCCACTGCCATGTCGATGGCATCGGCCCGGTGAATGCTGCTGCACAGATGGGGCAGGAAGGGGTTGTCGTCACCGCCGGTAATGAGTTGACGGGTGCCCTTGTGCAGCAGACAGTTCAGCCACTGTTCCTCCCGATCCGGGCGTTGATCCTCGGTGAGCCAGCATTCCAGCCCGGCCAGTCCGGGGAGTTCCCGAGTCCAGACGCGGATCTGGTCTTCATTGGCATCGGTGAAGTGTCGGCCGTTACGATCACGTTCACCCTTACCCCGCTTGAAGCTGCAGTAGAGGACGCCACCGGGCTTCAGGGCCTGCCACAGTGCCTGGAAGTTACTGGGCATCTCGGCGGTGGGCACATGCAGCAGGCTGGCGCAGGCCCAGATGCCGTCATACCGTTCGACCTCGTCCACCTCATCGAACCGCTGCACGGGCACCGTCTGGCCAAGCAGTCGTGAGGCATGATCCGCCAGCGCCTGGCTGGCATCAAAGGCACTGACCTGATAGCCCCGCTGCTGGAAGGCCAGGGCGTCGCGCCCGGCACCGCAACCGGCATCCAGCACCCGTGCGCCGGCCGGCAAGTGGCGCAGAAAGCGCTGGTACAGGGGCTCCATGTCCACGTGCAGGGTGTCGGCGATGAACTGGCCGGCGTGCTGGTTGTAGTAATGGGTGGTGTCGTTCACGTCCCTGATGCCATGAATGGATTCAGCTGTCGCTTGAGGATAGCGCCTTGAGGGCACTGACCAGGATCTGGCAGCGGTGTCTGTTGTTCATGACGCAGTCTCTGACTGCGCAGAAGTGGATTTCGGGGTTCTTGACGAGTACCAGCGTCAGGAGCAGCGTCAGCACGTCCCGGTCCTGCTCATTTTCGATCCAGTCCCAGGCGGTCTCCGTCAGCGGCAAGTGCCGGGAGGCACACTCCCTGAACAACAAGCGGCGGGTGACCGAGACCACAGACCCACCGCTGGAACGGGCTTGCTCATCGGTCGACTCTTTGACCGAACACCAGGCTGGATGCAGGCTTTGAGCAAAAATGCCAAGGATGTCCTCGTCGCGCTTAAATTCCTCTTCATAGGAGAGCTCTTCTGCAAGGGAGCCATCAGCCTCGTCCATGATGGAGTCGATGGACCCTTTGAGGGCAGTCAGCGCATCCAGGAAAGCTCTCTTGTGTTCTTCAAACCGAACCATCAGGCGCTCGCCTTCAGCGGTACCAAAAACGGTCACGAGGGCGTCTTTCAGGGTCCCGGCTTCAACACCCGGAGGCCGCTCAGTAGCGAAGGATGACTGACTCATAACCCTTCTGACCATGAGGGCACTGAGCGAGTCCGCGTTCTCCAGGCGCTGGTTCGCTTCCACCACCCAGCGCATCTCCTCGTCGGTGCTGCCTATCCCCGCCTCAGCGAGGGATTTCAGGACGTCTTCGGGCTTGAATTGGGGCCCCGCGGTAGACTTACAGGCCATCACAAACAGCTCCTGCAGATCTGACGTGGCGTGAATCCAGCTGAGACAGGACTTACCGGCACCGATGGAACCCGGGGATAACACCCTGAAGTGCTTAAGGAACCATTCCCGGGCCAGCCCCCATTGATTGTGGTCCACAAGAGCCTTCAACAGTTGCGATGCTGCTTCCCGGGGTGGACTGTACACGCGAATGAATTGCTCCAATCCATTGATGTCCCCCTGTCGGCCCAGAACCTTCTCCAGAAGGCGCGAGGAATCGGTGAGCAAGGGATGAGGGATCTTTTCGCCCAAGTGCCTGAATACAATGCTCTGTGATTGATCAGCCTGCGACGCATCAATATCGCCAAATGTGATGGCGCAGTCAGGGAAGCGGTGCTCAGCGAGCATGGCAACTGCGAGCAAGGGAATATGGAAGGCAAGGCCCCGGGTCTTGGCAAAAAAGACCAGGCAGGATTCCGCCTCACCCGCCTCATCATCCACCGCGTCGACGATCCCAGCGGCTTTGGAACCTTCCCCCGGACTCCTGTACCTCTGCAACGCTCGGAACATCCGGAACGATTGAGCTGTGGCCAGGTATTGCTGGTCCTTGGCCGCCTCCATGACGCTGATGTCCCGCATCGAACCCGAGACATGCCAATGGCGTGACATCGGATCGTCCAGATCTCTCTCAATGTCATGAGAGTAGCTGACGCACTCGAACCCCTGGATGATTCTCCGGTTAGGGCTGATAAGGGGCTCGGAGAAGGAGACGAGTAATCGGAGCGAATCGTCGTAGAAATCACCCCAGTCGTCCGGGTGAATTCGGTCTGGAAATATCTTGAGTCCGAGAAACACACCCACTACCCACCTCCATGGCACTTTCGTCTTCTTGTAGCATGAACGAACTCTACCGGAATGCAATGCAAGCCACGCATGCCCCTCCCTGCCCCATGACACTATCGAATATCTCAGGCCACCGCACGCGAGGGCGGCCGCACACTGATATCGCGATCTGCACGGAAGCCGGTCAATTCATGCTTTTGAGGCCATGATCACGGTAACATATCAGTAACACAGCACCTCAGCCGCCTGATTCAGGACCAAAAAAAGCCACCCAGGATAACCTGCAAGCGGCTGTTTTTGTTCTCTAGTTTATGGCGCGCCCGGCAGGATTCGAACCTGCGACCCCTGCCCCCAAAATCAACAACGACACAGCACGAGTCATCCATCTATCCTCTTGGTCATTTTTTTATCCCAATTCAATCCTAGCCCAGGAGAGCATGATTTTTTTGCCGCTAACCCTGCCCCACTGACCTTTGAGCGGAACGAGCCGCCCCCTCACTCTCAAATCCCCTCCACCTCGATCCCATGCCGCGCCAGCCAGCCCTTGCGCTGCTCATAGTCCGGCATGGCCCGCTCCAGACGTCGCCAGAACGCAGGAGTGTGATGGGGCTCGTGCAGGTGAACCAGCTCATGCACCACCACGTACTCGGCGATCGGGCGGGGCAGCAGGATGGTCTTCCAGTGGAAGTAGACCCGGCTCCCCTTGCCGCAGGAACCCCAGCGATAGCCCAGGTCCTGGACCTTCACGCCCGCCGGCTCCACGCCCATGCGCCGGGCCTGCGCCTTCACCCTGGCGGTCAGCCAGTCCGTGGCGCGGGCACTGTACCAGTGGATGAAGTGTTCCCGGGCATTGGGCACGGCGTCCTCGCGGAGCTGGAAACGCCCTGCCACAAGCTTGAGCGGGATGTCCTGGGCATCATCGGGTACGCGCTTGAGTCGGTAGCTACGGCCCAGGTAGAGGAATCCCTCGCCGTTGACGTACTGCTTTTGCGGCAACGGGCGGCGGCTCTCGGCCTTTTCCGCCAGCTTGCGGTAGATCCACAGCCGCTTTTCCATCACGAAGTCGCGCAGATGCTGCTCATCGGTGCCCGAGGGCGCCGAGATGATCAGTTCGCCGCCCCGGTCCACGGTGATCTCCAGGGTCTTGCGGCGGGTGCTTTCGCGCACCTCGAAGGTGAGGTCGTCCACGGCCAGCTGGGTCATGCGTTCACCAGCTTGTCGTGATTGCTGCGGGCCAGATCCAGCAGTCGCTGCGCCACCTCGCTGGCACGGTCGAACGAGACCACGCCCTTGATCATCAACGTGGTGAACAGGTGCTGGCGCAGGGCTTCCTGGTCCGGGAGATGGGAGGGTTTCCAGAAGTCGGGGATGGCGATCTCCTGCTGGATCAGGGCCACCAGTTCCTCGGTGGCTTCCATCAGCTTGCGGGCATAGGCCTCGTCCAGTTTTTCCGGGGTCTGGCCGCTGCTGGCTACCAGTTCCCGCCAGAAGGGCTCGGCATGGGCGGGCATGTCGGGGATCGCCTCACCGTCGATGGCGGCCCCGTCACGGAGTTGGTGGATCAGATCCTCCAGGGCCTCCACCTGTTCGGCCCATTGGCCATCCAGTTGCTGAAGCAACTCCTCCAGGCGCTCGCTGAGGCGGCCGTACTTCACCGGATCCTCGTCCATGTGCTTGCGCACATGGGAGCGCACCGCATGCTCCATCTCCGAGGCCTTGGCACGATCTCCCACCTGGCGGCCCAGATGGGCATCGAACTCGGCATCGGTGAGTTGCACCGGCGGGATGCGTGGGTCGATGCCCAGGGAGATCACATAATCGTCGATCAGCTTGCGCACCTTGTTGCCGATGTCCTGACCCAGTTCCGGGGTGTCCTTGTAACGGTTGCGCGCCAGGGCGTGGATATAGGCGAGCCGCTTGGCGTCGTTGACGAACTCCAGCCCTTCCGGGCGCGGCAACACGTCGTCCAGGCCGCGATTGAACTCCTTGAGCTTGACCATGAACTCGGCCCGCACCCGCTCATCCGCCAGCGCCTGCACGGCTTCCTCGGTGTCGTCCAGGTCATCCACCCCCTGCCCGCGCAGTACGTCGATGACCCGCAGATGGCGGTCGCGCAGCAGGGGGATCTCGTCCTTGAGGCTTTGCAGGGCGCCCTCGATATCCTCCTCGCTGTAGGCGGCCAGGGCCTCCTTGAGGTGGTTGGCCACGCCGAAATAGTCCACCACGATGCCGTGGGTCTTGCCGTGACCGGTGCGGTTGACCCGGGCAATGGCCTGCAGCAGCTCCGCTTCCCGCAGGGACCGGTCCAGGTACATCACGCCCTCGATGGGGGCATCAAAGCCTGTCAGCAGCATGCTCTTGACGATCAGGAAGGCCAGCGGATCGTGCTTGGAGGCATCGGTGGGCGGCGTGCCGTCCAGCGGCGACAGGGGCTTCTTGAAGCGCTCTATATGGCTGTCGACGGCGGCGCGGTCGCTCCACTTCGCCCAGGCCGGGTCATCGTTGTTGCCGCTGCTGAACACCACGGCGAACGCCAGTTGGCGAAGCACTTGGCGATAGCGCCAGGCCTGGATCGCCGCCTTCACCCGAGGCGGTCGCGTGAGCAGTTGGGCATCATCCAGTGCCTTGTCCTCGGGGGAGAGGGCCAGGGCTTCCGCCAGCAGTTCGGTGCGGGCGGCCTCCAGGGCCTCAACGTAGCGCAAGGCGGCGCGGCGGCTGTAGGCCACCAACTGGGCCTTGTAGCCGTTGGGCAGGATATGGGTCACGTAGTGGCCCAGGATGTCCTGGGCCTTTTCCTGGATCAGTTGCGGCGCCTCGAAGATCTGCCCCTTGGTGGCGTACTTCTTCTTGATCGCCTCCAGTTCTTCCGGGCTGTGGTCCCGGAACAGGTCCTCGAACAGTCCATCCAGGCTGGCGCCATCCTTGATCGCCCCCTTGGCGGTGCGCCCTTCGTAGAGGATGGGCACGGTGGCGCCGTCCTGTTCCGACTCCTTGATGGTGTAGCGGTCGATGTATTCGCCGAAGATGTCGTGGGTGCGTTTCTTGTCGCCCATGATGATGGGCGTGCCGGTAAAACCGATGCGGGCCGCGTTGGGCAGGGCGCGCATCATGTTGGCGTGCAGGTCGCCGGCCTGGGTGCGGTGGGCCTCGTCCACCAGGATCAGGATGTCCTCGCTGGTGTTGAGCACCTCGAAGGGCTCGCTCAGGGTGGGTTTCTTCGGGGTGCGGCTGCCGCTCAGGGGGTCAGGCTCGGCCACATCCCGGTGCGCCCAGTTGAGCCCCCGGCCCTCGGGGATCTCATAGGCATCGCCCTCCCCTTCGGCATCCGGGTCGCGGTATTTCTGAATGGTGCCGAACACCAGACCGGGGCCCTCCCGGGCCAGCAGCTTCTTGAGCTCGTTGGTATTGCGCGCCTTCTCCACGCTCTCCCCGGTGAGTCTGGCGGTGTTGGAGAGCTGGGTCTGCAGGTCCTTGCGGTCGGTGATCACCACCACCTTGAAGCGTCTCAGGGCGGGGTCGGTGCGCAGCTTGCGGACCAGAAACACCATGGACAGGCTCTTGCCGCTGCCCTGGGTATGCCAGACGATGCCGCCACGGCGATCCGCTTCGCCATCCTGTCGGCGGGTCTTGCCCTGTTTCAGCCGCTCCACGGCCCGCGTGACCCCACGGAACTGCTGATAGCGGCAGACCAGCTTGATGGTCTGGCCGCCCAGGTTCATGAACAGGGTGTAATGGCGCACGATATCCAGCAGGTTGGCCCGGGTCAGCATCCCGGCGATCAGGCGTTGCTGGGCGGAAAGATCCGCCACGCCCAGGTCCAGGGCCACGTGGGCTTCGCGCCGGGGGGCCACCGTCTTCCAGCTCAGGTAGTGGGCAAAGCGGGCGCCGACGGTGCCCACCCGGGCATCGTCGAAGTTGCTGGCCACCAGGCACTGGGTGGTGGCGAACAGGGCCGGTGCCCCCTCGTGCTCTCCCACCTCGCCGTCCAGCCAGCGCTGATCATGGTAGCGGCGCAACTGATCCACTGCCTGGCTCATGCCCTCCGGGGCGCTGCGGCTCTTGCACTCCACCACCACCAGCGGGATGCCGTTGACGAACAGCACCAGATCGGGGATCACGTGGCCCTTGGCGCCATCGTGGCCGGGCGGGCACTTCACCTTGAACTGGTTGACCACGGTGAAGACGTTGTTGGCAGGTTCATCCCAGTCGATGTATCGCAGCGTCTGGCCACGGCCTCCGTCCCATCCTTCCAGACCGTCCACGGGCAGGCCATTGAGCAGCAGTTCGGTGGCCTGCTGATTGGCCTCCAGCACCTTGCTGGCGGGGAGCCGGGTGATGGCCGCCACGGCCTGATCCAATCGCCCATCATCGAGCCAGGGCTTGCCGTCACGCAGGTTGATGGCGCGCAACTGCTCCCGTAGCAGCGGCTCCATCACCACCTGGGCGAAGCTGTCACGGTGGGTTGCGGCGGGATCGTCCACCGAGCCAGCCAGAAACGCCCAGCCCTGCCCCACCAGCTGGTCGATGAAGGGCTTTTCGACATCCGTATATTCGGGACCTGCCATGCCGTGACTGCTCCGTGCTGTTGTAGGGTTTTTGATGCCGGGGGCGCGGTATGCGCGTAAAATGAGCATACCAGCCAGGAGAGACTGACATGATCACATCCCGCTCCCCCAAGAAGCGCCGCATTGTGAGCCGTGACGCCCTCCTGAAGAGCGTTGCCTCCTCCACCGCCGTGGAGACAGGCGAGGCCAGCCGCAGCATCGAAACCAGGCTGCGCTCCGGCAAGTCCCGATTCAAGTCCCTACCGCTTGCCTGACCCGCTCAAGCATCGGCTTGCAGAAGTGCTAAGCCGTAGCTCCAAAGTGTGATGAATCTGCCTTACGGTTCAGCCACCTTCGGATCACCCGTTGCCCAACGAGGTAACTCCAGAAGCTTGTAGCGGGGCCTGCCCCGTCCGGCTTGGGTGATCAGCATCTTTGCCTCGACCATTTCATTACGGTGGTCGTTGATGGCGTCCGGGTTTTCAACACCTGGGCCAATCTTTGCCGTCAGCCACTCCTTGCTGTCTTCGATCTGAAATTCACAACTTCCCTTATGAGGCAAAGCACCACCGAATCTGATCGAAAGAGCCTGTTCGCTTTCGGAAAGATACTCCTGGCTCAGTCGCTCCAGGCTGCGCCGGACTTGCCCCGAGTTCCTGAAACTAAATGACTTGTCTGCATGCATCAAGGAGCAGGTGGCATCATGGTCATTCAGGATGCTGACAAAGCCTCGGATCTTGTCCAGGGCGCGCTGATCCATATCAGCGGCTGCTTCAGCGAGTTGCTCATCATCTACGCCAATACTTCCATCAAGCAAGCTGCGGGTTGCTTCCAGCGCCTTGGCTACAGTGCTGTCCTGATAAAACTCCAGTTGTGCCGACGATTCCTGAAGCTGAAAGCCGAATGAGCCGCGAGCGGTACCGGTGATCATCATCTGATACTGATCGCGATTAGGCACGGGTCCTGTCGGTGCCAATGTAGCGTGATGGGAGGCGCCGACAGCGGTAATGGCTTCCGAAAAAGCAGACAGTGCCTTAGCGGCGAAGGCAGCCAGAACCCCCTTAGAACCCGACACCGGACGGCCGCTGAATGTCAGCACTGCCTTAACGGGCTCTTGTTCCAGGGCAGAAGAGTCCGCTAATCTTTCTTCGAGTTCTTCAAGCCGAAGCTCCAGGCTGGCTCTGGAAAGTACCCGGTCTTCAGGGATTCCAGCCAACATACCCCTGAGCGTATTGCACTCGGCTTGAAGGTCAATATACTCCTGCTGATTCATACGTTTTCCTCCTGACCCATAAGGGAGTCAAGACGCGCCCTTGCTGCATGATCCGGCATCAGAGACACCTGAATGAATCCCTTCCATGCTCTGTCTCTTCGATGAGACCAGACGCCGTACCAGTAGGTGCTCAATGCCACCAAATCAACGCTGGACGCCCTATTGAGCGGAACCATGAAGGCGTCTACCATCAATTGTCTTTTGATCAACGTCCTGCTGTTTCTGGTGAGCCCTATGATATCGGAATAATGGGTCTTGATTTCCATCTCGCTCATCCCTGACGGGAACTCAATGAAACTGACCACATCGATATCATTCGGCGATCGTTTTTCTATCGCTTCGACGTGCTCCATATAGCTCCCATCCAGCCACTGGAACCCTTGTATCAATCCTGCCTCATGCAGGCCACTCCGGTAGCGAAGGAAGCCGTCCAGTATCCTGATACGCTCTTTTGATGTACCGAAATGCTCCACGAGATCGAGCAGCGACACATGATAAGGTGAGCGATTCAAGGAAGTCGGATCGCCAGCATCCACCGGCGGCAAAACCCCTTCCGCCGTCCAGTCGGGGATCGATACGTTCATGAATTGCCTTCCCTGTCTCTGTGGTTTGGATCTGTCCGTTCATGATACCCCCCTCGTCGGCCAAGTGTCATCCGGGGGTTGACGATCAACCGCGCTGGAAATCGGGGAGCTGGATCTTGCCGGTGGTGATGTCCCTGAGTAGGTCGGGTAGCGAGCGTTTGGTGCTGTCAAAAGTGGCCATGGGGTTCCCTGAGCGATGCGGGCCTGATGTTGTGGGCGTTTCTGTTTATGCCGGGGTGGGGGTGGGGGTCTGGGCCTGGCCGAGCAGCGGGGTGACTCGGACGTGGCCGGTGAGGAGGTCGTTCATTAGGCCGGTTTTTTGGGTGATCAACTTATCCAGTAAACTTTTCTCGGACTCCATTTTTGAAGCCATTATCCGTAGCTCTGTCACTATGAGCTCTTGTTCAGCCTTGGCTGGCAGTGGGATCTGAAAATCTTTCAACTGTGTTGAATTTATTGAGGCTAAGTTGGTGCTCTGCTTCGATGATCTAATAAAGTAACTTTTCCCCATCGCCGATGATGAGAAAGCCGTTAGGAAGTGAGGGTTTAATATGCTTGGATTGGCGCGGACACGGAACACATGATTTTGATGGATACAAAGACCTATCTGGCCTTGCCACAGTGACCCCCTACCAAGCTTGTCGAAATCGCCTCCTTCATTCATAAGAACATCACCTGGCAGGAGTCGATACTTTTCAATATCTACAGAACTCACCCTAATTAGCTTTACCTCGGAAAGATCGAAATAGCCATCCTGAACGTTCGCCACCCGCAGGTAAGGCACCAGTGGCCAAGAACTACTTCCTGACTTACCTCCGAGTGTAACCCCGCTAACAATTTCTGACAGATCACCCAACGAGCCAACACCCCACTCCCTCGGAATCAACCCCAGCGGCGAATCCTTGTAAAGCTCCGGCGCCTGCTCGGGGCTGGGGCGGAGCTGGCCGTTCTCGTCGATGCCGCGGGTCAGCAGGTCGTGGAGCAGGCCCTCCTTGACCTTCTCCAGCTTGGCGATCAGCGCCTCGGTTTTCAGGATTTGGGTGTCGAGGGTGTCGAGGATACGGGCGATGGTTATTTGTTCGCCCAAGGCTTGGGGCCTCCTCACAACCATTTTCTCAACATCATCTAGGTTGAGCCCAGGCTGCGCTGAGCCTTTTGTATATTTCTTGACTTCCTCTTTGAAATCCGGCGACCTGAAGTAGTGGGCGAGGTAGCCACTGTGTATATTGCCTGAAGGTGACACCCTGGCAGTTGTCTGCGTTATGTTGGCGCCTTCTGCTGACTTAGGCACGATAGCGCACAACCCAACATATCCAACGATAGATAAAAGGATGTCTCCTGCCTTTACTGTTGAGCGGGTATATTTTGATGCAATGTTCTCATGCACATATCTGAGGTTTTCGACAGCAACCTCACCTGAGCTATAGTCTTGCCCGCGAATCAGAGGAACACCTTTTCCTGGCTCCTGCCACTCACCAGGCTGCACTATGCCATAAGTGATTCTTCGGTTCGGATCAACCAGCTCACGAAGTGGCGCAGAATCCCATTCCTCGGGTAACCGATCCTTATACATACCCCAGCCCCTCCAGATACTGCTGCAACTCCTTGGCGGCGGCATCGCGCTCCGCCTCGATATCGGCCAGTGTCACCCGATACTTGTCCCACCAGGTTTCGAACGCCGCGATCACCTGTTGGCGCTGCTGGCGGATGTAGCGCTCCAGAATGCCCTTGAGGTCGTTGTGCAGGACGGTGCCCACCAGTTCGGCGGCGGCCGGCTCGTCCAGGGCGTCCACGGCGGCGTTGAGGTGTGCCTCGAAGCTGGCCACCTTGGCCTTGTGCTGCTTCCTGACCTGGGTGCGCTCGCTCTTCCAGGCCTTGATCTGCTCCGCCGTAGGGGCATCGTCGTCCTCGCCGTTGTCGGATTCCACCTCGTCGCCGTCATCACCGTCGGGCCTGGCCTCGGCGGCCTTGATGCAGGCATCCAGTTCCGCCTTGCGGGCGGTCAGTTCTTCCAGTTCCGCCACATAGTCCTCCATCAGGAAGTGGACCAAACGGTGGTCGAGGGGATTGGCCTTGCTCTGCTCGTCTTCCAAAAGGCTCACGATGGCGGTGCGCCAGGCGTCCACCACCCCCAGGCAGCCCCGGGCCTGCAGGGTGCGGAACTCGTTCTTGTTGTCGAACCAGAAGCCGGCAATGATGCCCCGCACCGCGAAACGGTCCAGCATGGCGGTGGGTTCCAGGGCTGACGAGAAACTGCCCAGCAGTTCGTCCCGCAGTTGGGTGAGGCGGCCCCCATTGCCGGACAGGCCGGTGATGCTGCCACCGTGCTCGGTCCACCAAGCCTCGAAAGCGGCCATCACGCGGGCTTCCTTGGCGGTGAGACCGGCATCGGCCTCGATGGCGGGTTTGAGGTCTCGCTTTTCGGTCAGGGGCTCGGCGAAGTCCACATAGTCGGGGTCATCTGCCCTCGGGGTGAATAGCCCCAGGGGGTCGAGGCCCTGGGCATCAAAAAGCGGGCGCTTGGCGTCGATCTCGGCCACCGGTACGCCACCCTTGAGGTGGGCGCGGACATCCTGGGGTTCCGGCGGCGGGGTGTTGTCGGCGTAGCGGCGGATGTTGAGGTTGTAGTCGTTGTCCCGCAACTCCGAAACCGGCACCACCCGGGCGAAGCCGGGCACGTCCTCAAAGGCGTCGTAGGTGCTGGCGATCTTCTCGATGTGCTCCGGCAGCAGATGGTTCTGGGCGCGGCCTTCAAAGAATTCCCGGTCGGCGTTGATGAACAGCACCTGGCCCTGGCGTTCGTCGGGCTTGGCCCCCTTGGCCCGCAGCACCAGCATGCTGGCGGGGATGCCGGTTCCGTAAAAGAGATTGGGCGCCAGGCCGATCACCGCCTCCACCAGATCATCCTCCAGCAAACCAGCACGGATGCGCTTCTCGTCACCACCCCGGAATAGCACGCCGTGGGGCATGACGGTGGCCAGGCGGCCATCGGACTTGAGGCAGGCCACCATGTGCTGCAGGAACATCAGGTCGGCCTTCTTGGCCCCCTCCGGCACGCTGCCGTAGTGGAAGCGCTCGGGGAAGTGCGGGCTGGCGGTGTAGCCGATGGAGAACGGCGGATTGGTGAGGATGCGGTCGAAGCGCTTGAGTTCGCCGCCCTCCACGTGGGCTGGATCGGTGAGGGTGTCATCGTTGCGCAGGTCGGCGCTATTCACGCCGTGCAGCAGCATGTTCATCTTGGCGATGGCCCAGACCGAGCCGGAGGCCTCCTGGCCGAACAGGTTGAGAAGGCGCGGATTGCCGCCCTGCTCTTCCAGGTATTCCTTGGCGAGGATCAGCATACCCCCGGACCCCATGCAGGGGTCGTAGACGCTGTGCCCCTCCTGGGGGTTCATCAGCCGCACCATCATGCGGACCACTGGGCGCGGGGTGTAGAACTCGCCGCCCTTCTTGCCGGCGGAATCGGCGAAGTCGCGGATCAGATACTCGTAGGCGGCGCCGAGCAGGTCGGGGAACTCGAAGTCCTCGTTGCGCAGGCGGTATTCGCTGAAGTGAACGATCAGGTCCCGGAGCTTCTTGTCCGGCAGGGTGGTGGAGCCCACCTTGCGGGTGAAGTCGATGTGCTCCAGCACCCCGGCCAGGCTGGGGTTGTGTTCCTCCAGGCCACCCAGCGCCTTGTTGAGCGCGCTGCCCACACCCTGGTGGGCCTCGTTCAGCAGGTGCGACCAGCGGGACTGGGGTGGCACATAGAAGGTGGCGCGGTACCAGTCGGGGGCCTCGATCTGCCGGAGGATATCGCTCTCGCCTGCGCCCGCTTGTTTGAGTTGATCACGCACCTCCTCCCGGCGCTGCTCGAAGACGTCCGAACAGCGCTTCAGGAAGAGCATGCCAAAGATGTACTCCTTGAACTCGGAGGCATCCATGCGCCCGCGCAGGATATCAGCGGCCCTGAACAGGTGCCGCTCAAGCTGGTTGAGGGTGAGGATCATGGGCTGCGGGTCCCTTTGCGGTGGAGGTGGTCGCGCCGGGCGACCGTTTTGGCTCGTTAGCCTATCTCATCAATTCGGGGAACTGAAGGACGCGCAGAGTGTTGGGGTGGCGGAGCCGATAGAGTCTCCAGGTGTGCCTGGACGCAGCCAATGCTCATTTCAACCGGGGTTTGCAATGCTGGCTGCTTGGGCGAGGGCACATTCTGGGCACACGCCCAAAAAGGGGGAATTTTGGAAAAAGGAGGGAGGGGTGCCCATGAGGATCAGTCATTGCCAGCTTCTTCCGCCCTGATTACAGTAACATATCGGTAACACGGCGCCTCAATCACCCAATTCAGGGCCAAAAAAAGCCGCCCAGGATAACCTGCAAGCGGCTGTTTTTGTTATCTATTTTATGGCGCGCCCGGCAGGATTCGAACCTGCGACCCCTGCCTTCGGAGGGCAGTACTCTATCCAGCTGAGCTACGGGCGCGTGATGCGTATGGTACTCGAAATTGAATGCTAGCTGTTGTGCCCATTTGGCCCCTGAGTGTTGCCTTCGGAGGGCAGTACTCTATCCAGCTGAGCTACGGGCGCTTTGCGGGGATTCTAGCATAACCCAGGGACCGGTTTGGGAGCGGTCCGATGGGAGGGCGGAGAATAGCCCAAAAGGGGCGGCGCGCCAAGGGGGCGCGCTCGCCGTTCAGGGGGCCCATCAGTTATGGCTCCTCAAGCACTGCCACGGTATAGCGCCACAGGTTCAGGGTGTCGGACCAGTGGTTTGCGGGCAGGCCGGCCTTGCGGCGCAGGGCGGCCATGAACTCGGCCGGTTGCGGCAGTTGCTCCCACACGGCGGGCAGGAAGGTGGAGCGATGGGGGCCGTCCTCAAGGATCACGCCGTCCATGCCGGGGCGCAGGCTCTGCAGCAGGATGTCCTCGTTCTCCACGTCCAGGGGTTCGCTGGGGCCCAGAATGGAGATGGACAACGCCACTTCCGGCGCCTGAGCTTGTGGCAGGGGTGGAAAACGGGGATCGCGGAAGGCGGCCGACCAGGCATTGTGGGCCACATCGTCCACGAGGGGGCGGTGGGGCTCCAGGGTGCCAATGCACCCGCGCAGGGCGGATCGGTGATGCAGGGTCACGAAGGTGGCCGCGGGCGTCAGCAGGCGCTTTGAAAGCGATGCCCGCTGGGCGGGGATCGCTGGCTGGGCGCCACTGACGGCGCGACGGGCCACCTGGAACAGCAACTGATGCTCGGCAGGGTCCAGCTCAGCTGAACGCATAGGCTCCATAACCCACCACCTGCTCCCGGGGGCCGGCGGTGTCGCCAGAGTTGCGCAGGACCAGCGTTTCGCCCTTGAGGCCGTGCTTGCGGGCATTGATCAGCAGGCCCTGCACCGGCACGTAACCGCAGGCATGACCGGGCTTGACCTCTTCAGCCTTCAACTGGCTGATGGCTTCCGACGTCCGGCTGTCCACCTGACGGGCCGTGTCGTAATCCAGGTAATGGCTGAGATCGGAACTGATCACCACCAGGGTGTCTTCATCGCCCCATACGTCTTCCAGGGCGCTGGCCACTTCCTCGCCCGTGGCACTGCCCACCACGAGTGGCACCAGGGTGAAATCGTCCAGCAGCATCTGCAGGAAGGGCAGTTGCACCTCCAGGCTGTGTTCATTGCGGTGTGGCTCATCGAAACGGAATACGGTGGGGGACTTCACCGCCCGCTCGATGCTGTCCTGATCCACGGGCACGGTGCCCAGGGCGGTCTGGAAGGCATCCACACTGGGGGCGGCGATGCCGTAGAAGCCCACCCGATGGGCCGGACCCAGCAACACCACGCGCTTGATGCGGGCAGCCCGCTCGGGGGTGAGCGCGGCATAGGCACGACCGGCCACGCCACCGGAATAGATGTACCCCGCATGGGGGGCGATCAGGGCCTTGGGTGGGGACGTGCCTGAGGCGGCCTCCTCCTCGGCACCATTGAGATAGGACTGCACCGATGCCCTCAGGGCCTCGGCCTCGGCTGGGTAGAACTGACCCGCGACAGCGGGGCGGCGTATGGTGTCCACGGCGGCTCCTCCAGATTGTGTGGCTGGATATCCGCCCTGGAGACTTCACCGCCGGATACTGCTGTATCTCTGATGTGTGTTTGGCCGATGACGGCAAAACCGATGAAGCCATGCCTTTGAAAGGCACCGCCGCTGTCGGCACGCACCTACAGCGGCAAAGGGGGATATCGCATTGTGTTCGGCATGTCACATGAAACTCATATCACGATTGTGTGACAAGCGATTGACAGCAAGGATTCCCTTGCATTCATGTACAAGCACTTCTGCACAAGGGTGCAGGCGAACCGGAAATCCTATAGGGCATGAGTATAGTGCCTTTCATCAACTTTCGGGGCGGGAACTTGATCCTGGCAATAGGATCTCATTGGGCACGGGGTGAAGTTCTAAAACGCATCCACAAAGTGATGGATGAGATATCACATTCACTTTGTCTTTTATCTTTTTGTGCATCAAAGGTCACATGCAGATCACGCCCGATACCTCCGCCTTCCCCACGCGCCACTGGCATGCATTGGACGACGGTCGCGTGCAGTGCGATGTGTGCCCCCGGGCCTGTAAGCTCCATGAAGGCCAACGCGGCCTGTGCTTCGTGCGCGGGCGCAGCCGTGGCCGGATCGTGCTCACCACCCATGGTCGGGCCATCGGTTTTCGGGCCGATCCCATCGAGAAAAAGCCCCTTTATCACTTCCTGCCCGGCAGCCGCACCCTCTCCTTCGGCACCGCCGGCTGCAACCTGGCCTGCAAGTTCTGCCAGAACTGGGACATGAGCAAATCGCGGGAGATGGACATCATGCAGGCCCGGGCCACACCTGAGGAACTGGCCATGGCCGCCCGTGATCAGGGTTGTGCCAGTGTGGCCTTCACCTACAACGATCCGGTGATCTTCATGGAATACGCCACCGACACGGCCCGAGCCTGCCATCAGGCGGGGGTGCGCAGCGTGGCGGTGACGGCGGGCTATATCAGCCCCGGGGCGCGAGAGGAGTTCTTCGCGCCGATGGATGCGGTGAATGTGGATCTCAAGGCCTTCGACGAGGCCTTTTACTGGGAGCTCTGTGGCGGCCACCTGGAGCCGGTGCTGGATACCCTTCGCTACCTGCGCCACGAGACCGACATCTGGCTGGAGCTGACCACCCTGCTCATTCCCGGTCGGAACGATGATGATCAACAGTTACAGGCGATGACGCGCTGGGTGGTGGATGAGCTGGGACCGGATGTGCCCATGCATTTCAGTGCCTTTCACCCGGACTGGCGCATGACCGACCTGCCCCGCACGCCCCTGGCCACCCTGCAACGGGCGCGACGCATTGCCCGGGACAATGGAGTGCGGCATGCGTATATCGGCAATGTGCATGATGTGGAGGGCAGTACCACGTGGTGTCGTGGCTGTGGGGCGGCCCTTGTGGTGCGGGATGGCTACCGGGTGATCCGGCAAGATGTCGGGGCTGATGGGCAGTGTCCAAAATGTGGTGCCCGGTGCGCGGGGAGATTTGCGTAACGTGAAGAAAGATAAATGGGGGCAAATTGAAATCTGCCCACCCTGTGGAATTCAGCGATACTTGAAGTATCGGTACCACACCAATCCCAGATACTCATGCAACGCAAACCGGGTGCGGGACATGGCGTTGGCCTGGGGAATGAATCCGCGCAAGTCAAAAGACTCGTCAGGGTCGGGTTGACGGTCGAAGGTGGGCACGGCGGTGATCTGAAGGTCTGTTTTTTCAAAGCACCAGCGGGCGCGGGGGATGTGTAGGGCCTGCGTGACCAGCAGGGCGTGAGTCACACCCTCCTCGGCCAGGCGCTGAGCGCTGTAGAGGGCGTTCTCGCAGGTGTTGCGGCTTTCATCCTCCACCCAGTGCACGGGTACGCCGAATTCGTTCTCCAGCAGGCTGACGATCAGCTCCGCTTCACTCAGGGGCTCATCACCGCCCACGCGCCCGCCGCTCACCAGGATGGGCAATCCGGTCTCACGGTACACCCAGGCCCCGTAACGGGCCCGCTTGAGGGAATAGCGGTTCACGGTATCCTCGCCGCCATACTCCGGAGCATTGGGGCGGCGGCCACCGGCCAGGATGACGATGGCCTGGGCGTCACTGGCAGCGGCTTCGGACAGCGGCACGGCACCGGACCGGGCTTCAAGCCCATGGATCAATGCGTAGGAAACGGCCGGCAGTGAAGCCACGTAGAGCACCCCCAGTCCGAGCCAGATCGCCAGCCGCCCCAACCGGCGGCGCCAGAGCAGCAGGCCCAGCAGGATCAGGATGAGCCCGCCGGCGGGCGGCATGATGAACAGTTCCAGTGTCGTCATGTTCCGAACATTACAACATCCGGACAACATCCGGGACATGAACGCGGCGCTGCCCAGGCTTTACCCATGTTCACCCATGGGATTGCACCGACGCGCAATCTGCGTTGTCATGTCCCTGCACTGCAACACATACGAGCAACAACTGATGAACGAAATCAATCCTGTCAGACGTCGCGCCTTGAAAGCCCTGCTGGCGGGCTCCCTCCTGCCGGCGCTGGGGCCGGTTGGCGCGCTGGCCGCCAGTGATCATGGCGCGGGCGATGCCCCGCGCATCGGCCTGGCACTGGGCAGTGGCGGTGCTCGGGGGGTGGCCCATGTGCTGGTCTTCGAGTTGCTGGAGGAACTGGGCCTGCGGCCTCACCGAATTGCCGGGACCAGCATCGGCGCCATCATGGGCTCGCTGTATGCCTCCAGCATGAGTGCGAAGGAGGTACGGGCGGTGATGGAAGCACTCATCCTGGACGACGAAGACAACAACTGGTTCGAGGACCTGTTCAACGGCAGCTGGACCCGGTGGATCGAATTCATCGAGCCATTCGGCGGCAAGGGTGGCCTGCTGCGCTCAAAGGCCTTTGTGGAGCATCTGGCCAAGGCCACCGGGGTGGAATCCTTCGACGAGTTGAAGATCCCCCTCACGGTGGTGGCCACCGATTACTGGGACCGCTCCCAGGCAGTGTTCGAAGAGGGACCGTTGTGGCCAGCCATTCAGGCCAGCATGGCCATGCCGGGGCTGTTCCATCCGGTGGCCCACAACGGGCGTGTGCTGGTGGATGGCGGCCTGACCAACCCGGTGCCCTACGACCTGCTGCTGGATGATTGCGACCTGGTGATCGCCGTGAACGTGCTGGGCACGCGCCAGCCCGACGAGGACGGAAAGATGGACACGCCCTCGTACTTCGACAATAGCTTCAACACCTTCCAGATCATGCAGTTCTCCATCCTGCAGGAAAAGATGCGCCACCGGCCGCCGGATTTTCTGGTCACACCCAAGATCCGCGATGTGCGGGTGATGGAGTTCAATCGCT
The DNA here is from genome assembly GCF_000633935.1 of Ectothiorhodospira haloalkaliphila ATCC 51935. GTDB lineage: Bacteria > Pseudomonadota > Gammaproteobacteria > Ectothiorhodospirales > Ectothiorhodospiraceae > Ectothiorhodospira > Ectothiorhodospira haloalkaliphila. The sequence goes on along the minus strand of NZ_KK214998.1, from coordinate 1,678,829 downwards.
ACCAGGACATCCTGGAGCAGTCCCGCCCGGCCATCGAGTCCTTGCGTGAGGATCTGAAGGCGCGGCTGGCCCAGGGATGACAGGCCGTTCGGTGATGGAATCCTTCAGGCAGCGACTGGCAGAGCACGGCTTTGTCGCCAACGAGGATCATGAATACCCGGTTCAGTGTTTCCTCTCCGCCCGGGTGGATCATCTGCGCTGCCTGAACATCGAGGGCACCCAGGGCCGGCGGCGCACCGCCTTTGGTCATGCCCTGGGGCACACCCTGGGGTATGAGCACATCCTGTATCACGAATACATGCCGCCCCCCTCGCCCGAACCTGTGCGCATCATCCCGGACTGGAACGAAGAAGCCACCGGCGAGCCGCCCATCGACCCGGTGGACCGGGTGCTGGGCGAGGCCTGCGCCCTGAGCGAGGGCGAACCCGCTGTGCTCATCCTGGATCGTCTGCACCGGGCGCCCTTTGCCGAGCACCTGCGCCTGGCGGAGTTCATCCAGCATGGGCTTTGGCACTACGGTGATGTCACCCTCAAGGCCCACCACCGCAATCTGCTGGTGTTTCTCATCTCCGATGAGCCCCTGTATCACACCCTGCAGCAGATGAGCTTTCGCATCTGGGTGGACCCGGAGGTGGACGAGCCCCCCGAGATCACCCCGGCGGCCCTGGGCCTGCCCCCGCAGGCAGGCCCCATGCTCAAGGCCCTGAAGGAGATCTTTTCTGACCTGGGCACGGCCCCAACGCCATTGGAGTATCGGCGCCTGATCCACGACATCCACGTGAACGTGAACACCCTGGAAGACTTGCGGCTGTCCATCTTCGGCTGGGTGGAACACGTGGACCGCAAACACCTGATGTCTGCCCTCATGCGCCGCACCCTGGAGCGGCACATGCCGGTCATCGAGGCTTATGTCTCCGGCACATCCCATCCCACCTCCGCATGGCCTACGGGCCATGACCAGGGCGCCACGCCATGACGCGCGGCACCGGTATCCGCTATGATCACCCCATCGAATTCACACCATGAAAACAGCCCATGACGCCCGATCAGGTCAAGACACTCATTGAAACGGGTCTACCCGATGCCCAGGTCTCCGTCACCGGCAGCGAAGGCCATTTCGAGGCCCAGGTGATCAGCGAGGCCTTTGCGGGCCAGTCGCGCATCAAGCGCCACCAGATGGTCAACGCCACCGTGATGAACGAGATCACCAGTGGCGCGCTGCACGCCTTGTCCATACGTACCTTCACGCCGGAAGAAGCCGACACGAACGCCTCCTGATCATGCCGGCGCCGCCTTCCTAGCCTTCACGGAATCACACGATGAAATTCGAGACCCTCGCCGTTCACGCCGGCTTCAGCCCCGACCCCACCACCAAGGCCGTGGCCACCCCCATCTACCAGACCACGTCCTACGCCTTTGACGACACTCAGCATGGGGCCGACCTGTTCGACCTGAAGGTCCAGGGCAATATCTACACGCGCATCATGAATCCCACCACGGATGTGCTGGAGAAGCGCCTCACGGCACTGGAGGAGGGTGTGGGTGCCCTGGGTCTGGCCTCGGGCATGGCGGCGGTGACCTATTCCATCATGACCCTGGCCCAGGCGGGCCATAACATCGTCACCACCAGCACCCTCTACGGCGGCACCTACAACCTGTTCGCCCACACCCTGCCCCGTTACGGCATCGAGGTGCGCTTTGCTGCCCCTGGCGACATCGACGGCATGCGCGCCCTGATGGACGATAACACCCGGGCGGTGTTCTGCGAGACCATCGGCAACCCGGCGGGCAACGTGGCGGACATCGAGGCCCTGGCCAACCTGGCACATGAGCATGGCGTGCCGCTGATCGCCGACAACACCGTGCCCACCCCGTATCTGTGCCGTCCCTTCGAATTCGGGGCCGACATCGTGGTGCATGCACTGACCAAATACATGGGCGGCCATGGCACCACCATTGCTGGCGCCATCGTCGACTCGGGGGAATTCCCCTGGGAGGAGCACAAGGACAAGTTCCCGGGGCTGTGCGAGCCCGACCCGTCCTATCATGGGGTGGTGTACACCGAGGCCCTGGGGGCCGCCGCCTATATCGGTCGCGCCCGGGTGGTGCCGCTGCGCAACATGGGCGCCGCCCTGTCCCCCTTCAACAGCTTTTTGATCATGCAGGGCATCGAGACCCTGCCGGTGCGCATGGATCGCCATTGCGACAACGCCCTGAAGGTGGCCCAGTTCCTCAAGGAACACCCCAAGGTGAACTGGGTGCGCTTCGCCGGCCTGGAGGATCACCCGGATCACCACCTGGCGCAGAAATACATGAACGGTCGCGCCGCCAGCATCCTCTCTTTCGGCATCAACGGCGGCCGCGAGGCCGGTGCCCGGTTCATCGACGCCCTGCAACTGGCCGTGCGCCTGGTGAACATCGGCGACGCCAAGACCCTGGCCTGCCACCCGGCCACCACCACCCACCGGCAGTTGTCCCCGGAAGAACTGGAACGGGCCGGCGTGGCCGAGGACATGGTGCGTCTGTCCATTGGACTGGAGCACGTGGATGATATCCTTGAGGATCTGGATCAGGCCCTGGCGGCGGCTGGCTGAATGCCCCGCCCGCCTCTTGGGGCGCCCCGCATGACAGACCCATGCCCATGAAGAAGATCAGGATCTCCCACCATGCCCGCCGCCGTTGACGTCAAGGACCTGAGCGCACTGACGCCCATCAAGGAGTTGTCCGAACCGGGGCTCAAGCGCCTGCTGGGACAGGTGGAGACCACCAGACTCCCGGCAGGCCGCAAGCTGCATGCCAGCGATGAGCGGGAGAACGCCATCTACCTGCTGGATGGCCTGATATCCCTGGTCTGCCGGGGCAACCCCACCCGGGTGAAAGGGGGCTCGGATCGCGCGCGCCTGCCCCTCTTCAGCGACCGCGTGCAGGGGGAGTTTGCCTTGGCCGAGGCGCCCTCCACCCTGCTCAAGGTGAACAAGCAGGCATTTTCCGACCTGCTCAACCAGGAGCGCACCTCTGGCTTCGAGGTGGTGGATACCGAGGCGACGGCGGAGGAAGGGGCCATCGTGCAACAGCTCTATCTGGCCACCGCGCAGAAGAAGCTGGAATTACCCCCCATGCCTGAAGTGGCCATGCGCATCCAGAAGATGGCCGACGACCCCAATGTGGGCGTGAACGAGATCACTCAGGTGGTGCAGATGGATCCGGCCGTGGCAGGCGCCCTGCTCCACGCCACCAACAGCCCCCTGTATCGCACGGCCAAGCAGATCAGCAACATCCGGGACGCCGTGGTCCGACTGGGCTTCAATACCACCAAGACCCTGGCCTTCAACCTGGCCATGCGCCAGACCTTCCAGAGCGACTCCAGCCTGGTTCGGGAACGCATTCACCAGGTGTGGGAACACAGTGTGAACGTCTCGGCCATCGCCTATGTGCTGGCCAGGCACTTGCGGGGCTTCGATCCGGATCGGGCCCTGCTGGCCGGACTGATGCATCGCATTGGTGCCGTCCCCATCCTGAACTTCATCGGCAAGAACCGTCTGGAACTGGGCCCCGAAGCCATGGAAGAGGCCGTCAACAAGCTCAATGCCCTGGCGGGCGTGCTGGTGATGAATTACTGGGGCATGGATGACGAACTCATCGCCGTGGTGGAACAGGCCGATCAGTGGATGCGGAATGAAGGGCCCAAGGCCGACTATTGCGACCTGGTGATCGTCTCTCAGCTATTCGCGCTGCGTGATACCCCCAAGGGCCAGGCCCTGCCGCGCACCGATGAAGTGCCCGCCTTCGCCAAACTGGAACTCGGCCCCCTGGACGAGAACCTGAACCTGGAGGTGCTCAAGGAGGCCGAGGGAGAATTGCAGATGATCCGGCAGGTGCTCCATGGTTGATGCAGTCGATACCGCCACACTCGAGAAACTGGCCTATCTGAACGAATTGGGGCCGGCCGCCCTGGAACAACTGGCCAGGAAGACCCAGAAACTGCCCTTGAAGACCGGCTCGAGGATACAGGCCGGGGACCAGGCCCGCTGGATGCTCTACCTGCTGGACGGCAAGATGAGCCTCTTCTCCGACGGACAACCACTGGTCGTGGAAGCGTTCAGTCGGCGGGCCCAGCAACCCATCTTCGGGGCCAGCCGCCTCCAGGAATATGCCGTCGCCCTGTCGCAATGCCAGGTACTGCGGGTGGATCGCAACCTGTTCGATACCCTGAGCCAGCAGCAGAGTGAGGCCGGTTACGAGATTGAGGAAACCACCCTCAGCGACGTGGAAAGCGAGATCTTCTCCAGCCTCTATCAGCGCATCATCACAGGCCAGCTGACCCTGCCGGCGCTACCGGAAGTGGCCACCAGGATCCAGTCCGCCATCAACGACCCCAGGATGGATTCCACCCGCCTGTCCCGCATCGTGCAGATGGACATGGCGGTCACCGGTGGGCTCGTCAAGGCGGCCAATAGCGCACTCTATGGGGGCGCGGCACCAGTGCACAATGTCCGCGACGCCATCACCCGCCTGGGGCATGCTGCAACCCGTCAACTGGTCATCAGTATCGCCATGAAACAGGTCTTCAAGACCTCGGTACGGGGGTTTCAGCGACGCATGCTGGAACTGTGGGATCGCAGCGTGAGGGTGTCGGCCCTGAGCTTCGTGCTGGCACGCCACGGCACCCGCTTTGACCCGGAGCATGCCCTGCTGGCCGGCCTGCTGCACCAGGTGGGCATGGTGCCGTTGCTGGACTACCTGGGCCAGAATCACCCCACAATGGAGGATCACGAGATCGACGCGATCCTCAAACGCCTGCACCCATTGGTGGGGGAACTGGTGATCAACGATTGGGGCCTGGGCCCGGATGTGAGCACCGTGGTGAGAGAGGTCAATCAATTCGAACGCAATGGCAGCGCCCCACCAGACTATTGCGATGTGGTGCTGGTGGCACATCTCTATGCGCTCACGCATCCACGCAAGGGATGGCCCATGGCCGAGGCTCCGCGCTATGACCAGGTGCCTGCCTACCGGAAGCTGGGCCTGGAGCCCCCCAACGATGAAATGAAGCTGGATCTGTTTGAAGAGGCAGAGCAGGAGATCCGTCAGGTGATGGACATGCTCAAGAGCCCGTCCCCGGCCTGAATCCCCCCACGCCACCCGGGGGCATGCCCGCGCCTTGCGCATGGGCTGTTAGAATGAGGCATCAAAGCCCGGCCACAAACACACCAAGGCCCGGGCACGGCACAGGATTCCCCCATGAACGACACCACCAAGCGCCCCGTTCGGGGCGAGAAGCTGCGCGCCGCCGACAAGGTGGCCCGCATCCCCGTGAAGATCACCCCCACCGAGCGTCCGCCACGCAAACCCGCGTGGATCCGTGCCCGCGCCCAGGGCAGCCCGGAGGTGCAGCGCCTCAAGCGAGTGCTGCGCGACAGCCATCTGCACACGGTCTGCGAGGAGGCCGCCTGCCCCAATCTGGGCGAATGCTTCGGCCACGGCACGGCCACTTTCATCATCATGGGCGATATCTGCACCCGTCGCTGCCCGTTCTGCGATGTGGCCCACGGCCGGCCCAACCCGCTGGATCCGGAGGAGCCGGAAAACCTGGCCCGCACGGTCCAGGCCATGGGCCTGCGCTATGTGGTGATCACCTCGGTGGACCGGGACGACCTGCGCGATGGCGGCGCCGGTCACTTCGTGGAGTGCACGGTGCGCACCCGCGCGTTGAGCCCGAATATCCGCATCGAGGTACTGGTCCCGGATTTTCGTGGCCGCATGGATCTGGCCCTGGACACCCTGGAGAAGGGTCTGCCCGATGTGTTCAATCACAACCTGGAGACAGTGCCCCGGCTGTATCGCCAGGCCCGCCCCGGGGCCGACTATGCCTGGTCGCTGGAGCTGTTGCGGGCCTTCAAGGCGCGCCATCCCCACATCCCCACCAAGTCGGGCCTGATGCTGGGCCTGGGGGAGGAAATGGATGAGGTGGAGGCCACCCTCAGGGACCTTCGGGAACACGATTGCGAGATGCTCACCCTGGGGCAGTACCTGCAGCCCTCACGGCATCATCTGCCGGTAAGCCGGTTCGTCACCCCCGAGGAATTCGAGCACCTGGCCCAGGTGGCCTATGACCTGGGCTTCCGCCAGGTGGCCAGCGGCCCCATGGTGCGCTCCTCCTACCACGCCGACCAGCAGGCGGCCGCCTATGCCCGGAAGCAGGACTGAGCGCCATGGATGATCAGGCCCTGCTGCGCTACAGCCGCCAGATCCTCCTGCCCCAGGTGAGCATCGAGGGACAGGAGCGCCTGGCTGCCGCTCACGTCCTGATCATCGGCCTGGGTGGGCTGGGCAGTCCGGTGGCCATGTATCTGGCGGCCGCCGGCGTGGGCCAGCTCACCCTGGTGGATTTCGACACGGTGGACCTGTCCAACCTGCAGCGCCAGATCATCCACACCAGCGACCGTATCGGCCAGCCCAAGGTGCACTCGGCCCGTCAGACCCTGGAGGGCATCAATCCCACGGTGCGTATCCACTGCATCGACCAGGCCCTGGAGGGGGCGGCGCTGGAGGATGCCGTGCGCGAGGCCGACCTGGTCATGGACTGCACGGATAACTTCGCCACGCGTTTCACCGTCAACCGGGCCAGTGTGGCCACGGGCACACCGCTGGTTTCCGCTGCGGTGATCCGCATGGAGGGGCAGATCACGGTGTTTGAGCCGGGCAATCCCGACAGCCCCTGCTATCAGTGTCTGTACGGTGAGGGCGAGGAGACGGGAGAGACCTGTTCGGAGACGGGTGTTCTGGCCAGCCTGCCCGGGGTGATGGGCACCCTGCAGGCCACCGAGGCCCTCAAGTGGCTGGTGGGGTTGCCGACGCTGAGGGGGCGTTTGCTGCTACTGGATGCCATGGGCATGGAGTGGCGCAGCATCCGGGTGCCGAAGGACCCGGGGTGCCCGATATGTGGATCAAAGGTCCAAGACCCCCTTCTCCCCTCGGGGGAGAAGGGCCGGGGATGAGGGGAGAAGCGGCGGCAGTGGGGCTACCCCCTTCAGAGCTTCTTCTTCAGCAACTCATTCACCTGCGCCGGGTTGGCCTTGCCCCCCGTCTGCTTCATCACCTGGCCCACGAAGAAGCCAAAGAGCTTGTCCTTGCCACTGCGATACTGTTCCAGTTGCTTGGGATTGTCGGCGATCACCTGGTCGATCACCTGCTCGATGGCACCCGTGTCCGTGATCTGCTTGAGGCCCTTGGCCTCGATCACCGTGTCGGCGTCGCCCTCGCCGGCCCACATGGCCTCGAAGACTTCCTTGGCGATCTTGCCAGAGATGGTGTTGTCCTGGATGCGCGCCAGCAGGCCGCCCAGCGCCTGAGCTGACACGGGACTGTCGCCGATCTCGCGGCCCTCCCGGTTCAGGGCACCGGAGAGTTCGCCCATCACCCAGTTGGCGGCCATCTTGGCCTGGCCGGCATCGGCCTGCTCCACCACCGCCTCGAAATAATCCGCCATCTCACGACTGGTGGTGAGGGTGGCCGCATCATAGGCCGACAGACCGTAGTGCGTCTTGAAGCGGTTCTTCTTCTCGTCCGGCAATTCCGGCAACTCTGCCCGTATCTGTTCGATAAAGGTGCTGTCGATATCCAGCGGCAACAGGTCGGGATCGGGGAAATACCGATAATCATTGGCTTCTTCCTTGGAACGCATGGAGCGGGTCTCGCCCTTGTCCGGGTCGAACAGGCGGGTTTCCTGCACCACGGCACCGCCCCCCTCCAGCACATCGATCTGGCGCTCCACCTCGAACTCGATGGCCTTCTCCAGAAAACGGAAGGAGTTGAGGTTCTTGATCTCGGTGCGGGTACCAAACTTCTCGGTCCCCCGGCGGCGCACCGACACGTTGGCGTCACAGCGGAAGGAGCCTTCCTGCATGTTGCCATCGCAAATGCCCAGATACCGCACCAGTGAGTGCATCTTCTTCATGTAGGCCACCGCCTCCCGGGGGGAGCGCATGTCAGGCTCGGAGACGATCTCCAGCAGCGGCGTGCCTGCCCGGTTCAGGTCGATCCCGGTCATGCCGTGGAAGTCCTCGTGCAGGCTCTTGCCCGCATCCTCCTCCAGGTGCGCCCGGGTGACGCCGATGGTCTTGGTCTCGCCATCCTCCAGCTCAATCTCCAGATGGCCCCGACCCACCACCGGCAGCTCGTACTGGGAGATCTGGTAGCCCTTGGGCAGGTCGGGATAGAAGTAGTTCTTGCGGGCAAACACTGAACGGGGCGTGATCTCGGCATCGATGGCCAGGCCCAGCTTCACGGCCATGGCCACCGCCTTCTCGTTGAGCACCGGCAACACGCCCGGCAGGCCCAGATCCACGGCACAGGCCTGGGTGTTGGGCTCCGCCCCGTAGGCCGTGGAGGCCCCGGAGAAGATCTTCGACCTGGTGGACAACTGGGCATGAATTTCCAGCCCGATGACCGTTTCCCATTCCATACAGTGATCCTGATGTTTGACGTAAGACGGGGAATGATTTGCGGCGACCGCGGCTTACTCGAAGCCGCCCGGGGCCATCCGACACCATTCCGTGCCCAACTGGTACTGGTGGGCCACCCCGAGCAGGCGGGCTTCCTCGAAGTAATTGCCGATGAGTTGCAGGCCCACGGGTAGCCCATCGCTGAAACCGGCGGGCAGCGACATGGCCGGCAGGCCAGCCAGGTTCACGGCGATGGTGTAGGTATCCGACAGATACATGGTGACCGGGTCATCCGTCTTCTCACCCAGCCGGAAGGCCGTGCTCGGGGCGGTGGGCCCCAGGATCACGTCCACATCCTTGAAGGCAGTGGCGAAATCCTCGGCGATCAGCCGGCGGATCTTCTGCGCCTTGAGGTAGTAGGCATCAAAATACCCTGCCGAGAGGGCGTAGGTGCCCACCATGATGCGTCGCTTCACCTCGGGGCCGAAGCCCTCGCCGCGGGAGCGCATGTAAAGGTCCAGGAGATCCTTCGGGTCCTCGCAGCGATAGCCATAGCGCACGCCGTCGAAGCGGGCCAGGTTGGAGGAGCATTCGGCCGGGGCCACCACATAGTAGGCAGCCACAGACAGATCCGAGTGGGGCAGATCCACCTCCACGAACTCCGCCCCCAGGCCCTTGTAGTGGGCGATGGCCTCATCCACCACGCGGGCCACGCCCGCATCCATGCCTTCCCCGAAGAACTGCTTGGGCAGGCCGATGCGCAGACCTTTCACCGGGGTGTTCAGGCGCTTGGTGAAATCCTCATCGGGGCGCTGGATACTGGTGGAATCACGCTGGTCGAAGCCCGCCATCACGTTGAGCATCAGCGCGCAATCCTCGGCGGTGCGGGCCATGGGGCCACCCTGGTCCAGGCTGGAGGCGAAGGCGATCATGCCCCAGCGGGACACGCGACCGTAGGTGGGCTTGATGCCGGTCACACCGTTCAGCGCGGCCGGCTGGCGAATGGATCCGCCGGTATCGGTGCCCGTGGCCCCCGGCGCCAGACGTCCGGCCACCACTGCGGCGGAGCCGCCGGAGGAGCCACCGGGCACCCGCTCGGTATCCCAGGGATTCTTCACCGGGCCGTAGTAGCTGGTCTCGTTGGAGGACCCCATGGCGAACTCGTCCATGTTGGTCTTGCCCAGGATGGGGCAGCCCGCCGCCTTGAAGCGTGCCACCACCGTGGCGTCATAGGGGGCGATGAAGTTATCCAGCATCTTCGAGCCACAGGAGGTGCGTGTGCCCTCGGTGCAGAAGATGTCCTTGTGGGCAATGGGCACCCCGGTGAGGGGGCCGGCATTCCCCTGGGCCCGGGCCTCGTCGGCAGCCTTGGCCGCTTCCATGGCCTGCTCGCCGGTCACGGTGACATAGGCGTTGATGGCGTCGTCCAGGGTCTCGATGCGGCGCAGGTAGTGAGCTGTCAGCTCGACACTGGAGACCTCACCGTCCTTGAGAGCGGTGGCGAGTTCGGCAATGGACTTCTCGTGCATGGATCGTTCCGTGGTTGAAGACGGTCAAAGGGCTCGCGGGGACGGCTGAGAAGGAGTGGCCACCGCCACGGAGGGGCCTACTCGATCACCTTGGGCACCAGATAGAGGCCGGATTCCACGGCCGGGGCGTTACCCTGGAAGTGATCCCGCTGGTCGGTCTCGGTGGGCTCGTCGGCGCGCAATCGCTGGGAGGCATCCAGCGGATGGGCCATGGGCGTCACGCCCTGCGTGTCGACCCCTTCCATCTGCTGCACCAGGTCCAGAATGTCGGAGAGGTTGCGGGCGTAACCCTGCAGATCCTCTTCCTGGACACTGAGCCGGGCCAGATGGGCGATCTTGCGCACCTCATCGAGTGACAGCGACATGACATGCTCCGGGATCACGAATACTTGGGTTAAGCGGCGTAAAGTAGCATAGTTGACGCCTTGCCCAAAGCCTGCGGCGGTTGCTAGAGTAGCGCCTTTCGCAGGCGACGCCACACAAAAACCCATGCTCAGCCGTCTACTCGGTCTACTCTCCAACGACATCTCCATTGATTTGGGCACTGCCAACACGCTGATCTACATGCGTGGCAAGGGCATCGTGCTCAACGAACCGTCGGTGGTGGCCATTCGCCAGGACCGGGGACCGGGCGGCCCGCGCTCGGTGGAAGCCGTGGGCACCGCGGCCAAAAAGATGATCGGCCGCACGCCTGAGAACATCCAGGCCATCCGCCCCATGAAGGATGGCGTGATCGCCGACTTCACCACCACGGAGAAGATGCTCCAGCATTTCATCCGCAAGGTGCATCACCATCGCATGTTCCGCCCCAGCCCCCGGGTGCTGGTGTGCGTGCCCTGCGGGGCCACCCAGGTGGAGCGCCGCGCCATCCGCGAATCCGCGGCGGGCGCTGGCGCGCGGCGGGTGTACCTGATGGAAGAACCCATGGCGGCAGCCGTCGGCTCGGGCATCCCCGTGGACGAAGCGCGCGGTTCCATGGTACTGGACATCGGCGGCGGCACCTCCGAGGTGGCCGTCATGTCCCTGAACGGCATCGTCTACTCTTCTTCAGTACGTATCGGTGGTGACACCTTCGACGACGCCATCATCGCCTATGTGCGGCGCAACTACGGCATCCTCATCGGCGAGGCCACCGCCGAGCGCATCAAGCACGAGATCGGCTCCGCCTACCCGGGCAAGGAACTGCTGGAGATCGAGATCAAGGGCCGCAACCTGGCCGAGGGTGTACCCCGCGCCTTCACCCTCAACAGCAACGAGATCCTCGAGTCCCTGCAGGAGCCGCTGCATGGCATCGTCAGTGCCGTGCGCACGGCACTGGAGCAGACGCCCCCCGAGTTGGGCTCCGACGTGGCCGAGCGGGGCATCGTGCTCACCGGCGGTGGAGCGCTGCTGCGTGACCTGGATCGTCTGCTGATGGAAGAGACCGGCATCCCCGTGGTGGTGGCCGACGATCCCCTCACCTGTGTGGCTCGTGGCGGTGGCAAAGTGCTGGAAATGCTCGACGAACACGGAGCCGACTTCCTGTCCGTTGAGTAACACACCGCACGGGAGGGCCCACCATCAAACAGCCGCTCTTCATCCTGGGGCCCTCGCCGGCATTCCGGCTGGCCCTGGTGGTTGTCCTGTCCCTCGTGCTGATGACCGTGGACCACCGACACCATCATCTCCAGGACGTGCGGTCCTGGCTGTCCTCGGCCGTGTATCCCATCCAGTATGCCGCTGACCTGCCCGTGCGCCTGAGCGCCTGGGCAGGCGAACAGTTCTCCACTCATCAGTCCCTCGTGGCACACAATCGCGCCTTGCAGGAGGAAAACCTGCTGCTGCGTTCACGCATGCTGCGCTTCGAGGCCCTGGAGGCGGAAAACGCCCGTCTACGGGAGTTGCTGGACACCGCCGAGCGCCTGCAGGAGCAGGTGGTCATCGCACAACTGCTATCGGTGGACCTGGACCCCTTCCGTCAGCAGGTGGTGCTGGACAAGGGCAGCCGCCATCAGGTCTATCCCGGGCAACCCCTGATCAATGCCGCCGGGGTGGTGGGCCAGATACTGGAGGTTCACGCCTTCAATAGCGTGGCCCTGCTGATCTCCGACCCGAGCCACGCCCTCCCCGTACAGGTGAACCGCACAGGGTTGCGCACGCTGGCCGTGGGCACTGGCAACCCGGAGCGCCTGGACCTGCGTTTCATTCCCCCCAGCGAGGACATCCGCCGCGGTGACATCATCAGCACCTCGGGGCTGGGGGGACGTTTCCCGGCCGATTATCCGGTGGCCCAGGTCACCCGGGTGGAACGCCCCCCCGGCGAATCCTTCGCCCGGGTGGAAGCCCGGCCGCTGGCACGCCTGGATCGCTCCCGTGAGGTTCTGCTGCTATGGCCCGCGCAACCCGACCAGGACCCGGACACCCCTTCGGATCTTGCGCCCCCCGAGCCCACCGAACCGCCCCCCGCGGATGACGCCGACGACCCGGACGTGGACGAGGTGATCCATGGGTGAGTGGCGCGCACGCCTGCTGGTGATCCCGATGACTTTCGTGGGGGCGCTGGTCCTCACGGTGATGCCGCTGCCCGAGGAACTGGCCCCCTGGCGGCCGGAATGGCTGGCCATGACCGTGCTCTACTGGACCCTCGCCCTGCCCCGGCAGGTGGGCGTGGGCACGGCCTGGTTCCTGGGCCTGCTGCTGGACGTGACTCAGGGCGCCCTGCTGGGGCAACACGCCCTGGGGCTGGCCGTGATCGCCTGGATCAGTCTGCGCCTGCATCAGCGGGTGCGCTTCTTCCCCGTCTGGCAGCAGGCGGTCACCGTGGGCGCCCTGCTGGCCGTGCATCTCATGCTGGTGCTCTGGGTGTATGGCATCACCGGCATGGCCCCGGGCACGTGGTTGTACTGGGCCCCCCTGGCCAGCAGCGTGCTGCTCTGGCCCCTGGTGTTCGTCACCCTGCGCGGCATCCGTCGGCGTTGGTGTCTGGGCGCAAGTTAAGGCACCATCTGAAGGGATGGTGGCCCAAACAACGAGAATCAACGTGGCAAAACACACGATTCTGGTCGTCGACGATGAACCGGCCAACCTCGCCGTATTCAGCCAACTCCTGCAGCCCCACTACCATGTGCGTGCCTGCAAGTCCGGCCAGCAGGCACTGGGCCTGCTGGGCAGGCCACCCTACCCGGATCTCATCCTGCTGGACGTGATGATGCCCGACATGGATGGCCACATGGTGCTCTCCGAACTGCGCCGACAACCGTCGCTCTGGGACATTCCCACCATCTTCGTCACCGCCCTGAATGAAGCCGACGACGAGGAAACGGGCCTGCGGCTGGGGGCCGTGGACTACATCACCAAACCCGTCAACCCGGGCATCATGCTGGCCCGCATCGGCACACACCTGGAACTGAAGCAGGCCAGGGATCAGTTGCGTGACCAGAACGCCTGGCTCGAGGGCGAGGTGGAGCGGCGCACTCGGGAGAACCTCATCACCCAGGACATCAGCATGAGCATGCTGCTGCAACTGGCCGAGACCCGCGATGACGACACCGGCAACCATATCCTGCGGGTGCAGGCCTACGTGGAGGCCTTGGGTCAGGCCCTGCAGGCGCATCCCGAGTTCAAGAGCGAACTGACCCCCCAGTATCTCAACCACATCGTGCGTGCCGCGCCGTTGCACGACATTGGCAAGATCGGTATCCCCGACAGCATCCTGCTCAAGCCGGGCAAGCTCACGCCCGCGGAATGGTCCACCATGAAGGACCATACCCGTATTGGCGAGCGGACCATTCGGCGCGCCATCGACAAGGCCCTGGATCAGGATGTCGCCCCTCTGGAACCCACGCCCATCAGTGCCCTGGCGATGCTGGAAGTGGCCTCCAGCATCGCCGCCCATCACCACGAGCGCTGGGATGGTTCCGGTTATCCCCAGGGCCTTGCGGGTGAGGCCATCCCCCTGCCCGCCCGGATGATGGCCATTGCCGACGTGTACGATGCCCTGACCATGCAGCGCCCCTACAAGGCCCCCTGGAGCCGGGAAGCGGCGAGCCAGCATATCCTCGAACAGTCCGGGAAGCATTTCGACCCTCGGCTGACCGCCTGTTTCGCAACCATCCAGGATCGTTTCGCCAGCATCCAGGCGCGCCTGGCGGACCCGGAGATGGCCCAGGGTCGGGAGGACAGCGCCTCATGACATCCTCGAGTCGCCCCCCTACCGATACCCGTCCGTCCGGGGTGTACACCGACACCCTTGAATGTCTGTTCCAGGTCTTCCCGGACATTTTTTTCGCGCTCGACGAGCAGGCCTGCGTACTGGAGTACCGCGCGGGCGAGGACGCGCTGCTCTACATGCCTCCCGAGCAGTTCCTGCACCGCCCCTTGCTGGAGATCCTGCCGCCCGACCTGACCGGCCATTTGAAGCAGAGGCTCGATCAGGCCCGTGACAGCGGCCAGGTAGTAGTGCATCACTACAGCCTGCCGATGCCTCGGGGCCTGCAACACTTCGAGGCCCGCATCCGCTGGGTGGCCTCGCGACAACAGTATCTGATGATCGTCCGTGACATCACGGAGCAGCAAGAGGCCCGGGCCGCGCTGCACCACGAACGCCAGGAACTGGCCGAGCGCGTCAAGGAGCAGAGTTGCCTGTACCGCGTCATGGCCACGTTAAGCGATTACGAGCAGCCCCTGGAACAGGCCGTGGAACGGGTACTGGATATCCTCCCGAGCGGCTGGCAGAACACCCATGCGGTCAGGGCCTGCATCGAACTGCCCGACGCCTGCTATTTCACTCCCGGATTCATGTCACGCCCGGGGATGCTTCGGTTCGAACACGCCAGCCACTCCGGCCCCGGCATGACCCTGTGGGTGTCGGATGCAACGCCGGCCAAAGAGCTGGTCAGCCACGAGCCCCTGCCCGAGGAGAAGGCACTGGCGCAGGCCATCCTGGAGCGCCTGGTGACCTTTGCCCACCACAAGCAGGCACTGGACACCCTGAAGGAGCGCGAGGGCCTGCTGGAAACCATGTTCAGCCAGACCACCGATGCCATCGCCCTGGCGGACCCCGCCTCCTGGCGCATCGTCGCTTGCAACGAAGCGGCCCACCAAGGCCTGGGTTACAGTCGAGAAGAGTTTCTGGGCATGCGGGTGACGGACCTGCAGATGGACCTGAAGGCGCCCGACGTGGACGACAACGCGCAGCGGGTGCTGGAAGGTGAACCCATGTCCATGAACGTTCGCCACCGGCGCCGGGACGGCAATGTCCAGGAGGCCGACATCACCCTGCGCCGCGTGCACCATGAGGGCCGCCCCATGATCTGCAGTGTCTGGCGAGACATGACGCAGCAACGGGAGCGGGAGCGCCACCAGGAAAGGCTGACATGGCTGCTCAAGGAACAGACCGACATCATCACCCAGCTGACGGCATCCCGGGCCTTCATGGAGGGTGAACTGGAGGCATTCGTGAAGCAGGTCACGCAGCAGGCGGGGGACCGCCTGGGTATCGATCGCGTGTCCGTCTGGCGTTACGAGGCCGACAATACCCTGCGCTGCCTGGATCTGTATGAGCGTGCTCATGGGCGTCATCGCCGGGCGGCGGCCCTGGAGGCCACGGACTTTGCCCGGGAACTGGGCATCCTGCGCGAAGAGCGCTATCTGGCCACCGCCGACGGGCGCCAGGACCCACGCACCCGGGGCCTGAGCGAGCGCTATCTGCTGCCGGAGGGCATCTTTGCCATGCTGGACTGCAGCATCAACCCCGGCGGTGTGCCTCAGGGGGTGGTGTGCTTCGAGCGCCACCATGTGTCTGAATGGACGCACGAGGACATCACCTTCGGTGGGCTGGTTGCGGACCAGATCGCCATGGTGATGCTCAACGAGAACCGCCGCAGCATCACCGAGGCACTGCGTCGCAGCGAGGCCTTTCTGAACCGCGCCCAGGCGGTGTCTCATACGGGGCACTGGTACATGGAGGTACCGGGCGAGACCATCCACTGGTCCGACGAAACCTGCCGTATCTTTGGCGTGCCCCCCGGCAGTCGGGTGAGCCATGAGATTTTTCTGTCCCGTTTGCATCCCGAGGATCGCCAGCAGGTCACCCAGGCCTGGAATCAGGCCTTGCAGACCGGCGCCCTCCACATCATCCACCGAATCCGGGTGGGCGGACGCGTGCGCTGGGTGGAGGTCCGGGGGGAAGTGGAACAGCCGCGGCAGCCGGATGCGCCGGGGCTGGCCATGGGCACGATTCAGGATATTACCGACCGGGTGCGGGCGGAGAAGAAACTGGAAAATTACCGCTCCCATCTGGAAGACCAGGTGGCCGAGCGCACGGCGCAACTGGAGGCCGCCAAGGCCTCGGCCGAGCAGGCCAACCGGGCCAAGAGCGCCTTCCTCTCCAACATGAGCCACGAGATCCGCACGCCCATGAATGCCATCCTGGGCTATGCGCACCTGATGCGGCATACCTCCCTGGACGCCGCCCAAATGTCACACCTGGGCAAGCTGACCCAGTCGGCCCAGCATCTGCTGCAACTGATCAACGACATCCTCGACCTGTCCAAGATCGAGGCGGGCAAGATCCGGCTGGAATGCGCCGACTTTGAACTGGCCCGCACGGTGGACAACATCTGCGACATCGTGTCCGAGCAGGTGGACCGCAAGGGCCTGGATCTGGTGGTGGACCTGGATGACCTGCCGATCATGCTGCGGGGCGACAGTCACCGCCTGTCGCAGATCCTGCTGAACCTGCTCAGCAATGCCGTCAAATTCACGGAACAGGGCTGTGTCGCCCTGGTGGCACGCTGCCAGGCGCGCCAGGACGATCAGATCATGCTGTCCTTCGAGGTGCGCGACACCGGCATCGGCATTGCCCCGGATCAGTTGGCAGGCCTGTTTCGGGCCTTTGAACAGGCGGATAGCTCCACTACCCGTCGCTTCGGCGGCACGGGGCTGGGGCTTGCCATCTGCCAGCATCTGGCCGAACTGATGGGGGGACGTATCGAGGTGAAAAGCACCCCCGGGAAGGGCAGCCGTTTCACCGTGACCCTGCCCTTCACCTACGCAGAGGACACGACACCAGAACCTGTCCAGGATTTTCATCCCCTCCGGGGATTGCGCGTGCTGATCATCGACGATCTGACCGAGGCGCGCGAGATACTCTCCCACATGCTGGAGGATCTGGGCATGCAGGTGGACAGTCTCGATTCCGGAGAGGCCGGGGTGGAGGCCATCCGCATGGCCGATGGCCAGGACAGGGCCTATGACCTGGTGATCGTGGACTGGCGCATGCCCGTCATGGATGGCCTGACCACGGCCCAGAAGATCCAGGCCCTGGATCTGAAGCATCGCCCGGACTTCGTCATGGTCACCGCCTACGGCAACGATCTCACCCACGAGCAAACCGCTTCGGCGGGCATCAACCTGGTGCTGCCCAAGCCCGTGACCCGTTCATCCCTGCAGGATGCACTGGCCACCCTGCTCTGCAGTGACCCCGGTCCGTCATCGACCCGTGACATGGACACCGCCATGCTGGAAAGCCTGCTCAAGGCCAGGGGCGGCGGCCGCGTGCTGCTGGCGGAAGACAACTTCATCAATCAGGAGGTCACCTGCCGACTGCTGGACGCTGTGGACATGGAGACCCGGGTGGCCCGGCACGGGGCGGAGGCACTGGAGCGGTTCCGGGGGGAGGTCTTCGATCTGGTGATCATGGACGTGCAGATGCCGATCATGGACGGCCTGCAGGCGACCCGGGCCATACGGGCACTACCCCATGGACAGGATATCCCCATCCTGTCCATGACCGCCAACGCCTTCCAGGAGGATCGCACCCGCTGCCTGGCCGCGGGCATGAACGATCATATCGTCAAGCCGGTGGAGCCAAGGCTGTTCTACACCACCCTGCTCAAGTGGCTGCCGGAGTGCGCGGTCCACGCAACCCCATCGGCGCCACGCCCTGCCTCGGCTCACACTGAAGCCACGGATGATCATGCCATGGTGCTGGCTCGTCTGGCCGAAGTGGAGGGGCTGGACACCGAGGTGGGGCTACGCATGATGCGCGGGGATGGTCAGCGCTATCAAAGACTGCTCAGGCAGTTCATCGAGCTGCACGGCGGCGATGCCCTGGACATGTGGCAGTCACTGGAATCAGGGGACCTGCCACTGCTTGCCCGCCAGGCCCATGGTCTCAAGGGTGTGGCCGGCACCCTCGGGGCGACCCGGATCCAGCCCCTGGCCGCGTTGCTGGAGAAAGGCGCTCGCGGGGGGGATGAATCGGGGCAATGCACCCTGCTACTGGCACAACTGGACGACCATCTTCAGGCCTTGGTGGATGCCCTTCAGGGCACACTGATGATGTCTGATTCCATGACCAACGCCACCTCATTGTCACGGGTTCCAGGTTCTGTCCTGGAGCAGCTGGAGACCTATCTGAGGGAAAACGATACCCGCGCCAATGAAGTGCTGGAAAGCTGCTCCGCGCAACTCACCGCCCAGCTTGGAGAACCGGGTGCCCGACTGGTCAGACAGATTCGCGACTTTGACTATGGGCAGGCGCTGGAAACCCTGAGACAGATTCACTCCGGCACCGACACGGAGTGATCCTGACCTCACCGTACCCTTCGCACCAGCCAGCGCACATCCAGACCAAAGGATACCGTCAACGCCAGCAGCGCCGAGGCCGCCAGCCCGGTGGCCAAAGACCCGCTGACAAAACCAGGCAGGCAGGCCAGCAGGGCCAGCACCTGCCAGACACAAACGGCCTTGCGCCGATGGCTGTCGGGCAGGGCCTGCTGCAGTCGAGGCTCCCAATATCCGGCAGCCACGAAGGCGTAACGCATCAGGCCGATGGCCAGGACCCACGCCCCCACCTTGCCCGACAGGGCCAGCCCCAGGCACAGCACCAGGATCAGGGCCGCGTCCAGTTCCATGTCGAAGCGGGCGCCGAAGGCCGTGGCGGCGTCCAGCCGTCGGGCCAGCCAGCCATCCAGGCCATCCAGCAACAGGGCCGCCACGGCCAGACCGGCCAGCAGCGTACCGTGCTCGCGGTACAGCTCCGGCTGCATCAGGGCGCCCGCCAGCACACAGGCCGGGAGGGCGCGCACCAGGGTCACCCGGTTGGGCCAGCCGAACCCGCCCGAGGGCGCCGACCAGGCTCTCAGCAGCAGCAGGGCCAGCAGCGTATAGGCCAGGATGGCCCCGGTCGCGGCCATCAGGGACAGCGGCCCCGCACCCATCAGCCACGCCAGGCCCGCCAGCAGCAGGCCCAGGGCCACCAGCAAATCAGGGAGCAGGCGCCGGGGGGGCGACTTTGGATCAGCCACCCTGCCCTTCAATATCTCTGCCGCTTTATCCACGTCGCGCGCGCTCCCGATGCCTGATGCTGACCGATGCCTGCGGGCCGGCAGGCCCATGCGGGGGAAGACACCCGGCCCGTTCGGGCCTATGCTGCCCCTGAAGCCACTGACAGGCGCCGACGCCGAAAGATTCCGCCATGTCCACCAACAGTGCCGCCGCCACCGCCTTCTGGATACCCGGCCCCGGTCAGGGAGAGCTGCGCCGGGAGGCAATACCGCCGCTGCCCGCCGGCCAGGTGCGGGTGATGGCACTCTACAGCGGCATCAGCCGGGGCACCGAGTCCCTGGTGTTTCAGGGGCGCGTGCCGCCCTCGGAGCATGAGCGCATGCGTGCCCCCTTTCAGGCGGGGGCCTTTCCCGGACCGGTGAAATACGGTTATGCCAGCGTGGGCCGGGTGGAGGCCGGCCCTGACGAGCTGGAGGGCCAGAGGGTCTTCTGTCTGCACCCCCACCAGGATATTTATCAGGTGCCTGCCACGGCGGTGACCTCGCTGCCCGAGGACCTGCCCCCGGGGCGGGCCGTGCTGGCGGCCAACATGGAAACCGCCATCAACGGCATCTGGGATGCAGGGATCAGCCCCGGGGATCGGGTGTGCGTCATCGGCGCCGGGGTGGTGGGTGCCCTGCTGGCCTACCTGGCGGCACGCATCCCGGGCACGCGGGTGACCCTGGTGGATCTGCAGGCCGAACGGGCCCCACTGGCCCAGGCCCTGGGGGCCAGCTTCGCCCTCCCGGAGCATGCCCCCTCGGAACAGGACCGGGTGATCCACGTCAGCGGCCAGCCGGCCGGACTGGTGCGGGCCCTGGAGCTGGCGGGCCACGAGGCCCTGGTGCTGGAGATGAGCTGGTATGGCGACACGCCGGTCACCCTGCCCCTGGGCGAGGCCTTCCATGCCCGACGGCTCACCCTGCGCTCCAGCCAGGTGGGCCAACTGCCGCCATCGCACGCGACCCGCTGGGATCATCGCCGCCGCCTGGCCCTGGCACTGGATCTGCTGCGAGATCCGGTGCTGGACCGGTTGATCAGTGGCGAATCGGATTTTGCTGACCTGCCTCGTGTGATGCCCTCGCTGGTGGAGGGGGCAGGCCAGGTGCTCTGTCATCGGATTCGGTATCCCGCCGCGATGTCCAACCCTTGAATACATTCCAGGAGAAGCCCCGTGTACATGGTGAACGTAAGAGATCACATGATGATCGCCCACAGCTTCAGCGGCGAGACCTTCGGACCGGCCCAGCGCCTGCACGGCGCCACCTACGTGGTGGATGCCTGCTTCAAGCGCAAGGCACTGGATGAGGAGAACCTGGTGGTGGACATCGGGCGGGCGAGCGAGGTGCTCCATCAGATCCTGGGTGAGTTCAACTATCGCAACCTGGACGAGGTGGAAGCCTTCCAGGGGCAGAACACCACCACCGAGTTCATGGCCCGGGTGATCTTCGACCGACTCGCGGTGGCCATCCGCGAGGGACGTCTGGGGGCCTCGGCCCGGGGTCTGTCTGCCCTGGCGGTGACCCTGCATGAGTCCCATGTGGCTCAGGCAGGCTTCGAGGGCCCGCTTTGAATCATCGGCTCACCCTGCTGGTGCCGGGAGATCCCGGGCAGATCACCGGCGGCTATCTGTACGACCGGCATCTGGCCCGGGAGCTGGAAGCGGCGGGCTGGACCGTCACACCAACGGGGCTCGACGGCGCCTTCCCCGGCCCTGATGAAACGGCCCGACGGTCGCTGGATCAGGCCCTGGCAGCCCTGCCAGCGGGTTCCCGCGCCCTGCTGGATGGTCTCGCCATGGGCGCCTTTCCCGGGGTGATCGACACCCACGCGGACCGCCTGGACCTGACCGCCCTGGTGCATCATCCGCTGGGGGATGAAAGTGGCCTGGCGCCCGCCCGGCGTGATCAGTTGCTGGAGCTGGAAACCCGTGCCCTGGAACGGGTGAGCCGGATCATCGTCACCAGCGATTTCACCGCCCGGCGCCTGGAGGCACTGGGCCTGCCGCCGGCATCGATCCACGTGGCACCACCAGGGGTGGCGCCGGCCCCCTTGTGCGCCATCGCCCGGGATAATGCGACCCTTGGGGAGCAGGCCATCCCGCAACTGCTCTGCGTGGCCCACCTGGCCCCCCGCAAGGGTCATGATGTGCTGCTGGAGGCCCTGAATCATCTGACGGACCTGCCCTGGCACTGCCACTGGGTGGGCTCCACGGATCGTGATCCCCCGTGGACGGATGGCTTGCGCCGACAGTGTCGTGCCCTGGGCCTCGGGGGGCGGGTCACCCTGCACGGTGAGCTTGGCGCCGAAAGACTGGCCGCGGCCTTCGACGCGGCCTCGGTATTCGTGTTGCCCTCCCGCTACGAGGGCTATGGCATGGTGGTGACCGAGTCACTGGCCCGGGGCCTGCCGGTCATCACCACCACCGGCGGCGCCCTGGAGGACACCCTGCCCCCCGGAGCCGGACTGGCGGTGCCGCCCGATGACGCCCCGGCCCTGGCCGATGCCCTGCGGCGCTGGCTCACGGATGCCTCGCTGCGGGCCCGTCTGATCGCCGGGGCGCGGGTCGCCCGGGGGCGCCTGCCCGAATGGTCGGAAACGGCCCGACGGGTTGCCGTGGCACTGGACATGCCGCCCCGCCTCGGGGATGCGGGCTTTGCCGGCGACTGGCTGGCCCTGCGTGCCGCTGCCGACAGCCGCGCCCGACACCCGCGCCTGACCCGGGCCGCCGCGGCCTGGCTGAAACATCGCTGCGAGGCGCCCCATCCCATCCTGGACCTGGGGGCCGGCTCCGGCAACAACCTGCGCCACCTGGCACCCCGGCTACCCGGACCACAGCACTGGACGCTCTGGGACCAGGATCCGGATCTGCTGGCGGCAGCCCTGGCGGATGCGCCGCCCCATGATGCCCATGGGGGCAACGTGATGCGACAGGTGCGCACGGCGGATCTGGCCGATCTTTCGGCTGCGGATCTGGCAGGCACGCAGCTGGTCACCGCTTCCGCCCTGCTGGATCTGGTGTCGGCCAGGTGGCTGTCACAGCTGGTGGATGCCTGCGCGCATGGGGGCACTGCCCTGCTGCTGACGCTATCGGTGGACGGCTCGCGGGGCTTTCTGGATGCCAAGGGCCGGCGACAGGACGATGCCGAGGATGCCTGGGCAACAGCCCTGTTCCACGCCCATCAGCGGCGCAACAAGGGCCTGGGGGCGGCCCTGGGACCTGAGGCCCCGTCCTGTCTTGTCCGGCGCCTGCAGGCCCGGGGTTACCGGGTGCACCAGCGCCCCAGCCCCTGGTGTCTGCCGGCGGGCAGCGAGGAGGCTCGCACCCTGGGGGTGGCCACGCTGGACGGCTGGCGGGGCGCCCTGCTGGCGCAGGCCCCCGGGGAGCGGGCGCGCATCATTGCCTGGCACGGGGCCCGGAGCGAGGCGCTGCGGGAGGGCCATCTGGGCTTGTGGGTGGGCCACCGGGATGTCTTCGCCCGCCCCGGGATCAGCCCCTGAGATCCACGTCGAACAGGGTGTCCTCGCCACAGGTGAAGCGACGCACCCGGGGCCTCAGCGCCTGATCCAGGGTGTCGATGGGCGGCAGCGACAGCCCCGGCCGTCCGGAGCCGATCACCATGGGCGCCACCAGCAGATGCAGCCGGTCCAGCAACCCCGCCTCAAGAAACCGTGACACGGTCACGCCGCCGCCTTCCACCAGCACCCGCCGATAGCCCGCCTGGGCCAGGCAGTTCAGCACCTGCTGGGGACAGATGCGCCCCGTGGCCTCGTCCGTTTCCAGGTGCAGGCAGCGCACATGGGCAGGCAGATCCGGCATCGGGCCCACATCATTTCCCAGCAGCAACAGGGTGGGCGGCGTCGCGGCATCCGCAGCCGCCTCGAACAGGGGGCCCTCATGGGGCACGCGCCCACGCGGATCCAGCACCACACGGGCCGGGCTGGTCCCGGGCGCATGGCGCACCGTCAGTTGCGGCCGGTCGGTGGCGGCGGTGCCGGCGCCCACGAGCACGGCATCCGCCAGGGCCCGCAGACGGTGCAGATGCACCCGCGCCTCCCAGCCGCTGATGTAATACGAGGCTCCGGTGTGGGTGGCGATGCGCCCATCCAGACTCTGACCCAGCTGGCCCACGACCCAGGGCCGGTCGTGGGCCGCCAGGGGGAGAAGGCAGTCCAGCATCCGGGCCACCTCCGGTTCGATCAGGGCATGACTGCGCCAGTGCCCGCCAGCGGTGATCTTCAGCTCCCCGCCGGGGAGGTGCCAGAGGCCGCGGGGCTGCCGGCTCCAGTCATGGTCACGCACCTGCAGGATCAGCGACCAGGCCAACTCGGGTGTCTCCAGCGATGCCATCTGATGCTCCATTGTTCAGTCCCTCGGGCCCGGGGCGGGCCGGGCGTCCCATGGCAGGCTGGCGGCCTCCTGCAGCAGTTGCGCCAGGCGCTCGCCGTAAAATCCCAGGATGCGCGCCCCCAGTTCGGCGGTGCCTGCAGCGGCGTCGCCCGTGACCCCATCAGGGTGCAGATCCTCGGCAAGCCAGGCGAAGGCACCGGCCCCCTCCGGCCCCAGCCACCGGTGGCCGGACGCCACCAGGTACTGGCCCCGGCCCGGGAAGTCCCGTACCTGGTCCTCGCGCACCCGCTCCGGGGCCAGATGGCGCATCAGGGCCGTTTCCAGGGCACCCCCGTGCAGGCCATGACGCCATTCATCGGCATCGATGCCCGGAGGCTGGCCCAGACGGGTATAGGTGGCCTTGATCACCAGCAGCCCATGGCGACGGCGCAGTGCCAGGGCCGCCTGATCCATGATGGCGGTATTGCCGCCATGGGCATTCAGCCACACCAGACGTCGACCGCCCGCCCGGGACACCCCCTCGCCCAGGGCCTCGAGCACCGCCACCGCAGTTTGCGGCGGCAGGCTCAGGGTGCCGGGAAACCCGCCATGTTCCTCGCTGCTGCCCAACGCCAGGGGAGGCATCACCAGCAGGGGAAAGTCCGCGGGCAAATGCCGGCGGGCCTCGGTGAGCAGACCCAGCCCGATATCCAGGTCGGTGGACAGGGGCAGGTGGGGGCCGTGCTGTTCCACGGCGCCCAGCACCATGACAGCGACCGTTTCCGGGCCCATCCGCGACGCCAGCTCAGGTGCGGTCAGATCCTGCCAGCGGTCTTGGCCAACGTGCATAGAGGTCTCCTGAGGCGATGCCGGCGGCGCCGGCTTGCAGCCATGAGGGCAGTGCCGTCGCCGGCCGCCACCGGGGCCAGAGAAAGCGCCGCTGCTCGCCGGCCACCACGTTGTACTCGTAAGCCGCCAGGGTTTCCAGGCGATCGATGCACGCCTCGGCCTGTGACAGGGCGCCCTGGATGAACTCGACGGACAGAGCCGGCAGAGGTTGTGACAGGCCCGCCAGCACCCGGGCCTCATGCCCCTCCACGTCGATCTTGCAGAAGGCCGGCACGCCATGGCGGGCGATGAGATCATCCAGCGTGGTGACGGGGACCATGATGCCATCCTCCCAGCGTACCCGTCGAAAGCCCGGATGTCGCTCCGGCAGTGCCTGGCGCCACTCCCGGGCCAGGGTGGACACCGTGGGATGCAGGCGGCTGATGGCCAGCCGTGCCGAGCCGGGACGGTCGTCCAGGGCCACGGCTTCCAGGTGGATGCCCGGCTGGCCCCGGGTGAGCCACCGTAACCAGGCCAGTGGCAGGGGTTGAGGTTCCACCGCCACCACCCGGGCCCCCAGGGCGGCGAAGGCCAGGGTGCGGTCGCCCACATGGGCCCCCACATCAAAGACCAGATCCCCGGGGCGTACGAACGGCCCATACAGGCGACGCAACCCCGGCTGCCGCCCCGGGCGCCAGTAGATCACCAGGGACCGGGCCAGCCCCAGGCCCGCGGCACCCCGCTCCAGCCATTGCCCGCGCCCTGTGCTCATGGCGGACCGATGAGCATCCGGGCCGGCATCGCCAGCGGCGACTCGGGCGGTGGCGGACACGGGCGATCCGATGATGGCGGTCGTTCCACCGCCTCCCCCGCGGGGGATCGGGCCACCGCCTCCGCCGGCGGCGTGACCAGCAGCCCGGAGGGCGCGCGCCGCCCGCTGAGGCGGAACAGGACCGGCGCCAGCATCAGACCCAGCCATACCGGCGCACTCCACAGGGCCAGGGCCGGCAGGATGAGCAGACACAGCACCAGCCAGCACAGGCCCAGCAATGCCGGAGGCAGCCCCAGGCGCAGGCAGCGACGCCAGCCCAGCAAGCGCCCGGCACGACAGGGTGCCTCCCAGGACACCGGTCTGCCGGCGAGGATCTGCAGGATGAACAGTGTGTGAAAGACCATCAGCACCGGGGCCAGCAGCACCGCCGACAGCATCTCCAGCAGCCCGCCCCCCAGCCATGGCAGCGTGCCACCGAAGGAGTGGCGCCGGTCGCGGACTAACGCCAGGCCGACCACCTTGGGACCAAGCAGCAGGACAAGGGTCGCGCCCAGCAACCACAGGGCCGTCTCCGGGATAGCCCCGGGTGTCAGGGCGGCGGACCCCGCCTCCGTGGCGGTGGCCAGACTGACGAACCCCAGCATCAGCATGGCCGCCCACAGGGGCGCATAGACGAACCCCAGTGCCCCCAGCAGGAAATGCAGCCGACTGAGGGGATGCAGCCCCGGCACACCCAGCAGACGCAGATGCTGCAGGTTGCCCTGGGCCCAGCGCCGTTCCCGGCGCAGGTAGTCCGACAGGTTGGCCGGCACCTGTTCAAGGCTGCCATCGGCGCCGGTGTCCAGGCGCACGTGCCAGCCGCCCCGACGCAGCAAGGCCGCCTCGACGAAATCATGGCTGAGGATGTCACCGCCCCAGGGCGCGGCACCGGGCAGGCGGGGCAGACCGCAGCAATCGGCAAAGGCCCGGGTGCGCAGGATGGCATTGTGGCCCCAGTAGTTGGCGGTATCCGCCTGCCAGAAGGCCTGGCCGGCGGCCAGCAGGGGCCCATGCAACTGCGCCGCAAGGGCCTGTACCCGGGCCAGGAGGGTCTCGGCCCCCATGGGCCGGGGCACGGTCTGGATCAGCCCGGTCTGCGGGTCGGCCTGCAGGTCCGCCACCAGGCGGCGCAGGGTGTGGCCACTCATGCGGCTGTCCGCATCCAGCACCACCAGGGCCTCGTAGCGCCCGCCCCAGCGGCGGCAGAATTCCGCGATATTGCCCGCCTTGCGCCCCCCGGGCTCCCGCCCGTGACGGTAATGCACCGGAATCCTGCCTTCAAAGCGGCGCTGCAGCGCCACCACCATGCGGGCCTCGTCGTGCAGCACAACGGGATCGCTGGAGTCACTGAGCACGAAGGCCTCGAACCCATCGGGATCGCCACTGGCCGCCAGGTCCTCCAGCGTGGCGGCCAGACCGGCCCCCACGAACCCGGCATCCTCGTGACGGATGGGCATGATCAGCGCGGTACGGTGCGGGGCACGCAGGATGGGGGCGGGTGCGCGGGGCTTCAGTGTGAGGGGGTCCAGGCGCCGGTGCAGCAGCAACGCCCCGACCATTGCGTTCCAGAAGGCCAGGGCAATCCAGGTGAACAGGATGGCGAACAGCACCAGCAGCGGCACCTGCAGCAGCCCCGCCCCGGTGGCCACCAGCACCTGGTGCATGGCCAGCGTTCCCAGCCCCCCGGTGCCCAGGACCAGCAGACCGAACAGGCGACGGCGGCGACGCAGGACGGACGCCTCAGGCATCTTCCGGCCCCCGCCACAGGTACTGCCAGGTCTCGGTGAGCAGCTGATCATGCAGCCTCAGCTGCAGACGCATGTCGGCGGGCGACTCGGGGCTGGCGGCCACCACGAAGGTGGCCCGCCAACCGCCATCCGGCAAGGGCGTGACCTGGGGCGGTTCCACCGGCTGGCCCTGGTGCAGGTCCAGATGGGCGCGCACAGGCAACGAGCCGTCCAGCCGACTCAAGGGGCCACCCTGGAAGTCCACCACGAAACGCCGCTGGTCCAGGGGCACGGGGTCGCCCTGCCCCGGCACCCCGGCGGCGCCGGCACGGGTACGCACCACCCGGGCCAGTTCATGGGCCGAGGGTCGCTGCCAGAGGGGTGTCAGCCGGTAGCTGAATTCACGGGACTCGCCGGCCGCCATGGGCTTATCCGGCGCCCAGAAGGCGACGATATTGTCGTGGGTCTCATCGGGCGTGGGCAGCTCCAGCAGGACCACGCGGCCGGCGCCCCAGTCCCCTTCCGCGGGTTCCACCCAGAGGCCGGGCCGCAGATCATAACGGGCCTCCTGGTCCAGGTAGGCGGCAAATCCCCGGGTTCGCTGCATCAGCCCGAAGGCCGAGGGGCCGGCATCCAGAAAGGCGGAGATCTGCGGCGTCTCAGGACGGCTCAACGGGCGCCAGATCCACTCCCCGGCCCGGGTATGCACCAGCAAGCCTTCCGAATCATGCACCCGGGGACGGAAATCCGCGGTGATGGGGTCGGCAAGATCCCCATGGGTGTACATGCTGGTCAGCGGCGCGATCCCCAGCCCCGTAAGGTCGTGACGAGCAAACAGGCGGGCCTGAACGTCCACCGTGACCGGCTCCGTGGTGTGCACCCGGAAGGCATAGGCGCCGGTCACCGACGGACCCTCCAGCAGGGCGTACAGGTTGACGTGCCGATCCTCCGGCTCCGGCCGCTGCAGGTGCAACTCGGTGAATGCCGGAAACTCCTCCGAGCCCAGGCGGGTGGTATCCACCGCCAGCCCGCGGGCGGACAGGCCGTAGCGTTGTCCGCGCCCCACCAGGCGAAAGTAGGAGGCCCCCTGGAAGACCAGGAACTCGTCCCGGACATCTTCCCGGTTCAGGGGATAGTGCAGGCGCAGCCCGGAGAGCCCGCCAGCGGCGCGCTGCTCCGGGTCCAGCTGCGCTGCGTCGTCGTCATAGCGGAACAGGTCCGGGTGAAAGTGGATGGGCCGGCGTTGTCCATCCACCCACTCGTACACCCGCAACGGCTGGGCGAACAGGAAGCCCGCGTGCAGGAACTGCACCTGAAAGTCCGACACCTCCCGCCACAGGGCCCGTTCCGGGCGAAAACGGATCTGCCGGTGGGCATCGTAGTCCAGCGCCTTCAGGGCCGATGCCTCCAGGGTGGGGGGTGCCTGCCAGGGTGAGTCGGCCAGTCGCTGGGCCCGTTCGCCCAGGGTATCCAGGAGGTCGGCCCGGGCGGCTGGCCAGGCCAGGCACAAGGTCAGCATAATGAGCGCCAGCCCCCGAACTCCGATGTTGCGCTGCCCATGCCCGTCACACCCCGCCCAGACCCCATCGCCGGCTGGCCCCTGCTGCTGGCCGCAGTGCTGCTCAACATCATGCTGGTGCTGCCGCTGTGGTTGCGCTTCGGGGACGTGGGCGGCCGCTGGATCGCCCTGGAGGCCTGGTGGCTGCCGGTTCTGTTCGCCTGGCTGACCGCCCACTGGACGCCCCACGCCGCCCGCGCCGGGGTGGCCTTGCTGCTGGTGCTGGCCGTGGCGGCGGGCCTGGGGGATGCGGCGACCCATCAGATACTGGGCCGATCGCTGAACCTGTACTTCGACCTGCCGGCCCTGGTTTCGGTCCATCACCTGCTGGTGGGCAATCTCGGTCAGGTGCTGGCGGTCATGATCCTGGTGGTGACGGCGCTGCTGCTCCTGGGGATCCTGGCCTTGGTCTTCCGGGGGCTGCGGCCCGTGCCGCTGGGGGGGAGTGCGGCCGTGCCCGCCCTGGTTATCGGCACCCTGGCCGCCGTGCTCACGGCGCTGGAGGTGGCCGGCGAGCGTGTCGTACCCGTAGCCCGCACCCCGGTGGTGGATACCCTGGCGTTCCAGTCCCGACAGATCCGGGAGACCCACCATGCCCGTCGTCAGTTCGAGACCGCCGTGGTGGACGGGGCCAGACCGGCCCGGGCCCTGCCCGGCCTGGCCGGGCGCGATGTCTATCTGGTTTTCGTGGAATCCTACGGAGTCTCGTTGACCGACGATCCGCGGTTCTCCGGCCCTGTGCTGCCGCGGCTTGAAGCCATGGCCCCTCGTCTGGAAGCGGCGGGGCTGCATGCGGTCACCGGGCGCCTGGACGCGCCCATCCTGGGTGGGCAGTCGTGGCTGGCGCATGCCTCGATGCTGAGCGGCGTGTGGATCGACAACGCATTGTGGTATCGCCTCATGCTGGAACTGGGGCTGCCAACGCTGGTGGATGATTTCAAGGCCACCGGCCACGAAACCATGACGGTCATGCCAGCCATTACCATGCCATGGCCCGAGGGTCGCGCCTACGGCTTTGATCACATCTTCGCCGCCGCCGACCTGGACTATGCCGGCCCGCCGCTGAATTGGGTGACCATGCCCGACCAGTTCACCCTGCATCGCTTCAATGCCTTGCGGGCGCAGGTGAGCGCACCGCTGTTCGCCCAGGTGGCCCTGGTCAGCAGCCATGCCCCCTGGACCCCGATTCTGCCCCTGATCGAGGACTGGGAACAGGTAGGAGATGGGCGCATCTTCGCGCCCTGGGGGGAGGCCGGCCCAAGCCCCGAGACGCTCTGGCAGGACATGGAACGGGTCCGCGATTACTTTGCCCGTTCGGTGGATTATTCGCTGCATGTCTCCCTGGACTGGGCGCTGCAGTTCCTTGAAGACGACACCCTGCTGATCCTGCTGGGAGACCATCAGGCGGCACCGTTGATCATCGGCGAGGACGCCTCTCCCGCCGTGCCCGTCCACCTCATCAGCCGGGACCCCGCGCTGCTGCAACCTTTTCGTGAGCGGGGCTTTGTGCCCGGTCTCATCCCGCCAAAGCCTGGGCAGGCGGCCGGGATGGATGCGTTCCGGCATTGGCTGCATGCGGACTTTGGTCCCGGGTGAGGCCCACCGCTCGCTGTTCAGCGGGTGGCGCCGCATCAGTGCGTGCGGTGCAGGTCACGAGGACTGCTTGCGCATCCCCTCCAGTTGCTCCCGGAAGTCATCACAAGGGTCTGTGATCCGCTGGCGCGGGGTGAACAGGATCACGTCGTACACCCCTTCCATGGCGGTGGTGTAATCCTCGATGGACTCATCCCCTTCGCGCACCTCCACAAAGGCCAGGCTCAGGACCGTGCCCTGGGCCTCCCGGGTCTGCAGATACCGGGGCACCCCATAGTCGCGACGCACATGACCGCTGCCGGCGATGAGCACGACGGGCCGATCGGCCGTGTCCAGCAGCCGGTCGGCCATGTGGGCATCCCGGGCCCGCTGGGCATCCACCATGCCACCGGTGCGTGCCGCCGGAAGATAACCGCAATGGGCGTCGACGATATGCTCGATCAAGCGGCGACCCACCGGACCCGGCAGGGGCTCGCTCAGGCCCAGGCGCTGGCGTTCGGCCTCGTCCATGTGCTCGCGCAGCCCATCCCGGGCCACCTGCATGGCCTCCTCGCTGGAGAGATTGGCAGCCACCAGCGGCTGGTCCTGATCCAGCGCCCACTGCACCAGCGGGCGATATTCATCCCAGGGCCAGTGGCGGGCCTCCACCCCGGCGGCGTCAGCCAGGGCATCGGCGTTTGTCTCGCCCTGGGCGCGCAGGGTGTCCAGCCGGGACTGGTGCTCCAGATCAAAAATCTCCATGGCCAGCGCCGGGGCCCTGTCCGCCGCCGCCAGGGTCTGGATCAACTTCAGTTGCCAGGCGTGATGATCCGGGTTGCCATGCACTTCCCCCAGAAGCAGGATCTCCGCCGCCATCAGCCTCTCGTCCAGCCCCTCCCGGGAGATCTGACGCTGGTCGTCAGGAGACCAGATCTGTCCCACCAGGGGATGATCCCGCAGGTGCGGCGCCAGCCACTCATGGCCCTCGGCGTGCGCAGGAAGGCACATGAGCACGCCGAGGGCCACGGCAGACAGAAGATGATGCAAACGAAATCGCATGGAGGCTTTCCTGCACTGGATTGATCGGTGAACCCGGGTGGAGGGTTATACTGACCCGTGGCCAGTATCGCCCAAAACCCTTACCGCAAAAAACACCATGGAGCCCCTGATGGACCCTGTATCCCCCGCCTTCGGTGACCTTTTCACCATCGCCACACACGCACGCGGCAGGGGGCGTTGAACATGGAAACAGTCCCGTTCATCGACCAGCCCGAGGCCCTGAAGGCCTTCTGTGAGCGCCTCAAGGGGGTGGATTGGTTCGCCCTGGATACGGAATTCATCCGGGAGAAGACCTATTACCCTCAGCTGTGCCTGATTCAGGTGGCCACCCCCGAGGAAGTCGCCTGCATCGATCCGCTCAATCTTGAGGATCTCTCGCCGCTCACGCACCTGCTGTTCGACCCGAATATCACCAAGGTGTTGCACGCAGCGAGCCAGGATCTGGAGATCTTTTTTCATCAACAAGGCCGCGTGCCCGGGCCCATCTTTGACACCCAGGTGGCTGCCTCCCTGTTGGGCCATGGGGATCAGGTCGGCTATGGCAAGCTGATCCAGCTGGTGCTGGGAGTGGAGCTGGAGAAGGGGCAGTCGCGTACCGACTGGGCCCAGCGCCCCCTGGAGACCATTCAGCTGCGTTATGCCGCTGACGACGTGCATTATCTGGCCCGAGCCTATCCGCTGATGCGTCAGGCCCTGGAAGACAACGGTCGGCTCGCCTGGCTGGAAGACGATTTTCAGCGCATGCAGGATCCGCGCACCTACCAGCCCGACCCGGAGACCATCTGGCGGCGCCTGAAGGGCATCAACACCCTGCGCGGCGAACAGGCTCTGGCCGTGGCCCGCAACCTGGCCCGCTGGCGCGAACAGGAAGCCATGCGCCTGGACCGCCCGCGCCGCTGGCTGCTCCAGGACGAGGTGATCCTGGACCTGGCCCGCCGCAAGCCCCGCGACCTCAAGACCCTCGAACGGGTGCGGGGCCTGGCCGAGCAGACCGCGCGCCGCCACGGCGACACCCTGCTGGAACTGATTCGCGAGGGTGCCCAATGCCCCTCGGCTGACTGCCCCACCCTGCCCCCACGTACACGCCTGGAGGCCGACCAGGAGGCCCTGGTGGACGTGGCCATGGGCCTGCTGCGCCATCTGGCGCTGAAAAACGACATCAGCCCCGCCGCCATCGCCACCCGCCGTGACCTGGAGGCCCTGGTATCCGGTGACCCGGACTGCTCGCTCCTGCAGGGCTGGCGTGCCCGCCTCGCAGGACGGGAACTGTCGACCTGGCTACGAGGGGAGACTGGCCTTTCCGTACGAGGTCACCAGCTCACGCTAACCCATGGCGAGAACCCGGAAAGATGAAGTCGCCCCCGCATGCACGTTAGACTGGGGTCTCATTCATGAAAGAAGTTGGAGGAACGGCCGCATGCAGATCGGCAGCAACAAGGTGGTAAGCATTGATTACAAGCTTACCGACGACGAAGGCCGGGTGATCGATCACTCCTCCGATCGTGGGCCTCTGGCCTACCTTCACGGGGCGGGCAATATCATTCCTGGGCTGGAAACAGCCCTTGAGGGCAAAAAGCAGGGTGACGAACTCAATGTTCGCGTAGAGCCGGCACAGGCCTACGGGGAACGGGATGAGCAGATGATCCAGACCCTGAATCGCAGTCAGTTTCAGGGCGTTGACGAACTGGAAGTGGGCATGCAGTTCCACGCCGGTAACCAGAACGGTGGCGTGCAGGTGGTGACGGTTGTGGCCATTGATGGTGATGATGTCACCATCGATGCCAACCATCCTCTGGCTGGCACCACCTTGAACTTTGATGTCACGGTACGTGAAGTGCGCGAGGCCTCTCCCGAAGAACTGGAGCACGGTCACGCACACACCGATGAAGGGGCCAACGATCACTGATCCTCAGCCCGTTTGAAGCGGCCCGAAACCAAGTAAGGCCCCAAAAAAAACCCCGCCGGCGAGTCATCACCGGCGGGGTTTTTTCATGATCGAATTCCGGCTTGTTTAGCCTTCAACGGTCACGTTAACGGCCTGCAGACCCTTGGGGCCCTGCTGAACCTGGTAGTTGACCTTCTGACCTTCCGCCAGGGTCTTGAAGCCATCAGCGGAGATCGCTGAGTAATGCACGAACACGTCGGCACCGCCATCTGCGGGGGCGATAAACCCAAAGCCCTTCGTTTCATTAAACCACTTTACAGTACCGGTAGACATTGATCCTAACCTCAATCTTTTCTTTCAGGTGAGTACAGCTCCATGCAGCGGGCCGGTGCCGACGTCGAACGGACAACTCAAACCGCTACATGGGCCCAGTCTATCCGCTTCCCGCCCCACACGCCATACCGGTATAACCCGAAGCACTGTATTCAAGGCCGCCCGGACGCGGGCCCAACGAATTTTCCCCTTCAGGATCAGGATATTGGGCGCATTTCCGTTGTACCATAATATTTGCGGTCAAAGCCTTCATCAGGCAGCCGCGTAGACACCTCGAGCCGTGCTCACCACCCGTCCATTGCGCTTGAGGTAGGCCAGGGTCTGACTGACATTGCGCGCTTCAAAGCCCCGGGATTCCAGTTCGCCCTTGAGTTCCCTGGTGCTCATCTGGCCACGCTCGCTGATGATGTCCACCACATGCTGGCTGAGATTGGAGGTACTCGAACCACGGCCACGGCCTTTGGCCGTATCCGCCCCCAATTGCTTGATCTGTTTATCCAGGGCTGCCAGTTCAGCCTTTTGACGGGCCACCACCTCACTGCGTTGTGCCTGCAACCGGGCGAGACGCTCCCGTCGCTCCTCCTCCACTTGACGGCGCTCGTCCTCCCGGCGCTGGCGGGCCAGCTCGTACAATTCTTCAGAAGTCATGGTTTCAAGCGACTCGGTCATTTTTCTCACACGCCAATGATGATTTTATAATTGGATACCCTTGATGAGTGCCGGTTCCAGGGGCAGATAAAGTGGCGATACATTGCTGCGTCACCCACATCGGGTGCCATGGAACCAACCCTTGGGGGTTTTGGTTTGTGTCGATAAAACTGACATTCTAGCGCTTCGCAAAGCAAAAGTAGAACGCCCCCCGCTGGATTGGTGCAACGCGTGCAAAGGGGCTATCCTTGCCCCTCGCCTCAATTGCCCTTTCCCGGATCCCGACGCCTGCGATGCCCCTTGATGATGCCCGCCAACAGGCCATCCGACAAACGGCCCATGACCTGTTCATGCGGGCCGCCCATTGGTACGACATCACCAGCCCACCGCCGCCTGTGGCTCTGAACCTGCGTGGGCGTGCAGCAGGTCAGTGGCGTGTGGTCTGCGGGGAGGAATCGCTGCGGTTCAACCCGCACATCTTTGCCCAGGACTGGGCCAATCACTTTCCCGAGACCGTGGCTCATGAGGTGGCCCACAGCATCATTTACCGACGCTTTGGTCTGGGGGCGGACCGGCGACGGCCCCACGGGCCGGAGTGGCGGGAGGTCATGTTGAGGCTCGGTTTCGAGCCCCGGGTGACCCATTCATCGGATCTGTCCGGGGTGCCCACCCGGCGCACCCGCAAGTTCCCTTATCGCTGCAGTTGCAACGTCTACGCCCTGGGTACCCGACGGCATAGAACGGCGCAGGCCGGGGAGCGCATTTACTATTGCCGCAAATGCGGCGAAACCCTGCGTTTTTCCCCGGAAGAACCCCTGGCCCCTCACGTAAAAGCCACATAGACATTCTCCCCCGAGGGGGAGAAGGTCAGGGGATGAGGGGGGTGAGGCAGGCACTGTGCCGATCCTTACCCCTCACCCCCCCGGGGAGAGGGGCTCGAAACGTCGCTTTCATCATCGGAGAGCCTCAGCCACCCGATTCCAGCGTCTCCCAGCGCTCATAGGCCTGAGCCAACTCGGTTTCCAGTGACTCCATGCGGGCCTGGACGGCGGCGATCTCTTCCTTGGGTCGCTGATAGAAATCCGGGTCGCCCAGGGTCTGCTGAATATCCGCCAGTTCAGCCTCCAGGGCCTCAATGCGCTTGGGCAGGGCATCCAGTTCCCGCTGATCCTTGTAACCGAGCTTGGCGGATTTCGGTGCTGGCTTCGCCTTGGGGGCCTGAGCGGCGGGCGCGGCGACTGACGTGGCGGAAGGCGCCTTCGCCTTGGGCCGCTGCCGCAACCAGTCTGAGTAGCCCCCCACGTACTCCCGGAAACAGCCCTCTCCCTCGAAGGCGATGACACTGGTGGCCACGTTGTCCAGGAAGTCACGGTCGTGGCTCACCACCAGCACGGTACCGGGAAACTCCACCACACGCGCCTCCAGCATCTCCAGGGTGTCCGCATCCAGATCGTTGGTGGGTTCGTCCAGCACCAGCACGTTGGCAGGGCGGGTGAACAGCTTGGCCAGTAGCAGGCGGTTGCGCTCGCCCCCCGAGAGGGCCTTCACCGGCTGACGGGCACGGGCCGGCTCGAAGAGAAAATCCTGCAGATAGGACAGCACATGACGGCTTTCATCCCCCAGGGTGAGTCGGTCGCGACCCTCGCCCACGTTGTCCATCACGCTGGCCTCTTCGTCCAGCGCGGCCCGATGCTGATCGAAGTAGGCCACCTCCAGGTTGGTCCCCAGACGGATGTGACCGGACTGGGGCTCCAACTGCCCCAGAAGCAGCTTGAGCAGGGTGGTCTTGCCCGCACCGTTGGGGCCGAGGATGCCCACCTTGTCGCCGCGCATGACCAGCGCGGAAAAGTCCCGGATCACTGGCTTGCCGTCAAAGCTGAAGCTGACGTTCTCCGCCTCTGCCACGATGCGCCCGGATGGCGCCGCCGAGCGGGTCTGGAGGCGCGCCGTACCCTGACGCTCGCGCCGCTCGCTGCGTTCCGCCCGCAGGGCCTTGAGGGCCCGCACCCGCCCCTCGTTACGGGTGCGCCGGGCCTTGATGCCCTGGCGGATCCAGACCTCTTCCTGGGCGAGCTTCTTGTCGAACAAGGCATTCTGCCGCTCTTCTGCCTCCAGGGCCTCCGCCTTGCGGGTGAGATAGGTGTCGTAGTCGCCGGGCCAGCTGGTGAGCCGGCCACGATCCAGCTCGATGATGCGGGTGGCCAGTCGCCGCAGGAAGGCCCGGTCGTGGGTGATGAACAGCAGGGTGCCCTCGAACCCCAGCAGAAACTCTTCCAACCATTCGATGGCAGCCACGTCCAGGTGGTTGGTAGGCTCGTCCAGCAACAGCAGATCCGGCCCCGTGACCAGGGCCCGGGCCAGCAGCACACGACGCTTCAGACCACCCGACAGTCCATGGAACGGCGCGTCCGCCTCCAGCCCCAGGCGCGACAGCACCATCTCCACCCGCTGCTCCAGCATCCAGCCATCGCCGGCCTCCAGTTCGTGCTGGCACTGTTCCAGGGCCTTGAGCTGGGCCTCGTCGGCACCGGTTTCCATGGCGCGAATCAGGCCATGATAACGGCGCACCGTATCCCCCAGGGCCCCAAGGCCGTCGGCAACCACATCGTAAACGCTGCCTTCAACCCCCTTCGGGACCGCCTGCTCCAGCATGGCCACCTTGAGGCCATCACTGCGCACGATTTCGCCGTCGTCAGCCTGTATTTCACCCTTGAGCATGCGCATCAGGGTGGATTTGCCCGCGCCGTTGCGGCCCACCAGGCAGAGGCGCTCCCCGGGCTCGATGGTCAGATCCACTCCGTCCAGCAACGGGTGATGACCATAACTGAGTTGGATATTGCGCATGACCAGCAAAGGCATGGAGGTTCCGGCAGGGTTTGGGCGGACCCGCATTGTACCCGGAAGCCACGAGTCTCAAACGTCCAACCGAGGAGCCGGGTGACACCCACGGCCCAAACATCAGTAAAATGGGGGATCACTCACCCATCACCTGATGAGCACGCCTTGAAACTCCTGGCCTCCGAGTACCGGCACTGGCGCAACAAATCCATCACCCTGCTGGGCATGTCCGGCGTGGGCAAGACGCGCCTGTCTCACCTGCTGCGACGCGCCCATTGGTTCCACTATTCCGGCGATTACCGCATCGGTACCCGCTATCTGGATGAACCCATCCTGGATAACATCAAGCGCCAGGTGATGCACATCGAATTCCTGCGGGACCTGCTGCGCTCGGATTCCATCAGCATCGTCAACAACCTGTCGGTGGACAACCTCCAGCCGGTGTCCAGCTTTCTGGGCAAGCTGGGCGACCCGGAGAAGGGCGGCCTGTCGCTGAAGGAGTTCAAGCGACGCCAGCGCCTGCACC
Source organism: Ectothiorhodospira haloalkaliphila ATCC 51935 (assembly GCF_000633935.1). Classification (GTDB taxonomy): domain Bacteria; phylum Pseudomonadota; class Gammaproteobacteria; order Ectothiorhodospirales; family Ectothiorhodospiraceae; genus Ectothiorhodospira; species Ectothiorhodospira haloalkaliphila. The sequence continues at coordinate 1,641,432 of NZ_KK214998.1, read as the reverse complement.
ACGACGGCGAAGTGAACGCCATGCGGGACGTACCGGACTTCATCCGCAAGGCTCACGAGATCTATGGATTCGACCATGTGGTGAATGACGCCGGTGGCAGCGTGTGCGAACTGGACGACCCGGGCGTCATGGAACTGCTGGCCGAGCACTCCCTCATCATTTACATCAAGGCCACGGACCGGGACGAGCGAGAGCTGATTCAGCGGGCCGAGGAAAGCCCCAAGCCGCTGTATTACCGGGAGGACTTCCTGGACCGGGAGCTGGAGGTCTATCTCAGGGAAAACAACCTGCGTTACGTGGCCCAGATCGACCCGGATCAATTCGTGCGCTGGATGTTCCCGCGCCTGTTCCGCGACCGCCTGCCCCGCTACGAGGCCCTGGCGGACCAGTACGGCTATACCATCACCACGGATGAACTGGCACAGGTACATAGCGAAGACCAGTTCAACGCGTTGATCGAAAAGGCTCTGGAAAGACAGACTTTCTGAACCCCGAACCGGGACCCTCACCATGCCGCTTGTCGCCAACTCCGAACTGCCCACGTTTTCCCGCCTTCAGCAAGAAGGCCAGACGGTGCTGGCCGGTGCCTACGCCCTGCGCCAGGACATCCGGGCCATGCACATCGGGCTGCTGAACATGATGCCCGATGCCGCCCTGGCGGCCACCGAACGCCAATTTTTCCGGCTTGTGGGCGAGAGCAACCAGATCGCCCAGTTCTATCTGCACCCCTTCACCCTGGATGCCCTGGAGCGCGGCCCCAAGGGCCGCGAACACGTGGAGCGCTATTACGAGCCCTGGGAGCAGATCCAGGAGCAGGGCCTGGACGCCCTGATCATCACCGGCGCCAATGTCACTCAGCCGGATCTATCACTGGAGCCCTTCTGGAAGCCCTTGATCCAGGTGATTGACTGGGCCCACGAGAACGTGACCTCCACCCTGTGCTCCTGCCTGGCCACCCATGCGGTGATGCAGTTCCGTTATGGCCAGACCCGCAGCCCGCTGGGGTTCAAGCGCTGGGGTGTGTATTCCCATCGTGTGGTGGATCGCACTCATCCGCTGGTGGCGGGCGTGAATACCCGCTTCGATGTGCCCCACTCCCGCTTCAACCATGTTTCCCGCGAGCAGTTCGAGGCCGCCGGACTCAAGGTACTGGCAGAGAGCGAGGAAGCCGGCGTGCATCTGGCGGTGAGCGAGGACGAATTTCGTATCGTCTTCTTCCAGGGGCACCCGGAGTACGACCTCATCAGCCTGCTCAAGGAGTACAAGCGGGAGGTCAAGCGCTATGCGGCGGGGGAGCGTCCCGATTATCCACCCGTGGTGCAGAATTATTTCAGCCTCAAGAGTCAGGCGATCCTGGAAGAGCATCGTGAACAGTTGAACCTGGCCCTGGCCCGCAACGAAGTACCCCCGGAGTTTCCCGAGCAGCTCATCATCGAACAACTGGACAACACCTGGCACGACACGGCCGAGGCGGTGATCAACAACTGGATTGGCAACGTCTATCAATACACCCATATTGATCGCAAACGCCCCTTCCGTGACGAGGTGGACCCGGGAAACCCCCTGAACCGCAGCCGGGGCTGACCCCGCGCGCCATCCATGGACCATCGAATCCAGGGCCGCCAGCCTCCATGGGCGTGGCGCGCCCGCTGAAGGATCCTGCCCATGTCAGCACAACCCCCTTTCCAGCAGCCTTCGCGCCCCGTGGTGGAACTCTACGAAACCCTCACCGGAGACGAGGACGCCCGGGTCTGCAAGGACATCCCCGACGCCGCCTGCCGGGTGCAGCCGGCGAATTTCTTCGTCCATCTGGTCTCCAACACCGCCTCCAAGATCGGCGATGAACTGGCCAGTGCTCGCCTGGTGCTGGCCTGGCTCATGGCCGCCCTGGGCGCCCCGGCGGCACTGGCCGGATTCCTGGTGCCCATCCGTGAATCCGGCTCCCTGCTGCCGCAGTTGTTCGTGGCCGCCTACATCCGCCGAGCGTCGGTGCGCAAATGGTTCTGGGTGTGGGGCAGCGTGGGTCAGGGGGTGGCGGTCATGCTCATGGCCGTGGTGGCCCTCACACTCACCGGAGCCGCCGCCGGCTGGGCCATCATCGGGCTGCTGACCCTGTTCGCCCTGTCCCGGGGCGTGAACTCCGTGGCCTCCAAGGACGTGCTCGGCAAGACCATCGCCAAACGCCGCCGCGGCACCCTGATGGGCTATGCAGCGGCCATGGCCGGTGCCGTCACCCTGGCCGTGGGGGTCTGGCTGACCTTCCAGGCCAGCGAAGACGCCGGCATCGGCTTCTTCGTCGCCCTGCTCATGATCGCCGGCGGACTCTGGCTGCTGGCCGCCCTGGTCTTTGCCGCACTCAAGGAGGCCCCCGGCGCCACCGAGGGCGGTGGCAACGCCGTCAGCGAGGGCCTGCGTTCCCTGAGCCTGATGCGCACGGACCGACCCTTCCGGCATTTCGTGATCACCCGGGCCCTGCTCATGACCACCGCCCTGGCCCTGCCCTTCTACGTGATCCTGGCCCAGCAGGAAGGCTCCGGTGACATCTCCGGCCTGGGCATCCTGATCATCGCCACCGGCCTGGCCGGCGCCCTCAGCGCCCCGTTCTGGGGGCGCTTCTCGGATCGATCCAGCCGCCAGGTGCTCATGCTTTCCGGGGCCATGGCGGGGCTTCTGGGCCTGCTGGTCTTCGCCCTGGTCACCCTGGGGGTGGACTGGGCCGCCACCCACTGGGCCTTTGCCGTTTATCTGTTCATCATGGGCATTGCCCATGCTGGCATCCGCCTGGGCCGCAAGACCTATCTGGTGGACATGGCCACCGAGCAGACCCGCGCCGCCTACACCGCCGTGAGCAATACCCTGATCGGCGCCCTGCTCCTGGTGGGTGGCCTGTTCGGCATGGTGGCCCAACTCGCCGGCACCGCCGCCGCCATCCTGGTGCTCTCCCTGGTCACCCTGGCCGGCGTCGCCAGCGCCTGGCGGCTGGAGGAAGTGCAGTAGGATCGGCGGCCATTCATTCGCGGGCAGGCCCGCTCCCACAAAAGCCCTGCCGACACAGGGGCGGGGGCGTTGGGCTAGCCGGCGGCCATTCGGGGGGCGTTGGCGGGTTCATCCGCTGCCCCGGCCGTGTGCAGCGCCGCCAGATGCTCCACATCACAGAGCTTCTCCAGCTGCCGCGCCAGCATGGCCGGGTCACGACTGCCGGCCACCTTGAGACGCACATGATAACGATGGCCATCATCGTCCAGGCGCACATGCATGTCCCGCACCTCGAACCCCCGGGAACGCACCGTGCGCAAGATGCGCTCAAGACTGCCATCGGCCGGTCGGGCCAGTAACTGGAATTGCGGGTTCATGCGACTTCCTCCTCGATCATCTGGTCATTGGACATGCCCGGCCCCACAATGGGCCAGACATTCTGTTCACGGGCCACCGGGATATGCAGGAGCAACGGCCCCTGGGTTTCCAGGCAGGCCTCAATGGCGGCATCCACCGAATCCACGCCTTCAATGCGCAGCGCCGGGATACCGAAGGCCTGGGCCACCTGGACGAAATCCGGGTTATCGGACAGATCCACCTCCGCCAGGCGTCCCTCATAGAAGAGCTCCTGCTGCTGGCGCACCATGCCCAGATACTGGTTATCGAACACCACCATCTTCACCGGCAGGTTGTAACGGCGCAGGGTGGCCAACTCCTGCACATTCATCATGAAAGAGCCGTCGCCGCTGATATTGATCACCTGGGCGCTGGGGTGCGCCATCTGGGCGCCAATGGCCGCTGGCAGACCAAAACCCATCGCCCCCAGGCCACCACTGGTGAGGTGTCGACGCGGGTGCCCAAAACCATGGAACTGGGCCACCCACATCTGGTGCTGACCCACATCACAGGCGATATGGACCTGGGCATTGCCCTGCTCGGAGAGGCGCCTGAGAAAGCGCAGTGCCGGGAAAGTATCCCCCTTTTCCGGCGGCAGACGAAAATCCCCCACCCGGCGCAGCTCGGCGCAATGGTGCCGCCAGACCTCGGTGGACGCGGGCGTGGCCAGGGCCGGCAGCAGGCGATTCAGATCCCCCAGCACCGACACCTGGGGCGGGCGCAGCTTGGAAACCTCGGCGGCATCCACGTCCATATGGATCACCCGGGCATGGGGAGCAAAATCCGCCAGCCGCCCGGTGGCCCGGTCATCAAAGCGCGCCCCCACCACCACCAACAGATCACAGGCCTGCACCGCCCGGTTGGCACAGGGCGCTCCGTGCATGCCCAGCATGCCCATGTTCAGGGGATGATCCGCCACCAGCAGGCCCAGCCCCTTGAGAGTGGTGACCACCGGCGCCCCGGTGGTCTCGACGAAGTCGCGAAAGGCCTCCACTGCCTCGGCCAGCACCACGCCGCCGCCAGCATAGATGATGGGCTGATCCGCTTCGGCCAGCAGCGCGCGGGCCTGGGCCAATCCCTGCTCATCAAGGGCTGGGGCTTCATGGGCAACACCGGTCTCGGCGGACGCCCATGACGCCCCGGGCAAGGGGGCCAGTTGCACGTCCTTGGGAATGTCCACCCAGACCGGTCCGGGACGCCCCTCCTGAGCCAGCCAGATGGCCTCTTCCAGGATGCCGGGCAGATCCTCCACCCGGCGGACCAGGTAGCTGTGCTTGGTGATGGGAAGCGTCAGACCCAGGACATCGGTCTCCTGAAATGCATCAGTGCCCATGAGTCCGGTGGGCACCTGGCCGGTGATCACCAGCAGGGGCACCGAGTCCATGTGGGCGTCGGCAATGGCGGTGATGAGGTTGGTGGCGCCGGGGCCGGACGTGGCAATGCACACCCCCAGGCGCCCGGAGGACCGGGCAAAGCCATTGGCGGCGAAACCGGCGGCCTGTTCATGGCGGGTGAGGATGTGCTTCAAGGCGCCGGGTTGCCGGGCCAGCGCATCGTAAAGGGGCATGATGGCCCCACCGGGATAACCGAATGCGGTGTCGACACCATGGCGCCGCAGGATCTGGATAACGGCGTCGGCACCGTTGGAAGGGGCTTGATCCGGGGCTTGAGCCCCGTCGGCGGTGGCGGCTTGGCTGGGCGGCATGGGGTCAGTCTCCTGCTGAATCCTGTCTTTTTTGGGCGGCCATAACGCAAAAACCCCCGGGGGGTACCCGGGGGTTTTTGCAGGAATCGGATCGGTGTGGTCAGATCGTCAGCGCAACAGGCTCCCGGGCCGTGGTGTTTCCACGACTACCAGTACCCGTACGCTGACCATGTGACCGAACATTAAATGGCGATCCGAATAGTTGTGTTGTTCACTTGGTCTTGATCTTAAGCGGCCCAAAACCGCTTGGCAACCCCTTCCACCGCCTCACGCAGACATCGGATCACCGATTTGCGCCCCGACACCCCCAGCGCCCGGGCCGTCGCCTCCCAGGAACGTTGCTGCAGCAGGCACATCACCAGTGCGTGTCGTTGCGCCCGGGGCAACCCGGCAAGGCGAGCCGGATCGGCCAGGCCCCAGCGGATCAGGGCATCCAGTTCGGGAAGGCAGGCCTCGAAGGGGCGCTGCCAACGGGCGAAGGCCTCCAGGGCCGGGATATCCCGGGGCTCGGGCGGCGGAGCGCCCGAACCGGCACCCAGGGCAAGCGCCAGGTCCGCGTCCATGGAACGCAAGGGACCGGCCAGCAGCCGCGGCAGACCGCGAACGAAGTGGCTGCGCGCCGGTTCCATGGCCTCTCTACCGGCCTGGGTGAGTGGGCGCAGTAACGTGGCGCCCCAGCCACCACTGCTCACCTCCGGCTTGACGCCGATGCGAGTGACTTCAAACCCCTCGCCGCGCCAGAAATCCAGGAGCTCCGGCGTGGCCCCAAAGCCCGCTCCCACCAGGTCGGCGCCCCCCTGGCACGCATGATCCACCACCCGCCTCAGCAGGGCCGTGCCCAGGCCCTGCCGTTGCAACTGCGGATGCACGGCAATCCGCACCACCCGCTCATAATGAAGACGGCCCGAGGCCGGCGGGGCACCACCATGGAGAATCATCCCCACCGGCAGAAAATGCCCCTGGGGCCGGCGGCGCCCCTGAGCAACGGCCCGGGTCAGTTCGTCATCCAGCCCCCCTTCCCGCGCCAGCAGCGCCACGGCAACCACCTGCCCCTGATGGCGCCAGGCCAGTACCTGAAGTCCGGAGTCATCCAGCAGGCGCTGCAGATCCGAGGGACGGGTGCGGTAATGGGCCAGCACCAGCAGACCGAAAACCTGCTCCAGCAGGAGTTCGTCCTCCAGCCACAGAGAAGGTGAGAGCACCTGGACCATGCCCTCCCCAGGGTTTGGGCGGGCCTCATGCCCCACCTCGGCCGGTCGAGCGCTGAGCATCAGCAAACGATCCATGAGGGCCTCCACCGGGTCATCCGCCGCCCAGCGGATCGGCTGGGTCAGGTGCAGATAGCGGGTCTGCGGGGCACGGCTCCGCAGAATCCCCTGGAACCGGGTCGCAAACCCCTGCCCGGCCCCCTCATAGCCATGGATGGTCGTGGAAAAGGCGACCCGCTGATGCCCCTCCAGCAGTCGGACAAGCCAGTGGACGGGGATCCCGGCAGCCTCATCCACCAGCAGCAGATCCGCAGGGGTGTCACAGGCCTCGTCAGGGGGACGATATTCCAGAACGGCACCGGGCACCTCCAGCCGATGGCCCCGATCACGCGCCGCGCCCGAAGAGTCCTCCCCCAGACCGCCCCGAGCGTGAGCGAACACCGGCGCCACCGAAGCAAGACGAGGCGCAGTGACCAGGATGCGGTAAGGGGCATGCGTCATCGGCAGTCCCCGACGGGCCGCCAGCAGACGGGCGGCAGCGATGCCCAGGGCCGCGGATTTGCCCCGTCCCCGGTCGGCGGTGAGCACCAGCGGGCGTCCGGCCCGGCCATGGGCCAGGCGCTCCAGGGCCTGGACAGCCTGATGCTGATCCCCTGTGAGGCAGTCATCCGCATCGGGCGTCCGGGGCATGCCGACTGGCAGGGTGAAAGGCAAAGGCAGGTCCCGGGCCGTCAGGCTCTCCCGTGACGGATTCAGCGGCAACAGCCCCGAGTCCCCCAGAACACGCAGACACCGCTGCCCGAAACGGGAGACCTCTGCCTGGCGTCGGGGCAGGATCAACAGGACCACGCCACCCCCGCGCACTGCACCCGTCGCAGCTCCCAGGGCGTCGGGATGCAAGCCGGCCGTGGCGTCCAGAATCAGCGCATCCAGCGTCCGCCCCAGCAAGGTATCGGCCTGGGCCGAGGGCAGGTGTGGGTACGAGGCCGGCGAGGCCGGTGCGGCTCCCACCCAGGCCATCCGCATGGTTGCGGACAAACCGGCGCACCAGTCCCATGCCAGCGCCTGCATGGGCTCGGCCGGGCCGGCCAGCCAGACAAGGCGACGGTGCTCCGGGGAATCAGTCGGTGTGATCCGGACGTCGGGGCTGGAACGCTGTGACCGATGCGCCGGGTCGTGCCGGGAAACCTGGGGTGAGGACATGGTTTTGCCGTCGGGGCCGTGGTGGCGTGGTGGCGTGCCGCCCGTGAGGAGAACTGGATCACTGGAACGCAAAAATGTGAAACAGTTATAGCATCCAACCAGGGTCAGGCGTATGATCGAGCGAGCAGACATTGTGAAAGCCCTGACTGGACGGGCCTGAATCGCTTGATGGTATGGACTTCACTCGCTCTGCTCTTTTGTTCTTTTGATCGAGGTAATACTGAAGTGCTGACTGGTACCGTGAAGTGGTTTAACGAAAGCAAGGGCTTTGGGTTCATCACCCCCGACGATGGCGGCAAGGATGTCTTTGTACATTTCTCGTCCATCGAAGGCGGTGGTTTCCGTACGCTGGCCGAAGGCCAGAAGGTCTCTTTTGAGACCCAGACCACGCCCAAGGGCATGGCTGCGGCGAACGTCCAGCCCGCCTGATCAGGCTGAAGGCCCGGGGGCGCAAGCCTGCCGAACCCAGCAGACCTGACAACAGAATTGAGTGATGCGAACCCCGCCTTGGCGGGGTTCTTTTGTTTCAGGGACTCGACGGCCCCTGACTTCAGTGGCTGTCCGAGCGGCCTTCCTTCTTCCCGGTGAACATGGATTTCAGGTAGGCATACCAGGGATCACCCGTGGTGCCGGCCATGTAGACATGGCCAATGATGAAGACCAGCAACCCGAAGGCCGCGGCCACATGCACATAGGCCACGGTGGCGAAAGGGAGCAGGCCCTCCAGCGCCGTCCCGCGCCAGGCGGCATAAAAGAGTAACAGCAGACCCGAGATCCACAGCGCCGGGGCAATGGCCGCCTTGAAGCTGAAATAAGCCATGCGCTGCAGCGGATTGTGCTTGGACGCAGGCGTCTGGGTATAGGGCTTGGCCTCCCCCGAGAAGATCCCGTAGGCGTAGTACATCATCACCGCCAGCATGCCCCGGTGCGTGGGCACGTACTGGCGCCACTCACCGGTGACCACATGCCAGAAGATGGTGAAGGCCCACAGCACGATCAGCGCCCAGGCCAGCACGATATGGATGGAGAACGCGGTGTTGTAGCCCAGCAGCCCGTAGGTGCCGTGGATCTCGAACCCCGTGAGCAACAGGCCGAAGATCAGCACCGCCTGGCTCCAGTGCCAGAAACGCTCATACAGGGTGAAGATACGAACTGAACTCATGGTATGCACTCGTCAGTGGTAGCGGCGGCGATGGAGCCAGTAACGGACCCCGCCGTGGCCCAGCACGCCCAGCAGGGTGAGGATCACGGCCGTCCAGCCGATGGGTTCGATCCAGGGATGACGATCCCGCCCTGGAATGTAGGGCCCGGGCAGATCCGCCAGGCGCCCGTCCGTGCTGTGGCAGGACTCGCAGCTCAAGGCCTGCTCCTTGGGCGCCACCATGTGATTCACCGGCCAGTACATGCGGGTGTCCACGAAATCGAAACTGCCGCTGTAGGTCGCATCGGTCTGACCGGCACGGCGGGCCTCGGCCATGCCCGAGGTGATGGCCTTGTCCCAGTCGTAACCCCGCCAGAAGGCATTGTCGTCCCGGCCGAACAGGTGGGCCAGGAGCAGGGTCTCGAACTGCGTGTCATAGGGCTGGCGCCCCTCCATGACCTTGAAAGGCCAGATGCGGGCGCGCGGGTCATCGGGGCTGCCCTCGGGGAAGTTCACTTCCACCGGCTGGCCCGGGTCGATGCGGTCACCCAGCAGGGTGTAGCGCATGTTGCCGTCGAACCAGCGGTAGAGGGGGGGATAGTCCTCGTCCCAGCCGAAGCTCCCCTTCATGCCGTCATATATCACGTTGCCCTGCTGATCCTTGCGCACGATGGGGCGCCCATCCTCGTCCCGCTCGCCCGCAGTGGACCAGTCCCAGGAGATCTTGGTGGGCATCCCGCCCCGGGCGATTTCCGGCACGTGGCAGGTCTGACAGGCGATGCGCTCCACGTGCTGATTGAGCTTGTCGTGGATGCGGGTGTCGTGGGGCTCGGTGCCATGGCAGGACTCGCAGGATGGGCGTTCGCTCTCGCGCCCAGGCACGCTGATGCCACCCTCGGCCTTGGCGGTTACATGGTAGCGACTGCCTTCCTGGATATGCCCGCTGAATTCATGGCAGGTGGAGCAACTGAAATCCAGCCCGTCCGGTGACATGTGCACGTCCACGGAATGGGCGGGAGACAACAGTGTGCTGTCCAGGTCCCCATGCTTGACCGCATCACCCCCGCCCCCCTCAAAGTGACAGGAACCGCAGGTCTCGCGGCTGGTCTTGCCCACGTTCTGCGCCACCTCGGCCAGATCCGGTGCCTTGAAGAGGGTGCCACGGAAGACCCTGTCCTCGGCGGGCGGATGGCCGCCGCCCACGGGGAACTTCACGTAGGTGCCGGTGGTGTCGTGGCACACCAGGCAGTCCACCTTTTCTTCGGCGGTGAAATCAAAGTCAGCACCGTCGAAGTCGTAACCCGTGTGACAGGAGCTGCAACGTTCCTCGCTGCCCGCAATCCCCAGGCACAGATTATTGAGGGCAAAGCGTTTGCCCAGCTTCTGGCCGGTTTCCGGCTGATCATACTCCCAGGTCCAGTGGATGCTGCGATGGACTTGAAGGGCCGCCTCGGTATGGCACTCCAGGCAGGCCCGGGTGACATCGGGACCAGACTCGAACGGACCACTGAGCTGTTCGAACTTGCGATGATCCGCAGTGCTCTCCAGCAGCATGGTGGGGGCATCCAGGGTATCTGCCGCCGGCGACTGGCCCGGCTCCTGTGCCAGGACAGGTGCCATCAACAGGGTCAGCATGATTCCGAGCAGGAAAGAGCAGACAAGGGGTCTTGACACGAATGACTCCTCGGGAGGTGTCGCGGAGGAAGGCCCCGGCGGGCGGCGGAACGCCGCGCTGCGTAACGGGGCCTATCGAGACCGCTGATGGGTCGATTAATTAGTATTTACTAATAAACCACTCAAACCCTTCGCGCCATGGCGAAAGGCGAAGTCCATGACCCACATCAAAGGCGGCCCGGCATCAACCTGCACGATGCCAGTCGGCCTGCTCGGCGCGCTCATAGCCGCCAGCGCGAACCACATAGGAGCGGATGCGGCCGGATTCGAAATAGGTGCGGGCCATGAGTTCGCTGAGCACGCCGGTGGTCAACAGTTGCACCGACACCAGCACGCACATCACCCCCACGAACAGCAGCGGCCGTGTGCCGATGCTCTCACCCAGCAGCACCTTCACCAGGAACAGATAGCCCAGGATCACCGAGCCCAACCCACCGAAGACCAGGCCGATGGAGCCGAAGAAATGCCCAGGCCGGGCCTTGTAGCGCATGAAGAAATAGACCGACAGCAGATCCAGAATCACCCGAAAGGTGCGGGAAATACCGTACTTGGAGTCCCCGTGGGCCCGGGCATGGTGCGTGACCACGTGCTCGCGGATGCGCCGGGGCGATGTCTGGGTGGCGAACCAGGCCGGGATGAAACGGTGCATCTCCCCATACAGCCGCACCCCCTTGAGGATGTTGGCGCGGAACACCTTCAGGCTGCAGCCGTAGTCGTGCAGATTGACCTTGGTGGTCCAGCGGATCAGCTTGTTGGCGATGCGTGAGGGGATCTTGCGCTTCCACAGGTCGTCGTGACGATCCTTGCGCCAGCCCGCCACCATGTCCAGATCCTCCTCCAGCAGGCGACGGACCATGGCGGGGATGTCGCCGGGGTCGTTCTGCAGATCCCCGTCCAGGGTGGCGATGATGCTGCCCCGGGCATGATCAATGCCCGCCTGCATGGCCGCGGTCTGCCCGAAGTTGCGCTGCAGGCACACCACACGCACATGGGGGCCGCGAAGCTTGCGCTGCTCCAGCATGCGGTCGGGAGTGGCATCGGCGCTGCCGTCATCCACCAGCACCACCTCCCAGGGGATGGGTTGTGCCGCCAGGGTCTCGTGGATGCGCTCCACGAGGGGGAGCACGTTGTCCTGCTCGTTGTACATGGGCACCACCAGGGACAGGGACAACCCCTCCTCGGTGGCATACATGGCATAGCCCAGGCCCTCGCCCGGGCTGGATTCCTGTGACGAAGGTTCGACGGGCAGCGGTTTGGACATCAGGTCTCTCCTCGGGTCGCCGGGAGCCAGGGCACCAGGGCGCCGGCGACTAGGGTTGATCCCAGCAGGAAAAGATGCAGGTTGATGGCGGCCGCCAGGGCATCCTGGGCGGACACCCCGAAGGGTAGCAGGGCCGCCATGACACCGGCCTCGTAGGTTCCGGCCCCGCCGACGCCATGCACCGGCAGCACACTGGTGAGGTCACCGGCGATCACGGCCAGCCACAGGGCCGGGGCGGGGGCTTCCAGAAACAGGGCCAGCACCCAGACAAAGACGGCAAGTTTGACGGCCCAATTGCCCATGGTCCAGCCCCAGGCACGCCAGAATGCCCGGGGCGACTCGGGCAGGGCCTGCAAGGCCCTGAGCATCAGGGATGCCAGACGACGGTCCTCCCAGGGTTCGATCCGGGCAATCAAGAAAGGTGCCATCCGGCGGATGAGCGGCAAGGTGGCCAGCCACATGAGCGACAGTGCGAGGGCCGGCCCCACCCCCAGGGCATGACTGCCCAGGGCCAGCAGGGCGAAAAATCCCAGGGTGTGAAGATCCATCAACCGGAACCACAGCAGCACCGGCACGGAGTTCAGTGGTGGAACCTGGAAGTAACGCGCCATGAGCAGCGGAAAGCTCAACTCCCCGGTGCGCATGGGCAGCAGATTATTCAGCAGATTATGGGTGAGGGTGAGGCGCAGGCAGGCACCAAAGCGGCCCCTCATCACTGGCCGATAATAGTCGTACAGTCGCAGGGTGCGCAGGACATAGGTCAGCCCGGCCAGCAGTGCGGCCACGATGACCAGGCCCCAGGAGAGTTCGGCCCAGGGCGCCAATACCCGTGACCAACCGTAGGCCAGTTCCACGAAGACAACAAAGGCGCCGAAAATGGCAATGGAGGTGAGCAGTCTGAGGTGAGGCATGGGTAACTGAAGGCAGAGCGCGGCGGCGCTGTTTGGTAGACTGTCGGCCCTTTCACTCGTCCCGACAGGTCCGATGGCATGTCCCGCTTTGCCGACCCCCTGAGTCCCGATCTGGATCAACTCTCACTGCGCTGGCTGTGGGTGCTGTTCCTGGCCGCCCTGTTCACGGGCTTTTTCTACAACCTGGACGGTTTCGCCCTGTTCGACCTGGACGAAGGCGCCTTCAGCGAGGCCACCCGGAACATGCTGGAGCGCGGGGATTTTCTGGCCACCTACCTGTTCGGCGAGCCGCGTTATGATAAGCCGATACTGATCTACTGGCTACAGGCCCTGAGCGTGAGCGCCCTGGGGCTGAACGAGTTCGCCCTGCGACTGCCCTCGGCCCTGGCCTCGGCCGGCTGGATGCTGCTCATCTGGGCCTTCACCCGTCGCGTGCTGGACCACCACACGGCCCTGGCCGCGGGCATCATCGGTGCCACCACCATCGGCATCATCATCGTGGGTCGCGGGGCCATCGCCGATGCCGCCCTGAACCTGTTCATTGCCGGGGCCATGTTCGCCATCTTCCTGCACTTCCGGGAGGGCGGTCACCGCTGGGTATACCTGGCCTTCGCCTGCATGGGCCTGGGTTTTCTCACCAAAGGGCCAGTGGCGGTGGTCATCCCGTTGGCGGTCAGCCTGATTTTCTATGCCCTCAAGGGCCGCTGGCGGGACTGGCTGAAGGCCGCCTTCAACCCCCTGGGCATCCTGCTCTTCTTGCTGCTGGTGCTGCCCTGGTATCTGGCCATCACCTGGCGGGAGGGGCCGGGCTTCCTGCTCGGGTTCTTCCTGGAGCACAACCTGCAGCGCTTCCTGGAGCCCATGGAGAGCCACAGTGGGCCGATCTTTTACTATCTGCCGGTGCTGCTGGTGGTGATGCTCCCCTACACCACCGTAATGCTGCGCAGCTTTGTGGAACTCAAGGAACGCTTCCGGGATGACCTGCAGGGCTATCTGCTGCTGTGGTTCCTGTTCGTGTTGGCCCTGTTCTCCCTGGCCAGCACCAAGCTGCCCCACTACATCTTCTATGGCGTGACGCCGTTGTTCATCCTCATGGCCATGCACCTGGACGCGGTGCGCAGCCGCTTCCTGCTGTTCCTGCCCCCGGCCCTGCTGTTCGGCGCCCTGCTGGCCCTGCCGGAGCTGGTGGGGCTGATCAAGCCCCATGTGGACGATGACTTCATCCTGGCCCTGCTGAGCGACTACCCACAGCACTTCGGGCCGCTTTGGCATGCCTTCTTCGCCATTGCCACCGTGGCGGCGGTGTTCTTCATGTTCGACCGGCGCATGGCCCGGGCCTGGCGCATCTTCCTGCTGGGCCTGGTGATGAACGTGGGCGTGGCCGGTCTGCTGCTCCCGGCCGCCGCCGGCCTGCAACAGGCCCCCATCAAGGAAGCGGGCCTGGCCGCCCGCGATCTGCCCGATACGGTGGTCATGTGGCGCCTGCACAACCCGAGCTTCAACATCTATGCAGAGCGCAGCGTGGAGCGCCGAGAGCCCGAGGTGGGCGAAGTGGCGGTCACCAAGCAGGACTCCCTGGAGCGGCTGGAGGACTACGAGATCCTGTTCTCCCAACGGGGCGTGGTGCTGGTGAGGGTGCTGGCCCGGTGAGGCCAACCCGTCCCGGGCGGTGGCACTTGCCACCGCCTTGTGGCCGCGTATAGTCTGCGGTCTTCAAGGACGAGACCCGATGGAAGGATCCATGAATCTTGCTGTCATCGCCAGCCGGGCGCAACTGGGCATCCAGGCGCCTCCGGTGCATATCGAGGTGCACCTGGCCAATGGCCTGCCCAGCTTTGCCATGGTGGGCCTGCCCGAGGCCGCCGTGAAGGAGAGCCGCGACCGGGTGCGGGCCGCACTGCAGACCAGCGGCTTCGAGTTTCCCGCCCGGCGCATCACCGTGAACCTGGCCCCTGCCGACCTGCCCAAGGATGGCGGCCGCTTCGATCTGGGCATTGCACTGGGCATCCTGGCCGCCTCGGGGCAGATCCCCATGGCCTCCATCCGTAACAGCGAATTCCTGGGCGAACTGGGTCTCACCGGCGAGTTGCGCCCGGTGCGTGGCGTGCTGCCGGCGGCCATGGCCGCCCACCAGGCGGGGCGAACACTGGTCCTGCCCCGGGGGGATGCGGACGAGGCGGTGCTGGTGGAGGATGTGAACGTGATCGCCGCGGGACATCTGCTGGAGGTGTGCGGGCATCTATGTGGCGAATCGCCCCTGGACAGTCATCCGCGCCGATCCGAGGGCACCGATGATGATCATGGATCCGCCCTACCCGACCTGGCGGACGTGCGCGGCCAGCCCCAGGCCCGGCGCGCCCTGGAGGCGGCCGCCTCCGGCGCCCATCACCTGCTGATGATCGGCCCACCAGGCACCGGCAAGACCATGCTGGCCAGTCGCCTGCCGGGCTTGTTGCCCCCCATGAGCGAGGCCGAGGCCCTGGAGACCGCTGCCCTGCACGCCATCAGCCAGCAGGGGATCGACACCCGTCGTTGGCGCACCCGGCCATTCAGGTCGCCGCATCACACGGCCTCCGGGGTGGCCCTGGTGGGAGGTGGCTCACGACCGCGTCCCGGGGAGATTTCCCTGGCCCATCACGGCATTCTTTTCCTCGATGAGATGGCCGAGTTCGACCGACGGGTGCTGGACGTGCTGCGCGAGCCCCTGGAGACCGGCCAGATCACCATCTCCCGGGCGGCACATCAGGCGGAGTTTCCCGCGCGGTTTCAACTGGTGGCGGCCATGAACCCCTGCCCTCAGGGATATGACTGCGACCTGGGGCCGCAATGCCGCTGCACACCGGAACAACGCAGGCGTCAGCGCGGACGCATCTCGGCACCCCTGCTGGATCGCATCGACCTGTGCATCGAGGTGCCGCGCCTGCCCCGGGATCTACTCATGGACGCCGGCCCCACCCCGGAGTCCAGCGCCACCGTGCGAGCCCGGGTGCTCCGTTGTCGCGAGGGGCAGCTGGCGCGACAGGGCTGCCTGAATACGGCCCTCTCCGGTCGCGAACTGGAGCGACTGACGGAACTGAGCGCAGAAAACCGACGCTTGCTGGAACAGGCCATGGACCGGTTCCGGCTGTCGGCCCGCAGCTATCACCGCATCCTGCGGGTGGCTCGTACCCTGGCGGACATGGATGAACAGGCGACCATCCAGCAGGCGCATCTCATGGAGGCCCTGAGCTATCGGGCCATGGACCGTTGGCGAGAAGACACGGGCGGATAAGCCGGGACTGGAGCACGGCCGGCACAAAGGGTAAGGTGAGCCGCCTCCCCGTGACAGCCACCGGACCCTGGCCATGCGCATCCCACGCTGCTTCATCGATCAACCCCTGCAAACCGGCGAAGAGATCGCCCTGGACGAACGCGCCCACCGGCATGTGGTGCAGGTGCTGCGGCTGCGGGTAGGGGCACCGCTGATACTCTTCAACGGCGAAGGCGGCGAATATGCCGTCACCCTCACCCAGGCCGAACGCAGGGCCTCCCGGGTGCACATTGATGAACATCGCCCCCGGGACACCCGCCCGGCGCTGCGCGTGACCCTGCTGCAGGGTATCGCCAAGGGGGACCGCATGGACTACAGCCTGCAAAAGGCCACGGAGCTGGGGGTGAGCCGGATTCAGCCGCTGGTGGCCAGGCGCAGCGTGACCCATGACGACCCGAAACGCATGCAAAAGCGCCTGGACCATTGGCGTGGGGTGATCATCAGCGCCTGCGAGCAAAGCGGTCGCACGGATATCCCGAAGTTGCTGCCCCCCCTGCCCCTGAGCCAGTGGCTGGACGAGCAGCCGGGGCGCGAGGCGCAGGAAGTCGCCTCATGGTCGCTGGTACTGGACCCGGAGGCCACATCAGGTCTTGGGGATCTGGCGGCATCCAGGGATCAGCCCCGGGCGGTCACGCTGCTGATCGGCCCCGAGGGCGGACTGGAGGAAGGTGAGATTGCCCAGGCCCGTCACTGCGGCCTGAGCCCGGTGCGACTGGGCCCGAGGGTGCTGCGCACCGAGACCGCCGGTGTAGCGGCCCTGGCCATCATCCAGTCCCTGTGGGGGGACATGGGCTGATCAAAGCCCCTTGAGCCCGGCCTCGAGCATGTCCTCCATCATCTCGAAGGCGGGGATGATGCACAGCACCCCACTGGCACGCACCCGGGCGGCAATCACCGATGGGTCCTCTTCGCGGCGCGGCTCCAGTTCGATATCGGCAGGGCTGAGCTTCACGGGATGGGGGATGCCCCGCACCTGCAAGCCGTAATATTCCAGGCCTGCATGGCGTTCCACACCATGCAGCACCACGAAACGGTTGATGCGGGTCTGACGCTCCTCGGGCACCTGCAGCAGGGTGTCCAGGGAGACGATGGGGACCTGGGCCTGGCGCCAGTCGAAGACCCCGCGCAGCCACGCGGGGGCACCAGGCACACTCCTCACCACCTGCTGGGTCACCACTTCCACCGCCACCGACTGGGGCAGCAGCAGGTTCTGCTCCTGCAGTGAGATGATGAAACAATTGACGCTGTCCGGCTGTTGATTGCTCATCGGGAGCCTTGGGCCTCCAGCAACCCCTGGATGTGGTTGAGCAGGTCGGTTTCCTGATAGGGCTTGCCCAGGTAGTGATTCACGCCGATCTCCATGGCCCGCTGCCGATGCTTGTCGCCGGTGCGGGAGGTGATCATGATGATGGGAATGTGATTCAGACGCACATCGTTACGCACGTGGGTGGCCAGCTCAAAACCGTCCATGCGCGGCATCTCGATGTCGAGCAGGATCAGGTCCGGCACGGTGTCCTGCAGCAGGGCGAGGGCATCCAGGCCGTCCTTGGCGGTCAGCACCTGATAATGGTGGCGCTCCAGGGCCCGGGCCGTCACCTTGCGGATGGTGATGGAATCATCCACCACCATGATGGTGGCCCGGGACTCCTCCGCGCCGGGCTGGCCATCGCCGTGATAGACCAGCTGCACACCGGCGCCGGCCCGCACCAGGGCGGGGATATCCAGGATCATCACCACCCGGCCGTCCCCGAGGATGGTGGCGCCGGAGATGCCCTTGACCTTGGCCACCTGCGGCCCCACGGACTTGATCACCACCTCCCGACTGCCCTGGAGGTTATCCACCTGCAGAGCAATGCGCACATCGCCAGAGCGCACCAGCAGCACCGGGAACATGGTATCCGGGTTGTGCAACAGGGGCTGGGAGACATCCAGCAGCGCCCCCAGGTGCTTCACCTCATACTGATTGCCGGCATATTCGTACTGGGGGTCCTGCTCCGCATACAGCGCGGCCAGATCCCGGGCACGCATGCGCACGATGCCCTCGATACTGGACAGGGGCACGGCGTAGACGTCCTCCCCGGTCTGCACCAGCAATGACTGGGTGATGGCCAGGGTGAAGGGCAGGCGCACGGTAAAGATGGTGCCCTCTCCCTGGGTGCTGTCGATGGCCAGTACGCCGCCCAGTTGCTTGATTTCGCTATTGACCACGTCCATGCCCACCCCGCGGCCCGAGATCTGGCTCACCTGATCGGCGGTGGAGAAGCCCGATTCCAGGATGAACTGCATCAGGTCGTGGTCCGACAGGGACGCCATGTCACGCACCATCCCCAGGCGTTGCACCTTCTCCCGCACCATCTCCAGCGGAATGCCGGCGCCGTCATCCCGCACCTGCAGAACCACTTCGGAACCTTCACGGCTGACCCGCAGCAGGATGCGACCCACAGGCTCCTTGCCCTGGGCGAGGCGTTTTTCCGGGGGCTCGATGCCGTGGGCGATGGCATTGCGCAGCATGTGTTCCAGGGGCGCCACCATGCGCTCGAGCACGGAGCGGTCCAGTTCGCTGGCCTCCCCCTCGATGTCCAGTTCCACCCGTTTGCCCAGTTCCGTGGCCGTCTGGCGCACGATGCGGCGCAGCCGCGGTGCCATGGTGTCGAACTGCACCATTCGGGTATGCATCAGCCCTTCCTGCAACTCGGTGGAGACGCGCGACTGCTGTTGCAACAGGGTTTCGGAATCACGCACCTGATCGGAGAGCAGATCCTGAATACTCACCAGGTCGTTGACACTCTCCGCCAGGGCCCGTGACAGTTGCTGGATATTGGAATAACGATCCAGTTCCAGGGGGTCGAAGTCCTCCTGCCACTTGGCATCCTCACCCTGCTCCTGCTCGTGCCGGAACAGGATCTGCGCCTCGGTTTCCATTTCCAGCTTGCGCAACTGCTCGCGCAACCGGGCGATGGTCTGGGATAGCTCCCCCAGGTTGAATCCGAATGCGGTGATCTGCTGCTCCATGCGAGCATGGTAGATGCTGACCTCGCCCGCAAAGTTGACCAGGTTATCCAGCACATCGGCGCGCACCCGCACCTGTTCCTGCCCCCCCGCAGCGGCGCGTGTGGCCGGAGCGGGCTCCGGCTCGGGCATGAACGGCTGGGGTGGCGGGATGGGCACTGAGGTTTCCGGTGGAGGGACCTCGGGCTCTTCCTGTACCGGCTCAGGCGTTGGTTCCAACACCGGGCCGGGCTCGCCCGCGCGCATGTCGTGCAGCTGCGCCACCAGTTCGGGGGCCACCGGGACAGGCTCACCCCGCTGCGCCCGCTCCACCATACTGGTCAGGCGGTCAACACCCTGGTGAACGGTGTCCAGCATGGATGACTGAGCCTCGCGTTCCCCCTCGGAAATGGCGATCATCAGGCTTTCCAGGGCGTGGCTCAGATCGGCGATGGCGGTGATCCCCGCCATGCGCGCGCCCCCCTTGAGGGTGTGGAGCTGCCGCTGGAATTCGTTGATCAGTTCCTGGTCATCCAGGCTCTCGCCCCAGCGCTCCAGGGTGGTATCCACCTCGTTGAGGATGTCGCTGGCCTCTTCCAGGAAGATGTCCATGAGCTCATCGTCGGGTTCCCCGGCGCCTTCCACGTCGGCATCTTCCACGTCGGCACCTTCCACATCGGCGCCTTCGTTTTCGGCGAACCCCTCATCGTGACTGCGGGCCTGACGGGCCTCCTCCTGCCGCGCCAGCGCCTCTTCGTACAACGCCTGGAAACGGGCCTCCAGTGCCGCCCCGTCGGGCACCCAGGACCCCGCCGGCTGGAGCAGAGCCTCCAGCACGACACGGACGTGGGTGAGCATCTGCTCCAGTTCGTCCAGCGAGTCCGCGGGCAGGCGCGGATTATCGTCCTCCCCCACGGCACGCAGGTAGCGCTCGCAGGCACTGCAAACACCCGAGACTTCGGGCACGTCGGCGGCGCGGGCACTGCCATTGAGGGTGTGAACGGTGCGCTGCAGGGATTCGCTTATCGGCAGTCCCTCCACCTCCCGCCGACCCTGAGCGATCAGGCCTTCCAGGGTGTGCAGATGCTGCTCGGTCTCGGTGCGGTAGATATCGAACAGCGCCGGATCCATGCGCGGCTCCATGGCCGTCTCAGCGTCCGGTTCGGCATCCGTGGATGCTGCGGGCACTGGCTCGTGCTCCATCAACCCAGGAGGCTCGACTGCGGGCAGGGGCGCGGACCTGTCTCCCTGCCCCGATGCCAAACGCCGCGCCCGATCCATCAGTGCATGGACGTTGACGTCCGGCCCCCCCTCCCCGCGGATCTGTCCCACCAACTGGGGCAGCACCGTCAAGGAGGTCTCGGCGAGGCTCAGCACCGATTCGTCCACGGGAATGGCCTGGTCAATGACACGGTTGATCAGATTCTCGTTGGCCCAGGCAAACTCGCCCAGCAACTCCGCACCCACCAGACGACCACTGCCCTTGAGGGTGTGGTAGGAGCGCCGCATGGTGGTCAGGGCCTCTTCGTCCTGCGGATTGGCCTGCCAGCGGGGCAGCCAGGTCTGCAGGCGTTCCAGTTCCTCGGCAGCCTCCTCCAGGAAGATCTCCAGGATGTCGTCGTCGGGCTCACCGGCGAACACCGCCAGGGATTCGGTGCCGTAGACCTCGTCGCCGGTGGTTTCAGATGTTGTTTCGGGCTCGGGCTCGGGCTCAAGCGGCTCAAGCGGCTCAAGCGGCTCAAGCGGCTCAAGCGGCTCAAGCCGCAGGGTCTGGTCCTCCCACTCGGGCAAGGGTTCTTCAGGGATCTCTTCCGGAGTAACATCGGATTCGCCCAGGAACGACGGCGGCCAGTCCTCCTGTTCCTCGGGCAGGCGACCTGGCGTCACCAGGGTGCGATCCTCATCCCCGGTATCCGTCAGCACGGTCTCGGGTTCGACCTCCTCAGGCGTCGTCTCAGGAGGTTCCAGGTCCGGCAGTTCCAGCTCCCCTTCGGCCAGGAGTGTCTCGTCCAGGTCTGCCGGTTCTTCCGGCGCCTGCGGCACCTCGGACAGATCCGGGAACAGGGCCTCCGTGGCCTCGTCCGTCATGCCCTCGACACCCAGACGGGCCAGGGCCGAGCGGCCCAGTTCTATCATGGCGTCCGGATCTCCCTGCCCTGAATCCAGATCCTCCAGATAGCATTCCACTGCGGTGATGGCATCGGCCAGGGTGGACAGTGTCTCATCCGTGGCCGGCTGGCCGCCGCTCATCAAGGTGTTGCGCAGGTAATCCCGGACCCCCTCCAGCAGGGCCACACCATCGTCCAGGTTGAGGATGGACAGGGCCCCGGCAATGCCGTCCAGGTGCCCGGGCACCTCATCCAGAGACTGCACGTGGGTGGGGTCCTGGGAAAAGGTGATGATGGCTTCCTTGGCCCGGTTCATATCGGCCAGGGCCTCACGAATGAGCGCCCCCAGCACCGGACGGGAATCCGTCGGTGACAGGCCACCCAACCTGGGCGGCAGGCGTCCAGCCGCCGGCTCCGGCTCCCGACCGGCCTCACCCGCCACTGCCGAACCGATGGCAGCCTCCACGTTGAGCATTTCGGCGGCCGCCTGCATGAGCACCTGCTCGTCAGCCTCACTCTCGCCGCGGGCAATGGCGGCGAGGATCTCCGCCTCGCGCAGGGCAATCTCCCGGGGCTCGGTCATGCCCAGCATGGCCAGGGTGTCGGCGATGCCATGCAGCTTTTCCACCAGGGGGTCCAGATCCGCGCCGCGGCGCCCACCGGTGTGCATGAAGACATCCAGACTGTCCTTGACGTCGGCCAGATCCTCGCGGATCACCTTGGCAACAGCACTCATCAATTCCTGATTGGGGGCACGCAACCCCTCCAGGGCGGCTTCCAGATCCGCCTCATCGGGTACCAGCTCGTTGAGGCGGTAGGCCTGCTGGATCGCCCGCACCTGTTCCCCGTCGGAGCGTGCCCGGGCCACGTAGTAAAGCAGGTTACGCACCAACTCCTCGGGGATGCGATCCGCCATGGCCTGTTCACCCTGATCGATCAGGGTGCGGATCTGACGATCCAGGGTACCCAGCAACTGCTTGACGGCCGCACCAGGCTCCAGACCCTCATCGGTGAGGGCCTCGGTGACGGCAGCGGCAATGGCGAACAGCCGGCGCACCGATGCCTCGCGGGCATTGCGGCGCAACCCGCTGATGACCCGATCCATACGGTGCAGGCCGGCCTTGGCATTCTGGCCCCGCAATAAGGCCAGCAGGCCCCGCTGGTAGTGGTGACGGTGGGTGCGCGCCCATTCCCGGACATCCTCCTGGGGTTCGGCGGCAGATTGACCGGGCAGGGCATCGCCTTCGGCCAGATCCGGGAAGAACAGCACATTCTCGCTCAGCAGCCCCGCCTTGCGGATGGTGCGCAGGTCATTGAGCAGCGGCAACAGGACGATGGGGATGTCACGGTGGCCGGTCTGGATGTGCTCCAGGTAGTCGGGCAATTGCAGGATGGCCCGCATGAGCACCTCGAAGGCCTCGTCGCGGCTGGTGACGGTATCGTCCTCCAGGGCTGTGGTGAGCGCCTCCATCTCGCGAGCCAGCATGGCGGCGCCATACAACTCCACCATCTGCAGGGTGCCTTCCACCTGCCGCAGCCGCGCGCGGGTCTCCTGCACCCTGTCGGTCTGTGCACTGTCCTCCAGATAGGCTTCCAGGGCGACGCGGGCCTCCACCAGCAGCGCATCCAGCTCCTTCTTCACCCAGTGCAGGGCACTATGTTCTCGGCTGTCTTCTCTCATGGCCCACCCAGCCTGTTCCCAATGGTGTTAGCGAACCGGCGACTATCGTGCCCCGCAGGTCATTGCCCTGGATACTCGGGCATCAGGCCTGACCCTGATCGGATCGGCCCGACTTGCCTCCCTGGTCAGTGTCGGCGGGGTCGATGATCACCGTCTCCAGCTGCTCGGACTCAGGGAGCTTGAAGCCGGAAACCGACTTGCGCAGTTCGGAGGCCAGATTGGCCAGGTTGCCGATGGAAACGGCCGTCTCGTTGGTGCCATCGGAGGTCTGCATGGTGATCTCCTGGATGACGTTCATGGTGTTGGAGATGTTCTGAGCCACCTCGGATTGCTGACGCGCTGCCTTGGAGATGTTGGCAATCAGGTCGGCCAACTGGTGGGACACCCCCTCGATCTCTGCCAGGGCATCGCCGGCGTCGAAGGCCAGCTTGGCGCCGCCCACCACGTTGGAGGTGGACTGCTCCATGGAGATCACCGCCTCCTTGGTGTCGGCCTGGATGGTCTTGACCAGGGCCTCGATCTGCTTGCTGGCGTTGGAGGAGCGTTCAGCGAGTCGCTGCACCTCGTCGGCCACCACCGCGAAGCCGCGCCCGGCCTCACCGGCCGAGGAGGCCTGGATGGCGGCGTTCAGGGCCAGGATGTTGGTCTGGTCGGCGATGTCGGTGATCAGGCTGACGATGTCGCCGATCTCCTGGGAGGATTCACCCAGGCGCTTGATGCGCTTGGAGGTCTCCTGGATCTGCTCGCGGATGGTGTCCATGCCGTCGATGGTCTTGCGCACGGTGAGTGCGCCCTTGGAGGCGATCTGCACGGATTTCTGTGCCACCTCGGCGGAGGACTCGGCGGAGCGGGACACCTGCTCGATGGAGTCGGCCATGTCGGTCACGCCGGAGGACGCGGAGGCGATCTCCCGAGCCTGGTGGTTGGAGGCGTCGGCCAGGCGCAGCGCTGTGGCCTGGGTCTTCACTGCAGCGGTGGAGACCTGCATGGCCGTCTGGTTGATGGTGGTCACCAGGCTGCGCAGGGCGTCGATGGCGTAGTTCACCGAGTCGGCAATGGCGCCGGTGATGTCCTCGGTGACCGTGGCGTGAACGGTCAGGTCCCCTTCCGCCAGGTTGGTCATCTCATCCAGCAGGCGCAGGATGGCCCGCTGGTTACGACGATTCTGCTCCGTGGTCACGGCCAGTCGGCGCTGGGCGTCCTGATAGAAGAGATAGGCCAGCAGGCCGATGGTCACCACCGTCAGGGCCGCCAGCAGGTAACCGGCGATCACCCACTTGCTCAGCCCGGCAGCATGGCGTTCCACAGCCTCCTGAAAGCCACCCACCGCGGCCAGCAGGTCGCCGGCCTGGGCGCTTGCCTGATCGGCGGTCGTGGACACGCGGGCCAGGCTGGAAGACAACCCCGCCAGGGCTTGAAGGTCGGGGCTCAAGCTGTCCAGGTGGCCCTGAATCCGGCTCACCTGATCTGTCATGGCCGGCGCCACATCGTTGTCCGGCAAGGCAAGGGCCTGCAGGCGATTGATGTCCGCCTCCAGGCGCCGCAGCCCCTGCTCCAGACGCTGGGCGCTGCCAGGAAGGCCCTCGCCGGCTTCGACGAGCAGAAGATCCCGCTCCATGTCCCGGCTGCTCATGGCGATGCGGGCTGCCAGATAGACCCGGTCGGACTGTGCACCGGCCTCCGCCAGATCGCCGGCCAGCACCTCCGCCGACTCGCGCAGTCGGGACAGTGCCGGGGCAGCGCGCCCGACGCGCTCGCTGGCATCGGCCAGGGTGGAGCGGGCATCCAGCAGGTCATTCAGGGGGGGGCGAAAACTGTCCCAGGCGCCGCGCAGATCCCCCAGCGGCCGGGTCAGGGCGCCGGAGACCGGCGTGATGTCGGCATCGCCGTCCCGCAAACGGGTCAGTGAAGCGTCCAGACGATCCCGGTGACGCCGCAATTCCACAAAGGCCGCATCATCGCCCGCTGCGGCCACCCGGGCCTGGGACTCCAGACGCTGAACCCACAGTCGTTGATCCGCGGCGACGGCGGCATAGTCCCGACTGTTACCCACCTGCATGGTGTAATACACGAAGGCGGACACGGTCAGCAGCATCAACAGCACCACAATGCCGGTGAGCACCGCCATGCCCCGGCTGATGCCCATCTTCGCGGCCCCGTCACTTGAAGGCGATTTCATCGTGTCTCCCTCGACCCGCCATGGGCGTCTGCCGCCATGGCACCCTGTGTGTGATACCGGCTTACGCCGAGATGTTCATGAATTGTTCGTCGTCCACCAGCTTCCACGGGCTGAAGACCGCCAGATGTTCATCACCCCGGCGGCAGGCTCCGGCCAGGTAAGGCTGCAGGCGCGCATCCACCTCGGGCACGTCGTCCAGCCGCTCTTCACGCCAGTAGTGCTTCATCCCCAGTACGCTCTCCACCAGCAGCCCGGCATACACGCCCTGGTGATTCATCACCAGCAGGCGTTGCCGTCGCGGATCGAATTCCAGGTTGTCGCCGTACAGGAACCCGTGCAGATCCATCATGGGCAGCAGGTTGCCCCGCATGTTGGCCATGCCCAGGGCCCAGGGCTTGACCCCTGGGATGCGCGTGAACGAGGGGGGCGTCACGATTTCTGCCACCTGTTCCATGGGGGCCAGCAGGGATTCGCCGTGAATGCGGAACAGAACGCCCTTCCAGGCCCCGCGCAGCTCCTCCTGAATGGGCAGCTGCCCACCCAGGGAGCGCCCCTTGCGCTCCATGGAGACCAGGTAGGCGAAGGGATCCGCGGCCGCCGTATGGGTCTGGGTGGACTCCATCAGGGCAGGATGTCCTTGAGCCGTTCCAGCAGATCCTTCTCCTTCACGGGCTTGACGATGTAATCCCGCGCACCCTGGCGCATGGCCCAGACCCGGTCCGTTTCCTGATCCTTCGTGGTGACCACGATCACCGGGATCCTGGCGGTCGCGGCGTCCTGGCTCAGCTGCCGGGTGGCCTGAAAACCATTGAGGCCAGGCATGACCACATCCATGAGGATGAGGTCCGGCAGGATCTCCCGCGCCTTGGCCATGCCATCCTCACCGCTGGAAGCGGTGCTCACCTCATAGCCATGCTTGCCCAGCATGGTCTTGATGACATGCAGTTCGGTGGGTGAATCATCGACCACCAGGATGCGGGTCATGACATGGTCTCCCTATGGATGCTCTGGGCCTCATCCGCCCTGATGGCGGCATGGGCCGGGTATGGTCGGCCCCACCCCGGGCCTGGCCTACTGTTTCCTGACATGCGACCTGATGGCACCCAGCAGGTCGTCACGGGTGAAGGGTTTGGTCAGGTACTGCTCCGAGCCGACGATACGCCCCCGGGCCTTGTCGAATATGCTGTCCTTGCTGGACAGCATGATCACCGGCGTTTGCTTGAACAACCGGTTGTGCTTGATCAGTGCACAGGTCTGATAGCCATCCAGCCGCGGCATCATGATGTCCACAAAGATGATGTCCGGCTTGTGCTCGGCGATCTTGGCCAGGGCCTCGAAGCCGTCGGTGGCCGTCACCACCTCGCAGCCATGCTTTTTCAGCAGTGTCTCAGCCGTGCGCCGGATGGTCTTGCTATCGTCGATGACCATCACCTTGAGTCCCGAGAGATCCTCCTCCCCGCTACCGCCTTCCTCGGTGTGTTCGCTCACGACGCCCCCGTGCATGCCGTTGTGTCAAGACAGGCCCCCGAATTTACTCCATGCCCCGGGCCGTATCAAACAAAACCCCAGGCCGCCGCCAATGGCTTTGCCTTTGCTGTCTTGTATGATGCACCCATTCTCCTTGAAAGCGTGTGGGGTGGGCCGATGAACGGCACAGACATCCGATTGGGCGTAGTCATGGACCCGATTGCGGGCATCCAGGTGAAGAAGGACTCCACCCTGGCCATGCTGCTGGCTGCCCAGTCCCGGGGCTGGCATCTGCATTATCTGGAACAGGGTGACCTGTGGCTGGAGGACGGCCGCGTGCTGGCCAGTTCCCGCCCGGTGGCGGTCCGCGACGACCCCATGCACTGGTACGAGCTGGATGAGGCCGGCACCCATCCCCTGGCTGACCTGGACGTGATCCTCATGCGCAAGGATCCCCCCTTCGACATGGAGTATATCTACACCACCTATTTGCTGGAGCTGGCCATGGCCGAGGGCTGCCATGTGGTGAATCACCCGGCCAGTCTGCGGGACGCCAATGAAAAGCTGTTCACCGCCTGGTTCCCCCAGTGCTGCCCGCCCACACTGGTCAGCCGCGACCCCGGCCGCATCCGCGAGTTCATGGCACACCAGGGGGATATCGTGGTCAAACCCCTGGATGGCATGGGGGGCGTTTCCGTCTTCCGCCTCACCCCGGGGGACAGCAACACGGGGGTCATCCTGGAGACCATGACGCAACGGGGCACCCGCACGGTGATGGCGCAGCGCTTCCTGCCCGAATATCGCCAGGGGGACAAACGCATCCTGCTCATCGACGGCGAACCGGTACCCTACGCCCTGGCCCGCATCCCGGCTGAGGGTGAAAACCGCGCCAACCTGGCCGTGGGCGGGCGTGGCGAGGGTCTGGCGCTCAGCGACCGGGATCAGTGGATCTGCCAGCAGGTGGGCCCCAGGCTCAGGGAAAAGGGACTCACCTTCGTGGGCCTGGACGTGATCGGTGATTATCTCACCGAGATCAATGTGACCAGCCCCACCTGCATCCGGGAACTGGACACCCTGTTCGGACTGGATATCGGAGATCAACTCATGGGTGCCATCGCCCGCAAACTGGAGGCTGAGGCATGAGCCGGGCAATCCTTCACAGGGCCGCTGCGGTACTGGCCATCCTCGTGACCACCGCCCTCATGGCCGGCTGCGAGCGTCCGGAGATTCATCGGGACCGTTTCATCGCCTTCGGCACCATCGTCGAACTGAACATCTACACCGCTGACCGGGAACTGGCCCGCACCGCCGCTGAGGCCGTGCGGGCGGATCTGGACTACATGCACGGCGCCTGGCATGCCTGGGAACCCGGCCCCATGGGGCGCACCAACCAACTGCTGGCCACCGGCATGGAATTCTCCGCCAACCCCTCGGTACTGCCGCTGATCATCGAGGCCAAGCGACTCTCCGAGGCCACCGAGGGCTTGTTCAATCCGGCCCTGGGAGAGCTGTTTGCCCTGTGGGGCTTTCAGTCGGACGATCCTCAGGGGCCGCCGCCGGATGAAGCGGAGATTCAGGCGATCCTGGAGCAACAGCCTGCCATGGACGATGTATGGATCGACGGCATCCGCATGCGCAGTCACAATACCGCCGTGCGCCTGGACCTGGGGGCCTACGCCAAGGGGTATGGCCTGCATCAGGCCATGGAACACCTCAAGGACCTGGGCGTGGAAAACGCCATACTCAATGCCGGGGGCGACCTGCGCGCCATTGGCCGACCGGGCAACCGCCCCTGGCGCATCGGCGTTCGCGCGCCCGACGGTCAGGGCGTGCTCGCGGCCATCGACACCAAGGGCGATGAGGCCATTTTCACCTCCGGCGACTATGAGCGGTATTTCATGCACGAGGGCGAGCGTTATCACCACATTCTCGACCCGCGTACCGGTCATCCCGCACGGGGCACCCGATCGGTCACGGTGATCCATGATCATGCCGCCGAGGCGGATGTGGCCAGCACCGCCCTGTTCATCGCCGGTACCGACGACTGGCCCCGCATCGCCGCCCGCCTGGGCATCGAGAAGGTCATGCTCATCGATGATGCGGGCGTGGTGCACATGACCCCGGCCATGGAAAAGCGGGTGCGTTTCGAGACGAAGCCCAAGGATCGCATCATCACGCCGCTGCCCGACGGGCAGGACGCGGCGTCCGTCGCCCCGCCGGCATGATCACCCGAGCCGACGCCCTGGTGATCCTGCTGGCCTGCGGGCTGGTGGCCAGCACCTATGCCTGGCTTTGGAGCCCGGGTGCCCCCGCCTCGCAGGTGCGGGTGATTTCCGGCAACGAAGAGGTGGCCCGGCTGCCCCTGAACGAGGCCCGGCAACTGGAGATCTCGGGCCCTGCCGGCATCACCGTGGTGGAGATCGCCGATGGAGCCGCGCGCTGTGCCGCTTCCCCCGGCTCCCAGGGCATCTGCCAGAGCGCAGGCTGGTTGAGGCGGGCCGGCGACATGGCCGTGAGCCTGCCCAACCGGGTGATCATCGAGGTGCTGGGCGATGAGTCCGAATTCGACAGCATGAACTACTGACTCCCGACATCGCCCCCGTGCAGCTTGCCACCACCCGCGAAGACCACCTGATTGCCTGGCTGGCCGCCCTGGCCATTGCCGTGCACGTGCTGGAGGCCGCCTTCCCCAGCCCGCTGCCGGGGATCAAGCCGGGACTGGCCAACGTGATTACCGTGCTGGTTCTGGTGCTCTATGGCTGGCGCATGGCTGCCTGGGTGACCGGCCTGCGGGTGCTGGCCGGCAGCCTGGTGATCGGCACCTTTCTCAGCCCCACGTTCTGGCTCAGCGCCGCCGGTGCCCTGTGCAGCCTTGCAGCCCTGGGCCTGGCCCATTGTCTGGCAGGCCGGGCCCTGAGTCCCATGGGACTGTGCGTGCTGGCGGCCCTGGCGCACATGCTGGGGCAGTTCCTGCTGGCCTGGTGGCTGTTCATCCCCCACGCCAGCCTGCTCAAACTGCTGCCGGTGTTGCTCACCTTCTCACTGATTTTCGGTCTGGTGAGCGGTACAATGGCGGTCCTGATGCAACGACGGCTTTCGCCTTCAGCGTGAGCAACCTGACCCCCTCCAGCATGGTGACACCCGGCGACCGCCTGGGCCTGGGAATCTTCCTGGCGCTGGCGATCCACGGCATCGTCATCTTCGGCCTGGGCTTCGATTTCGAGCCGGCGCCTCCCCTGGAACGCCCACCCATGATGGATGTGGTGCTGGTGCAGACCCAGTCCCGGGAAACGCCCGACGATGCCCGCCACATCGCCCAGGTGGATCAACAGGCCAGCGGCCGTGAGGCCGACGAGGAGCGCCCCAGCAGTCCGGTGACCGCCCCCCTGCTCAGACCCACCGACGGCCTGGCTCCGGAAGAATTGCGCGCCGGCGCCCCGGAACCCACGCCCCGGGAAGCAGTGGAGGTGATCACCGCGGAGCAGAGCGAACAGCCCGCCACGCCGGACACCCCCACCGAAACGCCAGCACCCACGCGTGAACTGACCACCGATGAACTGGTGGAGCGCAGCCTGCAGATGGCGCGGTTGAGTTCGGAGATATCCGAACAGAACCGACGCCACGGCCATCGTCCCCGCACCCATTACGTGGATGCCCTGAGCGCCAAGTCCGCCGTGGAGGCCAGTTATCTGGATGCCTGGGTACGCAAGGTGGAGCGGGTGGGCAACCTCAACTACCCGGATGAGGCGCGGCGCCAGCGTCTCTCCGGCTCCCTGGTGCTCAGCGTGCTGGTGGACCAGGAGGGCCAGGTGCTGAGCATCGAGGTGGGCAACAGTTCCGGAGAGCGCGTGCTGGACGACGCAGCCCGGCGCATCGTCGATCTGGCGGGTCCTTTCGCGCCCTTCCCGGCCGACATGCGCAAGTCCTACGACCAGATCATGATTACCCGCACCTGGGTGTTCCAGGGCAACCAGACCCTGCGCACCCGTTGAACATCGGTCGATCTGACTGACTGCCCCACCTACGACAGCCGGCATCAAGGGTGTACACTAGCCCATGTACCCCAAGTGCGCCCTGAACCCATGCACAGTGCCAACTTCACAGACCAGTTCCTGATCGCCATGCCCTCGCTGGAGGATCCGAATTTCTTTCATTCGGTCACCTACGTGTGCGAGCACAGCGAGGATGGCGCCATGGGCATCGTCATCAACCATCCCACCGACCTCACCCTGGAGTCGGTGCTGGAGCACATGGGCATCTCCATCGAGGTGGACGCCAGCCAGGTACCCGTCTTCAATGGTGGCCCGGTACAACCGGACCGGGGCTTCATCCTGCACCCGCCGGAGCGACGCTGGACTTCCACCATGCAGGTGAGCGAGCGGATCTCGGTCACC
This sequence comes from Ectothiorhodospira haloalkaliphila ATCC 51935, assembly GCF_000633935.1. Classification (GTDB taxonomy): domain Bacteria; phylum Pseudomonadota; class Gammaproteobacteria; order Ectothiorhodospirales; family Ectothiorhodospiraceae; genus Ectothiorhodospira; species Ectothiorhodospira haloalkaliphila. The sequence goes on along the minus strand of NZ_KK214998.1, from coordinate 1,610,830 downwards.
ACCTCCCGGGACATCCTGGAGGCCATGGCCCGCGGCAGCGGCCCCGAGTCCTACCTCATCGCCCTGGGCTACGCCGGCTGGGGCCCCGGGCAACTGGAACAGGAGATCGGCGAGAACGCCTGGCTCACCTGCGCCTCCGACCCGGACATCCTCTTCCAGCAACCCACCGAAAAGCGCTGGCAGGCTGCCGCGGGCCGCCTGGGGGTCGATCTGTCGCTGATGACCGGCCAGGCGGGACATGCCTGAACAGCGATCGAAGCCGGCGAATACGGGGCCGGCCACGTCGGGCACGGTACTGGGGCTGGACTATGGCGAGAGACGCATTGGGGTGGCGGTGGGTAATGGCCTCACCGGCACCAGCGCCCCCCTGGAAACCCTGCCGGCCCGCAACGGCATCCCCGAATGGCCCCGCCTGGACACCCTGGTGCGCGAATGGCAGCCCCAGTTGCTGGTAGTGGGTCTGCCGGAAACGGATGACGGCACCGAGCACCCCCTGGCCCGACGCATCCAGGCCTTTTCTGACCGGCTGCGTGCCCGCTACGGCTTGAAGGTGCGCCCGGTGGATGAACAATTCACCTCCGCCGAGGCCGAATCCCATCTCAAGGACTGGCGCCGCGAGGGACGCCGCGGGCGTATTCGCAAAGAGGACATCGACGCCGTGGCGGCGGCGGTGCTCCTGGAACACTGGCTTTCCCAAGAGACCTCCCATGACTGAACACGTCAAACAGCTCCTGGACCGCATGGCCGACGAACTGCGTCACCGCCTGCAGGACAAGAGCATCACCGATCCCGGCCTGGTGGGCATTCACAGTGGCGGTGTCTGGGTGGCCGAGCAGTTGCAGTCCCGCCTGCAGCTGGAGGCCCCATTGGGCAGACTGGACATCTCCTTCTACCGGGATGACTTCAGTCGCATCGGCATGCACCCCCAGGTGAAACCCTCCTCCATCCCCTTCTCGGTTGAAGACCGGCATATCTTGCTGGTGGACGACGTGCTCTTCACTGGCCGCACCATCCGCGCCGCCATGAACGAGATCTTCGATTATGGGCGGCCCGCCTCGGTGACCCTGGTGGTGCTGGTGGAGCGCGACGGACGAGAGTTGCCCATCCAGGCCCAGGTGGTGGGGGAACACCTGAAGCTGAACCCGGACCAACAAGTGAAGCTGCGCGGCCCTGAGCCGTTGCATCTGGATATCGTGCAACTGGAGGCATCGTCATGACGGAGGCCCGGCCCACCCCCCCTGCTCCAGCCACCTCGGGGCCACTGCCTCCATCGCTGCAGTTTGGCGACCAGGGTCGGCTGCGCCATCTGCTGACCATCGAAGGGCTCTCCCGGCCCTTGATCACCGAGATCCTGGACACCGCCGAATCCTTCCTGGGCGTGAACGCCCAGACGGTGAAAAAGGTGCCCCTGCTGCGGGGCAAGACGGTGATGAACCTGTTCTTCGAGGCCAGCACCCGCACCCGCACCACCTTCGAACTGGCCGCCAAACGCCTGTCCGCCGACGTGCTCAACATCAACATCAGCACCTCGGCCACGGTGAAGGGCGAGAGCCTGCTGGACACCCTGCGCAACCTGGAAGCCATGCTGGTGGACATGTTCGTGGTGCGTCACGCCGACAGCGGTGCCGCCCACTTCATCGCCCGGCACGTGGCACCCCACGTGAGCGTGCTCAACGCCGGCGACGGTCGTCATGCCCACCCCACTCAGGCGCTGCTGGACATGTTCACCATCCGCCACCACAAAGGGGATTTCTCCGCCCTGAGGGTGGCCATCGTCGGTGACATCCTGCATTCGCGGGTGGCCCGCTCCCAGATCCACGCCCTCAACGTCCTGGGCGCTGGCGAGGTGCGGGTGATCGCCCCTCGCACCCTGCTGCCAGCCTTTGTGGAGGAACTGGGTGTGCATGTCTTCCACGACATCCGCGCCGGCCTCAAGGATGTGGACGTGATCATCATGCTGCGACTGCAGCGAGAGCGCATGGATAGCGGCCTGCTGCCCTCCGAGCACGAGTTCTTCCAGCTCTGGGGCCTGAACGAGGAGCGCCTGGCCCTGGCTGCCCCCGAGGCCATCGTCATGCATCCCGGCCCGGCCAACCGGGGCGTGGAAATCGACTCCCGGGTGGCGGACGGACCACAGTCCGTCATCCTCAAGCAGGTGACCTATGGTATCGCCGTGCGCATGGCCGTGATGTCCATGATCATGGGGGGGAGCGTCAACCAGGGGGCATCGCAATGAAGCTGTTGATAGAACAGGGCCGGGTCATTGATCCGCACCAGGGCCTGGATGAAGTCACGGATCTGTTCATCGAAAAAGAGCGGATCGTCGCAATGGGTGTCGCGCCGGAGGGGTTCAACCCCGACCGGCGTATCGATGCCCGGGGTCGCTGGGTGCTGCCCGGGCTGGTGGATCTGGCGGCGCGCCTGCGCGAGCCGGGGTTCGAGAACAAGGCCACCATCGCCTCCGAGACCCGGGCCGCCGCCAGCGCCGGCATCACCACCCTCATCTGCCCCCCGGACACGGACCCGCCGGTGGATTCCCCCGCTCAGATCGAACTGATTCATCGCCGCGCCAAACAGGCCTGCGGCGTGCGCGTGCATCCCCTGGGGGCACTCACCGAAGGCCTGCAGGGTCAGCAACTGGCGGAAATGGCAGCACTCAAGCGGGCCGGCGCCCTGGGTGCCAGCCAGGGCCTCAAACCCCTGGACAGCCACGTGCTGCTGCGCCGGGCTCTGGAATATGCTGCCAGCCACGAGATCACCGTCTTCCTGCACCCCATCGACCGTTCCCTGGCTGCGGGTGGCTGTGCCCACGAGGGCTCCGTGGCCACCCGCCTGGGGCTGACGGGTATCCCCGAGGCCGCGGAAACAGCCAGCCTGGGGGTCATCCTGGCACTGGTGGCCCAGACGGGCGCCCGCATCCATCTGTGCCGACTGTCCACGGCAAGGGGTGCCGCCCTGGTGGCCCGCGCCCGGCAGGACGGCCTCCCGGTGACGGCCGATGTATGCGCTCACCAGCTGTTCCTTACCGAGATGGACGTGGCGGACTTCAACAGCCTGTGTCACGTGGTGCCACCGCTGCGCACCGCCCGTGACCGCGAGGGCCTGCGCCAGGCGGTGGCCGACGGCACCATCGCCGCCATCTGCTCGGACCATCAACCCCACGAGGCGGACGCCAAACTGGCCCCGTTCCCGGCCACCCAGGCCGGCATGTCCACCCTGGAAACCCTGCTGCCGCTGACGCTGAGGCTGGCCGAAGAAGGCGTGCTGCCCCTGATGGAGGCCATCCGGCGGGTGACCACCGGCCCGGCCAGCATCATGGGCCTGCCCACCGGCACCCTGGCCCCGGATGCACGGGCCGACATCACCCTGGTGGACCCGGACAAGGTCTATAGCCCCAGCGCCGACAACTGGCTCAGCGCCGGTCGCAACAGTCCGTTCTTCGGCTGGGAGTTCCAGGGTCGGGTCACCCATACCCTGGCCGCCGGACGTGTCATCTTCGAGTCCCGAAAGTAAACAACGAGTCGCCCCATGAATCATAAACACCGCGGGACCATCTTCGTCGAGGATGCGCCCATCCTGTCTCACACCTCCCATCCCGGCGATCAGCACATCCTGCGGGTGAGGGCGCCCCAGTGCGCCGCCCACGCACGGCCCGGGAGTTTTGCCCACCTGCAGTGCGACCCGCTGCTGCCCATGCGTCGGCCGCTGTCCATCATGCGCACCCACCCCGACGAGGGCTGGGTGGAGTTTCTTTACAAGTCGGTGGGCGAAGGCACGCGGCTGCTGGCACGGCGCCAGGTGGGCGAGAAGATCAACATGATGGGCCCCATCGGCACGCCGTTCGAGATGCCCCACGGTGACCGACCCCGGGCCCTGCTGCTGGGTGGTGGGGTGGGCATCCCGCCCATGGTCTTCCTGGCCGATGCCATGCGCCGCGACCCGGTGAGTGAGCCGTTCGTCATCATGGGCTCGGAAGTGCCCTTCCCCTTCAAGCCGCAGCCATCACGCATCATGATCCCCGGTATCCCGGAGGGCGTGATCGCCGCCATGCCGTTGCTGGAGGACTGGGGCGTGCCATCAAGGCTCACCAGCCAGGCCGGATTCTCCGGGTGTCATGAAGGCTTCGTGACCGACCTGGCTCGCCTGTGGCTGAACGCCCTGCCGCCGCACGAGCAGCGCAAGGTACAGATCTACGCCTGCGGCCCCCACCCCATGCTGGAGGCCTGTGCGGCGCTTGCCCGGGAATACCGCCTGCCCTGTCAGGTATCGCTGGAGGAATACATGGCCTGTGCCGTGGGCGGGTGTGCTGGCTGCGTGGTCAAGGTGCACACAGACCAGGGCCCCGCCATGAAGCGGGTCTGCGTGGATGGCCCGGTGTTCCCGGCGGAGCGGGTGTTCCCCGCCGCCTGAACCAGGCGGTGTCTCCCATCGCCGGGACACCGCCCCCATGGCCCGTTTATTCCTTTGGTTGCCCGGATCCCACCCCTGTCTCCGACAAGGGCTTGAGCTCATCATCAAAGCCCTTGCGTCCGTCCGTGACCCCCCGTGCGCCCGCCATACTGTCGGAACTGGGCAGATTGAGGTCCTCGTCCTTCTTCTTCAGGCTGCGCACCCCACCCCCGAAATGGATGCGCCATTCCAGGTCGCCCCGGGAGTCGGCCTTGGATAGCGCCTCGGGCAGGTGGACCAGATCCGCCTTGTACAACTCGAAAAGGGACTGATCGAAGGTCTGCATCCCCATGGAGGCACCCTTCTCCATCACGGCCTTGATGCCATTGATCTCCCCCTTGCGGATGAGCTCGGCCACATAGGGGGTATTGAGCATGACCTCCACGGCCGGCAGACGATTACCCTCCTTGCCCAGCACCAGACGCTGGGAGACGATGCCCCGCAGATTCAGGGAAAGATCCATGAGGATCTGTTGTTTGGCCTCGGGGGGGAAGAAATTGATGATCCGGTCCAGGGCCTGGTTGGCATTCACGGCATGCAGGGTCGAGAGGGCCAGATGGCCAGTGTCTGCATAGGTGATGGCCGCCTTCATGGTGTTGAGGTCACGCACCTCGCCGATCATGATCATGTCCGGAGCCTCGCGCATGGCCTCGCGAAGGGCATTGTCGTAGGAGAGGGTGTCTAGCCCCACCTCACGCTGCCCGATGATGGACTTCTTGTGCATGAAGCTGTACTCGATGGGATCCTCAATGGTGAGGATATGCCCGGTGCGCGTGCTGTTGCGGTGGTCGATCATGGAAGCCAGGGTGGTGGACTTGCCGCAACCGGTGGAGCCCACCACCAGCACCAGCCCGTTGTCATGCATCACCAGTTCCTTGAGGATTGGCGGCAGACGCAGTTGCTCCACGGTGGGGATCTCGCTCTTGATGTAGCGGATCACCATGGAAACCTCACCCCGCTGCACATAGACATTCACCCGAAAGCGCCCCAACTGCTCCACCGAGATGCCCAGGTTCATCTCCTTCTCGCGCTCGAAGATCTCGATCTGGCGCTCATCCATGATGTCGTAGGCCAGCTCTTTCACTGCTCCCGACTGCAGATACTGGCGGCTCATGGGCCGCACCTCTCCCTCGATCTTCACGCAAGCCGGCGCACCGGTGGTGAAGAACAGGTCGGAGGCATTCTTCTGGGCCATGAGTTTGAGGTAGGGTTGAAGCAGCATGTCCGGGTCCCGTGATTCAGCAAGCGGCGGCGTCAGGCGTAACGACGACTCATTTGAGCATCCCCGACTCCTCCGGGGTCTCCTCCATCTTCAGACCCTGGGTATCATCCAGCAGCCCCTGGCTCCTGGCCCGCTTGCTGTCCAGCTTGATGCGCAGGCGCAGGTCGTTGACCGAGTCAGCATTGCGCAGGGCATCCTCGTAAGTGATCTGGCCGGCCTCGAATAGCTGGAACAGGGCCTGGTCGAAGGTCTGCATGCCGGCCTCGTTGGACTTGGACATGAGCTCCTTCATCTGGTGGATCTCGCCCTTGAAGATGAGGTCCGACATCAGCGGGGTATTGATCATCACCTCCACCGCCGGTACCCGCCCCTTGCCATCCGCCTTGGGGATGAGGCGCTGGGAGATCACCGACTTGAGGTTCAGGGACAGGTCCATGAGCAGTTGCTGGCGCCGCTCCTCGGGGAAGAAGTTGATGATGCGGTCCAGCGCCTGGTTGGTGCTGTTGGCGTGCAACGTACTCAGACACAGGTGACCGGTCTCGGCGAAGGCGATGGCGTAATCCATGGTCTCCCGATCACGGATCTCGCCGATGAGGATCACGTCCGGTGCCTGACGCAGGGTGTTCTTCAGGGCAATCTCGTAGTTTTCCGTATCCACCCCCACCTCGCGCTGGGTGACCAGGCAATTCACATGGGAGTGCACGAACTCGATGGGGTCCTCAATGGTGACGATGTGTCCGTAACTGTTCTGATTACGGTAACCCACCATGGCCGCCAGGGAGGTGGACTTGCCCGAACCGGTGCCGCCCACAAAGATCACCAGGCCCCGCTTGGTCATGGACACATCCTTGAGCTGCATCGGCAGACCCAGATCCTCCAGGGCGGGGATGTCTGCGGTGATCACGCGCAGCACCATCCCGGCGCTGCCCCGCTGGGTGAAGGCGTTCACCCGGAAGCGGGAGATCCCCGGCAGGCTGATGGCAAAGTTGCACTCCTGGCAACGCTCGAACTCCGAGGACTGCCGGTCATTCATGATGGAGCGCACCAGCACCTGGGTGTGGGCCGGCGAGAGGGGCTGGTTGGTCACGGGCGTCATCTTGCCGTCGATCTTCATGGACGGCGGCGCGCCCACGGTGATGAACAGATCCGAGCCCTGTTTGCTCAAAAGGGTTCTGAGCAGGTCGTGCATGAAGCGTATTGCCTTGTCCCGATCCATGAAGCGTGCCTCGAATGTGATTCAACCCGCCGGCCCGGCGCCGGCCACCCTGGTTTGAGTGTATCCGACAGACTCAGAGATTATCCGGATTCGCCGCCTTGCGCCTGGCTTCTTCCTTGCTGACCAGGCCTCGCTGGAGCATTTCCTTCAGGCCCTGGTCGAGGGTCTGCATGCCGGCACCCTGGCTGGTCTGGATGGCGGAGTACATCTGCGCGATCTTGTTCTCGCGGATGAGGTTGCGGATGGCGGGGGTGCCCAGCATGATCTCGTGGGCGGCGCAGCGGCCGCCACCGATCTTTTTCATGAGGGTCTGGGAGATGACCGCCCGCAGGGACTCGGAGAGCATGGCGCGTACCATGTCCTTCTCGGCGGCGGGGAAGACGTCGACGATGCGGTCGATGGTCTTGGCGGCGGAACTGGTGTGCAGGGTACCAAACACCAGGTGACCGGTCTCGGCCGCGGTCAACGCCAGGCGGATGGTCTCCAGGTCGCGCATTTCCCCCACCAGGATGGTGTCGGGGTCCTCGCGCAGAGCGGAGCGCAGGGCCTCGTTGAAGCCCAGGGTGTCCCGATGCACCTCGCGCTGATTGACCAGACACTTCTTGGATTCGTGCACGAATTCAATGGGGTCCTCCACCGTGAGGATGTGCCCGTACTCGGTCTCGTTCTTGTGGTTCACCATGGCCGCCAGGGTGGTGGACTTGCCTGAGCCGGTGGGGCCGGTGACCAGCACGATGCCACGGGGATATTCGGAGATCTTCTCGAAGATCTTGGGGCAGCCCAGTTCCTCCAGGGTGAGGATCTTGCTGGGAATGGTACGGAAAACCGAGCCGGCACCCCGATTATGATTGAACGCATTGACACGGAAGCGGGCCAGGCCGGGGATCTCGAAGGAGAAGTCGGTTTCCAGGAACTCCTCGAAGTCCTTGCGCTGCTTGTCGTTCATGATGTCGTACACCATGGAATGGACCTGCTTGTGGTCCATCGCGGGTACGTTGATGCGCCTGACGTCCCCGTCCACCCGGATCATGGGGGGCAGTCCCGAGGAGAGATGCAGGTCGGAAGCGCCGTTCTTCACGGCGAACGCAAGCAATTGGGTGATGTCCATCCAGCCCCCTTTGATGTCCTGTCCTCACCTGTTGCATGCCTGTAACGCATACGAACAGGTGACTCTGATCAGCCCCGAATATAGCATAGCGCCATGAGCCAGCTATGCGATCGAATCCAGGCGGTGCAAGACCGCCTACAGGCGGCAGCCCGGCGCTTCGGCCGCCCCACTGAAGATGTCCAGCTCCTGGCGGTGAGCAAGACGCGCCCGGCGGAAATCGTGGCCCAGGCCATGGACTGCGGACTGCGTGAGTTCGGGGAGAACTATGCCTCGGAACTGGAGGAGAAGTCCCGGGCACTGGGTGATCGGCACCCCGCCTGGCATTTCATCGGCCCCATCCAGAGCAACAAGACACGCTTGATCGCCGATACGGCCCGCTGGGCGCACTCGGTGGATCGGGAACGCATTGCACGGCGGCTGAGCGAGCAGCGCCCGTTGGGTGCCGTGCCGCTGAATGTATGCCTGCAGGTGAACATCAGCGAGGAGGACAGCAAGTCCGGCGTCGCGCTGGAAGACCTGCCTGCCCTGGCCGAAGCTGTGGCCCCCCTGCCCGGCCTGAAACTGCGTGGGCTGATGGCCATCCCCGCCCCCAGCGATGATTTCGATGAGCAGCGGCGGGCCTTTGCCCGGTTGCGGGAGGCTCAGGAGGATCTGATCCGACGCGGTCTCGATCTGGACACCCTCTCCATGGGCATGACCGACGACCTGGAGGCCGCCGTGGCCGAAGGCGCCACCATTGTCCGCGTGGGCACCGCCATCTTCGGTGCCAGAGGATAGGTGGCAGGGCTTGAGCGGCATACGAATCCACACGGCGTTCGGGTTACCATAGGGCCTCTACGGACATAGCCAACACGGGCCATCCCATGAATGAGACGATCGCCTTCATCGGCGCCGGCAACATGGCGCGCAGCCTCATCGGTGGACTTATCGCCGATGGGTGGAACCAGGATGCCATCTGGGCGGCCGATCCCAATCCGGACCAACGAGACGCGGTGAGCCAGCGATGGCCCGATGTGCACGCGACCGATGACAATGCTGCGGCCATCGCCCATGCACAGGTGCTGGTCCTGGCGGTCAAGCCCCAGGTGCTCGGCGAGGTGTGCCGCTCGGTGGCCACCCAGGTGCAGGAACGCCACCCCTTGGTGGTGTCCATCGCCGCCGGCGTGCGCGGTGCGGATATCGAGCGCTGGCTGGGTGGCAATCTGCCGGTGGTGCGCTGCATGCCCAATACGCCGGCCCTGGTGGGCAGCGGCGCCACGGGGCTGGCCGCCAACCCCCACGTGAGTGACGAACAGCGCGACGTGGCGGAATCCATACTGCGCGCCGTGGGGCTGACCGTATGGCTGGAGGATGAAGCTCAGCTGGATGCGGTGACGGCCCTCTCGGGCAGTGGCCCGGCCTATTGCTTCCTGTTCATCGAGGCTCTGGAGGATGCCGCCGTGGAGTTGGGACTGCCCCGAGACACGGCCCGGCTGCTGGCCCTGCAGACCGCCTTCGGCGCTGCCAAGCTGGCCCTGGAGTCCGACGAGGATGCCGCCACCCTGCGTACCCGGGTAACCTCCAAGGGAGGCACCACCGAGCAGGCGCTGGCGCAGCTGGAATCCGGGGGGCTGCGCGAGCTCATGCTGCGCGCCCTCACCGCCGCCCGTGACCGTTCCCATGCACTGGCCGACCAACTGGGTCGGGACTGAGGTTCATCCATGACGCACGCGTTTCAAAACGTCGCTGACTTTCTGATTTCCACCCTGTTCAGCCTGTACATCCTGGCGGTGATGCTCCGCACCCTGCTGGCCATGGCCCGGGCGGATTTCTACAACCCGGTATCCCAGTTTCTGGTCACGGTCACCAATCCGCCGCTGCGGGTGCTGCGCCGATTCATCCCCCCCATGGGCCGGATCGACACGGCGGCGTTCGTGCTGGTGCTGTTGCTCAAGATGCTGGAGATATGGCTGATCGCCATGCTGCACGGAGTGGGCGTGCCCATCTTCACCCTGTTTGTAGTGAGTGTGCTGGCGCTGGTCCGTCTGGTGATCTGGATCTACATCATCAGCATCATCATCCAGGCGGTGATGAGCTGGTTCCAGGCCGGTGGCGCCATGGGTCGCAACCCGGTGGCGGACCTGGTTTTCAGCCTGAACCACCCCATTCTGGCCCCCATCCGTCGCATCATGCCGCAGACGGGCATGGTGGACCTGTCGCCACTGGTGGCCATCATCGGGCTGAACGTGCTGCTGATCTTCGTGAGCTCCATCTGACGGAAGTCCGAGCCATGAACCACACTTGGTGGCAGTGGCAGGGTGACACCCTGCTGCTGCGCCTGAAACTCCAGCCCAAGGCCTCACGCGACAAGCTGGGAGAACCGCTGGGGGATCGTCTGAAGGTCCATGTCACCGCCCCACCGGTGGACGGGGCGGCCAACCAGCGGCTGATCCGACTGGTGAGCAAGCACTGCGGCGTGGCCCGGTCCCGGGTGGAACTGGTGTCCGGCGCCACCTCCCGGGAGAAGACCCTGGCCATTGAGGCACCGCAGCGTCTTGCGGCGCCGCTGGATGTTTGCGGCCAGGATCACACCCAGGACACGAACAGCATGTACACCCCGTAGCCCGCCACTGCCCCACCGGCGATACCCCGCACCCAGGGCTTGCGCACAAAGCTGGCCAGACGCGCCGCGAAGACCCCCATCAGCAGCAGATTGGGCAGGGTGCCCAGGCCGAAGGCCAGCATGAGGGCGCCCCCCTGCAGGGCCCCTCCGGCGGTGAGCGACCAGATGAGTACGCTATACACCAGGCCACAGGGCAGCCAGCCCCACACCAGCCCCAGCCCCAGTGCCTGCCCGGGCGTGCGTACCGGCATCATGCGCCTGCCCAGGGGCTCCAGGCGCCGCCACACCACACCACCTGCCCGCTCCAGTCGGGCAAGGCCGTACCACCAGCCGGCCAGATACAGTCCCAGGGCGATCATGAACAGGCCGGCCAGGATCTGCAGCCCCTGCTGGGCGTGGTGTACATCGGTGAGGTTCGCGGCAAACCAGCCCACGCCACCGGCCAGGACGCCGGCCAGGGTGTAGGTGATGACGCGGCCACTGTTATAGGCCAGCAGGAAGGGCGCCAGACGGGGGCGCTCATCAGTCTGGGCGCCCTTCACGCCCAGGGTCAGCGCGCCGACGATGCCGCCGCACATGCCCACGCAGTGCACGCCGCCAAGCAGGCCGACGACAAACGCGGCCAGGAGGGTTCCGGGTTCCAGTGACATGTGAATCCTTGGGGTGGTCCATGGCTCCAGGGGGCGATCGTCAGGGCATCAGATCCCGAAAATCGCGGATGGCGACGAACTCGCCGGTGTCCACCTCGCCGCGTCGGCTATCGGGCCGGCGCACGGCGCGCAGATGGGCAATGCCGAAACGCTCGGCGGCGCGCAGCACATCCAGGTTATCGTCCACAAACAAGGTACGGGCCGGGTCAAAGGGCTCCTTGGTGCGGAACTGCTCCCAGAAGCGCTGGTCTTCCTTGGGGCGCCCGTACTCATGGGCGCTGATCACCCGATGAAAATGCCCCTCCAGGGCGGTGAGCGTGAGTTTCATCTCCAATCCACCGCGATGGGCATTGGTCACCAGCACCAGCCGGCGGCCCTGGCGACGCATGGTGGCCAGAAAGGCCGGCACGTGTTCATGCACTGCCACCAGATGGGCCACCTCCTGCTTGAGGGCGACGATATCCATCTGCAGCTCCTGCTGCCAGTAGTCCAGGCAGTACCAGTTGAGGGTACCGCGAACCGCGGCATAACGCTTGATCATGCCCTCCCGGGCCACTTGCGGGGCCATGCCGTGGCGTTCGGCATAACGGCGCGGCAGATACTCCAGCCAGAAATGATTGTCGAAGTTAAGATCAAGCAGGGTGCCGTCCATGTCCAGCAGCACGGTGTCCACGTCGTTCCAGGGCAGGTTTGGGGCTGTTGGCTTCACTGTACTGCGGTCCTCACGAAACTCGAAAACATGAAATCCGGGCCTTGAGACTTGCGCCGGCAAGCATGAGACTACCCCATCGACCCATCACAGGGCACCCAGACATCATGCCGCAAAAACCTCAGATCCTCAGCCGCCGAACGGTGGCACGCAGCCGGCTCTTCCACGTGGAGGAACTGGAACTCCTGTTTGCCAACGGCGCCCGTACCCGTTTTGAACGCCTGGTGGGCTCTGGCCGGGGGGCAGTGCTGATCGTGCCCATGCTGGATGACGACACGGTGCTGCTCATCCGCGAATATGCTGCCGGTACGCAACGCTATGAACTGGGCCTGCCCAAGGGGCTGGTGGAGCAAGGCGAGGAACTGCTGGAGGCAGCCAACCGTGAGATCATGGAAGAGGTGGGTTACGGCGCGCGTCAACTGGATTACCTGACTGCCCTGACCGTGGCCCCGGGGTATCTGAGTCACAGCACCCACGTGATCCTGGCCCGGGACCTCTACCCGGAACGCCTCCCCGGGGACGAACCTGAGGACATCCAGGTGGTACCCTGGAAGCTGAGCCAGCTGGATCAACTCATCGCTCTGGACGACTGTACCGAGGCCCGCTCCATCGCCGCGCTCTACATGGCCCGCGACCAACTCTCGAGAACCGCATGACACTGGACGAACACTCACTGGAACGCCTTCTCAACAACACCTGCCGCATTGCTCGTGAGGCCGGCGCGGCCATCATGGCCATTTATGGCCAAGGCTTCGATGTCATGGAAAAGGCGGACCGCACGCCACTCACGGAAGCGGACATGGCAGCACACCGGCATATCGTTCAGGGCCTTGGAGAACTGACCCCGGAGATTCCCATCCTCTCGGAGGAATCGACCCAGATCCCCTTCGGCGAACGCAGCCAATGGTCCAGCTACTGGCTGGTGGACCCCCTGGACGGCACCCGGGAGTTCATCAAGCGCAACGGCGAATTCACCGTGAACATCGCCCTGATCCATGACCACGAGCCGGTGCTGGGGGTGGTGTTCTGTCCGGCCCTTGATCTGCTCTACAGTGCCGCCCGAGGGCTGGGTGCCCACCGCCGCCGTTCAGCCGCGGACGCAGCCGAACCCATCCGGGTGAACACCGGGCAACGCGTCCCCGTGATCGCCGGCAGTCGTTCTCACGGCACCGAGCGCATGCAGGCCCTGCTGGAAAGGGTGGGAGAGCATGAACTGATCAGCATGGGCAGTTCGCTCAAGTTCTGCCTGGTGGCCGAGGGCAAGGCGGACCTCTACCCGCGTCTGGGCCCCACGTCCGAATGGGACACGGCCGCCGCGCAGTGCGTTGTCTGCGAGGCCGGCGGACAGGTGACCGACATCCACATGCAGCCCTTGCGTTATAACACCAAGGACTCGCTGCTCAACCCGGAATTCCTGGTGATCGGCGACACCAACCGCAACTGGGCCCAGTATCTGGAGGGCCTTTAGGGCCTCAAATCCGCCGCGTCAGGCCTGCCTGCTGCATGAGTTGGGCGGAGATCTCCTCGATGGAGCGCTGGGTGATATTGAAAAACGGGATGCGCTCGCGCTTGAAGAGCCTCTCCACGGCACGCACCTCCATCAGGCACTGCTCCATGCTGGCGTAGCGGCTATCGCGGCGGCGCTCCTTGCGGATCTGATGCAATCGCTCCGGGTCCACCGTGAGCCCGAACAGCTTGTGCCGGTAGGGTTCGAGCACCGCCGGCAGGCTGCCCCGTTCAAAATCATCATCCGCCAGGGGGTAGTTGGCAGCCCGGACCCCGTAGGTGAGCGCCAGGTACATGCAGGTGGGCGTCTTGCCGGCCCGGGAGACGCCCATGACCACCACGTCGGCCATGGGATAGTCACGGGTGGTGGCGCCATCGTCGTTCTGGATGGCGTAATGCAAGGCATCGATGCGCTCGGAATAAGCGCGCACGTTCCCCATGCCATGAGATCGGCCTGCCACCCGCTGGGCGGTCACCCCCAGTTCCTTCTCCATGGCGCCGGTGAACGTCTCGAAGAAATCGAAGACCACGCCGTTGCACTTGACCAGATGGGTTCTGAGTTGGGAGTCGATGAGGGTGGAGAACACCAGGGGCTTCACCCCATCGGATTCTGCCGCCCGGTTGATGCGCTGCACTGCCCACTCCACCTTGTCGTCGGTGTTCACGAAGGGCAGGCTCATTTGCTGAAAGGACACCTGCTCGAACTGGGTGAGCAGGGTGTGCCCGAGGGTCTCGGCGGTGATGCCGGTGCCGTCGGAGACGAAAAAGACGGAGCGGATCATGGCCATTCTCCTCGCGTGCAGCCAGTGTTCAAAAAAGAGCCCCCCCTCCCCCTTGGGGAGAGGGGCTGGGGTGAGGGGGCGGGTGCGCCCTCACGGCCTCAGGCGTCCTTGCGGCCCTTCTCGTCGCCGGCGAGGCGCAGCCAGGTCTCCACCACCGTATCCGGGTTCAGGGAGATGGACTCGATGCCCTCCTGCATCAGCCATTCCGCCAGGTCCGGATAGTCCGACGGACCCTGACCGCAGATACCCACGTACTTGCCGGCCTTGCGGGCACCCTGAATGGCCTGGGACAGCAAGGCCTTCACCGCCGGGTCGCGCTCGTCGAAGGTGGCCGCCACCAGACCGGAATCCCGGTCCAGGCCCAGGGTGAGCTGGGTGAGGTCGTTGGAGCCGATGGAGAAGCCATCGAAGTACTCCAGGAACTGCTCGGCCAGCACCGCGTTGGAGGGGATCTCGCACATCATGTAGATCTTCAGGCCATTCTCGCCGCGCTTGAGGCCCAGTTCCGACAGCAGCTTGATCACGCCCTCGGCCTCGCCCAGGGTGCGCACGAAGGGCACCATGATGACCACATTGGTCAGGCCCATCTCGTCGCGCACCTTGCGCACGGCGCGGCATTCCAACTCGAAGCAGTCGCGGAAGTTCTCCGACAGGTAACGGGAGGTACCCCGGTAGCCGATCATCGGGTTCTCTTCATCGGGCTCGTACTGCTCACCGGCCAGCAGGTTGGCGTATTCGTTGGACTTGAAGTCCGACAGGCGCACGATCACCGGCTGCGGATTGAAGGCAGCGCCCAGAGTGGCGATCCCTTCCACCAGCTTTTCCACGTAGAAGGTCACGGGATCATCGTAACCGGCAATGCGGCGGGAGATCTCTTCCTTCAGATCACCGGAGAGCGAGTCGAAGTTCAGCAGCGCCTTGGGATGCACGCCGATCATGCTGTTGATGATGAACTCCAGACGCGCCAGGCCCACACCGGCGTTGGGGATGTTGCGGAAGTGGAAGGCGCGGCCCGGGTTGCCCACGTTCATCATCACCTTGCAGGGCACCTCGGGCATGGAGTCGGTGCGCGTCTGGGTGATCTCGAAATCCAGGATGCCCTTGTAGATGCGACCCTCGTCACCCTCGGCGCAGGACACGGTGGCCTCCTGTCCGTCCTTGATGCGCTGGGATGCGTCACCACAGCCCACCACGGCGGGGATGCCCAGCTCGCGGGCGATGATGGCGGCGTGGCAGGTGCGCCCGCCCCGATCGGTGACGATGGCGGCGGCCCGCTTCATCACCGGCTCCCAGTCCGGATCGGTCATGTCGGTGACCAGCACGTCGCCGGCCTCCACCTTGTGCATGTCGTCCAGGTCCATCACCACGCGCACCTTGCCGGCGCCCATGCGCTGGCCGATGGCGCGCCCGCGGGCGATGACTTCGCTGCGGGGCGAGCGGATGCGGAAGCGTTCGATCACCTGGCCGTCCTGACGGCTCTCCACCGTCTCCGGACGGGCCTGGACGATATACAGCTCGCCATCCACGCCATCCAGGGCCCATTCGATATCCATGGGGCGACCATAGTGCTTCTCGATGATCACGGCCTGGCGGGCCAGCTCCTCAAGTTGCTTGTCATTGATGCAGAAGCGGTTTCGGTCGGCGTCGTCGACGGGGATGGTCTGAGTGCTCTGGCCATCCTGGCCAAAGGTCATCTGGATGGCCTTGCTGCCCAGGTGGCGGCGCAGCACGGCGGGGCGACCGGCCTCCAGGGAGGGCTTGTAGAGGTGGAATTCATCCGGGTTGACCGAACCCTGCACCACCGTCTCGCCCAGGCCCCAGGAGGCGGTCACGAAGACCACATCGCGGAAACCGGATTCCGTGTCCAGGGTGAACATGACGCCGGAGGCACCGATGTCGGAGCGCACCATGCGCTGCACGCCGGCGGACAAGGCCACCTCGGAGTGATCGAACCCCTGGTGCACGCGGTAGGAGATGGCCCGGTCGTTGTACAGGGAGGCAAACACCTCATGGATGTGGTGCAGCACGCTGTCCAGGCCGTGGATGTTCAGGAAGGTTTCCTGCTGCCCGGCAAACGATGCATCCGGAAGGTCTTCGGCGGTGGCCGAAGAACGCACGGCCACGGTGAATTCGTCCCCGGCCGCCTCTTCCATCATGCGCTTCCAGGCCTCGGTGATGGCCTCGTTCAGGGCCGGTGGGAAGGGGGTTTCCACCACCCACTGGCGGATCTTGGCACCCGCCTCGCGCAGGGCGTTGATGTCGTCCACATCCAGGTTGGCCAGCTCATTGTTGATGCGGTCCGCCAGGCCTTCGTGACGCAGAAACTCCCGGAACGCATAGGAGGTGGTGGCAAAGCCGCCGGGAACACGCACGCCGGCTTCGGACAGGCCGCGAATCATCTCCCCCAGGGATGCGTTCTTCCCTCCCACATCGGGAACGTCGTTCATGCCCAGATCTTGGAACCAGATCACATACTTATCCATGGTCCTGCCCTTTGCCTCTTACGTTGGAATGTAATTGTAGCCGGGACCGTAGCTTGAAGACGAGTATTCAGCCAAGCTATTGCCCCATGAATCAGCCTTGTGTTTCTTAATAGTAACATTGATGAGGAGAAGATCATGGGCTCGGTGCCCAACCTCTACTACAAACAGAACCGCCTCAAGCAGCTGCGGGCCTTCTGCCGGGCCGCCCGACTGGGCAGCATTTCCATGGCAGCGGAGTCGCTTTTTCTCAGCCAGCCAGCCGTTTCGCTGCAGATACAGGCACTGGAGCGGGAATTCGACACCATTTTATTTGAGCGCCGTGGCCCGCACATCAAGCTCACGCCCGAGGGGGAGGCCTTGTACAAGCTGGCCGATCCGCTGGTGGAAGGCGTGGACAAGCTGCACGAGACCTTTGCGGCGCGATTCGGTCGCCTGGAGTCGGGGGAACTGAACGTGGCGGCGGGGGAATCCACCATCCTGTACGTGCTGCCCGACCCGCTGCGGCGCTTTGCCGAGGTGCACCCTCATATCCGCATCAAGCTGCATAACGTGACCGGGCGCGACGGATTGGCCATGCTGCATCGGGATGAAGTGGATTTCGCGGTGGGTTCCATGCTCGAGGTGCCCGATGGCATCACCTACCACCCCATTGTGGATTATCATCCCAAGCTCATCGCCCCGCTGGACCACCCCCTGGCCCGGAAGACCGGCCCGATCAGCCTGGAAGACATCAGTCCCTTCGGGCTGATCCTGCCGCCACGGCATCTGTCCACCTGGCGCATGGTGGACCTGGTGTTTCGCCAGCATAACGTGGATTACCACGTATCCCTGGAGGCCGGGGGCTGGGAAGTCATCAAGAAATATGTGGAACTCGGTCTCGGCATCTCCATCGTGACGGATGTCTGCCTCACCGGTGAGGAGCCCCTGGCCGCCATCACGCTGGATCACTACTTCCCCGCCCGCAGCTACGGCGTGGTGCAGCGCCTGGGCCGACACCTCTCCCCTCAGGCCAAACGGTTCATCCACTTCATGGAACAGGCCTATATCGGCCAGCAGCAGACCCAAGAGGCAGGATCGGAGACCTGAAATGGGGTGTTCGTCAACGTTCCTGGGGCGGGCGACCCCCTAAAATTGTGAAGTAATACCGAAAAAACTGGAGATCGGAATGAAGTGGCTGGTAATGAGCGCGCTGGTCGGCGCAATGCTTGCGCCCGTGGTCGGTGCAGATGAAGCGGATGGACCCGAAAATGCGCAGCAAACGGAGCACACGGAACAGATGCGCATTCTGGGCTGGGTGGAAAATGTCGCCCTGATGCCGGAAGGGATCGTACTGGAGGCAAAGATGGACACCGGCGCCACCACCAGTTCCCTGAACGCCCTGAACAAGGAGACCTTCGAGCGTGACGGCAAGGAATGGATCGCCTTTGACATGATCGACCCGAACGATGAGAGCAACATGATCCGCCTGGAAAGGGAGATCACCCGGCATGTGCGCATCATCCGCCACAGTGGCAACCATCAGCGGCGCCCCGTGGTCGAGATGGGCCTTTGCATGGGGGATGTTTACCGCAAGGAGGAGGTCAGCCTGATTGACCGCACGGCATTGAGCTATCAACTGCTGGTGGGTCGCAACCACATGGCAGGTGCCATCCTGCTGGATTCCAGGGACAAGTACCTGCAGGCCCCGGACTGCGATCTCGACTGATTCAGTCCCACGCGCCACCCCAAGGACACCGCATGAAGCGATTTCACCTGCCCCTGCTGATCATGGCCCTGGTTGCCATGAGCCTGACGATGTTCTACCACAAGGCCTTCAACCTGGGATTCCCGCTGACGCCAGCCCAGACCACCAGCAACTGGATCGTGGAGGCACGGGTTGGTTTCGAACCCACGGGGGGCGCGGTGACGGCGCGGGTGTTCATCCCGGATCAGCCCAGGGGGCTGGCCATCCTGGACGAGAACTTCATTTCCCGGGGCTATGGCCTCACCACCGGGCTCGTGGGTGAGAACCGGGAGGCGGTGTGGACCACCCGCCAGCCCAGTGGGCGGCAGGTGCTCTATTATCGGACCACCGTTTATCGGCTGGACCGGGACCGACGCGGCGAGGATCCCTACCCAGGGCCTGTCAGCCCGCCGCAATGGGAGGAGCCCTACGCCTCGGCGGCCGAGGAAGTGATCACGCGGGTACGCGCCCGGTCAGCCGACATCACCAGTTTTGCCACGGTGCTGGTGCGTGACCTGAAGCAGGAGCCCGACGAGAACATCAGCCTGTTCGTATCCAGCTCGGACAGCGACCGTGCCAAGGTTCGAACCGCCATCGACCTGCTGGCCGGAGCGCGCATCCCGGCGCGCATGGCTCATGGCATCCCCCTGACAGAGAGGTCCCGGGACCTGCAGTTGCAAACCTGGCTTGAGGTGCACAACACCCGAGAGTGGGTACCCATCAACATCCATGACGGCAGCGTGGGGTATCCGGAGAACTTCATGGTGTGGTGGTACGGGGACGAGGACCCGGTGAGACTGAACCGGGCGCGCAACCCGCAGATCAGCTTCGCGGTGACCCAGAACTACATGGACGCCATCGACGTGGCTCAGCAGCGGGCCCAGGTCATGGATTCCTGGCTGATGGACTTTTCACTGTTCAACCTGCCGGTGCAGACCCAGAACATGTACCGGGTGCTGCTGCTGGTCCCCCTGGGCGCCATGATCATCGTGCTTCTGCGCAACATCGTGGGCATCCAGACCTTTGGCACCTTCATGCCCGTGCTCATCGCCCTCTCCTTTCGGGAGACCGAGCTTCTGGGCGGCATCATCCTGTTCACACTGATCGTATCCCTGGGGCTCGCCATCCGATTCTACCTGGACCGACTCAAGCTGCTGCTGGTACCCCGATTGGCCTCGGTGGTGATCGTGGTGATCATGCTGATGCTCACCCTGAGCATCCTCAGCCACAACCTGGGCATTGAACACGGGCTGTCGGTGGCCCTGTTCCCCATGGTGATCCTGGCCATGACCATTGAGCGCATGTCCATCGTCTGGGAGGAGCACGGCCCATCGGACGCCATCCGCCAGGGTATTGGCAGCCTGGCGGTGGCGGCTGCCGCCTATCTGCTGATGATCAACCCCACGATCGATCACCTGTTCTTCGTATTCCCGGAGTTGCTGCTGATCGCCCTGGCAGTCACCCTGCTGCTGGGCCGCTATACCGGCTACCGGCTCAGTGAACTGGTACGTTTCAAGGCTTTCAAGGGAGAAAAGGCATCATGAAGTGGTTCATCTCCCCGCGTGAACTCCGACGCAAGGGCGTGGTGGGCATGAACCAGCGCAATGCCGACCTGATCGCTGAACACAACCCCCGCCCACTCTACCCTCTGGTGGACGACAAGCTGCGCACCAAGCAACTGGCCCTGGAGGCGGGCATGGCCGTGCCTGAGCTTTATGGGGTGATCGAAACCAACCACGACATCCGTCACCTGCCCCGCATTGTGGCGCGCAGTGATGACTTCGTCATCAAGCCCGCCCATGGAGCCGGGGGCAACGGCATCCTGGTGATCACCGGGCGCATGCGGGACAGCTTTCGCAAATCCAGCGGCCGCATGGTGGATCTGGAGGGTGTAGGTCACCATGTATCCAATGTGCTCAGCGGCATGCACAGCCTGGGCGGCCAGCCGGACAAGGCCATGGTGGAATACCGGGTGAAATTCGACCCCCTGTTCGAGAAGGTCAGCCATCAGGGCGTACCGGACATCCGAACCGTCGTCTACAAGGGATACCCCATCATGGCCATGGTGCGCCTGCCCACCCGTGATTCCGATGGCAAGGCCAATCTGCATCAGGGAGCGGTAGGCGTGGGTGTCAACTTGGGTACGGGGCGCACTGGAAAGGGGGTGTGGCATAACCGCATCGTCGACGTGCACCCGGACACCGGCGCCCCCATACAGGGCCTGCAGATCCCCGGCTGGGACGCCTTGCTGGAAATGGCGGCACGGTGCTTCGAGATCACCGGCCTGGGCTATCTGGGGGTGGACGTGGTGCTGGATCGGGAGCGGGGGCCGCTGATGCTGGAACTCAATGCTCGCCCGGGCCTGGCAGTACAACTGGCCAATGGTTCGGGACTGGGTGAGCGGGTGCGCCTGATCGAATCACTTCACCGGGAGGGGCTCAGCCCGCAGCGTCGCGCGGCGCTGGCACAGGAGTGCTTCTCGAGTGCAGCCAAGCCCGCGGCTTAGGCATGATCACCGCTGAGACCCTGATGGGGGTTCTCCTGGGCAGCGCCGCGGGCGGCGTGGCGCGGTTCCAGGTGGGCGCATGGGTCACCCAGCTCGCCGGCACGGCATTCCCCTGGGGCACGCTGGTGGTCAATGTCAGCGGTACCCTGGCCGCCGGGGTGCTCATCGCCCTGTGGCCCTCCGACCACCCGACCTCGCCGGGCCTGTTTGCCCTGCTGATGCTGGGTTTTCTGGGAAGCTATACCACCGTATCGTCCTTCGCCCTGCAGACCCTCAACCTGGCAAGAGAGGGGAAGCCCGTCAGGGCCGCAGGCAATCTTCTGGCCTCGGGCACGGCTTGCCTGGGGGCAGCCTGGCTGGGATATCAACTGACGATGCTCGTGGCGCCCCTCCCATGAGACTGCATCTGGCCATCGCCGCTGGCACCGCCCTGGGCGGACTGAGCCGTTACCTGGTGGGCATCGCCGTGGTGGGCGGCCTGGGTCTGGCGCACCCTGTCGCCACGCTGGCCGTGAACCTGCTGGGCTGCCTGCTCATTGGCGCCTTCGCCACCCTCACCGGGCCCCAGGGACGCCTCAAGGTGAGCCCCACCGTCTACCAGACGGTGGTCACGGGATTCCTGGGGGGATTCACGACCTTTTCCATGCTCAGCGTTGAAACCCTGGATTGGGCCCACGCGAACGGGTTAACCTCTGCGGCCGTTGTCCTGGGCCTGCACCTGATCGCTGCCCTGGCAGCCACCTGGCTGGGCCATGGCCTGGCCACCCGTTACAACGCCTCTCGCCCGCGCAACCCTGGCTAGTGCTCCGAAACCGCTGACAGGTGAATCCGACAGGTGAATGGAGTTCCCCTGGCAGGCTTGTACCCCAGTGCTAAACTCAAGTATCTTCAACCCGGTTGCCGGGATTTTCCGGACAGGCGGTCTAACCCACTTGACGAGTGCAGCCATGACCCCGAGCAATGTCATGAACATCAAGAATCTCAAACAGGCCTGCAAGGCCTGCAGTCTGGGTGATCTATGCCTGCCGCTGGGGGTCCCCCTGGAGGACCTGGAACTGCTGGAGGGCATCATCAGCCGCAAGCGCCCGGTGCATCGCGGCGATCTGCTCTATCAGGCAGGAGACCCGCTGGGCTGCCTGTATGCTGTCCGCTGTGGATCGGTGAAGACCTTCGTGCTCACCGATGATGGCGAGGAACAGATCACCGGCTTCCACCTGCCGGGCGAACTGCTTGGGCTGGACGCCATCGGCGATGGGGTGCACCCCTGCACGGCGCTGTCCCTGGAAACATCCAGTGTCTGCGAGATTCCCTTCGATGGTCTGGAGGCCCTGGCGGGACGTACCCCGGGGCTGCAGCATCAACTGCTCAGGATCATGAGCCGCGAACTGCAAAGCGATGAGCAACTCATGACCCTGCTGGGCAAGCGCGCCTCCGATGCCCGCCTGGCGGCGTTTCTGCTCAACCTCTCCGACCGCTTCGGGCGCCGCGGCTTCTCCCGGCATGAATTCAATCTGACCATGTCCCGTAACGATATCGGCAACTATCTGGGACTGGCGGTGGAAACGGTCAGCCGGATGTTCAGCCGCTTCCAGAGTCAGGACCTGATCACCGTGCGCCGCAAGCTGATCACCCTGCACGACATCGAGGGCCTGCGGCGCGTGGCGGGGCTGCATGGACAGCAGGCACAGTGCACCGCCGCGTGCGAGCAGCGCCCCGAAGTCTCGGCAGGTGGCTGAGGAAAGCGCCGACTAACGATCCAGCACGGAGTCCAGGACGCGCCAGTCGATGGTGCCGAAGGCCACCTCGTATTCCAGCAGCATCTGGCCCCTGATGTGACCGTCCTCGAAGGTGGCCAGCACCCAGCGGTCATTGAGGACGTGGGTTTCGTCGGGCACAAAGAACAGGGTCCCGCCCAGCACCGGATCATGATCGATCAATTCGGGTTGCTGAACCAGGTCGTTCAGCAGATCCTCCCGGGGCTGATTCAGCCCCAGCCGGCGCAGACGCCGCTCCTGCCCCTGGGTGAGCCCCACAGCGGCGGGCTGCGCCACCTGACCCGACGTAACCTCATTCAGGCGCATCTGAAGCGCCAGGATTTCCTGGTGAGCCTGCTGCACATCCCGCTCCAGACCAATCCCCCGATGGATGTAGATCATCGCGGTGATCAGCAGGAACAGCATGAAACCGAACCAGACCAGGCGTTCGGCATGGGGCAGAAAACGGGATTTTTCCGACATGGTCACTCTTCCGGGGATATGAATCGGCGGATCAATGGGCCGTGAGCCCGGCGTCTACCAGATAGTGGGTGCCCGTCACACCGCTGGAGGCCTCGGACAGCAGCAGGGCTGCCACACCGGCCACCTCTTCATTGGTGACATACCTTCCCAGGGGCATGCGCTCCACGAAGCCGGCCTTGACCTCATCACCATGACCGGGATTGGCCTGGTCCTCGATGGAGCGCATCATGCGGTTGTCCACGGGGCCGGGGTTGACGGTGTTCACGCGAATGCCCTCGGGCCCCAGTTCGGCGGCGGCGGTGCGCATCATGCCCATCACCGCGTGCTTGCTGGACACATAGGGGGAGAGACCCGCTGCGCCGCGCACGCCGGCCACACTGGCGGTGATGAGGATGGACCCACCCCCCGCGCGGCGCAGTGCCGGCAGTGCCGCCAGGATACCCATGCGCACGCCGTGCACGTTGACCGCAAACACCTTGTCCCAGGCTGCCTGGTCCAGGCTTTCCATCGGCCCGACCTGCCCCTCGATCCCGGCGTTGAGAAACACCGCGTTCACGGCACCAAAACGTTTTTCGGCCTCCTGGATCATGGCCTGGTTATCGGCTTCGCGACTCACGTCCACCGCCATGGCGGCGACCCCCTCGCCCAGTTCCGCCGCGAGGCGCTCCACCCCGTCAGGCTCCCGATCCGTCAGCAGCAACCGCGCACCCTGGGCATGCAGCATCCGTGCGGTGGCCTCGCCAATACCGCCTGCCGCACCGGTGATGACCACGACCTTGTTATCGAATGGTTTCATGTTCACACCCTCCTGTCTCTGTGGCTCACGCAACCGACCGGACAACCCGAGGGTTACCCGATGTCACACGCCCATCTGTACACGCCTGCCCGGCCCCTGTCGAGACCATGCCGCGCCCGGGATGGGGCCCGCCCTCCGTATCAGCGCCACTGCACGCTCAGCCCGACACCATATTCCCGGCCGGGGCCGGGCTCGTAATAGCGGCCGCCCAGGGCGTTGATGCGAATGTTGCTCTGGTAGTCCTGATCGAACAGATTGTTGACGGACAGATAGGGTACGACCCGGGTGTTCCCCGTTTCCCAGGCCCGCCCCAGGCGTAGATTCGTCAGCACGTGCCCGGACACCCGCTCGGTGTTGGCGTTGTCAGCATAAAGCCGATCCACGGCGAGCATGTCCACGGTGACGAATCGCCCCTCGGGGCCCTGCCAGTCCAGTTCGGCGAACAGCTGCTGACGCGGCACGCCGGGGAAGGCCTTGCCAGAGAAATCCTCGCCCGACTCATCGCGAAACTCCCGGAACCGATAATGGGAGAGGGTGTAGGCCAGGGTCAGGCGCAGGGGCTCCACAGGGTGCCAGGAAGCGCCGGCTTCCAGGCCGTGGCGTCTGGAGCGACCGGAGTTCTCGTAATAGTCACGCTCGCTATCCGACTGATAATTCACGATCTCGTCACGCACCTGCATGGTGAACACCGCCAACTCGTAACGACCGGTATCCCCCCAAAAGCCCTTGGCGCCCAGTTCCAGGCTGCGGGCCCGCTCCGGCTCCAGGTCCGGATTGAGGCCCGTGCCGCCATCGGGATTGGCAAATTCGGTGAAAGTGGGGCTTTCGAACGAGGTGCCCAACTGGGCGTAGAGCTGATGACCGGGGGCCCAGGCATAGCCCAGCCCGGCGCGATAACTCCATTCCCGAAAGTCGCGCCGACCGGAACGGTCCTCCCCAGGGTCGCTGAACCGATCATCCACGGACATGCGCAGGCGGTCGTGTCGCCCACCCAGGACCAGGTTCAGGCGATCCGTGAGTTCCAGACTGGCCTGGGTGAAGATGCCCAGCGACCGGGCGCGCTCCAGCTGATCGAATTGCTGCGCCCCCCGTATCCCCCCCTCCAGATTGTCGAAGCGTTGCCGATCATCGCGCTGCTCAGCCAGGTCCATGCCGACGGCATAAAGGACGGGGATACCGCCCGCCGCGGTTTCACGGGCATAACGGGCGCCGAGGCCCTGGTGATCCCGCTGATAACGCACCTGCCCACCCCCCTTGAAGGGCAGTCGGTTGTGAAAATCCCGTTGGCTGACAAAGCCGCGCAGCTCCAGCTCGTCGTCCGCACCCAGGGGGCGGGTGTAAGTGATGCCCAGTGTCTGCTGTTCGGCCGACTGCCCGCCATCCCGAAGCAGGGAGGCCTCCCGGGCCTGTCGCCGATCTTCCCGTACCTCGTCCCGGGTCAGGGCGCCCGGGTCCTGGGTGTCCGGGGCGTCCAGCACCCGCAACACGGTCTGCAGCTCGGCGCCATCGTCAAACTCATAGCCCAGCTTGGCATTGAGCAGTCGCTTCTCCACCCGGCTGTGATCCCGATAACCGTCATAGCGCAGATCCCAACCACTGATGCTGTACTCCCAGGGTCCCGCCCGGTCTCCCGCCTTGATGCCCAGGCGGCGCAACCCGTGGCTGCCGGCATCCACCTTGGCCTGCACGCCCTGCAGATCCCTGCCCCGCTGGGTGTGAAGATCCACCACCCCGCCGGCGGCGTTGCCGTACTGGGTGGAACTGGGGCCGCGGATCACCTCGGCCCGATGCAGGGACTCCAGATCAATGGCATCCACCTGGGACTGGCCGTCCGGGAGTGTTTCGGGGATACCATCCACGCGGATGTGCAGCCCCCGAACCCCGAAGGGGGCACGGGCACCAAAGCCCCGGATGGACAGGCGGATATCCTGGGCGAAGTTGTAGCGGTTCTGCATCTGCAGGCCGGGGATGCGATTCAGGTATTCGTCCAGTTGCAGCCCCTGTCGGCCCATGCCCACATCCTCGGGTTCCAGAAGTCCGATGGCGGCGGGACTGCCCAGCCAGTCCCGCTCGAGACGGGGGGCACTCACCTGGACGGGCTCCAGGCGCACAGCCGTGTCGGCTGCGGTCTCCTGGGCGGACACGGCCTTGCTGGCCGCCAGCAACACCAGGGGGATCGCGAGAGCGGCAAGGATCATGGCGACACCTCCAATGAGCATCCGGCTCCGATAAGCATCCGGATGCGGTGGATTCTTGAGTCCTTCGGCTGGTTGTTGTACCCTTCGCGAGCTGTCGGAGAAGGAGACACGGAATCATCGTCCCAGCACCGCTCCAGACACGCCGGAGTAGCTCAGTTGGTAGAGCAGGGCATTCGTAATGCCAAGGTCGGGGGTTCGACTCCTCTCTCCGGCACCAACGCAAAGGGCGGCCCATGGGGCCGCCCTTTTTTCATTGTGCTGATTGTCTCTGTGGTCACGGGTGCCGTGCATGGAATCGCCTCAGTTCAGCTCCAGGGCCCCGGTGAGCTCCGAGACATGGCTCATGCCATGGCGCTTGAGATAATCGCTGATACCGTGGTTGATCTTGCCGCACAGCAGGGGGTCGTAGAACAGCCCCGTGCCCACACCCACCGCCGTGGCGCCGGCCAGCAGGAACTGGATGGCATCGTCGGTACTGGCCACCCCGCCCTGACCGATAATGGGTATGCCGTGCGGACGAGCCACCTGATAGACCTGATGCACCCGCAGCAGGGCCACTGGCTTGACCGCCGGCCCTGACAACCCACCCTGATTGTTGCCGATCACCGTGCGACGGCGCTCGGTATCAATCGCCATGCCCATCAGGGTGTTGATGGCCGAAAGGCCATCGGTACCCGCCTCGATGCAGCGCCGGGCATTGCCGGCGATGTCCGTCTGATTGGGCGAGAGCTTGGTGATCAGCGGCTTTTGCGTCACCTTGCGGCAGGCTTCCACCACCCGGGCCGACATGTCCGGATCGTTGCCAAAGGCCACCCCCCCCTCCTTCACGTTGGGGCAGGAGATGTTGATCTCGATGGCATCCACCGGGGAGTCCTCGAAGCGCTGGGTGACGCGGATGTATTCCTCGATGGTGGAGCCGGACACATTGGCGATGAAGCGGGTCTCGTCGAAGTCCAGGTTCGGCAGGATCTCGTCCACCACATGGTCCACCCCGGGGTTCTGCAGGCCGATGGCGTTGAGCATGCCATCCGGCGTCTCGTAGACGCGATGCGGCGGATTGCCCAGGCGGGCGTCGCCCGTGGTGCCCTTGAGGCACACCGCCCCCACCTGGCGATTGGAGAAACCCGCCACCCGGGTATACTCCTCGCCAAAACCGACGCAGCCCGAGAGCAGCACCAGGGGCGAGGCAAACGGCAGGCCGCAGAAATCGATGGCAAGGGCCTGTTTGTGATGGGTATCGACTGGCATGTTTCACATCGTCCTGTATCAACCGGAAATCCCGCCCAACACCGGCAACGTCATGCGCCTGGCGGCCAACACGGGCTGCCGCCTGCACCTGATCCATCCCCTGGGGTTCACCCTGGATGACACACGGCTGCGCCGTGCCGGCCTGGACTATCGGGATCTTGCGTCGGTGTCGGAGTATGACAGCCTGGGGGCGTTCTCGGAAGCTGTCGCCCCCCGGCGGTTGTTTGCCGTGACCACCCGTGGGCAACAGCCCCTGGGCGACACACACTTCGAGGCGGGTGATGCACTGCTATTCGGCCCGGAGACCCGGGGCCTGCCGGAGACGGTGCTGGCCGGGTTGCCGGCAGAGCGGCGTTTGAGAATACCCATGGTGCCGGACAGTCGCAGCCTCAACCTGTCCAACTCGGTGGCCCTGGTGGTGTACGAGGCCTGGCGGCAATGCGGCTACGCGGGCGGTGCCTAGAATTCCGGTTTGGGATCCCGGCTGAGCAGTTCCTCCACCGCCACGGTGGGGGGCAGTTGCTCGAACAATACCCGCGCCACCTGACCGCAGATCGGCATGTCCACACCCAGGGCAGAGGCCTTGGCGACGGCGATGCGGGCCGTGCTCACCCCTTCCACCGCCTGACCGATGGCGGCAATGGCCTCCTCCAGGCTCTGCCCCTGCCCCAGCGCCATGCCCAGGCGGCGATTGCGGGATTGATTGTCGGTACAGGTGAGCACCAGATCTCCCAGACCGGACAGACCCATGAGGGTTTCGGTGCGGGCGCCGGTGGCGGCCCCAAGGCGCATCAGTTCCGCCAGCCCCCGGGTGATCAGGGCGGCGCGGGCGTTGGCCCCGAAGCCCAGGCCATCGGATACCCCGGCGGCGATGGCCAGCACGTTCTTGAAGGCCCCGCCCAGTTGCACCCCCACCACGTCGTCGCTGGTGTACACGCGCAGCGTGCCACCGGCCAGCCAGGCCATGGCGTCCTCGGCAAAGTCCGAATCGGGCGACGCCAGGGTGAGCGCCGTAGGCAGGCCCCGCGCCAGTTCACCAGCAAAGGAGGGCCCGGAGGCCACACCCCAGGGTCGATCCGTCCCCAGTTCCTCCAGCACCAGCTCATGCAGCCAGCGCGTAGTATCCAGATCCAGCCCCTTGGTAGCCCAGATCAGGCCGCCCGAACCCAGACGCGGAGCGATGCGCTGGAGCACCGGACCAAACCCGCTGCTGGGCACGGCCAGGAGCACCCGGTCAGCCCGATCCACCAGGCCTTCCAGGTCCGATGTGGCCTTCAGGGTCTCAGGGAAGGGAACATCCGGCAGATAGCGGGCATTGCAGCCCTCTGCCTGCATGGATCTGACGTGGTCGCCATCGCGACCCCACAGCCCCACATGGAGCCCTTTGCGAGCCAGATGCAGGGCCAGGGCCGTTCCCCAGGAGCCGGCGCCCACCACTGCCACATTCCGCACGTTGCTCATGGGGTCAGCCCGGATCAGTTCTGCGTGACGATACCCGCATCGCCATTCCCACCCGCGGCGGCAGCCTGTTGCTGACCGCGCATCTTCTGGGCGTAGAGCGCATCAAAATTCACCGGCGCCAGGAGCAACTGCGGGAAGCCACCACGGGTGACCAGATCGGAGATCACCTCACGGGCAAACGGGAAGAGGATGTTGGGGCAGTAGGAAGAGAGCAGCGGCCCTTTTTGTTCGTCGGGAATACCGCGAACCATGAACACACCCGCCTGCTTGACCTCCACCAGGTAAGCCGTCTCGCCCTGGGACTTGGTGGTCACCGTCAGGGTCAGTTCCACCTCGTGCACACCCTTCTCGTCCAGGGCGCGTGCCTGGGAGTTCAGTTGCACATTGGTCTCCGGCTTCCACTCGCGGGTGAACACGCCCGGCGTGCCCGGCGCTTCAAAGGAGATGTCCTTGGTGTAGATCTTCTGCAGCCCGAACTCCTGCTGCGGCTGACCCTGAGCGGCGCCGTCGGCGCCTGCATTCGGTGACTGGTTTTCCGACATGATAACTCCGCGGGCAAGTGAATGATTTGAGGAGCATGATAGGGTGCGCCCCCCCAGGGTGCAACGATGACAGGGCGGGCCTTAGAGACCGAGGCGTTCGTCCAGTTCGCCCCGTTGGTCCAGTTCCACCAGATCGGTATAACCGCCCAGGTGATCCTCGCCGGCAAAGACCTGCGGAACGGTATGGCGCCCGGAGCGCTCCTCCATCACACGGCGCTGTTCGGGGTCGTCATCCACGCGTATCTCCTGAAACTCCACGCCCTTGCCGCGCAGCAGGCGGCGCGCCATCATGCAGAAGGCACACCAGCCGGTGCCATACATGACCACGGTCATCGGCTTGGGGGAGGAGTCAGTCAACGGGCGCCTCTCTCACTGTCGCATCACGCTCAGCGTTTGCTCAGGGGAAGACCTTCGGATTGCCAGCCCAGCACACCACCGCGCAGATTGATGACCTTCTCGAAGCCATTCTTCACCAGGGTGTTGCAGGCCTGACCGGAGCGGGTGCCGCTCTCGCAGTAGACGATGACGGTCTTGTCCTTGTGCTTGGCAATCTCGCTCAGGCGATCCTTGAGTTTGGTAAGGGGGATATGGCGAGCGCCGGAGATCTTGCCGGTCTTGCGTGCCTCCGCCTCTTCGCGCACATCCAG
This sequence comes from Ectothiorhodospira haloalkaliphila ATCC 51935, assembly GCF_000633935.1. Taxonomy (GTDB): domain Bacteria; phylum Pseudomonadota; class Gammaproteobacteria; order Ectothiorhodospirales; family Ectothiorhodospiraceae; genus Ectothiorhodospira; species Ectothiorhodospira haloalkaliphila. Next base: position 1,580,745 of record NZ_KK214998.1, on the reverse strand, counting down.
CACCATGGAGTCGTCCTGGTTCATGGCGCGTACCGCCTCCTGCGGACCCATCGCCTGGAATTTCTGGGTGAGGCGGGAAAACTCGATGTAGCCCAGGGCGCCGATGACGGCGGCCAGCAGGCCGAACAACAGGGGGTGGTTGGCAACAAACTCCAGGTACTGGTCCATGAATCGCTCGGGCTGGGTCAATCATTGGGAGGCCCGCATTCTGCCCCCTTGGGGCCCGGCGGGCAAGCCAGGAGGCTCAGGCAGACCGGCAGAAGACCTCCTGCATCATCCCGATCAGGCGCAGGGTGCGGCCATCACCTACCCGGTAATACACCCGATTGGCGTCCTTGCGGGCCGAGAGAATACCCTTGTCCCTCAGGATGGCCAGATGCTGTGAGATATTGCTCTGGGACGTACCCACATGATCCACGATCTCCTGCACACTCACCTCGCGGTCTCCGAGCACGCAGAGGATCTTGAGGCGCAACGGATGTGCCATGGCCTTGAGCGAACGCGAGGCGCGCTCGATATCCTCTTCCTTGTCCATGAGGTCAGAACGATCGGATGGCATGGGCCCTGCCCTGTTCACGGGCTCGGCGGCATTGTTGGCAACTGGAACCGGCGGCATCGGATATCTCGTATATTAGTAGTGGTTAATCCAATTATGATCTTTATCAAAAATATTTCAATGGGCAGGCGGTCAAGAGGCCTGTTCGGGGCGACCACACTCACACTCCTGCTGGCCCTGCCCCCTGCTGCCGATGCCAACCAGACCGACTGGGAGCAGGCCCGCGAGCGCCTTCAGGAAGTGCAGCGGGAGATCGAAGAGGTTCGGGATGAACTGGAAAAGGCCCGTGGCCAACGGGGCGCCCTGGAGGCGCAACTGCGGGAGACCGAGCGCGCTGTCAGCCGTGCGTCGCGGGATCTGGCCGAAAGCGAGGCCGATCTGGAGAAAACCCGGGCGCGCCTGCGCACCCTGGAGACCCGCGCCCGGGAAGAGGAAGCGCGCCTGGAAAGCCATCGTGAGGCTCTCGCCCTGCAATTGCGGCGCGCCCATCAGGCCGGGCAGCAGGATCAGCTCAAGCTCATCCTCAATCAGGAGGATCCGGCCCGGCTGGAGCGCATGCTCACCTACTATCGTCACTTCAACGAGGCCCGTGGCGAGCGTATCCGTGAGGCCCGTGAGGCCCTGGCCGATCTGGCGCGCACCCGGCAGGCCCTGGACCAGGTCAGGGTGGAGCAGGCCCGGCAGCGGTCGGCCCGGCAACGCCTGCAAACCGAGCTGGAAAGCCGCCGGGAGGAGCGATCCGAGGCCCTCGCCGCGCTGCAGGCGGACATCGACGCCGCCGGCCACACCCTCACCCAACTGGAAAGTGACCAACAGGCCCTGGAGGAATTGCTCCAGTCCCTGGATGAAGCATTGAGCGACATCCCCGACGAATCCCTGATGGACGAAGCCTTCGCCGATCATCGCGGCCAACTGCCCTACCCCGTCCGCGGCGAGATCCGGCACAGCTTCGGCACGGCCCGAGCCAGCGGCACCGGCCAGCGCTGGCGTGGCGTGGTGATCGCGGCTGGCCGGGGGGATGCGGTCAAGGCCGTGCATCATGGGCGGGTGGCCTTCGCCGACTGGATGCGCGGGTTCGGCATGCTGTTGATCGTGGACCACGGTGACGGCTACATGACCCTGTACGGCCATAACGAAAGCCTGCACAAGTCTGCGGGCGACTGGGTGCGAAAAGGCGACATCATCGCCCGTGCCGGTGACAGCGGCACGGATGAGGCCCCTGGCGTGTATTTTGAGATACGCCACGACGGCCAACCCGTGAACCCCGCACGATGGTGCGACTCTAACGAGCGAATGGTAGGCTCTCGGTAACGGCGCATGCCAAACAAACCGTCTGGCCGATTGAGGCCCTAGCCCGACATATCGCGGATTCCTCGCGTGGCGGGACTGCAGTGGAGTAAAAGTATATGAAAACCCAAACCCGCGTGGGCGCAGGCCTGCTGATGGGCCTGATTCTGGGCGTGATGCTCAGCGTCTCGTTCGGCGTGGTCGCCGACAGAAAGGAAGCCGCACAAGCCGTCCCCCTGGAGGATCTGCGGGCATTCACGGATGTGTACATGCGCATCAAGCGCAATTATGTGGACGAGGTGGAGGACTCGGATCTGCTGCAAAATGCGATCCGGGGCATGTTGTCCGGGCTGGACCCCCATTCCACCTTCCTCAGCTCCGATGAATTCTCCGAGCTTCAAATCGGCACTCAAGGCGAATTCGGCGGACTGGGCCTGGAAGTGGGCATGGAGGATGGCTTCGTCAAGGTCATTTCCCCCATCGACGGCACCCCCGCGAGCCGTGCCGGCATGCAGGCCGGGGACCTGATCATCCGTCTGGACGACACCCCGGTGAAAGGGATGACCCTCAATGAGGCCGTCAACAAGATGCGCGGCCCCCGGGGCAGCGACATCACCCTGACCGTGGTCCGCGAAGGCCGCGAGGCCCCGTTCGAGGTGGAGATCACCCGGGACACCATCCGTGTGCAGAGTGTGCGCAGCGAGATGCTGGAACCCGGTTTCGGCTACCTGCGGGTAACCACCTTCCAGTCCCGCACCGCACAGATGCTGGTGGAAGAGGCGCGCAAGCTGCAAAAGGAAAGTGGCGGCCTCAAGGGCCTGGTGCTGGACCTGCGCAACAACCCGGGCGGCATCCTCAACGGTGCCGTGGGCGTATCCGACGCCTTCCTGAACGACGGCCTGATCGTCTACACCGAAGGCCGCGTCAAGGACTCCCAGTTCCGCTACACCGCCTCCCCGGGAGACGTGCTCAATGGCGCCCCCATGGTGGTGCTGGTGAACGCGGGTTCGGCATCGGCATCGGAAATCGTTGCCGGTGCCCTGCAGGACCATGAGCGGGCCATCATCATGGGCTCATCCACCTTCGGCAAGGGCTCGGTGCAGACCATCCTGCCCCTGGAGAAGGGCCAGGCGCTCAAGCTGACCACGGCGCGTTACTACACTCCGTCGGGCCGCTCCATCCAGGCTGATGGCATCGAACCGGACATCAAGCTGGAGCAGATCACCCTGGCGGAATCCGGCGAGCCGACCGTACGACCGATCACGGAGGCTCAGTTGAATCGTCATCTGCGGGGTGCGGACCGTGACGCCGATGATGAGGACCGTGTCGAGGCCCGCGAATCCCTGGCACAGCGGGACTACCAGCTCTATGAGGCCCTGAACATGCTCAAGGGGCTGGACATCCTCCAGGCGCGCCGCTGAAGTGACGCGCCTGGCCGGGGCGAGCATGTTGGGCCTGCTGCTTTGGGCCCTGACGTTGACGGTCGCGGAGGCGGTGGCCGGGGATGACCCCAGGCCAGTGATCGCGATCATCATCGACGACCTGGGCAATGACCCGCGGGAAGCGCGTCGTACCGCCGCGCTTCCCGGCCCCATCACGGTGGCCGTGCTGCCCCACACCCCCCAGGCGCACAACGCAGCCATCTGGGCCCATGAGCATGGCCACGAGGTGATGCTGCACCTGCCCATGGAGGCCGACAACGGGCACGATCCCGGCCCCGGGGCCATCTTGCGGCACATGAATGAATACGAAACACGCGACACGGTTCGACTCGCCCTGGCCAGCGTCCCGCATGTGCGGGGCGTGAATAATCACATGGGCAGTCGTCTCTCCCGCGAGCCCCACCATCTGGCCTGGGTGATGGCCGAAGTGAGCGACACCGATCCAGCACTGTATTTCGTGGACAGCCGCACCCACGCAGAGACGCTCGTGCGTCATATCTCCACCTGGGCAGGCCTGCCCAGCACCCAGCGGGATGTCTTCCTGGACGCCCAGCCCCACGACGCCGATTTCGTTCGCAATCAGGTGAAGCTGCTGGGTCAATTGGCACGCATGCGCGGCCATGCGTTGGGCATTGGACACCCCTACCCGGCAACGCTGGAGGTGCTGGAGGCGATGCTGCCCGAACTGAAGGCTCAGGGTATCCGCCTGGTCACCGTCAGCGATTACCTCATACGCAAGCAGGAGGTGAAACAATGGCACGCGTCCTTATCCCCATCACCCACGGAAGCGAAGAAGTCGAAGCCGTCACCCTGATCGATCTGCTGCGCCGGGCCGACTTTCAGGTGGTGGTCGCCGGGCTGGAACCGGGCACGGTCACCTGCTCCCGAGGGGTGGTTCTCAAGCCCGACGTGCTCCTGGACGAGGTCCTGGACGACCCCTTTGATCTGGTCGTCCTGCCCGGTGGTCTGCCGGGTGCCAACCGTCTGGATGCCGATCCCCGCATCCATGCTCTCTTGCACCGTCTGCACGATGAAGGTCGCCTCGTGGGCGCCATCTGCGCTGCGCCCAAGGTGCTCGGCAGCGCCGGCTTGCTCAAGGGCCGCAACGCCACCGGTCATCCCTCAGTGGTGAAGACCCTGGACCTGCCCGACACCCGGTTCGCCGAGCAACCGGTGGTCGTGGATGGCAACATCGCCACCTCGCAAGGACCGGGAACGGCCATGGACTTCGCCCTGACGCTGATCGAACTGCTGGCGGGTGCCGACAAGCGTCGTGAGGTGGAGGGACCGCTGTGTCGGCCTGAATAGGGGCGCGGCATCCCTGCCTTTGGAAGGGCAATACTTGACAAGAATGCTCAGTCTTCTACATTAGGAACTGCTGATGCACCTCGGATCAGCTTGATTTCCATTTTGGAGGAGGCATGCGATGAGTGGTCTGATTCCCAACTTTCCGATGGATGGCGTGGTCACGGTCAACCGGGTGATCCTCAAGCCGCAGTACACGGTGGACGATCTGGAGGAGCGCGTGGCAGTGCTCTGTGAAAACGTGAAGACCTACCACTCAGAAACCGGCTTCGTGGGTGGGTTCGTGGCTCTGAACAGCGGCAATGTGTCCAATGAAGGTTCCACGGTGGGTCAGGCAGTAAAAAGCCCGCTCAAGGGCAAGGAGGCGCTGATCATCACCTTCTGGAACACCTTCGAAGACCATGAGCGCTCCCATCGCAGCGAAACCTTCCAGCCCCTGTTCCAGGAAGTGCTGGACCTGTGCGAAAACGGCAACGAAGAGATCGCCTACGAGGTGCTGTGGTCAGGCGCGGCATACACCCCGGAAGAGGCCCGGGTCGCCCAAGAGGCAAAGTCGCAGCATGCGGCCTGAATCGCTCCCCTTGTCCCGCTGAGCAGGGGCGCTCACCGCTCGGCGGCGGGCACCATCTTGCAGCGCAGCGTAGCGGGGGCTATCGTGGGAGCACGTCCCCACACATGGTCTCTCTGGCATGCGCCTTTCGATGCTCGTCATCCTCATGGGCCTGTGCGTCCTTCCCGCACAGGCCCAGCCACCCGCCCCCCCACCGGATCACCGCCAGATGGTGGAGATGCCGGAATTGCAGCGTGAGTTACTACGACAGGAGATGCAGGAACACCTGATCGCCTATCAGCGAATCCTGGATCATCTGTCACGGGGCGAGATCGCCGAAGCCGGTGACTTTGCGGAGCAGACGATGGGCGTAAGCACCATGGGCAAGCACCGGGAAATCACCCAGGGCATGGGTCCCGGTCGCTTCATGCCGGCGGGCATGCGCCAGATGGCGTTCACGATGCATGAAACGGCCAGCGAATTTGCTCAGGTCGCCCAGGAAGAGGACATGCCGAAGGCCCTCAGGGCACTGCATGAACTCACATCCACCTGCGTGGGCTGTCACATGTCGTTTCGCACCCGCTGAGGCCGGCAAGTTCGGTGGCGGCCAGGTCAGGGGCCCCACCATAAAGCCCAACCGGACCGTGAGCACAAGCCGCCCGGATCCGTCTGCCCCCTACTCCACCGTCACCGACTTGGCCAGGTTACGGGGCTGATCCACATCGGTGCCCTTGAGGATGGCGGTGTGGTAGGAGAGCAGTTGCAGGGGCACGGTGTGGATGATGGCGGAGAGCCAGTCGTCCACCGGAGGAACCGCCAGGCTCTGGATGGCGCCGTCGCTGCCCAGGGCGGCCACGTCGTCGGTGAAGACCATCAGGTGGCCACCACGAGCTCTCACCTCTTCCAGGTTGGACTTGAGCTTTTCCAGCAGGTGATTGTTGGGTGCCACCACCACCACGGGCATGTCGGCGTCCACCAGGGCCAGGGGGCCGTGCTTGAGCTCGCCGGCGGGATAGGCCTCCGCGTGGATGTAGGAGATCTCCTTGAGCTTGAGGGCGCCTTCCAGGGCGATGGGGTAGTGGCAGCCCCGCCCCAGGAACAGAGCATGATGCTTGTCGGCCAACCCCATGGCCAGGCGCTCGATGGGCGTGTCCAGGGCCAGCACCTTCTCCAGGGCCGCAGGCAGGGCGCGCAGTTGCTCCACGAAGGATTGGGCCCGGGCGGGCGCCAGACCATGATGGCGCCCCAGGGAGAGCACCAGCAGGAACAGGGCCACCAGCTGGGTGGTGAAGGCCTTGGTGGAGGCCACGCCGATCTCCGGGCCGGCATGGGTCATGAGGACCATGTCGGATTCACGCACCAGTGAACTCTCCGGCACATTGCAGATGGCCAGGGAACCCAGATAATCATCCTCGCGGGCCTGTCGCAGGGCCGCCAGGGAATCGGCGGTCTCGCCGGACTGGGAGATGGTCACCAGCAGGCAATCGGGTAGCACCGCATGGCGCCGGTAGCGGAATTCGCTGGCCACCTCCACCCGGCAGGGCAGGCCCAGCAGGCCCTCGATCCAGTAGCTGGCCACCAGCCCGGCATGGTAGCTGGTGCCGCAGGCGAGGATCTGCACCGACTTCACTTGCGCCAGGATTTCCTCGGAGCCCGGCCCCATGATGCCTTCCAGCACCCCATCGGGAGCCAGGCGACCCTCCAGGGTCTCGGCCACGGCGCGGGGCTGCTCGTGGATTTCCTTGAGCATGAAGTGACGGAAGCGGCCCCGGTCGGCGGCACCGGCAGTCAGCGAGCTTTCGGTCACCGGGCGGTCCACCGCCTGGCCGTCGGCGTCCAGGATACGATGGCTGTCCCGGCGCAGTTCGGCGATGTCGCCGTTCTCCAGGTACACAAAGCGTTGCGTCACCGGCAACATGGCCTGGATGTCCGAGGCGATGAAATGCTCACCGATGCCCAGTCCGATGATCAATGGGCTGCCTTCGCGCACGGCGATCAGGCGATCGGGTTCGTCGCGGCTGATCACACCCAGGGCATAGGCGCCACTGAAATGCGCCGTGGCCCGCCGCACCGCCTCCAGGAGATCATGACCCTGCTGGCAGTAGTCCATGATCTGGTGGGCGATGACTTCGGTGTCGGTGTCGGAGGTGAATTCAAAGCCCCGAGCCTTGAGGTCGTCCCGCAGGGCCTGGTAGTTCTCGATGATGCCGTTGTGGACCACAGCGATGCGCTCGCCGCTCAGATGGGGATGGGCATTGCGCTCGGTGGGGCCACCATGGGTGGCCCAGCGGGTGTGTGCGATGCCCAGGGTACCGGTCAGGCCGCTGCCGGCCACCCGTTGCGCCAGGGCTTCCACCTTGCCCACGGAGCGTTCCCGCTGCAGGCGACCCTGAGGGTCCATGACGACCATGCCGGCGGAGTCGTAGCCTCGGTATTCCAGGCGCCTGAGGCCTTCGATGAGGATGGGTTGGACATCACGTTGGGCGATGGCGCCGATGATTCCGCACATGGTGAATCCTTTTGTTTATGTCATAAGGGTGAGGGCCCGTATGGCACTCCACCTCCCTCAACCGCCTTTCTTCGTCGGTCGCTGCCAATCGGTTCTCGTTTCCAACGGCGCCCGGGTCAGGGTCAGCTGTCCCGCCGGGGCATCGGCGTTGATGGTGGAACCGGCACCGATGGTGGCACCCTCGCCCACCGTGACCGGAGCCACCAGGGCCGTGTTGGAGCCGATGAAGGCCCCATCGCCGATCACGGTGAGATGCTTGTTCGCACCATCATAGTTGCAGGTGATGGTCCCGGCGCCCACGTTCACGCCCCGGCCCACCTGGCTATCGCCCACGTAGCTCAGGTGGTTCACCTTGGACCCCTCGCCCACCCGGCTTTTCTTGATCTCGACAAAATTCCCCACGTGCACGCCGGCCGCCAGTTCCGTGCCGGGCCGGATGCGGGCAAAGGGGCCGATCCTGGCATCCGCCCCGATGGTGGCGTCCTCCAGGATGCAATGGGACTGAATGATCGTGCCCGGCCCCACGCTGACGTTGCGCAGCACGCAATGGGCGCCCACCTGGACACCCTCGCCCAGGGTGACATCGCCTTCCAGGATCACGTTGACGTCCAGGGTCACATCCTGCCCGGTAGAGAGGGTGCCCCGGATATCCAGACGCGCCGGATCACGCACCGAGACACCCCCCCGCATCAGGATTTCGGCCTGGCGACGCTGATAGGCACGCTCCAGGGCCGCCAGTTGCACCCGATCGTTGACGCCCTGGAACTGCTCGGGATCATCGGCCACCACCGCAGCCACCCGCACGCCATCCCCGGCCGCCAGGGAAATGCAATCGGTCAGGTAATATTCGCCCTGGGCATTGTTACGGTCCACCCGGCCCAGCCAGTCTTCCAGACGGCGGCGATAGGCCGCCATGAAGCCCGTGTTCACCTCGCGGATGGTCAGCTCATCGGCAGTGGCGTCCTTTTGTTCAACAATGCGTGCCGGTTGCCCCTTGGCGTCGCGCAGGATGCGTCCGTAACCGGTGGGGTCTTCCAGCATCATGGTCTGTACGGCCAGTTCATGGTCATCCAGGGCCCGCAGAAGCCGAGCCAGGCTCTCCTGAGCCACCAGGGGCACATCCCCATAGAGGACAAGAACACGGTCGTCCTGCCCGGCCTCAGGCAGGGCCTGGGCCACCGCATGCCCCGTGCCCAGTTGCTCGGTCTGCTCCACCCAGGTGACCGGGGCATCCGCCAGGGCCAGGCGAACCTGATCGCCCCCATGACCGTAGACGACAACAATCCGCTCGGGCGTCAGCGCCTGGGCGGTCTGGATGACATGCGCCAGCAAGGGCTGCCCAGCCAGAGGGTGCAGTACCTTGGGCAGGGCAGAGCGCATGCGCGTGCCCTGGCCGGCGGCGAGGATGATGACAGTGGTTGGGGTGCTCACCTGGGGGCCTTCCCGGTACATGTTCCAATAAGGTGGGGAAAGTCTACCGGAATGAACGGAGACGGGGGAACCGCCAGGGCCCGAAGACCGCCATCCGGGGCGCCAGAACGACAAAAGGCCCCTCTCCCGAAGGCGAAGGGCCTTTGTCGCGAACGGGAACCTCCCCCGCCCGGCCTTACTGCTTGTTACTGCTGTTACGCAGCTTCTGGATCATGCGCAGGCGTGCAGCCGCCTCAATCAGCTCCGACTGAGCCTTGGCATAGTCGAAGTCCGCCTTGCGGTTGGCCAGTGCATCCTCGGCACGCTGCTTGGCCTCCAGGGCCTCCGCCTCGTCCAGATCCTTGGCCCGGATGGCAGTATCCGCCAACACGGTCACCACGTGGGGCTGAACCTCCAGCACACCACCGGAAATGAAGATGTTGTGCTCCTCACCGGAGTCCGACACCTTCACCCGGATCTCGCCCGGCTTGAGCAGCGAGATGTACTGGGAGTGACGAGGCATGACACCCACCTCGCCATGTTCTGCCGGCGCCACCAGCATGTGAGCTGTTCCGGAGTAGATGGACTCCTCCGCACTCACAATATCGACGTGAAACGTCATGGACATGGTTGCCCCCGCTTACTTGTTGAGCTTCTCCGCCTTCTCGACGGCCTCTTCGATGCTGCCCACCATGTAGAAGGCCTGCTCCGGGAGGTGATCGTACTCGCCGTCGACGATGGCCTGGAAGCCATTGATCGTGTCCTTGAGGGACACGTACTTGCCGGGCGAGCCGGTGAACACTTCCGCCACAAAGAAGGGCTGGGACAGGAAGCGCTGGATCTTGCGAGCCCGGGACACCACCTGCTTGTCTTCCTCGGACAGCTCATCCATACCCAGGATGGCAATGATGTCCTTGAGTTCCTTATAGCGCTGCAGGGTGTTCTGCACGGCACGGGCCGTATCGTAGTGTTCCTGACCGATGATCAGCGGGTCCAGCTGACGACTGGTGGAGTCCAAGGGATCCACCGCCGGGTAGATGCCCAGCTCGGCAATCTGACGGGACAGCACCACCGTGGCGTCCAGGTGAGCAAAGGTGGTGGCCGGAGAGGGGTCGGTCAAGTCATCCGCAGGCACGTAAACGGCCTGGATGGAGGTGATGGAGCCCTTCTTGGTGGAGGTGATACGCTCCTGAAGAACACCCATTTCCTCAGCCAGGGTCGGCTGGTAACCCACTGCGGAGGGCATACGACCCAGCAGTGCGGACACCTCGGTACCGGCCAGGGTGTAACGGTAGATGTTGTCGATGAACATCAGCACGTCACGGCCTTCGTCACGGAAGTATTCCGCCATGGTCAGGCCGGTCAGTGCGACGCGCAGACGGTTACCCGGGGGCTCGTTCATCTGGCCATAGACCAGGGCCACCTTGTCCAGCACGTTGGAGTCCTTCATCTCGTGGTAGAAGTCGTTCCCCTCACGGGTACGCTCCCCCACACCGGCGAACACGGAGTAACCGGAGTGTTCGATGGCGATGTTACGGATCAGCTCCATCATGTTCACGGTCTTGCCCACGCCGGCACCACCGAACAGGCCCACCTTGCCGCCCTTGGCGAACGGGCAAAGCAGGTCGATCACCTTGATGCCGGTCTCCAGCAGGTCGGTGGAACCGGCCTGTTCTTCGTAGCTGGGTGCCGCACGGTGGATGGACCAGGAGTCTTCCGCCTTCACGTCGCCGGCGTTGTCCACCGGCTTGCCCAGCACGTCCATGATCCGGCCCAGGGTGCCCTTGCCCACCGGCACGGTGATGGCCTTGCCGGTGTTGGAGACATTGATGCCACGGCGCAGGCCGTCCGTTGTACCCATGGCGATGGTCCGCACCACACCGTCACCCAGCTGCTGCTGAACTTCCAGGGTGAGGCCGACCTCTTCCACCATGAGGGCATCGTAGATCTTGGGCACGGCGTCACGGGGGAACTCTACGTCCACCACCGCGCCGATAATTTCAACGATGTTTCCAGCACTCATGTTGATAATCCTCTAGTCTTTCGAATCTTGAACCGGGGTCGGCCTCAAACCGCAGCGGCGCCGCCGACGATCTCGGAGATCTCCTGGGTGATGGCTGCCTGACGTGCCTTGTTGTACACCAGCTGCAGTTCATCAATGAGATCCCCGGCGTTGTCGGTGGCCGACTTCATTGCCACCATCCGGGCTGCCATTTCACAGGCCACGTTTTCGACCACCGCCTGGTAGATTACGGACTCGATGTAACGGGTCAGCAGGGTGTCCAGCACGGGCACGGTATCCGGCTCGTAGATGTAGTCCCAGTGATGCTTGAGTTGGTCCTCGCCAGCGGGCTCGATGGGCAGCAGGGTCGTGACCTTGGGCTTCTGGCTCATGGTGTTCACGAACTCGTTTTCCACCAGCAGCAGCCGGTCGATCCGGCCCTCGTCATAGGCCTCGAGCATCACCTTGATGGTGCCGATCAGGTCGTTGAGACGGGGCTTGTCGCCCAGGTTGGCCGTATTGGCCACCACATTGCCACCCATGCGACGGAAGAACCCGAGGGCCTTGCTGCCGATCAGGCACAAATCGATCTCCACGTCCTGTTCCCGCCACTCGCGCATCTGCTGCACGGTCTTCTTGAACAGGTTGATGTTCAGACCGCCGCACAGCCCCCGGTCGGTGGACACCACAATGATGCCCACACGCTTGACGTCCCGCTCTTCCAGATACGGATGCCGGTATTCCGCGTTGGCCATGGCCACATGGCCGATCACCTGCCGGATCTTTTCCGCGTAGGGGCGGGTTTCCAGCATGCGATCCTGCGCCCTGCGCATTTTGCTGGCGGCCACCATCTCCATGGCTTTGGTGATCTTCTGAGTATTCTTGATACTCTTGATCTGGCCGCGGATCTCTTTTGCGCCTGCCATAAGTCAGCCCCCGATTACCAGCTGTGATTTGCCTTGAAGTCATCAAGAGCGGCCTTCATGCCGGACTTGATGTCGTCGCCGAAATCACCCGTCTCGTTGATCTTGTCCAGGAGTTCCTTCTGGCTCGAGCGCAGGTAATCGTGCAGGGCGTGCTCAAAGTCCACGACCTTCTTGTCTTCCACGTCGTCCAGGTAGCCTTCCTCGGCGGCGAACAGCGAGAAGGCCATCTCACCGATGGACAGCGGCGCGTACTGCTTCTGCTTCATGAGCTCCATGACGCGCTGGCCGCGTTCCAACTGCTTGCGGGTGGCTTCGTCCAGGTCGGAAGCAAACTGCGAGAAGGCTGCCAGCTCACGATACTGAGCCAGTGCCAGACGCACACCGCCACCCAGCTTCTTGATGATCTTGGTCTGCGCCGAACCCCCCACACGAGACACCGACAGACCCGCGTTGATGGCCGGTCGGATACCTGCGTTGAACAGGTCGGTTTCCAGGAAGATCTGGCCGTCGGTGATGGAGATCACGTTGGTCGGCACAAAGGCAGACACGTCACCGGCCTGGGTCTCGATGATGGGCAGGGCGGTCAGCGAACCGGTCTTGCCCTTCACCTTGCCGTTGGTGAACTTCTCCACGTATTCCGCATTCACGCGGGAAGAGCGCTCCAGCAGGCGGGAGTGCAGGTAGAACACGTCACCGGGGTAGGCTTCACGACCCGGCGGACGACGCAGCAGCAGGGACACCTGACGATAGGCCCAGGCCTGCTTGGTGAGGTCATCATAGATGATCAGGGCATCTTCACCCCGGTCACGGAAGTACTCGCCCATGGCGCAACCGGCGTAAGGGGCAATGTACTGCATGGCGGCGGATTCAGAAGCGGTGGCCGCGACGATGATGGTGTGCTCCATCGCGCCATGCTCTTCCAGCTTGCGCACCACGCTGGCAATGGAAGAGGCCTTCTGCCCCACTGCCACGTAGATGCACTTAATGCCGCTGCCTTTCTGGTTGATGATGGCATCCACGGCCACGGCGGTCTTGCCGGTCTGGCGGTCGCCGATGATCAGCTCACGCTGACCACGACCCACTGGCACCATGGCATCCACAGCCTTCAGACCGGTCTGCACCGGCTGATCCACGGACTGGCGTTCGATCACGCCCGGGGCAATCTTCTCGATGGGAGCCGTCCCATCGGATTCAATGCTGCCCTTGCCATCCACCGGCATGCCCAGGGAGTTCACCACACGGCCCAGCAGGGCCTCGCCTACCGGCACTTCCAGGATGCGACCGGTGCACTTGGCGGTGTCGCCTTCCTTGATGTGCTTGTAATCACCCAGAATAACGGCGCCCACGGAATCACGCTCAAGGTTGAGCGCCAGGCCATAGGTGTCGCCGGGGAATTCGATCATTTCGCCCTGCATGACATCGGCCAGACCGTGCAGTCGGCAGATACCATCGGACAAACTGACCACGGTGCCCTCGGTGCGAGCCTCGGCCGCCGATTCGTAGCTTTTGATACGCTGGCTGATCAGTTCACTGATTTCAGACGGGTTGAGTTGCATAGTTCGAAATCCTCTTAGCTCGAATCCTCTTAGCGGCTCAGACTACTGGCCAGGCGCGACAAGCGCCCTCGGACCGAGCCATCGATGACCAGGTCTCCCGCGCGGATGATGGCGCCGCCGATGAGGCTGTCGTCCACCTGGCAGACCAGATCCACGTCACGCCCGAGGCGCTTTTTCAGCGCGTCGGCGATCGCCTTTTTCTGATCCGCATCCACATCCTGCGCGGAGAACACCGTGGCTTCCACCTTGCGTTCTGCTTCCGCCTTCATGGTCTCGAAGAGCCGGGCGATCTCGGGCAGTAGCGGCAAACGGTCATTCTCCGCCAATAGGCGCAGGAAGTTGCGTCCACCATCATCCACCTTGCCTTCGCAGGTCTCGAGGAAGGCCTTGGCCATCGTCTCGCGGGTGATTTTGGGGCTATCGAGGAACTCGCTCATCTTCGCGTCACTGGCGACAGCGGACATGAAAGCGAGTTGATCGGACCAGCCAGCCAGATTGCCGGCGTCCTTTGCGACCTCGAACGCCGCCTTGGCGTAAGGCCTTGCGGCCGTGGTTTTTTCAGACATGGCGGCTCACCTAGATCTGGCTCACCAGGTCTTTGATCACCTGATTGTGGGCTTTGGCGTCGACTTCCTTCTTCAGGATGCGCTCGGCACCAGTGACCGCCAGCGTACCCACCTGCTTGCGCAGTTCTTCGCGGGCACGATTGACCTCCTGCTCGATCTCGGAGTGAGCGGATTCCTTGATGCGGTCGGCTTCCTGGCGAGCGGTATCCTTGGAGGATTCAACGATTTCGTTGGCGCGCTTTTGAGCCGTGGCGACGATTTCCGCAGCCTGCTGCTTGGCTTCCTGAAGGACCTTCTTGGCCCTGTCTTCGGCAAGCTGCTGCTCATGCTTGCCGCGCTCGGCGGCCGCCAGGCCATCGGCGATCTCTTTCTGACGCTCTTTCATCGCCTTGATGATGGGGGGCCACACATACTTCATGGTGACCCACACCAACAGGGCGAAGGTGATCATCTGACCGAGCAGCGTGAGATTGATATTCACGTTGCTACCTCCCCTAGAGACGGTTGTATCGGGTGGACTGCGCGATAAGGCATCCGCGCTTTAACCGGTCACCGCGCCCAGGAAGGGGTTAGCAAAGGTGAAGAACAGGGCCAGACCCACACCGATCATGGTCACGGCGTCGAGCAGACCGGCAACGATGAACATCTTCACCTGCAGCATGGGGACCATCTCAGGCTGACGCGCAGCGCCTTCCAGGAAACGACCACCCAGCAGACCGAAGCCGATTGCGGTACCGAGTGCACCCAAACCCAGAATCAGACCCACAGCGATGGCGGTCATGCCCTGAACGTTAGCGATGGCGAGTTCCATAACTTCCTCCAGAAAGTTTAAAAGTCAAAGGTTACAAAGAACAGCTTGGGGTGAATCCACCCCGAGTCGCCGAAGGCGGCCCGGGGTGCCGTTCGTCAATGATCTTCGTGGGCCATGCTCAGGTACACGATGGTGAGCACCATGAAGATGAACGCCTGCAAGGTGATGATCAGCAACTTGAACAGCGACCAGGGCAGACCCAGCGACCACTGGATGTACCAGGGCAGCAGGGCAATCAGGGTGAAGATCAGGCCGCCAGCATACATGTTGCCGAAGAGTCGCAGTGAGAGAGAAACCGGCTTGGCGATCTCTTCCACCACCTTGAGGACCAGATTGAAGGGCATCAGCCACTTACCGAAGGGGTGCAGGAGCATTTCCTTGGCGAAACCTGCACCGCCCTTGATATGGATGCTGTAGTAGATGATCAGGCCGAACACCGCCAGGGACATGCCGAAGGTGGCATTGATGTCCGAGGTGGGGTTGATGCGCATGTATTCAAGGCCAACCGCGTGGGCCAGATAGGGAATCAGATCGTAGGGGAGCAGCTTGAGCAGATTCATGAGGAAAATCCACACGAACAGCGTCAGCGCCAGCGGGGCGATCAGGTTGCTGCGGCCATGGAAGGTGTCTTTCACCTGCTGATCCACGAAGCCGACAATGATCTCCACGAGATTCTGAAGGTTGCCCGGCACGCCTTGAGTGACGTATTTGGCGGCTTGCATGAAGATGAAGAGGAACAGACCACCCATGGCCAGGGAGAAGAACATGGTATCCAGATGGATGGACCAGAACGACTCCGGGTTGCCCAGGGTCAAATGCCCGAGGTGGTGCTTGATGTAGTCTCCAGCAGACTCGTATTCCATTGACATGGTGTTCGCTCGCTTTTACTCGTTTGCGCCGGACATCACCGGCAGCAGGGCCAGCCAAAAGGCCATGAGTCCGGCCATGTAAGTCAGAAACATGGGCAGGAACTCAACCTCCAGCCACACGATTGCGACCACAAACAGGGCCACAGTCAGGAAGATTTTCTGGGTCTCCCCGGCATAGAAACTTCTTACGATGGTTTTCGCCGGCCGCCCCCTGCGGCCGGAAAAGACGCGGAACGCAAAATACGCTGTCGAGATGAAGCTGATCAAGCCACCCACCAGGGCAGCCCACGCCGTATCCGATCCACCCGCCAGATAGCCGCCCAGATAACCCAGGCCAGCGACCAGCAACTGCAGGCCAAGTATCAGCTTGGTTGCCCGATTCCAGAGTCTTGCCTGGGCGAGCGGATATTGGGTCATGTCGTCAATCGGTGCTTCACCTTGTTTTTTCGGCGCTCCGGAAGACCGCGCACCGATGACAGCAGCGCGGCATTATAAGAGTCCGCTAACGGGCGGTCAACGCTGGAATTGACAAACACGAGGTTTGATGACCCACTAATTAATGTGGCCAAGGATGCCATCCAGCTCATCCAGGCTGTTGTACTGGATGACAAGCTTGCCTCGTCCGCGGGTGTTGTACTGGATATTCACCCGTGCCCCGAGCCGATCGGAAAGCTCGGATTCCAGGCGTTCCACGTCCGGGTTACGCGAGGGCTTGGTATTGTCGGGGGTCTTTTCCTGCTCGTTGAGCAGGGATTGCACCAGACGCTCGGTCTCGCGCACGGACAACCCCTTGTCGGCCACACGGCGCGCGGCATCCACCTGCACCGGCCCCACCAGGGACAGCAATGCCCGGGCATGCCCCATCTCCAGACGCCCTTCGTCCACCAGGGTCTTGACCGGTTCCTCCAGCTCCTGCAGGCGCAGCAGGTTGGTGACACTGGTGCGTGAGCGCCCCACGGACTCTGCCGCCTGCTGATGAGTGAGGCCAAACTCATCGATGAGCCGGTGCAGGGCGTTGGCCTCCTCCAGGGGGTTGAGATCTTCCCGCTGGATGTTCTCGATCAGAGCCATGGCGGCCGCCGCACGATCCGGGATGTCGCGCACCACAGCGGGTATCTCGCGCAGACCGACCATCTGCGCGGCCCGCCAGCGGCGCTCGCCGGCCACCAGCTCGAATCCCTCCTCCACCGGCCGGACAACCACCGGCTGCACCATGCCCTGGGCACGGATGGAGTTGGCCAGCTCCTCCAGCGCCTCGGGCTGGATGTTCATGCGGGGCTGGTAGCGGCCACGACGGATCTGCTCCACCGGCACCTGCCGCAGGTCGGAAGGGTCATCCCTTTCATGTCCGGCCTGGCTGGCGCTGGAAAGCAATACATCCAGGCCGCGACCCAGTCCCGATTTTCTTCTTGCCATGATGCTGTTCACCCGAAAGTAAGGGGCTGCAAAGCGGATGGGACGCCCCATGCGGCGGGCACCCCGGTCCCGGCGGGCGCAGACACTCAAGCCACGCCCGGGACATTCTCCGGGGCCGTGGGCCGGCCTTCGCGACGCAGGATCTCGCCGGCCAGGGCCAGGTAGGCCAGGGCACCGCGAGAGGACTTATCATACAGGATGACCGGCAGGCCATGGCTGGGCGCCTCCGCCAGACGGATATTGCGCGGAATCACGGTGCGATACACCCGGTCCCCGAAGTGCTGGGTGAGCTGTTCGCTCACTTCGGTGGACAGGTTGTTGCGTGGATCGAACATGGTGCGCAGCAAGCCATGGATCTGCAGTTCATGATTGACCGACTCGCGGATGCTGTCGATGGTCTGCACCAGGGCCGAGAGCCCTTCCAGGGCGTAATACTCGCACTGCATGGGGATGATCACGCCATGGGCCGCCACCAGGGCGTTGACGGTGAGCATGTTCAGCGAGGGCGGGCAATCAATGATGATGAAGTCGTAGTCCTCCTGAACACCGGCCAGCGCCTCCTGCAGGCGATACTCCCGACGCAGGGCCGTCATCAGGTTCACTTCGGCCACGGTCAGGTCGCTGTTGGAAGGCATCAGGCTGTAACCCACGGCCTCCATCTTCATGATGGTATCGGCAGCCGATGCACGCTTCATGAGGACATCACAGGCGCTGTGGGAGAGGTCGTACTTGTCGGCACCACTGCCCATGGTGGCATTGCCCTGCGGGTCCAGGTCGATCAGGAGCACGCGCCGCCGGGCGGCCGCCAGGGAGGCAGCCAGGTTGATGCTGGTGGTGGTCTTGCCGACACCGCCTTTCTGGTTGGCCACGGCGATAATTCTGACCATGTCTCAGGAATCCTTTTTGATTTCGACCAGATGCCGCACGGCAGACAAGCCGGGCACCCGGAGCGAATGGGTCGCCACCACGGACCAGCCAGCGGGCAGCCCTTCGGGGTCATTGTCGGCGTCGCGGCCCTTCATGGCGAGCAATTGTCCCCCGGGGCCGCACAGATGGCCGGCCACACGCGTGAACGTGCCGGTGGCGGAGAATGCGCGGCTCATGACTGTATCAAAGCCCTGGTCCGGACGGTAGTTTTCCACTCGGGAATGGACCACCTCCACATTGCCAAGACCCAGCTCCATGACCACCTGACGCAGGAATCGGGTCTTCTTGATCCCTGAGTCCAGCAGCACGAACTGCCAATCAGGCCGGGTCAGTGCCAGCGGAATGCCCGGCAGCCCGGGCCCCGTGCCCACATCCAGGATGCGCGGCCCGCGCGCATGGGGCAGTGCGGCCAGGGAATCCAGCAGATGGACATTGACCATATCCCTGGGGTCGCGCACGGCGGTGAGGTTGTAGGCCTTGTTCCAGCGAGTGAGCAGGGAGACATAGGCCAGCAGGGGCGTTTTCAGATCGGCATCCAGCCCCAGCTGGCCCAGCCCCCGGGCCAGGCGTTCTCCCACATGGGGTGGAAAGGGATGGACGGCATCGTGGGCGAGGCGGGTGGAATCAGGCACTGCGTTTGAGACTCATGGATTGTTTCTTGAGGTGCACCAGCAGCAGGGAGACGGCAGCGGGCGTCACGCCGGGGATGCGCGAGGCCTGTCCCACGGTGGCCGGTCGGTGTTCCGCCAGTTTCTGACGCACCTCGTGGGAGAGGCCGGCCACGGCCTGGTAGTCCAGATTCTCGGGCAGGGCGGTGTCTTCCAGGCGACGTGAACGCGCCACTTCGTCCTTCTGGCGCTCGATGTAGCCGGCGTATTTCACCTGGATCTCCACCTGCTCGGCCACCCGCGGGTCTTGCACTGGCGGGCCGGCGTCTGCCAGGGCAGTGAGTTCGGCGTAGCCAACGCCGGGGCGGCGCAGCAGTTCCAGCAGGGAGCAGTCCCGGGTCAGCGCCCCCCCGAACAGCGCCTGCGCCTGATCTTCGGGCACACGACCGGGTTTGAGTGTGACCCGCTCCAGCCGGGCGGTCTCGCGCTCGATGGCCTCGCGTTTGGCGGCAAAAGCGGCCCAGCGTGCGTCATCCACCACGCCCAGCTCACGACCGGCCGGGGTAAGGCGCAGGTCGGCATTGTCCTCGCGCAGGGTGAGGCGGTATTCGGCACGACTGGTGAACATGCGGTAGGGCTCGCCGGTGCCGCGGGTGATGAGGTCGTCGATCATCACGCCGATGTAGGCTTCGTCCCGGCGTGGGCACCAGGCATCCTGGTCGCGCACGCGCCGGGCGGCATTGATACCGGCCACGAGCCCCTGGGCTCCGGCCTCTTCGTAGCCGGTGGTGCCGTTGATCTGGCCAGCGAAGAACAGCCCCTGCACGGCACGGGTTTCCAGGCTGGGCTTGAGGTCGCGGGGGTCGAAGAAGTCGTATTCGATGGCGTAGCCGGGCCGGATGATGTGGGCCTGCTCGAAGCCTTCGATGGAGCGCACCACCTGGACCTGCACGTCGAACGGCAGGCTGGTGGAGAGGCCGTTGGGATAGATTTCGTGGGTATCCAGGCCTTCGGGTTCGATGAAGATCTGGTGACGTTCCTTGTCGGCGAAGCGCACCACCTTGTCCTCGATGGAGGGGCAATAGCGGGGGCCGATGCCTTCGATGACGCCGCTGTACATGGGGGAGCGGTGCAGGTTGTCGCGAATGATGTCCAGGGTGCGCGGGGTGGTCCAGGTAATGTGGCAGCTGATCTGGCGCGGGTGCTGGGCGGCGCTGCCGATGAAGGAGAACACGGGCGTGGGGGTGTCGCCGGGTTGTTCGCTCACCCGGTCAAAATCGATGCTGCGGGCGTCCAGGCGCGGCGGTGTGCCGGTCTTGAGGCGACCCACGCGTGGTGCCAGTTCGCGCAGGCGTTCGGCCAGGCGGGTGGCGGGGGGATCGCCGGCGCGGCCTCCTGCGTGGTTGGCCTCGCCCACGTGGATGCGACCGGCCAGGAAGGTGCCGACGGTGAGCACCACTGAGGGGGCCATGAAGTGCAGGCCGCCCTGGGTGATGACGCCGGTGACGCGTTCGCCTTCGATGATGAGGTCGTCCACGGCCTGCTGGAAGAGTTGCAGATTGGGCTGGTTTTCGACGCCATGGCGCACGGCGGCCTTGTAGAGGCTGCGGTCGGCCTGGGCGCGGGTGGCGCGCACGGCGGGGCCCTTGCGGCTGTTGAGGGTGCGGAACTGGATGCCGCCCTGGTCGGCGGCTCGTGCCATGAGGCCGCCGAGGGCGTCGATTTCCTTGACCAGGTGGCCTTTGCCGATGCCGCCGATGGCGGGGTTGCAGCTCATCTGGCCGATGGTGTCGATGTTGTGGGTGAGCAGCAGGGTGTTGCAGCCCATGCGGGCGGCCGCCAGGGCCGCCTCGGTCCCGGCATGTCCGCCGCCGACGACGATGACGTCGTATTGAGCCTGGTAGTGCATGGTTGAGGGCCGGGGTTGGGATATTTCTTTAGTTTAACCGTTTGAGGGGTTGGGTGCAGGGGATCGTGGGTGGTTTGGCTGGGGCATTGGCTTCCTTGGATGGGGGGGGCATTTCCTTCGTTCAGCATTGGGGGCGCCCCTTTGGGGAGGGTAAGGCCGTTCGCGGGACGCCGTGAATACATCCCTGTAGGCTTGAGCGCCGCATCCATGCGGCGCACACCCGCGCACAGCCTTACCCTCCCCAAAGGGGCTCGGATGCTGTATTGGCTTCGCCTTAGGGTGCCCTCCGAGTGGGTCGTGGGTGATCGCAGGGCTTGGGTGGGGGTGACCTCGCCCCTGGGTGCACTTCGGGAGCTCTGTAAGTAATCGCTAAGTTTTGGATGGATACGTCGGGTCTCAGTTGTCGCCTTCGCTTTGCAGGATGCTGATGTCCAGGCCGTCGAGGCCGCGTTGGCCGACCTTGTGGCCTGCCAGGCGGGTGGCGTTGGAGAGGGCCTGGGTGACGGTGCCGCCGTTGGCGAGGGTGTGGATGAGGCCGGCGTTGTAGGTGTCGCCGGCGCCGAGGGTGTCGATGACTTGGGGGGGTGGGCAGGCGGGGGCGTGGTAGAGGCCGTCGCGGCTGGCCCAGGCCCAGGAGCCTTCTTCGCCCCAGGTGCTGATGAGGATGGCGCCGGGCACGCGTTTGTGGATGCCCCTCAGGAAGGCTTCGGGTTCGTCGTAGCCGCGGCCGAGGACGAAGGGTCGGGAGAAGATGATGACGTCGGGTTGACCGAAGAGCATGTCGACGCCGTCTCTGTCCTTTTCCACTTCGAGGGAGATGGGGCGATGGCTGGGCTGGTGGCTGCGCAGGGTTTGCAGGATGCGGCTGGTGGTGTGGGTGTCGCGCGCCTGGAGGTGGATCCAGTCGTAGCGGTCCAGGGGGAGGTTTGCGACGTGGCTGGCTTGCAGTTCGGGCAGGTCGCGGTGGTGGATGATGGTGCGGGAGCCGTTGGTGGCGTTGAGGGTGATGTAGGAGGTGGGGGTGCGGCCGCTGCGACGCTGGCAGGTGTCGGTGCCGATGCCGCGCTGTGTCAGGAGGTTTTTGAGGCGGTCGCCGTCGGGTTCTTCCGCCAGGACGGTGGCCAGGTCGCAGTGGTGGCCCAGTTGTTTGAGGACGTGGAGGGTGTTGGCGGCGTTGCCGCCGGGGCAGGCGCGTTGTTCGAGGGCGCGCATTTCTTCGTCTTCCGCGGGGTAGTGGTCGACGATGTTGATGATGTCCAGGGTGGCGACGCCGATGCCGAGGATGTGGGCCATGGTGTGGGGTGCCTGTGGGCGGGTGGAGGCGGGTCGGGACAGGATAGTGAATGGGGGGGTGGGGGTAAAGTTGGGGGGTGTGGTGGCTGGCTTGGATTCCGCTGGGGGCTGGCGGTCCGCAGCTGGCGGTGAGGTCGGCGCATTGGGGGCGGTCCGGCTGCCGGCGGGACGCCGTGAATACGTCCCTGTAGGCTTGATCGCCGCATCCCTGCGGCGAACACCCGCCCACAGCCGGACCGCCCCCAATGCACCTGGATCGTGGTGAACCTGGGGTCGCGCCTTGCTGTTTGCTTTGGACGGACAGGCTCCGCTTGGGCCTGACACGACAAAGGGGGCTCGCGAGCCCCCTTTGTCTGCTTGGCATGGCCTACCCTGAGGGCGCCATCCCGGATGATGCGACTGACTTAGAAGTCGTAGCGCATGCCGGCGGTGAAGACCTGGCCGCCTTTAGCTTCGGCCGGGAACACACCGCGCCCTTCGCGCTTGTCCGTGATCGCAGCAGTCGTCTGTTCACGATAATACTCAGCGAAGAATTTCAGGTCATTATTGAACTGGTAGTCGTAACCGAGATGCACCACGGTCTCACCAAACTCCTTAACCTCGGCAACCATCACCTTGAACGTATTTTGTCCCATGGTGTAACCAGCATACACGTTCATGGCAGTGTCACCATCTTCTCCATACCCGGAATCGGCATCGCTGTAGAAGCGCTCATATTTTGCTCCCAGGTACAGGTCACCCATCGTATGAGCGATTGAGATCCCGGCCAGCGTCGTGTTGTCGTCACCTCGGAAGTCATCCATACCAACGGACACGATGGTGTCGCCAAAGGCATAACTACCCGTCAGCTGGACACGATCATCGCCATTCAGGCCATTTTCCTCACTCCAGGCGAAGGCGAAGGACAGGCCATTCATGTCCGGGCTGTAGTAAGAAATGCTGTCCTTCTCACGGAAGGTGGTGAAGGTCGCAAAGCCACTGTAGTAGCTGCTGAACATATCCACCGGGAAGGAGATGGCATTGTAATAGGGCATCCACATCTGGCCATACAGCAGCGTACCCATATCACCCTGCACCCCGATCTGGGCAACGCGCACGTCCTGCTCCTGATCCCACGGATCCTGCACGGCCTTGTTGGCGATGTCGATGGGCAGTTCAAGCTGGCCGATCAGGGTCAGGCCTTCAGCCAGGGGGTAGTCGGCGTTGAAGCCGATGCGGGAATAGGCGTCGCGGAAGCCGCTGTAGGAATCCAGGCCGCCGTCATTCTCGTCCTGGTTGTCAGGACGGACGTTTTCCACGGCGATGCGCGCGGAGCCGTAGAAGTCGAAGTTCAGGTCATTGGCCTGGGTGTAGGCCGGCACGGCCAGGGCGGCGGTGACGGCGGTGGCGATCAAGGTCTTTCTGTTCATGGCGTGTGTGTTCACTCGTTTTCCCGTCTGTGCGGGGTTTTGGTCATAAGCACGTTCAGACCCGCTGAACGTGCTGGTTTCAAAGGTGTTGTACTACCAGGCTGATGCCTTGGGTCCCATGAGGGCCCAAGGCATCAGCGGGTGCCCGAGTATCGTGCCGGGCACCCGTGGGGCTTACGGCAGCCAGGTGTCCACCAGGTCGCGGTTCTGCTCGACCCAGCGCTTGGCGTTGTCGTAAGGATCGCCGCCCTCTTCGTTCATCACCATCAACTCGGCCATCTTCTCAGGCGTCCAGTTGAAGTTGTTGAGGATGGCGTAGGCTTCGGGCATGTCGTCCTTGAGTCCGGCCCGGACGATGGTGTGGACGTATTCCTCACCACCGTAGATGCCCTTGGGATCTTCCAGGTACTTGAGATCCCAGCGGGCTTCCTTCCAATGGGGGGTCCAGGCGGTGACCACCACCCAGTCGTTGGTGCGGATGGCATTAGCCAGCACACCGGTCATGGTGGCGTCGGAGCCTTCCACCAGACGCAGGTTGAGGCCGTATTCCTCGATGGCGTCCTCGGTGGTGCTCATGATGCCGGCGCCGGGGTCGATGCCGATGATCTGGCGACCGAACTGGCGGCGGTGATCATTGAGTTCCTCGATGGAATCGATTTCCACGTAGGTGGGCACGGCCAGGCCGATGCGGGTGCCTTCCATGTTGGGGCCCAGGTCCTCGACCCGGTCCTGCACCTGCTCCAGGTAGTGGCCGTGGGTGGTGGGCAGCCAGGCGGCGACGAAGGCGTCCTGGTCGCCGGTGGCGACGGACTGCCACATGGCGGCGGCACTCACCGAAACCATGCGCACGTCGTAGCCGGCCTCTTCCAGCACCACGCGCACCACGTTGGTGCTGGCCACTTCGCTGGCCCACTCCACGTAGGGCAGGCTGATGCGACCCTTGTCGCCTGCGGTGGCAGCCATGGGCAGGGCCAGCAGGGCGATGATCATGATGATGCCGGCCCAGTGGGCGGCCCGTGTTTTTCTTGCTTGATGCATCGGCGTATCTCCGGTTGTGGGGCTGACTACTGCTGCTTCTTCTTGGGTTGCCCGATCTTCTGGGTGACCCGGTCGAGGATCATGGCCAGGATGACGATGGCGATGCCGGCCTCGAAACCGTTGCCCGGCTGCAGTCGCTGGATGGCGCGCCACACCTCGCCGCCCAGGCCGCCGGCGCCGATCATGGCAGCGATCACCACCATGGACAGTGCCAGCATGATGGTCTGATTGATGCCGGCCATGATGGTGGGCACGGCCAGGGGCATCTGCACCTTGAACAGTTTCTGGCGCCAGTTGGCACCAAAGGCGTCCGAGGCCTCCACCAGTTCCTTGGGTACCTGGCGAATGCCGAGGATGGTGAGGCGGATGGCCGGGGGCATGGAGAAAATGACGGTGGCGAACATGGCGGACACCTGCCCCAGCCCGAAGAACGGGATGGCCGGGATCAGGTAAACGAAGGCCGGCATGGTCTGCATGAAGTCCAGCACCGGCATGACCGCCGCCTTGAACCGGTCGGAAAGCCCCCCCAGGATGCCCAGCGGCAGGGCGATGGCCACGGCCACGGCGGTGGCGAACAGCACCAGGGTGAAGGTCTCGACAGTGGCCTGCCAGAGCTGCAGGTTCCAGAGGAACAGCAGGCCGGCTGCCGTGCCGATACCCACGCGCCGGCCTGCCAGGTACCAGGCGAGGGCCGCGAAACCGAGGATGACCACCCAGGGGGGCGGGAAGCTGAGGGCGGTCACCACGCCTTCCACGCCGTTGCCGAGCACGGTACTGATGGCCCGGGTGACACCCGAGAAGGTGGTGGTCAGCCAGTCCAGACCGTCGTCGATGTAATCCGACAACGGGAACTTGCCTACGAAGGGAAAATCTTGACTCATTGTATGGTGATCCGGGCTTGAACGGGGGTCATGGGACAGGCCTTGCCACCCGGGTGCAGGCCACAATCGGCTCGCACCCGGAGACGCATACCGTCAGGCGCCGACCTTGGCTTCTGCGGTTTCCTGGGCCTGGGTGGGTTCGGTTTCGCCTTCGCCATCTCCAGCTTCGGCATCCTCCTTGTCGGGCTGGGCATCGGCGAGCGCGGCCAGGACTTGCGTCTTGACGATGGTGCCCAGCAACTTGCCGTTGTCGTCCACCACGGCGAGCGGAATGCGCGTGTCCACCAGCATCTGGAACAGCGTGCCAATGCTCTCGTCGGGTTTCACCGCGTAGTGGTCGCGCTGGATGATGCCCTCCAGGGTCTTTTCCTTGCGCTTGACCGCCTCGGCCGCGTCCTCAGCCCAGACATAGCCCTCCAGGGTGCCGTCGCGCTGGGTGACAAAGACGCTGTAGAAGCTTTCCTGATCCATCTTGTGCAGCGCAGTGCGAGGCCCATCGTTGGGCGTCACACGTATTCGGGAATCGTGCATGATGGCGCCGGCGGTCAGGATCTGGGTCTTGTCCACATCCTCCACGAAACGCTCCACGTAGCGGCTGGCGGGGGACGTGAGGATGTCCTCGGGGGTGCCGATCTGCACCACATACCCATCCTTCATGAGCACGATGCGATCCCCCAGTCGCAGGGCCTCGTCCAGGTCGTGGGTGATGAAGACGATGGTCTTTTTCACCCGGGACTGCAGGGCCAGCAACTCATCCTGCATGTCACGGCGAATCAGGGGGTCCAGGGCGCTGAAGGCCTCGTCCATGAGCAGGATGTCCGGGTCCACCGCCAGGGCCCGGGCCAGGCCCACGCGCTGCTGCATGCCGCCGGACAATTGCGAGGGATAGGACTGCTCCCAGCCATCCAGACCTACCAGCTTCAGCGCCTCGGTGGCCTTGGCGTCGCGGGTTTCCTTGTCGGTACCGCCGATCTCCAGCCCAAAGGCGGCATTTTCCATGATGGTGCGGTGAGGGAACAGGGCAAAGTTCTGGAACACCATGCCGAACTTGCGACGGCGTCGCTCCAGGACCTGATCGTTGGATAGCTTGAGGATGTCTTCGCCGTCGATCACCACCTCGCCAGCAGTGGGCTCGATGAGACGGTTAAGGCAACGGATCAGTGTGGACTTGCCGCAGCCACTGAGCCCCATGACCACGAGGATCTCGCCCTGGGCCACATCGAAGCAGACGTTCTGGATCCCCACCGTCTGCCCGGTGCGCTGAAGGATTTCCTTTCTGTCCAGGCCCTCGTCCAGGAGTTGCAAGGCGCGTTCGGGGTGGTCACCAAACACCTTGGTGACGTTCTTTACCTGGATTTTCGGTTGCAAGGTCTTGTCCTGCCTGGGCCCCTCGAAGGACCCGTGAAAGTTCGGAAAAATGAAAACACTGCGCCCCGATGCCTGTTCAGGCCCGGGGCGCAGCGAGCTTCAGATCAGATCCGGGCCGCAATGCAGCCCGGGCCTGTTCCATGCCGCGGCCTCAACGCACCGCGTCGAGGAAGTGCATGTGCCGCTCATAGTGCTCCAGCACGTCGTTGATGAGGGCCTCCTGGCTCCAGCCCACCACGTCGTAGTCCTGACCACCCTCGCTCAGGTGCACCTCGGCCCGGAAGTACTTCAGGGCCTCAGCCCGTTTCGGGCGGGTATCACGCATGACGAAGGACGGCGGCTCGTAGGCACGGGGACGCACGGAGTAGAAGAAATCGATCTCCTCGCCATGGCGCACTTCCACCCAGCAACGACCGTCTTCACGCTCGCCCACCACGGCGTCCAGGTTCTGCTTGCGCAGTTCCTCTGCCACCGCATTCAACGCGGGCTTGACCGTTTCCTGGATGTAGCGGACCACCTCGTTACGGCGTGGCTGATGCACGATGGAGCGCAACCGCCGCTGCCAGCTCACCGCCGCGTGCGGACCCACGGGCGAGACCCGGGCCTCCAGCAGGCTCACCTTCTTCATCCGGTCGATGCGCAAGGCCTTGAGCAGCCCCCAGCACATGATGATCATGATGATGGTGAAGGGCAATGCACTGGCAATGGTGGCCGTTTGCAGTGCTGCCAGTCCCCCGGCCAATAGCAGGGCCGCGGCGATCACGCCCTCCAGAATGGCCCAGAAGATGCGCTGCCAGGTGGGGGAATCTTCCTTGCCCCCGGAGGTGAGGATGTCCACCACCAGAGAGCCGGAGTCCGAGGAGGTAACGAAGAACGTCACGACCAGTATCGTGGCCAGAAAAGCCGTGATGGTGGAAAACGGCAGGTGTTCAAAGAACTGGAACAGCGCCACCGAGGTATCCGCCGACACCTGCTCTGCCAGATCGCCGATGCCCTGTTCCATGATCATGTTCAGGGCCGTGTTGCCGAAGAAGGTCATCCACATGATGGTGAAACCCACCGGCACCAGCAGCACACCGAAGGTGAACTCGCGAATGGTACGTCCCCTGGAGACGCGAGCGATGAACATGCCCACGAAAGGCGCCCAGGCGATCCACCAACCCCAGTAGAACAGCGTCCAGCCGCCGATCCAGTCCGTGGGTTCGTAGGCATAGAGGTTGAAGGTCATGCTGAACACACTGGAGACATAGTTACCGGTGTTCTGCACCACTGTCTGCAGGAGGTAGACCGTGGGCCCGGCCACGAGCACGAAGATCAGCAAGCCGACAGCCAGGATGATGTTGAATTCAGAGACCCGACGGATGCCGCCGTCCAGCCCCAGCACCACGGACACCGTGGCGATGGCCGTGATGACCGCAATCAGCACCACCTGCACAATGGGCGCGTTGGGCACACCGAAGAGGTATTCCAGGCCGGAGTTGATCTGCATGGCACCGAAACCCAGGGAGGTGGCCACGCCAAACAGGGTGCCCAGCACGGCAAAGGTGTCCACCGTATGGCCGATGCCACCATGGATACGATCACCAATCAGGGGATACAGGGACGAGCGGATGGTCAGGGGCAATCCCTGACGGAAGGCAAAATAAGCCAGCGAGAGCGCCACCACACCATAGATGGCCCAGGCATGCACGCCCCAATGGAAGAAGGTGATGCTCATGGCGTCGCGGGCGGCCTGAACCGTTTCCGGGTCGCCGGTGGGCGGCGACACGTAGTGCATCACCGGCTCGGCCACGCCAAAGAACATCAGCCCAATACCCATGCCCGCAGAGAACAACATGGCGAACCAGGAGAGATAGCTGTAGTCGGGCTCACTATGGTCCGGCCCGAGTTTGATTCCTCCATAACTGGATATGGCCACAGCGAACATGAACACCACGAAACCGGCTACGGCCAGGACGTAGAACCATCCCACCTTGTCGGTGACCCAGCCCAGGACGGCACTGAACACATCCCCCGCCAGATCGGTGAATGTGGTGGCAAACACCACCAGGACAAGGGCTATCAGCGCCGAGGCGATGAACACCGGCGGGTTGATCTGCAAACGCGGTGCCCGTGTCGGGGCATCGTTACTTTCGGCCATAGACCCTCCTGATACCATTGGCTATGAGTACCGGCCACCTGGCCGGAAAAACCTTCAACGACGGACTGGCCGCACACATCTGGCCGGGGCATCGAAACCGGGGATTCGAATATCCCCGCACCCCATCAATCGGCCGCTCGCGCGAACCAGACGGGCCACGACACGCCGCAGCGCACATCACTCAACGCTTGATTCCAAACCACTGCCCGAGAGTTATTCTTGTCTTGAAAAGGTCACCGACCCCTTGCACCCGGACCAGCCTTGCCGAGGACTGCATGCTCGGGAAATCACGCTGAAAATTAACATAGAAAGCCCGAGTCGTGCGACCCGGCGTGCTGTCAGCGGTATGCGGGCCAGTCGTAGTCCATGATCACCGGGGCGTGATCGGAGAAGCGATCCTCCCGGTGCACGGCGGCCGCGCGCACGCTGTCCGCCACCCCCGGGGTTGCCACCTGATAGTCGAGACGCCAGCCCACATTCCTGGACCAGGCCTGACCACGATGCGACCACCAGGTGTATTCATCGGGCTGCGGATTCACCCGACGAAAGGTGTCCACCCAGCCCACCTCGTCGTAGAGCTGATCCAGCCAGGCCCGCTCCTCGGGGAGAAACCCGGAATTCTTTTGATTACTGCGCCAGTTGCGCAAGTCGATGGCCTTGTGGGCGATGTTCCAGTCGCCGCACAGGACGTACTCCCGACCATCCTGACGGGCCGCCCGCAGACGCCCCATGAAGGCATCCATGAACCGGTACTTGGCCTGCTGCCGGACCTCGCCGGAGGAGCCGGAGGGCAGATACACGGAGGCCACCGACAAGCCACCAAAACGCGCCTCGATATAGCGCGCTTCAGAATCGAACTCCTGCGAATCCATACCGATCACCAACTCATCGGGCGCTTGGCGGGTGTAGAGGGCCACGCCGCTGTAGCCCTTCTTCTGCGCATCGAAGTAGTGGCAGTGATAACCCCGGGGATGAAAGGTCTCATCCGCGAGCTGATGCACCTGTGCCTTGGTCTCCTGGATGCACACCAGATCCGCCTCACAGGCTTCAAGCCACTGAAAAAAACCCTTGCGGGCGGCGGAGCGGATACCATTCGCGTTAAAATTGACAATGCGCATATCTGAATCGGTTCGATGAGGGTTTCAGGTCGAGCCGACGAACTTACCACAGGGGCTGCCCGCCGGCCTTGTGAACCCCAAGGGATCCTTGTAACTTCAAGCCCATGAACACATTCCGCACCGAATTCCTTCAATTCTGCCTGGAGAGGGGCGTACTGCGCTTTGGCGAGTTCACCCTCAAGTCCGGGCGGGTCAGCCCCTACTTCTTCAACGCCGGCCTGTTCAGTACCGGACGGGACCTGTCACGACTGGGGGCCTTCTATGCCCGTACCCTGGTGGATGCTGATGCCGAGATCGACATGCTCTTTGGCCCGGCCTACAAGGGCATCCCCCTGGCGGCTGCCACCGCCATCGCGCTGGCGCAGCAACATGATCGGGATTACCCCTATTGCTTCAACCGCAAGGAGGCCAAGGACCATGGTGAGGGAGGCAGTCTGGTGGGCTCTCCGCTCACGGGCCGGGTACTCATCGTGGACGACGTGATTACCGCCGGCACTGCAATCCGCGAGTCCGTGGAGATCATCCGCGCCGCTGGTGCCGAGCCCGCCGGCGTGTTGATCGCGCTGGATCGCCAGGAACGGGGGCAGGGTGAACTGTCCGCCATTCAGGAAGTGGAGCGGGACTTCGGCCTCAAGGTGCATGCCATCGCCACCCTCTCCGACCTGGTGGAGTTCCTGGGCGAACTGCCCGACATGGCACGGCATCGGGATGCCGTGGAAGCCTATCGAAAGGAATTCGGGATCCGGATTTAGGAACGGGTGCCGCCGTGATCCACCTCCCCGCGCGATGGCCCACACAACTGCTGGCGGGCACCTTGCTGCTGACCATGGCCTCGGGGGCCGGGGCACAGATGTATCGCTGGGTGGACGAGGATGGTCAGGTGCACTTCAGCGACACCCCGCCCACCGATGCAGGCCGCTACGACCGCGAGGTCCTGGATCGGCGGGGGCTGGTGGTGGAGCGACTGGAGCGCGCCCAGACCGCCGAGGAGCGGGAACGGGAACAGGCCCGTCAGGCCGCGGAGGCAGAGACCGCTCGTCGTGAGGCGGAGCAGTCCCGCGCGGACCGCATCCTGCTGCAGTCCTTCGGCTCGGAACGGGAATTGCTGCACGCCCGGGATGACCGTCTGGCCATGGTGGATGGCAACATCAACCTGGTACGCAACAAGCTCTCATCCCTTCAGGAACAGCACGAGGAGGCACGTGACCGGGCCCAGCGCCTCCAGGCCCAGGAT
Source organism: Ectothiorhodospira haloalkaliphila ATCC 51935 (assembly GCF_000633935.1). GTDB lineage: Bacteria > Pseudomonadota > Gammaproteobacteria > Ectothiorhodospirales > Ectothiorhodospiraceae > Ectothiorhodospira > Ectothiorhodospira haloalkaliphila. Next base: position 1,549,615 of record NZ_KK214998.1, on the reverse strand, counting down.
CGTGAATTACCGGAGAACCTGCAGCGGCGCCTGAGCTCGCTGGAACGCCAGATCCTTCGCCATGAGGAGCAATTGGTCGCCCGCCAACAGGAACGCGAGGCCCTGGTGGAGCGATTCAATCGGGACCTGAAACGCCTGCGGCAATTGCGCCAGGAGCAGGAAGGCCCTGCATCCTAGGCATCGCTGATACGACCTGACACCACCTGCGCCCGAGCCGGGCGCTCCAGGATCCATCACCCGCGGATCAGTGTCCCCACCCCCTTGTCGGTCAGCAATTCCAGCATCACCGCATGGGCGACGCGCCCGTCGATGATATGGGCACTCTTCACCCCCGACTTGACCGCATCCAGGGCACACTGGATTTTCGGGATCATGCCTCCATGGATCACGCCCGAGGCGATCAGCTCGTCCACTTCCCGGGCAGTCAGTCCGGTGAGCAGGCTGCCCGCATCATCCAGCACACCCGGGGTGTTCGTGAGCAGGATCAGCTTTTCGGCGGCCAGCACCGAGGCCATCTTGCCCGCCACCAGGTCGGCATTGATGTTGTAGGCCACCCCATCCTCACCCACCCCCACCGGCGCGATCACCGGAATGAAATCCCCCGAGTCCAGCATGTGCACCACCGCCGGATCGATGGAGGCCACCTCTCCCACATGCCCAAGATCGATGATCTCCGAGGCCTCGGGGTCCGCTTTCGCGCGCCGATGGCTCAAGCGCCTGGCGCGGATCAACCCGCCATCCTTGCCGGTCAGCCCCACGGCGCGCCCGCCGAATTGGTTGATGAGACTGACGATCTCCTTGTTCACCAGCCCTCCCAGGACCATCTGCACCACATCCATGGTCTCCCGGTCCGTCACCCGCAGGCCGTCGATGAAACGGGACTCCTTGCCCAGCTGGTCCAGCATCTTGCCGATCTGCGGCCCGCCGCCGTGGACCACCACCGGGTTCATGCCCACCTGCTTGAGCAGGACGATATCCCGGGCGAAGCCCCGTTTGAGTTCCTCGTCCACCATGGCATTGCCGCCATACTTGATCACCAGGGTCTTGCGGGAAAAGCGCTGGATATACGGCAGCGCCTCGGTCAGCACCCGGGCGATGGTGTGCACACTGATTTGGTCCATGGCGGTGGACTCGGACATGGGGCATTTCTCCGTTTTTACAGATCAAGACAATACAACGAACAGGGGTGACAGGGTGGCAGCCCGCCTCAGAAGGGCAACCCGAGCGTGACATCCGCCTGGTGCATCAACGCCCGGAAACGGGCCTGAATCCGTGCCAGTGCCTCGGGGGTGTCACCCTCGAAGCGCAGGGTGAGGCAGGGGGTGGTGTTGGAGGCTCGCACCAGGCCCCAACCGTCGGGAAAATCCACTCGCAGGCCATCGATGCGTGTGATCGTCCCGCCTTCCAGCGCTTCCTGACCTTCCATCGCCTCCAGCAGACGAGCCATGAATACATCATGGGCATCCTCAACCCCTTCGGGGCTCACCAGGATCTCCGGGGTGTGACAGCCCTGGGGCAGGTCGTCCAGCACCCGCGCCGGCGGACGATCATCCCGCGACAACCATTCCAGCAGGCGGGCCCCGGCGTACAGGGCGTCATCCACCCCCAGCCAGCGATCGCGGAAGAATACATGCCCGCTCATCTCTCCCGCCAGCAAGGCTCCGGTTTCTTCCATGCGCGCCTTGAGCAGGGAGTGCCCGGTGCACCACATATCCGGCACGCCACCCCGGCGACGCACCTCCTCGGCCAGGTGATGGGTGCATTTCACGTCGAATACCACGCCGGCGCCGGGATGATGAGCCAGCACATCGTCGGCAAAGCACATCATCAGGCGGTCCGGCCAGTGGATGCGCCCCTGGCCGTCCACCATGCCGAGGCGATCTCCATCACCGTCAAAGGCCAGGCCCAGATCCAGGCCCTGCCGGCGCACCACATCGGCCAGGTGGGCCAGGTTTTCCGGACGCGAGGGGTCGGGGTGATGATTGGGAAAATGACCATCCACCCGGCAGAACAGGGGCTCCACGCGGCAGCCCAGGCGCCGGTAAACCTCGGGAGCGATATCCGATGCGGCACCATTGCCACAGTCCACGGCCACCGACAGGGGGCGGTGCAGATGAATGTCGTTGCAGAGTCGGTGCAGATAGTCCTGGGTCACCTCCGCCTCGACACAGCGACCACCCGGGCCTTCGGGCAAGCGATCCTCGGCAATGCGGCGACGCAGTCGCTGCACCGTTTCCCGGTGCAGGGTACGCCTCCCCAGCATGAGCTTGAAACCGTTGTAACGGGGCGGATTATGACTCCCGGTGACCATCACGCCGTTGCCATCGGCCAGCTCCAGGGCAGCGAAATAGGTCACTGGGGTGGGCACGCATCCCAGCAGGATCACCTCCAGACCAGTGGCCATGAGCCCTTTCACCAGGGCAGCCTCCAGTGCCGGACTGGAGAGACGGCCATCGCGGCCGACGGCGACCCGCTTGCTGCCCTGCTCGCGGGCCTCGGCCCCGTAGGCGCGACCCACGGCCTCGGCCACCCCAGGGTCCAGGCCAGCCTCCACCACCCCGCGGATATCGTAGGCCCGGAAGATGGAAGGCGACACCTGAACACTCATATGGGTAATCCCTGTAGATAACCTTGGGCCTGTTAAAACCTCTGACCTTTCAAAACTGCAGGGCCCTGGATGGATGCCGACAGGCGGATGGGGTCGTCTCAGATTCGGCCCGAGGAGCCGAAACCACCGGTTCCCCGCTGCGTGGCCTCGAACTCATCCACCACCTGGAAACGGGGCTGCACCACGGGCACCACCACCATCTGGGCAACGCGCTCCCCCGGGGAGATCACGAAGGACTCCTCTCCCCGGTTCCAGCAGGAGACCATCAGCGGTCCCTGGTAGTCGGAGTCGATCAAGCCCACCAGGTTGCCCAGCACGATGCCCTGTTTATGGCCCAGCCCCGAGCGGGGCAGGATCATGGCCGCCAGACCCGGATCGGCGATGTGCATGGCCATGCCCGTGGGAATGAGTTCAGCCTGACCGGGAAGCAGCGTCAGGGGCGCATCCAGGCAAGCGCGCAGATCCACGCCGGCGGAACCCTCGGTGGCCGGGGTGGGCAGGGGAAAATCACGGCCCAGGCGGGCATCGAGAATCTTGATCTGTATGGTCTGCATGTTCGGCTCAGTTTTGTCCACGGGCCATCTGGAATCGATCCGCGATCACCTGCACCAGCGCCCGCGCCAGCGTCACCTTGGATTGTCGCGGCAGCGAGCAATCCCCATCGCGCCAGAACACCCGCAGGGCGTTGTCGTCCACATCGAACCCCTGACCGCCGGACACGTCATTGGCGGCGATCATGTCCAGGCGCTTGTTCTCGAGCTTGGCGCGTGCGTGCTCCTCCAGGGAATCCGTCTCGGCGGCAAAACCCACGCTGAAGGGTCGATCCCCGGAGGCAGCTACCAGGGCGAGGATGTCCGGGTTCTTCACCAGTTGCAGGTCCAGGGTGTCGCCCTGCTTCTTGATCTTTTGCTGCGCCGGTTGCGCCACGCGGTAATCGGCCACGGCGGCGGTGGCGATGAAGATGTCGGCTCCCGGCAAGTGGGCCATCACCGTCTCCTGCATCTGTGCAGCCGTCTCCACCATCAGACGCTCCACCCCCGCAGGGGCTTCCAGTGTCACCGGACCGCTCACCAGGGTGACCCGGGCGCCGGCCAGTGCGGCAGCGGCGGCCACAGCATGGCCCATGCGCCCGGAACTGCGGTTGGTGATGTAGCGCACCGGATCCACGGGCTCCCGGGTGGGGCCCGCAGTGACCAGGACACGGCGTCCTGCAAGGCGCGGGGCCTCGAACAGGGACTGGAGAGACTGCAACAGCTCGGCGGGCTCAAGCATGCGCCCTGCCCCGATCTCACCACAGGCCTGCCCACCGGTGCCCGGACCAAACAGGTGTACGCCACGCGAGGCCATCAGGCGGGCATTTTCCCGGGTGGCCACGTGGCCCCACATGGCCCGGTTCATGGCCGGGGCCAGACAAACAGGGGCCTCGGTGGCCAGACACAGGGTGCTCAGCAGGTCATCGGCCATGCCGTGGGCCAGACGGGCCATGACATCCGCCGTGGCCGGCGCCACCAGGATGGCGTCGGCCCAGCGGGCCAGGCTGATATGATCCATCCCGGCCTCCGCCTCGGCGTCGAACACGGCCGTGCGCACCGGGTGCCCGGACAGGGCCTGGAAGGTGAGCGGCGCCACGAATTCCGTGGCCCGGGGCGTCATCACCACCCTCACCCGCGCCCCGGCCCCGGTGAGCAGGCGCACCAGTTCGCAGCTCTTGTAGGCGGCAATGCCGGCGCTGACGCCCAGCAGGATGTTCTTTTCTGTGAGTGGCATGGGGGGATTCTACCTTGTCGGCGAGGGCAAGTCCTGTGAACGGAGGGCGTGTCCTGGTCCGGGGGCGCGGCGGGCATCATGCGTGACCTCGCACTGTCGGCCCTGTAACTTAAGCCCCGGCGAAAACATCTCCGACCAAGGACTTCCCATGCCTCAAGCCTACGATCCCGCCCGCTTCGAACGGGTGCGCTGGACCATCTACAGCGTGCTCATCGCAGCTTACATGCTGGTGTTCTTTCACCGCTTTGCGCCAGCCATGGTTTCCGGGGAACTCACCGAAGCATTCGGCGTGACGGCGGCGGCGCTGGGGTCCCTCTCGGCCATGTATTTCTACATCTACACCGCCATGCAGATGCCGGCAGGTGTGCTGGCAGACACCCTGGGTTCGCGTTTTGCGGTGATGCTGGGCAACGCAGTGGCCGGGTGCGGCTCCATCGTCTTTGGGCTCGCCGAGACGCTGGCCACCGCCAGCGTGGGCCGTTTCCTGGTAGGGCTGGGGGTCTCGGTGGTCTTCGTCGGCCTCATGAAGAGCAATTCCGTGTGGTTCAGCGAACGCAAGTACGGCAGCATCAGCGGCCTCACCCTGCTGCTGGGCAACCTGGGGGCCATCGCCGCCACCGGCCCCCTCGCCTTGATGCTGCTTGTGGTGGACTGGCGCAGCCTGTTCGTGGCCCTGGGAGTGATCGCCATCGGCCTGGCCGTGCTCTCCTGGTGGCTGGTGCGTGACAAGCCCGAACAGATGGGTTTCCCATCGGTACGTGAGATGGAAGGCCTGCCGCCGGCAACGCCGCGCCAGCAGCATTGGATACGGGATCTCAAGTCAGTGGTGAGCAACCGCCGCCTGTGGCCTGGTTTCATCTACGACTTCGGCATCACCGGCAGTCTGTTCGGCATGCTGGGACTGTGGGCCATCCCCCTGCTGCGGGATGTTCATGGGCTCAGCCGGGGAGATGCCTCCCTTTACACGACCCTGGCCACCGTAGCCTTCGCCATCGGCTGCCTGGTGGCAGGCAATGTCTCGGACCGCCTGGGTCGGCGCCGCCCGGTGCTGCAGGCTGGTGCCCTGGCCTATCTGGGCATGTGCCTGGGTCTGTTATTACTGCCTTGGGGACCGGGAGCCCTGGGGCTTACCCTGTTCATCCTGCTGGGCCTGAGCGCCGGCTGTTTCGTGGTGGCGTACGCCCACGCCAAGGAAGTGGCGCCACCTGCCTTTTCGGGCATGGCCATCGCCCTGGTGAACACCGGACTGTTCCTGGGCGCTGCCCTGTTCCAGCCTTTGTTTGGCTGGGTGATGGACCTGGGCTGGGATGGCACGCTCAGTGCCACCGGCGCCCCGGTCTATGACGCAGGGGATTATCAGCGTGGGCTTTGGCTGCTCACCGGCTTTGCGGCGCTGGCCACGGTGGCGTCGTGGCTACTGGTGGAGACTCGGGGAAAAAATATTGTGGAGGACTGATAACCCCCGGCCATCCCCACAAAAGTGCGACCCACGGCCGAACTGGTCGCCCCGGGCAGCTGGCTCGTGCTGCCCCCTGTTATGATCACAGAATCCCCCCATGAAAGGGCCAGAGCGCACATGATCAAACAGTACAGATGGCTCCTCTTGCTGGTGCTCCTGGTGAGCACCACATCCCAGGCCTCCAGCCTGCGTTTCGATGGCGTGCTCATCCGCGAGGGCAGTCCGGCCTGGCTGCTGCTGGAACACATGGGCGAGCCCATCCAGCGCAGCAGCCGGGACGCCTGCGTACGTCGGGAACGACGTGACTGCGTGGAATGGCGGACCACGGAGACCTGGTTCTACAGGCACAATGACCTGAACTACACCATCAAGGTGGGTGACGGAAAGATCCTCAAGATCGAGTGGAGCCGGTTCTAAGGCGCCTTGGCCTGGCCCGGATCGCCCCATCGGGCCAATCCGTCACCTGGCGGGCTGTGGACGGCAATGGAGGACCCGCCTGAAGTCCATGAGACTTTCCAGGCGGGCATCGTCACCCGATCAATGCTCCAGCCGCGCCGCCAGGGGCCGGTACTGGAGGGCGTAGAACATCTCCAGGTAGCGCCGGGTCTCGGCCCGCTCCAGGTTGGTGACGTACTTCCAGAACCCGTAGATACGGGACAGTGTCATCATGCGTTCGGCATAGAGTTTCCAGGTGTAACGGGCCTCCACCCGGTCCATGCCGGCCTGGGAGATGCGGTTCCAGTGGCCTGGATCACTCTCGCAGCGGGTAAAGAATTCCACCAGGATTTCGGCTGCCTCGTCCCCATGGTTCGGGTCGATGTGATAACCCGAATGGCCATGCTCGATGATCTCCAGCGGCCCCCCGTAGAGGGTGGCAAACGTGGGCAGCCCCGAGACCATGGCCTCGATCACCGTCAGACCAAAGGCCTCGAACAGGGCCGGCTGCACGAACACGCCGCGGTGATCGGCGATATAGCGGTAGAGTTCGCCGCAGAGCACCTTGTCCAGGCGCACCCCCAACCAGCGCACCTGATCCTCCAGACCATATTCATCGAACAGATGATGCATGTGCGCGATCTGCTCCTGCTCCTCACGATCGGAGGAACGGGAAGCATCGGTGTAACCGGCCACCACCACCAGGTTGGCCCGCTTGCGCAGTTCCGGATTGGCCGCATACCAGGACACCAGACCGGTGATGTTCTTGATGCGATCCAGACGTGCCATGGTGAAGATGACGGGCTTGTCCGGTTCTGCCAGCACGCCGCGCCCCTCCGGATGCGGGCCGCCGAAGACCATCTCGTGCAGCTCCTCATGCAGCCCCTTCATGCGCCGCTCACCTTTTTGATGAGAGAAATACACCTCGGAATCCGCCCCCGGTGAGACGATGTTGAATCGGGGATCGAACACATCAATCCCGTTCACCACCCGATACATGTCCGGCATGGTGAACGAGCCATAACTCTCGTACTGGCCGATGGCGTGATCGGTGCCAGCAATCTCCTGGTAGGTACTGGTAATGATGAAATCCGCCGCATTCATGGCGATGAGGTCGGCGGTGAACTGGCAGGAAAAATGATAGTGCTCCTCGTTTTCCTTCCAGTAGAGATCCGAGTACAGGTACTTGGTCTTCTCCAGGGCATGGGCGATGTTGCACTGGGTGACGTGCATGCGCGCCGACAGCAGGGTGGCCACCAGATTGCCATCGGAATAGTTGCCCACGATCAGATCGGGACGCCCTCCCAGTTCGGCGCGCACCCGGGTCTCCACATCATTGGTGAAACGCTCCAGATAGGGCCAGATCTCGAAACGGGAAGTCCACTGGGGCACCACTTCGCCATCGCGCCCCCGGAAGGGCACGCGCAGGATCTTGGCGTTCTGGGTGCCGGAGATCATCTCCTCGGGCTGGTCGCAGGTGGTGCCCCGGGCCTCGGGGATGAGGCGGGTCACCACCAGGATGCGGGGCTGAATGTCCAGGCCCTGCTCGGCCAATCGGTCGTGCATCTCCCGCTCCAGGGCCCGCACCTGATCCAGGATGTAAACCACCTGCCCACCGGTATCAGGCAGCCCCAGCACATTGGACTGCCCGAAGAATCCGTGGGGCGAGAGGATCAGCATGCTGAAGATCATGGGGATACGCGCCAGGAAGTGCTCCAGGGTCTTGGGCGAGGGGGCCTCAAGCAACTCCGAGAGCAGTTGCAGGCTCTCGATCACCCGACCCACGTCCTTGCCCCATCCAGCCTCGAGACCCAGGTCCTGCAGCGCGTGGGCCACCTCTGCCCAGGGGGTCTGACGGTCCTTGCGGGCGAGCGCCTTCTCGGCGGCGCGAATGGCCCTGCGCAGGCCATCCACATCCCGCACCCGATCATTGATCATCAGTTGCTGGCCGTTGCAGCGATGCTCCCTCAGAAACTGGAAAAGTTTGTCGAAACCCTGGCCCTGGCCGTCGAACAACTGGCTGGAGAGCTTGCGGTTGAGGAATTCCACCCCCTGCCCGATGGATCGGGCCTCGCGCATATTGGGGAAGTTGCGCTGAAAGGCTCCGATGTCGAACTCCAGGGGACGGTCTTCCTCCAGGTGCGGGGCCACCATGCGCTCCTTCGAGCCCAGAAACTCGCTCACGCTGAGCGGCTCCACCGCCAGTTCATCGGCATGGATGCGCAGGTAGACCCAGCGGCCCACGCGAGGGCGCACGGAGAAGGCGACCCAGGGTGGAGTGATCACCGCCTCCTGCACATCCTCCACCATCTGTGTCAGGGTCGAGGTGTCCGGGGGTGGAGCGTCATGCTCCGCCTCCAGTTCCCGGAAGGCATCCTGCAGGTCCGAGCGCAGCACGAAGGCGCGCCCGAGATTCTGGTAACGACGTAGCAGCAGGTAGGTGAATTCCCGGTGTTGGGTAATGTTTTCCCGCAAGATTTCCAACATGCTGTGTCCCCCTGATGCGCATCGGATGGCAGGTGATACGTGGCCTGGCCAGTGCAGCAAGGCCGACCGGCAAGCCCGTTTGTGACCCGTTCAGCTTAATGCTATTGTACAAAAAGGATTTGTGCAAAAAGAACATGCCATGGCCAGCCTTCCGTCACGAGCCCACTCCCCACCTGCCGAACCGCATGGCAGCGGCGGTCGCGCCGAAGAGATGCGCGTGCAGGCGGTCATCCAGCGTCTGCGGGTGCTGTTCCGTTCGTTGCAGGGTCACTCCCGGCGCATCCAGGAAGACTGCGGCGTCAGCGCCGCGCAGCTGTGGGCCCTTTGGGAGGTTCAACTGGAACCGGGCCTGAGCGTGGGGGATCTGTCCCAGCGACTCTCCATACACGTGTCGACGGCCTCCAACATGCTGGACAAGCTGGAACGCAAGGGCCTGCTGGAGCGCCGCAGGGCCGGCCGCGATCAACGGGTGGTCCGGCTGTTCACCACGCCCGCAGGGCAAGGCCTGCTGGACAACGCCCCGGCTCCGGCCCAGGGTGAACTCAACCGGGCCCTGCAGGCGCTGCCCGCCGAAAGCCTTGCCGCCCTGGAGGCGGGTCTGGGGGATCTGCTGGAGATCATGGAAACCCCGGACGAAAAGGCAGCACTCAAGCCTATCGCCGACGATTGACGGTGCCATTCTCGACCCGGGGCATCGCTGGCCTTGCAGCCACCCGGCCTAGTACTATCCAAGGGTCATATGCATAGCAGAGAGGGGACTGAATGACGCCCATCCGAATCAATTTCCAACGCCTGCAGCACGACATCGAGGCCCTTTCAGCCATTGGCCGGGATGCCGACCGCGGCATTCACCGCATGGCCTTCAGCGAAGGGGATCTCGCCGGGCGTCAGTGGTTTCGGGAGCGCATTCTGGAGGCGGACCTGGACTTCTACGAGGACGGCGCCGCCAATCTGCATGGTCGCCTGGACTGGGATGGTCAGCGCCCCAGCGTGATGATGGGCTCCCATCTGGACACCGTACCGGGTGGAGGCCCCCTGGATGGCGCCCTGGGCGTGCTCGTCGGCCTGGAGGTGCTGCGTACCGTGAAGGAGTCGGGCCTGCCCCTGCGCCACCCCCTGGAAGTGGTGAACTTCACTGACGAAGAAGGACGATTCGGTGGTCTGTTCGGCTCCCAGGCGGTGGCCGGCCAACTGACCCCGGCCATGATCCATGCGGCCCGGGACCTGGATGGCATCACCCTTACCGAGGCCATGGCCGCCTGGGGGCTGGACGCCAATGCCGCCCTGTTCGCCCGTCGCCCCAGGGACTCCATCCACGCCTATCTGGAGCTGCACATCGAGCAGGGCCCGGTACTGGACCGCGGCAAGATCAGCGTCGGCGTGGTGGAGGCCATCACCGGCCTGTTCAAGTGGGATGTGCAACTCAAGGGACAGACCAATCACGCCGGCACCACCCCCATGGACATGCGCAACGACACCTTCCAGGGGCTGGCGGAATTTGCCGGCGAGATCGAGCGCATTCTGGAAGAACACGGCAGCCCCCACAGCCGCGCCACCATCGGCCGCGTGGAACTCAAGCCCGGTGCCGCCAATACCGTGCCCGGCTACACCAGCTTTTCCCTGGACGTGAGGGATACGGACCCGGACACCCTGACCAACCTGGCGGACGCCTTCCGCCGCACGCTGTCGACCATGGCCCGGCGACGTTCGCTGATGTTCGAGTTCGAAGTGCTCTCGGAATTGCCTCCGCAACGCTGCGACCCGGCGCTGGTGCAACTGCTGGAGGACAAGGCCCGCGCACTGGACCTGAAGGACCTTCGCCTGCCCAGCGGCGCCGCCCATGATGCCCAGATCATGGCCTCGCTCACCCGCACCGGCATGATCTTCGTGCCCAGCCTGGAGGGGCGCAGCCATTCGGCGGCAGAGTGGACCAACTGGGAAGACATCGAACGCGGGGCCAACCTGATGCTGCAGGCCATCCTGTCGCTGGCCACCGAGAGCGGAGGGGAACTCAAGTGAGCAACGACAAGACCCAAGACACGGCAACCAGCACCACCTACGACAGCGTCGACCCGCTGCGCGAGCAGTATCGGGAGACCCTCATCACCAACCGGGCCCTGACCCGGGCCCTGGGCACCCACCATGCGGCGATGCTCTGCATTGACCTGCAATATCTGGATGCCGCCCGGGGCTGGGGGGTGTTTGCCGACGCGGAACGCTCCGGTCTGCCCCCCGAATCCCAGGACTACTACTTCGATCGCCTGGAGAACACGGTTCTGCCCAATGTGCGCCGTCTGCAGGATGGCTTTCGCTCCCTGGGCCTGGAAGTGATCCACACCCGCATCCAGTCCCTCACCCAGGATGGCCGGGATCGGGGTCCGGGTCACAAGCGCCTGGGCCTGCATGCGGCCCCAGGGTCCAAGGAGGCGGATTTCCTTGAGATCGTGGCGCCTCAGGGTGACGAGATCATCATCAACAAGACGGCCAGTGGCGTGTTCACTGCCACCAATCTGGAGTATGTGCTGCGCAACCTGAATGTGACGGCCCTGTTCGTGGTGGGTGTCTACAGCAACGAATGTGTCTCCACGGCCATCCGGGATGCCTGTGACCTGGGTTTTTATGTCACCCTGATCGAAGACGCCAGCGCCACGGTGACCCCCGAACTGCAGCGGGCCACGATACTCACCATGAAGGATCGCTACGCCCGGGTGATGAGCACTGACCAGGCCCTGGCGGAGATCTCCAAGGTGGAAGAGATCGCCGATTGAACCGTTGTCTTTCCCAGCCAAAGAGGCATTAGTCATGGTAGTCGACTCGCAGCTTCAAAAGCCGCTTCGCCCCAAGGACGGTACCGCCGGCATCGAGCGGCCCCGCGCCCTGGCAGAGAGCATCCCCGAAGATCCCGGCCCGCTGCTGGCCCTGGCCAGTCGGCACGTGGTGTCCTCGCGGCAGTTTGACCGGGACACCCTCACCCAGCTGTTCCGCCTGTCGGCCCAGTACGAGAGCACACCGGCGCTCATGCACCTGCCGCTGCAAGGCAAGATCCTGATCAGTGCCTTCTACGAACCCAGCACCCGCACACGCCTCTCCTTCGAGAGTGCCTGGCACCGCCTGGGGGGAGACATCATGTCCATCACCGATCCCAAGAGCACGGGCATGGCCAAGGGAGAGTCCATTCAGGACATCGCCGAGATGTTCAACAACTACGGGGATGTGATCGTCCTGCGCAACAACGAGGACCGCTCCGTCTACGACATGCTGGATGCCCTGCGCATCCCCATCGTCAATGCCGGCAACGGCATTGACGAGCACCCCACCCAGGCGATGGCGGACGTGTATACCATCTTCAAGTGGCGCCCCGAGTTGCTGGACCCGGACCTGCCCCGTGACAAGCGTATCCGCGTGGGCATCATCGGCGTACCCAATCGCATGCGCACCGTGCGCAGTCTGCTGCTCCTGCTGGCGCGCTTCCCCACTGCCATTGAGGAAGTGGTGATCTTCACGGACCAGGATACCCCCTTCGACGAGGGTCAGGCAGAGGAACTGAGCGAGGCAGGGCTGTCCGTGCGTGTGTCCAAGCGGCTGGAACCGGAGCTTCCCGACCTGGACGTGGTGTACATCAACGCCATTGCCTGGGTGGGTGACAGCTTCGAGCAGATGGGCGCAGAGCTGAAGCTCTCCACCGCCTCCCCCCTGAAGAAGGACTCCATCATCCTGCACCCCCTTGCCCGGGGCAAGGAGCTGGACACGGATCTGGACCCCACCCGCCACAACTGGTACTTCGCCCAGGCCAGGGGCGCCGTGTTCGTGCGCATGGCCCTGCTGACCTGCATGGTGCGCCGTGTGAGCGAAGTGATGGATACCTGAACCTGCTGGCTGTCCGTTCGATCCCGGGCACCCGCTGATACGAATTCATTGACGAGGAGTTTCCTATGTGCGGCATCGCCGGCGTCATGCACGCCGATCCCCATCAACCGGTGGATCCCGAAACCCTGGTGGCCATGGCGGCCATCCAGTACCACCGTGGCCCCGACGGCTTCGGCTACAAGGTGCAGGACGACCGCGGCGTGGGCTTCTCCCATGCCCGTCTGACCATCATCGACCTGGATGAGAACCGTGGCCGTCAGCCGTTCATGTCGCCGGACAACAACCTGATGCTGGCGGTGAACGGTGAGTTGTACGATTACAAACGCATCCGCACCGACCTCACCTCCCGAGGTGCGAAGTTCCGCACCAAGAGTGACTCGGAGATGGTGTTGCATCTGTACCAGGACCTGGGCCTGGAGGACATGCTGCCGCATTTGCGGGGTGAATTCGGCATGGCTCTGTACGACCGCCAGCATGACCGGCTGATGCTCATTCGCGACCGCTTTGGCGTGAAGCCCCTGTACTGGACCCAGATCAATGGCACCCTGGTGTTCGGCTCGGAACTCAAGGTGCTGTTTGCCCACCCCGAAGTGCCACGCCGCTTCGAGGCCAAGGGTCTTTATCACCAGCTGATGCAGACCATGGTGCCCGGTCAGACCGCCTTCGAAGGCATCAACCAGGTGAAGCCCGGCCATGTGGTCACCATCGAGCGGCGCCATGGCAAATTCGAGATCCGCGACGACCGCTACTGGGACATGGACTTCCCACTGATGTCCGAGCGGGGTGATGAAAAGGACGAGTCCTACTACATCGAGGGCGTGCGCGACAGGCTCATGGAAGCGGTGCAGTTGCGCCTGGAAGCCGACGTGCCCGTGGCCTGCTACCTGTCCGGCGGCATCGACTCGTGCATCACCCTGGGCCTTTCGGCGGCCCATCAGCAATCCCCGGTGAAGGCCTTCACCATCGGCTTCGACAATGCTGACTACGACGAGACGGCCATCGCCACGGAGATGGCCGAAAGCGTGGGTGCCGACCAGGACGTGATGACCCTGAACGCGGATCATCTCTACGACAACCTGGTGGAGACCCTGTGGCACGCCGAGCGCACCATCTACAACACCCTGGGCGTGGCCAAGCTGCTCATGAGCCGCCACGTGAACAAGGCCGGCTACCGGGTGGTGGTCACCGGCGAGGGCTCCGATGAGCTGTTCGGGGGTTACCCCTCCTTCCGCCGGGACATGTTCCTGCATGGCCTGGACACCCTGTCTGCCGCCGAGCGTGCCAGCTGGCAACAACTGCTGTCGGAGAGCAACCAGCTTTTCCAGGGGGCCATGCTGGCGGAGAACGAACTCCACGATCCGGCTCTGGACGCCCTGGTGGGCTTCACGCCCTCCTGCCTGCAGCCCTGGCTGGCCAGCGCCGAACACGCCCCGGGCCTGATGGCCCCGCACCTGCGCGAGCAGGTGAAAGGCTATGAGCCAGGCCGAGCCATTGCCGAGGCGCTGGACAGGGACATGATCGAAGGTCGCCACCCGCTGGACAAGGCCCAGTACGTATGGATCAAGACCATGCTGGAAGGCCAGATCCTCACCTGGGGGGGCGACCGCGTGGACATGGCCAATTCCATGGAGGCCCGTCCGCCGTTCCTGGATCATCACCTGGCGGAGTTCGCCACCCAACTGCCCCCATCCATGCGTATCAAGGGGCGCACGGAAAAATACGTTCTGCGCGAGTCCATGAAGGGACTGCTTCCCAAGGTGCTGTACGAGCGCGAGAAGTTCGCCTTCATGGCCCCACCGGCCCATACCGATCCCAAGAAGTGGGCGGCCATGCGGGCGCTGGCGGATCAGTATCTGTCGGATGACGCAGTGAAGGAAGCGGGCCTGCTGGACCCCGCTGGCGTACAGGCCCTGTTCGACCTGCATGATGCGCCGGACACCACCGCCTCAACCCAGGTGCAGCTGGATGCCGTGATCAACCACATGATCGGCGTGCAGGTGCTGCACAGTCACTTCGTGGCCCAGGACATTCCCCGGGTAGCGCGCAAGCGGGCCGAGGCCCTGGGGTGGCATCCCTGAGCTCATAAGCCCCTCTCCCCTCTGGGGAGAGGGGTTGGGGTGAGGGGCGCAGCGGGCTGGTAGGGTCGGGTGCGATCCTCCCCCTCATCCCCGGGCCTTCTCCCCGGAGGGAGAGTTCCAGGCGTCGTGAGCCAACGCATAGAACCCCGCGTCCTCCGTGGTAGCCCCATGCAGGGTGCACACCCTGGCTGCAAACCCGGCAGCACGATGCAGGATCACATCCCACGGCCACCCCTCCAGCAACCCCAGCAAAGTGACCGCACTGAAGGCATCCCCTGCCCCCACGGTGTCCTTGAGCCCCTCAACCTTCGGCGCGTGCATGGCGTGCACGGCACCATCCCGCGTGAGTACCATGGCCCCTTCAGAAGCGCGGGTGACGATGATGGCCTCCAGGTCGAAGCAGGCCAGGGTGAGGCGCGCCTGTACTTCCGGATCGTCCGCGGGCTCGGGGGCCAATGCCGACAATTCATCCTGATTCAGCTTCACCCAGGTGGCTCGGCGCATCAGATCATGCACCACTTCACGCTCCCACCAGGGTGCGCGCAGATTCACGTCCATGAACACCCGGGCACCCATGTGATCCCGCAGGGTTTCCAGGCCATGGCGGGCCGCCAGCTCGCGCAGCGCCAGACTGCCGTGATAGAGGATGCCGCCGCGGGGGAGCCCCTCCAGAGCACGCGTCACGTCCACATGATCGTAGGCCTGATCGGCCAGAATCTCGTATTGGGGCTCGCCACCGCTCAACCTGACCTGCACCTGCCCCGTGGGGTGGTCCGGGTCCACCTGAAGGCCCTCGGGGCGCATTCCCCAGGCCGACAGGGCCTGCTGCACCTGCGCACCCAGTTCATCCTCGCCCACGGCGCCAATGAATAGCGGCTCGCGCCCCAGCCCCTTGAGGTTCCAGGCTACATTGAAGGGTGCGCCTCCCAGCACGGAACGGTCCTCAAAGCAGTCGAAGAGCACTTCCCCGAAGATCACGGGCTCGGGATTGGCTGTCACGTCGGCCTCCTGCGATGGTGTGGAAGTCTTCGAGGTTACCCAGCGCCAAAAGGGCTTGGCAAGTCGCCGGCCAGGCCAGTCAACCCTGCACGCAGCGGTTGCGTCCCTGGTGCTTGGCCTGATAGAGCGCCTTGTCGGCGCGGTCGAACAAGGTCATCGGGGTGTCTCCCACCCGGGCCTCGGTCACACCGGCGGACAGGGTAATGGCCACCGGTTCGCCGTCGAAATGAAAACCCAGATCGGCCAGTTCCTGGCGCAGGGAGTCGCAGAAAGACAATGCCTCGGCGGCGGGCGTGCCCACCAGGATCATGACGAACTCCTCGCCTCCGTAGCGGGCCACCATGTCGGTGCGCCGACATCGCTCTCTCAAGCGCTGGGCAACGGTGGTGATCACCCGATCGCCTGCACTGTGACCATAGGTATCGTTCACCTGCTTGAAATGATCAATGTCCCATACCACCAGGCTCAGGGGAGTGCCGAGGCGGGCCCAGCGACTCAGTTCATCAAGGATGCGTTCATCAAAGGCCTCACGGTTGGGCAGGCCGGACAGGCTGTCCTGATGGGCACGGCGCTGCTGCCAAAGGAAGGCCTCACGCAACTGCGCTGAGTGCTTTTCCAGGTCTGCCACCCGCTGGCGCAAGCGTTCGGTTTCGATGCGGACCTCCTGGTCCCGCAGGCCCTCCTGCTCCCGATAGGTCTCCATATGCTGGCCAATGGCCCGAATACGCCCGCGCACCAGTTCCTTGAGATGGGCGAGATCCAGAGTCCTGTCCGATAATCCGCTATCCAGACGGGACATCTCCCGCTCCACATTGCCCTGGAACGCCTCGCGGTTGTGTTGCGAGTCACGCAGGTGGTCGCCCTGGCCCGCCAGGTAACCATCGAAGCTGGCCAGTTCCCGGGTGATATCCTGGAGAAAGTCTTCCATCTCCTCCCGCTGATGATGAAGGTCACTCAGGCACTGATGCACCGCCTTGGCCACACGGGAGACCCACTCCGACCAGGGGGGCACACGCTCGCTCACCCTCAATTCCTGGCGCAGACGATCCATGGCATCCTGCAGCCGGGGCAACGAGGCCAGTTCCACCAGCAGTTGCAGCCCCAGGGAGCGAATCTCTGCCGCATCGCCAGAACCGTCCAACGGGGCTGCGGAAGCCCTCCCCCGAGCGCGATCATGCAACAGACCGGACAACTCGTTCAGGTAGACCTCCAATTGCGCCGAGGTGAGCATTCCTTCTGCCTGCACATCCAGTTGCAGACGGCTGAGGATCGGGTCCAGATGCGGATGCCCGCCCTCGGCGGCCATGCACAAACGGTTCAGCAGGCGCCTCAGGCTGGCCTCCAAGGCTGCCCGATCATCCAGTTCCTGTTCCAGCTGCCGAATCGTCTCCAGGCACTTGAGGCGTGCCTCATCAGTGTTCACCCACAGCGCCTCTTCTCACGTGTCCGCCGGCCTGGCCCTCCGCATGAAACTGGGCCAGTTTCACGGAATCCGGAATGACCAGCTCCACGCCCACCGGCAGATGGTCTGAATAGTTGAGGTTGTAGACATGCACCTGTTCAAGACCGAGACCCGGCGTGACCAGGATGTGGTCGAAGGCGTGCATGGGGCGCCAGCTCGGGTAGGTCTTGGCACTGTCCAGGGGTTCCTGCAGGCGGGTGTTGCGCACCAGCTTGCGTACTTCCGCCGAATGGGTCGGGGTGTTGAGATCCCCCATCACCACCACGTGCTCGTGATCACGCAGGACTTCACCGATGTACTGCAACTGACGCATGCGGGTCTTGCGCCCCAGGGACAGGTGCACCAGCATGATCACCAGGGAATCCTCGCCGCTCTCGGCCCCGAAATGGGCCTCCAGCGCCCCCCGGCCCGGGATACGGCTGGGCAGACGATGCTCCATCACCGAGTGGGGCTGGTAGCGCGACAACAACCCCAGGCTGTGCTTGGCGATCTTGCCCAGATTGCGGTTGGTCTGGCTGTACCAGTAGGGCAACTGGCTTTGGCGGGACAGGTATTCGGCCAGATTGACGAAGTTGCTGCGCAGGCTACCGGCATCCAGTTCCTGCAGACCCACCAGATCAAAGCCGGCAATGAACCGTGCAATGCTGTCCAGATTGCCCATGCGCCCGCCGTAGGGCAGCACATGCTTCCAGCTGTTGGTCAGGTAATGGTGAAAGCGGCCCGAGGCGATGCCCACCTGGACGTTGTAGCTGAGGATGCGCAGGCGCTGTCCCTGAACCGGCGGCGTGCTCGGCCCCATGGACAGGCTGGAGGCCAGGGGTCCGTCCAGGGTGATCCCGGACGGGTCCTGAGAATCCAGCCCCAGCCGTTCAAGGTATCGCTCGGCAAGCACGGGTGCCATGGATCAGAGGGCTCCGTAAGAGTGCAGGCCACCCAGGAACATGTTCACCCCCACAAAGGCAAAGGTGGTCAGCAACAGGCCAACGATGGCCCACCAGGCCATGGGCACGCCGCGCCAGCCCTTGGTGAAGCGCATGTGCAGCCAGGCAGCGTAATTGAGCCAGACGATCAGGGCCCAGACCTCCTTGGGATCCCATGACCAGTAGCCACCCCAGGCCTCGGCGGCCCACATGGCACCCAACACCGTGGCAATGGTGAAGAAGGCAAAACCGATGGCGATGGACTTGTACATGACATCGTCCAGGACCTGGCGCCCGGGCAGGCGTCTGGCCAGCAGACCGTCGGGGCGAAGACGCTCGCCGCGGGCCCGCATCAGATAGGCCACCCCCAGCATGGCGGCAATGGCAAAGCCACCGTAGCCGATGAAGTTGGCTGGCACATGCACCTTCATCCACCAACTGTTCAGGGCCGGCACCAGCGGCTGCACCTCGTGGGCCTGACGGTCCAGGGTGTAAAAGAGCAGGAAGGCCACGGCACCACTGACCAGCAGCAGCACGAACCCCCCCATGCCCCGATTCCGGCTGCGGCGCTCGTAGTAGAGGTACATCAGCACCGTCACCACGCAGAAGAGGACAAAGACCTCCCAGAGGTTGCTTACCGGGATGTAGCCCCAGGCCGGGTCGTGAAGGTATGTTTCACGCCAGCGCACGAACAACCCGACAAGGCCGAAAGTGGCTGCCACCCAGGCCAGTGCGCCGCCCACCTGGGCACTGAACTCGGTGCGACTCAGCGGCCCGGTCAACGCGCCCACGGCCACCAGAAAGGCCAGCGGACTCACCCATTCCAGCCCCGGGACGATGCCGGCCTGCCCCAGCCAGAGCAGCATGCCTCCGAGCAGTCCAGTACCCGCAGCCGTGACCATGGCGGGCATCACGCCCGCCGTGCCCGAGGCATCGCGGCGGAAGAGGTAGGCGATGTAGGCGGCCGTGGACATGAACAGCAGGGCGCACATCCACATCACCGCAGACTGCCCAGACACCAGGTATTTGAGGAAGAAGTTGGTCTCGGCCCGCGCCAGGGAATCGCCGTAACTGAGCACGCCGAGCACACTGAGCAGCCCCACGGCCACGGCATAGGCCCGGAAGGGCTTCCAGTACCAGCCCAACCAGACCCCGAGGATCGCGTGAACAATCAGCGTGATCACCTGGTAGATGTCCATGTACTGGCCGAACACGGCCAGAACAAACACGGTGGATACCGTGACCAGAGCCGCCCACAACCAATCGGTGACGGACAGGCGTTTGAAGAAGCCGGGGTATTCGGCCCCGATGGCGTCATGCGGGACGGACATGATTATTACCTCCCGTCGTGCTGGATCGAATCAGGTTGATGGGGATCACCGGGGATCGTTCTCCGAGCTTTCCCGGGCGTGACCGGTGGTATCGCCGGGGCTCTCCTGCCCCAGCACATGACGACTGAGTGTGTCAAATTCCTCGTCGAATTCCAGCATATTCCGGTTGCTGGTGCCAGCGAATACCAGTTGGCTGCCCTGCCCGGCGGGCCGGACCATCAGCCAGCAGCGCCGATGACTCATGTACAGCATGAGGAAGACGCCCACAATGAGCATCAGGCTGCCAAAGTAGACCACGTTCTGCCCGGGTGCCTTGGTGATCATCAGGCCCGAGGCCTGGACATGCTCGAAGTCGTTGAAGGTGATCAAGAAGTCCGAACCGAAGTGCGGCAGTGCATCCAGGGCCACCAGGGCGTCATCCAGGTAAGCCGCTTCCACGCCGGTCATGGATTCGATGCCTTCTTCCGCCAACACGCGCATGTACACCTCCCGCAGTGTCATGTTCACCACCCGACCGAAGAGGTCCATGAGTGATTCCCACTGCTGCTGGGGTGCACGCTGCTCAATATCGGCGACGATGGCATCGTAACCGCCCTGCACGAACAGATCCATCAGGCGGATCATGATGGTCTCCACCACCTCCAGGGGCACCTCGCCCTGGGTGCCCTGGAACTGGCGGGCAGCGGATGTGGCCACATCGGCCACCACATCCGCCACCTGCTGATCATCGTTCAGGAAGGAGACCATGCGCATGAAGCGATCCACGCCATCCCCACCCGGGTCCTTGGGCATGTAGAGATACTGGAACGGCTCGGCGGTGCTGTGCCGCACCCCGGTGAGCACGAAACGCGTGCCATCCCGCTCCATGGGGTTTTTCATGGCCCGGAAGAACATGCCCGAGCCGCTGGGGTCACGGATGGTGTAGTCCAGGCTCGGGCCCATGTCACGGCGTTCGGCATTGCCGTCCGCATCCACCACGGTACCGATGTTGTGGGTCTGCAGATCGGTGAACTCGAAGGTGTAGCGGCTGCCGTCGGTCAGTTCCTGAACATGGTTGCCATACACCCGCGTGTCCAGCGGCAGCGGATCCCGGGCCCCCCGCGCCAGGTGATGCAGGTTCAGATTCAGGAAGGAGCCACCGTCCCGGAAACTGGCCTGGTAGATGGCATAGCCACGATGAATCAGCGGTTCGTTGACGCTGATGGTGCGGGCCAGGGGCTCGTCCAGTTCGTCATCGTGAATGACCAGGTCGGATTCAAAGGCGCGCTCCTGGCCGGTCTCGTGCCGTTCCACGCGAAAATCCTTCACCTCGATGCGAAAGGGCAGATCCTGCACCACGTAACCGTCGCGGATGGTGATGAAGGCCACGGTGGCGCTGTGCCCCTCGGGGATCTCCACACTGCCCCGGAAAGAGGGGTTGGAAGGCCCGAGGCGGCTCTGCTCGGGCACCTGGGAGGCGGGGATCTCCCGCGTCTCCAGCACCAGATTGCCGGTCATCTCCGCCAGCATGAGGGGCACCCGGCCATCGATCAGGCCGCCCACGCAGATGATGACGATGGCGCCATGGGTGAAGAAATAGCCCAGGCGGTTACCGCTGCCCCGCATGGCCGACAGCAGGCGAGTGCCATCGGCCTGCTCCACCTGACGCACCCGGTAGCCGCGTGCCCCCAGCACGTTGCCGGCACGCTCCAGCACCTGCGCGGGGGGTTCAGGGTGTGTTTCGCTCTGCACGTTGTGGGCAAAACTGCGCAGGGACTTTTCCCGCACGTTCAGGCGGAAATTGCGCATGTCACGCAGCATGGTCGGCGTGGTGCGGTAGATGCAGACGGCCGTGGAGACCACGAGAAAGGCCAGCACAAACAAGAACCAGCCCGCGGCGTAGACGTTATAGAGGTTGAGGGTGCGGAACAGCTCGTGCCAGAACGGCCCGAAGTTCATCAGGTAATTCTGGAAGGGCTGATTCTGCTCCAGCACCGTGCCCACCACCGAGGCCACCGCCAGGATCACCAGAAGGGTGATGGCCAGGTTCATGGACCCCAAAAAACTCACCAGAATGGAGAGGCGGGAGGGATGTCGTGGGGATGCAGAGTCCTGGGAGGAACGATTCATGCCGTGAAGAAACCCGTTGGGATACCGGTGGGGCCCGTTCTGGTGGTGGAATGGGCTCTCTGACCACGAAAACCGGGAAAAGATCCGGGTAATACAGCGTGCTCAGACACAAGGGACTGACCATCAAAAAAGGGGTGACTTACGTCACCCCTTTTCAGGACCTACCAGACAAGTATCACTTGGGATCCAGGGTCGCCATGTACTCGGAAACGGCCTTCATTTCCTCCTCGGACATGCGCGAGGCCACAATGCGCATCATCCGGCCCGGGTCATTGTGGCGCTGGCCCTTGCTGAACTGATTGAGCTGATCCAGGCTGTAGGCGCCATGCTGGGCAGCCACCTTGGGGAATACCGCAGCAGGGTTGCCCTTGCCACCGGGGCCGTGACAGGCCACACAGGCAGCCACGCCCTCACTGATGTTACCGCCAAAATAGATCTGCTTACCCAAGGCAAGCGTCTCGTCATCGGCACTGGTGCGGCCCGGAGAGGCTTCCTGGGTGGAGTAAAATGCTGCCAGATCGCGCATGTCCTGCTCGTCGAGCTGAGCCACCTGGGGGTTCATCAGTGCGTGGCTGCGGTCACCCGCCTTGTAGTCCATGAGCTGCTTGAAGAGATAGGCCTTGTCCTTGCCGGCAATCTTCGGCCAGGCGGGGTTCACGCTGTTGCCGTCGGCCTGGTGGCAAGCGATGCAGGGGGTGGAGATCGCCTGTCCGCGCTCCGGGTCGCCCCGCTCGGTATCGGCATGCAGCGACGCCGACAGACTCATTCCCAGGGTGGCGGCGGCAATTACGACGAATTTTTTCATTGTGGGTTGACTCCTGAACCTGAAACAGTGTGCGCTTTTCTTTGGTAACCTGTGGCACCCGGACGCGACCGGCGCAACCTCAAAATAGCCGCAATGTATACCACACTCACCCCCCCGCCGCAAAAGCAGGCAGGGGTGGTACTCAATCATCGCTACGCGAGTTAGACATTAAATGAACCCGGTTTACTCCCGGGCCGAGTTCCTGACCAGTGCCGCCAGCCTCAAGGGCTTGCCACCGGAAACAGGGCGCGAAGTCGCCTTCGCCGGCCGCTCCAACTCTGGCAAGTCCAGCGCCATCAACACATTGTGCCAGCAAAGGGCATTGGCGCGTACCAGCAAGACGCCTGGCAGGACTCAGCTCATCAACTTCTTCGCCCTGGACGAGGACCACCGCCTGGTGGACTTGCCTGGATACGGTTACGCCAAGGTGCCTGAGGCGGTGCGCCGTCGTTGGGGACATTTGATGGAGCAATACCTGGCGGGCCGCGAATGCCTGCGCGGACTGATCCTGGTGATGGATATCCGCCACCCCCTCACGGAACACGACTGGCAAATGGTCGGCTGGGCCCATCGGCGACACCTGCCCCTGCATGTCCTGCTCACCAAGGCCGACAAGCTCAAGCGTGGACCGGCACTGGATACGGTGCGTCAGGTGGCCTCCGCCCTGGGTGCCGAGGATGTGGATGCCACGGTACAACCCTTTTCATCGCTCAAGAAGCAGGGCGTGGATGATGCCCATTCAGTGCTGGATCACTGGCTATTCGCCTCCCGAGGGCCAGAGGCACAGGCGCCCGACACGCCGGAACCCGAAGGCTGAAACGCAGGCAAAAAAAGCCCCGGGGGCCATTGGGGGTTGGCCGGTCCGGGGCAGAGGTTGGCTCGACTTGGGGGAGTGCGAGCCATCCCGCTCAGGGAGGTAAGCGGGAAGCGCCGGGCTGCAGCGCTTACCCCTTGTGACTACCCACCGGGACAATGGTTCACTCTTTTTGTCAGGTAAAGCTCAAAAAAAAGCCCCGCGGCGCTTTAACGACGCGGGGCCAGGCTTGGGCTCGACTTGGGGGAGTCAGAGCATCCCGCTCAGGGGGTTAAGCGGGAAGCGCCCCATCCGGAGCGCCTAACCTGACAGACAGGGCCTTCGAGGGAAAGTTCTGGTCCTGGGTGCCCGCTGGAAATCAATGTTTCAAAACGTGAAATACATCTCATTGGAGGGGGGGGTCATCAGTGTGCCGCGTCCCAATTGGCACCCACACCCACGTCCACCACCAGCGGCACTTCAAGCTCCGCCGCCTGGCACATGAGCCGGCTGAGTTCCTCGCGCACCGCCTCCACGGCCACCTCTTCCACCTCGAACACCAGTTCGTCATGCACCTGCATGATCATGGTGAGTGGCCGCCCGGATGACTGGATCCAGTCATCCACCGCCAGCATGGCCCGCTTGATGATGT
This sequence comes from Ectothiorhodospira haloalkaliphila ATCC 51935, assembly GCF_000633935.1. Classification (GTDB taxonomy): domain Bacteria; phylum Pseudomonadota; class Gammaproteobacteria; order Ectothiorhodospirales; family Ectothiorhodospiraceae; genus Ectothiorhodospira; species Ectothiorhodospira haloalkaliphila. The sequence goes on along the minus strand of NZ_KK214998.1, from coordinate 1,525,843 downwards.
CTGCCGCCGTGCCCTGCATGGGGGCATTGATGGCCAGGCGTTCTGCCTGATTGCGCACCTGGGCATTGCGGGCCTTGATATCCGGCAGATAAAGGCGGCGACCGAACACCGTCTCCACATAGCCCTGCTCCCTGGCCCGCTCACGGGTATCGTCCATGTAGGCCTTCACACCCGGATAGCGGGCAAAGTAGCGATCCACATACTCCTGGGCGGCCCCCCGCTCGATGCCCAGCTGCCGGGCCAGCCCGAAGGCCGACATGCCGTAGATCAGGCCGAAGTTGATGGCCTTGGCAGCCCGCCTCTGCTCATGGGTGACCTGGTCCGGCTCCAGACCCCAGACCTCGGCAGCGGTGGCCTGATGGATATCCATGCCCTGACTGAAGGCCTCCACCAGCCCCTTGTCACCGGAAAGATGGGCCATGATGCGCAATTCAATCTGCGAGTAGTCGGCGGCCATGATCACCCGCCCCTGGGGCGCCACGAAGGCCTGGCGAATGCGGCGCCCCTCGGGCGTGCGCACGGGGATATTCTGCAGGTTGGGCTCGGAGGAGGACAGGCGCCCGGTGCTGGTCACCGCCTGATGATAGGACGTATGCACCCGCCCCGTGTCAGCATCGATGCGCCCGGGCAGCTTGTCGGTATAGGTGGATTTGAGCTTGGACAGCCCGCGATACTCCAGGATCAATCGGGGCAGCGGGTAGTCCGCCGCCAGCTGTTCCAGCACGTCCTCCGCAGTGGAGGGCTGCCCCTTGGGTGTCTTGCGCACCACGGGCAGTTTCTGGCGCTCGAACAGGATCTCCTGGATCTGCTTGGGCGAGCCCAGGTTGAAACTGCCGCCGGCCACCTCATGGGCCTCGCGCTCGATCTCTCCCATGCGGTCCGACAGTTCATGGCTCTGTGTGAAGAGCAGGTCCGCGTCCACCCGCACCCCGGCCCGCTCCATACGCGAGAGCACGGGCACCAGGGGGATTTCCAGTTCCTCGTAGATACGACGCTGCCCCGCCTCTCCCTGAAGCCGCCCCCAGAGGTACTCATGCAGGCGCAGGGTGACGTCGGCATCCTCGGCCGCATAGGGGGCCGCCTCATCCAGGCGGACCTGGGAGAAGGCAATCTGCTTGGCTCCCTTGCCGGCGACCTCCTCGTAATGGGTGGTGCGGATTCCCAGGTGACGCTCGGCCAGGGTATCCATGTCATGGCGGCTGGCGGTGCTGTTGAGCACATAGGACGACAGCATGGTGTCGTGGGCGATGCCGCGCAGCTCGATGCCGTGGTTGAGCAGCACGTTGCGATCGTACTTGAGGTGATGCCCCAGCTTGGGCCGGTCCGGGTCCTCCAGCAGGGGCTTCAGCCGGGCCAGGGTCTCCTCCCGGGGCAGTTGCTGTGGGGCATCGGCGTAATCATGGGCCAGGGGCAGATAGGCCGCCTCGCCGGGGCGAACCGAGAAGGAAACCCCCACCACCTGCGCCTGCATGTAGTCCAGACTGGTGGTCTCGGTGTCGAAGGCAAACAACTCCGCCGTTTGCAGCCTCTCCACCCAGCGATCCAATTGCTCTTTTTCCAGCAGGGTTTCGTACTCCACGGGATCGCCCCCGGCACCTGCCTGTTCCGGCTGCCCCTCCCCCTCCTGGACCTCGCCACCCAGCTCCTTGAGCCAGCTGCGAAATTCGAAGCGCTCCAGCAGGCCGCGCAGGGTCTCGGACTCGGCTGGCTGCAGTTCCAGTCCCGTGGGCGCCAGGTCCAGGTCCAGATCGCAGCGCACCGTGACCAGCTCCCGGGACAGGGGCAGGCTGTCCAGGCTGGCGCGCAGGTTCTCGCCCACCTTGCCCTTGATCTCGTCGGCATGGGCCATGATGGCGTCCAGGTCCCCGTGGGCATCCAGCCATTTCACCGCCGTCTTGGGGCCCACCTTGTCCACGCCGGGCACATTGTCCGAGGTGTCCCCCACCAGGCTCAGGTAGTCCACGATCAGCGATGGCGGCACGCCAAAGCGCTCCTTCACGCCGGCCTCATCCAGGGTGGTTCCCGTCATGGTGTTCACCAGGGTGACACCCGGCTCCACCAATTGCGCCAGGTCCTTGTCGCCGGTGGAGATCACCACCTCCATGCCGTCCCGGCGGGCCTGCCGCGCCAGGGTGCCGATCACATCGTCCGCCTCCACCCCCGGCACCACCAGGATAGGAATGCCCATGGCCCGCACCAGTTCGTGCAGCGGATCCACCTGCGCCGCCAGTTCATCGGGCATGGGTGGACGGTTGGCCTTGTACTGTTCATAAAGGTCATCCCGGAAGGTGCGCCCCTTGGCATCGAACACCACGACCATGTGATCGGGCGCGTAGTCGCTCATCAGCCGCCGCAGCATGTTGGCCACACCCAGCACGGCCCCTGTGGGCTCGCCCCGGGAATTGGACAGGGGTGGCAGGGCGTGAAAGGCGCGGTACAGATAGGATGAACCGTCCACCAGGACCAGGGGCTTGCTGTCAGTCACGGATTGATCTCTTGCTTTGGGTACGGGGTCGATGGCGCCGTTGCCGCCGGAGAGCTCCATTGTGGCCCGATGCGAAAAAATGACCAAACAATGCGGTTTGCCAGCGAGGGGGAACGCGATATGCTTCGGTGAAACAACGAAACATCGAGCACATCATGAAGCGTGACCAGCGAGCCTCCCATCCAGGCCTGCAACCCATGGATGACACCATGCTCACCCGGGAGAGCTGGAAGATATTCCAGATCATGGGCGAGTTCGTGGAGGGCTTCGAGCGTCTGGCCCGAATCAAGCCTTCGGTGAGCATCTTCGGCTCCGCCCGCATCCCGCCCGAGAGCCCTACATACCAGCTGGCCGAAAAGATCGCCCGGGAACTGTCCGATGCAGGTTTTGCCGTGGTCAGCGGTGGCGGCCCCGGCATCATGGAGGCGGCCAACAAGGGGGCGTTTGGTGGGAAATCTCCCAGTATCGGGCTGAACATCAATCTGCCCCATGAGCAGACCGCCAACGCCTACCAGGACGTCTCCCTGTACTTCCGCCACTTCTTCTCCCGCAAGGTGATGTTCGTCAAATACGCCTCGGCCTATGTGGTCCTGCCAGGCGGCTTCGGCACCCTGGACGAACTGGCGGAGATCCTCACCCTGGTACAAACCAACAAGACTCGCCGCATCCCCATCATCCTGGTGGGCTCGGCGTTCTGGAAGGGACTGCTGGAGTGGTTCGAGAACACCCTGGTCACGGATGGCACCATCAGCCCGGAAGACCTGGAACTTTACACCGTGGTGGATGATTCCAAATCCGTCGTCGACGCCATCTTCAACTTTTACGAATACGGCGGCCTGGAGCCCACCAGCGAAGAACGCGAGAGGCTCATGGACCTATGACCACACGCCGCGCACTCATCCCCCTGATGCTCACCGCCTGCCTGGCCACCCCCGTGTCGGCCCAGGATCAGGCCGCGCCACCACCCCCGCCCCTGCTGGACGACTCGGCCCAGGTCACCCGGGAGTTGATGGAGCCGCAAGTCACCATCATCGAGCGCGAAGGGGAACGCATTGAGGAATTCCGCCTCCAGGGCGAGCTGTACATGATCCGCGTGCAACCGGAAAACGCCCCGGCCTACTATCTGGTGGACATGGACGGCGACGGTCGCCTGGAAACCCGGATGCACGAACTGGACCCCAAGATCCTCATCCCGTCCTGGGTGATCTTCAGATTTTAGGAGACTGCACGCCGCCTTCAGCCTGACATGGGATCCAGGTCGGTGAACTCACGCCAGCGCACCATCCGCGACTGGAAGTCCTGATAGGAGCGGATCACCCGCCGGGCCGTGCTGTCCTCCTCGGCCATCTCCTCCAGCACCTCATCGGTCAACCGTCGCAGCGACGCCAGCACCGGTTCCGGGAAACGTTTTAACGGCACGCCATAATCCTGGATGAGCGAATCCAGTGCCTGCTGATTGCGAGCCGTGAACTCCATCAGCATATGGTCACTTGCCAACCGGCAGGCATGGGTCACCGCCTGTCGCAACGTGACGGGCAAGGCCTCATAGGCATCACGGTTGATCAGCGCCTCCACCAGCGCACTGGGCTGCTGCCAGCCCGGATAATGGTAATGCCATCCCCAGCGGTGCAACCCCAGCTCCTTGTCCCCATAGGGCCCCACCCACTCGGCCGCATCAACCCGTCCCGCCCGGATGGCATCGAGAATGTCATCACCAGCCAGGGACAGCACCCGGGCCCCGGACCGGCGCATCACCTCCCCACCCAGCCCGGACATGCGAATCGACAACCCTTCCAGATCCGCAGGCTCGTTGATCTCGCGCCTGAACCAGCCGCCCATCTGGGCACCTGTATTACCGCAAGGAAACGGAATCACATCGAAATGCCGATACAGATCCCGCCACAACTCCAGCCCACCGCCCTTGTAAAGCCAGGCATGTGTCTCCTGAGCATTCATGCCAAACGGTACCGACGTGAACAACTGCGCCGCGGGACCCACATCATCCCAATAATGGGCTGCCCCATGACCGATCTCCGCCGAACCGCGGGCCACCGCTTCAAAAACCTCCAGCGCAGGCACCAGATCATCCGCCCCGAACACCCGCACCGAGATCCGCCCGCTGGAAAGCTCATTGATGGCCCGGGCCAGAAAATCCGCCCCCGCCCCCAATCCCGGCGAACCATGAGGCCAGGCGGTCACCATGCGCCAGTGGAACCTGAGACCCGTATCCCGCATCCCGTCACTGGCGTTGCCCTCCGGCGAACCACAGCCGGCCAATGCCCCCGCCGAAGCCAGGGCCGCCAGACCACCCGCCTTACCCAGAAACTCCCTTCGCCGCATGAAAGACCTCACTGGATGTCTTCTCGATCAAACCTCTGAAGCCAAAACCACCGAAATGCAGGTCTCGGCAGGGGGGCATCCCTGAGAGCGGGCGTTCGCCGCATGGATGCGGCGGTCGAGCCTACACGGATGTATTCACGGCGTCCCGCGGCCAGGGATACCGCCCACCAGCGGCCGGCGCAGCACCTTGATGCCCGATGAACACCCCAACCTCACCCTACAGGCTCCAGCTTCGCATACCCCACCACCAACCACTTGACGCCCTCACCATCAAACCGCACCTGCACCCGCGCCGAAGAAGCCTGACCCTCACAATCCAGGATCACCCCCTCACCGAACTTCTTGTGCCGCACCCGCGCCCCCAGGGTCAAGCCCTCCGCCGGCGGTTCCTTGACCCGCCTGGTCCGCACCGGCTCCGCCACCGGTCGCCGCAGCGTCGCCCGCGGGCGCACATCCTCCAGCAGATCCTCCGGCAACTCCGCAATGAACCGCGAAGGCGCGTTATAACTCTCCCGACCATGCAGACGCCGACTCTCCGCATACGTCAGCACCAGCCGACGGCAGGCCCGCGTGATCCCCACATAGGCCAGACGCCGCTCCTCCTCCAGCCGACCCGGCTCCTCCAGCGACATCCGGTGCGGAAACAACCCCTCCTCCATGCCCACCAGAAACACCAGAGGAAACTCCAGACCCTTGGCCGAATGCAGCGTCATCAACTGCACACAATCCTCCCAGGCGTCCGCCTCACCCTCGCCCGCCTCCAGGGCCGCATGGGACAAGAACGCCGTCAGCGGACTCATGTCCTCATGCCGCTCCGGATCATGGACAAAACCGCGGGCAGCACTCACCAGCTCCTCCAGGTTATCCACCCGCGCCTGAGCCTTCTCCCCCTTCTCCGCCTCGTAATGATCCTTGAGACCCGAATGCGCGATCACATGCTCCACCTGCTCATGCAGATCCAGATTGGCACAGGCAGTGGCCATATCATCCAACAGCACCCTGAACCCCCGCAGCGCATTACCGGCCCGGGCCGCCAGGGCGCCCTGCTCCAGCAGCCTGCCAGCGGCATCCCACAGCGACACGCCCTGCGCCCGGGCCTGTTCACGGATCAACGCCACGGTGCGCTCCCCCAGGCCCCGCGTGGGTTGATTGATCACCCGTTCCAGGGCCGTGTCATCGTCACGCGACGCCACCAGGCGCATATAGCACAAGGCATCCTTGATCTCGGCCCGCTCGAAGAAGCGCAGGCCCCCGTAAACCCGGTAGGGGATGCCCGCCTGGATCAGGGTTTCCTCCAGCACCCGCGACTGGGCGTTGGAGCGATAGAGAATGGCCACGTCACGACAGGCTCCGCCCCCCTCCCGCCAGCCGCGGAGCTGATCAGCCACGAACCGGGCCTCATCGTATTCATTGAAGGCACCGTAGAGCGTGATCGGCTCCCCCTGCAACCCATCCGTCCACAACTCCTTGCCCAGGCGCGAGCCGTTCTGACGGATCAGGGTGTTGGCCGCCCCCAGGATGGTGGCGGTGGAGCGGTAATTCTGCTCCAGACGCACCGTCAGGGCGCCGGGGAAGTCCCGCGTGAACTTCTGGATGTGCTCGATGCGGGCACCACGCCAGCCGTAGATGGATTGGTCATCATCACCCACGGCGAATACCGGCGTCTTGTCCCCGGCCAGCAGACGCAGCCAGGCATACTGGATGTCGTTGGTATCCTGGAACTCATCCACCAGCAGGTGACGGAAGCGACTGCGGTAATGCTCCAGCAGCGTCGGGGTGTCGCGCAGCAACTCCAGGCTGCGCAGCATGAGCTCGGCAAAATCCACCACACCGGCACGCTGACAGGCCTGCTCATAGGCCGTGTAGAAGCGGATCATCTGCCGGTTCACCGGGTCGCCGGTATCCTGCATGTGCGCCGGGCGCACCCCCTCATCCTTGCGACCATTGACGAACCACTGCATCTTGCGCGGTGGCCAATGGGCCTCGTCCAGCTCCAGGGCCTTGAGCACGCGCTTCACCAAGCGGTACTGATCGTCCGAATCCAGGATCTGGAAGTTCTCCGGCAGCCTGGCTTCGCGCCAATGGGCCCGCAGCAGTCGGTGAGACAGGCCGTGGAAGGTGCCCACCCAAAGCCCCCGGGGCGGCATGCCCAGCAGACCCTCCAGCCGCCCACGCATCTCGCTGGCCGCCTTGTTGGTGAACGTGACCGCCAGAATGCTGTGGGGAGACAGGCCCTCCGCCTGAATCAACCAGGCGATGCGATGCACCAGCACGCGGGTCTTGCCACTGCCGGCGCCCGCCAGCACCAGAATCGGACCAGAGGGGCTGCCCACCGCCTGGCGCTGGGCCTCGTTCAGGGAATCAAACAAAGGGGAAACATCCATGGTCGAATCTTACCAAAACCCCGACCTCCCGGAACGCACCACTTGCCAGTTTGGCGTTTAGGGTCGAGACTTGATCCTGAGCAAAACGCAAGACAGGCATCCCACACTCCCACAGCGCCCAAAGACAGACACGCCCATGACCAAGCCCAGCCAAGCCCGCGACATGCAGTCCCATTGGGACTCCTCCTTCCTGGACGCGGGCAATGCCGCCTATCTGGAACAACTCTTCGAGGCCTACCAGCAGGACCCGGACCAGGTACCGGAGATCTGGCGACAGCACTTCGACGACATCACCCACGGCGGAAGGGACGACACCTCCGTGCTGCACAGCCAGGTGCGGGAAGAGTTTCGCGAGCTGGCCGAGGCGGGCCCGGGACGTGGCCTGCCCATGGGCAGTCTGGAACACGAGCGCAAACAGGTGCGGGTGCTGCAGTACATCAACGCCTTCCGTTTCCTGGGGCACCTGCAGGCCGATCTGGACCCCCTGGGTCTGTCCGAACCGGCGTCACTTCCCGAACTCACCCTGGAACATCATGACCTGTCCGAGCAGGATCTGGGCACGGTGTTCAACACCGGTTCGCTGGTGGGCCCCGACGAGGCACAGCTGAGGGAAATCACGCGCATCCTCAAGGGCACCTACTGCAAGACCATGGGCGCCGAATACATGCATATCACCGACACGGGTGAAAAGCGCTGGCTGCAGCAGAAACTGGAGTCGGTGCGCGGGGAGCCCCATTTCAGCGACGAACGCCGGCGCTACATCCTGGACCGCCTGACTGCCGCCGAAGGCCTGGAGCGCTACCTGCACAGTCGCTACGTGGGTCAAAAGCGCTTCTCGCTCGAGGGCGGAGAAAGCCTGATCCCGCTGCTGGACGAGGTCATCCACCGGGCTGGCGAGCGAGGCGTGAAGGAAACCGTCATGGGCCTGGCCCACCGCGGCCGCCTCAACGTGCTGGTGAACATCCTGGGCAAATCCCCGGCGGAACTCTTCCAGGAATTCGAGGGCACCGGACGTCGCCACCCGGGCACCGGCGACGTCAAATACCACATGGGTTTCTCTTCGAATCTGGAAACCCCCGGCGGGCCCATGCACCTGGCCCTGGCCTTCAACCCGTCCCACCTGGAAATCGTCGGCCCCGTGGTGGAAGGCTCGGTGCGGGCACGCCAGAACCGGCGCGGCGACAAGGACGGGGACCAGGTCTTGCCCCTGGTGATCCATGGTGACGCGGCCTTTGCCGGCCAGGGTGTGGTCATGGAAACCCTGAACATGTCCCAGACCCGCGGCTTTGCCACCAAGGGCACGCTGCACGTGGTGATCAACAACCAGATCGGATTCACCACCAGCACCCTCAGGGACGCCCGTTCCACCCCCTATTGCACCGACGTGGCCAAGATGGTGAACGCGCCCATCCTGCATGTGAACGGCGACGACCCGGAAATGGTGATGTTTGCCGCCCAGATCGCCCTGGACTACCGCATGACCTTCAAGAAGGACGTGGTCATCGACCTGATCTGCTACCGGCGACAGGGGCACAACGAGGCCGACGAGCCCGCAGTGACCCAACCAGCCATGTACCGGCGCATCAAGGAGAGCCCCACCACCCGGGCCCGCTATGCCCAGCGCCTGGAAAAGGCAGGGGTGATCGACGATGACGAGGCCCGCTCCATGGAGGCATCGCTGCGCACCCGCCTGGACACCGGCGAGGGCATCATGCCCTACGTGCTGGAGGGCAGCGACCAGGGCTATGACAAGTCCGCCGTGGACTGGAAGCCATTCCTGGATCAGGATTGGCGCCAGAGCGCTCAGACCCGCGTGGGCCTGGATACGCTACGGGACCTGTGGAAGCGCATCTGTGACATCCCCGAGGGGTTCGAGCTCCACCCGCGGGTCGCCAAGCTCATGGACGATCGACGCAAGATGGCCGCCGGCTCCCTGCCTATGGACTGGGGCTTCGCCGAGACCAGCGCCTATGCGGCACTGCTGGCGGATGGCTATCCGGTCAGGCTCACCGGCCAGGACAGTGGCCGGGGCACGTTCTTCCACCGACACGCTGTGCTGTTCAACCAGAAGGACGGAGACCGCTGGATCCCGTTGCGGCATCTCTCCGATCGCCAGGCGGATTTCCTGGTCATCGACTCGCTACTCTCCGAGGAGGCCGTACTGGCCTTCGAATACGGCTATGCCACCGCCACCCCCAACACCCTCACCCTGTGGGAGGCACAATTCGGGGATTTCGCCAATGGTGCCCAGGTGGTCATCGACCAGTTCATCAGTTCCGGCGAACAGAAATGGGGCCGCCTGTGCGGCCTGGTGATGCTGCTGCCCCATGGCTATGAGGGGCAGGGTCCCGAACACTCATCGGCGCGCCTGGAGCGCTACATGCAGCTGTGCGCACAGAACAACATGCAGGTATGCGTGCCCACCACCCCCTCGCAGATCTTCCACCTGCTGCGCCGCCAGATGGTGCGCCCGTACCGCAAGCCCCTGGTGGTGATGACGCCCAAGAGCCTGCTGCGCCACAAGCTGGCGGTCAGCAGCCTGGAAGATCTCACCGAGGGTCGTTTCCACAATGTGATCGGCGAGATCGATGATCTGGATCCGAAGGGCGTGACCCGGGTGGTCATGTGCTCCGGCAAGGTCTATTACGACCTGCTCGAACGCCGCCGCAAGGAGGAGAAGCATAATATCGCCGTGCTACGCATCGAGCAGCTCTATCCGTTCCCGGAGGAAGACCTGTCCCGTGCCCTGGAGGCCTTCCCCAATGCCAGTGAGTTCTACTGGGTGCAGGAAGAACCGCTCAATCAGGGCGCCTGGTATTCCAGCCAGCATCACATGCGTACCCTGCTCGGCCCCGACCGTTATCTGCAGCACGTGACCCGGCCCGCCAGCGCGGCGCCCGCCGTGGGACACCTGGATGTGCACGTGAAGCAGCAGGAAGCCCTGATCGAACGCGCCCTGCGCCAGTCGTAGGCGGCGATGACCCCATCGCGCCAGCGGACGCATTCATTGACACTGTCGGCAAAGCCACCGCCCATGACCCTGTTGCCGAAACCAATAAGGACAAGATGATATGAGTACAGAGGTTAAGATCCCGCAACTTCCCGAATCCGTGTCCGACGCCACCATCGTCTCCTGGCACAAGCGCCCCGGTGACGCCGTGCAGAGGGACGAGATCCTGGTGGACATCGAGACCGACAAGGTGGTCCTCGAAGTCCCCGCGCCGCAAGACGGGGTGATGGGAGACATCATCGAGGATGAGGGATCGGTGGTCACCGCCGGGCAGGTGATCGGACATGTGGAGGCCAGCGAAGGCAAGGAATCGAGTGACAAGGAATCGGGAAAGAAGAAGTCCGGCAAGAAGGACAGCGGCAAGGGCAAGCAGGCCGAGAAGGACAGCAAGTCGGGCAAGACGGCTGAGGGCGAGAGCCATTCATCACAAAAGCAGGCCCAGGACGATCCGGCCCTGAGCCCGGCGGTACGCAAGCTGATCAACGAACACGATCTGGACCCGGGGGAGATCCAGGGCAGCGGCAAGGGTGGGCGCATCCTCAAGGAAGACGTGGTCAAGCACCTGGATGAGGCGGAGGCCGAATCCACCAGGGCGCCCCAACACAAGGCCGAACCCGAAGCCGAGAACACCCGGACTGAACCCGGCGGTGCATCGTCGGAGCAGAAAGCCTCCACGCCACCCACGGCCAGTACCAGCACCACCGGCGGTCGCACGGAGAAGCGTGTCCCCATGACACGTCTTCGGGCCCGGGTGGCGGAACGGCTGGTGGAAGCACAGCAAACGGCGGCCATGCTCACCACCTTCAACGAGGTGAACATGAAGCCGGTAATGGACCTGCGGGCCCAGTACAAGGACCGCTTCGAGAAGCGTCACGGCGTGCGCCTGGGCTTCATGTCCTTTTTCGTCAAGGCCGCCACCGAGGCCCTCAAGCGCTTCCCGGAGGTGAATGCCTCCATCGATGGCAAGGACATCGTCTACCACGGTTATTTCGATATCGGCATCGCCGTCTCGGCCCCCCGGGGCCTGGTGGTGCCCATCCTCAGGGACACGGACAGCCTGACCATGTCGGATGTGGAGCGCAGCATCAATGACTACGGCAAGAAGGCCGAGTCGGGCAATCTGAGCATGGAGGACCTCACCGGCGGTACCTTCACCATCTCCAATGGTGGCGTGTTCGGCTCGCTGCTCTCCACCCCCATCATCAATCCACCGCAGAGCGCCATCCTGGGCATGCACCGCATCCAGGAGCGCCCCATGGCCGAGAATGGTCAGGTGGTGATCCGGCCCATGATGTACCTGGCCCTGTCCTACGACCATCGCCTGGTGGACGGACGCGAGGCCGTGCAGTTCCTGGTCACCATCAAGGACATGCTGGAGGATCCGGCCCGCCTGCTGCTGGAGGTGTGATCGGCCCGCAGCCTGAAACCATGCGCCGGCTCAAGAGCGGGCGAAATCAGACATCGATGAGAATGATCGGGAGCCAGAATCATGGCAGAGCAGGAATATGACGTAGTGGTCATCGGCGGCGGTCCGGCGGGCTATGTGGGCGCCATTCGCTGCGCTCAACTGGGCCTGAAGACGGCCTGTATCGACCGTTGGCAGGACCCGGAGGGCAAGGAGCGTCTGGGCGGTACCTGCCTCAACGTGGGGTGCATCCCCTCCAAGGCGCTCCTGGAGTCCTCGGAGCTGTACGAACACACGCAGAAGCACCTGGGGACCCACGGTGTGCGCTGTGGCGAAGTGGAACTGGATCTGGCCGGGATGATGGCCCGCAAGGACCGTCTGGTGAACAATCTGACCCAGGGTATCCAGGGGCTCTTCAAGGCCAATCAGGTGGAGTGGTTCAAGGGCCACGGGCAGCTTCAGGCGGAGCGCCAGGTGAAGTTCACCGGACATGACGGCAAGGAGCAGACGCTGCAGGCCAAGAATGTAATCCTGGCCCCGGGTTCGTTCCCTGTGGAACTGGGCTGCGGCCCGTTTGATCGGGAGTACATCGTCAGTTCCACCGGTGCCCTGCGCTTCGAGGAGGTGCCCAAGCGCCTGGGCGTGATCGGCGCAGGCGTCATCGGTCTGGAGCTGGGCAGTGTGTGGCGGCGTCTGGGGTCCGAGGTGGTGATGCTGGAGGCCCAGGATCGATTCCTGTCGTTCTGCGACGAGCAGGTGGCCAATGAGTCCCTGAAGATCATGAGCAAGCAGGGTCTGGACATCCGGCTCTCGGCCCGCGTGACCGCCACCAAGGTGGACAAGGACAAGGGGCAGGTGTCCGTGGTCTACGAGGATGAGAATGGCCAGCACGAGGAGCGTTTCGATCGTCTGGTGGTCTGTGTGGGGCGGCGGCCGGCGACCGATGGCCTGGTCAGCGGGCCGGTGGAACTGGCCATGGACGAGCGCGGCACCATCCACGTGAACGAGCATTGCGAGACGACGATGCCGGGGGTGTATGCCATTGGTGATGCAGTCCGTGGCCCGATGCTGGCCCACAAGGGTTCCGAGGAGGGGATCATGGTGGCGGAGCGCATTGCGGGCATGGGCAGCTCGGTGAATTACGACACCATTCCCAATGTGATCTACACGTTGCCGGAGATCGCCTGGGTGGGCCGCAATGAGCAGGATCTGAAGAAGCAGGGTGTGCCATATGCCACGGGGGTGTTTCCCTTCGTGGCGTCGGGCCGGGCCCGGGCCATGGAGGATACGACGGGGTTCGTCAAGCTGCTGGCCCACGCGGAGACGGATCGCATCCTGGGGGCGCATATCATCAGTTCGCGGGCGTCGGAGTTGATCGCGGAGTGTGTGATTGCGCTGGAGTTCGGTGCCTGCAGTGAGGATCTGGCGCGCACGGTGTTTGCGCATCCCACGCTTTCGGAGGCGGTGCATGAGGCGGCGCTGGCGACGCTGGGGCATCCTCTGCATATTCCGCCGAAGGGGAAGCGGGGGTAGTTGCTCGGGCCATTCGGATGCCTAGGGGTGGTCCACGCGGGTGCCCCTGGACCGCCAGCGGAGGGAGGGATGCCTGCAGGCGGGTCGCCGTAAATCCGTCCATGGAGGCTTGGGCGCCGCATCCATGCGGCACACACCCGCCCGCAGGCATCCCTCCCTCCGCTGGCTGCGGCGGTGGTTGGTTACCTCAGCCTGGTGACGTCAGTTCGCTGCGTTTCCAGACGGCGCCCAGCAGGAAGGCCAGGCCCAGGGTGCCCAGGACCCAGGCGGGCCAGGGTACGGTGAGCAGTTCCGGCATCTCCGGGGACTGGGAAGTGAGCAGCACGGCGCCCAGGGCCAGGGCGCTGCCCATCACGGCATAGACCGTGCGCCGATTTGAGGCACGGATCTCTCTCTGCAATTGGTATAACTGGGCCTGCTGGAGGGCGTGGCGCTCGTCGGCGCTGGCCTGCTGGCGCAGGGTTTCGTGGATCAGGCCCGGCAGGTCGGGGGTCTTTTCCAGGATGAAGGGCAGGTTGCGGCGCAATCCCTTGACCAGGGCGCGCACGCCCACCTGCTCGTCCATCCAGCGCTGGATGAAGGGGCGGGCGGTCTGCCACAGATCCAGTTCCGGGTAGAGGTCGCGGCCCATACCCTCGATGTTGAGCAGGGTCTTCTCCAGCAACACCAGCTGGGGCTGTACTTCCATGTTGAAGCGCCGCGCCGTCTGGAAGAGGCGCACCAGGACGTTGCCGAAGGAGATGTCCTTCAGGGGTTTTTCGAAGATGGGTTCGCAAACGGTGCGGATGGCGCCTTCCAGGTCTGCCACACGCACGTCCCGGGGCACCCAGCCGGATTCCACGTGCAGTTCTGCCACACGGGCGTAGTCGCGGTTGAAGAAGGCGTAGAAGTTTTCCGCCAGGTAGCGCTGGTCGGCAGGTGACAGGGTGCCGATGATGCCGAAATCCACCGCCAGGTAGCTGGGATCGGCGGGATCGGTGGCGTCGATGAAGACGTTGCCCGGGTGCATGTCGGCATGGAAGAAGTTGTGCCGGAACACCTGGGTGAAGAAGACTTCCACACCCCGCTCGGCCAGCAGTTTCAGGTCCACGCCACGGGCCTTGAGGGTGGCCACGTCGGACACGGGCACGCCCTGGATGCGTTCCATCACCATGACGTTGCGGCGGCAGTAGTCCCAGTGGACTTCCGGGGTGTAGAGGATGCCCGAGCCTTCGAAGTTGCGCCGCAACTGGGAGGCGTTGGCAGCCTCCCGCAGCAGATCCAGTTCATCAATGATGGTCTGTTCGTACTCGCGCACCACTTCCACCGGGCGCAGGCGGCGTCCCTCGGGCCAGTAGCGCTCCGCCAGCTCGGCGATCACGTACATCAGTTCCACGTCGCGGCGGATGGCCTTCTCGATATTGGGGCGCAGCACCTTGACCACCACGCGGCGGCCGTCGTGGAGCACCGCTCCATGCACCTGGGCAATGGAAGCCGACGCCATGGGGGTGGCCTCGAAGGAGGCGAACAGGGTCTCCACCGGTTGGCCCAGGGATTTCTCGATGATTGCCCGCGCCTCTTCGTTGGGAAACGGGGGCACCCGGTCCTGCAGTCGGGAAAGTTCGTTGGCGATGTCATCCGGTAACAGATCTCGCCGGGTGGAGACCATCTGGCCAAACTTGATGAAGATGGGACCGAGATCTTCCAGGGCACGGCGGATGCGCTCGCCACGGTCATAGGGCACCGTGCGGAACCAGTTCCAGGGTGCCATGTAGAGCAGAAAACGCACGGGCCGGAACAGGCGGATGGCCAGTACCACCTCATCCAGGCCATGACGGATGAGTACGCGGTTGATGGTCAGCAGCCGGAGCAGCTGGGCAGGGTGCAGATGCTGCAGCATTTAGATTCTCATGATCTTGCCCGATCCCGGGCTTGTTCGAGACGCTGGATGCGCGCCTCCAGGCGGTCGGCGTCACTGCGCAGACCATCCACTTCATCCATGAAGGACTCCACCTGCGAACGGGCGGGCAGGGTCTGGGTTTCTTCCTGAAGGTATTCAGCCACATCACCACGGAAGGATTCGCGTGCCCGCTTGAGCCAGGACTCGAATTCCCGAAACGTTTCACCGACCCGATGGGCAAACAGATCACCGGTGAAGCGCGACAGCAGTTCCTCCCAGTCCAGATCCACCCGGCGCAACAGGTCATTGAAATGACGCGCCAGTTCCACGTCCCCCACGAGGGTGACGGATTCGGGCATGCGGGCTGCGGGCTCACTGGCCAGCAGACCGGCCAGGGCCAGGGGGGTGCCGGCGATATGGGCGTCCGGGTCTCCATCGAACTGCCCGGACACCTGCAGGTCTTCCTCGCCGGGAATGAAATACAGGGTCACGCCCACGCCCGTCACATGCAGCGCCACCACGCCCCCTTTGAGGGCCGCCAGCCGTCGCTGGCTGCCGGGGTCCATGGAGAGGTACTGATTGATGGCCGCTTCCAGCAAGGCGGTGACCGGCGTCAGTGCTGAGCTCATGGCGTCTCTCCCAAAGCGAGTGAGGCTTTGACCGTGGGGGGTTGGACAGGCTTCCGGGAGGTTTTGGTCAAACCACCGGGGTACCTATTGTGTCTACAGCTTGTAGCCCTTGTGCAGCGCCACCACGCCCCCGGTGAGGTTGTGGTAGTCGCAGCGCTCGAAACCCGCTGTTTCCATCATCTGCTTGAGGGTTTCCTGGTCCGGGTGCATGCGGATGCTCTCCGCCAGGTAGCGATAGCTGCCGGCATCGTTGGCCACCAGCTTGCCCATCATCGGCAGGGCCTTGAAGCTGTACAGATCATAGATCTGGCTGAAGCCCTTGGACGTGGGTTGGGAGAACTCCAGCACCAGCAGCTTGCCGCCGGGCTTCAGCACCCGCAGCATGGACGACAGGGCCTTGTTCTTGTCGGTCACGTTGCGCAGGCCGAAGGCGATGGTGATCAGGTCGAAATAATCATCCGGATACGGCAGGCATTCGGCATTGCCCTGCACGTAGTTGAGGTTTTCCACCAGGCCTTCATCCACCAGGCGGGCGCGGCCGCATTCCAGCATGGAGGCATTGATGTCGCAGAGCACCACATGCCCCTTGGGCCCGACGATGCGCGAGAACCTGGCGGCCAGGTCACCGGTACCCCCGGCCAGGTCCAGGATCTTCCAGCCCGGGCGAGCCGCAGCCACCTCAATCGTGAAGCGCTTCCATACGCGATGGATGCCCATGGACATCAGGTCGTTCATCACATCGTAGCGCTGAGCCACGGAGTGGAACACCTGCCCTACCCGTTTGGCCTTTTCCGTGGTCGGCACACGTTCGTAGCCGAAATCAGTGGTGTTGTCGTCGGACATGCCTGCTCCCGTTATCAACCCTTGCGCTGGTGGCCTGCGGCCGCCAGTCGTTCCAGGTACTTGTCCCACAACTGGGTCTGGTTGACGCCCAGGTGGTAAAGATAGTTCCAGTCGAAGATGCCGGTGTCGTGTCCATCGGAGAACACCAGCTTGATGCCGTAATGGCCCACCGGCTCGATGCCGGTGATGTTCACGTCTTCCTTGCCCACCTGCAGCACCTCCTGGCCCGGCCCATGGCCGGTGACCTCTGCCGAAGGCGAATGTACCCGCAAGAACTCGCAGCTGAGCCGATGCGTCTCGCCATCCGTGTAGACCAGTTCCAGAACACGCGACTGCTGGTGCAGCCGGATGTCGGTGGGGCGGTTCTTGGTGGTCATCGTGTTGGTACTCCCTCGCCGAGGGGGCTAACCCCCGGACCGGTGACGAACCCTAGAGGATGTAACGGCTCAGATCCTCGTCCTGAACCAGATCATCCAGACGCTGGTTCACGTATTCGGCGTCGATGCGGATGGGGCTGGAGCAGTCGGGGGCCTCGTAGGAGATGACCTCCACCACCCGCTCCATCACGGTATGCAGTCGCCGCGCACCAATATTCTCGGTGCGCTCGTTCACCTGGAAGGCGATCTCCGCCAGACGGTGCACACCATCCTCGGTGAACTCCACGGTCACTCCTTCGGTGGCCATCAGGGCAGCGTATTGCTCGGTGAGGGAGGCCTTGGGTTCGGTGAGGATGCGCACGAAGTCCGCAGCGGTCAGCGCCTCAAGTTCCACCCGGATGGGCAGCCGTCCCTGCAGCTCGGGGATCAGGTCCGAGGGTTTGGAAAGATGAAAGGCGCCGGAGGCAATGAACAGGATGTGGTCAGTGTGCACCGAGCCCACCTTGGTGCTCACGGTGCAGCCTTCCACCAGGGGCAGCAGGTCGCGCTGCACACCCTCGCGGGAGACGTCGCCCCCGCTGTATTCCCCCTTGCGTACCACCTTGTCGATCTCGTCCAGGAAGACGATGCCGTTCTGCTCCACATGGGAGACGGCACGCAGCTTGATGTCCTCATCGTTGAGCAGGCGCGCGGCCTCCTCATCGGTGATGAGCTTGAAGGCTTCCTTGATCTTGAGCTTGCGATTACGGGTGCGTTGGCCACCCAGGTTCTGGAAAAGACCCTGCAGTTGGCTGGCCATGTCCTCCATGCCCGGTGGTGACATGATCTCCACGCCGGAGGGAATGGCCTGCACCTGGATGTCGATCTCCTTGTCGTCCAGCTTGCCTTCCCGCAGGCGTTTGCGGAATTTCTGCCGGGTCTCGTTATCCTGGCGGGTGGGCTGGGGTTCTTCTGCCATGAATCCGGTGCCGCTGCTGCGCGGTGGCGGCAGCAGGGCGTCCAGAATGCGTTCCTCGGCGGCCTCTTCGGCGCGGGGGCGCATCTTTTCCATTTCCTGCTCGCGCACCATCTTCACTGCGGCCTCCACCAGATCGCGGATGATGGATTCCACATCCCGCCCCACATAGCCCACTTCCGTGAACTTGGTGGCCTCCACCTTGATGAACGGGGCATTGGCCAGACGCGCCAGGCGCCGGGCAATCTCCGTCTTGCCCACCCCGGTGGGGCCGATCATGAGGATGTTCTTGGGGGTGACCTCCCGGGCCAGCTCCGGCGGCAGTTGCTGGCGGCGCCAGCGATTGCGCAGGGCGATGGCCACCGAGCGTTTGGCAGGATCCTGACCGATGATGAAGCGGTCCAGCTCCTGAACGATTTCTCTGGGTGTCATCTCAGACATGGGAACATCCCTTCACAAGGCATGGGGACTGGGGTTTGACCGCAACGCAACCGAGCATCACAGTTCTTCCATGCTCAGGTTGCGGTTGGTATAGATGCAGATATCGGCAGCGATGTTCAAGGCCTTTTCGGTGATCTCCCGGGCCTCCAGTTCCGTGTTTTCCATCAGGGCACGGGCCGCCGCCTGGGCGAACGGGCCGCCGGAGCCGATGGCGATCAGGCCTTCCTCGGGCTCGATCACATCGCCATTGCCGGAGATGATCAGCGAGGCCTCCTGATCGGCCACCGCCAGCAGGGCCTCCAGGCGACGCAGGCTGCGCTCGGTGCGCCAGTCCTTGGCCAGTTCCACGGCGGCGCGCACCAGGTTGCCGCTGTATTTTTCCAGCTTGCCCTCGAAGCGCTCGAACAGGGTGAAGGCGTCGGCGGTGCCGCCGGCGAAACCGGCCAGCACCTTGTCATGATGCAGGCGCCGCACCTTGCGGGCGTTCCCCTTCATGATGGTGTTCCCCAGGGAAACCTGTCCGTCGCCGCCCAGGGCGACCCGGCCATTGCGACGGACGCTGACGATGGTGGTGCCGCGAAACTGTTCCAAGGACAAACTCCGATGTGCCGTCATTCAAAAGGGGCATTGTAACGGAAAGAACAGCCATGAGGGATGGGCAACGGCCCCGCTGGAAGAGACCCCCTGCCGCCAATGGCAAAACGCCTCAAGTCTGCCACCCAAACCTGGGATCGGAGTGGCCCTTGGGGCGTCCGGGTTCCTGTCAGCGGGACGCCGTGAATACATCCCTGTAGGCTCTGCAGCCGCTTCCCGCGGCTGAAGCCCGCTGACAGGAACCCGGACACCCCAAGGGCCGGACAGTTCGGCGTTCTTTTCCAAGGCCCATTTTCGGCCACATCGCCCCCGTGGGAGCTGGCCTGCCAGCGATGCGCTGCGCCAGCAGCGCCCGGACCAGGCCCTGTGCCCACTGCCTTCGCGGGCAAGGCCCGCTCCCACCAGGAACAGGATCAGCCCTTGTCCTTGCGCCTTGCCCGAGGATGCGCCGCGTCATACACCCGCGCCAGGTGCTGATAGTCCAGATGGGTGTAGATCTGGGTGGTGCCGATGTCGGCATGCCCCAACAACTCCTGAACGGCACGCAGATCCTGGGAGGACTCCAGCAGATGGCTGGCGAAGGAATGGCGCAGCAGGTGCGGATGAACGCGCCGCTCCAGACCCTGGGTGACGGCATGACCGGCCATGCGCTTTTGCACCGAGCGGGGCGTGAGACGCCCTCCGCGACGGCTCACGAACAGGGCCGACTCGTCCGGTGCCGCCCACTCGCCGCGGTGCTTCAACCAGGCCTCCAGGGCGGCCAGGGCCTTGCGGCCCACCGGCAGGGTGCGCGTCTTGCGGCCCTTGCCGGTCACCCGCACCATGGCATCCGCCACATCCAGGTCGGTGCAGTTCAGGTCGGTGAGTTCGGCCAGGCGCAGACCAGAGGAATAGAACAGCTCCAGCAGGGCTCGGTCCCGCACCAGCAACAGGTCATCCCCAGGCACCTCCACCAGGCGCGCCACCTGCTCGGCATCCAGCACCTCGGGCAGCTTGCGGGCGGTGCGCGGTGCACGGATGCCCTGGGCAGGATTGGCGCTTAGCACGCCCTCACGGATGAGATAATTGAAGAATCCACGCACCGAGGAGAGCAGCCGTTGCAGGCTTCGGCCGGCCTTGCCGGCCCGGTGAAGTGCCGATACCAATGCGCGGATGTCGTGGACCGTGACCGTCGCCCAGTCACGGCCATCCGACGACGCTGACAACGCCACATGCCCCTGCAGGACCAAAAGATCCCGGCGGTAATTGCTGAGGGTATGCGGCGAGCAGCCCCGTTCCCGGTCCAGATGCCCCAGGTAGGCATCGATCCAGGGATCCAGGGGTATCTTCATGCCTGCCCCAGACGGCCCCCAACGGCGTGGGAGATGATCTCGCCCAGGTAACCCAGGAACAGGGTACCCATCCCCGGATGGAACCGCGAGGCTTCCTGGCTACCCAGGGCCACGAAGCCCAGGGGCTGGGTGCCGTTCAGCAGCGGCACGGCCACGGCCGAGGCCACACCGGGAGCATCTTCCGTGGAGAACAGGGCCTGGAGCTGAGTGTCCGACAGGCGCCCGCACACCGGGCGGCGATGCTCGAACAGATGGGCCAGGCTCTGCATGGCCGGGTCGTCCTCCGCCATGAAGTGCATGCCCTGGGCCGGGTCGCCGCAGAGACGCACCACCACCACGTCGGCGCGGAATTCGTTACGCAACTGCTCCTGGGTGATGGCCAGCACGGCATCCAGGCTCTCCGCCTCCATCACCCCCAGGGCCAACTGGTGCATGCGCTGGCTGAGACGCTCGTTCTCGCGGGCAGTGTGCACCAGATCCATGAGCTTGCGCTCCAGGACACGGTTCTTGTCCCGCATCACGGCCATCTGGCGTTCAATGAGGGAGACGGCCGCACCGCTGGGATGAGGCAGGCGCAGCACCTCCAGCAGGGATAGATGACGTTCGAAGAAATCGGGATGCGCGCGCAGATAGGACTCCACCGCCTCCTCGGACAAGGCCTCTTCGGCCAGCGCGCCCTTGCCTTGTGTGCTCATAGCTTGATGTTACCCGTAAAGACCGATGTCGCGGGGCCGGTCATGAAGACCGGAGCGTCTTCGCAGCCCTGCCACTGTATCACAAGCCGCCCGCCAGGCAGATCCACCGCCACCCGCTCGTCCAGCCAGCCGCGCGTACGCCCGGACACCACGGCGGCGCAGGCACCGGTGCCGCAGGCCTGGGTCTCCCCGGCGCCGCGCTCGAAAACCCGCAGGCGAACATGATCCCGCGCCAACACTTCCATGAAGCCCGCGTTCACGCGCCTGGGAAAGCGTGGATGGGACTCGATGATGGGCCCGAGGGATTCCACCGGGGCCTTCAGGACATCCTCCACCCGCACCACGGCATGGGGATTACCCATGGAGACCGCACCGATCTCCACGCTGCCTCCCCCCACTTCCAGTGGGTAGGACGGTGCCACCGCAGGCGCCTCAAACGGTATCTCGGCTGGCTCGAACCGTGGCCGGCCCATGTTCACCGTGACCTGGCCATTGTCCTCCACCTGAAGCCGGATCAGCCCCCCGGCGGTCTCCACCGGGATCAGGGTCTGGTCTGTCAGACCCTGATCCCGCACGAACACGGCAAAGCAGCGGGCGCCGTTGCCGCACTGCTCCACCTCTCCGCCATCGGCGTTGAAGATCCGGTAACGAAAGGCCGCCCTGGCAGGATCCGCGGGCGGCTCCACCAGCAGCACCTGATCACAGCCCACGCCCAGCCGACGATGGGCCAGAAACCGCACCCGCTCCGGCGTGAGTTCAATCGCCTGGCGCACCCCGTCGATCACCACGAAGTCGTTGCCCAAGCCTTGCATTTTGGTAAAGGAGAGTGTCATCGACGAAATCGTAAAGGGTGTATGCCCGGCTGGGAAGAGAACGTGGCGCCATCCCGACCGCCATGAACTCCAAGCGCCAGCGGGGGGGCACTTGGCCCCGATCCCTCGGCACTCAGACCGGGGTCATCCCTGACCCGCAACTGGCTCAGCCTCTCTGCGTCGGTGCTTGACCGTAGGGATGACCGGATCATTGTGGCTTTTGCTCATCATCCTCGAAAACCTGGCTACTGGCGTGACCGTGCTCGCCCGTAACGCCGAAGGCAGCGGCGCGCGTTAGCGTGTCCGCTGGCCTGACTTGTTAGCAGAAATGTCCATGAGCCCGCCGGAAACATACTTGTGCAGAACACTTGATACCAGAGACTGGTAAGGAAGCCCCTCTTCCAGAGCCCGACGTTGAAGTGCTTCCAAGTCGCGACTGGAGATCCGTATATTGATCCGCTTGTCTTTCTTGAATGCTTCTTCCGCTGCCTTCGACAAGTACTCCCGACGATCAGCATCCAGATCTGACTCGAACTCTCCGGACTCGTATGCCTCCAGAAGCTCTTGCTCCTCGGGATCTAATTTGGGCTTGGGCATGCTACCCTCCTAAAAATGTCTTGGTGGCCTTTCGACTGGGGATGACCGTTTTTAGAAAGATCTCTCGATCATTCTCAACGTATGGCACCAGCCAGGCGTAATCGTCGATCCGAACCACAAAAAGGCGCTGATTCGGATATTTGCCCCGGTTGGGGTGAGGTCCGTCATCAAGTAAACCACCAGACTGAAGAGCAAACAGAACATCCTCAAAGGACACGCCGCGCTCGCTCATCAACTGCTGGTTCTTATCAGCATTCCAGTTAATTTGCCTCATGAAACGAGCCTAGCAGAATGTATGCCTATTGGCATCTTGCTAACATATAAGCGTTTATCTGCCGTGCGCAGCATGGCCGATAAAAGTCTGTTGGACGAAGCCGTGTGTGCACATACTCTATAAGCGGGAATTGTATTGGCCGCAGCGGGCCAAGGAGGGTATTTGCAGTCCTGTGATCAGCGCGACAGGCCTTCATCGGCTCCTTCCAGACAATTTCATCCATTTCGGATGGCATCCCTTACAGTCGGTTCGAGCTCAACATAGCCCGATTTCATGCTTGGTTTCAATGTCTCAGCCGCCGTCGAGCCCGACCTATGCCAAGGCCATCTTCAAAGCGGCTTATCGTCAGCGATGTTTCAGTGACTTAGCATCGTCGCTCCAGGAAAGGGAAGGGAGATACAGCCTTCGGGATTTCAGCAACCACATGCAACTGGCCAGCGCGGCATTTGGGACAAGGGTAGTGACGTCTTCTGGTCGCGATTTAGCAAACATCTGATTCAAAAGGGATCAAACCGGAATCGGTGCACCAATATCGGATTGGGGTGGAGCAGGTCATCCGTGGTTTCCCGCATCGACGGCTGGCCGGAGGCGCCATCCAACCCTTGCCGGCATCCCCTCTGGGCACCTGCAACTCCCCAAGCTGGCGAACGCCGGGCTATGCAGGCCCGCCGGGAGTCCTTGTGGAAAGAGCAAGCTTCCTGAGAAACAGGCTGATTCCCTCGCCCCCCTCAGCACCCCTTGCGCCGGGCCTGCTTGATCCGATACATGGCGGCATCGGCGCGATTGAGCACATCCTGGGGCTTGTCTTCGGGGGCGGCGATGGCGACACCGACGCTGCAGCCGACCCGTACCAGGCGGCCCTTGGCCTCGATGGGAAGCGACAACTGTTCCTCGGCGCGCCTGGCCAGGCGGCGGGGGTCCGGGTGCCTGTCGCCATTGTCATCCACGAGCAGCAGGGCAAATTCGTCCCCTCCCAGGCGGGCAGCAGTATCCTTGCCACGCACCAGATGGCGTAAACGCTCGGCCACCACCTGCAGAACGATGTCGCCAGCATCATGCCCCAGCTGATCGTTGATGGGCTTGAATCCATCCAGATCCAGGTAGAGCAGCGTCAGTCTGCCACCCAGCTCAAGACTGTCCTGCATCCGGGATTCGAGGATTTCCATGAACCGGCGGCGATTCACCAATCCGGTGAGGGCGTCCGTGTTGGCAAGCTCGGTGAGCTGGCGCTGTGCGTGACGCCGGGCCTCCAGTTCCCGATTCAGATCATGGGTGCGGCGGGTGATGATGCCCGCCGACTGGTTGAAGGAGCGGGCCAATTCGGTGAACTCACCCCAGAAGGGCTCTCTGACCAGTACATTGCCCCGGTGCTCTCGCAAGGCACGGGTGGCCCGGGCCAGTACCGTCACCGGCCTTGAGATCATGCGGGTGAAGGCAAGGGCCATGAGCACACAAAGCAGCAGCATGAACAGCACCGTCCAAAGCATGAAACGCGTCTGTTCCCTGAGCGCCGCCGTCAATACATCGAGGGAGGCATAGACCAGCACCTCGCCCGGAACATGATCCAGCGGCAGGACCACCATCAGGTAATCACAGACCCTGACCGGTCCACTACCGGAAGCGAGCGGGAATTCGCGGCGTTGTTCGCAGAGGAAAAGGTCCGTCCGCATCGTGGCGCCGACGGGTCTGTAGTCATGCTCGTGCTCCTCCACCAGCAGCAGGGTTTTTCCACCCAGGCCTTCATGGGGGAAGTCTTCCAGCACGGCCTTCAGGTCGTCGAAGCGCATCAGCAGATGCACACTGCCAATATTCTCACCATCCAGCTCCAGCGGACCGCTGACCCAGATCATGGGGGTATCGCCATCGGGCCAGTGGATTTCCAGGCGACCCCGCGAGCCCTCCTGCAAAGGCGGCTGAATATCCGTCTGATCCAGTCCTCCATGATGTTCCACCCCTGCGACCAATTGACCCCCTGCATCACGAATCCAGGCCCCGTCGAGCATGGTGATGGGGTCGATGGCGTCCTGCAGGATGCGCTCGAGCAGTTGCCGGTGCACGTCGTCGCCGGTGCGCGTGTAGGCGCGCAGGCTCAGGCGCATCTGCGTGCGACTGGCCACCAGGTCCATATGATCCAACATGCGACCGAGTTCCACATTCAGCCGACGCTGCTGAACCTGGGCCACCCGTTCCAGGCTGACCTCGGTAAAGGCCAGGTTGAGGCTGCGTGTGTGATGGTACTGGAGCACGAACAGCAGCCCCAGGGGGACCAGTGCCACCAGCAGAAACGCCGTGAAAAGCCGGGGACGCAGACCCAGACGACGCGGGAGATGGCGATTCCTGGCATGGATCATCCCAAATGGCGATTTGCGCTGACGGGTATCGTGATCCTTGCCGGGGGGGTCCATGGAATACTCCTTCAGGAGGAACTCGCGTTCATCGTGGGTTAACGATACCGCCCTCGGGCACCCTTGAATACATTCAGGCAAAAGGCCGTACGAACGGACGCGACTCAGGTCGTCGAGGGCATCACGGCCAGGCCCCGTCTTGGTACTATCGGTCATGGCTGCCCACGAACCATGACGAGGTAAGGATGTTCTTCCCCAAACTTCGCAGCATCGCCACCGCCGGGGTGATCACCCTGCCGATGACCGCCACACTGGTGGATGCGGTGCACAGCATGCGGCAGCACAATATCCGCAATGTGGTGGTCACCCTGGGCTCTGACTACCGCCTGCTGCTCTCCAGCCTGCTGCTGAAGCTGCAGATCCGTGGGATGCCACTGTCCACCCCACTGGGCGACCTGCAACTGCCCGAGCCGGCCATCCTGGATCCGGATGAGACCGTCCTGGAGGGACTGAACGCCATCCGCAATGAGGCGGAGCACATCTGCCTGGTGGATCAGGAGGGCACGCTCCAGGGGATTGTCAGCTACAGCGACCTGGCCGCCAGCCTGGACCCGGAGGTACTGGCCGAGAGCCAGAGCATCGGGCAGTTGATCCACGCCCTGCAGCCGCTCACCGTGGAGGAAGATCACTCCATACGGGCTGTGATGGAACGCATGGACGAGGGGCACTTCAGCGCCGCCATCGTGATCCACGAGGGCATTCCCGTGGGCATCCTCACCCAACGGGACGTGATACACCTGATCGATGGCGACGCCGACCTGGATCAGCCCATCCAGCCGTACATGACCACCCCGCTGCGCACACTGAGCAAGGACACCACCGTCGCCGAGGCATTGCGCTTCTGCCGCCAGCATCGCATCAAGCGTGTGGTGGTGGTGGATGACAGCGGCCGATTCACGGGCCTGATGGGGCACAAGGATCTGGTCGGCCTGTATTACAACCGTTGGTTCAACCTTCTCAAGGACCATCAGCAGCAGCTGGACGCACTCAATCGGGAACTGCGTGAGACCAACCAGGCGCTGTCCAGCCTGACCGACGAGATACCGGCCGGCCTCATGGTCATCGACCGGGAGGGCATCGTCACCCGGGTCAACCAGGCCACCACCGAACTGCTGGGTTATCCCGCCGATGCACTGGTGGGCCAGCGGGCGCTCGACTTCTTTCGCTGCGCGCAGCAGGGGCATGGGGAGTCCCGCTGGCTGCACTGCGACCGCATGCACGACTGGATCCCTGCCGAGCGCTGCCGGGTGTTCGAAGCGATGCTGCAGGGGCGGCCCTTCGAGGGGCGGGAGGTGATGATCAGGCGGGAGGGAAACCCGGTGGTGGTGGAACTCAAGGCCAAGCCGATGACCCAGGGGCATGGCTTTCTGTTATTCCTGCAGGATATTAGTGCCGAAACCCGCAAGGCCCATCAACTGGAGCAGGAACTGGATCTCTTCTCCCGGGGGCCGGTGATGGCCTGTCTGTGGTCGGCCGAGCCCGGTTGGCCATTCGAGTACATCTCGCCCAACGTGACCGACATCCTGGGTTATGAACGGGAGGCCTTCATCGGCAGCCGACTGGGTTTTACGGAACTGCTCCACCCCGACGACCTGGACCGCATCAACAAAGAGATCGAATCCCACCTGGCTCGGCATGCCACGTCCATCGAGACCCAATATCGCCTCAGGCGACAGGACGGTGAATACCGGCGTTTCATTGACTACACCTTTCCGGAATACGATGCCGATGGACAGGTGCTGTCCGTGCGCGGCTATCTCATTGATCAGACCGAGGCGCTGGAGACTCGCGACGCCCTGGAGGCGCAAGAGCAACGGTTTCGCACCCTGTTCGAACTTTACCCCGATGCAACGCTGCTGATCGACGCGAGTGACGGCCGCACCCTGCAGTTCAACACTCGGGCCCATGAGCAACTGGGTTACACCGCCGAGGAATTCGCGCAGTTGCGCATACCGGACTACGAGGCCCTGGAAACACCCGAGGAAGTGGCCCTTCATATCCAGAAGGTCATGGCTCATGGCCATGATGATTTCGAGACGCGACACCGTTGCAAGGATGGCGGCCTCATTGACGTCCATGTGACCGTGAGTGTGCTGAAGCTGGGTCGGCAGGACTGCCTGCTAGGGGTCTTCCGGGACATCACCCGGCAAAAGCAGACTGAACAGCGGGTGCGTGACAGCGAGCATCGCCTGAAACTGGCCACCGAGGCGGCCCAACTGGGCATCTGGGACTACGACATCCAGAACGACCGGCTGATATGGGACGATCTGATGCACGCCCTTTATGGTGTGCATCAGCACGACTTTGGTGGTCGATTCGCGGACTGGGCGCAAACGCTCCTGCCCGAGTCCCTGCCCCCGGTGCAAGCCGCCTTCGAGGCCCTGGTACGCGACGACACCCCCTTCGATGTGCTGCTCCAGGTTCAGCGCCCCAGCAATGGCCAGGTCCGCACCTTGCGCGGAATCGCCCGGGCCATCCGTGATGACCAGGGCAAGGCCACCCGCGTGGTGGGGGTCAACGAGGACGTCACGGAGCGCATCCTCGCTGAACGGAAACTGGAGTCCGAAGAGGCCAGGTTCCGTGCCTTGTTCGAGCTCTCACCGGTGGGTATTGCCATGAACGACTTCCACACGGGAGAGTTCATCCAGTTCAACCGGGCCATCAATGAGCCGGCCGGCTACACGCCCGAGGAATTCCGGCAACTCACCTATTGGCAATTGACACCGCCGGAATACATGCCGGCGGAACAGCGCATGCTGGACTCCATGAACCAAAACGGGAGCTACGGGCCCTTCGAGAAGGAATATATCCACAAGGATGGCAGCCGCTATCCGGTGCTGCTCCATGGTTTCAAGACCACCACACCGGAAGGACGGGAGGTGATCTGGTCCATCATCCAGGACATCTCGGCCCAGAAGAGAGCGCAACAGGAGATCCAGGATCGCGAAGAGCGACTTCAGCAATTGGCCACCCAGAGCCGCAATGTCACCTGGGAGGTGGATACCCGAGGCTGCTATGCCTATGTGAGCCCGGTGGCCGAGACCGTGTGGGGCTATTCACCCGATGAACTGGTGGGCAAGAAGTACTTCTTCGAACTGCATCCGGAAAACGGCCGGGAACGATTCAAGAGCGAGGTGTTTCAGGGGTTTGCCCGCCGCGAGACCTTTCAGGGACATATCAATCCCATTGCCCACAAGCAGGGGAATATCCTCTGGATGTCCACGCACGCCTTTCCTGTGACCGACCCGGATGGGAATTTTCTTGGATACCGGGGCAGCGACCTGGACGTCACCGAGTCCACCCGTGCCAAGCAGGCCCTGGAGGCGGAGAAGGAGCGTTTTCAGGGCATCTTCGAGAAGACCGGCAGCGGGGTGGCGGTCTATCGGCCCGTGGATGACGGTCAGGACTTCGTCTTCCTCGACTACAACACCGCCGCTGAGCGAATGGACCATATGCGGCGCGAGGACGTCATCGGTCGGCGAGTGACGGAGTGCTTTCCCGCCGTCCATGAGATGGGGCTGATGGATGCCTTGCGCCGGGTGGCTCGTACCGGGCAGGGCGAATTCCTGCCCCTCTCCCAGTATGACGATGGGCACCTCAAGGGCTGGCGCGAAAACACGCTGTTCAGGCTCTCTTCCGGCGAAGTGGTGGCCGTCTACAACGACCTCACCGAGATCAAGCAGGCACAGGAAACAGCCGAACGGGCCAATCTTGCCAAGAGCCAGTTCCTGGCCAACATGAGCCATGAAATCCGCACGCCCATGAACGCCGTGATCGGCCTGAGTGATCTGCTGCTGAGCACATCACTCAACGCCAAACAGCGGGATTACCTGGGCAAGATCCGCGACTCATCCCGCATGCTGCTGGGCATCATCAACGACATCCTGGATTATTCCAAGATCGAAGCCGGTAGACTGGAACTGGAGGACCATAGTTTCCGCATCGATGATCTGCTCGATCAAATGCGCACCCTGTTTGCCTCGGCAGCCGACGCGAAGGGCATTGAACTGGTGTTCGAGCTGGATACCCAGGGTTCGATCAGCGTCGAAGGCGATGCCCTGCGCCTGGGGCAGGTGCTCACCAACCTGCTCAGCAATGCCATCAAATTCACCGATCAGGGTCAGGTGGTGTTGTCCATTCGTCGGCTGGGCCGTGACGCGCAGGGCGCGCGCCTGCATTTCGAGGTGCGCGACACGGGTATCGGCATCAATCCGGACCAGCAGACCCGGCTGTTCCAGGCCTTCTCACAGGCCGACACATCCACCACCCGAAAATATGGCGGCACCGGGCTCGGTCTGGTGATCAGTCGCAAACTCCTGGAAAGGATGGGAGGTGTGCTGCAACTGGATTCCACCCCGGGGGCAGGCAGCCGCTTCCATTTCGAGCTCAACCTGCCGTTGTCATCGGACCAAGGCCCGGCATCGACGCATGAATCCATAAGACCCGGTGCCCGTGTCCTGGTGGTGGACGACCATGCCACCGCGCGGATCGTGCTCAACAACATGCTGCAAAGCTACGGTTTCCGGACGGAGGAAGCCGACAGCGGTGAGGCGGCCATCAAGGCCGTCCAGGCGGCGGAGCGGGCCGGCATGCCCTTCGAGTTCATCCTCATGGACTGGAAGATGCCCGGCGAGATGGATGGGTTACAGGCCCTGGATCGATTGCACACGCTGCGCCAGCGGGGTGATTTGCAGCAGACGACCATTCCCGCACTGATCATCAGCGCCTACAACCAGGAAGATCTGGTGCCCCATTCGGATCGCTTCAGCGCCTTTTTGAGCAAACCTGTCACACCGCGGTCCCTGGTGGAGGCCATGAACCAGGCGGTGGCGGAACAAGAGACCGAGGCATCCGGTAGGGATTTGACGCCATGCCCATGTTTTCAGGGTCGCACCATCCTGCTGGTGGAGGACAACGCCCTGAACCAGGAGGTCGCCCGGGAGATGCTCAAGAAGACACAGGTACGGGTCATCCTGGCCAATGATGGTCGCGAGGCGGTGGATCAGGCGGCACAATACCCCATCGACCTGGTGCTGATGGATCTTCAGATGCCCGTCATGGACGGCTTCGAGGCCACCCGTCATATCCGTGAACGATTTCCCGACCTGCCCATCATTGCCCTGTCGGCGGCCGTGATGGAGGATGATCGCGAGCGGGCGCGGGCCGCCGGCATGAACGACCACCTGGCCAAGCCCATCGACAGTGAGGCGCTGCTGCACACCCTGGAGAAGTGGCTGCAAAGCAGCGGCATCTGCGTCGAACTCCAGGACGCAGACACCCCGGACGCGGAGCTGCCTGATACACTGAAGGCCTTCGACCTGGCGGTGGGGCTCAAGCGTTTCGACGGCGACAAAGACCTGTACCTGCGCACCCTGCAACGCTTTGCAGCGCAGATGGAAGCGGAGTTCGACGATCTACGCGGGTGCCTGGAGCAGCCCGAGAATCCACGCACGGGACGGATGATCCACACCCTCAAGGGTCTGGCGGGCACCATCGGTGCCCTTGACCTGGCCCACAGGGCCGATCGCCTGGATACCGCATTGAAGCGGGGGAAAGCCATTCCCGACGACGACCGAAGTGCCTTCCTGGAGGCCCTGGACACCGTTTTGACTCAACTGGCCACCCTCCCGGAAACGCAAGGCTCCGAAGGCATTACGGGCACAAACCCACAGCCCCCGGTAGAAGCGATGGGGCACATCCTGCAATGCCTTGCCTCGGGGGAACTGGTGGACCAGCAGGAGCTGGATCAGGTCACCTCCTACCTGGCCCGGCAGTTGGATACACACTCCGCCCAGGAGCTGGCAAAACGGGTGGATCAATTCGATCATGATGGAGCGGCCGCGCTGCTCAAACAGCTGGCAAGGCAGGCCGGCGTCAAACTTTCCTGAGGTCTGATGTGCCCCATACAAGAGCGACGGTACTGATCGTTGACGATCAACCGACAAACATCCATGCATTGGCCTCTCTGCTCAAGGAGGATTACCGGATCCTGACCGCCACGCGGGGCGAAAAGGCACTGGAACTGGCCCAGGCCGAGCAGGGTCCGGACCTGATCCTGATGGATATCGTCATGCCGGACATGGACGGCTACGAGATCTGCCGCCGGCTCAAGGACAACGAGGCCACCCGGGCCATCCCGGTGATTTTTGTAACGGCCCTGGACCACGAGAAGGACGAGGAAGAGGGCCTGAACCTGGGTGCCGCCGACTATATCTCCAAGCCTTTCAGCCCGGCCGTCGTGCGCGCACGGGTACGCAACCAGGTGAACCTCAAGCTCAAGACAGACTTGCTGGAGAAGATATCCCTGCAGGACGGCCTGACTGAAATACATAACCGGCGTTACTTCGACCAGAAACTGGCCGAAGAATGGTCCCGGTTGAGCCGAAATGATCAATGCCTTTCCCTGCTCATGATCGACATTGATCAGTTCAAGCCCTATAACGACCATTACGGCCATGGGGCCGGGGATGACTGCCTCAGACGGGTGGCGCAAGCCCTGGAGCGCGTACCCGTACGTGCCATGGATCTGGTGGCCCGTTATGGGGGCGAAGAGTTCGTGGTGTTACTGCCGGAGACCGACGCGCAAGGCGCCCGGCATGTGGCCAAGGGAATGATCGAGGCGATAAACTCCCTTGGCATCGCTCATGAGTACTCGGATGTGGCGCCCCATATCACCATCAGCGCAGGCGGTGCCACCCATTCCACGCAGCACCCCAAGGCTTCGGCAGAAGACCTTAAAGAAGCCGCTGACACGGCCCTTTATCAGGCCAAGAAGAACGGGCGTAACCAATACCGGGCCGATACATGACGGAATTCAAAAACCTGCCTCACAGTCAGAACCCGCACGGCGAGTTGCGCCGGGTGGGCATCGAGATGGAAATGGCGGATATCTCGCTGGATGTCATCGCCGGCTCCATCGTGGATCTCTTTGGGGGTGTGCATCAGCAGGACTCTCC
This sequence comes from Ectothiorhodospira haloalkaliphila ATCC 51935, assembly GCF_000633935.1. GTDB lineage: Bacteria > Pseudomonadota > Gammaproteobacteria > Ectothiorhodospirales > Ectothiorhodospiraceae > Ectothiorhodospira > Ectothiorhodospira haloalkaliphila. The sequence continues at coordinate 1,493,898 of NZ_KK214998.1, read as the reverse complement.
CTTCGAACACCACGTAACCGGTACACGGTTCGGCGATTTTGGCCTGGAACTGGACAGCGACCTGCTCAAGCGCCGGGAATATCTGGATTACCTGGAGAACATGGGCGTCGAGATCGACCGGGACACGGAGCCCCATGCCCTGGAGAGCGCCCTGTCCCAGGTGGCCGGACTGGTGGTGCCCCATGAGGTGGTGGCGCCGCCCATCCCCCACGATGCCCTGCCGGAACTGGACAGGCTGCGCCAGCGCCTGCAACAGGAGGGGGCCAAGGGGACCCATGGCTCCCTGTTTTACGCCTTCGGCCTGCAGATCAACCTGGAACTGGCACGCCTGGATGCCGATTACATCCTGCACCATCTTCAGGCCTTCATGCTCCTCTATGACTGGCTGCTCAGCCATTCCCAGGCGGATCTGTCCCGGCGCCTCACGCCCTTCGTGGACCCATTCCCCGAGGACTACCCCCGCCTGATCCTGGACTCCGGGTATCGCCCGGACCTGTCGGGCCTGATCGATGATTATCTCGCCCACAACCCCACCCGGAATCGGCCATTGGACATGCTGCCGCTGTTCGCTCATCTATCGCAGGAACAGATCGATGCGGCGCCCGTGGAACATCATCTGATTCGGCCTCGGCCCACCTTCCACTATCGCCTGCCGGACTGTCGCATCGACGAACCGGACTGGGATCTGAGCGTGCCCTGGAATGCCTGGGTGGCGGTGGAACGCCTGGCTTCGGACCCTCAACGCCTGGGTGCCATGGCCCGTGAATACCTGACTGCAGAACCCGAAACCCTGGCCAGCAAGGGTCAGCGCTGGGTGGAAAAAGTCACCGACTGGCTAAGGAACTGAACCATGGCAAGACCCCGCATCGGCGTCACGGGGCCGGACCGGGGCGGCGTGGCTGCCTGGATCATGACCTGGTGGGCCATCCGGTGGGCCGGCGGAAAGGCCGTTCACATCACGCCTGGGCGGCCCCGCAGCTTGCAGGAACTGGACGGGCTGGTGGTGGGTGGGGGCGCGGATGTGGATCCTGGCCTCTACGGCCAGGACCCCCTGAGCCTGATCCGGGAGATCGATGCCACCGAGACCGGCTGGCGACAGCGCATTCTCGGGTTCGTGCTCTACCCCCTGCTGTGGCTGCTGCGCCGGGTGCTGTACACCAAATTGCATGGTGGCGATGCTGACCGGGATCGTCTCGAACAGGCCCTGATCCGGGAGGCCCTGGACCGCGGGCTGCCCATCCTGGGCATCTGCCGGGGCATGCAGTTGCTGAACGTGGTGTGTGGCGGCACCCTGCACCAGAATCTGGAAGGCTTTTACCGGGAACACCCCCAGGTGCGCAGCATCCTGCCGCGCAAGGTGGTCACTCTCACCGAAGGCTCACGTATCGCCGCCCTGACCGGCACGAACCCTCTGCCTGTCAACGCCCTGCATAACCAGGCCGTGGCGGAGCTGGGCCAGGACCTGGTGGTGGCGGCCCGGGAGGCCAGCGGCGTGGTCCAGGCCATAGAGAGTCGGAACGCCCCGCTGATTCTTGGGGTGCAGTGGCATCCGGAGTATCTGCCACAAAAGGCGCGCCATCGGCGGCTGTTCCAGGGACTGGTGGACTCCAGCAGGGACTTGTCGGTCAGGGCCCGATCCCAGTAGGATTCCATCAGCGGGCAAGGGAAATCGCCCAATCACCACCAGGGGCCTCGCCCCGCTCACAGGGAGAGTGCATCCATGCAGGCCAAGGACATCGTGCCGCTGAACCCCACCCATCATCCAGCCCCCGGGACAGGCCGTGTCACGCTGGCGCGCGTGCTCCAGGCTCAGGCCGGCGAAGCCCTTTGGGTGGATTGCGATGGCACCACCCTGCCCCCCATGGGCCATGCCCAATCAACCCCCGCCCTGCGCCCCGGCGACCGTGTGCTGGTCCTGCTGCAGCCCGCCACGGGCCCGGTGATCCTGGACCGACTTCGCCGACATGGCGAAGCGCCCCCCTCCCAGGCAGTGACCGAGCGGGACGGGCATGTACATCTGAGGGCGGAGCGCGGTCTGTACCTGCGTTGCGGTGAATCCTCCATGACCCTGGAACCCGAAGGCCGCATGGAGATGCGCGGCCGGGAACTGCACGGCATCATGGCGCGGCTGATGCACTTTCTGGCCGCCCGCATCCACTTCAACTGACCCGGGAGCGTCGCCATGGAATGGCCTCTCTGGAAACAACATGAAGACCTGGCCCGAGCCCTGTGGGATCAACACGGCCGGCGCCAGGCGCTGCCACTGGACGATGCCGCCAGCCTGGAGCGCCTGGAGCGACGACTGCTCACGCAATGGCTGTTACTGGGCCGCAACGCCGGGGCCGTGCTGCCAGAAGACGCCTCGGCCTGTGCACACTTCCTGCGCTGTGCCGCCGCCTGGGTGAGTCAGCAGCGGCCCACGGTGGAGGACGTGGTCAGCGCCTTGATCGAGGACGGACAACACCCCTGGCGCTGGCTGCTGATTCACCTGCCTCCCGAACCGCTGGGCCCATGGCTCAGAACCCTGGGATCGGTGCCGGCACTGCGTCCGCTTTGCTGGGAAATCGCCCGCTGCCAGGACACGGTGCCGGCGGATCTGCCAGAACCCTCGCCCACCGAAGACCCGGACACCGTGCTGGCGCGGCTGCGCTGGATGGCCGATCACCCCCACGCTCCGGCCATCGATCCGGACCCGCCGGGATGTCATGCCGGCACCGCAGCGCGTTATTGGTGGGTACGCGGCGCCTGTGCCCGTGGCCGGATCTCCGCCCGGGAAGGCCTGGAGCACTTGCAGGACATGGAAGGCAGCGATGCCGTACTGCGACTCATGGGCGTGCTGGGCCTGCCCGAGGCCCTGGACACCCTCGTCGACGCCCTCCCCCGGCATGCGGGTGCGGCTTGGGGGCTGGCGCTGAACGGCACGCCGGCAGCGGTGGATGCCCTGATCGCGGGCCTCTCCCAGCCCCGTCACCTGAGTGACATTCGTGCTGCGCTGGAAGCAGTGTCCGGGCTGCGCCTGCCACGGGGGCCGCGTGGACCCCGACCACTGCACACCGGCGCTGGGCCCAACCCTCAGATGATGGCCCAGTCCTGGTGGCGAAAGACGCGCCCTCGTCTTCACGCTTCCCAGCGTCTCTGGCAGGGGGCACCACAAACACCGGTGAGCCTGGCCCGCCACGTGATGGCCACGGCGGGGCGTGAGGCCGATGGGCTGCAGTTGCGGCTTGCCCTGGCCCTGGAGGCGCCTCCAGCGGCGCCACGGGAACACTGGCAGCACCAGCGGCGACGCCAACTGGCCGCGCACATCCAGGTGCTGCAGGCGATATCCCCTCAGGAGGCGGTGCATGCATGAACTCATTGACCGCACCGCCCGGATTGCCCGGCCGCCTCCGACCCTTCGTCCACGTGGGTGCATGGGTGTCACTCAAGTCGTCATGCGCGACAACAGCGAAGTCCAGGAGGGGCGTTCATGACGCTGGCGTTCAACCCGGACCACATTCGCCTGTGCACCGCGACCGGCAGCGATCCCATGGCGCTCTGGGCGGCAGCCTCCACACCCCTGGGCATGGAGCAACGCCTCACCCACCCGGCCGCGCTGGCCTCCCCAGGCGGCCGCCATCAGGTGCTGCGCGGAGTGCCGGCGATCGGCGGTCAGCAAGACACCCTCGGCCGGGTGCAGGCGCTGCTCATAGGGGCACTGGGTCAACAGCCCCTGCCCGCCCAGGCCCTGGTCCTGTGGCCGTATCGAGCCGCCCTGGTTGAACACTCACGGCTGCACCCGCAAGTGCTCTGGAACTGGATGGGCAAGGAGGGACTGCGCCATCCAGAGGCCCGGTTGCAGCCTGTCTGCCTGGATGAGTCGGCCGTCACGCTCCTGGACCATGCAGAGGAGGCATTCTCTCATCATCCGGATCGGGCCCTGTTTCTGGGCGGCGCGGATAGCCTGCTGGACCCGGACACCCTGCTGGCCCTGGTGGATCAGCAAATGCCGCTGGCCTGGGACGGCGAGGATGGCATCGTCCCGGGCGAGGCGGCGGCCTTCATTCCGTTGCGGGATGGAGGCGATGGCGTGCGGATTCTGGGTTGGGACAGTTGCCCCGCCCCAGCAGCCAGACCCGACTCCACGGGGTCGCATTCCGGCCTGGCCCAGGCGCTGAGCAGCGCCCTGACGCAAGCAGGCCTGGAGGCATCCAGCCTGGATGGTATCCTGCTGCCGCCAGGGAACGGGGCCGAAGGGGATCGGGAATGGTGGAGCTGCCAGGTGCATCTATGGCCGTTGCGTGCCGACATCCCGGAAGGCGTGTCACTGCCACGGGAGCCCGACGAGGATCCCCTGCCCCCGGAACCCATCACGCCCCCCTCCCTGGATAGCGGCGCCGCCACCGGTCATGCCGGGGCCATACAGTGGCTGCTGCAACTGGCCCTGGCTGGCATCTGGATGCGGGATACCGGAGCCATCGCCCGCTCGGGTGCCTGGCCCCGAGTGGCCGCCACCGCAGTGCTCGACCGCCCCATGGTCGACGAGCGCGGTGCCGTCATCCTGAGTGCCGGGACGGGTCAGGAGGCCTGAGGCCAGGGGATGCCCGTGCCCCCCAGACCGCAATAACCTCCCGGCACCTTGGCCAGATACTGTTGATGATCGTCTTCGGCAAAATAGAAGGTGGGTGCCGGCACGATCTCGGTGGTAATGGCGCCCCGTCCGCTGGCGGTCAGGGCCTGCTGATACACATCCCGCGACTCGGCAGCCTGTCGGGCCTGGTCGTCATCATGGGTGTAGATCCCCGAACGATACTGGGTGCCCACGTCGTTGCCCTGGCGCATGCCCTGAGTGGGGTCATGGGACTGCCAGAAGACCTTGAGCAGGTCCTGATAACTGACCCTTTGCGGATTGAACACCACCTGCACCACCTCGTTGTGGCCGGTCATCCCGCTGCACACTTCCTTGTAGGTGGGATGGGGCGTATAGCCGCCCGCATAGCCCACGGCGGTCACATGCACCCCGGGCAACTGCCAGAAGGCCCGCTCGGCCCCCCAGAAACAGCCCATGCCAAACAGGGCGGTCTCCATGCCTTCGGGATACGGGGGTTTCATGGGGGTGTTGAGCACCACGTGGTGCTCGCTCACGGGCATGGGTTTGTCGCGGCCGGGCAGGGCCTGATCGGGACGGGGCATGGCGGTCTTGCGCATGAAAGAGAACATGGTGGGGCTACCTCCCGGTGTGGATGGTGGGCTTGCCTCCATTGGAAAGCGCCGGGCCGGGAAAGTTTGGTGATGGGGAGCCGGCCTGCCGGCGAAACAGGACAGGATCACCTGGGGAGTCTTTCCTGGCATGGGCTTCGCGGGCAGGGCCCGCTCCCACGGGTGCTGGGGTTACGGACGGGGGTTGTCCGGCTCCTCCGTGGATGCCCTATCTTCTTCATCGGGGGGCTGTGCCAGGGTGAGGTCACTGGTATCCACCTTCAGGGGTGGATGATCCCGGGGGGTGCCCAGGGTGACACCGGGTTCGGCCAGGGTCAGTTCCGAGAGGTCCACCTCAAGGGGTGGGGGGGCCTCGCGGTCGCTCAGATCGGTGCCCACGGGGGCCAGGGTCCAGTCGGGCCCGGCAGGCTCCGCCTGTGCAACCGGTGAGTTGGGTGACTCACTCGGGTCACCACTGGACGCGGGGGGCGTCGACTCCGGTTCGGCGCCGGCAACGGGCGAGTCACCCGACTCCGGGGCACAGGCCATCAGCCGGGCCAGAACGCCGGCCTCCCTGAGGGAGGCCTGATAGCGACGGGCCGTGGCCTCGTCCACACCCTTCTTGATGACCACGGGCTTGCCCGAGAGCATTGCCGCCGCCCGCGCCTCGGGGATGCGGAACAGGCGGGCCAGGTTGGCCTGGGCGGTGGCCGGGTCGACCCCTTCCACCAACTGCCCGGTCACCGCCACCAGGTAGGCTTTGTCTCCCACTTTGCCTCCTCCTTATCGCGCAGGCAGCTTACCGATCACGACTGCCGGGACCCCGCTCTCCCCCAACGACGGGAGAGGGAGCTGTCCCGTGGATCAGGCCGTCATGAGGCCTCGGCCACGGGAGGCTTGGGTTTGCCCCCGGACACCTTCAACTGCCAGAGCAACAGCACCACGCCCATGCCAAGACCCACGGCGTCACTGAGCAGATCGCCGGAGATGGCCATCAGGGCACCGATGAACAGCAGCCCCCGGACCACGCTGCTGGCCAGACCGAAGAACCAGCCCTGGGCCGCGGCCGCCAGCATGAACACGCCCAGCAGGGCGGTCAGGAAGCTCTGGGTGATCTTCCACCATTCACCCTCCATGAGCAGGGCCGGGTGATAGAAGAAGATGAACGGCACGATGAAGGCCGCCAGACCGATCTTGAAGGCCGTCACCGAGGTACGCATGGGCTCCGAGCCGGCGATGGCTGCACCCGCATAGGCCGCCAGGGCCACCGGCGGGGTGATGGCCGAGATCACCGCGTAGTAAAAGACGAAGAAGTGGGCCACCAGCGGCTCCACCCCCATCTGGATCAGGCCGGGTGCCACCACCGAGGCCGCCACCGCATAGGCCGCCGTGGTGGGCATGCCCATGCCCAGGATCACGGAGATGCCCATGGCGAAGAACAGGGCCAGCAGCTGGCTGTTGTCGGCCACGGCCAGCAGCATGGAGGAGAAGCGCAACCCCACGCCTGTGAGACCGATCACCCCCACGATGATGCCGGCACAGGCGCAGACGGCGATCAACTGGATGGCCATGCGCGCCGCCAGCTCCAGTGCCTTGGCAGAGCCGATGATGCCCAGCCGGAAGGGTGTGAGCCAGCTCACCACCACGGCACTCATCAGGGCCACGGTCCCGGCACGGATCACGGAATAGCCCATGAACAGGGCACCGATCAGGATGATGATGGGCGCGAACAGGTAGAGCTGACGCAGCAGCTTGCCGACCTTGGGCAGTTCTTTCGAGGGCAGCCCCTTCATCCCTGTCTTGGCGGCTTCCAGATCCACCATGAAGTATACGGAGGCAAAATACAGCACCGCCGGTATCAGGGCGGCGATGATGAGCTCGGTGTAGGGGATGCCGGTGATCTCCGCCATGATGAAGGCGCCCGCCCCCATCACCGGCGGCATGATCTGCCCGCCGGTGGAGGCGGCCGCCTCGATGGCGCCGGAACTGCGCGGGTTGTAGCCCACGCGCTTCATCAGCGGAATGGTGAGGGAACCGGTGGCCACCACGTTACCGGCGGAGGTGCCGTTGATCATGCCCATCAGGCCACTGGCGAAGATGGCCACCTTGGCCGGACCGCCCCGGGCCCGCCCGGCGGCGGCAAAGGCGAAGTTCACGAAGTAATCACCCACCTTGGAGGCCTGCAGGAAGGCGGCAAAGGCGATGAACAGGATGATGTAGGTGGAGGACACCGCCGTGGTGGGGCCCAGGATGCCGTTGTCGGTGTACAGGTAGGTGAAGAAGCGATCGGCATTGTAACCGCCATGCTCCAGCACTCCGGGTAGCCAGGGACCGATGAAACCATAGAGGATGAAGACCGCGGCGATCACCACCAGGGCCATGCCGGCCACGCGCCGGGTGAGTTCAAGAATCAGCAGGATACCCGCCACCGATACCCAGAAGTCGGGCTGGGTGGGCATCACGCCGGCCCGGAACTGCAGGTCTTCCAGATGGAAGACCAGATAGGCACCTACCGAGACACTGGCGGCCATCAATGACCAGTCATACCAGCCGATGCGATCCGAGCGGGGCTTGAAGACCCAGGCAAACAGGATACCCAACACGGTGGTGGCCAGCAGGGTCCAACCGAAACTCTGGAAGAGCCAGTCCGGCATGGACCATGAGTCATAACCCCACACATGGCGCATGAGATAGGCGGCGATGACGGCACCCACGGCGTAGAGCGCCGCGCCCACGGTGATCACCATGGGCAGCAATTCCAGTAGCCATCGTCGACCGGGGGATTGTTCGGAGGGCGGCACGCAAGCGGCCACAATGGCGAAGCCGATCACCAGGGCACCGGCCACGTGAAGAATACGGAAGGTCCAGGTCTCCATGGGGAAGACGTTGAGGACCAACAGGTGGAAACTGGTATAGGTCAGACCCAGCGCAAACAGCAGCCAGTATTGCCAGCGGGTGAGATTGCGCTGTGACGATGTCCCTTCCTCGGCGTCAGCAGCCGCGGCGGCAGCAATGTCTTTGTCTTCAGCGGGGCCCGATTTTTCGGAGCTCGTCATGGGAGAGTTCTTCTGAGCATACTGTTAGATTGACATGACACGCCGGGCGCGGATGGCACGCAATCGGGGCGTCAGTAAGATTCAGCGGCAAAAGGCTCGGGCCGCGTCACGCGGCCCGAGCCCTTGCATGCCATCCTGATGGCTGATCAGCCCTCGTACTCGGGCGGAATCAGATCCTCGGGCACCTCGATGCCCCTTTCCTGGTAGTAACGCACTGCACCGGGATGGAACCACATGAAGGTGTTGTGTTCCATGTTCTCGGGCAAGGTTTCAGCCGCGGAGCGATGAATGCTCATCATGCGGTCGTTGTTGTCCAACACGGTCTTCATGATCTCGTAGACAAAGCTCTCCGGCATGTCCTTGCTGGCAATGGCGAAGTTCCACAGGGCCACGGTAGGCTGATCTTCCTCCACGGTGCGGTAGGTGCCACCGGGGATGACGATGCGGCTCACCGGATGGTTTTCCACCATCTGGGCGATCTCTTCCTCGTTGAGGGAGAAGATGTTCACCGGCTGCTGGGCCTCGATCTGACTGAAGGCGGAGATGGGCACGCCAGCGGCAAAGGCAAAGGCATCCAGGATGCCGTCCTGCACCTGACCCACCTGGTCGGCGGCACCGCCAAAGCGCACACGCACGTTCAGGCCCAGATCCTCAAAGAAACGTGGCCAGAACATGCTGGCGGTGCCTCCACGGGGGCCTACACCCACACGCTTGCCGTCCAGGTCAGAGATGCTCTCGATACCCGAACGCTGCAAGGCCACCACCTGCAGAGGAGTCTGATACATGGGGAACATGGCACGCACATTACGCGTCTCAAGGCCCCTGGCCACCTGCAGCTGGCCGTGCCAACCTTCAAAGGCCGGTCCCATGGTGGTCATTCCGAAATGCAGTTCGCCCTGGTGTACCAGCACCATGTTCTGGGCGGGGCCACCGGTGACCTCGGCGGACATGTTGACGCCGGTTGCTTCGTCAACCAGACCTGCCCAGCCGGCACCGTAGATGAAGTAGGTTCCGCCCTGAGAGGCCGTGCCCAGCTTGGCTGAACGCGGCCAATCGGAGCGGTCGTCCGCGGACGCGACGCCGCCCAGGACCATCGCACAGCTCAGGGCGGCCACTCCCGCCCAACGCATACAACTTTTCAGCATGGCAAAACTCCTCCTGGGAGTCTGGGGACCGTTCGGGTCTCCCGTTCTTCTGGATGGTTTGAAACGTGGGCCATCCGGACAGACTGCCATGTCCCCGCCGGCCAAGCCCGACTCGGAAGATAGCATAGACCGGGTGCGGATTATTACGGATTGATGGATTCGGTTGAAGTGAGTGGGCAAAAATTGCAGGCGAAACGTGGTGGGCTACCTGCCGTCAGGTGCCAGCGGCCGGAATCAGCCCTCGGGGTAAGCCAGCACGTCAAGCTGCTCTGCTGCCTGCGCCAGATGCGCCAGAAAGCGCTCTGCCTCGCCATCCTCCAGTTTGGCGGTCAGCCGTGACATGAGGTGTTCCTGGCGGTCATGAAGCTGCCGGGCCAGGCTCATCAGGCCCGCCCGTTCGTCGGTGCGCCGGGCTGCCTGCAGATCCGGATCGTCCTGACCGCGCGCCAGAGAGAGTTCCACCATCCGCCGCATTCGCTCGGCTCCAGCCTCCTCGGAGGCCTGGGCCAGTTCCTCCGCGAACACCTGGATATCGTGGATCTCGCCCATGAGGTCCTGCATCTCCTTGAGTTCCTTGATGAGGTCCTTGCCGCCCTCCAGTTCCTTGGCCACGGGTTCCAGCAAATAGCGCAGACGCTTGCCGGCAATGCGCGCCTGATGCACCTCCTCCTGGGCGGCTCCCATCTTCACCTGGTCCAGATGAGCACGGAAATCCTCGGCGGCCTCCGTCAGGCGCAGAGCCGTGACCCGACCGAACGGCGGTGCGTCATCGTCCTTGTCCAGATCCAGGCGCTCGTTCATGCGCTTGCGGAAACGCTTGAAGGCAGACGGTGTTGCCTGCCGGATATCCGCGTATTCGTCACCAAGGCGATCCTGCAGGCGCTCCTTCATCCACAGGAAACCCGGTCGTTGATGGGACTTGATGCGCTCCTGCTGCGTCATGAGCCAGGCCAGCTGAACCTCGGTATCCCTTGCCAGCCCGGTACTGGATGCCAGGTCCTTGGCGCGCTGGCGAAGTTTTTTGGACAACCACTGTTTTGCATAGCCCTTGTGGGCCTTGAGCAGGCTACGCAGGCGCCGCAGCGCCACTCGAAAATCGTGCAATGCTTCGGTGTCTGCGGGGTCATCCAGCCGGTCGCAGGCCGCCTGGGCCTGGTCCAGATAGGTCCTGGCCAGGTGACGGACAGCGCGGGAGGCGGGTTGGGCTGCCAGGGGTTGTTTCATGGGGCTCCGGATCGATGGATATCAGGGGCAACATTAAGACCGAGCAAGATGACAGTATGATGAAAGTATGACAGCTGCGGGGAAAGGTGGTGAGAGGAACGGGCAGCCCCGGACGTCATGCTCGTACGGGGCCGCACGGTGTCGGATCCCTGCCGATCAGACTTCCTGACGGCGGAACATGGCGTCCACCCCATAGCGACCGGAGCCGGCAAACAGGAAGGGCACCATCACGGCGGCGTACAGCAGGGCCAGCTCCTTGCTCGGGCCACCGGTGGCAAACAGCGGATCACCCCCATGGGCCACGAAGGCTGCCACCAGCATGGCGCCCAGGATGGCGGCCGCCGAGGCGCGCGTCAGCAAACCGGCCGCCAGGAGCAACCCGCCAATCCCCTCGGCCAGCCCGGCCATCCAGGCAAACAACTCGGGCGAGTGAAACCCCAGCCCTTCCACCATGCCCACGAATCCTGCAGACGGAGGCAATTTGTCGAACCCGTGCCCGAAGGCCATCATCAGTCCGGCGGCCACCCGCAGCACGGTCATGCCGGCATCCGTCGCCACGGCGCCCGGCGTCTGACCGCTGAAGAGTAGTTCGTTGAGGTTCAGTTGCATTTAGCGTCTCCTTTTCGATCATTGAGGGAGCATGGTGTGATTCCCGCGCCAACCGCCCCAGGTTGCCCGGACCGAGGGGCGCGTTCATCTCACCGACGAACGGGGCGCCCCGGAGTCATCCGGACCTTACACTGAAAGGGCTTCCCGGTGGCCGTTGTGCCTATTGGTCCACTGGCAGCAGGGTTTTGTTCAATTTGATCTTTGAATCCTTGTATTCGGGGGAATACAGCATGAACAGGAAGTCAATCAAACTCATCGCCGTCCTGATGTCCGTGGGTCTGCTGACCGCCGGGGGGGCGGCACAGGCGGACTCTTTCGCCCTGGGGGCCAAGGTGGGCACCACCGGCCTGGGCGTGGAGGGCACATACGGCCTGCGGGAGAACGTCAATCTGCGCGGCGGACTGTATGGCTTCACCTACAGTACCGACGTGGAAGAGACCGATGTGGACTACGACGCCGATCTCAAGCTGCGCAGTGCCGCGCTGCTGGCCGACTGGCATCCCTTCAGCGGCGGCTTCCGCCTGACCGCCGGGGCGTATTACAACGGCAATGAGCTGACCGGTAAGGCCCGGGGTGAGTTGGATATTGGCGACGGCGCCGAACCTTATCAAGGCACGCTGGATGCCACCATCGACTGGCGCAGTTTCGCCCCATACCTGGGAATTGGCTATGGCAATGCGATCCAGGGCGGGCGCTGGTCCTTTGCCTTCGACGCGGGTGTGATGTTCACGGGGTCACCGGATGTCAGCTTGAGGGGCGAATTGGATAACGGCAACGCTCAACTGGAAAACGAATTCCGCGAGGATTTGCGCAGGGAGCAGGAAGAACTCCAGGACGACCTGGACGACTTCAAGTACTACCCGGTCCTGAGCCTGGGCGTGGCCTACCGCTTCTGACCCCTCAGCGCCGCGAGGCCAACGGGTCTCGTGGCGCTCAGCCTACCCGGCCATATTCCTGCGATCCGCTCAGCCAGCGGTCGATCAGCGGGTCCACGTGGTCCGGGTGCTCGGCCGCCAGGCGGCCGGCGGCGGCCTTCACGTCCTCCAGCAGGTCCTGATCCCTTACTACATCGGCGATGCGAAACTGCATCATTCCGGTCTGACGCGTGCCCAGCACCTCGCCGGGGCCGCGCAGGTCCAGGTCGATACGGGCGATCTCGAAGCCATCGGTGCTGTTGCGCAAGGCCTCCAGACGACGGTGGGCCGTCTGGGACAGCGGCGGGTGATACATGAGCACGCAGGCACTGGCTGCCTCGCCCCGCCCCACACGCCCGCGCAACTGATGCAGCTGAGCCAGTCCCAGGCGCTCGGCATTCTCGATGATCATCAGTGACGCATTGGGCACATCCACGCCCACCTCGATCACCGTGGTGGCCACCAGCAACTGCACCTCCCCGGCCTTGAAGCGGGCCATCACCGCCTCCTTGTCCCGGGGTTTCATGCGCCCGTGCACCAGCCCCACGCGGATACCCTCCAGGGCCTCCTCCAGCTGGGCATGGGTATCCTCCGCTGCCTGGGCCTGCAGCACATCGGATTCCTCCACCAGGGTGCACACCCAGTAGGCCTGGCGCCCCTCACCAATGGCGTGGTGAATGCGCTGCACCACTTCATCGCGCCGGTCATCGCTCAGGGCCACGGTCTTGATGGGCGTGCGCCCCGGCGGAAGTTCATCGATGACTGAATAGTCCAGGTCCGCGTAGGCGGTCATGGCCAGGGTGCGGGGGATGGGGGTGGCGGTCATGATCAACTGATGGGGCAGACGCCCGTCCCGGGCACCCTTCTCCCTAAGGGCCATGCGCTGATGCACCCCGAAGCGATGCTGCTCATCCACCACCACCAGGGCCAGGTCATGGAAGGTCACATCCCCCTGGAACAAGGCATGGGTGCCCACCGCCACCTGGGCCTGCCCGGAGGCCAGGGCCTCACTGGCCTCACGGCGGGATCGGACTCCCTGCTTGCCGGAGAACCAGGCCACTTCAATACCCAGAGGCTCCAGCAGGGCCTTGAAGTTGCGATGGTGCTGCTCGGCCAGGATCTCCGTGGGCGCCATCACCGCCGCCTGATAACCCGCCTCCACCGCATGCAGACAGGCGGCCACGGCCACCAGGGTCTTGCCTGCCCCCACGTCCCCCTGCACCAGACGCAGCATGGGATGGGGCCGGGCCATGTCGGTGACCAGTTCCTGAATCACCCGCTGCTGGGCCCCGGTCAGCGAAAACGGGAGGTTATCCCGCAACCGGCGCACGAGTTCGCCGGGCACCTGCACCGGCGGTGCCGGCTGATCCGTGGTCCGCGCCCTCACTCGGCCCAGGCTCAGGTGGTGGGCCACCAGTTCCTCGAAGGCCAGTCGACGCTGGGCCGGATGGCGGCCCTCCAGCAGGCTGGACACGGGGGCATCGGGCGGCGGGCGGTGCACGGTGCGCAGGGCCGTGACCAGATCCGGCAACCCCGACGAATCCAGGATATGCGCGGGCAGCCACTCGGGGATCCGGTCCAGGCGAGCCAGGGCCTCGTCGGTGAGCCGGCGCAGGCTCATCTGGTGCAGCCCCTCGGTGGTGGGATAGATGGGCGTGAGGGACTCTTCCACCGCCGCCTCCCCCTCACGCAGGATGCGGTACTCGGGATGCACCAGCTCCATGCCCGCCTTGCCCATGCGAGCCTCACCGAAACAGCGTAGGCGGGAGCCCCGGGCCATGGCCTGCTGCTGAGCGCCGGAGAAATGGAAGAACCTCAGGGTGATCCCACCAGTACCGTCACTCAGATGCACCAGCAGCATGCGCCGGGAACGGGCCACTACCTCGGTGTGATCCACCTCCCCTTCCACCACCCCCTCGTCGCCGGGCCGCAGGCTGCCGATGGCCACGAGGCGGGTGCGATCCTGGTAGCGGGCCGGCAGATGAAACAGCAGGTCGGTGACGGTGGCGATGCCCAGGCGCTCCAGCCGGGCCGCCATCTTCGGACCCACGCCCTTGAGGGCGGTGATGGGTTCAGTCATGGGTGCATCCGTTGCGTGGGGGAGTCAGGCCTACTCCAGTACCATGATGGCATCCATCTCCACCTGCGCGCCCTTGGGCAGGCTGGCCACGCCGATGGCGGCGCGGGCCGGATAGGGCTCGGCAAAGTACTGGCTCATGATCTCGTTGACGGTGACGAAATTCCCCAGGTCGATGAGAAAGATATTGAGCTTGGCGATGTCGTTGAGATCCCCTCCAGCGGCCTCGGCCACCGCCGACAGATTATCGAAGACGCGGCGCACCTGGTCCTCGATGGGCCCATCCACCAGTTCCATGGTTTCGGGAATGAGCGGGATCTGGCCCGACAGGTACACGGTGCTGCCCACCTTCACCGCCTGTGAATAGGGGCCGATGGCCTGAGGGGCCTTGGGGGTGGCGATGATCTCGCGTGCCATGGGGACTCCTTATGCGTCATGGTGGGTTGTCTATTGTCTCATGCTACTCGGGCAATACCGTTTCCCGCGCCAGCAGGTCCTCCAGGGTCTCGCGCCGGGTGATCACATGGGCCTTCTCACCCTCCACCATCACCTCGGCGGCCCGGGCACGGGTATTGTAGTTGGAACTCATCACATAACCGTAGGCGCCGGCGGACCGTACCGCCAGCAGATCGCCCTGCTCCAGCACCAGCGAGCGTCCCTTGCCCAGGAAATCGCCGGTCTCGCACACAGGACCCACCACATCATATTCACGGCTTTCAGCGCTGCGGGGGCGCACCGGCAGGATATCCATCCAGGCGTCGTACAGGGCCGGGCGGATGAGATCGTTCATGGCCGCATCGACGATGGCAAAATCCTTGTGGCGGGTGGGTTTGAGGTACTCCACGCGGGTGACCAGCACCCCCGCATTGCCGGCAATGGCCCGACCGGGCTCCAGCAGGATTTCGTAGCCGGTGTCCTTGAGCTCGGCCAGCATCGCCTGAGCATAGTCGCGCGGCGAGGGCGGCGTCTCGTTCTGGTAACGGATGCCCAGGCCGCCACCCAGGTCCAGGTGCTCCAGTTGAATACCCTCTGCCTGCAGGGCCCGGGTGAGCAGGATCACCCGGCGCAGGGCATCCACGAACGGCTCCAGGGATGTGAGTTGGGAACCGATGTGACAATCCAGTCCCGCGACCTTCAGGTGGGGCAGAGCGGCCGCCTGGCGGTAGAGATCCAGGGCATCCTCCACATCCACACCGAACTTGTTCTCCTTCAGGCCGGTGGAAATATAGGGGTGAGTACCGGCGTCCACATCGGGATTCACGCGGATGGAGACCGGCGCGATCATGCCCAGCGCCCCCGCCTCCCGGTTCAGGCGCTCCAGTTCCGCCACCGATTCCACATTGAAGCAGCGGATACCCACCTCCAGCGCCCGGCGCATCTCCCCCACCTGCTTGCCGACGCCCGAGAACACCACGCGCCCGGGGTCGCCCCCGGCCCGCAGCACCCGCTCCAGCTCGCCACCGGAGACGATATCGAAGCCCGCCCCAAGACGTGCCAGCACGTTCAGCACTGCCAGGCTGGAATTGGCCTTCACTGCATAGCACACCAGATGGGGATGATTCCCCAGGGCATCGTCAAAGGCCTTCCAGTGCCGCTCCAGGGTCGCGCGGGAATACACGTACAATGGCGTGCCGTGGGCCTGGGCAAGGGATTCAAGGCTCACGTCCTCGGCACAGAGAACGCCATCCTGATAATTGAAATGATCCATCCGTCGATATCCGGTTCGGAGGCGGGCCGGTGGCCCGGTGGGTTGTTTGATGGAGAACTGAAGGGCCTAGGGGTCGGCCCGTTGATCTTCATCATCGGGCAGGTACAGATCGCCGCGCTGACCGCAACTGGACAGCATGCTGGCCGTCCCCAGAATCACGACCACGACGATGAGCAACAGATTGGACCAGCAAAAACGCATGGCATGCACCTCATGAATCAGGGGAAGCCTCGGCATCCCGGTAAGCCACGTCCACCACCTCGTAGCGGACGACCCCGCCTGGCGTTTCCACCTCCACCTCGTCATCCAGGTGTTTACCCAGCAAGGCCCGGGCCACGGGAGAATCCAGGCTGATCCAGCCCCGCTCCGGGTCAAACTCATCGGCACCGACGATACGGTAGACCACCTCCCGACCCGAGGTATCGGCCAGGGTGACCCAGGCGCCGAAAAAGACACGGGCCTGATCCGTCGGGGGATCACGTACCACCTGCAGGGACGGTATTCGCTTCTGCAGGTAGCGGATGCGCCGGTCGATCTCCCGCAATTCCTTCTTGCGGTAGATATATTCGGCGTTCTCCGAACGATCGCCCTCGGCCGCTGCGGCGGACAGGTGGCGGGTCACATCGGCGCGGCGCGTCCAAAGACCCTGCAACTCCGCCTCAAGGGCCGCGTGACCCTCGGCGGTGATATGGGGGGATGAACGGGGTTGCGGTGGGCGCCAGCGTGCCATCAGAACAAAACCTTATCAATCCGATACTTCACCATGGCCTCGGGCCTCAGACAGGACGCCATGTATCGTAGCCACAGCTCCAGCAGTGGAACAGGGCCTCCTGGCTGCCGTCACGATCCTGACTGTCCCGCACCTCTCCCGGCACCGCATACAGGGAACGCAGGGTGCAGCAGGGACACTTCTCCGCATCGCCATCCGGTTCCCGGGTGACCGCATGGCCCGGCGAGGACTCGGACTGACGCGGGTCCAGCGCCTGCTCAAGGCCAGCCAACTCGTCGCTCAACTGCGCAATCAGATCCCGTACATTGGCATCCGCCTCGCCGGCGGTGGACTGCAGGGCATCCAGATGCCTGCGCATGGAGGCCAACCTTTGACGAACATTGCTCATGACAGGGTGCTCCCGGGACAAACGGACCTGGAATACATGGCCGGAAACGGCCAACCAGTGAAACGCTCAGCTGCCTGACATCTCCTGAGCCGTGTGGGTCACCACCCGGTTGAGGGTGGTGCGGCATTGGACAATCTCCCCCAGCACAATGATGGCCGGCGCTTCCAGGCGCTCCCGGGTGATGGTCTCCAGCAGGGTCGCCCGCGTGGCGATCACCACCCGTTCCTGGGGCGTGGTGGCCGAGGTCACCACGGCCGCCGGCGTGTCCGCCACCATGCCCCCATCGGTGAGACCCTGAAGGATATGGGGCAGGTTCTTGATGGCCATGTACAGCACCACGGGCTGCCCCAGGCGGGCCACCAGGGACCAGTCAATGCCCTCCGGCGTGGGCTTGCGCCCGGCCCCATGGCCAGTGGCCAGGAACACCGCCTGATTCACACCCCTGCAGGTGGCCGGAATGCCCACCGCACTCAATCCCGCCAGACCCGAAGTGAGGCCGGGAATCACGCGATTGGGAATCCCCTCCTCCAGCAGCGCAGCCACTTCCTCCCCACCCCGACCGAACATGAAGGGGTCGCCTCCCTTGAGGCGCACCACGCGAAAACCGCGCCCAGCCTGATCCACCAGGGTGGCCGTGATGTCGTCCTGATGAGTGGAGGGTTTGCCGCCACGCTTGCCGGCAAAGATGCGTACCGCGTCGGGGCGCACCATGGCCAGGGTTCTGGGGTCGATCAGGGCATCGTGCACCAGCACATCCGCCTGCAACAGGGCCGAGAGCGCATGCAGGGTCAGCAGCCCCGGGTCGCCCGGCCCGGCACCCACGATCCACACCTCGCCCGGGCGCATGCGCGGCAGCCCCGGGATCAGGGCGTCCAGTGTATCCAGCGCCGTACCCATGACGGGATGGCTTGTCCGGGACAGTGAATTCATCGATCAGTATACTCCGTGCTATGTCCGAGCAGACCCCTACGCCCCCTGAACAGGGTACAGCCCTCCGACGCGGCTGGACCACGGGGGCCTGTGCCACCGCGGCCACCAAGGCGGCCTTCACGGCCCTGATGAGCGGCCATTTCCCGGACCCCGTCCAGGTGACCCTGCCCAAGAACCGCACCCCGGCATTCTCCCTGGCGGTGCAGGAACAGGGGGATGGCACCGCCATGGCGGGCATCATCAAGGACGCCGGGGATGACCCGGATGTCACCCATGGCGCCCTGATCCGGGCCAAGGTACGCCTGGGCGCACCGGGAAGCGGCGTCACATTTGCCGCCGGCGAAGGGGTGGGCATGGTCACCCGTGCGGGCCTGCCCATCCCGGCGGGCGAACCCGCCATCAATCCATCGCCCCGGGCCATGATTCAGCAGGCCGTGGGCGAGATAGCCGCACAGTTTAACGTGCCCGGCGACGTTGAAGTGGAAATATCTGTCCCGCGGGGGGCAGAAATTGCCATCGAGACCCTCAATCCCCGCCTCGGCATCGTCGGCGGGCTGTCCATCCTGGGTACCACGGGCGTGGTGATCCCCTTCTCCTGTTCGGCCTGGATCCATTCCATCCAGCGGGGCATCGACGTGGCCCGGGCCGCTGGGCTGCCCCACGTGGCTGGTTCCACCGGGCGCACCTCCGAGAAGGCCGTGCAGGCCCATCACGGACTGCCCGAAGAGGCACTCATCGACATGGGGGACTTCATCGGCGGCATGCTCAAATACCTGCGCACTCATCCCGTACCACGCATCACGGTGGCCGGCGGCATGGCCAAGATCACGAAGCTGTCCCAGGGTTTCATGGATGTACACTCCCGACGTGGCCAGGCGGACCTGGGGCAATTGGCGGATCTGGCGGCCACCGCAGGGGCGGACGAAACCTGTCAGGAGAGGATTCGTCAGTCCAACACCGTGGCTGAAGCGTTCGACCATGCCCGGGCCGCCGACGTTCCCATCGGCGACGCCGTAGCCCGGGCAGCGCTGCATTTTGCGCTACATCTGATCGACCCCCAGCAGAGCCAGTTGGAGATCCTGGTGTTTGACCGCTCCGGTCATCTGGTGGGCGAGGCCACCTCAGCCCCGTAGGCCCTCACCCCAACCCCTCTCCCGCCAGCCTACGCCCCACCCCCGGACCGATAGCGGCGTCGATAGCCCGGATCATAAAGGGCGCTCTCCCGAAAATCCCGACTCCCCAGGGCATGCCCCACCAGGATCAACCCCGTGCGCTCCACCGGCGAGGCCCGCATCATCTCCACCAGATCCCCCAGGGTGCCACGCACCACCACCTGGTCCGGCCAGGTGGCGCGCGCCACCACCGCTGCCGGACAATCCGCCCCATAAAACGGTTCCAGGCGCTCCACCACCTCCTCCAGACGATGAATCGCCAGATGAATCGCCAGCGTGGCCTTGGTGCGGGCAAAGTTCTCCAGGGTCTCATCCGGCGGCATCTTCGAGGCCCGCCCCGACACCCGGGTGATCACCAGGCTCTGGCTCACCTCCGGCACCGTCAACTCCCGACCCAGCACGGCAGCCGCCGCACCAAAGGCCGGCACACCGGGGGTGAGGGTGTACGGAATGCCCAGACGCTCGAGACGCCGCATCTGCTCCGCCACGGCGCTATACACCGAGAGATCACCGGAATGCAGCCGCGCCACATCCTCCCCCGCCTCGAAGGCACGCACATACTCCGCCTCGATGGCATCCAGATCCAGCGGCGCGGTATCCACCAGACGCGCCCCCGCCGGACAATGCTCCAGCACCTCCCGGGGGACGATGGACCCCGCATACAGACACACCGGGCACTCGCCCAGCAAACGCGCCGCACGCAAGGTGATCAGGTCGGCGGCACCGGGCCCGGCGCCGATGAAATGAACAGTCATGTGTTAATCCTGTGAAGGTCCGGAAAGAACGAAAAACAGTCGGCCGAACAGCACACGATACAAGATCAGCGCCACAACAGCCGAATCCCCTCAGCGGGGCCGGGTTCCTGGAGGCGGGTGTTCACCGCAAGGAGGCGGCGATCAAGCCTACAGGGCCGTATTCACGGCGTCCCGCCGCAAGGAATGCGGCCCCCGGTGAGGGGATCCACCACCAAGACAGATCCCGGGCACACCTTTCGCGGGCGAGGCCCGCTCCCACAAAGACACCCGGATCAAGGTGACGAGGCATACTCTTCGCGGCCGGGGGCGGCACGCGAAACCGGCTTGTCCACCACCCATTGCACCACCGACATGGCCGGCCGGAAGGCATGCAGCCCACCCACCTTGTCCAGACGCTCCACGGAGAGTCGCGTGAGACTACCACCCAGTCGCTGCCACGCGGCCTGAATCACCTGCTCCGTCTCCAGCACCACCACATTGGCCACCAAGCGTCCACCAGGCCGCAATGCCTCCCAGCAACGCTCGATCACCTCCGGGTCCCGCGCCCCTCCACCCAGAAAGACGGCATCCGGCGGCGGCAAACCCTCCAGCACGGCCGGAGCCCGCCCCACCTTCAACTCCAGGCGAGGCACCCCCAGCGATGCCGCATTGCGGGCAGCACGGGCCGCACGATCCTCATGACTCTCCAGCGCAATGGCCTGGGTGGAGGGATGCGCCAAAAGCCATTCAATGGACACCGACCCCGAGCCACACCCCACATCCCAGAGCATCTCACCCACCCTGGGCCGCAGGCTGGAAAGGGTCACGGCCCGCACCTCACGCTTGGTGATCTGACCATCGTGCTCAAACCAGTCATCGGGCAAACCCGGTGACCGCGGCAACACCCGGGCCTCCGGCCCCGCCACCACCTGAATGGCCAGAAGGTTCAACGGATTGACGTCACCCAGATCGAAGCAATGGGCCACCGACGATCGCCGACGTTCTCGAGGACCATCCAGGGCCTCCAGCACGGTCACGATGCTTTCCCCGAAGCCCCAATCCACCAGCGCCCGGGCCACCTGGGATGGCGTGTTTGCATCGGCACTGAGCACGAACACCTGGCCACCCGGCTGCAATGCCGGACGCAGGCTCTCCAGGGGCCGCCCCGTCAGGGAGATCACCGCACAGTCCTGCTGCGACCAACCCAGGCGGGACGCTGCCAGCGCCACACTGGAAGGATGCGGCAGACACCGCCACTCGCTCGGCTCCAGATGCGGACGCAAGGTGCTGCCCACACCAAAGAAAAAGGGATCTCCCGAGGCCAGCACCACCACCAGGCGCCCTCGATGGGCCATGAGCTCAGGCAGCGTATCCGACAGGGGCGATGCCCAGGGCAGCGCCCGGCCCTGAATCAACGAAGAAGCCAACTCCAGATGGCGCCGGCCACCCACCACAAGCTCGGCGGAACGCACCAGGACCTGGGCGGCAGGGGTCAAACCATCAATGCCCTCCTCTCCCAGGCCGATCAAGTGCAGCCATGGGCGGGATGAGAAAGGTTGGGTCAGAGGGGAATCCGTCATGTGCGATGCAGTGGGGGAAGTGATTCCTGTAAGTGTGCCATAAATTGGGATCCCTGCCGGCCCCTCCCACCCTCACCCCAACCCCACTGATCATGGAACACCAAGGCCATGTCCAGTAAGGTGATGAGCCATCATCGGCCGTCCCCTGAAACCTCCCCCTCCCATGCCTGAAGACACCCGACACCCCCTCAAACTCCTCATCCTCGGTGGCACCGGCGAAGCCATGGAACTGGCCAGGGCCCTGGAAGACGACGCGCGCTACGACCCGGTCTACTCCGTCGCAGGCCGCACGAGCAACCCCCGCCTGCCCGACCTGCGCTGTCGCACCGGCGGCTTCGGAGGCGTACCCGGCCTGGTGGAATGGATTCGCGCCGAAGGCACCCACATCATTATCGACGCCACCCACCCCTTCGCAGCCCGGATCTCCGCCAACGCAGCCGCCGCAGCGGATCAAGCCGGTTGCAAACTCCTGGCCCTGCGCCGCCCTGCATGGACTCCCGAGCCCGAAGATCACTGGCGCAGCGTGCCCCACATGGCCGCCGCCGCCCAGGCCCTGGGCGACACCCCCAAACGGGTACTGCTCACCATCGGCCAACTGGAACTGGCCGCCTTCTGCCAGGCCCCCCAGCACCACTACATCACCCGCAGCGTCGAACTCCCCGAAACCCGCCCGCCCCACTGCCTGTGCCTCACCCAACGCGGCCCCTTCCAGTTGGAAGATGAGCTGACACTGCTGAGGGAACACCACATCGACACCCTGGTCACCAAGAACTCCGGCGGGGAAGCCACCCAGGCCAAACTGCAGGCCGCCCGCCAATGTGGCGTGGAAGTGATCATGGTGGAACGTCCCCTCCTGCCCAGGGCCAACCACGAGACAGCGACTCCGCAGGCAGCACTGGCATTGCTGCATCAGTTCAGCGCAGGGCGCTAAGGCACGGGCGCCTCAATCGCGGGCAAGGCCCGCTCCCACAAACATACTCCCACAGGAACAGGAGGCTTGCAGCCAAAGGTGGAACCCTCGTGGGAGCGGCCCCCGGCCGCGAAGAACGACCCCACGGACTTCCGGAAAGTATCACGCAGGAAGACCAGGCACCCCGAACGAAGCCACAATAGCCGAATCCCCTCAGCGGGGGCGGGTTCCTGGAGGCGGGTGTTCACCGCAGGGATGCGGTGGCCAAGCCTACAGGGATGTATTCACGGCGTCCCGCCGCAAGGAATGCGGCCCCGATGAGGGGAACCACCACCGAAGCAAAAACCAGGCAGAGGACCAAGTCAGCCCCCACCCACACTCCGCGGCGTATACACCCAGGGATCACGCCCGGCACGCTCGATCACCCGCGTCTCCGCATTGCCCACGATCACCAGGGTGCGCATATCCGCCTGCTCCGGGCGAGCATCACCCAAAGTGGTGAACGCCACATGCTCCTCCGGACGACTCACCGCACGGGCAAACATCACCGGCACCGACCCCGGCAAATGCACCCGCAACCGATCCAGCGCCTCCCCCAACTGCCAGGGTCGGGACTTCGAAATCGGATTGTAAAAGGCCATCGCAAACCCCACCTGAGCCGCCGCCTCCACACGGTTCAGGATCACCCCCCACGGCTTCAGATTATCCGAGAGAGAAATCACACAAAAATCATTCCCGAACGGCGCACCCAGACGCGCCGCCGCCGCCAGCACCGCAGAAACCCCCGGGTACACCTGCACATCCAGATCCCGCCACTGCGGCTCCCCATGATCCATGGCCTCGAACACCGCCGCCGCCATACCGAAGACACCACCATCGCCGGAAGACACCACCGCCACCCGACGACCCTGCTCCGCCAACTCCAGCGCCAGACGCGCCCGCATGATCTCCTCACGATTGTCCGAACCATGGACCCGCTGCCCCGTGGCCGCGGCCACGCGCTCCACATAAGGCACATAACCCACCAGATCCGTGGCCTGCTCCAGAGCCCGGGCAGCCCGAGGACAGCGCAGATCCTCGGCACCTGGCCCCAGACCAATGATATCCACACAACCGCTCATCGTACCCCCTGTCTGCCGGGAACCAGCACAATGGTGAAATAAGGCGCCGGCTCATCCTCGGCGCGCTCCGCCAGCCGCTGCACCCGCTCCCCCTCCATGGAACCCCGCTCCACCAGCAAGGCCCGCTCCAGCATCCCCGCACGAGCCAGAGCCGAACGAACCCGCGGCAGATTACGGCCCACCTTCATGAACACGGCGGCATCCGTATGGGCCAGACGCTCCACCAGAGTGTCTTCAGGGAGCGTACCCGGCAACACCGTCAGCACATCATCCCCATGAGTGATCGGCGTATTGGCCTGCGTCCAGCAGGCACTCATGCCTGTGATGCCCGGGACCACCTGCACCGGGAAACGCTCCACCAGACGATCATGGAGGTACATGTACGAGCCATAAAAGAAAGGATCCCCCTCGCAGATTACCGCCACATCCCGGCCCGCCTCCAGGTGCTCCGCCAATCGCGCCGCGCACGCCTCGTAAAACACCCCCATCTCCCGGTGATAACGGGGATCGGTCACCGATACTTCCAGGGTGAAGGGATACTCCAGGCGCAGACGGGTCTGATCTTCCCGCAGATGGGGGGCGGCGATGGTCCAGGCATTGCCGGTGCGCCCGGCCTTGGAGAAGGCCGCCACCACCGGTGACGCCTGAAGCAGACGCAGGGCCTTGAGGGTGATCAGCTCCGGGTCACCGGGGCCCAGACCGATGCCGTACAGGGTGCCGGTCGGCATCATTCCTTCTCACTGGCCAGGGCATTCA
This sequence comes from Ectothiorhodospira haloalkaliphila ATCC 51935, assembly GCF_000633935.1. GTDB lineage: Bacteria > Pseudomonadota > Gammaproteobacteria > Ectothiorhodospirales > Ectothiorhodospiraceae > Ectothiorhodospira > Ectothiorhodospira haloalkaliphila. The sequence goes on along the minus strand of NZ_KK214998.1, from coordinate 1,469,666 downwards.
CCGCAGCCACGGCCATGGCGCTGCCCCCCAGACGGCCCCGTACGATCACGGACTCCAGCCCCGGATAGGCCGCCAGGGCGTCCTTGGACTCTGCCGCCCCCACAAACCCCACTGCCATGCCGATCACCAGGGCCGGGCGCGGCGCACCCGCGTCGATCAGCTCCAGCAAGTGAAACAGCGCCGTCGGGGCATTGCCGATGGCCACCACGGCCCCGTCCATGTGCTCACCCCAAAGATCCAGGGCGGCGGCAGAACGCGTGTTGCCAATCTGCCTGGCCAGCTCGGGCACCTTGGGATCGTTCAGGGTGCACAGGATCGGATTATCCGCCGGCAGCCGCGCCCGGGTAATCCCATGCGCCACCATCTGGCTGTCACACAGAATGGGCTTGCCTGCCAGCAGGGCCTCGCGTCCGGCGTGGGCGGCGTGGGACGAGAAGATCACCTCCTCAGCCACGTCCACCATCCCGCAGGCATGGATGACACGCACCACCACCCGGGCCTCCTCGGTATTGAACCGATCGAGGCGTGCCTCGGAACGGATGGTGGCAAAGGACTTGGCGTAGATGGCCTGGCCATCCTTGATATAGTCGTAGGTATGGGGCATGGAGTCGTATGCGGACGGCGCCGCAGTGGGCGAAAGCGGGGCAACAAGCTTAGCGAGTCCAACCGCCAGGGGCAATCATCCGACGCCCGGCCTGCCACTGATCCCGCCCCTTGCACCCTGCGTCGTCTTGATCAAACGCAACTGATACCGTGAGACTAGTCTCGTACATGAACGCTGCGGTGACTCCGCAGCTGGAAAAAGAAAAAGGTGCAAGGATTCAGTGAAACTCCATCAGGCACTCATTCCAGCCCTGTTCGAGCACAGCGCCAATGGCATGTTGCTGATCGCCAATGACCTGATCGTGGATTGCAATCAGGCGGCCGTGCAGATGCTGGGCTACGACGACCGCTCGGATTTGCTGAACCTGAGTCCCGGCCTGTTTTCCCCTCCCACCCAGCCGGACGGACGTCAATCCCTGGAAAAGGCCCTCGAGATGAATGCCACCGCCATGGCGCGTGGCTCACACCGTTTCGAATGGGTGCATCGGACCCGTGCGGGTCGTGACATCTGGATGGAGGTGCTGCTCACGCGGATTCAGCACGACGGTGAGAATCTGCTCCATGCGGTCTGGAACCGGATCGATGATCGCAAGCAGGCCGAGGCCAGCCTGCGACGACAGTTGCGATTCGAGGCGATGGTCTCGGACATCTCTGCCCGATTCGTGAACGCCACAGACGACGGCGTGGATGGGGCCGTGGATGAGGCCCTGGCCAGCATGGGCCGGTTTTTCCAGGCCAGTCGTGCTTATGTGTTCCGGTTCAAGAAGGACGGCGCGCTGGTTTGCAATACCCACGAGTGGTGTGCCGAGGGCGTGACCCCTCAGATGGAGCGCCTCACCGACATACCGGCCTCGGAATCGCCCTGGTTCATGGCCAAGTTGCGCGATTCACGATGCGTGCATGTGCCCGACGTCAGTGCCCTCACTGAAGAGGCAGCCGCCGAACGGGCCCTGCTCGAATCCCAGGAGATCCGCTCCCTGCTGGCCCTCCCCCTGTTCAGCAACGACGCCCTGACCGGATTCTGCGGACTGGATATCGTGGATCGCTCCTACACATGGAATGAGAACGAGATTGGCCTGCTCAAGACAATCGCGCAGATCTTCGCCGGTGCCTTCGCCCGCCGGGAGGCAGATCGCACCCTTCGTGAGGCCAAGGAGGCTGCCGAGGCGGCCACCCTGGCCAAGAGTCGTTTCCTGGCCAACATGAGCCACGAGATCCGCACCCCCATGAATGCCATCACGGGCATGGGTCACCTGCTTGCCCAGACGAGCCTCTCCGAACAACAAAGGGATTACCTGAGCAAGTTGCAAAAGTCTGCCGACAATCTGCTGGGCCTGCTCAATGACATCCTTGACTTATCCAAGGTAGAAGCCAATCGGGTGGAACTGGAGAGAACCCGGTTTGATCTGTCCACGGTGCTGGACAACGTGGTCTCCGGCTTTGCCGCACAGGCCGAGAACCAGGGCCTGCAACTCTCGGTCGTGTGCCCGGCGAACGTGCCTCGCCTGCTGATCGGTGACCCTCTGCGCCTGGGCCAGATCCTGTCCAACCTGGTGGCCAACGCGATCAAGTTCACTCCCGAGGGGTACGTACGCCTCTGCGTGGACCTGCTGGAGGATGACCAGGACTCCGTCCGCCTGCGCTTCGGAGTCCATGATTCGGGGATCGGGGTACCGCTGGATCAGCAGGCGCGGCTGTTCAAGCCGTTCTCCCAGGCCGATGCCTCCACCACCCGCCGCTTTGGCGGTACCGGCCTGGGACTGTCCATATCCCAGCACCTGACCCGGCTCATGGGCGGGCAGATCCAGCTACAAAGCCAGCAGGGCAAGGGCAGTGAATTCTGGTTCGAGCTGACACTTCCCAAGGCCGCTTGTCCCGCAGCCCGTTCAACCCAGCCCCCCCGTGTCCGGGAGCGCCTTGTCGGTCGGGTGTTGGTGGTGGAAGACACCCTGCTCAACCAGGAAGTGGCTCAGGCGCTGTTGACGCGCATGGGCCTGACGGTGAGCCTGGCAGACAATGGCGAACAGGCACTGAAACAACTGTCGCAATCGGTTTTCGACCTGATACTGATGGACATACAGATGCCGGTGCTGGATGGTTACGAGACCACCCGCTGGATCCGTAGTCAAAAGGCCCTGGATAATCTGCCCATCATCGCCATGACCGCCCATAGCATGGCCGAGGACCGGGAACGGTGCCTGGCCAGCGGCATGAATGATTTCATTGCCAAGCCCATCGATCCGGCACAGATGCACCAGGTGTTGTCGCAGTGGCTTCCCAGGGCCGTTGATGAACAGGGCTTGAAGCACACCCCACGTGACCCAGAAGCCCCGGGGCGATCCCTCGTGGAACGTCTGCGCACCCTGGCCACGCAGCTGGCGGCCTGCAGCCCGGAGGCATCGGACCTTTTGGCGCAATTGCAGGATGCGGCGTTGCTTGAGGGGTCCGCCGTGCTGAAACAGCTGGCCGAGCTTCTGGAGGACTTTGAATTCGAGCAGGCCTCACGGGCCCTGGCACCCTTGCTCGATCAGGTGGCGGGTGACAACCAGAATAACGAACCAGGCCTGGATGAAAGACCCAGGGTTCTGGTGGTGGATGACAGCCGCATCAACCTTCAACTGCTGCATAACATCCTCGACCGGCGTTATCAGGTCAGCGTCGCCATCGATGGCGAGCAGGCACTGAGGCGGGCGGAGTCGCTTCGACCCGGCCTGATTCTGCTGGATATCAAGATGCAGGGCATGGATGGTTATGAGGTCTGTCGGCGCCTGAACGCGCTGGAAGCCACCCAGGACATCCCGGTCATCTTTGTCACGGCCAAGGATCAGCAGGAGGAAGAACGCAAAGGCCTGGAACTGGGCGCCGTGGACTACATCACCAAGCCTTTTCACCCCGCCATTGTCGAGGCACGTGTACGCAACCACATCGAACTCAAGCGCCAGCGGGACACGCTGGCGCGCTTGTCCCGCATCGACGGTCTCACCGGCATCGCCAACCGACGCCAGTTCGATGATGTCCTGACGCAGGAATGGAATCACGCCAGTCGCACCGGTGGGTGCATCGGGCTCATCCTGCTGGATATCGATCACTTCAAGCCCTTCAACGATCACTATGGCCATGTGGCGGGCGATGATGCCCTGCAGGCGGTGGCCCGTGCGCTGAGCGATACCCTGCCGCGCACCACGGATCTGGTGGCCCGCTACGGCGGAGAGGAATTTGTGTGTGTTCTGCCCGGAACCAACAGGGAGGGTGTGTTGACCGTGGCCCAGAGGATTCAGGCAGCCATTCTGGCGCTTGGTATTCCACATGCCGCCTCAAGCACTCACACCCATCTCACTGTGAGTCTGGGCGTGGCCTCGGCGCGGCCGAAACTCCATGAGGGAGACCCTGGGGCACTCATCAACCTCGCCGATGAAGCCCTCTACAAGGCCAAGGCATCCGGACGCAATCAGGTCGGACTCCACTCAGGCCAGTAGGGCACCGGGTACATTCTGCGTAAATACTTAAGGGGGGGCGGGGGTCAGAACTCACGCCGGGGAGGCGTGTTGGTCATTTTTCGCCGAGAGGGGGTTGCAATACCCGAGCAATTTAGTCAAACTCGGCTTCAAGTCCTCTGGGAACGGTAGAGGAGCCTGATTCGCCGCCGATCCACTGGCCTCTGCAAAAGTCACAGTCGATCGTTGATGGGCGAATCAGCCACTCCTCTACCCGCACCGCTACTTCACAGAAGCGGCATGGCAGACCTTAGTAGAAGGGTCTCCACAGGAACACCAGGAAGTGAGCAGCAGCAGCCAGCACCATGAACACGGTGAAGGTGGTCTTGAACTGCTCGTGGAATTCCTTGGCCTGTTCTTCGGTCAGACCGGAGATGCTGTTGTCATACATGATGATTATCCTCTGATTAGGTCGATGGCTTGAGTGAGCGGTGTAATCGCTTACTCAGCAGCTTCTTCAGCAGCAACTTCCGCGGACGCATCAAAGGTCAGCGGGTTGTAGTTGTCGTTGCTGTACACGAAAGCGTGAACGACCAGGGCCACGACCAGGACGGCCATCAGGATGGGCATCAGCCAAGTGCCGGGGTTCACCACCAGCCACAGCTTCCAGTCGTCTCTGGGGTTGCTCGGCTTGCTCGGTCTGTATTCGCTCATTTCATTAGTCCTCTTGGTTTTTCCGGATCTCGTGCGAGATCCAGGTCATTGCACTCGCCACAACTACTCAAACTTTGTCTCACCAAACCCGTTTAGGCTGCGCCACCGGGCTGGCGTTGGGGTGTAAGTCTACGAGGACACAGGGGGATGTCAAGGCACCGATACACCGACAAGCCCAACTCTCCCGCAAGACTCCCAAAAGCTTGAGCCACGTCAACATGGCGACCTGCCAGAGTCGATTTTCAGTCGTTGAACAGGGCACGCAAACGCTCGATATCCGATTCACTCCACCCCTCCGGTTCGGTCAGCACGCGCCAGGCGTCGATGTAATCGTTTGCCGCGAAGGTGTGACCAAAGCCCGCAGGCGTTGACCCGGCCGCCATGTCCGCTGCCAGTTGCAGCATGGTCACGATGGGGTACCAGCGCAGATCCGGCGACACATCCGGTCCACGGGGTTCCCTTATCCATTCGGGTTCCCGATAAAAGCTCTCCGGATCGAAGAAGGTGATGGGGTCACTGGCATGCTGCAGGTAGGCGATGCGGAACGCCCCCCACTCGCCGTCGTAACGATCAAGCCCCTGATGCTGGTTCATGAATCGCACCACGTCACCATCGCGGAAGCTGGGCAGCCAGGCCGACGTGCCCGGGTCACGCTCCCGGGTGGCCTTGCGCCAGGTCTCGCTGCGAAATGGGGGACCACTCCACAGGGCGCCATGAAAAGGATCCTGGATCACATCGTAGATGTCGAAGGAACGATCCGAATTGAGGGCTCCCAGGCTCAGGCCGTGAAGGTAAAGCCGGGGGCGTTCGTCGGCGGGCAGGCTCGACCAGTGCCCATACACCTTCTCGAACAGGGCGCGGGCCATCTCGGCCCCGTATTCACCTTCCACCATCAGTGACAGGGCGCTGGGCAGGTAGGAATACTGGGCCGTGACCGTGGCAATATCCCCCCGGTGCAGATACTCCATCGGATTCAGCGCAGCGGGATCCACCCACCCGGTCCCCGTGGGCGTCACCAGCAAAAGGACGGAACGCTCGAAGGCGTTGACCCGCTTGAGCTCCCTCAGGGCCAGGTCGGCCCGCTCCTCTGCCGTCTCTGCGGCGTTCAGGCCCACGTAGATGCGAATGGGCTCCATGGTGTTCTCGCCAAAAAACTCGCTCAGATCCGACGCCCTGGGCCCGGATGAAACGAAATTGCGACCCTGCCGCCCCAGGTCGCGCCAGTCCACATAGGAATCCACGCTGCCTGCCTTGAGGGGATCCGTGGGCCGGGTCAACTCATCCTCGATCAGGGCATCCACCTGCTGATAGGAGTTGTCGGCAGCGCGCAGGGCCAGCGAGAAGATCACCCCATCAATGACCGACCAGAACAGGGCGGCAGCCACCAGGACACCCACCACATTGGAGACGTGCTGGGGGATATAGCGCCCCAGCCATAGCGCCAGGAAGCGGAAGGTGTGCTTGAACAACCTGGCCAGCGTGAGCAGGATCACGAACACCACCAGGGTCATCAGGCCCACGCTCACCGGCTGCACGCCACCGGCCTCTTCCATCTCCATGAGCGCCCGCAGGGCGTTCTGCCACTCCCCCGCCTGCCATAGAAAAGTCACCGCCACCACCGAGCAGATCACCGTGGCCAGGATCTTGATGACCCAATCCACCCGCGGTCCGGGCACCGGCAGTTCCACGTAGGACCACAGCCAGCGACCAAAGAAACCCACCGCGTAACCGGCGGTGAAGGACAAACCGGAGATCAGCCCCTGAACCAGAAAGGGACGGGGCACCAGACTGGGGGTGAGCGAGAAGGCGAAGAACAGCGTGCCCACCAGCAGGCCCACCACAGAGAACTGGCGCCATAACCGGGCCAGTCGATTGGCATACACACCCATGAAACCCATACCTTGAAGATCGTGTGGTGGAGATTTTACAGAATCGAAGGCAACTGCCGGGTGAGCGCCTGATGCTCGCGGGTGGCTTCCCGACCGGTGAGTGCAAAGCCCAGCAGCTTACCCTGCTCGTCATGGAACAGGGCCTTGACCCCCTCCCCGACCTCTTCCACCGACCATTGCCCCCGGGCATCCGGCGAGACCGGCGAGACCACCACCGGGTGGCTTGGAGTCTTCACCCGAACCGGCATCGCCGGATAGGACACCGCCGTGGGCTCCCCAGCCAGGGTGCGACCCAGGGCGGGGGCTGCCTGCATGATGGGCATCACATAGGGCAGAACCTGCCCCTCCACCTCGGCACAATCGCCCAGGGCATGAATCCCCTCCGCGGAGGTGATCAGGTGACGATCCACCACGATCCCGCGGTTCACCTCCAGTCCCGCCGCCTCGGCCAGGGCCGTGCGCGGGCGCAGCCCGATGGCAGAGAGCACGGCTCCCGCCCGAATCCTGTCGCCGTTCTTCAGGTGCAGGCAATAACCATCACCCTCACGATCGACCCGCGTCACCACCGTCTCCAGGTGAAAGGTGATGCCCGATTGCTCCAGACCCCGCTGCAGGGCGCGGCCCGCCGCTTCGGGCACCAGCCGACCCAGGGGATAGGCATCCGGCCCGATCACCTCCACCTGGCGCCCGCTGCCGGAGATATCGTTGGCAAACTCACAGCCGATCAATCCCGGACCAATGAGGGCCACCCGGTCGACACCCTCCAGGGTCCTCCGGAAACGGGCGTAATCCGCCAGGGAATTCACGGTCATGATGTCCCCTGCGCCGTCACCCTCGTAGGAGAATTCGATGGGGCTGGCCCCCACAGCCAGCACCAGGCTGTCAAACTCCAGTGATTCACCCGATTCCAGGCACAGTTTGCGTGCACGGGTGTCCAGGGACGCCACCGTGGTGCGTGCCCGGATATCCGCGTCCAGTTCCCGCGCCATGTCCTGCGCCGACTGCTGCACCAGGGACTCGGCGGTCTTGCCCTGGGTCAGGGCATTGGAAAGCATGGGCTTGGTGTAGTATTCGCCGTCATCCTGCGTGATCAGGGTGAGCGGAGTGGATGTGTCGTGCTTGCGCAATTCCCGCGCCACGTTGTAACCGGCCAGCCCGGTACCCAGGATGAGAGTGCCTGCCATGGTGATCCCTTGCGTGGATGGGTGAACCCCCATGATAGACCCTTCCCCCCTCACAGGCACACGGGCGCCAGGGCTTCCAGCCAAGCCCCTCGGGGTGCATGCCACCCCGCCGAATCCTGCTAGACTTCCGGCCTGGCTTTCATCCCTTAGTGATCAACCCCATCCTGGCAGGAAGGCATCATGCCCAAGAAAGACATCGATCTGTTTTCCCGACTGTATGCTGGCGCCCTGGATCTGAAGAACCGCATCGTCATGGCCCCCATGACCCGCTCCCGGGCCGATGATGATGGCATGCCCACGGAGTTGATGGCCCAGTACTACGCCCAGCGCGCCGGGGCGGGGCTGATCATCAGTGAGGGCACCTGGCCCTGCCCCATGGGCAAGGGCTATATCCGCACCCCCGGCATCTACACCGAGGAACAGGTGGACGCCTGGGGCAAGGTGACCGAGGCGGTCCACGCCGCTGGCGGCTCCATCGTGCTGCAGTTGATGCATGCCGGGCGCATTTCCGACCCTTCGTTCCTGCCCGGAGGGGCCACGCCGGTATCCGCCTCGGCGGTGCGCCCCGAGGGGCAATCCTACACCGCCGAGGGCCTCAAGCCGCACGTCACGCCCCGGGCGCTTGAAGTGGACGAGATCGAGGAAATCATCGAGGACTATCGCATTGCCACCGCCATGGCCTTCCAGGCGGGCTTCGATGGTGTGGAGTTGCATGCGGCCTCCGGTTATCTGCCGGAACAGTTCCTGTGCTCAAGCACCAATCAGCGTACCGATGACTACGGTGGCAGCGTCGAAAACCGGGCCCGCTTCATCCTGGAGTTGCTGGAGGCCATGACCTCCGTGCGCAGCGGCGATTACATCGGCATCAAGATCGCCCCGGAGATGGGCTTTAACGACATCCATGACGACAACCCCCAGGAGACCTATGGCTACCTGGTGGATCAACTGGGAGATTACCGGCTGGCCTACCTGCACGTGGCCCTGTTCGGCACCGATGTGGACTACCACGGCCTGCTCAAGCCCCGTTTCCGCGGCGATGCCTATCTGGTGGGCGGCGGCCTCACCCGGGAGAGCGGGGAAGCGCTCATTCAGTCGGGGCGCGCGGATGCGGCCGTCTACGGCACACCGTTCATTGCCAACCCGGACCTGCCCGAGCGGTTCCGGCGCAACGCGCCGCTGGCCGAGGCGGACAAGGATACGTTCTATTCAGGCGGCCCCGAGGGTTACGTGGACTACCCGAAGCTGGATGGCTGAAGCCCGGCCCCAGCCCCTCTCCCCGCAAGAGAGAGGGGCCTGGAGCGCATCTTTCATCATCGGGGGTGACTCGCCACCGTGATGCATGAGAGTTAGCATTGGGGAATGTCAGAACCTTCCCGACACCCCCTCCCCGACCCACCCGATTATCAGGGCGGCAGCCTGGCCAACCTGATGTCGTCCCTCATCACCGGGCTGGGCGGTACGCCCTCCCCGTCGCTCCCCCCGCTTCGACTCCTGCCCCCCGATGAGATATCGGGCCACCGGCATGTGGTCCTGGTGGTGGTGGACGGCCTGGGCGATGAGTTCCTCAAGAGTCAGCCGGCACCCTTTCTGAACACCCATCGCCGGGGGGCCATTCACTCCGTGTTCCCCACCACCACGGCCACCGGTGTCACCACTGTGCTCACCGGCGACGCGCCAGCCCAGCATGGGCTGAGTGGCTGGTATGTGCATTTTCGGGAACTGGGCTCCGTACTGGCTGTGCTGCCGGGCACTCCCCGCCATGGCGGAGTCGGCTACGACAGGGTGAACCTGGACCTCAGGGGAGTGCTGGGTCATCGAGCCCTCTTTGATCGCATCCCGGGCCCGTCAGCCATGGCGGCCCCGGAAAAGATCGCCCGTACCCCCTACAACAAGCTTCACCTGGGCAAGGCCAGCCTGCTGCCCTTCAAGCGCCTGGAGGACATGGTCAATCGGGTGGATACTGCCATCCGCGGGCGTGCCGGGACCCGCTATGTCTATGCCTACTGGTCGGAACTGGACACGCTGGGCCATCATCATGGACCGGACTCACGCCAGACGCGGGACCAGCTGGCCCGCGTGGATGAGGCACTGGCGCGCCTGGCGCGACGCCTGGCAGGCACCGATACCCTGCTGGTGGTCACCGCCGATCATGGCATGGTGGACGTCCTGCAGCGCCTGGATTTGAGCGCCTACCCCGAGATCAGCCGTTGCCTGGCGCTGCCTCTGTGTGGCGAGCCCCGCGTGGCCTGGGCCTATGTGCGCCATGGCTATCACGAGGTGTTCCAGCAGCGCGTTGAAGCGGAGCTGGGTCATGCCTGCACCGTGCTGCCAAGCCGCGATTTACTGGAACAAGGCTGGTTCGGCCCGGGAGTGCCCCACCCGGAACTGGAGGCCCGCATCGGTGACTTTGCGCTCATCATGCACCCTGGCTGGATCATCCACGACCGCATCCCGGGACAGAAGCCCCACGACATGGTGGGCGTGCATGGGGGACTCGATCCCCGGGAGCTCTACATTCCCCTGGCCCGCACGGTGTGTTGAAAAGGGCGTGTTATCATGGGCTGCCCACCCACATGGAACAGGACACCGCCATGAAAGAAGCCCCTACCCTGTTCGACAGCGCCGCCAGCCAGACAGTGGAACTGGCCAACACCCTCACCGAAAAGGATCCCCAGGCCGACCTGTGGGAGATTGCCGACGGCATGCTGGCCGGGGCCGTGCATTACTGGCTGTACACCCGTCAGCCCTGTGGCGACCCCCTCTGCGAGGAATGCGCCGCCATCAGTACCGCCGAGGAACGCCTGGCCCAACTGCTCAAGGACCTGGAACAGTACGCCCGGGAAAGTGACTACTTCCACTCCCCCACTGATCTCAACGTGGGCAGGGCCTGACCCGTCAACCCGGGAGACGAATCACCAGCGCCGCCCCACCCAACTCCGAGTCCTCAACCAGTAGATCCCCCCCATAGGCCGTCACGATCTCGCTGACCACTGCAAGGCCGATGCCCTGCCCGGGCACCCCCTCATCCAGCCGACCCCCACGCGCCAGAATGGCCGGCACCCGGTCGGCGGGGATGCCCGGGCCATCATCCTCCACGCGGATCTCGAGCAACCGTCCCCGGTGCCCGGCCACCGCCCTCACCCGCTGGCGACAGAACTTCCAGGCGTTATCCAGGAGGTTACCCAGCACCTCCATCAGGTCCCCCTCGTTGCCACGAAAATGGCTGCCTGGCTGCACCTGCATGGAAAACGCCACACCCTTGTCCCGGTAGACTTTGTTCAGGGTGTCCGCCAGCCGCTGCATCACCGGGGCCACATCCAGCGGTGCCGCCAGGGCGCTGCGCCCCGAGGTGGCTGCGCGCTGTAACTGGTAGGCCACGATGCGATCCATCCGCTCCAGCTGTTCCAGCACCTGTCGGCTGTCGAGGCTGTCGGTATCGGACCGTTGCTCCAGGCTGCCGCGTAACACCGCCAGCGGGGTCTTGAGGCTATGTGCCAGATCGGCCAGCCCGTCCCGGTAACGGGCCAGCTGAGCGCGCTCCTGCTGTATGAGGGTATTGAGGTTATCGGTGAGGGGCTTGAGTTCTGCCGGGTAGTGGCCGGTGATCTGACCCTGATCGCCCTGCTCCATGGCCCGCAGTTCCCGGGCCACCCGACGCAACGGCATCAGTCCCAGATACAGGGCCAGGGACTGGGCCGCCAGCAACAGCACTGCCAGGACGGCGAGCCAGCCCCACAGACTCCGCCGGTACTCGCTCAACTGCGCTTCCAGCCCCGATCGATCCTCCATCACGGTGAAGGTCAACGGCACCAGTCCGCCGGGTGTCTCCCAGTCCACGGTCATACGGGCCAGGAATCGATCTTCCATACCGACACCCATGGGCAGGCCCAGCGCTGAGGGGGAACGCCAGAGGATGCGCCCGCGGGCATCGGTGACATGGGCCTGGAGCCCCGAATCCGGTAGGGTGAGACGCGCATCCGGCAACCGCTCCGGCATGCTCACGGCGCCCCCGGCATCCACCTCCACGGTGCCCATGAGCATGAACAACTGAGCCTGCAGGCGCTCCTCCAGGGCATGGGTGGCGCTGTCACGAAAGGCCCGCTCCAGGGCCAGGGCTGTGAGTCCGGCGAAGATGGCCACCACCAGGGCGGCGATCAGGCCCACGCGCAGCGTGAGGGAGTTCATGGGTCCCCGTCGGGGCGCAGCGTCAGGCGGTAGCCCCGGCCACGCAGGGTCTCGATGGGCGCATGACGACCTTGTGGGTCCAGCTTGCGCCGCAGGCGCCCGATCAGCACCTCCAGCACATTGCTGTCCCGATCCTCGTCATGGGGATAGAGATAGTCGGTGAGCGCCTGCTTGGACAGCACCTGCCCGGGGTGTCGGGCCAGGTGTTCCAGCAGGCGGTATTCGAAGGTGGTGAGGGCCACGGCATCCCCCTCCATGGAGACCTTCTGGGCCTGGGTATCCAGCACCAGCGGACCCAGGCTGAGGCAGTCGTCGGTACTGCCCACGGCGCGACGCGCCAGGGCCTTGAGGCGGGCCACCAGCTCCTCCATGTGAAAGGGTTTCACCAGATAGTCATCGGCGCCTGCCTCAAGCCCCTGCACCTTCTCCTGCCACTGACCGCGGGCGGTGAGAATGAGGATGGGCAGCCGGCGTCCCTGGGCCCGGGCACGGCGAATCACTTCCAGTCCCGGCAATTCCGGCAGCCCCAGATCCACCACCGCCACATCGGCGGGGTATTCCATCAAGCGGTAGAGCCCATCGCGGCCATCGCTACTGGTATCCACCATCCAGCCCTCGTCCTCGAGGCGCTGGCGCAGCTGGGCCAGCAGGGAGGGTTCATCCTCGATGACCACCACGCGCATGGGCTAGAGCCATTCCCCCGTGGCCGCATCCACCAGGATATGTCGCACCCGCTGATCCTCGATGAGCACCCGGATGCGATGCACCTGTCGACCCTCATGCTCCTGTGTCTCGGCGGACAGCACCCGCCCCCCGGTCTGCTCCTGTACCTGGGCCACCGCCTCGTCCAGGGTGACGGGGCCATTCTGGGCCACCTGCAGGGCGTGGCCGGCACCGGCGCCCGGGTAGGTCACCCCGGTGCCGGCATGGACCGCACCCCAGGCCGCCAGGCACAGGCAAAGGCACAACATCCCGAGCAACGGGATGACCTTGCCGGGCAGCGAATGTGGGATGCAGTGGATCATGGCCATGAGTTTACCAGTCCGCGGACGAAAGGCGCATCAACCACCCCCCGGCTCTCCTCTGAAGGATGGTCTGTGGCACCATATCCCCGCAAGACCGGTCATCAGCCGAACCGCGGGTTCGTGCATCTACACTCTGCGCCCGTCGTGCTGAATGCCGGCTGAACCCGCTGGCCCTCAACGCCCGAATCAGGACCCACTCCATGGACTCCACCGCCTGGATCATCGTCAGCCTCATCGCCTTGTTCCTGCTGGGACAATTCGCCTTTCTGTACCGCTCCAAGGGCATGCAGGGGCGGGTGGCCCCGGACATGACCGACCTGCTCAGCGAGGCCCAGAAGGCGCAGCCGCGGCTGATCTTCTACTTTCACAGCCCCCGCTGCGGCATGTGCAAACAGGTCTGGCCGATCCTCAAGCCGTTGATGGATGAGCGCTTCGACATCATCGAGGTGGATGTGAGCAAGCGACCGGATGTGGCACGCCGCTTCAAGGTCATGGGCACCCCCACCCTGATGCGTGTTCAGGAGGGCCGGATCGAAAAAGTGATGATGGGGGCCAAGGACGAGAAGACCATCCGTGACTTCGTGGAGGCCCCGTGAGCCAGCCAACGCAACCCCAAACCGTCCAGGCGAGGACCCCACAGGAGATTCGCCAGTTGCTGGAGCCCGAGAAGGGCCCGATCACCTGGCCGGAACTGCAGCCGCACTTTGCCCGCGGCGTGGTGCTGCATGTGGCCGAAGAGCTCCCCCTGCTGGATGCTGCCATTCACCTGGTGCAGGACGACAAACTTCGCGTGCAGGATCTGCTCACCCAGGGCCTTCTGGCCCGCGCCGATGTGGATCACGCCAAGGACTGGGAGGCACGCAAACCCCGATTCGAGGCGGTGGTGGTCGCCCCCTGGGTGCTGGTGCGGGAGATCTGACCCGCGCGCGGGCTCCATGGAATGGGCCCCCATGCGGGAGCCGACATGATCCGTTATCATCCCGGGTTAACACGTCATCAGGGGAAAACCCATGTTGCAGATCAGCCCGAACCTGGTGTGCTGGTTCATCAGTCACGCCAGGGAGTTTCACGCCCAGGAAGACGTGATGATGCCCGAGGAACCGGATCACCAAGCCGACGACTGGATTGAAGAGGCCCTGGAAGAACACGCCGACAACGTGGTTTACCTGGAACTCAAGAACACCGTGGAGGAACTGGAGCCCGAGCTTCAGGCCAACATGGTGGCCTTGATGTGGCTGGGGCGCGGCGACTACAGCGAGGACGAGTGGGATCTGGCGCTGGAAGAGGCCAAGTCCAACTGGACGCCGCGCACCGCTGACTACCTGCTGGCCACGCCCATGGGGGCCGACTACCTGGCCGAGGGCCTGGCCATGCTCGGCCACTCATGCGAAGACGACTGATCGGAAAGCCCTGATGGACGTCCTCTATTCCCTGCGACTTCAGGCCCGCTACAGCCGCTGGGCCCACGCCCAACTGCTGGAGCACTGCGACGGCCTGCAGGACGAAGTGCGCAAGACAGAATGGTTTGGTACACAGGGATCGATTCACGGCATCTTCAACCAGATGCTGCTTCAGGATCGCATCTGGCTGGGGCGGATGCTGGACAAGCCCTATGTTTACCGCTCTCCGGATCAGGTGCTTTATACCGAATACGGTCTGCTGCGCGCCGAGCGCATGCGCACGGACAGCGAGATCATGAACTTCGTTCAAAGCCTGGCCTACCCCAACCTGGACAAGAAGATCACCTTTACCCTGGATCATGAACCCCGGGAGTGCACGCTGGTGCTGGGGGAGTGCCTGCTCAACCTGCTGCATCGCCAGTCCACTCAGCGAGGGCAGATCACGGCACTGCTGGAACAGTCGGACGTGGATCTGGCCCCGCTGGACATGCTGGCCATGCCCGGCATCGCCGATTGATCCCACCCCGCCTCCGAGGCCCGAGCCATGAAACAACCCTCTGCCCTGAAATCCATTACCTATCACGGTCTGGAGACCGGCCCTCGTCTCATCGTCCTCGGGGCCGTGCACGGCAATGAGACCTGTGGTACCCAGGCCATCCACCGGATGATGCAGGAACTGGACGCGGGGCAGAGGGAACTGGCCCGGGGCACACTGACCTTCGTGCCCATCACCAACCCCCTGGCCTGGCAACTGGAACAGCGCAACGGCGAACGCAATCTGAACCGCAACTTTCGCCTCACGGATACCCCGGAAGACTTCGAGGACCGCATCGCCAACCGCCTGGGGCCGTTGCTCCAGGCCCATGACGTGCTGCTGGACCTGCACTCCTTCCATACCGGCGGCGAGCCCTTCGTGATGCTGGGCCCGCGTAACAATGACTCCGAGCTGGAGTATTTTCAGCAGGCCGAAGCGGAACAGGCCCTGGCCCGCTGCCTGGGGGTGCGCCGCATGGTGGAGGGCTGGCTGGACACCTACGCCCGGGGCGTGGCGCGGCGCCTGCGCAACCCCAACGCCAGCCTGCGGGCTCAGATGCTGAGCACCGACCCCGGTTATGGCATCGGCACCACCGAATTCATGCGGGCCCATGGGGGCTATGCGGTGACGCTGGAGTGCGGACAGCACGACGACCCGAACGCACCTGAGGTGGCCTATCAGGCCATCATCAACACCCTGGCACACCTGCAGTTGCTGGATCTCCCCGCCCCCACGCCCCGTCAGGATGTGGAAGTCCTGCAACTGGTGGAAGTGATCGACCGGGATCACCCGGAAGACCGTTTCACGCGATCCTGGGGAAGCTTTGACCCGGTCCAGGCGGGTGACGAGATCGGTCACCGGCATACCGGCGAGCCCGTGGTGGCCCCCTGTGACGGTTTCATCGTCTTCCCCAACCCCAACGCCCTGCCGGGCAATGAGTGGTTTTACCGGGCAGAGCTCAGCGACCGCTTTTGAGGACAAGAGCCTGAGCAGGTCACTCCGTGCCCTGTGCTGATCGTCCGTTTTTCTTCTTCTTCCGCCGCACCCCATCCAGGACCTTGAGCTGCGCCACGGCGCGCAGGAATTCCGCATGGGCGGCATCCCGGTCGGTGAACAGCACGCTCTCGCGCATGATCTCCTCGGCGTCACGCTTGGCCTCCAGGGCCGCCTTCTCGTCGATCTCGTCGCTGCGCAGGGCAGTATCCGCCAGCACGATCACCCGATGGGGCTGGATCTCCAGCATGCCACCGGAGATGTACAGCAGATCCTCCTCGGTCTTCCCCTCGGGCAGGTAACGCACCACGCCCGGGACAATGGGCGTGAGCAGTGCCGAGTGGCCGGGGAAAATCCCCAATTCGCCGCCGGTGCCCGTCAGGCAGACCTTGTGCACGGAGCCACTGAACAAGGCTGCCTCGGCACTGACAATCTCCAGATCCATGGTCGCCGTCAACGGTACGGATTGCTCTCTAACGGTCACACACGTCTCCTGCCCTTGCCCTTGGTCGCACCACTGCCACTGGTGGGCTGGGTCGGCACCTGGATGCCGGCGTCTGCCATGGCATTGAGAATCAAATTGACCACCTTATCCCAGTCATGAAGCTTGTCAGTGTTGATCACCAGATCGAATTGGTGGAAGTCGTTGGTGCGCCGCTGCACCATGTTCCAGAGAAACTGTTCGCGCTGATGATTGATGGTTTCCACCTTCTCCCGGGCCTCGGCCTCCGGCAGATCCTCATCCAGGGCCACGCGCACGGCACAATGCCTGGGGGAGCCGGCAATGCGAACCCGAAAGGCCCCCCGATCCCGCAGGAAGATATGCGCGCCCCGGCCCACGATGACCCCGCCCTTGGGGCTGATGGCCAACAGGACATCCACCAGTGCCCGCCGGTAGGTGGTGAGGAAATAGGCATCGCCGGAGAGCACGGAATACACCCAGGTACTCTTCCAGGCAGAAACCTTCTCGTCCAGTTCCCGAAGCAGATTGCGGTCCTGCTCGGCGTGCTTGGCCACACGATCCAGCAGTTCCTCGTCAAAAAACTCCACCTGTAACCGCTCGGCCAGCAGGCGGGCCACCTGCTCACCGCCCGCGCCGTAATCCCGGGAGACAGCCACCAGGGGTGGCGTTTTCGCAGCCCTTCCCCGGTCGGGATCAATCTCCCGTGACTGGGTACGAATATAACGCTGCAGCAGTTCGTTGACGTCGCGCATGCACCACCTTCGGCCTTGTCCGAGGATTCATGGTACAACGTGTGCCTGCTCACAATGAATAACCCACTGCCAATGCCAGCTGCAAAAGGATCCGACGCGCTCATGCATGATGAGGTCCCCTATTTCCGTCCCGTACATCAAATCTGCCAGCGACAGGTGGTGACCTGCCAGCCAGGCGAAAACCTCGTTGATGTGGTAAAAACCATGAGGGATAAGAATATATCCAGCGTGGTGGTCTGCGATGAGGGGGGCGCCCCCATCGGCATCGTCACCGACCGGGACCTGCGCAACAAGGTGGTGCCCTCGGACAAGGCACCCGGATCGTTCCTGGTTCAGGACGTGATGAATAGCCCGCTGACCACGATTGGCGAACATGATGTGCTGTATGAAGCGCTCTATCGCATGTCCAACCAGGGTATCCACCGGCTGGTGGTGGTGGACTCGGAGGGGGCACTCAACGGCATCATCACCGACACGGATATTCTGCGCATGCAAAGCCATTCCCCACATCAACTGGTCAGGGATATCGAACGGGCGCGCAGTATTGAGGATCTCAGCGCCCTGCACACCCGCATCCAGGACCTGGTCGTGCACCTGAGCGGCACCACCACACCGGTGCGCGACATGGTCAAACTGATCGCCAACCTGAACGATCAGATCCTGCTGCGCCTGGTGACCCTGGTCAAAAGGGAGCAGTTTCCCAACCTGGCCCGCGGCTACGCTTTCGTGGTGATGGGGAGCGAGGGACGCTGCGAACAGACCCTCTCCACCGACCAGGACAATGCCATCCTCTACGCGGATGACCTGGACGAGGACGAGGTCCGCGAGATCGAGGCCTTCTCCCACACCCTCATCGATCATCTCATCAGCATCGGCGTGCCCCCCTGCCCCGGCGGCATCATGGCCAAGAACAAGGCCTGGCGACGCAGCCGCTCCGAATGGCTCAAGGAGCTGGACCGCTGGCTCATCACGCCCAGCCCGGAGAACATCCCCAACGCCAGCATGTTCACTGACATCCGCACCCTGCACGGGGATCAGTCCCTGGAGAAGCAACTCAAGCAGCATATCTACAAGCGACTGGCCGAGAACAAGCTATTCCTCATGCGGATGGCCGAGAACATGCTACGTTTCCAGCCGCCGTTGGGCTGGCGCGGCAAGATCAAGACGGGTGCTCAGGGCGCGGGACGCGGGCAGGTGGACCTCAAGAAGGGCGGTATCTTCGCCCTCACGGACGGTATCAAGGCCCTGGCCCTGGAGGCCGGCGCCCTGGATGGTGGTACCCACCAGCGGCTGCAGATGCTGGTGCGCAAAGGGGTGCTGGCCAAGGATCAGGCTGGCGATCTCGAAGAGAGTTTCGACTTTCTGGTGCTCATGCGCCTGCGCGGCCAGGTGCGGGACATCGAAAAGGGTAAGACTCCCGGCAATACGGTGATGCTCGATGAACTCAGCCAGATGGAACAGGGCAAGCTGCGCATCGCCTTCGAGGATGTGGCCAAGTTTCAGCGCTTTATCAGCAGCCACTTCAATTTGGGACTGCTGCGCTGAGACCTCCAGGGAATCTCCCACACCAGGGATCGACCATGCCACACGCCTGCTGCCATACGCCGCCCCCGGGCCCACCGGTGGCCACCTACTCCATCGTCGCCCGGGACCCTGATTCAGGACGGATGGGGGTGGCGGTGCAGTCCCATCATTTCGCAGTGGGCAGCGTGGCCCCTTTCGCCAGGGCTGGCGTGGGGGTCGGCACCATCCAGTCATTTGCACGATTGATCTACGGCAGCGAAGGCCTGCGTCTGATGCGGGAGGGCTCCAGTGCCGGAGACGCCCTGCGCCGGCTGCTGGCCCGGGATCATCACATGGACTTTCGGCAAGCGGCCATGGTGGACACCGAGGGCAATGCCGCCGCTCACACGGGCCAGCTCTGCATTGACCAGGCGGGCCACAGTCTGGGCGATGGCTTTGTGTGTCTGGGCAACATGCTGCTCAGGAAGGACACCTGGGATGCCATGGGCAGCGCCTTCGAAGCGGCTTCCGGGGAATTGCATCACCGCATGCTGGCAGCCCTGGAGGCGGCACAGAACAACGGTGGCGACCTGCGCGGTCGACGCTCGGCGGCCATGATCGTGGTGAACGCCAAGGCCACCGGTGATCCGGCGGAGGATACGCTGCTGGACCTGCGGGTGGAGGACCACACCAGCCCGGTCAAGGAGTTACGACGTCTGGTCACCCTCTGGGAGGCCTATGACCACAACACCCGGGGCGGGCATCACCTCCGGCATGGTGAATATGATCAGGCCATCAAGGCCTTCATGCGCGCCGAGGAGCTGGCCCCAGAAGAAGCAGAACTGGTTTTCTGGCGCGGGGTGGCCATGGTCAATGCGGGCTATCTGGAAGAGGCCCGCCCCCTCTTCAGAGGTCTCTTCAAGGCTTCGGACCACTGGGCGCTGCTGCTCACCCGGGTGGCCCGCAACCGCTTCCTGCCGCACGACCCTGAACTGCTGCGCACGCTGATTCCCGAGGAGTTCAGGGAAGCATCAGAGGTGGCCGAAGCGCTTGAGCACAACGGCTGAGCCGATGATGCCATGAGCTTTGGCATGGAAGAGATCCTCATCGCCCTGATCGTCACACTGGTGGCGGGGCTGGTGCACGGTGCCTTCGGCCTGGGATTCCCCATGGTGGCCACACCGGTGCTGGCCCTCTTCACCGACGTGATGACGGCCATCCTGCTCACCCTGGCCCCGAATATTGCCGTCAATCTCTGGAGCCTGCTGCGCGGCGGCGGTTGGCGGGAGAGTGTGGCCCGTTACTGGCCGGTGGCCGTATGGATGCTGGTGGGCTCGGGCGTTGGCACCCTCATCCTGGTAGCCATGGATCCCAACCCCTTCCGACTATTGCTGGCCGCCACGGTGGTGCTGTATCTGGTGTCCGACCAGCTCAAACGGGTGAACTGGGGCTGGATGCGACGATACCCGGGACCCAGCGGTGCCGGGGCGGGCTTCGTGGGCGGCATACTGGGTGGCACGGTGAACGTGGGCGGCCCGGCGCTGATGATCTATTTCCTGGAACTGCGGATCGCGCCGCTGGTGCTGGTGCAGGCCATCAACCTGTGCTTCCTGCTGGGCAAGAGCACCCAGGCGCTCACCTTCGCCGCCCTGGGCCTGCTGGGCCTGGAACTGCTTTGGCTCTCCCTGCCCCTGGCCATCACCGCCCTGATCGGCCTTAGAGTTGGCATGTGGATCCGTGAACGGGTGAACGCGGACACCTACCGGGGCTGGCTGCGCGGGCTGCTGTGGCTTCTGTGCATCCTGCTGGTCGTGGAGTTTTTCCGGGAACTGTAGCAAGGGCGGACAACCGCACCGCAAGGCATCCATGCCTTGCCGACAGCCGCACCTCGTCAGTAGCAGGGTGCGACTGTCGGGATCAGACCGGACTAGGACTTGCTCTTCTCCGAGATCTCCTTGAGTTCCTTCAGGCTCTCCCGGAAGCGCTCATCCAGTTTCTGCATGGAAGACTCCTGGGCGGCGCGCATGCTCTCGCTGATCTCCCGCATGTTCGCACTCATGCGCTCGTACATGGCACCGATCAGTTCCACCTGGTGACTGGGCAGATCACCGGCCTCCGACCTGGACAGCTTCTCGGTGTTCTTGTTGACCTCCTCCATGGCCTCCTTCACCAGTTCCGACTGACGCTTCATGAGCGCCTCGGTGCTCTCGAACAGGGTGCGATTGGCGGCCACCATGGCCTCCACGTTCTTGCGCTGAGCCTCCATCAGTGCCTTCGTGTCCATCTGCGGCATCTGATACTGCTTCAGCATCTGATTCATCTGTTCCATGTAACGGTTCGGATCAAACAGCTTCATCATCTCCGACATGTCGAAGGGGTTTTTCTGTTCTGCCATGTGTCCTGACTCCTTAGGGGTGTTGGGAAGGCGTCATGAACGCCTTGGTGAACTCACTCCCCGAGGGTAGACGAAAACCGCCACTCATACACCCTCCCTCTGCCCGGATGACCGGGGACAAAGCTGTGGATAAAGCCTGAGCTCGCGGTGGATGAATCAGGGTCGTCGAGTTATCCACATTCCACGCACACCCTATCCTTGAATTGCCCCAACGGTACTGCACAGGTTTCAATGAATACAAAGCCATGATTTATAATGTTTTTTACATAGTTTTCCCGCTTTGACCAGCCCCCTTATTATTATTATTGGTAGTTAATTAAAAAACTTGTAATAAAGGGCGCCACAAAAAAAATTCATCGCCTCAGCCTCCGTTGTGGGTGATCCCGTCCCCCTGCACCCTGATGGTTTCAGCTTCAATACGGACCTCCCGCCCCTGGATGAACAACTCACCCCGGGGAGTAAGGCGAATCCCGGCATTGGCATGACCAATATGGATTTCTCCGGACTGACTCTGCAGGGTGACTCTCCCGCCGGCCCACATCGCCAGTCGACCGCTCGCCACATGGCACTCCAGATCCCCCTGCCGGACCTCCAGGCGCATGCCACGTCCCGCCCTCAGATCCATGGCTCCCTGGCTGCGCTGTTCCAGATCCCCCTGTGCTGCCTCAAGATGCACATCACCTCCTGCCTGAATCCTCAGATCCTCCCCGGAGGACAACTGCAAGGAACCCTCTCGGGTCTCCAGGGATGAAGCCCCCTGAACGTTGACACGCTGATCCCCGCCTACCTCCAGAATCTGATCCCCACCCGTCTGAATGGACAACGCCTGTCCCGCCTGCCAGAGCATGCGGCCATCATCCGCGTGCAGGGCCAGGTGGGGGTCTTCCGGCGTGGCATCCATGAGCAGACGCAACCCATGGTCCCGCGTACTGAGCCTGACACGGGGACCCTGGGGCTGGTCATCCATGAGCAGTTCGTTGCCCCCGTGGGTTCGCAACAGGTTCTGGTGGCGGTTGTGAGCGGTCACGGGACTGGGGTGGTCGGTATTGGGCAGGGCGCCCAGGATGATGGGGCGGTGCGGATCGTTGTTCTCGAAGGCCACCAGCACCTCCGTGCCCGCATGCAGGGGAAAGTGAAAGCCGAAGTCATCACCCGCATAGGGTGTGAGCATGCGCACAGGATGGCTGGCCTGACCGGGTGGATGCTCACGGGAGTCGAAATCAAACCGGATCCGGTAACGTCCCTGGGCATCCAGATGGACGGACTCGCCCTCGGGCCCGTCGATGCGGGCCACAAAACGGGCGCTGCTGCGGTGAGGCTTCAGCGGCGGGCGATAGGATTGAGTGGATGGGATGAGTTCAATCCGTGTGCTGAACGCCGGGCCTGGGGTGGGTGCGCCCTCGGGCAGACTGGAAGCCTGCTCCCCGCGAATTTGCAGGGCCGTGATGGTATAGGTCTGATTGAAATCGGGATGAGGATGGCCGGTCAGGGTGATCCGTTGCCCCGGGGTCAGGCCCCGATGCCCCGTCCAGGCCGAGAAGCTGAATCCCTGCGTATCCAGGGCCTCGGCTCGCATCCGGGCCAGCTGCTCACCCTGGCCCGGGGTGCCAAAACCGGCCCCCCAGTGTTCCTCAATGCCATGCGAGGGCTGTTTGCACGCCTGCCGGGCATGCAGCACGACCTGGGGATGGTCCGGGCAGTGGTCCCTGAGGTCCACCGCCGCGGGCATCAACCGGGACCGGGGCTCCAGCCGGTAGACGATGTCCGCGGGGGCATGCTGTCCGCTGTGAGCGTGATACGGCAATCGCCTGACGGGCGCCTCGGGCAGGTCACGCGCATCATCGTGGATGACCAGGGTCGCCCCCTGCCGGGATTGTTCAAAGCGGTAAAACAGGCCGTGAAAGGCCATCAGGCGGGTCATGAAGGCCAGGTCGGACTCCTCCACCTGAACGATGAGGTCCTCCACCGGATCATCTTGCCGACAGGCCATGCGCCATTGGGCCGGTGTCCAGCCATGGCCCTGCAATACCTCTTCCACCACTGCCCGCACCCCCATGCCAGGGAAAACCCGGTTCTGGCGGGTCCGGGCCAGGGGCGCCAGCGGGGATTCCAGGCGGATGTGCTGGATCACCCCCTTGCCGGTCGCTCCCGGGGACTGATCCAGCGCCGTGACCAGGCCATGGATGCGGGGTGCGGTGGTCCCCCGGTCAAGGCACAGACAGGCGGCCTGCCCCAGGATTTCGCTGGCCACCCAAGGGGAGTGACTGTGGCAGCGGACATCCAGGCGGTAGGAGCGTGACAGGGCAAGGCCCTGGCTGCTGAAGTCCAGCACCGTGAGGTGTTCGCCGCCCCGGCCGGGCAGCTCAAGCCGAAGACGAGGCCGCCGTGTCATGAGGTTCATGGGCATGTATTCCAGGGGGTCGGGTCGTGAAGGCGCTATCCGGCCAGCTGCGAGCGATGACCAGGGCAGGTAATCCGGATGTGGGCAGGGTATCCATGCCCAGCACCGGTCCCTGGCACCCCAGCCGGGGCAAGCGCCGGGATACGTGTTCGAGGGTCAGCACAAAACCATGACGGTGGCCCAGAACCCTGCGGACGTCGGCCGCCAGGGCCACGCCCGAGGGCTGTCCGGGTGACAGGGTACGGACCTGGTCCATGGGAAGCGGGCCGATGACGATATTGATGGGGCCACTGCGGTCTGGCACCCGCTCGCCCAGATGGGTGTCCATGCCCAGGCGGTTACCCGGTGACCTTCCCAGGTGGGTGGCGGGAGACAGGCTGACCCAGTGCGGCTGGAACTGTGTGATCCGCACGGGAGCATGAACATGGGGACAGCACTGCCGGAGCCAGCGGCCGATCCGCGCCGAAAGGGCATCGGCGCTGGGTTCGCCGCTGATTCCTCCCATGACTGGGCCGATGGTTGCCCTGTGCCGAAAGCCCTGGCCTCCCAGGGCTGCCAGGCAGGCTTGCAAAGGATGATTGCCCTGCCCGTCGATCAGGGTTGGGCGTGCGCGCTGCCACACACGGTAGTTCAGGTGGGCCTGTCGATGGCCGAGAATATCCAGAAAACCCCTCAGGGTCCTTGCCTCCGGGCTATCGCCCTGGGCCACCTCGCGCCAGGCGACGGGCAGGTGGCCTTCCACGCCATACAGACCCGAAGTGGGTGCGCACAGGTTGATCCGACCCTGGCTGTCCGGGAGGGTCTTCAGTGGCGACGAGGGAAAGGACAACCCAGGATCCGGCGAGACCATCACGGGTTCTTCCCGATGCAGATGAACACGCATCCATTCCAACAGGCCACCCTGTCGCAGGCGTTTGTTCACCTGTGGGTCAGGAGCACCTGCAGGCCGCCTTGCGGGGCTCATGGAAGATCCCCCAGGCCGGTCACGGCACCAGCAACACGAAGGGATGGTCGAGATTCCACCGGCATCAAGCCCGAATCCGGGCGATGCTCCAGGTACAGCCGGACAAAGCTGTTGAGTGGTGCGTAGTGGTTCAGGAAACGCTCCAGCACCGAGGCAAAGAGCACCCGATCCGCCTCGCCGGCGAAATGGTCCTCATCCACGTGCAGGCGGGCTTCCAGGCCATGGAGTACGGCCCCGCGTACCATGCGGTTGCAGGGGGTGACGGTGAGCTCCCCCAGGCCCTCAAGCCGGCGCCGCTGTGACGCGCTGCCACTGCGATCCAGCAATTGCATCACCTGCCGCAGTGCCGAGGTGGACATCATTCCCTGTTGACGCAGGCAGACCAGGGACACCAGATCCCATCGCCACCGCGCCCGATCCGACGGCGGATAATGCGGCGTCGGACGAATGAGATGAGTCACTTTCAGAGTATCCGGGATGTCCTTCACCCCGTGAACGGTCGTGCCGGGACCCAGGTGGCGGTGGGGCAGATCCCCGTTATGGGCCAACAAGCGGCAGGACAGGGTTTCCGGGAATACGGCTTCGGCAGGATCCAGGTCCAGCCAGGTCTGCCAGCGGCCATTGGGCCCCGGCCGTGGCAGGGCCTGGTAAAGGGGTTGGTCCTCGGCCATGCCAAGGGTCAGGGCTGGGCGGTAAGACCGACGCTGGGCGTTGGCACCATTGATCCCGATGATCTGTTCCACCCGGTGGGCATGGATGGATTGCCGTGCCCGGGCATCGGGTAATACCGGATAACGGGAACGACCCGGTTCCCTGGCGATGGGCTCGGCGGTGTGTTCAAACAGGTTGATGGCCGGGGCGCAGTGCAGCCGCAGGCTCTGGGTGGTCGCAGGGATGCAGGTGGGCAGATGCACATCCAGTTGCAGGTGCAGGGTGAATTTCCCGGTTTCCCTGGGGAGGCGCTCACGGCTTCCGGTGTACAGCCTCAGGAAGCGAAAGGCCTCGGGAAAATGCAGGTAGTCCTGCAGCAGGTGCAGCCCGGCGTGGGAGGCGTCCACCCATGGCGTCATGGGGGCCTGCCAGGGGCGGGGGGCAGTGTCGACAACCCGGTCCCCGACCAGGGGATGTTCTCCCTGCCCTTCCACCCACAGGCTCAGGGTCCGGGTGTGGTGACGCAGGGCATGGACCAGTTCTGCGCTGCCACGCGGATCGGCGGCATACAGATCCAGGTACTCGGGCAGCACTGTTGAGGCACCACGGGGGTCATGGACTTCAAAACACAGGGATACCCGCGTGCCGCCGGGCGTATCTGCTGTTTCGATACTCACCAGTTCCAGGGGGTGGAGGGTCAATTCGGTAACGGTGCGAAAGCGGCAACGGGTGGATTCGTTGCCCACCGGATCACTTTCCACCATGGCTCCGGCTGGCACCGTCTGTGTCATGCCGCCTCGCAGTCGCGGCTGAAAGGCGAGGATGGTGCAGGCGGGATAGGCACTCATGGCGCCGGGCCACAGTTGTTCCAGCAATGCCCCGGCAATCTCCGGGAGGTCATCATCCAGGCGCCGGCTGATGTCGGCGTGAATACGCGCGACCCCCTGCAGGAGGGTTTCCATCCCCGGGCCCGGATTCTCCGGTGTGTCCAGGCCCAGGCGCCGGGCCGGTTCCGGGAAATCTTCCGCAAACTCCCGGGCGGCACGATCCAGGTGCATGCGTTCGCGCAAACATGCCTCGTCCCGGGCATGGGTGAACTCACCCGGTGGGCAAAGATATTGAAGGATGTCCATGGGGCCTCTCTTCCTTGATGAACCGGTGGCACCCGCACCCCTCTTCCATGGAGGAAGAGGGGCTCTGGAGCGCCTGTTTCCTAACGGCCCTCGACCCAGGAATCCTGGAATTCGATGTTGCCGTCCACATAGGTCCAGGTGATGCGCCCGTAGCGCAGGGAGACCTCCTCCAGGTGGGGATAGCGCTCCTTTTCCAGATCCTTGACGTTGTGCATCGTGGGTTTCACCGAGGTCACCTTCACGTCCTCCAGGCGATGGCGGAAGTATTCCCGCTCACTGCCGCTGTCATCGATGCGGAACCAGCTGATCACCACCTCCGAGAGGGTCTGGCCGTTGCTGCAGGCCTTGTAGAGATAGGGGGAGACCTTATCGAAGGTCTTCACGAAACGCAGGGGCTCGTGTTTGCGGGTGCCAGTCAGGCTACCGGTGTCGGAATCCGTGGGGATGCGGATCTGGTGATCCAGTTGCAGCACCTCCACCGAGTTGCGCCGGCCGGTGATCTGCACGGGCCCCTCCACGGGGGCGCCCTGGTCGTCACGGATGCTCAGGTAGGCGGGTACGGCCATGTCATGCTCTCCTTGCAATGGATGGTTGGGGACTTCAAGGGCTTGCCCCTTTACCGGGGCGGGGATCTGGGAGTGGGTGATTTACCCGGCGTCCTTGGGCATCTGCGCCACCAGGGACAGCCGCACATCCACCCCCTCGATCTGGAAATGAGGCATCACGAACAGATTCACGGCATACAGCCCCGGGTTTTCCGGAATCTCCTCGACGCTGACTCGCCCGTCCCGTAGTGGATGACTGGCCACCAGGGCCGGGTCCGGGTCCTTCATGCGGGTGACCAGGGTCTGCAACCATTGATTGAGTTCATCCTCCAGCACCTGGCGGGACTTGCTGGCGCCGATGTTCTCCCGCTGCAGGATCTTCAGGTAATGGGCGATGCGGGACACCAGCATCACATAGGGCAGACGGGCGTTCACCAGGCTGTTGGCCGTGGCTTCCGGTGACGGATATTCGCCGGGCCGTTGGGTGGAATTGGCTGAGAAGAAACAGGCGAAATCCCGGTTCTTGTAGTAACTCAGGGGGATGAAGCCCATGCGGGCATACTCCAGTTCCCGGCTCTCGGAGATGAGAAACTCCGTGGGCATGCGGGTCTGCAGGCCCTGGCCCAGGTCGTACTGGTGCAGGGGGAGGCCAGGCACCTTGCCGCCGGATTCGGGGCCGCGGATGTTCACCGCCCAGCCATGATCCCGGAAGCTCTCGGCCATGTTGGCGGCAAAGGCGAAAGCCGCATGACCCCAAAGGTACTTGTCCGGTTCCGGCCCCAGGGTGTTCTCCTGATAGCAGAAGCTGCGCACCGGGTGATCCTGGCCGTAAGGCAGGCGCAGCAGGAACCGGGGCAGGGTCAGGCCCACATAACGGGCGTCCTCACTGTCCCGGAAGGCATTCCACCGGATGAAGGCCGCCTGGTCCATGTGCGCCCCCAGGTCCTGGATGCGGGGCAGTTCGCTGGCCTTGTGCTTGCCGAAGAACCGGGCCCCCACCGAACCAATGAAGGGACAGTGGCAGGCGGCGCTCACCCGGGCAATCTCCCCCAGCAGGCCGATGTCCTGAGCGGTGTTGTCGAAGCTGTAGTCGGAGATCAGCGCACTGACCGGCTCGCCGCCGGGGGTGTCGTATTCCTGCACATAGATCTGACGGTACAGCCCGCTTTGGGTGGTGTCAGCGGCATCCTCGAAATCCTCCTGAAGATCCTCCTTGCTCACATCCAGCAGTTCCAGCTTCACGTGGGCACGGGGATCGGCCCGTTCGGTGAGAAACTGCAGGCTGCGCCAGGCGGCCTCCAGCCGCTGAAACTCAGGATGATGCAGGATCTCGTCCAGTTGTTCGCCGATCAGGCCATCAATGCGGGCGATGAAATCATCCACCAGGGTCTTGTCGATACGCGCAGCGCTCCCGCCAGTGGCAGGGGGTTCCAGAAAGTCCAGCAGCACCCCCAGGGCGGCGGTGAGGCGATCTCCCTGGGGGGCCTGGGCCAGTTCCCCCGCATCGCTGAAACGGTCCAGATTCAGCCCCTGTTCCAGGGGGGTGACGGCGGCCAGATTGCACAGGCGGGCGTAGGGTGCTGCCTGACTTGGGGTGTCCACGGTCTGTGTGGCGGTCATCTGCATCTCCTTGCAGTCTTCCCGGGTGATGGGTTTGCGGACTTGAGTGGCTGATCAGTGTTCGGTGGTGTCTTGTGATGAAGCCTCGGCCGGGGGTAGCAGGCGCTTGAGCTGACCCTGCAGGGTCTTGAGTTCTTCGTCGTCACGAACGATTCGATCCAGCTCGCGGCGCAATGCGGCGTTGTCCAGCAGGCTGGATTTGAGTTCCTTGAGCAGATTGCGCATGGCCATCAGACGGGCCAGTGAAGGCACCCGGGCTGCCACTGCCTCGGGGGAAAAGTCCTTCATGTGCTCGAAGGTCAGATCCACCGGGATCTCCTGACCCTGCGATGAGATCCTGTCCGGCACGGTAAAGCGCAGTGACGGGGCCATGTCCTTGAGCACCGCCTGCAGATTGCCGCTGTGAACGACCGTGCGCGGGCGCTCTGCCACGCGGCCCTGGGCACGCCCGTGGCTGAAATCAGCCATCACCAGCATCTTGAAGGGCAGATCCACCTTCCGGCGGCCGCCACCCTGGTTGACCTCCAGGGCGATGTTCACACGTGCGCGGGGTACTTCATTCTGAAAACTGCGGGTCATGGCAAGGGTCCTCATCCTTGTGGTGTTGGTTTGTCATGCAGGCCCGGGGCGTGGTCCGCGACCACACCCCTCGGGCAGGGTGAAAGATTCCATGGCGGCCTTGGGGTCCAGACGCGCCAACTCCTGTTCACAGTCCTGTATCAGCGCCTCCTGGGGCAGCCCCCGGCCGTGCAGCGTGATGGCCACCTGGCGCAGACGGGTGAGCAGCGTCCAGCCCATGGCCGGCTCCCAGTCCACAATCCTGATCGTCTCCAGTTGCGACCGGGCAGCCTGCAGGACCAGAAGCGCCACATCCGGACGCCGGGCCCGTAGACAAAGATCGGCGCGGGCAATTGCCACCATCAGGCGCTGTCTTTCGGTGGCCATGGGCCAATGCTCCAGGGCCTGCCAGGCATCGGGCACCGACAGGTCCTTGAGGGCATCGGAATCCGGTGCCGGGGCATCGTGATCGACGGGCGGTAAGGAGCAGGTCGGCAGCAAGGTCTGACTGGATTCCATGGCAGGGTCGTCCCGCAGCCATGCGAGGGTGGTGGCATCGGCAAAGGGTCGGCCATCCTCGAAGCGCAGGGTTTCCAGACCAGGCAGGCGCTGGATCAGGGCGCGGGCCTGGGATTGAATATCCAGGGCCAGATCATGGGCGTGGTGATGTTCGGCGGCGATGGCCAGCCGCTGCTGCAGATCCAGGGCCAGGTGGAACCCCGGTTCGAAGAACAGGGCGGCGCCGCTTTTGAGCACGCCCGCCCAGTCGCCACGGGCCTGCGCATCATCCAGGCAGGCCCACCCCCCCGCGCGGGGTGGCGGGATGCGGGTGATGCCCTGGTCGTGGGGCGGCAGGCTCAGGGGCGCCCAGCGGGCGGCGCGGGCAAAGGCCAGGGCCTCGATGGGGCGGCCTTCCCTGAGCAGGGCGTCGTGCAGGTCGCGGGCGGTGGACAGCAAGGCCTCCGCAGCGGTATGCACCATCCCCGCAGGAACCTGTGCTGCGATGGCGGGTGGTGATGGCTCGGGCTGGGGTTTCTGGCCCAACCCCTGCGGCGCAACGGATGCCTCACTCTTTGCGCCTTGGCCCGTCACCGTCTCCTTTCGGCGGGCCTGAAGCCACTGACGTAGCACCTGCCAGCGGGGGGGCGTTTCCGGATCATCCCAGGGCCCCTGGGCCAGACACGTCTCAATGTGCTCGAGGTCAACCTCGATGAGGTCCAGCGCGTCCGTGTCCGGGGTGGCACCCAGTCGATTCAACAGGAGCCTGACGCGTTCGCTGTTGAGCCAGTCCAGGGCAGCACGTCGCTGGGCAGGCTTGATGGGGTGGATGGGGGAGTCCTGGCATTCCAGCAACTTTCGGTAGAGGGCCGTGCCGGTGATGAGTCCATCGATCTGATCGCGAGTGATCAGCGTCAGCCAAAGATATCCCGCCACCCGCAGATCCTTGGCCTGAGTGGCCAGGAAACCGCTGGCATCCTGTATGACCTGGTCAAAATCAGTCCCCTGAAGACGCCCCATGGCCTGTTTGATGGCCAGCAGGGTGGGATGATGGCGAGGATCCTCGACGCCCGAGCCCTCGGGCAGAGGCGCAGTTGCCCGCTGGATCAGGGAGTCGGGGTCATCCAGTGCTGCCGACGCTTGATGGGATATGGCCTTCATCCACGACTCCCAAGGAAGGGTGAGCGGGTCAGCTCAAAGCCGGTGAAGAGTTGCTGGCGCAGGAAATTCTGCTGTCGATCGGGGCGAATCCGGAAACGGATCTCCTGCGGGTCGCCCTGGCCTTGATGGGGCAGTTGCCAGCGGGTGGTATAAACATGGCCCTCCCCGTCATCGGCCTCTACATGGGCCTCATGCAGCAAACGGAACAGACCCCAGATGCCCTCCTGGCGGTACTCGCCAGTGGCGAGGCCATGATGGTCCACGGCGCGAACGCGGGCACCGGGTGTGCCGGCATCACCAGGCCAGGCGAAGCGCCGCCATTCCTGGGGCTCGTTGCGGTAACGGTACACCTGGCCATTGCTCTCGAACACCACCTCGCTCAGACCGGGGCTGGGCATGGGATAGAGGTGAAAGCTCAATTGGGCCGTTCCCTGGCCATGGGCAAACAGGCTGCGGGTGATCTCGTCGGCCTGCGCCATGTTCCGGACGAAGCCCCGTGAAAACGTGGGTCCCACGCCGATCCAGGTCCGGGGTCGCCACGGGCCCCGGGTGTCCTGCAGGAAGGGGCTCAAATGTTCGTGAACAAAACCCCAGAGCAGGCCCTGCTCGGGGTGAAAGAAATCCACCACGTCCACCAGTGCAGCATCCCGCCCCTGGGGATCGAAGGGGAAACGGCCCGCCAGACCGTCCCGCCACGGGCCCATGACCTGTCCCTGCCATTGGCGTTCCAGATCCCCGACCGCTGTGTACACCAGGGTTCGCCAGGGCTCGCGCACCGCGGATCGCAGCAAGGGCTCGAGCATCGGGCGTTCCGCAACCGGGAGATCGGCCAGCAATGAGGAGGTCGACATCCAGGCCGCCTGCAACGGGATGTGACCACCCCGCCCCTGGAGGAGCCCGGCGGCGGCTACCCGGGCCTCTCGGCCAGGATCGGCACTGGCCATCAGGGATTCCAGATGTGAAGCAATGGCCCGCAGGGTATCCAGGTGGTCGCTGAGGGCGGTGCTCACCAGGGCGTCCTCCTCCGGAGATAACAACGCCAGCAGTGGCCCCGGGTTATCCTGCCCTCCTGCCAGAACGGGATGTTGGAAGCTGGATGTGTCAACGCCCCTGGAAATTGTCCCCAGGGCCTCATGGAGAGGTATGGGTGATTCAGACAGAGTGAGATTGTCATGGGTCCAGCTGGCCAGGCGGGTCAGGGGGCCGGTTTCGGCACCGAGCCGCCCCAGGCCTTCGGCGGCGGCAGACAGATCGCGAAAGGGCATCACGCTCAGACCAGCCAGGAAGTCTCGCCATGCCTCCTGGTAGTCGTCCAGATAGCGTTGGCGCAGGTCATGGGTCAGGGCCTCCACCTGTTCCGGGTCCATCGGTTGTCCCGCGTGGGTGTCGGTGTCGTCCTGGGTGACCCAATCCCCCTGCAGGGCCTGCTGCACCAATTCATCAATGGTGGGGAGCGCGAACTGTTGCCAGGCCTTGGCAGTGTAGAGCCGCGGCAGCGTGTGCTCCGCCCGAATCAGTCGTGCCCCATCGCGCCCCAGGATTTCCTCAAGCACAACGCTGCCCATGTCCCGCGCTGCCCGGGACTGCAGCCGGGCATAGGCGGCCTGGGGTGAGGCCTCCGTCTGAAGTTGGCTGCGCACCTTGGCTACCAGCCCGGATTGCATGGGGGAGTCGGGTGTCAGGCCATGGGCGAACCAGCGACGCCAGAGTGCGTCCAGGGTCGAGGCATCCGGTTGATGGACCGGGCCATGGGAGGGCAGGCTGGAGCTCATCAGTGTGGTCAGTCCCTCCAGGAGGATGTGCTCGTCCCGACGGTCGGGCAAATGGATCATCAGATAAAGCCTCAGATCCTCATAGTGGAGCGGGCGTTCGAGTTCCCGCTGCGCCGGTTCGAGGGATATCCATTGGCGCGCGCGCTCCTGGATGCGCGCCTCCAGCAGGTTGAGGGCATCAGGCAGGACCATGGCGTTCATCACCCGGGCCACGCTGTCATCCAGGGCCACAGCCTGGTTTCGGGGCCACCAGGGAAGAGGATGCAGAGGCAATGGCGCATGCCCATGGGGCGATTCCAGCCGCTGGCCATGGGCATGGATGGCCGCCAGGCTGGCAAGGATCTCGGGCTCCCGGTCCTGTACGTTGTCGGACAGCGCCTGCAGCAGGCTTGCACTGGCGCCCATCAGGTCCGCCTGGGTCCGCTTGGCGGGATGCAGCAGGGTCAAGGACGATACCAGCAAGGCCGCCGTGAGGATGAGCAGGGTCCCTTGCAGTGCCATGGTGCGAAACGCCTGGCGTTGGGTCGGTTGGGCCGTTGCGGGGTCGCCCTGGATGCGCTCCAGGGTCAGGCTCGCCGTATCCTCGGCTGTCCGGTTTTCGGCCCCCGTGGTGCCGGTCAGGTACAGCGTCAGTATGGGGGGCATCTCCTGTCCGGGTTCGGGGCGACACAAGCGTGTGAGTGCATCCCGCAGGCATCCGGCGGCCCGCTCCATGCGATGGGGAAAGGCGATGATCTCACTCCCCCTGACCGGATCGCGGCCAAGGTCCAGTGCCCTGAGTCGCTTTCGGTCCAGGTCCTCCAGAAGATCGCCCAAGGCCTCATCCAGCTGTGGCAGGGTGTCCCGCTGAGGGTTCAGTGCAAAACTCCAGACCCGATCATCTTCGTCCGCCAGGACCGGCGCCAGCCAGGTGAACCCGGGTATCTGATCCATGTGGGTGAGCATCAGATGCACCGGCGGGAGCTGGCCCAGGGTTTCACACAGTTCCTGCAGGTGGCGGCGCAACATGCCCACCAGTGCATCCCGTTGTGGCGGGTCGATCTCCAGCAGCGCCGGCAGGCTCAGGGTCAGGATCAGGCCCTTGAGGGGCTGGCGGGATCGGTGTTGGCGCAAACGGTCCAGCAGGTGTCGCCACAGGTCCTGACGATCCGCCTGCTCGATGACCTTCCCCCGAAGCTCCACCCATACGGCACCTTTCAGGAGCCGGAATTCGACCGCTGCACGGGCAGCCGTCTCCTGCGAACCCTGACCTGCGACCTGGGTATAGCCATTCAGGAGCCGGGTCTTGCCACTGTTGCTCGGCCCCATGAGCAGATACCACGGTGCTGCGACCTGTCGGCGGCGAAGGCCGATTCGGGCTGACGGGGTGGATTCCAGACGCGCATGGATGGCCTTGAGCGCTTCATTCAGGTCCCGGCACTCTTCATCAACAGCATCCCGGGAACCGTTTGCAGGATCGTTGATCGGCGTGCGGTCGCGTTGGATGCGCGCACGCCACCACACCAGCAAACCGGCACACAAGATCAGCAGGAACGCCCAGAGCAGCCATAGGGGCACCCGGTCCAGGCCCGTTCGAATGTCCGACCAGAACAGGACCACCAGTCCAAGGGCCACCACAAGCCCTGCTGCCGGCCCGGCCAGGCGCATGAGGGGACTTCGAAGACGGGCTAAAAGGTGGGTCATGGGAGCACCCGCCTGACGGACTGGATCGGCAGGGCGCGTGAGATGGCTTCAACATGGCTGTCCAGCGTGACGCTAAGGTTCCGGTCCAGGGTGTGCAATTGCCAGCCCTGGAAGAATACGAGTACCGGGATAAGACCCAGGAGGGTGAGGCTGATGCCGCGGATGGAAAGAGGCACAGGTCGCGACCGGTATCGGGTATTCTTCCCGGCCAGGGATGCGGCGGTGGTTGGGTCATCGTCCGATTCCTGCAGTTTTTGCACCTGTTCGCGCAGATCACTCTTCAGGGACTCCAGCCGTTCCGGCCCGCGAAGACGATAGACCCCCTCCAGTCCAAGATGCAGACAGCACAGATACAGTTCCAGCAGGTCCGCATGGTCGCGGGGGTGCTGGCGTAGCTCGGCGAGACGCTCGAAAAAACCCTCACCACCGCGATACTCGCCGAACAGGGTCACCTGCAGGGGTTCTTCGGCCCAGGACTGAGCCAGGGCATCGGTGAGCGCCATGGCGCGTTCATCCACCAGCACGGTCAGGGCATAGCGGGCATCCTGCACGCCCGGTCCCGGAAGGTCTCTTGCCTGGGCACGCCGGCTGAATTGCTCCATGTCTTCCAGGACCCTTTGGCGCCAGGTGGAGGCATCAGATGGGTTCTGGTCGGGCTCGTTCAGGGCCGTCAGGGTCAACAGCAGCGGACCGGCGCAGTGAAGATAGGGATTCTTCATGTGGCCTCCCGGTCCCCCACCATGAGTTCCAGTTGCAGATGCCGCAGGCCTGCGGGCAGGAAGATGCCCAGACTGTCGCTCTCCAGCAATGCTTGCCAGGACTCGCCCTGCGGTTCCAGTCGAAAACACTCCCGTCCCCTTGGCACGGGCAGATCCGCTGGGGGACGCGGCAGATGACAGAGCGATACCCCCGGCAGGGCCGTGCGGATCAGCAGATCCAGCTGATCCGCACTGGCCACCTTGGCCTGACGAGGGAAATCCCTGATCCAGTCCGTATCCTCCCGCTCGGTTCTGACGGTGATGTACAAGAGTTGCGACGAGGAAAGGCTGCGCGTCAGATCACGCGCCTGGAATCGACCCTCGGAAAGCGGCTCCAGGACAGGAGGGCGCGTGTGCAGGGCACGGAAGCGATCCAGCAGCTCCCAAAGGTGTGCCTGGAGCATCCGCAGGCCCGAGGCTGGATCCTCATGTCGATAGAGGGGCAGCGTCCGGTCTTCGTCATCCTGCGGTACCAGTGACTGGATTTCCGCGCAGGTCTCTGCCAGCGCCAGGTGAAGCCCTTCGGGATGGCTCGATTCCATGGCTCGCAGGTGTTCCAGACGGATCAGAAAGCGCTGCAGACAGCCACTCATGGCATGGACGAGATGACGGTCGGCGGGTTTGCACACCGTGCATTCCCCGGCCAGTTCACGGGACTGGAGTCGAATGCGCTCTGCAAGCTGCCCGGTGAAACGCTGCAGTGCGGGTGATGCCTCGATGCTGAGCAGGGGCGGAACAAAGTCGTCGTCGATCTGAAATCCACCGCCCATGCGTGGGGTGAGCCGGGTGACAGGAAGACGTATCAGATCGGGATCCGCGGGTGTTTCGGTGCCCAGGATCAGGTTCAGTCGGCCCAGGGCCACTTCCTGCTGACGCTGGGTGTCGTGCTCATCGGCCAGTTCCACATAGTCCACCTGCCAGGCGCCGCGGCGATGGCCGGCGGCTTCATATCCTGTCATGCCCAGGGCTCGGCGCTCGCGGGTCAATAGGAGATAAACGACGACCGGCTCTCGCGCGGCATCGGGGAGTTCACAGGCCAGGGGTGCATCATCGAAAGGGTCTACCGTGACCAGGCGCCCATCCGGAAGGATGGCTTCCAGCTCGAGGATGCGGCAGATGCCCATGGCGGGGGCGTCCGGATCCAGACGCAGTCGATGCAGACCCCAACTGCGAGGATGGGTGATGCGGAACCGCTCGATCAATGCCTGTTCGTGGTAACGGTCCCAGGCTTGAAAATGCTGCTGGCCGAGGAGAATGCCCTCGCTCCAGATCACCTTGCGGATGGCTGTCATGTACCTGCCCTTCCCTGGCCAGTATTCGGGATTATTCCTGAATGGTCAGCTGGTTACCGCGCAAGCTGACGGTGAGACGCTGATCCATGCGTTTGCCGACATAGCCCTTCGGCAAGGGGGTGACGTCACGCCAGGCGGGGTCCGAAGGTTCACGGAAGATGGCTACAGCCCCCAGGTAGACCGCCTCCGGATGACGCTGCAGTTGCAGATCCGCCTGCTGGGCCGGGTTCAGGATCAACTCCTTGCGACTGAGCGCGGTATCGCCCAGGGCCTGCAGGTCATGCAGCCACAGGTCGCGAAAATCGGCATCCTCGAAGGCCTTCAGGTCACTGAGCTGATAGACCCGCACCACCACAGGCAGGGGCTGTCCTTCGTCACTGAGATTGAGATTGGCGGTGGAGTGCAGATCGACCCGTAGTTGCGGGCTGCTGCAGCCGGTGAGCAGCATGAGCAGGCATAGCCAGGGCCACAGGGGGGGACGATAGCGAGAGGGCCAAGCGTGTTGCCGGGCGGGCATCTTCCCATGGAGCCCGGTGCGGAGGCCGGACGATGGCACGGATGGGCATCGACGGGGTTGGGTGCGCTGGCACCCGCTGACGGGCTGGTTCATGTGGCCACTCCTTGGCTGGGCTTCAAGCCCCTGTGTTCAAGCGATCCTTGCCACGCCCCTGCGGGGCGACGCAGCGACCGAAATTACTCCATATGCCGAGAGGAAAGTCAACACCTCTGCGAGGCGGTGAGAGGGTGTCGAGCCGGTTAGCCCAGGCGTGAAACTCGGGATTTCCCCAGGCGCATGCAACAGTCATTCGTGCTCCACTTGAGTGTGTTCGCTTGTCAAGTCTTGACAAATCCACTGGCCATGGATTGATTAAAAAATCTGAAAAACAGTCACTTATAGTGTTTGATCAAATTTTGATCAAACTGGCCAAGGGGGGCGGCCACACGGGGGATTGCGAGAGTTCCCGACATTTTACCCACACAGTTATCCACAGGTTCTGTGGATAGTGGGATGCGCGGGTTCAGCGCCGTCGGGGCGGTGCCGTGAGGGGGTCTTCAGGCCAGGCATGTTTGGGATAGCGCCCTTTGAGATCCTTCTTCACCTCGGGATAGGTGCGTTCCCAGAATCCGGCCAGATCCTGAGTGATCTGTACCGGGCGCTGCGCGGGTGACAGGACGTGGACCATCACCGGCACCCGTCCCCGTGCCAGGCGCGGGGTTTCCGTAAGGCCGAACAGCAGCTGCAAGCGGGCCGCCAGCACGGGCACCTCGCCCTGGCCATAATCCAGACGCACCCGTGCTCCACCCGGAAGTGTCCAGTGGGTGGGGGCCAGATGGTCCAGGTCCCGGGGCAAGGGCCATTCCAGACGGGCCATCAGGATGGCATGCAGATCCAGACGGGCCAGGTGCGACAAGCGACTCATTCCGGTCAGCCAGGGGCCCAGCCAACCCTCCATATCCTCCAGCAGGGCCTCCCGGGAAAGATCCGGCCAGGGATTGCCCAGGGTGCGATGCAGGAAGCGCACACGCTGGCACAGGGCTTCTGCCTGGGGCGTCCAGGGCAGGGTGTCCAGCCCCGCCTGACGAATCCCCTGCAGCAATGCGGCGCGTATGGCTTCGGGATCGGGTTGGTCCACGATCGTCGTGCTCACTGGCAGGCTGCCCAGCATCCGCTCACGTTGTGCCAGGACCGCGCCAGCCTTGGCATCCCAGGTGATCCGTTCACAGAGTGTGAAACGCTCTGCCAGGTGGTGCTCCAGATCCTCCCGGGCAAGCCGTGCCGCGAGGAAGACACGGGCCTCCCGCTGTCCAGCATCCAGGCTGGGAACCACGATCCACTCCTGGCCTCCCAGGGATTCCTGGGCGGGCAGGGCAGCGCCCCGGCCGCCGCTCAGCCGATAGCGGGCCTGGGCGCCCTCGCGGCGAAGTCCGATGCGGTCCGGATAAGCCATGGCCAGCAGCAGTCCCACGGGCTCACGGGGTTGGGTATCGCAGGCCGGCTTGCCCTGTGTGCGTGACAAACGCTCCGCCAGGCGCCGGGATTGCTCCCGCACCCGGTGACGTACGCCCTTGTTGGCCCGGTGTCCGGGGATCTCACGGCCCTCCAGGGCCTCCAGACGCAGATGGATATCCACCTGGGCCGGGCCATCCAGCCCCATCAACAGGTCAGGTTCTTCCAGCAGCGCGGCCAACTGGCAGGCCGCGGGCTCCTGGCCCAGGCGCTTGCCGGACAACAGCAGATGGGCCAGGCGGGGATGCACGCCCAGGGTGGCCATGCGGCGGCCGTGGTCCGTGGGTCGATGGGAAGTATCCAGGGCACCCAGGGCCTGCAACAGGGTACGGGCCTGGGCCAGCGCCCCAATGGGGGGTGCATCCAGCCAGGCCAGTTCCTGGGGATCGGCGCCCCAGCAGGCCAGTTCCAGCGCCAGGGGCGCCAGATCCGCCTCAAGGATCTCGGGCACGCGTTGGGCCGGCATGGCCTGTTCGTCGCCTTGGGTCCAGAGCCGCAGGCTGACTCCGGGTTCCAGGCGCCCTGCCCTGCCGGTGCGCTGTGTGGCCGAGGCGCGGCTGATGCGCTGGGTCTCCAGACGGGTCATGCCGGAGGCGGGGTCAAAGCGGGGTTTTCTGGCCAATCCGCTGTCCACCACCACGCGAACGCCCTCGATGGTCAGGCTGGTTTCGGCCACATCGGTGGTGAGGACCACCTTGCGCTCTCCGGGCGAAGCCGGGGCCACGGCCTGCTGCTGGGCTTCCACCGGGAGGCGGCCATACAGGGGCAGCACCCTTACCCCGGCGGGCAGATCCCGGGCCTCAAGCCCCTGGGCGACGCGCTGGATCTCCCGCTGCCCCGGAAGAAAGGCCAGCACACTCCCCGTTTCCTCCTGCAACACCCGGTGCAGGGTGTTCACCATCAAGGATTCCATGTCCGGACGGGGTGATCGACTGGGCGGTAGGTGGTGGATTTCCACCGGATGGTGTCGCCCTTCGCTGGTGATGACCGGCGCATCACCCATGATGCGGGCCACGGGTTCGGCATCCAGTGTGGCCGACATCACCAGCAGACGCAGATCCTCCCGCAGCAGCTCCCGGGCCTGCAGGCACAGGGCCAGTCCCAGATCGGAGATCAGGCTGCGTTCGTGAAATTCATCGAAGATCACCAGGTCCACGCCCTCCAGGCCGGGATCCTGCTGCAGACGCCTTGTGAGGATCCCCTCGGTGATCACCTGAATGCGGGTATCGGGCCCCAGCCTGCGTTCCAGGCGGGTCTGGTAGCCCACGGTCTGCCCCACCGGCTCGCATAGTTGCGAGGCCATGAAGACGGCAGCCCCCCGCGCAGCAAGTCGGCGTGGCTGGAGCATGAGAATACGGCCCCGACACCAGGGCACGCCCAGCAGTGCCAGAGGCACGCGCGTGGTCTTGCCGGCCCCCGGCGGGGCCTGCAGCACGGCAGTGCCGCCCTGCTCCAGCGCCTTGAGCAGCGGCGGCAGCACCGAGTCGACGGGTTGGGCCGGTCCGGGCAGGGTCAGGATGGCCCCCTCTTTTCCGATATCGGAAACAAAAGCTCAGAAAAAAGATGCTGTATCAAATTGCTGGAGCACGGACAGCGTGCAATGGTTTTGCAAGGGCAGCAGATAGCGATACCTCTTGTGTTGCTCGAATGTCCGGGGTGCCGTAGACAGGACCACTCGAAATCGGTGTATTCAGGCAAAATCATCGCCACCTCTTTCGGCATTATAATGGTCCATCTTTTATGGACTGCAAAAATTCCACTAGCTCATGCACTCGGGTAGATGGGTTATCGGTTCCGTGCTCTTTGGCCGCGCGTAAAGAGCGTGCGGCGTTACTCTTGGCAAATTCCAGTTGACCAAGCAGCAGGGCAAACATGTTGTCTGCTCCTTTTTCATAGTTTGGCAAATAGGCTTTGAGCTCGGAGAGCACCTGATTGCCCGCACTGTTACCTGGTAACGCTGAATAGGGTCGGGTACTGTAGGTAAAATGTAACAGCAACCAGTACTCGAAGGATGGCACTGAATTTACCGCAATGAAGGTCTCGCGTGGCTGTGACTGGGCGATAGCGTTTAGAGCTTCGTCATAGTTTGCGTGAGCGTCCTTATCGAAAATACAAAAGACCTTATCAAATGCATCGCCTGCGTCTTTTTCTTCACGATAGCGTTGTTTGGCATACCGCAGCACGTCACCTGGGTCCGAACCGCATTCGCCGCAAACCTCTACGTTGGCAGTGTTCAAGTCATGGTGACTTCTAAGCCCTTGAAAATAGTAGGGCTCAGTTTTCTCGCCTTCGCAAACAATAAGCACTTTGGCATACGGATCACGCCTTGCGGCACGTCGTTGCAACCGTTTTATACTTTTGGCCCGGCGTTTATGGAAAAGATTATCCGTACCCATCACCCAACCTGTTTCAGTGACCGAGTAAACGGCAAGGCGCCATACCGACCCGAAAGATAAGCCGCCTCCAGATTTTCACGTCCCTTGCGGGGACTAAAATCGGTTAACGGGTAGAGCATGGTAGATTGGCTTTTATCCTTTTCGCAAAACCAGATCTGATCACGACGGAAAACGTTCTGATTCAAAATAGATGTCTCGTGCGTGGTAAAAACCAGTTGAGCATTATTATTGTTCGTTTCGTTATCGTGAAACAGCTGGACCAGAAACTGAACCAGACTAGGATGAAGGTTGTCGTGAAGTTCGTCGATGAACAGTACGTAACCGTTGGTAAGCGAGTCAATCCAGGGCCCTGCGAATGAAAACAACTTTTGTGTACCTTCAGACTCATCGCTAAAGTCAAAGGTTACATCATGACCCTGACTATCTTTATGGACAGTTTTTATATCAATGACTTTCTTGCCTTTTAGGTCCTCGGCGATGACGTCACGTAGCGATCCCGGCATATCCTCCGGCAATGCATCAAGGTCAAATGGTTTGGTTTCTACCAAAATGTCATCAATATGCAAGTCAGCAGCATGAAGAAAGTCCATGATCTTTTTTTTATCGCTGCTTTCACACAGTGATGCACTGAATCCAGGTCCCCAGGCGCCAACATTGGCCAGGCGTAAAGTTTTTTGGAACCAATCAAAAACAGGTCGTAACTGCTCACTGTTGAGCTGAACAGCCGTTGATAAAAACAAGGAATTATCACGAGTGGATTTTACCCAAAGCTGCTTTTCACCTGTCAGGTTACTGCCTAAGTCCCAATCATAATGCTGCTCAGTTGGATTCCAGGCACGACTAAACCATCGTTGCGATCGGCCCTTGGGATAGGCCAGCAGCCATTCCTCATGGATGCGGTCAGTGGTGGCTGTAAATCCGTATTGGTAGCGTACACCGTCAACCAGAAAGGTCACTTCAAATTCACTGGGTGACTGACGCGCTTCGGGGGTCAACCGGAAGGGTGTGACGGGCAACTTATCCCCCCGTTGCAGATTAATGGCGGACTCCAGGACCACTCGCTTCATTGCTTGGAGGGCCAAGAACAAATTTGATTTGCCGCTGGCATTCGGCCCGTAAATGGCTGCTGAGCGCAATAGGCCGATGTTATTGGGAGCTGCCGTGCTGAAGGTATTGGTATCCATCATTTCACCACCCTTACCCTTCGCCAGGGTAAAGGTTTGTTCCTCGTGAAATGACCGAAAATTGGCCACAGTCATCTCGATGAGCATTTGAGGTGCCTCAGGTGCAGTGAGTGATATGACTGGACAAATCTAGCAG
This sequence comes from Ectothiorhodospira haloalkaliphila ATCC 51935, assembly GCF_000633935.1. Taxonomy (GTDB): domain Bacteria; phylum Pseudomonadota; class Gammaproteobacteria; order Ectothiorhodospirales; family Ectothiorhodospiraceae; genus Ectothiorhodospira; species Ectothiorhodospira haloalkaliphila. Next base: position 1,427,831 of record NZ_KK214998.1, on the reverse strand, counting down.
TCAAACGATTTAAAATCCAATTTTTGGCAAAAAATACCAATTTCTTCGACGAAATGGATTCACACAGGGGGTTCCGCGTTCCGGGGTGAAGGCGGGCGCTTGAATCGGGCAGCGCGACTGGATGCGCACAGTGGTCACGACGGACCCCGGCGCGTCATGGCCTCACCCTCCGCGAGATACCCGGAATGCTGACCCGTGCCGGCCATGCGGCACGGCGAGCACATGGTGCAACAATCGGGGGGATTTCTGGATTCTTGGCGAGCTTGGCTACCAGCTTCGGAATAATACCCTTGAAAAAATATTGTTTTTTTTAAGGGATTTGGATCTGTTTGGCTACTTCATTTCCCAATACAGAAGGAGGAAAAGATCTGCCCCAACAGGTCATCGGAGGTCACCTTGCCGGTGATTTCTCCCAGGGTGTCCTGGGCCAGGCGTAGTTCTTCGGCCATCAACTCCGGGGCCTGGGTGGCGTGGAAGTGCTGGCGGGCTTCATGGATATGCTGCCGGGTGCGGTCCAGGGCATCCAGGTGGCGGCGGCGAGCAGTGAACAGGCCCTCCGGGTCGCCATCGTAATGCAAATGCTGCTTGAGCAGCTCCCGCAGGGTGCTGATGCCCTCGCCGGTGCGCGCAGAGAGGTACAGGCTATCGCTGCAGTCCACCGGGACGTCATCCAGGCAATCCAGCTTGTTATGAACCGTGATCACCCGGAGCTTCTCGGGCAGGCGACGGCGGATGTCCGCCTCGGCCTCCCCCTCGCCCAGGGTGGAATCCACCACCAGCAGCACCAGATCGGCCTTCTCGATTTCGGCCCAGGCCCGGCGGATGCCTTCCTGTTCCACAGGGTCATCAGACTCGCGCAGACCGGCGGTGTCCACCAGGTGCAGGGGCAGGCCATCCAGGCTGACCTGCTCCTTGAGAACATCCCGGGTGGTGCCGGGTATGGCAGTGACAATGGCGGCTTCCCGGTCCACCAGGCGATTGAGGAGGCTGGACTTGCCGGCATTGGGACGTCCCGCAATCACCAGATGGACGCCTTCACGGAGCAGATTGCCCTGGCGGGCGCTTTCCACGAGGGTGTCCAGGCGGCTGCTCAGCGCGTCCAGGCGCTGGCCGATGCCTGTGTCCTCAAGCAGTTCCAGTTCCTCGTCGGGGAAATCCATGGCCGCCTCCACGTAGACCCGCAACTCGGTCAACGCGGTAAGCAATTCGTCCACGCAACGGGAAAACCCGCCTTCCAGGGAACGGCGGGCACTGCGGGCCGCAGCGGCCGAGCCGGCGTCGATCAGGTCGGCCACGGCTTCGGCCTGGGTCAGGTCCAGGCGGTCATTGAGAAAGGCACGCTCGGTGAACTCACCTGGCCGGGCCAACCGGCAACCCCGGTCGACACAGGCGGCCAGGATCAGGTCCATGATGACGGGCCCCCCATGGCCCTGCAGCTCCAGAACATCCTCGCCGGTATAGGAATGGGGCCCGGCAAAGAACAGAGCCAGGCCGGTGTCGATGGCCTGCCCCGAGGCATCCTGAAAGTCCGTCAGCAGGGCCCTGCGCGGGGCCGGAACCCGCCCCAGGCACCCCTGGGCCACAGTGCGCGCCAGGGGGCCGGAGACGCGCACGATACCCACGCCACCGCGCCCCGGTGGGGTGGCGATGGCGGCAATGGTATCGGCGTCGGCCCCGATCACCATGGATCACTTACGCGATTTACCACCCCGTGGGCGCTTCCGGCGCGAACCCTTGCCTGCACCCCCCTTGTTCTGGGCGGATTTCGTGGTCTGGGCCTTGGGTGGCTGCGACGGTGCTTCGTCGGTTTGATCGTCGGCCTTTGCCTCGGGTTCTGCAGGCGACTCGGCACGGGTCTCGCTGGCGGCTTCACTGTCCGCCTGGCCCGGGCTGGTGGCGCTGGCATCGGCGCTATCAGTGCCCGAATCACCCGCGCTGTCATCATCATCCTGCTTGCCACGGGAACCCTTGGGCGGGCTGCCACCGGGCTTGACCATGGCCGCCTCGATGTTCCGGGTGATGTAGTACTGCTGAGCGATGGACAGCAGGTTGTTGGACAACCAGTACAACACCAGACCCGCCGGGAAGAAGGCGAAGAACACCGTGAAGATGATGGGCAGGGCCATCATGATCTTCTGCTGGACCGGGTCCATGGGCGCCGGGTTCAGCTTGTACTGGGCGATCATGCTGGCGCCCATGAGCAGCGGCAGCACAAAGTAGGGATCGCGCACGGACAGGTCCTGAATCCACAGGATCCAGGGAGCCTGCCGTAGCTCGACGCTTTCCAGCAACACCCAGTACAGGGCAATGAAGACGGGAATCTGCACCAGGATGGGCAGACACCCTCCCAGCGGATTGATCTTTTCCTTCTTGTACAGCTCCATCAGCGCCTGGTTCATGCGCTGCTTGTCGTCCCCGAAGCGCTCCTTGAGCGCCATCATCTTGGGCTGGACCGCACGCATCTTGGCCATGGAACGATAGCTGGTGGCCGAGAGCTTGTAGAAGACCAGCTTGATGAGCAGGGTCAGGATGATGATGGCCCAGCCCCAGTTGCCCACGAAGTCATGGATGACCCGCAGCAGCCAGAACAAGGGGGCGGAGAGCACCGTGAAAATGCCGTAGTCCACGGTCAGTTCCAGGCCATCCCGGATTTCGGACAAGGGCTGTTGGGCCTTGGGGCCGATCCAGATCCGGGAATTGAGTTCACCCTGCCCGCCCGGTTCGATGGTCACCGGTTCGGAACGCAGGCCGATGATGTACTGAGGCTGACCTCCGGAGGTCACCTCCCGGGTGTAGAGCAGGTTGACTTCGTCATCGAAGGGTACCCAGGTGCTCAGGAAATAGTGCTGGATGACGGCGATCCAGCCCTCGGTGATATTGCGCTCGCGAACGTCCTCGGCCAGATCCTCGAAGCGTTCCTTTTCATAGCGGCCATCGTAGTAGGCAGCGCCGGTAAAGGTGTACAGGAACCAGGAGTCACGGTCGGGTGTGGGCCCATGGCGCAACTGACGGTATTGCCGACCGGTCCAGGGCTGGTCACTCATGTTCTCCACCTGGTGGCTGACGTCCACCAGGAAGTCGCCGCGGCGGAAGGTGTAGGTTTTGGTGACGCGGATTCCGTCTTCACTTTCCCAGGTGAGCGGCACGCGGAGTTCGTCCTGCCCGTCTTCCATGCGGAACTCTGTCTGCTCGGCGCGGAAGATGGCGTGGTGTGAAGGGGCGCGTCCGGCGTGTTCCACATTGGGCACACGGTCATGGATCAGACCGGATTGGGCCACATAGTCGCGGGTGCGCTCATCCAGCAGCCTCACCGGGTTGTCGGGCTCCCGAAGGCTCACCGGATAACTGGGCAGATCGGCACGTACCAGATCACCGCCGCGGGTATCGATCAGCAGGTCCAGCGTGTCGGTGACCACGCGGATCTGTTGACGCTCGATGCCAGTGATGGCATCGGCCTCCATGGGGGCATCCCGGGCCTCGGAATCGGGGGCATCGGGCATGTCATCACGGCGCTCGCCTGCCTCCTGATGCGCGGCATCGGAACGGTCGGGGGAGAACTCGGGCTGAGGACCGTAGTCCACACGCCAGGCCTGCCAGATGAGGAACAGCAGGAAGACGAGAGTGAGGTAGAGTATTGGACGGAGGTTATCCATGATTTCGCGGGGGTCGATGATGGCCGTGAGCGGGGTCCGGAACGGGGTCATACCCGCCCTCGCACCAAGGATGGCAGCGGGCAAGCCGCTTGATCGTCAGCCAGGAGCCATACAGGGCACCGTGGCGTTCGATGGCTTCAATCCCGTAGCAGGAACAGGTGGGCAGAAAACGGCAATGTTGCCCGACGAACGGACTGAGCGTGTATCGGTAGACCTGGATCAGGAAGACGAGGATCTTTCGCATTGGATACTCATCCGTTGCCAGAGTCGGTCCAGGGCTTCACGCAACTGCTCGTTGCTGTAGCGTTCGGCCCGGGGTTTGCAAAGGACCACGATATCGATGGCCCCCAGTGAATCCCGATGATGTCGAAACGATTCCCGGATCAGGCGTTTGATCCGGTTGCGCTGTGTGGCGAGTCGCACGTTGCGTTTTGCCACTGCCATCCCCAGTCGCGCGGTTTGCGGCGCGTCGCTGGGGTGATGACGCCAGAGTCCGGTAAAGGGTGCTTCCGAAACCCGGTGGGCGCCAGCGAACACCTGTTGGTAGTCGCTGGCGCAGGTCAGCCTGGCGGCGCGGGGGAAACCCCTGTCTGCGAGCCTGCCGGCTGGCCGGGCCAATGGATCAGGGGCAGAGACGGGCGCGGCCTTTGGCGCGGCGCGCAGCCAGCACTTTGCGGCCGCCACGGGTGGCCATGCGGGCACGGAAACCATGGGTGCGCTTGCGATGCAGGTTACTGGGCTGGAATGTTCTTTTCATGATGGCGGACCAGGATAGATTCTAATGAGTGAGTGGACGGAACACCCCATCCAAGGCGCGTAAAAGTACCCGCGATTCCCGTGGGTGTCAATGTCGTGGCCCAGGAAGGGTGATCAGGATGTGGAAAAAGGTGTGGATAACTCTTCCGCGCCCAGAGTAGACTGGCGCGTTTATCCACCACCAGCCCTGGAGAATTACCCTTGGTCGGCAGCTCCCTTTGGCAGCAATGCGTCACGCGCCTGGAGGGCGAACTCTCCGAACAACAGCTCAACACCTGGATACGTCCACTGCATGCGGTGGAGGAGCCGGAGGTCCTCCGCCTGCTCGCACCCAATCGATTCGTGCTGGACTGGGTGAAAGATCACTTTTTCGAACGCATCGATCAGGTGGTGAACGATACCTCCGGTGAACACTCGGTGCGGGTGCATCTGGAAGTGGGCAGCAGCCAGCGCCCTGCTCCGGCCAAGGCGCCTGCCCGAACCGCCAACGCTCCCGGCGGCGCCGGTCAGGGCAATGGCCCGCACGGAGCCCGCAATACAGCCATGCGGCAACCGCAGCAGGAGGCGGCGCCGCAGCCAGCGGCCAGTTCACCTCAGTTCACCAACAACCTGAACCCCAATTTCACCTTCGATAATTTCGTCGAAGGCAAGTCCAACCAACTGGCCCGGGCGGCAAGCCTTCAGGTGGCCGGCAACGTGGGCATGGCCTACAACCCGTTATTCTTGTATGGAAGTACAGGACTGGGCAAAACCCACCTGATGCACGCCATCGGTAACGCCATTCTGGCCCATCGCCCCGGGGCCAAGGTGGTGTACCTCCACTCGGAGCGTTTCGTGGCCGACATGATCAAGGCCCTGCAACACAACTCCATTGACGAGTTCAAGCGCTACTACCGCTCGGTGGACGCCCTGCTGATCGACGATATCCAGTTCTTCGCGGGCAAGGAGCGCTCGCAGGAGGAATTCTTCCACACCTTCAATGCCCTGCTGGAGAGCCAGCAACAGGTGATCCTCACCTGCGATCGGTATCCCAAGGAAGTGGATGGTCTGGAGGACCGCCTCAAATCCCGCTTCGGCTGGGGTCTGACCGTGGCCATCGAACCGGCGGAACTGGAAACCCGGGTGGCCATCCTCAATCGCAAGGCTGAGGAGGCTGGGGTGGAACTGCCCAGTGAGGTGGCCTTCTTCGTGGCCAAACGGATCCGCTCCAACATCCGTGAGCTGGAGGGCGCGTTGCGCCGGGTGCTGGCCAATGCACATTTCACGGGCAGCGCCATCACCCTGGAGTTCGCCAAGGAGGCCCTCCACGACCTGCTCGCCCTGCAGGACAAGCTGGTCACCATCGACAACATCCAGAAGACCGTGGCCGAGTACTTCAAGATCCGCGTATCGGATCTGCATTCCAATCGGCGCAGCCGGTCCATCACCCGCCCAAGACAGGTGGCCATGGCGCTCTCCAAGGAACTCACCAATCACAGCCTGCCGGAGATCGGCAAGGCCTTCGGGGGGCGTGACCACACCACGGTGCTGCACGCCTGTCGAAAGGTTCAGGAATTGCGGGAATCAGATGCCCGCATCAATGAAGACTTCGTGAACCTGCTGAGAACGCTGACCAGCTGACCTGGCCAACCGGGCTGGAGACCGGTGATCCGGTGTGGGCGGTGGGCAGGACTGTTGATAACCTGTGGGACAGCACGGGACAGAATCGGCTTCCAAAGTTATCCACATTCCCTCAACAGTTTGTGCGTGGCTTATCCGGGCGGCTGCGCACAGTCCTGAGGTTGCGCAACTTCATGAAAAATATGGTGAAACAGAGCCTTATCCAGGCCAGTGCCGGTTGCTAATTATTATTACTAAAGTAAGTCTTTAAAAAGATCATTGTTAAAGGGTCTCCCTGATGAAATTCAGCATAGAGCGCGAACGCCTGCTCAAACCGCTACAGCAAGTCGTCGGCGCCGTGGAAAAACGGCAGACCATGCCGATACTGAGCAACGTGCTTATCCGGGCGGAGACCTCCCGACTGGAGCTGGTAGCCACCGATCTGGAAGTGGAATGGGTGGCCGACATGGAGCACACGGTTGCCAGCCCGGGTGTGGTGACCGTGCCCGCACGGAAGCTGCTCGATATCTGCAAGGCATTGCCGGAGGGAGCAACCGTCGGGTTGCACCACGAGGGAGACCGGTTGCTGGTGAGTTCGGGGCGTTCCCGTTTCACCTTGAGCACCCTGCCCGCGGATGACTATCCCTCCCTGGAAGAAATGCGCGCCAATCTCTCGCTGGAAGTGACGCAGCGCGAATTGCTGGATCTCATGGAGCGCACCTCCTTTGCCATGGCGGTGCAGGATGTACGGTATTACCTCAATGGACTGATGTTCGAGGTGGAGCCTGGCACGGTTCGCACCGTGGCCACCGACGGGCATCGACTGTCCTTGTGTGCGATCGAGTCCATTGTTGAAACCCCGGACAGTCAGCAGTTGATCCTGCCCCGCAAGGGGGTGATGGAATTGAGCCGCTTGCTCGAGCGGGTGGATGACAAGGTGCGTCTTGAGTTGGGCGCCAGTCATCTGCGAGCCATCTTTGCCGGACTGCAATTCACCTCCAAGCTGATTGATGGGCGGTTTCCGGATTACAAACGGGTGGTACCCGAGGACGACGGCCATGTGCTTAAGGTGGACCGTGAACTGCTCAAACAGGCATTGGGGCGCACCGCTATCCTCTCCAACGAGAAGGTGCGCGGGGTACGCATGGAACTGGGCGAAAACCTTCTCAAGCTGCAGTCGCACAATCCTGAACAGGAAGAGGCGGAAGAAGAGCTGGAGGTGGAGTACGCCGGTCCGGCCATGGAGATCGGCTTCAACAGCACTTACCTGCTGGATGTGGTGAATCATCTGGAGGGCGAGATCATGGAGATCAAGTTCCGCATGTCCGGGGCCTCCATCGTCATTCGCGACCAGGTGATGCCCAGGGCGATTTACGTGGTCATGCCTATCCGCCTTTGAGGATGAGTCTCTCCCGGCTCGACATCTTCAACCTTCGCATCTTCGAAAGGGCCCGGCTCGATCCTGTGCCGGGCCTGAATCTCATCGTCGGTCCCAACGCCTCCGGCAAGACCAGTCTGCTGGAAGGGATTCATATGCTCGCCACGGGACGGTCCTTTCGGACGCCGCGCATCGAGCACGTTGTCCACAGGGGCAGTCGGGAACTGATGGTCACAGGTCAGGTGACCCACCTTCAGTCGGAACGAATCCGCATGGGTATTCGCAAGGGTGCCTCGGGAACACGTGGTCGACTGGCCGGGCGCACTGTGCGCTCCCAGTCCGAACTGGCCCGGGTGTTACCGGTACAGGTCATCCACCCGGACAGTCACGAATTGCTGGCGGGGTCGCCGGCGGAGCGCAGGTCGTTTCTGGATTGGGGGCTGTTCCACGAAGCGCCCGAGTACATGATGATCCTGCAGGGCTATCGACGCGCATTGAATCAGCGGAACGAGGCGTTGAGGCGAGGCTTCCCGGACAACGTGCTGACGGGATGGGAGCGGGAACTGGGAGAACGGGGAGAAGCGCTGGACCGTTATCGGCGCGGCTATCTGGAACGACTGTGGGAGACCCTGTTGGAGTTGCGTGGGCAGTTGCCGGATCTGGATGGGATGACCTGGGAGTATCGCCGCGGCTGGAAGGACGGCGTCGATCTGCGCGAAGCCCTGGCGTCCGGGCGGCATCGAGAGCGGGAACTGGGATACACCCTGATGGGGCCGCATCGCGCAGAGCTTGTCTTGAAGCGCGACGGGGTGTCGTTGGCCATGGAGGCATCCCGGGGGCAACAGAAGACCGCGGTGCTCTTGTTGAGGCTCACTCAAGTGGCTGCCCATCGGCGCGCGACGGGACGGTCTGCGGTGGTGTTGGTGGACGACCTGCCCTCGGAGCTGGACGCGGAACGTCGCGAGGCCGCGCTGGAATTTCTGCGCGGCCTGGAATGTCAGGTGTTTGTGAGCGCCATTGACGGGGCCCAGGTACAGAGGCTGGGGAATTGGGCAAGCCAAAAGATGTTCCACGTGGAACATGGAACACTCAGGTCAGATTAAACCCGACCAAGCCTTACTGTGGAAGCACCCGGGTTCAGCTACGGAAGCTCCCTTCTCTCCCCTGAGGGACAAGGGCTGGGGATGAGGGGGTGGGGGAGGCACTGTGCCGGCCCTTGCCCCTCACCCCAACCCCTCTCCCCCGAGGGGAGAGGGGCTCGTTATGTACCTTTCATCATCGGGGGTGCCTCACCACCGTGACGCATGAGAGTCAATGTTAATGTTCCACGTGGAACATCACGGGTGTCGCACCATCCATCCGGGGGGCAAGTCCACCGAAGTGTTATAATGCCCCCTTCATTTAAGTTCACTGCAGGCAAAGCATGACCGACCTTACGCCTCCCACCTACGACTCATCCAATATCAAGGTCCTCAAGGGCCTGGACGCGGTTCGCAAGCGCCCCGGGATGTACATCGGTGACACGGATGACGGCACCGGCCTGCATCACATGGTTTTCGAGGTGGTGGACAATGCCATCGACGAGGCCCTGGCTGGACACTGCCAGCAGATCGTGGTGACCGTTCATAGCGACGGTTCGGTCAGCGTGAGTGACGATGGTCGTGGTATTCCGGTGGACATCCATCCGGAAGAAGGTCGGTCCGCCGCCGAGGTCATCATGACCGTGCTCCATGCCGGCGGAAAATTCGATGACAACTCCTACAAAGTGTCCGGCGGTCTCCACGGCGTGGGTGTCTCCGTGGTGAATGCCCTGTCGGAGACCCTGGAGATGACCATCTACCGGGGCGGTCAGACGTTCCGCCAGACCTATCACATGGGCGTGCCGGAAGCCCCGCTCAAGCCGGTGAGCGAGACGCAGAAAACGGGCACACTGATCCGCTTCAAGCCCAGCCCCGAGGTGTTCGGTGACACCGAATTTCACTACGACATCCTCTCCCGCCGCCTGCGGGAACTGTCCTTCCTGAACTCGGGTGTGCGCATCGAGTTGGTGGACGAAAGGGACGAAGGCAAGCGGGATGTGTTCGAGTACCAGGGTGGGATACGGGCCTTTGTGGAACATCTGAATCGGAACAAGACCCCCCTGCACCCCAACGTGATCTACATGGACGCCGATCGTGATGGGCTGGGCGTGGAGATCGCCCTCCAGTGGAATGATTCCTATCAGGAAAACATCTTCTGCTACACCAACAATATTCCTCAGCGTGATGGCGGTACTCACCTGGCCGGATTTCGCTCTGCCCTCACCCGTACCCTGAACCAGTATATGGACACCGAAGGCCTGCTGAAGCGCCACAAGGTGAGTCCCACTGGAGATGACGCACGGGAAGGCCTCACCGCCGTCCTGTCCGTGAAGGTGCCCGATCCCAAGTTTTCCTCACAGACCAAGGACAAACTGGTCTCCTCGGAAGTGAAGGGTGTGGTGGAATCGGTCATGGCCGACGCGGTGCATAATTTCCTCCTGGAAAATCCCACCGAGGCCAAGATCATCACGGGCAAGATCACCGATGCCGCCAGGGCTCGGGAAGCGGCACGCAAGGCCCGGGACATGACCCGCCGCAAGGGGGCGCTGGATGTGGCCGGGCTGCCCGGAAAACTGGCCGACTGCCAGGAGAAGGACCCTGCCCTCTCCGAACTTTTCATTGTCGAGGGTGATTCAGCCGGTGGTTCCGCCAAACAGGGTCGCGATCGTCGTTCGCAGGCCATACTGCCTCTCAAGGGCAAGATCCTGAACGTGGAGAAGGCCCGGTTCGACAAGATGCTCTCTTCTGCCGAGGTGGGTACCCTGATCACCGCCCTGGGCTGCGGGATCGGCAAGGACGAGTTCGACCCGGACAAGCTGCGTTACCACCGCATCATCATCATGACAGACGCCGATGTGGACGGCTCTCACATCCGTACCCTGCTGCTGACCTTCTTTTACCGCCAGATGCCGGAGTTGGTGGCTCGGGGCCACATCTATATCGCCCAGCCGCCGCTTTACAAGATCAAGCGGGGCAAACAGGAACTCTACGTCAAGGATGAGCTGGAAATGACCAATCTACTGCTCAACCAGGCCCTGGATGGGGCCAAGCTGCTGGTCCATGAAAATGCCCCGCCCGTGAGTGGCGAGGCCCTTGAGGATCTGGCGCGACGCTACAACAGCGTCATGGCTGCGGTGGGCCGTCTGGGCCGGCGTTATGATCGACATCTGTTGGAGCGCATGGTGTTCTCCTCGCCCCTGGCCGATGAGCAGCGGGCCGACCGCGATCAACTGGAGGCCTGGTTCAATCACGTCATGGAGGGCCTGCAATCGGATTCGGCCGGAGCCACCCAGTACCGAATGGAAATCCACGACGACGACCGGGGTGGCTATCAGGTGCATGTGGTGCGCCTGATGCATGGTGCCGAGATTCGGGATGTCTTCGGTGCGGACTTTTTCGAGTCGGCAGAATTTCGTCTGTTGCGCAGCCTCGCAGAACGCCTGGATGGCCTGCTGGACGAGGGGGCCAGTATTCAGCGGGGCGAACGCCGTCATCCCGTGAGCAGCTTCCGACAGGTCATGGACTGGCTCATGGCCGAGGCTCGCCGTGGTCTGGCCGTGCAGCGTTACAAGGGTCTGGGTGAGATGAATCCCGAGCAGCTCTGGGAGACCACCATGAATGCCGAGACCCGTCGCTTGCTGCAGGTACAGGTGGAGGATGCGATCCGTGCCGATGAAGTCTTCACGACCCTCATGGGGGATCACGTGGAACCTCGACGGGAATTCATCGAGGCCAACGCCCTGACGGCGTCCAATCTGGATATCTGATTTCTCCCTGCCCTACCCTGATCGAGGCGATCATGGGTCGAAAACAGCCGATCCGCTGGGGGACATTCCGCGGCTGCCTGGGGCACAATGGTCTCCAGGCGGTTTCACTATCCGACAGAGGTCAATGTCATGGATATCGGCGGTTATGTCATGCTGGGCATCTTTTTCCTGATTGCCCTGTATTCGGTGCTCATCTACAACAACCTGGTGAACCTCAAGCACGCGGTTTCCAAGTCCTGGTCCAACATCGAGGTGCTGCTAAAACAGCGCTACGATGAGTTGCCCAAGCTGGTGGAGGTGTGCCGCCAGTACATGTCCTACGAGAAGGAAACCCTGGAGCGGGTCATGCGGGCCCGATCAGCCGTGAATGCCGCACAGCAGCGGGGCGATGTAAAATCCCTGGGCGAGGCCGAGGATGGCCTGCGCATTGGTCTGGGTAATCTATTTGCCGTGGCCGAGGCCTATCCGGATCTCAAGGCCGATGAGAGCTATCGCCACTTGCAGACCCGTATCAGCGGCCTGGAAAATGCCATTGCCGACCGGCGCGAGTATTACAATGAAAGCGTCAATCGCAACAACGTGCGCATCGAGCAATTCCCTGATCTGGTGATTGCCCACCTGTTTCGTTTCGGTCCCTTCGATCTCCTGGAGTTCTCCCGCCGCGAGACCCAGGATGTGGATGTGCGGGCCCTGTTCAATTGATCAAGGGTCGTCTTACCCGTGCTGGATCCTGGTGAATTCTGGCTCCTGGCAGGCCTGCTGGGAGCCCTTCTTTGCCTCTCACTGTTCGGTTTCATCCGTGGGGCCACGCGCAAGCGTCTGATTGCCGATACGCCCACCTCGCGGGTCCGTTCGGCCGCTCAGGGCTATGTTGAACTGATCGGCCAGGCCCGCCTCATGGAAGGCCCTCCCATCATTGCCCCCCTCACCGGCACCCACTGCGCCTGGTACTCCTATCGGATCGATCGACGCGACCGCACCGGCTCCGGGCGTCGATCGCGCCAGCGCTGGACCTGCGTGGATCAGGGAACCAGCACGGATCTGTTCTACCTGGTGGATGATACCGGCGAATGCGTGGTGGACCCGGAGGGGGCTCAGGTGGTCCACGTGCATCAGGACCGTTGGCATGGGGATTCACGCCGGCCGCTGGTAGGCCCGGGGGGCGGGGGCACCTTTCTGGGTGCCGGGCGTTATCGCTACACCGAAAACCGCCTGCATCTTGACGATGACCTCTATGCCATCGGTTATTTCCGCAGTCACGTCACAGGCGATGAAACCACCTTGAATACTGAGGTGGCGCAGATCCTGAGGGAATGGAAAAAAGATCCCGCGGCCCTCGCTCGCTTCGATGCCAATGGCGATGGCGAGATCTGCCTGGAGGAATGGGAGGCGGCCCGGCAGGCCGCCACCGATCAGGCGTTGATGCAGCGCGCCGAGCGCGCCATGGCGCCCGCCACGCATCTCCTGAGCCGCGGCCCCGACCGACGGCGCCCTTATATCCTCTCCGCGCTACCTGAGGATCAACTGGTGACCCGGTATCGCTGGATGGCTCGTCTGAGTGGTCTGGGTTTCCTGCTGTCGGTGGGTGGCCTTGCCTGGCTCTTTCTCGCGGGCTGAGATGTCGGTCGGAAGCCTCCTCCCGCCCATGGCAAAACCTGACCTCCGGCACTCCTGAGGGATCACGCGTCGAGTACGCCCAGGAGCGATTTCGCGTGTTACATTAATACCCTGACCTTATCGTGATCCGAGCCCTCATGAATAATCCCCTTTTGCAGATGAGCGGGTTACCCCCGTTTCCCGAGATCCTGCCGGAACACGTGGAGCCGGCACTGGACCAGGTGCTGGCGGAAAACCGCGAAGCCATGAACGCCCTGCTGGATCAGCCCGGGCCCTTCACCTGGGACAATCTCATCCATCCTCTCTCCCTGCTGGAAGACCGGCTCAACCGAATCTGGTCCCCGGTGCGCCATATGAATTCCGTGGTGAATTCCGAGTCTCTTCGTCAGGCTTACAATGCCTGCCTGCCCAAGCTCTCCGACTATGCCACCGAGATGGGCCAGAACATCCGCTTGTTTCAGGCCTATCAGAGCATTGCCGATGGCCCGGGCTTTACCGAGCTCTCCCCCACGCAGCAGCGGGTGATCACCAACGCCCTGCGGGATTTCCATCTCAGCGGCGTGGACCTTCAGGACGAACAGAAGGTCCGCTACAAGGAGATCGCTCAGGAGCTCTCCCAGCTGACCTCCCGGTTTGAGGAACACGTGCTTGATGCCACCCAGTCCTGGCAGCGTCACGTCCCTGAGGAGGGTTCCCTGGCAGGTCTGCCTGAGTCGGCCCTGGACATGTTGCGGCAGAACGCACAGCAGCGCTCCCTGGAGGGCTGCCTGATCACCCTGGAATTCCCCTCCTATTACGCCATCATGACCTTTGCTGACGACCGGGAACTGCGTCGGGAGGTGTACAGCGCCTATGTCACACGGGCCTCGGACGAAGGACCCCATGACCGCAAATTCGACAACTCCGAGGTGATGGAACGCATCCTGGCCCTGCGTGATGAGCAGGCCAGACTACTGGGGTACGACAACTACGCCCAACTCTCCCTGGCCACCAAGATGGCCGAATCCCCGCAGCAGGTGGTGGGTTTCCTCAACGATCTGGCCCAACGTGCCCGTCCCGCTGCGGTTCAGGAACTGGACGATCTGCGCAGGTTCGCCCGGGAACATCTGTCGCTGGAGGATCTGCAGGCCTGGGACCTGGCCTATGCCTCGGAAAAGCTGCGCCAGCATGCCTACAACCTCTCCCAGGAGGATCTCAAGCCTTATTTCCCGGTGGACCGTGTGTTGCAGGGGCTGTTTGACCTGGTGGAGCGGCTGTATCAGGTGCGCATCCGGCGGGAGAACGATGTCCCGGTGTGGCACGAGGATGTGCGCTTCTACGAGATCCAGGATCCGGATGGTACTCCTCGGGCACGCTTCTACCTGGACCTGTATGCGCGCAGCCACAAGCGCGGCGGCGCCTGGATGGACGAGTGTCTGAATCGACTGCGGGACGGCGATGACCTGCAGTTGCCGGTGGCCTACATGACCTGCAACTCCACCCCTCCCGTGGGTGGCAAGCCGGCCCTGTTCACCCATGACGAAGTGCTCACCCTCTTCCACGAATTCGGTCATGGCCTGCATCACATGCTCACCCGCGTGGACTGCCCGGATGTGGCCGGGATCAACGGTGTGGAATGGGATGCCGTGGAACTGCCCAGCCAGTTCATGGAAAACTGGTGCTGGGAGCGCGAGGCCCTGGACATGTTCGCCGCCCATCACGAGACTGGCGAGCCCCTGCCCCAGGAACTGTTCGACAAGCTCCTGGCCACCCGGCATTTCCAGGCCGCCATGCAGATGGTCCGGCAGCTGGAGTTCTCCCTGTTCGACATGCGCCTGCACGCGGAATACGATCCCGAGCGGGGTGGCCGCGTCCAGGAGATTCTGGACGAAGTCCGTGATCAGGTGGCGGTGATGAAGCCACCCGCCTTCAACCGATTCCAGCATGGCTTCTCGCATATCTTCGCCGGGGGTTACGCGGCGGGTTATTACAGCTACAAATGGGCCGAGGTGCTCTCCGCTGATGCCTTTGCCCGCTTCGAGGAGGAAGGCCTGTTCAACCCTGGTGTGGGTCACGCCTTTCTCACCGAGATCCTCGAGCAGGGTGGGTCCCGCCCTGCCCTGGAACTCTTCAAGGCCTTCCGGGGCCGGGAGCCGGACATCGAGGCCCTGCTGCGTCATTCGGGGCTGGCCGCGGCATGAGGATTGCCACCTGGAACGTCAATTCCCTGAAGGTGCGTCTGCCCCACGTCCTGGACTGGCTGGAGCAGCAGCGACCGGACGTGCTCGCCCTGCAGGAAACCAAACTCATCGACGAGGCCTTCCCCGTTGAAGCCCTGGCGGAAGCTGGCTATCAGGCCGTTTTTGCGGGTCAGAAGACCTACAATGGGGTGGCCCTGCTCTCAAAGACCCAGGCCATGGACCCGATGACCGACCCGCCCGGGGTGGAGAGCGTGGACCGGCGTATCATGGCCGCCACCGTGGATGGCGTCCGGGTGGTCAATCTCTATGTGGTCAATGGGTCCGAAGTGGGTTCGGACAAGTACGCCTACAAGCTGGAATGGCTGCATCGGGTCACGGCATTCTTGCGGGCCGAGCAGGCGCAACACGAGCATGTGGTGGTGCTGGGTGATTTCAACATCGCTCCGGAGGATCGGGATGTGTACGACCCCGAGGCATGGCACGAACGCATCCTGTGCTCCACCCCGGAGCGTGAGGCCCTCAAGGCGATCCTGGATATGGGCTTCGTGGATGTGTTCCGGCGATTCGAGCAGCCGGATCCCAGCTACAGTTGGTGGGACTACCGGGCCGCGCGCTTCCGTCGCAACCAGGGGCTGCGCATCGATCTGATCCTCGCCACGACGGCCCTGGCCGGGCAATGTACCGCCAGCATGATCGACACGGCGCCAAGAAAGCTGGAGCGCCCCTCCGATCACGCCCCCGTCGTTGCCGACTTCCACCTCTAGACCGGACCATCATGAAATATCGAGACCTGCGCGAGTTCATTCAGGGCCTGGAGGCCAGGGGCGAATTGAAACGCATCCAGACGCCGGTTGATCCGCGCCTGGAGATGACCGAGATCTGCGACCGCACCCTGCGGGCCGAGGGCCCTGCCCTGCTCTTCGAGAACCCTACCGGATACCGTATGCCGGTGCTGGGTAACCTCTTTGGCACCCCCCGGCGGGTGGCTCTGGGTATGGGGGAGGATTCCGTGGAGGCCCTGCGCGAGGTGGGCAAGCTGCTGGCGTTTCTCAAGGAACCGGATCCGCCCAAGGGTCTCAAGGAGGCCTGGAGCACCCTGCCCGTGTTCAAGAAAGTGCTGGACATGGCGCCCAAGAAGGTGCGTCACGGGGTGTGTCAGACCGTGGTCAAAAAGGGTGATGAGGTGGATCTGGGGGAATTGCCCGTACAGGTCTGCTGGCCGGGTGATGCCGGGCCGTTGATCACCTGGGGCCTGGTGGTCACGCGTGGCCCCCACAAGGAGCGTCAGAACATGGGGATCTATCGCCAACAGGTGATCGGTCGCAACCGGGTGATCATGCGCTGGCTCTCCCATCGGGGTGGCGCCCTGGATTTTCGGGAATGGCAACAGGCACATCCCGGCGAGCCCTTTCCGGTCTCGGTGGTGCTGGGGGCCGATCCCGCCACCATCCTGGGGGCCGTCACCCCGGTGCCCGATACCCTCTCCGAGCACGCCTTTGCGGGGCTGTTGCGAGGTTCGCGCACGGAACTCACCCGCTGCCTGGGCAACGATCTGCAGGTGCCGGCCACGGCCGAGATCATCCTCGAGGGTGTGATCCACCCGGAGGACATGGCACCCGAGGGGCCCTTTGGTGACCATACCGGGTACTACAACGAAGTGGACAGCTTCCCGGTGTTCACCGTGGAACGCATCACCCACCGGCCCGATCCCATTTACCACAGTACCTATACGGGCCGGCCACCGGACGAGCCGGCAATCCTGGGTGTGGCCCTCAACGAGGTCTTCGTGCCCATACTGCGCAAGCAGTTTCCGGAGATCGTGGATTTCTATCTGCCCCCCGAGGGCTGTTCCTATCGCCTGGCAGTGGTGAGCATTCGCAAGCAATATGCAGGTCACGCCAAGCGGGTGATGCTGGGGGTGTGGTCCTTCCTGCGCCAGTTCATGTATACAAAGTTCGTGATCATCGTCGATGATGATGTGAACGCGCGGGACTGGAAGGATGTGATCTGGGCCATGACCACCCGCATGGATCCGGGTCGTGATACGGTCACCATCGATAATACCCCCATTGATTATCTGGATTTTGCCTCCCCTGTGTCCGGCCTGGGCTCCAAGATGGGTTTCGATGCCACCAACAAGTGGCCGGGAGAGACTCAAAGGGAATGGGGCACGCCCATCGTCATGAGCGACGAGGTGAAACGACGCGTTGACGAGATCTGGGACGAGCTGGGCATCTAGCCGACGAGCGTGCTTTGCGGGTGTCGTGGTCTGCGGTAGATTGAGTTGAGTCAAACCCTACAGGCCTGACGGTATTGGCCGATACTTAACTCGCAGGGAGGCGCCGGGCAGGCGCCCCGTGTTCTTCTCATCACGGATCTCGCCATGACACAACGCATACTCCTCATGATCGGTCTGGTGGTTCTGGCCGGGTTGCTCGCACTGACCCTCGTCTGGCTATTGGGGCCCGGGCCGGGGGCAGCCATCCTGGCATCCATGCTGGCTACCGGCGGCGCCATCACGGTGATGGACCGACTGCACGTGGCACCCCGTGAGCAGGCCCTGGAAACACTTTACGCGCAGACCCTCTCCCGCCCCCCTGCCCCACTGACGGTCACGGAAGATCCGCGCAGCAAGGTCATCGCCCAGGCCCTGGAGAGGCAACGCAAGCTGGCGGGGCGCCTGGCCGATACCGGGTCCCGTATCGCTGTCTCTGCCGCCGAAGTGTCCCATGCGTCGGTCACCCTCAAGCAGCGGGTGCACTCCCAGGTCTCCACCGTCAACGGCATCGCCGATGCGTCCGGGCAGATCTCAGCCACGGTGCAGACCTCCGTGGAGAGTTCCGGGCAGGCTGCCGAGAGCGCCCGCCTGACCAACGAGGCCAGTCACGCCGGTCATGCCTGCGTGGAGGACGCCCTCAGTCACATGGAGGAGATGAAGGAACGCATGGAGCAGGCCTCCCAGCTCATGTCCCGTCTGGAAGGCCGCGCCGGAGAGATTCAGCGCATCACCGGGGTGATCAGCGGCATTGCCGAGCAGACCAATCTGCTGGCCTTGAACGCGGCCATCGAGGCCGCCCGTGCCGGCGAACAGGGCCGGGGTTTTGCGGTGGTGGCGGACGAGGTGCGCAGCCTGGCCAACCGAACCTCTCAGGCCACCGGTGAGATCGGCCAGATGGTCCAGGAGATCAACACGGAGACCCACCAGGCTGCCTCCACCATGCAGCAGTTGGTGGAGTCAGTGCAGGGCAGCGCCGACCGCACCGTGAAGGTGGACCAGCATCTCTCCGACATCCTCAACCACTCCGCCAATGCAGATAACTGCATCCAGACGGTGGTCAGTGGCGCCGAGCAGAATCACAATCATCTGGACGAGGTGACCCGGGCCATCCAGACCGTCAGCAGCCACCTGCGGGAGACCGAGGACGATGTGAGCCATCTGTCCTCCCAGGCGGAGCAACTGGCGGAGCGGGCGGAATTGATTTACGAGCTTCTGGGCGATGTGGGACTGGGGGGCCTGCACGATCAGGTGCGCCAGGAAGCCGAACAGGCTGCTGCTGCTGTCGGACACGCGTTCGAGGCGGCGGTGGACGCAGGCCGCATTCGCCTGGAGGATCTGTTCGACCGCAATTACAAGCCCATCCCGGATACCGATCCGGTGAAGCACAAGACCCGCTTCGACGATTTCACCGACAAGGTCCTACCAGCCATTCAGGAACCCATCCTGGAGCGCCATCGCTTTATCGCCTATGCCGGCGCCGTGGATGATCATGGTTATTTCCCCACCCATAACCGTCGCTATGCCAAGGCCCTGACCGGTGATTATGCCAAGGACCTGGCCAACAACCGCACCAAGCGGATCTTCAAGGACCGCACCGGCTCCCGCTGTGGCTCGCACCAGAAGCCCTATTTGCTGCAGACTTACAAGCGGGATACCGGGGAGATCATGCATGACCTCTCGGTGCCCATTTTCGTCAAGGGACGGCATTGGGGTGGTTTTCGTATCGGGTATCATGACCGGAGCGGCTGATCGCGCCGCCTGAATACACCGCCCGGTGCATGCCATGACATTCCCTGCCTATCCCTACAGCCTGCGGTCCGCCCTGCTGGGCTTCGTGCTGGCCCCCCTGCTGCTGATCGTGCTCCTGGCCGGATGGTCGGGGCTCACGAGTCTGGAAGCCCACATGGAAACGCGCATGCAGCAGGACATCGAACTGGTGGCCCGGGCCATCCACCTGCCGCTGAGTGATGCTCTGGCCCGCGGGGAGCGGGCCAATGTCCAGCAGGCCCTGGACTCTGCCTTTCGCATCGATCAGGTTTACGGTGCCTATGTCTACGACCACCAGGGTGAGCTGGTGGCTGCCAGTGGCCCGCGCAGTCCCTCCATGGATCGCCGTCGCGATGCTCGTCTTGCCACGGTGACTGGCACCCACGGGGCCTTTGACGACCGCAGTGGTCAGGAGATCTATTCCTTCTTCATGCCCCTGAGTGATGCGGGTGGCCGCATCAACGGGCTGCTCCAGGTCACCCGCCACGGCGGCGACTTCCACGAAGATCTCATGCAGGTGCGCTCCCGCGCCCTCATGGCCCTGGGGGTCCTCAGCCTGTTGTTCGTTGCGGTGGTCGTGCTGGGTCACCATCGAGCCGTAGGGCGCCATGTGAGCCGCCTGGTCAATGCCATGGCACGGGTGGGTCAGGGGGATCGTCAGTTGCGCGTGGCAGGTGCCGGGCCGCGGGAACTGCGTGTGCTGGCCGAGGCCATGAACCGGATGCTGGACAATATGGATCGTTCCAATGCTGAACTGGAGGCCCAGCGCCGCCATCAGGCCGCCCTGGAGGAACGCCTTCGCCAATCGGAAAAGCTGGCCGCCATCGGCCAGCTGGCGGCCGGGGTCGCCCATGAACTGGGTTCCCCCCTGGGGGTGATCAACGGGCAGGCGCAACGGGCCTTGCGACGTGTGGAGGCCGAAACCCCTCAGGCCCGGGCGCTGGCAGAGATCCGCCAGGAGGTGGGTCGCATGGATCGTATCGTGCGCCAGTTGATGGACTTTGGCCGAAGAAACCCCCCCCGTGTGCGTGATGAACCCGTGCGGCGTCTGGTCAGCGCTGCCCTCGCCCAGGTGGAGGATGAAGCACGGACCCGGGGAACCACTCTGCGTCTGGTCAATCAGGAGGATGGCCCGGTGATCCCCATGGATCGGGCGCGATTGGAACAGGCCCTGACGAATCTTTTGCGCAACGCCATCCAGGCCACGCCCGGCGGACAGGTCCAGGTGAGCTGGACATCGGCGCAAGGGCGTCTGGCACTGGTGGTGGAAGATGATGGGCCGGGCATCGACCCGGACCATCGCTCACGATTGTTTGAACCCTTCTTTACCACCAAGTCCGTGGGCAGCGGCACGGGTTTGGGACTGGCGGTGGCCCATGGTGCCGTCACGGAGCACCATGGCGAGATCCACGTGGAGGAAAGCCCCCTGGGTGGGGCACGGTTCGTGCTTCATCTACCCCTCAATGTCGTGGCAACCGAAGGCAATGATGACCCAGACCTCCAACAAAAACCCTGAGCAGATCCTGGTCGTGGAGGACGATGCCTCCCATCGTGAGCTGGTGGTGGAAGAGCTCAAGGATGCCGGCCTGGATGTGTTCGCCGTGGGCGATGCGGAGGCGGCCCGGGCGCATCTGGAAAGCGGGCATATCTCGCTGGTCCTCAGTGACCTGCGCCTGCCCGGGAACGATGGCCAGGACTTGCTCATACAGTCCCGTCGCCTGCCCATGCCGCCGTCGTTCATCATGCTCACCGCGTTTGGCACCATTGCCCAGGCGGTGGAGGCCCTCAAGCAGGGAGCCGACGATTTTCTCACCAAGCCAGTGGATCTGGATCATCTGGTCATCTCCGTGCGCCGTGCCCTGCGCACCCGCCGATTACAGGCCGAAGTGGCCCGCTACCGCGAGCTGCTGGAGGCGGATGATTTCCATGGCCTGATCGGCAGCAGCCCGGCCATGCAGGCCCTGTACGAAAATGTGCGTCGACTGGCACGTGCCTCCGGACCGGTGCTGGTCACCGGGGAGTCGGGCACCGGCAAGGAACTGGTGGCCCGGGCCATTCACGCCGAGAGTAATCGCGCCGGTGGCCCCTTCGTGGCCATCAACTGCGCGGGCATACCCGGCGAACTCATGGAAAGCGAGCTTTTTGGCCATGCCGCCGGGGCCTTCAGCGGGGCGCAGCAGGCGCGCCGAGGCCTCTTCGCCGAAGCCCATGGCGGCACCCTGTTGCTGGACGAGATCGGCGAGATGCCCATGGCCATGCAGGCAAAGCTGCTGCGCCTGCTTCAGGATGGTCGTGTGCGTCCGGTGGGCAGTAATCAGGAAAAGGAAGCCAATGTGCGCGTCGTGGCGGCCACCAACCGTGATCTTGGGCCCATGATTGCCGAGAATTGTTTCCGCGAGGACCTGTTTTATCGCCTGGAAACCTTCCGCCTGCATGTGCCGCCGCTGCGCGAACGGGGTGATGACATCGAACGCCTGGCGGCGCGTTTCCTGGCCCGTTTCGGAGCGGCCATGGATCGTCCTGTGGAAGGCATCACCCCCGAGGCCATGCGCGCTCTGCGCAGCTACTCATTCCCCGGCAACGTGCGGGAATTGACCAACCTCATCGAGCGGGCGGTCACCTTCTGTCGTGGCACCGAGATCCAGTTGGCGGATCTCCCTGAGCGGCTTGATGCTGCACGCACCGAATCAGGTGCCGGCGCCGCGGCCACCCAATTGTGGTCGGAGGAGGACACCCACATGCCTACCCTTCAGGAGATCGAGGATCGCTACATCCGTTGGGTGCTCGAACGCCTGGATGGCAACAAGCGCCAGGCGGCCAAGGTGCTGGGGATCGGTCGCCGCACGCTGTACCGGCGCCTGGGCGATGGCCCCCAGGATGACGAGGCGGACATGGACGCTCAGGCATCCCAGCGCACGTAGCATGGTGGCGCATGTGCCATCCTGACTCACCCTCAGCGGGGGGCATGGCAGTGTCGTAAGAGAATTTCGCTGGAGTGAAGGGCTACGGTCTCGGCATGGCCTTCCTGGCACGGAATCTGCATATCCAAGACGTAACGCTAATTTCACCAGGAGAAACCGCATGAAACATCATCCCCTTCGCACCCTGTCCCTCACCGTGGCCATCGCCGGCCTCTTGGGCGTGGGTGGCCACGCCGTGGCCCAGCAGCAGGGTGATTTCCAGGGCCAGCAGCAACAGCCCCCGGGCATGGACCAGCAGCAGGCTCCCCAAGTGGATCCCCAAACCCTGGATCGCTTCGTGGATGCCTTTGTGGCCGTACAGCATATCCGCGATGACTTTGCCGAGCAGCTCCAGGATGTAACGGACGAGGCCGAGGCCCAGGCCCTGCAGCAGGAGGCCCAGGAGGAAATGATCAACGCCGTGCAGCAGGAAGGCATGAGTGTGGATGAGTACAATCAGGTGGCCATGTCGTTGCAGAACGACCCGGCCATGCTCCAGCAGGTCCAGGAGATGGCCGCCGAGCGGATGTAATCCTGGCTGCGGTCTACCTGCTCCAGGCCGGCCGGCTCATGCCGGCGGCCTGGCTTCCCCTTAAAGTTCGTTCTGAATCCGCTTGTAGCCCTGCACGAGGCCCACGTTCGTCTGTGCTACATCCTCCGAGAAGCTTGAAGCATCCGCCGTGACCGACTCGATGGTTTCCAGGTCGGTGTCCGAGTGGATATTGCTGGTGGAAGGGACGTAGAAGGATTCCGGTATGTGGCAGTCTTCCACCACCGAGTTATGGCGAATGACCGACCCTGCCCCCACCGAACAGTTGAACAGCACTGTATTGAAGCCGATAAAGACCTGGCTCCCCACCTTGCAGGGGCCATGAATGATGGAGCGGTGAGCAATGGAGGTCTTCTCGCCGATCTCCACACGGGCACCGGACTTGGAGTGGATCACCACGCCGTCCTGGATGTTCGAATTGTCGCCGATGATGATGGGCTCCAGTTCACCCTGAGCATCGAGTTCATCGGCCCGGATCACGGCATAGGGCCCAATGAAGACATGCTCCCCCACCACCACCTTGCCGCAGAGGATCGCTGTGGGGTCCACGAATGCGGACTCAGCCACTTTGGGAAGATGGCCTGTGGGATTCTTGCGTATCAAGCGTGTGTCCTCGCGTCAGTATGAAAAGGTTCGCCATGCTGCCACCGTTGAGGGGGCAAGGCAATTGCCCCACCGCCAGCCTGGATATCATCCGGGTGTGTGGCGGCGGCTGATGTGGTACGGCGTGATCTCGGAGTCATCCAGCGTGTCGTCACCCTCCTCCACCTTGAGCGATGCGCGGATACCCGCTTCCATCCGCGGATACTGCAGGTCCACCCCGAGATCCACCAGGCTCCGCCCTGCGACGACGACCCGTGACTCCCGAAGGAAGGACATCATGCCAGGACTGAGCACCTTTTCCGCCTCTGCCATGCTGACGCAGGGGGGGCGCGGGAGGTCTGCGGCATCAGCCACGGCATAGACGAAATCCGTCATGGAACGATGGTCACTGTCCCCCACGTTGTAGGTCTGCCCTTCCGGGCCATGATCCAGGGCGGCCGCGCACAGGGTGGCCAGATCATCGGCATGAATGCGATTGCCAGGGCCGGATTCTTCGGGGCAGATGACCGGCTCCCCCGCCCTGATGCGAGCCAGTGGAAGCCGGAAGGGGCCGTAGATCCCCGGGGCCCTGAGCACCACTACCGGGATGCGCGCCTCGGCCATGAGTTGGCTCAGGCGCTTTTCTGCATCCAGCCGGCGATGCCCGCGATCGGTCATGGGTGAGGGTTCAGTGAGGTCGTCCACCTGGGCTCCACCCTGGTCCCCATAAACCCCGGTAGTGCTGATGTAGACGATCTTCTCGGGTGGCTGGCGGCGACATGATTCGGTGAATCTGGCGGTTCTTGGATCCACCCGCCCTTCGTTGGGGGGCGGCGCGCTGTGCAGTACCAGGCAACCGGCCATGGGGAGTTCGTCCAGGCCTTCACCGGTATCCAGATCGGCCTGGAAGGTCTCGAAACCCATGGCCTTGAGGGCCTCTACCCGCTCGGTGCTCCGGGCCACGGCGATGACCCGGCGCCCCTCGCGAGCCATGCGGTGTCCAACGCGCTCCCCCACATAGCCGCAGCCCATGATCAGTACCGGTTTCATCATCGTTCTCCTGATTGACTGGCTTTGCGTGACTATACCGTTTAGGGGAAGGCCCTGTCCGGGCTGAGGGGCCAGGTTTTACCCAAAAAAAAGGCCATCCGCCTGGGCGGATGGCCTTTCATTCATCTGGATCAAGCCTTGGCTGTGTCCAGCGCCTTCAAGGGGCCGACGCGGCCCTGTGCGGACCGTGCCGGAAGTCCCTGCCTGAGATCAGGCACTGGAGAGTCGGGGCTGGCCCATCTTGCCGCGGCGACGACCGGGCAGTGGCTTGCCCGCTTCGGGCTTGGGTGCCACGGGCACCACCGGCTCGGAGAGGCTGCCGTCGACTGCCACTTGCAGGCCCTTGCGGTAGGCATCCTGAGCCAGCTTTTCTTCACCCACCTGATCCAGGATCTCGCCCAGCTCACGGTAAGCTTCGGGCGTGGGCTTGGCATTCACGCTGGATTCCAGGTAGCCGCGGGCCTTGCCCCAGGCCTTGCCCTTCTTGCACAGACGACCCAGGGTGAGCAGCAGCACCGGATCGCGACGATGCTCACGCAGCCAGCCTTCCGCCACACTGATGGCACGGTTGGTGTCGTTGACGTTGAGCTGACCATACAGCTCCACGAGACGCTCATTCCACTTCTGCTTCAGGCTGCTGCGCAATACCACTTCGGCACGATCCGGCTCATTGAGGTTGATCAGCGCACGGGCATAGGGCTCCACCAGTTCATTGCGGCTGCGGGAGGTCTTGGGCAGGCTGACCCAGGTACCTTCCAGCTTGCCCAGGTCACCGGCAGAGGCCAGCTCGGCTGCCCGTGCAGAGAACGCTTCGGCTTCCAGTTCGTTCAGGGCCTCGTTGTCCAGGGCCCTGGCCTTGCGCAACTCCGGCAGCACGTTCAGCAGGGAGGCGCTGTCGCCGGTCTCCCGGTAGAGCCGAGCCCGCAGACGCAGCAACTGGGGATGACCGGGGGCCACGTCATTCATGTGACGCAGGGTGCTGGTGGCAGGACCGGTCTCACCGTGGTCCAGCTGCAGCTCGGCCTGGGTGAGGCCAACCGACACTTCGGCACCGGCTTCAGCCTGGGAGGCCTGACGCAGATACTCATCGCGACGGTCATAGGCGCCCTGGGCCTGGGCGGCACGGGCCGCGGACAGGTAGTTCAGGGTGGGGGAATCACCACGGCGCGCCGACTGCACCAGCAGCTTTTCGGCCTTGTGCCAGCGACCTTCGGTCATCTCTGCCATGCCCAGGGCCAGGCCCTTCTGGCAGGCCAGGGCCTTCTTCTGCTTGCGGCGGGCACTCATGTTGCCGGGGAGACCGAACAGGCCCACCAGGAAGCGGATGACGCCATAGAGCACCAGCAGCGCGACGACCATGGCCACAATGTAGAAGGCCATGCTGGTTTCAACGCTCATGTCACCATAGGCGAAGAGCACGTATCCCGGCTCTTCCATGAACAACAGGGTCGCGATCGCCGATGCGATCAATACGAGAAAGATGACGATAAGAGATTTCATTGATTAACCCTCCAGCTTAGCCAGCAGCTCAGCCGACTTGCCGATTTCAGGCTGCTCGGGGCGCAGATCACGTTTTTCCAGGTCTTCCAGACGCTTCATCAAAGGAGCGACCGGCTCGGACGCGAAGTACTCCGCCAGCAGGGAGCGGGCACTCTGGAGGTTTTCGCGATATTCGGCTTCGTTGTTGCGCAGCGCCGCCAGGCGGGCGGATTCGATGCGCAGCGCCAGCACCTGACGCATGAACAGTTCGGCATCCGCATCAGGCATGGAACGCACGGCCTGATCGTGACGGCGCACCGTCACCTGCTGGTTCAACTCGGAGACCACCTGATAGTAGGCACGCTCCCACCAGGGGGAGTCACCGTTGGGAGCCTCACCGTTGACCAGCGAGAGACGACCACCGGATTCGGTTTCCGGCTTCTGCAGCGGCATGGGCTTGAGTTCTTCGGTGATCTTGTCCAGTTCAGCAACGATTTCCTGAACGTTGGTGCCCTCGAAGCCTTCCAGGGCAGCGATCTCCTCGGCGATGGCGTCGCGTACGTCGCTGTATTTGGGATCGCCCATGGCCTGCAGCATGTTGTCGGCCGATCTCAGTGCCGCAATGGCACCCTTGGCGTCGCTCATGAGGTTGATGCGGTGATCGGCGATTCCCAGGAGGTAGGCCACCTCGGCGGTTTGCCATTCGCGATGCGGACGCTCGGATTCGTCCTGAATGGCCCCCAGGCCTTCTTCCAGGGTCTGCAGACGACGCTGCTGACGCTCCTCAATGCTGGCCAGTTCGGTGCGGGCCTCTTCCAGGGCCTTCTCCAGCTCGGCGCGCACATCACCCTCCAGTTCGCTGACCTGGGTCTCCATGCGGCTGATGGTTTCGGGCAGTGCCTGGGTACGTTCCTCGATCTCGGCCAGCTCGCGCAGGGCGCTGCTCAGGCGGTCGTTGGCCTCGTTGGCCATCTCCATCGCCTTGTTGGCATTCGAGGAGGCATTCATGCCGATGCCCAGGGCCAGCACCACGGCAACACCACCAACGATCAGCGGCAGCTTGCTGTTGCGGCCGTTGCTGTCACCGCCGGAAGGAGGCGGCGGCGTACGGCCTGCGCCACCTCCACCCTGACCGGGGGCCGGGCTGGCCGGCTTGGCGGCACCGGGGCTACCCGCGGTCGTCTTCGCGGCAGCGCCCTTTACGGGTTCGGATTTGTCGGACCCGCTCTTTGTCGAGTCGGCTTTCGAAGTTTCAGGTTTGTTGTCCACGGGTTTTGATGCCTCGGGCTTTGGGGTTTGGGTTTTGTCTGCCCCGGCCTGGTCCGCAGGCTTGGTGCCGACCTGGCCGGAAAGTGCGTCCTTGTCCTTGGAATCGGCGTTATACGCCACTGTATCCGTCTTGGCCGCGGCGCTCAGGGAGTTGCCGGAGGCCTTGCCACGGCTCCTTGTTCTCGTCTTGGCAGCCGGGGTGCCCGCCCCGGTCGCCGTTGGCTTGGCGCCGCCTTTGGCCTTTGGATTCGATCTTTGTCTACTCATGAGTTTGCTTCCTCTTTTCAGCCCATTTCTGCACGGCCTCCAGCATGGCCTCGTCGCTGGGGTCTGCGGCCACGACTGGGGTCTGTTTGAAGCCCATCTCCCGGGCCGTGTCCAGCATGCGTTCGCAGCCCACCACGAGCGGTGTGCCGCGCAGCCAGAACTGCCCCACCTTGCCTACCATTTCGTAGAGGTTGCGCAGCCCCTCGCTGCTGGTGATCGCAATCACATGGATGTCCCCACGGGACCACTGTCGCAGCACCCGGTCGGTATCCGCATCCGGCAGGCCGCGACGATAGGACTCCACGAAGGTCACCCTTGCCCCCCGAGCAGTGAGTGTAGCACCTAGCAGTTCCCGACCCCCGTCGCCCCGGAAGATCACCACTTCCCGTCCCTGCATGTCCTGCAATTCAGGTTGTTCCAGCAGGGCCTCACTGTCAAAGCGGCTGGGCGGGCAGATGTCCACCTGATAACCGAGCCGCTCCAGGGCCTGGGCCGATTTGCGGCCCACGGTGGCCAGTTTCAGCCCCGAAGGCATCTGCCTTCTTCCATGGATCCGGTTGAGGGTCCGGTTCACGGCGTTGGGGCTGACGAACACCGCGATGTGGAAGTCTTCAAGCCTGTCGATCAGGGCATCCAGGGCGGTGGTGTCACGCGCCTCCTTGATCTCCAGCGTGGGAAAGCGCAGGGCCTGCCCGCCGGACTCTTCCACCATTTGGCAGAAACGATCTGCCTGGTGGGCCGGACGGGTCACCATCACGGTCACCCCCTGCAGCGGGCCCGCGGCGCCTTCCCTGGGGGCTGTTGCCCTGGCTTCTACTGAACTCATGACATCGGGTTTTGACTTTTGGGTAGTTCGGCGGGGTTCAGGCCCAGATCCTTGAGGATCCGGTCGGCTCCTTCGCGCAGCAGCTGCTCCGCCAGGGCCACACCCAGTTCGTGGGCCTTCTCGCGTGGACCATCCAGGCTGGCCCGGTAGACCAGCGAGCCATCAGGTTCACCCACCAGGCCACGCATGTGCAAAGTCCCGTCGTCGCGCAATTCCGCGTAGCCGCCGATGGGCACCTGACAACCCCCGTTGAGGCGATGGTTGAAGGCCCGCTCGGCCGTGACCCTCACGTTGGTGTCCGGGTCATTGAGGGGCCCGATCAGTTCCATCACATCCGGGTCATTGCAGCGGCATTCGATGCCGATGGCACCCTGACCGATGGCCGGCAGGCTCTCCTCCGCGCTGAGTACCCGGGTGATACGCTCACCGAATCCCAGACGCTTGAGTCCGGCCGAGGCCAGCAGGATGGCGTCGTATTCGTCGTTGTCCAGTTTTGCCAGGCGCGTGTTCACGTTGCCGCGCAGATCCAGCACCTGGAAGCTGGGGAACCGCGCCCGCAACTGGCTTTGCCGCCGCAGGCTGGAGGTGCCTACGCGAGCCCCTTCGGGGAGTTCCTCAAGAGAGGTGTAATGATTCGAGACGAAGGCATCGTGGGGGTCTTCGCGATCCAGGATCACGGGCAGTTCCAGGCCCTCGGGCAACTCCATGGGTACATCCTTGAGGGAGTGCACGGCGATGTCCGCGTCCCCTTCCAGCAGCCCTGTTTCCAGTTCCTTCACGAACAGGCCCTTGCCGCCCACCTTGGCCAGCGGGGTATCCAGGATGCGATCACCCTGGGTGGACATCTTCACCAGTGTGACCTGCACATCCGGGAACAGGGCTCTGACCCGGCGGGACACCTCTTCGGCCTGCCACAGGGCGAGAGGGCTTTTCCGGGTGGCGATCTTGAGTTCAGTCTTGGGCATGGGCGGGTAGAAGCTCGCGTAATCTGGCCGTGTTGAAGGTTTGCGGTATCGTACAACGCAACCATACATTATGTCTGCCTTTCAACACACGGGGCAGACCGGTCTCTGTCAACTTTACTTGACCCAGGCCCGGTCATTGGATCTTCCAGGCCTCGATCGTCGTTCAAAATTCCAAAAAAGGCGTTATAGGGTCTTCAGGAAACGGCGCACCTCGGCCACGTGCCGTCGACTGACCTCCAGGCGCTCGCCCGAGTCCTTGAGTACCACCTCGAAGCCACCCTGGTTGTTCTTTTCCATGCCGCAGAACCGGCTCTTTGCCACCAGGGCATTGCGGTGGATGCGCAGGAAGTCTTCGCCAAACTCCTCTTCCAGGGCCTTGAGGGGCTCTTCGATCAGCACCTCGCCCTCGTCGTGGCGCACGGTGACATATTTCTGATCCGCCTGGAAATAATGCACGCTTTCCACGGGGATAAGTTCCAGGTTGCCGCGCACCCGGGCGCAGATGTGGCTGCGGGTGCGACTCTGGTGGGTGGAATCCTGAAGGTGTCCCAGTTGCGCCCGGTTGGGCCGGCCGGCCTGCTCCAGGGCCTCCTGCAGGCGCTCCTGACGCACGGGCTTGAGCAGGTAACCCACCGCGTGGGTCTCGAAGGCCTCAATGGCGTGACCCTCGTAGGCAGTGATGAAGATGACGGCGGGCGGAGTCTCCATCTCGGCGATGTGGCTGGCAGCTTCCAGGCCGTCCATGCCCGGCATGCGGATGTCCAGCAGGACGATGTCCGGTTCCAGTTGCTGGGCCAGCCTTACCGCCTGCAGGCCATTGGACGCATTGGCCACCACCTCGTAATCCGGCATCCGCTCCAGCAGAGAGGCCAGCCGCTCACGGGCCGGTTGCTCGTCATCCACGATCAGCACCTTCATCACTTCCTCCTGGGCAGCGAGATATCCACACGATAGCGTTCCTGACCCTGGGTCGTCTCCATGCGCGCTTCGCCCCGATAGGCCAGCGCCAGTCGCTGGCGGATGCTTTCCTGCGCGAAACGGTTGCCGGGCCTTTGATTGCGTTCCTTTTCCGGCGGTAACGGGTTTTCCACCATGATATGCAGATAATGATCCCGCAGTCGTATCTCCACGGTCACCGTGCCGCCCTCGGTCAGGGGTTCGATACCATGGTAAATGGAATTTTCCACCAGGGGTTGCAGCGTCAGACTGGGAATGGGGTAATCCATGGGCACCGAGTCATCAATGCGCCAGCTCACCCGCAGGCGATCCCCCAGTCGCAGGGCCTCGATCCGCAGATAGCGTTGTGTCAGACCCACCTCCTCGTCAAGGGTGACGCTGTCCTTGGTGGACAGGGTGGCGCGGAACA
This sequence comes from Ectothiorhodospira haloalkaliphila ATCC 51935, assembly GCF_000633935.1. GTDB lineage: Bacteria > Pseudomonadota > Gammaproteobacteria > Ectothiorhodospirales > Ectothiorhodospiraceae > Ectothiorhodospira > Ectothiorhodospira haloalkaliphila. Next base: position 1,397,442 of record NZ_KK214998.1, on the reverse strand, counting down.
GGTCGGCCAGGTCCATCACGGTGGATTCCGCCTGCTCCGGCTGGCTGCGGGTGAGATTGGCGATGGTGTTCATGCTGTTGAACAGAAAATGCGGGCGAATGCGGGCCTGCAGGGCCTGCACCCGGGAGCGGGCCTCGGCCTCCACGTTCTCTTGCCACTGCTTCTGCACATACAGATAGCGCAGCGCCACGGCGCAGACGATGGCGCTCACGGCCAGTGTGCGCATGAGGAATTCATCCACCGGGAAGCCCGAACCCAGGGTGTACCATCCCAGATGATGTGACAGCTGCAGGGCGATGACGGACAACACCAGGGTGACTGCCAGCATGATCAGCCAGGCGGCCACCGCAGCGTTCAAGGGACGCAGGCGCCGCAGCCAGCGCCGATTCAGGCATAGGGTGAACACCGTGCCCAGGGCCACCCACTGCACAAACAGCGATGTCAACGCCAGGTTGACCCAGAATCCCTGGGGTCGTGGCTCCGATGCCAGGGCCAGGATGAAGGCCAGCAGCTGTGCCATGAGTACCACCACGAAGACCGTGCGGCTTTCGCAGAAATCCGGCAGGAAGGCGCGATGGCTGCTTGCAGTGCTTCCGTTTCGTGTGTGTCTCGGGATGATTGTCATGGGGTGAAGGTCTGTTGCATGGGCCATCCTCCAGGGTACGTTATCCCAATGATATACTCCGCGCCAATGAACATAAGGCATGCATGACCCATGAGCGAAAAGCCAGCACAAGACAAACTCTGGGGCGGACGTTTTTCCGAACCCACCGATCAATTCGTGGAGGCCTTCACCGCCTCGGTGGGCTTTGATCAGCGCCTGTACCGACACGACATCGAAGGCTCCTGTGCCCATGCGCGCATGCTCGCCCGGGTGGGCGTGCTCAGCGATGGTGAATGCGAGCAGATCCAGCAGGGCCTGGGAGAGATCCTGGCGCAGATCGAAGCCGGCGATTTTCAGTGGTCGGTGAGCCTGGAGGATGTCCACATGAACGTGGAGGCCCGGCTGATCGAGCGCATTGGCGACGTGGGCAAGAAGCTTCATACCGGGCGCTCCCGCAACGATCAGGTGGCCACCGACATCCGTCTGTACCTGCGCGAGGCCATCGACGGCATCCTGGCGGAGATCCGCCGCCTGCAGCAAGGCCTGCTGGATCTGGCCGAGCGCGAGGCCGAGACCGTCATGCCCGGTTTCACCCATCTGCAGACCGCCCAGCCGGTGACCTTTGGTCATCACATGATGGCCTGGTTCGAGATGCTGGAGCGGGATCACGCCCGGCTGCTGGACTGCCGGCGCAGGGTGAACGTCATGCCCCTCGGCTCGGCCGCCCTGGCCGGCACCCCCTACCCACTGGATCGGCATTACACTGCGGAACTGCTGGGCTTTGAGGGGGTGTCCGACAACTCCCTGGATGCGGTCAGCGATCGGGACTTCGCCATCGAGTTCTGCGCCGCTGGCGCGCTGATCATGACCCACCTGTCGCGCTTCTCCGAGGAACTCATCCTCTGGGCCAGCGCCCAGTTCGGGTTCGTGGACCTGCCTGATCGCTTCTGCACCGGGTCGTCCATCATGCCCCAGAAGAAGAACCCGGATGTGCCGGAACTGGTGCGGGGCAAGACGGGCCGGGTGAACGGCAACCTCATTGCCATGCTCACCCTGATGAAGGCTCAGCCGCTGGCCTACAACAAGGACAATCAAGAGGACAAGGAGCCCCTGTTCGACACCGTGGACACCCTGGCAGGGAGCCTGCGCGCCTTTGCCGACATGATGCCCCATGTTCAGGTACGCGCCGAGGCCATGGAGGCCGCTGCCCGGAGTGGCTTTGCCACCGCCACCGACCTGGCCGATTACTTGGTGAGCAAGGGGATGGCCTTTCGTGATGCTCACGAAGTGGTGGGCCGCGCGGTACGCCTGGGGGTGGAAACAGGTCGTGACCTGTCCCAGATGGATCTGCAGGAGTTGCAACGGTTTTCATCCGTGATTCAGGATGATGTGTTCAAGGTGCTGACCCTGCAGGGGTCGGTGGCTGCCCGCAACCTGCATGGTGGCACCGCGCCAGTCCAGGTTCGCGAGCGTATCCGGGAAGCGCGAACCCGTCTGGACTGCGGAAGCTGAGCGCTCCGGTTGTGTAAGGGGGCTCTATAAAATGTGCGTACGGGCGCGTTCCCGTCATGACGCCCCCTTCCGGCTGTGCTATTTTGACCTTATAGCCAGAGGTTAATAGACCATCGGGTTCAGTTCTGCACACCGCAAGACAAGACACCAAAGCAAGCCGATTCGTCCACCCAGCGGCCCTTGAATGGCCGCCACCACGCCGCCCTCTAGTGGCGGCGGGCAAGATCGAGACGCACGGCATGGTGAGGATATAAGGAGGAGGAGATGGCACCCCAATCCGTACTGGTGGTGGATGATGAGCCCAATATCGTCCTCTCACTGGAATTTTTGATGAAAGAGGCAGGTTTCGACGTGCGCGTCGCCCGTGATGGCGAGAGCGCCCTGGAAGCCGTGCGCGAACGACCACCCCATGTGATCCTGCTGGATGTCATGTTGCCCAAGCGGGATGGCTATGATGTCTGTCAGACGATCCGCGCCAATCCGGACTGGAAGAATGTGCGCATCCTGATGCTCACCGCCAAGGGGCGGCAGATCGAGCAGGAAAAGGGATTGGCCATGGGGGCGGATGACTACATCACCAAGCCCTTTTCCACCCGCGAGGTCGTGGCTCGCGTGCGTGACTACATGCCGGATGATGGCGCCTGATCCGGGCCCTTGACCGACCTGTATCCCAGCCAGCAGCCAGGCCATCGACTCCGTGGATAAACGCACCCTCATCGCCCTGCTCTTCGCCTGTCTGCTGGGGTTCGCCTACGCAGCCCTGGTGACCGTGTTCAACTGGGAGGTCATCAGCCAGGGCCAGCTCCCGAGCGCGTGGCTGGGTCCCCCGCTGGTGGGGGCGCTGGCGTTTGCGGTGCCCGTGTACCTGGTCTGGTTCGTGGTGCGTCGGCTGGTGTTCCGCCCCGCACGGCGCATCAGCCGCGACGTGCGGGCGCTGCTGGAATCCCGTAATGCCGACACCGAGGTGACCAGTCCGCCCCATCATGCCCTGGGCGATCTGCCCGAGTCGGTACGTTCCCTTGCCCTTTCACTGCGCAGTTCCCGGCGCGAGGTGCGCAGTGCCATGGCCACCGCCACGGCGCAGATCAACGAACAGAAGACCTGGCTCGAGGTGATCCTCCAGGGGCTCACTGAGGGCGTGCTGGTATGCAACCGCAATCACCAGATGCTGCTCTACAACCAGTCAGCCGTTTCCATCCTGGAAACCCCCGAGGCGGTGGGTCTGGGGCGGCCCCTGTTCCAGGTGATTTCCAGGGCACCGGTGATGCACACCCTGGATCGACTGGAGTGGCGGCGCCGCGAAGCCGAAGGCAGTGGCGAGGACCTGTCGGCCTCCTTCGTGTGCACCGATGCCACGGCCACCCGCATGCTGCAGGGGCGCATGTCACTGATCCTGGATCCGGATGGCAACACCAGTGCCTATCTCATCACCCTGGTGGACATCTCCAGCGAGCTGGAAATGATGACCCAGGTGGATGCGGTGCGTCGCGCCCTCACCGTGGATCTGCGTGGTGGGGTGGCCAATCTGCGTGCGGCCGCAGAGACCATCGAGGCCCATCCGGATATGCCCGAGGAAAAACGCCGCCAGTTCGATCATGTGCTGCGCGCCGAGAGCGAGGAACTGAGTCGGCATGTGGACGAACTGGCCAGCGTTTTCCGCGGCCACGCCCTGGGGCGCTATCCCATGTCCGATCTCCTGAGCACCGACCTGGTCAACTGTGTGGCCCGGCGTCTGGAGGATCTGCCCGAGGTGAAGCTGGTCACGGTGGGACAACCCCTGTGGATCCAGGGGGACAGCCTCTCCCTGGTGCAGGTGATCGAGAGACTGCTGCGCCACCTGGTGCGTTTCTCCCGGGCCAGCACGTTCTATGTGGAAACCCTGCTGGGGGATCGGCGTGTCTATATGGATTTCTCCTGGCAAGGGCCGCCGGTGCCGTCCAGCGCCCTGGAAAACTGGCTGGACACCTCCTGCGGTGAGGAACTGGCCCACCAGTCCATCCGCGAGGTGCTGGAGCGCCATGGCATTGAGTTATGGAGCCAGTCATGTGGCCGCAATGGTGAGTCCCTGCTGCGCCTGCCCATGATCGCGCCCAAGAGGCCCCAGTTCCTGCCCGAGGGCGACCGTCTGCCGCCAAGGCCCGAGTTTTACGATTTCGGCCTGATGCGCGAACACGAGGGCGACCCGGAGCTGGCCGCCACACCTCTGGACGAACTCACCTTCGTGGTATTCGACTGCGAAATGACCGGCCTGGATCCCATGGGAGGGGACGAGATCATCTCCATCGCCGGGGTGCGCGTGGTCAAGGGCCGGGTGCTCAGTGGCGAGACCTTCGAGCGCCTGATCCACCCCGGCCGCCCCATCCCGCCCGCGTCGATCCGCTTCCATGGCATCACCGACGACCAGGTGGCAGGCAAGCCCCCGGTCACCGAGGTGCTGCCCCAGTTCAAGACCTTCGTCGGCGACGCCGTGATGGTGGCCCACAATGCGGCCTTCGACATGAAGTTCATCAGCCTCAAGGAAAAGCGCTGCGGCGTCAGCTTCCACAACCCGGTGCTGGATACCCTGCTGCTGTCGGTGATGGTGGAGGACGAAGACGAGGACCACTCCCTGGATGCCCTGATCGAACGCTACGGGATACAGATCACCGGCCGACATACCGCACTCGGGGATGCCATCGCCACCGCCCACCTGCTGGTGACCCTGGTGGAACGGCTGCAGTCCCAGGGCTTCAAGACCTTCGGCGAAGTGATGCGTTCCTCCAACATGGCCGCCCAGTTGCGCCAGCGTGAGCGCAGCATCACCCACCAGAACAGCAGCGGCTCGGCGGCGGGGGCCTGATCGCCATGGCCCGTGTGCCGCTCTCCGAAAAGACGGCGGCCGGCAAGCGAAATCTGCGCATGGCCCCGCCCAGTGGCGCCCGCGAGCGCTACGTGGCGGCCTTCATGCTGGGGCTCGCCCTGTTCTTCCCGCCCTTGCTCGTGGTCTTTGATGCGGATGGGTTTGTCCTGGGCATCCCGCTGCTGTTCGTTTATCTCTATGGGGCCTGGCTGGCCTTGATCATTCTGGTCGTGCTGATCGTGGCCCGCTCCTCCCATGAGGAACCGGGTGACCACCGACCCTACGATCCGGGACGCGAGCCGTGAACATCGGGCTGGTCATCGGTGTCTCCCTGGGGTATCTGCTGATCCTCTTCGGGATTGCCTACTGGGGCGACAAGCGCTCGGATCAGGGGCGCAGCGTCATCAACAGCCCCTATGTCTACGCCCTCTCCATCGCCGTTTACTGCACCTCCTGGACCTTCTACGGCAGTGTCGGGCTGGCCGCCGAGAGCGGCATCCATTACCTGCCCATCTACCTGGGCCCCACCCTCATGGCGGCCCTGTTCTGGATCGTGCTGCGCAAGATGGTGCGCATCTCCAAGGTCAACCGCATCACCTCGATCGCCGATTTCGTGGCCTCCCGCTACGGCAAGAGCCAGATGCTGGGGGGGCTGGTCACCATCATTGCCCTGGTGGGTCTGGTACCGTATATCGCCCTGCAGCTCCGGGCGGTGTCCGACACCTTCAACGTGATGGTCAGCTATCCGGATACGTCGGCCTCTCAGTTGGCTCATACCGTGCCCTTCTACGCCGACACCGCCTTCTATGTGGCCCTGATCCTGGCCGTCTTCGCCATCCTCTTCGGCACCCGCCACATCGATGCCTCGGAGCACCACTCGGGCATGGTGGCCGCCATCGCCTTCGAGTCGGTGGTGAAGCTGGTGGCCTTCATACTGGCGGGCCTGGTGGTCACCTTCGTGATCTTCGGTGGCGTGGGAGATCTGTTCAGTCAGGCGGCGGCTCATCCCCAGCTGGCCGAGCTGTTCCACGTGGGAGAACTGTCCGATTACGGCAACTGGATTGCCTTCACCCTGCTGGCCATGGTGGTGGTGCTGGTCCTGCCGCGACAATTCCAGGTGGCGGTGGTGGAGAACGTGGACGAAAGCCATGTGCGCAAGGCGGCCTGGCTGTTCCCCCTGTACCTGTTCCTCATCAACCTGTTCGTGCTGCCCATCGCCTTCGCCGGCGTGCTCATGTTCGGATACGGGGAGGTGAACCCGGACAACTTCGTGCTGGCCCTGCCCCTCTCCCAGGAAATGCAGCTGCTGGCACTGATCGTGTTCCTGGGTGGTCTGTCTGCCGCCACGGCCATGATCATTGTGGAGACCGTGGCCCTGGCCACCATGCTTTGCAACGACCTGGTGATGCCGGCGCTGCTGCGCATCCGCTGGCTGGGGCTGGAGCGGCGTCGGGACCTCACCCGGCTGCTGCTGTATATCCGCCGCGGTGCCATCCTCATCGGCATCCTGCTGGGCTATGCCTATGTTCGGGTGACTGGCGACATGGTGGGCCTGGTGAGCATGGGGCTGGTGTCCTTCTGCGCCGTGGCCCAGTTCGCCCCGGCCCTGATCGGGGGCATCTTCTGGAAGGGGGCCACCCGCAAGGGTGCCCTGGCAGGCCTGTCGGCCGGGTTTGTGGTCTGGCTGTACACCCTTTTGCTGCCCTCCTTTGCCCAGGCCGGCTGGCTGCCCGCCACATTCATCACCCATGGGCCCTGGGGTATCGAACTGCTCAAGCCCTACGAGCTGTTCGGGTTGTCCGGGCTGCATCAGATCACCCATTCCCTGGTCTGGTCCATGCTGGTGAACCTGGGGGCCTACGTGACGGTCTCCCTGCTCACTCAGCAGAACACCATGGAGCGCATCCAGGCCAATCTGTTCGTGGACGTCTTCCGTCTGTCGGCCGAGCGTTATGGCATCTCCCGCTTCTGGCGCGGCACGGCCACGGTGGATGACCTGTTCGATCTGCTCAAGCGCTTCGTGGGGGAGGCCCGTGCCCGCGCGGCCTTTGAACGCTATGCTCGCGGTCGGGGCCTGGATCTGACACAGATGCGGGAAGCGGACTCCGATCTGATCCAGTTGTGCGAGCGCATGCTGGCCGGCTCCATCGGCGCCGCCTCGGCGCGGGTGATGGTCTCCAATGTGGCCAAGGGGGATGTGGTCAGCCTGGAGGAGGTGATGGAGATCCTGGACGAGGCCAGCCAGGTGATCGCCTACAGCCAGCAACTGGAAACCAAGTCACGGGAGCTGGAAACAGCCACCCGGGAGTTGCGCGCCGCCAACGAGCAACTCAAGCAACTGGATCGGATGAAGGATGATTTCATTTCCACGGTCACCCATGAACTGCGCACGCCGCTCACCTCCATCCGCTCCTTCACCGAGATCCTCTATGACAACCGGGACCTGGACCCGGACAAGCGTCAGGAATTCCTGGGCATCATCATCAGCGAGAGCGAGCGCCTCACCCGACTGATCAATCAGGTGCTGGACCTGGCCAAGCTGGAATCCGGTGCCATGCGCTGGTACATCCGCCGTTATGATCTGGTGGAAGTCCTCAGTGATGCCGCCACCGCCACGTCACAGCTCTTCAAGACCAAGGCGGTGGACCTGCATCTGGACCTGCCCGATCATCCGGTTCCCATGGACACCGACCGTGACCGGCTCATGCAGGTGATCATCAACCTGTTGTCCAATGCGGTGAAGTTCACCCCTGCCCATACGGGGCGCGTGACCCTGAGGCTCACGCTCCTGGAGGAAGGGGGCGTCAAGGTGGAGGTGGAGGACAACGGGCCCGGCATCCCCACCGAGGATCTGCCCACCCTGTTCGAGAAGTTTCGCCAGGTGGGGGATGCCCTCACCGAAAAGCCCGAGGGAACGGGCCTGGGACTGGCCATCTGCAAGAACATCATCCAGCACCTGGGCGGGCGCATCTGGGTGGATAGTCAGCAAGGCGCCGGCACCACCTTCGCCTTCAACCTGCCGCCGCTGGATGGCTCGGCGAAGGAGGATGGCAAGCCCGCTAAGCCTGAATGAGCGGCCCCATCCACCGGCTCAGGTCACGGATCTCGTCGGGGCACACACTGTGGGGCATGGGATATTCATGCCACTGCAGTGTCACCCCCATGGCGCGCAGGGCCTGGCTGGTGTGACGGCCGAAATCCGGAGGGATCACGGGATCGAAACTGCCGTGGCCCATGAAGATCGGCAGGCCGGCCGCCCGGGGGGACAGTTGCAGACCCGCCTTGGCGGCATCGGGCAGATAGGTGGACAGTCCGAAGACCGCGTCCGGGGCCGGCCCTTCCACCAGGCCGGTGAGCAGGGCCATGGCGCCCCCCTGGGAGAATCCCCCCAGCAGCACCGTGTCGTAATGACGCCTGGCCTCGGCGAGCAGGGTCTGAACAGCGGCGACCCCCTCCCCCACCTGGCCGTGATCCTCTCCCTCCCCCGGGGCCAGTTCCCGAAAGTCATACCAGGCGCGCATGGGCATGCCATTGTTGATGGTCACCCGCCGCACCGGGGCATGGGGGAAGATGAAGCGGACCGGCTTGCCGGGCGGCAACTGCATCTCGGGCACGATGGGCTCGAAGTCATGGCCATCGGCCCCCAGGCCGTGCAGCCAGATGACGCAGGTTTTCGGATTCTCGCCGGTGTCGACGATGACGGATTCAAAGGGATGTGTATTCATGGGCGCAAGGATATCCGGTTTGTCATCGCTATGGGAGCCACCACCCTCGGTGGCAGCGGCCCGGGCCGCGACTTCGGCATGACGCCACGCCGTGCTCCGTCGGGGCAAATCGGCTATCCTGAGCCCCTTTCGAATCCATCCCAAGACAGCCCATCAAGGCGTGGAGTGATCAATGTCCCAGTACAAAGGCTACTATCCCCTGGTTCGACCCCGTCGCATGCGGCGCGATGACTTCTCCCGCCGCCTGATGCAGGAGAGCATGGTCACGCCCAACGACTTCATCTACCCGGTCTTCGTCCTGGAAGGCGAGGGTCAGCGTGAACCGGTGCCATCCATGCCCGGCGTGGAGCGGCTGTCCATCGACCTGCTCATCGAAGAGGCCAAGGTGAGTGCCCGCCTGGGCATTCCGGCCATGGCCCTGTTCCCCGTGGTGCCCATGGAGAAGAAGAGCGAAGATGCTGCCGAGGCCTATAACCCCAATGGCCTGGCCCAGACCGCCGTGCGCGCCCTCAAGGACGCCGTGCCCGAGATCGGTGTGATCACCGATGTGGCCCTGGACCCCTTCACCACCCACGGCCAGGACGGGCTCATCGACGAGACCGGCTACGTGCTCAATGACGAAACCGTGGACGTGCTCACCCAGCAGGCCCTGTCCCATGCCGAGGCCGGCGCCGACGTGGTGGCCCCCTCCGACATGATGGATGGCCGCATCGGCGCCATCCGCGAGGCCCTTGAGGAAGGCGGTCATATCCACACGCGCATTCTGGCGTATTCCGCCAAGTATGCCTCCAGCTTCTACGGCCCCTTCCGCGACGCCGTGGGTTCGGCTGCCAACCTGGGCGCCGGCAACAAGTACACCTACCAGATGGACCCGCACAATTCCGACGAGGCCCTGCAGGAAGTGGCCATGGACCTGGAAGAAGGGGCCGATATGGTGATGATCAAGCCCGGCATGCCCTATCTGGACATCGTCCGCCGCGTGAAGGAGACCTTCGGGGTGCCCACGTTTGCCTATCACGTGAGCGGCGAGTACGCCATGCTCAAGGCCGCCGGTCAGAACGGCTGGATCGACGAGCGAGCCTGTGTGCTGGAGGCCCTGGCCTGCATGAAGCGTGCGGGCGCCGATGGCATCCTCACCTACTACGCCCGTCAGGCACTGGAGTGGATGGACTGATCCGCCATGCCCATGGATCATTATGCCGTCATCGGCCACCCCATCGGCCACAGCAAGTCACCGCAGATCCATACCCTGTTTGCCCGGCAAACGGGCCAGGAGATGGTCTATGAGGCGGTGCTGGCGCCGGAGGATGATTTTCCCGGCACGGTGCGCAGGCTGGTGGATGCGGGGTATCGAGGCTTCAGTGTCACCGTGCCCTTCAAGCACGAGGCCTTCGAACTGGCGGATACCCTGACCGACCGGGCCCGGCGGGCCGGTGCCGTGAACACCCTCACGGTCACCGCCGACGGGCTCGACGGGGACAATACCGATGGCCTTGGGCTGGTGGCGGATCTGAAGCGCCAGCCCACCCCTCTGGCCGGCAGCCGTATCCTGTTGCTGGGGGCCGGCGGGGCAGTGCGCGGTGTGCTGGCTCCGCTATTGGCCGAGGGCCCGGCACGGTTGCACATCGCCAATCGCACCGCCGCCAAGGCCCAGGATCTGGCTCGGGATTTTGCCGATCTGGGGCCGGTGTCCGGCAGCGGGCTGGAGGCGCTTGCCGGGGAATCCCACGATCTGATCATCAATGGCACGGCCGCCGGGCTTTCCGATGAAACCCCTCCCCTGCCTGCCGGCCTGCTGGCCCCCGGTGCCGGTTGTTATGACATGATGTATGGCGACACCCCCACCGCATTCGTGCGTTGGGGTGATGCACAGGGAGCGGCCTGGACGCGGGATGGCCTGGGCATGCTGGTGGAGCAGGCGGCGGAGGCGTTTGCCATCTGGCGCGGCCAGCGTCCACAGACTGATCCGGTCATGGAGGCCCTGCGTCCCCGTTCATGATGGGTTCATCAGGCCTGCGGTAGCCTGGCTTCCAGGCGGTTATCGACCGATATAACCGGGGCGCGTCCTTATCCTTGACGGGCAGCCCCTTGACTGAGTGTTGCGGGAGTTTTTCATGCGTCATCCATTGCTGATCATCGCCGTGGCGGCCTTGGTGGGCCTCGCCGGCTGTACCACCATCGATCCTTATACCCGTGAGGATAAAATCAGTGCGTCCACCACCGGTGCGGCCATTGGCGCGGCTGCCGGCGCCCTGGTAGGCAATCTCACCACCCGTCGCGACCGCACCAAGCGGGCCATGATCGGTGCCGGTATCGGCGCCCTGGCCGGCGCCGCTGTGGGCAACTACATGGACCGTCAGGAGCAGGAACTGCGCCGCGAACTGGATGGCACGGGCGTGAGCGTGACCCGGGTGGGCGACAATGTGGTGTTGAACATGCCGGGCAACGTTACTTTCGACGTGAACCGCGACGAGGTGAAGTCCCAGTTCTACGATGTGCTCAATTCGGTGGCCAAGGTGGCCCAGGAATTCGATCAGACCGCCCTGGAAGTGGCTGGCCACACCGACAGTACCGGTAGCGTGGAGTACAACATGGACCTGTCGGAGCGTCGCGCCCGCAGCGTGGCCCGCTATCTGCAGAGCCAGGGGGTGTCACCGGTGCGGCTGGACACCATCGGCTTCGGTCCGCATCGTCCGGTGGCGGACAATCACACGCCAGAGGGGCGCGCCCAGAACCGACGCGTGGAACTGACGTTCATCCCGCTGACCCAGTGATCTCCAGGTGCCGGTGGGGATGGAGGCGGGCGGCTGCTCGCTCAGACCTCCATCCCGTCCGGTGGCCTCCCCTGCCCCTCGTGCCTCAGCTTGAGACGCACATAATGCTCGGCCGAATAGCGCAGATGGTCCCGTTCCTCCTGGGTGAGCGGGCGCACCCGCTGTGCCGGCCTGCCCCGCCAAAGATACCCCGAATCCAGTACCTTGCCCGGTGACACCAGGCTGCCGGCGGCCAGAATCACGTCCGAGGCGATGATCGCCCCATCCATCACCACGCTACCCATACCGATCAGCACCCGGTCATGGATGTGGCAGGCGTGCAGGGTGACGTTGTGGCCCACAGTGACCTCGTTACCCACTGCCAGATCCTGACCACCAGGGGTATAGGGCCCGTCATGGGTGACATGCAGCACGCTGCCATCCTGGATGTTGCTGCATTTGCCGATACGGATGCGGTTCACGTCCCCGCGCAGCACGCTCATGGGCCACACGGAACTGTCTGCACCCAGGGTGACATCCCCCACGATCAGGGCACTGTCGTCCACCCAGGCGGACGGGGCGATCTTCGGTGTATGACCTTCAAAGCTTCGGATCATGAGAGGGCTCCTGTCGCGGGGCTTGAACAGTTCACTTCATGGTCACCAGCTCCTCCGCGCTGGTGGGATGCAGGGCCACTGTATCATCCAGATCACGCTTGGTGGCCCCCATGCGCACGGCCACGGCGAACCCCTGCAGCATCTCGTCGGCGTCCGGGCCAATGATGTGTACGCCCACCACCTTCTCCTGTGCCCCCACGGTGACCAGCTTCATGGCGGTGGCCACCTTATGGGGGGTCATGGCGTGGTACATGGAGGTGAAGCGGGTGGAATACACCTTCACCGCCTCCCCGTGGGCCGCCCTCGCCTCTTCCTCCGTGAGGCCCACGGTGCCGATGGGAGGATGGCTGAAGATCACCGAGGGGATGGTCTCATAGCTCAGGTGCCGATCCGTCTGGCCCCCGAAGAGCCGATCCGCCAGGCGTCGACCAGCGGCGATGGCCACCGGCGTCAGCGGGGCCCGCCCCGTCACGTCACCGATGGCATAAACACCCTCTACCGAGGTGTTCTGGTAGAGATCCGTGGGGATATACCCCTGATCGTCGGGTTGAATGCCGGTATTGTGCAGATCCAGATCGTTCGTGGCCGGTGTCCGGCCAGTGGCCCAGATCACCTGATCGAAGACCCCGCGGCACTCCCCCTGGTCGCAGAACAGTTCCACGCTGTCCGGGTGGGCGATGAGTCGCCCCACCTGTGTGCTGGGGAACAGGTTCACCCCATCGGCCAGCATCTGCTCCATGAGCGTGTCGCGCAACATGGGGTCAAAGGAGCGCAGCAGAGTCTGGCGGCGCAGGTACATGGACACCTCGGAACCCAGGGCGCGCAGCATGCCCGCCAGTTCCACGGCGATGTACCCTGCCCCGATGACGGCCACGCGCCGCGGCTGACTCTTGAGCTGGAAAAATCCATCGGAGGTGATGCCCAGTTCGGCCCCCGGGATGTCCGGCACGCTGGGCTGACCGCCCACGGCGATCACCACATGATCCGCGCTCACCCGCCGGCCATCCACCTCCAGGGTGTGGGCGTCCACGAAACGGGCGCGGCCAGGGATCTCGTCCACACCCGAGTCCGCAAGATAGGTGTGATACCAGGTGTTGATACCCTCGATATAGGCATCCCGGGCACCCACCAGTTCGCTCCAGTCAAAGCCCTCCCGGGCCAGCTTGAAGCCGTAGCCCGGGGCGTCATCCAGCCGATGGGCCATGTCGGCGGCATACCACATCACCTTCTTGGGCACGCAGCCCACGTTCACGCAGGTGCCTCCCAGCGGCCCTGATTCCACCACGGCGCAGAGGGCCCCGTAACGGGCCGCGCGCTCCACCACGGACAGGCCGCCGCTACCGGCGCCGATGGCAATCAGATCGTAATGGTCATTCATGGGGGACTCCCTTGCAGCGAAAACAGGCAGAGGATTTCTCTCTGTCCCATCTTAACAGCCTGATCGACGATCATCGGATACGGACCAAAGGTCTAAAATAGGGAAAAGGCCCTAACCCGTGAGCCGGAATCCCCATGAAAGTTCTGGAGGATGCGACCATCCTGGCGCGGATGATCTCCGGCCCGATTGAGCAGGTGGCCACCACCCTCAAGGACATCGCGCAAGGGGAGGGCGATCTCACGCGCCGCCTGGCTGAGGGGGGAAAGAATGAGCTTGGAGACCTGGCGGGGGCCTTCAACGCCTTCGTGGACAGGATCCACCAGATGGTGAAGCAGATCGCAGGGGCCTCCCTGGAGGCCATCACCGGCTCCATTGGCAACATCAATGACATGAACACTCAGATCGCCAGCGCGGCCGAGGAGCAGTCGAGCGTATCCGAGGAGATCAACCGTAATATCTCCAATATCGCCCAGTCCGTGGATCAGACCGCCTCCGGGGCCGGTCAGATCGCCGGAGCCAGCGACGAACTGGCCCGGTTGGCGGCGGAGCTACAGGTGCTGGTGGGGCGATTCAAGGTGTAAGCCATCCAGGCCTGGCGTATCCGCGGGTCCACCGGCGTTCCGGACAGGATCGAAGGTCACACCAGGGAGAGTACGTGTTCAGTCAAGGGTTGAACAGAATGCGCCCGTATCGCTCGGCAAATACTGTATTTCATTGCATTCATGCCAAGTTATACAGACTCGGTATAGCACCGACTGCGTGGGTGCCTTCAATCATTGGGGCTGAGTTGGGCGTACCTTTTCGGGATGGATTGCTCTTTGAGTCAGTGGGTTGTGGGGTCGGTTCGGATGCTGGGTGTGCGTTTCGCGGCAGGTAAGGCGGGTTGCCAGGGCGTGCTATGCGGAATCTGTCTTTCCTGGGGAAGGCCGATTCCGTCTAAGATCTGTCATGTTTCTTGACAGCACCTGTTAACCGGTGCTATTGGTAGCACCAAATCGTTGGCTAGGTAATCACTATGCAAGTGAAATTTTCCGAGGATGTCATTCCTCTATCAGACCTGAAGATCAATCCCGGCAAGGTGGTTGGTCGAGCGCAGGATACGCATCGCCCGATCCTGCTTACCAGTCGTGGCCGTGGTGTGGCTGTTGTGCAGGGGCTCGAGGATTATGAGAGAACTGCCGAGGAATTGCGGTTTGTAAAGGCGGTAGCGCAGGGGCTTATGGATGTTCGCGAGGGCAACACCGTATCGTTGGAGGACGCCAGAAAATCTTTGGGTATCAAGTAAATGGAATTACACATCGCACAATCTGCTCTTGAGGACTTACAGGCTATTCAGGGCTATTACAAAGAGCAGGATGTGCCACACATCGGTGATGGCTTCGTGGCTGCTATCCTGGAGCACTGTGGAATGCTTCAAATTCACCCTGATGCTGGCCGAGTTGTTCCTGAATTCAACATGGATCATATTCGCGAATTGATTCACGCGCCGTTTCGAGTTGTCTATCTCAGGCAGGCAAAAGAGGTTGTGCTCATACGAATCTGGCGTAGTGAGAGGCAGCTCGAATTACCAGCAAACGAAACATAACCAAGCCATGCACCGGATGCCAAACCCTCCGCTTCGCTGCGGTTTTGTCACCGGTGATGGCCAGCGTTATAAATTCGTCTAGCCATGATGCTCTGGCTGTACTAATCTGTATTACAGATCACTACACTGGGAGTGGGCATCATGGGCGTCACGAGTATTCGAATTTCTGACGACTTGGAAAAACCCTTGGAGGTTCTTTCCAAAAAGCTTGATAGGAGCAGGAATTATATTATAAATCAAGCGATTAAAGAATTTCTTGCGAGGCAGTCCCTGGAGGATTCAAGGTGGCAGGATACCCTCGAAGCGCTTGAATCCATCAAGGCAGGTAAATCCATTGATGAAGAGGATGTGAATGCTTGGCTGAATAGCTGGGGCACCAATAATCGAAAATCGCCACCTAAATCATGAAAATAAGGTACTCGCCGGAGTCGGTCGATGATCTCTGCAGAATGGTGGAATTTGTAGAGGTTAAGAATCCGTTCGCAGCCCGTCGAGTTGCGATAGATCTACAAGAAGGTATCGATAAGCTGAAGCAGTTTCCAAAAATTGGTCTGCCCGTTTTGAAAGCATCCGACCCGGAGTTAATACGCGATCTTTATATAAGCAGCTATACGGTACGTTACCTTATCGCCGATGAGATGATCTACATATTAAGGATCTGGCACAACAAAGAGAATGAAAAGAATTTATAATAAAGCGTTTCACACGGACAAATTATTCGCTGCGCTCGTTATTGGCTGGTGAGTGCAGCATTATCGCGTTTTACGCTCGTCCGGCGCGTCGTCCAGGCCTGGCACCGGGTCACGACGAATGCGCCGCACCAGCCGCGGCAGGAAGAGGGCCATGGCCAGCAGACCGATGGCGATCAGTACGGCCTGGACGGTGCGCTCGCCACCGGCGATTGCCTGCGCGCCGGCATGGCCGATCCACACGTACGCCAGTGCTCCGGGGATCATGCAGACCAGCGTGGCCGCTACGTAATGCAGCAAGGGGATTCGGGTCAGGCCGAGCGCGTAGTTGAGCAGATTGAAGGGGAACAGCGGGACCAAGCGGGTAAAGGCCACGAAGCGCCACCCCTCCCGTTCCACGCCCACGATCACGCGCTTGACCATGCCGCCTGCCTTTCCGGCCACCCAGTCGGAGGCGGCGTGGCGTGCGACCAGGAATGCCAGGGTGGCTCCGAGGGTGGCGCCCCCCAGGGCGTAGATCAGCCCGAGCACCGGGCCGAATAGGGCACCGGCCGTCACGGTAAAGATCCAGGCCGGCAGGAACGCCACGGCGGCCAGGGCGTAAGCAACCATGAACACCACGGGTGCCCAGGCACCGAACTGGTCCAGTTGCTGGCGTACCGACTCCACGCTGAGGGCATCCCGGTAAAGCACGCCCAGGGTCACCACGGCCGCAATGAACGCCAGCAGGACCCCGCGTACCAGCCATTGCCGATTCAGGTCATTCATCATGGGTGCGATGCTCCCGTTCCCGGTTGTTGTGGCCCAGTATCCAACGGGGCCGGCGCATTGCCTATCCGTAATAGCCACAGCGCTGCGCTGGCAGTCCGCGATTCCCTGTGCCCATGAGGTCACGGACGGAAACTGAAGGTTCCATGATGCATCTAACCAAGGCGGAGATGCTCCATGCAGGAATCTCTTCTTTCCTGCCGCACCGAGGTGATATCGATGATGGGAGACTGGGTGATGGCGCAGGAATCAATCATTGGAGTGGGGTTTCTCTCTCACGGTCATCGCATCAATCGCCGTGCGGAGCATTCATCGTGACGGGGCGGGCGCTGGCCGTGATCGTGCCGGTCCTGAACGAAGCCGCCAATCTGCCGTCTCTGGCGCGAAACCTGGAGGCGGCTGTGTTACGGGAGACGGAAATCCTCCTGGTGGACGGCGGCAGTCAGGATGACACGGTGGCGGTGGCCGAGGGCCATGGACTGCCGATCATCGTCTCGGCGCCCGGGCGGGCCCGTCAGATGAATGCCGGCGCAGCGGCGACCCGGGCACCCGTCCTCTTGTTCCTGCATGCCGATACCCACCTGCCCATGGGTGCCGATACTCGGGTACGTGATGCCCTGAAGGGCCAGTCCGGCTGGGGACGTTTCAACGTTCGTATTCGGGGGCGCAGCCGTGTGCTGCTCCCCCTGGTGGCCGCATTGATGAACCAACGTTCGCGTCTCACCGGGATTGCCACGGGGGATCAGGCCCTGTTCATGCGGCGTGAACTCTTCGATTCGGTGGGGGGCTTTCCGGATCAGCCCTTGATGGAGGACATCGAGATCAGCCGCCGACTCCGGCGGATCACGGCCCCCCGTTGTCTGCGGGCGCGGGTGAGCACCTCGGGACGACGTTGGGAACAGCATGGGGCGTGGCGCACCATCCTGCTCATGTGGCACCTGCGTTGGTTGTACTGGCGTGGCACGTCGGCCCACATCCTTGCACAGCGCTACAACGGCCAGGGATGAGGATGAAATCCCCATGACCCCTGAAACGCATGTCCTGATCTTCGCCAAGGCGCCCCGTGCTGGCCTGGCCAAGACCCGTCTCATCCCGGCGCTGGGCCCCCGGGGTGCGGCGGCACTGGCCGAGCGTCTTTTGCACCATGCCCTCCACGAGGCCCTGGGCGCGGACCTTGGCCCGGTGACTCTCTTGAGAACCCCTGATGAGGCCGATGCCTGGAGCGGCATACCGCTGCCCGCACGCCTGGCCACCGCCCCCCAGGGAGACGGCGATCTGGGCGCGCGTCTCGCCCGGGGTGCCGCACCATTGCTGGCTCGCGAACAACGGGTGATCGTCATGGGCACTGACTGTCCCGGGCTTACCCGGAATCGTTTGCGTGCCATGGCACTGGCCCTGACCAGCCATGATGCCGTCATCACCCCGGTGGCCGATGGCGGATATGCGGCGCTGGCATTGAGTCGTTTTCACTCAACCGTCTTCGAGGGGATCGACTGGAGTACGCCCCGGGTGGCCCAACAGACCCGCGAACGCATTCACGCATTGGGCTGGTCTCTGAGTGAGCAACCCCCATTGTGGGATATCGATGAACCCGATGATCTGCGCCATCTCCCGGAACACTGGGAAGAATGCACGACTTGACGGCCGCATGGCCGGTGCCAAAGGAGGTTCCATGAGCGCCATTGTGCAAAACATGCAATCCACCACTTTCCCGGCCATCCGGCGGGGCCGGCTGGAAACCCTGCAGGTCAACGTGGGTTATGTCTGTAACCTGACCTGCTTTCATTGCCACGTGAATGCGGGGCCCAATCGCCGGGAGAAGATGGATCGCGCCACCGCCGATCTGGTGCTGGATTATCTTCGCGGTGCCGGGATTCGCACCCTGGACCTCACCGGCGGGGCGCCGGAATTGAATCCTCAGTTTCACTACCTGGTGGAGCAGGCGCGGGGGATGGGTGTGCATGTGATGGACCGTTGCAACCTCACGGTGCTGGAGCAGCCGGGGCAGGGCGATCTGGCGGCGTTTCTGGCAGCCCACCAGGTGGAGGTGGTGGCCTCCCTGCCTTGCTACACCCCGGATAATGTGGACGCCCAGCGCGGAGACGGTGTCTTCGAGCAGAGCCTGGCGGGCCTGCGGCAACTGAACGCCATGGGCTACGGGCAACCCGGCAGCGAGCTGGTGCTCAACCTGGTCTATAACCCGCTGGGTCCTGATCTGCCGCCTCCGCAGGCGCAGCTGGAAGCCGACTACAAGGCCCATCTGGCCCGGGAATACGGCATCGTGTTCAACGGCTTGTTTGCCATCACCAACATGCCCATTCACCGTTTTGCCAAGCAGCTTCGCAAGAGCGGTCAGTACGAGGCCTACATGACGCTGCTCAAGGATGCCTATCGGGCAGAGAACCTGGAAAGCGTCATGTGCCGCACCCTGCTCAGCGTCGACTGGCAGGGCTATGTGTATGATTGCGATTTCAATCAGATGCTGCGCCTTCCCCTGGGGGCGGGTACACAGCAGCGTACCCATCTGCGGGACTTGATCCACCGGGATCTGGAGGGGGCGCCCATCACGGTTGCTGATCATTGCTACGGTTGCACGGCCGGCCAGGGCTCCAGTTGCGGCGGGGCGGTCACATGAAGTGGATCATGGGGCTGCAACTGACACCTTGAAAGCGTTACCCTTGACCACCCAGCCTTGAATAGGCAACCCCAGCATGGACAGAAACCGCTTACGCGAGCGTGCTCAGGCCATTCTGCGCGACAACGCGTGGAAGGATATGGATCTGGCCATCGAGCGGGGCGAAGTGGACCTGGATCGTCTGCTGGAAGAATTGCACATCTACCATGCGGAGCTCGTCCTGCAGAACGAGTCTCTGGTCGAGGGGGAAAAGGTCACCCAGCGCGCCCTGGCGCGCTTCAATCGCTTTTATCAGGGCCTCCCGCAGCCCACTTTCGTGATTGATCATCGAGGCGAAGTAAGAGAGGCCAATGGCGCGGCGATGGCGGCGCTGGCCCTGGACCAGAAACTGTTCCAGCATCTGGCAATCCCCTCGCATCACTCGGCACTGCAAGCGGCTCTGGGCGAGGCTGCCCGCGAGGGGGGTGCTGAACTCCGTGAGATTCCCCTGCGCGGTGCCAACGGGCAGCGCATGATCGCCGACCTCAAGCTCATCCGCATTCCCGATACCTACGATGGGGCCACGGAGTTCATCTGCAGTGTTGTGGACCAGACTGCCGCTGTGAATCAGCGGCACGCCCTGGAGGCCCTGAACCAGCAACTGCGTGAAGAGCAGGAGCGCTATCGGATCCTGGCGCAGTTCTCGCCGGACTGGGACTACTGGTTGGGTGAGGACAACCGATTCCGCTACGTGTCCCCTGCCTGCGAACAGATCACCGGCTACGCCGCAGAGGCGTTTCTGGATGATGCGGGCCTCATGTTGCGCATCATCCATCCGGATGATCGAGCGGTCTATGAGGGGCATGTGCACGCGGGCAGTCATGAGGACCAGGCACTGCTGCACTTCCGCATCATCACGCAATCCGGCGATGTCCGCTGGATCGAGCACGACTGCCGCTCTGTGTGGGATGCGTCGGGTCGCTATCGGGGGCACCGCGGAACCAACCGGGATATTACCGCACGCCATCACGCGGAGGCGGCGCTGCAGCGCAATGAGGCGGCCCTCACCCAGCTGCTGGACACCGTGCCTGAGATCTCGATTCAGGGGTATCGGCCCGACGGGACGGTGACCTACTGGAACTTCGCCAGTGAGCGTCTCTATGGCTATTCCGCTGAAGAAGCTCTGGGCGCAAACCTTGCGGATCTGATCATTCCCCTGGAGGATCGCGAGGCTTTTTTCCACCGCATGCGGGACGTGCGCGAAGGGGAGCAGCTGCCCGCGTCGGAGATGCTGATCCTTCGGCATCGAGACGGGCACGCTCTCAAGGTCCTTACCTGCCATGTGGTGGTGCGACATGCCGAGGATAACCTGAGCCTCTACGCCATGGATGTGGACCTCACGGCGCGACTCAGGGATCAGGAGCGTTTATGGGAGGCGGTGCAGGGCGGTAACGTGGGCCTGTTCGAATGGCGTCCGAATGGGGAGGTTTTTCTATCGCCTGAACTCAAGGCACAGCTGGGCTACCGGGATCATGAGATGGAGGATGACCTGGAAGCCTGGCGGTCGTTGATCCACCCCGATGAGCGCGATGAGGGCATTCGCCAATTCGAGCAGTACACGCGACAACCGCAAGGGCGATTCCGCTTCGAAGTACGCATGCGCCATCAGACGGGTCAGTGGCGATGGATACTGCATCAGGCCTCTCCCGTCTATGGTGCAGAGGGCAATCTGCGCAAGATACTGGGGTCCACCCTGGACATCACCGAGCGCAAGCTGGTCGAGGAGCAAAGCAAGCGACTGGCCTATGCGGTGGAGCAAAGCCCCGGCGTCGTGGTGCTCACCGACACGGATGGCGTGATCGAGTACGTGAACCAGCGTTTTTGTGACATTACGGGTTTCGCCCGCGAGGAGGTGCTGGGGCAGCAGCCCGGCATGCTGCGTTACGGCGAAAAAAACGTCGAGCAGTGCGAAGAGCTCTGGGCAACGATCCGCAGTGGTGAAACCTGGGAGGGCGAGTTCAATAATCGCACCCGCTCGGGCGAGCCGTACTGGGAGCAGGCCCGGATTTCACCGATCCGCAATGCCTGTGGGGAGGTGACGCATTACATCAAGCTGGCGGAGGACATCTCGGACAAGCGCGCCCTGACCCAGCGCCTGGAGTATCTGGCCTTCCATGATCCGCTGACCGGCTTGCCCAATCGCAGCGTCATGCTGGACAGGATCGATCGGGCGATCGCCCAGGCTCGACGGGATCAGCAGACTGTGGCCGTGGTGTTCATCGACCTGGACGATTTCAAGGTGGTCAACGACTCACTGGGCCATGCCCAAGGCGATCAACTGCTGATCCACATCGCGCAACGTCTACGCACCCTGTTGCGCGAGGAAGATACGGTGGCCCGCTTCGGCGGCGATGAATTCATCCTGCTGCTGTCCAGCCTCACGCATGTGGAGGACGTGATCCCCGTGATCGAAAAGCTCCAGGCGAGTCTGAATCAGCCGGTGTCGCTGCCATCCCAGCAAGTTTCCATCACCGTGAGTATCGGTATTGCTGTCTACCCCGGCGACAGTGATTGCCCCGAGGAGCTGGTACGTCATGCCGACGCGGCCATGTATCGCGCCAAGGCCGAAGGTCGCCGCTGCTACCATTTCTACATCCCGGAAATGGACGCGGCGCTACAGGAACGCATGGAACTGGACCAGGCCATGCGGCTTGCGTTGGAGCAGGACCAATTTCATCTGGTGTATCAGCCCCGGGTGGAACTGGTCAGTGGACGTGCGCTCAGCCTGGAGGCCCTGGTGCGCTGGCGCCACCCCCAACGGGGCATGATCTCACCGGGTCGTTTCATTCCCCTGGCGGAGGAGACCGGCTTCATCCTCTCGCTGGGGCCGGCAATCCTGCGACAGGCCTGCGAGCAGATTCGCGACTGGAAGGCCCGGGGTGTCCCGACGGTGCCCGTGGCGGTCAACCTGTCAGCGCGCGAGTTCCGGGAACCCGGCGTTGTCGAGCGCATCCTCACCGTCTTGGCCGAAACCGGCCTGGACGCTGGCGACCTGGAAATCGAGATTACCGAGAGCGCGGCCATGAGCTCCATTGACCAGACCATACGTACCCTGACCGAGCTGCATGGTCATGGGATCCGCATTTCCATTGACGACTTCGGCACTGCGTACTCTTCCCTGAACTATCTCAAGCGCCTGCCGGTGCATGCCATCAAGATCGATCGATCCTTCGTCTTCGAGATGGAGGAGGACCCTGCCAACCATCCCGAGGATGCCGCCATCATCCGCGCCATCATCGGACTGGGCGAGACCCTGGGCCTGAAGGTCATCGCCGAGGGCATTGAAAACACGGTGCAACGGGACTTCCTGCTGGATCATGGCTGCGTGCAGGGACAAGGCTATCTGTTCAGCCGACCCATGCCGGCCGAGGAAGTGGAGCACATGTTGTTGCATTCAAAGCCCCTGGATCCTGACGATTCCTGAGTCGTCATCTTCCGATGCAGGGAAATTCGACCGAGAGCTGCGCGACCAGACAAAGCGGTTTGAACAGCATCCAGAGCTGGGCCGCAAAGGGCGGCCGGGCTTTGCTACACTTGGCCACCGACTGCCACTGACCCAATATGCGTCGATACCCGTGAACACCGAGACCGCATCATCCAATGGGGGCCTGAAGGGCCGGCTGATCAATTATGCACTGCTCACGCGGATGCATCGTCCCGTGGGCACCCTGCTGCTGCTATGGCCCACCCTCTGGGCCTTGTGGATCGCCGCCGAGGGCATGCCCGATCCCCTGGTGCTGTTCGTGTTCGTGGCGGGTGTGGCCCTGATGCGCGCCGCCGGCTGTGCCATGAACGACTTCGCCGACCGGCACATCGACGGTCATGTGAGCCGCACCCGCGATCGCCCCCTGGCCATGGGCCTGATCAGCCCCACCGAGGCGGTGGGCGTGGCGGTGGTGCTCTCCATCATCGCCTTCGGCCTGGTGCTGCTGATGAACCCGCTGACCATCGCCCTGTCCGTGGTGGCGGTGCTGCTGGCGGGCACCTATCCCTTTATGAAGCGATTCCATCACCTGCCCCAGGTGCATCTGGGCGCGGCCTTTGGCTGGGCCGTGCCCATGGCCTTCGCTGCCCAGACGGGCGCGTTCCCGCCGCCCTTGGCCTGGTTGCTGTTCGTGGCCACCATCCTGTGGGCCACCGCCTACGACACCATGTATGCCATGGTGGACCGGCCCGATGATCTCAAGATCGGCGTCAAGTCCAGCGCCATCCTGTTCGGCGAGTCGGACCGGAGCATCATCGGCCTGCTGCAGTTGCTGGTGCTGATCGCCCTGGTGCTGGTGGGCATGCAGGCAGAGCTGGGCATGATCTTCACCCTGAGCCTGGTGGCGGCGGCCGGCCTGGTCATCTATCAGCAGTATCTGATCCACGACCGGGACCCCAAAGGTTGCTTCAAGGCCTTTTTGAACAACAACTGGTTCGGGGCGGTGGTGTTTGCCGGGATTGCCATGGATTATCTGGTTCGGGGTGTGCTCTAGCCGGGTCGGGCACCCGCGCCAGCACCCAGACATCCACCCGCTGCACGCCGCGGGTCTTCAGCAAGCCGGCCAGTTCGTCCAGGGTGGATCCGGTGGTCATGACATCATCCACCAGGGCCACGTGGGCCGGCGCAAACCCTTCAGCCACATGGAAGGCGCCCCGCAGATTGCGTTGACGGTGTTTCGCGGACAGCGTCTGCTGGGGCGGCGTGGCGCGAACCCGGTGCACCGCGAAGGCCTCCAGCGGGCAGTCCAGGGCGCGGCACAGCGGACGCGCCAGTTCCACCGCCTGATTGAAGCCCCGCTCCCGTATTCGGTGCGGGTGCAGCGGCACCGGGATCACGCAGTCCGGGCGGGTCACCCGCGGCGCCAGTTCCCGGGCCATGAGCTTGCCCAGCAGCCGACCGTGGTTGAGGCGCCCGTGAAACTTGAAGCGTCCCACCAGGTCATCCACCGGCCACAGATAGCTCAGCGCCGCCCAGGCATGATCGAAGTCGGGTGGGTGGGTCAGGCAGTGACCACAGGGGTGCGCCGAATCACTCCCCAGGGACAGGCCGCAGCGGGGGCAGACGTGGCCCGGGCGGGGCAGTTCGGCGGCACAGGGCCGGCACAGGTCCAGCCCATCGTCCCCGGCGGCCCCGCAGAGCAGGCACACGGGCGGGTAGGCCCGCGCCATCCAGGCGGCGCCCAGGCGCCGTACTTCCGAAATCAGTCGATTCACTTCCCTGTCACCTCGCTCACGGTTGCGGTATATTCGAGGTTTGTCCGTTGACCGAACGGGCCGGCCATTTTTCCCAGGTGTCCGAGTATGTCCCAGCCCGCCGCCACCCGCCATGTCTCCGCGCGCGCCTGTGCCGGATCGGCCAAGCTGTTCAATTATGGCACCATCATCGCCGTCTCCGTGGCCGGGGTACCGCTGTTTCTGGTGACGGGCGAGGTGGGCGTGGCCACGATCATTGCTGCCATCATGGGGATCGTGCCCCTGGTATTGTGGTTCGGCGGCTCCATGCTGGTGTACGCCTTGAACCGGCACCATCCGGACGAGCGGGTGGGGTATTACACCCAGCAGGCGGCCTATCGGTACTACGCCTTCATGGGGGCGCTGATCGTCATCGGCACCTTCTTCCCGCCCGAGATCTTCTATTTCCGGATCTACTGGCTGGTGGCTGCACTCATCATCATCCCCTGGTCGATCCGCGACATCATCCGGATCAACCGGGAGCATTGGCAAGACGTCGAGATTCCCAAGGAGCCTGACCATGGCTGAAACCCGTCACGACTGGACGGTGGACGAGATCCTCACCCTGCTGGATCGTCCCTTCAATGATCTGCTGTTCGAGGCCCATACCCTTCATCGGGCCCATTTCGATCCCAATCAGGTCCAGGTGAGCCGCCTGCTCTCCATCAAGACAGGGGCCTGCTCCGAGGACTGCGGCTATTGCTCCCAGAGCGCCCACAACGATGCCGACGTGGAACGGGAGCGACTGCTGCCCGTGGAAGAGGTGCTGGCCGAGGCCCGTAAGGCCAAGGACGAGGGTGCCACACGCTTCTGCATGGGGGCCGCCTGGCGCAACCCCACTGACAAGAACCTGGAGCGGGTGATCGAGATGGTGCGCGGCGTGCGCGAGATGGGCCTGGAAACCTGCATGACCCTGGGCATGCTCACCGAGATGCAGGCGCGTCGCCTCAAGGAGTCCGGCCTGGACTACTACAATCACAACCTGGATACCTCGCCGGAGTATTACGGCGAGGTGATCACCACCCGCACCTACCAGGATCGCCTGGACACCCTGGCCCACGTGCGCGAGGCGGGCATCAATGTCTGTTCCGGGGGCATCCTGGGCATGGGCGAGTCCCGTCGCGACCGGGCCAGCCTGCTGCAGCAGCTGGCCAACCTGCCGCGTCACCCGGAATCCGTGCCCATCAACAATCTTGTACCGGTGGAGGGCACCCCCATGGCCGATGCCGAGCCGGTGGACCCGCTGGAGTTCGTGCGGGTGGTGGCGGTGGCGCGGATCATCATGCCCACCTCCCATGTGCGCCTGTCTGCCGGTCGCAGCGAGATGAGCGACGAGATGCAGGCCCTGTGCTTCTTTGCCGGTGCCAACTCCATCTTTTACGGCGAGAAACTGCTCACCACCGCCAACGCCACCGAAAACCACGACCAGCAGCTCTTCCGCCGTCTGGGTGTGAATACCCTGGAGGTGGAGCGCACGGCAGACGACGAAACCCGGGTCGCGTGACCCGGGATCTCAAGGCACCCCTTCAGGCCCTGCGCAACGAGCACCGGTACCGTTCGCGGCGCATCCTGGAGGGGCCCCAGCAGCCGGAGCAGGTCATCGACGGTCGACCGGTGCTGGCCTTCTGCAGCAATGATTACCTGGGTCTGGCCAATCATCCTCGGGTGATCCAGGCGTTCCGGCAAGGGGTCGAAGCCTATGGTGTGGGGGCCGGTGCCGCCCATCTGGTGAACGGCCACACCCGGGCCCATCATGCCCTGGAGGATGAGCTGGCCGCCTTCACCGGTCGTGATCGGGCCCTGCTGTTCTCCACCGGCTACATGGCCAACCTGGGCGTGGCACAGGCGCTGCTGCGCCGGGGTGATCGATTGTTCGAAGATCGCCTCAACCACGCCTCGCTGATTGATGCCGCCATGATCAGCGGTGCCCGGCTCAGCCGCTATCATCACGCCGATGCCGGGGATCTGGCCCGCCGTCTGGGCAAGACCGCCAGGGAGGAGGATCGCGAGACCTTCATCAGCACCGACGCGGTATTCTCCATGGATGGCAACCTGGCGCCGCTGGAGGCCCTGGCCTCGCTGGCCGATACCCACGGGTGCTGGCTGATGGCTGACGATGCCCATGGTATCGGCGTGCTGGGTGAGCGGGGAGCTGGAACCCTGGAGCATCTGGGGCTTTCTCAGGATCAGGTGCCCATCCTCATGGGCACCCTGGGCAAGGCGCTGGGTACATCGGGTGCCTTCGTGGCCGGCCCCGAGGACCTGATCGAAACCCTGATCCAGTCGGCACGTACCTATATCTACACCACTGCCATGCCCGCTGCGGTGGCCGAGGCCACCCGGGCCTCGCTGCGCATCGTGCAGCAAGAGCCTGAACGTCGGGGGCATTTGCGTGATCTGGTGGTGCAGTTTCGGGAGGGCTCAGGGCAGTTGGGCCTGGAACTGATGGAGAGCACCACGCCCATTCAACCCATCGTGGTCGGAGCCTCCGAGCGGGCTGTCCAATGGAGCGATAGCCTGCTTCAACAGGGGTTTCTGGTGCCGGCCATTCGGCCCCCCACCGTTCCTCAGGGCAGGGCGCGGCTGCGTGTCACGCTCAGCGCCACCCATTCCAGAGCGCAGGTGGATGGCCTGTTGCAGGCCCTGGGTGGGCTGGTCGGCAAGCCCTGAAAAACCTTGGGCTGCTACATTTCAAGTGCCCAAGACCCGATATCCCTCAAAAAACCCTATTAATTGGCTTGTAATACGTTCGCCACGGCCTACAAAATCGGACGACTGTGCCTTTTTCAGGCCGGTCAGAATCTGTTGCCGGGAAGTGGCCCGTAGCGCGAACAAAACCGGACCCTTGCCCGGATTTCCATTTAATCCGATGGAGGGATGTTGTGATGGCGGAAGTACTGATCATATTGTTGTTCGCTGCGGCGGCGATCGCTTTCTATACCCAGTATCGTGCCCGGGTGGACCTACCCCCGCCCAATTCCGGTGCCTACCAGCGCGAAGAGAAGCTGCTCACCCCCAAGGAGATCGAGGTCCTCAAGGCCCTTGAAGAGAGTTTCGGTGACCAGCATCGTATCTACCCCAACCTGACAGCCAGCGAAGTGGTGGCCGTCAAGCCCACCCCCGATCAACCGCTGAAGGAAACGGCGCAGAAGCGCATCGACGACGAAACCTTCGATTTCGTCCTGTGCAAGAAGGACAGCTTCGACGTGGTCTGCGCGATTCGTTGCCGCAGCGCACGGCGCAAGGGCCTGGTGCACGACCCGGACGACTTCCTGGAAGAGGTCTGCGCACATATCGAGCTGCCTCTGGGGGTGATCCGCATCGATCAGCCCATTTCGGCCGCCAAGGCCAAGACGGCGGTGGAAGAGGCCATCAAGGCCGTGGCCGACCGCGCTGAGGAAGCCAAGGCTCGCAAGGCCAAGGCCGAAGAGCAGAGAAAGAAGGCCGCCGAGGAGAAAAAGGCCGCCCAGGCCAAAAGGGCTGCCGCGAAGTCCGGCCCCGCCGGTCGTCCTGCACCCTCCAAGGCAGCGACGTCGTCACCTGCCAAGCCCGAAAGCAAACCCGAGCCCAAGGCCGAACCGAAGGCGGCAAGCAAACCCGAGGCCAAGCCTGAGGCCAAGCCTGAGGTAAAGACTGACGCCAAGCCGGCGGAGACGCCGGCAGGGCAGGGGGCTGCCACGGCCCCGGCCGGTGAGCCGGCCAAAACGGCTGCCAAGACCGATGAGGCTGACAAGCCCCTGAGCGGTACCGTGAGTTCGCCTGGCAGCAGTTCCTGAAGGCCGTCCTTCATGACCCGTGGACGCCCCCCGGCGTCCCGGGTTTTCTCCAGGGGCCGTCATCGATTCAGCGCAAGCCCCTGAAACGCCTTGACGATTCATGTATACTGTGCGCGACTTCAAGAAATCATCGGCCATTCAGGGCGTGGATTAGCCGAACGTTTCCGATCCTGGCAACGGCCACGCCCGGCAGCCTGCGCACCATCCTGCACTGACGATCCGGGGTTGCGGCCTGGCCGGTCATCACCGGCTGAGGGACCGCCAATCTGCATCAACGGAAGCAGCCCGAATAACGTCTCGGCCCTGGCTGTCTGGTCGACACACCGATTCACTTCATCATAAGCCCCGGGAATGGACTGCAATTCCCCGTTCCCATGCGTGCGAGGTACAACCATGTCTAATAAAGAAGATCTCATCGAAATGGAAGGCACCGTCACCGACGTGATGCCCGATCAGCGTTTCAAGGTGGAACTGGACAATGGCGTCCATGTTCAGGCCTACGCCTCCGGCAAGATGCGTCGCTACCGCATCCGCGTGGTCAGCGGCGACAAGGTCAAGCTGGAAATGTCCCCCTACGACCTCACCAAGGGTCGCATCAGCTACCGTTACAAGCACTGATGGATCGTGGCGCCGCGGTCGAGAGCGCCGACGCGCTCCGCCGCTCCGCCAACACCGGGCTCCCCCAACGCCGGGGGAACCGCACTACCTCACTCCACTCTCTCATCCCCCAGCCGCGTCTGGATACGCACCTCGGATTCCAGGGTGCGGTGTACCGGGCAGCGATCGGCAACCTGTAGCAGCCGCTTGCGCTGGTCGTCCGTGAGGTCCCCATCCAGGGTGATCTCCCGGTCGAACTGGTCCCGCTGAGCGGGCTTGCCGCCGTCCTCGCTCTCCTCCTCCACCTTGCGATGCCGCAGGCGCACCGAGACGTGCTCCAAAGGCAGTTCCTTGCGCTGCGCATACATGCGCAGGGTCATGCTCGTGCAGGCACCCAGGCCCGCCATGAGGAACTCATAGGGGGCCGGGCCCTGATCCTTTCCGCCCATGGATTCGGGCTCGTCGGCGTTGATCCGATGGGGGCCGATCTCGACGGTCTGCGCGTAGGGACCCACACCGTTTTCCGCCACCAGCACGCCCCGCTCGTGATCCCCTGATTCCTCTCGCTCCGGTGGGTCCAGAAAGCGCTCGGCCCAGGCGCTGAGCAGGGATGCCACGTAGCTGGAGTCGGCGGGCCGGGAGAGCATGTGGTCCACGTTATCCAGGGACACGAAGCTCTTGGGATGCTTGGCAGCCCGGTAGATCTGCGCCGCATGATCGATGGAGACGATCTTGTCGTGGGGCGAATGAAAGATCATGAGAGGCCGCCGCAGCTTCGCCACCTGATCCAGCACCTTGTGGCTGTCCAGATCCTCCAGGAACTGCCGCTGGATGCGGAATTTCTGCCCCGCCAGGTTCACCTCCGATTCCCCTTGCTCCCGAATGACCTCCAGGGTGTCCTCGCCAAAGAGATGAGTCACGTGGGCCACATCACTGGGGGCGTTGATGGTGGCCACGGCGCGTACCTCCGGCACATCCTCCGCCACGGCCAGCACGGCCGCCCCGCCCAGGCTGTGGCCGATCAGCAATTGTGGGGCTTCGTGTTCCTGGCGCAGGTAATCGGCGGCCCGCCGCAGGTCTTCCAGATTGGAGCTGAAGTTGGTGTTGGCAAAGTCACCCTGGCTATTGCCAAGCCCTGTGAAATCAAAGCGCAGCAGCGCGATCCCGTGGGCCCGCAGGGCCGAACTCAGGCGCACTGCTGCCAGGATGTCTTTTGTACAACTGAAGCAGTGTGCAAACAGGGCATAGGCCCGTGGGGGACCCTCGGGCATGTCCAGGCGTGCGGAGAGCTCGTTACCCTGGGAGCCGGGAAAGCGTATGCGGGGGTTATGATCGGGCATGTCGGGCGTCTCCGGGAAGAGTGGGTGGCGTCGCTACCGGGCGGGCGAGACGCCCAGATGTTCGTGCATGGCATCGCGCAGAACCTGTTCATGGCGCGGGCTTTGCAGCAACTGAACCGGTTGTCCGTCGCCCCGAAACAGTATCACCGCGCCGTCGTTCACCCGAAACCGCGTGGCCAGATCACGGCCATCGGGGGTGCCCAGGTTGGCCACCAGAAACTCCACCTCATCACGATACTCATCCCGGATCCGGTCCATCAGATCCATCACCTGCATCCCGGTCATGTAAGCCGCGTCGTAGGTGAGCACCAGGGCGGGGCGTCCATCGCCAATGCGCGACAGGTCGGTGGAGTAGGCCCCCTTCGGTAACTGGCTCCAGATCAATGCGCCCGCGACCACCAGGATCAGGGGCGTGACCAGCAGCCTGGCCCAGCGAGGCAGCCCGCCGGATTGCTTTTCTTCTTTTTTGTTCTCACGCATGCGTCAGTTTCCCCTTGAGTCCCCATAGCAGCCAGGCCCCCAGTCCCACGATCACCGCCAGTGATCCCAGGTAGGCGTGCCAGCCCAGCCCGTGATAGAGATACCCCGGCAGGAAGGAACCGGTGGCGCCTCCGGCATAGTAAAAGGCAATGTACAACCCATTGACCACCCCCCGCTGGCCGTCGTTCCCCTGGTTGAGCACTCCCGGGGCCAGGGAATGGATCAGGAACATGCCCGCGCACAGCACGAACATGCCCACGAACATCACCCAGACCTGACTTCCGGTGAAGAACAACAGCGCGGCCAGAAACACGGCCGTGCCCAGGATCATGGTGTTCACGGTGCCGCCGATGTAGTCCGACAGACGCAGCGACAGCAGGGAGGTGACCACGCCCATGAGATAGCCGGCATACATGAGGGCGATGCCTGTCTCATTCAGGCCCGTGCCCAGTTCCACCAGGCGGAAGGGCAGGAAGTTCAGCAGCGAGGCGAAGGCGCCAAAGGCGCAGAAGACCACCAGATAAAGGCGCAGATAGGTGGGCTCACGCAGGACTTTCAGGATGGCGCCCCACTCCAGGCGCTGAAAGCTGGCTGGTGGGTCGCTGCGCAGCCGCTGCAGCAGCAGTGCACACAGGGCAATGGCACCAGCCAGGCACAGGAACGACCAGCGCCAGCCCAGATGCGTGGAGATCAGTCCCGAGGCCATGCGCCCCAGAAAACCGCCCATCACGCTACCGGCGATGTACAGGGCCATCACGCGGGCCACCTGCCCCGGCTCGGCGCTGGACCCCAGGTAGGTCATCAGCGAGGTGAGCATGGCCGGGATGATGAGCCCCTGAGCCAGACGCAGCATCAGCAGCAGTTCAAAGCTGGTGACGAAGAACGCCAGGGCCTGAGTGGCGGCCAGCAGCCAGGTGGCGGCGATCAGCAGGCGCCGGGCCGAAAAGCGCTGCAGGAGGAAACCGTAGGCAATGGGCGCCACCGCCAGCGGCAGCAGCGCTACGGTGATCAGCAGCGAGGCCTTGGCCTCGCTCACCGCGAAGGCGTCGGCGAGTACCGGCAGCAGCGGCTGCGGGGCATACAGGGCGGAAAAGACCAGAACCGCGCAATACAGCACGATGGCAAGATGACGGGCAGGCAATGCGGATTCCCCGAAACAGCGCCCGGTTGCCGGGCGGGAGAAAGGATGAACGGACGGGCCGGCAAGCGGCATTTCGGTGACCCATGATACCCGAAATGCCCCGTTTCCATCCGCCGCCCGGGTGGGTGTCCGGGGCACGTGGCCGAAGTGGCTTGCATGTCCTTGTGGCTATGCGACACTGGTAACCTATCGAACATATCCATCCACGGTGCGGCGGGCATCCCTGCGCGTCGTGCGGGAGAGCATGCCATGAAACTCGAAAAGATCCTCTATGCCACTGATCTGTCGCCCGGTGCCGACGATGCCGGTCGACGCGCCCTGCAACTGGCCCGGGATCATGGCGCCAACCTGCGGGTGATCAATGTGTTGAATGCCCCTGTGGTCAACGAGGAGGTCATGCGTCGTCTGCGTGGCAGCCCCGGGGACATGATGACCGACCTGGCAGAGGCTACTGAGGTGGCCATGCGGGAGCGCATGCAGGCGTTGGGGGCATCCGATGACGAGGATATCGATTATCACTGCATTCAGGGTCAGGGGCACAAGCGAATCCTGGCGGAGGCCCGCAGCTGTGGTGCCGATCTCATCGTGGTGGGTTCCCACGGGGATCGCACCCTGCAGGATGTCCTGCTGGGTACCACCACCCAGAACCTGGTGCACCACACGGATCGCCCCGTCCTGGTGGTGAAACGCCCCGTGGATGGCCCCTATGAGCGCGTGGTGGTGCCCGTGGACTTCTCCAAACGTACCCGTTCTGCTCTTGAGTTGGGTGCATCGCTGGCGCCGGGCAAGAAGCTGCACGCCGTGCATGCCCACAACCTGGATGCCCTGGATAATGTGCTGCGCAATCGGGTGGAACGCAAAGAGGTGGAGCGCATCAAGTCGGAGGTGCGGGCGGAGCGCCAGCAGGAGCTGGATGCCTTCCTCATGAGTTGCGATGTCAGCCCGGAGCAGGTGGAGGGTTACTTGCGCACGGGCTATGCGCCGGACGTGCTGGATCGCGCGGTGCTGGAGTGGAAGGCACAGCTGGTGGTCATGGGCACTCACGGCCGCAATCGGCTGCAGGATGCCCTGCTGGGCGGCGTGGCCCGGCGGGTGGTGCACCAGGTGAAGGATGCCGACGTGCTGCTGGTGCGTGCCTGACGGCCGATCCCACCCTCACCCCAGCCCCTCTCCCGCTGGCGGGAGAGGGGCTTGATCACCTCAATCCGTTCCCGTCCGCAAGACCTCCCCCGCCTCATCAGCCCCATCCCGGAACTGCAGTGCCGCCAGGCGGGCATACAGCCCACCGGCAGCCACCAGCTCATCGTGGGTACCCACCGCCGCGATCGCCCCTTGATCCATCACCACGATCCGATCTGCCTTGCGTACCGTGGCCAGGCGATGGGCGATGATCAACGTGGTGCGGCCCTCCATCAGGCGCTCCAGGGCCTCCTGCACCAGACGCTCGCTCTCCGCGTCCAGGGCGCTGGTGGCCTCGTCCAGCAGCAGCAGGGCCGGATCGCGCAGGATGGCGCGGGCAATGGCGATGCGCTGGCGCTGACCGCCGGAGAGGCGCACCCCCCGCTCACCCAGATGACTGTCAAAGCCCTCTGGCAACTGATCCAGAAATTCGCTGGCATGAGCCGCATCGGCGGCGGCGCGAATCTCTTCCTGAGTCACATCCTGCATGCCGAAGGCGATGTTCTCCCAGGCATTGGCCCCGAAGATCACCGCATCCTGAGGCACCAGGGCCATGCGTTGACGCAGGTCCGGCGGGGCGGTCTCGCGTACATCCACACCATCGAACCGGATCACACCCGATTCGGGGTCGTAGAACCGCAGCAGCAATTGCAGCACCGTGGACTTGCCCGCGCCGGAGGGCCCCACCAGTGCCACCTTCTCGCCCGGCGCCAGGGTCAGGGAAACACCCGCCAGGGCAGGGGGTTCGGGTCTTGAGGGATAGCGGAATACCACCTGGTCCAGGATCACCTGCCCACGGGGTGGCTGTGGCAGGGCCTTGGGGTGCGGCGGAGGCTTGATGGTGGGCTCGGTGTCCAGAAGCTCCATGAGCCTTTCCGCAGCACCGGCCGCCCGCAGCAACTCGCCGATGACCTCACTCAGGGCGCCCACGGCACCGGCCACCAGCACGGCGTAAAAGACGAAGGCCGCCAGTTGGCCATTGGTCATGCGCCCGGCCAGCACATCGTGCCCCCCCACCCACAGCACCAGGCTGATGGCAGTGAAGATCAGCAGCATCACCACCGCGCTGAGCAGGGCACTCACCTGGGTGCGGCGGATGGCGGCATCAAAGGCCCGCTCCACCTGCCGACCATAACGCACCGCGTCCACGGCTTCGTGGCAGAACGCCTGCACTGTGCGGATGCCGTACAGGGTCTCGTCAATATAGGCGCCGATGTCCGCCACCCGATCCTGAGTCTGGCGCGAGAGCTGACGCACATGGCGCCCCAGGATCCAGATGGGGATGAATACCAGCGGTACCCCCATCATCACCCAAAGGGTGAGTTTGGGGCTGGTGATGAACAGCATGACCAGGCCACCGGCGAACAACAGGGCGTTGCGCATGGCAATGGCGAGGGTGGAGCCCACCACCACCTGTACCAGAGAGGTGTCGGTGGTCAGACGGGAGATCACCTCGCCGGTGCGGGTCATCTCGAAAAACGCCGGATCCAGGCGCAGCACCTTGGCGAACACGGCCCGGCGAAGATCCGCCACCACCCGTTCACCGATCCAGGTGACCAGGTAGAGCCTGAGGGCCACCGACACGGCCATGACCAGTACCACTCCCAGCAACAGGATCAGAGCCAGGTTCAGGGCGTCGGCATTGCCGGCGGTGAGCCCCCGATCGATCACCAGGCGCAGCACGGCACCGAAGGCCAGGACCGCGCCCGAACCCACCACCAGCGCAGTGATGGCGGCGAGCACCCGCCAGCCATGGGGTCGGACAAAATCCAGCAGACGTCCCAGCACGCTCAGATTCAGGCTGGTGGGGCGATCGGTGAGTTCGGTGGAAGCGTGTTCAGACACGGATGGATGATCCCTGAGATGGCGTGAAACAGTTTCATGGTAACGCAGCCCAGCCCTTCATGGGGCCCCTGTGGGAGCGGGCCTTGCCCGCGAAAGTTCCACCCCCACACATTGGTCACGGCCCCACTCCTTGGTATGGTTTCACCGTCATTCTCCCTCCAAGGAGCCCTCATTGTTCGACTGGCAGGCCCTCGTGGCCAGCGCCACGGCCCTGGGTGTGCTGGGTTTTGCCGTGTACAGCGCCGGACACGCCGTGATCTACAAACGCGACACCCGGGCAGTGATCGCCTGGGTGGGACTGATCATGTTGCTGCCCCTGCTGGGCTCCATCCTCTACTGGCTGCTGGGGGTGAACCGCATTGCCCGCCAGGCAAAGGCCCTGCGGCACGACGGATTGCACCGCCAATCGAGTCCCGTTGACGGCGCCACCCTCGTGCCCGAACGCTGGCGACGTCTCGCCCGGGCCGGGGACGCCCTCAGCCCCTTCAACCTGCAGTCGGGCCATAGGGTGCAGGCCCTGATCAACGGCGAGCAGGCCTATCCCGCCATGCTCCAGGCCATCGGCGAGGCCCGCGCCGGAGTCTGCCTGTCCACCTACATCTTCGATCATGATCCGGCGGGCGAGGAATTCATCGAGGCACTGGTGGCGGCCGCCGCCAGAGGGGTGGCCGTGCGGGTGCTCATTGATGGGGTCGGCGCCCGCTACAGCCGCCGCAGCGTGGTACGCGAACTGCGTCAGCGGGGGGTGCCGGCCCAGTTGTTCCTGCCCATGCACCTGCCGCGCACCCTGGCCGTGTTCAACCTGCGCAACCACCGCAAGCTGCTGATCGTGGATGGCAGCCTCGGCTTCACCGGCGGCATGAACATCCGCGAGGGGCATCGGCGCCGGGCGCCCTATCCCTACGCCATCCAGGATGTCCAGTTCCGGGTGGAGGGCCCCGCCGTGGCGCAGATGCAGACCATCTTCAACGAGGACTGGCACTTCTCCTGCGGCGAGCATCTGACAGATCCTGCCTTCTTTCCCCCACTGGAACCCGTGGGAGAGGCCCTGGTGCGAGGCGTGGTTGACGGACCGGACGAGCACCGGGATCCCCTGCGTCAATTCATGCACACGGCCGTGGGCGAGGCCCGGGAGCGGGTGGTGGTGATGACGCCCTACTTCCTGCCCGATGACGTGCTCATGTCGGCCCTCAATGCCGCCGCGCTGCGCGGCGTGCGCGTGGACATCCTGCTGCCTGCCCGCAACAATCACGTCCTGGTGCACTGGGCTTCCCAGGCCCTGCACTGGCAGTTGCTGGAGCGGGGCTGCCGCATCTGGTTCACGCCGCCCCCCTTCGACCACACCAAGCTCCTGCTGGTGGACTGCCACTGGCTGCTCATGGGCTCGGCCAACTGGGATCCGCGCAGCCTGCGACTCAACTTTGAATTCGACATGGAGTGTTACGACGCCGATCTGGGCCGGGAGCTGAGCGACTGGGTGGACGAGCGCCTGACCGCTGCGAGGCGGTTGACCCTGCAGGAGGCGGATCAACGCTCCCTGCCCATCCGCCTGCGGGATGGCACGGCCCGCCTGCTGACCCCCTATCTGTGATGGGTCTCTATCCCTGATCGGGCAGGAACTCCCCGTGAAAGCCGAACGGCAGATGAAACGGCAGGGTGGCCCGGGCCTGCTCCTCCAGGGTGCGCGCATCCAGGATCAGCAGGCTGCTGGTGCCGGCCGCGGCCTCCAGGATCACGCTCAGCAGCACGCCATCATCCTCGTCATCGGCACCCGGGCGGGGCACGAACACCGGTTCCCCGGGATAGTAGTCGGCCTCGCTCCAGGTCAGATGGGTGCCCTGGCGGACATCCAGTTTGACCAACTCATCGGTCAGCGCACCGGGCACATGGTTGCCCGTGCCGTACACATGGCGATAGTCACGTCCGCTGCAGCGATCGCCATGGATGCGCGGTAATTCCAGGCCGCGCTCGGCGAGGCGGGTGCGGGTTGCACTGCCATCCCGAAGATCCAGGGTGAAGCGCCAGGCCTCCCCGCAGGCCGGTTCCTGCCAGCCTTGGCGCAGGGGCTCCAGATAGAGTCGGCGGATGACGTCGTCATCGGGATAGGCGGCCAGGTCCACCTGCAGCCGGCCGGCCTGGTCCTCAAAGGCATTGATGTGGTGGAAGGCAAAACAGGGCTCGCCCACACACGTGCCCAGGTGGGTGCCGCGGTGCTTGTCGAAGACCTGGAACCGGGTGCCCCTGTCGGGCTCCCAGCGGAAGTTTTCGATGAAGGGCCGCCCCGTGATCTGCATATCCACAGGGCGGATCACCAGGGGGAACTCGCTGAGGATCACATGATGCTCGGTGACCGCGAAGCTGTGCATGTAGGACGGGGTCTTCACTGGCAGGTGCGCGATGATGCGGCGCTGGCGGCTGCCCGCCGGGATGCGGTACAGCAGGTAGTGGCTGGTGAGCGCGAATTGTATGCCGAAGCCATAGAGATCGCCGCCATGGTGATCCGCCACTGGATGCGCGGTGCTCATGTGCAGCGTGGTGTTGTCCTCAAAGGGCAGGATGCCCCGGGTCTCCAGGGTGTCGGCATCGAAGGCCACGGGCAGGGGGGTTTCGGTAAGGCACACGGTCTGCCCCGCCAGGTGGGCGATGCTCACGTTGGCGTTGTCGGTGAGGTTGGGGCGCATCATGCCCCGCAGGCGCTTGAGCAGGGAGCGGTTGGTGTCGGTGGCAAATCCCGAGCCTTCGATGCGTCCGCTGCGTCGGGCCTGCTCCAGGGTGCGAGTGATCAGGTGCCGGTTACGAAACCCCACGCGCCCGTCCCTGAGGATGAAGGCCTGCAGCATGGCCAGGCCATCGAACCAGTGCCGGCAGCGGTAACCGCCCACCTCGAACAGGCCGGGCCCATTGCGCAGCAGCACCCCCTGCAGCCAGTCGGGCAAATGCCCGCGCAGGGGCAGGGTTGCCTGTTCCACTTCCCGGCCCTGGGAGGTGAGGCCCAGGTGATACCCAACCCTTGCTGTCATATCAGCCCTCGCTCCGCGAACGATACCAGTTCATCGCCGACGATGATGTGATCCAGCACGCGTACATCCACCAGCCCCAGGGCGTCGCGCAACCGCTCGGTGATGCTCTGGTCGGCGCGGGACGGCTCGGCAATGCCCGAGGGATGATTGTGAGCCAGGATCAGGGCCGCCGCATTGTGATGCAGGGCCCGGCGCACCACCTCCCTCGGGTGGACGCTGGCCCCGTCAATGGTGCCACGAAACAGCTCCTCGAAGGCCAGCACCCGATGCCGGTTATCCAGGAACACGCAGGCAAACACCTCGAAAGGGTAGTCCCTGAGCCGCGCCGCCAGGTAACGACGGGTGTGCTCTGGGCTGGTGATGGCATCGCCCCGCTTGAGGGACTCGGACAGGTGCCGGCGTCCCATCTCCAGCACCGCCTGCAGCTGGGCATACTTGGCCTCGCCCAGGCCCCGGGCGCTGCAGAAATCCTTGATGTCCGCCTGCAGCAGCGGCCGGAGTCCGCCGAAGCGGTTGAGCAGATCCCTGGCCAGGTCCACGGCGGTGAGTCCGCTCACGCCGGTGCGCAGGAAAATGGCCAGCAGCTCCGCGTCGGACAGGGCCTCGGGCCCCTGGGCCAGCAGTTTTTCACGGGGCCGCTCGCTGGCGGGCCAGTCGGTGATGCGCATGGTGCAACCTCCTTGTTGTTTGTCTCTCCCGCCCGCCTCCCGTGCGGCGCGGGGCCTTCATCCGTCAGGTCCGACTGTAAACCCGGGGCCTTCAGCCGGCAACGCTCCGATGAAGGGGACGTTCCCGGGCCGCCTGCAGCAGGGCGGCGGCGCGATAGGCCCCGTGCACGAACTTGCTGTAGGGGATCATCAGAAAAAACCCCAGCACCGTGCCCAGGTGCAAGGCCAGCAGCAGACCCATGGCAGGCGTCTCCCGCAGGACCATGAGGATGAGCCCGGTGGCGGCGGTGGCGAACAGCAGCCCCAGCAGGGCGTAGTCGGCGGGCAGGGTCTCGGTGGCGGTGGGTTCCGGATCGGCGCCCCATTTCACCCATACCAGACCCGTGGCGCCCACCATCATGCCTATTCCGCCTACGGTACCCAGCAGGTTGGGCAGGCTGAAGAAGGGGTAGGGGGCCTGCCACTCCAGAAAGTGGTGATAGCCCGCAGCCACGGTGGTGGCCGCCAGGCAGAGCAGAAAGCCATAGAACAGGGCGTGGTGAAAGCGTCGCCGCACCTGACTGAACCGATGATCGCGGTCGTTGCAGCCCCCGCCGCCGCCATCCAGATTGCGCAGGGTGAACAGATCCCGGGCGGCCGCGGGCAGGGCGCGCCATACCGGGATGGCCGGCGGCCCCTGGGTGCTGATGTCCCGCCAGTAGCGCATCACGCTCACCATCACCGCCAGCACGGAGAACCCCAGGGTGAGGGCTGCCACCGCGCTCATCACGCCCCAGGGGATGACCTCATAGAACGCCCCTTCGGCCTGGTGGATTGCAAACAGGGTGTCGAAGGGCACCAGCAGCAGGGTGAGCAGGGGGATCAGTAGCGTGGCGCCCAGGCTGACCAGCGTGGTGGCCAGCCCGCTGCGGGCCAGCAGGGCGGCCAGGGGTCGCGGCCAGGCGTAGTGCCGGTAGCTCTGCGTGCGGCGACGGGCCAGGGTGGCGGGCACGTTGATGGCGAATTCGTGGGGCGGCGCATACTGGCAGGCATACCAGCAGGCTCGGCAGTTGTGGCAGAGGTTGGCCAGATAATCCAGATCGGCGCCGGTGAGATCCGGCCGGCGTTCCGAGGCGGGGAAGACGTCGCACAGTCCGGTGCAGAAGCTGCACACATTGCACAGCTGCATTACCCGGCGGGGCTCGGCGTCGTTGTCGGGTTCGGATTGTTGCAAGGCTTTCCTCTCCGTCACAGCGGCCACACCACCAGCAGCAGCGGCACCGCGATGGCCACCACGATGATCTCCAGCGGCAGCCCCAGCCGCCAGTAGTCACTGAAACGGAACCCGCCCGGGCCCAGGATCAGGGTGTTGTTCTGATGACCGATGGGGGTGAGGAAGGCGCAGGAGGCGCCGATTGCCACGGCCATCAGGAAGGCATCGGGGCTCACCCCCAGGGCGTTGGCGGTGCCGATGGCAATGGGGCACATCACCGCGGCGGTGGCTGCGTTGTTCATCAGATCGGACAGGAACATGGTGACCACCAGGATCAGCGCCAAGCCGACAACGGCATGCCCCTGAGCCACATTCTCGATCAGCAGGCGGGCAATCAGGTCGGCCGTGCCGGTGGTTGCCATGGCGCCAGCCACCGGTATCAGGGCCGCCAGCAGCACGATCACCGGCCAGTCGATGGCATGATACACCGCCTGTGGCGGCACGGTGCGCAAGGCCATCGAGGCCAGTACACCCAGGGCAAAGGCCACGGCCGCCGGCAACAGCCCGAAGGCGGCGCCGCCGATGGCAAACAGCATGATCAGGCTGGCCTCCCAGATCTTGCGCTTGTTGGGGATGCGCAGTTCCCGCTCGGCCAGGGGCACGCAGCCATTGTCCGACGCGAACTCCGAGATGGATTCGGGCGGGCCCTGCATCAGCAACAGATCCCCGGACTGGAAGGCCATGGAACGCAGTCGTTTCATGGAGCGCTGGCCCTCCCGGGACAGGGCCAGCAGGTTCACCCCATAGCGCGTGCGCAGCAGGATGTCGCTGGCCGAGCGTCCGTTCAGGGGGGAGTTGGGTAGCACAGCCAGTTCCATCAGCACCAGATCGCCGGACTTCGGCGAGGATTCGGTGGCCTCGGCCTCATCGCCGTTTTCCTGCTTGCCGGATTTGTCTGAGTCCTTGTCCCTTGAGGCGGCGGCATTCTCCTTCTCCTTTTCTTCCCCCTTGCCCCTCTCCTCCTCCTCATCATCCTCTTCGGAGGCTTTATCCTCCTTCTCGGGTTTGACCTCCTCTTCCAGCTTCAGGCCGAGGATGGACAGCACATCCTTGAGGGCTTCGGCCTCGGCTTCGATCATCAGGATGTCGCCGGCATGCACCCGGCGCCCGGGGTTGGCGGCAATGAGGCGCACCTCCCGCTGCACCATGCCGATGATCTGCGCATCCACATCGGCGAGCTCGGCCTCGATCTCCCGCAACCGCAGGCCCGCCGCCTTGCTGTCTTCCAGGACACGCACCTCGGTGACATACGCACCCGACTCGAAACCCTCGATGCCGGCCTGCTTGCGTGCCGGCACCAGTCGCCAGCCCACCAGGGCGACGAACAGCACGCCCGCCAGTGCCACGGCCAGGCCGATGGGGGTGAAGTCGAACATGGCAAAGCTGCCCAGCCCGGCTTCGGAGCGAAAGCCGGAGACGATGAGGTTGGGCGGGGTGCCGATCATCGTGGTCATGCCGCCGAGGATGGTGCCGAAGGCCAGTGGCATGAGCACCTGTCCGGGGGTGAGCTCCAGGCGCTGGGACAGATGGATGGCCACCGGCATCAGCAGCGCCATGGCGCCCACGTTGTTCATGAAGGCCGACAGGAAGGCCCCGAGCCCCATCAATGCCATGAGGCTGATCAGGCGCCCGGACTGGGCCGGCATCACGTTGCGCGCCAGCACATCCACCGCGCCCGAGAGCTGCAGCCCACGGCTGAGCACCAGCACGCAGGCCACCGTGATCACCGCCGGATGGCCGAACCCGGCGAATGCCTCGCCCGTGGGCACCAGCCCCGCCAGCACACAGGCCAGCAACGCGCCCGCCGCCACCATGTCGTGACGCCAGCGCCCCCACAGGAACATGGCGACCGTCGCGGTCAGGATGGCGAGAATGAGCCACTGATCCTGGGTCATGCATGCCTCGGGAGTCGTGCGGGGCCGTTGTGATCAGGCTGCTTGATTGTTGTCGATTTCCCAGCCAGGGAATACCAGAACAGCAGGATGACAGCGTAGCGCCTTTGCCAATACCTTGGCCCTTTCAACGCCCAGGCTCACGCGGTTGTTCTCGATTGCCGAGAGGGTGGACTGGGGAATGCCGGTCAATTCAGCCAGTTGATTCTGACTTAACGCCTGAAGTTCGCGAATGATACGGACCGATTCACCCACGGTGACTTCCACATTCTTCTTGGCCTTCTGATAATCTTGCATGTCACTTGCTCCTGTAGTCGTGCGGCGTGACTTCAACCACTTTCACCAGGATGTTGTGCTGTTCAATCGTGTAAATGACGCGATACTGTTTGTTCAAGCGGGAAGATCGGAAGCCCTTCCACTCACCTTTCAAGGCCTCATCGTTGAAGCCCCGGATTGCTCGCAACCCATCCGGCCCTGACAGCTGAACAATATCCTTCCATTTTTCATATCGCAGCAGAACCTCTCCCGGTATCTTGCCGAGCTGGCGAGGAACTTTTCGATGCTCGTAGACTTCCCACATACCCATTGTAGTATATATACCAAATATGGTATGTCAAGCTCTTTCGCCGCCATGGGTAGAGGTTCATGATTCGAGGCATCATCTACGACAGACTGATCCTGAAACTCACCTCGCGCTGGTATGCCGAGGTGCTGGAGCGGCTACCGGAGGGTGCCGTACTGCTGGATGTGGGCATCGGCACGGCGGGGGCGCTGCTGGCCAATGCCGGGCGGTTGAGGGACAAGGCGCTGCGCGTGACGGGCATCGACATCGATGCCGACTACGTGGAGCGCGCCCGGCAGCGGCTGCGGGGGTCGCCCGTGGAGGACCGGGTTCAGGTGCGGCTCGAGTCGGTCCATGAGCATCGGGGCGGGCCATACGACGCCGTGTACTTTTCCGCCAGCTTCATGCTCCTGCCCCACCCGGAACAGGCCCTGCGGCATTGCTGCGACCTGCTGAACCCTGGCGGGTGCATCTTCTTCACCCAGACCATCCAGGAACGCCGCTCACGCTGGATGGAAACCTTAAAGCCCTGGCTCCGGCGGCTGACCAGCATCGATTTCGGGCGGGTCACCTACCGGGAAGAGCTGGAGGCCCAGATCCGCGGCGCCGGACTGGAGGTTGAAGCTTTCACGGTGCTGTCCCGACATGGCCATCGAGCCTCCTGCCTCATCATCGCCCGGGCCACCTCAACCCCGTGACGCCGTGTCCCCCGCGATGCGACCGAAGACGGCTCCGATGGTGAGCGCTGCCCCGGCCACGTAGCCGGTGCCCAGGATCGCTGGCGACATGATCATGCCGGCGGCCAGCAGCGTCTGGCAGGTTGGGTCCTGGCTGCGGCGGATGCGGCCCTGGGTGTCCACCCTCAGGCCATGGCCGGTGAAGGTCACGCCGGGCGCCATGGTGTGGGCAAAGTAGGGCGGTTGCGAAAGGGGCAGGGCGCAGCGGCTCTTGGGGGGCTCAAGTCCCTGGGTGTGGTGTGTCTCGGGATCATCCCCACCGGGAACCCGCGCCTGATGATAGCGCTCGACGGTGTTCACCAGGTTGTGCGGCGGTATGCCCAGCTGCATGGCCAGGGCCTCCAGCGTGTCGGCCACGACCGGCGCATAAATGGATGTGGGCGCCCGGGCATGCCCCGGCGCATCCAGGATCAGATGGGCCCGGGCATCGGGGCGCTCGGCCACCCAGCGACCCCAGGCCGAATAGCGCCGCGGGGAGATGATCTCGCCCTCGTCCCGAAAGCGATGTCCCTGGGTATCCACCACCAGCCCCCAGGGCATGCCATCCACCCGGGTGACGATGCCGCCGTCCGCATCCGGTGACCGTGCATTCACCGCTACCAGGTGGCAGGCCCCGGGCTGACCGCTGGGGGCCGCTCCCTGGCGCAGCAGTGACAGCAACAGCTCACCCTGTACATGGGGACTGCCACGAATGATGAAACCTTTCGCCGCATCGCCCCGCGTGGCGGCCAGGGCCTCCCGGTCGGCCTGGTAGCCGCCGCTGCAGACGATGACGCGCCGGGCCCGTAGCGTCAGCGGTTGATCGTGCTGACGGGCCTGGATTTCATGCACCTCCCGGTCTTCCAGGACGACATCCTCCACCCGCGTGTCCTGGAGGACATCCACACCCAGGGCCTCGGCACGGCCAAACAGCGCATTGATCATGTTGCGCCCACCCCCCAGGAAAAAGGCTGTCTTGCGCGACCAGGGCAGGGTGCCCTGGGCCGGGCGCTCGAAGTGCACACCCTGTGCCTGCAGCCATGCCGGCAAGGTCAGCGAACCTTCGGCCAGGGTGCGTGTGAGCGCATCATCACAGCACCCCTGGCTGGTCTGGCGCAGGTCCTCGACGAACTCTTCCACCGTATAGCGGCCAGGGAAAAGGGCCGAGGGCGCCTCATGGGCAATGCGCAGATTGCGGGAATGGCGGGAGTTGCCGCCCCGCTGATACGTCGGCGCGCGGTCCACC
The DNA here is from genome assembly GCF_000633935.1 of Ectothiorhodospira haloalkaliphila ATCC 51935. Classification (GTDB taxonomy): domain Bacteria; phylum Pseudomonadota; class Gammaproteobacteria; order Ectothiorhodospirales; family Ectothiorhodospiraceae; genus Ectothiorhodospira; species Ectothiorhodospira haloalkaliphila. The sequence goes on along the minus strand of NZ_KK214998.1, from coordinate 1,353,367 downwards.
ATCTGCACCGTGGCCCCGTGTTCACGCGCCGAGATGGCGGCACACAGGGCCGTCAGGCCACCACCGATCACGAGGACATCATGGGTGTGTGAGGGCATTGTGGAGGTCGTTGAATGGGGCGTTATCGATATCCGCGGGGGCACGGGACGTGTTGTACAGCATATGGGGGCTGGGGGCGAGGGTCTGCGGGTGCCGGCTCTCGCATCCGGTCGCTCAGGGGCCCCAGATGTTTCTTGAAGACAACCCGTCGATGCGAGGAATGCTCGGTTGATCAGCATATGCCTTGCATATCTCTAATCCGGCTACTACATTGACATATGTAAAGCATATGCTTGGAGGTGCCAAAGATGCGTACCGTGTCAATTTTCAGGAACGGTAAGAATCAGGCAGTTCGCCTGCCCGCCGACATGGCCTATGACGGCATTGGGGAGCTGGAAATCACGAAGGAGGGTGACGTGATCACGCTTCGCCCCGCGCGACCTTCCTGGACGTCTTTGCATGGCCTACCAAAGGCTGACGACGACTTCCTGAAAGATCGGCCTACTGTCGTTGGCGATGAGGGCAGGTTCCATCTGTGACGACCTATATGCTCGATACCTGTATCTGCTCGTTCATCATGCGAGAGCACCCGGCCTCGGTGATCCAGCGGTTGGCGGCTGAAGTTGAGGCGGGGAACCGGATCGTTGTATCTGCCGTGACTTACGCAGAGATGCGTTACGGGCAGATCGGCAAGAAGGCGTCAGCCAGGCACAGGATGCTGGTGGATGAATTTGTAAAGCGGCTCGATGCTGTGCTGCCATGGGATCAACGGGCAGTGGACGCCACAGTGGAAGTGATGCGCGAATTGAGCAAGTCAGGTACGCCCATCGGGCCGAACGATACGGCGATCGCAGGGCACGCGATTTCGTCTGCTTGCACGCTGGTCACTAACAACGTGCGCGAATTTGGCCGTGTTCCGGGCCTGGTTCACGAAGACTGGTGCGATTGAGGCAAAGGCGCTGACTGGAATGAAGATCGCTTGATGAGGACGTCATGGGTGTGTGAGGGCATTGCGGGCCAGGAGATCAGGGATCTCACGCTTGAAGCGGAAGAAACCGTGGGTGGCATGCGGCCAGGCCAGCTCATCCCATTCGCGGCGTAATGGGATGAGCTGGATTCCATCGGACGCCAACGCCGCAGCCACACGCTCGAGCGCATCGGCCATCGGTCCCACAGGCGCTTCCGGGGTGGCAATCACCCGAGCGTTGGCCTGGTCGCAGGCCTCGCGCAGGTTGTCGGCATCCAGGTGGGGCAATAAGCTTGCCGGTTGTTGCAGGGCGTTGCTGGCCCGCTGCGCGGCATCCTCGGCCAGCGCCGCGAACCAGTGGGCGGTCGCCTCCCCGAAGGGCCACGGGTCATCGGGATGACCCTGTCGGGCGACGGCGATCCCGCCCACATCGATTCCAGCGGGCTGTTGTTTCCCACCCCAAATCGCTGATCACCGCCTGATCTGAAGCGGATTATTTCCTCGTTGATAGAGCCAGCGTGGTGGCAGAGTGTGAGTCGGGTGTGAGGCGAAGTGCCCGGATTGATTCACCGGGCTGGCGGATCGGGGCGGACAGGGGCATGATCTGAGGCCAACCCATAAAAGTGGCCCGCCACGGTAGCCGCCGTGCGGGCCGGTGGCCGGTGTGCTATTGCGGTTGAGAACGCCTTTGACCGGCGAACAATACGTTACCCAGCAAGGCTGGTTGAAAGCAAGCCTGACGTGTTGTCCGCTGCATCCTGCCGGGGGCTGTGGCTTTGCCCGCCACGGCAGCTATGCGCGCAAGCGGCCTCGGGGGGCACGGATCGCCCGCTGGTATTGCCCGCAGGGGCACCGCACGTTTTCCCTGATACCTGATTGTCTGGCGGCCCGCTGGTCGGGGAAGCTACAGGCGGTGGAAGTGGCGGTGATGACCGCGGAGATCGCGCCCAGTCTGGTGGCGGCCGCCAGGATGCTGCGCCCCGAGATCGAGGAGGCAGGGGCGGTGCGCTGGGTACGCCGCCGCAAGGATGCGATAGACGATTGCTTGCACCGCCTCAGGGGACTGCTACTCGACCTGCTCACCGACTGCGCCCCCACCTTGACCGCCTGCCAGATCGCATTAGGTCAGACACCCTTGCTCCCCGCCCTGCGTGAGATTGCCGCGCCCTGGCTCGATCAGTTACCGCCGCCATTCGGTTTTGCCCACCGCTGCAGTGGCGGTGTGTCCACCTCCCCGTCGCGCCAACACACAATGGGCCCTGACCCGCCTGGCAGCGGGGCGTAGCGTCGTGGAGCGACCGTTTGGGTCGTTTTCCCCGGAGACGCTGCCATGCCCGATCCCTCTCATGACCTGCGCCACGAGATCGCCCTGTTCCGTTTCGGGCTGATCGCCGACCTGGTGCGTCGGCCGCCCGGCGCGCCCGGGCTCTATACCCAGCTCCATGCCATTGCCGCCCGCACCCATCAGATCCCTGGCAGCCATCGCACCCATGTGGCCGCCGAGACCTTGCGGGACTGGATGAAGAAGTACCGCCAGGGTGGCTTTGACGCCCTGCTGCCCAAGCCGCGCCAGGATCGTGGCCAGCCCCGGCGCCTGTCAGCGACCGTCACCGAGGCCCTGATCGCCCTGAAGGAGGAACATGCCTCCTGGTCCGTGCGCCAGGTGATCCGGCACCTGCGTGACAACGGCGCGGTGGACGCGGATCTGCCGCTGCCACCTTCCACGGTCCACCGCCTGTTCGTGCGTCATGGGCTGATGCAGCGCCAGGCCGAGGCCACTCATGACCAGGATCGCCGCCGCTTCGCCTTCGCCCGAGCCGGACAGCTCTGGTCCAGCGATGTCATGCACGGCCCCAGTGTCACCGTCGAAGGGCGCGTGCGCCGCAAGACCTATCTGATCGCCTTCATGGACGATGCCACCCGGGTGGTTCCCCATGCCGCCTTCGCCCTC
>NZ_KK214998.1:944009-1350310 GCF_000633935.1 Ectothiorhodospira haloalkaliphila ATCC 51935 | reverse complement strand
CGCCTATCCCTTCGAACCCAGCGTGGCCAGTGAAGACCTGTTCGAGTCCCAGACCCTGCGCGAGGCCCAGGCCCGGCTCAGGCACCTGCTGCGCCTGCGGGGCATCGGCCTGCTCACCGGCGAGGCCGGCAGCGGCAAGACCACCGCCTGCCGACGCATCACCAGCACCCTGCACTCGGGACTCTATCGTACCTTCTACATCCCCCTGACCACCGGCAATATCATGGACATGTACAAGTCCATCGCCTGGGAACTGGGCCTGCCCACCGAACGCAATCGCGCCAGCGCCTTCCGCCAGGTGCGCGCCGAAATCTCCCGGCTCACCCTGGAGAGCAAGCAACTGCCGGTCCTGATCATCGACGAGGCCCATCACCTGCGCAACGATGTCCTGGAGGATCTGCGCCTGCTCACCAACTACGCCATGGACTCCGATCCCCGTCTGTGCCTGCTGTTCGTTGGCCTCACCGAGCTGCGCCGGCGCCTGGGCATGGCCGTGCACGAGTCCCTGGCCCAGCGACTCGTCGTGCGCCATCACCTGGGGGGACTGAGCCGCGAGGAACTGCCCGACTACCTGGCCCACCGTCTGCGCCTGGTCGGCTGCGAACTGCCCCTGTTCGAGCCGGAGGCCATCGAGGCCCTCTATCAGGCCACCCACGGCATGCCCCGCCCTGTCGGCCGCCTGGCCCACTACGCCCTGACCTGCGCCGCCCAGCAACAGGTCCGCCAGGTCAGTGCCGAGCACCTGCAGACCGCCCTGGAGGAACTGCGACCATGAACCACCACCACACCCTCACCATCCCGCTGCCAGGCCACTGGACCCCGGAACAGGCTCTGGCCGTGTGGGAACTGCTGGAGATCCTCACCGAGCATATCGGCCAGCGCTACGACCTCGCCCTGCAGGAAGCCCTGGCCGCCGAGCGAGCGCCCTCCATCGACACCCGCCAGACCTCCCTGTTCGACGACGAGCAGGATCCCTTCTGAGTCCTTGCCCCCGGGCGCGAGTCACCCAAGGCTCGCGCCCCCAGCTTCCCGCATCCGTTCACCTTCCAGGAATCTTCCACCCGAGGGCATAATCCGGGAAAACACTCGGCCTGTAGCCAGGATCTGTGTGGGAAAAGGGGCGTGGAATAATCTGGGAAACAACAGCGGGCAATGCCTCATGACCGCCCAGGTCGTCGCCATGGAGCAAGAGCAATACCCGCTGCCCAGGGGGCAGTGTTGGCGGTGTTGGCAGAGGCGTGGGCGGTGGGGGGGATTCCTCCCGGATCGGGTGGGCCTCGGTGGCCAGGTTGTCGGGCCTGAAGCGATTGTCGGTATAACGGGCAATATTGTCGGCACGGGCCAGGTAGGTCTTGCCCGGAGTCTGGATGCCGGCGACCCATCGCCACCCCAGGGTGTTGGATGCCGGATCGGCATCGCGCAGATGGCGCAGAAAGAACTCGGCCCCGAGCGTCCAGGGCAATCCGAGCGTGAAGATCCAGATGGAGGCAAACCACATGCGCGCATGGTTGTGCAGGTATCCGGTCTGGACCAGCTCGCGAGCCCAGTCATCGAACCCTTCCACCGCGCTACGACCCTCCTGGGCCGCAGTGACCGCCGACCGCAGTCCCGCATCCTGTTCCAGGCGCGCCCTATCCGCCGCGAGTTCCCGCAGGAACGCCCGCCACACCTGCGGACGCATCTGCAACCAGCCCTTCCAGTAGGTGCGCCAGAACACCTCCTGGATGAACTTCTCGGCCCCCTCGGGGCTGTGCTGAGCCAGCACGGCCTGGAGCACCTGTCGTTCGCTCAGAACCCGATGCCGGATATACGGCGAGAGCATCGAGACATTGTCCCGCCGCCCCGGCCCGGCATCCCGATTGCGCTCCGCTGCATAGCGTCGCCCAGCACCCGGAACAAATGCCTGAAGGCGTTCCAGTGCGGCGGCATGGTTCGGAGGGAAGAGGTCGCTGTCGCGCAGGGTTTCGTGATGGTCAGCCATGGGTGTGTGCGGGCATTACGCGGGGCACTGAGGGCATGGAAGGAGTCCATTAGCCTCGCACCGGGGGTGTTTCAGCGCAACAGCGGATCCAGGGGTCGCGAGCTTCAGCGGCACAAACGCCCCTGGAGGCGGTCTATCGGACGATGCCGTCGCACGCTGCATGATCATCCATGCATGATGTTGCCACACAACCCGCGCACTGCCGCAGCCCCATCACCCGTGATCAGCGGCAATACGTGCAAGGAGATCCACAATGTCCGCCCCGATACACCTGGTCTGGTTCAAACGTGATCTTCGCGTCGATGATCATGTCCCGCTCTGCCAGGCAGCAAAGAATGGGCCCGTGTTGCCACTGTATATCGTGGAGCCGGGCTATTGGGATGAGCCGGATACCAGTCGTCGGCACTGGGGTTTCATTCGCGCCAGCCTGAGTGATCTGGACCGGGGCTTGCGCGAGCTCGGGCAACCGCTGATCGTACGTGAAGGAGAGGCCGGCACGGTGCTCGACCGGCTGTGCGAGGAACTGCCGATTGAGGCGGTCCATAGTCACCAGGAGACCGGTAATGGCTGGACCTTCAATCGGGATCGGGCGGTCGCCCGCCGACTGCGGGAGCGCGGCATCCCCTGGCATGAGTATCGTCAGCATGGCGTGGTTCGCCCGCTCCGTAGCCGCGATGGCTGGGCGGCGCAATGGGAGCAATTGATGGGCGAGCCTGTGGCCGCACTCCCCGAATCGCTCACACCCTGCCATGGGGTGGTGGGCGGCATCGAGACCTTGCCGGATTGCCCGGCGGGCGTGGCGGCGGATCTTCCCATACCGCTTCAGACGCCCGGGCTGGAGGCCGGTCATGCCGTCCTGGGGGACTTCCTTGGGGCGCGCGGCCAGCGGTATCCCGGCGGCATCAGCAGCCCGGAAAAGGCCTGGACGGCCAGTTCACGGCTGAGCCCGCACCTGGCCTATGGCACGCTGTCGCTGCGTCGGGTGTTGCAGGCCACCCGGGAGCGCAAGGCCCAGGTGGGTGAGGTGCCTGCCGGGGATCGCCAACGCACGGCCTGGCAGCGCTCCCTGCGTCAGTTCGAGGAACGGTTGCATTGGCACTGCCACTTCATGCAGAAGCTGGAGGATCAGCCCTCCATCGAGTTTGCCAATCTGCACCGTGCCTGTGACGGTCTGCGCGAGGACGCGTTCGACGTGGAGCGCATGCGGCTCTGGCAGCAGGGCCTGACGGGATATCCCCTGGTGGATGCCTGCATGCGTGCGCTAAACGACCATGGCTGGATCAATTTCCGCATGCGCGCGATGGTGGTGGCCTTCGCCTCCTATCACCTCTGGTTGCACTGGCGCGAGCCGTCACTGCACCTGGCCCGGGTTTTCGCCGACTACGAGCCCGGCATTCACTACAGTCAGATGCAGATGCAATCCGGCACCACGGGCATCAACGCCCTGCGCATTTACAATCCGGTGAAGCAGTCGGTGGATCAGGACCCGGAGGGTCGTTTCATTCGCAAATGGGTGCCGGAACTGGCGCGGGTGACGGGGGACTGGATCCACCAGCCATGGCGCATGCCGGCGGCGCTGCAGCGTGAGTTTGGTTGTCGCATCGGCCACGACTATCCGGCGCCCATCGTGGATCATGAGCAGGCGGCGCGAGAGGCCCGCGCGCGCTTCAAAGGGGTACGTGGCAAGGCGGCATCGCGTCAGGAGCGTGACGGCATCCAACAGCGCCATGGTAGCCGTCGCCGACCCTCTGCACGCACCACCACCCGACGCACCCCGCCCGCTCACGGGCAGCTCGATCTCTTCCCCGAAACGGACCGCTGAACGAGGGACAGCCACCGTTTCCCAATACGGGTTACTTGTGCCTCAGCCATGTCCCCGCCCGGGTTAACATGCTCCTGTCGGCGAGTGTATGGCTGTGCGGGGGAGACATGAAGCACCTGACGCGTCACCCTCTGATCTGGCACCGTGGCAGCACTGATAAAGGCACCACAATGAGGAGGAAATATACGATGAAGATCCATTCCACTGGCTTGATTGCTGCCCTGGTGATGGCCTTGGCGCTGCCGATGGCTGCTCAGGCCGACTGGGCGGATCGTCTTCGCGGAGCCTTGCCGGGCGGCGACGCTGAAAGGCCTGCATCGGGGCAGGTGGAGGGCCTGAGGGAGTTGCTCGGCAGCAGCAGTGATCACGCTGTATCCGCAGCTTCGCAAAGTGGCGGGTTCCTGGACAATCCGGGCATCAAAATCCCCTTGCCGGGGGTGCTGCAAGACGCACAGAGCCTGCTGGGTCGCTTGGGCCTGTCGCAGCAACTCGACGACCTGGAAGCGGCCATCAATGAAGCAGCGGAGCGGGCCGCGCCGGCCGCGCGCCCCATCCTGGCCGAGGCTATCCGGGATGTGCGCTTCGAGGATGTGCAACCCATCCTGGGGTCCTCCGATGGGGCCACTCGGCATCTGCAGGATCGACAGGGAGAGCGGGTCACTCAGGCCCTGCTCCCCGAGACCCGGCGCGCCCTGGAAGAGACTGGCGCCACCGATGCGCTCTCCCGTCTCATCGACCGCGTCGGCAACCGGCTGCCAGGGATGAGTGGGCTGCGGGATTTCGACCTGGATGCCTACGTGAACGACAAGACCGTGGAGGGCCTGTTCGAACTCATGGCGGAACGCGAGGGCATGATCCGGGAGGACCCGGTGGGGCAGGGCGGTCAGATGCTCAGACACCTGTTCGGGCGGTAAGCGGCGACGGAGGGCGCAGACTGATGAACTATTCCCAGATCCTTGAGGCCTTGAACAAGGCGTCCCTTTTCGAACTCTACCGTCTCCAGCAGGCCATTCAGCGGAACCTGGAAGACCCTCAAAGGATCCTGCAGATTCGGCGTGCGCTGAAGGTGGGGCAGGAGATCGAGTACTTTGATGCACAGCAAAACCGCCTGATCGAGGCCAGCATCATCGAATTGAAAACCACCAGGGCCCTGGTGGCCGACCGCCACGATGGCCAGCGCTGGAGCATCCCCCTCCACTTCATCAACCTCGATGGCGCCGATGTGGCCATCTCGAATCCCGGCGGCAAACTGGACCGCAATACCCTCCGGATCGGCGACAAAGTGGCCTTCAAGGACCGCAAGGGAAACGAGCTTTTCGGGGAGGTGACCAAGCTGAACCCGAAGACAGCCGGTGTGCGGGTAGGGACAACGCACTGGAGGGTCGCTTATGGCCTGTTGTCGTCGATCATCGAAGGCGAGGCGGGGGGCGAATCGAAGGTCATCGGCGGGCATGTGCTGCCCAAGTCATGACCGGCCATGTCGACCACCGAGCCGGAAGACGTTCACTCGACTGGTTGCCAGCTCTGCGGGCGGACCGTGGAGCATCTGACGCGCCACCATTTGATTCCGCGGGCCCGTCACCGGAATCGGCGCAACAAGCGGATGTTCGATCGTGTGGAGGTGCGGGAGCGGGTCATCTGGGTCTGCCGCCCATGTCACAGCCAGGTTCACCGGGTACTGGATGAGAAAACCCTGGAGCGGGAGTACAACACCCTGGAGGCCCTGCTCAGCCACCCGGACATCAGCACGTTCACCCGCTGGATTGCCAGCAAGCCGGATGGCTTCAAGCCGAAAGGTGGGCGGCGGAGATGATTTCGGACAACCATGCCGATTCTGAATGATCCGGGCAGGCAAGGGGCTCAAGCAGGTGAAGACAAAGCGTGTCGGGTGCAACTCGATGACATGAGATCCGACCCAAACACAGTGCCTGCAGCACACGCAAAAGACGTGCGGCGCTCACATCCGCTCGTAGTTTGCGAGCGCCCAGGGGCTTCCCGGTCAAGGAAGGAATGGTGGCTGTCAGGCAGAGGGTCCCGGGTTGGGTCCTTTGGCCTGCCCCTGGTCGACCCCTGTGGACCGGATCACCGCGGCAGCCAGTGCCTCGCCGCTGTCGAAGGCCGCTTCCACTCGGGCGCCGAGGGCCCAGTCGCCGCAGGCGCCGATCCGCTGTTGGGCATCCCACAGGCATGGCGTTCCGGCCGCCTGTTCCACACGGGCATACAACCAGCGGTGAACCTGCCAATGGAACGGTTGCGCCTTGCCCACAATGGCGCGCAAGGCCTCCAGCAGGGGTTCGCCCAGTTCCTCGGCAGGCGTGTCCACATGGGTCCGTGACCATTCGCTGCCGGCGTGGGCCACCACAGTCTCAGGCTCGGTGTCCCGCCCCGGCTTGGTGGCATTGCGGGCGATCCATGCCAACGGCCCCTCGGTGGGCTCGAATGCCACATCGGGCAATGAGAGGGGGTGATCGAACGCGGCCATCAACGTGATCGTGGGGGCGTAGCGCACCTGCGCCATCGCCGGGAACTCGATCCCCGCGGTGGCGGCCAGGGTGATGGCCTGGGGTGCGGGAATGGCCAGCAGCACGGCGTCGAAGGGTTTTGCCAGGGCCTCATGATCCGGTCCTGGCTCGGTGTGCAGTTGCCAGCCCTCCGGACGGTGTTCCAGATGTGTGATCCGGCAGTTGCGATGAATGCTCAGGCCGCGGGCCATGGCCCAGGCCGGCGCGGTCATGCCGGGGCAACCGACCAGTCGGTCTGGTCCCCATTCCGCGACGACCCCCTCCTGCTGCCAGCCTCGCACGTATGCCTTCAGTGACTCGCCTCGCGCAGTGAAGTATTGCGCCCCGTGATCGAATCGCAATGCGTCGGCATGGCGGGTGGCCATGCGCCCGCCCAGGCCCCGACTTTTTTCGAGCACCGTGCAGTCATGCCCCTGGTCTGCCAGGCGTCGTGCGGCAGCCAGTCCGGCCATACCGGCACCAATGATCGCAATACGGTTCATGGGCAGGCCTCGAATACCAGTGATGTCATCATTTTCTCGCAGGTTATCTCCGACGCCGTATCCCCTGACAGCGGTCCCTCTGGCGCTATTTGAGCCCCGGTGGCTGCGCCAGTTCCCACAGCCGATCCAGGTCCAGGTCTTCTTCCAGCTGCTCGGCAAAGGCATGCAGCGTGGCTTCCACGCGCTGGGCGTAATGCAGGCTGGATGATCGGGCACCCAGACCTTCCAGCCAGTGGCGCCGGAAGCCATCGGCGGCGAAGAGGCCGTGGACGTAGCCGCCCATGATGCGCCCGTTGGCCGATCGGGCACCTTCGGGGCGGGTGCCTTCGGTGTCCTCAAGGATCAACCAGGGAGTCTCCAGGGCGGGGCCGGCGGTGCGGCCCATGTGCATCTCGTAGCCGGTGAGGGCCTCGCCGCTGAGCCGGTCGCGGGCGTCCAGGTCCAGCAGGCGCTTGTCGCCGGTGAGGGTGGTTTCCATGTCCAGCAGGCCCAGGCCGGGGGTATCGCCGGCCGGTCCCTCGATCCCTTCGGGGTCGCGGATCACCCGACCCAGCATCTGGTAGCCGGCACACAGGCCCACCACGTGGCCGCCATGGCGCACATGAGTGTGGATGTCATGATGCCAGCCTTCCCGGTAGAGGCATTCCAGGTCGCTGCGGGTGGCCTTGGAGCCGGGCAGCAGGACGACGTCCGCATCCCGGGGCAGGGGCTGGCCCGGTGGGATCCAGCGCACGTCCACCCCCGGTTCGGCGGCCAGGGGATCCAGGTCGTCGAAATTGGCCACCCGGGGCAGGCGCGGGACGACGATGCGAAGGCCGGGACCTGAACTTGAATGTTGCTGGTCCAGGGCCAGGGAGTCCTCCTGGGCCAGACGGGCGGCGCCGTCGAACCAGCGGATCAGGCCCAGGTTGGGCCAGCCGGTGGCGCGGGTCATGTCCTCGGCAGCGGGGGCGAAGACGGCCGGATCGCCGCGAAAGCGGTTCACCAGATAACCCTGGACGCGGGCCCGTTCCGAGGTAGTCCACAGCTGGTGCGATCCCAGCACGGAGGCGGTGATGCCGCCCCGGGCATCTTCGCCCAGCAGGATTACCGGGATGTCCGCTGCTTCGGCCAGGCCCATGTTGGTGATGTCCCGGGCCCGCAGATAGCGTTCCGAACCGCAGCCGGCCCCTTCGATGAGCACCAGGTCCGACTCGGCGGCCAGGCGGTGCAGGCTGTCCACCACGGCGGGCAGCAGGTCCGTCTTCATGGTCTGATAGCCGGCAGCGGACCAGGTGCCCAGCACCCGGCCCCGCTGCACCACCTGGCTGTCCATGTCGCTTTGGGGCTTGAGCAGTACCGGGTTCATATGGACCGAGTTGGGTGCGCCACAGGCCAGGGCCTGCAGGGCCTGGGCCCGGCCGATCTCGCCGCGCACCGGTGTGCCATCGGCCCGGGGTGGTGCATCCGAGTCCACGGTGACCGCCGCGTTGTTGCTCATGTTCTGGGCCTTGAAGGGGCGCACGGTCAGGCCGCGGCGCGTGAAGGCCCGGCACAGGCCGGCCACCACCAGGCTCTTGCCGACATCGGCATTGGTGCCCTGGATCATGAGCACCCGGGCCATGTTCAGCTTAGATGTCATCGCGCCAGCGCCAGCAGTGCGTCCAGGTCCAGGTTGTCCTCGCAGTGATCTGCCAGGGCTTCCAGGGCCGCCTCGACGCGGGCCTCGTAATCCAGGGTGGAGGCCTCGGCTCCCACGCGGCGCAGCCAGTGAGCGCGAAAATCATCATTGCCGAAGATGCCGTGCACATAGGCGCCGGTGACCCGACCATCGGCAGACATGGCGCCTTCAGGCCGGGGCTTGCCCTGTTTGTCCTCCAGCATCAGCCAGGGGCGATCCAGGCCGGCGCCGTGGGTGCGGCCCATGTGCATCTCGTAGCCGGTGACACGACAGCCACTGGCTTGATCCCTGGCATCCAGGTCGATGAGTTGTTTCTCGCCGCTGATCTCGGTCTCCACGTCCAGGAGCCCGAGCCCCGGTGTCTCGCCGGGCTCACCCTCGATGCCCTGGGGATCGCGCACCACCCGGCCCAGCATCTGGAATCCGGCGCACAGGCCAACCACGCGCCCGCCCTGGCGCACATGGGCCAGGATGTCGATGTCCCAGCCCTCGCGGCGCATCACTTCAAGATCCGCGCGGGTGGACTTGGAGCCTGGCAGGATGACCACATCGGTTTCCCGGGGGATCGGCGTGCCGGGTTTCACCCAGTTCACGCTCACGCCCGGTTCGGCCGCCAGGGGATCCAGATCGTCGAAATTGGCCACCCGGGAGAGCTGCGGTACGGCGATGTTGAGACCGTGTCCCTCACCTTCCGCCGGTCGCTCCAGGGCCAGGGAGTCCTCCGCCGGCAGTCGTGAAGCGGATTCAAACCAGCGCACCACACCCAGCCAGGGCCAGCCGGTGCGCTGGGTCATGAGTTCGCAGGCGGGCTCGAACAGGGAGAGATCACCACGGAACTTGTTGATGATGTAACCCACCACCCGGGCGTTCTCGGACTCGTTGAGCAGGGCATGGGTGCCGACGATGGCCGCCAGGGCACCGCCGCGGTCGATGTCGCCCAGCACCACCACGGGCAGGTCCGCCAGTTCCGCCAGCTTCATGTTGGTGATGTCAGACTTGCGCAAGTACACCTCGGCGCCGCTGCCCGCACCCTCCACCAGCACCAGGTCCGCCTGGGCGGCGGTGCGGTGAAAGCTGTCCAGCACCGCCGGCAGCAACTGCGGCTTCATCTTGTGGTAGACCTTGGCGCGGCAGTTGCCGAGCACCCGGCCGCGCAGCACCACCTGGGAGCCGATGAGGGTCTGGGGCTTGAGCAGGACCGGGTTCATGTGGATGGAGGGTTCCACGCCGCAGGCCCGGGCCTGCAGGGCCTGGGCGCGACCGATCTCGCCCCGGGGTGCCTGGCCGTCGGGTCCCGGCGGCAGGTCGCTGTCGGCGGTGACGGCGGCGTTGTTGCTCATGTTCTGGGCCTTGAAGGGTCGCACCTTCAGGCCCCGTCGCGCATAGGCCCGGCACAGGCCGGCCACCAGCAGGCTCTTGCCCACGTCCGAGCTGGTGCCCTGGATCATCAGCGCCTTCGCCTGGCGCGGGCCGGCCTGGGGCAGGGCAGGGAAGTCGATGGGGGCAGTAGGGTCATCGATCACGGGGTTTTTCCTCAGCGGACAGAAAAAGGGCGCCCATGGGGCGCCCTTTACAATTGCGGATCAGGTTAGAGCAGGTCAGCCCGAGGGGTCAGGCGTTTTCCTTGATCTTCTCCTTGATCTTGGCGTCATCCAGGCTCTCTTCAAGCTGCTGATCGCCACCGCCGCAGATCTTCACCTGGGACGGATCCATCTGCGTGGCCTCGGCAGCCGCACCGGCCTTGGCGGGCTTGCCGCCGCGCTTGCGGGCCGGGGCGCTCTTCCACTTCACGATCTGCTCTTCCAGCTGGGCGTCCGGCTTGACCAGCTTGCGGGAGTGGTCGAACTTCCAGTCCACCGTCTTGCGGGACTGCGGGCCCCAGTAACCGGCCTTGCCCAGGTCGTAGAAGCGACGCTCGAAGGCACTCTTCAAGAAGGCCTTGAGACAACCCAGCAGGTACTTGCGACGCAGCGGGTTGCGCTCCCAGGGATAGCCCAGGAAGGCCTTTTTCATGTAGAAGCGGCGATAGTTGTGCATCACCCGGTCCAGCAGTTCGCCCCGGGTCATGGCCGCGGGTTTCATGATGGGGGTGACGAAGTTGTACTTGGCAAAGTCGTGGATCTCCACCTTGTCGCCCATCTCGGTGTACAGATCGGAGAAGGGCCAGGGGGTGAACATGGCCCAGTTGGCCATGTCGGGATTCCAGTCCATGCACAGCTTGAAGGTCTCTTCCAGGGTCTCGGCGGTCTCATTCTCCAGGCCGACGATGAACTGGGCCTCGGTGACGATGCCGGCGTTGCGCAGCAGTTCGATGGCGCGCTTGTTCTGGGCCACCGTGGTTTCCTTGACGAACAGGTCCAGGTTGAGCTGTGCCGCCGCCTCGGTGCCCAGGGAGATGTGCACCAGACCGGCCTTGCGGTAGAAGGGCAGCAGATCCTCGTCGCGCATGACGTCGGTCACGCGGGTGTTGATGCCCCAGAGCACGCCCAGGTCGCGGTCGATGAGTTCCTGACAGAACTCCACGAACTTGGCCTTGTTGATGGTGGGCTCTTCGTCGGCGAGGATGAAGAAGCCGACGCCATGCTCCTTGACCAGGATCTCGATCTCGTCCACCACCTTCTTGGGATCGCGCACCCGGTAGTCACGCCAGAACTTCCACTGGGAGCAGAAGCTGCAGGTGAAGGGGCAGCCGCGTGCCATGTTGGGGGTGGCCACCGGCACGCCCATGGGGATGTAGATGTATTTCTTCCAGTCCAGCACGCCCCAGTCGGGGATGATGGAGTCCACGTCCCGGATGGTGGGGGCGGCGGGGGTTGCCACCACCTGATCGTTTTCCACGTAGGCAATGCCGCGTACTTCGCTCCGGGCCTCGGGCCAGCGACCCTCGTCCACGGTGCGCACCAGGTCCAGGGTGACGGCTTCGCCTTCGCCTCGGATGATGGCATCGATCCAGGGGGCCTCAGTGAGCACCTGCTGGAACATGAAGGTGGCGTGGATGCCGCCCAGCAGCGTGACCGCATTGGGACAGGCTTCCTTGGCAATCTTGAGGGTTTCCTCCGCCTTGTAGATGGCGGGGGTCACGGCGGTACAGGCGATGATATCCGGCTGGGCTTCGGCGAAGATCTTGCGCAGATCCTCGTCGGAGATCTCGTCGGTCATGGCATCCACGAAGGTGTAGTCCTCGTAGCCATGAGTCTTGAGATACCCGGCCAGGTAGGCCACCCAGGCGGGTGACCATTTACCGGCGATTTCGGCGCCACCGGAATGGTAGTTCGGATGGACGAAGAGGATTCGCATACGTACGCTCCCGCGAAAAGGATTCATCGCCCCCGCCCGGCGGGCGGAGACGAACAATACAGGCGGGGCAGATTCCTTGGGTCCCCGGATCGCTTGATCCTACCCGCGCGTTTTAAAGACTGTCAACCTCGGTGGACAGTTGGGTATCCTGGCCCTGGCTTCACCTGATCTCCGTCAATCAGTCTCCCCTTGCGGCCCACCACGCCGGGGCTCGGCATCCTCGGGCAGGTCCACCTGATAACGGGTCTGCTCGTGACCGTCCCAAAGCACCGGTCGCTCCAGCCATTTCTGGATGAAGCTCCACGATTGAAGATAGCCGTTATGGGGCAGGTTGCAGGGGCTGCAATCCTTGCGTCGCATGCCGTGACGGTCGGTGATCACGCGGTAGGGTCCGGGGCATTCGTAGGCAATCAGGGGGCAGTAACAGAACAGGCAATTGAATTCGCGTTTCACCCCCTGGTGGCAGGGCATGAACGGGCAGGCGTCGTTGGTGAAACCCTTGAAGGCCTCGTTTCGGGTGCTGTCTTTGGGTTCCATGTTGAACTCCGGTCCCCGGGATCGGGGAAGTTGGGTCTTCGGCCAGTGGGCACTGAATGCTCGCTGCCATGGTCTATGCTCAGTAAACGTCCGGCACGGTATCTTAACGGCTTGCCGGTGTGGGGTCCGCCTGCACAATCCTGAGGCAAAAACCCGGGTATGCACAGGAACTGCGCGCCCGGGTCAGCGTCCAACTCAACAGACGAGCCACGGGCCACGCTTTGAGAAGGCCCGGGCATCCCACCCACGATCCCATGCAGGCTGTCCCCATCCGGGCCCCGTTCGCGACGGGGCAGCCTGGTGACTCGGGTGCGACAATTGCTGACTGTGGTATCTCCCTTGCATGGGGAATGCACAGTGAGATCGGACTCCAACAAGGGGGTGATTGCGATGGATTCGGCCGAAGCCTTGATTGCTCAGTATGCACGTTCCTATCAGAAGCGGCAGGAGGCCGACATGTCATTGAGTGAGTACCTGGAAGGATGCCGGGACGACCCCATGCGGTACGCCACTGCCGCCGAGCGCCTGGTACAGGCCATCGGTGAGCCGAAGGTTGTGGACACCGCCAAGGACGAGCGTCTGGGTCGTATCTTCATGAACCGCACCATCAAGGTGTATCCCGCATTCGAGGACTTTTACGGGATGGAAGAGACCATCGAGCGCATTGTGGGTTTCTTCCGCTATGCGGCGCAGGGCCTGGAGGAGCGCAAGCAGATCCTCTACCTGCTCGGGCCGGTGGGGGGCGGCAAGTCGTCCCTGGCGGAGCGGCTCAAGGCGCTCATGGAGAAATTCCCCATCTACGTGCTCAAGGCCGGTGATGAGGTGTCGCCGGTGTTCGAAAGCCCCCTGGGGCTGTTCGATCCCGCCATGGGGCAGGATCTGGAAGAGCGTTTCGGGATTCCCCGTCGGCGCCTGAGCGGGCTGATGTCCCCCTGGGCGGTGAAGCGCCTGGACGAGTTCGGTGGCGACATCTCCCGATTCTCCGTGGGACGCATGTATCCCTCCCGGTTGCGGCAGATCGGCGTGTCCAAGACGGAACCCGGCGACGAGAACAACCAGGACATCTCGTCGCTGGTGGGCAAGGTGGACATCCGCAAGCTGGAACTCTACAGCCAGAACGACACCGATGCCTACAGCTACTCCGGCGGCCTGAACCGGGCCAACCAGGGCATCCTCGAATTCGTGGAGATGTTCAAGGCCCCCATCAAGATGCTGCACCCCCTGCTCACCGCCACCCAGGAAGGCAACTACGTGGGCTCGGAGAACATCGGTGCCATCCCCTATCAGGGGATCATCATGGCCCACTCCAACGAATCGGAATGGCAGGCCTTCAAGAACAACAAGAACAACGAAGCCTTCATCGACCGCATCTCCGTGGTCAAGGTGCCCTACTGCCTGCGCATGAATGAGGAGACGCGGATCTACGAGAAGCTCATCCAGTCCAGTGAACTGGCCGATGCTTCCTGCGCTCCCGCCACCCTGGACATGCTGGCCAAGTTCTCGGTGCTCACCCGTCTGCGTCAGCACGAGAACTCCAACCTGTTCTCCAAGATGCGGGTCTACAACGGCGAGAGCCTCAAGGATACCGATCCCAAGGCCAAGTCCATGCAGGAATACCGGGACATGGCCGGCGTGGACGAGGGCATGGATGGGGTGTCCACCCGCTTCGCCTTCAAGGTGCTCTCCGAGACCTTCAACTATGACACCCGCGAGGTGGCGGCCGACCCGGTGCATCTGCTTTACATGCTGGAGCAGTCCATTCGTCGCCAGCAGTTCCCGGAGGAAACCGAACGGCGTTATCTGGAGTTCATCAAGGCCGAGTTGGCGCCACGGTACGCGGACTTCATCGGCAACGAGATCCAGAAGGCCTATCTGGAGTCCTACAGCGACTTCGGGCAGAACCTCTTCGAGCGTTACGTGGCCTATGCCGATGCCTGGATCGAGGACCATGACTTCAAGGATCCGGACACCGGTCAGCTTCTGGATCGTCAGTCCCTGAATCAGGAGCTGACCAAGATCGAGAAGGCCGCCGGCATCGCCAACCCCAAGGATTTTCGTAACGAGGTGGTCAAGTTCGCGCTGCGTTCGCAGGCGGCTCAGGGCGGCAAGATGCCCTCGTGGACCTCCTACGAGAAGATCCGCGAGGTGATCGAGAAGCGCATGTTCAGCCAGGTGGAGGACCTGCTGCCGGTGATCAGCTTCGGGGCCAAGACGGACTCGGAGATGGAGCGCAAGCACAACGATTTCGTGCAGCGTATGGTGGAACGCGGCTATACCGAACGCCAGGTCCGCCGGTTGGTGGAATGGTACATGCGAGTCAAGCAGGCAGGCTGATCAAGCCCCGTCTGCGGGAGGTGCGCCCCCTGTGGTGAATATCGTCGACCGCCGTCTGAACCCCAAGGACAAGAGCCTGGCCAACCGCCAGCGCTTCATCGGCCGTGCCAAGCGTCAGATCCTGGACGCGGTGCGGGATGTGTCGTCGCGTCGCAAGGTGGCGGACATCGGTCAGGGCGGGGAGGAGATCAGCATCCCCGCCGACGGCCTGCAGGAGCCCAGCTTCCGCAAGGGTACCGGCCGTGGCGTGCGTGACCATGTGGTCCCGGGCAACAAGGAGTTCGTCGCCGGAGACACCATCGCTCGACCCGAAGGTGGCCAGGGGGGCGGTGGCCGTGGCGGCAGCCCCCAGGGCGAGGGGGAAGATCCGTTCCAGTTCACCGTGAGTCAGGACGAGTTTCTGGATCTTTTCTTCGAAAACCTGGAGCTGCCCGACCTGGCGCACACCCAGGTGACGAAGGTGGAGCGTCACGGCATTCAGCGCGCCGGTTATTCCGTGTCCGGTTCGCCCTCCAATCTCAATCTGGCACGGACCATGCGCAATTCCCTGTCCCGCCGCCTGGCCCTGCGTCGTCCCAAGCGGGAGGAGACCCGCGCCCTGGACGAGGAGATCGACCGCCTGGAGCGCACCGGCAAGGAGCCCGAGCGGCTGCGGGACCTGATCCAGATGCGGGAGGAAGTCACCCGGCGGACCCGGTCCATCCCCTATATCGACCCCATCGACCTGCGCTACAACCGGTTCACCCCGGTACCCCGGCCCATCTCCCAGGCGGTGATGTTCTGTCTGATGGACGTCTCCGGTTCCATGACCGAGGACATGAAGGATCTGGCCAAGCGCTTCTTCATGCTGCTGTATCTGTTCCTGCAGCGGCGTTACCGGCATGTGGACATCGTCTTCATACGCCACACGCACATCGCTCAGGAGGTGGATGAGGACACCTTCTTCTACTCCAGGGAGACGGGCGGCACCCTGGTGTCGCCGGCCCTGGAGGAGATGCGCAAGGTGGTGGCGGATCGCTACGACCCGGCGGACTGGAACATCTATGCCGCCCAGGCCTCCGACGGGGACAACACCCCCGCTGACAACCCGGCGGTGCTGGAGATGATGGAGTCGGTGATCTTGCCGGTGTGCCGGTATTTCGCCTACATCGAGGTGGCCGAGGACCGCGGCTGGGAGATGACCACGGACCTGTGGCAGGTGTACGAGCGCCTGGCAACTTCCGGACGCCCCCTGGCCATGCGCAAGGTGCGCAACCGGGGAGACATCTTCCCGGTCTTCCGGGACCTGTTCACGCCGGTGGAGTTGAGAAGGTAGGTGCCCGCTGTGGTGGGAGAGGGCCGAATGACCGGACAATCAGGAGACCAGATACCATGAACACCATCACTGATGATGCCTGCTTGCTCTACACCGGCGCCGACTGGGATTACGCCCTGATCAAACGGGCCCACGACGCCATCGAGCGCATCGCCGTGGACGAGATGGGCCTGGATCCCTATCCCAGCCAGGTGGAGGTGATCAGCTCCGAGCAGATGCTGGATGCCTATTCCTCCATGGGGATGCCCCTGTTCTACCGTCACTGGTCCTTCGGCAAGCACTTTGCCCGCGACGAAATGTATTACCGCAAGGGCATGACCGGTCTGGCCTACGAGATCGTCATCAACTCCAATCCCTGCCTGTGCTACATCATGGAAGAGAACACCATGACCATGCAGACCCTGGTCATGGCCCATGCAGCCTTCGGGCACAGCCATTTTTTCAAGAACAATCACCTGTTCAAGTCCTGGACCGATGCCGAGGGCATCCTGGACTACCTGGATTTCGCCAAGTCCTATGTGGCCCAGTGCGAGGAACGCTACGGACGCTGGGAGGTGGAACGGGTGCTGGATGCCGCCCACGCCCTGATGTCCCACGGGGTGCACCGTTACCCGCGTCGACAGCCGCTGAATCTGGTGCAGGAAATGCAGCGCAAGCGGGACCGGGCCCGCTACGAGGAACAGACCTTCAACGACCTGTGGCGCACCTTGCCGCGTCGTGGTGACGAAGATGAGGAGCCTGGCGCCCAGGATGTGAGCGCACGTCATCAGGCCCTGGGTCTGCCCGAGGAAAACCTGTTGTATTTTCTGGAAAAACGGGCCCCCAAGCTGGAGCACTGGCAGCGGGAGATCCTGCGCATCGTGCGCATGGTGTCGCAGTATTTCTACCCGCAGAAGCAGACCAAGGTGATGAACGAAGGCTGCGCCACCTCGGTGCACTATCACATCATGAACCGGCTGTACGAGACCGGGCAGGTGACCGAAGGGGCCTTCATGGAATTCCTGCACCAGCACACCAACGTGGTGTTCCAGCCGGAATTCGACGACCCGCGCTTCTCGGGCATCAACCCCTATGCCCTGGGCTTCAACATCCTGCAGGACCTCAAGCGAATGTGCCTTGCTCCCACGGCAGAGGATCGGCGCTGGTTCCCGGACATCGCCGGCAACGGGGATTTCCTGGGCACCTGGAAGCACGCCTGGGCGGAATATCGGGACGAGAGCTTCATCCTGCAGTTCCTGGGGCCGAAGGTGATGCGGGACATGCGTCTGTTCGCCGTTCATGACGACGCGGCCGAGCCCCACCTGAAGGTGGAGGCCATCCACGACGATGCGGGCTACCGGGAGGTGCGCCGGGCCCTGTCGGCCCAGTACGATCTGGCCCGGCACGAGCCGGACATCCAGGTGGTGGACGTTGACCTGGCGGGGGATCGCAAGCTGATCCTGGAGCATCGTGCCCAGGATGGCCGTCTGCTGGAGGAAAAGGACGCCCGGCGCGTGCTCCAGCACCTGGCCAATCTGTGGGGTTATGCCGTGCGCCTGTACGAGGTGGATGCCCGCACGGATACGGTGATCAATGAGTTCGTGGACGTGGAGCCCACTCAGCCCTGATGGCGGGCTGAGGGATTCAGCCAGTCCCTGGGCTGGAGAAATCGTTCCACCAGTTCCGCCTCGGGGCTGCCCGGCTGCGGCTGATGGTTGTATTCCCAACGCACCAGCGGTGGCATGGACATGAGGATGGACTCGGTGCGCCCCCCCGACTGCAGACCGAACAGCGTCCCCCGGTCGTAGAGCAGATTGAACTCCACGTAGCGTCCTCGCCGGTACAGTTGGAAATCCCGTTGCGATGGGGTGTACGGCGTGTCCTTGCGGCGCTCGACGATGGGCCCGAAGCCATCCAGATAGCCATCCCCCACCCGCCGGACAAACTCGAAGCAGCGCTCGAAACCCCAGGCATTCAGGTCATCGAAGAACAGGCCGCCCACCCCTCGTGATTCGTTGCGGTGCTTCAGGAAGAAGTACTCATCGCAGCCCGCCTTGAACCGCGGGTAGACATCCTCCCCGAAGGGCTCACACACGCGTCGGGCGTTCTCATGCCAGTGCACGCAGTCGGCCTCCACGCCGTAATAGGGCGTGAGATCGAAGCCACCGCCGAACCACCACACCGGTACCTCGCCGGGCTTCTCGGCCAGGAAAAAACGCACGTTGGCGTGGGAGCTGGGCACATGGGGGTTCAGGGGGTGGATCACCAGCGAGACACCGGTGGCCTCGAAGCTGCGTCCGGCCAGTTCCGCTCGTCGCGCGCTGGCGGTCTGCGGCAGGCGGGCGCCGCGCACGTGGGAGAAGTTGACCCCTGCCTGTTCGAAGACTGCACCGCCCTTGAGCACCCGGCTGCGTCCACCGCCACCCTCGGCACGTTCCCAGCGATCGTCCACCCAGGGGGCATGGGGGTCCACTTCCGCCAGGTGCCGGCAGATGTGTGCCTGCAGGTGACGGAAGTAGTCCAGGATGGGCGTGAGTCGGGGCGCGTCGCTCATGATCCCTGTTCAGTCATGTCAGCCATCCCGAACGATGTCTCCCGTGACCAGGTCCCTGATCTCGCTGGGTTTGTCACGGCCTCCGGTATCACCTTCCAGGATGGTGTCCAGCAGTTTGCCCAAGGTCTGCTGCACGGTGTGCGCGTCCCGGGCCGGGGGCTCTCCGGAGCGGTTGGCGCTGGTGGAGACCAGGGCACGACCGGCCTGGTGGCAGAGGTCCGCGGCCAGGGGGTGATCGGTCATCCGCACGGCCAGTACGTCCCGATCCCCGGTGAGCCAGGGGGGCACGTCGGGGCGGCATGGCCATAGCCAGGTGACGGGGCCCGGCCAGGTGGCCATGGCCCGCGCCTGGAGGGCTGCCTCCACGGGACGCAGAAAGGGCGCCAGCTGGGAAAAATCAGCAGCGATGAGGATCAGTCCCTTGTCCGGCAGGCGGTGTTTTGCGGTCAACAGACGGTGCACCGCCAGCTCATTACGCGGATCGCAGCCCAGCCCGAACACGGCCTCGGTGGGGTAGGCCACCAGGCCTCCACCGCGAATCATGGCGGCGGCGTGCTGCACGTCCCGGGTCAGTCTGGCCATCCCCGTTGCCTGTGATCAGGTGCCGCTGGAGACGCCGGCCGTGCTGTCCTCGGCCGATTTCTTGCCTTGACGGGTGCTCGCTTTCCCCGTGGACGCCTTGGCCTTGGTGCCGCTGCCCGTGGACTTCTTGCTGGTGCTGGCGGTCTTGGCCTTGGTGGTGGACTTGCTGGTGGACTTGCTGGCGGCCTTCGTGGCCGTCTTGCCGGTGTCCGACGATGCTTTCGAGGCCTTCTTCGTGGTGCTCGCCTTGGTCGTGGTTTTCTTGGTGGTGGCTGCCTTCTTGGTCGCCGCCTTCTTGGCCGGGGCCTTGCGACCGCGACCCTTCTTTTCAGGCGCGGCGGCGAGCAGTTCCTGGCATTGCTCCAGGGTCAGGTCCTTGGGTTCCTGATCCTTGGGAATGCGGGCGTTCTTGGCACCGTTGGTGATATAGGGGCCATAGCGGCCATTGAGCACCTGGATCCCTTCTTTCTCGAAGGTCTTGATGAAGCGGTTGGCGTCGATTTCCTTCTTCTCGGCCACCAGTTCCAGGGCACGGGGCAGTTCGATGGTGTAGGGGTCGTCTTCCTTCTTCAGGGAGGCATAGCGATCCCCGAATTTCACGTAGGGGCCAAAACGGCCAATGTTCACCAGCACCGGTTCCCCTTCCGGGGTCTCGCCCAGTTCGCGGGGCAGCTTGAACAGGGCCATGGCCTCGTCCATGGTGATGCTGTCCATCTTCTGTCCGGGGCGCAGCCCTGCAAAACGGGGCTTTTCCTCGTCGTCCTTGGTGCCGATCTGCACGAAGGGCCCGTAGCGGCCCATGCGCACCGAGACGGGTCGGCCCGACTTGGGATCGGTGCCGATCTCCCGGGCCTGCACGGCCTCTTCCCGGGTGACCGAAGCGTCCTTCTCCTTGACCTGTTCGTGGAACTGGTCCCAGAACCGTTCCATCACCGGCACCCACTCCTTCTCGCCCCGGGAAATCTCGTCCAGTTCATCCTCGAGCCGGGCCGTGAAGTCGTAGTCCACGTACTGGGTGAAATGCTGGGTGAGGAAGGTGTTGACGATGCGGCCGATGTCCGTGGGTATGAACCGCCGGTTCACCAACTCGGCATATTCCCGCTGCAGCAGGGTGCTGATGATGGAGGCATAGGTGGAGGGACGTCCGATGCCATGCTCTTCCAGGGCCTTCACCAGGCTGGCCTCGGAGTAGCGCGGCGGGGGTTCGGTGAAGTGCTGATCCGCCTGCACGTCCCGCAGGTCGATATCCTCGCCTTCCTTGAGTTCCGGCAGCAGGCGCTCGTCGCTTTCCACCTTGGTGTCATCCTGGTCTTCCCGGTACACGGCCATGAAGCCCGGGTCGCGCACGGAGGAACCGGTGGCCCGGAAGACATGATCGGCGCTCCCCGCCTGCAGATCGGCCGCCACGGTGTCCAGGGTGGCATGGATCATCTGGCAGGCCACGGTGCGTTTCCACACCAGGTCGTAGAGCCGGGCCTGGTCCTGGGAGAGATGGGATTTCACCTCGTCGGGCAGGCGCTGCACCGACGTGGGACGGATGGCCTCATGGGCCTCCTGGGCGTTCTTGGACTTGGTCTTGTAGATGCGCGGGCTATCCGGCACCTTCTGCTTGCCGTAACGCTCCTCGATCAGCCCCCGGATTTCCTGAATGGCGTCATTGGACAGGGTGAAGGAGTCGGTCCGCATGTAGGTGATCAGCCCGATGGGCCCGCTGCCCAGGTCGATGCCCTCATACAACTGCTGGGCCACACGCATGGTGCGGCTGGCGGAGAAGCCGAGCTTGCGCGAGGCCTCCTGCTGCAGGGTGGAGGTGGTGAAGGGGGCGGCCGGGTTGCGGCGCCGCTGTTTCTTTTCCACCTTGGCCACATGCAGGCGACCGTTCGCGGACGACAGCAGGGTTTCGCGGGCCTTCTGGGCATCGGCCTCGTTGTTGATGTCGAACTGTTCCAGCTTCTTGCCCGCGTAGACCTGCAGCCGGGCCGTGAAGCCTTCGGCGTCCTTGGCTGCATGGGCATCCACCGTCCAGTACTCCTGGCTGACGAAGGCCTCGATCTCCTGTTCACGCTCCACGATCATGCGCAGGGCCGGGCTCTGTACCCGTCCGGCGGAGAGGCCGCGCTTGATCTTCTTCCACAGCAGCGGTGAGAGATTGAAGCCCACCAGATAGTCCAGGGCGCGGCGCGCCTGCTGGGCGTTGATCAGGTCGTTGGACAGGCCACGGGGGTGCTCAATGGCCTCGCGCACCGCCCGCTGAGTGATCTCGTGGAATACCACCCGCTGGGCGTCCTTGTCCTTGAGCAAGCCCCGTTCGTTCAGCAACTCGTAGAGATGCCAGGAAATGGCCTCTCCTTCGCGGTCGGGGTCAGTGGCCAGAATCAGGCTGTCAGCCTTTTTCAGGGCCCTGGCGATGCTTTCCACATGCTTTTCATTGCGCTCGATCACCTGGTAATTCATGCGGAAACCATCTTCGGTATCCACAGCGCCCTCCTTGGGCACCAGATCACGAACGTGACCATAGGAAGCCAGTACCTCGAAATCGTTTCCGAGGTACTTCTTGATGGTCTTGGCCTTGGCGGGCGATTCGACGATGACCAGGTGCTTGCTCATGTCCTGGCTACCTGTGTTGTGTGGCAGGGGGTCAGTGCAGATACTCCGGCGGGTTCTCGAACATCAGGCTCTCGAGCCAGGTGTAGGCGGCCTCCTGGCCGGGCTGGTTGAAGAGCACCATGAGGGTGATCCATTTGAGTTCATCCAGGCCGATTTCTTCCGTGTCCAGGTCCATGACCCGGTTGATCACCACCTCGCGGGTGGAGGGGCTCAAGACGCCGTTCTGCTCCAGAAACAGCAGGAAGCCACGGCTGGTGGCGTCCATGCGGTTCATTTCGGGCTCGGTATAGAGGCGCAGCGCCGAGTCGGTGTGCAGGGTCCTGAGCGAGGAGTCCTGACTGGCCAGGTTTTCCAGCCAGTCAAACGCCTTGTTGATCTCGGCGACCGGGAAGCCGGCGTCCAGCAGCAGGTTGTGCAGCTGCTCGCGATCCGGCTCCAGCTCCGTATCGTCGTCTATATAATTTTCAAACAGATACATCAGTACGTCGAGCACGTTCTCTTTCATCTTCGCTATTCCGGCTACAGGCGGACGTAACGACCACCGGACAGGGAGGCCACCTGGCCGCGCAACTCCATGAGCAGCAGCATGGAGGAAACCATGGCCACGGTCAATCCAGTGCGTCCCACGAGCTGATCCACCGAAACCGGGTCGTGCCCCATGGCTTCCAGCAGCCTGGCATGGTCCGGTTCCGTCTCCCCGGACGCATCGTCATGGGGGCCTTTACCCACGGAGGCAGACCTGGCGCTGGGCAGGGATGCGGCGGGGACCAGCGCCTGGGCTCCCAGTTCTTCCAGGATGTCATCGGCCGTTTCCACCAGTTTGGCGCCCTCGCGGATGAGACGATGGCAGCCCCGGGCCATGGGGTTGTGGATGGAGCCGGGGATGGCGAAGACCTCGCGGCCCTGTTCCAAGGCGCGGCGCGCGGTGATCAAGGACCCGCTGCGGGCCGCAGCCTCCACCACCAGGGTGCCGATGCTCAGGCCCGACAGGATGCGGTTGCGACGGGGGAAGTGCTCCCGCTTGACCTGCGTGCCCACGGGGAACTCCGTGACCATGGCCCCCTCGGCCACCAGGCGCTGGGCCAGCGACCGGTGGGCGCCGGGGTAGATGCGGTCCGGCCCCGTGCCGGTGACGGCCACTGTCAGACCTCCTGCCGACAGGGCCCCGGCATGGGCGGCGCCATCCACCCCCTGGGCCAGGCCGCTGGCAATCACCAGGCCCTGGCGCGCCAGGTGGGCACTGAAGGCCTTGGCGGTCTCGCGACCGCCCGGGGTCGGGTGACGGCTGCCCACTACCGCCAGCATGGGCCAATGCAGTACCTGGGGGTCCCCCACCACATACAGTACAGGCGGGGGGCTGGCGATGTCCCGCAGGCGGGGCGGGTAACCGGGATCCTCAAGGAGCAGAATGTGGTGCCGATCGCTCGCCGCCCAGTCCAGGTCGGCGGTCACGCCTGGTGGCGGGGCATCCTGTTCCAGGACGGCGATGGCCTCATCACGCAGCTCCAGTTCCCGCCAGGCCCCGCGTGGGGCTCGCAGGAAGGCCTCGGGGGTGCCGTACTGTTCCAGGATGCGCCGGAACAGGGCGGGCCCGACGCCGGGGGTATGCCACAGGTGAAGCCAGGAGGAGAGGACGGCCGTGTCCATGGTCTGTACAGGTCTCAAGCTTGAAGGGGGAAGAGAAGGGGCATCCCGGATCGGGGCGAAACCGGAGGTCTCGCCCCGAGGGATCGTCAGTGATCAGGGATGCTTGACGGCATAGCCGCGCTCGATGGGATGTGTGGACTCCATCACCAGGGCATAGCTCACCTTTTCGAAGGTGCGAAAGACCATCATCAGGCCCACCCGCTCGTCCGGCAGGGTCACGGTCTCGTTGCCGCGCCCGGCAAAGCGGTCGCGCACCTGGCGACCCGACTGATAGGTGGCAAACACATGCCCGCGTTCAATGCCCTCGCGTTCGCCCAGGTTGATCACGGCCACCTGGAAGCGGGCGATCTGGCTGATGGCATCGAACAGGGAGATGATCTGCCCTTCGGCATCAGGGTCGGGCGTGCTGGGGGTGAACAGGAAGGCCTGGTCGCTGTCGTCCTGGGGTAGCAGCCGGTCGCCGGTCAGGGCCTCCCGGTCGCTGCGGGTCAGCACCACCGTGGCCGGATCGCCTTCACGCACCAGTTCGGCGTCGCCCACGGGGATGGCCTCGAAACCGAGCATCTCACCGGTCACCGGGTCGCGCAGTTCTCCGCCGGCGCGGTAGACATTGTAGCGGGTGCCCAGGGGATCTTCGGCCAGACGTCGGGCATAGACGCGGTCATGGGCACCAAACACCATGCGTTCGTCCTGAGAGGCCAGCAGATAGGCGGAATCTTCCATCTGCTGCTCTGTCACAATACGAGGACGCACCAGGAATTGTTGCAGCGCCTGAATGGGCACATCCAGGCTGGGTGGAAGGGGTTCGGCACGCACCCGGGGCGAGAGTCTCACCGTGGGCCGCACGCGAGGGCCGCCATCCACCGTGAGGTGCGGACGCCCATCCACGTAGTAAAGTGTGATGATATCGCCGGGGTAGATCAGGTGGGGATTGGGGATCTGCGGATTGGCCACCCACAACTCCGGCCAGTACCAGGGATCGCGCAGGAAGTGGTTGGAGATGTCCCAGAGCGTGTCGCCCGGCTGTACCACGTAGCGTTCGGGGGCGGTAGGCTGAATGCGGATTTCCGGTTCCGGTTCGGGCTCCGGTGGTGCCTGCACCCGGGGCGGTTCGGGCTCCGGTTCCGGTGAAGGTTCGGGCGCGGTGGCGCAACCCGAGGCCAGGAACGCTAGAATAAGCGTCACGACGGACATCGCGTGTCCGACACGCAGCGGATATGGAGCGAACATCGTTCCCCCTCGTCGCCGGGGCGCCAATGGCCCGGATGCGGTTTTCCCGCCGATCCACGGCGGGTTGCGGCCGTCCCGGCTCCCCTGAGCGCAAGCTCGGACGGCATGTTCTGATGAAATCACAACTTTAGCAGAAATGGTTTTGACGCTGCACAAATACACCCATTGAGCGGATAGGCGGTCATGGCACTACTAGAAATCCTGCGTTTTCCCGATCCCCGGCTGCGTCGTCAGGCCGACCCGGTCAAAGTTGTGGATGGTGAGATCCGCAAGCTCGTGGACGACATGTTCGAGACCATGTACGCGTCCGAGGGCATTGGCCTGGCGGCCGTTCAGGTGAACGTCCTGCGCCGCGTGATCGTGATGGACGTGGCCGAGGAGGGCTCCGAGGAACGCTCGGGCCAGGGCCTGCGCCCTCTGTGCTTCATCAACCCGGAGATCGTTGATCGCTGGGGAGAGGCAGATTGCGAGGAGGGGTGCCTGTCCGTGCCGGGCTATTACGAACCGGTGACTCGTGCCGAGCGCATCCGCGTGAGGGCCCTGGACCGCAATGGCAAGCGCTTCGAGATGGAAGCAAGTGGCCTGCTGGGGGTGTGCATCCAGCACGAGATCGACCATCTGGACGGTAAGCTCTTCGTCGACCATCTGTCCAAGCTCAAGCGCGATCGCATCCGCAAAAAACTGGAAAAGACCAACCGCCACGGCACCCCCAATCGGGCCACGCGGCAGCGCGAGGCGGTTTGATGCGGATTGTTTATGCCGGCACGCCGGATTTTGCCGTGCCCGCCCTGCAGGCCCTGATCGACTCCCCCCACACGGTGGTGGCGGTCTACACCCAGCCGGACCGCCCCGCCGGGCGGGGGCGCAAGCTCAGACCCGGCCCCGTCAAGCAACTGGCCCAGGCCCATGGAATCCCCGTGGAACAGCCCGGGCGCCTGCGTGACGAGGCCGATCAGCAAACCCTGCGGGCCCATGCCCCGGACCTGATGGTGGTGGCAGCCTATGGGTTGATTCTGCCCCAGGCCGTGCTGGACATCCCCCGCCTGGGCTGCGTGAACCTGCATGCCTCGTTGCTGCCCCGCTGGCGTGGAGCCGCCCCCATACAGCGTGCCCTGCTGGCCGGAGATGACGAGACCGGCATCACCCTGATGCAGATGGCCGCGGGGCTGGACACCGGCGACATGCTGCTCAAATCCCGTTGCCCCATCACCGAACAGGACACAGCGGCCACGCTGCATGACACGCTGGCGGCCCAGGGCGCGCAATTGCTGCTCCAGGGCCTGGAAGGCCTGGAGGCCGGATCGCTGCGGGGAGACCCCCAGGACGAGGCCCTGGTCACCTATGCCGAGAAGCTCAGCAAGGCCGAGGCCTTGCTGGACTGGACACGGCGGGCCGTCTGTCTGGATCGTCGCGTGCGCGCCTTCAACCCCTGGCCTGTGGCCCAGACCCTTCACGAAGGGCAGCCCTTGCGCCTGTGGATGTCGGAACTGCCTGCGGGACAGGCCACGGCGGCGCCGGGCACGGTGGTTGCCGAAGGCCCCCAGGGCATCGACGTGGCCACCGGCGAGGGGTTGCTGCGCATCACCCGCCTGCAATTGCCGGGCGGCAAGCCGCTGTCGGCCCGGGAATTCCTGAATGGACGCTCCCTGCTGGGCCGCGTACTGGGACAATAGGACAACACATGTCACCCCGTGAAGCGGCCCTCAAGGTTCTGTTGCGCGTCCTCAAGGACGGTGCCTCCCTCTCCGATGCCCTGCCACATCATCTGCAGCAGGTGCCACCCCGGGATCGGGGTCTGACCCAGGCCCTGTGCTACGGCACCCTGCGCTGGCACCGCCGCCTGCAGGCGATGCTCGATGGCTGGATGGACAAACCCCTGCGGGGCAGGGATCAGGACGTGGCCTGTGCCCTGCTGATGGGGCTGTTCGAGATGCAGTACATGAACACCCCCGACTATGCCGTCATCCAGCAGACCGCCGACCTGGGCCGCAGCCTGCGCAAGCGCTGGGCCGTGGGTCTGATCAACGGCGTGCTGCGCCGGGCCCAGCGCGAGGGTGAGGCCCGGGGGCAGCAGGTGGATGCCTCGCCCGCCGTGCGTCATGCTCTGCCGGATTGGCTGTTCGCCCGTTTGCAGCGGGCCTATGGGGATGATACCGACCGCCTCTGTCAGGCCATGAACGCCCATCCCCCCATGACCCTTCGGGTGAATCTGCACCGGGGATCGCGCCAGGATTACCAGGCCCGGCTGGAAAGGCAGGGTGTCCAGGCACAGCCTCATGAACACGTGCCCTCGGCCCTCACCCTGTCCGAACCGGTGGCCGTGGAGGCCCTGCCTGGTTTTCAGGACGGCGAGGTATCGGTTCAGGACGCCGCCGCGCAACTGGCGGCGCCCTTGCTGGACTGCCGCCCGGGGCAGCGGGTGCTGGATGCCTGTGCGGCCCCGGGGGGCAAGACCCTGCACCTTCTGGAACACGCCGGTGGCGACCTGGACGTCACGGCGCTGGATGCCCATGCCGGGCGCCTGGAGCGGGTCAGGGAGAACCTGGAGCGGGGCCGGTATCAGGCCCACCTGGTGAGCGGCGACGGGGCCGAGCCGGACCACTGGCATCAGGGGGCGCCGTATGATCGCATCCTCCTGGATGTTCCCTGTTCCGCCACCGGGGTGATCCGTCGACACCCGGACATCAAGCTGCTGCGCCGGGACGCGGACATCCCCGCCCTGGCTGCCGAGCAGGCCCGATTGCTGCGTGCGCTCTGGCCCCTGCTGGCACCTGGGGGTATGCTTTTGTATGTCACCTGTTCCTTGTTGCCGGATGAAAACGCCTTGACCGTGGCCCAATTTCTCCAGGACGAACCCTCGGCCAGCGAATCCCCCCTGCAGGCGCCCTGGGGCCGCGCTCAGGTTGCGGGTCGCCAGATCCTCTCCGGTGATCAGGGAATGGACGGTTTCTATTACGCCCGGCTGATCAAACATTGACCCTCCTGGCGTCACAGGCCCGAATACACGGCTTGCGGGCGCTGCTGCTGTCGTGCCTGCTGTCCGTGCTGGTGGCCCTGCCGATCAACGCCCTGTCCGGTGACGCGCCCCTGAAGGTCCGATCCGCCCACACCGAACTGGCCAACGGCCTGTATCTGCTCAACGCCACCATCGATTACCGCCTCACCCCCAATCTGGAGGAGGCGCTGCACAATGGTGTGAAGCTTACCTTCGAGGTGCAGGTGGAGATCAGCCGCGGGCGGGACTGGATCTGGGACGCCACCGTGGCCGAGCTCTCTCAGCGTTATCGCCTGGAATATCATGCCCTGAGCCGCCTGTACGTGCTCACCCATCTGAATACGGGCGTGAAGCGCACCTTCTACCGTCTGGAGTCGGCCTTGTTCACCCTGGGGGAACTGGATGAGCTGCCGCTGCTGGATGCCTCGCTGCTCCAGGATGGGCAGGAATATGAGGCCCGGGTGCGCGCCCGGCTCCGGGTGGATGCCTTGCCCCTGCCATTGCGTGTGCGCGGTTACGTGATGCGTGACTGGAGCCCGGTGAGCGACTGGTACACATGGTCACTGCGCTGAGACGATTATCATTGGGCCTGGTGCCCATGGGCATCATCTTCGTGGTGCTGCTGTTGTCGCTGCTGGTGATGGGCGATGCGGCCCAGAACTCCGAACGCTTCGAGCGTCTTTACATCTGGTTGCTGCTGTTCAACTCGCTGGCCCTGGTTTTCATGGCCGCCCTGATCGGCACCAAGCTGTTTCTCGTGACCCGCCGGGTGCTGCGCAATGAGCCCGGGTCGCGGCTCACCCTCAAGCTGGTGACCCTTTTCGTGGGGCTGGCCCTGGTGCCGGTGATGGTGGTGTATTACTTCTCCATCACCTTTCTGGACGAGGGGATCGACAGCTGGTTCGACGTGCGCGTGGAAAAGGCCCTGGAGGATGCCCTTGAGCTGTCCCGCTCCTCCCTGGATCTGCGCGTCCGCCAGCACACCCAGGAGACCGAGTCCCTGGCCCGGGACCTGATGGACGTCTCCCAGGGCCTGGCGGCGTTGCGTCTGGGAGACATGCGCGATGACAGCCGGGCCATGGAACTCACCCTGTTCGGCGCCGACAATCGCATCATCGCCTACACCAGTGGCGCCACCCTGCAGCGCCTGCCCACACTGCCCGCCGGGGAGGTGCTGATGATCCTCTCCCAGGGACGCACCTATTCGGCCCTGGAGCCGGTGTATGACGATGGTCTGCACATCCGCGTGGTTGCGCCCGTGCCCAGCCGCACTCCTTCCGGGGACGGCCGCATCCTGCAGGCGGTGTATCCGGTGGCGCCACGCATGAGTGTGCTGGCCGACAGCGTCCAGGATGCCTTCTCCGAGTACAAGGAATTCGCTTATCTGCGGGGCCCCATCAAGCAGAGCTTCACCATCACCCTGTCCCTGGCCCTGCTGGTGTCGGTGATGGCCGCGGTCTGGGGGGCGCTGTACTCTGCCGGACGTCTGGTGGCGCCCATCCAGGAACTGGCCGAGGGCACCCGCGCCGTGGCGGCCGGTGAATATCACAAGAAGCTCCCCGTCACCCAGAACGACGAACTGGGTTTTCTGGTGCGCTCGTTCAATGCCATGACCGCCACCCTGGCCGCCACCCGCGACGAGGTGGAACGCAGCCGGCGCCTGGCCGAGAGTCAGCGCATGTACCTGGAAGCGGTGTTGCAGAATCTCTCCTCCGGGGTCATCACCCTGGATCGCCGCCTCACCCTGCGCACCGCCAATGCCGCCGCCTCGCAGATCCTGGAGGTGGATCTGGAGCGCCATCTGGGCCATGACCTGGGTGAGATTGCCCGCCACTCCGGGGTGGTGGAGCGATTTCAGGAAGAACTGGGGCCGCATTTCTCCTCGCGACGGCCTGAGTGGAGCGAGCAGCTCACCGCCTTCGGTTCCGGAGGTCGCAAGGTGCTCATGTGCCGGGGAGTCTGGCTGTCTCACGGCAGCGGGCTGCGCGGCGGCCCGGTGGTGGTGTTCGACGACATCACCACCCTGATCCAGGCCCAGCGGGATGCTGCCTGGGCAGAGGTGGCCCGGCGGCTGGCTCACGAGATCAAGAATCCGCTCACTCCCATCCAGCTCTCTGCCGAGCGACTGGAGCGCAAGCTGCACCCGCATCTCCAGGAGGCCGAGGCCAGCATGCTGCAGCGTTCCACCCAGACCATCATCAATCAGGTGGAGGCCATGAAGGCCATGGTCAACGCCTTCAGTGAGTATGCCCGGCCCCCGGCCCTGGCCATCAAGCCCCTGGATCTGAATCAACTGGTGCGCGAGGTGGCCGAGCTGTATCGTCACGGCGACATTGGCGTGCGTGTGGAGCTGAGCCTGGATGAGCGCCTGCCGCCACTGCGGGCAGATGCGGGCCGCTTGCGTCAGGTGCTGCACAATCTCATCAAGAACGGCCTGGAGGCCCTGGAAGGGATGGACGATGGCCGCCTGACGCTCCAGACCCGCCAGGAGGTGGACGGTCACCGCAACATGGTGGAAATCCTCGTGCTGGATAATGGCCGCGGCCTGTCGGAAGACATGATGACACGGCTGTTCGAACCCTATGTGACCAGCAAGCCCAAGGGCACCGGGCTTGGCCTGGCCATCGTCAGGAAACTGGTTGAAGAGCATAACGGCATGGTGCGGGCGGCCAATCGCCCCGGGGGTGGCGTGGTGGTCAGCATCAACCTGCCGCTCTCCGAAAACAGCCCTGCCGATACCCATGAGTCTCGGGAGGCAGTGTGAGCGAATCCTACATCCTGGTGGTGGATGACGAACCGGATATTCGGGGTCTGGTACAGGAAATCC
Organism: Ectothiorhodospira haloalkaliphila ATCC 51935; assembly: GCF_000633935.1. Classification (GTDB taxonomy): domain Bacteria; phylum Pseudomonadota; class Gammaproteobacteria; order Ectothiorhodospirales; family Ectothiorhodospiraceae; genus Ectothiorhodospira; species Ectothiorhodospira haloalkaliphila. Next base: position 1,319,939 of record NZ_KK214998.1, on the reverse strand, counting down.
TGGAAGACGAAGGCTATGGCGTGGCCGTGGCCGGTACCGTGGAGGAGGCCCGTGAGCAGCGCCGCAAGCGCCGCTTCGACCTCATTCTGCTGGACATCTGGATGCCCGATGGGGATGGGATTTCCCTGCTCAAGGAATGGATCGAGGCCGGGGGGCAACCCAGCCCGGTGATCATGATGTCGGGCCATGGCACCGTGGAGAGTGCCGTGGAGGCCACTCGCCTGGGTGCCTATGATTTCCTGGAAAAACCGCTCTCCCTGGCCAAGCTCACCCTCACCGTGGAGCGGGCCCTGGAAGCCGACCGGCTCACCCGGGAGAACATCGGCCTGCGCCGGCGTTCCCACAACACCGTCGAGCCGGAGGGGTCCAGCACCGCCATGCAGGCCCTGCGCGATCAGGTGAGCCGCATTGCCCAGCATGATACCTGGGTGTTGATCACCGGCGAGGCCGGGGTGGGCAAGCAGACCTTCGCCCGTTACCTGCACGCCTGCAGCGCCCGGGCTGCGCGGCCCTTCGTGGAGGTGCCGGTGGGGGCCATGAGCGCCGACGAGGCGGTGGTGGAGATCTTTGGTCAGGAGCAGGGACATCGTATCCGCTACGGTCTGCTGGAGCAGGCCAGCGGCGGCACCCTGTTCCTGGACGAGGTGGCACAAATGGACCTGCACACCCAGGGTCGCTTGCTCACCGCCCTGGAGGGACAGCGCATGACCCGTGTGGGGGGCAGCGATCCCATTGCCGTCAATGTGGGCGTGGTGGCCGCCACCCAGGAGGATCTGCGTGCCCGGGTGACCGCCGGGCAGTTCCGCGAGGATCTTTACTACCGCCTCAGCGTGGTGCCCCTGCACATCCCGCCGCTGCGCGAGCATGTGGACGATATACCGGAACTGCTGGAGCATTACGTTCAGGCCTTCCACCAGGAGGAGGGCCTGCCACGGCGCCATTTCAGCGGCGGTGCCCGGGCCCGCCTGGCTCGCCACCCCTGGCCGGGCAACATCCGTGAACTGCGCAACCTGGTGCAGCGCCTGCTGATCCTGGGCAATGCAGATGAGGTGGATGCGGCCGAGGTGGAGGCGGCGCTGACCGGGATTGCCCCCCAGCCCGTGGAACACCGGGAGAGCCCGGAGCCCAATACGCAACTGCCGCTGCGCGAGGCCCGCGAACAGTTCGAGCGGGACTACCTGCTGCGTCAGCTGGAGCAGGTGGATGGTCACATGACCCGGCTGGCAGAGCGGGTGGGGCTTGAACGCACGCATCTGTATCGTAAACTGCGCGCCCTTGGCATCGAGCCGAAGAAGTCCCGGGACTGAACCATGAAGATATTGATACTGGGCGCGGGCCAGGTGGGCAGCACGGTGGCCCACAACCTGGCCAACGAGGCCAACGACATCACCGTCGTGGACACCCGCCCGGACATCCTGCAGGCCCTTCAGGACCGCCTGGATCTGCGCACCATCGTTGGCTTTGCCTCCCATCCGGACGTGCTCATCAGCGCCGGCGCCAGGGATGCGGACATGATCATCGCGGTCACCAATTCCGATGAGACCAACATGGTGGCCTGCCAGGTGGCCTACACCCTGTTCCATACCCCCACGAAGATCGCCCGGGTGCGGGGCCTGGAGTATCTGCAGTACCGGGCCCTGTTCAGCCCGGAGTCGCTGCCCATTGATGTGCTCATCAGTCCCGAGGAGGTAGTGACCAATTATATTCAGCGCCTCATCGAGCATCCCGGTGCCCTGCAGGTGCTGGACTTTGCCGACGGGCGGGTCTCCCTGGTGGCGGTGCGCGCCTATCATGGGGGCCCCCTGGTGGGTAAGGAACTCAGGCATCTTGCCACCCACATGCCGGGTGTGCAGACCCGGGTGGCAGCCATCTTCCGGCGCGAGAAGCCCATTTTCCCCGAGGGCCACACGGTCATCGAGGTGGATGATGAGGTCTTCTTCATCGCCGCACGGCGTAATATCCGGGCCGTCACCAGTGAGCTGCGGCGCCTGGACAAGCCCTATCGGCGTTTGATGATTGCCGGGGGTGGCAACATCGGCAAGCGCCTGGCCCAGAACCTGGGACCCCATTTCTCCGTCAAGCTCATCGAACGCAACCCGGCGCGGGCCAAGGAGCTGGCCGAAACCCTGGATCACGTGGTGGTGCTGATGGGGGATGCCGCCGACAAGGAACTGCTCATGGAGGAGAACATCGAGGGCACGGACGTCTACGTGGCAGTCACCGATGATGACGAGGCCAACATCCTCTCCGCCATGCTGGCCAAACGCCTGGGCGCGCGTACGGTCATGTCACTGATCAACCGCCCCAGTTATGTTGAACTGGTACAGAGCGGCGTGATCGACATCGCCATCTCCCCCCAGCAGGTGACCATCGGCGCCCTGCTCACCCACGTGCGCCGCGGCGATGTGGTGGCCGTGCACAGCCTGCGTCGCGGCGCCGCCGAGGCCATCGAAGCGGTGGCCCATGGGGACCGCAAGACCTCCAAGGTGGTCGGCCGCCGGGTGGAGGAGATCAAGCTGCCCAAGGGCTGCACCATCGGCGCCCTGGTGCGCGGCGATGAGGTGATCATTGCCCACCGCGACACCGTGGTGCAATCGGAGGACCACGTGATTCTGTTCCTCACCGACAAGCAGCGCGTCAACGAGGTGGAGCGCCTGTTTCAGGTCAGCGTGACATTCCTGTAGGCCTCTTCGGGTTTTGCCCGCTTCGGTTGACGTTATACTTGTTGCACATTCTGTAAAACGAACGGGCCAAACATGACCAATATCGAACGCTTCGAGGCCATGCTGGCCGACGGTCAGGATAATCAATTGCTGCGCTTTTCCCTGGGCAATGCCTATCTGGCCGACGGTCGCCCCGGAGAGGCGTCCATCCATCTGCGGGCCGCTGTGGGCCATGATCCGGCCTACTCTGCCGCCTGGAAATTGTTGGGGCGGGCCCTGGACGAGAGTGGGGCGCTGTTCGAGGCCCTGGATGCCTACAATGAAGGGATCACCGTGGCCGAGTCACGAGGGGATATTCAGGCGGCCAAGGAGATGCGGATTTTCCGCAAACGAGTGGAAAAACGGATCGCGTCGGAAGAGGGGAGCCATGACTGATACCGCGGTGCAGGCCCCGGAGGGCTACCGCACCTGCTTCGAATGGGCCATGCTGCACCCGCGCTACTGGGGCACCTGGCTGGGTATTGCCCTGCTTTGGGTGATCATGTGGCTGCCACGGCCCGTGGGCCGGGTCGCGGGGCGGGCAGTGGGCTGGCTGGCCTGGGTGACTGGCGGGCGTCGTCGGCATGTGGGTCGTGTGAACCTGCGGCTGTGCTTTCCCGAATGGTCGGAAGAACAACGCGAGAAGGTGTTGCGCCAGCATTTCCGCATTCTCGGGCAGTGTTTCGTGGATTATCCCTTGCTCTGGTTTGGCAGCCATCGGCGCCATCGGGCGCGCATCCATCTGGTGGATGAAGCCGGTGTGCTGGAGATGCAGCGCCAGGGTCAGCCGGCCATCGTCTGCGCCGCCCATGCCCCGGCCCTGGATTTTGGTGGCCTGAGGCTGAGCCTGGAATGCGGCGGTGTCTCCTTTGCCAAGCCCATGAAGAACCCCATCATCGAGTGGATCAACACCCGCAGCCGTTCCCAGTATGGTGCTGCCGTCTTTGCCCGGGATCAGGGCCTGCGTCCGGCCATTCGTCACACCCGGCAGGGGAAGGTGTTCTACTATCTGGCGGACGAGGACCTGGGGCCCGCACACACCGTGTTTGCCCCGTTTTTTGGCGAACCCAAGGCCACCATCCCCGCGCTGGGCCGCCTGGTGCGCCTCACCGGCGCGCCGGTGGTGCCCAGCATGGGCTTTTATCGGATCGATGCGGACCGTTACGAGATGGTGATGGCCAAACCCCTGACGGATTTTCCCACCGGCGACGACGTGCAGGATGCAGCCCGCATGAATGCCGCCCTGGAGGCCCTGATTCGTCGCGATCCGGCCCAGTATCTGTGGACGCTGCGGTTCTTCAAGACCCGCCCGCGAGGTGAGCCCAAGGTGTATTGAAACCGGCCGCTTCAGGTCCTCACCCGCCGGGCTTGCGCTTGAACCGGCTTGAGCGTTTCAACTCGCTGAGTATTTCCCGTTCCAGACCGTCTAGATCCTCGCTCTTTACCTGGGCCACGTCGCTGATCCAGGCCGTGGTCTCGTTCCGCTTCTTGCGAAAATAATCCAGGATGAACTGCTCGGAGAGCAGCACGAAACGGATGGCCTGGGCCGGGTCCACCTGCAGGAAGGGGTTGCGGGCGATCTGTCGGGCAGAGTTCTCCTGCTGCTGACAATAGCGGCTGAGCAGGCTGTAAAGGGCCATGCGCCCGTCGCCCATATGGCTGGAGACCGAGGGTCGGGTCAGGGGGTGCAGGGCCGCGTCCACCAGCGCATCCAGCCACTGGGTGAGCTGGGTCTCCGAAATGCTCACCTCGCGGGAGCGTAGTTCACCTGCCAGTGCCATGATGCGCGACTGCAGATGCTCGGCCTGCTGGTCGGCGTGCAGTCGCTTGACCGCGCGGCGCCACAGGGTCTGGGAGTCCTCAAGCTGGGTGCGCAGATCCTCCATCTGCTCGCGCAGGTTCTCCGCCTGCCGGTCCAGGGTGTTGATCTGCTTGAGCCGCACCTGCATCTCGTGCTGGGCCACCGTGATGCGGATGCGGAAATACCGGGCCAGCAGGTTCTCGATGCGCTCGCTGTGCTCGTGCAAGCGCTCGATGGCCTGCTGGAACATGGCTTCAAGCTCTGGACCACAGACCTGCTCCCGCAGCAACTGCGCAGAACGGGTGGTGTCTGCGTTCTCGGCGCGCACGTCCAGCAGCAGTGCATTGAGAGTGCGGATCTGATTGCCAAGACGGTCCAGATTCTGTGGGCCTGGATCCTTGCGCCATTGCTCGTACATCCGTCGCAGATCCTCCAGCTTTTGCCAGAAGATCTTCACATTGGCGGTGTTGCCCACCACCTGGGACTTGTCCAGGGCGCTCATCACCTCTGGACCGTATTGTTCCTGGATGTGCAGCCGCCGCTCCAGATGATAGGCGTTGGCGGACAGGATCAGCCCCTCCACCGTGCGACGGGAGTAGTAAGGTGCCTCGTCCACCAGATCCAGGGGGATGTTCTCCGGCAGCTTCTCTGGCGGCAGGCGGGACAGCTCCTCCGCCGGCAACTGAGCCACCATCTTGCGAAACACCGCCATGGGGATGACGGGCTGCGCTCCTGCCTTGCTGCTCATGAGCGCGTGGCCAGGCAGCGATCCGCCAGCGCCATGGGATCAGGCGTCCCCACGTCCCAGCACCAGCGTGTGCTGGCTGCTGGCGAAGTCCAGCATGCGCTGGGTCGAGCGCAGCGCCCCCTGGCGCACGGTTTCGTCCACGTGGATCTCGTTGCCACCCTTTTCCAGCACCTCCAGCAGATTGCCCAGGCCGTTCATGGCCATCCACGGGCAATGGGCGCAGCTGCGACAGGTGGCGCTATGCCCGCCAGTGGGCGCCTCCAGGAAGGTCTTGTGTGGTGCCGCCTGTCGCATCTTGTAGAAGATGCCGCTATCGGTGGCCACGATCAAGGTCTCATGGGGCAGTTCCCGGGCCGCCTTGATCAATTGTGAGGTGGAGCCCACCGCATCGGCCAGTTCGATCACCCCGGCGGGGGACTCCGGGTGCACCAGCACGGCGGCATCCGGGTGCTCCTGTTTCAGGTCCACCAGGGCCCGGGTGCGGAACTCATCGTGCACTACGCAGGCGGTATCCCACAGCACCATATCGGCACCGGTGGTCTTCTGGATATAGGCCCCCAGGTGGCGGTCGGGAGCCCAGAGGATCTTCTTGCCCTCGTTCTTCAGGTGCTCCACCAGCTTCACCGCAATGCTGGAGGTGGCCACATAATCGGCGCGCGCCTTCACCTCGGCAGAGGTGTTGGCATAAACCACCACCGTGCGATCCGGATGCTGATCGCAAAAGGCGATGAATTCATCTGCCGGGCAGCCCAGGTCCAGGGAGCACTCCGCCTCCAGGGTGGGCATGATCACCCTTTTTTCAGGGCTGAGGATCTTGGCTGTTTCCCCCATGAAGCGCACGCCCGCCACCACCAGGGTGGAGGCCGGGTGTTCCTTGCCGAAACGGGCCATGTCCAGGGAGTCGGACACGCAACCGCCGGTCTGCTCGGCGATCATCTGCAGGTCCTCGTGCACGTAATAGTGGGCCACGAGGGTGGCCTCCTGCTTCTTGAGCAGGGTCTTGATGCGCTCGATCACCCGTTCGCGCTCGGCGCCGGTGTAGTGAGGCATCTGCCGTTCCACCCAGGCGGTTTCCGGAACCTTGAAGTGGCGCAGCGGTTGTACGGTGGATGTGGTCATGAATCTTGAGTCCCCGTTGGCTTGCGGGCAGGCCTTGGGCCTGTTGATAATGGTTTTGACCGGTATCAACCCGTCATGTTCTTCCCATGGCGTTCGATCAACCCTTCATTTGCGCGGCAGGCGCCCATCTCCCAGCCATGAGTGACACTCCCAAGCATACCGGACGACGGCGCTGGCTGCGCCGCGGACTGGAACTGATCATCATCCTGCTGGTGTTTCTGGCCATCAAGGCCTGGCTGCAGCGGGACATGGTCTCCGGTGAGGCGCCGCCGCTGCAGGGCGTGCTGCTGGACGGCTCACCGGTGAGCCTGTCGGACTATCAGGGCCAGCCGGTGCTGGTGCATTTCTGGGCCACCTGGTGCGGCATCTGCCGGGTGGAACAGCCGGCCATCGAATCCATCAGTCAGGACTGGCCCGTGCTCACCGTGGCCATGCAGTCCGGGAATGCCCAGACGCTGCGGGAATACATGCAGGAGAACGACTATACCCATCCGGTGCTGGTGGACGAGACCGGTGCCCTGTCCGCCCGATTCGGCGTGGGGGCGGTGCCGGCCACCTTCGTGGTGAACGCCGATGGCGAGGTGCGCTTTCGCCAGCGTGGCTTTGCCACCGGCTGGGGTCTGCGGGCCCGCCTGTGGGCCGCCGACGCGTTGAACTGACACAGCACACCAAAATGGCCCATCCAGTGATTATACTGGGCAGTCGCGATATATTCAGGCGAAACCCGGGGAAATCATGCTCAGTCTCGCGACGAGGCGGCGCAGAGCGGGATCCCCTCCAGGGCAAGAACCCGGGGCCAAGTACCCCGTCAGCAGAGGAGTCAACATGGGCGAGCCCAATCACGTGGTCACGCCAGGGGAGGCGAGGACCCTGGCCGGACTGTTCAGGGAGCGAGTCAAGCGAAGCCCCGATGCGGTGGCTTACAAACAGTATGATCAGGCCACTTCCGAATGGGTGTCGCGCACCTGGCAGGAGGTGAGCGAGCAGGTGGCCCGCTGGCAGGCGGCACTGCAAAAGGAAGACCTTTCTCCGGGCGACCGCGTCGCCGTCATGCTGCGCAATTGCCAGGAATGGGTCATCTTCGACCAGGCCTGCCTTGGCCTTGGCCTGATCACGGTGCCGCTATACACCGATGACCGGCCCGACAACATCGCCTATATCCTCAAGGATGCCGGGGCCAAGCTACTGCTCCTGGGCGGTCGACAGCAATGGAAGCGCCTCCAGGAGGTTCGCGAGCGGCTGGACACGGTCAATCGCATCGTCACCGTGCAAGCGGTGGACCCGGGAGAATTCCCCGAGGACACGCGCCTCAAGTCCCTGGATGAATGGGCCCCCGAGGGCGATCATGAACTGATCACCCGTGATGTGGATCCCAACTCCCTGGCCACCGTGGTGTATACCTCGGGCACGACGGGCCGATCCAAGGGGGTGATGCTCACCCACCAGAACATCCTGCAGAACGCCTATGCCGCTCAGCAGTGCGCCCCCATGGGTGGCGAGGACCTGTTCCTCTCCTTCCTGCCCCTTTCCCACACCCTGGAGCGCACCGGCGGCTGCTACATGCCCATGATGGTGGGTGCCCAGGTGGCCTTTGCCCGCTCGGTGCAGGGCCTGGCGGAGGATCTGATGAACCTGCGCCCCACCGTGCTCATTTCCGTACCGCGCATCTACGAGCGCATCTACGGGCGCATCACCTCGGGCCTGGAGGAGAAGTCCGGTTTCGCCCGCTTCCTGTTTCACACCACCGTTTCCGTGGGTTGGCACCGCTTCGAGCACGAGCAGGGCCGAGTCGGCTGGCATCCCAAGCTGCTGCTGTGGCCGCTGCTGAAAAAAATCGTGGCTGGCAAGGTGACGGAGCGTCTGGGCGGGCGTCTGCGTTATGCCGTCTGCGGCGGTGCGCCGCTGCCGCCCCCCATCGCCCGATTCTTCATCGGCCTGGGATTGCCCGTGTTCCATGGCTTTGGCATGACCGAGGCCAGCCCGGTGGTGGCCGTCAACCGGCCCGACGATAATGTTCCCGCCAGTGTGGGCTGTGCACTGCCCGGCGTGGAGGTGAGCATCGGCAAGGATGAGGAATTGCTGGTGCGTGGCCCCTCGGTGATGCAGGGCTACTGGAACAACGAGGAGGCTACCGCCGACACCATCGACAAGGACGGCTGGCTGCACAGTGGCGACAAGGCGCGCATCGACGAGCAGGGCCATATCTTCATCATCGGTCGCATCAAGGAGATCCTGGTGCTGGGCAACGGCGAGAAGGTGCCCCCGGCGGACATGGAGATGGCCATCACCCTGGATCCCATCTTTGAGCAGGCCATGGTGCTGGGTGAGGGCAAGCCCTATCTCGCCGCCCTGGTGGTGCTCGGCCCGGATGAGTGGAAAAAGCTGGCCGAGGAGCTGGAGGTGGATCCGGATAGCAGCGAGGATCTGTACAGCCGCAAGGTGGAAAAGGCCCTGCTGGAGCGGGCCGGCAAGCAGTTGACCGAGTTCCATGGCTACGCCCAGGTACGCCGCCTCACGCCCACCCTGGAGCCCTGGGATGTGGACAACGGCCTGCTCACACCCACCATGAAGCTCAAGCGTGCGCTGATCCTGGAGCGCTACAGCAAGCAGATCGAGGCCATGTACGAGGCCCACAGCAAGCGCTGATCCGTTGCCGAACCCATAAAAATCATAAAAGAATCACCCAAGGGGGATACATGTCTTTCATTCAGTCTCGCAACGCCCTGTCCTGCGCCGTGGCTGGCGCGCTGGCCCTGTCCGGAGCCACCCTGTGGCACTCACCGGTGAAGGCAGCGGGCTTTTACATTCAGGAGCAGAGCGTCAGCGGCCTGGGCCGCGCCTTCGCCGGCGAGGCGGCGGTGGCTCAGGATTCCAGCACCATCTTCTTCAACCCGGCGGGGATGGTGTTCCTTCCGGGGCCTGAGTTTCAGGCCGCTGTGCATCTTTTGATGCCGAAGGCGGATGCCAGGGAGAGTGGATCGACGGCTTCAGGTGTTGGTGCCTTTAATCCCGATACAGGTGAGCAGATATTACCCGGCTACGTCGATCAGCCTGTGAGCGGCGGTTCGGGAGGCAACCCCTACGATCCCACGCCCGTCCCAAACTTCTTCTACGCTCGTCCCCTCAATGAGCAAACCTGGTTTGGTCTGGGAATCACCGCACCATTCGGTCTGGCCAATCATTATGACGACGATTTCTGGGCACGCTATGATTCAACCGAGACAGATCTCAAGGTGATCAACATCCAGCCCAGCTTGGCCTACCGGGTGAATGAGCGATTCTCCATTGGAGGCGGGATCGATATTCAGTATGCAGACGCCACGCTCAAGAACGCGATTCCATCTCCCGCATTCGGGCCAAGCCTGGAAACCGATGGAGAGCAGCAACTCGATGCGGATAGCTGGGATGTGGGTTTTAACCTGGGCGCCATGTGGCAGGTGACCGAAGCAACCCGCTTGGGCCTGCACTATCGCCAAGGCGTGAAACACACTCTGGATGGCAAGGCCAAGATCGCTCGACCCATCACAGGCGAGCAAGAAACCCTGGACGGCAAGGCCGATCTGCACCTGCCGGATATGGTGGCATTGGGCGCGCGTCACCAATTGAATGATCGCTGGACCCTGATGGCCCAGTACAAGTGGTTCCAATGGTCCAATTTCGACGAAATCCGTGTTCGCTTCAACGACGGTCGGGAAGACAACGTTGTCGAGCAGAACTACAAGGATAGCTGGGCCCTGTCGGTGGGAGCCGAGTATCAACTGGACGACCGCTGGACCCTGCGCGGTGGCCTCCAGTACGATCGGACGCCGACTCAGGACGGCTATCGCACCACCCGCACCCCGGATGGTGACCGCACCTGGTACTCGTTCGGGGCCAGCTATGAGCAGGGACCCAACTGGGGATTTGACGTGGCCTATACCTACATCGACATCTCCAAGGAATCACTGGAACTGGAGCGGGAGTTCAAGAACGAGGCTGGCGTCACGTTCGCCACCGTCGACCTCACCGGCACCACCGAAGGCCACGTCCACATCCTCGCCGCCGCCGTGCGCTATCGGTTCTGATCGTCATGACCTCCACTTTCCCAGCCCTGCTGATCCGTGACGAGGTCCTTGGGTCCCATCGTGTCAGCCTCACGGACATGGAACCGTCGGAGTTGATGGACGGGGAGGTGGAGGTGGCGGTCCGTTACTCCTCGCTCAACTACAAGGACGCCCTGGGCATCACCGGCAGCGGTCGGGTGCTGCGGCGCTCGCCCCTTGTCGGCGGCATCGATGCGGCCGGTGAAGTGCTCTCCGCCGCCGAGGACAGCGGCTTAAAGGCCGGCGATCCCGTGCTGGTCACCGGTTGCGGGCTGGGCGAGATCCACCATGGCGGTTTTGCCGGTCGCATCCGCGTGCCCGCCGACTGGGTGGTGCCCGTGCCCAAGGGTCTGGACCTTCGGCAATCCATGATCCTGGGCACCGCCGGCTTCACGGCGGCCCTGGCCCTGCAGCGCCTGCGCGCCAACGATCAGGACCCGGGCATGGGGCCCATCCTGGTCACGGGGGCCAGTGGCGGAGTGGGTTCCCTTGCCGTGAGCCTGCTGGCCGCCCAGGGCTACGAGGTGGTGGCCCTGTCCGGCAAGACCCGCCAGCATGACTGGCTCAAGTCCCTGGGCGCGGTGAAGGTGATGGACCGCCGTGGTCTCTCCCAGGGCTGGCGCCCATTGGAGACGGCCCGCTGGGCGGGGGCGGTGGATACCGTTGGCGGCGAGATCCTGGGCTGGCTCACCCGCACGGTGGATGAGTGGGGCAATATCGTCACCATCGGGCTGGCGGGCGGAGCGGAGCTGCGCACCACAGTGATGCCGTTCATTCTGCGGGGTGTATCCCTGCTTGGGGTGAGTTCCAGCAACTATCCCACGGAGCGACGCGCGGCGGTCTGGGCACATCTGGCCACCGACTGGGCCATCCCCCACCTGGATGACATCGTCACCGAGGAGATCGGGCTGGAGGGTCTGGAATCGGCCAGCAAGCGGATGCTCGCAGGGGATGTACACGGGCGGATCCTGGTGGATCTTCAGCGATAATTCCAAAGACCACCCTCACCCCATTTCCCGGCCGAAGCCCTCAAACAGGCACCATCAAGGCTTGCCGATCCCCGACAGGATCGACTCCTGAGTGATCACTTCGCGCATCACCCGACTCTCCCGGTGCCGACCACCGCAGATCTCCAGCACATTGCCATTGGCCAGATGGGCCTCCACGTTGTAGCCCAGACCGGGTTCGTGGTTCAGCACGATGGTGCGGGTCTTTCCCGCTTCCAGTTGCAGGAGCGTGGTGGTCTGCTGGGTGTCCACATTGGCATAGCCGATCTCCACCTTGGGGATGGTCTCGGAAGTGCGGTTCTGAACATGGACGATCAGGGTGCGGTCGGGCATGGATGCGCCCTGATCGTGGCGGCAACCGGAGCCCAGCAGGGTCACGGCCAACAGTGCCGGAATCAGGCACACAAACAGTATTGAACGATTCATCTTCATGGTGCTCACATTAGCGCTTTCTGATGAATGCGTCAGTGAGAATTATCAGCCACCCCGAAAAAATGTGCCCCCCGTTACCGCAAGGCCACACGCTCCCTTCGGGAGCGGCCCTCGGCCACGAAGCTGGCATAACGATGAGGATGGCCCGGCAACACCATGCCTCGTTACACTGTGGCGCAGCAAGAAAGGAAACGACCCATGCCCAACCACACCACGCCTACCAGGGATGCCATCGGGCTCCTGTTGCTAGTGCTCGCCGCCACCATGCTGCTCGGCGCCTGCGACCAGCCCCCGGAGATGCGTGAGGATCCCCCGGAGCGTCCGGTGCTGGCCCTCACCCTTGAGCCCCCCGAGGACATGACCTCCCGCACCTTCAGTGCCCGGGCCGAGGCCGCCGAGCGCACGGCCCTGGCCTTCCGGGTGTCCGGTCAGGTGGTCCTGGTGCACGCGGACCTGGGCGACCGGGTGATGGAGGGCGATGTGCTGGCTCGGCTGGATGATCGGGATTACCGCCTCAAGGTGCGTGAACTGGAGGGTCAACTGGAGGCTGCCGAAGGCCAACTGGAGGAGGCCGAGGTCAATTACCGACGCGGCCAGGATCTGGTGCGGGACGGCACCATCAGTCGCGCCGATTACGACGGCCTGCGTTCCGCCTTCCGTCAGGCCCAGGGCCAGCGGGATGCGGCCCGCGAGGGGCTAGCCACCGCCCGGGCTGCCCTGGAGGACACGGTGTTGCGGGCTCCTTTCGACGCCCATGTGGCTCGCCGCAACATCGAACCCCATGAACAGGCCAGCCCGGAACGGGTGGTCTTCGTCCTGGACGACCTGGAGGAGATCGAACTGCGGGTGGGCATGCCCGAGACCCTGGTGGTGCACCGGGACCGGCTCACTGCCGTGGATGTGCATTTCGCCGCCCTGGGCCGCCGTTATGCAGGCCGGGTGCGGGCCGTGGGCGTGGACGTGGATGAGGATACCCAGACCTATCCGGTGCGCATCGTGGTGGATAACCCGGACCAGCGCATCCTGCCTGGCATGACCGCTCGTCTGGACTTCCGGGCGGGATTGCCCGAGGCCGACGAACAGGGCTATTTTCATGTGCCCATGACCGCGGTGTTCGACCACGAAGGTCAGCCCCACGTCTGGGTACTGGACGAGGCAGGGGGGACGGTGACGCGCCGCCCGGTGAGCCTGGGCCCGCTGGAGCGGGATGGAGTCCGCGTCCTCGGTGACTTGCACGCTGGCCAGCAGGTGGTCACTGCCGGGGTGCAGCACCTGAGCGAGGGTCAGACGGTACGGGTGCTCACCGAGGATGAGATGCGGGGTGCACGCCGATGAATGCCGCTGTCTGGGCCATCCAGCGGGGCCGCCTGATGGGCTTTTTGGTGGCCCTGATCGTGTTTGTGGGCGTTTTCAGCTACACCCAGCTGGGGCAACTCGAGGATCCGGAGTTCACCGTGCGCACCGCAGTGGTCTACACCGAATATCCGGGGGCTCGGGCGGTGCGTGTGGAGCAGGAGGTGACCGAGCGCATTGAACTCAAGATCCAGCAGTTGGGCGAACTGGACCAGGTGCAGTCCCATAGCCGGGACGGGGTGTCGGTGATCTTCGTGGACATCCAGGAGAGTCACGACCCGGAATCATTGCGACAGATCTGGGACGAGCTGCGCCACAAGGTGAATGAGGCTGCCCGCGAACTGCCCGATGGGGTGCGAGGACCCTTCGTGGACGACGATTACGGCGATGTCTTCGCCTTGCTCATTGCCCTCAGCGGTGAGGGCTACGGCTATGATGTGCTCGACCGGGTGACCGACAACGTGCGCCGGGAACTGCTAAGGGTGCCCGGCGTGGCCAAGGTGGAGCTGTTCGGGCAGCAGGGGGAGCGGGTCTTCGTGGAGACCTCCCGGGAGAAGATTGCCGAAATGGGCCTCACTCCCCATCAGGTGGTGCAGGCCCTGAACCGACAGAACGTGGTGGAGCCAGCCGGTTTTGTGGAGATGGGCCCTCGGGATGTACGCATCTTCGCCAGTGGCGTGTTCGAGTCCCTGGAGGAAATCCGCAGCCTCTCCATCCGCAGTCCGGCTACCGGCAACCTGGTGTATCTGCGCGATTTTGCCGAGGTGCGCCGAGGCTTCTCGGATCCGCCCCAGGCCCTGCTTCGCCATGAGGGGCAGGACGCCCTGGCCATCGGCATCGTACCCACCCAGGGTGTGAACGTGGTGGATCTTGGGGAGCGCATCAGCGAGAGCCTGGCGCGGATCGAACCCACCCTGCCCGTGGGGATGTCCTTCGGCATCATCGCCAACCAGCCCCGCGAGGTGGAGGCGGCGGTGGGCGAGTTCATGATCAACCTGGTCACGGCGGTGGTGATCGTCATCGCCGTGTTGCTCATCGCCCTGGGGCTGCGCACGGGCCTGATCGTCGGTGCCGGCGTGCCGTTCACCATTCTGGCCACCTTCATTGTCATGTGGGGCACGGGCATCGACCTGCACCGGGTCTCGTTGGGGGCGCTGGTGATCGTGCTGGGCATGATGGTGGACAACGCCATCGTGGTGGCAGAGCTGACCTTCGTGAAGATGCAGCGGGGCATGGATCGCCTGCAGGCAGCTCAGGAGGCGGTGAGCGAGACCGCCTGGCCGTTGTTCTCCGCCACGCTGATCGCCGTGCTGGCCTTCTCGCCCATCGCCCTCACCGATACCGCCACCGGGGAGTTCACCCGCTCCCTGTTCTGGGTGGTGGGCTTCTCCCTGCTGCTCAGCTGGGTGCTGGCCATCACCGTCACGCCGGTCATGTGTCACCGCTGGCTCAAGTCACCGGCCAAGGGCAGCGAGGGCGATGACCCCTATGGAGGGCGCCTGTATGGGGGTTTTCGCTGCCTGCTGGGCGGTGTGCTGCACTGGCGTCGTGTCAGCCTGGCGGGCATCGTCGGACTGCTGGTGCTCTCCCTGATCGGCTTCATGCTGGTGCCGCAGATCTTCTTCCCGCCTGCCCAGCGGGCCCAGTTCATGGTGGATTACTGGCTGCCGGAGGGCAGTCGCATCAGTCAGACATCCGAAGACATGGCGGTTATCGAGGGTTGGCTGCAGGGACGGGACGAGGTGGAATCCGCCACTGCCTTCATCGGCGAGGGGGCGCCGCGTTTCTATCTGCCCATGCTGCCCGAGCACCCCAATGCGGCCTTCGGACAGATCCTGGTGAACCTCAAGGCCGTGGATGACCTGGATGCCATGATGGCCGCCACCCGAGGGTTCATGGATCAGCGCTTCCCCGACGCCGAGCCCCGGGTGCGGCCCATGCAGTTGGGGGATCCGGTGCGCTATCCCATCGAGATGCGCATCATTGGCCCGGAACGGGACACCCTGCGGGCTGTGGCGGAACAGGGGCGGGCGTTGCTGGCGGGTGATCCTCGTCTGGATCATGTGCGCCTGGACTGGCGCGACCGGACGCCGCAGATCCAGGTGGATGTGGATCAGGAGCGGGCACGTCGGGCCAATGTCTCCAGTGCCGCCATCTCCGAGGCGCTGGCCACCGCCTTTGCCGGTCAGCCCATCGGGGTTTATATCGAGGATGACAAGCGCATTCCCATCAAGTGGCGCTTCCCCCTGGAGGATCGTACCGACCCCACCCAGGTGGAGACCATGGTGATCTGGCCTGAGCAAGGTCACCGACCGGTGCCACTCTTGCAGGTGGCCGATGTGTCGGTGGTGTGGGATGACGCCTCCATCTGGCGCATGGATCGAGAACGCAGCGTGACCCTGCAGATGGATCTCGTGCCGGGGGCCATTGCTCATGAGGTGCTTCGTGATCTTCGGCAGCGGGCCGGAGATCTGGATCTGCCATCAGGCTACCGTATCGAGTGGGACGGTGAGCCGGTGAAATCCCTGGAAGCCCAGCGGGGTGTATTGCAACCGGTACCGGTGGTGCTGGGGTTGATGGCCCTGGTGCTGATGGCCCAGTTCAACAGTTACCGGCGATCGCTGATCATCCTGCTGACCGTTCCCCTGGGTGTGGTGGGGGTGAGTGCGGGCCTGCTGCTGTTCAAGCAACCCTTTGGCTTCATGGCCCTGCTGGGGGTGATGAGCCTGTCGGGGATGATCATCAAGAACGCCATCGTCATGGTGGAGCAGCTGGATCTGGAGATGGAGCGATCCGACGATGCCTACGCCGCCCTGGTGGAGGCGGCGGTGAGCCGCGTGCGACCGGTGCTGCTGGCGGCGGCTACCACGGTGCTGGGGATGTTGCCGCTGGCGTTGTCCGGGCCCTTCTGGGCGCCCATGGCCATTGCCATCATGTTCGGGCTGGCGCTGGCGTCACTGCTGACGCTGCTGGCGGTACCGCTGTTTTATGCGGTGCTGTTCGGGATCTCGCCCCCTCACCCCAACCCCTCTCCCCGGGGGGGAGAGGAGCCATAACTCCCTTCCCCTCCAGGAGGGATCTCCCTTCTCCCCTCGGGGGAGAATGTCGGGGATGAGGGGAGCGGCGGGCACCGCCCCCTACAACCGCTTGGTCACCAGCTTGATGCCCTCGTCCTCCCGGCTGTTGCGGGAGCTGAAGCCCAGGCGGTGCATCAGGGCCATCATGTTGGTGTTCTGGGCGAGGACATCGCCTTCCATGGTGCGCAGGCCGCGGGTACGGGCCACGTCCATGAGCTCGTTCATCAGATGTGAGCCCACGCCCCGGCCCTGCCATTCGTCGGCCACCGCCAAGGCGAACTCGCAACTCTGCTGGTCCGGGTTGGCCGTGTAACGGGCCACGGCCACCTGCAACTCGGAGCCGTCGGGGCGTTCCTGCACGGCGATCAGGGCCATCTCCCGGTCGTAATCAATCTGGGTGAAACGCACCAGCATCTGCGGGGTGAGTTCGTGAACGGCCTGCATGAAGCGGTTGTAACGGGACTCCGCCGAGAGGTTGCGCACGAACTCCTGTTCGATCTTTGCGTCCTCCGGCCGGATCGGCCGAATGGTCAGATTGGTGCCATCGGGTAACTGCCACTGGTTGACCAGGTGGGCCGGGTAGGGGTGGATGGCCATGTGGGCATAGCGATCCGGCATCACCGGCGGGAAGTTCACGGTGATGCGGGCATCCACTGCCGCCAGACCGCGATCGTCGGCGATCAGCGGGTTGATGTCCATTTCCTGGATCTCCGGCAGTTCACAGACCATCTCCGACACCCTCAGCAGCACCTGCTCCAGGGCCTGCTCGTCCACCGCCGGCATGTTGCGGAATTCCTTGAGCAGCTTGGCCACCTTGGTGCGGGCGATCATGCCCTCGATGATCACCTCGTTGAGCGGCGGCAGGGCCACGGCCCGGTCCTTGATGACCTCCACCGAGGTGCCCCCGGAACCGAAGCTGATCACCGGACCGAACACCGGATCGCGCAGCACACCCACCATGAGTTCGCGCCCGTAGGTGCTCTGGTGCATGCGCTCCAGGGTCACCCCATTGATGCGCGCCCCGGGCTTCAGGCGCTGGGCGTCCTCCACCATGGTCTGGAAGGCGCTGCGCACGGATTCGGCGCTGGCGATGTTCAGGCGCACGCCCTGCACGTCGGACTTGTGTGTGATGTCGGGAGAATCGATCTTCATGGCTACCGGGTAACCCACGGTGCCTGCAGCCACCAGGGCCTCGCCGGCGGTGTTGGCCCGCATGGTCTGGGTGACCGGGATGCGGAAGGCCGAAAGCACCGCCTTGGACTCCAGGGTGCTGAGCAGCTTGCGGCCCTCGGAGAGGGCGCCTTCGATGATCAGCCGGGCGCCGTGCACATCGGTGCGGCCACGATCGCTGAGGGGGCTGGGTACCTGCAACAGGAGGCGCTGGTTGCGCTTGTGTGCCGCCAGGTAGGCGAACCCCTCCACCGAGGCTTCGGGGGTGGTGAAATGGGGCAGGCGTTCACGGGTGAGATGATCCCGCCCCTCGCGTACCTGGATATCCCCCATCCAGCATCCGAGCACGGGTTTCTTCACCTTTTTGGCGATCCGGGAGGTCACCTCGGCCACGGCCAGTGGGTCGGTCATGGCCTGGGGGGTGAGCATGACGATGGAGGCATCCACGCCGCTGTCTTCCAGGCAGGCGGTCATGGCGTTTTCGAAACGCTCCGCATCGGCATCCCCCAGGATGTCCACGGGATTGCCGTGGGACCATTGCTCCGGCAAGGCCTTGTTGAGCTTGTCCATGGTCTCGGTACTGAAGCGGGCCATGTTGACGTCCAGTTCCACGGCCCGGTCGGTGGCCATGACGCCGGGGCCGCCGGCATTGGTGATGATGGCCAGGCGGTTGCCCTCCACCCGGTAACCGCTGGAGAGGATACGGGCCGCGGAGAATAGCTGCTGGATGGTCATGGCCCGCACACCGCCGGCACGCTCCAGGGCGGCGTCGAACACATCGTCGGCGCCCACCAGGGAGCCGGTATGGGACATGGCTGCCCGGGAGCCTTCTGCATGGCGACCCGATTTGATGACGATCACCGGTTTCATGCGCGCCGCCGCACGCAGGCCGCTCATGAAACGCCGGGCGTTGTGAATGCCTTCCACGTAGAGCAGGATGCTGCGGGTTTCCCGGTCCAGGGCCAGATAATCCAGCACGTCGCCGAAATCCACATCAGAGGCATCGCCCATGGAGGCCACGGCAGAAAAGCCGATCTCCTGGCTCTCGGCCCAGTCCAGGATGGCTGTGCAGATGGCGCCGGATTGCGACACCAATGCCAGATTCCCCGGCAGGGCCTTGTTCTTGCTGAAGGTGGCGTTGAGCCCACGCCCCGGCCTCATCACGCCCAGACAGTTGGGGCCGATCAGGCGCAGGTCGTATTCCCGGGAGATCTCCATGATCTCCTCTTCCAGGCGCTTGCCGGCCCGACCGGATTCACTGAAACCGGCGGAGAGCACTACTGCGCCGCGCACGCCATGTTCGCCACAGTGGCGCAGGACGTTGGGCACGGTGCGTGCCGGCGTGGCCACCACGGCCAACTCCACGGGCCGTCCGATGGCCTCCACATCGGGATAGCAGCGGCGTCCGTGCACCTTGTCATGCTTGGGATTCACCGCATACAGCTCGCCCTTGAAGCCGGCATCCACCAGGTTGGCAAACACCAGGCTTCCCAGGGCATTGGTTCTTTCGGTGGCACCGATCACGGCGATGCTGCGTGGTGCGAAAATTCGGTTGAGGAAATGTGGTCCCATGATTGTGCTGCTGATCGCCCCCTTAGAGATTCTCTCTGAGTATAGTATGGGTGATGCTGCGGTGCGGCGAAACCGCTTGGGGACCCATGGCCCGAACAAACGAAATCGCTTGAGCCTATCTCGTCTTTTCGCGCTTCGCGTTACCATGGGTGAAAGTCCAAGGAGTTGCGCCCATGACCATCGCCTTCATCACGCATCATGATTGCAGTCTGCACCGTGTGGCCATCCACCATCCAGAGGTGCCCGAACGTCTTTCGGCCGTTGACGATCGAATGCTGGCCTCGGGGATCAGCATGCTGCTGAGCCATTATGATGCACCACTGGTGACGCGCGAGCAGTTGCTGCGGGTGCATACAGCGGATTACGTGGACTATGTGGAATCGTCCGCGCCCGGACCGGACGACATGGTGTGCCTGGACGAAGGCGATACGGTGATGACGGAGCACACCCTGCAGGCGGCCCGGAGGGCGGCCGGTGCAGCGGTCCTGGGGGTGGACCTGGTGATGTCCGGCGAGGTCAGCAGTGCCTTTTGCAGTGTGCGTCCGCCGGGGCATCACGCGGAGCGGGCGCGGGCCATGGGGTTCTGTATCTTCAACAATGTGGCGGTGGGGGCGGCCCATGCTCTGGCACAGTATGGGCTGGAGCGGGTGGCGGTGGTGGATTTCGATGTCCACCATGGCAACGGCACGGAGGATATTTTCCGTGACGAGCCGCGGGTGTTGTTCTGTTCCACCTTCCAGCATCCTTTTTACCCCCATACCGGTGAGGCGGTGGATTCGCCGCATCTGGTGAATGTGCCTTTGACACGGGGGGTGACGGGCAAGGAGTTCCGGGATGCGGTGCAGGGTCACTGGTTGCCGGCGCTGGAGGCCTTCCGGCCGCAGTTGATCATGATTTCGGCGGGTTTTGATGGTCATCGGGAAGAGGATATGGCGGACTTTCGCCTGGTGGAAGATGACTACGCCTGGGTGACCCGTGAGTTGAAGGCGGTGGCCAAGCGGCATGGGAAGGGGCGGCTGGTGTCCTGCCTGGAGGGGGGGTATGCCCTGTCAGCCCTGGGGCGGTCGGCCTGTGTGCATCTGGATGCGTTGATCGGGCACTGAGTCTGGTTTTGTTTGCTTTGCTTTATGGTGTGCCGTGGGGTGCCTGTGCCTGGGTTTGGCATCAGGGTAGCGATGTCCTCGGGGGCGGGTGCCTGTCCGCGGGACGCCGTGAATACGTCCCTGTAGGCTTGACCGCCGCATCCATGCGGCGAACACCCGCTCCCAGGCACCCGCCCCCGAGGACATCTTGTGACTCCAGCGGCTTTTGGTTGCAGGGCGCCATGAATTCATCGCTGCGGCCAAAGCCCCTCTCCCGCTGGCGGGAGAGGGGTTGGGGTGAGGGCGGGGTGGCGCGGATCTGCCCTTACTCCTTCCACTTGATGTTGCAGCCGAGGCTGGGTTTCTGGTCCTGGGGGATGGGCTGGCCTTCGAGCAGGGCGTCGGCGGCGGCGCGCAGGTCCTTGCCGGTGACGGGGACGTCGCTGCCGGGGCGGCAGTCGTCGAACTGGCCTCGGTAAACCAGCTTGCGGTCGGCGTCGAAGAGGTAGAAGTCCGGCGTGCAGGCGGCGTCATAGGCCTTGGCCACCTCCTGGGTCTCGTCGAACAGATACGGGAAGGTGTAGCCAAAGCGGCGGGCGTCGTCCTGCATCTTTTCCGGGCTGTCTTCCGGGAAATTGTCTGCGTCGTTGGCGTTGATGGCGATGACGGCCAGCCCCTTGTCGGTGTATTCACGGCCGAAGCGGGCGAATTCGTGGCGGATGAGTTGCACGAAGGGGCAGTGGTTGCAGATGAAGGCGATCACATAGCCCTTGGCTTGGGGAAAGTCATCCAGGGAAACGGTCTTGCCGGTGGACGGGTCGGGCAGGCTGAAGTCGGGGGCGCGGGTGCCCAGGTCGATCATTCGGGATTCGGTTCTGGCCATGGGGTTCTCCTTGCTCCTCTCCCGCTGGCGGGAGAGGGTTTGGGGTGAGGGTGGGCGTGCTCAATCAGGGGCACGGAACAGGATATCTTTCGTGCACGGCTTCGATTTCTTCCAGCACCGCCTCACTCAATGAGACCTCCAGGCTATCGAGATTCTCCTCCAATTGAGACAGCTTGGTGGCACCAATGATGTTGCTGGTGAGGAAGGGCTGGGCGTTCACGAAGGCCAGGGACATCTGGGCCGGGCTCAGGCCGTGGCGTCGGGCGATGTCGGCATATTCGCGGGTGGCGGCCACGCCAGTCTCGCCGGAGTAGCGCACGAAACGCGAATACAGGGTGATGCGTCCGTCCGGTGGGGCGTCGTCCAGGTATTTGCCGCTCAGGGCTCCGAAGGCCATGGGTGAGTAGGCCAGCAGGCCCACGTTTTCGCGTATGGCCATTTCCGCCAGACCCACCTCGAAGCTGCGGTTGAGCAGGTTGTAGGGGTTCTGGATGGAAACCACACGGGGCAGGTCGGCCTGCTCTGCCAGGCGCAGGTATTCCATCAGACCCCAGGGGGTCTCGTTGGAGATGCCGATGGTGCGCACCTTGCCGGCGCGCACGAAATCGGCCAGCACTTCCAGGGTTTCGGCAATGGGGGTGGCGCCGGCGTCGTCCTGGTGCCGATAGCCCAGTTGGCCAAAGTAGTTGGTGGGGCGTGAGGGCCAATGGATCTGATACAGGTCCAGGTAGTCCGTCTGCAGCCGTTGCAGGCTGTCGTGCAGGGCCTGTTCCAGGTGCGGGCGGTCCAGTTGCGGTCCGCCGCGGATGTGGCTGAAGTTCTCGCTGGGGCCTGATGCCTTGGAAGCGATCACCAGGTCGTCCCGCCGGCCACGACGGGCCAGCCAGGTGCCCAGGTACTGCTCGGTGAGGCCCTGGGTCTCGGCCTTGGGGGGAACGGGGTACATCTCGGCCGCGTCGATGAAGTTGATGCCCCGCTCCACGGCCATGTCCAGCTGGCTGTGGGCCTCGGCCTCGGTGTTCTGTTCGCCCCAGGTCATGGTGCCCAGGCACAGGGTGCTCACCTGGATGCCGGAACGTCCCAGTGGCTTGGTCTGCATGATCTTCTCCCGCGATGCGTGAACCCGGAAGGATACAACCCGGCCCCCGCCCGAATAAATCCAGCCCCCCGGACAACCCCACGGGAACTCCCGGGAACAACCCCCGCAGGAGCCCCCGTGGGAGCGGCCCTTGGCCGCGAAGGGCTGAGGGCAAGAAGGTCAACCTCGCCGCCAATCCCATTCGCGGGCAGGCCCGCTCCCACGAACCCCGACATCCCTCAAGGAAAGGGGAAGTACAGCCATGGGTTCCCAGGGGGACGGACGGATGGCCCCCGAAACCTCAGCGCCGCTTCTCCAGCATGCCGGCGATGATGGGGGCGAGGATCACCTCCATGGCCAGGCCCATCTTGCCGCCAGGGACAACAATGGTGTTGCGGCGCGACATGAAGGAGTCATGCAGCATGTTCAGCAGGTAGGGAAAATCCACACCGAACTTCTTGGGATCGCGGAAGCGGATCACCACCATGCTCTCGTCCGGCGTGGGGATGTCGCGGGCGATGAAGGGGTTGGAGGTGTCCACCATGGGCACGCGCTGGAAGTTGATGTCCGTTTTGGAGAACTGGGGCGTGATGTAGTGCACGTAGTCGGGCATGCGGCGCAGCATGGTGTCGACAATGGCCTCGGCGGTGTAGCCGCGCTCGGCGTTGTCGCGGAAGATCTTCTGGATCCATTCCAGGTTGACGATGGGAACCACGCCGATGCCCAGGTCCACGTGCTGGGCGGCGCTCACGTCACCATCGGTCACCAGACCGTGCAGCCCTTCGTAGAACATGAGGTCGGTGCCGTCAGGAATGTCTTCCCAGGGGGTGAACTCCCCGGCCTTGAGGCTGGTGCCCAGGCGGCCGTTGTGGTTGTCCGCTTCTTCCTCATTATGGATGTAGTAGCGCTTCTTGCCACCGCCGGTTTCGCCGTAGGTCTTGAACATCTCCTCGAGTTTGTCGAACAGATTGGCTTCCGGGCCGAAGTGGCTGAAGTGGTTGTTGCCCTGGGCGGCGGCCTCCTTCATGGCCTGCTTCATCTCCACCCGATTGTAGCGGTGGAAGCTGTCGCCTTCGATGATCACCGGGTTGATGTGTTCGCGGCGGAAGATGTGCTCGAAGGCGTTCTTGACAGTGGAGGTGCCTGCGCCGGATGAACCGGTGACGGCCACAATCGGGTGTTTCCTGGACATGGGTTTGACTCCTTCATGGCTTGATGGTTGATGGCTAAGGTTTGGTTATATGTCCCCCGGTCCTGGCCGGGGGATCGGAATCTTTATGCCGGTCAGCTCTATAGTGTGTAGGTAAATGGACTAAAAAACCAGATTGAGCATGACCAGCGATACGATCAGGAACAGCACCGTCATGATGCCGCCGGCCTTCATGAAGTCCTTCACGCGGTAGCCGCCGGGGCCCATGATCAGGGCATTGACCTGGTGCGTGGGGATGAGGAAGGAGTTGGAGGTGGCGATGGCCACCGTCAGTGCGAACACCCTGGGATCCGCGTCCATGCCCATGCCCTGGGCCGCCACCGCAATGCTCACGGCCAGGGGCACCAGCAGTACAGTGGCGCCCACATTGGACATCACCAGCGTGAAGAAGGTGGCCAGGATGGCCAGGGTGCCCTGCAGCACCCAGGGGGACACCTGCCCCAGGTAGGTCAGGGTCTGATGGGCGATCCAGGCGGCGGTGCCGGTCTGCTCCACGGCAGCGCCCAGGGGGATGAGGCTGGCCAGCAGGAACACCGTCTTCCAGCTCACGGCCTTGTAGGCTTCGTCCATGCTCAGCACACCGCTCAGGATCATGCCCACGGCACCCACCAGCAGGGCTACCGACAGACGCAGATCGGTGAACAGTATCAGCGCCAGAGCGATGAGGAAGAAGGTGAGGGCAAAGGGTACCTTCTGCGGGCGCAACTCCTCGCGGGGATACTCGCTGGTGATCACCACGAAATCACGGTTCTTCTCGATATCTGCCAGGGAATCCCAGCGACAGTGGCAGACAAGGGTGTCGCCCGCCAGCAGGGGGACTTCACGTACGCCGCTGCGGATGGTCTCCTCGCCCCTGTGGATACCCAGCACCGAGAGACCATAGGTCTTGCGCATGGCAATGTCGGTGACCTTCTTGCCGATGAGCTCCGAGCCGGGCGGCAGCACCACCTCGGCAATGCCCGATTGGTTGGGCGCCAGGGCATCACCAAAGACGTCCAGTCGGTCCTTGAGGGGATTGGCGCTACGGGCGGCAAAGGATTCCAGGGCCTCGTGGCGACCCAGCAGGGCCAGGTGGGCGTTGGGCTCCAGCACCAGGCCGCTCCATGGCCCTACCCGCAGTTCCCCGTTCATGAAGGCGCCGATGACGATGACCGGGTACTCGGCCTCCAGTTCGCCCACGGTGCGTCCGGCCAGGCCGTTGTGGTCCTCCAGGCGCACCTCGCGGATGACGAAATCCAGCCCGTAAACACGCTGGAAGTATTCCTCGGTGCTCTCGGCGGTGGGCTGCTCGCCCTTGGTGACCGGCAATACGAAGCGGCCCAGCAGCACGAAATACAGGATGCCCGTGGCCACCAGGGCCAGGCCGATGGGGGTGACGTCGAACAGACCAAAGGGCTCCATGCCCTCCGGTAGCAGGTCGTTGAGCAGAATGAGCGGGCTGGACCCCACCATGGTGATCGTCCCGCCCAGGATGGCGCAGAACCCCATGGGCATCAGCAGGCGGGACATTTTCAGTCCGGTGCGGGCACTGATGCGCGAGACCACGGGCAGGAACAGGGCCGCAGCCCCCACGTTCTGCATGAAGCTGGAGATCACCCCCACGGTGCCCGAGATCATGGGAACCACGCGTTTCTCCGTGGTGCCGCCCGAGCGCATGATGAGGCCGGCCACCCGGGACATGATGCCGGTCTTGTCCAGCCCGGCGCCGATGATCATGACGGCGATGATGGAGATGACCGCATTACTGGCGAAGCCATCGAAGAGCCGGTGCGGATCACTGATGGACTCCAGACCCGGCACCAGGCTGAGCAGTCCCAGCAGTACCATGATGGACACAGCGGCCACATCGATGCGCACCACCTCGGTGACGAAGAGCACGATGGTGAGGCCGAGCAGGCCCAGCACCACCATCATCTGGGGGGTGAAGGCAATCTCTTGCATTTTATTATATGAATATCTTGTGCGGGCATAAGCAGTGTAATGTCTTTATGCCTGGCTTGAAAGAGTGGGCGTCTGGTTCGTCCCGCCTCAATTCCGCTATGCTCACAACATCGCCCTAGGTGGAGTGTCTCATGGAATCCCAGTTGTCCCCCGTCGGCCGGTTCCGCAAGATCCTGCTGGCCTTTGATGGCACGGAACACAGTGACGGTGCGCGTGCCCTGGCCATGAGTCTGGCGCAGCATTGTGGCGCCGAACTGTTGGTCCTCCGGGTGGTGCTGACCAATCCGGAATACGAATCCATGGCTCCGCAGCGCGTCGATGCAGAGACTCGTGAGGTGGAACAGTCCCTGGAAACGCTTCAGCAGGAGGCAGAAAGGCAGGGTATCGAGTGCCGCGTGATGCTGCGTCATGGGGCGGATCCCTGCATCGCAGTGGTCCGCCTGGCGGAAGACGAAAACGTGGATTGTGTGGTCGTGGGGCGCCGCCATCGCAGTGATCTGGCGCGATTGGTGGTGGGGGATTCCACCAACCGGATCATCGGTCATGCCCCTTGCAGTGTGCTGGTGGCGCCGCCGGGATCAGAACCCCTGCGACGACGCATCCTGGTGGCCACCGATGGCTCTCGCCATGCGGACGCAGCCTGCGCCACGGCTGCGCGCCTGGCCCTGTCCACCGGGTTGCCCCTGACGGTGCTCTCCGCAACCCTGGGGGATGAGAGCGATGAGCGACGTGCACGGGCCAAAGAGGCTGTGCAGCGGGTGTTGTACATGCTCAAGCAGGAACTGGCCCCGGCGGGCATCGAACTGGATGGCATGGTGGAACAGGGGCGCCCGGAAGCAGTGATCGCGGACGTGGCCCGCAGCCGCAGCACCGACCTGGTGGTGATGGGCAGTCACGGGCACACTGCCCTGAAACGCCTGTTCATGGGCAGTGTCTCCAAGCGGGTGGTGGGCAATGCCCCCTGCCCGGTGCTGATCGTCAGGTAGGCGGCGTGCGGCCGCTGGACTCCAGGCGCGCCAATCGGTCGTTGATCTCCTGCAGTTTGGCCATCAACTCGTCGCGCTCTTCCCGGGCTGCGGCATCCTGCTCCTGGCGGCGGTTTTCCTCTTCTTCATAGTGCTGCTCCTGCATGCTGTTCACGATGATGCCGATGAACAGATTGAGCACCGTGAAGGCAGTGAGCATGATGAAGGCCAGGAAGTAGATCCAGGCGTAGGGGTATACCGCCATCACCGGGCGTGAGATCTCCTGGGACCAGCTCTCCAGGGTCATCACCTGGAACAGGGAATACATGCTGCGTCCCAGATGACCGAAATACTCGGGGAAACTGTCGGCGAACAGCCGGGTCCCCATCACGGCGAACACATAGAACACCAGCATCAGCAGTACGGCGATCCAGCCGATGCCCGGGATGGCCCGCAGCAGGGAATCCACCACATGGCGCAGGCGCTTGATCTTGGTGAGCAGGCGCAGTACCCGCAGGATACGCAGGGTCCGCAGCACGCTGAAGGCCCCCGTGCCCGGCAGCAGCGAAACCGCCACGATCAGGAAGTCGAAGACATTCCAGCCACTGCGGAAGAAGCGGAAGCCAAAGGCATACAGCTTGACCGCAATTTCGAAGACGAAGATCGTCAGTACCGTGCGCTCGATCCACTGCAGCACACTCCCGGCGTGCACCTGAACCACCTCGAAGGTGTCCAGCCCCAGGGTGATGGCGTTCAGGACGATGATCGCCACGATCAGGTTCTGGATGCGCGGGCTTTCGATCCAGCGTCCGGCCCGGGCGCGGAAACTGTCGGGAGGGGCGGGGTTATCGCTTTGGGCGTGTGCGTTCATAGACCAGATCCCAGACGTCATGTCCCAGTCGCTGACCCCGTTGTTCAAACTTGGTCAGGGGGCGGTAGGAGGGGCGCGGGCTGAAACCGCCATCGGCGGCCTGATTGGCGAAATCCCCGGCCTGCTGCATGACTTCAAGCATGTGCCGGGCATAATCTTCCCAGTCGGTGGCCAGGTGCAGGATGCCACCCTCGCGCAGCCGGCTGGCCAGTAGCGCCACAAAGGCCGGCTGCACCAGGCGCCGCTTGTGATGGCGTTTCTTGGGCCAGGGGTCGGGGAAATAGATCTGGATACGGTCCAGGCTTTGGGTCGGGATCTGCCGGTTGAGCATCTCCACGGCGTCATGGCAGGCCACACGCACATTGGTCAGACCCAGGTCTTCCACCTGCTGCAGCAGATGTCCCACGCCCGGGCGGTGCACCTCCACACCGATGAAATCCCGCTCCGGGTGCTCGGCGGCCATCTGCGCCAGGGATTCGCCATTGCCGAAGCCGATTTCCAGGGTTACCGGCGCCCGGCGCCCGAACAGGGCCTCCAGTTTCAGGGGCTCGGGCGCGAATTCCAGGCCCCAGCGGGGCCACAGCAGATCCAGCGCCCGCTGCTGCCCCACGGTGAGGCGTCCCTCCCGACGCACGAAGCTGCGAATGGGGCGATGGTGTGGGGGCGTTTGGGTGGCGGTCATGATGATGTGCTCGATACCTCAGGGCTTCAGAAAAACGTCCCCTCCAGCGGTGAAGAAGCCGAAGCATAACGTTTTTTGGGCATCCGGCCGGCCAGGAACGACTCGCGCCCTGCCTCGATGGCCTTCTTCATGGCCGAGGCCATCAGCACCGGGTTTCTGGCCGCGGCAATGGCCGTGTTCATGAGCACGCCATCACACCCCAGCTCCATGGCAATGGCGGCATCGGAGGCCGTTCCCACGCCGGCATCCACCAGGATGGGTACCTGGGCGTTTTCCACGATTTCCAGCACGTTGTAGCGGTTCTGGATGCCCAGGCCCGAACCGATGGGGGCGGCCAGGGGCATCACCGCCACGCAGCCGATCTCTTCCAGGCGCTTGGCCAGGATGGGGTCGTCGCTGGTGTACACCATCACCTTGAAGCCGTCGGCCACCAGGGTTTCGGCGGCGCTCAAGGTCTGCACCACATCCGGATACAGGGTCCGTTCATCACCCAGCACCTCCAGCTTGACCAGGTCGTGGCCATCCAGCAGTTCCCGGGCCAGGCGGCAGGTGCGCACGGCATCGTCGGCGGTGTAGCAGCCGGCGGTGTTGGGCAGGATGGTGTAGCGCTCCGGTGAGATCACGTCCAGCAGGTTGGGCTCGCCCGGGTTCTGCCCGATATTGGTGCGACGGATGGCCACGGTGACGATCTCGGCACCGCTGGCATCAATGGCGTCGCGGGTCTCATCCAGATCCTTGTATTTTCCCGTGCCCACCAGCAGGCGCGAACGGTAGGTGGTGCCGCCGATGATCAGTGCGTCTTCCCGGGGCGTGTTGTTTTCAGTGGCTTTGCTCGACATGGGGGTACCGTGTGCAATCTCTGGTCAGTGAGGGGGTCAGCCGCCGCCGATGGCCTGGACGATTTCCACGCGGTCGCCGGGGTTGAAGTGGTGCTGGTCGAACCGGCTGCGCGGCAGCAGTTCACCGTTGACCTCCACCGCCAGGCGGCGTCCGGTCAGGCCCAGATCCTCCACCAGGCCGGCGGCAGTCAGCTGCTCGGACACCTGGCGCGATTCGCCATTCACTATGAGTTCCATCATGGGAGTGTTCGGGATTGGAAAAGGCGGCTATGTTAACCGATCCAGCGGTTCCCGGGGTGCCGCATCTCCCCGTTGAGAACCGCGATGTAACCGCATACACTATGGGTGTCGCGCGGGTGTAGTTCAATGGTAGAACCTCAGCTTCCCAAGCTGATGACGTGGGTTCGATT
The DNA here is from genome assembly GCF_000633935.1 of Ectothiorhodospira haloalkaliphila ATCC 51935. Classification (GTDB taxonomy): domain Bacteria; phylum Pseudomonadota; class Gammaproteobacteria; order Ectothiorhodospirales; family Ectothiorhodospiraceae; genus Ectothiorhodospira; species Ectothiorhodospira haloalkaliphila. The sequence goes on along the minus strand of NZ_KK214998.1, from coordinate 1,290,915 downwards.
CCCATCACCCGCTCCAGTTCCCCTCCGTTTTCCGGCGTTGGCCCATTTTCCTCAGCGGGTGATTTCATGACTGACTGCATCGTGGTGGGCGGCGGTCTGATCGGCATGCTTTCCGCCCGCATGCTTCATGATCAGGGCCTGGACGTCACCCTGCTGGATCGCCAGGAGCCGGGGCAGGAGGCCTCATGGGCCGGTGGCGGCATCCTCTCTCCGCTTTATCCCTGGCGTTTCCCCGATCCCGTGACCCATCTGGCCAGTCTCACGCAGGCGGCCTTTCCCTCTTTCGCCGACGAACTCCTTCAGGAAACGGGAGAAGACCCCCAGTGGACGCAAAACGGCCTGCTGGTGCTCGATCCCGGCCAGTGGGATGTGGCTCAAGCCTGGGCTCGCCGCTGGCCGGATGTGCAACTGGAGGCCCTGGATCAGCCGGCTGTGCATGGCTGTGAGCCGGCGCTCGCAGAAGGCTTTGATCAGGGGGTATGGATGCCCCGGGTGGCCCAGGTGCGTAATCCCCGGCTCATGCGGGCCCTGCAGCATAGTCTGGTGAGGCGCGGCGTGGATATCCGTCCGCGTACGCCGGTGAGCGGGTTTCGGGTGCGCAGTGGCCGAGTGACCGGCGTGATCACCGAACAGGGTGAACTCCTGGCCGAGCGTGTGGTGGTGGCGGGCGGTGCCTGGACCGGGGGGCTGCTGCTGTCCCTGGGGGCACCCCCCATCGAGCCGGTGCGTGGTCAGATGATCCTGTTCCGTGGCCCTCCCGGGCTGCTCAGCCGCATGGTGCTGAACGACGACCAGTACATCATCCCGAGACGCGACGGCCACGTGCTGGCCGGCAGTTCGCTGGAAAGGGTGGGTTTTGACAAATCCATCACCGAGGCGGCCGCTCAAACCTTCCGGGAGGCCGCAGCCCGTCTGGTGCCGGCCCTGGCGGATCTGCCCATCGAGAAACATTGGGCCGGACTGCGCCCGGGCTCACCCCAGGGCATCCCTTACATTGGTCCGCATCCGGAAGTGGAGGGGCTTTTTGTGAACGCCGGCCATTACCGGAACGGGGTGGTGATGAGTATCGGTGCCTGTCGCCTGCTCACGGACCTGATCATGGGGCACGCCCCCATCTGTGATCCATCCCCCTACCGGATCGATCGGGCGGATTTTTCGGTTCGGCGGAGTAACGCGAACTAGACTTTGTCTAGCTGACGGTTATACTGGGGTATGACCTGTAGTGGAGTGCATTCGCCATGCTCGATAGAGAGGCCGTAGTCAAACGGTTGAGGGATCACGGCATCACGCCGACCCAGCAACGCCTGGACATCGCTGAACTATTGTTCGAGAGGCCGCAGCATGTCTCCGCCGAGCAGCTACTGGCCCTCGCCAGTGAACGCCGCTACCGGGTGTCCAAGGCCACGGTGTACAACACGCTGGGATTGTTCGCGGAAAAAGGTCTGGTGCGCGAGGTGGTCGTTGACCCGGCCAAGCTGTTTTACGACTCCAACCTGACCCCGCATCATCACATGTATCACCTGGACACCGGTCACCTGGAGGACCTGGCCCTGGAACACGTGGACATCGGCAATCTGCCTGATCTGCCCGAGGGCACGCAGGTGGAGGGGGTGGATGTGATTGTCCGTGTGAGGCAGGGCTGAATCCCGCTGACCTCTCAGGCCAGTACGGAGTAGGCCGCTTTCAGGGATTGTCCTGTCCCTCGTCCATGTGAAGTTCGTTGATCTTGCGCGTCAGCGTATTGCGCCCCCATCCCAGCAGCCGCGCGGCATCCTGACGGCGTCCGCCGGTCTTTTTCATGGCGGCGCGGATCATGATGCGCTCGAAGGCCGGAGTGGCCTGCTCCAGCAGCGCCGAGTTTCCACGCGCCAGTTCCTGTTCCGCCCATTGGGCCAGGCCGTCTTCCCAGCCACTGATCTCTGCGTCGGCAGAGCGTTCATGCAGCTCTGGCGGCAGGTCGTTCATGTGGAGTTCCCGCCCCGAGGCCATCACGGTCAGCCATCGACAGATGTTCTCCAGTTGCCGCACGTTGCCGGGCCAGTCCAGGGTGGACAGGTAATCCTGCACCTCAGCCAGGGGAACCTTGCGTTCCACGTTCAGTTCCGAGGCTGCCAGTCCCAGGAAGTGATTGAGCAGCAGGGGGATGTCCTGGCGGCGTTCCCGCAAGGAGGGGACGTGGATGCGGATCACGTTCAGACGGTGAAACAGATCTTCCCGGAACAGGCCGTCCTTGACCCGTGAATCCAGGTTCTGGTGGGTGGCGGCGATGATACGTACATCCACCTTGACCGGCAGATGCCCCCCCACACGATAGAATTCCCCATCCGCCAGCACCCGCAGCAGCCGTGTTTGCAATTCGGCGGGCATGTCACCGATCTCGTCCAGGAACAGGGTGCCACCATCGGCCTGCTCGAAGCGCCCCCGCCGGGCGCTCTGAGCGCCGGTAAAGGCCCCCTTTTCGTGGCCAAAGAGCTCGGATTCCAGCAGATCCTTGGGGATGGCGGCGGTGTTCAGGGCAATGAAGGGCATGTGTGCACGGGGGCTGTGGCGGTGCAGGGCGTGCGCCACCAGCTCCTTGCCCGTGCCGGATTCTCCGTTGATGAGTACGGTGATGTTGGATCGGGACAAGCGCCCGATGGCGCGGAACACCTCCTGCATGGCGGGGGCCTCGCCGATGATCTCCGGTGTTTTTTCCGTGTCCTCGGGGGCATCGCGTCCACGTTCCCTGCGCAGTTGGCAGGCTCGACGCACCAGGGAGACCGCATCGTCCACATCGAAGGGCTTGGGCAGGTACTCGAAGGCACCGCCCTGGTAGGCAGAAACGGCGCTCTCCAGGTCGGAATGGGCGGTCATGATGATGACTGGCAGCTCGGGGTGATCCCGCTGCAGTCTTCCCAGCATCTCCAGTCCATCCATGCCCGGCATGCGGATGTCGGTCATCAGGGCGTCGGGCACGTCCTGTTCCAGGGCCTGCAGGGCCTCGGCGGCGGAGGCAAAGGATGTGACTTCGATGCCCGCGCGGCTCAAGGTGCGTTCCAGGACCCAGCGAATCGAGCGATCGTCATCAATGACCCAGATATGCTCTCGATTAGTCATCCTTCAACTCCACGGGTAGCAGCAGGGAAAATACGGTCTGGCCGGGGCGGGAGGTGCACTCGATCAGCCCGCCGTGCTGGTTGATCAGGGATTGCGCGATGGACAGGCCCAGTCCCGTGCCTCCGTCCCGGCCCGAGACCATGGGAAAGAAGATGCGTTCGCGAACCTCCTCACTGATGCCGGGGCCATGGTCGATCACCTGTATCAGGGCCACCAGCTTGTGGCGGACCTGGCCGATGGTGTACTGACGCAGCACGCGGCTGCGTAGTCGCACGACACCCTCTTCGCCCACAGCCTGCACTGCATTGCGGACAATGTTGAGGATGGACTGGATGAGCATGTCCTGATCAGCGTTGACGTCGGGAATGCTGGGGTCATAGTCCGTGCATATCAGAACACCTTCGGGGGCCTCCACGCTCACCAGGTTGCGCACGTGCTCCAGTGCCTTGTGGATGTTCTGGTGCTGGCGCTGGGGCAGGTTGTTGGGACCGAGCATGCGGTTCACCAGGTTCTGTAGCCGGTCGGCTTCGCCAATGATGATGCGGGTGTACTCCTGCAACTCCGGGTCGGGTAGTTCCCGTTCAAGCAACTGCGCGGCTCCCCGCAGGCCGCCCAGGGGATTCTTGATCTCGTGGGCCAGGCCGCGAAGCAGGGCCCGCGAGGCAGACTGCTGATTGAGAAGTTGTTCTTCCCGTGTGATCCGCAGTTGGCGGTCCACCTGCACCAGCTCGATCAGCAGGCGCCGCGGACTGCCCGGCTCGGAGATGGGCGATACGGTGATGTCCACCGTGACCTCCCGCTCGAAGTGCAGCGCCAGGAGGCGTTCCCGTTCGGTGAAGGGGTGCCCTGTGTTCAGTGACTGCTGCAGGCTGACCAGCAGCGTTTCGTCCTCCCGGAACAGGTCGCCCATGGGCAGGCCGCGCACGCGGTTGAGGCTGATCTCCATGAGCATTTCGGCCGCGGGGTTCATGAAATGCAGCCGCAGTCGTTCATCCGCCACCAGGATGGCAGTGGTCAGGTTCTCCAGCAGATGTCGGTGCAGTGTGTGATCCTGGGGCATATGGCTTTTCCTTCTGCAAAAACCGAACCAGCATGGATGCATGCACCGTGATCGGGCGTGGCCTGACCCCGGAGCGAGGCGTGGCGCCATTTTCGGGTGCGGGCAAAGATCACGAAGATGGTGCGTATGGCTCCGGGCGCACGCGCCTATGCACTATTATGGTGCAGGCCAGGTCCGCCTGCCATGTGCAGGGGCGAAGCTTGGAAGGTGAGGGCGGTTTCAGGCAGGTAGCCACGCGGCAAGGGTTCCAGCGCCAGGCGCGGGAGAGGGGGATCGGGCTCAGTTTCCACCGGGTCGGGTCTGCTGTCGCACCGTGGTGCGTAGCAGGTGGAAAGTGCTCTCCTCGGAAGCCTTCAGCGTCCGGTCGTTGCTGTCCAGGATTTCGGCCCTCAGGGTGTGGGTGCCCGGTGTGACCTCCTCCAGGGTGAATCGGGTGGACTCGCCCACGGCGGCGGTTTGACCATCCAGGACAATCCGCACCCGGTGGCCCTGGTCGGACTGAAGTTCCGGATCCACCTGGACCGACACATTCACCTCGCCCAGATTGGTGCGCACCACGTCATCATCGCCGGGGCTGGCGATGCTGATGCCGGTGTAGCCGGCGCTTCGTGCCTGTTCCCGCGCCTGTGCCTCTTCGCGCGGGGTGGGGCGCTCCAGGATCTCGCGGGCGTTCGGCAAGCCCGGCGTCACGGTGGGGCTGCGCACGTTCATGGGAGTGGCGTCCACGCCATCGGGGGGGGTATCGCCAAAGACCGTGTTGCCCTGATCATCGGTCCAGCGATACACCTCAGCCATGGCCGGTGCGGCCAGGGTGAGCAGCAGGAGCAGGGTGGTCAGGCGCGCGTTCATGACTTGACGATACCGCAGGGGTGCTGGACGGACAAGCGCCCAAAGAAAAGAGCCCCCGGCGTTGCCGGGGGCTCCTTACTGAATCACGATGACCTCAGGGGTCAGGTGATCACAGGCTGTAGTACATGTCGAATTCCACCGGGTGGGTGGTCATGCGCATGCGGGTGACCTCTTCCATCTTCAGGTCGATGTAGGCGTCGAGCATGTCGTCGGTGAAAACGCCGCCAGCGGTCAGGAACTCGCGGTCCTTGTCCAGTGCGTCCAGGGCCTGTTCCAGGGAGGCGCAGACCTGCGGGATCTGCTTTTCCTCTTCCGGGGGCAGGTCGTACAGGTTCTTGTCCATGGCTTCGCCCGGGTGGATCTTGTTCTGGATGCCGTCCAGGCCAGCCATCAGCATGGCAGCAAAGGCCAGGTAGGGGTTGGCGGTGGAGTCGGGGAAGCGCACCTCGATGCGGCGGGCCTTGGGGCTGGACACCCACGGAATCCGGATGGAAGCAGAACGGTTGCGGGCGGAGTAGGCCAGCATGACCGGGGCCTCGAAGCCGGGCACCAGACGCTTGTAGCTGTTGGTGGAGGGGTTGGTGAAGGCGTTCAGGGCACGGGCATGCTTGATGATGCCGCCCACATAGTACAGGGCCGTTTCGGACAGACCGCCGTACTTGTCGCCGGCGAACAGGTTCTGGCCGTCCTTGGACAGGGACATGTGCACGTGCATGCCGCTGCCGTTGTCACCCACCAGGGGCTTGGGCATGAAGGTGGCGGTCTTGCCGTAGTTGTGGGCCACGTTCTGCACCACATACTTGAGGATCAGTACCTCGTCGGCCTTGCGGGTGAGGGAGGCAGCACCCACGCCGATCTCGCACTGGCCGGCAGTGGCCACTTCGTGGTGGTGCACCTCGGTGGTCAGGCCCATTTCTTCCAGGGCCATGCACATGGCGGAGCGCAGATCCTGCAGGCTGTCCACCGGCGGCACCGGGAAGTAGCCGCCCTTCACGGTGGGGCGGTGGCCGATGTTGCCGTCTTCAAAGACCTTTTCCGAGTTCCAGCTGGCCTCGTCGGAGTCGATCTGGAAGAAGCAGTTCTGGATGGAGGTGCCCCACTTGATGTCGTCGAAGACGAAGAATTCGTTCTCCGGGCCGAACATGCAGCCGTCAGCGATGCCGGTGCTGGCCAGATAGGCCTCGGCGCGCTGGGCCAGGGAGCGGGGGCAGCGGTCATAGCCCTGCATGGTGGTCGGTTCCACCACCTGGCAGCGCAGGTTCAGGGTGGGCTCGTCGAAGAAGGGATCCATGACAGCGCTTTCGGTATCGGGCATGAGGATCATGTCCGATTCGTTGATGCCCTTCCAGCCGGAGATGGAGGAGCCGTCGAACATCTTGCCGCTTTCCAGTACGTCCTCGTCGATGGTGTGGGCGGGGACGGAGACGTGCTGCTCCTTGCCGCGGCTGTCCACGAAACGGAAGTCGACGAATTTCACGTCGTGTTCCTTGATCATGTTGAGTACGTCGCTTGCTGACATGCGTGCTCCTCCAGGGACTTGAATGATTGCCACTTTGAAATGGGTTGCCCACTGATCAGTCGGCAGGGGCGTTGAAAAACGTTCGGTCGGGATAATGCATGGACCGTGCCATGGTGTGAGTGGTCGAAATATGGGCCTGAGCGGGGCGGTCTGCCCGAAATGGGGTCACCGGCCTGCACCAGGATAGTGCATGCCAGGGTAGCATGCCTCATGTTGGGGCGGGGCAATACCCTGCATTGCCCCAGACCCGTGGCCCCCTGTGGCAGCGGCCCCCGGTCGCCAAGGGTGTATCTGGCACGAGCACCTGGGTTTCGCATCGGGGGCAGGGCCTGCCGAGGGGGGGGGGGGTCCTTACGGCGGGGCCGGACGCCTGAGTAGCTGCGATCTTCGCGGCCGAGGGCCGCTCCCACGGGAGTTCTTCCTGGGGTTCCCGTCAGGTTGGCCATGTCCCTTCCGTGGGAGCGGGCCTGCCCGCGAACGCGCGATAACCGTGGCCGGGGAAGTCTTTGCGGGCACCGTCTCGCGGCCGAGGGCCGCTCCCACGGGACGGCGCTGGTCTGGCTGCTGCCGACGCCGTTATAATGCGACGCCTTGCGTGGCCGGCGGCCCGCATGCCAATCACGAATCACTTCGGGTCGATCTGAATGTCCTCTCAAGACGTCTCAACCTTCCAGGGGCTCATCCTGGCCCTGCAGGACTATTGGGCCCGGCAGGGCTGCGTGCTGCTCCAGCCCTACGACATGGAGATGGGGGCCGGCACCTTCCACTGGGCCACCTTCCTGCGCGCCGTGGGTCCGGAGCCCTGGCGCACCGCCTATGTGCAGCCCTCGCGGCGCCCCACCGACGGACGCTATGGGGAGAACCCCAACCGCCTGCAGCACTATTACCAGTTCCAGGTGCTGCTCAAGCCCTCTCCGCCGGACTTCCAGGAACTGTATCTGGGCTCGCTCAAGACCATTGGCATCGACCCGCTGGTGCATGACATCCGCTTCGTGGAGGACAACTGGGAGTCGCCCACCCTGGGGGCCTGGGGCCTGGGCTGGGAGGTGTGGCTCAATGGCATGGAGGTGACCCAGTTCACCTACTTCCAGCAGGTGGGCGGCCTGGACTGCCGGCCCGTGAGCGGCGAGATCACCTACGGCCTGGAGCGCATCGCCATGTACCTGCAGGGGGTGGAGAGCGTCTATGACCTGGTGTGGACAAGGGGGCCGCAGGGCGTGGTGACCTATGGCGATGTCTATCACCAGAACGAGGTGGAACAATCCACCTACAACTTCGAGCACGCCGATGTGGAGCGCCTGTTCGCCTGGTTCGAGACCTGCGAACAGCAGAGTCGCCACCTGATCGAGCAGGGGCTGCCCCTGCCGGCCTACGAGCAGATGCTCAAGGCTTCCCATACCTTCAACCTGCTGGATGCCCGCCGCGCCATCTCCGTGACCGAGCGTCAGCGCTACATCCTGCGCGTGCGCGAACTGGCCCGCAGCGTCGCCAAGGCCTACCACGAGGCCCGGGAGGCCCTGGGTTTCCCGATGCTCCAGGGCAATGGGGGCAAGAAGGCCAATGGTCAGGCGCAAGGCGGACAGGGGTAAGACATGAGTGATGCACAGGATCTGTTGATCGAGATCGGTACTGAAGAACTGCCGCCCAAGGCCCTGCGGGAACTGCGCGATGCCTTTGCCCGGGAGGTGACCCGGGGCCTCGAGGAGGCGGGGTTCAAGGTCGGGGCGGGTCAGGCCTATGCCGCGCCGCGCCGGCTGGCGGTGTGGATCCGGGAGGTGCCGCTTCGCCAGGCGGATCAGGCCATGGAGCGCCGCGGGCCGGCGGTGAGTGCCGCCTTCGATGCCGAGGGTCAGCCCACCCGGGCGGCCCAGGGGTTTGCCGCCTCCTGCGGCGTGGAGGTGTCCGCCCTGGAGCGCATGGAGACCGACAAGGGCGCCTGGCTGGTGCATCGCCATGTGGAACCTGGTCGCGAAACCGCCGAGCTGGTGCCGGGGGTCGTGGAATCCGCCCTGGCCGCCCTGCCCATCCCCAAGCGCATGCGCTGGGGTGATGGCGATGCGGAATTCGTGCGCCCCGTGCACTGGGTGATCCTGCTGCTGGGGGACCAACCGATTCCGGGCACCATCCTGGGCATCCCCGCCGGGCGCGAGACCCGGGGGCACCGCTTCCACCACCCGGATCCGCTCCCTGTGCCGGAACCCTCCGCCTACGCGGACCTGCTGGCCCGACAGGGCCATGTGCTGGCGGATTTCGATGCGCGCCGGGAGGCCATCCGGGGGCAGGTGGAGCAGACCGCCGCCGAACTGGGCGGTCGCGCCGTGCTGGACGAGGCTCTTTTGGATGAAGTGGCCGCCCTGGTGGAATGGCCAGTGGCCGTGGCGGGCCATTTCGAGTCCCGCTTCCTGGACGTGCCCCAGGAGGCCCTGATCCTCACCATGCAGGACAACCAGAAGTACTTTGCCGTGGTGGACGACCAGGGGCGCCTGATGCCCCACTTCATCACCATCAGCAACGTGGACTCCCGGGCGCCCGAGCGGGTGCGCGAAGGCAACGAGCGGGTGATCCGCCCCCGCTTCGCCGACGCCGAGTTCTTCTGGAACCAGGACCGCAAGCGTCCCCTGGAAAGCCACCTGGACGCCCTGCGGCACGTGGTCTTCCAGCAGAAGCTGGGCAGCCTGTACGACAAGACCCAGCGGGTGGAGCAGCTGGCCGCGTACCTGGCCGGGGAGATCGACGCGCCGGAGAACGAAGCCCGGCGTGCGGCACGCCTGTGCAAGTGCGACCTGCAGACCCTCATGGTGTACGAGTTCACCGAGCTGCAGGGCACCATGGGGCGCCACTATGCCCGCTACGATGGCGAGGCCGCCTCCGTGGCCCGGGCCCTGGAGGACCAGTATCTCCCCCGCCACGCCGGCGACGACCTGCCCGGCGAGGCCGTGGGCCGGGTGCTGGCCCTGGCCGACCGCCTGGATACCCTGGTGGGCATCTTCGCCATCGGCCTCAAGCCCACCGGCGCCAAGGACCCCTTCGGCCTGCGCCGCGCCGCCCTGGGGGTGCTGCGCATCCTGGTGGAAGCGGAACTGCCCCTGGACCTGAAGGATCTGCTGGAGCACGCAGCCCGGGGCTATGGCCAGGCCGTGCCGGCCATGGAGGCCGTGCCCCAGGTGCTGGACTACATCATGGAACGCCTGCGCGCCTACTATCACGACCGTGGCATCCGCCCGGAAGTGTTCGACGCCGTGCTGTCGGTGCGTCCCACCCGGCCCCTGGACTTCGACCAGCGGGTGCGTGCCGTGGAAACCTTCCTGGGCCTGCCGGAGGCGGAACCCCTGGCCGCAGCCCACAAGCGCATCCACAACATCCTGCGCAAGGTGGAAGGCGACCTGCCCGAGCAGGTGGACCCGCAAAGGCTGCAGGAAGACGCCGAGCGCGCCCTGCACGAACGGCTCGAGGCCCTGTGGGCGCCCGTCTCGGCCCACTTCGATGCCGGTGAATACACCCAGGGACTCACCGAACTGGCCAGCCTGCGCGAGCCCGTGGATGCCTTCTTCGATCAGGTGATGGTCATGGCCGAAGACACCGCCCTGCGGGACAACCGCCTGGCCCTGCTCAACCGCCTGGCCGGCCTGTTCCTGCGGGTGGCGGACCTGTCCCGGGTGCCATGAAGCTCATCCTGCTGGACCGGGATGGCGTCATCAACCGGGACTCCCCCGACTACATCAAGTCACCGGAAGAGTGGATCCCCCTGCCCGGCAGCCTGGAGGCCATCGCCCGGCTCAGCCGGGCCGGCTGGCGGGTGGTGGTGGTCACCAACCAGAGCGGCCTGGCCCGCGGCCTGTTCGATGCCGCCACCCTGGATGCCATCCACGCGCGCATGACCGATGCAGTGGAGGCCGCCGGCGGCTCCCTGCAGGGCATCTATCACTGCCCCCACGGCCCCGACGATGGCTGCGACTGCCGCAAGCCCCGGCCGGGCCTGTTCCATCAGGTGGCCCGCGATCTGAATATCGACTTGGCCGGCGTACCCGCCGTCGGCGACTCCCCCCGCGACATCGAGGCCGCCACCGTCGCCGGCTGCAGCCCCCTGCTGGTCAAAACCGGCAACGGCGCCAGGGCCCTGGCCGAAGGCCGTATCCCCCAGGGCATTCCCGTCTACGAGGATCTGGCAGAACTGGTACAGGCCCTTCTCCGTCAGTGTCCCCCATCCCAGGGAGGCCCTCCCGAGCGAAGCCACTGACGTATCCAGTTCTCCCGAGGGGGTGGGTTCCTGGAGGCGGGTGTTCGCCGCATGGATGCGGCGATCAAGCCTACAGGGAGGTATTCACGGCGTCCCGCCGCAAGGAACCCACCCCCTCGGGAGAACGCCACCTCCGAAGCCCAGCCCAGCCCGGCCCAGCCCCGACACTGGCCCGCACCGGCCACGCTGGTTATCATGCAGCCTGCCCAAAACCCCTGAAATGACCCCGTGACCCGTCCACAGCCCACCCCGCTGCTATACCTGCGCGCCACCCTGTTCTGGGCCGGCTTTTCCGGTTCCACCATCGTGTTCGCCTGCACATTCCCCTTTCTCATCCTCCTGGACTGGCATGGCCGCTTCCGTGTCCTCTCACAATGGACCCGCTTCAATGTCTGGTGGCTCAAGGTCACCTGCGGCCTGGGCTTCGAAGTCACCGGCACCGAACACCTTGCCGGGGAAGCCAAGGTGCTTCTATGCAAGCACCAGTCCACCTGGGAGACCCTGGGATTGCAACGGGTGATCCCGCCCCAGGTCTGGGTGCTCAAGCGGGAGTTGATGCGCATCCCCCTGTTTGGCTGGGGCATGTCCCTGGTGCACCCCATCGCCGTGGACCGCTCGGCCGGGCGCAAGGCCATCAGCCAGTTGGTCCGCCAGGGCCAGGACCGGCTGCAGCGAGGACTTTGGGTGGTGATCTTTCCGGAGGGCACCCGCACCGCGCCCGGAGAACGGGGGCGTTACAAGCTGGGTGGCGCTGTGCTGGCGGCCCGCAGCGGTCGCCCGGTGATCCCCGTGGCCCACAACGCCGGGCTATATTGGCCCAAGGGCAGCTTCATCAAGTATCCCGGCACCATTCGCATGCAGATCGGGCCGCCCATCCCCACGGAAGGCCGCCGGGCCGAGGACATCATGGCCGACGCAGAAGAATGGATCGAGTCCCATACCAACGCCTTATGCGGGATACACAGCAACACAGAGACCCAGCCCGGGTCTGAAGGTCATCACGACGCCCCATGAGCCACTTTGATCTGAGTACGCGCACCCAGAGGGCGCGCACTCATGTGCATGCCCTCTGGGCCGATGACGGATGGGTGAGGGAGTTCGGGCTGTCCAACTTCCACCGGATATCGCATCGTGCGTTTCGCTCCGGCCAGCCCTCACCCCGACACCTGCACCGGCGCATACCCCGATATGGCATCCGCACGATGGTGAACCTGCGGGAAGAGGACCCGGACAACCCCATGATGGCCCTGGAGGCGGACGCCTGCCAGCGCCTTGGGGTGTCCCTTGAGCACCTCAAGCTGCACTCCCGCAGCCTTCCATCGCCCGAGTCGATACACGCGGCCCACGAGCTGCTCAATCGCATCGAATATCCAGTGTGGTTTCACTGCAAGTCCGGCGCCGACCGGGTGGGCGTGATGAGTACCCTCTACCTGCACTGGATGGAGGGCATGCCTCTGGACCAGACCCGGCAATTGCGACTCTGGCCCTATTTCCATTACCGATGGGCCAAGACCGGTCTGCTGGATTGGTTCTTCGAGAGCTACCTGCGGGATGCCGAACGAGAACCCATGGATCTGCTCACCTGGGTGGATACCCGCTATGACCGGGCCGTTCTCAGGAAGACGTTCCGCCCCAGTCGGCTGGCAGACTCCCTGGTCGACCGCATCCTGCGTCGGGAATAGGATCGGCCACCCTCAAGGTCTGTCGCCCAGGGTGATGGAGTGCAGTGGTACCGGGTGACCGATGTGATGACCCTGGACGTAATCCACCCCCATCTCCCGCAGGACCTGCAGGATGGCATCCGATTCCACGAACTCGGCGATGGTCTGTTTGCCCATCACGTGGGCGATGTCGTTGATGGACTGCACCAGCGCCCGGTCGGTCTCGTCCTGAGCCACGTCGCGCACGAACAGTCCATCGATCTTCAGGTAATGCACTGGCAGGTCGCGTAGATAGCCGAAGGAGGACATGCCACTGCCGAAGTCATCCAGGGAGAAACGGCAGCCGAGCGAGCCCAGGGAAGAGAACAGATGCCGGGCATTGTCCAGATTGCATATCGCCACGGTCTCGGTGACCTCGAAGCAGAGCTTTTCCGGTGGCAGATTGGATGTCTGCAAGGCCTCCAGCAGGAATTTGAGAAACTCACTGTTGCCCACCGAATGCCCCGACAGGTTGATGGCACAGGCATCCAGATGGTCCATGCGATCACGTTGGTCGCACATCCAGTCCAGCGTCTGGCGCACCACCCAGCGGTCAATGCGGGTGGACAGGTTGTAGCGTTCCGCCGCCGGCAGGAACGCCGATGGCGGGATCAGCTTGTCATCGTGATCCCGCATGCGCACCAGGATCTCGAAGTGTGTCCCCGCCTTCCTTCCCTCTGGAGCGACCGGTCGGATGGGCTGGCAGAAGAGCTGCAGACCGTTCTCCTCCACCGCCGAGTGGATGCGGCTCACCCAGTGCATGTCCCCCTGCATTCGCATCAGGCCGGTGTCGTCCTTCTTGAAGGCGTGCACCCGGTTACGGCCTGTGTCCTTGGCGGCGTTGCAGGCGGTGTCGGCCGCGGACAACAGGGTGATGCCGCTGCTGCTCTCGCGGGTTACAGGCACCAGCCCCACGCTCACGGTGAGCGAGAACTGGCGGTTCTCCCAGTGGAAGCGGTAGTTCTCTACCAGTTCACGCATTTCCTCGGCCAGACGCATGGCCTGCTCGGGGGTCACCTCGTGCAGTATCGCCGCGAATTCATCTCCCCCCAGGCGCGCCAGCGCGTCTCCCTGGCGGGCATGATCGGTGAGCAGGGTGGCAATGCGACGAAGCAGTTCATCTCCGGCCTGGTGGCCGCTGGTGTCGTTGATCAGCTTGAACTGGTCCAGGTCCAGATAAAGCAAGGCGTGCTGTACATGCTGACGCCTTGCATCGTGCAGGGCGCGCTCCAGACGGAACATGAGTTCGCGGCGATTGAGCAGGCCGGTGAGCGGATCGTGGCTGGCCTGATAGTCCAGCTGGGTGGACATGGAGCGGTATTCCGTGGCGTCCTGAAAGGTGATCACCGCGCCGCTGGCGGCGGTCCCCGCGCGAAGCGGCGTGATCGCCATGTGGACCGGCAGGGCCCGGCGGTCCCGGCGCCAAAGCACGGTTTCCAGCCGTTCCAGGGCCTGGCCGCTGCACAGTGCTTGATGCAGTGGTGAGTCTGGCCAGGCGACCGGCGTGCCGTCCTCGCGGGCCTTCAGCAACAGCCCATGGGCAGCGCGGCCCAGCAGGTCGGGGCGTGCATAACCCAGTTGCGTGAGTGCTTGCTGGTTCACGTAGGTGATCTGCCCCTGATCATCCACCGCAAACAGGGCCATGGGCGCCTGGTCCAGAAGCTGGTGCAGATGCCTGGCCAGTTGCGGTGCCTCCGTGGGGCCGGAGGGCACGGGCAGCGGGCTGGTCTCATGGGCCTGGGCGGGTTGCGCGCCATCGTATGGATCCGGGATCTCCATCATCAGGCCCTGGATGACGGCCCGCTCGCGGCGCCCGTCGTGGATGTAGGCCCCCATGTCTCGAACCCAGTGGGGTCGACCATCCAGGTCCTGGAGCCGGTATTCCAGGCAGTAGGCACGCTGGGTCTCGCGGGTTTGCCCCAGTGCGTCGAGGACCGCCTCCCGGTCATCCGGGTGGAGATGAGCCAGCCAGCGGTCATGATCCTTGAGAAACCGGCCCTTGTCCTGGCCGCTCATCCACTGTTTGAGGCGCGGACTGACATAAATGCGCTTCAGTTCGTCCACAGCCTTGGCCATATAGGGAATCATGGTGGGCACTTGATCACTGCCCTGCCAGGCATCAGGTGCTCGGTCCATGGCATGGACCTGGGCGATGACGCGCTCCAGATCATCGGGCGCTGGTTTGCCCTTCATCCGGGATGGGCCGGCAGAGGGCCGGAGAAGAGTCTTGCTCATGAGTTTCCCTGACACGAGGTCCTGTTGCGTCTTCAAACCCAGACTATAGACCAGCCCGAGGGTCTCAGGGGAGGGGGTGGCTGGCGAGGAGCCCTCTCACCACCTCACCTGCCAGGGTCAGCCCGAACAAGGCGGGCAGATAGGAGATCGTGCCGTTCACCGCCCGGGGGCGGCCGGATACCTGCCCATCAATGGGTCGATGTTCGCTTCCCTTGATGGGCGTCTCGGTGGAATACACCACCGGGTAGTCCAGATGTCCCCCCAGTCGACGCAGCCGCTTGCGCAGCTCACGCGCCAGGGGGCACTTCTCGGTTGTCGCCAACGGCCCCACGCGAACGGCGGTGGGATCAAGCCGCCCTCCGGCACCCATGCTGGAAATGACCGACAGACCGCGTTGCTGGCAGGTATGGACCAGGGCCGCCTTGCAGGCAATGGAGTCGATGCCATCCAGCACGAAGTCGCAATCTGCCGGCAGCAGGTCCGCGACATTGTCGGGACTGAGGAAGTCCTGCCGCACGATCACCCGCGCGGCCGGGTGGATATCAGCGATGCGTTCGGCCATCACATGGGCCTTGGGGCGCCCCAGAGTGGAGTGCAATGCCACCAGTTGACGATTGAGGTTCGAGGGGCCCACCACGTCGTGGTCGAGCAGGGTGATGCGGCCGACACCAGCCCGGGCAATGGCCTCGGCAGCACTGGCACCCACCCCGCCCAAGCCGGCGATGAAGACATGGCAGCGGCGCAACTGTTCCAGGCCTGCGTCTCCCAGGAGCATGCGGGTGCGTTCGTGGATGTCGGGTGTGTCGGTCACGGGTGGCTCAAGCGTCGGGTTGAATGGGCAGGTCGGCGGGCAACTGGAACAGGCGGCGGGCATTGTCAGCGGTGACCTGGGAGACCCTGAGCGGGTTGTCTTCACGCAACTGAGCCAGGGTGCGGATGATCTCGGGCAGGAATGCGGGTTCGTTGCGTTCACCCCGGTGAGAGACACCGGGCTGATCCGGGGCGTCCGTCTCCACCAGGATGCCTTCCAGTGGCAGCTCGCCCACCAGGCGCCGCAGGCGCTGGGCACGGGGATAGGTGATGGGGCCGCCAAAACCCAGCAGCATTCCCTGCTCCAGCAGCTTGTCGGCCTGCTGGCGGCTGCCGGAAAAGCTGTGCACGACCCCGGTAAGTTCTGGCCTTTCGCGCACCGCCCGGGTCACCTTGTCGACGGCGCGGCGGGCGTGGATGATCACGGGCAATCCGAACTGCACTGCCAGGTCCAGTTGCGCGGTGAAGTATGTCCACTGGACATCAAAGTCCAGGCCCTCAACAAAACAATCCAGACCACATTCGCCCACGGCCACCGCCGGTTCGCGGCCGAGCCAGTCAGCCAGTTCGTCCAGGTGCCCGGGCCGATGCCGGTCCAGATAGACCGGGTGCAGACCATAGGCCGGGTGGATGCCAGGGTAGCGATGGGCCACGTCGCGGACCCTCTCCCAGTTGTAACGACCAATGGCCGGTACCACCTGGGCCCTGACGCCGGCGGCGCGGGCGCGCTCCCAGCAGGCCTCCCGGTCGGGCTCGAAGGCCTCCACATCGAAATGGGAATGACTGTCTATACTGAAAGGAAGCATGGCTCAAGAATAACCCCAAATCCCGGGGCGTTGAAAAAAACGTCCGGGAGCGACACGTTATAGATAGATCGATTGAGGCCCATCAAGGGCCAAGGGAAATGTCATGGCAGGTTGGTTGACGGGTGAGGTGGTTGAACTCAAGCGCTGGACTCAGCGACTGTACTCGCTGCGGGTGGAGGCCCCCGTGGACGATTTCAAGGCAGGGCAGTTCAACCGGTTGGGGGTCACCATCGACGGCGAGCGCGTGGCCCGGCCCTATTCGTACGTGAATGCGCCCGATGAGCGGCCGCTGGACTTCTACTTCATCACGGTGCCGGAAGGATCCTTGACCAATCGCCTGCAGGAGCTGGGCCCTGGAGACACGGTGGAACTGATGTCCAGGGCCAATGGCTTCTTTGTGATGGACGAGATCCCCGACGCCGACGTGCTGTGGATGTTCGCCACCGGTACGGCGCTTGGTCCATATTTGTCCATACTCAAGACAGAGGCGCCCTGGCAACGCTTCGACAAGGTGGTGCTGGTGCATGCCGTGCGTACCGCCGAGGAACTCACCTACCAGGAGACCATCCAGGGCTTCCGGGATCGGGGCAGCCAATTCCAGTTCGTACCCTTCGTCAGTCGCGAGGAGGTTCGGGGCGCCCTGCCGGGGCGGGTGCCAGCGGCCATCGAGAACGGGCTGCTGGAGAGGCATACGGGGCTGCCGCTGACGCCGGATGTGTCCCAGGTCATGATCTGCGGCAACCCGGATATGGTGGCCGACACCAGCGCCGTGCTCAAGGCGAGAGGGATGACGCGCAACCGGCGCCGTGAGCCGGGCCATATCACCACCGAGAACTACTGGTGAGCGTGGGGTGAGCGGGTCGGGGTGCCGCTACCCTTCTCCCGCGCCATCGCCCTGGGTCCCCCGCTGCTCGGCACATTGCCGGCAGAGCCCCCGCCCCTCCACAATGGGCTGGTCCAGTGCAAAACCCTGGGACGAGGCCTTCTCGCGCAATGCCTGAGTCACCCCGGCATCCGCCAATTCCGTCACCACGCCGCATTGCCGACAGATCAGCAGCAGCGTGTCATGGGCCTGTTCCGGCTGGATGCAGCCCACGTAACCGTTGAGACTCTCGATACGATGCACCAGGCCCTGGGCCAGCAGGAAATCCAGCGCCCGGTACACGGTGGGCGGCTTCACGGTGTGGTCATGCGAACTGAGCTGATGAATCAGTTCATAGGCCTTCACCGCCTCATGACTTTGCCAGATCTGTTTCAGCACCCGCTTCCGCAAGGGGGTCAGGCGCACGCCCCGTTCCCGGCACAGGCGCTCGGCACTGTCCATGGCGCTGCGGATGCAGGCGGTATGGTCATGATGGGGATCGGCATGAGGTGGGTTCTGGGCCATCAGGGCGCTCGTCTGACTGCAATGGCCCTTCATCATACTCAGGTGAAAGGCCGGACCGCCATCGGTCAGGGTGAGTACGTCATCAGTGGACGCAACCCGGGGCTTGGGATAAGGTTCAAGCACGTCGATCGCGTGTGAGCCCTGGGCATGAGCCAGGCAGATCACACCACGCAGGCAGCGAGCACAAAGGGCCCGCCCATGGGGTAGTCAGGGACAGGAAGGCAGGGGATGATCGCCTCTTCAGGGAACTGAGGGCTGCGGGCCTTGTTTGCCTTTTGCTGGCATTCCTTCTCGTGGCACCGTCGGTCAATGCGGCGCCGCCTCCGGTGGTCATCGCCCACGAATCCTTGCCGGACAATGCCATCACACTGCCCATGCTTCGTGCCATCTTCAGCATGCGCCTGCAGACCCTTCAGGGAGAACGCCTCACCGTTTTCGTGCTGGACAGTCGTCACCCGGACCACGAGGCCTTCAGCAAGGAGGTGCTGGGCGTCTTTCCCTACCAGTTGCAAAATGCCTGGAATCGCGTGATCTTCTCGGGGACGGGCCGCGGGCCGGTCACCGTTGAGTCCCGTCAGGAGATGCTGCGCCAGGTGAGTCGGACCCCCGGGGGGGTGGGCTACGTGACCGGCCCGGCAGACCATCCGGGCATTCGGGTGATCAGCATGGAGGCCAGGTGATGAAACGCTCGGGCAAGGGAATCTGCATCTTCCTGGCCGCGCTGTGCAGCCTTTGGGTGGGGCAGGTGCAGGCGCAGGCCGGTGGGCCACTGGAACTGCATGGGTTTATCAGTCAGGGGTATCTGTATTCCAATGGCAACGACTATTACGGGCCGAGCCGGGATGGCAGCTTCGAGTTGACGGAACTGGGGCTCAATGCCCGCTACATGGTCACCCCTTCCCTGGCGTTGGCGGCCCAGGTGGTGAGCCGCCGCGCGGGTGAGTTGTATGACGGCGATCCTCGCCTGGACTACGGTTTTGTGGACTATCGGCTTCTGGACGGTTCGGTGGTTGGCGGTGTGCGCCTCGGTCGCGCCAAGATCCCCATCGGGTTTTACAACGAGACCCGGGACGTGGCCACCACGCGGCCGGGGATCCTCCTTCCCCAGACCATCTACGTGGAGGGGCTGGGTCTCCGGGACTTCTATACCGGTGTGGACGGATTACATACCTATTGGCAGTGGTTCACGGACCGGGGCCTGTTCCAGTTCGACCTGGGCCTGGCTGTCCCCACCACCATGCAGGACGAGACCCAGGCGGCCTTCCTGCGCACCCAGGATGCCCCGGGGAAGCTCAGGCTGACCAGCGGTCAGAACGCCCGCCTGCTGTATGAGCGGGATGGGGGTGCCCTGCGACTGGGGGCCACCTACTCCCGGGTACGCACCGAGTATCGCCCTGATGATCTGCCCAACCCTCCGCTAGAGGCCGGCGAAACGTCAGTGGACGCCCTGGTGCTCAGCGCCGAGTGGAACCGGGAGCGGCTGAGTCTGACCACCGAGGGGGTGGTCCGGCGCCTGCACCCCAAGGGCTACGGGCCGCTTACGGACGGTGCGTTTACAGAAGCAGGCTACTACCTGCAGGGCACCTATCGTTTCAATCACCAATGGGAGGGCTTCGTGCGCCACGAACAGCACTGGAATGACACCAGTGATCGCAGCGGCACACGCCAGTCCCGGGAGTTCGATCCGGTACCCGGGGTCGATCGTGAGCCGCATCGCTTCTACCAGCACCAATGGACCGTGGGCGCGGGCTGGCGGCCGACACCCCAATGGTTGCTGCGGGCCGAGTGGCACCACATTGATGGCACCGCCCTCACACCGCTCGCGGACAACCCGGAATTTGACCAGGGCGGCGGCCAGGCTCGCTGGGATCTGTTTGCCCTGCAAGCCTCGTTCACCTTCTGATCATGTACCAGGAAGCCATCTCCCAGGGATTTGTCAGCCTGAAGTGGAAGTTTCTGGCCATCTTCGGCGTGTTGCTGCTCCTGCTGCTGGCCACCTTTGCCCTGTTCAGTCATTACAATCTGCAACAGCAGTACGAAGGGCAGCGCGCCCTGGAGCAGACCCGTGCCCTGGAACAGTTGGAGGGGCTTTCCCAGCAGTCTCATGCGGAGTTGCTGAGTCTGGCCCATCTGGTCCCCGCCTTGTCCGGCGTGCGCGAGGCCTTGCAGGCGGGGGACGTCAGCCAACTGGAAGCGGCCTTTCGCCCGCTCTGGGCATCATTGCAGATGGACGCGGATCTGGCACTGGCGGCGTTTCTGGATGCCGATGGGGAAGTCATGCTGCAATCCAGTGTGGGGGTGCCATCTTGCGAGGACTGCCCCAAGATGCGGGGGGCCGTCGACCAGGTGCTTGCCACTGAACGGCCGCTGGTGTTCACCCACTGCCAGGGGCTGTGCCTGACCAAGGCCGTGGCGCCGATCCTGGGGGAGGAGGGGACCCTGGGCGCCATCGTGCTGGGCCGCACCCTGGGTGATCTGGTGCTCGCCTTCCAGGGAATCTCGCAGCTGGATATTGCCCTGATCGAGGATCCCGAGGGCAAGGCACTGCCGGATGGGACGCTGGACCTGCGTCCCCAGAGCCAGGGGGGGCAGTTGGTGGCCCTCACCCGGCAGGATGTGTTGCGGCCGCTGCTGGAGGACAAGACGTTGGTGCAGGTAAAAAGCACCATGGAGAGGCGGGGGCGTCGAGAGGCGGTGCTGGGGGATCGCTCTTTCGAAATGATGCCCTTCGACCTGCCAGGAACCCACCCGGAGGATCGCGTCCTGGCGGCCGTGATCTCGGACGTCACCGAGGCCCGAAGACAGATCGCGGCGGCCCGCTGGCAGAACCTGTTCATCGGTCTGGCCGGGCTGATGGTCTTCATGCTGGCTGTGGTGGCCCTGACCCGGCAACCCCTGGCACGATTGCGGCGTGTGGCCGGGTTGCTTCCCCTGCTGGCGGAGCATCGCTTCGCGGCAGCCCGGGAGCAGCTGGATCTTTCCCGTCGTCCGCGACTGCCCGATGAACTGACCCTGCTGGAGCGCATCACCCTCGGCCTGGCGGATCGCCTGGAGTTCCTGGAACGGGACGTGCAGCGTAAGAACCGATCCCTGACCGAAAAGATGCACGAACTGTCGGTGGAGCGTGAGCGCTACGAGCTGGCGGCCGCCGGGGCCAACGATGGTCTGTGGGACTGGAACCTGGACACCGACCGCATCTATTTCTCGCCCCGCTGGAAGGCCATGCTGGGTTGCCGGGATGTGGACCTGGGGGACTCCCCGGAGGCCTGGTTCGTGCGTGTGCATCCCGACGACGTGGCCAGTCTGAGGCGGGACGTGAAGGCCCACCTGGAGGGACGCAGTGACTGGCTGGAGAGTGACCAGCGTGTGCTGCATGAGCATGATGGCTACCTGTGGATGCGCTTTCGTGGCCTGGCGGTGCGTGATGACGAGGGGGTGGCCCATCGTATGGCCGGCTCCATGACGGACATCACTGAGCAGCGGCGTATCCAGGAGCGGCTCAGGCACGATGCCTTGCATGATGGCCTCACCGGCCTGCCCAACCGGACCCTGTTCCTGGACCGGCTTACACAGGCCATTTATCGGGCCCGTCGTGCCGATTTCGAGTTTGCGGTGCTGTTCCTGGACCTGGACGACTTCAAGACCATCAACGACTCCCTGGGGCATGCCATGGGGGACCGGGTGCTGGTGCAGGCGGCTGAGCGGTTGCGGCGGTTGCTGCGTCCTGGCGACACCGTGGCGCGCCTGGGGGGCGATGAATTCACGGTGCTGCTGGAGGATTTGCCCGACGAAGACGAAATCCACAAGGTGGTGCAACGCATCCGCGACGCCATGGCCGAACCCATCCGGGCGGGAGATGAGGAGCTGTTCATCACCTTCAGCATGGGGATCGCCAAGAGCACGGATGAGGATCTGCGTGCCGATGAGCTGCTGCGCAACGCCGATACGGCCATGTACCAGGCCAAGTCCCGGGCCCGGGGCGGTAGCGCCTTTTTCAATACCGCCATGCACACGCGTGCAGTGGAGCGGCTCAACCTGGAAAACGCCATGCGCAGGGCGCTGGAGCACAATGAGTTCCAGCTCAATTATCAGCCCCTGGTTGCCCTGGAGACGGGGCGTCTGGTCGGATTTGAGGCCCTTGCCCGCTGGCGGAGCGCCGACGGCAAGGCCGTTCCCCCGGATGTGTTCATCCCCGCGGCCGAGCACAGTGGCCTGATCCTGCCCCTGGGGCGCTGGGTCATCCGGGAGAGCGTGGCCCAGGCGGCCCGCTGGCATCTGGAACGCAGCGCCGTCGGCGCCCCCTGTCTGCCCGTGAATGTGAACGTGTCGGGCAAGCAGTTGCGGGATCCGGAACTGGTGTCTGTGCTGGCCGCAGCTCTGGAGCACCATCAGATACCCGGGGCCTGCATCAAGGTGGAACTCACCGAGTCGGCCCTGATCGAGAATGCCGCCCAGGCCCTGGAGGTCATGGAGGGCCTGAAGGCCATCGGCGTGTCCCTTTGCATTGATGATTTTGGCACCGGTTACTCCTCCCTGAGCCAGTTGCGCGACTTTCCCTTCGATGTGGTCAAGATTGACCGTTCATTCGTGCGTCGTCTGAGTGTGGATGCCGGCCACGCCGCCATCATCCAGGCAGTGATTTCCATCGCCGGCGCCCTTGACAAGATCGTTGTGGCCGAAGGTATCGAGACAGTCGGTCAGGCTGCACATCTGCGTGAGTTGGGATGCCAGGTGGGGCAGGGTTATCTGTTTGCCCCGGCCCTGGCGGAAGGCCCTGCCCGGGAATTGGTGCAATCCGACCGCGTGTACCCGCTGTCATGATCGAGCGCGGGGCTGGGTGCAGGGCATGGCGCCCACGCCGGGGATCTGGGATGATGTCGCCGACCCCCTGGCGGAGGATTCTGCTTGACTATCCCGAATCTGGACTCGGTGCGAACGCGGCTGAGTGAACTCAAAGAGGAGCATCGTGCCCTGGACGAGGCCATTGAGCGCCTGTCCGAAGGGCCGTTCGTGGATCAGATCCGCCTGACCCGGCTGAAGAAACGCAAGCTCATCCTGAAGGACTCCATCGCTCGACTGGAAAGCCAGTTGATCCCCGATCTCAACGCCTGAGGGCCAAGGAAACCAGGGGCCGTGGGGGTGCCCCCCGGTCGCCCAAGCCCCAACGCCATCGCGGGCCCCGGGACACACCCACAGGTCTGCCCCGGGTTTTGTCAGCCCCAGGTGTCCGCCGTGATGCTGTCGTACCACCCCTGGGCGTAACGGGCCTCCTGGCGCCGGAAGGCATCGCTGGCTTCAGAGGGACTTACGCCGCCTGAGCCAGGCACTCCGGCGATACCGCCATCCTCGAAGCGATACACCGCCGCCACCGTGATGCCGTAATCGGGGCCGATCAGGCTGTAGCAGGTGTTCACCGTGGACAGGGGCAGCATGTCCTGGTCGTTCATGGCCCGCACGATGGCCGCTGCCACCGCCTTGCCCTGGGTGTTGGCCGAGTGTCCCGACTTGGGCATGGCGCCGGCGATGCAGGCATCCCCGATCACGAAGATGTCCTCGTGCTTGTCTGACCGGAAGGTGAGCTGATCCACCGGGCACCAGCCCGTGTCGTCTGCCAGGCCGGCCTCCCGGGCGATGGCACCCGCCTGCTGTGACGGCACGAAGTTGAGTACGTCGGCGCGGAAGCGGGTCAGTCCCCCGTCCGAATACACGGTGCGTGTCTCGGGGTCCACCTGCTCCACCTGGCCACCCTGGGAACTGGGCACCCATTCGATCATGTCCCCGTAGAGGCGTTCCCAGCCGGCCATGAACAGACCCTGCTTGGAGAAGTTCTCCTTGTTATCAAGGATGATGACCTTGGAGCGGGGTTTGTGCTGCTTGAAGTAGTGGGCCACCATGCTGGCCCGCTCATAGGGCCCTGGGGGGCAGCGGAAGGGATTGCCCGGAGCCACCAGCACGAAGACCCCGCCATCGTCCATGGCGCGCAACTGATCCCTGAGGATGCGGGTTTGCTCACCCGCTTTCCAGGCATGGGGGATGTCCCGGGAGACCGCCTCGCTGTAGCCTTCCACCGCGTCGAAGCGGAAGTCGATCCCCGGGGAGACCACCAGTTTGTCGTAGGAAAGGGTGTCTCCCCCGGCCAGGCGTACCTGCCTGGCATCGGGATCAATGGCAGTGACCGTATCCTGCACGATATTCACATCGTGCCGGTCCTTCAGCGCCCCGTAGGTCTGCGCGATGTCGTCCATTTCGGCCAGGCCGCCGAGCACCCAGTTCGAGCCAAAGCAGGTATGGTAAGTGGCCTTGGGCTCCACCAGGGTGACCTGAATGCCGGGGTTGAACCGTTTCAGGTATTTGGCCGTGGTGGCGCCTCCGGGGCCGCCCCCCACAACCACCACGTTGGGGCCGCGACGGCGCGCTCCCGGCATGGTGCCGCAGGCGGCCAGTGCAGTGGCGGCTCCCCCGGCCCCCAGTGCACGGAGAAAGTTTCTGCGTGAAAATCGCTGTTGCATGATGTGAAGCCCCCTGCTTGTTATTGTCGGCTCAGGTATTCGGCGATGAGTTCGATTTCCTCATCGGTGTAGCCGGTGGCATGACGATCCATGACCGTGGCCGGACGCCGGCCATCACGGAAGGCCTTCATCTGATTGATCATGATCTCGGGGGGATACCCGTAGATGCTGGGCATGGATCCGGCGCTGTGTCCGTCGGTGCCATGGCAGGCAAAGCAGGTGGTGGCCATCAGTTCGCCCCGGGTGACGTCCGCCTGGACTACCGATACGGCGCCGATGGCAGCCAGGGCCAGGGTGGCGGATGTAATGTGTTTGCGTATCATGACGGGCAAGCTTCTCCAGGTGTTTGGTCTTCTCGTCTGAGGCGGCCGACCCTTGGGTGGCTACCTAAATTCAATATCAGCATATCCTTAGAAGCAATCCGGGTCCAATCGCGAATTACTTGCGATGGATCAATATATAGCCAGGTATGGCGATTGATCCAATATGGATAAATGAGGTTATAAGAACCTATTGTCATGAATGCCCTGTCCGCCAAGTTGCCGGACCGTGCCAGCCCTTGGGAGTCTTGAAGAGATGGAATCGGATCGGCGTCAGCATCCCCGTCTGCCAGTGGAGGTGGCGGTGGAATTGTTTCGTGAGGGTCGCCCCGCCCGCAGGGTTCAAACCCGTGATCTGAGCGGCAATGGCGTGTTGCTGCTGGTCGCAGGTGAGGATGCCCCGGTGATGGGGGAGCGGATCCAGGTGCGTGTGGAGGGTGCCCTGGGGGATGGTGAGGCACCGCCCCTGGTTCATGGGCGTGTGGTGCGAGTGGGTGATCGTGAGGTGGCCGTGGCGTTCATTGATGAATGAATGCCCGCATCAATACCGCCCGGGCGTGTCGGCGGGCCTGACCTTGAACCGCTTGTAACTCCACATGTACTGCTCGGGACATTGCCGTATGAGCGCCTCGGCCGCATGATTCACTGCTGTTGCGGCCACCTGCGGGTCCTGGTCGTAAATGGCCTCTGGCGCCGGGATGCACCGGTATCGATAGCCCAGGCCCCGGGGCAGGCGTTCGGCAAAGGCGAAGACCACCGGCGTGTGGCGGTGGGCCGCCAGCTTGGGCAGCAGGGTCATGGTCATGGCTGGCTGGCCAAAGAAGGGTGCAAACACCCCCTGAGCCCCCTTGGGGGTCTGATCCGGCAGCATGCCGACGATTTCCCCCCGGGCCAGGGCTTCCTTGATCAGGCGGATGCCGCGGCGGTCCGTGGGTACCAGTTGGGCACCGGTGGCCTGGCGCGCCTCCCGCAGGGGGGCATCCAGGGCCTGCATGCGTGGCGGGCGGTAGAGGTTGGTCATGGGGCCGAAGCTCACGGCCTGTAATCCGGAATATTCCCAACTGCCCAGATGCGGCGATACGAAGAAGGCCCCCCGACCCTGTGTCAGGGCCTCGGTCAGGTGCGCTTCGCCCTCGCCGGCCTGGCGCAGGGCCGCGATCCGTTGCGGCCCTGCATGCCACAGCCAGGGGGCTTCCGTGAGGGTCTTGCCCGTTTCCATCAGGCTGGCCCGGGCCACGCGCCGATGCCAGCCGGCGTCCTGCTCGGGAAAACACAGTCCCAGATTGATCAGCGACACGCGCCGAAGGTCAGTACGCAATCCCCAGGCAAGCCACCCCAGGCCCGCCCCCAGGGCGTGATTGACCCTCAGAGGCAGGCGGGCCAGCAGGGCGAAGGCCAGCCGGATCAGGGCTTCCATGAAACAACCGCCTCCGTTGGGTTGGCGGCGCCAGGTGCGTCGGCCTCATCCGCCTGGGGCACGTCATCCAGGCCCACGGACATCAGCGGCATCAAGGTGCGCACCAGGCTCTTGAAGAGATGGGGGTTATCGGCCTCCTCCCGGGCCAGCAAGGCCTTCATGCGCGGGCGTTGGGTGGGCGTGCCGTAGCGGGTGGGACAGTTCTCGTCCTGGATGGGCAGTGCGGCGGCGTGGGCAAAATCCTGGATCTGACGCTCTCGCGCATAGACCAGTGGGCGGATCACCCGCAGGTCACCGCTTTCAATCCGGTAATGAGCTTTCATGGTCTTCAGGCGCCCTCCGTTGAAGGCGCTCATGAGAAAACTCTCGGCCAGGTCATCCAGGTGCTGGCCCAGCGCGATCGCCGTATATCCGTGCTCCCGGGCGGTGCGGTAGATCAGTCCACGGCGCATGCGCGAGCAGAAGGCACAGTAAGAATGGTTGTCCAGATGCTTTTCGGCCCGCTCCAGGATGGGCTCGCTCACGTAGTGGTAGGGCACCTTCAGGTCATCCAGATAGGGAATCAGCGCTCGTTTGTCGGTCAGGCCGGTCTGGGGGTCGATGGTGACCGCGCCCAGTTCAAAACGCACCGGTGCCCGGGCCTGAAAGTACAGCAGCAGATGCAGCAGGGTGAGTGAATCCTTGCCTCCCGAGAGCCCCAGGAGCAGTCGATCCCCTTCGCGGATCATGCGAAAATCGCCGATGGCGCGGCCGGTGCAGCGGATGAGAGAGCGGGAAGGGCGTGTGGGCTGGGTCATGGCTGACCGACGATAACCACTGGGTGGGCGGTGGGCAAGCCCGGGGAAGACCGCTGCGTCTTGCGGGCAAAAAAAACCCTCGCCATCCCTGACGAGGGCCATGCCATCCTGGCATAAGGTGATTGAAGCGGCGTCCTTGCCTCCCAAGTGGATTCTTTCCACGCCTGGCTGGTGTCAATCCTTGATCCCGGCAATCCAGGGTTCCTTGCCCGGCGCGTCTTGCACCATGGGGAATATGATCCCACACGAAGTGTCGGGTCTGTAACGCCTGAAAAGCCCTTTTTTGCCGTTTTGCGGGTTTTTTCTGTAGGGATTTTCCTACACGGCGTCGTCGCCCCGAAAACCTCCTGTTTTTGCTCCCTCACGCCAGTCGATGCCTGGTCTCATGGCGCTGCCCCAGGGCGCCGCCTGGCCGGGGCCTCAATGCCACCATTTCTTGAACTCTCCAACACATGGATCGTGTCATTACTTTTAAAATACGGGTCAGTATTTTCCCTTCAGCGGTGAGCGCCCATGCCCAGCGATCTTCTTTACCCCAGCATCCAGCCCCATGGTTCCCAGCAACTGAGCGTGGACAACACTCATCGTCTGTACCTGGAGGAGTGTGGCAACCGCTCGGGGTTGCCGGTGATCTTCCTCCATGGCGGGCCGGGCGCTGGTTGTGATGTGTGGCACCGGCGTTTCTTCGATCCCGCCCGGTACCGGATCGTGCTGTTTGATCAGCGAGGCTGCGGCCGTTCCACCCCTCACGCGAGCCTGGAGAACAACACCACCTGGGATCTGGTGGACGACATGGAGCGCATCCGCGAGCACCTGGGCATCGATCGCTGGGTCGTCTTCGGTGGTTCCTGGGGCTCCACCCTGGCCCTGGCCTATGCCCAGCGCCACCCGCAGCGGGTGCTGGGCATGATCCTGCGGGGGATCTTCCTGTGCCGGCGCCAGGACATCCAGTGGTTCTATCAGGATGGCGCCGGGCGACTGTTCCCGGATTACTGGGAAGACTATCTGGAGCCCATTCCCGAGGCAGAGCGTGATGACATGGTGGAGGCATACTATCGTAGGCTCACCAGCGATGACGAGGTGGCGCGCATGGCGGCCGCCAAGACATGGTCTCAATGGGAGGGCCGGGCCGCCACCCTGACCACCGATCCACGCGTGGTGGCGCATTTCCAGGACCCTTATGTGGCCCTGAGTCTGGCCCGGGTTGAATGCCATTACTTCAAGCACCTGTGCTTTCTGGAGCCGGACCAGTTGCTCCGTGATGCCCATCTGCTCGCCGATATCCCGGGCACCATCGTGCATGGCCGTTACGATGTGGTCTGTCCCGTGGATCAGGCCTGGGCCCTGCACAAGGCATGGCCGGTGGCGGATCTGCATATCGTGCCCGATGCCGGTCACTCCGCCAGCGAGCCAGGGATCACCCGCGAACTGGTGGCCGCCACCAACGCCCTGGCGGATCGTCTGGCATGATCGGCCTGCTGCAGAGGGTGACGCGCGCCAGCGTGGAGGTGGACGGTCAAACAGTCGGGTCCATCGACGTCGGCCTGCTGGTGCTGGTGGGGGTGGAGCGGGGCGATGGCCCCGCCCAGGTCGAACGCCTGCTGGAGCGACTGCTGGGTTACCGGGTGTTCGAGGATGCCGAGGGTCGCATGAACCTGTCCGTCCGCGATATCCAGGGTGGCCTGCTGCTCGTACCCCAGTTCACCCTGGCCGCCGACACCCGCAAGGGCATGCGCCCCAGTTTCACCCCTGCCGCCCCGCCCGAGGAAGGCGAGCGTCTGTTCAATGAGCTGGTGAGCCAGGCCCGTCACGCCTGGCCGCATGTCGCCACGGGCCAGTTCGGAGCCCATATGGCCGTCTCGCTCATCAATGATGGGCCGGTCACCTTGTCGTTGCGGGTTCCGCCCGCTGACCCTCACGCATGAAGGTGGTGAGTCACCCCTGATGCCGAAAAGCTGGTGAGGGTGAGTCACCCAGACCCTCTCCCCTGGTGACCTTTTGATCGCCCCTGCTTGCGATTGATCAATAGTTACCCGGGCTCGTCTCGAATGACCTCATAAAAAAACAGCGTAATCAATCCATTACCATTTATATGGTTTTGGCACGACTCCTGCTGCTCCTCTCACCGAAGGCTGGTCCGTCCGCTGAATCGCCCCCGAGCGACCCGCTGCCGGGGGGGGATCTCCAACAACAAAGGACCAGACATCAGAGGGGGAAGTAATGAGGCAATGGCTGATTTTGATCGTCGCGGCCGTGGCGCTGGCGACCGCGGGCCCGGCTACGGTCTGGGCGATCGAGGCGGATCCCGAACGACCGATCCGGGGAGTGGACAAGATCCCGGAGGTGGTGGTGGACCGCACCGCGCAGATCGAGGAGCACGTTCAGCGCATCTTCAATTCGCCCCACGCGTTCACGGCCGATGAGCGCACGCCGTTCTCCCAGGGCATGTGCAACGCCTGCCACGGCCCGGGGATGGAAACCCTCTTCAATATCGAAAAGGAGAGCCCCGAGCGTCTTAACCAGCCCTGCCTGAGCTGTCATGAAGAGGGGGCGCGTCGCCACTGGAAGGGCAGCACGCACGAATTCTCCGGCCTGGCCTGCGTGAACTGTCACGCCATGCACAACGAGCGCCCCAGGCTGCTCAAGGCCGACACCCAGATGGAGGTCTGCGGTAGCTGTCACCTGGACCGTCGGGCCGACTTCGGCAAACCCTCCCATCACCCGGTCCCGGAAGGGATCATGGAGTGCACCGACTGCCACAATCCCCATGGCACGCCCGGCCCCAACAAGCTGGTGGGGCACACGATCAACGAGACCTGTTTCAACTGCCACGCCGAGAAGCGCGGGCCTTTCCTCTGGGAGCACAACCCGGTCCGGGAGTCCTGCGTGACCTGCCACGACCCCCATGGCTCCATTCATCGCCCCCTGCTTCAGGCCCGATCGCCCGGTCTGTGCCAGCAATGCCACCTGGGCACTCATTCCGACGTGGGTCTGAGTGCGGCCCGCATGGACTTCCGTGTACAGGGGCGCAGTTGCCTCAATTGCCACAGCCAGATCCACGGCACCAACCATCCCCGCGGCCATGTCTTCAAGGAGTGATGGCGCGGGTGACGGCAACCGGGGGACGAGAGGAGAACACCTCATGCATGCATCACGAAAGACGGCTCTGATCATGGGCCTGTGTGCCCTGGGTCTGATCCCTGTTCCGGCCTGGGCCCAGCCTGACGACGAAGTGCGCGAAGCCGCCCAGGAGGCCGCGGCGGCCATTGCCGATCGGCCCGGCGTGGAGCACACGGTGCGGCGGGAGGTTCGTCTGGGGCTGGGGTATCTGGATAACGACTCCTTCCGTCTGGGGCGCTTCACCGGAGTGAACGAGGAAGGGTGGTTTCTGGACATGGGCTTCCTGCTCCAGGGGCAGGATGCCCAGAACAGTGAAAGTGCCCGCTACTGGCGCCTGGAGGGCCGCAATCTGGGGCTGGATTCACGCAGCCTGCGTCTGGATGCCGGCGACCAGGGGCGTTACAGCAGCTTCTTTTACTACCGGGAAATCCCCAACACCCTCTACCGGAATCTGGGCACCCCGTATCGGGGCAGTGGGTCCGGCAATCTGCGCCTGCCCGAGGACGGCGGGCGGGAAGTGGCCGACGCCTTCCTGACCGAGCGCACCCTGGGCACCTCGCGCCAGGGCCTGGGCGCCGGTGGACGCGTCAACCTGGATACCCGCTGGCGAGCCAGCACGGCCGTGCATCACGAGCGCAAGGACGGAACCATCATCCGCGGCGTGAACAACAATCACTTCTGGACCCAGGAGCGTTCCTCCCTGGTGCCGGTGCCGGTGGATTACGAGACCACCCGGTTCGAGGCGGATGTCACCTATGACGGCGACGAACTCCAGGGCCGCCTGGGTTACCAGCTATCCGTCTTCTCGCAACGGGACGGCCACAGCCTGGACGTGCCCGATGCCACGCGCCCGGACTGGTCGGGAGCGGGGGATGCGGTGGGCACCGTCAGCCTGGAGCCGGACAATCAGTTCCACCAGGTGACCGGTTCGCTGGGCTACAGCTTCAGCGATACCGGTCGTGTGGGGGCAGACGTGGCCCTGGGACGCATGACCCAGGATGAACGTTTCGTCGAGGATGTGGCGGGGCTGCCCGGATCACTGAACGGACGCATCAACACCACGCTGGTAAACCTTCGAGCCAGTGGTCGGCCCCATCCGCGCGTCAACCTGAGGGCCGGTTATCGCTACGACGACCGGGACAACCGCACCAATGCCTACGAATACGAACTGGATAACCGTGTGGTGGCCACCCGCCCGGTCAGCTACACCCAGAACCGCTACCACCTGGATGCCAGCTACCGGGTGCAGGACCGTACTCACCTGAACCTGGGCGTGGTCCGGGACGAGCGTGAACGCACCTTCTCCGACCGCAAGGATACCGACGAGACCGCCTACCGGATCGGCGTGCGCAGCCGGGCACTGCCCCGAACCAGCCTCAACGTGGAACTGGGCTACGCCGAACAGCGGGGTTCCCAGTACGAGCGCGAGACCGGCCCCGAGGAGTTGCGTCAGTATTATCTGGCCGACCGGGACCGGCGTACCGCCAGCGCCTATGCCAGCTTTCACGTCACCGACCGCATCCAGGTGACCCCGCGCGTGCAGTGGATCGACGATGACTACACCCGCTCGGAACTGGGCCTGCAGCAGGCCGAACGCCAGGTGTGGGCCGTGGACCTGTCCTGGGTGCCCACTGATCGGATCACCACCTACGGCTTCTATGCCTATGAACGCACCGAGGCCCGCCAGGCGGGACGCGAGGCTCTGGCGTTTGCTGACCCTCGAAACTGGCGTTCCGACCGTGACGACGAGTCCGTCACCCTGGGGGTGGGGGGCGAGTACGACCTGAGGCCCGACCGGTTCACTGTGGGCGCCGAGGTCCTGCATGTGGAAACCTCCGGACGCCTGCGCACCCTGGTGGAGGGCGGCGGAGGGGGTGTTTATCCCAGCCTGGATAGCCGACTCACCCAGTTCAGCCTCTACGGGGATTACAGGGTGAACGAGAACCTGGATTTCCGTCTGCGCTACATGGTGGAGCGCTACCGCGAGAAGGACTGGGGAGTCGATGGCGTGGGCGTGACCGGCGTGGGCAACCTGATCCTGCTGGACCAGGATAGCCCCGATTACACCACGCATCTGATCGCCGGCGCCCTGCGCTACCGGTTCTGAAAACAACAAAGACCCTCTCCCGCTGACTGGGAGCGGAGTCACTTGATAGCCCCTCTCCCGCTGGCGGGAGAGGGGTTGGGGTGAGGGCCACACACCATGTCTTACCAACAACACTCAGGCAACGCACGCCAACCCTGGCCGCAAGACCGTCAAGACCCGGAGGTGGGGAGCATGTCATCCATGACCGATGATTTCATCCGATCACGATCGGCGAACCGGCGTACGCCACGCGCCCTGGTCACCCTTTTGCTGGCGACCCTTGCCCTGATCCTGGCGGGTTGTCTGCCCAGCGACGACGGCTTCGATGGTTCAGTGGATGAACCCACCACCACGCCCGTGGCCACCGCGCCGGCGGAGGGGCTCGGTCTGAGCATTACCAGCGCCAGCGTTGGCGAGGACGGACACCCGGTGGTGGAGTTCACACTCCTGGACGATACGGGTGTACCCATCACGGATCTGGAAAATGCCAGCTTCACCTTCGCCAAGCTGGCACCGCGTAGTCGGTATGGTGTGGGTTACGACTGGGTGAATTACATCACCCGGGAAAGGCAGGTGAATCCCACGGGCTGGGCGCACGCCGTTTCCGACAACAACCCCGACGGCGCTCCCATGTTCGGCAATGCCATCCAGGGGGCCGTGGAGAACAGCAACAACGGCACACTCGAGAACCTGGGCAATGGCGAGTATCGCTATACCTTCAGTCTGGATGTGAATGCCGCGAGCCGCACCATCAGGGGCGACAATCTTGCAGATTTATGGCGCTGTGTGGAAGACGGTTCACACGATGGGCACGAATTTTCCGATGACCTGGGAAGGGACGTGCGTTGCACCTGGGCAGATGGCACCACCCTGCCGAGGGGCGTGCGCATCGAGGGCTCCGGCGAAACCCTCACCTATACGGTGGATTACAATCCGGAGTGGACTCACCGCGTCGGCATGCAACTGGGCGGTGGCCTGCCCGCCACCAACGCCTGGTTCGACTTCATCCCGGCCACCGGCGAGACCCCCATGCACGGCGTGGACGCTACTCGCGACATCATCTCCCTGGAGAGTTGCAACACCTGCCACGACGGCACCCTGGCCAAGCATGGCGGCAATCGGGTGGAGCCCCAGTACTGCGTTACCTGCCACAATCCGGGCAGTGTCGATCCGGTCAGCGGCCGCAGCGTCGATTTCAAGCAGATGGTGCACAAGATCCACCGGGGGGAGACCCTGCCCAGCGTGCGTGCTGGCGTCCCCTACTTCATTCGCAACAACAACTTCAGCAATCTGCGTTTCCCCCAGGCCGTGCATGAGGATGGTGACGTTGATTCGGTTACGGGACATCCTCCGCAGGGTGTTGACAGAGAAGGGCGGGCCCTACCAAGAACGGCATCGCGAGGGATCGACAATTGCGTGAAGTGCCACATGGGGCAAGAGACGCATGATGAACTCGTCCTGGTTGCTGGTGGCGAGGATCGACTTGCTCGTCAGCAACTGGCCGTGGTGACTCCGGACGGCGATAACTGGCACGAAGGCGGCTCTCGTACTGTTGAGGTATGTGCATCCTGCCATGACAGTGTTTTCTGGCTGAGTGACGATAATTTGCATTCAGGCGGCAACACGACGGCCAACAGTGCTGAAGATGATCGACTTCCTGCAATGCTGGCTGCAGTGTTTGGAGCATCTAATGCGGGGCCTCGAGGTGACTGGCGGACAGGTCATCGCCATGACGTGGAAGCGCCAGAGCCAGAGACGGGTGAATCTTGGGATAATGTTGGATCAGCTGCCGGCCAGACTCTCTATAGTTCTGGATCAATGTGCGGAAGTTGTCACAATCAGAACGTGATCGATGACTCGGAGCACATTGGTTTGCGGGGAATTGAGCAAAATGGAATGAACCGAGTACGCATGAAGCGTGCCCATCTAAGCTTCACCCGCGCCGCCATTCGTGAGGACCAACTCACCATTCAGTTCGGCTCCGAAGGGGCCATGTTGGATCGCAAAGAGGGCACAGTCAGCTTTCGCCTGCGGGTGCGCGACGATGGTCGAAACACCTTCCTGCGCCATGATGACAACGCACGTTTCCAGTTGAGTTTTGTGGTGGGCTGGCGTGAGCAGAATGCTTCCGGGCTCATTTCAGCGGATTACACACACTCCACCGACCCCAGCTGGCCCGGAAGGACGACGGATGTGGGCTGTAATGCAGCCTGCTGGACCAACGGTGGCGATGGGTCAGCACTGACCATTTCGGAGGCAAGCAGCGGCTATTACCAGGTGACATATCAACTGCCGGACCAGGCCCGTACCAGCCTGCCCGAGCACGGCGTGGGCACCGTGGCGGTACAGAATCAGGTGGTGCCCATGGATGCGCTGGGGGATGTGGAAAGCGTCTGGGACGACGGTCGCACCCCACTGGTCAACGCCCTGCACCGCACCACCGAGTTCGCCATCGGCAACGCCGTGGCCGAGCCCCGGCGCAAGGTGGTGGATGTGGAGGAAACCTGTCGCTCCTGCCACATTCGCTTTGCCAAGCATGGCGGCAATCGTCGCAACAGCCCGGAGCTGTGCGTGCTCTGTCATAACCCGAGCAATACGGATATCTCGGCAGGTACCCAGCCCTTCATCGCCTTTGGCCGCCTGGGCAATCTCGGGATCCACGACCGTAAGTTCGAGGAGTCCAAGGACTTCAAGCGCATGATCCACCATGTACACCGTGCACAGATGGGCGGTGACGGGATTCAGCTTCGCGATAATGTCTTCGGCGGTCCGCTGGACCGGGATACACCGGCAGGTACATGGGACCCACAAGGTCCTTGGGACGGCGAGGCTCACTTCCCGGGCAGTGTGGGCAACTGCAACACCTGCCACGTGGAGGACAGCTACCAGCTGCCCCTGCAGGCGGGTGTGATCGGCTCCAGCATCCGCACCTTCGACTGGGATAACGCCAACTTCACCAACGCTGGAACCGATCAGTTCGGTGCCGACAACAACGTGACGGATATCCACCAGCACGAACGGTTCAGTCCCATCGCCTCGGTCTGCACCTCCTGTCATACCGACGAAGCCTGGCTGCGTGACCATATCCTGCAGCGCGGTGGCTCCGTCACGGCCACCCTGGACAACCCGGACCCCATGCAGGAGGGCTGCGCCAATTGTCATGGCCCGGGCGGTGAGGCCGATATCAGCCGGGTACATGACGTGCGCCCCCGCTAAGGCCGGCTGAGCGATCCTCCAGGCCCCATGAGGGGTCTCCTGAGCCCCCTCGCCCGTAATGCGCCAGGGGGCTCTTTTTTGCTCGAGACGCCCAGCCTGGATGCAATCGGCGCTTGACCCCTAAAGCCACTCTGGCTATACAGGTATTTCCATTGATAATAATCAATGTGTCTTATCGGTGCGATCCTCATGCTTATACCGTAAAGGCACAAACATAAGCCATGCGGTAGTCAGCAGACATGGCGGGGCCAGGAGGAGAGCGATGGATACCATGACCGGCAATGTCATGCTGATCGGTTGGCACGGCCACGAGTGCAGGAAACTGGAGCGCTGGTTGCGTGAACAGGGCCTTGTGTTCAACCATGCGCGCCCGGAAGACGTGGTTGCTGCGGAGCGCGCCTCAGTGGCACTCGTTCGGGAGAGCGGGGCAGAGGCTCCGGGGTTGCCACGTCTTGAAGCCGTCATGGAATCCAGCAGGGCCCAGCCGACCATTCTGGTGGGGGATGGGCTTGCGCCCGAACAGGTGATCCTCGCCGCCCGACTGGGCGCCCTGGATGTGCTGACCGAACCTCTTTGCCGCGACCAACTCAGGAAGGCCATCGGCGAAGCCCGCATGAGCTGCCTGGACAGCACCGACGCGGACGTGCTGCGGGAGGATTGCCCGGCGATACTCGGCACGTCTTCGCAGATCCTCAGTGTTTACAAGCAACTGGGTGTTGCCGCCTCCAACGATCTCAACGTGCTTCTCACGGGAGAAACGGGGGTGGGCAAGGAGGTTTCCGCCCATTGCATACATCGTCATTCCGTCCGGGCCCATCGGCCCTATGTGGCCATCAACTGCACCGCGATACCCGAAGGGCTGCTGGAGGCGGAGATGTTCGGTTATGCCCGTGGAGCCTATACCAACGCGATTGCGGATGGTGTGGGCCGGATCGAGTCGGCCCACGGGGGCACGCTGCTGCTGGATGAGGTGGGCGACATGCCCATGGCCTTTCAGGCCAAGTTGTTGCGCTTCCTGGAGGACCGGCAGTTCCATCGTCTGGGCGACTCCGAGCCCCGGGCCGCCGATGTACGCGTCATTGCCGCCACCAACCGCGATCTGGAGCAGGACGTGGAGGCTGGGCGATTCCGCCGAGATCTCTATTATCGGCTTTCTCAGTTACCCATCCACATCCCGGCCCTGCGCGAACGGACCGACGATGTTCGGGCCCTGCTGCGCGCCTTTGTGTCGGACGCCAACCTGAAGTTGGGTCTCCATATTACCGACATCTCCGAGCAGGCTCAGGCGGAGGCGGTGGCCTATCACTGGCCCGGGAACGTGAGGGAGCTAAAGAACATCGTCTATCAGGCCGCGGTACGTACCCGGGTAGGTCGCATCGACCATCTTCCACTGTTCCCTGGGACCCATACGCAAGGAGGCGACGATACCTGCTCCGAAACGGCCCTGGCAGCGCTGATTCAGCGTGCCATTGCGGGTGGGCGGGTGAGGGAAATGCTGGAGGAAGTGGAGGGGCTCGCATTGCAATCCCTGCTGGAGGCCTTCGCGGGCAACCGAAGTCGGGTGGCCGAGGAGTTGGGCATGTCACGCAATACGCTGCGCGCCCGCCTGAGGCTGCACGGGCTGCAGGTGGAGAGCCAGTAGCCGCGTCAACAAGCGGGGGCTTGATCTCCCGGAAGCGAGAAAGCCTTCAGTTTCCCTGGGGCTGATCGCCCTCGCACTGGCCCGGGCAGTTCCGGAGTTCTTCCACGGGCTGGGCGCCGGCCACCACCTGCAGGCCTTCCAGGTCGAAAATGGTGATCAGCTTGCGGTTCACCTCGATCAGGCCGGCACTCTGGAACCGGGTGAACAGCCGGCTCACGGTCTCCACCGCCAGGCCAAGGTAATTGGCAATGTCGTTGCGGGACATGGTGAGGTTGAATTCGGTGCGGGAGAAGCCGCGCATGCCCAGGCGGGTGGACAGGCTCAGGAGGAAAGCTGCCAGGCGGGCGTCGGAGGCCTTCTTGCCCAGCAGCATCATGAATTGCTCGTCGGTCTGGATCTCGCGACTCATGATGCGGAACAGCTGGTGCTGCAGCCCCGGGATGCGCACGGAGAGTTCCTCCAGGCGATCGAAGGGGATCTCGCAGATGCTGGTGGTTTCCAGGGCCCGGGCGGCGCAGGGGTGCACGCCGTCACTGATGGCATCCAGCCCCAGCAACTCGCCGGGCAGGTGAAAGCCCGTGATCTGTTCCTGGCCATCGTCGGTGAGGGTGTAGGTCTTCACCGTGCCGGAGCGCACTGCGTAGATGGAGTGCAATCGGTCACCCGGTCGGTACAGGTGATCCTTGCGTTGCAGTGGGCGGCGGCGGTTGATGATTCGCTCCAGCATCTGGAGCTCCTCATCTCCCACTCCAAGCGGCAGACAAAGGTCATGGAGGCTGCAACTCTTGCAGGCCTGCTTGAGACTGCCGAGGTCAAGAATCTTCGGGGCCGACATGTCGGTTCAACCACTCCCGCGGTGCAATGACCGCCTGAACACAACCGAAGTCAATATTGCACTTTTTTGGCACCTTACCGAAGGTGGGTGCCCAAGACAAGCAAGATGCGAATTTGTTCCCCACTGTGTTGGCGCCGGCTGTGTTAGGATGCCGCTTTACCCATCGGTCTGTCTTAGCCATGAATCCCCGCACAGCTCAGATCAAGCGAGATACCCTGGAAACCCGCGTCGACGTGCGCCTGAACCTGGACGGTCAGGGCCGCGGCGAGTTCGCCACGGGCGTTCCCTTCCTGGACCATATGCTGGATCAGGTGGCCCGCCATGGCTGCCTGGACCTGAGCATCCAGGCCGAGGGGGACCTGCACATCGACGCCCACCACACTGTCGAAGATGTGGGCATCACCCTGGGTCAGGCCTTTGCCGAGGCCCTGGGGGACAAGCAGGGCATCCGTCGCTACGGCCACGCCTATGTGCCGCTGGATGAGGCCTTGTCGCGGGTGGTGGTGGACTTTTCCGGTCGCCCGGGCCTGGAGTATCACGTGGAGTACCCCCGTGCCCGCATCGGTGACTTCGATGTGGACCTGTTCGAAGAGTTTTTCCACGGCTTTGTGAACCATGCCCGTGTCACCCTGCACCTGGACAGCTTGCGGGGGCACAACGCCCACCACGTGGCCGAGACCCTGTTCAAGGCGTTTGGGCGTGCCATTCGCATGGCCGCCGAACCGGATCCCCGCATGCAGGGGGTGACACCCTCCACCAAGGGCAGCCTGTAAATCTTTCCCAAGACCTTGCTGAAGATCCTGATCCCATGAAATTTATCGCAGTGGTCGATTACGGCATGGGCAACCTGCGTTCCGTGGTCAAGGCCCTGGAACATGTGGCCCCCGCCGATACCCGGGTGCGTCTGGTGGAAGGCGCCGATGACATCCTCGAGGCAGACCGGGTGGTCTTCCCCGGCCAGGGGGCAGCCCGGGATTGCATGGCGGCGCTGCGGGATCGGAAACTCATCCCCGTGCTCACCGAGGCAGCGACCACGCGACCCTTCCTGGGTATCTGCATGGGCCTGCAGGTGCTCATGGACCGAAGCGACGAAAATGGCGGCACCGATTGTCTGGGGCTGATCGCCGGTGGCGTGCGCCGTTTCGAGGATCATCAGGTGGACGCGCAGGGCCAGCGTCTCAAGATCCCGCACATGGGCTGGAATCAGGTTCACCAGACCCGTGCCCATCCCTTGTGGGAAGGCATCGATCAGGACAGCCGCTTCTATTTTGTGCACAGCTATCACGTGGTGCCCGCCAGTTATCAGGTGGTGGCTGGCACCACGCAGTACGGCCTGCCGTTTGCGTCGGCCGTGGCCCAGGACCATATCTTTGCCATCCAGTGTCACCCGGAAAAAAGTGCCGCCCCGGGTCTGACCCTGCTGAAGAACTTCATGCATTGGACCGGCGGCGTTTAGAGACCAACCCAGGGGATTGTGATCATGCTGGTGATTCCGGCCATCGACCTGAAAGAAGGCAAGTGCGTGCGCCTGCGCCAGGGGCGCATGGATGACTCCACGGTATTTTCCGAGAACCCGGTGGACATGGCTGCCCGCTGGGTGGACGAGGGCGCCCGACGCCTGCACCTGGTGGATCTGGACGGGGCCATTGCCGGCAAGCCCCGCAATGCGGACATCATCAGCGAGATCGTCAACCGCTTCCCGGACCTCCCGGTGCAGGTGGGCGGCGGCATCCGCGATGACGACACCGTGCAGGTCTATCTGGATGCCGGCGTGCAGTGGGTGATCATCGGCACCAAGGCGGTCAGTGCGCCCCACTTCGTCAACGACCTCTGCCTGGAATTCCCCGGCCGCATCATCGTCGGCCTGGACGCACGCAACGGCAAGGTGGCCATCGACGGCTGGTCCAAGCTCTCACATCACGATGTGGAGGATATGGCCCAGCACTTCGAGCAGGATGGCGTGGCCGGCATCATCTTCACCGACATCTCCCGGGACGGCATGATGCAGGGCGTGAATGTCGACTCCACGGTGAGTCTGGCCCGCTCGGTCAAGGTGCCCGTGTTTGCCTCCGGCGGCGTCACGTCCATCGAGGACATCCGCCGCCTGTGTGAAGTGGCCCACGAGGGGATCGACGGCGTCATCGTGGGGCGTGCCCTGTATGAGGGCGGCGTGAAACTCTCCGAGGCCCAGGCTCTGGTGGATCAGCATGCCAGCGGCTGAGGAGGGCGCAAGCCGATGCTAGCCAAGCGCATCATTCCTTGCCTGGACGTGGACAGCGGTCGGGTGGTCAAGGGCGTGAACTTCGTGGACATCCGCGATGCGGGTGACCCGGTGGAGGTGGCGCGGCGCTACGACGCCGAGGGCGCTGACGAAATCACCTTTCTGGATATCACCGCCAGTTCCGACGAGCGCGAGACCATCGTCCACGTGGTGGAACAGGTGGCTGAGGAGGTCTTCATCCCCCTGACCGTGGGCGGCGGCATCCGCAAGGTGGACGACATCCGTCGCCTGCTCAACGCCGGTGCTGACAAGGTGTCCATCAACACGGCGGCCGTGTTCAACCCGGATTTCGTGCGCGAGGCAGCCGACAAGGTGGGTTCCCAGTGCATCGTGGTGGCCATTGATGCCAAGCAGGTCTCCGCGCCGGGCGAGCCCTTGAGATGGGAGATCTTCACCCATGGTGGCCGCAAGCCCACCGGCCTGGATGCCATCGAATGGGCCCAGCGCATGGTGGCCAACGGTGCCGGCGAGATCCTGCTCACCAGCATGGACCGCGACGGCACCCGCCAGGGCTTCGATCTGCCCCTGACCCGGGCCATCTCCGATGCGGTGAGCGTCCCGGTGATCGCCTCCGGTGGGGTGGGCGAGTTGCAGCACCTGGTGGATGGCGTCACCGAGGGGCACGCCGATGCGGTGCTGGCGGCCAGCATCTTCCATTTTGCCGAGCACACGGTGGAGGAGGCCAAGCAGTTCATGCGGGCCCAGGGCGTGGAAGTCCGGCTTTGACCGGGGATGAGGGGCAGCGGCGGGCAGCTTGCACGGGTTTGCCCCTCAACCCCCCCCAAGACACTCAGTAACCTGGGGCCTTCAGCCCCGATGGCTCAGGACTCATGACACAGAATCCCCTAGACATCGTCCGCTGGAACGACCAGGGCCTGATCCCGGTCATCGCTCAGGAAAAGGGCACCGGCCAGATCCTCATGATGGCCTGGATGAATCGCGAGGCCCTGGCGCAGACCCTGGAAAAGCGCGAGGCCGTTTATTGGTCCCGCTCCCGGGGCCGACTGTGGCACAAGGGCGAGAGCTCCGGGCATGTGCAGGTGGTGCATGACATCCGCCTGGACTGCGATTACGACGCCTTGCTGCTCAGCGTGGAGCAAAAGGGCGGCATCGCCTGCCACACCGGCCGGCATCACTGCTTCTTCAACCAGTACCGGGACGGCCAATGGGTGGACGTGGACCCGGTGCTCAAGGACCCCGACGCCATCTACGGGGGAGGCAAGTCCCATGAGTGATGATCGTGTGCTGGAGCAACTGGCCCAGGTGCTGGAGTCGCGCAAGGGTGCCGATGCCTCCAGCTCCTACGTGGCCAGCCTGTACGCCAAGGGGCTGGACAGCATCCTCAAAAAGGTGGGCGAGGAGGCCACGGAGACCGTGGTGGCCGCCAAGAATGGCGAGCCGGATCAACTGGTCCACGAGATGGCCGACCTGTGGTTCCACAGCCTGGTCCTGCTGGCCCACCAGGGCCTCGGCCCACAGCAGGTGCTGGCGGAACTGGAACGCCGCTTCGGCCTCTCGGGCCTTGAGGAAAAGGCCAGCCGCCAGGGCTAAGCCCATAGGATGGGCGACCTGAAGGGGTGGTTTCTGGTATAACCGGCATATCGGCGCCTGGATTCAGGCATCCTCAAAGTCATCAGGAGGCAACACATGGGTTTTGGCGGCATCAGCATCTGGCAATTGCTCATCATTCTGGTCATCGTGGTCCTGCTGTTCGGCACCAAGAAGCTGCGCAACATGGGCGGCGATCTGGGCAGCGCCATCAAGAACTTCCGGCAGTCCGTGAAGGACGGTGAAACCGAGGGCGACACCACCGCCGGCAAACCGGGCGAGCCCGAAGAAGGCAAGCCCCTGGAAGACCAGGGCGGCCGCGTATTCGACTCCCAGGCGACCGAAGAAAAGCCCAAGGAAGGTGAACGCCAGTCCTGAAACAGCTCCCGGGCCGCCCCGCGGGGCGCCCCACGGCCACCCTCAAACGTCGGTTGACGCGCGCGCATGTTCGATTTCGGATTCTGGGAACTGATCATCATCGCCCTGGTGGCACTCCTGGTCGTGGGTCCGGAGCGCCTGCCCAAGCTGGCCCGCGAGATCGGGCGCTGGGTGGGCAAGATCAAACGCTTCGTCAGCAGCGTGCGTTCGGATATCGAACAGGAACTGCGCACCGACGAACTCAAGGCGATGCTTCAGGACCAGGAAAAGGAAATCAATCGCCTCAAGACCATGATGGAAGATACCGAGCAGGACCTGCGCCGCGAAGTGGACAAGACCCAGCACAAGGTCAAGTCCATGGAGGAAGAGATCAAGGAAGACGGCAGCGGAGACTTCCCCAAGCCCGCCGACCAGATCAAGGCCAGGGCAGAGGGTAACGCATCCCGCAACGGAAACGATCCAGACAAGCCGGCGAAGTCCCAAGATGAATCAAAAGTCTGAATCCGCCCAACCCGGCGAGGAGGGGGAGGGCACCCTGCTGTCCCACCTGTTCGAGCTGCGCACGCGACTGCTGCGCAGCGTGCTGTGCATCCTGGTGGTGTTCCTGGCCCTGTTCCCGTTCGCCAACACCATCTACACCTATCTGGCCGGGCCGCTGATGGCCCACCTGCCGGAAGGCGCCAGCATGATCGCCATCGAGGTGGCCGCACCCTTCCTGATCCCCTTCAAGCTGGTGCTGATGCTGGCCATCGTCATCTCGGTGCCCTTCCTGCTCTATCAGGCCTGGGCCTTCATCGCGCCGGGCCTGTACAAGCACGAAAAGCGCCTGGCGGTGCCGCTGCTGGTGTCCAGCACCCTGCTGTTCTACCTGGGGATGGCCTTCGCTTACTTCGTGGTCTTCCCGCTGATCTTTGCCTTCTTCACCGCATCCGCCCCGGAAGGCGTGGCGGTGATGACGGACATCTCCCGTTATCTGGATTTCATCATCCTGCTGTTCCTGGCCTTTGGCATCGCCTTCGAGGTGCCCATCGCCACCATCCTGCTGGTGGCCATGGGGTTGACCACGCCCCAGCAACTGGCGGCCAAGCGCCCCTATGTGATCGTGGGCGTGTTCATTGTCGGCATGGTGCTCACACCGCCGGACATCATCTCCCAGACCCTGCTGGCGCTGCCCATGTGGGTGCTGTTCGAGATCGGTATCATCCTCTCCCGCATCATGATCAAGAAGAAGGCCGAGGCCGAGGACAGGGATCCCGGCGATGCAACCGATGGTCCCCTGTCCGAGTCCGATATGGATGAAGAACTCGACCGTGCCGAGGCCGAGGAACGTCGCAATCGTCAACGACAGGACACCTGAATGTCGCAGTCATCCCCGAACACCCCCCGTCGTCCCACCCTGTTGATCATCATGGACGGCGTCGGGGTCAATCCCGGTAAACTCAACAACGCCTTCCATGATGCCAACACCCCGCGCCTGGACGGCTTTCTCGCCCGGAATGCCCATACGGTGATCGAGACGGCAGGCCGTGCCGTGGGGCTGCCGGACGGACAGATGGGCAACTCCGAGGTAGGGCACCTGACACTGGGTTGCGGCAGCGTGATCCGTCAGG
This sequence comes from Ectothiorhodospira haloalkaliphila ATCC 51935, assembly GCF_000633935.1. Classification (GTDB taxonomy): domain Bacteria; phylum Pseudomonadota; class Gammaproteobacteria; order Ectothiorhodospirales; family Ectothiorhodospiraceae; genus Ectothiorhodospira; species Ectothiorhodospira haloalkaliphila. Next base: position 1,247,457 of record NZ_KK214998.1, on the reverse strand, counting down.
ATCTGGTGCGAATTGATGATGCCATCGAGGATGGCAGCTTCGCGGAGAACGACGCCCTGGTGGCGGCAGCAAAGGCCGCCAAATCCGCTGGTCGACCCCTGCATCTGGTGGGCCTGGTGTCCGATGGTGGCGTGCACAGTCATACCCGGCATCTGCATGCCCTGATTCGGCTATGCGGCCAGCACGGCGTCAAGCCCATGGTGCACATGATCACCGATGGCCGTGACACCGCTCCCAAGGCCTCCCCCAACTACCTGCCGGAACTGGAAGCCGTGCTCAAGGAGGTGGGCGGCAGCATCGCCACGGTCAGCGGTCGCTATTACGCCATGGATCGTGACAAGCGCTGGGACCGTGTTCAGCTGGCCTTCGATGCCATGGTGCATGGCAAGGGCGTGAAGGCATCCAATGCCCGCGCCGCCCTGAACGGTGCCCACGAGGCCGGCGAGACCGACGAATTCATCAAGCCGCGGGTGATCCAGAAGCAGGGCACCATCAAGGAGGGTGATTCGGTGGTGTTCTTCAACTTCCGCAACGACCGGCCGCGTCAGCTCACGGCGGCCCTGAGCCAGGCCGGATTCGAGCACTTCGAGCGGGGAAGCTTCCAGCCCGTCACGGTGACCTGTCTTACCCTGTACGATGCCCAGTTCGATCTGCCCGTGGCCTTCCCGCCTGAGCGCCCGGAGCTCACCCTGGCCCAGATCATCAGCCGTCAGGGTCTCAAGCAGTTCCACTGCGCCGAGACCGAGAAATACGCTCACGTCACCTTCTTCTTCAATGGGGGTGTGGAGGAACCGGCCGAGGGTGAGGACCACGTCATGATCCCGTCGCCTCAGGTGGCCACCTACGACCTGAAACCGGAGATGAGTGCGCCGGAAGTGGCCGACGCCACCATCAAGGCCCTGGAGAGCGGTCAGTACGACTTTGTGTTGGTGAACTTCGCCAATGGCGACATGGTGGGCCACACGGCGGTGTACGAGGCGGTGGTGGCGGCCGTGGAGGCCGTGGATACTCAGGTGGGCCGGGTGCTGGACGCGGCCATTGCCCAGGGGTATTCGGCCATCGTGACCGCCGACCATGGCAACTGCGAGGAACTGATCGATCCGGTGACCGGCGAACCCCACACCCAGCACAGCATGTACCCGGTGCCCTGCATGATCATCGATAAGGAGCGCTGGCGACTGATGACCGGTGCCGGGCTGAGCTCGATTGCCCCCACGGTGCTGCAACTGATGGGGCTGGAGCAGCCGGAGCAGATGACGGGGCGATCCCTGCTGCTGGAATCGGTGCCCGGTTAACGCTCATGCATCACGGCGGGGAGACACCCCCAATGATGGAAGATGCGTTATAAGCCCCCAAGCCAAAGCTCAGTCCTGCGTCGGTGAGCTGGCCTCGCGGCAATAGAAATACACCAGGTTTTCGGTGTTATCCGAGAGTGGCCGACCCAGGCTGAGATAGCCCGAGCCCTTGAGGGCCACGGTCTCCTGATGAATCAGGCGCCCTTCCCCGGAGGGCTCCTGCAGGTAAGTGCCGTTGAGGCTTTGTTCAATGAGCACAAAACCCCCATCCCGGTGGACGATGCGGGCATGCTCCCGGGAGACGTGATCCTGAGGGACCACCAGGTCGCAACTGCTGCGCCGGCCCAGCAGGAAGTCATCCCTGCCCTCGTAGAGGTTGATCACCACATCCCGGTAGTGCAGCAGGAGGCTGCGCCCCTTGAGGTTGCGCAGGGCCGGGGATGAACCCTGGGCCGTGTCCAGCATGGTCACCGCTGCCCTCGGGCGCGCAGATGCACTGGAAGGCTCGGAACTCCCCAGCGGCTTGTCGCCGTTGCTGGCGCGCCGATCCAGCTGGCGACGCCGGTTGCGGGTCACCCACACCCCCTGGCTGTCCCTGAATGGGTAGGAGGGGCGTGAGTCATAGCGCCGCCGTTCTCCCTTCCTCCTGATGTCCATGTGCCTGCCTTCTGATGTCATCAGACTTTGACCGTTGGCAGAGTATAAACCAAAGCTCAAGTTCAACGTTGTGACGGACCTCGATGCGTATTGCCAATGCGTAAGCGCGTGATAGCATCGGGTCTTCAAGACCCTCTCTTTCACACGGTCACTCTCCATGTTCAGTGTGTCCAGCCTTGCTGGCCCGGGGCGCTTCAGGCCCAAGCCGAATGATCTGACCCGCCTTGCGCCCTGGGTGACGCTGGCACTGGTGATCCTGTTGGCCTGGTCCCTGGCTCGCGTGACCTGGGACATGGTGGCTCCCTCATCGGCACCCCTGTCGGCTGCTGCGTCTGCCCGCCCGGAGTCGCCTCCGATCATCACTCAGGAGCGCCGGGATGATGGTCTGGAGCGTGTGGCCCGGCTGAGTCTGTTTGGTGAGGCCGAGCGCACCGTGGAGTCGCCGCCTGTTCCCACCGAAGCCCCGGAAACCCGCCTGCGCTTGAGCCTCAAGGGTGTGATCGCCTTTGCTGATCCCGGCCTGGGTGTGGCCCTTATTTCCGGAGAGGGCACGGATGAAAGACATTATCTGGTGGGTGCCTCCCTGCCTGGCAATGCCACCCTGGAACAGGTCTTTGCGGACCGGGTGATCCTCTCCCGCCAAGGCCGTTTCGAGATGCTGCGACTGCCCCGGGAGCAGATGGGGGAGGCTGCGGTGCAGCGAGGCGCCTCAAGGCCCACGGTCTCACAGATCGAATCATCCGATGGCAGGGCGCCCGTGGACGCGGGGCTGGCAGCGGATCTTGCCGCACGCCGTGACAACTGGCTGGAGAATCCCAACCGCTTCATGGAGGCGGTACGCATCCGCCCGGTAATGGAGCAGGGCAGCATCAAGGGCTTTTCCATCGCTCCCCGGCGCGATGCGGCCCTGTTCCGTCAGGCCGGGTTGAGGCCGGGGGACGTGGTCACCGCCATCAATGGCGTGGCCGTGGGGAGTATCGATGATCCACAGGCCCTGGCCGGGCAACTGTCCGAGGCACGTGAGGTCACCCTGGAAGTGGAACGGCAGGGGCGGGTGATGACGGTGACACTGCCCCTGGGTTCATGAAGGTGGCCCATGAGACAACCGACCCGGACCCATGCCCACGCCATCCCGACATCGGACAAGAGGACGCAACGTGCTAATTGATTTTCGGCCATGGCCCGCGACGACAATACGCCGCGCCCGCCTCTCCCTGATGGGTCTTTTGCTGCTCTGCCTGGGCGTGGCGCCCCTGCTGGCACTGGCCGGTGACAATTCGGAGGCCACCCTCAACTTCCGCGACGTGGACATCAACGCGGTGATCGATTACGTCTCCGAGGAGACCGGTACCAACTTCATCGTCGATCCCCGGGTGCGTGGACGTGTCACCCTGGTGTCGGGTCGTCCGGTGGATCGCTCGGAGTTGTACGACATCTTTCTCTCGGTGTTGCGGGTGCATGGGTTTGCCGCCATTGAGTCCGACGGCGTGGTCCGCCTGGTACCCGACGCCATCGCCAAGCAAGGTGAGGTTCCGACCATCTCCGGCCCGAGGGAGGCCCGTGGAGGTGACTACGTGACCCGCGTGATCACGGTCAACCACGTGGATGCTGCGCAACTGGTCCCCATCCTGCGCCCCCTGGTCCCGCAAAGCGGCCATCTGGCGGCGTCGCCGGAATCCAATACACTGGTGGTCTCCGATACCGCCAGCAACGTCAACCGCCTGGTGGAGATCATTGGCCGCATCGACCAGGAAAGCCGCGAGGACATGGAGGTGATCCCCCTGGAGCACGCCTCGGCCACCGAGGTGGCGCGCATCGTCACCACCATGGAGTCGGCCGAGGGTCGTCAGCGTTCCTCGGCCCAGGTGCGGGTGATCGCCGATGAGCGCACCAACAGCATCCTGCTGGGCGGTGAGCCCAAGCGTCGGGTGGCCATCCGCGCGGTGATCTCCCATCTGGATATCCCCGTGGAAGGGGGCAACACCCAGGTGGTGTACCTGCGCTATGCCAATGCCGCGGATGTGGCCGATGTCCTCTCCGGCCTGGCCGGTTCCTTCCTCTCCGGCGGTGCCGCAGATCAGGCCCCCAGCATTCACGTCCATTCCCATGAAAGCACCAATGCCGTGGTGATCAACGCCCCGCCGGATATCATCCGGGACATGCGTGCCGTCATCCGGCAACTGGATGTGCGCCGTGCCCAGGTCCTGGTGGAGGCCGTCATTGCCGAGGTGTCCACGGAGCGTGCGCGGGAACTGGGCGTGCAATGGGCCGTGGGCTCCGAGCGCGATGGCATCGGCATCCTGAACTTTCAGGGGGCCAGTCCCAGCCTGATCGGTCTGGCCGGCGGGCTGCAATCAGGCGATCTTTCCAATGTGAATTTTGGCAGCGGGCTGGCGCTGGGGGGCATTGGCTACTCGGGCCGCACCACCATCGCAGCCCTGATCAATGCCCTGGCCAGTGATTCGGCCAGCAACATCCTCTCCACCCCCAGCCTGCTCACCATGGATAACGAAGAGGCGGAGATCATCGTCGGTCAGAATGTGCCCTTCCGTTCAGGGCGTGCCATCGAGCAGTCCGGGCAGGCCTTCGATACCATTCAGCGCCAGGACGTGGGTGTGAAGCTCATGGTGAAGCCGCAGATCAACGAGGGCAATGCCGTCAAGCTGCAGATCGAGCAGGAGGTCTCCCAGGTGGCGCCCACGGTTGCCAGTCTGGACGCCGCTGATCTCATCACCAATACCCGCAGCCTGCGCACCAGTGTCATGGTGGACGATGGCGACATGGTGGTGCTGGGCGGCCTCATCGACGACGTGCTGGTGCAGAGCGAGAGCAGGGTGCCGGGGCTGGGCAGCATCCCAGGGCTGGGGCGGCTGTTCCGCTACGAGTCCTCACGCAAGGAAAAGCGTAACCTCATGGTCTTCCTGCGCCCCGTGATCGTCCGTGACCGGGCCACCCAGGCGGGGCTGACCGCCAGCAAATACAATCACATGCGCGCCGAGCAGCTCTACTCACGGGAGTTGGGGGTGTTGATGATGGGCGATGATGCCGTGCCCGTTCTGCCTGAATGGGATGAACTCCTGCACCTGCCACCCCCCTTCGAGGCCAGCAGCCAGGCCCGGGCCGCGGGCCTGTCGATCCAGCCACCGCCTTCACGCCGATGAACGCCCGTCACGAACTGGAGATCCCCGGCGAACTTATGCCGGACGCCCCGCCGGAAACGGAGTCGGCTCCGGAGATTCGGGGCGTCAGCTTCGGTTTTGCCCGTCGCCACGGGGTGGTGGTCATGGACGAGGAAGGGGCCGCCGTTCGTGTGGTCTGCCGCGAGGATGTGAGCAGTCAGAGCCTGGCGGAACTGCGCCGCCACCTGGGGCGGCCCCTGAAGCTTGAGCCGACCCCCGCCGACCGCTTCGAGGCCATCCTGCGGGCGCGCTACGAGAGCAGTGCCAACGATGCCATGCAGCTGATGGAGGGCATGGGCGAGGAAGACGACCTGGACAGCGTGGCCCAGAGCCTGGCCGAGCCCGAGGATCTGCTGGAAACGGAAGATGACGCCCCCATCATCCGCCTGATCAATGCCCTGCTCACCGAGGCCATCAAGGAGAATGCCTCGGATATCCACATCGAACCCTTCGAGGCCCGCCTGACGGTGCGCTTCCGGGTGGATGGGGTGTTGCGTGAGGTCCTGGAGCCACCCCGCATGCTGGCGCCGCTGATCATCTCCCGCATCAAGGTCATGGCCCGCCTGGACATCGCCGAGAAGCGGCTGCCACAGGATGGCCGCATCTCTCTCAAGGTGGCGGGCCGGGCCGTGGACGTGCGTGTGTCCACCCTGCCGTGTGGCCATGGGGAGCGGGTGGTGCTGCGCCTCCTGGACAAGCAGGCTGGGCGCCTGAACCTCACCCATCTGGGCATGGACCCGCACTCCCTGGAGGCCATGCAGCGGGTGATCGCTCGCCCCCACGGGATCATCCTGGTGACCGGGCCCACCGGCTCGGGCAAGACCACCACGCTATACGCGGCGCTCACCCAGCTCAACGACCGCAAGCGCAATATCCTCACCGTGGAGGACCCCATCGAGTATTACCTGGACGGTGTGGGTCAGACGCAGATCAACAGCAAGGTGGATATGACCTTTGCGCGCGGCCTCAGGGCCATCCTGCGCCAGGACCCGGACGTGGTCATGGTGGGAGAGATCCGCGATGTGGACACGGTGCACATCGCCGTGCAGGCCAGTCTCACCGGTCACCTGGTGTTTTCCACCCTGCACACCAACACCGCCGTAGGGGCCATTACGCGCCTGCGGGACATGGGGGTGGAACCCTTCCTGCTGTCCTCCACCCTGGTGGGCTTGCTGGCCCAGCGCCTGGTGCGGCTGCTCTGCCCCCATTGCCGCCAGCCCTATCAAGCCAGCGAGACCGACTGCCGCCTACTGGGGCTGACCCAAGGGGAGCGGCCTACCCTGTACCGTGCCACCGGCTGCCCCGAGTGCAATCAACTGGGCTACCGCGGGCGTACCGGGATCTATGAGCTGGTGGAGGTGGACGATGCCTTGCGCACCCTGATCCACGACGGGGCCGGTGAGCAGGCCATGGAGCGCCATGCCCGCCAGCATGGTCCCAGCATCCGTCAGGATGGGGTGCGGCGCATCCTGGCCGGGGACACCACCGTGGAAGAAGTGCTGCGCGTAACCAAGGAAGACTGAATCCCATGCCCGCCTTCGAATACACCGCCCTCAAACCCACGGGCCGCCAGGCACGGGGCGTGCTGGAGGGGGACACCCCCCGCCAGGTTCGGCAGCAACTGCGGGAAAAGGGGTTCACGCCCCTGTCCGTGGAGGCGGTGCAGCAGCGCGAGAAGCGGCGCCTTCAACTACCGGGTATTTCCCGCGGCATCAGTGCCATGGATCTGTCCCTGGTCACCCGTCAGCTGGCGACCCTGGTGCGTTCGGGGCTGCCTCTGGAAGAGGCCCTGGGCACCGTGGCGCGTCAGAGCGAGAAGGCGCGCATCCGCAGCATGCTCATGGCGGTGCGCACACGCGTGATGGAGGGTCACACTCTGGCGCGGGGGCTCGGGGATTTTCCCCATGTGTTTCCGGACATCTACCGCACCACCGTCTCCGCTGGCGAGCAGTCCGGTCACCTGGACGTGGTCCTGGACCGCCTGGCCGACTACACCGAAAACCGCCAGCAGATGCGCCAGAAGATCCAGCTGGCCCTGTTCTATCCGGCCATCCTCACCACCATGGCCCTGCTGGTGACCGTGGCCCTGCTCACCTACGTGGTGCCCGAGGTGGTACAGGTGTTCGTGGGCATCGGCCAGGAACTGCCCTGGCTCACCCGCACGCTGATTGCCGTCAGCGATGGCCTGAGGGACTATGGGCTGTATCTGCTGGGCGGTCTGGCTCTCGGGGCCCTGCTGGTGGAGCGCCTGCTGCGGCGTCCCCGCCCCCTGCATGCCTGGCATGCCCTGCTGTTGCGACTGCCGCTGGTGGGCCGGCTCACCCGGGGCATCAACACCGCGCGCTTTGCCCGAACCCTGGCCATTTTGTCCTCCAGCGGCGTGACCGTGCTGGAGGCCCTGCGCATCGCCGCCCAGGTGATGGCCAATCGCCCCATGCGTGCGGCGGTGGAAACCGTGGCCCAGCGGGTGCGCGAGGGTTCGGGCATCGGTGTGGCCCTGGAGCGCACCGGCTACTTCCCCCCCATGACCGTCCACCTCATCCGCAGCGGTGAGGCCAGCGGCGCCCTGGACGACATGCTGGACCGGGCGGCCGCCAACCAGGAGCGGGAACTGGAGACCCGCATCGCCGTGATCATGGGGGTGCTGGAGCCTTTGCTGATCCTGGTGATGGCCGTGGTGGTACTCATCATCGTCCTGGCCATCCTGCTGCCAATCTTCGAACTCAATCAGCTGGTCACCTGATGGACCGGCCCTCATTCCTCATCAAGCACGGAGAGTTGCATCCATGAGATTTCGCAGACACCCCCAACAAGGCTTCACCCTCATCGAGGTCATGGTGGTGGTGGTCATCCTGGGCATCCTGGCCGCCATCGTGGTTCCCCGCGTCATGGACCGCCCGGACGATGCCCGCATCACCAAGGCCCAGAATGATATCCGCGCCCTGGAAAGCGCCCTGAACCTGTACCGGCTGGACAACTTCACCTACCCCAGCACGGATCAGGGGCTGCAGGCGCTGGTGCAGCGTCCCTCGGGTCAGCCCGAGGCCCGAAACTGGCGCCAGGGCGGCTATATCGACCGTCTGCCCCGAGACCCGTGGGGCAACGAGTACCAATATCTGCATCCCGGCTCCCGGGGGGATTTCGATCTCTACAGCTTCGGCGCCGACGGGCGTCCAGGTGGCGAAGGCATGAACGCCGAGATCGGCAACTGGGGTGACTGACACCCGGCACAGCAGGGGCTTCACCCTGCTGGAACTGGTGGTGGTGCTGTTCATCATCGGCATCATGTTCACCTTTGCCGTCATCGCCGTGGGTGATGGGGGGCGTGATCGCATGATCGAGCAGGAGGCACGTCGCATCGTGGCCTTGATGGAGCTGGCCCGGGATGAGGGGATCCTCACCGCCGAGGAGACGGCGGCGGGCTTCTCCCGCCACGGCTACACCTTTCTGCGGGAGTTTGAGGTGGGGGAGCGCACCTATGAATGGTTGCCCCTGGAGGGCGACCGCCAACTGCGCGAGCGCAATCTGGAAGACCTGGGTCTGGAGCTGGAACTGCGTCTGGAGGGCATCGCCGTGAGCCTGGATCGCACCCTGGACAATCCGGCGCCCCATGTCTACCTGGGCATTACCGGGGAAATCACCCCCTTTGAACTGCATCTGCATGCCGACCGATCCCGTCGCCCTTATTTCATCATCGAGGGCCAGCCCAATGGCCGCATCCGTATGACCCGACCGGAAGACTGGCGATGATACGCCCATCCACCGGAAGCCTTTTCGGCAACCCCCATGGGAGCCCTTGTGGGAGCGGCCCTTGGCCGCGAAGGGTGCCGTCTCTTCGCTCTGGCCATTCGCGGCCAAGGGCCGCTCCCACAGGGTGTTTTTCTGCAGGGGTTCCCGCCGGATCACGCCGGCAATCGGGCTTCACCCTCCTGGAGGTGCTGGTGGCGGTGACCATCCTGGCCGTGGCCATGGGCGCGGTCATCAAGGTGGCCAGCGAAAACGCCCGCAATGCCGCCTATCTGCGTGACCGCACCCACGCCCACTGGGTGGCCAGCAACGTGATGGCCCGCTACCGCGCCGGCATGGAGGAGCCCGCCCGGGGCACCCGACGCGGCGCGATGATCATGGCCGAGCGGGAATGGTACTGGGAGGTGGAGATCCAGCCCCGGGATCTGGACGTGGCCGGCTACAGCCTCGGGGCCGTGCCGCGCATCCAGGTGACCGTACGCGACCAGGATGATCCGGATGCCCCCTACCTGGCCCGGCTTGCGGGGTTCCTGAATCCATGAAGCCGGCAATCTGCAGATCCGGGGCTGCTCAACAGGGCTTCACCCTCATGGAGCTGGTGGTCACCCTGGGCATCTTTGCCCTGGTGTCGGTGATGGCCTATGGCGGCCTGCGTACCGTGCTGGACGCCCAGGCCATGACGGCGGCCTCCGCCGAGCGCCTGGGGCAGGTGCAACTGGCCTTCACACTCATGGGGCGTGATCTGGAACAGATTGCCCAGCGGCCCGCCCGGGATGGCTATGGGGATTTTCGGCCGCCCTTGCGTTTTTCGGGGCTGCGCGAGCCCCCCCGTCTGGAGCTGATCCGCGCGGGTGCCCGCAGTGGCACGGGACGCAGCAGCCTGCAGCGGGTGGCCTGGGAGATGGAGCAGGGCACCCTTTACCGCCTGTACTGGTCGGCCCTGGATGGTGGCCACGAGGAGCCCACCGGGCGCATGCCCCTGCTGAGCCGGGACGATGCGGCCGCCCTGCGGGACTGGGAGGTGCGGTTTCATTACCGGGATGGCGCCGGCACCGCGGCCCTGGACTACTGGCCCCCCGCCGGCCTGGACGGGGGGCACGCCTCTCTGCCCCTGGCAGTGGAAGTGATCCTGGATCTGGACGGCATGGGCCGGGTCTCCCGGCTGTTTGCGGTGCGTTGATGAGGGGAACGCGTCCATCAGCGGCCAGACAGCGGGGCGTGGCGCTGCTCACGGCCCTGCTGGTGGTGGCGCTGGCCACCATCGCCGCGGTGTCCATGGCCACCCGACAGCATATGGATATCCGCCGCACCACCAATGTGTTCACCCACGACCAGGCCTACCAGCTCTCCCTGGGGGCCGAGGCCTACGCCCTGGCCCTGCTGGGCGAGGTGCATCGGGACAATGACGTCGATCTCCCCTGGGATGGATGTCTCTCGCCACCTATCCCTGTGGTCCTGGAGGATGCCGATCTCACCGTGTGGCTCGAGGACATGCACTGCCGCTTCAACCTGAACAACCTGGCCACCGAGGATGAAGCGGTTCACCAGGGTTTCGTGCAACTGCTGGATGCCATTTCCATGGAGGCCACCGGTGTCACCCTGGACAGTGATGGGCTCACCCGTCGCATCCGGGACTGGCTGGACCCGGAGACCGACGATCCGGGTTATCCGGCCCTGGATCCCCCTTACCTGAGTGGCAATCAGCCCATGCTCAGTCCCACGGAGCTGCGGCTGGTGCTGGATATGACGGACGAGGTCTGGCGGGAGGTGGCGCCCTATGTGACCGCCCTGCCGGAATCGGGTACCCGGATCCATCCCGTCGAGGCCCCCGAGATCCTGCTGGAGGCCTTCGAGGCGGGGCAGGAGGATGAAGATGCTGAATTCACCTCCCGATACTATCGCCTGGCGGTTCGCACCGAACTGCTGGGCCGCCGATTCGTTCTGTGCAGTCTGCTGGACATCGCCGATCAGCGCGTGATCCTGCGCGAACAGATCCCCTGTGGCCCATGAGCTGTTCAAGCCCTTGCCACGCCCCGCCCACCTGAATGACCATAAGACATACCCCAGGAGCCCGACCCCTTGACCCAGCGTCACCTGATCCTCAAACCCGACCCGGAAGCCGGCACCTGGCAGGGCCTGATCCAGGCGGCTGATGGCAGCCTCACGCTCCTGCCTCCCGACACGCCCGACGCGCTGCGGGCCAAGGCGCCGGATGCCGAGTGCCGGATACTCGCCCCCGGGGCGCGGATCCTGATCACCCGTGTCCGGATCCCCACCCGCAATGCCCGGGCGCTGCGCCGCGCATTGCCCTATGCCCTGGAAGATCAGCTGGCCGATGACGTGGAGACCCTGCATTTCGTTCCCGGTGCCCGGCATGACGATGGCAGCCTGACGGTGGCGGTGGTCGCCCACGCCGACATGACGGCCTGGATGGATGCCTTGGGCGAAGCCGGCATCCAGCCGGGCCAGGTGGTCCCGGAGACCGCCCTGCTGCCCGTCGAGGAGGATGCCTGGATACTGTGGCTGGAAGGTGACGGGGCCTGGCTGTCCACGGGGGAGGGCATGGGGGCGACCATGGAGCGGGACAACGCCGCCTTCCTGCTGCGTCGGCGTCTGCAGGAGGCCTTGGAGGAAGAGCGCCCGAGGCGGTTGAAGGTGCTGCGCCATGGCCCCGTCCGGGCCGAGGACGATGACCTGCGGGCCCTGGGCAACCCCGATGACATGGAGATCACATTCCTCGAGGCACCTTCGACGCTGATGGAACACCTGGCCTCACGCTGGCCCTCCCGCCCTCCGCTCAACCTGCTCTGTGGACCTTACAGCCCCAGGGATTCCCTGGATCATCTGTGGCGGCCCTGGCGGATCGCTGCCGGCGTGCTGCTGGCCTGGGTGGTGATCCAGTTCGTTGGCCTGGGCTGGAACCTTCAGACCCTGCGGGCCGAACAGGCCGCCCTGGAAGAACGCATGGTGGAGGTGTATCAGCAGACCTTCCCGGGCGGGCGTATTGTCGATCCCAGGCGCCAGATGGAAACGGCCCTCAGGGGCCTGTCATCGGGGCCAGACGGATCAGGCTCGGACCTGCAGGCCCTGCTCACGCGGGCCGCCCCGGCGCTGGCCAATGAGAAAGGCCTGAGCATCCAGGGCCTGCGTTACCAGGCGGGCAGGCTGGATCTGGACCTGCACCTGGCTGACCTTCAGGGCCTGGACCGTCTCAAGCAGCAACTGGAGCAGGAAGCGGGCTGGTCCGTGGATATACAGTCGGCCAGCGCCCGGGATGACCGGGTGGAGAGCCGTATCCTGATCAGGAGTTCGGGATCATGATCAAGGCATGGTGGCGTGAACAGTCGGTGCGTGATCGGCGCATCCTTGTTGTGGGTGGTCTCTTCCTCTGCGCGGCCTTGCCCTACTGGCTGGTCTGGCTGCCGCTGAGTGATCGGGTGAACTCCATGGAGCAGGACGTGGCCCGCCTGCAGGCCGATCTGGCCTGGATGGAACAGGCTGCCGGTCAGATCCGCAGCGCCCGCGGCCAGACCCAGGCGGCCCCCGCCGACATGGGTGGGCAGTCCCTGCTGGGCATCATCGACGCCACCGCCCAGTCCGGTCCCCTGGCGGGCACCCTGCGGCGGGTGCAGCCGGAGGGTGGAAACACGGTGCGTGTGTGGATGGAGAACACCCCCTTCGATGACATGCTCCTGTGGCTGGACGAGCTGCGTCGCCAGTACGGCATCCAGGTGAGCAGTCTGGTGGTGGACCGACAGTCGGCCGGCGGGCGGGTGAACGTGCGCCTGGTGCTGGAAAGCTGACACTACAAGCTCCGGGCTCAGCCGAATCCGGGCATCCATTCAACCGAAAGAGTCTCCTGGTCAAGTGTCCCTCAAGTCACCCAACTTCAAGATCTGGCACTACATCCTGGCGGGCCTGATCGCCTACCTTGCCTTCCTCCTGGCCACATTGCCCGCCACCCTGGCCCACGATGTCGCCCGTGACCGTGGCTGGTTGCCACCGGATCTTGCCGTGGAGGGGCTATCCGGTTCCGTGTGGTCCGGTGAGGCCCAGCAACTGCGCTGGGATGCGCTGGCGTTTCAGGGGCTGGCGTGGCAGGTGTCTCCCTGGCCACTGCTGCGGGGCGAGTTACGCACTCACATCCAGTTCGCCCGGCCCGGCAGTGGGGGCAGCGCGCAACTGGGCCTTCGGCCCAACGGGATTCGTCTGGAAAATCTGCGGGCAGACCTGCCGGCGGCCTACCTGGCCGATGCCTTTCTGGATTTTCCGGTGATCGTCGAGGGGCGCATCCTGGCCGACGTGCCGGTGGTGCACATCCATCACGAGGCAGGCTTCACCCGTGCCGAAGGCACCCTGGGCTGGCTGGGGGCCGCCTCGGGGCTGCCCCAGGCCATCCCCCTGGGCGACCTGCGCGCCGAGTTGAGCGCCGATGATGATGGCTGGCTCCGGGCCGTGGCCCGTGACCATGGAGGCCCGCTGTTCCTGGAGGCCACCGCTCGCCTGAGCCCGGTGGGCCCTTGGCAGATCCAGGGCCGGCTGGGTGCACGGGAACAGGCCGAACCCGGACTGGGTCAGGCCCTGAGCCTCATGGGGCGTGAGGACAGCGAAGGGCGCATCCCGCTCAACCTGAGCGGGCGGCTATGAGGGATGACCGATGCCGGTGACCCACTCGGGGTCGCCCGGTGAATCGGTGATGTCACGGACCACCCCCATCATCCCGCGGTCGATCCTATTTGCCGCCACCCGGCCGATGCGTGGGATCAATCCAGGGATCGTCCTCCGGGCCCAGGCCCGTATCCCGATCCAGTTCCACCTGGCTGATGGTCCTGCCCGGTGCCTTGATGCGCACCCACAGGCTGGCAAAGATCAGCAGGAAGTTGATCAGGCCCACCAGGATGAACGGCGCCCGCGGGTCGATCTGGTCGAACAACCGGCCGCCGATGAGCACGATCAGCAGGATGCCCAGTGCGCCACTGATATTGAAAGCCGCCAGCACCGAACCCCGTTTGGGCTTGGGTGCCTCCTGACCGATCAGTGACTGGGCCCCCAGGAACACGGCCATCTGGCCAATGCCCATCAGGATGAAGAAGGCGTAGGCATGGGTGGCCAGGGGGTTCACCAGGAAGAGCATGGCCAGATTCCCCGCCGCGGCGATGGCCATGCAAACACCCAGGGCCGTCACCCGGTTGAGACGGTCGATGATGGGCCCCAGGAAAGGCGCCGACACCAGGGCCGCCACCTGGGTGACGATGAAGATGATGGTTCCCTGCATCACCGCCTCGCCCGAGCTCATCCCCATGCCGATACCCACGGTGGTGCCCCACAGCACCACGAAGGTGGCGTTGATGGACTGATCCCCACGGGCGATGAACGCGGCCCCGTAGGAGAGCAGGATGCGGGGATTGCGTGCCTGTGCAAAGCCGGTGACCAGCAGTTCCCGCACCGGCGGCTGGGGCTCCCGACTGGGGGGCACCCCCGGTTTGAGCCCGAAACCGATCACCACGGCCGATATCGCCGCCAGGGCCGCCACCATGAGGAAGGTGTACAGGCCGGCGTCGGTGCCGCTCACCCCCATGCGCGTGAAGATGTCCGGAAATGCACCGAACATCTGCCCGATGATGACGATCCCCAATCCGTTGAGCATGCCGATGATGGCCACCAGCTTGCCCCGCGACCGTTCCGCCGGGTAGTCGGCCAGCACGGTGGACAGCGCCCCGGCGATGGCCACGATGCCCATGGCGTAGAAGATGCGATAGATGAACAGGTCATCCGCCGAGCCCGCCATGGGATACAGCACGTAGCAGGCGGCAATCAGCATGAAGCCAGCGATGTAGACGGGCCTTCGTCCGATCTTGTCGATGAGGATCCCCGCCGGTATGAACAGCAGCAGCGCCACCACCTCGGTCCAGAACACCAGGTCACCGCTGAGGGTGCCCTGCTCCTCGATGGGGATGTTCAGGTGTTCATTGAGGATGTAGGTCTGCCCGATGGTGATGAACACGATCAGGCCGATGGACACGAACCCCGCGTAGAAGAAGGTCCAGCCATGAAACGGCATGACCCCGGGCGCCAGGTAGATGGGCCCGATCCGGTGGGCACTGTGCGGGGGTTCGGATGCGGTGGTCTGGGTCATCTGAGGCTAGGCATCTCGTGGGCTCGGGAAAGTCCCACAAGATACAGGGCAAGCGGGTTGTCAGGCCAGTGGTTGGGTGGCTTTCGCGAAGGGCGGCCGAATGCTCGAGGTGAGGGTCGGGTCGATCAGATCATCAACTCACGCCTGTCGCGCGAGTCCTTGCTCTCAATGATTACCCGATTGCCGGCGCGAATCTCATCCGAGAGAAACTTTTCGTGGCCGATTGCCTGGCGCAACACCTCAGACAGCGTTAAGCCACGCTGTTCAGCGATGCTCCTGAGCGTATCCAGGGCTTCACTGCTCAGGGCGACATTTACACGTTGCTTACTCATGGCATGCACCTTACACGCGCTAATGTTGCGCCTAGTGTGCGTCTAACCGCCTCACCCTGCAATGGTGGGCCGCGCTGGAGCGCGAGGCTGCCGAGCATATGGCGTCCGGTAGGTTGAAGACCAACGCTCTGCGGTCCTGTTAGTCCCTTCCTCTGTCGTGCGCGTCGAGCGCAACGTGTTGATCAACCCGGAGCACCCCGAGTTCGGTCAGATAGAGACCGAGCTTCCTCAGCCGGTGTGGTGGGACCAGCGGCTGTTCAGTGCAGGCTGATGGCTCGGGTTTTCCCCATATCACCCGCGCGTTATCCTCCACGCATTTGATCCTGTAGGAGCGCAACGGTGCTGATGGTGCAGGGAATCGCGGGGCTGGCGGTGTTCATCGGTATCGCCTGGTTACTCAGCGAAGATCGAAGGCGCATGCCATGGCGGGCAGTGGCGGCGGGTCTTGGACTGCAGTTCGGCCTCGCGGCGCTGCTGCTATGGGTGCCGGGAGGACGCCACCTGTTCCTCTGGGCCAACGAACTGGTCATCGCCCTGAGCGAGGCCACGGAGGCGGGAACGGCCTTTGTCTTTGGCTACCTGGGCGGCGCCGAGCTGCCCTTTGAGGCCGAAGGGGCAGGGCAGGCCTTCGTCTTCGCCTTCCAGGCCTTGCCGCTGATCCTGGTCATGAGCGCCCTGTCGGCCCTGCTGTTCCACTGGCGCGTGTTGCCGCTGATCATTCGCGGTGCCTCACGGATGCTGGAGCGCAGCTTTGGCATCGGCGGCGCCCTGGGGGTGGGGACGGCGGCCAATGTCTTTCTGGGCATGGTGGAATCCCCGCTCCTGGTGCGCCCCTATCTGGCGCGCATGACCCGCAGTGAGCTGTTTGCCCTGATGACTGTGGGCATGGCCACCCTGGCGGGCACCATGCTGGTTCTCTACGCCACCTTCATCGGTCATGTGCTGGACGATGCACTGGGACACCTGATCATCGCCTCGGTCATCAGCCTGCCCGCCGCGCTGCTGATCGCGACGGTGATGGTGCCACCCACCGGCCCGGCTACTCAGGGGGCGTTGGACGAGGGGCTGGACCGGGCCGCCGGGGCCATGGATGCCATCACCCGCGGGACCCTGCGGGGCCTGGAGCTTTTGCTGCAGATCGTGGCCCTGCTGGTGGTGCTGATCGCTCTGGTGGCCCTGGCCAACGGCCTGCTGGGTCTGCTGCCCGCAATGGGAGGCGCCGACCTGAGTCTGGAGCGTCTGCTGGGCTGGGTCATGGCGCCGTTGGCATGGCTCATGGGCATTCCCTGGCCCGAGGCTCAGGTGGCTGGCTCACTGCTTGGCATCAAGACCATCCTGAACGAGATGCTGGCGTTCCTGCAGCTGGCGCAGCTGGATTCCCACGTGCTTTCCCCGCGTTCCGAACTCATCCTGATCTACGCGCTGAGCGGATTTGCCAACCTGGGCAGCCTGGGGATTCTCATCGGTGGTCTGGGGGCGATGGCGCCCGAGCGCCGCGACGAGGTGGTGGCACTGGGGATGCGCGCCCTGGTGGCCGGGACGCTGGCCACGCTGATGACCGGGGCCGTGGTGGGGTTGCTCACGCCGTGGAACGGTTGACGTGTTTTGGGTGGTGACGACCGACGCGTGGTTGACGGCGGAGGCATCGGAGCCCACAAGGGACTGGACCCGTGATCTCCCTCAAGGCTTGCCGGAAGAGCCCGAAAGTCGAATGCATTCCCAGGCAAACAGTTGACGCGTAGGTGCGGTACGCACGTCATCCGAGATGGATGCCGCGCGCGAGAAATCTGCCACCTCTCGAGTCATGTGATCACTACTGTGGAATACCGCAGTGTTGTCAGCCAGGCAAGGGCACAGAGTTCCAGTGCCAGCCTATGCCCAATCAGTACTGTTCCTGTCGCCATGGCATGCTAAGGTGTCGCCGGCCTGGCTGATGCTCCCCTGATCCCATGAAATCATCACTCCCGAATCTCTTCCTTCCCTTTGTCGCCCTGCTTGTGATGAGCCTGGTGCTGACCGGTTGCGCCAGCGTGCCCCGGGGCGAGCCCGGCGAGGTGGATTACTCGCCTCTGGAGCGTGCCCTGAACGAGCAGGACTGTGAGGCTGCGACCCAGGCACTGGAGGGTCTTGCGGATCACCAGGCAGCCCGGGCGGCGGTGATGGCCGATGCCCGGCTCGAGGTGGCGTATCTGTGCCTGTCGGACGGCGCCTTCGATGCCGCCTGGGAGCAGAGCATGGCTTTCCTGAGGGCGTTTGGGGATCATCCTCATGCCGACTATGGCTACTATCTGGCGGGTCTTTCCCGGTTTGCCGCCTGGCAGGCCCTGCATGAGGGGGGACAGGTGCCGGACCCGGACCAGGATTCGGCCGCCGCTCGGGAGGCGTTTGCGTTGTTCCGTGATCTGGTGCGGCAGTTTCCGGAGTCCGGCTATCGTGATGAAGTGGCACCGCATCTGATGGAGTTGCGGGAGGGGCTGGCTCAGGCGGAGTTACGGATTGCCCGCGCCCGTTTTGAGCAGGGGGACCACCAGCAGGCCATGGCCAGGGCGGAATATGTGAACGAGCATTTTCGTGCCACTCGTGCCCAGGGGCAGGCCCTCTTGCTGATGGCTGATGTGCTGGAAGCGCGCGGGGATGAGGCGGGGGCCGACAGGCTCCGACGCCGGGCGCCGGATATCCCGCAAGGGGATTAACCGCCGCCCCCTGCAAAGGGAACCGGGAGGGCCTGCCCTGGCCAGGGCTCTGGGCTCTCATGCCAATGTGATACCGACGTTCTGGCCCATGTGTTTTTTTGATACAGATTCACCCAGGGGGTGAGGCAGTCCGTCGAGCCATGATGCTTTCTTAATGTGTTGTTCTGAATAGTTTTTCCTGTCTTTTTCGGGCCATTGGCATGGCCCGTGCTATAGCTCCTCCACATTCTGATCATGTTCCTCTGGAGGACCCTATGGAATTTCGCAAGACAGCACTGACCTGCGCCCTCGCCACCCTGTTTGCCCTCGGCGGCACTGCTGCAGCCCAGGACTGGGGTGGCCAGCAGGGTGGGGGCGCCCAGGATGCCTCGCCGCCGGAGCACCAGGGTGCCATGCCCGGGGCAGATGTGGATCTGTCCGATGACACCATCGATGAGTTCGTGGATGCCTTCGTGGAGGTGCAGAAGGTGAACGATGAGTTCGCCCAGCGCCTGGAAAATGCTGCGGACGCCGAGCAGGCCCAGGCCCTGCATCAGGAAGCTCAGCAGGAGATGGTGGAGGCCGTTGAGGCCACCGGCATGAACGTGGAGGAATACAACGAAGTGGCCATGGCGCTACAGAACGACCCGGAATTGCTGGACCAGGTGGTCCAGATGGCCGAGGAACGCCAGTAATCACCGCGACGTTGGGAGGTCAGCCATGAAACATTCAGCGAAAGGTCTGGCCCTGCTGGCGGTGGTGCCGTTGGCAGTGATGGCCGGACAGGGTTTCGAACCCTCGGATCGTGACGCGATGGAACGGCAGCCGCCGGGTGGTGGCTTTGGCACCCCGGGTGCGGACAGCCCGCCCCCAGGGGGTGGCATGGAGCCCCCCGGTGGGGCGGCCCCTCCGCCCGGTGGCGGGCAACCAGTGCCTCCCCCGGGTGGTGAGGCCGCTCCCCCACCCGGGGGCACACAGCCTGCCCCGCCCCCCGGCGGCGGCGCCGCTCCGCCTCCACGGGGTGCCGAGCCCCCGCCGCCGGGTGACGGTGCCGGGGCACCTCCGGGTGGTGCCGCTCCGCCCCCGGGCGGGCAGCCCGGCGGAGGCATGGGGCAACCGCCCGAGCCGCCGGCTGGTGGTGGCGCGGGCGCACCGCCGCCGGCGCCGGGTGGTCAGCCCGGTGGGGGCATGGGTGACCCCCCCGCACCCCCGGGCGGTGGCATGGGCACACCCCCCGATGATGACGGGGACGGTGGCCTGGAAATGCCGCCCGCGGATCCGGAGTGATCTGATCCTCGCGCCGTGAGCATACCCCCCATGCGGGCCGTCACTCGACGGCCCGCCTCTGTTTGCGGCACCTCATTCCTCCAGGTAGGTATATCCCGACAGGCCATGATCCAGCTCGCCCAGGATCTGCTCCTGGCGGGCACGATCCAGGCCGGAATCCACCACCTTCTGCCGGTAGGCCCCCGCCAGCAGTTCCGTGTCGTAGTGCACGTAGCGCAGCAGCTCGGCCACCGTGTCCCCCTGTTCCGGCTCCACCACCTCGTAGCCCCCGTCGTCCTTGAGCACCACGTTGATGGCGTCGGTGTCGCCGAACAGGTTGTGCAGATCCCCCAGGATCTCCTGATACGCCCCCACCATGAAGATGCCCAGCAGATAATGCTCATGCTCGCGCAGTTCATGCAGCGGCAGGCTGGGCGCGGTGGTCTCGCCGTCCACGTAGCGATCCACATGACCGTCGGAGTCGCAGGTCAGGTCCTGCAGCACGGCCCGCCGGGTGGGCCGTTCGTCCAGCCGGTGCAGGGGCATGATGGGGAAGATCTGGTCGATGGCCCAGGCATCAGGGATGGACTGGAACACGGAGAAGTTGCAGAAATACTTGTCCGACAGCTTTTCATTGAGTTCATCGCCGATGTCCCGGGGCAGGCGGTCCGCTCTGGTCGCCAGCAGGCGCCGGCAGGTGGCGAAGTAGATCTGCTCGGCCAGGGCCCGGTGCTCCAGATCCAGCAGGCCGTGGGTGAACATGGAGCGCACCTCCCCCAGCCAGTCCAGCATGTTGTGGAAGACCTCGGTGGGCGCATTGTCGTCGGCCTGCTCGAACAGGCGCCACATGTCCAGTAGCACCGCCGGGGCATCCTCGTCCGGGGGCTGGATGTCGGCGGCCACCGGGGGGCGCTCAGTGTCGATCACATCGGTGATGAGCACCGCATGGTGCGCCGTGGTGGCCCGGCCCGACTCGGTGAAGATCTCCGGATGGGGCAGGTCATACTCTCGACAGGTGTTGGCCAGGATGCGTACCACGCTGCTGGCGTAATCCTGCAGGCTGTAGTTGATGGAGCACAGGTTGCGCGAGCGGGTGCCCTCGTAGTCCACGCCCAGTCCACCGCCCACGTCCACCACCTGAATGGGGGCGCCCAGACGGTGCAGCTCGGCAAAGAAGCGCGAGGCCTCGAACATGCCGGCCTGAATGTCGCGGATGTTGGCGATCTGAGAGCCCATGTGGAAATGCAGCAGTTGCATGCAGTCCAGCATGTCGTGGGCCCGCAGTTGCTCCAGAAGATGCAGGGCCTGGGCCGAGGAGAGACCGAACTTGGCTTTCTCGCCCCCGGTGTTCTGCCACTTGCCCTTGCCCACCGAGGCCAGGCGCACGCGCATCCCCAGGCAGGGCTTCACGCCCAGGTCACGGGCGGCGGCGATCACGCCCTTCAGTTCCGAGGGCTTTTCGATGACGATGTACACCCGATGCCCCAGCATCTGGCCGATCATGGCCAGGCGCAGGTATTCCCGGTCCTTGTAGCCATTGCACACGATCACGCCGCCCGGGCGCGACAGGGCCAGCACCGCCATCAGTTCCGGCTTGCTGCCCGCCTCCAGGCCCACCTTGTCCACACCATAGGTGAGGATGCGTTCCACCACGCTGCGCTGCTGGTTCACCTTGATGGGATAGACGGCGGTGTAGCGCCCGGGATACTCGCTCTCCTCGAAGGCCTGCCGGAAGGCCTGGGTGAGACGTTCCACCCGGTCGGTGAGGATGTCGGGGAAACGCACCAGCACCGGCACGTCGATGTTCATGGGCTTCACCCGGGCCACCAGGTCGTACAGGTCCACGCCGGGGTGTCCGGCATGGGCCGGCGGCCTGACGACTACCCGCCCCTGGTCATTGATATGGAAATAGCCGCCATTCCAGTGATCGATATTGTAGGTCTGGCGGGCGGATTCCGTGGTCCAGTCTGTCATGGGGAATTCTTCAGGTCTTTATGCGGGGGCCATGATAACGCAGGTGAGGGGAGGGATATCCCCATCGGGCGCGAGTTGCAGCGAAATACCCGATTCGATAGGGTGACTTCGATTGTCACGTCCAGCGACACACCGTGGTCGCGCAGGGAGATGCGACACAGGATGACCGAGGACTCACAGGCCACACGCCCGGGCGGGCATCGATTTTCAGGTTCATCAACTCAAGCATTGTGCAGGAGGAGAGACATGAAAGATCGTGACCACACCGTGAGCCGCCGTGGTTTCCTGAAGTTTGGCGCCTATGGCCTGCTGGCCGTGCCTGTGGCCGGCCTGGGCTGGAGCACCCAAGCCAAGGCCATGGAGCGTCTGGATGAGGACTCCGCCGAGGCGCAGGCCCTGGACTATGTCCACGATGCCGCCAATGCCGACCACCCCTCCTATGAGGAGGGTCAGGTCTGTGATAACTGTGATCTTTGGACCGACCCCACCGCCGAGGACTGGGGTCCCTGCGCCGTCTTCCCTGGCAAGCTGGTGGCCGCCGGCGGCTGGTGCAGCGCCTGGGTGGGCTGATTCACAGCCAACAAAGCCCCGCGGGTGGGAGCGGCCCCCGGCCGCGAATGGCGGCGGGTACAGCACCCAACCCCGCCGCCAACCCCATTCGCGGGCAGGCCCGCTCCCACATGGGGGCGTGCCATGGCTCCCGACTCCTGGCCTCAGGATAACTCCCGTGGGAGCGGCCCCCGGCCGCGAGTGGCGGCGGGCATGGCCCCTCTCAGCATTCCACACCTTCAACCCGAGCCCGGCCGGTGCGACTGATGATGATCCGCCGCCCCTTGTCGCCGTGACACAAGGACACCGTGCCCATCTGCAAGCCACCGTTGATCTGCCGGGTTTGCCCGTCCGGCCGATAGGCTATGTACCGGCTCATGGTGCCGTTCGCCTCGATGCTCACGGCAGCCGGTGGACCACCGTACACCCGTAATACCTCGCCAGGTTCGGAAATGTCTGCCGGATACTCAGGCGCCACACGCACGATCCAGCCCACCGTATAACCATCTTCCTGGCAGTGGCTGCCATCCGCCGAGGGGCAGATCAGCACACCTTCGCCCCGTTGCACGGCTTCGGACCGGGCCAGGCGCAGGCTTGCCATGAAATCGTTGGTGGCGGTGATCAGCCGCTGCTCCTGCAGCAGGCCGGCAAAGCCGGGCAGCGCGATGGTGGCGAGTATGACGGCCACCGCGAGTGTGACCAGCAGTTCCACGAGTGTGATGCCATGTTCCCTGGGCATGGGCCTCTCTCCTTGAGGTTGCAATGACTGTTTTCTTGAGTTTGAGAGGCTAACCCCGGCGTGAGCGGACTGCAACGCAGTCGCGCTATACTCTGGGCCTTGTCAATTCCCCGGCCATCATGAGGGTAGGTACATGACAGTGGAGGATGGTGCCCTGCTGTTAGGCGCAGCGCTCACGCTTCTGGGCTACGCCCTCGTGGTGGTGGCCGGGTTTCGCCGGGAATTCCTCTGGGGGGTGATCAACCTGGTGCCCGGCGTCTCGCTGGCCTTCGTGCTGTTGCACTGGCGGCGGGCCCGGCTGGGCTTCATCGTCAGCTTGATGGGCCTGGTGGTGGTGGCTGCCGCCCTGTATGGCGGTGCAGACCGCACCGTTGAGGAAAAACTGGCCCAGCATGACATCGGCCTGGATATTCAGATGCCGGTGACCCGCCCCTGGGATGAGGAATTGCCCAACCAGGCCCTGGTGCGACAGATCGAGGAAGAGACCGGCGAGCCCCTGGAGATCATTGAGTTCGACCCCTTTGGTCCCTCCACGGCCCGACCACTGCCACCAGCGGAGAGTTTTCGGCTGGCTCCGGATGGCCAGCGTGTGCAGCGTGCCTACCGGGAGGCCATCGCTGCCGAATGGGGTGAACTGGAGGGTGAGCGTGTGCGCCTCACCCTGGCTGGAGGCGCGGTGCGCGAGGGCAATCTCATTGCCGTGACCGGCCGCTCGCTATTTGTCCAGCAGGTGGTGCAGGGCGGTCATGTGGCCTTTGAATATCGTCGCGACGATGTACGGCGCATGGAAGTCTGGGATGTGGAGGGTGCTTCGCCGCGGGTACAGCCCCGTCCCGATCCCGTGGAAGAGTTGCCGGAACCCGAAGTGATCTTTGAAGAACTGCAAACCACTGAGGAATGATGATGCAGTGCTACGTTTATCGCAGCTCGCGGCGGCAGGACACCTACGTCTATCTGCCCGCCAAGGACGATTTCTCCAACATCCCTCAAGCCTTGCTGAATGTTTTTGGCACGCCGGAGTTCGCACTGGAGTTCGTTCTCAGTCCTGATCGCCGACTGGCTCGGGAAGATCCCTCGCAGGTGCTCGCCAATCTGAAAAACCAGGGCTTTCATCTGCAGATGCCGCCGGAGAACGATCGGCCGGCGTAGCCGTTTTACTCCAGCAGTTCCGTATCCTCGTGGCTATAGGCCGGCGTACAGGCGCAGAGGATGCGCATGGGAATGTTGCCGGTGTTGCGCACCCGGTGGGCGGTGCCCGGCTCGATACGCACGGTGTCACCGGTAGTCACTGGAAATTCCTCCTGCCCCATCTGCATCATCCCCTCGCCCTGAGTGAAGTGATAGATCTCCTCCGTGATCGGGTGGCGATGCAGGGTGGTGCAAGCACCTACGTGCACCAACGCCTCCGCCAGGCTCTGTGCCCCGTCACCGTGCAGCCGGGGATGCATGAGTTCACGGATCTCCGAACCATCCTTGGTGTCGTAGGCGGCGATGTCCTCATATCGGGTTTTCATCTGTCGAATCCTCTCAGCTGCTTCCCATTCAAGAGCGGCCATTGCCTGATTCCTGAGCAAAGCCTTATTTTAGTCAGTATGATGCCTGATGCCGGCAATTGCATTGCAAGTTGGGCTTTGGATTGAAGGGCGTGACTGCCATTCGGAGAGACAGGAATGTCGTATTACCTCTACTGGGGAAAGGCACAACCGGCGGACGGCGGCGATAGCTGCCATCTTCTGCCCTATCACAGTCTGGATGTGGCAGCCGTGGGCTGGCTTTTGTTGGCTCCCGGGCGACCACTGACCCGGTTGCTGGCGGCGCGGCTCGATTTGCCGTCTGAAAGGCTGCGTCGAGTCCTGGTGTTTCTCTTGGGGCTGCATGATCTAGGTAAGTTTGCGCGAGCCTTTCAGGGTGTGGCGCGGCCGCAAGGCGGCGAACTGGTGCCTCCGATAGAGCGACTGGCCTATACCGAACGACACGATCGTCTGGGCGCATTGCTGTGGCAGGCGTCCTGGATCGAGTGGCTGCGGGACGGCACGCTGCGTTGGCCGGACTGCGACCTCCACCGCAAGACACGCCAGCAACTCAGCGAGACCCTTCGCGCCGTGCTGGCACCGATGTTCGGACATCACGGCCAGCCCGTCGGGGCGGGTCGGCTTGAGCTGGCAGACTTCTTCGGTGATGACTACAGTGCATCAGATTGTGAGGCTGCGCGACAGTTTGTCGCGGACTGGGCCACACTGCTCGATCCCGACTGGCCGGTTCAGCACCTTGTCTCACCGGAATGGCGGGAAGCCTTTCTCGCACTGAGTTGGACCATCGCTGGTTGGGCCACGTTAAGCGACTGGCTGGGCTCGAATCGAGATCATTTCGAGTATCGCCAGGATGAGATGGCACTGGATGATTACTGGCCACTGGCCCTCAAACGCGCTCAGCTATCGCTCCAACAGTCCGGCTTTGCCGATCCTCCCAAGCCGGTGGCCTATACCGGCCTGTCCCATTGGTTCGGCGGCGAGTCGGTGACGCCAACCCCACTGCAGCGCAAAGCAGAAACCCTGACTATCGGGGACGGTCCCCAGCTCTTCATCCTTGAGGATGTGACTGGTTCCGGCAAGACAGAGGCGGCCTGCATTCTTGCCCAGCGTCTTCTCGCGGCGGGACATGGCGAGGGGTTGTACTTCGCCCTGCCGACCATGGCGACCTCCAATGCCATGTACCAGCGACTGGGGAACCTGCATCAACGTTTCTATGCCGCGAAGTCTCGCCCTTCCTTCGTGCTGGCTCATGGCGCCCGCGATCTGAACGATACCTTCGTGAATTCCGTGGCTTCCGAGCAGCCTGAAGACCAGGATTACGCCGCCGATGACATCACGGCGACGACATATTGCAATCGCTGGTTGGCCGATTCGCGCAAGAAGTCTCTGTTGGCCGATGTGGGGGTCGGCACCATCGATCAGGCACTGATGGGGCTGTTGCCGTTTCGGCATCAGTCGCTCCGCCTCTATGGCCTGGCGCGCAAGGTGCTGATTGTTGATGAGGTGCATGCCTATGACCATTACATGCAGACCCTTTTGCAGCAGTTGCTGACCCATCACGCCCGTCAGGGCGGGAGTGCCATCCTGCTTACGGCCACCCTGCCGCACGGCATGCGCGAGGAGCTGGCTGTGGCGTGGCGCCAGGGGTTGGGGCAGCCCCCGGCCTCGATGCGGGAACAGGCGTTCCCGCTGTTGACCCGGATCGATCATGACTCGGTGCGGGAAGTCCCGCTGTCCACGCGTCCCGAGGTGGCGCGCGAGGTGGGTGTCCATTGGCTGACAACCGAGGAGCAGGCGTTCGAGACGGTGATGGCGGCGGTGGAGGCAGGGGAGTGCGTTGCCTGGGTACGCAACACCGTGGATGACGCCATTCGGGCCTTCGAGCAACTGCGCGCGAGCCATCCTGACCCAGAGCGCTGCTTGCTCTTCCACAGCCGTTTCGCGATGACAGACCGTCAGCGAATTGAGTCGGATGTGATCGGGCGGCTGGGCAAGGCATCCAACCCTGATCAGCGACGCGGCCAGGTGCTGATCAGTACGCAGGTCTTCCAGGAATCACTGGATTGTGATGTTGACTACATGGTCAGTGATCTCGCACCGATCGACCTGCTGATTCAGCGGGCCGGGCGTCTTCAGCGCCATACACGTGGCCCGCGTCGTCAACCCTTGCTCGCCATTCTTGCACCGGAATGGAGCGACACGCCGGATGCCCAGTGGCTGAAGCGTACCTTGCCGGGCACTCAGGCGGTCTATCGCGATACCTCTCTATTGTGGCTGACGCAGCGCGTGTTGCGCGAGCTCGGGGCAATCCGTATGCCCGAGGAGGCGCGGACCCTGATCGAGAGCGTCTATGGGTCGGTTGCGGACCTGGTGCCGGATGGTCTGCTGGATGCGCGTTTCGAGCAGCATGGCATGAGGCGCCATGCGGTCTCGATGGCGGGTTTTAACGCCCTGTCGCTGGAGCAGGGCTACCTTCGTCATCCGGAATTTGATCAATGGCAGGAGGAGCAGGAGATCGGGACGCGCCTGGTCGATGAGCCGACGGTCAACGTTGTTTTGCTCAAGCATCGTGAAGATGGCGAGCTGACGCTCTGGGCAGAGGGGCAGCGTCACGCCGACATGCTCAGCCAGGTCAAGCTGCGCCAGAGCCAGGCTGAAAAACTGGCGGGCTTGCCCTGCGACTGCCAGCCCCGGTGGGAGGCCCTTCAAGAGCAATCCAAGGCGCTGAGCTTTACCCAGCCGTGGCTGGTCGAAGCCGATACTGCTTGCACCTATGACGGTGGATGGGGCGTGGTGTTTTCAAAGGACGGGAATCCCCGCTGACGCGGGGAACGAGCCAAAGAGTTGCTTTGAACCGGTCCATCACCGCGAAGGCGGTGAACGCGGGATTCATTATCGCTCAGGTTGACAGGATCCTCCAGGTGGGTTAAACCTGACTCTGATTTTTATTGCTTGAAGAATTGATATGAACCTTCATGTCTTTTGAGGAGCAAGGAACGGCGATGAATCTATTGACGGCATGTTGGCTGCCTTTTCGTACTCGGGATGGAACCACCACCTACCGTGCGCCCAGCGCGGTGGCCGACCCGGAGGTGATTGATCTCGCTTTGCACCGGGCCGATTTCCAGGGGGCCGCCCATCAGTTCCTGATCGGCCTCTTGCAGACCGCGCTGCCACCGCAGGATCACGGCGAGTGGCTGGATCGTTTTATCGAGCCGCCGAGTATCGCTGAATTGGAAAGGGTCTTTGCGCCTTTCAACACAGCCTTCGAGCTGGATGGCGAGAGAGCGCGGTTCATGCAGGACCTCGATCCACTCAAGGACGTCAAGGAAACCACAGTCAGCGGCCTGTTGATCGACTCCCCCGGGGCGAACGGCGTCAAGAACAATACCGACTTCTTCGTGAAGCGCGGGCGTGTCGATGCGATGTGCGAAGACTGCTCGGCGTTGGCGTTGTTCACCATGCAAATCAATGCACCGGCCGGTGGGGCAGGCATTCGCGTCGGCCTGAGGGGAGGCGGGCCGCTGACGACGCTGGTGCTGCCCGAATTGCCCGATGCCAGCCTGTGGTCTCGCCTGTGGTTGAACGTGCTGACGCCCAAGGCGCTGACGCGATCCGGGCAGACATGGAAGGTGCCACGCGCCGATGACGACACCTTGTTTCTGTGGATGGCACCGACACGGGTCAGCGACAAGAAAGGCACGGAAGTGTTGCCCGATGGCATGCATCCGCTGCATCCCTACTGGTCGATGCCCCGTCGCTTCCGGTTATTGTTCGAGGATGCGTCGTGTCGCTGCGACATCTGCGGACGGGAAACCACACGCGCCGTACGTCAGATCCGCGCCAAGAAGCAAGGCACCAACTACGACGGGCCCTGGCTGCACCCGCTGACCCCTTACCGCCGTGATCCCAAGAAACCTTCAGAGCCCCCTCTGTCCACCAAGGGGCAGCCGGGCGGCTTGGGTTATCAGCACTGGTCGAACCTGGTATTGCACGATGCCGATACCAGCGGCGCGCTACCGGCTCTGGTGGTGCAGGATTACATCGCAGGCAAGGTGCCGGTCGTCGACGAAGAGCGCCGCTTCGGCGAAGAGATCGCCGCCCTGCTCAAGCATGCCCGCTTGTGGGCGTTCGGCCACGACATGGACAACATGAAGCCGCGCGGCTGGTACAGCGTCGAGATGCCGCTGGTGGCCGTGCCCCCCGCCCAGCAGGAAAGACTGCGTAGCTGGGTGCAACAGTACACTGAATTGGCTCGCCAGGTGGCCTGGATGGTGCGCACCCAGGTCAAGAATGCCTGGTTCGCCCGCCCTTCCGATGCCAAGGGCGATATGAGCCATATCGACCTGCAGTTCTATGACACCACCCAGGGTGCCTTCTTTCATGCATTGCACGCTTTCCAGCAGGCACTGACGGAGGTCGATGACACCCCGCGCCTGCCTTCCGGGGTGGCTGAGGCGTGGTACTTCACGCTGAAACATGAAGCCTTGGCCCTATTCGAGGAGCAAGCGCTGAGTGGTGCGCTGGAAGCCGTCGACCTGCAGCGGGCAACGGCGGCAAGGCGTCAGTTGCTGAGTTTTCTGGCCGGGCGCAGCAAGGGCAGCAAGGTCATTCGTCAATTTGCCGAGACCGGTGGCTTCGTCTTGAGCGCCAAGCCGGCAACTACCGAAGAGAGTGTGTCATGAGTGAAACGGAACTCGCACCCCCAGCAGAGGCGCCACCACGCGTGCCCGAGCGGCTGTATGCCATCGAACGTCGAGAAGCCGATGCCTTGCGGCGCTGGTGGCAACGCTTGACGCTTTCCGCCGAGGCGTTGAAGGCCCATACCGACGCCCCTCCCTGGCCCAAAGGGATGCGGGCGGCATTGCGACGTTGCGACACCATTGAGGCGGCCATGCTCACAGAGGCGTTCCGCCACCTGTGGCGCTGGTTGCCGGCACAGGACGAACAGCCAGACCACCTGCGTGATCAGCGCTTGCAGGTCTGGACCTGTATCGCCCTGGTCGTGGCTGAGCTTCGCGAGGAACAGCCCAGGATGCCTCTTGGCGCCGGTCTCGGTCGGCAGAAGCGCGAAACCGGAAAGCCGTGCATGAGCGAGCTGCGCTTCCAGCAACTGATAACCGCGGGCACGCCGGAGGAACTGGTGCAACGCCTGCGCCGTGCCCTGGCGCTGATCGACAAGCGTGGTGTCAGCATTGTGCATCTCGCCGACAACATCGCGCTCTGGTGGCGTGAATATCAGGGCGGAGCATCGCCCCAACCTACCCGGCGTCTGGGGTTTGTGTGGGCCAATGACTATTTCGGCGCCACGGCCGGCTATCGACAAGACAACGAGTGATCCGTTCACCACACAGGGAGCCAAGTAATGAGCCACTTCATCCAACTGCATCTGTTGACCGCCTATCCGCCGGCGAACCTCAACCGTGACGACCTGGGGCGACCCAAGACCGCCATCATGGGCGGTGCCAAGCGACTGCGAGTGTCATCTCAGAGCCTGAAGCGCACCTGGCGCACCTCGGCAGTATTCGAGGAGGCGGTAGGGCAGCATCGTGGCATGCGCACCAAGCGCGTGGGTATCGAGGCGGAAAAGCGCCTGCAGGAAAAGGGCGTTAAGGAGAAAGACGCCCGCGCCTGGGCAACGGACATCGCCAAGGTCTTCGGTGATGTGGCCAAGGGCGAACTGGAAACCAGCCAGCTGGTCCACGTTGGCCCCGAGGAGCAGGCCGCCGTCGATGCCCTGGTCGAAAAACTGGCCGATGAGAATCGCGCGCCGGAGCAGGAGGATCTCGACCTGCTCCGCCATAAGCCGTCTGCCGTGGATATTGCACTGTTTGGCCGCATGCTGGCGGCGTCTCCGGCCTTCAACGTCGATGCAGCCTGCCAGGTCGCCCACGCGATCACCGTGCATGCCGCCGAGGTGGAGGACGACTACTTCACGGCCGTGGACGATCTGAATGCCGGTGACGAGCATCGAGGGGCAGCTCACGTGGGAGAGGCCGGTTTTGGTGCGGGCCTGTTTTACAGCTATGTGTGTATCGATCGGCGGCAGCTGATAGATAACCTCAAGGGGGATGATGTCCTGTCGGATCGCGCCATTGCGGCCCTGGTGGAAGCTGCCGTGAAGACCTCGCCGAAGGGCAAGCAGAACAGTTTTGGCTCCCGCGCTCACGCCAGCTACGTGCTGGCCGAAAAGGGCGACCAGCAGCCGCGTTCGCTCTCGGCCGCCTTTCTTCGCCCTATCTCGGGACAGGACCAGGCACTGGATGCCATCACACGTCTGGAGCGCCAGGCGCAGGCCTTCGACGATGCCTATGGGCCAGGTGCCGAGCAGCGCTTCGTCGTGGCCGCCGACCCCGACTACCGGGAACCATGCCTATCCGGAAAAGTGGCCATGGGGAACCTCCCTGAACTGATCGATTTTCTCTCCATCGAGCAGTAAGGAGTGGTCATGACGGAGTATCTGGTCTTTCGGCTCTATGCGCCGCTTGCAAGCTGGGGCGAGGCGGCGGTGGGCGAGTCACGCCCTACAGCCACTTATCCAGGGCGAAGTGCCATCATCGGGCTACTCGGCGCAGCTTTGGGGGTGCGTCGGGATGATGATGAGGGTCAGCGCCAACTGCGCGATAGTCTCGCTATCGCCATCAAGCAGCGCTCTCCCGGCAGCTTGATGCGCGATTACCACACCGTGCAGGTGCCGGCGTCGCAGGCCAAGGTGACCTACCGCACCCGGCGGGACGAATTGAGCGCACCCCGCAGGGTCATCAATACCATCCTCTCCAGCCGTGATTACCGCTGCGACGGGCTCTGGACGGTTGCCGTCTGGTTGACACCGCAGGCAGAGCTGACGCTCGAACAACTGGAGCAGGCACTCAAGGCACCGCATTTCCCGCTCTACCTGGGGCGCAAGTCGTGCCCACCGGCGGCTCCACTGGCGCCACGTCGGGAAGTCTCCGCCCTGCTGCGAGATGTTCTCGATTCAGGCTTTCCTCCACTATGCGGAAAGGATGAGGGTGACGAGAGCAGGGCTCTGAGATTGCCGGAAAGCGCGCTCTATGCCTGGGAAGGTGCCACCGATGCCCTGGACGGCAATGGCCAGGGTGTGGAGTCCAGCGAGGTCTGGGATATGCCATTGAATCGCCGCCGTTGGCAGTTCGGGCCGCGGGTGGAATACCGCCGTGTGGTGCGGGCAAGGGAGGAACGCTGATGTACCTTTCTCGTGTGGTTGTCGATCTCAACGGCCTCTCTCGGGGGACATTGTTCGAAATCATGGGGGCTGGGGCCTATGCCGCCCATCAACTGCTCTGGCGGTTATTCCCGGATCACCAAGGCCCACGGCCCTTCCTGTTCCGCCAGGAAATGGAAGAGCCCGAGGGCGGTGGAGCACCGCGAGGTTTGCCGTTGTTCTATGTGCTGTCCGATCGCGAGCCGGTCCCGGTTTCTGGCTTGCTCCAGGCGCAGTGCAAGCGGTTTTCGCCGGCACTGGAAGTTGGTGATCAACTCGCTTTTCGCCTGCGGGCCAACCCTACCGTGGCCAAGTCGGCGGCAGGTGAGCGGGGGCGGCGTGCCGATGTCTTGATGGCGGCCAAGTACCCCTTTGAGGCTGGCAAGGCTCGGACCAGCCAGGCCTGCACTGAGGCGATGGATCATGCCGCGCGTGGGTGGCTGGCCGAGCGCGCCGAATCCTGGGGATTTCGGTTGCCGGCGGAACCTGAAGTGGGCGCCTATCGTCAGCATGCCTTGCCCAAGGAAAAAGGTCGATCCATCCGCTTTTCCAGCGTCGACTATGAAGGCCTGCTGGAGGTCTCTGACCCGGGTCGATTGATCGAAACACTGGCCCAGGGCATTGGACGAGCCAAAGCGTTTGGCTGCGGGTTGCTGCTGTTGCGCCGTCCCTGATTGTCACCCGGTAAGGAGGCCGAGATGGGATACATTCCGCTCAAACCCATCCCCGAGAAAGACCGCATGTCGATGATCTTCATTCGCAAGGGGCAGATCGATGTGCGTGACGGAGCCTTTGTCGTCATCGATGAGGTGAACGGCGAGCGCATGCATATTCCGGTAGGTTCGGTGGCCTGCCTGTTGCTGGAGCCCGGCACGCGAATCTCCCATGCTGCCGTCAAACTGGCATCGGTCGTCGGGACCCTGCTGATCTGGGTCGGCGATGCAGGGGTTCGCCTCTACAGCGCCGGTCAGCCTGGTGGGGCACGCTCTGACAGGCTGCTCTATCAGGCGCAGTTGGCGCTGGATGAGCAGCTGCGCTTGAAGGTAGTGCGCAAGATGTTCGAGCTGCGTTTTGGTGAGCCTCCGCCCTCGCGGCGTAGCGTGGATCAACTCCGGGGCATGGAGGGCGCCCGGGTCCGCAAGACCTATCAACTGCTGGCCAAGCAGTATGGCGTCAAATGGCATGGAAGGCACTACGACCCGAATCAGTGGGATACCTCGGACGTGGCCAATCAGTGCCTGTCTTCTGCAACGGCTTGCCTGTATGGCATCACCGAGGCGGCGATCCTGGCAGCGGGGTATGCGCCGGCGATCGGTTTCCTGCATACCGGAAAGCCCCAGAGCTTCGTCTACGATATCGCGGATATCGTGAAATTCGAGACAGTGGTTCCGGCGGCCTTTCGGGTTGCGAAAATGAATCCGGTGGCCCCTGAACGCGAGGTGCGCATTGCCTGCCGTGATGCCTTCAAGCAGACAAAACTGCTGCAGCGCCTGATTCCGATGATCGAGGAGGTGCTGGCGGCCGGCGAGATAGATCCGCCGCCTCCGGCACCCGAGGCCATGCCACCGGCGATTCCCGAGCCGGAATCCATCGGCGACCAGGGACACCGGAGCAAATGACATGGCGATGCTGGTGGTGGTAACCGAGGCGGTGCCGCCGCGCCTGCGCGGCCGGCTGGCTGTATGGTTGCTGGAGATTCGCGCCGGCGTCTATGTTGGCGATGTCAGCAAGCGCGTACGCGAGATGATCTGGGAGCAGGTCGACGCCCTGGCCGAGGATGGCAACGTTGCCATGGCATGGGCCAGCAACCATGAATCCGGTTTCGAGTTCCAGACTTATGGCGCCAACCGACGTGAGGCGATCGATCATGATGGGCTAAGGTTGGTGAAATTTCTGCCCCCTCAGTCAACTGATTGATTCGCCGAGATCTTTAACAATTCGGTCTGTTTGAAAAGTAAGCAAAATCGTTGGTGGAATTCCCGCTAACGATTTTCTTCTTTGTAAACAAGTGGCTACAATTGGACCGTTCCCCGCAGGCGCGGGGATGAACCGGTGGTGCGCATAGTGATCCGCAACCGCCTGGACCGTTCCCCGCAGGCGCGGGGATGAACCGGTGTGAGGGGGAGGGGTGCTGTATCTACTGCGCCGTTCCCCGCAGGCGCGGGGATGAACCGTCCAGCGCCTCCACCCGCCCCATGTCGCCGTTCCGTTCCCCGCAGGCGCGGGGATGAACCGCAAACCGGCAACGTCTTTCTTCTGGTTCCCATCCGTTCCCCGCAGGCGCGGGGATGAACCGCGCCTTCTCCGCATCGATCAGCATCTTCAATCCCGTTCCCCGCAGGCGCGGGGATGAACCGCCATTGGCGTATGAGGCCGATGGCATAAAGAGCCGTTCCCCGCAGGCGCGGGGATGAACCGCGCATGAGCGATTGGCGTGCCATGATCCCCACCCGTTCCCCGCAGGCGCGGGGATGAACCGGCTGAGGCCATCCGGCCTGTCGGCAAGGCGGCCCGTTCCCCGCAGGCGCGGGGATGAACCGACCTGGCGCCGGGCCAGCTTCTTCCACTGGCGCCGTTCCCCGCAGGCGCGGGGATGAACCGCACCCCGGGCGAAAAAACCCGACGTCGGGAAGCCGTTCCCCGCAGGCGCGGGGATGAACCGGGGTTCGATGGTGAGGATCTGTTCGATGCCCTCCGTTCCCCGCAGGCGCGGGGATGAACCGGGGTTCGATGGTGAGGATCTGTTCGATGCCCTCCGTTCCCCGCAGGCGCGGGGATGAACCGATGTGTACGAAGATCAGCCCACCGACTCCCTCCCGTTCCCCGCAGGCGCGGGGATGAACCGCCAGGCCTGTAACCCTGCCGATGGTTGAGGCACCGTTCCCCGCAGGCGCGGGGATGAACCGCCCATAAGATGCTTTTCACCCTGGCTCTGGAGCCGTTCCCCGCAGGCGCGGGGATGAACCGTGCCGATGTTTGACCCACGACAGATAGATCAGCCGTTCCCCGCAGGCGCGGGGATGAACCGACGGGCATGTCCCATGAGGAAGCCCTGGCCCTCCGTTCCCCGCAGGCGCGGGGATGAACCGTCAGGTGTACATCGCCGGCCAGATGAGAACGCCCGTTCCCCGCAGGCGCGGGGATGAACCGCCCTGGCCGACCGCTGGGCCCGCCTCACGGGTCCGTTCCCCGCAGGCGCGGGGATGAACCGAATGGGAGGGCGCAGGTGAGTACGTGACCATCCCGTTCCCCGCAGGCGCGGGGATGAACCAGGGTATTTTGCATGGGGCCATCAAGGGTTCGCCCGTTCCCCGCAGGCGCGGGGATGAACCGTACTCATCAGCGCATACCAAAGGCGAAACGGGCCGTTCCCCGCAGGCGCGGGGATGAACCATACGTACTGGATGGATGGTGTTGAGGTAAATCCCGTTCCCCGCAGGCGCGGGGATGAACCGGGCCGCAAATGGTTTGCCGAAGATATCGAAATCCGTTCCCCGCAGGCGCGGGGATGAACCGTCAGTTTTGAGGCTGGCAAAAGAAAGCCAGCTCCGTTCCCCGCAGGCGCGGGGATGAACCGCGTCAGGCGGCGACCCGGACACGTTGTATTGGCCGTTCCCCGCAGGCGCGGGGATGAACCGCGCAGACCGGTGAAATCATTGATGGGCTGGATCCGTTCCCCGCAGGCGCGGGGATGAACCGTTGGTACGCCTGGCCCTGGAGATGGGCTGGGCCCGTTCCCCGCAGGCGCGGGGATGAACCGCGCCAAATGCCCCTACTGGGACGTCATCACCACCGTTCCCCGCAGGCGCGGGGATGAACCGTGTGAGCGCGGGTGATTTCACTTCGCCATCGACCGTTCCCCGCAGGCGCGGGGATGAACCGTTCTGATGATGGGCTATGCGAAAACTACTGATCCGTTCCCCGCAGGCGCGGGGATGAACCGCACTCCCCATCGGTCAGGTCGATTCCGCCATGCCGTTCCCCGCAGGCGCGGGGATGAACCGTGTGAACCCCTGGATCAGACTGATTGCGTGGACCGTTCCCCGCAGGCGCGGGGATGAACCGACCATCGACACCGCCATGAAGGAACTGATGCGCCGTTCCCCGCAGGCGCGGGGATGAACCGTCGCCCGACAGGTTATGCCGCACATTGATACCCCGTTCCCCGCAGGCGCGGGGATGAACCGAGCGGATGGCGTGTTGTCGCTGCCAGTGTATGCCGTTCCCCGCAGGCGCGGGGATGAACCGCAGGAACAGACCGAACCAGTGCAGGAACCTGACCGTTCCCCGCAGGCGCGGGGATGAACCGGTCGCCCGGACCTCACGGATGAAGACATGAAGCCGTTCCCCGCAGGCGCGGGGATGAACCGCGCGTGGACGGCCCCCCTGGAGCAGTGCCCATCCGTTCCCCGCAGGCGCGGGGATGAACCGTCCGTTCTCTATGGAAACGGCGCGCCCCAGTCCCGTTCCCCGCAGGCGCGGGGATGAACCGCTTGCGCCCGATTGGTGAAACTCGATGTCGATCCGTTCCCCGCAGGCGCGGGGATGAACCGTCCAGTAAACGAAACGGATTTAGTGGAAAACTCCGTTCCCCGCAGGCGCGGGGATGAACCGTCCAGTAAACGAAACGGATTTAGTGGAAAACTCCGTTCCCCGCAGGCGCGGGGATGAACCGACTCTCGATGCAGCAGTGAGGGCGATGCACAGCCGTTCCCCGCAGGCGCGGGGATGAACCGGGACGCGCTCCGCGCTCCTCGATGCGTTGCCCCCGTTCCCCGCAGGCGCGGGGATGAACCGCCGACCCGGCAGCAGCGATGCCCGCAACAAGCCCGTTCCCCGCAGGCGCGGGGATGAACCGTCTACCTTCACCGACCAAGCCATGCCCTACCTCCGTTCCCCGCAGGCGCGGGGATGAACCGCTGCAAATCAAGAAGCGGGACAATGCACATCACCGTTCCCCGCAGGCGCGGGGATGAACCGGCGAGCGCATAAAGGCACGCCTGTGCCTCACCCCGTTCCCCGCAGGCGCGGGGATGAACCGTGGGACGAGGGATTCGACACCCAGCAGTAACACCGTTCCCCGCAGGCGCGGGGATGAACCGGGGAGCGGGTAACAGTGGTTCCCAGGGAACTGCCGTTCCCCGCAGGCGCGGGGATGAACCGTTTCGAGGATGCCCCAGAACCGGAATGGCAGGCCGTTCCCCGCAGGCGCGGGGATGAACCGCCCGAGCATGACCCCGAGCAGTGCCAAGACATCCGTTCCCCGCAGGCGCGGGGATGAACCGCCGGATTCTTTGAGCAGCCGACGCGCCTTGGTCCGTTCCCCGCAGGCGCGGGGATGAACCGTCTCCCGCCGTCTTGATCGCCAGGCCGGTCATCCGTTCCCCGCAGGCGCGGGGATGAACCGCCATTCCAGCACTTCTTGGTGCGCCTGGGTAACCGTTCCCCGCAGGCGCGGGGATGAACCGCTGGGCAGTAAATACAGCTTTTTGTATAGCCCCCGTTCCCCGCAGGCGCGGGGATGAACCGATCCTCAAGCCCCCTGGCGCCGCTCTGCTGGTCCGTTCCCCGCAGGCGCGGGGATGAACCGCAGCTCATCGAGGTCAGCATGGACTCGGTGGACCGTTCCCCGCAGGCGCGGGGATGAACCGAAGGACATTGAGACAGCGATCATGGCGATCCGCCGTTCCCCGCAGGCGCGGGGATGAACCGTGTGCGCATTGTGCTGCCGTATTGATTGGAGCCCGTCCCCCGCAGGCGCGGGGATGAACCGGGCAGATACTGATATTGCCGCGCTCAGGGCGCCCGTTCCCCGCAGGCGCGGGGATGACTTGCCCCCTTCATTGGTAACTGAGCTATCCATGCGCTGTGGATCTGAAGACATGCACCGATCGGGTCAAGCGGATGATCGATAAGTTGTCTGAGTGAGGCAGGCATTCACATTTCGTTGACGTAATATAACCCCAGAGGTATGTTCTACGGCAGTGTTGGGGCAGGAGCAAGGTGGTGCAGAGCAGAGACCTGATCAAGGCACTGGAAGCTGACGGCTGGTATCTCGACCGCATAAAGGGGAGCCATCATATCTTCAAGCATCCAACCAGGTCTGGATCGATTCCTGTGCCACACCCGAAGAAGGATCTCCCCATCGGCACCGTCAACAGCATCAGGAAACAAGCCGGGCTGAAGTAGCCCTGCACACAGACTTCACCTCGGCAGGAGAGAGCAATGCAATATCCCATTGCCATTGAATGGGGTGACGAACACACTGCCACTGGCATCGTGTTCCCGGATATTCCCGGTGCGATCACCGCAGGCGATACTGTTGAACAGGCCTACGAGATGGCCGTCGAGGTCGCGCATATCCAGCTGGAGGAGCTCGCCACGGCGGGGAAGGCGATTCCCATGCCCGGGAATATCACCAAGCACCGCCAGAACCCCGAGTTCGCCGGCTGGGGGTGGGGGCTGGTCGAGATCGATATCACCCCCTATCTGGGCAAGACGGAAAAGATCAACGTCACCCTGCCTGGCCGTGTGGTGAAGCAGATCGATCAATATGTGAGTCTACACGGCATCAAGAGCCGCTCGGCCTTCCTGACCCGAGCCGCGCTGCATGAGCTGGAGGGTAATGCCGAATGAGTTTTCCGAGGTATCTCGAGTACAAGGACTCCGGACGAAATGCTGTGGCGGCCATCCTCGACGATGCATTGCCGAACCACATCAGCTCAACAAGCTCTTGAGATCCTTGAGCATCAGGAATAAGTGATACGGATCGGTCGGGCTGGGCTCGAATTCCCAGGATTCGTACCAGTACCGCGCCGCATCATCCTTGGTATGTACCAGCAGGCAACGGATACCGGCGATGTCGGCGGCCTGTGCCGTGCGCAGCAGGGCATTCTTGAGCAAAGCTTGGCCCAGGCCCTTGTGCTGATGCTCCTTGTCCACTGCTAGCCGGGCCAGGATCATGACCGGCACTGGGTGACGTGCCAGCCCCTTCATCACCCTTGATGGTGCCGCTTCTGGATCGACGCTGCCTACGGCGAGGCTGTAGAAGCCGACCACCACGTCACCCTGGCAGCAGACGTAGGTCTGCGCGCTGTTCGCCTTCTGGTTGACGAGCGCGTGGCGCTGAAGGAACTGGTTCAGCGCAGCCTGGCCGCAGTCAAAGGCATCGACCTGATCCGTTGCGGCCAACTTGCGAACGGGGGCGTAGCCATTGCTCAACCGAGCGCCCCGGGTTCACGCAGCAACTTCTTCAGGCGAGGCTTGCTTTGCACCGGACGATCCAACGCCTCCTGGAACGTCTGCCACTGCGCATCGTCCAGTATGAACTGGCGACGATCTGCCAGTGTCTGCGCAGCCGCCGTCACGCCCGCGTCGAGCAGGAACTCGCTGACATTCTTGTGGCAGGCGCGTGCGGCTTCCTGCAGTAGTTGCTTGACTGGCGTGCTCGCACGAACGTCAATGCGTTCAGTCTTGGAAAGATTCAGGGTGCCCATGGTGCCCCTCCGGACTGATCTTGGATGCCTCAATTGTAGGTGTCCGGACATTGTCCTGACAATGCCTTTTGATTTGTCCGCGCGTAACCTATTGATTATGAGAGTCTTAATTGCGCCGGGTGGCCGACGGCTTCGATGCTTGACCCAGTGCGGATCACTTGACCCACTGGCGGGCGTCCTTGAGCAGCAGCAAGAGTTGCTGCTCACGCAGCGGCGAGTCGATGAAACCAAAGCGGGTGTAGAACCGCGCCGCATCTTCGCCAATGGGGTGGGTCAGCATCGCGCGGATGCCGGCCTGCTCGGCAATCAGCAATGTGCGGCGGATGGCATCCTGCAACAGTCCGACGCCGATCCCACGGCCCTGATCCTGCAGGCGGACGGCCAGACGGGCAAGGATCACGACGGGGATCGGATACTGTCCCATGCCCTTGCGAATGCGCTCCGGCGCATCGAGCGTGTCGATCTGGCCGACGGTCAGGCTGAAATAACCAGCCACGTGGTCGTCTTCGCTGACGACGAAGGTCTTGGCCAAGCCGCTGCCTTGTGCCTGTTGGGCATGGCGCACCAGCCAGTCATTGAGCGTCGTTTTGCCGCAATCGAAGCCTTCGAGTCGGTGGTGTGCCCCGAGCGGCTCTGGGCCGATCAAGCTCACGCCTTCTCCCAAGGGGCTTTCCGTGAGAACAGGTCGTGCAGTCCTTCGTTCGCCTGTTCGGGCTGTTCCAGCAAATCCATCAGGGCCTGGTACTGGCTTCCCGAGACCATGAACAAGCGTTGGTCGAGCAGAGTTTGCTCGGCGGCCTGACAGGCGCTGTCGAGGATGAAATCTGTCAGCGACTTGTGCGCCACGTCGGCGGCGCGGCGCAGTACGGCTTCCTGCTCGGGCGTGGCGCGCAATCCCAATCGGGCGGAACGCGTCGCTGAAGAGGTAGAGGCGGTCATGGTTGACCTCCGTGCGTTAGTGCAATTGACGCAATGTTAGTACAAAGGGCAAACGCATTCCAGTTTGGATGGGGCGGCGGGGATGTCGATCTCCACGATGCCATGACGCGCATATCGCCGCCCGACAATGGGGAGTATAATCTCCACCCCCGCAATGACCGCCCCGCCGGAAGGCCGAACTTCCCATGACCGACAAGCTTCGCAATATCGCCATCATCGCCCACGTGGATCACGGCAAGACCACCCTCGTGGATAAATTGCTGCAGCAGTCGGGTACCCTCGATGCGCGCGCCCAGGTGGTGGAACGCATGATGGACTCCAATGCCCTGGAAAAGGAGCGTGGGATCACCATCCTGGCCAAGAACACCGCCCTGGAC
The DNA here is from genome assembly GCF_000633935.1 of Ectothiorhodospira haloalkaliphila ATCC 51935. Classification (GTDB taxonomy): domain Bacteria; phylum Pseudomonadota; class Gammaproteobacteria; order Ectothiorhodospirales; family Ectothiorhodospiraceae; genus Ectothiorhodospira; species Ectothiorhodospira haloalkaliphila. The sequence goes on along the minus strand of NZ_KK214998.1, from coordinate 1,207,345 downwards.
TGGCAGGGCTACCGCATCAACGTGGTGGACACCCCCGGCCACGCCGATTTCGGTGGCGAGGTGGAGCGTGTGCTCTCCATGGTGGATTCGGTGCTGCTGCTGGTGGACGCGGTGGACGGCCCCATGCCCCAGACCCGCTTCGTGACCGCCAAGGCCTTCGCCATGGGCTTCAAGCCCATCGTCGTGATCAACAAGGTGGATCGCCCCGGCGCCCGGCCCCATTGGGTGGTGGACCAGATTTTCGACCTGTTCGACCGCCTCGGCGCCGATGAGGAGCAGCTGGACTTCCCGGTGGTGTACTGCTCGGCCCTCAAGGGCTTTGCCGGCCTGGAGCATGATGTGACCGAAGGCGACATGACGCCCCTGTTCCAGACCATCGTCGATAAGGTGCCGCCGCCGTCCGTGGATCCGGATGGCCCGTTCCAGTTGCAGGTGTCCTCCCTGGACTACAACTCCTATCAGGGCCTGATCGGCATCGGCCGCATCAAGCGGGGCCGCATCAAGACCAACACCCCGGTGAAGGTGATGGACCGGGAAAGCAATGTCCGTAATGGCCGCGTGCTGCAGATCCTGGGCTTCAAGGGGCTGGAGCGGGTGGAAGTGCCCGAGGCCAGTGCCGGTGACATCATCTCCTTCACGGGCATGGACGAGCTCTACATCTCCGACACCCTGTGCGACCCGGCCGCCATTGAGCCCCTCAAGGCGCTCATCGTGGATGAGCCCACGGTGAACATGACCTTCCAGGTGAACACCTCTCCGTTTGCCGGCCGCGATGGCAAATACGTGACCTCTCGCAACATCCGTGACCGCCTGCAGGAGGAGTTGAAGCACAACGTGGCCCTGCGGGTGGAGGAAACGGACGATCCGGACAAATTCCGCGTGTCCGGGCGGGGCGAATTGCACCTGTCCATCCTCATCGAGAACATGCGTCGCGAGGGCTATGAGCTGGGCGTGTCACGCCCCGAGGTCATCGTGCGCGAGAAAGACGGGGAGAAGGAAGAGCCCTACGAGATGGTTACCGTGGATGTGGAAGAGCAGCACCAGGGCGCCATCATGGAAAAGCTGGGTAGTCGCCGAGGCGAGCTGCTGGACATGATTCCCGATGGCAAGGGCCGGGTGCGGCTGGATTATCGCGTGCCCTCGCGTGGCCTGATCGGCTTTCAGACGGAGTTCCTCACCGCCACCTCGGGCACCGGCATCCTGCACCATGTGTTCGACAGCTACGGCCCCTTCCGCCCCGGTGCGGTGGCACCCCGCAACAATGGCGTGCTGATCGCCAACGGTGCCGGCAAGGCCCTGGGTTTTGCGCTGTTCAACCTGCAGGATCGCGGTCGCATGTTCATCGGCCCCGGCGAGGAGGTGTACGAGGGCATGATCATCGGCATCCACAGCCGTGACAACGACCTGGTGGTGAACCCGCTCAAGGCCAAGCAGCTCACCAACATCCGTGCCGCAGGCTCGGACGAGAACATCATCCTCACCCCACCCCTGCGCCTGTCGCTGGAGCAGGCCCTGGAGTTCATTGAGGACGACGAGCTGGTGGAAGTGACCCCGACTTCCATTCGCCTGCGCAAGAAGCTGCTGCTGGAGCATGAGCGCAAGCGCGCCGCACGGTCAGCGGGCTGAACCAAAAAACCCCTCTCCCGCTGGCGGGAGAGGGGTTGGGGTGAGGGCCGCGTGGTCCCCGAATCTTACCGAGGCTCGGGCTTCAGCCCCAGGTTCTTCCAGATGGCCTTGATGGGGCCGGCCTGGTTCATGGTGTAGAAGTGCAGGCCCGGTGCGCCGGCCTTGAGCAGCTGGTCGCACATCTCGGTGACCACCTCTTCCCCGAAGGCCTTGATGGATGCCGTATCCTCACCAAAGGCTTCCAGGCGCTTGCGGATCCAGCGAGGGATCTCGGCGCCGCAGGCATCCGAGAAACGGGCCAGTTGCTTGTAGTTGGTGATGGGCATGATGCCCGGCACGATGGGGATGTTGATGTCCAGCTTCTCGCAATCTTCCACGAAACGGAAATAGGCTTCCGCCGAGTAGAAATACTGGGTGATGGCCGAGTCCGCGCCGGCATCCACCTTGCGCTTGAAGTTCTGCAGGTCCTTCAGGGCGTTCGGGGCCTGGGGATGGAACTCCGGGTAGGCCGCCACTTCCAGGGTGAAATGATCACCCGTTTCCTTGCGAATGAACTCCACCAGCTCATTGGCGTAGCGGAATTCGCCCGGGTCGCGCATGCCCGAGGGCAGGTCGCCACGCAGAGCCACGATATGGCGTAGTCCATTGTCCTTGTAGAGCTGCAGGATGCCGCGCATCTGTTCGGCGGTGGAGTCGATGCAGGACAGGTGAGGTGCGGCATCCACACCGGAGTTCTTGTGGATGTCCAGTACCGTTTCCAGGGTACGGGCCTGGGTGGAGCCGCCGGCGCCGTAGGTCACGGAGAAGAAGCGGGGCTCCAGCTTGGCCAGTTCGGTCCAGGTGTCCTTGAGTTTCTTCGCGCCCTCGTCGTTCTTGGGCGGGAAGAACTCGAAACTGAACGTGCGTTCGTGCTGTTTCTGGGTCTTCATGTCAGGTCCTCGCATGTGGTGCGGGAAGGCATTCGATCGTTGGCAGACCCATGGCGTAGGTACGGTAGGGCAGGGCACGCCGGTCTTGCCGGGTGAATACGATCAAGGGAAGGAAATTCAATAGGGCGGGGGAGGGCTGCGCGGGCACGCTATGAACGCCGCTGACACGGGAAGGCCCCGGAGTCCGGGGCCACCCAGTGGCAGCGCCCCGGAGGGCGCTGCCTGGCTCGCGTGCCGTGCCAGGGGTGCACAAAGGCGCCCCCAAGCCCACGGCGCCGCAATCAGTACCGGTAGTGTTCCGGCTTGTACGGGCCTTCCACCGGCAGACCCAGGTACTGGGCCTGGTCTTCCGTCAGCTTGGTCAGCTTGGCGCCGATCTTGCCCAGGTGCAGGGAAGCCACCTTCTCGTCCAGGTGCTTGGGCAGCACGTAGACGTCGTTCTTGTACTTGTCGCCATGCACCCAAAGCTCGATCTGGGCCAGGGTCTGGTTGGTGAAGGAGTTGGACATCACGAAGCTCGGGTGGCCCGTGCCGCAACCCAGGTTCACCAGGCGGCCTTCAGCCAGCAGGATGATGCGGTTGCCCTTCGGGAAGATGATGTGGTCCACCTGGGGCTTGATGTTCTCCCACTGGTACTTGCGCAGACCGGCAACGTCGATCTCGGAGTCAAAGTGACCGATGTTGCAGACGATGGCCTGGTCCTTCATGCGGGACATGTGATCGGCGGTGATCACGTCCTTGTTGCCGGTGGCGGTCACGTAGATGTCGGCCTTGTCACAGGCTTCGTCCATGGTGACCACGCGGTAGCCTTCCATCGCGGCCTGCAGGGCGCAGATCGGGTCGATTTCGGTGATCCACACTTCAGCGGACAGGGCACGCAGGGACTGGGCAGCACCCTTGCCCACGTCACCATAACCGCAGACCACGGCGGTCTTGCCGGCGATCATCACGTCGGTGGCGCGCTTGATGGCGTCCACGGTGGACTCACGGCAGCCATACAGGTTGTCGAACTTGGACTTGGTGACCGAGTCGTTCACGTTGATGGCCGGGAACGGCAGGGAGCCTTCCTTCGCCATCTGGTACAGGCGATGCACGCCCGTGGTGGTTTCTTCGGTCACGCCCTGGATGTTCTTCAGGACCTTGGAGTACCAGCCCGGCTGGCTCTTGACGCGTTCCTTGATCTGGGCGAACAGCACGCGCTCTTCATCATTGGTGGGGTTGTCCACCAGGGACAGATCCTTCTCGGCGCGGGCGCCCAGGTGGATCAGCAGGGTGGCGTCACCGCCATCGTCCAGGATCATGTTGGGGGTGCCGCCGTCGGACCATTCGAAGATCTTGTGGCAGTACTCCCAGTACTCTTCCAGAGTTTCGCCCTTGTAGGCGAACACGGGGGTGCCGCCGGCGGCGATGGCTGCAGCAGCGTGGTCCTGGGTGGAGAAGATGTTGCAGGAAGCCCAGCGCACGTCTGCGCCCAGGGCCTTCAGGGTTTCGATCAGCACGGCCGTCTGAATGGTCATGTGCAGGCTGCCGGCGATGCGGGCGCCCTTCAGCGGCTGGTCCTTGGCGTATTCTTCACGGGTGGCCATCAGACCGGGCATTTCGGTCTCGGCGATGGCGATTTCCTTGCGGCCGAAATCGGCCTGGTTGATATCGGCTACGGCGTAATCGTGGTTCTGGCTATCAACGACTGCGTTCATGAACACACTCCTTAAATCTTTGGGCGAGTGCGAAGCGGTCGGACGGGAGCAAGACTTTCAGCTCGCCGACCACTTTCGCGGGTACAGCGAGCGCCGTTTTAGGAGGTGTCTGAGCCTGGCGGATTCGATGATCCGTTGCAGCGCTCCTCAGACAGAGCCGCAAAGTATAGCGCAATCACTGGAAAAATCACACCCGGGGGTCTTCCTGCCCGATCAAAATACGGTCATCGGGCGCGAAAGACCCCGTCAACTCAGTGAAAACGCTGTTTATTCCTCGCGGCGAAATCCTTTGGGCAGATCATGCGTTTCCGGGAGCCTGGAGACGATGTCCTGCAGTGCATCGGGGAGTATTTCTTCCACCACGGGATGATAAAAAGGCATCGCCAGCAGGTCCTGTGCCGTTTCTCCACGCTGGATGGCCCAGGCCAGTAAATGAGCCAGGTGTTCGCCGTGTGTGGCCATCAGCGACGCGCCTCGCAAGCGGCCGGTTTTTGCGTCGGCATGAAGATGAATCAGATTGCTCTGCGCGCCCAGGATGACCGAGCGGCCATTGCCGCTGCCATCGGCTGAACCCGTCACGATCTCGTCGGGGTCCATATCTTCCAGGCGCTCACCGATCACGGCGATGTCCGGATGGGTGAAGGCGATACTCAGTGGTGTCCGGCGGCGAAAACGGGTGATGCCCCGGGCTGCGTTGAAGCCGGCGATGGTGCCCTCGTCCCCTGCTTCATGTTGCAGGGGGCGGTGGCCGTTCACGTCGCCTGCCACGAATACGGGGAAATCCTGAACCTGCTGAGTGGCGGGATCGAAGCGCAGTTGACCCTTGTCGTCCAGTTCGAAGCCCGCTTCAGCCAGGTTGAGGGTGTCGGTGTTGGGGCGGCGACCCAGGGATGCCAGGATCATGTCCACCTTTTCCTGCCCCTGGGATGTCTTCATCAGGATCCCGTCTTCCTCCTTGCTCAATTCGGCGCTCTCGCCCAACCACAGGGGAAACTCCGCACTGAATTGCTCGATCACGCGCTGCCCCAGTTCCGGGTCGCTGATGCCTGCCGGCAGCCTGGCAATGTCGGAACCCACGACGCGCACCCCGAGGCGTGACAGGGCAAGGCCCATCTCCAGGCCGATGGCGCCGAGGCCCAGCACGCCCACCGAGTCGGGGATGTGTTTGACATCGAACAGGGTGTCGGTGGTCACGACCCGATCACTCATGGGCTCGAGCCACTCGGGTACTACGGGGCGGGAGCCATTGGCAATGACCACGGCCTGGGCGCGCACCACCTGGCGCTCACCGCCAGGGAGTTCCACTTCAAGCACGGTGGGTTCCACGAAGCGGGCCGGTCCCTCCAGCAGGTTTTCGCCCATGGCCTTGCGGGCGTTCTCCTCTGTTTTCCCGGCGAATCGGTCGCGCATGGCGCTGACCCGGGCCCAGGCCTTGTCCCTGTCCAGCGAGAGTTGCTCGATGCCCTGGGTGCCGTACTCCGCCATCTCCTGCCGTTGGTGCCATAGGTGGGCGGCGTGCAGCGCAACCTTCGAGGGCATGCAGCCAACCCGGGCGCAGGTGGTGCCCAGTGGGCCCGGGTCTATCATCGTCACCGACTTGCCGGCCATGCGAACCTGTTTCATGGCGAACAGGCCGGCGGTGCCTGCGCCGATGATGGCGACGTCGGTTTGAATATCCTGGGGCATGGATGCCTCCTTGGTTTCTTGTGTCTACCACTCAAAATAAGCGTTTGCTGATATTCGTGCAATACGTAACCCGGTCATGTGGCGTTCCCTGAGCAAGCAACCATCAATTCTGGGTGGGCGTGTCTATCCCTGGGGTGTCACTTTGGCAGTATGTCCATATCCGCAAGCAGCGAGGTCAGTGGCCCATGGTGCTGGGCATGCGGGCAGGAGAGCAAGCGGCGCATGCATGTGTAAACGCCGTTGAACAATGTTGGAAAGTTGCACTCTCAAAACTTGAGATCCGTGTGATTCGGGAATGATAAAAATATGAAAGTGTTTTCACTCTATGCCATAATCCGCCCGGCACACGGGAGCGTGTCTGGAGTGATCAAGGCGCCAGGCATGGACGACCGAGGATGAAAAAAGGCGCCCGGGCCCGATGGTCCGGGCGCTTGCGTTGAACATGTATTCAATAAGATTCTGGAGAGAAGAATGACCGAGCAGATGAAGAGCCCTCATGAGATGTCGTCTGAAGAACTCTTTGCGCTGGCGCGCCAGCGTGAAGAGCAAGAGGCTGCCGAGAAGGAAGAGGCCCGTCGTCAGGAGCGTGAGGCCCTGCGTGAGAAGCGCCGTGAATTGGTGAAGCAGCATCGTAAGGAACTGGCGGCGCTGGATCGGGAAATCAGAAAGCTGGGCGGTCGTGTCAGCGGTCGTGGCAATGGTGCTGGTCGCGCCGCTTCCGAAGCCGGCCCCAGTCAGGTGCTGTGCCAGATCGTGTCCAATCAAGGCGAGATGACCATCGGTGAGATTCGTGCTCAGGCGGAACAAGCCGGCCTGAACGTCAAGAACATCAGCCAGACGCTGGGCTACCTGAAGCGCCAGGGCAAGCTGGACTCACCGCGTCGCGGCGTTTATCGGGCCGCCTGAACGATCGATGGGTGGAGTCGGCGGGCCGGCCCAGGGGCGGCCCGCGATGCTTGACTTCGGGTGCAGCATTCGCTTTCCAGATGAGATAGAATGCGCGCCCACGAATGGCGACACCCATCAATTGACATGCACATGCGTTAGCAGGAGTGATATGTGAACCAAGCAGAAGCAGAAATACAGCTGAAAGTCTGGAAGGAACTTGCGGTCAGCAAGCAAGTACTGATGAAGGGCGCAACAGACGCCCTGGGTCTGGACCCGGATTGCAGTGCCGACGAACTCAAGGTTGCCCTGGATGTTGCCATCCAGAAGGGTAACGAAGCAGACCGCAAGATCAAGCAGACCAATGAGCAGGCCAAGGAAGCCATCGACGCCATGGAGAAGAAGGTGAAGGCCAGTGAAAAGGCCCAGAAGCAGGCGGAAGCCGCCCGCGCCGAGGCCCAGGCCAAGCTGGAAAGCGGGGAGCAGGACATGGCCGCCGAGCGTGTGGCCCACACCAAGGAAATGAAGGCCATCAAGGCCTCTCTGGTGGAAAAGGAAAAGGCCCTCAAGGCGATCAACAAGTCGCTGGCCGATACCCCCGAAAACGTGGTCAAGAAGCTCAAGCAGCTCAAGAAGCAAAAGAACGAAGAGTCGGACGCCCGCAAGCAGGTGGAGGCTCAGCTGAGCACTTTGCGCAAGGACAAGCGGGAAGCCGACGAAAAACTCACCCAGCTACAGGCAGTGCTGGAAAGCAGTGCAAAACTGGCCGAGCAGTATCGCGAGTTGCGCAAGGTGTCTGAATCCTTGATCGAGCAGGTCAAGGCCAGTGGTGAAGAGGCACCTGAACTGCCCGAGATGGATGAGCAGATGCTGGAGGCTGTGGAAGAGGCTGCTGAGGCCGCCAAAGCTTCCTGATCCCCGATACGTCTGTCTCCCCCTCCTGGAATCGCAACCTTGCCGTGGTGGTTCCCTGGTGCACGCATGCGTGTGGGATCTGGTGTGAACCCGGGGCGCTTTCGCCACGGGCGTCGTCTCTGACAGCGCCTGTGAGGGTCCCGGTGCCCACCGCTGCGTGTCATCTCGTCTGCACCCATCCCGCGTGTGCGCTGCGTCTTTCTTGACCCGGCTCAACATCCGGAGCGGTTTCGTTTTTCCTCCCGCTGGCCTGGGTCGCATAGTCGTGGCCTGCGGCCAGGATCGGGCGCGGGGGCAGGCTACCTCTCCCGACCCATGGTTCCGCAGGTTGATTGATGCCTGACGGCCGCGAGTGGCCGCCATATGGAAATCGACTGATGGTGAACGACTTGCCCGGTGATGAACTGGATGTGGACGAGCTCTGCATACTGAGTGGATTGCTCTCGCCGCCCACCCAGGAGACCGTTGATGCGCTGGAGGAAATGGCCAGGGGGTGGGCCTGGCTGTCACCCGCGGTCATGGAGATTCGTCATTTGGGGCTCCCGGCCTTGCGCCGGGAGTACGATCGCCTGTTGGTGACAGATGACTGCCCTGCCCGGGAGTCGGCCTGGAGTTCACAGGTTCTGGCGGGCGGAGGGGCGAATCTGGAGCGTCTGTATCGTCAGGCAGGGATCTCCCTGCAGGGGCGCGAGCCCGATTCCCTGGCCATGGAGCTCATCTACGCAGCCTGGTACCTGGAGCAGGATCTATCCAACGCCCCGGCGGGCTGGCGGGTGATCTGGCATCACCTCTCGGGTTGGGTGCCTCCCTTCGCCCGGTGTCTGCAGTCCCACGCCCAGGTGGAGCTCTACCGCGCCCTGGGGGCGCGCCTGGAGATGCTGTTCAGCGAGCGAAACACCCGGCATTGAGGGGGCTCGTGACCACCCTCACCCCAGCCCCTCTCCCGCCAGCGGGAGAGGGGTCATGGATCCAGCGCGCCCGAGGGGGGCGTTGCAGACCCTCACGCACATGTTGATGGGGGGTCATAGGATTGCCTTCACCCAATCTGCCAGTCCATCCAAGTCCGACGGCAATTCCCCGTCCTCCACCGCCGCAAACGACCAGATAGGTGTCTGCAGCCTGCGCTCCAGATCCTGCCGGTTGTCCATCCCCTCCGGACCCGGTCCGGCACAATCGTTGAGCACCACTCCGGCCAGGTGTAGCTGACGGCGCTTGATGGCCTCGGCGGTCAGCAGGATGTGATTGAGCACCCCCAACCGGTCGGGGGCCACCAACAGCACTGGCAGGCCCAGGCGCACGGCCAGGTCGGCATTGAGACCGTCCTCCGCCAGAGGTGACAGGAAGCCGCCAGCCCCTTCCACCAGTCGGAAGCCCGCCTCCCCCGGCGTGGGCTGGCAGGCGGATTCCAGTGCATCCAGCATGATCCGGGTGCGTGCCAGGCGCGCGGCCCGGTCCGGGGCCAGGGCATGGGCAAAGCGCCAGGGTGTGATCTGCTCCAGGCTGCCGCCTCCAGCGGCTTCCATGAGCCGCGCTCCATCTTCCGGCCACATGCCCCCCTTTTCTTCCCGGCAGCCCGATTCCACGGGCTTGCGGGGGATCACGTTCACACCACGAGCCCTCAGGGCCCGCAGGATGGCGCAGCCCACCACCGTCTTGCCCACGCCGGTATCGGTGCCGGTGATGAAAAGCCCTGTGCCGGACATGAGAGTGCTCATGGGTTAATGCCTCCTGGTTCTTTCCAGCCCAACGTCTGGACGTCAGTCCGCCAGTGTCTGCCCCGTCAGCCGTTCCAGGGCCTCCTGATAGCGGGCCGCCACCTGAGAGACCACCTCCTCGGGTAGCGCTGGGCCCGGGTCAGTCTTGTCCCAGTCCAGGGTTTCCAGATAATCGCGCAGATACTGCTTGTCGAAGGAGGGCGGGCTCATGCCGGGCGCGTAGGTGTCTGCCGGCCAGAAACGCGAGGAGTCGGGCGTCAGGGCCTCATCAATCAGGTGCAGCACGCCCTGCTCATCCAGGCCGAACTCGAATTTGGTATCGGCGATGATGATGCCGTGCTCCAGGGCGTAAGCGGCAGCCTCCTTGTAGAGGGTCAGGGCCGTGTCCCGAACCTGGGCAGCCACCTCGGGGCCCAGGGTGCGTTCCGTATGGGCGTAGTCCACGTTTTCGTCATGGGCCCCCACTTCCGCCTTGGTGGACGGGGTATAGATGGGCTCGGGAAGCCGATCGGCCATTGTCAGGCCGGGGGGCAGGGTGATGCCGCACACCGTGCCGTCGGCCTGGTAGCTCTTCCAGCCCGAGCCGATGAGATAGCCGCGCACCACCGCCTCCACGGGCAGGGCCTTGAGACGCTTCACCACCACGCTGCGCCCCTCCAGCGGCGCCCGCTCGGCGGCATCGGGAATCACATCCGCCAGGGTGAGATCGCACAACTGGTTGGGTACCACATGGGAGAGGCGGTCAAACCAGAACGCCGAGATCTGCGTCAGCACGCGGCCCTTGTCCGGGATGGGCGTGGGCAGGATCACATCGAAGGCCGACAAGCGGTCGGTGGTGACGATGAGCATGTGATGGTCGTCCACGGCGTAGATGTCACGCACCTTGCCCTTGTGGATCAGGGGCAGGGACGACACTTGGCTTTCAAACAGGGCAGGCATGGAGGTTTCGCGCAAAGTGGATCAGGCCCGCAGTGTACGACCTGCCGTGAGCGGATGCACCCGCAGGTGGCATCCGCATGGCTACCCCCGCCAATATCTTGTATCTTTGGAATTTTGTCTTTCAACTCCAACCCGGTTCCATTACCCTTCGCCGATGCCAAACCAATCCCCTATCGTGGGCGTGGTGATGGGCAGCCAGAGCGACTGGCCCGTCATGCAACACGCCGTCAATCAGCTGGACGCCTTCGGCGTGCCTCACGAGGCCCGCGTGGTCTCGGCCCACCGCACACCCGACCTGCTGTTCGAGTATGCGGAACAGGCTGCAGCGCGGGGCCTTCGCTGCATCATCGCCGGTGCCGGCGGTGCCGCCCACCTGCCGGGCATGCTGGCGGCCAAGACCACGGTGCCGGTCCTGGGCGTACCGGTGCCTTCCCGCTACCTGAAGGGGGAGGATTCCCTGCTCTCCATCGTACAGATGCCCAAGGGCATCCCGGTGGCCACCTTCGCCATCGGCGAGGCGGGGGCCGCCAACGCCGGGTTGTTTGCCGTTTCCATGCTGGCGAGCGATCACCCCGGGCTGGCCGAGCAACTGGCCCGCTTCCGCGCTGAGCAGCGCGACACGGTGCTGGCCATGCAACTGCCGCCGTCGTCATGATCCTGCCCGGTCACACCCTGGGGATGCTGGGCGGCGGCCAGTTGGGTCGCATGTTCACCGTGGCCGCGCGCACGCTGGGCTATCGGGTGATGGTGCTGGACCCTGATTCAGGCAGTCCTGCTGGCCGTATGGCCGATGACCATGTCCACGCCGCCTACGGGGATGGCTGGGCCCTGGATCAACTGGCGCAGCGTTGTGCCGCCATTACCACCGAGTTCGAGAACATCCCCGCCGATACCCTGCGACACCTGGCTGACAGGGTTCCCGTGCGCCCGGGTGCGGCGGCCCTGGAGCATACGCAGAACCGGGCCCGGGAGAAGCACATGATCCGCCGGGCCGGACTGGACACCGCCCCCTTCGAGGTGGTGGCATCGGCAGATCAGGTGGAAGCGGCCTTTCAGTCGGTGGGGGACCCGGCCATTCTCAAGCGTGCCGCCCTGGGCTATGACGGCAAGGGGCAAGTCTCCGTGGACAGCGCCGAGGCCTGCCGCCGGGCCTTTGAGCGCCTGGGGCGTGTGCCCTGTGTGCTGGAGCGCAAGCTGGACTTGGCCGTGGAGATTTCGGTGGTGCTCAGCCGTGGAAGCGATGGGGTGTGCCTGTGTTATCCGGTGGCCGAGAACATCCATCGGGGTGGCATCCTGCACATGAGCATCGTCCCTGCCCGGGTACCGGATGCCACGGTCCGCGAGGCCTGCGACGCCGCCATCGCCCTGGCCGTGGCACTGGATTATGTGGGCCTGATGGCCGTGGAATTCTTCATCACCACCGAGGGGCAGTTGCTGGTCAACGAGGTGGCGCCGCGCCCTCATAACAGTGGCCACTTCACCCTGGATGCGTGCATCACCTCCCAGTTCGAGCAGCAGGTCCGCGCGCTTTGCGGTCTGCCCTTTGGCGACACCCACCTGCTCTCACCGGTGGTGATGGTCAACCTGCTGGGGGATCTGTGGACGGACGGGGAGCCCGACTGGGGCATGCTGCTGTCCCATCCTCGCGCCAAATTGCACCTCTACGGCAAGGAGGAGGCCCGCCCGGGCCGCAAGATGGGACATTTCTGCGTACTGGACACCCACCAGGACCAGGCCATCGCTGATGCAGAGCGTCTGTTTGACGCGTTACCGGCCGTACGGGCCGACGATTAAATACCCGGGAGCCGGTCTTGGAACGCGCTGAATACATCCAGTCCCTGCGCCGGGACATCGCCTTCTCCGATACCCTGCGCGGGCATACCCTGCAGTATCGCACCACCTGGGGCCTGTTCTCCCCCCGCGGCATCGACGCCGGCACCCGCCTGCTGCTGGATCACATGGACGTCCAGGAGACCGACGACTGCTTTGATCTGGGCTGTGGTTATGGCCCCATCGGCCTCACCCTGGCCCGCCTGGCCCCCAAGGGGCAGACCCTGCTGGTGGACAAGGACTTCGTGGCCCTGGAGTACACCCGCACCAATGCCGCCCTCAACGGCATCACCAATGCCGAGGCCGTGCTCAGCAACGGCTTTTCCCATGCGGGGGATCGCCGCTTTCACGTGGTCACCTCCAACCTCCCGGCCAAGGTAGGCAAGGAGATGCTCTACCTCTACCTGTACGATGCCTTCGAGCACCTGCATCCGGGGGGGCGCATCTACGTGGTCACCATTACCGGCCTGCGCCGCTTCATTGAGCGTGCCTTCAAGGAAGTCTTCGGTAACTACGACAAGGTGAAGCAGGGCCGGGAATACACCGTGGCCATGGCCCGCAAGCCCGAGTGAGCCGAGACCATGCCTGTCCCGAGTATAAGACCGGGTTAATTTTCCCGGCGCCATAAGGTACATTGCCCAAACCACCGAGGAAGTCATACCGACATAACGAACGATACCATCGTCCCTGCGACGCGCCTGACCGGAGACCGGTATCACCTATAACGAGGCAAGACCCATGGCACAAGCCGATCTGATCGCACCGTCCATCCTGTCCGCCGACTTCGCCCGTCTGGGCGAAGAAGTGACCAACGTGCTGGCTGCCGGCGCTGACATCGTCCACTTCGATGTGATGGACAATCACTATGTCCCCAACCTCACCATCGGCCCGCTGGTCTGCGAGGCCCTGCGCAAGCATGGGGTCACCGCCCCCATCGACGTGCACTTGATGGTGAAGCCGGTGGACCGCATCATCCCGGACTTTGCCAAGGCGGGTGCCGATTACATCACCTTCCACCCGGAGGCCTCCGATCACATCGATCGCAGCCTGCAGTTGATCCGCTCCGAGGGCTGCAAGGCCGGTCTGGTGTTCAACCCCGCCACACCCCTGTCCTACCTGGACTACGTGATGGACAAGGTGGACATGATCCTGCTGATGTCCGTGAACCCCGGTTTCGGGGGGCAGAGCTTCATCCCCGCCACCCTGGACAAGCTGCGTGAGGCCCGCCGCCGCATCGACGAATCCGGTCTGGACATCCGCCTGGAGATCGACGGCGGCGTCAAGACCGACAACATCGCCGAGATCAAGGCCGCGGGCGCCGACACCTTTGTGGCAGGATCGGCCATCTTCGGCGCCGCCCGCAGCGAAGACCCCCATCATTACGACAGCATCATCAACAAGATGCGCGCGGAACTGGCCAAGGCCTGAGTGCGACCATGACCCTTCAAGCCCCCAAAATGATTCTCATCGACCTGGACGGCACCTTGGTGGATAGCGTGCCTGATCTGGCCTTCAGCGTGGATCGCATGATGGAGCGCCTGGATATGCCGGTGCGCGGCGAGGCCAAGGTGCGCAACTGGGTGGGCAACGGCGTCGAGCGCCTGGTCAAGCGGGCGCTCACCAACAACCTGGATGGCGAGCCGGAGCCGGCGCTTTATGAACGTGCCCTGGCGGCATTCACCGAGATCTACCGGGAGAACAACGCCAAGCGCAGTCACCTGTACCCCGGCGTCCGGGAGGGCCTGGAGGCCCTGGCCCGGGACGATGTGCGCATCGGCTGCGTCACCAACAAACCCGCCCGCTTCACGGCCCCCTTGTTGCGGGCCATGGATATCGACCGCTATTTCGAGGTGGTGGTGGCCGGCGACACCCTGCCGCAGAAGAAGCCGGACCCGGCCCCGCTGCTGTTCGCCGCAGAGCAGTTCGACGTGGACCCGGAGGATGCCCTGATGGTGGGGGATTCACGCAGCGACGTGACCGCCGCTCGTGCCGCCGGCTTCGCCATCGTCTGTGTCAGCTATGGCTACAACCATGGCGGCGATATCCGCGAACAGCGCCCCGACGCGGTGATCGACAGCCTCACCGAACTGCCCGACCTCATGGCCCGGACCGCCTGATGACGAAGCCCCGATGACCCCTGAACACTTCGACCACCTGATTTCCCAGGGCTATAACCGAATCCCGCTGGTGCGGGAGGTGCTGGCCGACCTGGACACCCCCTTGAGTGTCTACATGAAGCTGGCGGCCAAGCCCTATTCCTGTTTGCTGGAATCGGTGCAGGGGGGGGAGAAGTGGGGGCGTTATTCCTTCATTGGTCTGCCGGCCCGCAAGGTGGTGCGGGTGCAGGGCAAGGAGGTTCGGGTGGAAGAGGGCGGTGAGGTCACCGAGTCCCTGCGAGTGGATGATCCCTTGCAGTGGCTTGAGTCCTTCCAGGCCCGCTATCGAGTGCCGGATCTGCCAGATCTGCCCCGTTTCAGCGGTGGCCTCGTCGGCTATTTTGGTTACGACACCATTGGCTATATCGAGCCGCGCCTGGCCGACGGCGACAAGGCCGACCCGCTGGGGGTGCCCGACATCCTGCTCATGGTCTGCGACGAGGTGGTGGCCTACGATAACCTGGCCGGTCGGTTGTATCTGGTGGTCCATGCCGGTCCCGGCGAGCGGGAGGCGGGCGAGCGCCGACTGGATGCATTGCAGGCCGAATTGCGCCATGCCTCGGCCAGTCCCGGGGTGCCCGGAGGCACACGCCGGGTCCAGGAGTCGGATTTCGTGTCTGGCTTCACCGAGGCCGGTTTCAAGGAGGCGGTGGAGCGCTGCAAGCGCTACATCGTCGATGGCGACGTCATGCAGGTGGTGCTCTCCCAGCGCCTGTCCATCCCCTACACTGCCCGCCCGCTGGACCTCTACCGGGCCCTGCGCAGCCTCAACCCCTCGCCCTACATGTTCTACCTGGACCTGGGCGATCACCACGTGGTCGGCTCCTCGCCGGAGATCCTGGTGCGTCTGGAGGACGACGTGGTGACCGTGCGCCCCATCGCAGGCACCCGTCCCCGGGGCGAGGACGAGGCCGCCGACCGGGCCCTGGAACAGGATCTGCTGGCCGACCCCAAGGAACTGGCCGAGCACCTGATGCTCATCGACCTGGGTCGCAATGACGCGGGCCGTGTGTCCCAGATCGGCAGCGTGGCCCTCACCGAGCGCATGGTGGTGGAGCGCTATTCCCACGTGATGCACATCGTCTCCAACGTGACCGGGCGTCTGCGCCCGGGCCTGAGCGCCATGGACGTGCTGCGTGCCACCTTCCCGGCGGGCACCGTGAGCGGCGCCCCCAAGATCCGCGCCATGGAAATCATCCACGAACTGGAACCGGTGAAGCGGGGCATCTACTCCGGCTCGGTGGGCTACTGGTCCTGGCAGGGCAACATGGACTCGGCCATCGCCATCCGCACGGCGGTGATCAAGGATGAGACCCTGCACATCCAGGCCGGCGCCGGCATCGTCCACGACTCCCTCCCCGACAACGAATGGGCCGAGACCATGAACAAGGGCCGCGCCATCTTCCGCGCCGTGGCCATGGTGGAGGCCGGCCTGGAGGTCCAGTCCCGCTGACGGGCGCCGACCGACCAAGTGGCCGACCAAGTAGGCGACCAAGTAGCCGCCCCAGTCAGCGACTAACTCCCCAGATCAATCCGATCCCACTGGCCACGCAGCAGGCCCAGCGCCAGCGTCAGGTATTACCTGAGCTGGCGGGTGAGCAGGAAGCTCTCCCGCTCAGAGGCCGATTGTTGAACGGATACCGCAGCCGCAAAGCGGCCCCTTCCGGTGCACTCACCAGACAGTGTCGATGAGACCACTCTGGCGAAGGTTTGTGTCGGCTGTCACTAGCTGGGCGTTATGGATGATGGATGTGGCGGCTATGATCCGGTCGGCTGGATCGTTGTTGATGTTCGTCCCAAAGTTCACCGACAACTCGGCAATCTCCGGTGAGATGGGTATGACGGTGACATTGCGTGAATCGAGAAACAGGTTGACGAAGTTTGCCGCCGTGGTGGCCACTTCAACGCGAGAGCGCTTGATGAGCATCGATATTTCCCAAATGGAAATGTCGGAGATGATCAAGGCCCGGTTCTCGTCCGCTCTTGCAATCGCATGCTTGGCGTTGTCGGTCAACCTGTCCCGGTCCAGGGCGTCCCACACAATGGCGCAGGTGTCGAGAAGGATCACTGCATGACATCCCATTCAGCGCCTGTGGGGCTGGTGACATCATGAATCCTGGCGGTGGCAGCCAGCTCATCAAGGCGCCTCTTGGCCGATTCCCTTTTGTCCATGGGTGGGGTGATGGTCGCCAGCACCCGACCGTTCGTGGTGACGGTGATGTGTTCCCCCTTGCTGGCCTTTTCCATGTATGCCAGCAGGTTGGCTCTGAGGTCGCTGATACTGACGGTGTGCATGGATGCAAGCCTCTGTGATTGTACAATAAGCTTGTACAAGCTTAGGGCGAAAGCTGGGAAAACACCAGGGGCCTCCCAATGGTCTGCTGTTCAGGCCCCTTCCCAGGCGCGGGCTGGCCATGCATATTAGAGGCTTGGAACAGGTCACCCCGGGCGCCCCATGGCCACGACCCCCGCTGCCACCTATCGCCTGCAACTGAGACCGGATTTCACCCTGGATGATGCGGCTGACCTCGTGCCCTACCTGTCCAGGCTGGGCATCAGCCATGTGTATCTCTCCCCCTGCTTGCAGGCCAGCCCCGGCAGCACCCACGGCTACGACGTGGTGGACCCCTCCCGGGTGAATGCGGAACTGGGGGGCGAGCCCGCCCGCCAGCACCTGTGCCAGGCCCTCGAGGTCCATGGCATGGGGCAGGTCCTGGACATCGTCCCCAATCACATGGCAGTGGCCGGCGACCGGAACCCCTGGTGGTGGGACGTGCTGGAAAACGGCCCCGCCAGTCGCTATGCCCCGTATTTCGATGTGGACTGGGAGGCCTCGGAAGAGCGCTGGCCCAACAAGGTGCTGCTGCCGGTGCTGGGGGACCACTACGGCCGCATCCTGGAAAACGGCGAACTGGAAGTCCGTTTCCAGGCAGGCCACTTCACCCTGAATTACCACGAGCACAGCTTCCCGCTGGATCCCTGGTCCCTGGCGGGCATCCTCGGGGGCGCCCACCAGGACAGCGGCAGCGAACTGCTGGGGTTTCTGGCCGAATCCTGTGCCCGCCTGCCCCGCCCGGGCTCGGCCACCGGCGGCCAGCGGGAGCGGCGTCACCGGGACAAGGCGGTGATCCATCAGTTGCTGGCCGGCGCCTGTCGCGACGAACCCGATGCCCGGGCGGCCATCCTGGCCCGGATGGACCGCATAAACCAGGACCCGGACGCCCTGGACGCCCTCATCGAACACCAGAACTACCGCCTGGCCTGGTGGCGCACCGCCGACCGGGACCTGGGCTACCGGCGTTTCTTCGACATCAAGGATCTGGCCGGTCTGCGGGTGGAGGACCAGGAAGTCTTCGAGGCCATTCATCAACTGCCGCTGCGCTGGTATCAGGAGGGCAGCGTGCAGGGCCTGCGCATCGATCACCCGGACGGACTGCGCGACCCGGCCCAGTACTTCCAGCGCCTGGCCCGGGCTTGCCCCGGCGCCTGGGTGGTGGCGGAAAAGATCCTCGAGCCCGGCGAACAGCTGCCCGAGGACTGGCCCATCGCCGGCACCACCGGCTATGACTTCCTCAACCGCGTGCAAGGGCTGTTCGTGGACCCGGAGGGTGAAGGCCCGCTCACGGCCCTCTGGGAAGACCTCACCGGCGAGAGCGCCTGCTTCGACGATCAGGTCTACCAGGCCAAGCGTCAGGTGCTGCAGGATCTGCTGGGCAGCGAACTGAACCGGCTCACCTCCCTGTTCGTCAGTATCTGCGAAGGGCAGCGCCGTCACCGGGACTACACCCGACACCAGCTCCAGCAGGTGTTGCTGGAGGCCGCCAGCTGCTTCCCCGTGTATCGCAGCTATTTGCGTGCTGGCGAGCCCGTGCACCCCACGGATCGGGCCCACATCCATCAGGCCCTGTCCCGGGTGAAGGCGCGCCGTCCCGACCTGGATCCGGAGCTTCTGGAGTTCCTCGAGGCCCTGCTCACCCTGGCGCGCGAAGGGCACCGGGAGACGGAACTGGCGCTGCGTTTCCAGCAACTCACCGGCCCGGCCATGGCCAAGGGGGTGGAGGATACGGTGTTCTATCGCTATCACCGGCTGATCGCCCTGAACGAGGTGGGCGGCGACCCGGGGCAATTCGGTCTGTCACCCGAAGACTTTCACGGGGCCTGCACCGAGGCCCATCGCCGCCATCCACAGGCCATGCTGTCCACCTCCACCCACGACACCAAACGCAGCGAGGATGTGCGCGCCCGGCTGTGCCTGCTCTCCCAGGTGCCCGAGGCCTGGACCGAGGCGGTCCGGGGTTTTTGGGCCCACAACGCACGGCATCGCTCGCCTGAGGGGCCGGATCCTGCCATGGAGTACCTCTACTATCAGGCCCTGGTGGGGGTGTGGCCCGGCGTAGCGGATGACGAGGCCGTGGAGGCGCTGTTGCCCCGTCTGCAGGGCTTCATGGAGAAGGCTGCCCGGGAGGCCAAGGTGCACACCTCCTGGACCCGCAACAACCCGGAATACGAACGGGCTGTGCAGCACTTCGTCGAGGCCACGCTGGGCGATGACACATTCCTGCAACAACTGCAGGCCTTCGCGGCTCTCCTGATCGAACCGGGCCGGGTGAACAGTCTGGCCCAGACCCTCATCAAGCTCACCGCCCCCGGCGTGCCCGACATCTACCAGGGCACGGAGCTGTGGGATCTGAGCCTGGTGGATCCGGACAACCGGCGCCCGGTGGATTTTGCCGAGCGGCAGACATGGCTTGAGGTGTGCGAAGCCGGCCCCACGCCCGAACGCATTCTTGAAGACATGGAAGCAGGCCTGCCCAAGCTGTGGGTGATCCACCGGACCCTGGCCCTGCGGGCGCTGTATCCGCACTGGTTCGATGAGCGGGCCGGGTATCGCCCCCTGCAGGCCAGGGGGAGCCGGCAGGATCATGTGGTCGCCTACCAGCGCGGGCCGGATCCGACCGGGTCCGATCAGGCAGAGGGTGTGGTGGTCATCGTGCCGCGACTGGGCCTGGATCTCGGCGTGGAGTGGTCCGACACCCGGCTGACCCTGCCCCCGGGAGACTGGCACCACTGGTTCACCGGGGAGAACCTGGAAGGCGGAGAGCACCTCATGGCAGACCTGTTGGGTCGCTATCCGGTGGCGCTGCTCGCGTCGGCGCCGCCCCCGGCACCCGGGCAGAATCGAGATTCCAGCTAAGGCAACTGGTTGACAACCCAAATGAATATTCCCCGTGTCTGGGCACCCCACGCCCATCAGGTCGATCTGGACTGCCAGGGTGAACGCCGCCCCCTGAAGCCCCTGGGTGACGGCTGGTGGTGCGGCGGCGGGCCACTGACCCATGGTACCGACTACGCCTTTCTCGTGGACGGCGAAGGGCCTTTCCCGGACCCCCGCTCCCCCTGGCAGCCCCAGGGCGTGCATGGGCCCTCCCGCTGGCTGGACCACGACCGCTTCACCTGGCACGACACGGCCTGGCAGGCGCCGCCCCTGGCCAGTGCCGTGATCCAGGAGATCCACGTGGGGACCTACACCCCCGAGGGCACCTTCGAGGCCATCATCCCGCGGCTGGATCATCTGCGGGACCTGGGCATCACCCATGTGGAACTCATGCCCGTGGCCGCCTTCCCGGGTCGTCACGGCTGGGGCTATGACGGCGTGGCCCTGTTCGCCCCCCACGCGCCCTACGGCGGTCCCGAGGGGCTCAAGCGTCTGGTGGATGCCTGTCATGGCAAGGGCCTGGCGGTGCTGCTGGACGTGGTCTACAACCACCTGGGGCCCAGCGGCAACTACCTGGGCCACTTCGGGCCCTACTTCACCGATGCCTATCAAACCCCCTGGGGGCAGGCCGTCAACCTGGACCGGGCCGACAGCCCTCAGGTGCGCCGGTTCTTCCTGGACAACGCCCTGCACTGGCTGGAGCATTACCACATCGACGGTCTGCGCATCGACGCGGTACATGCCATCATCGATACCTCCGCCACGCATTTTCTGGAAACCCTCGCCGAGGAGGTGGAACGCCTGCAGGCCCGCCTGGGCCGCCATCTCACCCTGATCGCCGAGAGTGACCTGAACGACCCGCGCATCCTCCGTCCCCGGGCCGTGGGCGGTTACGGGCTGGACGCCCAATGGAACGAGGACTTCCACCACGCCCTGCATGCCGCCCTCACCGGGGAACGCCAGGGCTACTACGAAGACTTCGGCGACCTGGCGCACCTGAGCCGGGCCGTCACCCGGGGGTTCTGCTATGCCGGGGATTATTCCCGCTATCGACGCCGCCATCACGGCCGCAGCGCCGCCGATCTGCCGGGCCACTGTTTCGTGGGCTGCCTGCAGAACCATGATCAGATCGGCAACCGCGCGGTGGGGGATCGCAGCAGCCGATTGCTATCCACCGGCCTGCTCCAGGTGGGCGCCGCCATCGTGCTCACCGCACCCTTCGTGCCCATGCTGTTCCAGGGGGAAGAATGGGGGGCGGGCACGCCGTTTCTGTACTTCACCGATCACCAGGAGCCGGAGCTGGCCGAGGCCGTGCGGGAAGGGCGCCGCCGGGAGTTCGCCGCCTTCGGCTGGGACCCGGAGCAGGTGCCCGATCCCCAGGCGC
This sequence comes from Ectothiorhodospira haloalkaliphila ATCC 51935, assembly GCF_000633935.1. Classification (GTDB taxonomy): domain Bacteria; phylum Pseudomonadota; class Gammaproteobacteria; order Ectothiorhodospirales; family Ectothiorhodospiraceae; genus Ectothiorhodospira; species Ectothiorhodospira haloalkaliphila. The sequence goes on along the minus strand of NZ_KK214998.1, from coordinate 1,186,368 downwards.
CGGAGACCTTCCAGCGCTCCCGCCTGGAGTGGGATGAGTTGGACCGTGAGCCGCACCGGGAACTGTTGCAATGGCACAGGAACCTGATCCACCTGCGCCGACATCATCCCGCCTTTGCCGATGACCGCCTGGACCGGGTGACCGCCCGGGGCGACGAACAGGCCCGCTGGTGGGTGATGTCACGCCCCGGTATCGTGGTGGCCTGCAACCTGGCACCCTCGGGGCAACGGGTACCGTTGACGCAGCAACCCGGCGAGATCCTGCTTGCCTCGGCACCCGGAGTGAGCCTGGAGGCCGGCGGCGTCCAGCTGCCGGCCGAGTCGGTGGTGATCCTGGAAGCACCCGACTGCTCCCTTCTCTCCTTGCCCACCCTCACCCCAACCCCTCCCCCGCCAGCGGGAGAGGGGCTTCATACACCATGACAACCAGAACAGACCATGACCCATCAGGAAAAACCCATCACCCGCCGCGGCCACTTCCTCCCCATCGAGGACCATGGCCTCATTGGCGATGGCACCACCGCCGCCCTGGTGGGGCGGGACGGCGCCATCTCCTGGTTGTGCGTGCCCCGCTTCGACAGCGATCCCCTGTTCTGCGGTCTGCTGGATCATGAAAAGGGGGGCGCCTTCAGTGTGGCCCCCGAACCCTTGCTGAGCGCCTGCCAGTACTACCAGCCCGACACCGGCGTGCTGGTCACCCGCATGAGCGGTCCCGACGGTACCGTGGAGGTGACCGACGCACTTACCCTGCGGGCCGGGGCCGATCTGTCGGAAGATACCCCGGCGGGGCGCGGTGAGTTGCTGCGTCATATCCGGGTGGTCAGTGGAAGGGTGCGCCTGCGCGTGAGCATTCACCCTCGGGGGGGCGCCCGCTGCGACCCCCATGGCGGCGGCCTGACCCTGCGGCCCGCCCGCCACCCCGACCTGGAACTGCACGTTGCCTCAAGCCTTGCCGTGGAAGGGCTGGATCAGAGCTTTGATCTGCGCGCAGGGGACACCCATCACCTGGTGCTTTCCTGGGGGCCCCATGCCCACCGCTTCCACCTGCATCGCCCCGAGGAAACCCTCGAGGCCACCGTGGAGGTCTGGCGCCGCTGGATGACCCATTTCGATTATCAGGGTCCGCGGGAGGCGATGGTGAGGCGCTCCGCCATCACCCTCAAACTCATGGACTACACCGCCACCGGCGCCATGGTTGCCGCGCCCACCTCCTCCCTGCCCGAAGCCCTGGGCGGCCCCCGCAACTGGGATTATCGCTATGCCTGGATCCGCGATGCCGCCTTCTCGGTCTATGCCATGGGTCGCATTGGCCTGCAGCATGAGGCCGAAGGTTTCATCGGCTGGGTACTAGATGCGGTGGACCGGGCCGGCTGGCCCCGCGTGCTGTATGACGTGGATGGTCACGTGCCGCCCCCGGAAAGGGAAGACCCGGACCTGAGCGGCTATCGCGGCGCACGACCCGTGCGCTGGGGCAACGGCGCAGCGGAGCAGCGTCAGCACGACGTGTTCGGCGAGATCCTGGATTGCGCCTACCGCTGGGTGCAGTGGGGTGGCCCGCTGGACGCCAGGCTCTGGGAACAGCTTCGGCGCCTGGTGGAGGCCGCCGGCCGGGAATGGCGCAACCCGGATCACGGCATCTGGGAAGTGCGTACTGCGGGCCGCCCCTTCACCTATTCGGCCGCCCTGTGTGCCGTTGCACTGGACCGGGGGGCTCGCCTGGCCGAGGTCCATCACATGCCCGGGGATGTGGAGCAATGGCGCGCCGAGGCCCAGGTGATCCGCGAGGCCATCCTGGAAAGCGCCTGGGACCCTGACCTGGAATCCCTCACCGAGCACCTGGGTGGCGGAGGTCTGGACGCCAGCCTGCTGGCCCTGCCCCTGCGGGGCGTGATCCCCGCGGATCATCCGAAGATGGTGGCCACCACCGAGGCCGTGGTGAAGCACCTGGGGGCCGGCAATGGCCTGCTCTACCGCTACTTGCCGGAAGAGTCACCCGACGGTCTGAGCGGTCACGAGGGGGCCTTCCTGCTGTGCAGCTTCTGGCTGGTGGACAACCTGCTGGGTCAGGGGCGCCAGGACGAGGCCATGGCGCTGTTCGATTCCCTGTGTGACCGCGCCAACCCCCTCGGCCTGCTCCCGGAGCAGATCGACCCCGCCAGCGGCGCCTTCCTGGGCAACTTCCCCCAGGCCTTCAGTCACGTGGGGGTGATTTCCAGCGCCATCAACCTGGCCAGGGCAGGATTCGGCCACTCCGCTCCATAGGGCGTATGCTATCCGCTATGCTCAATGATCGAGAGCCCCTCAGAAGGTCACTGACAATTCCATGAGACTGTTTAACTGTGGCTCTTGCGGCCAATTGATCTATTTTGAAAACACCAGTTGCACCCGCTGTGGCCACACCCTGGGATTCCTGCCCGATACCCTGGAAGTGGCGGCCCTGGAGCCGGAGGAGGGCGGGTTGTGGCGACCGGTGGGCGCGGTATCCCAGGGGCGCTATCGCATGTGTAACCACTACGCCCGCGATGCGGTGTGCAACTGGATGGTGCCCGCCGAAGAGGATGAGCGGTTCTGCGCCGCCTGCCGTCTCAACCAGGTGATTCCGGACCTGAGCGTGCCGGGCAACAAAAAGTTGTGGTATCGCCTGGAGACGGAGAAGCGCCGCCTGGTCTACAGCCTGTTGCGCCTGAAACTGCCCGTTGTGCCCCGTACCCGCGACCCACTGGGGCTGGCCTTTGCCTTCATGGCCGATGTGGAGCCCCAGTTCTACGAAACCGAGCGCGTCATGACCGGGCACGCCCAGGGCCTGATCACCATCAACATCGCCGAGGCCGACCCAGCCACCCGCGAGCGCCTGCGGGAGCAGATGGCCGAACCCTATCGCACCATTCTTGGGCATTTTCGGCACGAGTCGGGCCACTATTACTGGGAGCGTCTCATCAGGGATTCACCCTGGCTGGAGATCTTCCGCGCCCACTTCGGGGATGAACGGGAGAATTATGCCCAGGCCCTGCAGCGGCATTACCAGCAGGGGCCGCCGTCGGACTGGGGGCAGCACTTCATCAGCAGCTATGCCAGCAGTCACCCCTGGGAGGACTGGGCCGAGACCTGGGCCCATTACCTGCACATCGTCGACACCCTGGAAACGGCCCACGCCTGGGGCCTGGAGGTGGGTCCGCGGGTGGAGCAGGGCTGCGATCTGCGCGCCGCCCCCGATTTCGATCCCTACGAGCAGCGGGACTTCGCCCCCCTCATGGATCACTGGCTGCCGCTGACCTATGCCCTCAACAGCCTCAACCGCAGCATGGGACACAGCTCTGCCTATCCCTTCGTGCTCTCCCCGAAGGCCATGGAGAAGATGGCGCTGATCCACCGGATCGTCGGCGGGGAATCGCCGGCTTGACCCGGAACCAGGGATCCACGATGCTCCCTGAATCACACGACCACACCGCCGCGGGAGCCCGCCCAGACCATGCTGTTGATGATCGATAATTACGACTCCTTCACCTACAACCTGGTGCAGTATCTGGGTGAACTGGGGGCCGACGTGGACGTGCGTCGCAACGATGCCATCACCGTGGACGAGATCGAGGCCATGGCCCCGGAGCGCATCGTCATCTCCCCCGGCCCCTGCACCCCCGACCAGGCCGGCATCTCCCTGGAAGTGATCCGCCGGTTCGCCGGCCGGGTGCCGCTGCTGGGGGTGTGTCTGGGGCATCAGAGCATCGGTCAGGCCTTTGGCGGGCATATCATCCATGCCCGGGAGATCATGCACGGCAAGACCTCCATGGTGCATCACAAGGATATGGGCGTGTTTCATGGGTTGGAGAACCCCCTGGAGGCCACCCGATATCATTCCCTGGTGATCGACAAGACACGCCTGCCCGACTGCCTGGAAGTGACTGCCTGGACCGAAACTCAGGATGGTCAACTGGACGAAATCATGGGCGTGCGCCACCGGGAACTGGCGGTGGAAGGCGTGCAATTCCACCCGGAATCCATCCTCACCCGCCAGGGGCACGAACTGCTGCAGAACTTCCTGCGCACGCCTTTGGTGGTTGACCGGTCGCCCGGGGGCCGTGAAAATCCCGCCAAACACCATGACAGGGGGCGGGCGACACCATGAACATGCAGGAGGCCATCCGGGCCGTAACCGAACACCGGGATCTCTCCGGGCAGGAAATGATCACCGTCATGCGTCATATCATGACCGGCGAGGCCACGCCAGCCCAGATCGGCGGGTTCCTGGTGGGGCTGCGCATGAAGGGCGAGACGGTGGACGAAGTCGCCGCTGCCGCCTCCGTCATGCGTGAACTGGCCACCCGGGTGGACGTGGATGCCGAGCACCTGGTGGACACCTGCGGCACCGGCGGCGATGCCTCCGGCACCTTCAACATCTCCACCGCCGCCGCCTTCGTGGTGGCGGCCGCTGGAGGTCGGGTGGCCAAGCACGGCAACCGCTCCGTCTCCAGCCGTTCCGGCAGCGCCGACGTGCTGGAAAGCGCTGGCGTCAACCTGGACCTGGACCCGGAGCAGGTGGCCCGCTGCATCAACCAGGTGGGCGTGGGCTTTTTGTTCGCCCCCCGGCACCATGGCGCCATGAAGCACGCCGTGGGGCCGCGCCGCGAGATGGGGGTGCGCACCCTGTTCAATGTGCTGGGCCCGCTCACCAACCCGGCCGGCGCCCCCAACCAGGTGCTGGGGGTGTTCAGCACCCACTGGCTGGAGCCCCTGGCCCAGGTGCTCAAGCTGCTGGGCAGCCGGCACGTGATGGTGGTGCATGCCGAGGACGGTCTGGACGAGATCAGCATCGGCGCCCCCACCCGGGTGGCGGAATTGCGCGATGGCGAGGTCACCACCCGCATCATCGCTCCCGAGGAATTCGGTATGGAACGTACGCCCCTGGACGCCGTGCGGGTGGACAGCGCCGAGGAGAGTCTGGCGTTGATCCGGGGCGTGTTCGAGGGTCGCCCCGGGCCAGCGAGGGACATCACCCTGCTCAACGCGGGTGCCGCCATCTACGTGGCTGGCCTGGCCGAAACGCTGGACGCGGGTATCCAGCGGGCTGCCCAGGTCATCGACAATGGTGGCGCTGCTGCCAAGATGGACGAACTGATATCGCTGTCGGGGGCCATCCAGTGAGCGACGCACCGGATATCCTGAAGAAGATCCTCGCCCGCAAGCGCGAGGAGGTGGCCGAACGCAGCCGACACACCCCGATGGCGGACCTGATCCGTTTCACGGACGCCGCCCCCGCCGTGCGCCCCTTCCTGCAGGCACTGCGGGATCGCATCCAGGCTGGTGATCCGGCGGTGATCGCCGAGGTGAAGAAGGCCAGCCCCAGCAAGGGGGTGTTGCGAGAGGATTTTGATCCAGCAGCCATTGCCCGAAGTTATGAGCAGGGCGGGGCAGCGTGCCTGTCGGTGCTCACCGATCACGATTTCTTCCAGGGGCACGAGGCCTATCTGGAGGATGCCCGCGCTGCCTGCAGTCTGCCGGTGCTGCGCAAGGATTTCATCATCGACCCTTATCAGGTCCACGAGGCCCGGGTGATGGGGGCCGACTGCGTGCTGCTCATCGTCTCGGCCCTGGGGGATGCGAACCTCAAGGATCTGCTGCAACTGATCCACGAGCTGGGCATGAACGCCCTGGTGGAAGTGCACGACGCCGAGGAACTGGAGCGGGCCCTCAATCTGGATGCCACGCTGATCGGCATCAACAATCGCAGCCTCAGAACCTTCGAAACCCGTCTGGAGACCACCCTGGACATGGTGGATCGTGTGCCTGCGGACCGTCTGCTGGTCACCGAGAGCGGCATTCACCGCCGCGAGGACGTGGAGCGAATGCGCGCCGCCGGCGTGCACGCCTTCCTGATCGGCGAAGCCTTCATGAAGGCGCCGGACCCGGGCCAGGAACTTGCCACCCTGATGGGCTTCCCCCAGGCTTGATCCCGGGCACCGTGGGAGCGGGCCTGCCCGCGAAAGACGAAGCCCCATAACCCAGCGCCCAATCAGGGAATCGACAACCGCCATCGGCAGGCGTAACCTGACCATCGAGGCACCCCACGCCCCAACAGGGCGTGGTGAGAATAAACAAAAGCCCGATACCAAAGGAGACTGCCATGGCTGCACGCTACGCACTGATTCCGTCCCATACGCTGTCTGAACATGTGACTGTCCATCGTTTTGGCCAGGGTCTGCCCTCGCGGGTGACCATGGAGGATCCGGCCGGGGATGTGATGACCGATTTCCGCCGCGTGGAGGCGGTGACCGCGCCGCCCGAAATGCCCATGGACGCGGCGCTGCAGAAGATGATTCATGCCGGGGTGCGGTTGCTCATTGTGGTGGATCGCGAGGAGGGTGTGCGTGGTGTGGTCACCGCCCGGGACATCATGGGTGAGAAGCCGGTCAAGGCCGTCTCGAACGAGCGCATCTCCCACAATGCTCTGCTGGTGCAGCATGTGATGACGCCCCGGGGCGAGTTGAGCGTGATGGACCATTACGATGTGGTCACGGCCCGGGTGGGGGATGTGGTGGTCACCCTGCGCGATGCGGGGCGTCAGCACGCCCTGGTGGTGGAGTATGACGAGCGGCGCCGTGAGTTGTTGCGCGGATTGTTCTCCCTGACGCAGATCGGCCGGCAACTGGGGGTGGAGATCACCTCGGAGGGGCCGGTGCAGAGTTTTGCGGAGATTGAGAAGTTGTTGAATCGGTAGGTTGGTGGCGGGGTTCCGAACCGGGCAGGGGGCGGAGTTCTTGCGGCGGGACGCCGTGAATACGTCCCTGTAGGCTTGATCGCCGCATCCCTGCGGCGAACACCCGCCTCCAGAACACCACCCCCTGCCCGGTTCTGCTTGGGTGGTTGGCGGCGGCAGACACCCGCCTCCAGGAACCCACCCCGGCCCGGGTTCTGCTTTACAAATCCCCCGCCGGGTTGTCGTCTCCCTGGGCGCGGGGGACCAGGAACTCCTTCTCCAGGGCCTTCACCCGGGCTTCCATGGCCGAGAGGCGCTCGCGGGTGCGCTCCAGCAGCGCGGCCTGGACCTCGAATTCCTCCCGGGTGACCAGATCCATCCGGTGGAAGGCGCCCGACAGGCCGGCCTTGAGGTTCTTCTCGATGTCCGCCTGAACATGCTGCACGGACTCGGGCATCATCCCGCTCAGTTTGCGGACCATTTCATCCAGGCTCTTGTTGTCGATCATGGTGCACCTCCGTGCCGTGTACGTGTGTTGTATCTATTTTACGCCTTCCGCCGGCCGAACGAAGCCCCTTCTCATTGCTGCACCACAACAGTGCAAGACAGCGCCCCGATCCCCCCAAAACAGGGCATCCCCCGCACCTGAATGTGCCCGCCAATCCCCAACCCACTGATAAAAAAGAAAATCCCAACCTGGCACGCCAAATGCTAAACCCCTCCCGGCAGTGACTTTTACACCACAGACAGCAACAACGACCTGCGAGAGGACAACCTCAATGAGCAAGACCCTGACCAAGACCGCCCTGACCGCCGCCGTGACCACCGCCCTGCTGGCCGGCACCGCCGTCACCTCCACGGCCTCGGCGGAGGTGAGTGCGAATATCGGCTTCACCAGCAACTACCTGTTCCGCGGTGTCTCCGAATCCGGTGACGATGCCGCCGTGCAGGGCGGACTCGATTTCGAGCACGAAGGGGGCTTCTACATCGGCACCTGGACCTCCAGCCTGGGTGGTGGCGGCAGCTATGAGCTGGATGGCTACTTCGGGGTGGCGGGAGAGATTGGTGATACCGGTGTGGGCTTCGACGTGGGCTACATCTACTATGCCTACCCCGCCGATGACGATCTCGATTTCGGCGAACTCTATGGCGCCCTGGACTTCATGGGCTTCTACGGCATGGTCAACTTCGTCACCAACGCTGATGAGAGCGACTTCGAGGATTCCCTCGCCTACGAGATCGGGTACTCCAACGAATTCATGCCCGGCATGACTTTCGGCGGCACCATCGGCTATTGGGACTTCGACGACAGTGAAGCCGAAGACTATACCTGGTGGTCCCTCTACATGACCAAAGCCACCGACATGGGCGATTTCACCTTCGCCTACACCCAGAACGATACCGACGAGGATGACGACCCGCGCGTCAACGTCTCCTACGTCATGTCCTTCTAACCCGACCCAGAGACATCCACGCACACGGCGGGTGGCCTGACCGGCTGCCCGCCCAAGGAGCAGCCAACATGAAACTGGTCACAGCAATCATCAAGCCCTTCAAGCTGGACGACGTGCGTGAAGCCCTGTCGGAGATCGGCGTGCAGGGGATCACCGTCACGGAGGTCAAGGGCTTCGGACGTCAGAAGGGCCACACGGAACTCTACCGGGGGGCCGAGTACGTGGTGGATTTCCTGCCCAAGGTGAAGATGGAAGTCGCCGTGGATGATGGCCTGGTGGATCAGGTCATCGAGGCGGTGAGCAAGGCCGCCAACACCGGCAAGATCGGCGACGGCAAGATCTTCGTCTTCCCGCTGGAGCAGGCCATTCGCATCCGTACCGGCGAGACCGGCACCGACGCACTCTAAATCATCATCGAATAACACTCACTTGGCGGGGGATTCATTGTGGAAAACCAAGTCATAGAAGTCGCATACGGGCTGGATACGTTCTATTTCCTCGTATCCGGTGCCCTGGTCATGTGGATGGCCGCGGGCTTCACGATGCTCGAGGCGGGCCTGGTCCGCTCCAAGAGCACCGTGGAGATTCTCACCAAGAACATCGCGCTGTACTCCATCGCCTGCATCATGTACATGATCATCGGCTACAACATCATGTACGGCGGCGGCATCAACGCCCTGATTCCCAGCTTCTGGCCCGTGCTCAGCGCCGTGGACAACACGGCTGAAGAGGTCATCGCCAGCGGCGGGGAGATCTACTACTCCAACCTGTCCGACTTCTTCTTCCAGGTGGTCTTCGTGGCCACGGCCATGTCCATCGTCTCCGGTGCCGTGGCCGAGCGCATGAAGCTCTGGGCCTTCCTGGCCTTCTGTGTGATCCTCACCGGCTTCATCTACCCCATCCAGGGCTTCTGGAGCTGGGGCGAAGGCTTCCTGGATCAGCTGGGCTACCTGGACTACGCCGGTTCCGGCATCGTCCACATGACCGGTGCCGTGGCCGCCCTGGCCGGTGTGCTGCTGCTCGGCGCTCGTAAGGGCAAGTACGGTCCCAAGGGGCAGGTCAACGCCCTGCCGGGTGCCAACATGCCGCTGGCCACCCTGGGTATCTTCATCCTCTGGATGGGCTGGTTCGGCTTCAACGGTGGTTCCGAGCTCAAGGTGTCGGATGTGGAATCCGCCAACGCCGTGGCACGGGTGTTCACCAACACCAACCTCTCCGCTGCCGGTGGTGTGGTTGCCGCGCTGATCACCTCCCGACTGCTGTTCGGCAAGACCGATCTCACCATGGGCCTCAACGGTGCCCTGGCAGGCCTGGTGGCCATCACCGCCGAACCGCTCATGCCCCATCCCATGCTGGCGGTCATGATCGGCTTCATCGGCGGCGTGCTGGTGGTCTTCTCCATCATCCTGCTGGACAAGGTGAAGATCGACGACCCGGCAGGCGCCATCTCCGCCCACGGTACGGCCGGCATCTGGGGTGTGTTTGCGGTGCTGCTCTCCAACCCGGACGCCAGCTTCGTGGCTCAGCTGGTAGGTGTGCTCTCCATCTTTGCCTTCGTCTTCACCGCCAGCCTGCTGGTGTGGCTGATCCTCAAGTACACCATGGGCATCCGCATCAGCGAAGAGGACGAAATGCGGGGCGTGGACATCGCCGAGTGTGGCCTCGAGGCCTATCCGGAGTTCACCCCGGGCCGTAAGTAAGTCTCCTCTGCAGGGAGTGGAAGTGATTGCGGGCGCCTGAGGCGCCCGCTTTTTTCATTGACTTAGTGGAAAGGTAGGCGCGTCATCCGTCCCATTTGGCTCATCAGGCGACAGCAAGCTCCTCGCCCGAATCAGATACCCCCATCAACTCAATGCTCTCCCCAGCCATCTCCCCGGGGGCATCCTCCCAGTCCGACGCCATGGGCAGCATCCAGCCTGCCTCGCGGGCAGCAGCCTCCATCTCCCGCAGATCGTCATTATGCAATTCTCCGAACGAGAACTCGGGGGAGTCATCAATGCGGAATTCACGTCCGTCACCCAAAGTGAGTGCGGCTGTGATATCCGGTGCCTCATGGGCCAGAAAATCGATCTGAACCAGATACGGCATGTTGGAGAAGGTTTCCACGTAAACCATGCCCGGCTGCTCCAGTCCGGGGGCCAGTTGATCTACCAACTCCGTGGCCGAATTCCCGCTGGCCTCATAGGTTTGTCCATCCCATTCGATCGTGATCGAGGCGCCAGAGAAAAGCCCCTGGTAGTCATTGAACGCCAGCGTGTACGCCGTGGGCTCATTGGCAGCAGTTGGTCGAGGAAAGATCAGTTCATCGGGGAAGCTGGGTACACCCCCCCAGGCGCTCAGGCTGACCCCTGCCACGTCCTCAATTCCATCTTCAACAAAAAAACGGTCATCGCGATCGATCAAGGTCTCCAGAACCTCTCCATACCATCGCCCGAAACCTTCCGGGTCATCCAGGCTCGGAGGCTGTGGCAACTCCCCCGAAGGCGAATCGTCCGGCACACCCGGTTCCACAGGTGCCGGCGCCGCCTCGTCGGGCAGATCCGCCAACGCCTCGGTGCGAGCTTCCACGGCCCCCTGCGTCAACATGCTCACCCAGGCCAACGCGGCCTCAGCCTGCGCCGGCACCTCACCCGCCAGACCCTCGGCCCGGGTAGCCACCCACTCGGCGGCCGCCTGATTTCCTGCATGATCCTCGCTGGGCACAAATCGCCCCTGCCCCTCGTGGGCTTGCTGCACGAACGTGCCCGCCAGTTCATCCACTGACAGATCATCATTGAGTCGGTCCAGCCAGTAGCCGATGCGGGCCTCGGCATTCGCCATGGACGACGCATCGTCGTAGCCAAGCAACTGCTCGTAGGCCCTCTCCACCACAGCCCTCAGGCCACCCTCTGCAAGACCAGCCCCCACGAAGGTTTGGTTCAAATCATTCAATGCCTGTTCCTGAAACATCGTTGCGTCTCCCTGGTTACTTTGTTCTCAACACCACGCTCACAGTGGCCCAGACGCGCCCGCACGTTCAGATTAAAGATCAACGCTGAGCAAGCGCGCCGACCCAGGCTAGCAGTGGTGGATATGATGTTTCAGTGCTCAAATGCCCTAGAACTGTGACCAATTTCAAGTTTGCATGTAGGGTTTTTCCTACATCACTCAGCCAAAGCGGATTTCCGGACGGGCGGGCGTGATTGGTCAGGGCTCCAGGAAATTTGCGCCTGTCAAACGTGCTGCGCTGTCGATGCATTTTACACTTAACCCCTCCCAAAGCTGCCTAGCAGAGCCCTGCCAACCTAGACCGGTCGCCCGAAGTCAACCCAAAACCGCCTGAGTTTACGTGGTTAAGTGTCGGTATTTTTTTCAATGCCATGCCTTGTTGTGCCGTTTCACCTGTAAGTTTTTGTATTTTTTCTGGTTATTTTTTTCTGGCTTTATATTTGCTGGGTTCGTCTGGCTGTTGCTTTTTGTCACAAAAATAATCAAAGGGAGATGTAAATGTTTAATCAGGGCCTGCCTAATAACCATCAGACCGCAATTATCCATACGGATGCAGCGTCCTACAAAATTCCCGTTATGCCGGGTGCTTTGTCATGGGACCTGCAATATATGGACTGGTATGCTGACAACTTTTATGTTAAGGACCCTGATACAGGGGCCGTTGTGCATGGGTTGGATTATCATCTCGTTTCTGACCTGATGACTGCGAGTAGAACCGTGGCGTTGTTGCAGGAGCATGACTACAGGGGTATTCACTCTCCTCAGACTTATACCATTGTTGATCGTGTTATTGATGATCTTAATAATCATAACATAGAGCTAAAAAACGACCTGCAGCAGCAAGTGAAAATCGACGTGAATTTAGCACTAGCTGCTGCTGCCCTGTCATTCGCCGCTGCCGGTGCGGTAGTAATATTTCCGCCTTCTGGTATTCTGACTTTGCCGGCCTTAAAAGTTGCGGGTGTTGCATTTGCAACTAGCGTCGCTAGCGCTTGGTCAGCATCTCTCAGTGCTCAGGATCATGTCAACTCTCTGCTGCTATCGCATTCGGAAGGTGTGATACTTGGTGTGATCACTGACTACGCTAATACCTTCAGAGAGTTTTTGCCGGAGGGCTATTGGTCAGAAGATGGAAATCACGCCGAGTTCGAAGCTCAGTTGGCAGATCTAGAAAAATTGAGCGACCTGCACACGTCTCTATGGTTGAACCTTGCCACAATAAACGCTTTACAGAATGAGGTGGCCAGGGATCTAAATCCGGGGGATCCGCGGCTTTTGCAGTTGGCGGAGTTTTTGCCCAATTACGGTACAGCCTATTCCTTTATAAACTTGGTTGGGAATATTGTTGAAAATCGTAACGACAAGGCCAAGGCCGAAGCGTTAATGGAAAGCGAGTTTGTGGACTTCGAATGGAGTGCAGCACAAGATCTGATGTTCATGCCTCCGAACTCCCCGGATTATCAGGAGTTGGCTCAGGCAGCAGCTAAAATTCACGTAGGAGAATTTGCCAACCCTTTTAAAGCCTACTCGGCAGACGTGCATGCGCCGCATGATTTATTGGAGGCGTTGAGTGGTCAAGTCGATGGCATCGAAGTAGATTACCAGTCGGTGAACTATATTGGGGCTGATGAGGCCGTATCGTTCTTTTCGCCATTCGATTTCGGCGGGGCCGTGAGAATGGGTAATCCCGGAGTGTTGCTAACCAGTGGAGGTGGGATGCCGCCCCTGGCGAATACAATGGATAATTATACCGGCATATCCGATACTCCGGGTGATGCACAATTTGACCAGATCGTAAAAGCGGCTTTCCCAGGCGCGGGTAAAACATACGACGCGTCGATTTTGGAGTTTTCGTTTAATGTGGTTGATCCGGCTATAACCTCGCTGCGTTTCGATCTTATTTTTGGTTCGGAAGAATATCCAGACTATATTGATACGAGCTACGTTGATATCGCCGCGGTGATCGTGAATGACGAAAATTACGCATTATTCGATGGCGATCCGGCGAGACCGATGAGTGTCATCGGCAATAATGTCGAAAGTGGGACTTTGTTGGACAATATGGAAAATCAGTATGCCATTGAGTACAACGGTATTAGTCCCCGGATATCCATAATGGTGCCATTGAGTCACGGCGGTGAGTATGATGTTCGTATAGGTGTTGCGGATACCGGGGACGAGGTTCTTGACTCCGGCCTTTTTGTGAGCAATATGACCACATCTGCCACGAGTGCAAGCGGGATGTATGTTACTCAGGCTGCAGGAGACTCGGCGGGTAGCATCATGAGTGCTGCGGGCCCGGCTACTGCAACACTATTTGAAGCAGGGTTGGGTAATGATGTGATGACGGGTAGTGTGATGCCAGATATCTATGACCTAACCGCTGGTGGCGAGAATGTTATTAGAGGAACGGTCGAACAGCTTAATGGTGATACGATTGTTGGCTTTTCGGAAGAGGATGCGGTTGAAGTGAAGAATGTTTCGTTCACCAATGACGACATGTTGGTTGAGGAAGGGTCTGCAATTTTGCGTATTGATACCACCGGTGATAATCAGAGGGACTTGACGATCAGGCTTGAAGGTGAGTATGACCTTTCTGGATTTTCTGCCTCAGCTACGGATGATGGCGGAACCCAAGTCAGATATCATGCCTCTGGGCAGGAGTTCGATTCAGAGTCAGATCATGGCCCAACTGGCTCATCAGGAGGTGGTGGCGGTGGCGCCATCATCGAGGAAGTTGTTGATGCCGAGAATGGAGCAGATGAAGAGCCTCTCGATATGGAGTTGCCCCGGGAAGATTCAATTGCCTTGCTCAATGATGTCTTTACAGTAGTGCTCTCGGATATCGTCAACGACCATGAAGCCCTTGTTCGTGAGGCTTATTCGGTTTTCCTATCGCTTGACGGGGATTTCACGAATGCTGAACAGCGGGTGGGTTGGTGGGTATCCGAACTGGATTCTGAGGCCCTCGATACCGATAACTTCGTTGCCGCATTCTTGGATAAGGCTGATACGCATCAGGGGCGATATGTGCCTGATGCCTACTTTGAAGTGAATCAGCAACTTGTGCCGTTTGTGCTTTCAACCACCTCGCAATGGGCTCAAGAATTCGCTGAAGCGGACCTTCAGCATGCTATGTTAATCGAAATGATTCGGGACTCAGTTGATGGTGTGGCGAACGGGCTGTATGAGGGGGCGCCCCTCTATACGGAATCGGGGCTTGAGTCCAGTAATCAAGGCCCGAGCACCCACAATATCCAGGTCGTTGGAAATGGAGATGAAGGTGAGGACTGGCTGGTAGCTTAGGAAGCCAAGCGGGCAAGGTCTTTGGGCCTTGCCCGCTGTCATTGGTGATGGAAGTCGGATCGCAAGCTCTAGAGAAGTGTGGGGTGTGAACAATACAGCTCTCGGCCCTTATGAACGGTCGAAATCAAAACTCAACCCATCCCCACCTTCTCCGAACAGCGCATCCAGATCGATGTTCTTGGGCACCGTGGTCTTCTGGGCGCGTTGCTTGAGGGCCGGCAACTGGTGGGTGCTGATCATCTGGGTGTAGGCAATGGCCACCGCGCCCTTGCGGCGTAGGGTGTTGAAAACATCGTCGGGCAGGGCGTGGAAAGCGTTCTCATCGATGCGGTAGAGGTGGGGCACCGCCGTTCCAGCCACTGGGTCGAGCTTCCACGGTGTGAGCAGCTTATGGCTGGCCAGGGCGTCCACCGCCTGCTGGGTTTTCACCACATGCTTCTCCAGCTTGGTGAGGAATTCGAATACCTCCTTCACTGCCGGGGTGAGCTGCTGCTGGTCGTCCAGCAGGGTCTCTTCAAAACCCTGGTCGCCCGCAGCATCCAGCCAGGGGCTTTGTTGGTCGATGCCCAAGGCACGCTGACTGGGCTTGCCGCCGGGTGGAACAATGATGCGAAAGGGTGGCGTGCGAAGCCAGGCGGGCACGTAGCCTGCTTCCCAGCCATGCTGCTCATTCAGGCAATGATTGGTTTCCCTGGCAAGCCCGAGCAGGGCAGAAAGCACGAACTGCTCGCCCTGTTTAACGAACACCAGCGGCATGTCAGCGGCTGCCTGAGCACTTTCAGGGGCAACGACGGGCACCGTGGTCAGTTTTTCGGCGTGGCGGTAATCGGTGAAGCGCTGCCAACGTTGATGGGCGAGCTTGGGGCTGAGGGGGAGTATTCGAGACATGGCATCGGGATCCAGAAGTCATGGCGAAAAAAGAGCCCCAAGCGTAGGCCGGGGGCTCAAAAGGTCAAGCAATTGCCGAGTTAAGTGAGGTTAACTGCTAGTTGATTATAAGCTTAGCCATTGGCTTCCGGCACATGAATCACCTCCAACGCCACCTCGTATTGTATATTTTCCTCTTGAGCAGTAATGGTGAAATTAGTTTCCGCTGATGAGGTAACATTGAATAGGCCTGCTCCATCAATCCCATTTTCATAATCAAAGGCGGCAATGAGGTGCTCAAGTACTTTATAAGGCTGCTCGCTAACACTATAGTTGCTATCTGGGAGAGGGTTGCTGGTGCAAAAATTAAAAACACTGTCCCCATCTTTTTCTTTGATAGTTATCGCAAAGTTGTAGCTTCCCTTGGCCCCTTCTTCGTCCAGCGTGAAGGTGGCAGACCAAGGTGTAGCCGGCTCACCATCTTCACCGCTAGCAGGTTCAACGCCGTCTGCTAAATCCACGGTAGTTTCATCATCAAGCTCAACAACCTCAAACGACACTAGTTCGAGCCTCGCATCGCTACCACGACCATCCGAAGATACAACTAAACCACCATTGTCAACCCAAGCCGACTCCACTCCTTCAATATTCGTGATTGCTGTAAGGAACTGGTTTGTGTCCTCATATTTCTCATTCAGAACCCTTACTACATCACCTCCCACCTTTAGGCTGAAGGTAGATTGCCCAGATAGATCTAATCCATCCTCTAAATCCAACCCCTTCAAATCGATATGCAATAGCGCAGGATATGCCCCCTCCGACGATTGCTGATAGACCTCCCCGAGAATAATTGGGTCTTCGATCGAATCTGGATAATCTGCCTTGTACTCCAAAACGTCCAGATTATCACCCAATAATTGAATAAGCGTCAGACGTGCATCGTTTTCTACTTCTTTGTAGTCATAGGATAAAATCGAAGTACCCAATGCTTCATTAACAGCATGCTCCACAGTCTTGTCAATGCTCTGCTCGTCTTGCTCAATGGTCCCGCCGACCTTTACATCCAGGGCGACCAGATCTATCAATTCAATCGAGCCCCCAGCTTCGAATGCTAGCTTCACAGACAAGAAGCTCTTATCCTGAAAGATATTCGCATATTGACTTTGACCATGCGCCACCTCGATAGTAGATATAACATCCAGCAAAGCCTCCTCTGCAGATTTCTCCCCCAAGTCGCCAAGGCCGTGAAGCTTGAGCGTGTCAGACCGTTGCATATCACCCCCAAGCGTCATTCCAAACACTTGCAGGCTTACATCGTTATTGAATTGATCAATATTTAGTGTGATTTGATTCGCTCCATATTTCTCCTCGTTTGGAGCTTCAAACCCCGCTTTTAGTTGATCGTCAACGTTACCTTCAACGTAGGCATCGCTCGGATTCTTTAACACAAAATAACCGGCCTCCAGATCGATGCCAGTTATACCAGGCGAACTCATTATCGAGAAGCTAGTTAATGCATCTACGCCCGTAGCAACATCGACGTTCTCGGCAAGATTGATAGTTGTCTCTTCGCCAGGCTCTTTCACCGAAAAGTAAGTCAAACTGAGTTGAGCTGACTCGCCTTTTTCTGTCGAAGAGATAATCAGTTTATCACCTTCTACTGTGGCAGATTCAATTCCTTCAATAGACTGGATTGCACCCAGAAAGGCATCCTGGCTCTGGTAATTTTCAGCCAGTGAAACGGCGTTAGAGCTACCCACCTTCAGGGAAAAGGTGGAACCATTCGAGAGATCAATTCCGTTGGACAGCTCTAATCCGCCCAAATCAATAATCAGTTCCGCAGGCTCAGGAGGTATCGCAGGCAAATATTTGGATTCACCAGACTGATAAAATGCCGGAGGTAATGTGATCGATTCATTGGTGTTACCGTCAGCGTCTTGCACTACTACTTTGGTGCCTGCCGCATTGACAATGTCAACGATAGATTTATTGAGTGCATCATTAATCGATCCATCAGCGTTGAGTGTTACTATTGTCAACTGCGGCTGCGAGCCGGGAGCGAATTTTCCTGTAAGAGCCTCTGCTAAAGCATTAGCATCTTCTTCTGTTTTCACAACAGGCGTCAGGCTACCACCAGTTTCAGTCTTAACGCTGCTGATAGAAGTAAGCTGAGTTACGCTCAGCGCCAGGCCGGAGCTGATGGTGACGTTTTCAACCCCGGAGAACTCACCAGAGTCAGCGATGTTCGAGACGTCGAGTGTGCCGCCACTTACGGTGAGGCTCCCTTCACCCAAGGTCAGGTTGCTTGTTGACTCGAGTGTCAGCGTGCCATCATCCAGGAAATTAAACTTAAGGTCACCGCCAGAAAGCTGAATATCCAGATCAGCGGTACCCGGATCGGCAGGCACTTCAACCACGACGTTGCCTTCGCCCGTGATCTCAACCTTTTCGGCCTGTTCGAGAGTGAGCGTGAGTGTCGCTTCGTCGCCGACTTCGAAGCTAGCGTCGTCGCCCAAGGTGGCGTTGCCGTCAAGCTCAAAAGTGCCTTTGCCCGACAAGGTAACTGCCGCATCACCTAATTTGCCGGTAAACGTGATGTCGCTTTCAAGGTCGACTTTAAAACTTACCGAGTCAGCTTCGATCTTAGACAGTTCAACATCAACGTCATTATTGCTGAAGTCTTCAAGCGAGTTTTCGTCAAGACGAACTTCGACTCGGCCATCACCCTTAAGGGTGACGCCCTCACCAGTCAGCTTCTTGAGGGTGTCCGCATGGATGCTTAAACCTGAATCCGTGACGAAATCTCGCCAAATTTCATGATTAACCTTCAAAAACAATAAGATAAATGAGAAAATCGGGGCTTCCCGTTGCACCAGTTGGGTGAACCCAGATGCCCCTCAAAAAACCTCGCCTTGAGCAGTCGCCGCGCCGGATTCTCACCGCCCATGCGGGGCTGGCACTGATTGGCGAGGCGATTGCGGCATCCCGCCTGGATCAGGCGGTGAAGTCGATGGGATCTTACCGGGGCACCGACCATGGTCAGGTGCTCAGCACCTACCTGGGGCTGCTTACCCTGGGCAAAAGCGACTTTGAAGCCGCCGAAGGGGTGCGCAAGGATCCGTTCTTTCTGTCCTGCATGGGCTTGAAGCGCGGCCTGTCGGCAGCGCGCTTGCGTCAGCGCATGGATGCCTCGGCCATGGATTATGCCCGCGCCCTGGATCGAGCCAACCTGACCTTCCTCCAGCAGGCGAAGGTGCCGGTGACGCCGTTGTCCTGTGGCCACGTGGCGCTGGATCTGGACCTGTTTGCCCAGGACAACTCGGGCACCCACAAGGAAGGCGTGGGCTACACCTATCGGGGCTTTGACGGCTACGGCGTGATGCCGGCCTATCTGGGTGAAGAGGGCTGGTGTCTCGCCACCGAGCTCAAGCCTGGATCCGAGAACAGCCAGAACGGCTTCGGGTTCGTGCTGGATCGCGTGCTGCCAGCGGCGCGCAGCCTCACTGAACGCCCCATTCTGATGCGCCTGGACAGTGCCCATGATGCCCTGGAAAACCGAGTGCGCGCGCAGGCCGAAGGCATCGACTTCGTCATCAAGTGGAACCCCCGACAGGCGTCGGCCGCGGACTGGATGGCGCATGCGGATGGCCTGGAGGCAAGCAAGGTCAAGTGGGAAACGCCCCGCGAGGGTAAGCGGATCGCCACCTTCAGCGTCAACGAAACCCGCAGCTGGCAAGGGCGGGAGTACACCTTCCGACGCGTCATGCGCGTGGTGGAGCGCACCATTGACCGCAAGGGCCAGGCATTGGTGTTCCCCGACCTGGAGGTCGAGGGCTGGTGGACCTCCTTGGAGTTTTCCGATGACGACACCATCGCCCTGTATCGCGGCCATGCCACCTGCGAGCAATTCCATTCCGAGTTCAAGACCGACATGGACCTGGAGCGCCTGCCCTCCGGCAAGTTCGACACCAACACCCTGGTCATGGCAGCGGGCACTTTCGTGTACAACGTCCTGCGCTGGATTGGCCTGCAGGGGCTGATCGGCGATGACTCGCCCGTGCGCCATCCCGCCAAGCGCCGCCGCATCCGCACTGTGTTCCAGGAGTTGATCAGCCTGCCTGCTCAGCTGGTTCACCACGCCCGTCAGGTCTGGTTGCGCTTTGGCGCTCACTGCCCCGGCTTTGCGGCCTTCAAGCGAGTGTTCACACAGCTCCAGGCTTGCGCTTCCGGATAGCGGGAAACGCCGGCTCACATCCTGAACCCTTGCACACAGCCTGGGGCACAGGCGGTGCGGATACCTGTGGCTCCGGCCCTGGGAATCACCCCCAACTGCTGCTTGGAAAGGCTTGAATTTCATGGATGAACGCCTTCAGGTAACCTGAACGCTGGTTGGCCACCGGTCACAGCATCGCTCGCGGGGTCGCCCCCGTGCCAGGGCCGATTTCCGGTCGGGCGGGCGAGGTTGGCCACGGATTCAGGTTAAAGTTACATTATCGGGCACCACAATAGAGTTGTCTTGTTTCAGGTTTTCGAAAACGAACTCGTCAATTCCACCCGTTTCAGGATCGAGGATGTATTTTTGGTGATCGTCGTCAAATGACAAGTGAACAGAGTCCAGGCTCGTTTCAATAACGAACTTACCGGCAACCGTATCGTTAGCGACCCCGAAAGTTGGCTCAGCCGGAGGCGTCGTCGTCCCACCACCACCTCCAGTTGGAGGCGAAGCCTCAGTCTCCTCCTCCCCATCATCAACATCCTCACCATCCTCATCCCCCGGCTCACCAGGCGCTTCCTGCTCCAGTTCCTCCCGAACCTGCTGCGCCCGCTCAGACGCCGACTCACTCACCTGCGTCAGCAACGCGGCCGCTTCTTCCGGATCTTCCGGCACAACACCACCCGTGGCGGCCGACACCACTTCAGCAGCCTGCTGGGCGGCCTGCGTGGCTCCCTGGTTGGCCTGGAAATCAGTCTCCGGCACAAACCGCCCCGGGCTCTCGCTGGCCTGACGCAGGAAGGTGCCAGCAAAGGTTTCCGGCGTGAGGTCGCCGTCCAGGCGGTTCATCCAGTAGCCAATGCGATCATCCGCATTTTCCATGGCATCGGCATCGGCATAGCCCAGCAGCTGCTCGTAGGCCGCCTTGACGATGTCCCTGGGGTCATCGGCGGTGCTGCGACCGCTTGCCACAAACAATTGGTTGATGAAATCCAGCGCTTCATCTCGTGTCATGTCCATCTCCATTCAGGCGTGTGCAAAAGATCCAGAAAAGCCGCTTGCGTTCACCTTTGTTATTGCTTCTTCGTGAAAGAAAAGGTCAAAACGGATCGCGGTGGAAGTAAAAGCTAGGGCATCCAGATATGTGATGCAAGTCACGGTTTGAAGGCTCATATCGCATCGCGAATGACCAATCAAGGTTCAGATTTCCTGAAAACCTTGATCTCTGACAGGGTGCGATGTAAGGATTTTCCTACACGCCGTCTTTGCTCCCGTGTGTTTTTGCAGCGACCCTCACCACACACCCGTCGAACGGTACCTCCTGCCCCCCCGAGCGGTTATCATCCCCGCGTACCAATTCCACAAGCAGGCACTCCCTTGACGCTGCCCATGCCCACCCCGTGGCGACAGTTCCTTCGTCGCGCCGCCGCCTTTGCCCACGACCTGGGCTGGGTGGCCCTGGCCCTGTTACTGGGCTATCTGGCCCATGCCAACTTCCAGAGCCTGCACACCCTCAACTATCCCAGCCTGGGCACGCTGCTCCTGCTGGCCCTGCCGGTGCAGGCCGGTTGCCTGTGGGCCTTTGGCGTGTATCGCAGCCTGTGGCGGTTCACCTCCCTGCCGGATGTGGTGCGCATCCTCAAGGCGGTGGCCGTGGGCACCCTGCTGATCGCCACGCTGGCCTTTCTGCTGCACCTGCAGGGGGTGCCCCGCGCGGCCCTGGTGCTTTACCCGGTGTTCCTGCTCGTGGGCCTCACCGCGCCGCGACTCACCCATCGCTGGCTGAGGGACCACCACCTGCATCCGGTACCCCGGCAGGGTCGCCGCACCCTGGTGATCGGGGCAGGGCGGGGCGGCGAGATGGTGGTGCGCGACCTGCTCAAGGACGATACCTATCTCCCCGTGGGCCTTCTGGATGACGCCCCCGACAAGAAGGGCAGCGAGCTGCATGGCGTGCGCGTGCTGGGCCCCGTCACACGCCTGGAGGACACCATCGACCGCCTGGAGGTGGACCTGGTGCTGATTGCCATGCCCACCGCCCCTGCCGACCTCATGCGTCGCGTCACCCAGACCTGCACCCGTCTCAAGGTGGACTGCGTGACCCTGCCCACCCTGGCGGAACTGGCCGGCACCCCCGCCGGGGTGGCCCAGTTGCGCGATATTCGCATCGAGGATCTGCTGGGCCGGCAGCCCGTGGGGGCCGATACGGGGCTGCTGGATCGTTTCATCCAGGGGCGCCGGGTGCTGGTCACCGGTGCCGCCGGGTCCATCGGCTCCGAACTGTGCCGACAGGTGCTGGCCCACGGTCCCGAGCGACTGATCGCCCTGGATCACAGCGAGTTCGGCGTTTACAGCATTGACGAACAACTGCGCCAGCTGGCGCCCCCCGAACGGGTCATTTCCCGCCTGGGCGACGTGCGCGATGCCGCCCGCATGCGTGACCTGTTCAGCGAATGGCGCCCCCAGCTCGTGCTCCACGCCGCGGCCTACAAGCATGTGCATCTGGTGGAGCAGAACGTGGTGGAGGGCGTGCGCACCAACCTGCTGGGCACCTGCACCGTGGCGGATCTGGCCGTGGAGTTCGGGGTGGAGAAGTTCCTGCTGGTGTCCACCGACAAGGCCGTCAACCCCGGCAACGTCATGGGGGCCAGCAAGCGGGCGGCGGAAATCTACTGTCAGGCCCGCCAGGGCAGTGCCGACACCAACTTCATCATCACCCGCTTTGGCAATGTGCTCGACTCCGCCGGCTCCGTGGTGCCCCTGTTTCGTCGGCAGATCGAAGCCGGAGGGCCGGTGACCGTCACCCACCCGGAGGTCACCCGTTTTTTCATGACCATCCCCGAGGCGGTGAGCCTCATCCTGCAGTCGGCGGCCATGGGGCAGGGCGGCGAGGTATTCGTGCTGGACATGGGCGAGCCCATCCGCATCGTCGATCTGGCCCGGCAGATGATCCGGTTGTACGGCCTGGAGCCGGAGCGGGACATCCCGATCCGCTACATCGGCCTGCGCCCGGGTGAAAAGCTCCATGAGGAGCTCTTTCATGCCCAGGAGAACCTCACCGGCACCGTCCACAGCAAGATCCTCCAGGCCCAGGCACGCAATGCCGATCGGGACGTGCTCCAGGGGTGTCTGGTGGCGATGGGGCAGGCTTGTGAACGCCAGGACACCCAGGCGGTGCGTGGCCTGCTCAAGCAGGTGGTGCCCGAGTTCACTGAAGCCCCCGTGCACACAAGGCCGGATCGGCCGCGGGCGCAACCGGCGGACAACCTCAAGATCGTGGGCGGCTGAGCATGCCCCTGCGGCGGGTGGTGCAGGGGGGCTACTGTGTCGGCTGCGGCACCTGTGCCGCCCTGCCCGGTGCGGGCTTGTCCATGGTGCGCCTGCGGGACGGCCGCCATCGGCCCGTGGCGCACGCGGCCCCCGAGCCCGGATGCCATCCGGAAGCGGTATGCCCCTTCTTCAGTGAGGAAGACGAGGACCGCCTGGGCGAACGCCTTTTTGCCGATGCCCCTGGCCACCACCCGGCGGTGGGTCATTATCATGGCCTGTGCGCGGCGGCGGTGAGCCGGGATGCGTCCCGTCTGGCGTCCAGTTCCGGGGGGCTGGCCACCTGGCTTCTGGCCTCCCTGGTCGAGGCGGGCGAGATCGACGGCGTGGTTCACGTGGTGTCTGTTCCCGGCGGGGCCGGGCCGCATTTTCATTACCGCCTGTCACGCACCCCCGAAGAGATCCGCCAGGGGGCGGGCTCCCGCTACTATCCGGTGCAGTGGTCCGAGGTGCTGGCCCGGGTTCGGCAGCAGCCCGGGCGTTATGCCTTTGTGGGGGTGCCCTGCTTCATCAAGGGGTTGCGCCTGCTGGCGGCGCAGGATCCGGGCATGGCAAAGCGCGTGGCCCTGACGGTGGGATTGTTCTGCGGCCATCTGAAGACGGCGGCCTTTGCCGAACATCTGGCCTGGCAAATGGGCGTGCCGCCGGGCCATCTGGCGGCCATCGACTTTCGCCACAAGCGCCCTGCACGACTTGCCAGCCAGTATGCCGTGAAGGCATGGGATACCCAGGGGCGCGACGTGGTTGCCAACGCGGGTGATCTGTTCGGCAGTGACTGGGGCCTGGGGTTGTTCAAGCCCAAGGCCTGCGACTATTGCGATGATATTGCCGCCGAACTGGCTGACGTGGCCTGTGGCGACGCCTGGTTGTCACCCTATGTGGAGGACGGGCGCGGCACCAATCTGCTGGTGGTGCGTCGGGCGGATCTGTGGTCGCAGTTGCGGCAGGCCGCCGGGCGGGGAGAGATCTGGCTGGAGGCCGTCTCTGCCGAGCAGGTCCAGCAGTCCCAGGCGGCCAATTATCGGCACCGACGCCAGGGGCTGGCCTATCGCTTGTGGCGGGCCGAGCGCCGAGGTCGCTGGCATCCACCCAAGCGCGTGGCCCCGGCCGGGCCCCTGCGCACTCCCCGGGCCCGGTTGTACCGTCAGCGCCAGCGGCTGGCCATCCTGAGTCATCGAGGGCATGCGGAGGCGCTGCGCCGCGATGATCCGGCATTCTTGCAGCGGTATCTGGCCGCCCACGTGGCGCGTTATGAACGCCTGCGACGCCCCCTGTGGCGCCGCCTGCTCTCCCGCCTCAGGTGCCTCATCCGGTCAGCCAGCCGATGAGGGGCCTGAGAGCCAGGCCGAGCAGGGCGCCGCTCGCCACCCCCAGAAGATTGGCCCGCAGGTCGCCACGACAATAGCGCCGTCCGGGCACCCACCACTGCTGGGCCCATTCCAGGCACCACCCCAGCAGGAGGATTGCCAACAGGGCGGGCGCCACCCAGGGCAGCGGCAAAAACAGGGCCGGCGGCAGGGCCAGTGCCCCATAGGCCAGCCTGTGCAGGAGCTTGTCATCGGGCAGCCAGGCGGGTACGAGCCGGGCAGGCAGCAGGGTGCCGGCGATCACGAGCACGGCCCCCGAACCCCAGATCAATGTCATCCACAATCCCATCCTGTCCTCTCTGCCGGGCCACGAGTCGGCCCCTTGGTTAGCCACACACCTCCTGTTAGCATACCGCCTTCGCATCACCCCACTCCCCGGAAGGAAATCCATCCACACCCATGTCCCAGACTCCCAACACCGCCGGCGCCCAGGCCAAGAAGGGCGAGCTGCGCCAGAGCATGAGTCACCTGAAGCAGGCCTTCGTGTCCGTGGCCGTGTTCAGCTTCTTCATCAACATCCTCATGCTGGTGCCGCCCATCTTCATGCTGCAGATGTTCGACCGCGTGCTCTCCAGCGGCAGCATCCCCACCCTGGTCATGCTTTTGGTGGTGGCCATCGGCCTGCTCATCGTCATGGGCCTGCTGGACTGGTCCCGCAACCGGGTGCTGGTGCGTGCCGGCACCCGGCTGGATGCCCTGCTGGACAAGCGCCTGTTCGATGCCACCTTTTTCCGCGCCCTGCGCAGCCCCGATAGCGGCTCCACCCAGCCGCTCAAGGACATGGTCACCCTACGCCAGTTCATGACCGGCCAGGGGGTGTTCGCCTTCTTCGATGCCCCGTGGACGCCCATCTTCATCCTCATCATCTTCCTGTTCCACCCGCTGCTGGGCACGCTCACCCTCATCGGCGCCATCATCCTGTTCGCCATGGCCTATGCCAACGAGGTGATCACCCGCGAGCCCCTGGGGGCCGCCAACAGCGAGTACATCAAGGAATCGGACTACGCCAGCTCCAACCTGCGCAACGCCGAGGTGCTCGAGGCCATGGGCATGACCGGCCGCCTGCGCCAGCGCTGGCAGAAGATGCACCAGAGCGTGCTCAGCCTGCAGGCCATCGCCAGCGACCGCTCTGCCAACCTCACCGCCGCCTCCAAATCCCTGCGCATGATCCTGCAGGTGGGCATCCTGGCCACCGGTGCCTATCTGGCGGTGCAGAACGTCATCACCCCCGGGGTGATGATCGCCGCCTCCATCATCATGGCCCGCGCCCTGGCCCCCA
The DNA here is from genome assembly GCF_000633935.1 of Ectothiorhodospira haloalkaliphila ATCC 51935. Taxonomy (GTDB): domain Bacteria; phylum Pseudomonadota; class Gammaproteobacteria; order Ectothiorhodospirales; family Ectothiorhodospiraceae; genus Ectothiorhodospira; species Ectothiorhodospira haloalkaliphila. The sequence goes on along the minus strand of NZ_KK214998.1, from coordinate 1,160,877 downwards.
TCGACCAGGCCATGCACGCCTGGCGCGGCTTCATCGGCGCCCGCGGCGCCTGGGACCGGCTCAACAAGGTGCTGGAATCCACCCCCGCCCCCAGCGAGCACATGAAACTGCCCACGCCCCAGGGCAATGTCACCGTGGAGAACATCGTGGTGGTGCCCCCGGGCATGCGCACCCCCTCCCTGCGGGGCGTGAAGCTGGACCTCAAGCCCGGTCAGGCCCTGGGCGTGATCGGCCCCAGCGCCGCCGGCAAGTCCAGCCTGGCCCGCGCCCTGGTGGGGGTGTGGCCCACCTATGCCGGCGAGGTGCGCATCGACGGCGCCGACATCCACAACTGGGACCGCGAACAACTGGGCCCCCACATCGGCTATTTGCCCCAGGACATCGAACTCTTTGCCGGCACCATTGCCGAAAACATCGCCCGTTTCGGCGAAGTGGACTCGGACAAGGTGGTCGAGGCCGCCCGCAAGACCGGCCTGCATGAGATGATCCTGCGCCTGCCCGAGGGCTACGACACCGCCATCGGCATCCAGGGCGGGGCCCTCTCCGCCGGCCAGCGTCAGCGGGTGGGTCTGGCCCGGGCCGTGTACGGCAACCCCCGGTTCATCGTCCTGGACGAGCCCAACTCCAACCTGGACGAGGCCGGTGAGCAGGCCCTCACGCACACCATCCAGCAACTGCGCGAGGAAGGCTGCACTGTGGTGATCATCGCCCACCGCCCCTCCGTCCTCTCCGCCGTGGACCAGATCCTGGTGCTCAAGGATGGCCAGCCCGCCGCCCTGGGCCCGCGCCAGGAAGTCCTCGGGCGCTTTACCCGTCCCAGCGGCCTCACCGGCCCGGGCGGCAGCAACCCAGCGAGTCAGTCATAAATCATGAACGAGAAGGATCAAGACACCCCCGCCAGCCAGGCGCTGGCCCGTGAACAGGACCTCAAGGGCCCGTCCGGCAACCCCGTCCCCCCGAGCAACGACCGCTTCCCCCGGCTGTTCGGGCTGATCGTGATCCTCATCGCCTTCGGCTTCGTGGGTGGCTGGGCCAGCCTGGCCCCCATCGACAGCGCCGTGGTGGCCCAGGGCACGGTGACCGTGGACACCTACCGCAAGACCGTGCAGCACCTGGAGGGCGGCATCATCCGCACCCTGCACGTGCGCGACGGCGACACCGTGGAGCGCGGCGACCTGCTCATCCAGCTGGACGAGACCCAGGCCCGCTCCAGCTACCTGGTGAACTACAACCGCTACCTGGCCGAACTGGCCCGCCGCGCCCGCCTGGAAGCGGAGCTGGAAGGGGAGGAGCGCATCGACTTCCCCGAAGAGCTCACCGCCGGCGCCGAGGGGGAGGGGCGCGCCACCCGCGTGATGGCCACCGAGGAGCGGGAGTTCAAGGCCCGCCGCGAGGCCCTGGACGGCGAGGTCTCCGTGCTGCGCCAGCGCATCGACCAGCTCCAGGAGCGCATCGAGGGCATGGAGTCCCAGCGCCAGTCCCGGTTGCGGACCATCGCCTCCCTGGAGGACGAACTGGAAAGCCGCGGCCGCCTGGCCGAACGGGAACTGCTGCCCGCCGCCGAACTGCGCCCCCTGGAGCGCCAGCTGGCCGAGGCGGAAGGCGAGGCCGGCGAACTGCAGGCCTCCATCGCCGGTGCCCGCATCGAGATCGGCGAGGCCGAGCTGCAGATCATTCAGCTGCGCCGGGAGCTCTCCCGCGAGGTGGCCGCCGCCCTGCGCGAGACCAACACCCAGATCGACGCCCTGGAAGAGGAACTCCAGGCCCTGGAAGACACCCTGCGCCGCAAGCAGATCCGCGCCCCCGTGGATGGCGAAGTGGTGAACATGCGCTTTCACGCCGAATGGGCCGTGATCGGCCCCGGCGAGCCCATTCTCGACCTGGTGCCCGGCGACGAGCCCTTGGTGGTGGAGGCCCGCGTGCGGCCCCAGGACATCGACAGCGTCACCCTGGGCCAGCCCGCCGATGTGCGTTTCACGGCCTTCTCCTTCCGCACCACTCCGGTGGTGGAGGGCGAGGTGATCTTCGTCTCCGCCGACAGCCTGAAGGATGAGCAGACCGGCGAGTCCTACTTCCTGTCGCGCATCGTGGTGGGCGAGGAGGAAATGCGTCAGCTGGGTGCCGTGAGCCTGCGCCCCGGCATGCCCGCCGACGTGATGATCAAGACCGGTGAGCGCACCCCCATGGCCTATCTGCTCAAGCCGCTCACCGACGCCCTGGCCCGGGCCTTTACGGAGAACTGATCATGTCATTCGCCCGCCGCGCCCTGCCGCTCACCCTCCTGGTCGCTTTGGTGGCGCTGGGGGCCTCCCCGGTGAGCGCCAATGGCCCGGATGAGCCCGCCCCGGCGGAAAACCTGCTCGCCGTGTTCGATCAGGCCCGTCATGCCGACCCCACCCTGCGTGGCCAGCACTTCGAGCTGGAACACCTGCGCGAGCGGCGCCGCGAAGACCTGTCCCGGCTGATGCCCCACGTGACCCTCAGTGGCGATATTCGCCGCACCCGCCGCGACCAGACCCAGTCGGGCATGGCGGGAGAGCAGGAAACCACCCGGGATTTCACCATGCGCCGCTACGGCGTGGACCTGCGCCAGCCCCTGGTGGACCTGCCCGCCTGGCATGGCCTGGCCCGTGGCGACAGGGAGGTGAGCCGGGGCGAGGCAGAGCTGGAAGTGGCCCGCCAGGAACTGGTGGCCCGAGTCACCGAGGCCTACCTGCAGGTGTTGGGCGCACAATCGGGCGTGGAGCTGGCACAACAGGAGTTGCGTGCCATCCAGGCCAATGAGGAGCGGGTCAGCGGCCTCTTCGAGGAGCGCATGGTGGCCCGGGTGGATGTGGAAGAAGTGCGGGCCCGCCGCGACAGCGCCCAGGCGGCCCTGATCCGCGCCGAAGGTGAACTGGATGTGGCCCTGGAGCGCCTCACCGAGATCACCAACGTGCCCCACCAGCGCCTTGCCGCCCTGCGCGAGGATGCCACGCTGCCCACGCCCGATCCCGACAACCTGGATGCCTGGGTGGAGCAGGCCCTGGCGGCCAACCCCCACATCCGCGCCGCGCGCCAGCGCGTGGAGGCTGCCGAGGCGGACATCCGCGGCGCCCGCGCCGGCCGGTATCCCAGCGTGGACCTGGTGGCCAGCTACAGCTATCTCGACGACCTGGACGGCACTGCCTTTGGCCGTAAATACGAGGATGCCGCCATTGGCCTGCAAATGGATGTGCCGTTGTACACGGGCGGCGGCGTGACTGCACGCAGCCGTGGCGCGGTGCACACGCGTGATCGGGAACGCACCGCCCTGGAGGCCACCCGCCGTGGTGTACGGGCCGATGTACGCGCCGCCTGGCGCTCCGTGCTCAGCAGCCGCAGCGAGATCGCCGCCCTGGAGCAGGCTGTGCGCTCCAACGAGCGCAGCGTGGAGGCCGTGGATGCCGGTTTTGGTGCGGGCCTGCGCCCGCTCTCCGATGTGCTGGATACCCAGCGGGATCTGTTTGCCGCCCGTCGCGACCTGGCCCAGGCGCGTCATGAGTATCTGATCCATTTCATCGAGCTGCGCCGTGCCGCCGGTGCCTTGTACGAGGGTGACATCGTGGCCCTCAACGATATGCTCACCCACGCGGGTGGGAGCGCTGCCCGTTAAGCCGGTTTTCGCCCTTGGGCGCTGATCCATGATACGCCCCCTGGTCCTGCTGGTTGCCAGTGGCCTGGCGGCACTCATGGCATTGGCGGCCACGGTGCTGGTGGCGCGCAGCTTCGGGGCCGCCGCCTTCGGTTTTTATGCCACGTGTCTGGCCGCCTTTGCCCTGTTGGCGCCGTTACTGTCCATGGGGCTGGGCAAGCTGGTGCTGCGGCGACAGGTGCGCGATTGCAGCGGCGAAGGTGCCGGCTTGCTGCGTGTCGGTATCCCGCTGATCCTGCTTGCGGCGCTGGGCATGGCCGCCCTGTTCGTGGGGCTGGGCCCCGTGCTGTTTGCGGTGGAACCGCTCTGGTTCCTGTTGATGGCGGCCGCCCTGCCGGCCCTGGCACTGCAGGAACCCACCAAGGGTGTCTTGCAGGCCCACCGCCGTGACCTGGCCCTGGCCGGCTGGCAGTTGCTGCAGCCCGGCGTGCGTCTTGCCGCCGTGCTGGCCGCCCTGGCAGGAGCCTGGGGGTTCAGTGGCTATCTTGTTGCCTTCGCCGTGGGCGAGTGGATCAGTGTGGCGGTTGCCCTGCTGCTGGCGACGGCCTTCGTGCGTCGCACGGCGGCCAGTCAGGCAGGTGCCTTGCCACGGCCCCGCCTGCGTGGCGCCCTGGCCGAGGGGGCACCCTTTGCCCTGAGCGCCGTGCTCTATACGGTGTACTACCAGTCGGACATCATCATGCTGTCGCTCCTGGCGGGGCTGGAGGCGGCAGGGCAGTACAAGGCGGCCTTCGTGTTCCTGGCCGGGGCCTACCTGCTGCCCTCGGCATTCTTTCAGAGCTACTGGCTGCCTCGGGTCTTCGGTTGGTGGGAAGAGGCCGGTGGCGCATCGGTGTTGCGGCGCGTTCCCCTGGCATTGGCCGGGTGCCTGGCCTTCGGTGTGCCCCTGGCCCTGGGGCTGCATCTGGCCGCCGAACCACTGGTGACCACTCTGTATGGGCCGGACTATGCAGAGGCGGCACGGGCCCTGCGCCTGCTGGCCCTGGCCGCGTTGTTTCATTTCACTGCCATGGCCCTGGGCGTGTTCCTGGTCACGGAGCGGGGGGTGCGATTCAAGGTGTGGGCGCAGTTGCTCTGCGCCGGTGTGAATATCGGCGCCAACCTGTGGCTCATCCCCGTCATGGGCGTGCAGGGGGCGGTGGTGGCCACCCTGCTCACCGAGGCCCTGCTGGCCACCACCTATGGCCTGGCCCTGTGGGCGGCCTTGCGGCCCTTGAACAAACGTATGCCCAAAAGGCACGCCAACCCATGAAAATCCTGTTCAGCGGTCATCACAGTTGCCTCAACCGGGGCTGCGAGGCCCTGGTGAGAACCACCCTGGATCACCTGGGCCGCACCTGCCCGGGTGCCAGCGTGCTCCTGCCCACCCATACCCCGGAGTACGATGCCCGGGTGCTGGCCGACGCGGCCTGCCCCGTGCAGGTGGTGCCCCGTGAGCCGCCCCTGCTGGAGCGTCTGGTGCATCGCTGGCACCGCCTGCCCCTACCCGGGGTGCAGCGCCTGCTCTGGCCGGCGCCGATTCCCCGGCGTTGGCGGCAATGGCTGCGTGAGTGTGACCTGGTGCTGGCCGTGGGGGGCGACAACTACACCCTGGATTACGGTCTGCCCAGTGGCATCGTCGGCCTGGACCAGTGCGCCGTGCGCATGGGCATCCCCGTGGTGCTCTGGGGCGGGTCCGTCGGGCCATTCAGTGCCCGGCCGGCCTATGAAAGGGCACTGGCCCGGGGGCTGGGGCGCTATCGGTTCATCGGCGCGCGGGAATCCCTCACCCTGCACGAACTGCGGCATCATTTGGGGCTGGTCAATGTTCACGCCATGGACGACCCGGCCTTCATGCTCCGCCCCGAGTCCCCCGATCCGTTCTGGCCACAGGCCCTGACCGATGGGGCCGGACGGCGGGTGGCGCTGAACTTCAGCCCCCTGGCGCCAGGGCCGGGGGCCGAGGGGGAGGTGGTGGCCCTGATCCGATGCCTGCTGGAGGACCCGGGCACCCATCTGCTGCTCATTCCCCATGTGACGCCCGTGCGCCCTGGAGTGGAAGGTGATGCGGCGCTGATGCGGCGGCTGCTCTCCATGGCCGGCCTGAACGAGGATCAGCGCCGACGGGTTCACGAGGTGCCGGACACGCTGCGGGCTGCCCAGTACAAGGGGGCGGTGGCCCGCTGTGATGTCCTCATGGCGGCCCGCACCCATCTGACCATTGCCGGTTTTTCGCTGGGTGTGCCCACCGTCTCCCTGGGTTACAGTCGCAAGGCCGAGGGTCTGAACCGGGATCTGCTGGGCCACGCCCATTATCATGTGTCCTGCGAGCATTTCACTGCCCGTGTCGCCATGGAGCGGCTCGCCCAGGCCCAGGAGAATCCGATGCCACCGTATCAGCCTCGCCCCATGCCCACGCCCTGGAACGCCATGGCCAGGCCCTGAGTCCATGCCCTCAGCCGAACCCCGCATTTCCGTGATCATCCCCACCTGCGACCGCCATGAGCGGGTCGCCCTGTGTCTGTCCCGCCTGGCACGGCAGCAGCGGGCGCCCGATCAGGTGGTGCTGGTGGATAACGGCCTCGAGCCCGTGACGGCGCCACCGGGCGTTGAGTGCCTGCGTGCGCCGGTGCGTTGTGGGGCCTCACAGGCCCGCAACCTAGGTGCCGCCGTGGCGGCTCACCCCTGGCTCGCCTTCCTCGACGATGACGACCATTGGAGTGACAACTACCTGGCCGATCTGGCCCGGGAGATCAGGCAGCATCCGCAGGCCACATTGCATCTCTGTCCCCTGCGTGTGGAAGGGCCGCAACCGCTGGACAAACACTTTCAGGTGGGGCGGGATGAGCGGGTGCTGCTCTACCGGAATCCTGGCGTTGTGGGCAGTAATCTTGTGGTGCACAGGGATACCTTCCTGAGTCTGGGCGGCTTCGATGCCAGCCTGCCCGCCGCCGAGGATCGCGCCCTGGGATGGCGCTTCGTGGCACAGGGGCAGGGGGTTCAGGTGTCGGATCGGCGCCGGGCGCATCTCAATCATCATGAGGGCGAGCGTCTTTCTCACTGGCGCTCCCGGCTGCGCGGCAACTGGCGCTTCTATCGAGCCCACCGCTCGGTGATGAGCTGGAGGGAGCAGGGGAAGGCCATGGCGGTCATGGCATTGTGCCTGTGGCAAGGCGGGGGATGGCGTCGATGAAGGATCTGCCCGAGCACGCGCCCCGGGTCCTGATCTGCCTGCTGGACAAGGCGGATCCTCCTGCTGAATCCTTCATTGATGGCATGCTGGCGGCCGAGTTGCCCGCCGTGGGGTGCCGGGTCTGGATGCTGTGCGCCCGGGGGGAAGCCGGCCTGCGACCCCATAGATATGGTCATGCCGTGTGCCTGCCCTGGCTCAGGCCGCGCCGGGGCGTGGGGCGTTTCATCAATCTGCCGCTGGCCTGGTGGCGGGTGCGACGTCTTCAGGCCCGGGCCCGGCGTCGTGGTCTGAAGGTGGCCCTGCTGGCCCGCAACGACCCCATTCAGCTACTGGCGGCAGCCCTGGTGCGTCGCGCTCCCGCACGACTGGTGTTTCAGCAGACCTTCCCCCACGAACACGCCAGCCACCCCTGGAGCAAGCGCACCCTGGCCCGATGGCTCATGCGTCTGGCATCCCGGCGGGTGGATGGCCTGATGGCGGTCTCACCCTTGGGGCTGGAGCGCCTGCGGGGGTACTTTCCCGCCGGATTGCCGGGCATTGTGGTGCCGTTGCTGGTGCCTGCCGCGGAAAGGGCGGCGCAAGTGTGGCCGGCCGATCCCGGCCCCATGCGGTTCGTCTATATGGGCACCCACGATCCGGATCGTCGCCTGGACCAGGTGCTGGCGGCCATTGTGGAGGCGGTGTCGCGCGGGGCCCATGTGCGCTTCGATTTCATTGGCGGTCGGTCGGATGAGTTGGCCCCATTGCGATGCGTACCCGGCGTCACCGCCCTGGAACAGGCCGGCAGGCTTCGTTTCATCTCCCCGGTGCCGCGGTCGGACATGCCGGTGCTTCTGGCACGCTATCAGGTGGGGCTGTCACTCATCCCGCCGCTGCCCATCTATCGGGAGGCATCGCCCACCAAGCTGGCCGAGTGCATGGGGGCGGGCCTTGCGGTGCTCGCCTCGCGGGGCATCCCGCTGCAGGAGCGCATGGTGGAGGATTCCGGGGGTGGATGTCTGGTGGAATGGGAGGTGTCCGCCATGGCCGACGCCATCGTCGCCCTCGGTGCCGACCCGGGCCGGGTGCAGTGCATGCGAGAGTGCAGCTGGGCGTATGCTCGGGAGGTGTTGGACTATGGTTTGCTTAGAGGCGAGATGGCCATCACACTGTGGGCTGAGGCAGCGGATAAGCGGCTAACTACTGGACATGAGTGGTCCGGAGCTGCTAGACCCTTGCCTTGGCAATGAACTATACTCGTTGCTGCAAAACAAGGGGCTAAGGTGGTTCCTTCACGCGCCGTGACAGGTGCGCTCTGGGGCTTGTCTGCTTCGGTGTGGTGGGGTGACCAATAGTCAGATGGGAGAAGGCAGTCTTGCGAAGCAACACGCAAGAGCCTAAAGTAACGGTGGGCTTGGCACTGCGGTACTGTCACATTAGGATAATCCATGGCGGGTATCCTGGTGGAGTAGGCATGCGCGGGCTGCCGTACAGACGGTCCGAAAACTGATCGGGATAACGTTCAAAAAAATGGAGTAATCGGCTGTGTGGGGGTGCTGTATGGCCCGCTCCATCTGGCTGAACCTTCAGTGAGCAAACCCTCTTTATAATCTTAGGAGTCGCGAAATTATGACGCGTGAAGAAGCTTTGGAAGTACTTGAAAACCCTGCTTACCTGAATGCCCTGTTCAGCAGCGCAACCGAAGGTCTGAGCAGTGAGGAGCTGGTTGAGTCTGCCTACAGCAACCTTCTGGGCCTGGACCGGGGAGAAGCCGAATTCACCAACGCCGATGCCCGCATTGACTGGTGGGTGGGGGAACTGGACGGCGGCCGGGTGAGCAGCGATGAATTCGCTTCCACCTTCCTGAACGCCGCCCTGACGTCCCAGGGTAGCCTGGTGGACGACGAAGCCTTCGCGCTGAATGGTGTGCGCGCTCCGGTTGCTGTGGCTGCTGTTCAGCAGATCTCCGACGATAACGCTGGTGAGCAACCCGCAGATGCAGCTGCTGCACTGGCGGGCGTGAAGGCTGACGTGGATGCGGTGGATCCGGTGGATCCAGAAGATCCGGAAGTGCCTGGGCAGACTTTCACGCTCACTGCAGATGCCGATGATCTGACGGGTACGGCTAATGATGATGTGTTTAATGCGCCGTTGAATTTGGCGGGTGCCCAGACCCTGAATACGAATGATCGGTTGGATGGTAATGGGGGCACGAACACGCTGAATGCGACCCTGACCAACAGCATTAACCTCGAGGATGTTTTTGAGAATATTCAAAACGTTTTCATTCGCGCAGTAGGTAATGTCAATCCTACTGTTGTGAATATGACTGATATCGAAGGCTTGGAGCAGATCTGGAACGATCGCTCGACAGACGGGCTCACTGTCAATTCTATTGAAAATGTCGTCACAGTTGGTGTTATTCGTGGTTCAGGTGAGGACTTTACCGTCCTCTACGCCAATGTCGGTGATGCTGTCGAGCAGAACATGGTGTTCGATCGTGCAAACATCAACAATCTAACGATAGCCAACTTTGGCGATGCTGAGGTTGTAAACATCGACTTGGTGGGTGGCGACAGCACCTTCGATTCTATCGTTGTTACTGGCGCCGACCTTGAGGTAATCAATATTTCCGGAGGCGGTAACCTCGAGATTGATGATGCGGCTCCTCTCATCGCTGGTGTCATCGACGCATCCTCTGCCACGGGAAATCTGGAGTTCGCTGTTGATAATACGGCGGTCGTTCTGCCTGATGGAGTTGAAGAGCAGACGGTGAAGCTGGGTTCAGGCGATGATGTTTTGGATATCACCAATATCAATATCGACGCTGATGATATCAGCATCGATGGCGGTGCTGGCCGCGACATGATCATTGTCGATGGGGCGAATGCCAGCCTGACAGACAATCTGTTGGCGAAGGTTAAGAACTTCGAGGTGCTTAATCTTGACGGGCTCAACCAATCAGTCAATTGGGGTTCATTGACGACGATTGGTTATGAGGCGTTGGTCCTGACTGATTCTGCGGCCGGTGCCGTTGTTAATGGCCTCACTCAAGATGCGGATCTGACCTTGGTCGACAGTGCTGCTGCAACCCTGGAGTTGAATGTTGCCGGTGCATCCCAATCTGACGATACGGCCTTTGGTCTGAAGGTGATTGGTGATGACCAGCTTGCTAGCACGTTTGATTTCCAGGTCGATAATGTTCAGGACCTGAACGTCGAAGTAGAAAATACCAGTGACCGAGCCACTCACTCTGTATCTACCCTGACGATTACGGGTCAGGACGCAGACGGCAATGACACCCTCGAGAACCTGACTATCACGGGAGATGAGGCTGTACTGTTTGATGGCTCTGGTATTGACTCCTTGAAGTCCGTCGATGTCAGCGGCATTAGCGTCCGCTCTTCCATTGATGCCGGTAACTACGCTGCGAACATTGAGGTGGGTGACGGTGTGACGGTCACTGGTTCGTCTGGTGATGACATGATCACAGCCGGGTTTTCGACGGTGACTGGCGGCGAGGGTAAAGACACTTTCGTTGTTGCGGATGGTTCTACAGATCTTGGGAAATTCACGACGATCACTGACTTTAGTGATGGTGATGTGATTGACTTTGGTACAAACGTTACTGGCGTCTTCGAAATCACTGAAGACGATCTGGGTCTTGCACCTGGGGTTGACGTCAAGTTTGAAGATTTTGTCAATGCAGCCGTTTCCGTTAGTGGCGCGGATGGCGACGTCTCGTACTTTGAATTTGGCGGTGATACCTACCTTGTTCAGAACTCCGATGGTTCTAATAATGATTTCCTCGCTGCGGACATTATCGTCAAACTGGTCGGTGTTGTGGATCTGTCGGATCTGGAAGCGACCGACCCGGGTGTTGAGAGCACGGTGGCGTTCGCGTAACTCTGTGCCGGTATGGCTAGCTAAATCCTCTGGTGCCGGGAGAATTTAATCCCCCGGCGCTTGACCCGACGAAGATGTTTTACGTGAACGGTATTCCACCGATGACAAATCATGTAAAGGAAGGCCAGTAGAGCATCAGATCAGGTTGAGTTGAGGAAAAGATATTTAAGCCCCCGTTGCTGAGAGGTAGCGGGGGTTTTTCTTTTGGGGTGCATCCGAAGCCAGGAACCAGAGAAGAAAGCGAGAAGGATAACGAAGCCCAGCGCGGCAAAATCGGTGCTGTATAAATCAACAATAACCAATCAACTCATTCCTGATTCCTAAGTCACCAACCTCAAGATCCATCACCCTTTCTTCCCAGATATCTGTTCCTGCACTCTTGAAGATCCAAGGGCGAACAGATATCGATGCCTTTCAAGCGGATCAATCGTTCCTTCAGTCTCATCAAGGTTGACTTGCTGTAATCCTTTCCTCGGGTTGGGGCACTGTAACCGTTTGAATGGGCTTTTCTCTCGACCATCTGGCCGGGTGCCGACCTCACCCTTCATCGTCTGTTATCATCCTTCTATCAGTTTACCCAATGTAAGCGCCCGAGAATCAGCACCTACCCTGCCGGCCTGAGATTGACCACACTGATCCCCCACAGTCTCAGGAGGAATCAGCATGGCCTGCGAACGAGCTGAACTTTGGCAGGAGCATATCACGCAGTGGCGGTCGTCCGGATTGTCCGGGATGGCCTATTGCAAGCAGGAGTCGCTGGCCTATGGCCGGTTTGTCTATTGGCGCAAGAAGCTGGCCGGTTCGCCTGGGCCGGATGGAGCGGCACCCTCCGGGTTTGCCCGGGTGGCTCCAGTCACCAGGTTGGAAGCTGCGGACGGCCTGACGGTCTCCTTGCCTGGCGGTGTGTCGATCACCGGCCTGCATGCCGGGAACGTGGATTTGCTGGGTGCGATTCTGAGGCAGCTGTGATGCGCAAGCGGTACCTGCGCCCATCGTATGACCTGCCGGAGATCTACCTGTATCGGACGCCGATCGACTTTCGCAAGCAGGCCAACGGCCTGGCGCTGCTGGTGGAGCAGGAGTTGGGGCACAGCCCGTTCTCGGGTGCCCTCTATGCCTTCACGTGAGGAAGGGGTGGGGACAGGCACTCTTGAGTCTTTCGCTGGGTGATTCGCCTGATGGCGATTATGACAACGGTTCACCCCCCCCTGGTCCGAGCCGGCGCCCAGGGCCTGAACCACCTGCAGACCCCGATTCTCCCCGATCTCAATCCCATCCGCTGAACAGCACACACAGCATCATCTCGGCATCACCGCCGCAGGGGTATAGGCTGGTCAGGGGGAGGCCCTCAGGCCGCTGATCGTCGTCGCTGTGGCCGGTACAACGCCTCAAACCGCGTGCTCTGGTTCAGCCACTGATCCGGGGTGAACCCCAGGCGCTGCAGGATCGACGGCTGGGTGCTGGCAATGGCACCCTTCTTTCTTGGGTCGATGGCCCGCCCGGTGAAATCCACCAGGGCCAGGTAATCCTCAAACGCGAACGGGATGCCGGGCTGTTCCCGGTCAGCGAATGCCCCTTCAAACGGCAGCAGCGGCTTCACCGGCCCATCGAACCTCAGCAGGGACTCCTTCTGCATCTGTTCACGCACGGCCTGGGCCAGGTCGAATCGGGGCGCTATGCGTTCCCGGATGCTGGTGTGTTCCGAAGTTTCTGGGGTGGCCGCCATCCCGGCTCGCACCGGGTTGAGATCCACGTAGGCCATGCAACTGAGCAGCGCGGCCTCGGTGCGCAAGGCCTGGGACTTGAACCGCGCCTCCCAGAAGTGCCCGGTACAGCCGTCCTCCTGATTGGCCTGCCGGGCGATGGGTTCGTTCAGGCACTTCATGAACCAGCTCAGGTCTGCCAGTCGTTGCCGGTAGCATTGGGTGAACTCCGCCACCTGGGCCAGCTCGTAGCTTTCCTGCGGGTCCCCGGCCAGATACCGCTGGACCAGCAGTGGCCCCTTGAACAGGCAACTCCAGCGCCGCAGCACCTCGTCATCGGACCACTGCTCGGCCTGCGCGGGGTCCAGCTTGACCACCACATGATAATGGTTCGACATGACCGCGTAGGCGGCGATGTCCACGGCGAATAGGGAGGCCAGTAGCCGAATGCGATCCTCGATCCATTGCCGGCGGTGCTCATAGCTCTTGCCGGTGGTCTGATCCTGCCCACACAGGAAGGTGCGCCGCACACAGCGGGAGACGACGTGGTAGTAGGGGGTGTCGGTGATGGATATCTGTTGGCTACGGGGGCGTGGCATGGGTCCCTCCTGGACGGTGGTTCCCGGTCAGGTTCCTTGGCCGGGTGTCCGACCAGACTAGCGCAGGGAGGGAGAAAGGCCAAGGTGGGATAGGGCGGATATGGGGTGCTGTGGCTTGATGGCTTGTCCAGACGCCCACGCCCAAGAATGAATCCGACTGCAATAGTTGAGGGAGGCGGCCGGAACGCGCTGGGGCACTGTAACCGTTTGAATGGGCTTTTCTCTCGCCCATCTGGCCGGGTGCCGACCTCGCCCTTCATCGTCTGTTATCATCCTTCTATCAGTTTCCCCAATGAGGAGTTTCCATGACCCAATGGCAAGCCATTTCCCGAAGTGACCACGCCCAGGGTCGATATCGGCGCCGAGACAAGTATCACTTTGCCCAGGCTGAACAAGTGGCTCCCGTGCTTTTGGCCGAACTGCCCAAGCTGTTGCCTCACTACACACTGGGCTTCATCGCGCTGGAGCAGGGTTATCAGCCGGTGGTTTTGTTGAGCCTGGATGGCCAACGCAATCTTTACCTGGCACCTTCTGGTGATTGGTTGGGCACCTATGTGCCTGCTGCATTTCGTGGTTATCCATTCCGTCTGGCCGACAATCCTCAGGGGGATAAGGTGTTCTGCATCGCCCAGGAACATGTTACTGATGATCCTGCCGCTGATCCGCTATTTGATGCCCAGGGTCAGCTTGCCGAGCATGCCGCTCAGTCGCTGGATTTCCTCAAGCAATGCGAGCAGAACCGCCAGGCCACGCTGGCAGCGACTCAGGTATTGAACGAGGTTGGTGTCATCGAGCCCTGGCCCTTGCAGATCAAACGCTCCGAAGGTCAGGAGCCGCTCAAGGTGAACGGACTGCACCGAATCAGTGAGCAGGCCCTCAATGCGCTGGATCCCGAACAATACGCCAAGCTGCGCGGGGCGCCCATGGCCCTGGCTCATGCACAGTTATTCTCCACGCATCAGGTGCCAGAACTGGTCAAGCGTGCCGAGTGGTTGGCCAAGGATGCCCAGGCCAAAAAGGCGAAAGATCCCCTTGCGGATCTCTCCTCCGATGATCTCTTTGGTCAGGGTGATGAGTTGTCGTTCCGTTTCGACCACTGATCCATCCACTCAGCCCTCATCAGGAGTTTCCCCATGGCAGAAGCCACGAATCCCGGCACGATCACCATCGACGGTCAGCAGTACGATGTGAACAGCCTTTCCGAGAACGGCCGATCCCAGATCGCCAACCTGCGGATCACGGACCAGGAGATCCAGCGTCTGAACCAGCAGTTGGCCATTGCCCAGACGGCGCGTGCGGCGTATGCGCGGGCACTGGAAGCGGAGTTGCCTAAGACGGAGCAGTGAGGGATGAAGGGGAGGGCGGTGGCTGCCGGGATGTGGCTGGGGTGAGATCTGGCGCTCGTTCCCCGGCCAGGGGGAGGGCTTTTTGTGGGCCGACACCGGTTCCTGGCTCAGAAGAATGCCAGGAAGATCAGGTAGATGATGATGGCGGCCACGATCAGGCAACCAATCCCGGACGCTTTCTCCCCACTCTTGTTCTCTTTCTTCTGGCCTTTCTGGCGCCTGGGCGGGGTATCTGCGGGCTTTCGGGATGTGAAATTTTCCAAGGCGGCCATGCTTCGTTTATAAGCGTAACTCTGGTTCGGCTCGTAATCCCTCATGGACTTGTTCCGCAGCTCGTTACGGATCGATGTGACCAACTGATCATCCGTCGCGAGGGTTTCAGCTATGGAGACAATGGCTGGATGGCGTGGCGTGGTGAACCGTTTGGAGGGGTCCCGGTGTGGGCGTGCCAGGGTCAGGCAGAACAGATACCAGCCGACCATGTCCTCGCGGCGATCGGTGTTGGTCATGACACTGCTGATGTTGGCGAACAGTCGTCGTTGACCGATGTATGGGGAGACCTCGAGACCCAGTTCCTCAGCCATGGCGCGTTCCTGTGGCGAAGCAGGCGGATCCCCCTCCACTTTATTGGAGATGAGGTGGCTCAGATCGATGCCTGAGACGTCATTTGGGATCAGAATTCCCAGGTCACGCGCATATTCAATCTGCGCCTCGCTTGGGGGTTCGGGTGGCAGTTCTACAATGGATTCCACCTCGGTACCGTCAGCCGCTGCCAGCGCTTTAGCCTGATCGGCATCACGTGCCTTGTAAGTCCGGCTGCGTTTTCTCCCAGTTTCCTTGCCTTTCCCTTCGACCTTGAACCTTGGCATCCTGGATCCTCCAACTGTTTCTGCCTTCTGGGTGGCGGCTCGGGTTGCTCAGTTTTCCAGTGGGTGGGCTCCCTGTCCCGTGATCACCCGCTGGTGGCAGTCTGAGCGATCCTGTCTATTCCCTGGGTATGATCGTCTCACGGTGCTGGGTGAGCCAAGAGGTCTTTGTAGCGTTATTGACCTGCGTCGTCCCATTGACTTGCGGTTCCAATCTGGCTTCGGGAAACGCTTGATCAGACGCCTTTCCAGGCCGCTGAGACCGCCCGTGATGGTTTTTGTGGATTTCGGCGGGCATCGGTTGCCATGAGGAAATGGACGTCTGTGGTGGCTCTTGAGCGATTGAGGGGGGATGGATCCCTGAGCCATGGCGGTCTGACGCCCGTGTCGGGGGACCCCCGAGGTGTCATCCATGCCAGCAGGTCTTTGCCAGAACGGGCACAGCTCAATGCATGGGCGGTGTGTCCTTGAAGACGTCCTCTATGCGGTCGGTGGTGAGCAGACGGGCCGACCAAGCCTTGATCTGGGGTGGGAAACAACATGGGGTTCGTCAGCCTTTTCGATAGAGTCCTGATAGGCCTTGGGAGCTTGTGACCCAAATTTTTGTTCCAATAGCCAGATGAGCATCTGGGCCTCGCCTTTCTGCACGCCCTTGGCTTCGCCGCGATCCATCCATTCCTGAGCCAGCGACATGGTGAGTGCCTCCTCGAGATGGGGTTTGGCCATGGCCACCCCTTGCTTGAATTCATCTTCGGTCATTGTGTGGACCCGGACGATGTAAATCAATATCTGCCGGGTGAGGGGGTGTTCATCGGGTAAATCCTGCAGTAACCGGGCCAGTTGCTCGGGTTGAAAGTGCTTGACGAAGGCCCATGCCAGGGCCGCCAGTCCTGCCCGCAGCAGAGGGTGATCGGAGAAGTCCTCGTAGACTGGCGCACTGCCTGTGAGGTCTTTGACTGTGTAGCGTCCATCGCGTTGCAGTTCAAGCAGATCCTCGTCGGCATCAATGCAGTCGATCAGCCGGGTGGGCACATCCCAGGATGTCCGGCCATGGTAGACCAGCAGGGTGATGATGGGTGGCAGCGCGCGCAGGCGTTCCGGTTTGTCCTGGGCGTAGCGGGTCCAGATGCGGTGGCGATAGCCCATCAGTTGCAAGGGCGCCCCCATGTCGGGCCAGGATTTGTGCTCGATCAGGGTGTAGATGAAGGCAGTGCGGCCATCCTGCAGGGCCACTTGAAACAAGCGGGATATGGCGTGGTAAAGCGAAAGGCTGCTAAAGGAGTGCACATGACCGAACAAGATGCCGACAGGCAAGATGCCGACAGGCCCACGGACCACGACAGCCCCTGGAAGGAGGCCCTGGATTACTACTTCCAGGAATTCACGCAGTTGCTGTTCCCGGCAATCCACGGAGAGGTGGACTGGCCCCGGGGTTACAACCCCATGGACAAGGAACTGCAGCAGATCACGGCGGATGCCAACACGGGTCGACGCCATGCGGACAAGCTGATCCAGGTGTATGCCCGGGATGGCAGCGAGACCTGGGTGCTTATTCATGTGGAGGTCCAGGGCGAGCCGGAGGAAGGATTTGCGCAGCGGATGTACACTTACCAGTACCGCTTGCGGGATCGGTACGGGGTGGATGTGGTGAGTCTGGCGGTGCTGGCGGACACCCGCGAGAGCTTTCGGCCCTCGGCCTTCCAGTATGAGCGCTGGGGCTGCAAGCTGTCGTTCACGTTTCCCATGGCCAAGTTGATTGACTGGGAAGAGCGCTGGGCGGATCTGGAGGTCAGCGACAATGTCTTTGCCCTGGTGGTGATGGCGCAGATCAAGGCCAAGCGTGTCAAGGATGGTGCCACGCGCAAGGAGGTCAAGATCGCCCTGGTTCGGCTGCTGTACGAACGGGGCTATAGCCGCGAGCAGATCGTGCAGCTGTTCAGGATCATCGACTGGATGATCCAGCTGCCCAGAGAGCTGGAACCGGAGTTTGTGCAGGCGGTCTACGCCCTACAGGAGGAGAAGAAAATGCCTTACGTTAACACGATTGAACGCGTTGAGCGAGAGAAAGCGCTTCAGCAGGGGCTTGAGCGGGGGCTTGAGCGAGGTCGCCATCAGGGTGTGGAAGGCACCCTGCGCAAGCAATTAGCCCTGAAATTTGGAGAGTTGCCTGACTGGGCAGACGAACGCCTGGCCGCTGCCACGGATGCCCAGCTTGATGATTGGGTGTTGCGGATTATGGAGGCAGACAGCCTGGAGTCCCTGCTGGGCAAGCACTGATTCTGTCTTTCCTTCGTCTCTCCCCCTGAGCAGTTTGGGCCGCTGAAGCTTGAGACCTACGCCGAGGTCATCAAGGATGCGCTCGAGGCCTTGAACGCAGGGCCGAAGCTGCAACGATGTCTGGAGTTGGTTGAAGATGCTCATTCGGAAACTTCCCCTTTCAACTGGTACATAGCCTCGGTGTGAAGTGGTCACCAAGGGGCGGCCAGGAGTCGTGGGCTTTGGGTTTGCCTTCGTGGATGTAATAGAATTCGGGGTTAATCCGACTTGAGAGCAAGTTCCCCATGGCAGAAGCAACCCCAACGGGCAACATCACCATTGACGGCAGAGAATACGACGTTTCAGCCCTGTCTGAGAACGCGAAGTCCCAGATCGCCAACCTGCGGGTGACGGATCAAGAGATCCAGCGGCTCAAGCAGCAACTGGCCATCGCCCAGACGGCTCGGGCCGCCTATGCTCGGGCGCTGGAAGCCGAGTTGCCCAAGGTCCCACAGTAATCCGCCGCGTTGGCAAAGGGTTAAAAAATGATGATTCGCAAGCCTTATTTTTCGCCGGTGGTTCGCCTGCCATTGTTGGGGGCGCTTTCGCTGATGTTGCTCGCCGGTTGTGCCGGAACCCAGGTCACGCCCATTAGCCTGGGCGATGGGCGTCAGGGGCATGTGGTGGATTGCTCGCGCTTTGACCAGTCCATGAGTGACTGCCTGGCTGCGGCGAACGAGCAGTGTGATGGCAACTACGAGATCCTGGCCACCACGGGCCAGTGGACTCAGTCCCCGGGGCCCGCAATGGTGCTGGAGAAGATGGATCGCGCCATGCTGATCCGCTGCGAGGATGAGTGAACCGCGTAGACAGGGATGGCCGGGCTCTTATGATTCACCGGTAGCAGCCATGAGCTGCTCATAGATTTCCAGATGCGCCTTCACAACCCGGGGTAGCCCGAATTCCCTTTCGGCCTTGATGCGCGCCTGCCTGCCCATGGAGCGCAGCTTATCCGGCTGTGAGAGCAATTGCCCCATGGCCCGGGCAAGTGCCCCGGCATCTCTTGGGGGTACCAGCACCCCGGTCTCACCGGGATTGACTGTATCCCTGCAGCCGGGTGTGTCGGTGGTGATGATGGGCCGCCCCACGGCGGCCGCCTCGATAAGGCATTTGGGCAGCCCTTCTCGATAGGAAGGCAGCACCACGAGGGTGGCTTTTGCCAGAACGTCGGGCATGTCCTGGCGGTGTCCCCACCACTCCACATCCGCGTTTTCTCTCCAGCATTCCAGTTGTTCCAGTGGTATACCGGCCGGATTATGGGGGTCATGGGGGCCGACGAGCACAAATCGGGCACTCACCCCCTGCCGACGCAGTTCTCGGGCCGCTGCGACGAATTCACCCACGCCCTTGGTCCACAGCATCCGCGCCGGCATGACGACGATTTGGGGGGCGTCGGTGGGAAGAGGGGCCTGGGTGAAAGTTTTCAGGTCCACGCCGGAGCCGGGTATCAGCAGGTTGTGTTCTTCGGGCATGGAGTGCAATTTGCGGAGTGCATCTCGATCCGTGGGGTTTTGAACGATCACGCGGCCATTGGGGTGTTTCAGTGCGCTGCGATAGGCCCATTCCAGCAGGCGGCGAGGTATGCCTCGGTCCTCGTTGATGAAGAGATGCCCCATCCCGCTGATGGCCGCCACCCCGCAGGGTGTACCCAGCACTCTGGCCGCCAACCCACCGTAAATCACCGGTTTGATGGTGACCAGGTGCAGGATCTTCGGCCGCAGTTGGTGAATGAGTCTGAAGATCTGCGCAAATGTGCGCGCCTCATGCAAGGGGTGAGTGCCCGAGCGATCCAGCAGTAACCCATGATGCTGTGCACCAACGCGGGTGATGGCAGCTAAGGCACCAGCATCGGTGGTTGCCGTGGCCACATGAACATCGTAACCCGCAGCTATACAGGCCTCGGCAATGGGCAGCCGGTGGGAAACGAAGAAGGCAGGACAGTTGCAGACGAAAAGAAGGCGGGTCACGGAGGGTGAGTCGTGAAGGTTGACCAGTTACGTGGCAGGGAAGAATAGCAGAAAACGGCGGCGGTCCCCTTTGAGGTGGACCCCAAAATTCGGACCAGGGGTTAAGCTCTGATCATTCCGACAGGAGAATCTGATCATGAGCAGGAAACGCAAGCAATACAGCGCTGACTTCAAGGCCAAGGTGGCCCTTGAGGCCCTCAAAGGGGAGCAGACCACCTCGGAGCTGGCAGCCCGCTTCGAGATCCATCCGACCATGGTGAGTCAGTGGCGGCGTGAGTTGCTGGACAAGGCGACGGGGATCTTCGAGGGCAAGGGCGGGGGCAAGGCGGCCCAGAAGACCCAGGAGGAGATCGACACCCTGTACCGTGAGATCGGCAAGCTGACGGTGGAACGGGATTTTTTATCGCGCAGGCTCGGTCGTTGAGCCGGGCCCAGCGACAGGCCTTGGTGGAGCCACGGGCGGTTGATGTCAGCGTCCGGCGACAGTGTCAGTTGCTCGACATCAGTCGTTCCTCGGTGTACTACCGGCCCAAGCCGGCCCAGGATAGCGACCTGGAGCTGATGCGCCTGATTGACGATGAATACCTGCGAAGGCCGTTCTATGGTTCACGGCGGATGAGGGCCTATCTCAACCGCTTGGGCCACCCGGTAAACCGCAAGCGAGTCCAGCGGCTGATGCGCCAGATGGGCCTGCACGCCGTGTATCCGAGGCCGCGTACCAGTCGACCGGGCGAGGGCCACCGGATCTATCCCTACCTGCGACCGGCTACTGCCGCTCCATTTTGTCCTCTCTCAGCAGCAGCTCTTCCAGAGTGCTGGAACGTAATATGTCGCGACTCAATTGGACGAGTTGGTCATGGTCCTTTTGATGTAAGGCTTCGTCAGCCCAGAGCGGCATGTCATTGAACTTTTCCTGGAGCTGTATGCGTAGCGTCCTTCTCATTCCCTTGAGGAAGGCATCGGAGTCCCAAATGTCTGGGGGTAATTGGAGTACCTGTTCGCACAGGTCACGCCCCAGAAATATTTCTTCCAGTTGTCTGTGATCCGTTGATCCATCGAGCCATTTTTGCAGCTCTTCTTCCGGGGCGGTCCTGATTTTTTCCAGTACCCACTCAGGCAGTTTGCCAAATTTATCTTTATGAGTTGATTCGATGTAGGCTTCAATGCCGCGACGCTCCGAAGCTTTTTTCCACTCTGCAAGATCCTCTGCGTCAAGATCCATTTGGTCGACGATGTCCTCAGGATCGGTGATGCCGCTGTCGTATGCGCTTTTTACTGAATTGACAAAGGATAAAGGCATCATGATCAGTTCTGCGACATCTGTATCAGTGACTGAGTGCTCTCTTGTGTATTTCAATATTATTCCGGTATAAGCGATGAGATTTCCTTTCATGAATCCCTGTATCCAATATCGCTGGAAGATGGTGAGTCTCATTGGGTTGTCTCCACCTCAAATGCCACGATTTGCCGTTGCTGGCTGGAGAAGTCCAACCCGATCAAATGAATCGGTGTGCCGGTGAAACAGGGTCTCGCGAGCTCCGAAAAGGCGGCGCAGGGTGTCCAGCAGCAGGCTTTTGTTGGCAGGAGTTTATCATGGCGTCCACTCAGGTGTGCCGCACCCACCTTTCTGGTGGAGATTCCCAAGGATCGCGGCGTCTTCACCCCCCCCCGCTCACGGCCTGGGCAAGGGATTGGGCATCCCTGGTGGCAGGTCTCGGATACCCCCGTGTGGGGCGGCCCTTGGCTTCGAAGTGGAGTCTATGGCGGGATGTGTTGATTCCTGCATGACCGCCTGGTGGCGTATCTTCTGGCCCCGTTTTTCCTTTTGCTGTTGACTGCTCCCATGGAAAAAAATAAAAAAGCCAAAAGGAAAGTGAGATGAAGTTCAAGAAAAACCATTTGCAAGTCGGCTCTTCTCGCTGCCGCAATCGCACTGCCTGCTTCGGCGAGTGCGGATACCTTTATTGGGTTCTGTCTGGGCGGTGGCTCGGTTTACGTGGATACTGAGGCGAGCACATCGAACCTGATCGGCGTGGAGTTCTCCCGCGAAAGGCGGCAGATCGTGGCGTTTGATGTGGAGACGATCTGAGCTCCCTATGGAAGCTGGCTGGCCGGGAACCCACCCTATTCGCGGTGAGGGCTACTGCCGCTTGGCAATGGCCCCCTTCTTCTTCGGATCGGTGGGTCAGTGGGAGGCAAGCTCGTTGTAGAAAGCTGGGTTGTCCTGGATGGTGGCCAGTACCTTTGCGGCTAGGCCGGTGGGGTTGCGGCGCTTGGCCTCCCAGCTCTTGACCGTATCGACACTTGTCCCCATGGCCTGGGCAAACTCTACTTGGGAAACGTGCAACTGGGCGCGGATCGCCTTGACATCCGCTATCTCATGGCGGGTGGCGCGGCTTGCCTTAGCCTTGCCCTGCTTGATATCGACCGCTTCCTGCAACGATGTCTGGAGTTCGTCGAAGATGCTCATTTGGAAACTTCCCCTTTCAAATGGTGGGTCAGTGTTTTCAGTGCGGCCTTTTCGGAGGGCGTCAGGCTGTCTTTGATGCTCTTGGGGTAGGCCAGTATCAGGTAGATGACCTCTGCGGTGGCTAGAAAATAGATGACCCGAGCGCCGCCGCGCTTACCTTGATGCCCCAGCGCCATGCGGATCTTGCGAAGTCCACCGGTCCCCTGAATCAGATCACCTTTGTCCGGTTGGGCGATGAGGATACGCTGAAGTTCCTTGAGCTCATCATCCGTGGCCATCGTCTGGATCTGCCGGGTGAAGGTCGGGGTTTCAATGAATTCAACAGCATGGCTCACGGAAATGGTTACCTTGGCCGGCGTCTTGGTGCGTGTACATAGTACGCCAAGAGGTGTTCGTACGCCAAGAGGAATGATGGGAAAAGGGGCACTCTTGAACCGTGCCTTCCAGAGGCAAACGGTGACATGAAATAGTGGTCGACGCCGTGCCGGCAAGCTGATCCAGGTGTATGCACGGGATGGCAGCGAGACCTGGGTGATCATTCACGTGGAGGCCCGGGGGGGAAAGGAACAGGCAGTGCGCCAGGATAAGCTGGCGAGAGATTGGAGGTGCAAATCCTTCCCGGCGGCTGTGATAAACTCTCACGAGCATGACGCTTCACTCCCGGAGGCCTGCATGGCTACTGATCAGCGCCTCAGACTCCCCATCGGGATTCAGACCTTCTCCGAGATCCGCGAGGGGGGCTATTACTACGTGGACAAGACGCCCGTCATCGAGCGCCTGGTCCACCAGAACAAGTACTACTTCCTCTCCCGCCCCCGACGCTTCGGCAAGAGCCTGCTGCTGGACACCCTGCGCTGCCTGTTCGAGGGCCGTCGGTCACTCTTTGAGGGGCTTTACATCCACGACCGCTGGGACTGGCAGACCGTCCATCCGGTGATTCGTCTGAGTTTTGGCAGCGGCGTGATGCGCAGCCGCGATGAGCTGGACGAGCGCATTCGCCATCAGCTGCGCAGGCAACGCGAGCGTTTCACGCTGGCTGCCACGCCCAGGGCGGATATTCCCGGTGAATTTTCGGACCTGCTGGAACTTGCTCACCAGGAAACGGGCAAGCCGGTGGTGCTGCTGATCGACGAATACGACAAGCCCATCCTGGACAACATTCGGGATCCCGAGCGCGCCCGCGAGCTGCGCGAAGGCCTGAAGAACCTCTACAGCGTGCTCAAGGACGCCGATCCGTACCTGCACCTGGTGCTGCTCACCGGTGTCTCCAAGTTCAGCAAGGTCAGCCTGTTCTCGGGGCTGAACAACCTGCGCGACATCACCCTGTTACCCGACTACACCACCCTTTGCGGCTACACCGATGAAGATCTCGATACGGTGTTTGCCCCCGAGCTGCCTGGCCTGGATCGCGATGCCATCCGGCAGTGGTACAACGGTTACCGCTGGGGTGGGCAGGAGGTGACCTCCGTTTATAACCCCTTCGACGTCCTGCTGTTGCTCCAGAATCGCCAATTCGGCCCCTACTGGTTCGAGAGCGCGACTCCCACCTTTCTGGTGGATATGCTCAGGCAACGGGGTATCTACACGCCGTCTCTGGACCATTGGGAAACGGAATACGAACTGCTCAGCCAGTTCGACGTGGACAACATCAGTACCGACGCCCTGCTGTTCCAGGCCGGCTACCTGACCATCAAGACATTGGAAGAACCCATGCTGGGGTACCGCCAGTACACCCTGGGCTTTCCCAACCAGGAAGTGGAAACCAGTCTCAACCTTGCCCTGCTGCCCTCGCTGGGCCTGGAAAACGCACCTCGGGAGCGCAGAACCCTGTTTACCCACCTGCGCAACCATGACCTGGCCGGGCTGGAAAGCCACCTCAAGGCCCTCTATGCGGGCCTGCCTCACGACTGGTACCGCAACAACCCCATCGCCCAATACGAAGGGCATTATGCCAGTGTGTTTTACAGTCACTTTGCGGCCCTGGGGGGGCAGATCACGGTGGAAGATTCCAGCCACCATGGCAAGGTGGACATGGCGGTGGACTTTGCCGGGCACATCTACCTGTTCGAATTCAAGGTGGTGGAGCAACTGCCCGAAGGCAAGGCCCTGGCGCAGATCCAGGCCAAAGGCTACGCCGACAAATACCGCGCCACTGGCAAGCCCATTCACCTGATCGGTGTGGAATTCTCCCGCGAAAGGCGGCAGATCGTGGCTTTTGATGTGGAGACGATCTGAACTCCCTATGCAAGCTGGCTGGCCAGGTACCCACCCCATGAGGGACCTGGATCGTATCTTTCATGATCGGGGGGGGCACCCGCCGTGAAGCATGAGCATTAGCGGCCCTTCCCGGCGGCTGTGATAAACTCCCGCCCGTACGACGCTTCACTCTGGAGGCCTGCATGGCTACTGATCAGCGCCTCAGACTCCCCATCGGGATTCAAACCTTCTCCGAGATCCGCGAGGGGGGCTACTACTACGTGGACAAGACCCCCGTCATTGAGCGTCTGGTCCATCAGAACAAGTACTACTTCCTCTCCCGCCCTCGACGCTTTGGCAAGAGCCTGCTGCTGGATACCCTGCGCTGCCTGTTCGAGGGCCGTCGGTCACTCTTTGAGGGGCTTTACATCCACGACCGCTGGGACTGGCAGACCGTCCATCCGGTGATCCGCCTGAGTTTTGGCAGCGGCGTGATGCGCAGCCGAGATGAGCTGGATGAGCGCATTCGCCATCAGCTGCGCAGGCATCGGGAGCGTTTCACGCTGGCTGCCACGCCCAAGGCGGATATTCCCGGTGAATTTTCGGACCTGCTGGAACTCGCTTACCAGGAAACGGGCAAGCCGGCGGTGCTGCTGATCGATGAATACGACAAGCCCATCCTGGACAACATTCGCGACCCCGAGCGCGCCCGTGAGCTGCGCGAAGGCCTGAAGAACCTCTACAGCGTGCTCAAGGATGCCGATCCGCACCTGCACCTGGTGCTGCTCACGGGCGTATCCAAGTTCAGCAAGGTCAGTCTGTTCTCGGGGCTGAACAACCTGCGAGACATCACCCTGCTACCCGAGTTCACCACCCTCTGCGGCTACACCGATGATGATCTGGATACGGTGTTTGCCCCCGAGCTGCCTGGCCTGGATCGCGATGCCATCCGGCAGTGGTACAACGGTTACCGCTGGGGTGGGCAGGAGGTGACCTCCGTCTATAACCCTTTCGATGTGCTGCTGCTCTTGCAAAATCGTCAGTTCGGACCTTACTGGTTCGAGAGCGCGACCCCCACCTTTCTGGTGGATATCCTCAAGGAACGCGGCGTCTTCACTCCTGCGCTCACCGCCTGGCACAGCCGACCGGCACTGCTCAGCCGCTTCGATGTGGAGGATATCTCCACCGATGCCCTGCTGTTCCAGACCGGCTACCTCACCTTGAAGGACATCCACGAAGAAGTCCCGAACCGGCCACTCTACAAACTGGGCCTGCCCAACCAGGAGGTGGAGATCAGCCTCAACGAGGCTCTGCTACCGGCGCTGGGTGTGACTCATGCCGTCTTCGATGACGTGGTCATCCGCTTGCCCCGCCTGCTGAAGGCCGCTGACATGGCAGGCCTTGAGGCCCACATGAAAGCCCTGTACGCCGGTCTGCCCCACGATTGGTACCGCAACAACCCCATCGCCCAATACGAAGGGCATTATGCCAGTGTGTTTTACAGCCATTTTGCGGCCCTGGGGGTCCAGGTCACGGTGGAAGACTCCAGCCACCACGGCAAGGTGGACATGGCTGTGGACTTTGCCGGGCATATCTACCTGTTCGAGTTCAAGGTGGTGGAGCAACTGCCCGAAGGCAAGGCCCTGGAACAGATCAAGGCCAGAGGCTATGCCGATAAATGCCGCGCCACCGGCAAGCCCATTCACCTGATCGGTGTGGAATTCTCCCGCGAACAGCGGCAGATCGTGGCTTTTGATGTGGAGAGGATCTGAGCCTGACTGTACTGACCAGAACCCTTCTCGATCGCCTTTCAGTTCATGCAGCTTGTACCCGTTGGTCGAACGCCCGATCCGCTGGTTCCAGCTTGAGTGGGGGGGCGAAGAGGTCAGATTGTAGGAAAATCCCTACAAAAACACTCCTTGAAGTGCGCCAAAATTCAGATGAGCGGTGTCCTTGGGGGATGCCGCTATGACACTCTGTGGCTCAGTTTCCGTGCGAGTTGATCGGCGTTGGCGGGCGCTGGGGGCGCCAGGCTATTTGAGGTCAACGCTACAGCTATGCTGTCGACTTCACATGGGGGCTTTTGTAACGCGATTGGATTTCCCTGAAAATTATTCAAAGGAAACTTTTTGATGAGACCTTTTGTACCTGTTGCCGCGGCTTTATCTTTGGGGGTTCTGGTGGGTTGTGCTTCCATGACGCCTACTACGGAGCGAGAAGAAAGTTATGCCATCTATCATGTCACGCCAACCGATACCATAACCACGCGTGATCTTAGTGATGCCATTGTAACGGGGTTGCAAAACCACATGAGTGAGGTTCGGGTAGATAACCGAATTCCACCTTCCCCGTTGCCGGATGAGCCTGCACGGTTCAGGTTGGTCGACCCGTTCCAAGGTTCCAACTTGGGTGCGTTAGCTGCGGCGTCTGGGGGGGCCTTTCGTGTGCCTTCGTGTGATCAGGCTGTGATGACGGTGAATGCTGATGACCGCTCAATGAATCAGTACGGAGAAAACACCACTTTCTTCTTGTGTCTTCAGCCCTATAAGGCCGGTTATCATATTGATATTTATGTTGCCTTCAGCAAGAAGTCTGGTGCTGTGACCCCGGCTCTGCTGGGAGCGACCTTGGCGCGTAACGTCCTGGGCGACTCCAGCCAGTTCCTGCCTCGCACGATCGAAGGCGTTGTTGATGAAGTGAAAAAGACGGGGGCGGAAGTCACGCTCGTGGAGGCATATCCATGACATGAGCAGCTCATGAGCCCGAGTTGGCTGGTGCCCAGTTATTAGTGATTTTAACTCGGCCATCTTTGCCGATGGGGACAGGGAGCGTCCCAAGCTGGACATGGAGTTCAGCAGTGCCGTACCGGTCTGGCGTGGTGGCGTGATAAAACCATTGCCTTGGCGATCCGTTGTAGGAAAATCCCTACATCGTCAAACCGTTAGCTGACCAAAAAACCCGACAAGCGGTCGTTTTCAGGAAAATCAACGTGATATCGTATCTGCCGCTTTTAGGGCTGCCTCCTAAAGCTTCACATTATTTTGCGATGGTCGTCCTTGGTGTCATCCGTAATAAGTGGGTGCAGGCGGTTCTGAAAGTGCATACGTGACTGATGCCTGGATTCTGAGCGCAAAAAGCAGGTATTGCTTATTCCTGCGTGCTTTGATCTCTGGTTTAAGTCTGTATGATTCAAACGAGCTTTTGGGCTTATAAAAATAAATAATTGTCCTCTGATGGACGCAGTCTCAGGAGAGTTTATAGTGCCATTGAATGGTCGCGTTGTGTCTTCCAAGGTTGCTGCCTCTAGTGTGTTTGCTGCATCCTTGCTGCTTGCGCCGGTTTGTGCGAGTGCCTCCAATTTCAGTTACAGTACGCTCGACGTGGCGTATGTTTACACAAGCTTTGATGATGATCTTTATATGCCCACGTATTATGGGTGGGAGGTTCACGATGGCGTTGCCGGGGTAGGGCTTGGTGCCAGTTTTCAGGCGACTGATAACGTTTTTCTGCGCCTAGGCTATTCTTACCAAAGTAGCAAAGGATCTCGCACGGAGATCAGTGTGCGGGATGTAGGGATTGGTGTGGGCTTGGTGCAAGCCGTTGGAGATAGGACAGACGTAGGTGCGGTCTTGGATCTCCTCAACACGGAGGCGGAGGTTTGCTTTTCGTGGGATTGTGGGAAAGCCGATGAAAATGGAATTGGGTTTGGTGCGTTTGCCAGGCATTGGGTAAGTCAGAGCTTTGAGGTAAATGCCAATGTTTACCGCTCGAGCTATGATGACTTCGGGGATGAAACCATTCTTTCTCTTGGTGTGGCGGGTTGGTGGCAGGATCAACACTCCATTCGGGGAACGATTGGTGTTGGCGATGATACCAAGATTTTCACTCTCGGCTACCAGTATGCGTTTGGGAGATGATGGTAGCAGTTCGCGTTATGTTTGAAGTGTAAAGGGAAATAGGGGAAGGACTCTCAAGGCGTGGAATTCATGAAGAGTTCCACGCCTTTTGGTGCCCCCCTTCCGAAAGAAGGCCAGGGTCGGTCGCGCTATGCTCGTCTCCACCTTAAATGGAGTTATTGTCAAATCTGGTGTACGACGGTCAGGCGGCCTTCCTGTCTGACTGATCGATTACTTGCTCCCCGTCCTGGAACTTGACGTTGTTGACGACCAGTTCCAGCTTCTGGAAATGCTTGATGCGTCTCCAGCGCTTCTGGGCGCTCTGAAGCAGCTTGAATACCATCGCCAGGGTCGTCGCCCGGGATCCACAGTTCCGGCTGCGCTTGGTCCGCAGGCGAACCGTAGAGAAGGTCGATTCAACCGGGTTGGTGGTGCGGATGTGCACCCAATGCTCCGCCGGGTAATCGTAAAACGCCAGCAGTTCATCCCGGTCCTTGTTCAGGCATGCCATCGCCTTGGGGTACTTGGCCTCGAAGCGCTTCAGGGTGCGGTCAAAGGCCTTGTGAGCCCCTTCCCGGGTCTGCGCCATCCAGATTTCCTGGAGGTCAGACTTGACCTTGGGCTGCACCGACTTGGGCAGCTTGTTGAGCACATTCGCCGTCTTGTGAACCCAGCAACGCTGATGGTCCGTCTGTGGATAAACCTTGCTCAGCGCCGCCCAGAACCCCATGGCACCGTCACCCACAGCCAACTTGGGACCGGTGGTGAGGCCGCGTTCCCGCAGGTGGGTGAGCAGCGCCTCCCAGCTATCTGCCGACTCGCGGAACCCATCCTCGACAGCCACCAGCTCCTTGCGACCGTGCTCGGTGACTCCGATGATCACCAGCAGGCACAAACGGTTATCCATGCGCACCTTGCTGTAGATGCCGTCTGCCCACCAGTAGACGTAGCGACGGTCTGACAGGTCCATCTGCCGCCACGTGGTGTGCTCGTCCTCCCACTGCTTCTTGAGCCGTGACACTGTGTTGGCCGAGAGCCCCTTGGCCTTCTCGCCAAGCAACGCCCCCAGGGCCTCCTGGTAGTCCCCGGTGGAGACCCCCTTCAGGTAGAGCCAGGGGATCAACTCCTCAACACTGCGAGCCCGTCTCAGGTAGGGTGGCAGCAGACTGCTGTTGAAGCAGGCGCCACCCCCGCTGCGGTCACGCACCTTGGGCACCTTGGGCACTTTGACGCTGACATCACCGATCCCGGTCTGAACCGTGCGTTCAGGCAGGTGACCGTTGCGAACCACGGCCTGACGCCCATCCTCGAGGCGCTTCTCGGCATACTGCGCCAGGAAGGTGGCCAGCTCGGCCTCGACCGCCTGGGTGATCAGGTCGCGGGCACCCTGGCGCAGCAGCTCGTGCAGCGGATCCGTGGCCTGAGGTTCTGGTTGTGAAACAGCTTGAAGGGTAGACTTGGTCATGGCGTATCCGTTTTTGTTGATTGAGATCTTGGTCGTGATCAATCAACAGGATACGCCACCCTTCCTTCCCCATACACCAGATCTGACTTTAACTCCCTTAAATGCCACGAAGCAGGAGGGCGACGACAGGCACAGGCTGCTCCCACCCAAGCACAGCACTGAAGTGGTCCACCTCCGGGACCATGATAGACTGCCATCGGCATGATACTTGTCCCCGGAGGCCCAGGCATGGCGAACCATCAGCGCCTCAGACTCCCCATCGGGATTCAGACCTTTAGGCGTTCGACATCAGGTTGCGAGCGTTGCTCGGCTTGCCACAGTTTATAAGACGACTGCAGAGCCATCCACTGTCTCGCGGTACTGATGCCGGCGCGCTCAAGACGCACGGCCAGGTCGGGGCTAATGCCGGCACGCTCATTGAGTACGCGCGAAAGCTGTACTCGGGTCAGCCCCAGTCGCTTGGCGGCGTCGCTTACGGTCAAGCCCAAGGCCTCGATGACGTCCTCTCTCAAAATTTCGCCGGGATGTGGTGGGTTGAACAGGGCCATGATGATGTTACCTCTTGCTGTTTAACGTGAAAGAACCAAGGTGTACTGACCAGAACCCTTCTCGATCACCTTTCAGTTCATGCAGCTTGTACCCTGGTAAGTCCATATCCTGCGACTCTTTGGCTTCATCCAGGTTGGCCAGAATGCGACGCAGTTTCTTGACGTGGTTTTGCTGCACCCCTTTCGTTGATCCCTTCTCGTAAAGGGCTTTGCCCTGGAACAGATCAAGGCCAGAGGCTACGCCGATAAATACCGCGCCACCGGCAAGCCCATTCACCTGATCGGTGTGGAATTCTCCCGCGAAAGGCGGCAGATCGTGGCTTTTGATGTGGAGACGATCTGAGCCTGACACCTGCCGTAGTTGGCACCGACTCAGAACCGCCGCCCGTACCGTGTCAGCACCGCCGTGTCGGCAGGGGCAGTGCGCACATGGTCCGGCTCCAGCACATGCAGCACATTGAACTCCAGGCGCCGGGTGGGGGAGGGTGAAAAGGCGTAGCCCAGTTCGATATCGGTCTGCCGGCCGGTGGGGGTGAGGGGGACTTGCCGGCGTTCCCGGATGACTGATCCTTCCAGGGTGCGGCCCACCGGAATGTCGAATGCTGCCTGTCCGGATTCCACGCGCAGCGGCTGAGCCAGGCTGAAAAAGCCCTGATGCGCGTCGTCGGCGCGCCAGTGCAGACCCAGGCCCGCCTGCTGCGTTTGCACATCGTTCAGCGACCTCAGCAGGCCGCCGCCCTCCGGGAACCGGACGAAGCCGCGCTCGTACCGGCCCCACAGGCCAAAGTGATCATTGAGCTGGATATCCACACCAGCGCGCGCCGTGTTCAGGCGTGTGCCCCCGTCCATGTTGAAGGCGCCGCTGCCCACCGAGCCCAGCAGCCCGCCGGATTCCCGTCGTTGCCCCAGGGTGAGCGACAGCAGGGTGTGATCACCCGCCGCGTAGGAAATCCCCACATCGTGGTGGCGGGATCGATAGGTGGACAAGGCCCGGCCTTGAAGTGCCTGTCCCGCGCTGCGGTCGGCGCTGCCTGACCAGAAACGGGTGTGGAGGTTCAGGCCCTGGGCCATGCGCAGGTCCGCGCTCAGGCCGGTGCGTTCTTGCAGATGGTAGGCCAGGTCTCCGCCGGTGTGGGTGAGGGTGGCCATGCCGTGGGGCTGTGCGCCAAAGTCACCGGGCAGGTCCTCAAGCTCGTCCCGGGCGGTGAAGGCGGAGACGGCAAGGCCGTCCAGCTCTGCATGCAGACGTCCTGCCTGCAGTTCGCCGCTGGGATCAAAACGGCTGGTCATGGAAACCCGGGGCGTCACCTGGGCGTGCAGGGCGGGCTCCAGGCGACCTCGTTGCAACTGCGCCTCCATGCGATCCGTGAGTCGGCGTGCGTGTGTGCGAAGCGGCTGATGGCTGTCCGCGGTGTGCAGCGTGTAGTCACGGCCCAGGGTGTCGAACCCCACCAGTCCCCGCGTGCCTTCCTCCAGGCCGGCCAGTTCGCCCCCGAACGCCTGGGACCAGGCAGACCAGCTCTGGCGGACAGGCACGGACGCCCCCTCCACCGAGAGCCCCGTGGCCACCGCCAGTTCTCCCCTGGGTCGCAAGGCCGCGTCCAGATCCGCAAGCCCCCGCCCCATGTAATAGGCGCCGCAATTGACGGTGCCGCTCTCGCCGCAATCGTTACGGTCGAACAGGGGGGAGCCTCGGTCCGCGGTGTCCAGCAAATGCCGTGTGGCGGTCGGCGCGGTCAGATGCGGCCAGCGCGACATCAACTCGGCCAGCATCCCGGCGATCAAGGGGGTGGACCCGGAGGTGCCGCGCAGTGTGAGATAGCCATCGTCGGTGGTGCCGTCGGCGGCACGGCTGGAAAAGGGAGCCAGCAGAAAACGCGCCTGCAGGTCCTCCCGCTCGCCGGGGTAGCTGCTCTGGGCAGCCCGGGATGTCCCGGAGGACCCGCCGGCGAGGATCGTGCGCTCCATCAGTCTTCGCTGGTCCCGATCGGTCGGGTTGTAGTAGAAGCGCTGATCCGAGAGGCTGGCGGCGGTGTTGCCGGCGCTGATCACCAGGGCGGTGCCCACCGTCACGGGGGTGCCCTGCGCGGGGGTGTAGGTCACCTCCTGGATGCGGTCCGCCAGGGGGGCTGTTGTTGAAGAGGTGCCGGCAAGGGCCGCCGGGGGCACCGCAAAGCTCAGGCTGACCACCCTGGCCCCCTGGTCGATGCTCTTTTCAACACCTTCGGCCAGGGTGGAGGCGAAGGCCTGGTTGGAGTCCGTGGCCCGCACGAGAAAAAGCCGCGCATCGCGGGCCGTGCCGGTGGTCCTGCCGGCCACCAGGGAGGCGACGGGGGTGCCATGGTTCGGCACTCCATCCTGACCGGCCCGGGGGGTGGTGACATCGCGATCCTGTGTGAGCAGGTTCCAGGTATCCTGCACGCTGCCCACCAGTTCCACGTGACGTGTGTTGAAGTGCCCATCAACCACGCCCACCAGAACCGTATCGCCGGTCGTCGGCACGGCACTGTCGGTGGGTTCGGCAGTCGGTGTGTCCGTGGTGGGGCGGACATTGCTCCCGCCGCCACCACCGCCAAGGCATCCGGACAGCGCCAGGGTGAGAAGCAGGAGTCCTAGGCGACGGAGAGTAGCATGGGTCATGGTCGGGCTGACCTCTCGGCAGGTCGGGCCGGTTCGGCCCTCGGGTGACCCCACGCGGCCATCAAGGGGACTCGTGGTCTGTGCGCCTGCGTGCTAGGCAGAGGATCGTACGCAGAATGATTCGGGTATCTTCTCCGAAGGATTGTTTATCCGCATATTGCTGGTACTGAGCGAGCTTCCTCGGCAGCACGACATCAAGATAAGCTCGATGCGGATCCTCATACTGCGCTAGAAGACGGCTCTCGTCCAGCATCTCTAACGCAGCATAGTCGGTTAGCCCAGGTCGAAGAGATAGAACCTTTTCCCTTACATCAGCTGGGTAGTGCGCCACATATTCAGGTACCTCCGGGCGGGGGCCCACCAGGCTCATGGTGCCGCGCAGTACATCCATCAATTGTGGCAGTTCATCGAGTTTGTAATGACGCAGGAATCGACCGGATCGTGTGATCCGTGAGTCCTCCGCAAGAGTCAACTTCCCGGCGGCTTCACTATCGGTTCGCATGGTGCGAAACTTGATAATCCGAAAAGGTTTGCCATGTTGCCCAACGCGTACTTGGCGAAAAAACACGGGGCCGCGGGAGTCAAGTTTTATCCAAACGGCGATGCCCAGCAGCAGGGGCATGAGCAGCACCAGCCCCAGAGTTGCCGCCGCTATATCAAAAAACCTCTTCAGCATGTGTGCTCCAGTAGTTCCCGCGCCGCGTTTACAACCCGGTCAAGCTGTTCATCGGACATGGCCGTGTGCAGCGGTAGTGAAACCTCCTGTTGAAACAACATTTCAGACACGGGGAAATCCATTGCTGAAACACCACAGTATGCCTGCCAGTAGGGGTGACGATGTAGCGGGATGAAGTGCACTGAACAACCAATGCCCCGGGCCGCCATGCCCTCAATAAATGAATCGCGATCCAGACCTGCTTCAGGTAGCAGACGAATTGGGTAAAGGTGCCGGGACTGTACATCTCCCGGAGGCGCACTGGCCGGTAGTCGAATTGGCAAATCAGCAAGCCGCTCGTCATAACCTTGAGCGAGATATTCCCGACGAGCATGGAACTCGGGCAGCCGCCTTAACTGATGCAGTCCCAGCGCTGCTGCGATATCGGTCATATTGTACTTGAAACCGGGTGCGATCACTTCGTAGTACCAATCCGGAGATTCGGATTGGTAGCGGTTGAAAACGTCCCTGTTGATGCCATGCAAACGCATGCTTCGGGCGCGGTCTGCAAGGTCAGGATCGGCTGTTACCAGCATTCCTCCTTCGCCGGTGGTTATGGTCTTGTTGGCGTAGAAGCTGAACACGCACGCCGCGGAACCCAGGGTGCCTATGGTGCAACCTCGCCAAGTGGTTGGCAGCGCATGGGCTGCGTCCTCGACCAGGTCGAGGCCATGGCGCTTTGCCAAAACATCCAGTGAGGTCATGTCACAAGCCAGCCCCGCAAAGTGCACTGGCATGATGGCACGCGTCCGGTCTGTGATGGCCATCTCCACGCATGCGGGATCTATGTTGAACGTGTGTTCGTCCACATCCACAAGTACCGGTGTGGCACCAAGATAGCGTATGACCTCCGCGGTGGCGGTGAACGTGTAATTCGGGACGATCACCTCGTCTCCGGTGCCAATACCCAGTGCCTCCAGTGAGAGATGAAGCCCCGCAGTGGCGGAGTTGACCGCAACGCAATGCAGGTCATCTCCACCAAGGAAAGCCCGAAAGTCAGATTCGAATTGCTTGGTGCGTTGCCCGCTGGTGATCCAGCCAGAACGAAGCGTGGACACCACCTCTGCAATTTCCCCTTCACCGATGTCTGGGCATGCAAACAGGATGAATTCCTTACTTTTGTCTCTCAATGACGAGGCTCCATGGGTTCCTCTATGAATAACCGCTGTAACGATGCGCGACGAACGCTGACCATGTCGGTCGACATGCCACCATTCCTCAGGTCTGTTCGGCTTTTTCCGCTCTGCGTACTTGCAACAGTTCGTGATATATATCCAGGTGCGCGCCAACGATCTTGCCGATCTCGAACTCTCTTTCGGCGAGATCCCTCCCTGCCCGGCCCATCGCACGGCGTTCATCCGGGTTTTGGATCAGGCGCTGTAAGGCATCTGCCAGTTTCTCGGTGTCTCGGACTGGTACGAGCAACCCGGTGCGGTCGGGTTCAATGGCATCACGGCAACCGGGGACGTTGGTCGTGACCACGGCTCGTCCCGCTGCGGCGCCCTCCACCAGCACCTTGGGCAATCCCTCTCGATATGAAGGTAGGCAAATGATATGTGCCTGACGGAATAGATCAGGAACATCCCTCCGATAGCCCAGAAACTGCACAATGCCTTCGGTGCGCCAAAACTCCAGTTCCTGTTCTGTTGCCGTTGCATGATTTCCGGGATCCCTCTCCCCGATGACCCAAAAACGAGCATCAATGCCCCGGCGTTTGAGGATGCGTGCGGCATCAATGAATTCGACGAGGCCTTTATCCTTTAACAGGCGAGCGGCGAAGGCGATAATGGGCGGACCCTCAATTTCGGCGCAAGGCCTGTATTGTATAAGGTCCGCCCCCGAGCCACGGATGACCACTGATTGATGGGCGGAAACCACACCCCATTGTTCCAGTACAGCACGGTCATCATTATTTTGGAAAATGACGCGCTGCCGGCCATGCCCAAATGCCAGCTTGAACATTGGATAAAGCAAACCTCGAAAAATGCGCGCGAGGAGATCATTGCGGATAAATGCCGTTCCCAGACCTGCAACTGCTGAAACTACCGCGGGGATATTCACAATGCGGGCGGCAATGCCGCCGTAAAGGTATGGCTTGATGGTGACCAAATGGGCAATATCCGGACGCACGGATCTAAACAGGCTCACCAACGAGGAGATAGCATTAAGCTCTGTAAAAGGGTTCATTCCTTTACGGCAAAGCGGCACCGAATGAAATGTCATGCCTGCCTCAAGAATCTCCTTCGGCACCTGCCCAGGTCCGGCGACATGGACCTCGAAGCCCTGATCCTGTGCGGCCCGACCAACGGCCAACCGGTGTGAGACGAACCAGTTCGGTTCATTCACCAAAAATAGGAGTCGGGGCATGATAGTTCCAGGTGTCAAATACCGTGCTTGCGCGAAAATGCCACAGTGACTGCAGCCCGTCGCCATCGGCTGTCGAGGGGTTACTCAAGTGGCCCGTGCGATGTTCAGGCATACCCAAAAAGCTGCTTTCCACCGCTGGCCGGAGTTAGCCCTGCGTGGCGGCCCAGCGCTTCTCTTGCTCAAATCCGTAGTTCCTTCGGCAACGAGAAGGTCACCTTTTCGCTGCGGCCCTCATGTTCCACGCAGGTCTCCACGCCCAGGGGCTTGAGGTGGTTCACCACCTGCTGCACCAGCAGTTCCGGGGCTGAGGCGCCGGCGGTGATGCCGATGCGCTGACGGCCCTCCAGCCAGCGCGGGTCGATGTCCTCGGCGCCATCGATGAGATAGGCCTGGATGCCCATCTTCTCGGCGATCTCCCGTAGACGGTTGGAGTTGGAACTGTTGGGGGAGCCCACCACCAGGATCAGGTCGCACTGCCCGGCCAGGGACTTGATGGCGTCCTGGCGGTTCTGGGTGGCATAGCAGATGTCGTCACGGCGTTGCCCCTGGATGTTGGGGAAGCGCTCCCGCAGCACCTGGAAGATGCCCTGGGTGTCGTCCATGGAGAGGGTGGTCTGGGTCACGTAGGCCAGGTGATCCGGGTCCTTCACGGCCAGTTCCTGGGCCTGCTGGATGTTTTCCACCAGGTAAATCTCGCCGCCCTGGCTGCGATCATACTGCCCCAGGGTGCCGTCCACTTCCGGGTGGCCGGCGTGACCGATGAGGATGACCTCCTCACCCCGGGCGGCATGACGGGCCACCTCCATATGCACCTTGGTGACCAGCGGGCAGGTGGCGTCGAAGACCCGCAGGCCGCGCTTGTCGGCTTCGTGCCGCACACTGCGGGGTACGCCGTGGGCACTGAAGATCACGGTGGCGCCATCGGGCACCTGATCCAGTTCCTCCACGAAGACGGCGCCCTTCTCCCTGAGTTCGTTGACCACGTAGCGGTTATGCACCACCTCGTGGCGCACATAGATGGGTTGGCCGAACAGGTCCAGGGCCCGTTCCACGATCTCGATGGCCCGGTCGACACCGGCGCAGAATCCACGGGGGTTGGCGAGGAGAATGTGCATGTTTGTCTGGCCTGAGAATGAGGGTTGCGGATAGGCGCACATCCTACAACAACGGCGCACGGCTGCCGAATGGGCCTGCGATGCTTGGGGGCAAAAGGGGACTGTCCCCTTTATGCTACTGATTCAGTTCGGTGTTTCCACCGACAGCACCTCTATCTCCACGGTGATCTCATGCCCTGCCAGCGGGTGATTGAAATCCACCGTGACCCTGTCCCCTTCGATCTCCCGGATCAGCCCCGGGATCTGCTCCCCCTTGGGTGTGTCGAACCCCACCAGCAGGCCTGGCTCCAGGGGCATGTCCTCGGGGAAGTCGCTGCGCTCCATGGTCTGCACCGCCTGGGCGGTGGCGAAGCCGAAGGCCCGTTCAGGGGGCAGGGTGGTGGTGCGCGATTCCCCTTCTGACAGTTCGGTCACCAGCCCCTCCAGGGCTCCATGCAGTTCTCCCTCGCCCACGGTGAATTCCACCGGCTCACCTTCATCTTCCCGCGTGCTGTCGGCCACCTGGCCGTTTTCCAGGGTGATGGTGTAGTGCATGCGCACCCGGCTGCCGGGCGAGATCATGTGCCCTGCGTCCCTGGACGTGCGGGCATCAGGCTGGTGGCGATGAGGATCACGGCGCCTATGGTGATGGCGCTGTCGGCGATGTTGAAGGTGGGCCAGTGGTAGCCGACGTAGTGAACGTCGATGAAGTCGATCACGTGCCCGTGCAGGATCCGGTCGATGACATTGCCGATGGCGCCCCCCAGGATCAGCGCCAGGCTGATGGCCGTGCCCGTCTCGCCCCGCTTGAGGCGGTACAGCCACCAGACAATGATGGCGCTCACCAGCAGCGCCAGGGCGGTGAAGAACCAGCGTTGCCAGCCGCCGGCGTCACTGAGAAAGCTGAAGGCGGCGCCCTGGTTGTACACCAGGGCGAAGTTCAGGAAGGGCAGGATCTCCATGGGGGCGAATTGCACCAACTGGTACTCGGCAATGCGTTTGGTGATCTGATCCAGGACGATCACTCCGAAGGAGAGCCATAGCCATTTGAGCATGTTGTTGGGGTCTCTGTTTGACTTGGGTTGTCTTTTTTGGGGGGGGGCTGCGGCCCGCTCAGGCAAATGCCCGGTGCTCCCCTTCGCCCGCCACGTTCTCCACGCAGCGCCCGCACAACTCCGGATGCTCGGTGCTGGCCCCGACATCTTCCCGATGGTGCCAGCAGCGCGGGCACTTGGCATGTTCGCAGCGCAGCGCGCGGATGGCCAGGGCGGTGCCATCCGGCAGGGCGGAGGCCGCGGCCGTGGCCGGTGCCTGACCCAGGGCATGTACCCGGGCGTAAGAGGTGATCAGCACGAACCGCAATTCATCCCCCAGGCGACTGAGGATCTCCTGCAGGCCGGCATCGCAATACAGGTCCACCTCGGCATCCAGGGAGGCGCCGATGCCGCCTTCGTTGCGCAGCTTCTCCAGTTCACGGCTCACGCACTGACGGACCTCCAGCACCCGGCGCCAGTCCTCCACGCCCAGCGGCGCATCGTCCTGCAGGGGGAAGAGTCCATCGTACCAGGTGTTGAGCAGCACCGAGGCGTTGCGCTCGCCGGGGATCTGCTGCCAGATCTCCTCGCCCGTGAAGGAGAGGATGGGCGTCAACCAGCGTGTCATGGCCTCGATGATGTGGTACATGGCCGTCTGCGCCGAGCGGCGCGCACGGCTGTCCGCCTGGGTGGTGTACTGACGGTCCTTGATCACGTCCAGGTAGAAACTGCCCATCTCCACCGAGCAGAAGTTATGCACCCGCTGGTAGATCTGGTGGAACTGGTAGTGCTCGTAGGCGCGGATCACATGCTGCTGCACCTGCAGGGCCTGGTCCACGGCCCAGCGGTCCAGGGGCAGCATGCGCTCGGCGGGTAGCAGGTCCGTGGCCGGATCGAAGCCGTTCAGGTTGGCCAGCAGGAAGCGGGCGGTATTGCGCATGCGTCGATAGGCATCGGCGGTGCGCTTGAGGATCTCGTCGGAGACGGCCATCTCGCCGCTGAAGTCGGTGGCTGCCACCCACAGGCGCAGGATGTCGGCGCCCAGGGTATCCATGACTTTCTGCGGGGCCACCACGTTGCCCTTGGACTTGGACATCTTCTGGCCCTGGGCATCCACCGTGAAGCCGTGGGTGAGCACCGCCTTGTAGGGCGCGACGCCGCGCATGGCCACGGAGGTGAGCAGGGACGACTGGAACCAGCCCCGGTGCTGGTCGGAGCCTTCCAGGTACAGATCGGCCGGCAGCCCCAGGCCCGGGCGACGCTCGGTCACGGTGGCGTGGGTCACACCCGAGTCGAACCACACGTCCAGGGTGTCGCCGAGTTTTTCAAAGCGTTCGGCGTCGTCACCCAGCAGTTCCTTCGGGTCCAGCGAGAACCAGGCCTCGATGCCTTCCTTCTCCACCTTTGTGGCCACGACCTCGATCAGGTTCTGGGTGTCTGGGTGCAGTGCGCCGGTTTCCTTGTGGATGAACAAGGGAATGGGCACGCCCCAGTTGCGTTGCCGGGAGATGCACCAGTCCGGGCGGTTGCTCACCATGCCTTCGATGCGGGCGCGCCCCCAGTCGGGCACCCATTGCACCTGCTCGATGGCCTTGAGTGCGCCGTCGCGCAGTTCCGCCTTGTCCATGCTGATGAACCACTGAGAGGTGGCCCGGAAGATGATGGGGGTCTTGTGGCGCCAGCAATGGGGATAGCTGTGGCGCAGTTTCTCCATGTGCACCAGCGCCCCCCGCTCCTTGAGCACTTCCAGGATGCGGCCGTTGGCCTCGGTCACGCTCAGCCCGGCGAACAGCTCCGTGGAGGGCAGGAAGCGGCCATCGCCTCCTACCGGATTGTCCACGGACAGGTCATAACGGCGACCGACGATGTAGTCGTCCTGACCATGGCCCGGGGCGGTGTGCACGGCGCCGGTGCCGGCTTCCAGGTTCACGTGCTCGCCCAGGATCACGGGTACCTGGCGGTCGTAGAAGGGGTGCTGCAGCAGCAGGCCTTCCAGGGCCGCGCCCTGAGCGCGACAGATGATGTGGTGCCCTTCCAGTCCGTAGCGTTGCACGAGGTTGTCCACCAGGTCGGCGGCCACCAGCAGGCGCTCGTCATTCACGGCCACCAGGGCGTACTCCAGTTCCCCGTTCAGGGCCACGGCCTGGTTGGCGGGCAGGGTCCAGGGGGTGGTGGTCCAGATGACCACGCTGATGGGGCCGCTGCCGGCATCACTCTCCCCATGCATGCGTCTGAGCAGGTCCTCGTCGTCCAGGGCACGAAAGCGCACGTCGATGGCTGGGGACGTCTTGTCCTCGTATTCCACCTCGGCTTCGGCCAGGGCGGAACCGCAGTCCACGCACCAGTGCACGGGCTTGTTGCCCTGGATGACGTGGCCACGGTCGATGATGCGGCCCAGGGCGCGCATGATGTCCGCTTCCACGGCGTAGTCCATGGTCAGGTAGGGGTTCTCCCAGTCGCCCAGTACGCCCAGGCGCTTGAAGTCATCGCGCTGGCGGTTCACCTGATCCTGGGCGAAGTGGCGACAGGCTTCACGGAAGGCGCGGGCATCCGTCCCCTTGCCGGCCTTGCCCTGGCTGCGCTCCACCTGCAGTTCGATGGGCAGGCCATGGCAATCCCAGCCGGGCACATAGGGGGCGTCGTAGCCCGCCAGGGTGCGGCTCTTGACGATGACATCCTTGAGGATCTTGTTCACCGCATGGCCGATGTGAATGTCCCCATTGGCATAGGGTGGGCCGTCGGCCAGCACGAAGCGGGGTCGACCGGCGCTGGCCTGGCGGATCTGCTGGTACAGTCCTTCTTTTTCCCAGGTGGCCAGCATGTCCGGCTCGCGCTTGGCCAGGTTGCCGCGCATGGGGAAGTCGGTCTTGGGCAGGTTCAGGGTGTCTTTATAGTCGGTCAAGCTGGAAATCCTCGATTCAGTCCGGCGAACGGGCGTCGTCGGGCCGCACCTGAAAGAATGCACGGGCATGGTCAGCGTCCCGGGTGATCTGCGCGCGCAGCTCATCCAGGGAGGCGAAGCGTTTTTCATCCCGCAGGCGGTGGAGCAGGTCCACATGCAGGTGTTTTCCGTAGAGGTCGGCATCCACATCGAACAGATGCACCTCCAGGCGGTTCTGGACGCCCCCCACCGTGGGCCGGGTGCCGGCATTGGCCACGCCTTGCACCGGCTCGCCGGGCAGGCCGAACACCTCCACGGCAAACACGCCGCGCACCGCCATGGGGCAGGGGCCCAGACGCAGGTTGGCGGTGGGGAAGCCCAGCAAATGCCCTTTCTTGTCGCCATGGGCCACGCGCCCATTGATGCGATAGGGGCGGCCCAGGAGTTTTTCAGCCTCATCCATGCGGCCTTCGGCCAGGGCGCCGCGGATGCGGGTACTGCTCACCCGGGCCCCATCGATGTGAAAGGTGTGCATGTGCGCCACATCGAAACCATGCACCCGTCCCGCCTCGCGCAGGGTTTCGAAGTTGCCTGCGCGGCCCTTGCCGAAGCGGAAGTCATCACCCACCACCAGGTGACGCACACCCAGGCGCTCCACCAGCAGTTCCCGGATGAAGTCCTGGGCACTCATCCCTGCCAGGGCCGGGTTGAAGTTCAGGCACAGCAGCCGGTTAACGGAAAAACGGCGCATGGCCAGGAGCTTGTCCCGGAAGCGCTGCAGCCGGGCTGGCGAGCGCTCGCCCATGAAGTATTCCCGTGGCAGGGGCTCGAAGGTGACCGCCACCGTGGGCAGGCCCAGTTCGGCCCCTTTTTCGGCCAGTTGTCCGAGCACCGCC
This sequence comes from Ectothiorhodospira haloalkaliphila ATCC 51935, assembly GCF_000633935.1. GTDB lineage: Bacteria > Pseudomonadota > Gammaproteobacteria > Ectothiorhodospirales > Ectothiorhodospiraceae > Ectothiorhodospira > Ectothiorhodospira haloalkaliphila. Next base: position 1,119,148 of record NZ_KK214998.1, on the reverse strand, counting down.
TGGTGCCCCAGGTGCACACCGTCGAAGTTGCCGATGGTGACCACCGAGCCCCGGTGTCGGGGCCTCAGGTTGTGGGCACCGCGAATCAGTTCCATGGGATTGGCCGCAAAAGCCTCGATTATACGTGGGGGGGTGGAACGTTTACAGGGTCACAGACGTCCCGGCGGGTCACCTCAGCAGGAATGTCCGCGGTCGCACGCCCGTGGCCAGCAGTGCCAAGCCATAGGCTCCGCCGCCCAGGGCGATCAGGCCCAGCAGGGCGCTCACCCGGGTCAGCGCCGGCCACTCACTCCACTGGCTCAGTTCCGGAGTCAGTAGCAGCAACAGCAGGGTGAGCAGGCCGGCTGCCAGCAGCATGCGCCACCACAGCCCCAGCCAGCCTGGCAGAATCACCAGGATGCCATCGCGGCGCAGCCCGCGATAGAGCAGCCCGGCATTCAGGTAGGCCGACAGCGACGTGGCCAGGGCCAGGCCGGCATGCGGCCCGGGCCAGCCCATCCACACCCAGGGCACCACAATGGCCAGGTTCAGCGCCATATTGGCCAGCATGGCGATCACCGCCACCTTCACCGGGGTCTTGGTGTCCTGGCGGGAGAAATACCCCGGCGCCAGGATCTTGATCAGAATGAAGGCGGGCAGACCGATGGCATAGGCCATCAGCGACAAGGCGGCCATGCGGGTGTCGCTCTCCAGGAACTCCTGATACTGAATGAGTGCCGCGAGGATGGGGGCGGCGAGCAGGATCAGACCCAGGGCCGAGGGCAGGGCGATCAGCAGGGAGAGGCGCAGGGCCCAGTCCAGGGTCTTGCTGAATGCCTGCGGGTCCTTGCGGGCGTATTCCCCGGAGAGGCGCGGCAGGATCACCGTGCCGATGGCGATGCCGAACAGGGCCAGGGGCAGTTCCACGAAGCGGTCGGAGAAATACAGCCAGGTGATGGAGCCTGCGGCCAGGAACGAGGCGATCAGGGTGTCCACCAGCAGATTGATCTGCACCACCGAGGTGCCGAAGATGGCCGGGAGCATGAGCTTGGCGATGCGTTTCACGCCCTCGTGGGCCCGGCGCAGCCGGGGGCGCGGCATCAGGCCATGGCGCACCAGGAAGGGTACCTGGAAGGCCAGTTGAACGATACCGGCCAGGAACACGCCCCAGGCCAGGGCCACCACCGGCTCGTTGAAGTGCGGCGCCCCCCATACGGCGGCGGCGATGAGGGACAGATTCAGGAATACCGGCGTGAAGGCCGGCACCGCGAACCGCCCCAGGCTGTTGAGAATGCCCCCGGCCATGGCCGTGAGCGAGATGAACAGCAGATAGGGGAAGGTGATGCGCAGCATGTCGGTGGCCAGGGCGTGACGGCCATCCTCCCCGTGAAATCCGGGGGCAAACACGCTGATCAAGAGGGGGGCAGCCAACACCCCCAGCAGGGTGGTGAGGAACAGCACCAGGGTCAGGGCGCCGCTCACATGGTCCACCAGATCCTTCAGTGCCTTGTGGCCGCGCTGCTCACGAAACTCCGCAAACACCGGCACGAAGGCCTGGGAGAAGGCCCCCTCGGCAAACAGCCGGCGCAGGAAGTTGGGGATGCGAAAGGCGACGAAGAAGGCGTCGGTGGCCCCGCTGGCGCCGAAGCTCACCGCCAGTACCATATCCCGCAGATAGCCGAACAGCCGCGACACCAGGGTCATGGCGCTGACAACAGCGGTGGACTTGAGCAGTCGGCTCATGGGTTGAAGCGAGCTCGCGGTTTGCCGGGCACAAAAAAACCCGGGGTGACCGGGTTCACAGGCACATCATCACAGATGAACCAGAAAGCCCCTCTCCCCCAGGGGGAGAAGGGCGTCAGGTCGATTACAGCGCCCGCACCCGTGCGTTCAGGCGGCTCTTGTGACGCGCTGCCTTGTTGCGGTGCAGGACGCCCTTGGAAACGGACTTGTCGATGACCGGCACAGCGGCCTGGTAGGCGCTGGTGGCGGTGTCCTTGTCACCCGCTTTCACAGCCTTCAGCACCTTCTTGATGGCAGTGCGAAAGCGCGAACGCGCGGCCATGTTGTGCTGGCGATTCTTTTCGCTCTGGCGGGCACGCTTGCGAGCTGAGGCGATGTTGGCCAAGGTAATCTCCTGAAAATTCGGGTCAGTTCCGGAAAAGCCGGCAATCTTGCATGGAAGCGGGGGGAATGTCAATTCCCCTGATGCCCGCATCTTTCATGAACTTGCTGCGCTGCAGATTGATCCGCCGCAATGCGGCTGCCACTCTTGGCTGCACCCGCCGCCAGAGGAGGCGATGGGGAACACCAATGGAGGATACGTCATGACACAATCCTGTCCGAACGGGATGAGCGCTCACGAAGGCCGAACCGCGGCTTCGGGACTGAAACGCTGGCAGGGCCTGGCCATGGCCTGGCTTCTCATCAGCCTGGCCTTCCTGGTGGTGCCGTCCACGGCTGCCGCTGCGGACCCCGCCGCCCGCGTGGTCTACCACGCAGATTTCTCTGATCCCCGCCGGTTCAGCGCCATGCTCACCAGCATCAACAACATGGCGGTGCACTACGAGAATGAACTGATGGATCACGACATCCGCATCGTCGCCGTCTCCCACGGCATCCGTTTCCTGACCGACGACCCCCTGGAAGGCTCCCCCTTCGCCGAGGACGACACCCTGGCCGCCGAACGTGACAATCTGCGCGGTCGACTCAGTTCCCTGATGTCCGTGCATGGCGTGAAGGTGGAGCTCTGCGACATCACCCGCTCGGCCCTTGATTTGCCGGAAGATGGGCTCTACGACGGGGTGTCCATGGTGCCCTCAGGCGTGGTGCGTCTGGCCGAACTGCAGAACACCAAGGGTTTCGCCTACATCAAGATCGAGTAACACCCCCCCTTCGCAATGCATCAAGGCCCTGCCGGGTGCCGGAGGTCTGTTGGCGGGCTTCAGCCGCAGGAAGCGGCTGCAGAGCCTACATGGATGTATTCACGGCGTCCCGCCAACAGACCTCCGGCACCCGGCAGGGCCGCTACCCCCACACCCTACAACACCACCAGATTATCCCGATGCATGAGCTCCGGCTCATCCACATACCCCAGGATGGATTCGATCTCGTCACCCCGCCGACCCATGATCCGGCGGGCCTCGTCAGCGGCGTAATTCACCAGCCCGCGGGCCACCGGGCGGCCATCCGGGTCCAGGCAGGTGACCACCTCGCCCCGGGAGAAACGCCCCTTCACATGGGTAACCCCCACCGGCAGCAGGCTGCGGCCCGCCTCCTTGATCACCCGTGCAGCGCCCGCATCCAGCAGCAACTCCCCCCGGGAGACCAGCTGCCCGGCGATCCACTGCTTGCGCGCTGCCAGAGGCTCCCGATCGGGGCGCAGCAGCGTGCCCAGATCCTCACCGGCAGCGATGCGCTCCAGCACGCCGGAGGTGCGGCCCGAGGCGATCAGGGTGTGGGTGCCGGAGCGGGCCGCGCGGGCCGCGGCCGTGAGCTTGGTGGCCATGCCCCCGCTGCCCAGTCGACCGAAGGTGGGCGCCACCAGGCGCAGCAGGCTCGGATCCGAGGCCAGACCCTCCGACACCAGGCGCGCATCCTGAAAGGTGCGCGGATCGCGGTCATACAGGCCCTTTTGATCGGTGAGGATCACCAGCAGCGACGCCTCCACCAGATTGCAGACCAGCGCCGCCAGGGTGTCGTTGTCACCAAAGCGGATCTCCTCGGTGGCGACGGTATCGTTCTCGTTCACCACCGGGATGGCATGCATGCGAAGCAGGGTGCGCAGGGTGCTGCGGGCATTGAGATAACGACGCCGATCGGCCAGATCATCATGGGTGAGCAGCACCTGAGCAGCATGCAGACCGTGTTTCTGAAAATGGCTCTCATAGGCCTGTACCAGGCCCATCTGCCCCACGGCAGCCGCTGCCTGCAACTCATAGAGGGCCGAGGGTCGCTCACTCCATCCCAGGCGCGTCATGCCCTCGGCCACTGCCCCGGAGGACACCAGGATGATCTCGTGGCCGGTACGGCTGAGCCTGGCCAGTTGGTCAGCCCAGCCGGCCAGAGCCTGCATGTCCAGGCCCTGGCCGTCGTTGGTGATCAGTGCCGAGCCGATCTTGACGACCCAGCGGCGGGACTTGCCCAGTGCTTCACGTGTCGCTGTCATGCTCTTCCAGGTATCTCATGACCTGTTGTGTAAGGGTGTCCGTGCCCTCGCCGGTGAAGGCGGAGATGTGAAAGACCGGTCCCTTCCAGTCAAGGGCCTCGATCACGGCCTGGCAGCGCGCTTCGCGCTCATCCGACGGGATCAGGTCCACCTTGTTGATCACCAGCCAGCGAGGGCGTTCCAGCAATTGCGGGTCGAACTGGGCCATTTCCTGCTCGATCACACGAACCGCCTGCTCAGGCGCCTGCTCAGGATCGGGTGGTTCGATGTCCACCAGGTGCAGCAGCAGGCGGTTGCGGGCCAGATGCTTGAGGAACTGTATGCCCAGCCCCGCGCCCTCCGCCGCGCCTTCGATGAGCCCGGGGATGTCGGCCATCACGAAACTCTGTAGCGGCCCCACGCGCACCACGCCCAGATTGGGGTGCAGGGTGGTGAAGGGATAATCAGCAACCTTGGGGCGGGCGCCGGAGACCTTGGAGATGAGCGTGGACTTGCCCGCGTTGGGCAGTCCCAGCAGGCCCACATCGGCCAGGACCTTCAGTTCCAGGCGCAGTTGACGCAGCTCCCCGGGCGTGCCCGGCTTGGACTGCCGCGGGGCCCGGTTCACCGAGCTCTTGTAGCGGGTGTTGCCCAGGCCGTGGAAGCCGCCCTGGGCCACCAGCAGTTTCTGGCCATGGTTCACCAGGTCGCCGATCAATTCACCGGTCTGGGCGTCGAAGGCCAGGGTGCCCACCGGCACCTCCACTTCCAGGTCCTCGCCAGCATGGCCGGTCATGTTGCGGCCACGGCCATTCTCACCGCGCCCGGCCTCGAAGTGCCGCTGGAAGCGAAAGTCCGCCAGGGTGTTCAGGTCGTGGGTGGCCACCAGGTAGACGGAACCCCCGTCGCCACCGTCGCCCCCGTCCGGGCCGCCAAAGGGGACGTATTTCTCCCGGCGAAAGCTCACGCAGCCGTTGCCGCCGTCGCCGGCCTTGACCTTGATGGTGGCTTCATCAACGAATTTCATGGGCTGGCTTCTTGTTCCGGGGTGGTGGTTGCCCTGTCAGGATACGTCGCTCGGGGGCAAAGCGACACCCTCTCCTGTGGTTGGGCGCGGGAGGTATGGGCATTAAAAAAGCCCCGGAAGGCCGGGGCTTTGGAGTCCTTGCTGCCGCTTGTGGCCGGCAATCAGGCGGCGAGTACGCTCACGTACTTGCGGCCCTTGGGACCTTTGGTCTCGAACACCACCTTGCCGTCCGCCTTGGCGAACAGGGTGTGATCCTTGCCGCAGCCCACGTTGAGGCCGGGGTGGAACTGGGTGCCACGCTGACGAACGATGATGTTGCCGGCGATCACGGCCTGGCCGCCGAAGCGCTTCACACCAAGACGTTTGCTTTCTGAGTCGCGGCCGTTACGGGTACTGCCGCCTGCCTTCTTATGTGCCATCTGATCTTACCTCTTGCCTATCAACCGGCGATGGAAGTGATTTCCAGCTCGGTGTAGTGCTGGCGGTGCCCCATCTGCTTGCGGGAGTGCTTGCGACGGCGGAACTTGATGATCTCCACCTTTTCGCCGCGCCCGTGGGCCTTGATGGTCGCGGTTACTTTGCCGCCTTCCACGTAGGGTGCACCCACCTTGATGTCTTCGCCGCTGCCGACCAGCAGGACGTTGTCGAATTCCACAGAGGCGCCTTCCTCCGCGTCGAGCTTCTCGACCCGGAGTTTTTCACCCTGGGCAACCCGGTACTGCTTGCCACCGGTAGCGATAACCGCGTACATCTTTGATGTTCTCCGAAAAGGTCTTCAATCCAAAGACGCGGAAGTTTACCTGCGCCGCAAGCGGTGGTCAAATAGAAACACACGCAAACTCAGGGATACGCCTTGACACTTAACCACTCCGTTCCTAGCATGCCCGAGGCTCCTTCCCTTAGTGATCAAATTCCGTCCATGGACCTTAACCAGATTCGCGACCTGATCGCCGACGATATGAAGGCGGTGGACGACTGCATATGTCGGCGTCTGCAATCCCCCGTGGTGCTCATCAACCAGCTGGGCCATTACATTATCAGTAGTGGCGGCAAGCGCTTGCGTCCCATGCTGGTGCTGCTGTCCTCCGGGGCGTGTGGCTATCGGGGTACGCAGCACATCGAGCTGGCTGCGGTCATCGAGTTCATCCACACGGCCACCCTGCTGCACGATGACGTGGTGGACGCCTCGGAGATGCGCCGAGGCCGGGAGACCGCGAATGCGCGCTTCGGCAACGAGGCCAGTGTGCTGGTGGGCGATTTCCTCTACTCCCGCTCCTTCGAGATGATGGTGGAGATCGGCAACATGCGCATCATGGAGATCGTTTCCCACACCACCAGCACGGTGGCCGAGGGTGAGGTGATGCAGTTGCTCAACTGCCATGACGCGGACACCACCGAAGAGCGCTACATGCATGTGATCCAGTCCAAGACGGCCAAGCTCTTCGATGCGGCCGGGCGCGTCGGCCCGGTGCTGGCGGAACAGCCCGAGGCGGTGATTCAGGGGCTGGCGGCTTACGGCATGCACCTGGGCACGGCCTTCCAGCTGATTGATGATGTGCTGGATTACAGCGGTGACCGTGATGCGATGGGCAAGAACATGGGTGATGATCTGGCCGAGGGTAAGCCGACGCTGCCGTTGATCCATGCCATGCGTGTGGGCAGCGAGGCGGATGCCGCTGTGGTGCGCGAGGCCATCGAGAAGGGCGGACGTGATTATGCCGAGCGGGTGTTGGCCGCCATCCAGGCCACGGGGTCCATCGAGTACACCCGTCGCATGGCGGAGCAGGAGGCGGACAATGCCATTGAGGCCCTGTCTGTCCTGCCGGAGAGCCCTTACCGGGAGGCCATGGCTTCGCTGGCGCGGTTTTCCGTGGGTCGGGGATATTGACTACGGCGGGTGGTGGATGGGGTTTCGCGGAGTTGGACTTTCGCGATGCTTCGTAGCACAATACGCAGCCTGTCGGGCCGGTGGGCCCTACGGTTCATCGGAGTGTAGCTCAGCCTGGTAGAGCACCGCCTTCGGGAGGCGGGGGTCGAAGGTTCGAATCCTTTCACTCCGACCAGATCGAAAAACGCCACGAGGGTTATCCCTTCGTGGCGTTTTTTTTGGCGGGTGCCTGAGGTGGTTGCCGGGGAGACTGGTCACTCTCCAGGCTTCGTTCACCCCCTCATCCCCGCCCCCCCAGCAGGCGGTCGGTGATGCTCTCCATCGCGGTCCCCATGCGCTTGCCCAGGCTCTGGCGGCGCTTGTAGGTGACCTCGTACAGATCATGCTCCCGGGCCAGCTTCATCAGTACATCGTCGCTGGTGCCCAGTTCGTCCACCAGACCCAGGGGGCGGGCCTGTTCCCCGTACCAATGCTCCCCGGTGCCCACCTGATCCATGTCCAGGGAGGGGCGATAGCGGGACAGGAAGGTCTTGAACAGGGTGTGGGTCTCCTCCAGGTCCTCCTGGAACTTGGCCCGCCCCTCGGCGGTGTTGCGACCCAGCACCGTGAGGGTGCGCTTGTATTCGCCGGCGGTGAGCAACTCGATATCCACGTTGCGACGCTTGAGCCAGCGGTGGAAGTTGGGCAGTTGCGCCACCACGCCGATGGAGCCGACGATGGCGAAGGGGGCCGCGATGATGCGGTGGGCCACGGCGGCCATCAGGTAGCCGCCGCTGGCGGCCACCCGGTCCACGCACACCGTGACCTGGAGCCCCGCATCCCGCAGTCGCACCAGTTGTGACGCCGCCAGGCCGTAATGGGGCACCATGCCGCCACCGCTCTCCACGCAGACCACCACATGATCCAGCTCCGGACGGGCCTGGGTGAGCACCGTGGAAACCTCCTCGCGCAGGCTCGCCACATGGGAGGCCCGGATGTCGCCGTGAAACTTCAGCACGAAGATGCGGGCCCGGTCCGGGTCCGGGGACGGATCCAGCCCGGTCTCGGCCTTTTTGCCACTGCGCAGGCGTTTGAGGCGCGCGGCCCACCCCTTGGGCGCGGCGAAGCGCTTTTTCAGGGTGTTCTCCATATGGCGGTAGCGGTCGTTGAGACGACGCACGTTGAGGTGGTCCTGGCCGCGATCCCGGGCGCTGGCGGCGGTGCTGGCAAGACTGCCCAGCACCACCAGGATGGCCACCACGATGGTGAGCACCTTGGCCAGGAAGATGGCGAAATCGTAGATGAATTCCATCTGAGGGAATCCGCCTTACGCCTTCATCACCTGGTTCTGCAGAAAGGCCTCGTACTCGGCCACGAAGGACTCTGGCATTTCAAAATAGGGCAGGGCACCGGTGGGCATCTCGTAGATGAGCCAGTTGGGGCGTTTGGCCACCACTGCCTTACCCTTGAAGTCCACGAAGTCGCCCCGCTCGCCATGCACCATGAACACCGGCAGCTTCAGGGATTCGTAGATGGTGGTGATGTCGGCGCTGAAGAGGTTGCCGGCCAGGAAGTGGTAGGGGGCATTCTTGGCTCCGGGCTGGCGGGTGGTGGCCACGCTGTATTCCAGCAGGCCCAGGTCGATGTCCTTGGAGCCCCAGGCCTTGTTGAGGAAGTAGCGGATCACGCTGCGCTTGGTGAGGGCATTGAACAGCCCCTGGCTCCAGGGAGCACGCACGAAGAAGGTGTGCAGCCAGGGCATGCCACGGGTGCTCTCGGCCGGGCCATCCAGGCGCCCGGTGCCCTTGAAACCCGTGGGGCTCACCAGGCCGATACTGCGGAAGGCGTCGGGGGATTCGTGGGCGGCGCGGGCCAGGAACTCCGAGCCCAGGGAGAGGGCGATGGCGTCCGGCTTGCCTTCGCCGTGCAGGCGCTGAATCTCCTCCACCATGGCGTGGATGGCATCGGTCATCAGGCGAGGCGTATAGGCCCGGTCGCTGCGGTCCGAGCCACCAAAGCCGGGCAGTTCCAGGGCATACACAGGGCGCCATTTGGCATAGTGATCGTAAAGTGGCTTGACCTCATAGGCGGAGCCGGCGGCGTTCACACTGTGAATCAGCAGCAGGGGGACGTCGGTACGCTGCTCCTCGCTTTTGGGGGCTGCGTGGTAGTAGCACAGGCTGCCCGCCTTGCTTTGCAGCGTGCGACGCTCGCCGGTAAGGGCTGGGGGCAGTGTCTGAGCAGATGCCTCGGCCTTGCCAGCGGTGCCATCGGTGGCGGCCTCGGCCATCTGGATCGTTGGATGGGTGGGTAGGGTGGCCGCGGGATGCGGCGCAAGGGAAATTGTGCTGGACATGATGGATGACTCCCGGTCGTGTGGATGTGCGGCTGCCATTTTTCATGGGGAACGGCAGAATCCTGAAGATGTGCCTGTGAGTATCTGGAGTTTGGCCATGCCGATCAAGCGGTGCGGCGTTCACGAGGTGGCCATCTGCGGCGATTAATCCGCAGTGCTATAGTCAACCAGCAGGATCAAGCAAACGAACAGAATAACTGGAAGGAGGCGTGTCATGAGCGTGATGTCCCGTGCAGTGATCACTTTGGCTGTCGCCGCATTGTTGCCCCTGGGGGTTGTCCAGGCGGATCTCAATCGTCCGGCGCCGCCAGAAGGGGCAGAGGTTTATTTCATCACACCAACGGATGGGGAGACCGTGAGTTCGCCGGTGACGGTGCGCATGGGGCTCAAGGGGGCAGGCGTTGCGCCGGCGGGGGTGGATCGCCCTGATACAGGCCATCATCACCTGCTGGTGAACAAGGATCTGGATGATGTGAACCTGGATGCGCCGCTGCCTTTCACTGACCAGACCGTGCATTTCGGCGGTGGTCAGACGGAGACGGAACTGGAACTGGAGCCGGGCACGCACACGCTGCAGTTGCTGTTCATGGATTATCGGCATGCCAGTTTTGATCCGCCGGTGGTGTCCGAGCAGATCACGATCATGGTGGAGTAGGTGCCCGGGGATGAGGGGTGCGGTGGGCTGAGGGTGCAGGGCAGGCAGGATGGTCGTGTCTTGCCCTGAGGCCCCACACCATGGGAGGTGATAAAAGGTTCTGTTAGTATAGCCAACAGTGATGCGTGGCCCCCGGAGCGCTCCGGTAGATTCCACAACAACGATGGCTGCGTCAGGATCTTTCAACACCACCATAGGAAAACGGCAACATGCATATCGGTACCACTCTCACCAACTTCATCATCGAAACCCAGCGCAAGTTCGAGGGGGCCACCGGGGAGTTCACCGGCCTGCTCAACGACATCTCCGTGGCTTGCAAGAAAATCTCCGACCTGGTCAACAAGGGCGATCTGGTGGGTGTGCTGGGCACCGCCAGCACCCAGAACGTGCAGGGGGAGGAGCAAAAGAAGCTGGATGTGATCACCAACGAGATCTTCATCGAGGCCCTGGCCCACAACGGCCACGTGGCTGCCCTGGCCTCCGAGGAGATGGATGACGTCTATCATCTGCCGGAAGACGCGCCCCGGGGCAAGTATCTGGTGCTGTTCGACCCGCTGGACGGCTCCTCCAATATCGATGTGAACGTCTCGGTGGGCACCATCTTCTCCATCCTCAAGGCGCCCCCCGGCGTGCGTAACCCCAGCAAGGAAGATTTCCTCAAGCCCGGTACGGAGCAGGTGGCCGCCGGTTACTGTGTGTACGGGCCCTCCACCATGATGGTGTTGACCACCGGCACCGGTACCAACATGTTCACCCTGGACCGTGATTTCGGTGAGTTTCTGCTCACCCACTCCAATGTGCAGATCCCGGAAGATACCCAGGAATTCGCCATCAATGCCTCCAACATGCGCTTCTGGGAGCAGCCGGTGAAGCGTTACATCGGCGAATGCCTGGAGGGCAAGGACGGCGCCCGGGACAAGGACTTCAACATGCGCTGGATCGCCTCCATGGTGGCCGAGGTGCATCGCATCCTGACCCGTGGCGGGGTGTTCATGTATCCCCTGGATTCCAAGATCCAGGCCAAGGGGCAGGGCGGCAAGCTGCGTCTGATGTATGAGGCCAATCCCATGGCCTTTCTCATCGAGCAGGCGGGCGGCGCCTGCACCACCGGTCGGGAGCGCATGATGACCTTGAGCCCCGATGATATCCATCAGCGCGTGCCCGTGATCCTGGGGTCCCGCAACGAGGTGGACCGCGTTACCGGTTACCACCAGGAGTAGGGTGACCCAGGGGTCGTCCCATCCCACAAGGCCCGGCTTTGCCGGGTCTTGTGCGTTTTGCGAACGATGTGTTTGCCAAACCGGGGCTGAAGGGTCTGTAATACGCCCACGTCATCACTGAACCACCCACTGACCTCCATCCAAAAGAGGACGACATTTATGGATCGCTGTATCGGGCTGGACATGGGCTACGGCTACATCAAGGCGGAGGATGGACAGAACGGTTACGTCTTCCCCAGCGTGGTGGGCGAGGCCGGGACCCAGGCACCCATGTCGCTGGGCTTCAAGCGGCCCCCGCCCACGGAGGATCTGCGCGTGTCGGTTGGGGGGCGGGAGTATTTCCTGGGCGATCTGGCCATCCGCCACTCCCGCATCGCCTACCGGGGGCTCTCCTCCACACGCGCCGAAGGGGATGACATCCTCATCCTCTGTCTGGGCACGCTCGCCCTGTATTGCAAGGAGAGCCTCAACAGCTTTTTCGTGGTCACCGGTCTGCCGCCGGGTCGCATGCACATGGCCGACGACCTGGTAAGACGCCTGCAGGGGGATCACGAAGTCATTCGTCGTATCGGCAGTCAGCGTCACGCCTACAGCGTGCGTCTGGACCGTATCGACGTGGTGCCCCAGCCCGTGGGCACCTTCTGGTCCATGGTGCTGGATGAACGGGGCAACCTGCGCGAGGACAGTCCCATGCTGGATGGCCGGGTGGGCATCATCGATGTGGGCTTTCGTACCAGTGATTTCGCCACCATCGTGGACGGCGAATACGCCCCGGCCTTCAGCCGCACCGTGCCCATCGGCATCTCCCACGGATACGACGAAATCGCCGAGTTGCTCAATGCCAGGTATGGCCTGGAACGGGAGACCTACACCCTGGATGAAGCCATCATCGACGGTGAGCTGAATGTTTCCGGGCGCAAGGTGGATATCAGCGGCCTGCGGGATCAGGTGTTCCAGGATCTGGCCACCAAGCTGCTGGTGGAGATCAACTCCCTATGGCAGGTGGATGACTATCCCTTCGTGCTCATCACGGGCGGCGGCGGGCAGGTGATGTCTCGCTATCTGCGCGAGATGATCCCCCATGCCCGAACCGTGGACGAGCCCATTACCGCCAATGCCCGCGGGTTCCATGCCTGGGCACGCTACAACGCGCTGCAGGTCGGCATGGGTGAGCGTAGCGGTGATGGATCGCCGGAGGGTGATGGCGGCGCGGATTGAGGTTTGTCAAGTTGCTCGGCTGATGCTCTTGGTCTAGGTTCATTCAAGGCCGATGGCCTGAGCCAAAGGAGGCAACATGACAATAAAACTCTATCGTTGGGTGAGCTTGATCGCCCTGATGTGCCTGCCTGCTGCGGGGGTCGCGCAAGACGGCCCCCGGCTGGCGCCCGGCATGGTCAATCCCGGGTGGGTGGAGCCGCCCCCCTGGTTCCATGAGTCCTTCCTGGATATTCGCGAGGATGTGGAGGAGGCCGCCGCCGAGGGCAAGCGGCTGATGCTGTATTTTTACCAGGATGGCTGCCCCTATTGCGAGAAGCTGATCCGCGACAATTTCGGTCAGCACGACATCGCCGAAAAGGCCCAGGAGTACTTCCACGTCATTGCCATCAACATGTGGGGCGCCCGCGAGGTCACCGACATGGAAGGCCGTGATACCACCGAGCGCGACTTTGCCCGTGACCTGGGCGTTCAGTTCACGCCCACCCTGCTGATGTTCAACGAAGACTTCGAGACCGTGGCCCGCCTGAACGGCTACTACGAGCCGCATCGATTCCGCGCCGCCCTGTCCTACATCGGCGAGGGCCTCGAGAACGAAATGAGCTTTCCCGAGTATTTCGAGCAGGTTGGCGGTGAACCGGCGTCCGGAGAACTGCATGTCCGCGAGGACTGGATGCAGCCCCCCATGGACTTGGCAGCGGCTCTCGAGGACGGTGACAAACCTCTCTTGATCTTTTTCGAGCAGGCCCAGTGCTCCGCCTGTGACGAATTGCATGGGGATATCCTGCAGCGTGAGGAGACTCAGGCCCAGCTGGAGCGCTTCCAGGTGGCCCAGGTGGACATCTGGTCCGACACCCCGCTGATCACCCCCGATGGCGTGAGCACCACGGCCCGGGAATGGGCCCGTGAGGCCGGCGTGCTATACACCCCCACCATGGCCCTGTACACGTCCGAGGATGGTGAGGTGATCCGCACGGAGGGGTATCTGCGCAGCTTCCATGTGCAGTCGGTGATGGCGTATGTGGCCACAGGCGCCTACCGGGACGAGCCGGAACTGCAACGCTATCTGGATGGCCGCGCCCAGTCCCTGTATGAACAGGGCATTGAGGTGGATCTGATGGATTGAATCGCTCTTTCACGGCTTTTTTCACCGAAAGCCACCTGAGTATCCGAACCTCGGTGGGGCGGCATGCCTGGGAGCGGGTGTTCGCCGCAGGGATGCGGCGATCAAGCCTACAGGGAGGTATTCACGGCGTCCCGCGGACAGGCATGCCGCCCCACCGAGGTTCCACCACGGTGCCAAACCTTGAGAGCGGAGGCCTCGGAACCCCTTCGCGGCCGAGGGCCGCTCCCACGGGGTCGGGGATGCCCCCGCCTGCACTCGGACCGGTCATTGGGTTAATCTAGGGGCCTCGTTGCAGACTGGCTGGAGGCCCGACCCTTGATCAGGGGAACCCTTTACATCATTTCCGCCCCCTCCGGGGCGGGCAAGACCTCGCTGGTGGCCGCCCTGCTCAAGGCGCGGCCCAGTCTCGTGGTATCCGTATCCCACACCACCCGCAAACCCCGTGAGGGGGAGGTGGACGGCGAGCACTATCACTTCGTGAATGCGGAACAATTCCTGGGCATGATCGAGGATGGCGCCTTCCTGGAGCATGCACGGGTCTTTGATCACTATTACGGCACCTCCCGAGCAGCCGTCGAGGCGGAACTGGAGCGTGGGCTGGACGTGATCCTGGAGATCGACTGGCAGGGGGCGCAGCAGGTGCGGCGTCTGATGCCCGATTGTCAGTCGGTGTTCATCGTACCCCCCTCCCGTGATGAGTTGCGCCAGCGTCTGCAGGCCCGGGGCAAGGACAGCGACGCCATCATCGAACGGCGCCTTGGGGAAGCTGTCAAAGAAATGAGCCGCTTTGGCGAGTACGACTATTTGGTGGTGAATGACGACTTTGACCGGGCCTTGGCAGACCTGGTCGCCATTTTCACCGCCAACCGCCTGCACACCCGACCGCAGCGTCATCGCCATGAGGCGCTGATACGGGATTTGCTGGCGTCTGGGGAAGCAAACCCCTAGTATTAACCGTTTTCCCGAAAGAATCAGGAGTTGAGCCGACCACGGCCCGCGTTACTGTTGAAGATTGCCTGGACAATATGGACAACCGCTTCCACCTGGTGCTGGTCGCTGCCAAGCGTGCCCGGCAACTGGCTGGCGGTGCCCATGCCCATCTGGACTGGGAAAATGACAAGCCCACCGTACTGGCCCTGCGTGAGATCGCCGACGGGCTGGTGGGCCCCGAAGTGCTGGATGAAGTGGTGGCTCGGGAGCACGCTGGCCCCTCCCAGGTGAGCGAAGAGGAGGTGCGAACGGAGATCTAGTCCCCCGTGCGGATCCTCATCGGGATCCGCGGGCAAGACAGGCCCGCAAGCATGCCCCATGGTCGAGAGTGCCACCCCCAGCCAGGCCCCCAGTAGCTCCGCGTCCCTGGACACCACCCGGTTCATGGCCAAGGACCTGTGCGCCTATCTGGAGAGCTACCTGGAGCCCGATCAGGTCAGCGAGGTGTATCGGGCCTACCTGTTTGGCGCCGAGGCCCATGAGGGCCAGACCCGCCTGAGCGGCGACCCCTATATCGTCCATCCCCTGGCCGTGGCCAAGACCATGGCCGAGATGCGGATGGATCACCGCAGCATCATTGCCGCCATCCTCCATGACGTCATGGAGGACACCCACATCAGCAAGGAACGCATCATCGAGGAGTTCGGCGAGGATGTGGCCGAGCTGGTGGATGGCGTCTCCAAGCTCACCCATCTCAAATTCCGCTCCAAGGCCGAGGCCCAGGCCGAGAACTTCCGCAAGATGATGCTGGCCATCACCCGGGACCTGCGGGTGATCATGGTCAAGCTGGCCGACCGCCTGCATAACATGCGCACCCTGGGGGTCATGCGCCCCGACAAGGGGCGACGCATTGCCCGGGAAACCCTGGAGATCTACGCCCCCATAGCGCAGCGCCTGGGCATGAACGCCATCCGGCGCGAACTGGAAGTGCTGGGCTTCGCCTCCCACAACCCGCTGCGCTACAAGGTGCTTCAGGACGCAGTCAAAAAGTCCCGCGGGCATCGCAAGGAGGTGATGCAAAAGATCGAGACGGCCATCTGCTCGCGCATGGAGGAAGCGGGGATCGTCTCGCGCATTATCGGCCGGGAGAAGAACCTCTACAGCATCTACCGCAAGATGCAGCAAAAACGCCTCTCCTTCGAAGAGGTCTTCGATGTCTTTGCCATTCGCATCGTGGTCACCGACGTGGATGCCTGCTACCGGGCCCTGGGCGTGGTCCACAACCTGTACAAGCCGGTGCCTGGTCGCTTCAAGGACTACATCGCCATCCCCAAGGCCAACGGCTACCAGAGCCTGCATACCGTCCTGTTTGGCCCCCATGGCATCCCCATTGAGGTACAGATCCGTACCGAGGAGATGGACCGGGTGGCCGAAAGCGGTATTGCGGCCCACTGGCTGTACAAGGCGGGTGATCGGCAGTCCGCCTCCGCCCAGGCCCGGGCACGGGAATGGCTCAAGGGGGTGCTGGAGATCCAGCAGGCTGCCGGCAACTCCATGGAGTTTCTGGAAAACGTGAAGGTGGACCTCTTCCCCGAGGAGGTTTACATCTTCACGCCTCGCGGCGAGATCATGGAGTTGCCCAAGGGGGCCACGGCGGTGGACTTTGCCTACGCGGTGCACTCGGATGTGGGCAACACCTGCGTGGCGGCCAAGATCGACCGGCGCCTGGCGCCGCTGTCCACCAAACTGGAGAGTGGCCGTACGGTGGAGGTGATCACCGCCCCTGGCGCGCGGCCCAATCCCGCCTGGCTGAATTTCGTGGTCACCGGCAAGGCCCGGGCCGCGATTCGGCATTATCTCAAGAACCTGCAGCAGGGTGAGGCGGTCAACCTGGGTCGTCGCTTGCTGGACAAGGCCCTGATCGGCGTTGGCAAGAGCCTGGAGGAGATCCCCCCGGAGCAGATGCAGGGTCTGCTGGAGGATCTGCAACTCCCCAACCTGGACGCCTTGCTGGGCGATGTGGGGCTGGGCAACCGTATGGCCACCCTGGTGGCACGCCGTCTTTGCAGCGACGACGCGGACGCGGAAGCCGATGAGGCTGAGCCGTCGCCGGCCATCTTGGGCAAGCCCCTTGCAGTCAAGGGCACCGAAGGCATGGTGCTGTCATTCGCCAAGTGCTGTCACCCCATACCTGGCGACCCCATCGTGGGTGTGATGAGTGCCGGCCGGGGGCTGGTGGTGCATCGAGAGCAGTGTCGCAACGTGGCCGAGTATCGCAACAAGCCGGACAAGTGGATCCCGGTGGCCTGGTCGGAAGACTCCACCCAGGAGTACGCTGCTGCGATCCGTGCACAGACAGCCAACAAAAGGGGTGTGCTGGCGAATCTGGCCTCGGTGATCGCCGACATGGGTTCGAATATCGAGAATGTCTCCTTCGACGAACGCGATGGCCATGCCTCGACCATCACCTTCACCCTGAGCGTGCGCAGCCGCAAGCATCTGGCGGACCTGATGCGCCGCCTGCGCCGGGTGCCCGAGGTGCTGCGCATCTCCCGGGCACGGGGATAAAGGTCCCCGGCGCGGTCGTTCCTACTCGCTCACGGCTCCCCGGGGGGCGCTGCGGCCGCCCTGCGAGGCGGTCTTCTTGTTGCTGAAGGTCTTCTTGCGTGCGCCGCCGTTTCCGCCGGCGCGGGGCCGCTTGGGGCCGCCGCCGCGTGGTGCGCGGCCAGCCGGTTCGGCGCTTTGTTCGCCGGGTTTTTTCTGGTTGACCGGAGCCAGGGAGATTTCCAGCTCGATGAGCTCATCCCATTGTTCTTCGGTGCGCTGGCTATCAGGGATGGCCAGCAGGCTTTGCAGCCGACGGCGCGGAGAGGTGGGCTG
This sequence comes from Ectothiorhodospira haloalkaliphila ATCC 51935, assembly GCF_000633935.1. GTDB lineage: Bacteria > Pseudomonadota > Gammaproteobacteria > Ectothiorhodospirales > Ectothiorhodospiraceae > Ectothiorhodospira > Ectothiorhodospira haloalkaliphila. The sequence goes on along the minus strand of NZ_KK214998.1, from coordinate 1,101,746 downwards.
GGAATCGTTCATGGCTAGGTCGTCGCGTGAATGAGCCAGGGAAGGCGGGATGACAGGTGAACGGCTGACATCATGGTCTTTGTCTCCATGAGTGGATGAGGAAATTGCAAGGCGGGTGGGCGAGGAGTCAGGCGGCACGGGCCTTGTCCATGAGTTGTTCGGTGATATCCAGCAGGTCCTGATAGGTGCGGGCGTCTTCGCCCACAACCACGTAGCGGCCATCCACCACCAGGGTGGGGACGCTGTTGATGCGGAATCGGGACTGCAAACGGTCGCCGCGTGCCACCAGGGTCTGAGTACGGGAGGCATGGAAGGCTTCGGCAAACCGTTCGGTATCCACGTCGCGGTCGTCCATCCAGTCCATGATCGCCTGCTCGGTGAACAGCCGTTCACGGCGCTGGCCGATGGCATCGAAGACTTCCTGATCCAGTCGTTCCAGTTCCCCGGTGGCCTCCAGGGCGAAGTACACGCGGGAGAGATTGGCCCAGGCCGAGCGATTGAAGGAGACCGGAACACGGCGGAACACCACATCCTCTGGCAAATCCTCAAGCCAGGGCTTCATCACCTGATTGAGCTGCCCACAGAAGGGGCAGCCGTAGGAAAAGAACTTGAGCAACTCGATCTTGCCCTCAGGGGCCTCGCTCTGAGGACGGGAGATGGCGCGCCAGTCCCGACCCTCCCGCAACTCGGCCAGGGTGACGGGAGCGAGGGCCAGGCTCAGCCCTCCTACCAGGAATTGATTGAATCGACGTCGGGTCAACGGCATCAGTTTGCTCCAGGGGCAGGATCATTTGCTTCGGTTTCAGGCCGACCACCCCGGGTGGATGACTTCAGGATCGGGTATGGGATCTGGGTGCTCGGTCATGGACGGGCACCAGCCCGCCGCCAATGAAAGGTGGTGTCATCACAGCCTTTCGGAAAGGGGCCCAATGCCCCGGGACCGCGTGAATCCAGGTTCACGTCCGGCGCCATGCCAAACGGGACCGTGGCAGCTTCTGGCCGCCCTTCCCATTATCCAGCGTATGCCCTGATCATGCCCGGATTCAGGGCTGATGATCAATGGTGAGCCGATGGCTGGGCATTATACTGGCCCAAGGCAGCGAAATACCATCAGCGCGCCTTGATGAACATCAGGCGTCCGATGAAAGCCATGGTCAGAATGATCCAGCCGATGGGATACGGCAGCACGCCCAGCACGAAGGCCGTGAGGGTGGCGATGAGCAGGGCACCGATGATCAGTAGTGGAATGTCCATGTCTGTTTGAACATGCCGCGGGGCGGAAGTGCCCTGGAATGTCACTTTAATCAGGGCCGATGGCCCATGGAAATCATGACAACACTGATGCTTTTTATCGCGGCCCCGGTGCTGGTCACCCTGGGCCTGTTTGCCTTGCGCCTTTGGCTGCAATGGGCGTTTCGCATTCGGGATCGGCGCTGGGTGGATGATCCCGAACGTCTGACCATCCTGGCCGAGCGGGTTCGGGTGCCCACTCGCCGGGGCAGGACCCTGTCCGCCGCCTGGTATCTACCCCACCCCGGCGCGCCGGTGGTGGTGATGGTGCATGGCTGGGGGGCCAATGGTTCGCATCTGCTGTTCATGGTGCCCAGACTGCTGAGCGAGGGCCTGAATGTCGCGGTCTTCGATGCTCGCTGTCATGGCCAGAGCGATGATGACACCTTCGCTTCACTGCCCCGTTTTGCCGAGGATGCCGAGGCGGTCATGGGGGCCCTGCGGGCTCGAGGTCACGGGGACTTCATCCTGCTGGGCCACTCCGTGGGGGCCGGGGCGGTGCTGCTCACCGCCTCGCGCAACCCGGGGATCCGAGCGGTGATCAGTCTGTCTGCCTTTTCCCATCCCGAACCCATGATGAACGGCTGGCTCCAGGAGCGGGGCATCCCCCGCCGGCCGCTGGGGCTGATCATCAACCGTAGCGTGGAATGGCTGATTGGTCATCGCTTCGATGACATTGCCCCGCGCACCACCGTGGCGCGCATACAGGCGCCACTGCTGCTGGTGCATGGCAGCGAGGATACCGTGGTGCCCCTGTGGCACGCCCGTCGCCTGGCCCAGGAGAATCCCCGGGCCACGGTGCTCACACTGCCCGGCGTGCAGCACAACGACCCCGAGGGCTTCGCCCGCCACGTGGACCCCATCCTGGACTGGCTGCGTCCCCACCTTCGGCATCAGGACCCTGTTGAACTCTCGGAGCACGCCCGTGTTTTTGGAACCCCTTAGCATTCTGATCATTGCCACGGCAGCCTTCTTCGCCGGTATCATCAATGCCCTGGCCGGTGGGGGGAGCTTCCTCACCCTGCCAGCCCTGGTGTTCACCGGTGTGCCTCCGGTGGCGGCCAATGCCACTGGCACGGCGGCGCTGCTGCCGGGCTATCTGGCCAGTGCCTGGGCCTATCGGGATCTCATCAAGGCCCCAGCGGGGTTGTCGGTGCTGGCGGTGGTGGTCATCGGCGCCGTGGGGGGCGCTGCAGGTGCCTTGCTGCTGCTGGCCACCTCGGATCAGGCCTTCCGGGCGATCGTGCCCTGGCTGCTGTTGTTTGCCACGGTCTTGTTCGCCTTCGGGCCGCGTCTGCATGGGTTTCTGGCCCGGCGCGCCAAGCGGGGTCACGGCCTCTGGGGGCGGGTCGGCGTGCTGGCCGTGTGCGGCTATGGCGGGTATTTCAACGGCGGCATGGGCATCGTCATGCTGGCCATGTTCCGCCTGCTGGGTGTGCATGACCTGAACGTGGCCAACGGCCTGAAGAACCTGCTCTCCGCGGTGCTCACCGTGATTGCCGTGGCCATCTACATGGCCGGCGGCGCCATCTCCTGGCCCGAACTCCCCCCCATGGCACTGGCGGCCGTCCTGGGTGGTTTCGCCGGCGCCCGAATTGGCCGCCGCCTGCCACCGAATGTCCTGCGCAACGGCATTGTTCTCGTGGGGGCGATCACGACGGTGATCTTTTTCGTGGAGCTGTTTGGCTGAGCTGCCTCGGAACAAATGGCGCCTAAGCTGCGATGCCTTCCACGATAAGATGGCTCACATCGGTTCTTTCGCTGGCGTGCTCGAAGGTAATGGCGCACACGTTGCCGTCTGCATCGACGTCAAGGAGGGTTCTTTCATCCAGATCCCTGGATTCGGTAATCCCTTCGTCACGGAACTCGATATAGAGCGTGTCCGTGTCATGGAAGTAGCTGATTTTCATGGTTTGAAGCTCCTGTCAAAGAAGGCGTTATGGATGGTTTCCCCGTCCGCCAATAACACCACCCTCAAATACCGCTCGTCCATCTCCTTGATGCTCGCCCATCGTCTGATGCGACCGTCCGCCTGGATGAATTCTCTTTCCGGGTGCTCGACGACATGGCAGATCCACTCGTCCTTGATTCTGGCACGATCAGGCCTTGCTCGTGTTGCCTGGAAATACTTTGTTGTTTTCACTTGATGACGGGTTGGTCCATGGTATCCATTACCACCCAATGGCTTCCGGCAGCCACAGGGCGATCTGCGGGAAGGCCACCAGCAGCCCCAGGGCGGCCAGCTGGATGATCACGAAGGGGATGGCGCCCTTGTAGATGTCCGTGGTCTTGATGCCTCGGGGCGCCACCCCCTTCATGAAGATCAGCGACCATCCAAAGGGTGGCGTGAGGAACGATGTCTGCAGGTTCATGGCGACCAGGATGGCGATCCACACCATGGAGAACTCCGGGTAGCCTGCCAGGAAGGGCATGAACAGCGGCACCACGATGTAGGTGATCTGGATCCACTCCAGAAAGAACCCCAGCAGAAAGATCAGCAGCAGCATGAAAAGCAGCGTGCCGTAGGGCCCGCCGGGCACCCAGTCGAACATGGCCTCCACCAGGAACTCCCCATCCAGCCCCCGGAAGGCCAGGGCGAACACCTGGGAGGCGATCAGTACGAAAAACACCATGGCGGTGATGCGCACCGTGACCTTCAGGGTCTCCGACATGACGGGCCCACTCAGCCGCCCCATCACCGCCGCCACCACCACGGCCCCCACCGCGCCCACGGCAGCCGCCTCGGTGGGGGCCGCGATGCCGCCGATGATGGCCCCCAGCACCGCGAGCACCAATGCCAGCGGGGGCAGTACCGAGGTAAACAGGTCCCGGATCAACTGACGGGTGCTCATGGCGGCCCGCTCGGCCGCATCCAGGGCCGGTACGTCGGCGGAATAGAACCAGGCCAGCACGAACAGATACAGCACGTACAGGGTGGCCAGCAGCAGTCCCGGGATCAGGGCCGCGGCAAACAGACTGCCCACCGATAGGTTCATGGTGTCTGCCAGCACCAGCAGGACCAGGCTTGGGGGGATGATCTGCCCCAGGGTGCCCGAGGCACAGATGGTGCCGCAGGCCACGGTGGGCTTGTAGCCGCGCCTGAGCAGGGTGGGCAGGGCCATCAGGGTGAGGGTGACGATGGCTGCCCCGACGATCCCGGTGGCCGCCCCCATGAGCACGCCCACCATGATCACCGCCAGGGCCATGCCCCCGGGCAGGGCGCCGCTGGCATGGCCGATGACCTCCAGCATGCGTTCGGCCACCCGGGTCTTGTCCAGCATCACCCCCATGAAGACGAATAAGGGAATGGCCAGCAGGGTGTAATTGGTGATGGTGCCGAAGATGCGGGCGGGCAGCAGTTCGAACAACCAGCCTTCAAAGCCGATGAAGCCGAAGATGAAGCCCACCGCCGCCACGGCAAAGGCCACTGGTATGCCGGTGAGGACCAGGACGAAGAAGGCGGCCACCATCATCAGGGCGATGTACTCAAGCGGCATGACCGGTGCTCCCTGCCTTGTGACGACGTGAATGGCGGTAATGGAAGACCAGGCGCCGGCCAATGCGGAGCAATTGTCGCGCCGATTCGATGATGATCAGCGCAAAGCCGACCAGGATCATGGCCTTGGGCAGGAACAGCCAGGGCATCCCGCCGGCGTTGGGTGAGCCTTCACCGCGCACGTAGGAGATCTGCACGAAAGGCCAGGAGTAGTAAAGGATCAGCAGGGAGACGGGAATGGCCACCAGCAGCATGGTGATACCATCCAGCCAGAGCTTGCCCACGCGGTTCAGATGATGGGAGAAGACATCCACCCGCACGTGCTCGTCGGAGCGCATGGCATAGGCGATGCCCGTCATCACCGTGAGTGACAGCACATACCATTCCAGTTCCTGGGACCAGACACTGCCCATGCCCAAGGCATAGCGGGCCGCCATGTTGGCGAAGACCAGCAGCACCAGAGCCGCCATGCTGATGGCTGCTATCCAGCCAGCCAGGCGGGTCACCTGGTTCAGAGCGCGTTCGATGCGCAGCAGGAGTCGGGACATGAATGCCTCCCAGGCAGCATGAAGCCCCTCTCCCGCCAAGGGGAGAGGGGCTGGGGTGAGCGCGTGTTATCCCAGGATCTTCTGTCCCAGATCCCGAATCTGGGTCTGGAACATGGTCTCAGAGTTCGCCTGCCAGCGGTCGTGGCGAGCCTTGAACCTGAAGTAGCTCTCGTGGACCTTGCGGGTGAGCTCATCGTCCGCGGCGCGGTCGCTGAGTATGTCCCGTGTGGCCTCCAGCAGGGCCTCGATCACGTCATCGGGCACCGGGCCGAACTGCACCCCGTGGTTGTTCACCAGGTCGTCCAGAGCATCGGCGTTGCGGGCCTCCAGCCAGGCGTGGGAGGTGATGTTGCAGGCCGCGGCGGCATTGCGCATCACCGCCTGCAGGTCCTTGGGCAGGGACTCCCAGGCGCGGCGGTTCACCACAACCTCGGTGCTGGTGGCTGGCTCATGCCAGCCGGAGGAATAGTAGTACCTGGCGGCCCGGTGCAGGCCCAGCTCCCGGTCGGAATAGGGGCCCACCCACTCGGCGGCATCGATGGCGCCGCGTTCCAGGGCGGCAAACAATTCGCCGCCGGGCAGCAGTCGTGCATTGGCGCCGATGGCGTTGTAGATGTCCCCGGCCAGGCCCGGCATGCGGATGTTCAGTCCCCGGAAATCCCGCACGCTCTCCACCGGTTCCCGGAACCAGCCCATGGGCTGCACGCCGGTGCAGCCCACCACCAGGGGGATCAGGTCGAAGGGCGCATACACCTCCTTGTAGAGCTCGTAGCCGCCACCCTCATTCAGCCAGGCATTGTGGCCCTGGAAGGTCATGCCGAAGGGAACTGTGGTGAAATACTGGGCGGCAAAGGACTTGCCGGCCCAGTAATAGGCGCAGCCATGGTTGAGCTGCACCTGGCGGCCGGAGGAGGCGGCGTCAAAGCCTTCGAAGGCGGGTACCAGTTCGTTGGCCGAATAGACGCGGATGCGGATGCGTCCGTCCGACATCTCCTCCACCCGACGGGCGAAATCAGTGGCACTGCCCGGGCCGGTCTGGAAGAAGGGCAGCCCGCTGGGCCATGTGGTGGTCATGCGCCAGTTGAAGCGATCGCGGGCCTTGACGATGGCGGGCGCGCCCAGCACGGCGGCGCCCGTGGCCACCGCCGTGCCGACCTTGAGAAAGTCGCGGCGTTTGATGGACATCAGTGATCTCCTCGGTGGTACGTATTGTTGTGCTTGATTTTGCCGGCTCTGGGGCCACAGGAAATATGACGCATCCGTGGCCAGGATGCCAGACAGTGTGCCGGGGAGAGGGGCTCGGAACATCTTGCATCATCAGGGATGACCCACCATCGTGATGTCGTGGAGGGCGGCCGGCTTGGGGGGCGAGGGCTCGCATTCGTCCGCAGTCGTGCCTATGGCGGGGCGATGAGGGCTTCGGTGGCCTGTACCACCCGCTGGTTCATGGCCGGATCCCTGGCCTGCGCCGGTGCCTTGATGGGACCCTTGCGGGAGAGATACTGGCCATTCAGCGCGGCGGACTCGGGTGCGGTGGCATGGTGGATCACGCCCTGGGCAGCGCGCTCTGCCGGGGGGATGGCCCAGCCCAGCCAGCGTGCCACCGCGCGCCAGAAGGCATTCTGGGCGCCGTCGGTGCCTCCCAGGTTGGACATGAACACCCCGGGAAAGACGCAATTCACGGTGACGCCGGTGCCCTCCAGCTGACGCGCCAGCGCGAAGGTGGTGTGCAGCATCCCCAGCTTGGACTGCCCGTAGGCCTGCATCATGCGATAGCGGCGCTTTTCCCAGTTGAGGTCGTCCAGGTCCATGGCCGTGTTGAACCGGGTGCCCACGTTGATGATCCGGGCCGGGGCGCTGGACTGGAGACGCGGCAGCAGCAGCTGGGTGAGCAGGAAGGGGGCTACATGGTTGATGGCCAGGGCTTTCTCCACACCATCGCCGGTGAGGCGCCGCTCCGGGAAGGCACTGCCGGCATTGTTGATGAGCAGGTGCAGGGCCTTGAAGTCCCGTTTGAATTGCGCGGCCACACGGCGGACGTCGGCCTGCTCCGTCAGATCACCGGTGATCAGGTAGATGTCTTCGTTGCCGGTCTCCGCACGGATTTCCCAGCGGGCCTGTTCTCCGCGGGAGAGGGATCGGCATACCATCACCAGGGTCATGCCCCGGCGTGCCAGGTCCATGGCGATGGCCTTGCCCAGACCGGAGTTGGCACCGGTGATGAGAGCGGTGTGTTGGGTGGGGTCGGAGGAGGAGATGTTCATCGGGCATGTCCTTGATGAAAGCGGCCCTCACCCCAACCCCTCTTCCGCCAGCGGGAGAGGGTCTTGATGATCGCAGTCAATCTTGGGTAAGTGGGGCGCGGTGGCACGGGCTTTATAGCAAGCGCTCAATATCCTGGGCGATATCCTTCGGATCCGTATTGGATGCATACCGCCGCACCACCTGCCCCTCACGGTCCACCAGGAACTTGGTGAAGTTCCATTTAACGGCCTGAGTGCCCATCAGGCCCGGGGCCTGGGCCTTGAGGTGCTGGTACAGGGGGTGGGCGTTGTTGCCGTTCACTTCCACCTTGGCGAACATGGGGAAGTTTGCCTGAAAGCGCGTGCTGCAGAATTCGGCGATCTGGGATTCATCCCCGGGTTCCTGATTGCCGAACTGGTTGCAGGGAAAGCCCAGGACGTCGAAACCGCGCTCATGAAAACGATCCTGCAGTGCCTGCAGGCCACTGTACTGGCGCGTGAAACCGCATTGACTGGCCACGTTGGTGATCAGCAGGACCCTTCCGGCGAATTCCGACAGTGGGCGAGGATTGCCCTGGATGTCGGTGGCCTCGAAGTCATGGACCGAGGTGGGCGTCTCTGGCATGGCATGGGCTCCCTGGACAGACGATGACGGACATCCCGACGGGATGGATCACGATGCCTTGAGAGTGCCCGATGTGAGGGTGGGGGTAAAGTGGGGGAGGGGAGAGGGGCTCCATGAACCCCTCTCCCGCTGGCGGGAGCGCCCCTACCTCGGCAGGTCGGTACGCCCCATCAGCCACTGGTCCACCGCGCGGGCACACTGGCGTCCCTCACGGATGGCCCAGACCACCAGGGACTGGCCCCGGCGCATGTCGCCCGCAGCGAACACGCCCTCGGCACTGGTGTGATAGGCCTGCTCGCCCTCGGTGCTGCCCTTGACGTTGCCGCGGGCATCCAGTTCCAGATTGGCCTTTTCCTTCAGCTCGGCCAGCATGCCTTCCTGCACCGGATGCACGAAGCCCATGGCCAGCAGGACCAGATCGCAGCGGATCTCCTGCTCGGTGCCCGGCACCTCGCTCATCTGGAAGCGACCCTCGGCGTCCTTTTCCCACTTCACCGTGACCAACCTGGCCGCCTTCACGTTGCCATGGCCATCATCAATGAAGCCCTTGGTGGCGATATTCCACATGCGGTCACAGCCTTCCTCCTGGGAGCTGGAGGTGCGCATGCGGTTGGGCCAATCGGGCCAGGTGAGGCCCTTGTCTTCCTTCTGCGGTGGCTTGTCCAGGATCTCCACCTGGGTGACGTGGGCCGCGCCGTGGCGGTTGGAGGTGCCGATACAGTCGGAGCCCGTGTCGCCGCCACCGATGACCAGCACGTGCTTGCCCTGGGCACTGATGAAGTCTTCGTCGGGCACGAACACGCCCTGCACCCGCTTGCTGTTGCGGGTGAGGAAGTCCATGGCGAAGTGCACGCCGTTGAGCTCCCGGCCGGGGACGGGCAGGTCACGGGGTTTCTCGGCACCACCGGCCAGGACCAGGGCATCGTAATCGTCCTGGAGCCGGGACACGGGGACGTCCACGCCGATATGGGACAGGGTATGGAAGCGCACCCCCTCGGTGCGCATCTGGGCGATGCGCCGGTCGATATGGCCCTTGTCCATCTTGAAGTCCGGGATGCCATAGCGCAGCAGACCACCGATGCGGTCAGCCTTTTCGAAGACATCCACGTTATGACCCGCCCGGGCCAGTTGCTGGGCGCAGGCCAGGCCGGCAGGGCCGGAACCGACCACGGCCACGGTCTTGCCGGTGCGCCGATGGGCCACCTGGGGTTTGATCCAGCCCTCTTCCCATGCCCGGTCGACAATGGCGCACTCGATGGTCTTGATGGTCACCGGCGTGTCGTCGATGTTGAGCGTGCAGGAGGTCTCGCAGGGCGCCGGACAGATGCGCCCGGTGAACTCCGGGAAATTGTTGGTGGAATGCAGCACCTTGATGGCCTGTTCCCAGTCGTCCCGGTAGACCAGGTCATTCCAGTCGGGGATCAGGTTGTTCACCGGACAGCCCTGGTGGCAGAAGGGGATGCCGCAGTCCATGCAACGAGCCCCCTGCTCACGTACCTGATCGGGCTTCAGGGGGATGACGAATTCCCGATAGTGCACGATGCGGTCGGCGGCCGGCTCATAGTGCCGGTCGCGACGGTCGTATTCCATGAATCCGGTTGGCTTACCCATGGTTGGCGCTCCCTTCAAGCGTCTGGCTGGCCTTTGGCGGTTTGTTGGGCTCGGGCGGACGGGCCTTCTGGGCCTGGAGGTCTTCCAGGGCGCGGCGATAATCCACCGGCATCACCTTGACGAAGCGGGGCAGCCAGGCCTCCCAATCGTCCAGAATGGCCTTGGCGCGGGTCGAGCCGGTGTAGTCCAGATGACGCTGGATCAGGCTCTTGAGGCGCTGCGCATCAAAGCGCGTCATGTCGCGGCTCACATCCACGCGGCCGTGGGTCTCCAGGTCGCCGCCCTGATGATCCCAGGCCTCCAGGGCATCGTCCTCATCGGCGATGGGCTCCAGTTCCACCATGGCCTGGTTGCAGCGATCGGCAAAACTGCCGTCCTGATCCAGGACATAGGCGATGCCCCCGGACATGCCGGCGGCGAAGTTGCGCCCGGTGGTGCCCAGGCAGACCACGATACCGCCGGTCATGTATTCGCAGCCATGGTCGCCCACGCCCTCCACCACGGCGGTGGCGCCGGAGTTGCGCACGCAGAAGCGCTCGCCAGCCACGCCACGGAAGAACACTTCGCCGCTGATGGCGCCGTAGAGCACCGTGTTGCCGACGATGATGTTGTCCTCGGCCGGATCGATGGCGGAGCGGGCCGGCGGATAGATGATGATGCGCCCGCCGGAGAGGCCCTTGCCCACGTAGTCGTTGGCCTCGCCTTCCATATCGATGGTCACGCCCTTGGCCAGCCATGCCCCGAAGGACTGGCCGCCGGTGCCCGTGGCCTTGATATGGATGGTGTCGTCCGGCAAGCCCGCATGACCATAACGCTCGGCCACGCGGCCCGAGAGCATGGTGCCCACGGTGCGGTGGTAGTTGTGGATCTGTGCCTGGATGGTCACCGGCTTGCCCTGGCTCAGGGCGGGTTCGGCCTGCTGGATCAGCTCGTGATCCAGGGCCTTGTCCAGGCCGTGGTCCTGGAGCTCGCAGTGACGGATGGCCACCTCCGGGCCCACGTCCGGGCGGGTCAGGAGCTTGGTGTAGTCCAGCCCCTCCGCCTTCCAGTGGTTGATGGCACGACGCATCTCCAGACGGTCCGCCTGGCCGATCATCTCGTCCATGGTGCGGAAGCCCAGCTTCGCCATCAGGCGGCGGACCTCTTCGGCCACGAAGAAGAAGTAGTTGATCACGTGTTCGGGCTTGCCGGTGAAGCGCTTGCGCAACTCCGGATCCTGGGTGGCCACGCCCACCGGGCAGGTGTTCAGATGGCATTTGCGCATCATGATGCAACCTTCCACGATCAGCGGCGCGGTGGCAAAACCGAACTCGTCGGCCCCCAGCAGGGCCCCAATGACCACGTCACGGCCGGTGCGCAGGCCGCCGTCCACCTGCAGGGAGACGCGCCCGCGCAGGCGGTTCATCACCAGGGTCTGATGGGTCTCGGCCAGTCCGATCTCCCAGGAACTGCCGGCGTGCTTGATGGAAGTGAGCGGGCTGGCACCCGTGCCACCGTCATAGCCGGCGATGGTGATGTGATCCGCATGGGCCTTGGAGACGCCCGCAGCCACGGTACCCACGCCCACCTCGGAAACCAGCTTCACGGAGACGCGGGCCTTGGGGTTGACGTTCTTCAGGTCGTGGATCAGCTGCGCCAGGTCCTCGATGGAATAGATGTCGTGGTGTGGCGGCGGCGAGATCAGGGCCACGCCCGGAGTGGAATGACGTACCCGGGCGATCTGTGCGTTCACCTTATGGCCGGGTAGCTGGCCGCCCTCGCCGGGCTTGGCACCCTGGGCCACCTTGATCTGGATGTCATCGGCGTTCACCAGATATTCGGTGGTCACGCCAAAGCGGCCCGAGGCCACCTGCTTGATGGCGGAACGCTCCGGATTCATGGTGCCATCCGCCAGGGGCAGGAAGCGCTCAGGCTCCTCGCCACCCTCGCCGGTGTTGGACTTGCCACCGATGGCGTTCATGGCCTTGGCCAGCGTGGAGTGCGCCTCGTGGGAGATGGAGCCGAAGGACATGGCCCCGGTGGCAAAGCGCTTGACGATCTCCTTGGCCGGTTCCACTTCGTCCAGAGGGATCTCCCGGTCGGCAAACCGGAAGTCCATCAGGCCACGGAAGGTGAGCAGATTCTCGGTCTGCTCGTTGATCAGGCGGGAGAACTCATCGTAGGTGGCGGCATCGTTGGCACGGGTGGCGTGCTGCAGCTTGGCGATGGTGTCCGGCGTCCAGACGTGGCTCTCGCCGCGCAGACGGAAGGCATAGTCGCCGCCCACATCCAGCTGGTCGCGGTAGATCTCTGCATGACCATAGGCCTGCTGGTGCCAGCGAACGGCCTCCTCGGCCACCTGGGGCAGACCGATGCCTTCCACGCGGGTCTGGGTGCCGGAGAAGTACTTGTCCACAAAGGGCGTGTTCAGACCCACGGCGTCGAAGATCTGCGCCCCGCAATAGGACTCCAGGGTGGAGATGCCCATCTTCGACATCACCTTGAGCAGGCCCTTGCCCACGGCCTTGATGTAGCGCTTCTGGGCCTCTTCGAAGCTCAGACGCTCGGGCAGGCGGTCCAGCATGGACTGGATGGTGTCGAAGGCCAGATAGGGGTTGATGGCCTCGGCGCCATAACCTTCCAGTGTGGCGAAGTGATGCACCTCCAGAGCGGCACCGGTCTCCACCACGATACCGGAGCTGGTGCGCAGGCCCTTGTCGATCAGGTGGTGATGCACGGCCGAGGTGGCCAGCAGCATGGGGATCGGCACGCGATCCTGGTTGGTGTCACGGTCGGACAGGATCAGGATGTTGAAGCCATCCAGCACGGCCTGTTCGGCCTTGGCGCACAGGGCTTCCAGGGCAGGGCCCATGCCCTCCGCCCCCTCGGATGCGGGGTAGCACACATCCAGGGTGCGGGTGCGGAAGGCGCCGCCGGAGTTGTACTCGATGTGACGGATGCGCTCCAGGTCCTGATTGGTGAGCACCGGCTGCGGGGTCTCAAGGCGCCAATGCTGACCGGCTTCGTTGATGCCCAGCAGGTTGGGGCGCGGCCCGATCATGCACACCAGCGACATGACCAGTTCCTCGCGGATCGGGTCGATGGGCGGGTTGGTCACCTGGGCGAAGTTCTGCTTGAAGTAGTTGGACAGGTTCTTGGGCCGGGTCGAGAGCACCGAGGGTGGATTGTCCGCCCCCATGGAGCCCACGGCCTCCTGACCGGTCAGCACCATGGGGGTGAGCAGGAACTTGAGATCCTCCTGGGTGTAGCCGAAGGCCTGCTGGTAATCCAGCAGGGTGGCATCGTCCGGGGCCATGGGGCCCACGCCGGTGGGCAGATCTTCCAGACGGATCTGGGTCTTCTTCAGCCACTCGCCGTAGGGGCGGGCCTCGGACAGCTGGGCCTTGACCTCGTCGTCACTGATGATGCGGCCTTCTTCCAGGTCGATCAGCAGCATGCGGCCGGGCTGCAGGCGCCACTTCTTGACGATGCGCTCCTCAGGGATGTCCAGCACGCCCATTTCCGAGCCCAGGATCACCATGTCGTCGTTGGTGACCAGGTAGCGGGCCGGGCGCAGGCCGTTGCGGTCCAGGGTGGCGCCGATCTGACGGCCATCGGTGAAGCACATGGCAGCGGGGCCGTCCCAGGGCTCCATCAGGGCCATGTGGTATTCGTAGAAGGCGCGCCGCTTCTCGTCCATGAGGGTGTTGCCGGACCACGCCTCGGGGATGAGGATCATCATGGCGTGGGCCAGCGAGTAGCCCCCCATCACCAGCAGTTCCAGGGCGTTGTCAAAGCAGGCGGAGTCGGACTGACCCTCGGGGATCAGCGGCCAGATGGTGTCCAGATCATCCCCCAGCACCTCGGAGCGCATGGTGTGGCGGCGGGCCGCCATCCAGTTCACATTGCCGCGCAGGGTGTTGATCTCGCCGTTGTGGCAGACCATGCGGAAGGGCTGCGCCAGATCCCAGGTGGGGAAGGTGTTGGTGGAGAAGCGCTGGTGCACCAGGGCCAGGGCGCTGACGAAGGTCTCGTCCTGCAGGTCCAGGTAGTAGTGGCCCACCTGGCCAGCCAGCAGCATGCCCTTGTAGTTGACCGTCCGGGAGGACATGGAACACACGTAGCAGGCGTCCACGCCGTGTCCCGCATCGCGGATCTCGTTGTCCATGCGCTTGCGGATCACGAACAGTTTGCGCTCGAAGGCGTCCTGATCGGGGCAGTTCTCTCCCCGGCCCACGAACACCTGGCGCACCACCGGTTCACTGGGCAGCACGCTCTCGCCCAGGTCGCTGTTGTCCACGGGCACGTCGCGCCAGCCCAGTACAGTCTGGCCGCCTTCCTGGATGTGCTTCTCGATGATGGTCTGCATCTGCTCGCGCAGGCCGGCATCCTGAGGCAGGAAAATCATCCCAACGCCGTAACGACCGGCCTCCGGCAGGTCGAAACCCACCTTGGAGCGGAAGAAGGCATCCGGAATCTGTACCAGAATGCCGGCCCCGTCACCTGCCTTGGGGTCGGCCCCGACGGCACCCCGGTGATTGATGCGTTCCAGGATTTCCAGGCCCTGTGCGACGATCCGATGGCTCTTCTCGTTTCTGATGTGGCACACAAAGCCGACACCACAGGCATCGCGCTCCAGGGAGGGATCGTACAGGCCCTGTTCGGGCGGTAAGGCGTGAAAACTCATCGTTGACCTCGCTGATATCTGGTCGCTGGTCGGCATCCGCGGCAATCTGACGCAGGGGGCTGGCGTTGCAAGGGCTGGGGGAGGCCCACTCTTACAGGCCCGCGCGGAAGGCCATCAACCGGCGGGCTTGGGAGATTAAAGCTTAACTTTTCATTGTTCCAGTGTTTGTCGCCAAAAGAGCAAGGAATTGAGCCATATGCACCGTTATAGTGCGTATTTGCGCCATTTTGGGGCGTTATTGGCCTCCCTGAAGGTTGGCGCCGGTGGCCGCAAGGGGGGCCATGTCCCGGATATGCAGATCCATCTGAGGATAAGCAATTTCAATGCCCTCCTGACGGAAACGCTTGATGATGGTGGTGTGCAGTTCACTGATGGTGACCAGCCGTTCACGTAACTGACAGACATACACCCGTAATTCGAAGGTCAGGGCGCTGTCGCCAAACTTGAGGAAGAACACGGTGGGTTCCGGTTCGTCCAGCACCTGGGGGTTTTCGCGGGCCACTTCCAGCAGGATCTCCCGCACCTTGTCCACATCCGAGTCGTAGCTGACACCCACCGGGATCACCAGGCGGGTGGTGGTGTCGGACAGGGTCCAGTTGATCAGGCGCTCGGTGATGAAGTTCTTGTTGGGAACAACGATCTCCCGATTGTCCCAATCCACGATGGTGGTGGCGCGGGTGCGGATGCGGGCCACGGTGCCGCTGTATTCGCCGATGGTAATGGTGTCGCCGACGCGGATGGGGCGTTCCAGCAGCACGATCAGACCCGAGACGAAATTGGCCACCACCTCCTGCAGGCCGAAGCCCAGGCCCAGGGTGAGGGCCGCCACCATCCACTGCAGTTCACTCCAGCGCAGGCCCAGCAGGGAGAAGACGATGATCACCGCAACCACGGCCAGCACATAGCGCAGCAGCATGGTGGTGGTATAACGATCGGCGGCATCCAGCGTGGTGCTGCGGGCCAGCAGGATCTCCACCAGGCCGGGCAGGTTGCGGGCCGCCAGGGTGAAGACGATGCCCAGGAAGATTGCCAGCAGGAAATCCTGCAGACTCACCCGGCTGAGGATCTCGGCATCGCCCACCACGATGGTGCGTGACCAGAGGGTGATTCCATCCAGCCAGGTCAGTGCCGGCAGTACGTCTGACCAGGCCCAGAACAGGGCCAGGATCACGCCCGCTCCGGCGGTGGTGCGCAGCAGGGTCCGGGTCTGCTGGTTCACGTCCTCCAGGCTCAGGTGGCGCTCGGGGATTTCCACGCCCCCCTCGGCACCCACGGTGCTGCTGCTCTCCACGGCCGCCGCCTTGGCCCGCTGCTCGCGCATGCGACGCAGGAGGAGGCGGGTTTCGCTGAGGATCAGCGCCCGGGCGGCCAGGCTGTAGGCCAGCCACACGACACCCAGCACGATGGCGGTGTCAATGATGCGCGCCATCAGCTCCCCCACGGTCAGCAGGTAACCGGCCAGGGTGAGGCCCGCCAGCGTCAGGGTGACCGCCGCCAGGGTCATGCGCAGCAGGCGTCGGCGGCGTTCCTTCAGGGGGAAGGGGGTGTCCTCGGGGGGCGGTGCCAGCAGGTTCCAGCCCAGCAGGCCGGTGATGATGACGGCGGCCAGCAGGCCCAGGCGTCCGAAGATATCGAACACCAGTTCACTGGGATGGGCGAAGGTGAGGGCCAGGAACAGGATCAGGCCCAACTGGGCCGGGAGGAACCAGGTGAGATGGCGTCGCAGGCGCTGAAGGGTCAGCTCGTTCCAGCCGAAATGGGCGCGGGCCACGCCATGGGCTGAGGTGAACAGCAGGACCAGGTGCCCCGCCAGCCACCAGATGGAGGCACTGAAGAGCATGGCGGCCAATACCTCCACGCCGAATTCCATCTCCGGCATCCATTCCAGGCGCAGCGCGGTGATCATGAGCAGCAGCGGGATGGGGATCACCCGTACCAGGCTCCACCACAGGGCCTGCAGGGTGAGCTTGATGTGATCAGTGAAGCGGTGGCGGGTCTTTTCCGCCAGTGCCTGGAGGTGGGCCGGCGTGCCGCGGCCCCAGGCGAAGAGCAGGCCCACCACCATCAGCGTGAGCGGCATGGCAATCGGGCTGCCGATGGTCACCTCCCTGAGTGCCCAGCGGATTTCCCGCCATGAGGCCGGGTCCGCCAGGCTGGTGACAGCGGTTGGGGTCCCCATGGCCCAGTCCAGGCTCACCGGCAGGTGGCTGGGCCACCAAAGCAGGGTTTCCCTGAGGATCTGTTGCAGTTCGTCCACCAGCGCCACCACCGATCGAGCCCGCAGGTCCGCATGGCGCAATTGATCCGCCAGGACCTCCTCTGACTGCAGATGCGCGGCCAGGGTCTGCTGCTGGATGCGGGTCATCTCCGCTTGAGCCGGGTCGTCGACGGTGCTGATGACCGGGCGGGTGGGCAGGCGCGAGGCCTGTTCCCGCAGGCTGATGCTGCGCAGCCGTGCCTGAGACAGTTCCCGTTCGATGGTGGCCAGGGTGAATCGTACCTCGTCCAGGTCTCGCAGCCGTCGCTGTTCCTCCAGAAACAGTCCACCCAGGGCCTCGTTGAGGCCGCTGACCTCCAGGCGTTCACGCACATTGAGCAGCGTCTGGGTCAGGTCCTGCTCCAGGCGCGTGTAGCGTTCGCGGTCGGCCTGTAGTTCCCGGATGCGACTCTGGGTGCGGGCGATCTGCTCGAAACGGGCATTCAGTGCCTGAATCTCATCGGCAAAGCGTGTGCGGGCATCCGGCTCCTGGTTCAACAGCCGCTGCAGATCGCCGCGCAGGCTGCGCAGTTCCTCCGTGGAACGCTCATTCAGTGCCCGTTGCATCTGGGTGGCCCGCAGGGCCAGCCAGCGGGACTCCAGTTCCAGGGCGCGGACCTCCAGGGCCAGGGTTTCCATGCGCGGAAGCAATGTCTGGGCGTCCAGCTGGGCGGCGATGATGCGGGCATCCGCCTGACGGATCAGTGCCTCGGAAGCGGCTTCCCGTGCCTGGGGCATGTCCACATCATTGACGGCCTGAACCTGGTCGATGGCCCCCTGGCGTTCGCGACCCAGGCGCTCCAGGGTTTCGGCCTGGTTGCGAGACTGCTCCTCCAGGCGACTCAGGGTGAGCCGTTTCTGGTCAAGTTCCAGGGCGGCCTGCTGGCGACGCCGCTCAAGGGTGGTCAGTTCCTGATCGATTTCGTTGATGGTCCACTCGTCTTCGACGGGTTGCAGGGGGGCCACCGTCTGCTGAATCCGATCCATGAAGTCACTCAGTCGCTCTGGCGTGGCCCGCGCCGTGGTGGCCCGATCCAGGGCACCACGCACGCGATCCGCCGCGGACTGCTCTCGCTCCAATGCAGTTTGCCAGAGTGCCTGTTCCGTGCTCGCAAGGCTCGTGTCCCCGGCCCGCTGGCTCAGGTGTTGTTCGGGGCTTTGCTCCAGCCAGTCTTCGGCTGGACCGGTGTCAATGGCATCGATCAGGGGGAGCAGTCGGTCTCTGCCTGCTTCCATCTCGCCCAGCAGTGCCTCCAGTTCTGCCTGGGAGATCTGCGCCATGGGGGCTGGACCATGCTCCTGGGCATGCAGCGGGAATGATAACGGCAGTGTCAGACACAGGATCAGCAGGCTGAGCAGGATGCGGGACATGGTATTCCGGGAGGAGGGCAAGAGTGGCATTGTGCTACCGGGGTATCCGTAATGCCGCCGTTTAAATTATCTTGTGATTATACAATTCGACGGTGCCATCCAGCATGAATGCAGCAGACTCCTTGCCCATTTCGTCCAACGCTCGCACGGTTTCCCTGGTGCTGGGCTCTGGCGGAGCCCGCGGGCTGGCGCATATTGGTGTGATCCAGGAGCTGGAGGCTCAGGGCTATGAGATCCGTGCCATCGCCGGCAGTTCCATGGGGGCGCTGGTCGGGGGGATTTATGCCCTGGGGGAGCTGGATACCTACGCGGAATGGGTCACGGGTCTGGAGCAGTCGGATGTGCTGGGTCTGCTGGACTGGAGTTTTTCCGGGGGCGGGATCATCCGCGGCGACAAGCTGATGAAGAAGCTCAAGGAGCTGGTGGGGGAGAGTGATATCGAGCACCTGCCCATCAGCTACACGGCCGTGGCCGTGGACATCGATCGGGGCCGGGAGGTATGGATGAGCGATGGTTCCCTGTTCGATGCCATCCGCGCCTCCATTGCCATCCCGGCGGTCTTCACGCCACATCGCTACCGGGGACGCACGCTGGTGGATGGGGGGCTGCTCAATCCGGTGCCGGTGGCGCCCACGCTGCGCACGCTGACGGACCTGACCATTGTGGTGGACGTGAACGGTCCAGCCCCCGAGTCTGAACCGGAATCCGATGGTCGGGGGGCGACCCAGAACAAGAATGGGCTGTTACAGCGGATGCGTGGCTATGTGGAGTCCTTCGGCAACGACACCAGTCCATCGGCCGCCGAAGGGCTGGCCCTGTCCGAGGTGTTGATGCGCTCCCTGGATACCATGCAGGCGGCCATCACCCGGCAGCATCTGGCGGTCTTCCGACCGGACCTGGTGATCAGCGTGCCCAAGAATGTCTGCATGATCCACGAGTTTCACCGGGCGGGGCCGGTGATCGCCCTGGGGCGGAAACTGGCCAGGGAAGCACTGCCCGGTGCCCGCTCTGGCGGGTAGGGATTAACGTCCCCGTTCCCCCTCTTTCGGCTCCAGTCCATAAGGTTCCACCAGGCGCCACACATGATCCGGTATCATGTTGTGCATGCGCTTGGGCATGGCGCGACGCAGGTGAAGGACCGTCTCCACCGCCTTCATCTCCACACGGGCGCGGGCGAATTCCAGGCCGCGGGGGCCGATGCGGGGCATGAAAAAGGCAGCGATGGGCCTGGCCCAGTCGGGCATGCTGCGCAGCGGCAGGCCGCCAGCGGCGCGCTCGGTGTTCTTCATGAAACCGGTCACCGGCCCCTGACGCTTGCCGGCACTGGTGGGTGCCTTGAGGGTCACCTCATCCTCCAGGAGTTCCAGCATCTCGCGTCCGCGATCATTGCGCACCACCAGCCATTGCTCCCCTCGCCCAGCCATGTAACCGACAGTGATGTCCGCCAGCACGTTGGTGTAGTCCACGCAGGTTTGACAGGTCAGTGGGAAGAAATCCTTGGGCAACCTGGAGATGGGCAGTTTGAGGAAGGGGATGGTCTTCACGCGCCCGTCGGTGAAGCGCAGTTCCACATGGTAGTCGGCGCGAAACTCCAGGTAGGTGACGGTCTCGGGTTGATCCGCCAGCAATGCCAAAAAATCGTGGAAGCGTTCGGTGGTGGTGTTGTCGGAGCAGGGTGTGCCGATCACGTAGAGTGCTTCGATCTCCAGTTCCTGCTGCAGCACACGCAGGGGATACACCTGACAGGGCAGGCCGATCACCGCCAGTCGCTTGTATCCCTGAGCCAGCGCTGGTTCCAGGTGGGCCAGCAGCGGGGCATAGCCCATGCGCATGCCCCGACAGCGGGCCATGTCCTCGGCCCGGGTGACGAGCACAGGTTCGGGGCGCCAGAAATCATCGTCGGCGGCCCGCATGGTGAGTACGGCATCCACCTGGTGGGTTTCCAGCAGGCGCTCGGCCAGGCGGGTGGTGATCCCCGTCCATTGGGCGCCTTCCCGGGGCGGTTGCAGCGCGGCCTGGTGCATTGACTGATAGGGGCCGAAAAAAAGCTCATCGTCCCGCTCCGGGTCCCGGGCACGGCCGTGGACCTGGGCCTCCATTCGCGGGTAACGGGGCTGGATGAACTGGCAGGCGTGGCCGCAGCGGCGCGGATCGTGGGTGCGGGTGATGCCGCAATCGGTGCACAGATCCCGGTGGGGGAGTGCCTTGTCGGTGGGTGTGTTCTGCTGCGTGGGGGGCTGCGGGGGCATGAAACAGGCTCCTGATCGGTGCCGGGCGGTAACTTGAGGGGGTGAGCTTACTGCATTTCATGGGGCTTATCCCAGCACCCACCCCTCACCCCAACCCCTCTCCCCACGGGGGGAGAGGGGCTCAGGCTGCAGGTAGCCAGGTCCCACCTGCTCTGTGCCCCCTTCTCCCCCTTGGGGGGTGGGGATGAGGGGGCGGCGTCCAGGATGGCGGGATGCTTACGGCAGCACCCGGTCTATGCGCAGATTCACGCGGCCCTCCGGATCCGACGGATCCACCGGATCACTGATCCCCTCCAGATCGCCGCTGCGTGCCTCGGCCATGCCGCCTTCGCTGACGCGGGCCACCACTTCGATCCACTGGTACTCGCTCATGGCGTTCTGTGCGGCCATGCCCATGCCACCGCCGTCTTCCAGGGTGACCTGAAGCGGGAAGCGGGCCTCGGTGCGGACCACCGCCAGGGGCATGCGGGGACCATCCACCGGGCGGGCGAACACCATCACGTGTTCATCCCCGGAGAGCCGCTCGGCCAGGGCATCATCCAGTTCGATGGTGACCTCCAGAACCTTGGCATCGCCTTGCGGGGCAGTCGGGGTCCGGGCGCTGTCGGCCTGCTCCTGCTGCATGGCCGCGTTCACCTCCCGGAGTGCATCCTCCACCGCACGAGCCGAGCCAGTGTCAGGGTCCACCAGGGTTTCAAGATGTTGCAGATGCTCCTGAGAACGGCTCAGGTCACCCGCCTGGAAGGCGCCGATGGCCGCCAGCCAGAGGGCATTCTGGTTGTCCGGCTGTTGCTCCAGGGCCGTGTCCAGCAGTCCGGCGGCCCGGGTGGAGACACGGCCATCCTGGGCCACCACCAGGGTTTCGGCATAGTCCACGTTCAGGGTCGGGTCATCGCCGATGAGGTCATGGGCCCGCTCGTAGGCCTGGGCGGCGTCGCCGAACCGTTCCAGAAAGCGGTAGGTGCGGGCCAGCACCACCCAGCCTTCGGCATCATCCGGCTCCTGCTCCAGGCGAGCCCTGAGCTGGCCGATCATGCGTTCCACTTCCTCAAGATCATGCTGGCTCGCGCCCTGCTCCGATCCCCCGCCGGCAGAGGGAGCCTGCCCCATGGCGATGGTCTGGCGTGGGTCCGGGCCGCCATGGTCCAGCTGGAAGTGGATCAGCAGCGCCAGGATGGGCACCAGGATGGCGGTGGCCAGCAGTACCAACCCTCCTTGACGGTGAGGGGAGGCCGCTCTCGGCGGCGAGGATGTCTCAGAGTCATCCTCAACATCCGTGATCAGGTTGTCTTCCAGTTCCAGGCGTGCAGCCTCGTACTGCTCCCGGTTCATGAGCCCCGAGGCCAGTTCCTGATCCAGTTCGGCCATGCGCTGCCGGTAAATGGTGAGATTCAGGCCGCGTGCTTCCACGCCCGGCCCGGTGCGACCACGCAGGAAGGGCCACATCACCATGACGATGGCCGTGAGCATCAGCAGCGCGGCTGCAATCCAGAAACCAATGGTCATACGTCTTTTCCTTCACCCAGCAGGCGCCGGGCCCGCTCGCGTGCGGCGCTGTCCACGCCGGTGGTCCGGGCGCCCTGACGGCTGCCGCGGGAGGTGAGATACAGCACCACGAAGCCCAGCCCCAGGAGCACGAACGGTCCGATCCACAGCAGGTAGGTGGCGGGCGAGAACGGAGGGCGGTAGAGCACGAACTGACCGTATCTCGACACCATGTAGTCGATGATCTGGTCGTCGCTGGAGCCGGCGTTGAGCTGGGTGCGCAACTCCCGACGCAGATCCCGGGCCAGGCCGGCATCCGAGTCCGCCAGAGACTGATTCTGGCAGACGGTGCAGCGCAGTTCATGGAGCAGGGCGCGGTAGCGCTCCTCCAGCCCCGGTTCATCGAAATCGGTGGGGTCGACCCCACCGGCAGAGGCCACGGGGGAGAAGGCCAGCAGCGCCAGCAGCGGGATCAGGGGCCACCATGCCTTCATAGGGTTTCACTCCGCAGGCGCTCCACCAGGGGCAGGATGTCATCCTGAACCTTGTCCCAGGTGAGTGGGCCCACATGCTTGTAACGGATCCGGCCCTCGCCGTCGATGACAAAGGTTTCCGGCGTGCCGTACACGCCCCAGTCGATACCGACGCGACCCTCCAGGTCATGGGCGTTCCACACGTAGGGGTTGCCGAAGGCCCGCAGATACTCCAGGCCGTCACGGCGTTCGTCCTTGTAGTTGAGTCCATAAATGGGGATGCCGTAGCGGTCGGCCATGCGCACCAGCAATTGGTGCTCGTGACGGCAGGAGACGCACCAGCTGGCCCAGATGTTGAACAACACCACCTCGCCCTCGAAGTCCGCCGACCCCACCATGCGTTCGGGTTCCTCCAGGGCCGGCAGTTCGAAACCTGGGGCCGGCTGGTTCACCAGGGGGGAGGGAACCAGACGCGGATTGAGCCCCAGGCCGATGAGCAGGAACAGGCCCAGCAGGAGCAGCAGCCCCATGGGCAGCAGATACATCAGTCTTTTCATGCCGAGGGGCTCCGTTGGGCAGGCCGGGGTGCGGCATCCTGGTCAGCGATCCCGCCAGCGTTATCGATGCGTTGCGAGGCCGGCTCAGTGGCCCTCCGCCGGGAGAACACACGGTAGCGGCGGTCAGTGGCGGCCACGAAGCCCCCCAGCACGATCAACGTGGCCCCGATCCAGAGCCACATCTGGAAGGGGTTGTGATAGAGCCGCAATGACCAGGTGTTGCCGGACATGGGCTCGCCCAGCGCCACGAAGATGTCACGGGTGAATCGGGACTGGTATGACGCCTGGGCCATGGGTTGGGTCTGCACCCGGTACACCCGCCGCTGGGGATACAGGTCGGTGACCGGTTCACCGTTGCGGGTCACATGCACGTGGGCCTCCAGGGCATCCCAGTTGGGGCCGGCCACGTTGTAGACATCCCGCAACTCGTAGGTATAACCACCCAGTTCATGGCTCTGCCCCAGACCCATGCGCACATCACGCTCCTGCTCGAAGGCCATGAGCAGGGTGATGCCGATCACCAGGATGGCAAAGCCCACGTGACTGGTGGTCATGCCCCAGTAGCTGGCAGGCAGCTTGCGCAGGGTGGTCAGCGGCGTGCCGCGCTGGCGCAGCCGGCTGTAAAGATCACGCCCGGACGCCAGGATGATCCAGACCGCCAGGCCCACGCCCAGGGTGATCATCAGCGATGTACTGCCCATCATGGCCAGCGGGAAGACCACACCCACCGCCAGGGCCGCCAGCAAGGTGTGCCAGAAGCGCAGGCTGATCTCCCGGGCGGAAGCGCTCTTCCAGCGCAGCAGTGGCCCCAGGCCCACCAGGAAGATCATGGGCAGCATCAGCGGCGCGAACACCGCGTTGAAGTAAGGCGGTCCCACGGAGATCTTGCCCATGTTCAGGGCGTCCAGCAGCAGGGGATACAGGGTGCCCAACAGGACGGCGGCCAGGGCCACCATCCAGATGACGTTGTTGGCCAGCAGCCCTCCCTCCCGGGACACGGGCTTGAATTCGGCATGGCTGTGCACGTTGGGGGCACGCCAGGCATACAGGGCGAACGAGACCCCGGTGACCACCAGCAAAAGCGCGAGGATGTACACGCCTCGAGCAGGGTCAGTGGCAAAAGCATGCACGGAAACCAGCACGCCGGAGCGAACCAGGAAGGTGCCCAGCAGGCTCAGGCAGAAGGCCATGATGGCCAGCAGCACCGTCCAGGTGCGGAACGCCCCTCGCTTTTCCGTGACGATCAGGGAGTGAATCAATGCCGTGGCAGCCAGCCAGGGCATGAGGGAGGCATTTTCCACCGGGTCCCAGAACCACCAGCCGCCCCAGCCCAGGGTGTAGTAGGCCCACCAGCTGCCCAGGGCAATGCCGGCCCCCAGGAAAGCCCAGGCCACGGTGGCCCAGGGCCGCGTCCAGCGGGCCCAGGCGGCATCCAGTCGCCCGCCGATAAGGGCGGCGATGGCAATGGCAAAGGGCACGGCCAGCCCCACGTAGCCCATGTACAGCATGGGGGGATGGATCACCAGACCCGGATCCTGCAGCAGTGGATTGAGATCGCGCCCGTCGGCCGGTACCGGGAAGAGGGTTTCGAAGGGGTTGGAGGTAAACAGGGTGAACGAGAGGATGCCCACACTCACCAGGCCCATCACGGCCACGGTGCGCGCCGCCATGTCCGTGGGCAACCCCTTGCTGAGCCAGGACACGGCCAGCGACCAGCCACATAGCATCAGCGCCCAGAGCAGCAATGACCCTTCGTGGCCGCCCCAGACCCCGGAGATGCGATACATCAACGGCAGCTCGGAGTTGGAGTGGTTGGCCACGTAGGCCACCGAGAAATCATGGGTGATGAAGGCGTAGGTGAGCGCAATGTAGGCGATCGCCAGGAAAAGGAACTGACCGCCCACGGCCGTGTGAGCGGTGGCCATCCAGGCGGGCGTGCCCCGATGGGCGCCGATCAGGGGGATGATGCCCTGCACGGCGGCCATCAGGAGGGCAAGGATGAGGGCGAGCTGACCGATTTCCGCGATCATGGTCAGTACGCCTTCTCGCCGGGGTGTTCCTCATATCCCGCGGCCTTCAGTGCTGCGGCCACCTCGGGGGCCATATAGTTCTCATCGTGTCGCGCCAGCACCCGCTCGGCGCGGAAGATGCCGTCGCTGCCCAGGCGACCGTGGGTCACCACACCCTGACCTTCACGGAACAGGTCAGGCAGCAGGCCCACGTACTCCACGGGGATGCTGTGGGCTGTGTCGGTGATGCTGAACTGCACGGTCAGGTCGGTATCGTTGTGCTGGATGGATCCTTCCTCCACCAGTCCGCCCAGGCGGATGATGCGCTCGCCCGGTGCTTCACCCTGGGCGATCTGGGAGGGCCCATAGAAGTACATCAGGTTCTCGCGGAAGGCGCTCAGGGCCAGGGCCGAGGCGGTGGAAACCGCCAGCACGACGAGCGCCACGCCAGCCATTCGTCTCTTCTGTCGAGGCGTCATTGCATTCTCCTGCCAGGGTGTTTCCACCCAATGATCATGGTCTTTCCTTGAGGCACTTCCATCCGTGCGCCTGGCCGCCCGGGGCGGCGCTGGCCATTCATAGCACCATCACAGACGGGGTCGCAAGCGGGTTGGTGCCCCCATTTGCACCGTCCGGCCTGGGCATTTGTTTTGTTCATTCGTATTCAAGACAACCTGGGTGGCCTCAGGTTCTATGGTTGCGATTTATCAGTATGATCCAGGTCAGAAAACGATGCACGAAGTCCCGGGATGGATGGCGGGTGCGAGCGTGTGCCCTTCCGGGCGCACTGGTACCATGGGACGAAGGTGGGTCATCTGGAGTGTCGACATGGTTGAAGATCGTTGGGGGTCATCCCTGGAATCCAATCGGGTGGCCGGCAGCCGACTCGAGTTGCTGCTGTTCCAGCTCCAGGGCCAGCAACTCTATGGCATCAATATCTTCAAGGTTCAGGAGGTCATCCCTTATCAGCCCCTGTCCCATCTGGCGGGTTCCCATCCGCTGGTGAAGGGGATCGCTACCCTGCGGGGCATCACCATGCCGGTGATGGACCTCTCTCTCGCCATTGGCGGCCCGCCCCTCAAGTCGCCGGAGGATGGTTACATCATCATTACCGAGTACAACCGCTCGGTGCATGGTTTCCTGATCCGTCGCGTGGAGCGCATCATGAACACCCAATGGGGGCAGGTTCAGCCACCGCCCCGGGCCACGGGTCGCAATGCCTTCGTCACCGCCATTACCCTGCTGGATGATCGCATTGTGGAGATCCTGGATGTGGAGAAGGTGCTGGATCAGGTGGTGCATGCCAGCACTCAGGTGTCGGCAGATCTCAGTGATGGCTTTCGTGCCGAGGACTGCAAGGTGCTGGTGGTGGATGATTCCACGGTGGCCCGTAATCAGATTCGCGCCGCCCTGGAACAACTGGGCGTGCAGTGCACCCTGGTGACCGATGGCAAGCATGCCATCGAGCTGATCGAGCGCCTTCAGGCCGAGGGTGTGGATGTGGCCCGTGAATTCATCATGATGGTGTCGGATATCGAGATGCCGGAAGTGGACGGGTATCAGCTCACCACGCGGGTCCGCGAGGACGAGCGTCTCAAGGATCTCTACATCCTGTTGCATTCATCCATCAGCGGCGTCTTCAACGTGGACATGGTGCGTCGCACCGGAGCGGACAAGTTCGTGCAGAAATACCATCCGGACGATCTGGCCGAAGCCGTGCGAGAGCGCATGCGGCAGTTGGGGCAGTGGTCATGAGCGATGCTGCAGCCGTGCCGGGCGGCGCGCTGGATGCCCCGATCCCGCAGCCCTTTCCGGCGCATTGCCTTGCGGTGGACGGCCTGGTGCTGGAGCGCGGCGAGCGCCTGCTCTTCAATGGCCTGACGTTCTCGCTGGAGGCCGGGGAACTCCTGCAGGTGGCTGGCCGCAACGGCGCCGGCAAGACCAGCCTGTTGCGGGTGCTGTGCGGGCTCACCCGCCCCATGGAGGGGGAAATGACCTGGAACGGTGTGCCGGTGCGTCGCCTGGATGACGGCCCTGGGGGGCACCTGGCCTATCTGGGGCATCACAATGCGCTCAAGGATGAACTCAGCGCCGAGGAAAACATCCAAAGCCAGTGCCGGCTGCACGGCTGCCCGCAGGCGCCTGAGGTGGTGTTCTCCATGCTGGAGGAACTGGGCCTGGGCGGACATGCGGACCTGCCGGTGAAGCTGCTGTCTCAAGGCCAGAAACGGCGCGTCGCCCTGGCCCGGTTGTTGTTGCTGCGACGGCCCCTGTGGATTCTTGATGAACCCTTTGCCGCCCTGGATGTGCAGGTGATCGAAGTGCTCAGGCAGGCACTGGAGGCCCATCTGGCCGCCCGGGGCATGATCATTCTCACCACCCACCAGGCCGTACCTGTGCGCGGCACCCAGCGCACACTCACCCTGGGGACGGGTGCATGAGCGCGTTGTTACGGGCCTTGATGGCCCTGCTGAGACGGGATCTGCTGCTGGCCATGCGTCGTCGCCAGGATGCACTGGTGGTGCTGGGGTTCTTCGTGGTGGTGGTGTCCCTGTTCCCGCTGGGGGTGGGGCCCGATCCTCAGTTGCTGCGCAGCATGGCACCCGGGGTGCTGTGGGTGTCCGCCCTGCTGGCCACCATGCTCTCCCTGGAGCGCCTGTTTGCCGATGACTTCCGCGACGGCTCCCTTGAGCAGCTGTTGCTCACACCGCAGCCCCTGCCACTGCTGGTGTTGATGAAGATTCTTGCCCACTGGCTGGTCACGGGCCTTCCCCTGGTGCTGATATCGCCCTTGCTGGGCATGCAGCTCAACCTGGATGGCACCGAAATCGCTGTGCTGATGATGGCCCTGCTGCTGGGTACGCCCATTCTCAGCCTGGTGGGGGCCATCGGCGCGGGGCTCACGCTGGGACTGCGGGGCGGGGGCGTGCTGATTTCGCTGTTGATCCTGCCCCTGTATGTGCCGGCACTGATCATGGGGGCAGGGGCCGTGGATGCGGTCATGTACGGGTCGAGCCCCGATGCCCACCTGTCGCTGCTGGCCGCATTGCTGATCTTTACCCTGTTGTTGGCGCCCTGGGCGATCGCCGCGGCGCTGCGCATCATGCTGGACTGACTGGAGGAAGGCCGTGGCTCAACCGCGTGTGCAGTGGTTCAAGTTCTCTTCACCACCGAATTTCTATGACCTGTCGGGGCGATTGATTCCCTGGTTTGGGGGTCTGGCGGCGATACTGTGTGTCGCCGGTCTGTATGTGGGCTTCGTGGTGGCCCCGCCGGATTACCAGCAAGGGGACAGCTACCGCATCATGTTCATCCATGTGCCGGCGGCCTGGATGTCCATGTTCCTCTATGTGCTCATGGCCGTGTATGCGGCCATCGGCCTGATCTGGCGGGTGAAGACCGCCGAGGTGATGGCCAAGGCCATTGCCCCCACGGGCGCCCTGTTTGCGTTTCTTTGCCTGTGGACAGGGGCCCTGTGGGGCAAGCCCACCTGGGGCACCTACTGGGTGTGGGACGCACGCCTGACCTCCCAGTTGATCCTGCTGTTCCTCTATCTGGGTTACATGGCGCTGCATGGGGCCATCGAGGATCGTCAGCGGGCGGCCAATGCCAGTGCCGTGCTGGCCCTGGCGGGGGTGGTGAACGTGCCCATCATCTACTTCTCTGTGGTGTGGTGGAACACCCTGCACCAGGGGGCCTCCATCACCGTGACCAGTGCGCCCACCATGGAAACGGTGATGTTTGTGGCGCTGATGCTCATGACCTTCGCCTGCTGGATGTATGCCATCGCGGTGGTGCTTTGGCGGGCGCGGCTGGAATTGCTGGAACGTGAACGCCGCGCCAAGTGGGTGCTCGAACGCATGGGGGGCAAGGCATGATGGAATTTCTCGCCATGGGCGGCCACGGGCCGTTCGTCTGGGGCTCCTATGGGGCGGCCTTGCTGGTGCTGGTGGGGGAGATGATCTGGCTGCGCCGACGGCGCATTGCGTTGCGCCGTCAGCTGGCCCGGCTGGCAAGGCTCCAGGAGAGCCCGCCGCCATGATCCGGGCTGCCGGCGGGCGCGTCTAATCCTCCTGTGCGAACCGCGGTGCCTCGAAGCGCAGGGCCTGTAGCTCCGGGTCGTGTCCCGAATAATCGTGGCAGCTCTGGCAGGTGTCGAAGTTTTCCATCATGCCCGTGTGCTGGGCGAAGAATGCCGGATCATTCGCTTCCACTTCGCTGGTCATGTGGCAGGCGGCACAGTTGTCGCTGGTCTTCTGCGGGTGGAGTTGCGACGGCGGGTCGTTGTGGGGGTTGTTCTGACCGGTGAACATCAGGTAGACCTTGCGGGCCCCCTGCACCTTGTCGGTCACCAGGCCCTTGGTATGGCAATCCAGGCAGTTGGTGAAGGCATGGTCACCATGATCCCAGGAGACCTTTTCATAGGCATGGCAGGCGATGCAGAAGTCGTTCTGCTTGGACACGTGGTGGCCGCCCACACCCCCACCCACCAGCAGCGCCAGAACGATGACGACGATCAGGATGACCCAGAACCTGCCCATGACGGACTCCTTGAAGTTGGTAAGTTCGTGTTTGTAGACCGGGGGAGTCGCGCGAGACGATTCCCTCAATGACTGTAGCAGAATGCCCCGGCTGTCGTTTGGGACGGTATGGTGGGTCTTTTCACCAACGCCCCATGCGGGCAGAATCAGGTGCCCATTGGCCACGGGAGGCAAAACACGAATGGATCATGTGCTGGAGCGGTTGTCGGTCCTGATCATCGACGATTTCCATACCATGCGCTCCAATCTATCGGGAATGCTGCTTTCCATGGGGGCGCGGCAGGAGCCGGATGTGGCGGCCAATGCGGAGGATGCGCTGGGCCGGTTGCGCGCCAAACGCTACGACATCGTTCTGTGCGACTACAACCTGGGCGCTGGCATGGACGGGCAGCAGTTGCTGGAAACGGCCCGCCGCGAGGGGCGGGTGGGTGTGGGCACCGCCTTCCTGATGATCACTGCCGAGAACACCCCGGAGATGGTCATGGCCGCTCTGGAGAGTGCGCCCGATGCCTATCTGGCCAAACCCATCACCAAGGACCTGCTGGCCGTCCGGCTGCAGCGGGTGCTGCGCCGCCGTCTGCCCTTGAGGCCAGTGGCCGATGCGCTCTCGCAAAAGGATCTCTCCGGCGCCCGCAGTCTGCTGCAGGACATGCTGGCAACGGGGCGCGGCCAGCGGGCCGATGTGTTGCGTCTGCAGGCGGATCTGGCCCTCGAGGAAAACGACGCCGACGGCATGGAAGCGGCAGCGCGCGCTGCCCTGGCGGAGCAGGAAGTGGCCTGGGCCCATGTGGCCCTGGGGCAGGCGCAAGAGATGCGCGGTGACGATGGCCGGGCGGAGGCCTGTTATCGCAAGGCCCTGGAGGTGACACCCCACTTCATGTCTGCCCACGATCGACTGGCTGGCTCCCTGGAACGCCAGGGGCGCTCCGCAGACGCCTTCAAGGTTCTGATCGAGGCGATCCGGCGCTCGGGAAGATCCCTGGGGCGTCAACGTCAACTGGGGCGTCTGTCCATGGAACTTCAGCATTGGGAGCAGGCTGTGGCCTCCTGGAAACAGGCCGTGCAGCTGGGGCAGTCTCAGGGTGCCGGTCACCCCTCAGACGCTGTCTGGCTTGCTCATGCGCTGGCCAGGCATGGGGAGTCCAGCGAGGCGGGAGCTTGCCTCAAACAGATGCGCACGGAACTGCGGGGGCATGAAGATTTCCCCTGGTGGGAGCTGGTGGGGCACCTGCTGGTTTGCAACGAACTGGCACTGGACAAGGAGGCCATCCTGGACACCCTGGATGTTCAGCTCTCCCGCGGGCAGCCACCCGCCCTGGTCCGGGCTGCCTTGATCCAGGGGCTGTCCCATCTGGGGGAGGTGGAACGGGCAGAGATGCTGCGCCAGGAGGACCTTTGATGGTCTTGTTCCCCGTGAAACGGTTAGGATGATGGAAAGCAGCTAACGGGGTGAGGATGTGAGTCGACTGGATTTCAGCGCGGTGCTGGCCATCAGCATCCATGACATGAAGAACTCGCTCAACATGGTGCTCAACTCACTGGACACCCTGTTGGAGGATCATTCAGGCGCCCCCATCCAGTGCGATCCTGACCGCCTCACCCAACTCCGCTACGAGGCACGCCGTGTCAATGATGCGCTGATCCAGTTGCTGACCCTCTACCGAAACAGCACAGGTGGTTTCACGCCCCGTTTCGCCCCGGTGATGATCCAGGAACTGCTGGAGGATTACTGGCTCAGTAACAAGCCCCTCATGGATCACCGTGAGGTGCGTTGCGAACTCCATTGTGACCCGGATCTGATCTGGGTGATGGATCGCGGCCTGGTGAACAGCCTGCTGGAAAACGTGATCAACAATACCATCCGCTACACTCAGGATAAGCTGTCCATATGGGCCCGTGAGGAACGGGGGTGGCTGGTCCTTCAGGTGGACGACAACGGCGCCGGCTACCCCGAATCCATGCTGGGGCGCCGGTCGCTGGAGGACCAGGGCGATTTCGACCCCACGCAGGGACGCACCGGGCTGGGGCTTTACTTCTGTGCCCTGGTGGCCGACATGCATGCGGACGAAACGCGACGGGGTTATGTGGAGTTATCCAACCGGGGCAACCTGGGGGGTGGCTGTTTCACCCTGCGTCTCCCGGAAGTACTGACCTGAGAGCCTGCCATGTACGATGCCTCCTTTACCGAACGACTCACCGAACTGTCCCGCTTCGTGGAGACCACCCAATCCCTCGAGGAAGGGCTGGATCAACTCAGCACGTTGGTGGCCCATGCCATGACCTGCCACCACTGCTCCATCATGCTGGTCAGCAGGAACGATGGCGAGGAGCTGCCGCATCTCAGGGTGGAGGCCCATTGTGGACGTCTGACGGAGGAGGCCAGACAGCATGCCCAGCCCCTGGGAGACGGCATTGCCGGGCGGGTGGCCAGTTCCGGGGAACCGCTGCTGATCAAGGATCTGCATCATTCACCCTATGCACCCCTGGCCCGCCGCGGCGAGTCCGGTACCGTGGATGTGGTCTCGGTGCCGGTGATCCTGGAAGACCAGGTGGTCGGTGTGATCAATGTGGACAGCCCCATTGACCGGGAACGACTGGATGGCCTGGATCTGCGCATGGCCAGCATCCTGGCCCTGGTGGTATCCAAGGCCATCCACATCCATCGGCTTCAGGGTCTGCTCAAGACCCACTTCATGCAACTCACCCTGGCCCGCGAGGCACGCCGCACCGGGCGCATGACCCATGACCCCGAGAAGGTGGCGCGCCTGATGGCCCACACCCTTTACGACGAGATGATCGAAGCGGGCTTTGCCCGGGATCATGTGCTGATGGTGGCTACCGAGATCCTGTCCCAGGTCCATGATTCCCTGAGCAAGACCTGACTGAGCAAGATCAGGTCACGGCGGGTATAATCCCGGGCCTTTCCCACCACCGGTCACTTCATGTTCAAGAATGCCAGACTCTTCCGCCTGGGGGACCCCCTGGGTCTTTCCGCCTCGGAACTCGAAGACAAGCTTGCCGATCACCGTTTCAAACCCTGCGGCCCTCTGACCCTGTCCACCATGGGTTGGACCGAGCCCCTGGGCAGCGACACAACGGCCCTGGTGCACGGTGCCGCCGGTTGCCTGCTGATCTGCGCCCGGCGCCAGGAGCGGCTGCTGCCGTCTTCGGTCGTGGCCGAGATGCTGGAAGAGCGGGTGGCCGAGATCGAGGCCGGCGAGGCCCGCAGCGTCGGTCGTGCCGAACGCAAGCAGTTGCGCGAAGCCATCACCGCCGAACTACTCCCCCAGGCCTTCACCCGCTCACGCCGCCTGATGGCCTACGTGGATACCGTGGCCGGCTGGCTGGTGGTGGATGCCTCCAGTGAACGCCTGGCCGATGACCTGGTCAGCCTGTTGCGTGAGTCCCTGGGCAGCCTGCCCGCGGCCCTGCCGCAGCCGGCCAATCCTCCCGCCTCCCTGATGACCCGCTGGGTGTCACAGGGCCACGGTGACGAGGGCTTTGAGCTGGGGGATGCCTGCGAACTGCGTGACCCCAAGGACACCCAGTCGGTGGTCCGTTGCCGTGGGCAGGACCTGGCAGGGGAGGAGATCGCCAAGCACCTGGAAGTGGGCAAGCAGGTGGTGCAACTGGCCCTGGACTGGAACGAGCGCCTGAGTTTCGTGCTGGCGGATGATCTGTCCATCAAGCGCCTGCGCATGGCCGATGAGCTGATCGAAGAGGGCGGTGTGGCCGAGGCGGAGGACGCCCTGGCCCGCATGGATGCGGAGTTCACCCTGCTGGGTCACGAAATGCGTGGGCTGATCCAGCGGCTGGAGACGGTCTTCGAACTGCCCCAGCCGGTGTCTTCCGAAGCCGTGCCCTGGTAATGGGATGAGGGGGGCGAGGCCGGGAAGCCACGCCCGTCAGTCCGTGCCCTCGGGCAGGGGTGTCTTGTTCCCCTCGCCATCCAGATGCACAAAGGTGACGCAGGTGGAAAAGATCGGCTCTTCCCGGCCGCTCTCCAGGTCATCCGCAAAGGCACTCACCGCGTATTGCACGGAAGTCCTGCCCCGTTGATGTTCATGGCTGCTGAAACGCAGCACGGTTCCCTGATGAACGCCCTTGTGGAACTCCACGCTGTTCATGGCCACCGTCACGAAGCGGCAGCCGGGATAGTCCCGGCTGGCGGCAATCCAGGCGATTTCGTCCACCCACTTGAGCAGAAATCCCCCGAACAGATAACCGTAGTGGTTCAGGTGTTCCGGTCTGACCAGCTTGAACGTGTCCAAGGCGAACTCCTTTCTTGATCTTGAGGGAAAAGGGGGGATGACCCCGATTGATGCGGTTAACCCAGGATACGCCAGCCGGCCCAGACCAGGGAGAAACTGATCAGGAAGATCAATCCCACCCAGGCCAGGCCCAGGAGGACGGGCCCCGGTCGCGCAGCGGGAGGCATGTGTTCATCGGTGACCACCCGCAGGGTGAGCCAGGCCAGTACCGGGGCCGACAGGAAGGAAATGGTGGTGGCCAGATCCACAAAGGTGGTGAATCGTTCGCCCGCCAGGTAGATCAGGGTGAGGGCGCCGCTGAGGACCACCACCAGCGAAAGCACATAGGGCCAGCGATGATCTTCCGGCGGGCCCAGCACCACCCCCCGCTCATCGGCCCGGGCCGCCCGAATCAGGGCCGTGATCACCCGCGGATAGGCATCCGTCACCGCCAGAGTGGTGCTGAACATGGTGGTGAGGGCGGCCACGGCGATGAGGGGGCGGCTCCATTCGCCCAGGGCACCCGCGTACAGATCCACCAACTGTGCCGAGAAGCCCACGGCCGAATCGGCAAACCCCTGCCCGGTGCCATGCAGGGTGAGGGCCCCCAGCAGCAGGAAGGCCAGGGCCAGCAGGGTGGCGGCCAGGAAGCCGATGCGAAAGTCCGTGAGCGCCTGCCCCAGGCTGGGGCGGGTGCCGGTCTCCCGGGAGCGTTCCAGCGTCCATAGGGAGTGCCAGACGGCCACATCCAGCGGGATGGGCATCCAGCCCAGCAGGGCCAGCAGGAAGGCCACGCCGGCGGCGGTCCACACCTGCGGGGCCTGGGCGATGCCCGAGAGGGTGGACCAGTCCGGCGATTCGCCAAAGGCCAGCGCCACGGTGGCCAGGGTGGAAATGGTCAGGGCCCCCATGATCACCTTCATGCCCAGATCCACGCCCCGATAATTGCCGATGGCCAGCAGGAGCAGGCAGCCGCCCATGATCCAGGCCGACAGGGTGGCCGGCGAGGCGTCCATACCGAACACCATGCCGAACAGCCCTGCCGTCACCACGGTCACCACCGCCTGGATGATGAACATCGTCCCCAGGGTGACCAGGGCGAACAGCCCCAGGGCCCAGCGCCCCAGACGACGATAGCCGATCAGCAGGTTCTCTCCGGTGGCGGCCGCATAGCGGGGCCCGAATTCCAGAAAGGGGTATTTGAGGAGGCAGGCCAGCAGCACCAACGGCAGCAACAGCAGGCCGTATTCGGCCCCGGCGCGGGTGGATTGCACCAGGTGCGACACGCCGATGGCCGCCCCGGCCATGAGCAGGCCGGGGCCGATGGCGTGGCGCAACAAGCCCGGGCGGAGGGTGTTCTTCATGGGGCGGCCTCCGGGGCGGGCCGGCCGGCGCGGTGGTATGGAGCGACAATCAACATGGGCGCGGATTATACGAAGCCTGATGCGCCGGATGCCATGCCGGTGTGCCCGGATAGAGATCCATCAGGCCCGTTTGAGGCACTTCAGCACGGGAGAAGGGAAGGGGCGCTCCCGGGTCCTGTCGCAGACGATATCCCGGCGTTCCCGCAACCAGGCCTCGATGGCGGCGTGTTCTTCCTGCCCGCCGGGGTGGCCCCGGTACATCATCAGACTGATCATGCCGTCGGGGTGCAGCCAGTCCAGCGCGGTCTCAAGGGCCGCGAGGGTATGTCGTGGATGGGTGACGATGCCATGGTCGCCGCCGGGCAGATAGCCCAGGTTGAACATCACGGCCTTGATCCTGCCACGCAGGTTTTCCGGCAGATATTGAGCCAGGTGCTGATGTCCGGAGTGGACCGGCGTGACCCGTGATGCCAGGCCCTCTGCCTCCAGGCGTGCCCGGGTGGCCTGCAGGGCCTGGGCCTGGATATCGAACGCCCACACGTGCCCCGTGGCGCCCACCTGGCGCGCCAGGAACAGGGTGTCGTGACCGTTGCCGGCGGTGGCATCCACCACGTGATCTCCCTCGGCAAGACAGCCCTCCAGGGTGTGATGGGCCTGCCGGGTCAAGGGCAGGCGGTCGATGGCCTGGGCGCCGGCGGCCATCACGGATACAGCCGTGCCTGGCGCTCGCAGGCCTCCAGCATGGCCTGCAGGGGCTCCGGGTCGGCCAGGCGATGATCCCGCCCCACCTCGATGAGGCAGTGGTCGGGCAGGCCGCTGCGTGCCAGCAGTTCCTGGGAGTCGGCAAAGGGAATGGTCTCGTCCTCGCGGGCATGCAGGATCAGGGTGCCCGGTTTGACGCGATTGGCCTGGCCCCAGTGACGCCAGGCGGGGCATAGCAGGACCAGGGGGATGTCCCCGGTGTGCAGGTTCATGGCCACGGCCCCGCCCCGGGAGGATCCCACGATCACCTGCGGGCGATGGGCGTGAAGGGTGGCCTGGGCGGTGTCCATGGCGGCCTGGAAGTCATCATCGTCCAGGGGAGGATTGATCACCTCATGACCGTGACTGAGCAGATGTGTGGGCTTGAGGCCCCCGGGGCTGGATTGCCAGCCGTGGAGAAAGAGGATGCGGATTGGATGCATGGGGGGAGTGCCCTGGAAGCGGGTTTATCGCCTTGAGTGCGCGCATTTTAATCACCCGGGTGCCGCCGAGGCCATCACCTTGTCCCGCATGAGCGTGTTTCTTATGAGAATTCCCCATTTTTTGGCGCGCACGCTACCGCAACAACGACCCGCTTGAGTATTAAAGGAATCAAGAGTGATTCCGGAGAGTGTCGTTGAAGTTTTATGAGGCAGTGCAGCAAAAGGCCATGTGAAACTCTCGGACTTGCTCCGAAGCATTCTGTCAGCGAAAATGCACCGCTCCGAAGTTGTGACCAGGCCAAGGAATGCGCAATGTCAAGGTATCTGAATGCGAGATGTGTCAGATGCTGAACGCCACCTTCAGGCTGGTCTTGCAACACCCGATTCCCGGTCGCCGCGATCATTGAATGTCGTGGAGAAGAACAAGAACACCGTCAATAGGTGTCATCGCGGCCACCCCTGTTTTGTCGTTTTAAATCACTTGAGGAGAACTGCATGCCGTCTCGCAAAGAGCTAGCCAACGCCGTACGCGCGCTTTCCATGGACGCGGTCCAGAAAGCCAAGTCCGGTCACCCCGGCGCCCCCATGGGCATGGCCGATATCGCCGAAGTGCTGTGGAATGATTTTCTCACTCACAATCCGGACAACCCTCACTGGGTGAATCGCGACCGTTTCGTCATGTCCAACGGCCACGGCTCCATGCTGGTGTACTCACTGCTGCACCTCACCGGCTACAACCTGCCCATGGACGAGCTCAAGCAGTTCCGCCAGTTGCACTCCCAGACCCCTGGTCACCCGGAATACGGCTACACCGCCGGTGTGGAGACCACCACCGGTCCGCTGGGGCAGGGGCTGGCCAATGCGGTGGGCATGGCCATCGCCGAAAAGGCCCTGGCGGGTCAGTTCAACCGCCCCGGGCATGACATCGTCGATCACCACACCTACGTCTTCCTGGGCGACGGCTGCCTGATGGAAGGCATCTCCCACGAGGTCTGCTCCCTGGCCGGCACCCTGGGCCTTGGCAAGCTCATCGCCTTCTACGATGACAACGGCATCTCCATCGATGGTGAGGTGGAAGGCTGGTTCACCGACGACACCCCCGCCCGCTTCGAGGCCTATGGCTGGCATGTGGTGCGCAACGTGGACGGTCACGACGCCGAGGCCGTGAAGAAGGCCACCGAGGAGGCCCGCGGTGTCACCGATCGCCCGACCCTGATCTGTTGCAAGACCATCATCGGCTGGGGCTCCCCCAACAAGCAGGGCAAGGAGGAATGCCACGGAGCCCCCCTGGGCGATGACGAGATCAAGCTGGTGCGCGAGACCCTGGGCTGGCAGCATGAACCCTTCGTGATTCCAGAGGACATCTACGCCGGCTGGAGCGCCAAGGACAAGGGCGCCCAGGCCGAGCAGGCCTGGCAGGCCCGCTTTGATGAGTACAAGAAGGCCCATCCGGAACTGGCCGCCGAATTCACCCGCCGCATGAGTGGTGACCTGCCCGCCGACTGGCAGGAGAAGGCCACTGCCTTCATCCAGGAGACCGTGGACAAGGCCGAGAAGGTGGCCAGTCGCAAGGCTTCCCAGCAAAGCATCGGCGGCTATGCCCCGGCGCTTCCGGAACTGATGGGCGGCTCCGCCGACCTGGCCGGCTCCAACCTCACCCTCTGGGGTGGTGCCCGCGGTGTCAGCCGCGAAAACGCCGACGGCAACTACATCTACTACGGCGTGCGCGAGTTCGGCATGGCGGCCATCATGAACGGCATCGCCCTGCACGGCGGCTTCATCCCCTATGGCGGCACCTTCCTGATCTTCAGCGACTATGCCCGTAATGGCCTGCGCATGTCGGCCCTGATGAAGCAGCGCGCCATCTACGTGCTCACCCACGACTCCATCGGTCTGGGCGAGGATGGCCCCACCCACCAGCCGGTGGAGCAGGTGCCGAGCCTGCGCCTGATCCCCAACATGTCCCTCTGGCGCCCCTGCGATGCGGTGGAAACCGCCGTGGCCTGGAAATGTGCCATCGAACGCAAGGATGGCCCCACCGCCCTGAGCCTGTCCCGTCAGGGGCTGCCGCACCAGCAACGTGATTCGCAGCAACTGGCCAACGTGTCCCGCGGCGGTTACGTCCTCAAGGACACCGACGGCACCCCCGATGCGATCCTTATCGCCACCGGTTCCGAAGTGGCCCTGGCCATGGATGCCGCCGCCCGGCTGGCCGACAAGGGCCGCAAGGTGCGCGTGGTCTCCATGCCCTGCACGGATCTGTTCGATGCCCAGGACGCGGACTACCGCGAGTCGGTGCTGCCCGCCTCCGTGCGTGCCCGTGTGGCCGTGGAGGCCGCGGCCACCCAGGGCTGGTTCCGCTACGTGGGCCTGGACGGCAAGGTGGTCGGCATGGAAGGCTTTGGCGAATCCGCCCCGGGTGATGCCCTGATGGACTACTTCGGCTTCACGGTGGACAACGTCGTGCAGGCAGTGGAAGACGTCATGTGATCCACTGGCCGCTGCCGGCTTCGGCAGCGGCCAACCATTACAAAAATGATGACCCGTAAGATGGAGACAGTAACGTTATGACGATCAAAGTCGGTATCAATGGTTTCGGCCGCATCGGCCGCATGGCCTTCCGCGCCATTTCCCAGGAGTTCCCGGAACTGGAAGTGGTGGCCATCAACGACCTGCTCGAGCCCGAATACCTGGCCTACATGCTGCGCTACGACTCCGTGCACGGCCGCTTCAACGGTGATGTGTCCGTGGAAGGCGAGCACATGGTGGTCAAGGGCAAGAAGATCCGCCTGACCGCCGAGCGCGATCCGGCCAACCTCAAGTGGGGCGACGTGGGTGTGGACGTGGTGATCGAGTCCACCGGCTTCTTCCTCACCGAAGAGACCTGTCAGAAGCACATCGACGCGGGTGCCAGGAAGGTAGTGCAGAGTGCCCCGTCCAAGGACGCCACCCCCATGTTCGTGTACGGCGTGAACCACAAGGACTATGCCGATCAGGCCATCATCTCCGCCGCCTCCTGCACCACCAACGCCCTGGCCCCGGTGGCCAAGGTGCTGAACGACCAGTTCGGCATCAAGCGTGGCCTGATGACCACCGTGCATGCGGCCACCGCCACCCAGAAGACCGTGGACGGCCCTTCCCAGAAGGACTGGCGCGGTGGGCGCGGCATCCTGGAGAACATCATCCCGTCCTCCACCGGTGCCGCCAAGGCCGTGGGCAAGGTGCTGCCCAGCCTGAACGGCAAGCTCACTGGCATGGCCTTCCGGGTGCCCACCTCCGATGTCTCCGTGGTGGATCTCACCGTGGAACTGGACAAGGACGCCAGCTACGACGACATCTGCAAGGCCATGCAGTCCGCCTCCGAGGGTGAACTCAAGGGCGTGCTGGGCTACACCTCCGACAAGGTGGTGGCCACGGATTTCCGCGGCGTGAGCATGCCCTCCATCTTCGACGCCGAGGCGGGTATCCAGCTGGATCCCACTTTCGTCAAGGTGGTGGCCTGGTATGACAACGAGTACGGCTACACCTGCAACATGCTGCGTCTGGTGCAGCACGTGGGTTAAGGGCTTCGGCGCCCTCACCCCAACCCCTCTCCCCAAGGGGAGAGGGGGCTTTGGCCCCCTTCTCCCCCGTGGGGAGAAGGGCCGGGGATGAGGGGCAAACGGAGGGCACCCGAAGAACCCTTTGCCAAGCCCTCACCGGGTTTGCCAAAGTGTTCTTAAAACAAAAAATGCCAAAACCATCAAAGGAGTCACATCAATGTCCGTCATCAAGATGACCGATCTGGATCTCAAGGGTAAACGGGTCCTCATCCGCGAGGATCTGAATGTGCCCGTCAAGGGCGGCAAGGTCACGTCCGACGCCCGGATCCGCGCCAGTCTGCCCACCATCCAGCACGCCATGAAGGCCGGAGCCCGGGTGATGCTCATGTCCCATCTGGGGCGCCCGGAAGAGGGCGTGTTCTCCGAGGAGGACTCCCTGGCGCCGGTGGCCGAACACCTCTCCGGCCTGCTGGGCCAGAAGGTGAAACTGGTGCGCGATTATCTGGATGGCGTGGAGGTTCAGGATGGTGAAGTGGTGCTGCTGGAGAACGTGCGCTTCAACAAGGGCGAAAAGAAGGACGACGAGGCGCTCTCAAAGCAATATGCTGCCCTGTGCGACATCTACGTGATGGATGCCTTCGGTACCGCCCACCGGGCCCAGGCCTCCACCCATGGCGCCGGCAAGTTCGCTCCGGTGGCCTGCGCCGGGCCGCTGCTGGCGGCTGAACTGGAGGCCCTGGGCAAGGCCCTGGGCAACCCCAAACGGCCGCTGGTGGCCATTGTGGGTGGCTCCAAGGTGTCCACCAAGCTCACCGTGCTCGAATCCCTGTCCACCAAGGTGGATCAGCTCATCGTCGGCGGCGGCATCGCCAACACCTTCATCGCCGCCCAGGGGCATGGCGTGGGCAAGTCCCTGTACGAGGCCGACCTGGTGGCCGAGGCCAAGCGCCTGATGGAAGCCGCCAAGGCCAAGGGCGGCGAGATCCCGGTGCCCACCGATGTGTGCGTGGGCAAGGAGTTCTCCGAGTCCACCGAGGCCAGCAACCGCTCCGTGGACGCGGTGGCCGAGGATGACATGATCTTCGACGTGGGCCCGGAAACGGCGGCCACCTATGCCGAACTCATGAAAAAGGCCGGCACCATTGTCTGGAACGGCCCGGTGGGCGTGTTCGAGTTCGACCAGTTCGCCGCCGGCACCCGCGCCATGGGCGAAGCCATCGCCGAGAGCGATGCCTTCTCCATCGCCGGGGGCGGCGACACCCTGGCAGCCATCGACAAATATGGCCTGTCCGAGCGCATCTCCTATATCTCCACCGGCGGCGGTGCCTTCCTGGAGTTCCTGGAAGGCAAGACGCTGCCGGCGGTGGCCATGCTGGAGGCCCGGGCCAAGGCCTGAGTTCCGTGCTGTGCGGCTCGCGACCTTAGCCGTTCCCACCATGGGTGCTCGTGTCCCCGGTGGGGCGGCCCTGGCCGCGGGCGAGCGATCCGGCAGAGGTGAAATGGCCCCTGCCCCGAACGAAGTGCCCAGAACACAGGAACAGGCCCAACATGCGTAGAACCAAGATAGTCGCCACGCTG
This sequence comes from Ectothiorhodospira haloalkaliphila ATCC 51935, assembly GCF_000633935.1. GTDB lineage: Bacteria > Pseudomonadota > Gammaproteobacteria > Ectothiorhodospirales > Ectothiorhodospiraceae > Ectothiorhodospira > Ectothiorhodospira haloalkaliphila. The sequence continues at coordinate 1,060,407 of NZ_KK214998.1, read as the reverse complement.
GGACCGGCCACGGACTCGCCCGCAGCCATGCGGGCGTTGGTGCGGGCGGGAGTCGACGTGGTACGCATCAATTTTTCCCATGGCGAGGCGGATGATCATCGCAAGCGCGTCAGCCGGTTGCGCGAAGCCGCCGCCGAGGCCTCGCGCATCATCGCCGTGCTGGGGGATCTGCAAGGCCCCAAGATCCGCATCGCCCGGTTTGCCAAGGGCAGTGTCGAACTGAACGAGGGCGATCCCTTCGTGCTGGATGCCGAACTGGATCCAGGGCTGGGAGATGTTCAGAAGGTCGGCCTCACCTACAAGGAGTTGCCCGGGGACGTGAACGCCGGGGATGTCCTTTTGCTGGATGATGGCCGTCTGGTGCTGGAGGTGCAGCGGGTGGATGGCCCGCGCATCCACACTCATGTGGTGGTGGGCGGCACCCTGTCCAACAACAAGGGCATCAACCGCCAGGGGGGCGGCCTCTCCGCCGCGGCACTCACCGACAAGGACGTGAACGACATCCGCCTGGCGGCGGAACTGGAGGTGGATTACCTGGCCATCTCCTTCCCTCGCTGTGCCGATGACATCCATCAGGCCCGCCAGCGCCTGCGGGATGCCGGGGGGGATGGTGCCATCTGCGCCAAGATCGAACGGGCTGAGGCGGTCACCGCCAGTGACGAGATCCTGGAGGCCACCGACGCCATCATGATCGCCCGAGGCGATCTGGGGGTGGAGATCGGCGATGCGGAACTGCCCGGCGTGCAGAAGCGCCTCATCCATGATGCCCGCACCCGCAACAAGGTGGTGATCACGGCCACCCAGATGATGGAGTCCATGATCACCAGCCCCATTCCCACCCGGGCCGAGGTGTTCGATGTGGCCAACGCCGTGCTCGATGGCACCGACGCCGTCATGCTCTCGGGAGAGACGGCCACCGGGCGGTATCCCGACAAGGCCGTGGCGGCCATGGGGCGCATCTGTGAGGCCGCCGAGCGCCAGCGCAGCGCCCGGGTGTCCACCCATCGCATGGACAGCTATTTCCAGCGGGTGGATGAGGCCATCGCCATGGCCACCATGTACACGGCCAATCACCTGGATGTGCGCGCCATCGCCGCCATGACGGAATCCGGCTCCACGGCCCAGTGGATGTCCCGGATCAGTTCCGGCATACCCATCTTCGCCATGACCCGCCACGAGCGCTCCTGCCGCAAAATGGCCCTGTACCGCGGCGTTTACCCGATACTGTTCGTGAGCGAAAACACCAGTCACGCGGAGAATAACCGCCAGGTGGTGGACATCCTTCGGGAGGCTGGGGTGGTGCGGGACGAGGACCTGGTCATCATCACCAAGGGGGATCTGACCGGGGTGATGGGTGGCACCAATGCCATGAAGATCGTCCAGGTGGGCGCGCTCCAGGATGGCGTCACCTGAATGCAGCAAACCGCCGCTGTCGGTCCGGGTATGTGACCGCGGCGGTCAGGTCATGATAACGATAGCGAACCTGCGATAAATTGTTTCTCAAGCAAACCAAAAGGAGGTCCCAATGGCCCTGATTTCCCTTCGACAACTGCTGGACCATGCTGCCGAACATGGCTATGGCATGCCCGCGTACAACGCCAACAACCTGGAGCAGGTGCAGTCCATCATGCAGGCTGCCGACGAGGTGGACTCGCCGGTGATCATCCAGGCCTCGGCCGGTGCCCGCAAATACGCTGGCGAGCCCTTCCTGCGTCACCTGATCGTGGCCGCGGTGGAACAGTACCCTCACATCCCCGTGGTGCTGCACCAGGACCACGGCGGTGAGCCGGCGGTGTGCCAGGCCTCCATCCAGTCCGGGTTCACCTCGGTGATGATGGACGGCTCCCTGATGCCTGACATGAAGACACCGTCCACCTACGACTACAACGTGGAAGTCACCCGACAGGTGGCCGACATGGCCCACTGGGTGGGCGTTTCCGTGGAGGGTGAGCTGGGTTGTCTGGGCTCCCTGGAGACCGGCCAGGCCGGCGAAGAGGACGGTTCCGGTGCCGAGGGCACCCTGTCCCATGATCAGCTGCTCACCGATCCGGACGAGGCCGCTGATTTCGTCAAGAAGACCCATGTGGACGCCCTGGCCATCGCCATCGGCACCTCCCACGGCGCCTACAAGTTCACCCGTCCGCCGACCGGTGACATTCTGGCCATCCAGCGCATCAAGGAGATCCACGCCCGCATCCCCGACACCCACCTGGTGATGCACGGCTCCTCCTCGGTGCCCCAGGAGTGGCTGAAGATCATCAACCAGTACGGCGGCGACATGGGCGAGACCTACGGTGTGCCCGTGGAGGAGATCCAGGAGGGCATCAAGCACGGCGTACGCAAGGTGAACATCGACACCGACCTGCGCATGGCCTCCACCGGCGCGGTGCGCAAGTTCCTGGCCGAGAACCCCAAGGAATTCGATCCGCGCAAATTCCTCAAGGCCTCCACCGCCGCCATGAAGGACATCTGCAAGGCCCGTTACGAGGCCTTCGGTTGTGCCGGCATGGCCTCCAAGATCCGGCCCATGAACCTGGAGGCCATGGTGGCCCGCTACAAGTCCGGCGAGCTGGACCCCAAGGTGAAGTAAGCCTGGGGGGGCGCCCGCCCCCCTCACCCCAACCCCTCTCCCCGGTGGGGAGAGGGGCTTTAAGCCGCTCGCTCCCCCTGCAACCGGGTCGGACTCCCCGCCTCCACCCGATACACCGGTGCCTGCGACGCAGGCAGCGCCTCCCGACCCCGGATGCGATCAGCGATCTTCTCCGCCATCATGATGGTGGGCGCATTGAGATTCCCCGTGACGATGCGAGGCATGATGGACGCATCCACCACCCGCAGCCCTTCCACCCCATGTACCCGTCCCTGGTCGTCCACCACGGCCATGTCATCCTCCGCCGTGCCCATGCGACAGGAGCCGCAGGGGTGATAGGCCGTTTCCGCGTGATTGCGGACGAACTCGTCCAGCTCCAGGTCCGACCTGGCCTGGGCCCCGGGGGCCAGTTCGCGGCCCCGGTAACGATCCAGGGCTGGCTGGGCCATGATCTCCCGGGTGAGGCGGATGGCGTCCCGGAACTCACGCCAGTCCTGCTCATGACTCATGTAATTGAAGCTGATCCGCGGCGCCTGCCTCGGGTCTGCAGCGGCCAGGCGCACGTGCCCCCGGCTGGGTGAGCGCATGGAACCCACATGGGCCTGGAAGCCGTGGGCCTCCACCGCCTGAGTGCCGTTGTAATTGATGGCGATGGGCAGGAAGTGGTACTGCAGGTTGGGCCAGTCAAAACGGGTTTCACTGCGGATGAACCCGGCCGCCTCGAACTGATTGCTGGCCCCGATGCCGCGCCCGCCCAGCAGCCACTGGGCGCCGATCCAGGGCTGGTTCCACCACTTCAGGGCCGGATACAGGCTGATGGGTTCCTTGCACGCATACTGCACATAGATTTCCAGATGATCCTGGAGGTTGTTGCCCACGCCGGGGAGTCCATGGATCACGGGGATATCCAGGTCCACCAGCTCCTGGGCGGGACCGATCCCCGAGCGCTTCAGGATGGCAGGGGAGAGGATGGCGCCGGCGCAGACCAGCACCTCCCGTTCGGCCCGAACCTCCTGGCGGCGGCCCCGCTGGATGTAACTCACGCCTCGGGCGGTGCGACCCTCCATGATGATGTGGTCGGTGAGGGCGCGGACCTGGATGTCCAGATTGGGCCGCTGCCGGGCCTGATCCAGGTAGCCTCGCGAAGTGCTGGCGCGGCGGCCCCGGGCCGTGGTGGTGCGGTCCATGGGGCCAAAACCCTCCTGCTGGTATCCGTTCACGTCCTCCGTGCGGGGGTAACCAGCCTGTTCGGCGGCCTGGATGAAGGTCTCGAAGAGGGGGTTGTTGCCGGGCTTGGGCGTGGTGACATACAGCGGCCCCTGGTCACCATGGTAGTCATTGGCGCCGATGTCCCGGGTCTCGGCCTTGCGAAAATAGGGCAGGCAGTGGGCGTATTCCCAGCCGGGCAGGCCAAAATCGCTGGCCCAGTGGTCGTAGTCCAGGGCGTTGCCACGGATGTAGCACATGCCGTTGATCAGTGAGGAGCCGCCCAAGCCCTTGCCCCGGCCGCAGTCCATGCGTCGCCAGTTCATGTGGGGTTCGGGCTCGGTCTGGAAGGCCCAGTTGTACTGTCGGCCCTGCAGCGGATAGGCGAGGGCGGCGGGCATCTGGGTGCGAAAGTCCAGGCGCCAGTCCCGGCCACCGGCTTCCAGCAGCAGCACCCGGGTGTCCGGGTCCTCGGTGAGGCGGGCTGCCAGCACGGCCCCGGCGGAGCCGGCGCCGATGATGATGTAGTCGTATGTATTGGTTTTCATGGGGTAATGCCCCTTGGTTGAATGGGTTGGGGGTGCACAGATGGGGGGTGAGGGACGCGGAGCCCCCCCCGTCAAAACACGCTCTGCACCTCTCCCAGTTCCACGTACACCGACTTGCGCTGGGTGTAATGCTCCAGCGCCGCCAGCCCGTTCTCCCGCCCAAGCCCCGATTGCTTGTAACCCCCCACCGGCATCTCCACCGGCGACAGGTTGTAGGTGTTGATCCAGCAGATCCCCGCCTGCAACTGATGGATCACCCGGTGGGCCCGGGACAGGTCGCGGCTGAATACCCCCGCCGCCAGGCCGTAGCGCGTGTCGTTGGCCCGCTGGATCACCTCCTGCTCGGAGGCAAAGGATTGCAGCACCATCACCGGTCCGAACACCTCCTGACGCACGAGGGGGTGATCGTCGGGGCAATCGGCAAACACTGTGGGGGCCACGAAGGCCCCTTCCGGCGCCGAGCCGGGCGACAGGGTCTCGCCCCCAATGAGCAGTTTCAGACCATCGGCACGGGCCCGGTCGATATGGTCCATCACCTGGTCCCGATGGGCATGGCTGATCAGCGGACCCAGATTGGTCTCGGGGTCCAGGGGATCCCCGGCACGGATCTTCCCGATGCGTTCGAGCAAGCGCGCCTCGAACGCTTCGCGTACGGACGATTCCACGAACACCCGGGTGCCGTTGGTGCAGATCTGGCCGCTGCTGTAGAAATTGGCCATCAGGGCGGCGCTCACCGCCTGTTCCAGATCCGCGTCGGCAAAGATGATCAGCGGCGACTTGCCCCCCAGTTCCATGGTCACCTGCTTGAGATTGCTGCTGGCCGAATCGGCGGTGACCGCCTTGCCCGTTTCCACCTCACCCGTGAACGAGACCTTGGCAATCTCCGGGTGACCGGTCAGGGCACGCCCGGTATCCGCATCTCCTTGCACCACATTGAATACACCCTCCGGCAGCCCGGCCTCGGTGAGGATCTCCGCCAGCACAAGGGCCGAGAGTGGCGTCACCTCGCTGGGCTTGAACACCATGGCATTGCCGGCGGCCAGGGCGGGGGCCGCCTTCCAGCAGGCGATCTGCAGGGGATAGTTCCAGGCGCCAATGCCCGCGCAGACCCCCAGGGGCTCGCGGCGGGTGTAGATGAAGGCCTGCTCGCCCTGGGGGATCTGTTCACCCTCCAGCGCCATGGCCACGCCGGCAAAGTACTCCAGGGCATCCGCGCCCGTCTGGATGTCCACGGCGGTGGTCTCGCTGATGGGCTTGCCGGTATCCAGGGTCTCCAGGGTTGCCAGCGCGTCGTTGCGCTCGCGCAGCAGGTCCGCAGCCCGGCGCAGCACCCGGCCCCGTACCATGGGGCTCAGGGCGGCCCAGACCCGCTGGCCCTCACGGGCCGATTGCACGGCGGCATCCACCTGCTCCGGGGCGCTGCTCTGCACGCGGGCCAGGGTCTGGCCCGTGGCCGGGTTGACCGTGTCGAAACACGGGCCGCTGGGGTCGGTCACCCGACGGCCATGAATGTAACCGCCCTGAATCGGGTCGATCTGGGGTAGTGGCATGAGGGGGCTCCGGAGTGGGGTCAGTGGGTCTGGGCCAGCCAGAAGCGGGCGTTTTCCCGCGCCAGGCGGCGGCAGCCGTTGATGTCGATGCCGTCGGGGTGTAGCGCGCCCCGCAGCCACAGGCCGTCGATCAGGCCAGCCACCGAGCGGGCCGCATCCCGTGCCTGAGTGGGTGGCAGGCGTTTGCGGAACTGGTGGCACAAATTCGAGTATAGGCGCCGTTCGTTCACCCGCTGCAGTCGCTGCAGCGCAGGCTGGTGCATACTGGATGCCCAGAACTCCAGCCAGGTGCGCATGGCGGCCCGATTGGTCTGTGTCGAGTCGAAATTGCCGTCGATGATGGCGTCCACATGCCCTTCCACGTCGTCGGCGTCCAGGCCCTGGCGGCGCTCCGTGACGGCCCGGCCCAGTTCGGCCAGCAGGTGGCGCATGGTGGCCTCCATCAGCCCGGACTTGCCGCCAAAGTAATGGCTGATGATGCCGGTGGACACCCCCGCCAGTCGGGCAATGCGGGCAATGGTGGCATCCGCCAGTCCATACTGGTGGATGGCGGTCAGATTGGCCCGGATGAGTTGCTCGCGGCGTCCGTTGAGTGATCCGTGATGAGGCATGCTCTGTCCCTGGTCGTGGATATGACCTTCACTCTAACCAAAATTGAATGAGCGTTCAATGTGTGTTTGAATGAACGTTCAATCAATATCCGATCAACTGTATGGGAGAGAACCTTTCATGGCTTCATTACCCCGAATCCTGACCGCCGGCGCGGCGATCTGCATGCTGGCTGCCCCGTTTGCCACCCTGGCAGGCAGCGACGAACCCGAGGCCTGTGGCCAGGTGCGCTTCGCCGAGGTGGGCTGGACTGACATCACGGCCACCACCGCCACGGCCCGTGTGGTCCTTGAGGCCTTGGGCTACGACACCACCAGCCTCACCGTGTCGGTGCCCATCGCTTATGGTGGTCTGGCCAATGATGATTTTGATGTCTTTCTGGGCAACTGGATGCCCAGCATGGCCAGCATCATCGAACCCTACGAGACTCGGGGCACGGTGGAGACCATTGCCACCAACCTCACGGGCGCCAAATACACGCTGGCGGTTCCCCAGTATGTGCACGATGCGGGCGTGACACATTTTTCCGACCTGGCTGAGCACCGCCGGGAGTTCGGTGGACGGATCTATGGCCTGGAGTCGGGCAATGACGGCAACGAGATCATCCATGACATGATCGACCAGGATGCCTATGGCCTGAGTCGCTTCCGGGTGATGGAGTCCAGCGAGGCGGGCATGCTGGGCGAGGTGCGCCGCAGCACCGGCAATGGCGACTGGATAGTATTCCTGGCCTGGGAACCTCACCCCATGAACACCCGTTTCGATATTGCCTATCTGGAGGGCGGCGAGGATTTCTTTGGCCCGGACTTCGGGGCCGCCACCGTGCACACCAATGTGCAGACCGGCTATGTGGACCGCTGTCCCAATGTGGGCCAGTTCCTCAAGCAGTTGAGCTTCACCCTGGAGATGGAAAATCACCTCATGGATCAGATCATGAACCAGGACGTGGATCCCAAGCAGGCGGCCCGCGACTGGCTGCGTGACAACCCCGAGGCGCTGGAGCCCTGGCTCGAGGGCGTGACTGACCGCCAGGGTCGTCCTGCACTGGAGGTGGTGAAAGAGGCTGTGGCCGGCTGATCCCGGCTCGGCTGAACCCACTCCCTATGATCGGCGTCTCCCCGTGGGAGCGGCCCTCGGCCGCGAAGGGCCTGACGGTCGGCCTCGCACCCAGGCCGGAGAGCGGAGTGGACCTCGGGGTGCCCGGATCCCTTGCAGCGGGACGCCGTGAATACATCCATGTAGGCTCTGCAGCCGCTTCCTGCGGCTGGAGCCCGCTTACAGGAATCCGGGCACCCCGAGGTCCGGACGCCACGGCGTTCTTTTCGAAAAGCCCTTCGCGGCCGAGGGCCGCTCCCACGGGGGCGGGGTTCGTGCCGGACAGCAGCAGACGATAGTGGAACCTGGCGCGCCGCTCCCACGGGGGCGGGGTTCGTGCCAGGGGGGGCGGTGGCAATGGGCTGTCGGTTGCCCTGGATGAATCCCTGCGGGGGCTGCCTTTCATTCGCACGGCGTGCTGACCTATGCTGTATCCTGATCGCCGCTCCAAAAATCGCCCCCCCGCATGCCCCCCACACACTTGGTAAAGCTCCAGCTGACGCACCGTCGCTTCTGCAGGCCCTCCCCGTTGATGCTGGCGTTCGTCGCCTGCTGGCCGATGTCGGGCGCGGCCATCACGTGGGAAGACTGCGCGCGGATCAACGCGGATGATGAACGCCTGGCCTGTTACGACGCTCTGGTCGGCGAGCAAACGGATGCGGCCCCCGCCGCGGATGCGCTCACCGCCATCGAATTACCCGAGCCGGAGCCGCCCGAGCCGCCCGCCCGTGAGTCGGCGGAGGGGCGTCCCACTTCCCGGCTTGCCAGCACCTGGGGATTCTCACCCGACTCCGATGCGCACATGCTGCGGGTGCATCAACCCAATTACTTCCTCCCGGCCCGATACTCCGATCGCACCAATGACCGGCCCTTCGCGCCACTGGCGGGGATCGATCCCGCGGCTGATCAGGATCTGGACTCGGTGGAGTCCAAGTTTCAGTTCAGTTTCAAGGCGCGCCTGTGGACCACCCATGACCGTCGCTGGGGCGTGTGGGCGGGTTACACCCAGCAGAGTCAGTGGCAGGTGTACAACGAGGACGTGTCACGTCCTTTCCGGGAGACCAACTATTCGCCCGAGTTGATCCTCAGCTATCGCCCCGGTCTGCGCCTGGCCGGTTTCGATTGGGAGGTGCTCAACCTGGGCTTCCTGCACCATTCCAATGGTCGGTCCGAGATTCTTTCACGCAGTTGGGATCGGTTGTACGCGGGGGTCGGTCTGGAGCGGGACGACCTGGCCCTGGTGGGGCGGCTATGGCATCGGGTGCCGGAAGGCAAGCAAAGGGACGATAATCCGGATATCACCGACTATTACGGCTATGGGGACCTGACGGCTTCGTACCGCCATGGGGATCACCGCTTCACTGCCATGCTGCGGGGCAACCCGTCCACGGGTCGGGGTGCGCTATCGGCCTCGTGGACTTCGCCTCCCGTGCTCGGTCCGCTGCGCGGCTACGTGCAGGTCTTCTCCGGCTACGGGGAGAGTCTGATCGATTACAACTGGTACCAGAATACCGTGGGGGTTGGCGTCAGTCTGAACGACGTTCTGGACTGATGCGTCGGGGCGAACTCAGTCCATGAGTGCCACGGCCCCGATCTCCAGCACGAAGGGCCCTGCGGCCTTGTCGGCGAGCATGAAGCCCAGTTGACGCACCTGGGCCGGTTTCAGGGGCGGGGCATCGGAGAGGATTCGGCCACGGAACACGGGTTCGAAGCCGTCGAAGGGCAGTTCCACCTCCCGCCATTCACCCTCCGTGGTATCAAAGTGCTGGCGGTAGGCCATGGCATCGTTCCCGGTGTCGGTGCGCAGTCGCAACTGGTAGGTGCGCCCGTCGCCACGCACCCGTAACAGGATGCCACGGGCCTGACCCATCTCAAGGGTATCGGGTATCCGGCGCACGGAGGCGAAGCCGCCGTTGTTGGCCAGGGAAATCTCCCCCGTGAAGACCGCCACACCCTCCTCGCTGATCTGGAACCGGCTGCGTGACAGCCCCCCCATGACACCGTCGTTGACGATCTGCCACCGCGCTGACTCATCGGCAGCATGCAGGTCGATCAATGTGGTCATCATTCCCTCCTGGCTCGCGAAGAATCCGGGTTTGGTCAGGTCTTTACGCACCGTATCACCGGAAGCCGGTGTCAGGCGATGTTTCAGTGCCACGCCATCCTGCGGGAAAAGAGGGGGTTGCCCAGTGTGGTCACCCGTGGGTGAGGCCCATACCCCCTCCAGATAACCCGCCCTCTTCAATTGTGGCACCTGGCGCTCGATCCAGGCCTGCCGCTCCAGTACATAGGAGGATGGACGATTGGCCCTCAGGCGCACCGGGCCCGGCAGCACTGCCGCCAGGCGTGCCGCCTCCGACTGGGTGAGGTGGCTGGCCGGTTTGTCGAAGTAGGCCTGGCTGGCCGCCTCCACCCCGTAGATGTTCGGCCCGAACTGGGCAGCATTGAGATACACCTCCAGGATGCGCTGCTTGGGCCAGAGCCACTCGATGAATACGGTCAGATAAGCTTCCACTCCCTTGCGCAGGAGACTGCGCTCTGGCCACAGGAACACGTTCTTGGCCGCCTGCTGACTGATGGTGCTGGCGCCCCTGAGTCGTCCTCCCTCCCGGTATTCCCGAAGGGCCGCACGGATGGAACCGAAATCAAAGCCCCGGTGATTCATGAAGTTCTGGTCCTCGGCGGCGATCACCGCATAGGCCGCCTCGGGAGCGATGCGATCCCGGGGCACCCATTCGTGGCGCACCGGCACCTTGTGCCCGGAGGCGCGGCTGGAATTCTCATGCAACACCATGAAGGCCGTGGTGGGCGGATCGACCCAGCGCAGTCCACCCACCACCAGGGTCGTGGAAACCAGCAGCAACAGGACAACCCCCACCGTCAGGCGGATCAGGAAGCGCCGGAATGACCAGCGTCGGGGTCTGTGATAATGGCGGCGTCTCACAGGGCGTAATATCTCAAGTTCAAGGTGACAGCGGAAGGCCATTCGGGCACGTTTGCGGCGAGGACCCGGACCTGGGACTTGTGGACCAAACCTGAAGTGCTTCGTGCCCTCGACGACGCAAATGCGGTGTATCACAGGGGAATTTCCCATTATCCACAAAAGCTGTGGATAACTCTGTGGATGGTGTGTCGGAAACTGCTCCCAGCCCCCGTGGCACGTGGCCTGTTCTCAGACTGATTACTTTTTGATCAATATCGTAACTGTCTGATATATTGAGCTTATTTTGAGTGTTCTCAAGTCTGACTGAAGGTGGCGGGATCAGCGTGCAGGGTGTGCCCGTCGCGGGCCCCTTGTGCATAATGTCAAGTGTTCAGGCGCCGCACTGACCCGTTTTTCGGGCTTACTGGTGGGCTGCGGCCCCATCACCCATTTTCTGTGTGGATTCTGCCCACCTTGCTCCGTTTCGCCTTGCCAACCTGGATGCTGATCACCCTGCTGCTGATGGCATCGTCGGCCTCGGGGCGGTGGATGCTGGATATTGGCGATGTGCAGGGCGATGGCTGGTCCATGACGGGTGTCACGCTGGAGATGACGCTGGCGCCCGGCCCGACCGGAGCGGACGCGATTCGTCTACACGTGGATCATCTGCACCTGCCGGACCCGGTGGGCTCGGCGAAGGCCTTGGAGGTGACTTGCCCCGGAGGGCGTCTGGAGCCCACACGGCTGAAATGCCCCGCCATCCGGCTCTCTGGACGTCATCCCTGGCTGACCCTCAACCAGGTGTCCGGGCAACTGGATCTGGGATTTGATGGCCGCCTGGAGCTGACGCTGAAGCAACTCCCCCTGGCGGATGGGCGTATGGACGTCTCGGTCACGCACGACGCGGGGCAGTGGGGGGTGCGTGCTCAGGGCCAGCGGCTGGCGTTGCGGGAAGTCCGCGGGTTGGCAGAAAGGGTGGGGGTGCCGCTGGAGGTTCTGATGCCCGAGGGCTTCCGGATGGAAGGTCATCTGGCGCTGGACTTCAAGGGCCGGGGCGGGATGGATGGCATCCAGGCCACTCAAGGCCGGGTGGTCTGGGGCGACGGTGCCTTCGCCGGCGCGGAAGGTACCCTGGCCGGGGAGGGCCTGGGCATGTCCCTGCAATGGGATGTGCGCCAGGAGGGTTCGGCCTGGCAGGGGGTGCTGGCCCTGGATTGGGATGAGGGTGCCCTGTACGTGGATCCGGTCTTCCTGGAGGTGGGGCCTGAACAGCCGGTCCGCGTCAGCACCCGGGTGGATTGGCATGACGGCAGGCTGTCCGTGAAGGATCTGGCGCTCGCCTGGGGGGAGGATCTGCGTCTGGCAGGGCAGGCGAGCCTGGATCCGGCGCACCTGCCCGGTAGTCTGAAGGCCACCCTGGACGTGGATCGGGCCAGGCTGCCGGCCGTTTACGAGGCCTTCCTGCAGCCCTTTGCCTACGGCACCGTCCTGGACGACCTGGAGACCGGCGGCCTGATCTCCGGGCGCCTGCAAATTCGCGAGGGCGCTCCGCAGCGGGCAGCCCTCACCCTCTCCGGCGTGGACGCGGACGACCGCAAGGGTCGTTTGGGCCTCTATGGTCTGGATGGGCGATTGATCTGGAAGTCTGATGGGGCGGCGCCCGTCAGTCATGTTTCCCTGGAGGGTGGGCACCTCTATCGCATCCCCCTGGGCATGACCCGCGTTGCATTGCAACTGGAGCAGGACGGTGTCCGGCTCACGCAGGAGGCACGGGTTCCGATACTCGATGGCGAGTTGCGCATGCACGGTCTGGAGGCCCTGGGCCTGGGCAGCGATGACCCGGTGGTGACCTTCGAGGCCAGCGTCATGCCCATCTCCATGGAACGCCTGGCGGCCAGCGTTGGCCGTCCGCTGTTCACCGGAACCCTGGCGGGCAGCATTCCCCGGGTGCGCTATCAGGGTGGTGAGCTCACCGTCGGCGGGCGCCTGGTGATCCAGGCCTTCGATGGCATGATCCGCGTGGGCAACCTGCGTCTGCGGGAGCCCTTCGGCGTGGCACCGGTGCTCTGGGCGGACATGGAGATGGACAATCTGGATCTGGCGTCCATCACCAACACCTTCGAGTTCGGTCTCATCGAGGGGCGCCTGAGGGGCCATGTAAGGGACATGATCCTGGTGAATTGGGAGCCGGTGCGCTTCGACGCGGCTCTGTACACGCCGCTGGATCAGCGCTTTCGGCGACGCATCAGCCAGCGGGCGGTGGATAATCTGGTGGGCCTTGGCGGTGGTGTCGGTGGCATGCTGGGTACCGGCTTTCTGCGCTTCTTCGATTCCTTTGGCTACCGGCAACTGGGCCTGTCCTGCCGGCTGCGTGGGGACGTCTGCGAGATGGATGGCGTGGCACCCGCGCCGGATGGTGTGGGGTATTACATCATCCAGGGGGCGGGTCTGCCGCGGGTGGAGGTGATCGGTTTCACGCGGCAGGTGGCCTGGCGGGATCTGATCCAGCGCCTGCAGGCGGCGGTGGAAGCCGGGGAGGTGAGTGAGTCCTAGCCCCTCTCCCGCTGGCGGGAGAGGGGTTGGGGTGAGGGCGCGGAGATGACGGTCGGGCACCAGGGTCTTGTGCTATCGTCCCGCCATGAACGCCCCCGAACTGCTTGCCCCCGCCGGTACCCTCAAGAACCTCCGTTACGCCCTGGCCTATGGCGCCGATGCCGTCTATGCCGGCATGCCCCGCTATTCGCTGCGGGTGCGCAACAACGAATTCGCCGCCCTTGAGGCCCTGGCGGAGGGCATCCGGCTCACTCATGCCGCCGGTCGGCGCTTCTTCCTGGCCGCCAACATCAGTGCCCATCAACCCAAGCTGGCCACCTTCGCGCGGGACATGGCCCCCGTGGTGGCGCTGCAGCCCGATGCACTGATCATGTCCGACCCCGGACTGATCATGCAGGTGCGCGAGCGCTGGCCCGAGATGCCCGTGCACCTTTCCGTGCAGGCCAACACCGTGAATGCCGCCAGCGTGCGCTTCTGGCAAGGCCTGGGGCTGACCCGGGTGATCCTCTCCCGGGAGCTCTCCCTGGGGGAGATCGAGTCCATCCGCCAGGACTGCCCGGACATGGAACTGGAGGTGATGGTCCACGGGGCCATGTGCATCGCCTATTCCGGGCGCTGCCTGCTGTCCGGCTACTTCAATCATCGCGACGCCAACCAGGGGGCCTGCACCAATGCCTGCCGCTGGCAGTACCGCCTGCACGCCGCCGAACAGGACGAGGGCGGCGATTGGATGCCCCGGGATGAAACTTCCCCTGCCAGCCGCCATCCCCAGGCGGATGAGCCCTTCCTGCTGGAGGAAGGCGAGCGCCCCGGGCAGCTCATGCCGGTGGAGGAGGATGAGCACGGCACCTATATCCTCAATTCCATGGACCTGCGCGCCGTGGAGCATGTGCAGCGCCTGGTGACCATCGGGGTGGATGCCCTGAAGATCGAGGGACGCACCAAATCCCATTATTACGCGGCGCGAACCGCCCAGGTGTACCGCCGGGCCATCGACGATGCCATGGCCGGCCGCGCATTCGATCCCGCCCTGCTGGAGGCCCTGGAGGGGCTGGCCAACCGGGGTTACACGGACGGCTTTCTCACCCGGCCCCGGGAGCGCACTGCCCAGAACTACGTCCGCGGGCATTCCGAGTCCGACCGGCGGCTGTTTGTCGGGGAGATCGAGGCCTATGACCCGGTCTCGGGCATGGCCCGGGTGGACGTGAAGAACCGCTTCGGGGTGGGGGATTGCCTGGAGATCATCACCCCGGGGGGCAGCCGCGAGATCGTGCTCGAGGCCATCACCGGCCGCGAGGGTCTGCCCGTGACACAGGCCCCCGGCGCCGGTCACCGGGTGTCCATTCCGCTGCCGCCGGGCGACTATCACATGGGCCTGATCCTCAGGCAGGTGGAGCCACCGTCCCCTTGATGCCGGCGTCGGGGTGGCGGAGACTATGAACCAGGAACCGTCACTGTACTGGAGATCATCCATGACCCCGATTGCCCGATGCGCGCGCCCGCTGGCGTGGTTTGGCCTGGCCTTTCTGCTGTCCGCCTGCGTGACCATCAACATCTACTTCCCCGCCGCGGCGGCGGAGGATGCGGCCCGCATCATCGTGCGCGACGTCCTGGGCGAGACGGAGCAGCCGCCAGCCCGTGATCCGGCCGAGGAGCCCGCTGCCTCGGATCAGGGAGCGCTGCGGGAGATGGGCAGCCGGGTGATGGTGGCCGTGCTCAACGGGGTGATCTCCCCGGCCCAGGCGCAGCAGCCGGATATCAACATCCGCTCCTCGGCCATCGATTCCCTGCGGGCTTCCATGCGCCAGCGGGCCTCGGGTCTGCGCCCCCACTATCAGTCCGGGGCGGTGGGCTTCACCAGCGATGGCCTGGTGGCGGTGCGCGACCTGAACGCGGTGCCGCTGCGGGATCGCTCGACGGTGCAGCGCCTGGTGTCCGAGGAGAACGCCGACCGCAACGCCTTGTATCGGGAGATCGCCCGCGCCAACGACCGCCCCGAATGGGAGTCCGACATCCGCAGGACCTTTGCCCGGGTCTGGGTGGAAGAGGCCCCCTCCGGCTACTGGTATCAGGATGAGCGTGGCCGCTGGCAGCAAAAATAGCCGCCGCTTCCTGGTCACCCTGGGTGCCTGCCTGTTCCTGTGGTGGGTGCTCACCGAGGGCGATCCCGGGTCCTGGACACTGGGGGTGCCGCTGGCCGTGCTGGCGGCACTCTCGGTATTCACCCTGCCCGCCGGGCGCCGCTACCGGATCGCCTGGCGCCAGGTTCTACCCTTCGCCCTGAGCTTCTTCTGGCAGTCCCTGGTGGGGGGCCTGGACGTCTCCCGCCGGGCCTTCTCGCCGCGTCTGCCGTTGCGTCCCGGGTTCATCGACTATCCCGTGCAACTGCGCCGGGGCCCGGCCCTGACCTTTTTCATGATCGTCATCAGCCTGTTGCCGGGTACGCTGAGCGTGGGTCTGCATCGGGCCTGCGTGCACGTGCACGTACTGGATCTGGGGCTTGACGTGCAGGGATCGCTGGCGGACCTGGAGGGTCGTGTGGCGCGCCTGTTCGGGATCACGATCCACCAAGGGGAGGCCTCATGAATGCGATCTGGATTGGCGCGGCCCTGTTCCTGCTGCTCACCGTGGCGGCGGGCATGGTGCGCGTGCTGATGGGGCCCCGCCCCGGCGATCGCATGCTGGCCGCCCAGCTCTTCGGTACCGCCGGCGTGGCCATGCTGTTGCTGCTGGCCTGGGGCCTGGAGATGCCGGCCCTGGTGGACGTGGCCCTGGTGTTCGCCCTGTTGTCGGCGGTGGCCACGGTGGCCTTCGTGCGCCAGCGAGGCCTGCCCCGTGAGGGTGGGGAAGAGCCGTGATGGGTCCGCTGGACATGGTCAGCCTGATCCTGGTGGTATCGGGCCTGGTGTTCTTTGCCGCCGGCAGCCTGGGGATGCTGCGGTTTCCCGATGTCTACACCCGCCTGCACGCCCTCACCAAGGCCGACAACCTGGGCCTGGGGCTGGTCGCCCTGGGTCTGATCCTGCAGGCGGGCAGCCTGCCCCTGGTGCTGAAGCTGGTGCTCATCTGGCTGCTGGTGCTGTTCAGTGGTGCCGCTGCCTGCCATCTGGTGGCGCAGCGGGCGCTCACGCAAGGTGAACCGGAATCGGAAGCCGGGGCCGACCCGGCGCGCCAGCCCCGGGGCCGGGAGGGTCGCGGATGAGCCCCTGGCAGGCCGGTTTGCTGTTGGCCTTTGACCTCACCCTGGTGCTCACCCTGCTGGGCGTGGCCTGGCAGTTGCTGCGGGGGGTGAACCTGTTTCGCTCGGTGGTGCTGTTCATTGCCTTCGGTCTGCTGCTCTCCCTGGCCTGGGTGCGCCTGCAGGCCCCCGATGTGGCCCTGGCCGAGGCCGCCATCGGCGCCGGGGTGACCGGTGCCCTGCTGCTGGTGGCCCTGGGGCGGCTGCGGCGCATGGCGTCGGGGCGCCACGGGGGGGAGGGATCATGAGTCGCCCGCGGCTGTCCCATGTGCTGACGTCCCTGCTGGCCGGGGCACTGGGCGTGGCCCTGGTGCTGATCCTGCTGGAACTGCCGGCCCATTCGGGTCTGGCCGAGCCCGTGACCGAGGCCATGGACCGTTCCGGGGTGGGGCATGAGGTGACCGCCGTGCTGCTGAACTTCCGGGGTTATGACACCTTCCTGGAACTGGCGGTACTGCTGCTGGCCGTCTGGGTGGCCTGGTCCCTGGGCCGCCAGGATCCGGTGCCCGCCCGTTCGGTGCGGGGGCCGGTGCTGCGCGGCACCCTGCGTCACCTGGTGCCGGTGGCCGTGCTGACGGGGGGTTACCTGGTCTGGGTGGGGGCCAGCACCACCGGTGGGGCCTTTCAGGGCGGGGCGGTACTGGGCGCGGCCGGGGTGATGCTCGTGCTGGCCCGGCCCCGGTCGCTCCCCCGGGTGCCGCGACTCGGGCTGCGATTCGTGGTGGCCCTGGGGGTGCTGGTGTTCCTGGCCAGCGGCGTGGGCGGCCTGCTGGGGGGGCATGGGTTCATGGGCTATCACCCGGACTGGGCCTATGCCCTGATCGTTGCCGTGGAACTGGCGGCCGCCGTGTCCATCGGTCTGGGGTTGGTACTGCTGTTCCTGGGAGGACGTGTTCAGGGAGATGACGATGATCACTGAGAACCTGGTGGGTGAGATCTATCTGGTCTGCGGCGCCCTGCTGTTCGTGCTGGGGGTGCACGCCCTGGTGGTGCGTCCCCACCTCCTGGTCAAGGTGCTGGCCGTCAATATCATGGGGTCCGGGGTGTTCATGGTCCTGCTCACCGCGGCCTCCGGTCCCGACCTCATCGATCCGGTGCCCCATGCCCTGGTCATCACCGGCATCGTCGTCGCCGTGTGTGCCAGCGCCGTGGCCCTGGCGCTGATGCTCAAGGTGAGGGCTGCCACGGGGCAGGCACGCCTGCCATCGGAAGCCCCGGAGGACTGACATGCCCATCGCCGGCCTCACAGGCGGGCTGTCCTGGGCAGCCTTGATCGTGATCGTGCCTCTGGTCGGGGCCCTGCTCACCGGGTTGTGGCCCCGGGCGGGGGGCTGGGTGGCACTGGTCGTGGCCCTGCTCACCCTGGGAACGACCCTGGGCGGCGCGCTGCATGTGTGGTGGCAGGGTCCGGAGATCCATGCCCTGGGCGGTTGGGAGGCCCCCTTGGGGATCGCCCTGGTCCTGGACGGACTGGCGGCCTTCATGCTGCTGCTCACATCGGTGGTGGGGCTGTTCGTCACCCTCTACGCCCTGGGCTACGTGGGCCGACAGGAGCGCTCCGGCCGTTTCTGGGTGTTGTGGCTGTGGCTCTGGGCGGCCATGAACGCCCTGTATCTCTCCGGTGACGTGTTCAACCTTTACGTCACCCTGGAACTGGTGGTGCTGGCCTCGGTGGCCCTGGTGGCCCTGGCCAGCGGCGGGCCGGCCCTGGTGGCCTCCATGCGCTACCTGCTGTTGAGCCTGCTGGGTTCCCTGGCCTATCTCATGGGGGTGGCCCTGCTCTATGGCGCCTACGGGGCACTGGATCTGATCACCCTGGCGGAGCAGGTCACCCCCGGCCACCTGCTCATGATGGTGGCGGCCCTGATGACCGTGGGGCTGATGGCCAAGACCGCGCTCTTTCCCCTGCATGGCTGGCTGGCGCCGGGGCATGGCAGTGCGCCGGCTGCCGCCAGCCCCATCCTCTCGGCCCTGGTGGTGAAGGTGTCCTTCTACCTGATGCTGCGCCTGTGGCTGACCCTGTTCCCGGACCTGGCCACACCGGCCCTGGGCGTGCTCATGGGAGGGCTGGGGGGTGCCGCCGTGATCTGGGGCGGCATCATGGCCATGGCGGCGGATCGGCTCAAGCCTTTCGTGGCCTACTCCACCGTGGCCCAGGTGGGTTACCTGGCCCTGTTCTTTCCCTTCATGCTGGCGGTGCCGGGTGGCTGGCGGGCGGTGGTGTTCTTCGCCGCCGCCCATGCCTGTGCCAAGGCCACCGTGTTCATGGCTGCCGGCACCCTGCAGAGGGCGGCGGGGCACGACCGGATGAGCGAACTGGCGGATGTGATGCGGGGGCGCCCCATCAGCAGCTTTGCCATGGGGATCGCCGGCGCCGGTCTGGTGGGCCTGCCGTTCACCGGCGGCTTCATCGCCAAGTGGTTGCTGGTGGAGACCGCCATCGCCGGTGACGTGTGGCCCTGGGCCGTGGTGGTCGTGGTGGGCGGGCTGCTGGCCGGGGCCTATGTGTTTCGCCTGCTGGGTCCGGCCTTCCTGGCGGGGCGCGGCAGCCCCGGTCGTCCCATTGCCGGGATCATGGAATGGTCCACCCTGGGCATGGCCCTGGTCTCCATCGCCCTGGGGTTCGCCGGCGCCGCCTCGCTGCAGTTGCTGGACGCCACCGTGACCGGTCCGGGAGGTCTGTGACATGGAACCGGGTGGCTTTCTGCTGGTGATCATCCTGATGACCTCCCTGGTGCCGGGGCTGGTCATCTTCTTCCTGCGCGAGCAGCAGTTCGCCCTGCGCACCTTCTTCAACCTGGGCGGAGCCGGGCTCAAGCTGGCGCTGATCATCAGTCTGCTGGTGGGCGTGTACCGGGATGGCAAGACCTACAGCTTCACCCTGAACCTGTTGCCGGGCATTGATCTGGTGCTGGCCGCCGACGCCCTGTCCCTGCTGTTCGCCACGCTCTCGGCGGTGCTCTGGCTGGTGACCACCATCTATGCCATCGGCTATCTGGAGCATTCTCCCAAGCGCAGCCGCTTCTTCGGTTTCTTCAGTCTGTGCGTGAGTGCCACGGTGGGGATCGCCTTCTCCGGCAACCTGGTCACCATGCTGATCTTCTATGAGATCCTCACCCTGGCCACCTGGCCCCTGGTGGTGCATCGGGGCACGCCGGATTCCTTCCGTGCCGGGCGTATCTATCTGGCCTACACCCTGATCGGCGGAGCGGTGCTGCTGGCGGCGGTGGTCTGGCTGACGGTGCTGGCGGGCAGTCAGGATTTCACGGCCGGTGGTTATCTGCGCGATCTTTACCCGGAGCATGAGTGGGCGCTGCCCCTGCTGTTCGTCATGTTCGTGGTGGGGTTCGGGGTCAAGGCGGCCCTGCTGCCCCTGCACAGCTGGTTGCCCCGGGCCATGGTGGCGCCGGCCCCGGTCAGTGCCCTGCTGCACGCGGTGGCGGTGGTCAAGGCCGGGGCCTTCGGTATCGTGCGGGTGATGAATGATGTTTACGGCATCCAGCTGGCCGCGGACATGGGGATGACCCTGCCGCTGATGGGGCTGGCGATCCTCACGGTGCTGTATGGCTCGGTGCGGGCCCTGTTCACCCAGGATCTCAAGCGTCGGCTGGCCTTTTCCACGGTGAGCCAGGTGTCCTACATCATCATCGGCGTGGCCCTGGCCGGCCCGGTGGGGGCCGTGGGGGGGCTGGTGCACCTGGTGCATCAGGGGGTGATGAAGATCACCCTGTTCTTCTGCGCCGGCAACTTCGCCGAGACCCTGGGCATCCATCGTATCGAGGAGATGCGGGGGGTGGGGCGGCGCATGCCCTGGACCATGGCCGCCTTCACCCTGGGAGGACTGGGGATGATCGGGGCACCCCCCATGGCCGGGTTCATCACCAAGTGGTACCTGGGGATGGGGGCCCTGGAGGTGGGGCAGGGCTGGGTGATCGGCGTGCTGCTGGTGAGCAGCCTGCTCAATGCGGCGTATTTCCTGCCGCCGATCCTGGCGGGCTGGTTCGGTCGGCCCCAGCATCACTGGTCCCAGGATCGTTTCCGCGACGGTCTGCTGGAGACCCACTGGATGCTGCTGCTGCCGACGCTGGCGGTGGCGGCCATGGCCCTGGGTATGGGGCTGCTGGCCTCGTTGAGCATCAGTCCCCTGTACTGGGTGACCTTCATCGTGGAGTTCGAATACGGCTATGAGCACATCTGGCGTGCCGTGTTCGAGGAGGTGGATCCATGAGCGCGGCCGTCGCTCCCTGGCTGGCCTTGATCCCCGGCATGCCGCTGCTGCTGGCCTTCCTGCTGGCCCTGGACGGGCGGGGTGCCCTCTGGCGCCTGACGCCGCTGGCAGTGTTGCCGGCGTTGCTGGGGGCGGTGTTATTGCCCGTGGGGGCATCGGCGGAGTATCCGGCGGTGCTCCTGGGGGCTGAACTGGCCCTGGATCCCATCGGGCGGGGGCTGCTGCTGGTCACGGCACTGCTGTGGGGGGCGGCGGCGGTCTTTGCCCAGGGGTATCTGGGGGGCAGCGCGGGAGCGGGCGTGTCTAGGCTGATAGGTTCGGAGCACCGCCATTCGCGGCCGGGGGCCGCTCCCACAGAGCCGGGACTGGTGCGCTTTCATGTCTTCTTCCTGCTGGCCATGGCGGGCAATCTGGGGTTGATCCTGGCGGGGGATGCCATGGTCTTCTACGCCTTTTTCGCCCTCATGAGCCTGTCGTCGGTGGGCCTGGTGGTGCATGAGCGCACCCGGGAGGCCTGGCGGGCGGGCTGGGTTTACCTGGGCATGACCATGCTGGGGGAGGTGGCGCTGTTTTCCGGGCTGGTGCTGCTGGTGCACGGTGCGGGCGGGCATTCCCTGGCGGAACTGGCTTCGGAGGCGCCGGCCAGTCCTCTGGCGGCCGCGTTGCTGCTCATCGGGCTGGGCATCAAGGCGGGCTTGTTGCCCCTGCATCTTTGGTTGCCGCTGGCGCATCCGGCGGCGCCGACACCGGCGAGTGCGGTGCTGTCGGGGGCGATGATCAAGGCGGGTCTGTTGGGGTGGATGCGTCTGCTGCCCGAAGGAGAGGCCACGCTCTGGGTGGGTGATCTGCTGGTGGTGCTGGGGTTGCTGGGGGCATGGTTCGGGGTGGTGGCCGGGGTGTTCCAGTCGCGACCGAAGACGATCCTGGCGTATTCGAGCATCAGTCAGATGGGGCTGATGATTGCGGGGCTGGGTGTGGCGATCCAGGTGCCTGCCCTGGCGCCGGTCCTGATGGCGGTGGTGGGCTTTTATGCGATGCATCATGGTCTGGCGAAGGGGGCGCTGTTTCTGTGTGTGGGGATTGCGGGCCGGGTGCGGGGGCCGTGGATTCTGGCCTATGTGGGTTTGCCGGCGCTGGCATTGGCGGGTTTGCCGCTGACTTCGGGCTGGGTGGCCAAGACGGCCCTGAAGGTGCCCATGGAGGGGCCGCTGGCGGATCTGTCGGTGGTGCTGTGGGTGCTGACGCTGGCGGCGGCGGGGACGACACTGTTGATGGTGCGGCTGGTGGCGGTGATGTTGCGTGAGCGGGGGCCTTCGCGGCCCCTGCCGCTGTCGATGTCGATGCCCTGGCTGGTGCTGGTGGTGGCGGGTGTGCTGTTGCCGTGGTTCTGGGTGCCGGACTGGACGGAGGCTTCGCTGGATGCCTATCGATTGTGGTCGGTGCTCTGGCCGATGCTGTTGGGGCTGGTGGTCGGTCTGCTGGGCTGGGCGGTGGCCCGCTGGCGCGGCTGGGGCATGCCGGGATGGATTCCTGAGGGCGATGTGTGGGTGCCGCTGGAGCGCCTGGGTGGCTGGTGGTTACGGGTCTTCGGGGGTGTGCCGGGGCGGGTTCATTCCCTTTGGGATGGGGTCATGGAGTTGCTGGGTGAGGGTGTCCGGGGTTTCTGGAACGGGGTACTGGCCTGGGCGGTCCGGGGGGAGCGCCGGATGGTGCAGTGGGAGGTGATGGGGGTACTTTTCCTGGGGCTGGTGCTGGGGGTGTTCCTGGTGCTGGCGTTGTCGTTGGGGTGAGGTTGTTGATGTAGTCTGGTTTGGGGTGCCTGGGTTGGGTCTTGTGTGAGCTTGTGGGAGCGGGCCTTGCCCGCGAAAGGCGTGCCCGGGGTGTGCTTCGGTGGTGGTTCCCCTCATCGGGGCCGCATTCCTTGCGGCGGGACGCCGTGAATACGTCCCTGTAGGCTTGGCCACCGCATCCATGCGGTGAACACCCGCCTCCAGGAACCCGCCCCCGCTGAGGCGACTCAGCATCGGTGGCTATCGGTGGCTATCGGTGGCTATCGGTGGCCGGGCCCCTCTCCCCTTGGGGAGAGGGGTTGGGGTGAGGGCGCCGAATCACGGGGCACCCCTCAGGATCCACTCTTCACACCCAGCGCTTCAAGCACGGCGTCGGCAGAGCTTTCCACCACCTGCCGGGGCTTGTCCACGCCGAGCCATTCCACCCGGCCATTGTCCACGATCATGGCATAGCGTCGGGAGCGGGTGCCCATGCCGCCGCCGGAGGCGTCCACGTCCAGGCCGACGGCTCGGGTGAAGTCGGCGTTGCCGTCGGCGACCATGAGGATGCGGTCGCCCACTTCATGGATCTCTCCCCAGGCATTGAGCACGAAGATGTCATTCACCGCCACGCACATCACCCTCTCAATCCCAGCCGCCTTGAGCCGATCATGGCGGGCGATGAAGCCGGGCAGGTGGATGCCGGAGCAGGCGGGGGTGAAGGCGCCGGGGACGGCGAACAGGGCCACCCGGAAACCGGTGAAGAGCTCCGAGGTGGAGATGGGCTGGTCCCCCGCGGGTGTCATGATGCGCAGGGTGACCTCGGGAATCGGCTCACCGGTCTGGATGGTCATGGCTGGCTCCTCCTTGGGGTTTGCGAAGCCCGGCATTTTAGAGGCGACTTATGATGAATGGCCAGTCGGCCCGGGCCGGTATGGTTTGATCCTGTCGTGGCTTGTATCCTGACAGCATTGGCCACCTGAAAGATACCTGACCATGAAGATCAAGGAACAGTCCCTACAGATCAAACGCATGGTGGAGCAGGGGGATATCCGGCGCATGTCCCGCTCCCAGGCCTGGTCGGTGGGTGCCGTGCGGGCCATGATGGGCATCGGCCGGGAGGTGTCCGGCGGTCAGCTGAATCTGCATGCCATGAGTCTGGTGTATACCAGCCTGCTGTCCGTGGTGCCGTTGCTGGCGCTGTCCTTTTCCGTGCTCAAGGCCTTTGGTGCCCACAATGCGGTGGAGCCCTTCCTGCTCACGCTGCTGGAGCCCCTGGGGGAGCAGGGGGAGGAGGTGGTTGCCAACGTCGTGGAGTTCGTGGAGAACATGCGCGTGGGGGTGCTGGGGTTCATCGGCCTGATCTTCCTGTTCTTCACGGTGGTGGGGCTGATCCAGAAGGTGGAGGCGGCCTTCAACTACATCTGGCACGTGCACACGCCCCGCAATTTCGTGCAGAAGTTTTCCAATTATCTGAGTGTGATCCTGGTGGGGCCGGTGCTGGTCTTTTCCGCCCTGGGGATCACCGGCACGGTGATGGCGACCGACATCGTGCAGCAGGCGATGGAATACGGGGTCGTGGGTCAGTCGGTGGAGCTGTTGTCCAAGCTGGTGCCCTACCTTCTGGTGACCCTGGCCTTCACGTTCATCTATGTGTTCGTGCCCAACACCCATGTGCGGCCGCTGCCGGCACTGATCGGTGCGCTGGTGGCTGCCATCCTCTGGCAGAGCGTGGGATGGGGGTTTGCGTCCATGATGGCGGGCTCCACCCGGTACGACGCCATCTATTCCGGCTTTGCCATCATGATCATGCTGCTGTTCTGGCTGTATCTGAACTGGCTGATCCTGCTGGTGGGGTCGCAGGTGGCCTTCTACCTGCAGAATCCCACCTATCTGCTGATCACCGATGGAGATTCGGCCACCCTGTCAGGCAATCTGCAGGAGCGTCTGGCGCTGCGCCTGATGCAGATCCTGGGGGCGCGTTTCTATGAGGGCGGTGAGCCCCTGTCCCGCGGGGAACTGGCGCATCATGTGGGTCTGCCCGAGGAGGCCCTGGACCGGGTGCTGCAGGCCCTGGAGAAGGCGGGGCTGTTGGTCCCCACATCGAAATACCCCACCCGCTACCTGCCGGGGCGGGACCTGGGCCAGATCGCGCTCAAGGATATCCTCGATGCGGTGCGGGGCTACGGCAACTCCCTTCCCGGCGAGCAGGAGCCCAGCCTGGATGACCAGGTGGCCCGGGTCTGCCAGGAGATGGAACAGGCGCTGGATGGCGCCCTGGCCAGTCAGTCACTGCGTGATCTGGTGCATCAGCAGCCGAAGAAGGAAGATGGAGTCTCGCCCGGGCAGGCCGCCTCGACCTGAGGAAAATCCATGACGAACGACTGATCTACGGCGATCTGGCGCGGCAGATGGCCTGATCATCAACGGTCTCGTCTGCTGCACCCAGAAGCGCCCTGAAGCGCTCGCCATGGCTCTTGGCTGCCTCCCGTAAGGTTTGCCAGCCATCGGGTGGATGACCCTCCCTGAGCATCTTTTGGAAGACGGCGTAAGCGTCATGCTTGCTGTCGTAGGCGCGCTTGGTGGATTCGTCGTTCACCCAGGCGTAAACGATAATCCTGCTGGCGAGGTCGTAGCGAAAGAACAGCCGGTACTGCTGGTAGAACTTGGCCCGACGCCAATGGCTGTGCTCCGTGCCGAGGGTGTTCCCTTGACGGTACTGAGGCCCCGAGGGATCTTGGGGAATGTCGTTCAAGGCCAGTTTCACGATGGCTGCAAGGCGCTTGGTGGCTGGTTTGCCGCGATATCCAACGGGATCCTTTTCCTGGAGTCGTTTCACCTTTTCGGTGAGCATTTCGACCTGTTCAATGAACAGTGGATGGGCGTAAATGGTCCATCCGTTCACCTTCAGCGCGGTCATGCGTCGTCGTCATCCTCTGGCAACACCTCGTCCATATCCACTTCAACGCCTGACGTGAGACGCTCAGCCTCGGCAAATGTGCTGACAGTGACCGCCTGAATGTTTTCCGGATGCTCCTGCAGATCGCGCTCCAGGAAGGCCAGGAAACTGGTCATCACGGGATCTCGGCTGGACTCGTCACTCGCACGTGAGAGCACCACTTCCCCATTCGGGCGAATGGTGTAGTGGATCCGGTCACGGCGTTTCAGCTTCAGGGCATGACGAACCGTTGCCGGCACCGTTGTCTGGTAGCGATCTGTCAGAGTGGAGTCAGCTTCAATGGTCGTGTTCATGTCGTTCTCCGCCCGGCGGCACTGCAAGGGTTACGGGAAGAAGGTAATGCATTCGCATTGCCTGGTCAATGAAGCCGCCTGCCCGTTGTTCAGCCAGGAGGTCCGCAGGGCTGTCCGACGTACGTTAATGGCACGGTGATGAACGGTCGCCACGAGCCGCCCCTATCAAACCCCTGTCATACTCCGTCTCTAACATGGCGACTCTGATTCTCAGGTGAACCAGTCGTGGGGTCTTGCCAAGACCTCACCCAAGAGACGTCATGACCAGCACGCTTCCCTCGCGACCCCCTCAGCGGGTTGATCACCGCGGCACGCCCATGGATCGCCGGATTGGCCGGGATCTGCTCGTTCATGTGGAGCCGGCCCATCCGGAACACACCAACGAGGAGATCGCCGAGCGCTTCGCCGCGGATCGGGCCCTGCAGAATCTGCCCGTCACCTTCGGGCAGCGTCCCATGGGGCTGATCAATCGCAGCCTGTTCCACAACATGATGGCGAAACCGTTCTATCCGGAGCTGTACAGCCGGCAGAGCTGCATTGCGTTCATGGACAAGAGCCCTCTGGTGGTGGAGGCCGGCCTTCCCATTCACGAACTGACATCACTGGCCATCCAGGCCGGCGAAAAGGTGTTCGTCGATGGCTTCATTCTGGTGGAGGATGGCGAATACGTGGGTGTGGGTCAGATGCTGGATCTGATGCAGGCGATGACGGAACTCCAGGAGCGACAGCACCGGCAGCTGAGAGAAAGCATCGATTACGCCAGCATCCTGCAGTCGTCGCTGCTGAAGCCGTCCTGTCAGGCCATGGCCGAAGCTCTGCCGGAACAGCACTGGCTGTGCTGGCGCCCCCGGGATGTGGTGGGCGGCGACTTCTACCACTTCCTGCCTCTGTCCGACGGATTCCTGGTGGGCCTGTTCGACTGCACGGGCCATGGTGTGCCAGGTGCCTTCATGACCCTGATCGCCGTCGCGGCCCTGGAACGGGCCCTTGCCGAACACGGTCCGGATGACCCGGCGGCCCTGCTCAAGGCCATGAATCGCCGTATCAAGCAGAGCCTGAATCAGCAGATGGGCTGCGACCGCCACGCCCATCGACTGGAGAACTCCGACGATGGTCTGGATGGGGCGATCCTGCGTTACCACGCCACCAGACAGCAGATTCGTCATGCCGGTGCCCACATGCCCCTGTTCCGCCTGATGCCCGGCACGCAGGGGCAGTGCGAGGCGGTCAAGGGCGACCGGGCGGGCGTGGGTTACACGGGCATCCATTGGGATCAGGAGTGGCAAAACCAGACACTGGAATGCCATCCGGGAGAAAGGCTCTATCTGGTCAGTGATGGTGTGATCGACCAGATCGGCGGCGACAAGCGCATCGCCTTTGGCAAGAAGCGCCTGCGCCAATGCCTGCTGGAGACACGACACCTGAGCCTGGCCGGGCAGGGCAAGGCGCTTGAGAAGGCTCTGGACGACTATCGCGGGGACGAGCCTCCCCGTGACGACATCACCCTCATCGCCCTGGCATTGCCCGGACATCCTTCCTGCTGAGGTTTCCCCAATGAATCAAGCACTGTGCATCTGTGCCGAAAAGCCCCAGGACTGCGCACGGCAAAACGGCGACCTGATCTTCTACTACGTGGGGGATTTCTCCCAGAACATCATCCATGCCATCGGCGACGCAGTGAAGCTGCGGCTGGAAGCCAGCGAGACTTCGGGCAGCACCCGGCGCAAGCTGTTTTCCATCTTCATCGAGATGGCGCAGAACATCATCCACTATTCCAGCGATCCCTTGCATGCGGATGATGCGTCGGCCGGGGAGATGCGTGCCGGGTCGGTGTGCATCTGCCGCTCTGGCGAGCGGTTCCAGATCATCTGCAAGAACCCTGTCACCCGCGAATGGGCCGATCAGCTGCAGCAGACCCTGTCCGCCCTGCGGGAGATGTCCCGGGAAGAGATCAAGCGTTCCTACCGCCAGCAACTGCGCGCCGCCGAACCGCCGGCCAACAGCAAGGGCGCAGGCCTTGGGCTGCTCACCATTGCCCGGGACAGCACCGCACCCATCGACTACGAGATCGGTGAACATCCCACGGGCGATCTCACACTCACGCTGCGCGCTTACCTTTGATGTTCAATGGGAGAACACACCGATGGACAATCGTCTTTACATTCCCGCCAGCCCGGACACCCCGGAGGTGGACTTCGATTTCGAGGCCTGTCATCTGCGCCTGCGCGGGGAGTCCTACCCGGAGAGTGCCGTGGCCTTCTACCATGACATCCTGGAGCGCACCCGGGCGTTCCTTGAGGGCTGCAAGGACACCGAGATCCAGGTCACCATCGAACTCAAGTACTTCAACAGTTCCAGCACCAAGATGCTCTTCAATCTGGTGGACATGCTCAACTATTCCATCGTCCGGGGTAATCACATCCGGTTGAACTGGATTCATGACGAGGACGATGAAACCATCCTGGAGTTCGGACAGGAACTGGCCGAGGACTTCCCCGATATCGATTTTCGTTCCCTGCCCACACAGGCACTCTGAGATGACCGCGCCCGACCTGTTTGCCCGGGAAAAGGCCGCTCTGAGCCGGGCCAAAGAGGCCCTGGAACAGGGAAACGGCGAGATTGCCCACCGTGCCCTGGCGGATCTTGCCCAGGCCTTCGACCGCATGATTCGTGACACGGGTCGGCTGATCAACCACGCGGACCGCACCGAACGTGAACTCAACCGGGCCAATCAGAAACTGCGGGAACTCACCGAAGAACTGACCTTCAGAAGCCGGCACGATGGACTCACGGGGTTGCTCAACCGCGAAACCTTCATCGGCGAAACGGTGTCGCTGATGGCCTCCGGGACGGTGATCCTGCTGCTGCTGGACATCGATCACTTCAAGCAGGTCAATGACCGCTACGGCCACCCGGTGGGCGACAGGGTGATCGTCGGCGTGGCCCGGGTACTGTGTGCACGGGCGCCCGGGCAGGCCCTGTGCGGGCGCCTGGGTGGCGAGGAGTTTGCCATCCTCCTGCCCCATGGGCACTGGGCCAGCGCGCTGCATCTGGCCGAGGACATCTGTGGCGGTATCCGGGATATACGGGAGCCCGCTCACCCGGGACTGCGGGTCACAGCCTCCATGAGCGCGGCTGCCAGCGCCCCCGGCACCCGTTTCGACACGCTCTACGTCTGTGCCGACGACGCCCTCTACCGGGCCAAGTCCCTGGGGCGGGATCGCATCGAGACGGTGGCGGACTGGATCACCCCAGACGCCTGACCGGGGGCTTGTCCGTCACGATATCGTGTTGATCGCTGCCGAGGCGGCGGTCAACGAACAGGGTGTTCCCGGGTTTCTGCTTGGCACAACGCTTGACCTCGCTGGCCCGCTGGGCGATGTCCAGGTGCGACTCGAACAGGCCGGGGTCCACCGGTACCACCCCGATGGAGAGGCTCAGCAAAGGAAAGAAGCGAGGTCGTCCCTGTCGATCCAGCAAGGTGACCCCTCCGGTTGCCCGGTCGCCTGCATCGTAGAACTCCCCCACCTGCTCGGCAAAGGCCTCCAGCAGCCATTTGCACCGGGCGTGCCCTTCTCCTTCCCCGTTGAAGACCAGGATGAAGTCATCGCCACCCACGTGCCCCACAAAATCCCCCTGCCGCCTGGGCAACCTGCGCACCAGGTCCCCCAGCGCACGGATCACGCGGTCGCCACGGGCGTAACCATAATGATCATTGAAGGGCTTGAAGTGGTCCAGGTCGCAGTAGGCCACGGTGAAGGGCTGGTGGGTTGCCAGCAGCTGGTCCAGGTGCTCGTTGATGGGCACATTGCCCGGTAGCTGGGTGAGCGGATTGGCATATCTTGCGTAATGCACCTGAAGCTTGGTGAGCTTCTTCAGAAGCTCCACCAGCCAGCCGACCCCCAGGTAGTCGCCGGTGTGCGGATCAATGATCACGAATTCCTGATCCACCTGTCCATGGGCGGAGATGGCCTCGCTCAACTCTTCCAGGGGCTGATCGGCGGGCACCAGCAACGGATCCACGCGCATGAAATAGCGCAGCGGACTGCGATCATGCAGTTCGCGGGTGAAGCGCTGGGAGTAGAGCATGAGCAGCTCATGGCGTCTTACCATGCCGACAGGTCGACCCCTGTCCACCACGGGAAGGCAGTGCAGATCCGGTGATGTCTGGAATTGCGCCACCGTGTCCGCCAGCGTCTGGTTGGGGTTGGCCACCGGATTGGGGTGGATCAGTTCCTGGGCCCGATTGCGGGGTGCCGGGAACCAGTCCTGCGGGTCCCATGATCGCTCGTGTCGAAGCCTTTCAGCGGCCAGGGTGGGCTCGGCCGCGGGCCGGGCAATATGGTAGCCCTGCCCCAGCGGGATGCCCAGATGTCGAATGACCTCGTATTCCGCCGCGGTCTCGATCCCTTCAGCGATGATCCGGGTGCCAAGGCCGTGGGCAATCTCGTTGATGGAGCGCAGAAACTGCCGCTTGACGTCATCGCGGTCGACGTTCTGCACGAAATGCATGTCGATCTTCACGTACTCGGGCTGTAACTCGGACCAGTGCCGCAGGCTGCTGTAGCCGGCACCCAGGTCGTCCAGGGCGATGGAAAACCCCATGTCCCTGTAATGCCGCACGGCGTCGCGCATGATGGAATAATCGATGATGGGTTCCTGCTCGGTGAGTTCGATCACCACCCGATCCGGTGGGATGCCGACCTCTTTGAGGAACCGCAGGGTCACCCCGTGTATGGCCTTGCGGTCCAGCAACACATCGGGCGTCACATTCAGGAACAACTTTTCCCCAAGCCCCAGGTGCGCAAACTGCCCGAGGATCACCTCCCGGCAAAGCACATCCAGTTCGAACAGTCGTCCCTGTCGCCGGGCCTCCGCCAGGAGCTTTTGCGGGGCGTGCCAGGGGCTGTCGGAAGGCCCTCTGATCAAACCCTCATAGCCCGCCACCTTTCCATCCCTCATGTCGACGATGGGTTGAAACAAGGCATGAAGATGCCCGCCCGCGATGATGTGGTCGAGCGTTTGACAACTGGACACTGTTTTTCCGATGCGCATTCGGGGCGTTGAAAGTTGAAAAGGTAGCTTACCTTGTATGGGTGACAGGTCCATGACGATGATGCCTGCGGCTACAGTGGGATATCTGTATGGGCGGCTGGTCAGTACAGCACCGCGAACATCCACCTTATCCCGCAGGAAATGCATGAGAATGAGCGGGGAAGGTTGAATGAGTTGCCGCAGGGCGGAGGAAGGGGGGATATCCAACAACGCCATGGACGCAGACACGCGAAAGCGGCGCTTCTTCGTCGCGTCACCATTGCCCGCTGGTTTATGTGCCTTGATCGTTCGAGTCGATAGAGCTATCGTAATACCGACTGCTTATCGATAGGTGGCCTCATGGCTTCAGTAACCGTTTCTCCCAAATACCAGATTGTTATTCCTAAAGAAATTCGTGAATCCATGGGAATTGTATCTGGCCAGAAAGTCCAGATTACATCATATCAGGGGAGAATCGAGGTGATTCCCCTCAAGCCCATGAAGGCGATGAGAGGCTTTCTGCAAGGAATTGATACCACCGTTCTCAGAGAAGAAGAACGGCTGTGAATGTCGTGGATTCGTCGCTTGCACTGAGTCGAAAACCCCAGTGACGCCTGCCGTTCGCTCCAGGCCTGCCGCCGCTCGGCCAGTGCTTCGTTCCACAGCAGGCAGTGAACCCAGCGTTGGTGCTCCAAGGCGGAGAGCTGGGCAGCCGTGGGGTAAAGCCGGTATGTGACCTTACGCTGGACCATATTGAGAGCATACTTGGTTGTTATGGACTCCCCTGAGCCGCTGCGCGAGTGATTAAAAGAACCCCGCAGGCGTCGTTCGCCTGCGGGGTCAGGCTGCATCACAGATGACGGTGTCAGTTGCTGACCGGTATCAAGCGCTCGTTGACATCCGGTGCCACGTCATAGGCATCGTCTGCATCCGAATGGAACTCCAGAAGGTACTCGGCCAGGGCGTCCTGTTCGCCCCCGGTGCTGGAAAAATCGGTACCACCGGGGTCGGCGTTCTGGAATCGTTCTTCGAGCAGGGATGCGAAGTTGGCTTCTGTCAGTCCATTGAATGGCCATCCACTACCGCAGTTGGGCCTCGCAAACTCGCTGCCAGCGGGGGCGGCGCAGGCTGCCAGAAAATCCAGTGCGACGACCCTGTAGCTTCTATCTGTTGACTGTGTCACGCCATTTGTGACGACGGTTTCCCAGCCCCCGCTGCAGGCGCCGGCATTCCAGTCCCCCAGGCAGACCTTCATTTCCCGGACTTGTTGCCCGTCGGTGACAGCGCCTTGATTGCTGTCGCCATCGGAGCGAGCTTCGAAGGATCGATCAAACTCAACGCGCAGACCTGCGGTGTGCCCGAAGTTGCCCTTGACCAGTTCCTCCAGCAGGTCGCGTAATTCAGCCGCCGTCATGTCCACCAGGGCAAGACCGTTGTTGAAGGCCAGGGAGGTCTGGATGTCCAGCTGCGAGATGCCGCCTTCGGGTTTGCCGAAGTCGTTGGCCGCCGGGGGCAGCAACGCCACCGCATCCTCTTCACCCGGCGGAACACTGACGATGCCGATGGGCGCGCGGATACCGCCCCCGTTCTTCACCGAGACCAAGGGCGGGTTATTGGTATCCATTTGCTGTGCGTACCACAGGTTGGCATCCGCCGTCAGATTGCCCAGGTTGGTCTCGCGGCTGCGCACCTCGGCGCGTCGTCCTTCCAGGAAAACCTCGGTGATGCCATAGGCAGTGCCATCGAGTTCGCCAAGGATCTGGCGGATGACTTCAGCAACCTCCACAACTTCCGGGATCGGTTCGGCCTTGAGTTGTTCCACCATCGTGGGCGTGGCCGCCCAGGCGCCGTTCTCGGCGGGATCCAACTTGTCAGTGAGGATCACTCCATCCGAATCGAATTCCACCACCAGACGACCCAGATATTTGTAGTCCGCATCCGTGTTGACCAGCAGAACAGGTTCACCGCTGGCGCTTTCGTAGATCTCAGGGTAATCACCCCCCTTGCTGTCTCCCTCTCGGAGCAGGTCGTTGCTGTCCGCCAGAAGCGTGTTGGATCCACCGGCAACGATGATGTCCACGTCTCGCAGGCGTGTGGCCAGGTTTCTTTCCACGTTGATGCGCTGCATGTGTGCGGCGAGGATGATCTTGTCGACCCCCTCTGCGGTCAGTGCATCCACCTCTTCCTGGATCACGGCAGCAAGTGCATCGAACCCCGCTTCATTCTCCACGAAATCAGCGGGTGAAAGGGTCAGGTTTCCGACAGATGTGATCGCAGGCAGAGTCGGGGTCACGGCACCTACAACGCCGACGCGCTCACCATCCACCGTGATCACGACGCTTCGGGCCAGTGAACCAGGTGGCAGGTTGCTGGCCTCCTGGCGCGGGTCCTGTACCAAGGGGGCCGTATTCGAATCCGCCATGAAATCGATGTTCACCGAAATGTACGGCCAGATGGCCCCGGGGTAGTCGCCGTCGGGCGAGATGATGCCGGCAAAGCCGGCGGGTCCGGTGTCGAGATCATGATTTCCAACGGCGGTGACCTGAACCCCCAGCCGATTCTGAATCACGATCTCGCCACGTCCCTGCCCAGGCTCGCCCACCACATCTGCCATACGGGCATCCGTGCTGGCCTCGAAGATGGGGCCCGGGATGTAGTTATCGCCAGAGCTGAGCAGGATCGTGCGCTCGGGATCCTGGGATCGGAAATGATCCACCAGGGCCGAAAACTCGTCCACGTTGAACATGGCCGCCGTACCGCCCCCATCCACATCCGCAAAGTGCAGCAACTGCAGCTGGAACGTTTCGTCCGATGTGCTGGTGGAATCACTGTCGCATCCGGCGAGCAGCGCTAATGCCAGAATAGCGGCACCACCAGCTTGAAAGGCCTTTGCTTGCATTTCCTTACTCCTGGCTTATTGATCGAAATTCGCAGTCTGGGCTGTGCAGGTGACATCTGCGTTTGCCTGGCATGAAGGCGGAGTGACATGATCAGGATGATGCTGGTGGCTCTCCATGAAACTCTCACTCGGCCAGGCGCGAATCACGGCATTCACCAGGGTGGCGAGGGGGATGGCGAAGAAGACGCCCCACAGCCCCCAGAGACCTCCGAAGATGATGACCGCGACGATGATGGCCAGGGGATGCAGGTTCATCATCTCCGAGAACAGCAGCGGCACCAGCACATTGCCATCCAGCATCTGGATGACGGTATAGGCCAGCATCACGTGGATGAAGGGGGCGCTGAACCCCCACTGAAAATAGGCGACCAGCGCCACCGGCAAGGTGACGGCGATGGCCCCCACCAGTGGAATCAGCACGGAAAGGCCCACCAACAGGGAGATCAGCAGGGCGTAATTGAGGCCCAGCATCCAGAACACCAGATAGGTCACGCCCCAGACAATGACGATTTCAATGAACTTGCCCCGCACGTAGCTGGAGATCCTTACATGGACCTCCTGCCAGACCACCTGGACGAGACCGCTGTCCCGTGGCAGAAAGCTCGCGAACCATGCCAGTATCAGCGCCTTGTCCTTGAGCAGGAAAAATACCATCAGTGGCACGATGATCAGGTACACCAGCAGGTTCATCATCTGCATGGCCGACATGAGCGTGAGGTTCAACACCCTTTGGCCAAGAACGATGGATTGCGCCCGCAGTGCACCCATCACCTCCCGCACCTGATCCTCGGTCACCATGTGGGGGTAATTTTCTGGTAACTGCAGCAGCATACGCTGGCCTTCCAGGATCATCCTGGGCAACTCTCTGACCAGCTGCCCGATTTGCTGCATGAGGATGGGGACGACCACCAGCACCACACCCAGCATGACGCCGAGGAACAGCACGAAGCACAGGGTGACCGCCAGGAGCCGGGGCAGGCCCCGTTGCTCCAGGGCGTGCACGGCCCACTCGAGCAGATAGGCGATGATCACTGCGGCGAGCAGGGGGGCAAGCAACTGCCCGGCCAGCACCAGGACGACGAGCCCCATCACCAGAAAGGCCGCCAGCACGAAGACCTGAGGGTTGGAAAAATGCCGGGAATACCATTCCCGAAGGAGAGTGAACATGAGCCTGTATCAAGCGTCCCGCCGGGGTGGCGCGATCATCCGAGGGTGCCACGACCGCATGTTGGCTCGACGACATCCCGATGACGATGCGATGACATGGCAGGGGTGTGTGCCCTGTCTCATGACCGGGGTCCGGGATGCGGCGTCCCTGGCTTCTTGACTCAGGACTGGGGCATCTGGCGGGCATTGCCCTGATCGCCGGGGTTTGCAGCCTGCCATGGTCATCGGCCCTGTCCATGGAGACTGAACGCTGGACCGCCCCCGACGGCACGACGCTGCGCGAGGCCGTCTGGCACCCGGACGGGCAGAGCCTGGGTACCCTGATACTGCTCCCGGGATACCAGGAGTTTGCTGAAAAGTACGACGAACTCGCCCACTGGGCGGCCCTGCAGGGTTGGCGGGTTCGACTTCTTGAATGGCGCGGCCAGGGCCTCTCCGAGCGCCCCCTGGCGGACCCGCATCGCGCTCATCATGACGATTTTGGCGTGGCTGCCGCCGATCTGCTGCACTGGATGGCGGATCAGACACACCAGGACCCCGGGCCCCGGGTCATCCTGGCCCATTCCCTGGGTGCCCACCTGGCGTTGCGAGCGTTGGTGGATGGCGATGCAGGTGCTGTGGATGCACTCATCCTCTCGGCGCCCATGCTACTGCCCAACACGGGGCCCTATCCCGTCTGGCTGGCCGAGCGCATCGCGCGCCTGGCGGTGTACCTTGGTCTGGGGGAGTGGTACGCGCTGGGACAGGGACCGTACGATCCCAAAAGACATCGGTTTGCCGGCAATCCGGTCACCGGCAGCCTGGCGCGCTGGTCGGTTCACCATGATCACTTCCGGGAACAACCCGAACTGGCGCTCGGCGGCGTCACCTGGGGATGGCTGGATCAGGCCTTGCGTTCCCGGCGTCTCATCAAGCGCAAGGCCGCCGATACCATCCATCAGCCAGTGCTGTTGCTCTCCGCCCCCGCCGACCGGCTGGTGGTGGCAGAACGACACCCGTCATTTTGCGACCTGCTGTCCCGATGCACCCTGATCCGTTATCCCGGTGCCCGCCATGAGCTGCTCATGGAGGAGGATCGCATCCGGGATCGGGTGCTGGAAGATGTGCTGGGATTCCTGAAAGACCAGTAGATGCGGGGGGCATCAGTCTTGCTGGGCACTTGGACCCACAAATGGGCTCATTCACCGCGAATTCGCATCGCCACAGCGTGGCCAGAAGAGGGCACGTCCCTGTGCATGCGCCTGGATGGCTTGCCGATCAGAACTCGAACTGAGCGCGGGCAGCCAGGACCTGGTTGCCGTCCGACTTGCCGCCGCGACCTTCATAGTCGAAGTACATATAGTTCAGCTTGAACACCATGTCTTCGTTCGGGTACCAGTTCAGACCGAGAGTGTAGTGATCCATTTTGTTGCCTCGGCCCGGACGGGAGTGCTCCGAGGAATCCGCGTGCGCAAACCGTGCGGCCAGCTCCCAGGCACCGGTGCCGCCGCGGCCAAACGTCGAGTTCGGGCGCACGGCACCAAAGTCACCGCTGAAGGCACGATAGTTGCGGTGTTCGCCGGTGAGGAAATAGCTGGCCTGCACATAGTAGCCATCCAGCGTGAGACGGCTCTTGTCGGTGCGAACATCCCCTTTGTCAGGGTCAAGGTTCAGGTCGACACGCAGATACTCGCCCTGAAGCGAGAAGGGACCATGGCCCCATGCGGCTTCCAGTGCATATCGGCTGAAGTCTTCCACCCCTTCGATGTCGTTGCGGCCGATCAGGCGAATATCGATTGCTCGCGCCCCTTCGCGTGAACGCAAGCGCACGTCCTCATAGATGTCGCCATCCTCGTCATCGAAGTCTTTGGAGTTGCGCCGATAGTTGTACGACAGCCCCAGGTGAGAAAAGGTGTCATCAGACATGTAGGGTGCGAAGGAGCCACGCAAGGCCAGTGCGTAGCCTTCTTCCACGTCGCGATCACGATCCGTGCCCTCGCCGCCGAAGACACCCGCTGCCAGATAGTAATTCGGAACCAGGGTCTCGTACATCAAGCCAATATTGCGGCTGGGGCGGTAGGCATCGACTGGCGTGGCGCGTTCCATGAAAGTCAGTCGGCGCGAACTGGTGGAGCTCTCCAGCGAGAAGGGTTCCTTGAAATTGCCAACTGCCAGCCGCCCGTGGTCGGTCAGGTAGGCGAGGTAGGCATTCGCGAACCTGACATCACTGTCCCGAAAATCAACTTCCAGCTGCCACTCCCAGGTGTCATCATAAACACCAATGGCTCCAAGGCGCGCCCGACGAAGGTATGTACCTCGCTCCGGGAGGGCCCCATCGAAATCCTGCCGGTCCGTTTGCGAGGATGCGGCGTTCAGATTCTTGTCCCAATCCGCGAATTCGGTATCGATCATCAGGCGGCCACGCAAGCCGAAACGATTCGTGCCATCCTGACTCTCCACGCGGAATTTCCTGGCCTGGATACGATCGTTCACTGCTCTCAGCGGCAGGGTCGGTTCATACTCGAGCCCCGGGTAACGATCCTCTGCCGCGCGCCGTTCCTTTTGCAAGGTGTCGTCACGCAATTCGCGGGCATCTTGCTCGGTAAGAACGCCGCGCTCGATCAGTTTGTCGATCAGCGCAGAGCTGGAGTCCCCGGAGTGGGCTGTATTGGTCAGGAAGCCGCCAGTGAGGAGGGCGGCAAGTACTGCTTGATGCTTTAATGATCTCATTCAGTTTCTCTCTCTCTTTCTTTATTCAAGGGACTCCTGTCGCGAATGGATGCCCACGAACGTGGGGGGAGGATGGACGCAACATCAATCAAAAACGGCAATGTGAATCCGCAGTTGGATCGGTGACCTGCACATACATTCCTCGCCGGCGGCCATCCTGTCGGTCGGGTATGACATGCGGATTGAGACAGGATGACGATTCAATGACGGGGTAGTGCGTTTACGCTTCCTGCCGCCCCACCCGGAACAGGATCAGCACCACCGTGGTCAGCACGATGGTCACGGTGGCCATGGCCATCGCCATGGTGATATCGCCTTGCTCGAACTGATTGAAGATGAACGTGGCGGTGGTGTCCGCGCCCGGGGGCAGGAGCAGGATGGAGGCGACCAGTTCGCGCATGCAGACGATGAAGGTGGTCACCCAGGCGGCCAGCAGGGCGGGTTTCAGTTGCGGGAGCACGATGCTGAAGAACACCCTTGCCCGGCCGGCGCCCAGCATGGCGGCGGCGTGTTCCATGCTCGGACTCATGCGCGTGAGGCTGGTGTTGGAATAGTTCAGGGCGTCGGTGATGTAGATGACCACATAGGCCAGCAGCAACATCCACAGGGTGTTGTAGACATCCAGATGGATCCAGGGCGCATTCCAGGCCAGGATCAGGCCCACGGCCACAACGATCTTGGGAATCACCCGGGGTAACATGGCCAGGCCGTCCAGCAGTTTTTGCAGGGGTCCGGTACTGCGGACATTCACGTAGGCGATGTACCCCCCGATGATCACGCAGATCGTCGCCGCGGCGATGGAGAGCCCCAAACTGGTGGTGAGGGCTTCCAGCCCCCGGGAGCCGGGTGCCAGGATGGCTTGGTAATGACCCAGGGTCAGTGCCGGCAGCCCCTCTCCCCAGGCATCCGCAAGGCTCGTGATGATCATGGCTGCATACGGTAGTGCCGCCGAGAGCAGGAACAGGCCAAGAAACAGGCCCCAGCCGAGGCATTTTCCCAGAGGTCCGAGAGGATGCAGGGCCGATTCCGAGGCCTTCAGCGTACCCCCTCCGGCTTTTGCCGCCAGCCAGCGGCTGACATACAGGGTGGCCAGGGCAAACAGGCACAGCAGGCTCGACAGGGAGGTGGCCAGGGGCAGATCGATGGGCCAACTGGTGACCAGGTAGAAGATCTCGGCCGGGAGCAGCGGCAGATTGGCCCGGGTTCCCATTACCGCCGGTACACCGAAATTCGAGATGGCTTCCAGGAATACCAGCAGACCTGAATTGAAAATGGCCGGCAGCAACAGCGGCACCAGCACCAGCGCACCCAATTGATACCACCGGGCTCCCAGCATCTGGGCCGCATCTTCCAGACGTCGCGGGATGGCCGACAAGGCCGCCTCAACCGCCAGAGCCACATAGCCGAATGAAGAGAGGGCCATCACCAGGGTCACGCCCCAGAAAGAGAAAAACCATGCTCTCAGGCCGTCCGGCAGTCCGCCAAGCAGGGTGTCCGCGAACCCCCCATGCTGCATGACGAGGATGTAGGACAGGGCGGCGATATAGGGGGGTGTCATGATCGGCACCAGCAGCGATAGCCGTGCCCAGAGCTTGCCGGGCAGGTTGGTGCGCGCCAGCAGATATCCACAGGGGATGCCCATGATCCAGCTAACCACCGTGACCGCCCCCGCCCACAGCAGGCTGTTGCGGATCATCTGCCCCAGGGCTTCGGTCTCGACGATGCGGCGGTAAGGGTCGAGAAAACCCTCCAAGCTGCCACCGAGGATGTCCGGAAACAGGCTCTGGGCGAACAGCAGCAGGAGCGGATAACCCGTGGCCAGCAGCAGGAGCAGGGCACAGATAAGAATGGGCAACTGCAGCCAGGCATGGCGGCGCAGGGCGCGTAGCTCAGGTGTCACGGGTTGTTGCCTCCGGCGGGAACCACCTCGGCACGTTCCACCTGGATCTGAAAGCGGCGCAGCACATCCCGATATTGCTCGAGTGCCTCGGCGGTATCGATATTGAAGGTCTCGGGCAGGCCCTGGCCGGCGCGGGCAGGGCTGAGGGGGACATCGGTCCTGGCGGGCAACAGATGCTGAGCCGCCACCTTTTCCTGCATGGGAAGACTGAGATAGTGGTCCACAAAGCTCTGGGCCAGATCCTCCACAGGTGTGTCTGCCAGGATGGCCACCGGCCGTATCACCAGGGCCGAGCCGGAAGGGGGATAATGCATGCGTACGGGGGCCCCCTGGTCGACCTGGCGGTAGATCAGATAATCCACCGCACCGACAATGGCCTGGTAGGCGCCCTGCAAAAGTCCCCCGATGGCCTGGCTGTTGGCAGCGGAAAACTCCAGTCCGGCCCGGCGCATGGCAAGGTAGTCATCCCAGGCCCGGTCGCCGTGATGCAGCTTGTAGGCCAGCACGAATTCACCGGCCGAACCGGAGCGGGAGGGAGACGGCATGGTCAGCCGTCCGCCGGTCTGGCCTGACATCAACTCCGACCAGTCGAGATCCACCGTGCCCACGCCATCCCTCAAGGCCACGCCAACGATGGCAGCGGAGGTGGCGACGTAGTGGTGATCCGGGTCGTGCCAGGCCTCGTGCGTGTGGTTGAGCCCCTCGGGTTGGTAGGGGAGCAGGGCGCCGCGTTGCTTGAGCGATTCCGCCGCCAGGGCGCTTGCAAAAACCACCACATCGGCCCGGGGGCGGTAGCGCTCCGCCTCGAGACGGGCCATGATCTGCCCCGTGGTGGCGGCAAAGAGTTCCACCCTGTGCCCGGTGCTCGCCTCCCAGTCCGACACCACAGCCTCGGCCAGGGGGCGGGGGCCGGCGGAATACACCACGAGGGTATCCCCGTCCGCCTGGCGTGCATCACCACAGCCAGCAGCCAGAATGACGAGGGTCAGCATCGCCGCGCAGGTTTTGAGGGGTTGAGGCATGAGATGAAAGCGTCAGTCGCGGTAGGGGGAAGCGTGAAGTGACTCGATGCGCGTGTTGATGGCCCAGGGGTCAGTCTGCGACCACGTGCAGGCCGTGACCCGGAAAGCGGATGGCCACCGGGTCGCCCGGGCGCAACGGGTGTTGAGAGAATCCACGTATCTCCAGTCCTCCATCCAGCCCGGCCAGGATCTCGTGGCGATCGCCCAGGAAGCTTCGGCGACGGCAGACCCCCTCCAGAACCACATGGCCGTTGAGGTGTCTCGTGCCTTCGCCCACGGGTTCGATGACGACGTGCTCGCGTCTGACCACCAGGTGACCCTTGGGGGGGATGGCGTGGGTGGGCAGCGGCATGTCGTGGCGATCCCGCAGGGTGACGCGATCGCCCTCCTGACGGTAGGGAATGACATTGGAGGCACCGATGAAGCTCGCGGCAAAGCGTGTGGAGGGGCGGGCATAAAGGGCTTCGGGAGTATCCAGTTGCTCGATGCGCCCCTGATACATGAGCGCCACCCGGTCGGCCAGTGTGAAGGCCTCGGACTGGTCGTGGGTGACATAGACAGCGGTGGTGCCCGTCTCTTTCAGCAGGGTGCCGATTTCGGACTTCAACTCCTCCCTCAATCGGGCGTCCAGTGCCGATAGGGGTTCGTCCATCAGGAGCACGCGTGGCCGTACGGCGAGCGCGCGGGCGATTGCGACCCGCTGGGCCTGCCCCCCGGAAAGCGTTGTCGGCCGGCGATCGGCAAACTCGGTCATCTGCACCTGCTCCAGTGCCTGCATGACCCGCGCCCGACGCTCACGGCTGCCGACGCCCTGAATCTTCAAGCCGAACTCCACGTTGCCGGCCACGGTCATGTGCGGCCAGAGGCTGAAGTCCTGGAATACCATGCCAAAGCCACGGCGCTGCATGGACTGATGTATGCCCTGACTTCGATCATCCAGGATCTCGTCATCACATCGCAGTTGCCCACCGTCGGCTTGATGCATGCCGGTGATGATGTTGAGCAGCGTCGTCTTGCCACAGCCTGAGGGGCCCAGCAGCACCAGACATTCTCCTGCGGGCAGCTCGAGGCTGATCTCCTTGAGAACCACCTGTGACTGGAACTGCTTGGTGATGGCGGTGCACTGGAGTGAAGCGGTCAATGGGGTACCCCGAATGGCTTTGGACGCTCACTCTCTAGGCTAGGGGTTGGAAATGACAGAGCCATGAACGGGGCGGCCGCCCGGTCCGTCATCAAAACGTCATCATTCATTCACAAAGCTGACACCCCTGCTTCCCATACTCTCCCTCGTCAAAACCGGTTTCCGCCCCGGATTATCTGGGGTGGCGGTTGTCTTGCCATCCATCCCGTGAGAAGAGGAATGTCATGAAGCACCTCAAGAAAGCCTTTGTCGCCGCCGGCGTGTCCGCCGCGCTGGTGATGGCCGGCCCCGTCCAGTCCAGTGAGGTCGACCCGAACCTGCCCACATACGAGCGTGTCTCGGGCATCTCCGGCAACCTGTCCTCCATCGGTTCCGACACTCTGAACAACCTCATGACCCTGTGGGCCGAGGAGTTCAACCGCTTCTATCCCAATGTGAATATCCAGATCCAGGGTGCCGGTTCGGGTACGGCGCCGCCGGCCATCACCGAGGGCACCGCCAACTTCGGTCCCATGAGCCGCACCATGCGTTCCTCCGAGAAGCAGTCCTTCGAGGAGCGCCATGGTTATCCGCCCACCGAAGTGGCCGTGGGTATCGACCTGGTGGCGGTGTTCGTGAACAAGGACAACCCCATCGAAGGCATGAGCCTGGCCCAGGTGGACTCCGTGTTCTCGGAAACCCGCCGCTGCGGCGCCGATCAGCGCGTCAGCCGCTGGGGTGAGCTGGGCCTCACCGGTGGCTGGGAAAACCGTGACATCGCCCTGTACGGCCGTAATGCCGTGTCCGGCACCTACGGCTTCTTCCGCCAGCATGCCCTGTGCGGCGGTGATTTCAGCGATGACGTGAACGAGCAGCCGGGTTCCGCTTCTGTGGTGCAGGGCGTCACCGAGTCCCTCAATGGCATCGGTTACTCCGGCATCGGCTATCAGACCGCCGGCGTCAAGGCCATCAAGCTGGGCCAGGAAGAAGGCAATCTGTTCGAGCCCAATGCGGAAAACGCCCTGACCGGTGACTACCCCATGGCCCGTTCCCTGATGGTGTACGTCAATTCCCACCCCAATGATGGTCTGCCCCCGCTGGAGCGCGAGTTCCTGAGAATGGTGCTCTCCAAGCAGGGTCAGGAAGTGGTGGCGCGTGATGGTTTCGTGCCGCTGCCCGAGTCGGTGGCCGGTCGCATGCGTACCGAGCTGGGTCTCGAGTGAAGTCGGGCACGGCGGGCA
The DNA here is from genome assembly GCF_000633935.1 of Ectothiorhodospira haloalkaliphila ATCC 51935. Classification (GTDB taxonomy): domain Bacteria; phylum Pseudomonadota; class Gammaproteobacteria; order Ectothiorhodospirales; family Ectothiorhodospiraceae; genus Ectothiorhodospira; species Ectothiorhodospira haloalkaliphila. Next base: position 1,017,754 of record NZ_KK214998.1, on the reverse strand, counting down.
TTCCAGCCCCGCCACCCCAGTCAGGGCCCCGCCATTCGCGGGGCCCTGACCTTTTGCACATTCGCGCTTCATGACGCCGTCACGAAACTGTCACGTTCGTGGGTTAGCGTGAGCGCCGATACGGTGGGCCCCGCTGGGGTGCCACCCCGTCTTTCCCCTCATCAAGACGACGAGCACCATGAGCACAACCAACCCGGCCATCGGTAGGGGTGGCGAAAGCCCCCGGGATGCGGCCCTTCTGCCCAGTGGCGACAAGCGCGCCCGGCTCAGGAAGTGGCGCTATTTCAAGGACGGCGTGTCCCGCTACGGCGTGGGTGCCGGCGGCATCGGGGTGGTGGTCGCCCTGGGGCTGATCTTCGTCTACCTCTTCTATGAAGTGGTCCCCATGCTCATGCCGGCGGATGTCACGCCCCATGAGAGCTATCAGATCCCCGGTGAGCCCGCGGCGCAGACCCTGCACCTGGCCATCGAGCGTTATCAGGAGTTGGGGGTACGGTTCTCGGACGACGGTGTGGCCACCTTCTTCGAAACTCCCGATGGCGAGGTTCGCAACTCGGTGGACCTGCCCATTCCAGCAGAGGCGCGCATCACCAGTTTTGCCGCCGCCGAGGCGCGCCAGCGCCTGGTGGCCTATGGCTTGTCCGACGGCACGGCCGTGGTAGCCCGACACGACTACGACCTGACCTACCCGGACAATGTGAGGCACATCGAGCCCAAGCTCACCTTTCCTCTGGGCGAGGAGCCGGTGGTCATGGACGCTCAAGGGGAACCGCTGATCCAGGTGGCCATTCAGGAGGGCAGTCGTGGCTTTGCCATCGCCGGCCTCACCGCCGACAACCGCCTGGTCTTCAGCCTGTATCGCACCTCCACCAATGTGTTCACCGGTGAGACCCAGATCAATCACAGTGCCTACGAACTGCCCTCGCCCCCTGGCGTGACCCGGCGGGTGCTGGTGGATTCGGATCACCGCGCCGTGTTCGTGGCGGACAATCAGTCACGCATTCACTATTACGACGTTTCCACCCCGAGCAACCCGCGCCGGGTGGAGGCGGTACGCGTGCTGGGAGACGACCATGACGTGACCGCCATGGAGTTTCTGGTGGGCACCCAGTCCATCATCGTCGGCGGATCGGATGGATCCCTGAGCCAGTGGTTCCTGGCCCGGGACGAGGAGAACGTGCGCCGTCTGCGGCATGTGCGCAGTTTTGAGTCGCAACCGGCGCCCATCGCCACCATCTCACCGGAACTGGCCCGCAAGGGTTTCCTGGTGGGAGATGCTGCCGGCGGCCTGAGCATTCACTATGCCACCTCCAATCGCACCCTGATGCAGGACACCATCCTGGACGGGCCCATTCAGGCCATCGGGGTGTCGCCGGTGAATCGGGCCCTGCTCGTGCTGGGGCCGGATGGGCAGGTCCTGCCCATGAGCCTGCGCAACCCCCATCCGCAGGTTTCCCTCAGCGCCCTGTGGGGCAAGGTGTGGTACGAGGGGCGGGACGAGCCCACCTACACCTGGCAGTCCTCCGGGGCCACGGATGATTTCGAACCCAAATTCAGCCTGGTGCCGGTGACCCTGGGGACCATCAAGGCGGCCTTTTACGCCATGCTGTTTGCCACGCCGCTGGCCATCATGGGGGCCGTTTACACGGCCTATTTCATGCAGCGCCACCTGCGCGGGATCGTCAAGCCCACCGTCGAGGTCATGGAGGCCCTGCCCACGGTCATCCTGGGCTTTCTCGCCGGTCTCTGGCTGGCGCCCTTCATCGAGGCTCATCTGCCGGCGGTGTTCAGCATCTTCATTCTGCTGCCGTTGCTGATGCTGGCGGTGGGGTTTGCCTGGACGCGCCTGCCCGAGGCGATTCGCGCCAGGATCCCCGTGGGGACGGAAATGCTCATCCTGATCCCCGCCGTGCTGCTCATGGTGTGGGTGTGTGTCCAGTTGAGCCCCATGGTGGAGGTGTGGTTCTTCGATGGCAGCACCCGCCAGTGGCTCACCGAGATGGGCATCACCTATGACCAGCGCAACGCCCTGGTGGTGGGTATCGCCATGGGCTTTGCCGTCATCCCCACCATCTTCTCCATTGCCGAGGATGCGGTCTACACCGTGCCCCGGCACCTCACCCAGGGCTCGCTGGCCCTAGGGGCCACGGCCTGGCAGACGGTGGTGGGGGTGGTCCTGCCCACCGCCAGCCCCGGCATCTTTGCCGCCGTGATGATGGGCTTCGGTCGCGCCGTGGGGGAAACCATGATCGTGCTCATGGCCACCGGTAACACGCCGGTCATCAATTTCAACATCTTCGAGGGCATGCGCACCCTGTCGGCCAACATCGCCGTGGAACTCACCGAGACGGCGGTGGGCAGCACCCATTACCGCATCCTGTTCCTCTCGGCCCTGGTGCTGCTGGTGCTCACCTTCGTGCTCAATACCGCCGCCGAGATCGTGCGCCAGCGTCTGCGCCAGCGTTACAGCAACCTGTAGGCCCGGAATCCTGAACGATGACAGTCAAGCAATGGTTTAAAAGCGGTTCTCCCTGGGTGTGGCTCAACGCCGGCGCCATCGCCATCAGCATGATCATGGTGGTGGGGCTGCTGTCGCTGATCCTGGTGCGCGGGTTCTCCCACTTCTGGCCGGCCCCCATCCTGGAGACCACGGTCACCCAGCCGGACGGTCGGCAGGTTCAGGTGATGGGTGAGCTGTCCCGTTCCCAGACCTTGCCCGCCGAGGTGCTCAGGGATGCTGGCGTGGATATCCCCCGGGAGATCAATCTGGTCACGCGCCACCTGATCAAGCAGGGCAACCGGGATGTCTGGGGTCGTGACTTCGTCTGGTATCCGGAAACCGGGATGGAGGAATGGCGTTTCCCGGCGGACGCCATGCGCCTGGAGCGACGGGAAAGGGGGGACTTCTTCGGCTATCCGGTCCGCCTGATGGAGGCGGGCCGCACGGTGGCCGAGGGGGATGACCTGTGGCCGGAGCTTCAGCAACGGGTGGCGCGCGCCAATGACATCTTCGACGAGATCCGCCGCATCGAGCGGCGCGAGATCGGCAGCGTCAACCAGCGCATGGAACGGGTGCGTCTGGATGAGCGCCGCCTGGAGATGGACCGACGTGCCGGGCGCATCGATCGTGCCACTCAGGAAGAGGCCATGGCGGAGCTTGAAGCCCGTCGCGCCGAACTGACCCAAGAGTTTGCCGTGTTGCAGGAGCGCCTGGACACGCTCTATCAGGACGTGCGCCGGGACACCCTGGTGGCCCGGGTATCGGATGGTCGGGAAGTGGATTTGTCACTGGCTCAGATCATCCGCGCCGTCAAGCCCAACGACATGTCCGTGGTCTCCAAGATGGGCCTGTACGTGGCCCAGTTCTGGGACTTCCTGAGCGGCTATCCGCGCGAAGCCAATACCGAGGGCGGCATCCTGCCCGCCATTTTCGGCACGGTGACCATGGTGTTCGTCATGTCCATCATCGTCTCCCCGTTCGGGGTGCTGGCGGCCATCTACCTGCGCGAATATGCCCGCCAGGGGCCGCTGCTGCGCATGATACGCATCTCGGTGTACAACCTGGCCGGGGTACCCTCCATCGTCTTCGGGGTATTTGGTCTGGGGTTCTTCGTCTACTTCGTGGGCGGGGCCGTGGACCAGCAGTTCTTCCCGGAGGCACTGCCATCGCCCACCTTCGGCACGCCGGGGCTGCTCTGGGCCTCGCTCACCCTGGCGCTGCTGACCTTGCCGGTGGTGATCGTGGCCACCGAGGAGGGGCTGGCGCGCATCCCCAGCACCATCCGTCACGGCAGTCTGGCGCTGGGGGCCACCAAGGCCGAGACTCTGTGGAAGGTGGTGGTTCCTCTGGCGACGCCGGCCATGATGACCGGGCTGATCCTGGCCATTGCCCGGGCGGCCGGCGAGGTGGCCCCCTTGATGCTGGTGGGCGTGGTCAAGCTGGCACCGACACTGCCCGTCGACGGCAACTTCCCCTTCATCCACCTGGAACGCAAGATCATGCACCTGGGCTTCCATATCTTTGACGTGGGCTTCCAGAGCCCCAATGTGGAGGCGGCCCAGCCACTGGTCTACGCCACGGCCATGACATTGGTGGTGCTCATCGTCATGCTGAACCTCACGGCCATCAGCATCCGCAACAGTCTGCGTGAGAAGTACCGCAGCGAGTCCGATTGATCCGCCATCAAGGCCTGAATACAGAGAATGACGCCAATGGATGCCACAATGACCCAGACCGACAACAGCGCGCCGGCCTCGAGCCACGGCATTGCCTCGAGCCTGTTCGAGAACCCCAACGCCAAGCGCCTCAAGCTGTCCGATGAGCGCATTGCCCTGGAGGTGAAGGACCTGAACCTCTATTACGGCGAGGAACAGGCGCTGAAGAACATCTCCTTGAAACTTGCCGCCAACCGGGTGACCGCCTTCATCGGCCCCTCCGGTTGCGGCAAATCCACCCTGCTGCGTTGCTTCAACCGCATGAACGATCTGGTGGACGCCTGCCGGATCGAAGGTTCGATCAGCCTGGAGGGCAAGGACATCTACGACCGCAAGGTGGACGTGGCCGAATTGCGCCGCCGGGTGGGCATGGTGTTCCAGAAGCCCAACCCCTTCCCCAAGTCCATCTTCGAGAATGTGGCCTATGGGCTTCGGCTCCAAGGGGTGCGCAACCGCCAGGTACTGAGCGAAGTGGTGGAGCGCGCACTGCGCGGGGCGGCCCTCTGGGATGAGGTGAAGGACCGCCTGAACCAGAATGCCTTTGGCCTTTCCGGCGGTCAGCAGCAGCGCCTGGTGATCGCCCGCGCCATCGCCATCGAGCCGGAGGTCATCCTGCTGGATGAGCCGGCCTCGGCCCTGGACCCCATCTCCACGGCCAAGATCGAGGAACTGATCTATGAATTGAAGGAGGATTACACCATCCTGATCGTGACCCATAACATGCAGCAGGCCGCCCGTGTTTCCGACTACACGGCCTACATGTACCTGGGCGAGATGGTGGAATATGGTGACACCATGACCCTGTTCACCAACCCGAAAAAGAAAGCCACGGAAGACTACATCACCGGTCGCTACGGTTAACGTCGCGGGCACGGTCATCAGTCATCATTTGATACAGCATTTTATCGAGGCACACGGCGATGGATCAGAGCAGTCTGAGTGGTCACTACCTGGAAAAGTACAACGAAGAGCTGGAGACCCTGCGGCGTCGTGTGCTCAACATGGGCAACCTGGTGGAGCGGCAGGTGGCCAACGCCGTGAAGGCCCTGACCACGGCAGACACGGCCCTGGCGGACGAGGTGATCCAGGAAGATGTGCGGGTCAATAGCATGGAGGTGGCCATCGACGAGCACTGCTCCGAGATCCTGGCCCGGCATCAGCCGGCCGCCAGCGACCTGCGGTTCATCCTGGCCATCATCAAGACCATCACCGACCTGGAGCGCATTGGTGACCAGGCCGAGCGGGTGGCCCGCATGGCACTGCACTTGGCGGAGAAGGACCGTCCGCGCAATCAATATGGTGACGTGCAGGCTCTGGGAGACAAGGTGACGCAGCTGGTGCACAACGCCGTGGATGCCTTTGCCCGTCTGGATGTGGATGCCGCGGTGGCCACTGCCCGGGAGGATGTCAACGTGGACAGGGACTACGAGGCGGTGATGCGTCAGCACATCACCTTCATGATGGAAGACCCGCGCACCATCTCCCGGGCCCTGGACGTGGTCTGGGCCATCCGCGCCCTGGAACGCGTGGGCGATCACTCCCGCAACATGTGCGAATACGTGATCTACCTGGTCCGCGGCAAGGATGTGAGGCACATCAGCCTGGATGAGATGGAACAGGTGGCCCGGGGGGCCGAGCCGGAGGGGGAGTCGCAGTAGCCGGGTGCCGAGAATGACGCCAGCGGCGGGTTCTGCTAGTTTGGAGGGCCCGGACAGGAGGTACGATGAACGACCAGGACATCCGCTGGCAGCAACGGTTTGCGAATTTCAACAAGGCGCACGCGCAATTGCTGGAAGCGCTGGAGTTGATGGAGCAACGGCCGCTCAGCAAGCTGGAAAAGCAGGGGACCATCCAGGCGTTTGAGTTCACCTACGAACTGGCCTGGAACCTGCTGCGCGACTACATCCTCTGGCAGGGCGATGCCCGGGTATCCGGTTCCAGGGATGCCATACGGGAGGCCTTCAATCGCCAATTGATCAGTGATGGCCACGGCTGGATGGCGATGCTGCAAGACAGAAACCGCACAGTGCATACCTACAATGAGGCCACTGCCAATGAAATCCTGGCCCATGTGCGTCAGCGTTATGCTGCCCTGTTTCGTGAACTCGCACAGACGTTTGCTGAATTGGCCCATGACCAGAAGTCCAAACCTGGGGGCCATTGATCATGTCGGCAGGGCGGTTCGGGTTGACCGAAAATGATGTGATAAAGCTGTGCAGCGTTTTCGAGCGCTATCCGCAGGTGCGCGAGGTCATCATTTACGGCTCGCGCGCCAAGGGCACCCATCGACCTGGGTCGGACGTCGACCTCACCATCCTGGGCTGCGTCGATTGGCAGGTTTTTAACCAGCTGGAACTGGACCTCGACGACCTGTTGCTGCCATACAAGATCGACCTCTCGCTGTACGAGCAAATCGATGATGCCGACTTGAAGTCCCATATCGAGCGCGTGGGGCAGACACTGTTTTGCGCAGCGCAGCGGTCGAACTATAGCCCCGAGCTCGCCCGGGACTGAAGGAAAGCAGGCTTGAGCCCCTCTCCCGCTTGCGGGAGAGGGGTTGGGGTGAGGGCGGGTGCCCGATGCAGCGCTTCCTCCCGGCTGTGATTGGACCAGTGCATGAGCCGGATATTGCCTTGAAAATCCTCCAGCAACGCCGTGCAGTGCTCCACCCAGTCACCGTCATTGCAGTACAGCACACCATCGATGCGCTCGATGCCCGCCTTGTGGATGTGGCCGCAGATGTAGCCGTCATAGTTCCGCTCGGCAGCCCGGCCGGCCGCCGCCGCCTCGAATCGCCGGATATACTCCCGGGCCTTGCCCACGCGGGTCTTCACATGCCCGGATAACGACCAGTACGAATGCCCCATGCGCATGCGCCAGGCGTTGTAGGCCTGATTGATGCGCAGCAGCACCTTGTAGGCGCCGTCCCCCAGCGCCTTGGCCAGCCGGTTGTGCTTCACCAGGGTGTCGAACTCATCCCCGTGGCTCACCAGAAAGCGACGCCCATCAGCGGTCACATGCTCCGCCTGACGCTGCACGCTCACCCCCTGGAACACCGTGCCCACGAACGCCCGCAGGGCCTCGTCATGGTTGCCGGGGATGTAGATCACCCGCGTGCCCGCCTGGGCCTTGTCCAGGATGCACTGAATCACCGCGCTGTGATCGGTGCTCCAGTAAACGCTGCGCTTCATGCTCCACAGGTCGAAGATATCCCCCACCAGATAGAGGGACTCGCACTCGGTGGACTCGAGAAAGTCCAGCAGATAATCCGCCCGGGACTGGCGCGTGCCCAGGTGGACATCGGAAAGGAAGATGCTGCGGCAGTGGATGCTGGCCATGATGAGGATGTCCCGTTTGGAGTCTGCGCCGATTATCCCCGCCTGACATGACCGTCGGATCAAGGGTGGATGGCATTGGGATGACGATGAGGGGCGGTGCGCATGAAATGCCGCTGATAGCGCGCAGGCAGGTCTTCACGCTTGAGCAGGATGAAGACGTCCGCGACCCTGAAATCCGGGTCCCAGCAAGGTTCGCCGCCGATGCGGGCCCCCAGGCGCAGATAGGCCTTGAGCAGGGGTGGCATGAGGGGTTGCTCGGGCAGGGCAGGGGGGCAGGGGGGGAGCGGCAGTCGGGGCATGACCCGCAGCGCTTCGGGCACCAGGTATTTTTCCCGCAGCCGCTCCATGATGGCATGGGCCTGGTGGCCGCCATCCTGCATGGGGATGCTGGCGCAGCCGATCAGGTGGTCGATGCGATGGCGTGACATGAACTGGGCGAGGCCTGCCCAGAGCACGCCGATGGCGGCGCCGTTGCGATAATCCGGATGGACGCAGGTACGTCCCACCTCCATCACGCGGCCTTCAAGTCGGGCCACTTCACCCAGCTGGAATTCGTTCTCGGAATAGAATCCGCCGGCCAGGCGGGCCTGCTGATCCAGGAGGATGCGTGTGCTGGCCACGGCAGCGCCGGTTTGGGTGTCGCGCACCAGCAGATGGTGGCAGTAGCGGTCGTACCGGTCCTGATCCAGGCCGCAGATCACCGAGGCCTGACTCAGTTCCGCTCCCATCTCTTCGGCGAACACCTGATAGCGCAGCCGCTGCGAGGCCATGATGTCCGCGTCATCCCGGGCCACATCCGCCCGGAGCATGTTCCGGGGCAGGTTCCATTGACCTTCGTTGAGGATCGCTGTTTGCATGTCGTCTGCTTTCCCGCCCAATAAGGCATGCGGGCGGCGCCCCGGCGCCACCCATTGAACCGTCCACCCCGGGGCGCTCTCCCAGGGTTCAGCGCCCATGCTGAATGAGTGATCTTTCAGGCCGGTGAAGCCATCGTGATCGTTGTGTTGCAAGGTGCATAAAAAAGGCCCGGGGGTAGGACCGGGCCAGGATCGCCATGCTTTGCAGAGGAGTGGGGCGTCCCTGCCCCGATACACACAGGGTGAGATCAGAAGTCGTAACGCATGCCCAGGGAGAAGGCGGTGGCCTTCTCGCCGGCGGCCCCACTGGGGCTGGCGGTACGGGCGGCGCTCCAGGAGGTCAGGCTGGAATCATCGTCGTTGTCCATGACGGCGATGTTGCCGTAGAAGCGCAGGGCGCTGTCCAGGCGATATTCCAGGCCGATGGCGTAGAGGTTGGCATCGTTGTCATCCAGGTCGGAATCCAGGGTGAACCAATGGGCATTCAGGTAGACGTTGGGGCTGGCCTTGTACTGGCCGCCGAGGCCCCAGACCTTGCCTTCCTGATCCTCGACACCGCGGGTGCTTTCGGTCACCTGGTAAAGGCCACCCAGACGGAACCCCGGGGTGATCTGGTAGGAGCCGGCCAAACGCCAGGCGTCGGCGTTGTAGTCGAACCCGGACGTTTGGCGGAGAACGACATCGCCTGTGTTCTGATTGATGACGTATTCGGAGCCAGCGTCACGATAGATGCTCTGATTTTCATAGGCCAGCACCACATTCACCGGCCCGTTGCGGAAACCCAGGGAGGTACTCACCGCGCGATTCTCGGCATCCTCGACGGTGGACTGGCCGGAGTTGTCGGCCGAGTACTGGATATCCCACACCAGCCCGTTCAGCGAAGGCGTGCGGTAATGGATGCTGTTCCTGAATCGCTCGTCGAAGCGACCGTGGTCGTTGGTGCGGGTCAGGTTGCGCATGTCGCCCACCTGATCACCGAAGAAGTTGGCCGGGCCGCGGGCGCGCTTGAAGGGGGTGTCGAACTTGCCCACGCGCAGCATGCCCCAGTCGCCCTTCAGGCCGGCGAAGGTATCGCGGGTGGCGAATTCGGTGCCGGAGTCATCGAAATCGATCTGCTGCTCAATCTGGAAGATGGCGGTGAGGTCATCCGCGAACTGGCGCTCACCCTTGAAGCCCAGGCGGCTGGAGTTGCTGGAGACGTTGAATTCGCTGTAATCGTCGCCGTCGTCCAGAATGTCGGCAGACAGATGTGCCCGCCCATACAGCGTCATGTCGGCCACGGCCAGGGCCGGCATGGACATACCCACGGCCACCATGGCCGCAATCAGTTTCTTGTGATGCATGTGAATGACTCCCCAAGTCTATGAGTGGAAAGGCTGTCCCGAGCCTGTCTAACCGGGGAGAAATATGGCGGTGCAGCGTTAAAATGCCGTGAACAAACCATGAAGTTGTGATGAAATCACCACAGGTGTTGCGTGAGTGCAACGCTTTTTGCGGTGCCGGGTTTATCCTGCTGTCATGTGGGGCCATTACCCTGAGTCGCTGGTTCACGACTCAGGAGTGTCACGCTCATGCGAGTCATCATCGGCTATTCCATGCGTTCGGGCAGCACCCTGCTGGCCCACATCCTCTCTGGCCATTCCCAGGCCCGTGCCTACAGCGACATCAGTTCCAACTGGGCACTGGTCCGCATTGCACTGGGGCTGCAGCCACCCGGCATGATCTGCATCAAGCCCGTTGACCTGCTTTATCTGCAGCGACACGTGCGGCTCTGGGATCGCTACGATCGACGTATCTGGCTGGCCCGAGACCCTCGGGATGCCTATCTGTCCTCCGTGGAGTCGGGGTATGCCTATCTGCTCTGGAGGCGGGGTCGCAGGGAGGAGGGGATCGACGTGGGCCTGCTCAAGCGCTGGCGGCGTATCTACGACACCTATCTCGATGATCCGGATCCCTGGTATCGGATCCACTACGAAGACCTGGTGGCCAGGCCCGATGCCACGCTGGCGGGCCTGATGAACTACCTGGACCTGCCCCACGAAACACTCTACCCCTTCCAGACCTTCGACATCCTCCACGGCGGCGACTACAAGATCGCCCGCTCCAACACCGTGCGGGATGACTCGCGGCATCGTTATCAGCGGGAATTGACACCGGCGCAACTGGAGGTCTTCGACCGGTATCTGGGAGATCACATGAGGACCCTGGATTATCCGCTCGGCGGAGATCTGCGCGGTTCCATCGGAAAATGTGATGTGGCTCGCACTCCCGTGACCTGTCAATAGAGTGTCAAGCATTCAAAACCTACCCGTCATATAGCACCCATAGGGTCGACCTGCAGCGTGGATGAGTGACTGCCCCATGGCAGTGGACGGGGCGGCGTTCACCGCGCGGCATCCTCCGGGGGCCGTTTCGGCCATCCGGATTCCAGTGATCTGAACGACGATTGTCGAAGAGGTGGTGTGTGATGGGTGTGCGAATGCGTTTTCGATCTTCAACCGTGGCGGTGGTCACCACCGTCGCCCTGGTTTGGGCCATGGCTCCGGCTCAGGCCGCAATGCCCAAGAACGTGATTGTGTTGATACCGGATGGTCAGTCCCAGTCGGTGGTGACCTTGGGGCGGCTCTATCGGGGCGAGCCCCTGGCATTGGATGAGATTGCCACGGGCATGGTGAATACCAGCATGACCAACTCGGTCATCACCGGCTCGGCGGCGGCGGGTACCGCGTTTGCCACCGGTTACAAGACCTCCGAGCCACATATCGGCATGGCGCCGCGTAGCTACGATATCCTGAGCAACTACCAGTTGCCCGAGGGAGTGGACTGGGATTGGTTTGAATACCGTCCCCTGGCCACGCTGCTGGAAGGGGCCCAATTGGCGGGCAAGGCCACGGGGGTGGTGGCCACCTCGCGTATCAGTCATGCCACCCCGGCTAGCTACACGGCCCACGTGGACGCCCGCGGCAAGGAGAACGAGATCATGAAGCACATGGTCTACCAGAACCTGGATGTGGTCTTCGGGGGCGGTAGCCGGCACCTGTTGCCCAGGAGCATGGGCGGCTCGCGGGACGATGGCGAAAATCTCCGGCAGGTCTTGCACGACCGCGGTTATCAGGTCATCGACCATGCCGATGACCTGCATGGCATCCATTCCGATCGCGTCTGGGGCCTGTTTGCTTCCAGCAGCATGATGCCGGAACTGGACCGTCGGTATCTGCGGGAAAACGGCCACGACTATGACGTGAGTCTGCACGAACAGGCCCTGGCGGAACCCTCGTTGTCGGAGATGACGGCCAAGGCCCTGGATATCCTGTCCCAGGATCGGGATGGCTTCTTCCTGATGGTGGAAGGGAGCCAGGTTGACTGGGCGGGTCACTCCAATGACGTCATCTATCATCTCCAGGATTTCCTGGAATTTGACGATACGGTTGGCCTGGCTCTGGATTTTGCCAAGCGCGACGGCCAGACCATGGTGGTGGTCATGCCTGACCACAACACCGGTGCACTCGCCCTGGGTAACTGGGCCAGCAGTGGCAACTACACCCGTACCTCCATCGAGCGGGTGATCGAACCCCTCCAGGGGATGCAGGTGACGGCCAACTTCCTCAGTGCGCAGCTGCCGAGAAACCCGTCTGATGGCGACATCCGTGACACGGTGGCCAAGTACTGGAATATCCACTTGTCGGATGACGACCTGGCGACCATCCGCGATGAGCAGTCCATCCGCGGTCTGCAGCGGGCCATCATCAAGGTGGTCAACGACAACCACACCATTTTCGGCTGGACCACCCACGGTCACTCCGGGGAGGATGTGCCCCTGTGGAGCTACGGCCCCGGTGCTCCCACCGGCTATGTGGATAATGCGGATATCGGCCAGATCATGGGCAAGGCGATGCGTCTGAATCTTTCGCTGACCCATCCCAGCGGTCTGAATCAGCGCCTTTTCGTGGATGTTCAGGAGCACTTCCCCGAGGCCGTCGTGGATGACACGGGGGCCACCCTGGGTGAGTGGCGTCTTGTGAACGGTACCGATGTGCTGCAGCGCGGAGATGACACCTGCCAGTTGGAAGGTCTGGTGGTGCATTCCCCGTTGGCAGGTGGTGGCGAGGGCCGCACCTTCGTGCCCGCTCAGGCCATCGAGATCATGCAACGGCCGGTGATGTGGAATCGCCATTGTGGCGTCTCCCAGCCAACCAACCTGGGGCAGAGCATCCGTGACCGGGTGCACGAGCGGCTGGAGCGGGCCTTCAGCGAACGTGGAATGCGCTGATCGCAAGTGCAGGTGATGGTGTTTGCCTTCCTCCGGAATGGACGGGGGGAGGGCTTCAAACCCGGATCAGGCCCGCGTTGCGGGCCTGATCCATTTTTGCCGTTTACGGCTGGTAGGCCATGTAACGGTCCAGGGTTTCGCTGTCCACGCCGCGCAGGGTGGCGCCCTGCGGGCCGGCGCCGATGCGGGCTACGTGCTTCCCGGTCTTCTCCTGATCCGGTTTGAGAATCCAGACCCGGCCATCTTCGGCTTCCGCCCGGTAGCCTGGTTTCGTGGCCAGGTAGGCCAGGGCCGTATCACGATCAGGCGCGCGCAGGGTCATGCCCTGCGGACCGGCATTGATCAGCATCACGGGGCGGGCGGGCTTCTCCTGACCTTCCCGAAGCACCCACAGGCGCCCGTCTTCCACACTGACATCAAAGCCCGGCTTGGTGGCCAGGTATTCCAGGGCGGTCTCGCGGTCGTGCGCGCGCAGGGTCATGCCCTGCGGACCGGCATTGATCAGCATCACGGGGCGGGCGGGCTTCTCCTGACCTTCACGAAGTACCCACAGACGCCCGTCCTCAACACTGACGTCGAAGCCCGGTTTGGCGGCCACGTATTCCAGAGCGGTTTCGCGGTCCACGGCCTTCAGGGTCATGCCCTGGGGGCCGGCGCCGATGAGTATCACCGGGCGATCCGGCTTTTCCTGGCCCTGCTTGAGCACCCACAGTCGACCATCCTCCAGCTGGACCCGGAAGCCGGGTTTCGAGAAGGCGGCCTCGGGGGCTGTCTGCTGGGCAGTGGTGGTGTCCATCGTGGATCCATCAGGGGATGGGGTGCTCTGACAGCCGGCTCCCACGAGAGCGGCGGCCAGGGCCGTGAACAGGGCGGTGCGTGCATGTTTCATGGATCAGATGTCCTCGGTATGGAGTGGGATCGAAAGGGGCGAGCCTGTGATCCGGTCCATGCTAAGGTAGAATCATGACGTTTTTTTGACCATGGCCGGCGGGCACTGTCATGCGCCTGTCACGCCTTTCTGTTATCTCATGGGGTCTCACTCCCAACGCGGTCCGCACTCGCCGGCGGACCCTCATGGCCCCGACTCCATGCAAGATTCCATTTCCGAAGAAAGTCATCCCTCCGCTCTGGATCACCCGATGGATGAAACCGGCCCCGGTCAAAGTGCAACTGCCACACCCCCAGTGGATTCACTGGAGACATTGATGGCTGGCCTGCAGAATCTGCGAACCGAGGTTCTGCTGGGGGCGCATCGACGACTGGAAAGGTTCTCCCGGGACTACCCCGGCGAAGTCCCGCTCTCGGCCCGTAACCTGGCCCATTACCTTGCCTTCCGGTCGCTGGATCTGCGCCCCATCCAGCGGGGCCTGGCCCGTCAGGGGCTGTCTTCCCTGGGGCGCACCGAGGCCCATGTGCTGGCGAGCATCAATCAGGTCACGCGTTTGCTGGGGCAGCTGACGGGGCGCCCGGTGGCCGGTCTGGAAGACGAGCCCGCCATCGATTACGACACGGGTGCAACCACCCTGCGCGACAATGCCGATCAGCTCTTCGGACCGCCATCGGGTCCGCGGGAGGTGCGCATCATGGTCACGCTGCCCAGTGCGGCGGCGGTGAATCCCCAACTGGTGATGGAACTGATGGAGGAGGGCATGGACTGTGCGCGCATCAACTGCGCGCACGACGATGCCCAGGCCTGGTCAGCCATGATCGGCCACCTGCGTGCCGCCGAGGCGCAACTGGGGCGGCGGTGCACCGTACTCATGGACCTGGGCGGCCACAAGCTGCGCACAGGCCCGCTGGAGTTCAAGCCGGCCATCACCCATATCAAGCCCCGCCGCAATCTGCTGGGCAGGGTCACGGAGCCCGCGCATGTCCACCTGCTGCCCGAAGGCACGGGGCAGGACCCGGTGCAGGCACGCGGCCAATATGCCTTCTCATTGCCCCAGGCGACGCTGGATGGCCTGCAATCGGTGGATGAACTGCGCTTTCGCGATACCCGTGGCAAGGCCCGGGTACTTCGGCTGGTGGAACCCCTGCCCAAGGGAGGGTGGCTGGCTACCCTGGACCAGGGGGCCTATGTGAGTGACGAGACCGAGTTCGTCCTCAAGCGCCCGGATGCCAACGGGCACCTAAGCCCGGTGCTGTCCCTGCGGCTGGGATGGCTGACGCGGGAGCCGGTCAACATTCGCCTCTACAAGGGCGCCCTGCTGCACCTGACCCGCGACCCGGTGCCGGGGCGTCCGGCCCTGGTGGATGATCAAGGGCGGTTGGCACGCTGCGCCCGGATCGCCTGTTCCGCGCCCGAAGCGCTGGATCTGCTGGAAGTGGGGCAGGCGGTGTGGATCGATGATGGCAAGATCGGTGGCCGGGTGGAGTCGGTGGATGCCAGCGGCGTGATGGTTCGTATCACCCATTGCCGTCCCCAGGGCAGTCGCCTTCGGGCGGACAAGGGTCTCAACTTCCCCGGCGCTCGACTGAACCTGCCGCCGCTGAGTCCCCAGGATATGAAGGACCTGGACTTCGTGGTGGCCCATGCGGATCTGGTGGGTTACTCCTTCGTGGAGTCCCGCCAGGACATGGTTGTTCTCATGGATGAACTGGCCCGGCGTGGCGGCGCCGGGCTTGGGGTGGTGGCCAAGATCGAGACGGGCCGTGCCCTGGAGAATCTCTCCGAGATCATCCTGGCCACCCTGGGGCGTCACCGCCTGGGGGTGATGATCGCCCGCGGGGATCTGGCCGTGGAGATCGGGGGCGAGCGGCTGGCGGAGATCCAGGAGGAGATCCTGTGGCTGTGCGAGGCGGCCCATGTGCCGGTGATCTGGGCCACTCAGGTGCTGGAGACCCTGGCCCGGAGCGGGACCATCTCCCGCCCCGAGATCACCGATGCGGCCATGGCCGGGCGGGCCGAATGCGTCATGCTGAACAAGGGGCCCTATATCCTGGAGGCGGTGCACACCCTGAACGATATCCTGGTGCGCATGCAGGCCCACCAGCACAAGAAGAGCTCGCAGTTGCGAGCCCTTCGGTTGTGTGCGGATTGAGGGGCGGGGCCGGCCGTCAAAGCATCAGGCTGGCACTGGCGACCAGGGCACCAATGGCGGCGCCTGCCAGCACGTCGCTGGGATAATGCAGACCCAGCACCAGGCGGGAGAGGGCGATCATCACCGTGAAGGGCACCACCAGCCAGGCCCAGGCCGGCAGGTAGGCCACCAGGATGATGGTGAAGGCCACCGCGTGCATGGTATGGCCGGAGGGGAAGCTGAAACGGTCCAGGACCGGCACGTTCTGCAGGATGTCCTGGTTCTGTGTGTAGGGCCGGTCGCGCACCGTGGTCTGCTTCAGGAGCTTGTAGATGGGCAGGCAGAGCAGGCCCACCAGGGCCATGTGCAGGCTCACCTGCAGGGCCCACAGGCCATGGATGACGGGCAGGGCCAGCATCAGCACATACCAGAACACCCCGTTGCCCAGGCGGCTGACCATGGCAAAGGTGCGATGGGTCAGCCATTGGTGATTGGCCCGGTTGAAGGCCAGGCAAAGGGGCAGTTCGGCTTCGGTCATTCGCTGCATCATGCGCATGGGGAACACCTCACTTGGCTTGGGCGTACTCAAGGAACAGGGCTTCCAGCCGGTCGTGCTCACAGCGCCAGTCCACCGTCTCGGCCTCGGCGCGAGCCTGGGTACCCAGGCGTCTCCAGGTGTGGGGATCGGCCACCAGCTCGGTGGCCAGTTGCTTGAACTGTTCGGCGTCATCGAAGCGGGCCAGCATGCCACTCTCGCCGTGGCGCAGATGCTGGCGGCCCGCCGCATAGTCGTAGGACACCACCGCCAGACCCGAGGCCATGGCCTCCAGGACCACGTTGCCGAAGGTGTCCGAGGTGGAGGGGAACAGGAACATGTCGCCGCTGGCGTAATATCCCGCCAGATCCTCACCGATGTGCACACCCGCCAGGATCAGGTCCGGGTGCTGTTCACGCAGTTCGGCGGCGGCCGGTCCATCACCCACCAGAATGAATCGGGCCCGGGGCTGGCGGGCCTGCATGGCGCGAAAGGCCTCCACGGCCAGGTGCAGATTCTTCTCCGCGGCCAGGCGGCCCACGTAGATCACCGCTGGGTCATCCGGCTCAAGTCCCCATTGGGCGCGCAGGTCAGGACGACGGCGGGCGGGGTTGAATAGCTGGGTGTCCACACCCCGGGCCAGGACTCGGCAGGTGCCAAAACCCTGCTCCTGCAGCTCTTGAGCCAGGGTGTCGGTAGGCACCAGGGTGCACTGGGTGCGGTGATGGAAGCGACGCAGGAACCAGCTGATCGCCGGCGCCAGGAACCCCAGGCCGTAATACTGGCTGTAGCGGTGGAAGTTGGTGTGAAAGCCGCTGATCACCGGGATACCCATGGCCCGGGCCGCGGACAGCACGGAGCCGCCCAGCAGGCCTTCGGTGGCCACGTAGATCACGTCCGGCGGGTTGGCGCGCCACGCCTTGCGGATGGCGCCACGGGCAGGCAGGCCGAAATGCAGGCCGGGGTAACCGGGGATCGGCAGGCCGTGGGTGAGTTGCTCACGCAGCCCCTCCCGGGGGGCCAGGGTGCCGTGGTCACCCTTGCCCTGGCGCGGGCGGATCAGGTGAACCTCATGCCCGCGCTCCAGCATGCTGTGCACCATCTGGTGCAGGGTGTGGGCCACGCCATTGATCTCGGGAGGGAAGGTTTCCGTGACCATGGCGATGCGCAGTCGCTGCCTGGGCACCGCGGCCAGGTAGGGGTGTTCGGTCTCTTCCGCGGCCGCGCCTGGGGTCGTCGTCTCAGTTTCCCGGGTTTGTTGGGCAGTCTGCATGGGGCTTCCACTGTGGACAGGTTGCCCCGATGCTAGGCGGGTTGGTTGTCAGCCCGGTGAACAAGCCGTGACGTTTGCGTGAAGCCCTACAACAACTCCAGTCTCCGTGTAGGCCAGTCCACCACGGCCGACCGGGCAATCATGCGGCGGGCCAGGTCCGGGAACTCCTCGCCAATCACCTGAGCCGCAAATTCGCACAAAAAGCGCGACTTCAGACGGGCGCGGGCCCGGTCCACTCCCATCTGTTCATAGGGTGATGAGGTCAGCAACAGGAAACCATCATCCGGGATGCGGCCTGCGGCCATGTTGGCGGCAATGATGCCCGCAGCCTTGATAATGGGCTCTGAAAGATCCGGATTATAAGGGCCGATGATCAGCGCCGTATTGGGTAGATGCAGGAAATCGAATCCGCGCCCCACACAGATGGCCCATTCCCGATGCTGGATGTCCAGTTCCCGATCCGCACCGCGCAGGGCGTCCACATGGTCCAGGTTGCCCAGCAGTAGCGGCAGAAGATCCCGCTGGAAGCCAGCAGGCATGTCCGGGCACAGGGTCTGGAGGCGTCGGGGCAGATCGTCCGCATCGGCGTGGTAAAGCGACGAGATATCCAGGGCATCGCCACGGCGGTTGTGAATGATCAGCGCGTCGCTGTCGGTTTCGAAGCCGCACACCAGTGGGTACACGCTTTGTCCGTCGGCACCGAACAGCTCTTCTGCCTGGGCGCAGATCTCCTGCGTGTGCTCCATGGCGGCGGTCGTGTCGCAGCCAAAGCCCGCACAGCCCCGGGCGTGATCGCCCCGCGAGTAATGATAGGTGATCAGCAGCAGCACACCGTGGCCGGCACGGGTGGCGCTTTCCACGGCATGAGTGATCACTTCTCCCAGGTAAGGCCAGCCCAGGTCAAAACGACCACCCAGGCTGCGAAAGGGCTGAATGATGCCCAGTGGGGTGTGGGTGGCATGGGGGATATGGACGCGGCCGTCCATGCACTTCATCACCATCACGCGGGTGGGATGACGCGCCAGGTAACGCTGCCGGGCCAGGGTGGTTGCGGGACTGCAAAAGTCCTCGCTGTGGGCTTCTGCCAGCGAAATGAGCCAGCCGATGCGTTCGTCGATGGGTCGGGTGTGGATCTGAATGGCCGTGCTCGCCCTGCCGGATGAAACATGCCAGCCGGGATCATGTCTTGACCCAGGCCGGGTTTTGGGAGGCATGAGCATAGCACTGGAATGAATGACGTTCATCGTTCCAGAGGGGATTTTTCATCAATTCGAGTCTATGGGTTGTCTTCTCCTTCCGGGAGCAGGATCGCCTGTTTGTCGGCACGCAGGACCTGGTAGGTCTTGTTCAGGGTGGCGCGGATCTCCGGTTCCTGCTCAATGGCAAAGGCCAGGAAGGTGCGGGCCAGGGTGGACAGCTCCCGCCCCTTGGGATGCACCAGATACCAGGCCCGGTCCACGGGAAAGCCTTCCACGTCCAGCATGGCCAGGCGGCCCCCGCCCCAATCCAGATTCAGGGAATGCAGCGACAGCGCCGAGAGGCCCAGGCCGGCCACGATGGCGTGCTTGATGGCCTCGTTGCTGCCCAGCTCCATGCGTACCCGCGGGCGCAGGCCCTTTTCCTGGAAGCGCCGCACCAGGGAATCGCGGATCCCTGAACCGGTCTCCCGAAGCAGGAAGTTCTCCCCGGCCAGGTGCTCCAGGGGAATGCGCTTTTCCTGGGTGAGGGGGTGATCGTTGCGGGCGACGATCACCAGGGGGTTGGGTGCCAGGTAGGTGGCCTCCACCTCCATGCCGGCAGTCTTGGGCTCACCGAAGATGTACAGGTCGTCCTCGTTGGCCACCATGCGCTCAATGATGCTCTCGCGATTGGTGATCTTGAGGGATACCTCGATGCCCGGGAATTTTTCGCAGAAGGACCCGAGGATTTCCGGGGCAAAATACTTGGCGGTGGTGATCACGGCCAGTCGCAGTCGACCACTCTTGAGGCCCTTCAGGTCTGCCAGCTTGGTCTCAAGATCGCTCAGCGTGCGCAGGATGGTGCGGACGGCGGTATAGACTTCCCGACCCGCATCGGTGGGCGCCACCTGGCGGCCCACGGTGACGAACAGGGGCATGCCCACGGTGTCGGAGAGCTTCTTGATCTGCATGGAGACCGTGGGCTGGGTGAGGAACATCTCCTCGGCTGCCCGGGTGAAGCTCCCCAGGCGGACGATGGCCTCCAGCAACTGCATCTGCCGTAGCGTGGCGTGGCGGATGAATCGGCTGGCGGTGCCGGAGGGACCACTGGGATGGTCCCGGTCATCGTTGTCGTTGGAGGACTTCGTCTTGCTGGACGTTTCACGAGGGGGCATCGGCGTTCCTCGTCTGACCCGGGTCAGTCGGGCCAGACGCGTGGGCGAGAGGGCAGGGCGGGCGGTGCCTCCTCCTCCTTGCGTTTGGTTGCCGACGAGCGCGGGGTTTGACTCCGGGTGCCGGTGCGGCGCTTGGTCGCGGCTGGTTTTCGGGGCGTGGTGGTCCCGGGTGAGGGTTTATCCGGAGGCGATGGAGGGCTGCTCGATGCCGATGCCTGACCAGATTCTTTCGGGTCGGATTCCTTCGGCGCGGCTGTCTGTGTCGCCGGTCCGGGGGATTCCGGTTTTTCCTGGGGGGGTGATTGGCTCATGCATCCTCCTGTGTGGGCGCCAGTGCATCCAGGTCGCGGGCAAAGTCCCTCTGCGCCTCGCTCAGGGCCTGGGCCCCTTCCTCGGCGTGAAGGGTGATGTTGACGTAGGTTCGCCCGAAGCTGATGTCCGGGTGGATGCCGCTGCGCTCGGACAGCTCCGCCGCCTTCTCCAGAAAGTGGCGAGTGCCCTCATAATCCTCAAAGGCGAGCCGGCGTTCCAGTCGCGGTGGTTTCTGTCGCTCGATCCATTCCGGGTTCATGTGCACGCTCCCCCGTCAGAAGTAGATCCGGTCACTGTCATGGCCGCGCCGGGGCACCCCCAGGGAGGCCAGCCAGTGTTCGATGTCATGGGCGTGCGCCAGTTCCTCCTGGAGCAGCCGTTGAAAGAAGGCGCCGTTATCCGCGTCACCCACACGCTGGCAGAACGTGAGGGCGTCCTGGTAGATGGCGATGATCTCGCCCTCCAGGATCGTGTCCTGACGAAGCAGATCCACCAGGGTGCGCCCCACGCCCGCGGGTCGTAACTGCGAGGCATTGGGGGCTGCCCCCAGGGACAGCATCCTTTGGGTGATCAGCTCAGCGTGGCGCATTTCCTCGACCGTTTCCTCCCGCAGGCGCGCGGCCGCCTCCGGCAGCCCCCAGGCCTCGACCAGCGAGGCCTGGGTCATGTACTGCTGCACCGCCGAGAGCTCCAGGCTGAGCGCCCGCCCGAGGTAACCCAGAATACGAGGATGGACTCGTGTTTGTCTCATGCTTGATGACCCCTGCCGCCCGCATCGGGCGGCTCAGGTTCAGGCAAAGGGGGTTCAGGCGCCAGGCTCGGCCTTGCTCAGGATGGGTTCCACTTCCCGGTGCGGACGGGCAATGATGTGTGCTGCCACCAGGCCGTCACCCACTCGTTCGCAGGCATCGGCCCCGGCGCGCACCGCAGCGTTCACGGCCCCGGTCTCGCCGCGCACCAGCACGGTCACATAACCCCCGCCGACAAATTCGCGGCCGATCAGTCGCACTTCGGCGGCTTTCGTCATGGCATCTGCCGCCTCGATGGCGGGCACCAGTCCGCGGGTTTCAATCATCCCCAGCGCAATACCATAGTTTTCTTGGGCCATCTGTCTTCTCCGAGTGACTCAGTGGTTGTTGATGATTCAGTGGTTGTTGTTGATTCAATTGGGCGGTTACCCGGCCCGGTATTCCCCGCGGTTGCGAACGGCCTCGAAGGTGCCCGCGGGGGCTCTAAACCATTTCAAGGCCCGATTTTTCATGTGTCCGGTTCCCAGTGGTCGATGATCCCGCCCACCGTCAGATCGGTGAGGATGCGGGCATCGCCCATGGCGTAGCGGGCGGCGGAGCCGCTCACCACAAACACCCAGTTACCCGGGCTCGCGCCCACCGGATCCGTGGCCACCACGCGCTTGCCCCTGGCATCGCGCAGCACCCTCAGATGCACGTGATGGAGCCCCGGGACGCGCTGGGTGCAGACCAAAGACCCTTCCACTTGTTGAATCTCCATGGCCTGCCTCCTAGGTCTCGCTGCCGGGTGCTGCTTCCGGCGGCGGCCAGTGATCAATGATCCCGACGATGGTCAGATCGCTGGGGAACTCCTTGCTGCCTGCTGCCTCCCGGGCGGCAGAACTGCCCACACAGATCACCCAGTCGCCGGGCACGCAGCCCACCGAATCCACCGCCACCTGCAGGGCGCTGCCATCGCGTACCACCTGCAGATGCTTGTGTTCGAAGCCCGGGATCCGGTTGGTGGCCACCAGCGGCCTCACCACCTGGCAGATCTTCATCAGTGTCCTCCCGCCGGCTGCGGATCCACGGAGGTGGACACCACTTCCAGCCCCGATCCTGCATCGCAGTCCCGCACCACCAGCATGCGGTGCAACAGGCCTTGCTGGACGCGGACGCGGAAACGATCTGCCAGCGCCCGATCCAGGCGGCGTGCCCGCTCCACGGCCCGCTCCCGGGCTCCCGGCACGCGGCCGTGGTAGTCAAAACGCACCACCACCGGGATGGGCAGGCCGTGGCTCACATTGAGACCGTCGAAGATGCGACAGCCCACGTCCAGATCCGGCGCGCCTTCCTCCACCGTGTGCAGGTAGGCGAAATAGGTCAGGTTGCGCAGCTGGATTTCCTCAAAACCGATACCCACGGCCATGAAGCGCTCAGCGTGGCCCGCGTCCGGGTAGCCGCCCCCCTGCAGGGTGCGCACATACTCGATCTGCGACAGGTTGTTTTCCACCAGGCGCGCCACCAGGCGCACCATGCCCTCATCGGCGGTGTCCGGCGCGGCGGCACAGACTGCCTCCAGGATGCCCTGCCGGGCGGCCTCGGGCGTGAGGTTGTGGGTCTGGTCATACAGCGCTTGCGCATCCACCGACTGGTTCAGGTCCATCTCGCCCCGTTCATCCGGCAGGTGCACACGGATCGCGTCGGTATCCGTATCCAGTCCGATCAGCAGCAGGGCCACGGAGGCGCCGCAGCAGAAACTGTTTTCGATGGCCTGGCGGAAATGGTGCAGCCGCTCCAGGCCGGCCCGGGCCGCCAGGCCATCGTCGGAGCCGTGGGCGGCGCAGCCCTGATGTTCCGGGTCAAGGCTGCTGAAGTGGTACATCACCACCTTGAGATAGCGGGTGGAGGTATCGGCAGTATTGGGCCGGCCCTCCCGGAAGCGCTGGTGTTCCACCTCCACCCATTTCTCCACTGTCTCCTCCACGTCGAACAGGGTGCCGGCGTAGGATTTGCGGCGCACCGCACCGATGGGCAAGCGCAGCACGTAACTGATGGCATGGGCCAGGCGTCCATCGGCGCAGGGCGTGATGTCCATCAGGTGAAAGCCGCAGGACTGCAGGAACTCGTCAAAGGCCGTCGTCTCCCGACCCCGCAGGGGGTCGCGGGCAAAGAAGTCATCGGCCATGCGCCGGTAGGTTTCGAACAGCGACCAGGCGTACAGGCGCCGCAGATCCAGGCCGGCGATCCAGGCATCGTCCAGGATACCGTTGGGCAACTCAAAACCCAGTTCCCGCTGCGCCAGTTGCTGGGCCCGCTGGGTGAAATCCGGCTCGCAGTGCAGGGCAGAGATCTGTTTGAGTGTGGGCACGATCTGGTCGAAGGCAGCTCGCACGCCCTGCTCGTAAGTCCGCAGTTGCTCGTTGGTCGAGCGGTTTGTCAGCGGATGCGGTTGGGTCACTGTGCCCGGCACGTGACGTCGTGCCCGATGCGGTGGACGACGCTCCCGGCTCGGCGCCAGGGGGGCGGTGTCCTGCACGGACGGGCGGCTGACTGTGTCCTCGGTACGCGGGGCCGCGGGCGCAGGCTCCCACCCCCCAGGCTTGCGGGGGGACGCCTGGCGCGCATCCCCGACCGTGGCCGCCGGGCTCGGCGCGGCGCCGGCCCCCGAGGCCCAGATCAGGTTATCGCGATGTGCGTGGCGTCGAATCATGTCGTGGGTTCGCTGTCTCTGTTCCTGGTTCTGTCTTAGCCGCGGGCGCCGCCGGAGTAGGTCACCAGCGAGCCGCGGTCTGTGTTGCCGCTGCCGCCGGTCACCCGGCTGACGGGCGGTGGCGTGTCTTCATTACGCTTGCGTTCCACACTGGGCATGGCGCTCACGGACCCGGCTCGCGTGGGATTGCGGCGGCGGGCGGAACTGCCCTCCGTGCCGGTGACGCGTTCGCCACGCTCCCAGTCATCTCCAGTGATGCGGGTGCCGGTGGACTGACCCTCACCGGTGACCCGGGATCGCATCCCGGCGGTCACGGAGGGCTGTTCCTCCAGGTTCTCGATGCCGGCTGCCGGAGCCACAGGCTCGAACTGGGTACGGCGATCAAAGCGTGCTTCCTCGGTGCCGGTGATCTTGCCGCCGGCCATGCCAAAGGGGCCGGTAATGCGCCCACCCTGTTCGTAGGCAGTGCCCGTTACGCCATCCTTCCTGCGCGTCTGATGGGCCTGGCGGGCCGGTGAGGCCACACTGAAGTGCTGCCAGGGTGCGCCATCCAGGGCCTGGGGAAAGTCGGGCTGCCCCGGCAGGGCTGCGGTATCACAGGCCTCGGCGAACTGGTCCACGCCCAGGTAGGGTGTGCCCGAGATGGTCTCGCACGCACCCCTGTCATCTCCGGTGACATCGCCACCGATGCCCGGCTGGATGCCGGTGGCCCTTGGGCCAGGGGTCGAAGCCCGGGGATGCACCCGCTCGGTGATGCGTTCCTGCTCCTTGGGGGCACAGAAGGCCGCTGACTGTTCCAGCCCTGCGTAGGGCGTGCCGGTCACGCTCTTGCAGGTGCCGGGCTCGTTGCCAGTGACGCGGCTCGAACGATCGGAGCGGGTGCCCGATACCCGCTGCCCACCCAGGGTGGTGGACTGGCCGGTACGCTCCGGTTCCAGAGGCTCCGGTCGGGAGCCACAGAAGGTTTCGTACTGTTCGCTACCCAGGTATTCATCCCCGGTCACCATCCGGCAGGTGCCTGGTTCGTCGCCGGTGACGCGGGAGCTGCGACCTACCTGGGCGCCGGTCACGTGCTGACCATGCAGCGTCTCGGACTGACCCACCTTGGGTGGCGGGTTGGCTGGGCCCCGGTTTTTCCTGCCGGTGCTCTCGGAAGCGGGGGCGCAAAAGGTGCCAAAGTGCTCCGCGGACAGATACTGATTGCCTGTCACGGCCGTGCAACTGCCGGATTCATTACCGGTCACCCGTTCCGAGCGGCCGGTGCGGCTGCCGGTGATTGTGGAGCCGGCGCCGGTACTGCTGAGTCCCACCTTCACGGGGCCGCGTGGGGCCTCGGTCTGGCAGAACTCGCGAAAGATTTCGGCACCCAGGTATTCGGTGCCGGTGACGGCTCGGCAGGTGCTCGCCTCGTCGCCGGTGACGGACTGGCTACGGCCCACCCGGGTGCCAGTGAGGTGCTGGCCATGGGCGGTTTCCATCACACCCACCTTCCAGGGCTGATCCTGCGCGCCGGACGGTGCCGGGCGCTGACGCCCCGTGGGGGCGGATTTGCGGGTGCCCACCCCGCCAGCGCGGCTGCGCTGATCACGCACTGCCTGGGCCAGTTCACGGCCCGAAAGCCGCGGGTTGGCCTGGCGAGCCAGGCTCGCTGCCGAGGGAGGCGAGTGTGCGGCGGCCTTGCCACGTCCTGCCTGCGCCTGGCGGCGGGCCATGGCCTGAAGGCGGCCCTGGGGCTGATTCACGGTGGGTCGCCGCCGACCATTGCCACGCCGGGTGCCGTTGGCGTCGCTTCGGCCCATGGAGGTTGCCGAGGCACGCGTGGACTGACCGGACTCCGACGCGTGAGTCGACCGGGACAGGTCCTGTCCCATGTGTTTGGTGTCGCGGTTTTCACCCCGACAGGCACCACCGCAGCGACATTCGCCCTGTTCGGGATTCTGCTTCGCACCAGCCCCGGCCGGACGAGCCATGGAAGGAGCCACGTCCTGGCGAGTGCGGTCGGCAGAGCGGTCCGCCCGCTTGCCGGCGCTGGCCAGAGCCTGGCGACGCGCCTGCGCCTTGGCGCGGGTATCGGAGGCGGGGGATTGCGCACCTGCACGGGTGCGTCGGGAAGGTGACGCCGGGGCGGCGCTTCGGCCAGCGGGAGGCTCTGGCCGTGGCGCAGGCGGCACCACAGGCTGCTGCGGTGCCTGGGGTGCAGCGGCAGTCGCCGACGCACGGGTATGCCCATCGCTTCGCGATGTGCCCAGGGCCGCCTTGCCTCCGGCGGCCTGTGCCCGGCGGCGGGCCTGCGATGCTGCCCGTCCGGTCAATGTCTGCTGCTCATGATGTGGCATGATGACCCCCCTGCCTTGGAACCCGCGTCTTAGCGACGACCCTCGAACACCACAAACGCCGAGCCCTGGCTCTGGGTGTAGTTGTCGTAGCCGGTGAAGCGGACGTGGTGATCAGGATAGGCTCGGTGGCAGGCCTCCAGCTCGTTGACCACCTGCTGCAGATCCACACTGCCGAAGAACGGCAGCTTCCACATGGGCCAGTAGTGGTTCATGGCCTGACTGGGGTGGATGTGCTCAATGCTGGGCGTCCAGCCCTGGGCGATGACATAGGCGATCTGATCGAAGATCTCCTCCTGAGTGAGGGCAGGCAGGAAACCGAAGGTTTCCAGGGTCTGGCGGGTCTGGTAGTCACCCATGGTGTTCTGGAATGGCATGGTCTAGGTTCCTCTTTGCGTCTGGGCCGGTTGCGGTGAAAGCCGGGCGGATCAGCCCTGGTCCAGCTTGTCCACGGTCTCGAACTCGAACTTGATCTCTTTCCAGGTTTCCATGGCGATGGCCAGTTCCGGACTGTGGCGGGCCGCCTCGCTGAGCACATCGCGGGCCTCCTTCTCGATCTCCCGGCCTTCGTTGCGGGCCTTGACGCAGGCCTCCAGCGCCACCCTGTTGGCAGCAGCGCCGGCGGCGTTGCCCCAGGGGTGACCCTGCGTGCCGCCTCCGAACTGCAGCACCGAGTCGTCGCCAAAGATGGTGACCAGGGCCGGCATGTGCCACACATGGATGCCGCCGGATGCCACGGCGAAGACGCCGGGCAGCGAGCCCCAGTCCTGGTCGAAGAAGATGCCCCGGGAGCGGTCTTCCGGGATGAAGGACTCACGCAGCAGGTCCACGAAGCCCAGGGTGGAGCCTCGATCCCCCTCCAGCTTGCCCACCACGGTGCCGGTGTGCAGGTGGTCGCCGCCAGAGAGGCGAAGGCACTTGGCCAGTACGCGGAAGTGAATGCCGTGCTTGGGATGACGATCGATGACGGCGTGCATGGCCCGGTGGATGTGCAACAGCATGCCGTTCTTGCGGCACCACTTGGCCAGACCGGTGTTGGCACAGAAGCCGCCGGTGATGTAGTCGTGCATGATGATGGGCTGGCCCAGTTCCTTGGCGAATTCGGCCCGGGCATACATCTCTTCCGGATCGGGGGCGGTCACGTTCAGGTAATGCCCCTTGCGTTCACCGGTCTCCTGCTGAGAGGCTGCCACCGCCTCGGCCACGAACTCGAAGCGGTTTTGCCAGCGCATGAACGGCTGCGAGTTCACGTTTTCGTCGTCCTTGGTGAAGTCCAGACCGCCGCGCAGGCACTCGTAAACGGCACGGCCGTAGTTCTTGGCGGAGAGTCCCAGCTTGGGCTTGATGGTGCAGCCCAGCAGGGGACGACCATACTTGTTGAGCTTGTCCCGCTCCACCTGGATACCGCTGGGCGGCCCCATGCAGGTCTTGACGTAGGCGATGGGGAAGCGGATATCCTCCAGTCGCAGGTGACGCAGCGCCTTGAACCCGAACACGTTACCCACCAGGGAGGTGAGCACGTTGACGATGGAGCCTTCCTCGAACAGATCTATGGGATAGGCGATGAAGGTATAGAAGGACTCCTTGTCGCCAGGCACGTCCTCGATGCGATAGGCGCGGCCCTTGTAGAATTCCAGATCGGTGAGCAGCTCCGACCATACGGTACTCCAGGTGCCGGTGGAGGACTCTGCCGCCACCGCAGCGGCCACTTCTTCCCGCGGCACGCCGGGCTGGCCGGTCACCTTGAAACAGGCCAGCAGGTCCGTGTCCAGGGGGACATAGTCCGGCGTCCAGTACATGTCTCGGTATTCTTTAACGCCCGCGTCGTACGTCTTGCTCATGGTCGGCTCCTGTGGTGTGTGCCCTGTCCGCCGTGCAGGGCGGGAGATACGTTTTCCACAAGAAGCTACACCAAGCGGGGGGATTGAAATAAATCATTTGTTTCGATCGTATCCATCGACTGGCGTCTATAGATAACCTATAGACGCCAGTCGATGCCCTCCCTAGGAAACTTCGATTATTGCCACGGTCATTGCGCGTCGATAATGATACCCGTCCCCGACGCGGAGTCTGCGATGCAATTATTCAACGAGATCCGCCTCAATAATCTGCGTGGCGATCTGTTTGGCGGTGTGACGGCGGCGGTGGTGGCACTGCCCATGGCGCTGGCCTTTGGTGTTGCCTCCGGCGCCGGCGCCGAGGCGGGGCTCTATGGTGCCGTCCTCATCGGCCTGTTCGCCGCCCTGTTCGGTGGTACGCCCACCCTGATCTCCGAGCCCACCGGGCCCATGACGGTGGTCTTTACCGCCGTGATCGCCTCGCTGATTGCCGCCGATCCGGAACAGGGGCTGGCCATGGCCTTCACGGTGGTCATGCTCACTGGGGTGTTTCAGATCGCCTTTGGTGCCATGCGTCTGGGGCGTTACGTGACCATGATGCCCTATACGGTGGTTTCCGGATTCATGTCCGGCATCGGCATCATATTGATCATCTTGCAGTTTCCTGGGTTGCTGGGTCATGCCACCCCGGAGGGCGGCGTGCTCGGCAGCCTCAGCGCGTTGCCGGAACTGGTGCGGGCCATCGACCCCTGGGAGTTGCTGCTGGCGGGATTGACTCTGGCGGTGCTGTTTCTCATGCCGGCCCGGATCAAGCGCTTCCTCCCGGCGCCGCTGGTGGCCCTGGTGGTGGGCACGGCCGTGGCGGTTTATTGGCTGGGCAACCAGGACCTGCGGGTGATCGGCGAGATCCCCACGGGGCTGCCGCAACTGCAGTTGCCGGTGTTCAGCGCTGCCCAGTGGCAGATCATCGTGGTGGATGCCCTGGTGCTGGCACTGCTGGGTTCGGTGGATGCCCTGCTGACCTCGGTGATCGCCTCCAACCTCACCCGCAAGAACAGCAACTCGGACAAGGAGTTGGTGGGCCAGGGCCTGGGCAACATGGCCTCCGGCCTGTTCGGCGGTCTGCCGGGTGCCGGTGCCACCATGGGCACGGTGGTGAATATCCAATCGGGCGGCCGCACCGCCTTGTCGGGGTTGGTGCGGGCGGCCTTGCTGGCGGTGGTGGTGATCTGGGCCGCGGACCTGACCGCCAGCATCCCGCTGGCGGTGCTGGCGGGGATTGCCGTCAAGGTGGGCGTGGACATCATCGACTGGCGTTTCCTGCGCCGGGCCCACCGTGTCTCCCTCAAGGGGGCCTTCATCCTCTATGGGGTGATCGGTGTCACCGTGTTCGTGGACCTGATCATGGCGGTGGCCATCGGCCTGTTCGTGGCCAATATCCTCACCATCCGCCGCCTGGCGGATGTGCAGTCGGAATGGGTGTGCACCCTGCCACCCAGCCGCGAGGGGGACGATGATGCCAGTGACAGCGACATCACCACCGAGGAGCGTGCCCTGCTTGCCCTGGGGAGCGGGCGGGTGAAGATGCTGCACCTGAGCGGACCGCTGGTATTCGGGGCCGCGGCCTCCATCCGGGGACAGCAGCACAAGCTGGAGGCGGCCCAGGCCGTGGTGGTGGATCTGAGTCGTGTGCCCCACCTGGGGGTGACCACTTCGGTGGCCCTGGATGCGGCCCTGAGGGGGCTGTTGAACCGCGACGTGCCCCTCTTCGTGGCGGGTGCCCGGGGGCAGCCGAGGGAGCGTCTGGAAAAGCTGGGCTTCGGTGAACTGGTGGGGGCCGACGGCTGGGTGGATGAACGCAAGCAGGCCCTGGAGAAGGCATTGGCGGCGATCAACGGGGGTGGGTCATCCGGCCCGGATGAACAAGGCCCTGGGCCACAGCCTATTTCGGGCGCTGCGCCACCTGCTTGAGCATCATCGACCGGATCTGTTCCCCGGGCACGGCAGGGCTGAACAGAAAACCCTGGCCAACCTGGCAATCGTGCCGGATCAGGAAATCCCGCTGGGCCGGGGTTTCCACACCTTCGGCTATCACCTCCAGGCCCAGGGTGTGCCCCAGGCCGATGATGGCCCGGATGATGGCGGAGTCCTCCGGATGCAGTTCGGGGTTGTCTTCCAGGTCCAGTACGAATGACTGATCGATCTTGACGGCCTGTACCGGCAGACGCTTGAGATAGTTCAGCGAGGAGTAGGCCGTGCCGAAATCATCGATGGAGAAGTGAAAGCCCCGGGCATTCATCAGCGCGAGGGTTTCGATGGTGCGCTCCACGGAACTCATGGCCGCGCTTTCGGTGATTTCAAACTCGATGCGTGCCGGCTCGACACCCGTCTGCTCCAATATGGTGAGGGTACGTTCCAGAATGTCCGGCTGGTGGAACTCCCGGGCTGACAGGTTGATGGCCACCGGCACGGCGGGCATGCCTTGCTCATCCCACTGTCGTATCTGCAGGCAGGCCAGACGCAGCACCTCCGGGCCCAGGGCCAGGATGAAGCCGGTTTCCTCGGCCAGGGGGATGAAGCGGCCCGGTGATACCAGGCCCCACTGCGGATGGTTCCAGCGCACCAGGGCCTCCAGGCTGATGATGCGGCCGGTGCTCAGTTCCACGCGGGGCTGGTAGCAAAGGAAAAACTCCTGGTTCTCCAGACCCTGGCGCATGGCCTGTTCCAGTTGCATGCGGTCCTGAAGCTGCTCGTCCAGTTCCCGGGTGTAAAAGTTGTAGGAGCGTCGCCCCTGGGTCTTGGCTCGATGCATGGCGGCGTCGGCATGGCGAATCAATTCCTCCGGTCGTTCGCTATCGTGGGGGAACACGGCCATGCCGATGCTGAAGCTGATGACCACCGGGGTATCCCCAAGGGTGAAGGGCTGACTGAAGGCTTCCTGCAGGTGTTCCACCACGGGGATGAGGTCCTGGGCCTTGTGAAGGTTGCTCAGCAGCAGCAGGAATTCGTCACCGCCGAACCGGGCCACCGTATCCCCCTCGCGCAGGTGCTCGCGCAGTCGCTGCGACACCTGGACCAGTAATGCATCGCCTTGTTCGTGGCCTAGCGAATCGTTGATCACCTTGAAGTCATCCAGGTCCAGGAAGGCCACCGCCAGGACATGGCGGTCCCGGCGGGCCATGGCCATGGCCTGAGTCAGGCGGTCTATGAGCAGTTCCCGATTGGGCAAGCCGGTCAGCGGGTCGTGAAAGGCCAGGAAATCCAGGCGTTCACTGAGCTGCTTCTTGTCGGTGATGTCCTCGGCCAGCTTGATGTAATGGGTGATTTCCCCCTGAGTATTGCGAATGGGATAGATGCAGGCCTGCTCCCAGTAGACTTCGCCGTTTTTCTTGACGTTACGGAATTGCCCTTCCCAAAGGCCCGCTTCGGAGAGGATGGAAAACACTCGGCTGTCCTCGATCCCAGGCGGATGTGTGCTGCCCAGATCCTGGGCAGACAGGCCCGAGACGTCCTTGAGACTAAAGCCCGTGACGTTGCAGAACTGGTGGTTGACGTACTGGATATGGCCCTGGGTGTCGGTGATTACCACGATGCTCGGGCTTTGATCCACCGCAAAGGCCAGGCGCTGCAGGCTCTCCTCCGTGGCGTGACGTTCGGTGATGTCCAGGTGGGAACCCACCATGCGGGCCGGCAGGCCGTCGGCACCCCGGATCAACGAGGCCTGCGCGAGAATCCAGCGGTAGGAACCATCCTTGTGCCGCATGCGTGTCTCGTAGACGAGGCGGCCTCGGGGGTTGGCCAGGAACTCGCGCACACGTTGCTCGGAGGCTTGTCTGTCCTCCGGGTGCAGGCGAGTGCTCCACTCCTCGTAGCTATTGCCAATCTCCCGGTCTTCATGACCCAGTTGCTGCTTCCACTCCCGCGAGTAGAAGACCTTTTGGGTATGGAGATCCCAGTCGAACAGGCCGATGTTGCCGGCCTGGATGGCTTCCTGGAGGCGCAGTTGATCGCGATTCTTCTCGGTCAGGTCCACATCCATGCAAAACAGGCGCAGGTCATCCGTGCCACTTTCCAGGGTGGTGTGTACGGAGTAAACCTGCACCGGGGTGCCGTCCTTGCGCTTGAGGGTGAGCGGGCCTGAGGCTGGTGCGGGGCCGCCGGCCTTGACCACCCGCAGTGCCTTGCGCGCCTGCGCCTTCATGGTGTCGGGAATGATCAGGTCCAGCAGGTTGCTCTGCAACGCCTCCCGGGCGGTGTAGCCGTAGATGGTTTCGCTGGCCTTGTTCCAGTAGAACACGCTGCCGTCCATGCAATAGCCCTGGATGGCGATATCCGGCACCTTTTGCAGCAGATTCTCGAAGATGGCATCCTTTTCGCGAGCCGCCTGCTCGGCCCGCTTGCGATCCGTCACATCCCGCAAATACACCGCAGAGACCCTATCCGCGCCCATCTGCATGGGCACGGTGCGCACATCCACGGAGATCACGCCCTTTTGGCGATGCGGAATCTCGATCTCGGTGGGTTCGTCGGGAACCACCACGAAACCGAAGTCATACCCTTCCAGTTGCTCCCGTGCCTGCCTGAACAGTCGGGCTGCGGCGGGGTTCGCGTAACGGATGGTGCCGTTGGTGTCCAGCAGCAGGATGGCATCGGAGGCCTCCTCGACGATCTGCTGAAAATGTTCGTGCCACAGTTGCATCGGCGATAATGTCCGGGAGAAGTGCCCGATTGGCTGGGTCTGGATCGCCGTGCGGACACGTGCCCGGCCCAGCGGGTTGCCCCTTGTGGGTCGACTCCTGTCACGGGGAGGGTGGCGCGTCGGTCCAGGGCGGCCGAATCAGGTTGCGAATGTTATCATGATCGCCCCTCTCGTTTTGCCAGCAGGCAAATTTTTCATGTCCGATCCCGCCTCCACCCTGATCCGCAACCATCGCCGTCAGCATTCCCTGTTTCGGGAACTGATCAAGGGCCGATCCCTGCTCACCCTCACGGGCACACCAAAGCGTCTGCAGGGCGTGACCCAGATGCTGGAAACCGACCTGGAAAGCGGCAAGCTGGCCCTGGAGGCCCCCAACAACGAAGAGTTGGTCAAACTGCTCGCGCCAGGCATGCCGCTGCGGGTACGTGGCTCGCTGCGCGGTGTGCCGGTGTATTTTGAGGTGATTCTGGAGCGGTTGATCCAGGATGGAGATCTGCAGGCCCTCGTATGTCAGTGGCCCGAAGAGGTGGATTACCGCCAGCGCCGCGGCGCCTTTCGCATGAACATCCCCCTGAGCATGGAGGCACGCGTGATATGGACTCAGCGCGACGAGGAAACGGGTCAGGAGTTTCTTCATACGGGCCGGCCGGTAGACCTGTCCATCCAGGGTATTGGGTTGGACTGGGAGCCCGACGAGCAACCGCTGCCGGTGGTGGGCAGCGCCGTGGTGGTTCAGTCCTTGGCGATAGGCCCCCATCGCTGGCGGGATATCGATGCTGTGCTGCGCAACGCGCAGCGCCACACCGGGCGGGATGACCTCTACCGGGTGGGTCTGGAGTTCGGTTTTCTGAGCCTGAGCGCAGAGCGGATGCTCAACCGCTTCATCATGGACCTGCAGTGCGAGGCCGCCAAGCGCACCTGAGCATGGCTAATGCCTGTCCTGGGTGGGGAACTGCAGTAGTCGGGTGGTGCTGGCATGGAAGACATGCATGCCATTGCGCCCCGTTTTCTTCACCTGATACATGGCCTGATCCGCCCGGCGCATCAGCTCCTCCACATCCAGCCGTCGGCCATGGAACAGGGTGATACCGATGCTGGGGGTGCAATGATACTCCATGCCTTCCAGATCATAGGGCTGACCCAGGGCATCCAGGATCTTCTGGCCCACATGCCGGGCCTGTTGCAGGGCCTCTTCCTCGATCAGTTCCAGGTCTTCCAGCATCACCACGAATTCGTCCCCGCCGAGGCGGGCCACCGTATCCGCTTCCCGCACGGCCTCGCGTAACCGCCCGGCAACCTGTTGAAGCAAGAGGTCGCCGACGGCGTGCCCATAGGTGTCGTTCAGGGCCTTGAAGTGATCCAGATCCAGGAACAACAGGGCACCGTGTTGCCCTGAGCGCTGCCCTGCCGCCATGGCATGGCGAATGTTCTCCATCAGCAGGCGGCGGTTGGGCAGTTGTGTGAGGGCATCGCAGTAAGCCAGCTGACCCATGCGCTCGGCCGCCTGCTTCTGGGTGGTGACATCACGCACCACCGCCACCACTTCGTCGTTATTGAGTTTCACCAGGCGGGCCTCGAAGTGGTGGGTCGCGTTGCCGATGTCCAGACTGTATTCCACGCGGCGCATCCGCCCATGGAGCAGCACGGAATGAATGCCTTCGAAGAGCGCCCAGGCGGCCTCTTCCGGCAGTACCTGGGTGAGGGTCTTGCCAATGAAGCGGTCCGGCTGCGCATAGAGCAGGGCGGTGTTGCCCGAGTGCCAGTCCAGGTAGCGCCCCTCGCTGTTGAACCGAAGCACCAGGTCGGGCATGGCCTCCAGGAGCGCGCGATTCTTTCGCTCACTGTCCGCCAGGGCCGTTTCCATCTCCTTGAGGCGGGTCTGGTCGAACACATAGCCGCGGATGCGGCGTATTCGGCCAGCCTCGTCCCGTTCTGGTCGGGTGATATCGTAGAACCAGCGGTAATACCCGCCCTTGTGGCGCAAACGGTAGGATTGTTCGAACTGACGGACGCCGCTTCGGGCATGATCGTGGTGTTCGTTCAGCACCCGCCCCATGTCTTCCGGGTGTATCAGGTCGACATAGTTAAAGCGCGGGTCCTGCAGTTCCATTCGGGTGTAGCCCAGCAGGTCATGGACATTTTCGGAGGCATAGAGGACCCGCCCGGTGTCCACAGCTTCCCAGATGAACAAGGCCACCGGGCCCGTGGCAAACAACTGGCGCTCCTCGTGCAGTGAATGCTCCACCCGTTTGCGACGGGAGATATCCTCCTGGATGCCGATCATGCGGACGGGCTTGCCGCTGGGATTGCGCTCGATCACCTGCCCCCGGTCGTGCACCCATACGTGGTGGCCTTCCCGGTGGCGCATGCGGTATTCCGCTTCGTAGAGGGCGGTTTCGCCGCGCAGGTGAGCGTTGAGTTGGGCATGCACGCTCATCCGGTCATCCGGGTGAATGCGTCCCTCGCGGGTGCCCAGTACCGGTTCCAGTTCCGCGGACTCATGGCCCAGCATCCGGGCCCAGCGGGGGGCGTAATACACATGGCCGCTGATCATGTCCCAGTCCCAAAGGCCCTGGCCGCTGCTCTCCAGGGCAAAGCGCCAGCGCAGTTCGTTGTCGCGAATGACTGCCCGCTGCGACTCCGCCTGCTGGCGCAGCCGGAAATTATCCTCGAAGCTCGCCTGAATGCGCCCGGTCATGAGGGCCACGAAGAGCAGGAACAGCAGGACGATGGCGCCGGCCATGGGGGATAGCCCCTCTCCCGGCAATACCAGGGCGAGCCCCAGGGAGAGCAGCATGGGGCCGATGATCAGCAGAGCGGAGAGGCGGTCCGTGGCCAGGGCGATCATCACGCCCGCGCTGATGCCGGCCATGGCAAAGGCCAGGAAGAACTGGGCCTGGGTGTCGCCGGACTGGCTGAGGATTGCCGCGCCCGCGGCCCAGGCGAGCCCCATGGCCAGCGCGCCGCGTCGAAAACGGATCAGCCAGATTCGACCCTGCTGCCGTCCCTGGCGCTCGGCGCGTCGGAATCGATACAGCAGGCTGGCCCGCAGGGCCGTGGCACCCGCGAGAAGGGCGAGCCAGGTCAGGATCAGGGCAGGCGAAACCAGGCTCCAGTGCACCCAGGCCAGTATCACCCCCGCAAACAGGCTGATCGGGAGTGAGGCGGTCAACCCGTTGTAGAGAAACCGGGTACGTTCCGTCCGGGGGTCGATGGTGCTCATGCCATGGCCGCCGCGGAGCGTTTATGTCTGTCCCTCGAATCTCGCATCCTGGAGAGTCCTGACCAAAATCTGACCCGAGGAGTGTGGCACAAACCACGGCACTTCTCCATGTGTCGACATGACCGCCGGGCGGGTGAATGTGCCCTTAGGGGGTTTTGTCCTTGTAATCACACAGGTCCGCGATGAGGCAGGTTCCACAGCGGGGGCTGCGTGCCAAACAGGTGTAGCGGCCATGGAGGATCAGCCAGTGATGGGCGTCGCGACGGAACTCGGCGGGCACCACCTTGAGCAGTCGCTGTTCCACCGCCAGCGGGGTCTTGCCCGGGGCCAGGCCGGTACGGTTGGCCACCCGGAAGATGTGGGTATCCACGGCAATGGTGGGCTCGCCGAAGGCGGTGTTGAGGATCACGTTGGCCGTCTTGCGGCCCACGCCGGGCAGGGCCTCCAGGGCGGCCCTTTCCCTGGGCACCTGGCCGCCGTGCTGTTCCACCAGGATGCGGCAGGTCTTGAGGATGTTTTCCGCCTTGGCGTTGTAAAGCCCGATGGTGCGGATATGGGTCTTCAGTCCCTCCAGCCCCAGTGCCAGGATGGCCTCCGGGGTATTGGCCACCGGGAACAGCCGGGCGGTGGCCTTGTTCACCCCCTTGTCGGTGGCCTGCGCCGAGAGGATCACGGCGATGAGCAGCTCGAAGGGGGTGGTGTAGTCCAGTTCGGTGGTGGGTTCCGGGTTGGCGTCACGCCAGCGGGTGAAGATTTCCCGGCGTTTCTGGTTGTTCATGGGGCGTGTGCAGGGCAGGCCTAGGCCTCGGCCTCCTTCAGGGTGACCGCCTCGCGCCGCCGGGCCTGGCGGCGCTCCAGCCGATCGTCGATCCAGTTCTTCATGGCCAGCAGCAGGCCCAGGCCGATGAAGGCCCCGGGGGGCAGGATGGCCAGCAGAAAGCCCCGGTAGTCCTCCACCAGGGTGATGGTGAGACCGCGTGCGGCCTCGCCGAACATCAGGTGGGCCTGGTCGAACAGGGTGCCGTGGCCCAGGGCCTCGCGCATGCCCCCCAGGGCCACCAGCACCGCCGTGAAGCCCAGGCCCATGGTCAGGCCGTCCACGAAGGCCCGTGGCAGTGTGTTCTTGGAGGCGAAGGCCTCGGCGCGACCGATGATGGCGCAGTTGGTGACGATCAGCGGGATGAAGATCCCGAGCACCAGATAGAGCTCATGGAAATAGGCGTTCATGGACAGCTCGATGGCGGTGACCACCGAGGCGATGATGAGCACGTAGACCGGGATGCGGATCTCGGGGCGCACCCAGTTGCGGATGGTGGAGACCGCCAGATTGGAGGCGATCAGGGTGAGGGTGGTGGCCAGGCCCAGGCCCAGGGAGTTGACCACGGTGCCGGAAATGGCCAGCAGCGGACACAGCCCCAGCAGCTGCACCAGTCCCGGGTTGTTGTACCAGAAGCCATCAGCAATGATCCGGCGATAGGAAACATCACTCATCGATCTCGCCCCGCTCTGCATCAGTGTGTGGTTCGTCGTTGTCGGCGCTGTCGCCGATTGCGGCGTCTTCTTCGTCGGAGGGTTGTTGCGCCTCCGGCAAGGGTTCGAAGACCTGTTCGCGATGGTTCTCGTAATAGATCAGGGTATTGCGCACTGCCCGCACCACGGCCCGGGGGGTCACGGTGGCACCGGTGAACTGGTCAAAGATACCGCCATCGCGCCGTACCGCCCAGTCCTCCTGGGGCGGGTCACCCAGGGAGCGGCCGTCAAAGTCGAGGATCCAGTCGGAACGCGCCGCCTCGATATCATCCCCAAGTCCCGGTGTTTCCCGGTGACTGACCACACGCACGCCGGCCACATCGCCGTCGTCCTCTACGCCCACCAGAATGTGGATATTGCCGGAATAACCATCCCGTGCCACCACCGAAAACACCGCCGCTACTGGTTCGCCCTCCCGGCGAGCCCGGTACACCAGCCGGTCGTCTCCACCCAGGAGGGGATCAGAGAGCTTGATGGTGTCCTCCAGGATGGCATTGTCATAGCGGTCCGCCGGCAGGATCTCGTTGAGACTGGCCAGGGTGGCCGCCTCGATGTTGGCGTCGATGCGCTCCCGTGTGCCCTCGAAGACGAGGGCCACCAGGGCGGTGCCCACCAGGCCGAACAGGGCCAGCAGGACCGTGGAGATGATGATGTTGCGCGACATCCCCTCAGCCCTCCTTGCGCGCCGGGGTCTTGCCGAAGACCCTGGGCTGGGTGTAGTGATCGATGGTCGGCGCCATCATGTTCATGAGCAGGATGGCGAAGGCCACCCCCTCGGCATACCCACCCCAGGCGCGGATCACGTAGGCCAGGATGCCCACACCGGCACCAAACACCAGTCGCCCCATGGGGGTGGTGCTGCCCGAGACCGGATCGGTGGCGATGAAGAAGGCCCCCAGAATGGCCGCGCCGCTAAACAGATGGAACAGGGGGGAGGCGTACACCTCCGGGTTGATCAGCCAGAACAGGCCGGAGATCAGCGCCAGCGATCCCAGCATGGCCACCGGCACATGCCAGGTGATCACCCGTCGCCGGATCAGCCACAGGCCGCCCAGCAGGAAGAACAGGTTGATCCACTCCCAGCCGCGGCCAGCCACGGCTCCGAAGAAGGGCGAGGCCTGGATATCGCTGAGGCTGCGATCCATGGCCAGTTCTGTCTGCAGGCGGTCCAGCGGCGTGGCGCCGGTGATCATGTCCCAGGTGAGCCCCGCCGGCAGCTGCCCCAGGAAGATCGCTTGCAGGGTCTGGGGCAGGCTGAAGGCCATCTCCGCCAGGGTGGAGGGGGGCAGCCACAGGGTCATCTCCCGGGGGAAGGAGATCACCACCGCCACGTAACCCACCATGGCGGGATTGAAGGGGTTGTAGCCCAGGCCGCCATACAGGTGCTTGGCCACCACGATGGCAAAGCCCACGCCGATCAGGGTGATCCACCAGGGGGTGAGCGGTGGCACGGCCAGGGCAAACAGCCAGCCGGCCACCACGGCCGACAGGTCGGTGACGAAGGGCTTCACGGGGCGCCGGCGCGCCATCAGCATCAATGCCTCGGCGGCCAGGGCCACGGTGACCGCCAGCACGACATTGACCAGCACCCCCCAGCCGAAGAACCAGGCCATGGCCACGGTGCCGGGCACCAGGGCATACAGTACCTGTCGCATGACCCGGTTGACGCTGCGGGCCGGGCTCATGTGGGGGGATGTGAAGGTCTTGAAGCGCATCAGTGGCCGTCTTGTTCAATGAGGCGGCCCGATCACCCGCCGGCCCGCACCAAGGCGCGGGATCCAGGGGCGACCGGGCCGCGGTTCACCGGGTTTTTTCCTGTGTCCGGGTGTCTGAGGGAGGCTTGCCCTGGTCGGGCGGAGTGGTGTCGGCACCCTGGGCCGCCTTTTTCGCCTGAGCCCGTTCCAGGGCGGCCTGGATCGCGGCCTTCTTGGGGTCGCTGCCCGTGTCCGAGGCCTTGTTTTCGGCGGGTTTGTCGTTCAGGGCCTGCTTCTTGCGGTTCATGCGTTCGGCCTTTTCCCGTTTTTCCCGGGCCAGGCGTTCCTGACGCATCTCATGACGCACCCGGGCGGCATCCGCCTCCTGCTTTTCCCGCTCCTGGGACCAGATCTCGTTCTTGGCGAAGCGGTAGAACTGCACCAGGGGAATGTTGCTGGGACACACATGGGCGCAGCAGCCGCACTCGATGCAGTCGAACAGGCTGTAGTCCTGGGCCTTGTCGAAATCCCGCGCCCGGGTGAACCAGTAAAGCTGCTGGGGCAGCAGGTTGGCGGGGCACACGCGCACGCACTCGCCGCAGCGGATGCAGGGCATCACGGGCCCGGGCGGATCCACCTCTTCGCCCTTGGCCGCCAGGATGCAGTTGGTGCCCTTGATGATGGGCACCTGGTCGCTGGCCAGGGCAAACCCCATCATGGGGCCGCCCATGATGAGCCGCTCCACGTCGTCGCTGTAGCCGCCGGCATGGGCTACCAGATGGCTGATGGGGGTGCCAAAGGGCACCCGCAGATTGCGGGGTCGCTGCACGCCGCTGCCGGTGACGGTGACGATGCGGGAGATCAGGGGCTCGCCGCGGATCACTGCCCGGTAGATGTTGGCCAGGGTGCCCACGTTATGACAGACCACGCCCACGTCGGCCGGCAGGCCCTCGCTGGGCACCTCGCGACCGGTGAGCACCCGGATGAGCTGGCGTTCGCCGCCGGCCGGGTAGATGCTGGGGACTGCGACGATGCGGATGTTGTCGTTTTCCTCGCCCCCCAGGGCCTCGGTCATGGCGCGCAGCGCCTCGGGCTTGTTGTCTTCGATGCCGATGAGGCACTGGCGGGGCTGCAGCGTGCGCTTGACCAGCAGCAGCCCCTGGATCACCGCGTCGGCGCGGGTGCGCATGAGCATGTCGTCGCAGGTGATGTAGGGTTCGCACTCGGCGCCGTTGACCACCAGGGTGTCGATGGTCTGCTGCGGGCGGGGATTGAGCTTCACCGCCGAGGGGAAGGCGGCGCCGCCCATGCCCACAAGGCCACCCTCGCGCACCCGGTGCCGCAGGCGAGCCGGATCCAGGTTCTGCAGGTCCTCGATGGGGGGCATGCGGTGCTCGCCCCAGTCCTCGTCGCCGTCCACTTCGATCACCACACAGGGGGCGGTGAGGCCGGAGGGGTGCGGCACCGGGTGTTCCTCGATGCCGCGCACGCGACCGGAGGTGGGGGCGTGGATGTGGGCGCCCACATAAGTGTCGCAGCGGGCGATGATCTGGCCCTTGTAGACCTTGTCGCCAGCCTTCACCACCGGTTGTGCCATCTCGCCGATGTGCTGGCGCAGGGGCAGGGTCAGGTACTCGGCCAGCGGTGCCTTGAACACGGTTTCTTGCGTGCTCTCGGCCTTGTGGTCGGGCAGCTTGAGGCCGCCATTGAAACGCCAGAGTTTGTGTGGGGTTGATGTCATCGGGTGCGATTGTAACCGAAACGGGGCATCGGTCCGGGGTCAGGCGCCAGGCGCCGACTGTTGAGCCAGATCCGCCAGGCGAACACGGCCGTCAGGACGCTCCAGGGGCAGGGGCCACTTCCAGCTGCTCAGATCCCTGGGGATGGGCTCCATCTGGATGCAGTCCACCGGGCAGGGGCTGATGCACAGTTCACAGCCGGTGCATTGGGCCTCAACCACGGTGTGCAGTTGTTTGGGGGCGCCCACGATGGCGTCCACCGGGCAGGCCTGCAGGCACAGGGTGCAGCCGATGCAGGTGTTCTCATCGATCACTGCCCGCGCCTTTTCCTTCACGTCGCCTTCAACGGGCTTGGCATCCCGGCCCAGCAGGTCAGCCAGGGCCAGCACCGTATTGTTGCCACCGGGCGGGCACAGATTGATGTCTGCCGTGCCCTCGGCGATGGCCTCGGCGTAGGGTCGGCAGCCGGGAAAGCCGCATTGACCGCACTGGGTTTGCGGCAGCATGTTGTCGATCTGCTCGACCACCGGGTCGCTTTCCACGCGAAAACGCACGGCGGAATACCCCAGGATGAGCCCGAAGACGGCAGACAGCGAACTGATGACAAGAACGGCGGCTAGCATAGGCGGTTACCTGTCTTGAAGGGGCGCGGCGAGCGCCTCAGGGGGCCAGACCGATGAATCCCATAAAGGCCAGGGACATGAGTCCGGCAGTCACCAGGGCGATGGCGCTGCCCTTGAACGGCTTGGGTACGTCGGCGGCGGCGATGCGCTCGCGCATGGCCGCGAACAGCACCAGCACCACCGAGAAGCCGATGGCGGCACCCAGGCCATAGACCACCGAATCCACAAAGCCGTGCATTTCCTGCACGTTCAGGAGCGCCACGCCCAATACTGCACAGTTAGTGGTGATCAGGGGCAGAAAGATCCCCAAAACGTTATAAAGCAGGGGGCTGGTCTTGTGCACCACCATCTCGGTGAACTGCACCACCGCCGCGATCACCAGGATGAAAGCGATGGTGCGCAGGTATTCCAGACCGAACGGCGCCAGCAGGTACTCGTTCACCAGGAAACTCACCACGGACGACAGGGTGAGCACGAAGGTGGTTGCCAACCCCATGCCGGCGGCAGTCTCCACCTTGCGGGAGACGCCCATGAACGGGCACAGGCCCAGGAACTTCACCAGGACGAAGTTGTTGACCAGTACCGTGCTGACCAGAATGAGTGCTAACTCGGACATGGATCTCCCACCGTCTGGCGAGTATCAATCACCGGCATGGTCGGCTTCAACCGGGCGGATACTGGGGGCACCATTCACGTCCACCCCGTGGAAGTCCGCGGCACGAGGGTGCCCGCCGGCATCACGCATGTCGCCGGCGCGGCGGATGCAGGTGGTGCGCAGCCCGGCGGACCCGGCGGCATCCAGTTCGTCCACCGTGTCGGACAGGAAGAGGATCTGCCCCGGTGGCACGCCGATGCGTTCGGCAATGGCCTTGTAGGCGGCAATCTGCTTCTTGCCGCCCACTCGGGTATCAAAGTGTTCGGTGAACAGGGGGCGCAGGTCGCCGGCCTGGCTGTGCCCCAGGAGCATCTGCTGGCTGTGCGCGGAGCCGGAGGAGAACACGTACAGCGCCAGGCCCTGATCATGCCAGCCGCGCAGGCAGTCCACGGCATCGCCGTACACATGGCCGGCGAAGTCGCCGCGCTGAAAGCCTTCTTCCCACACCAGCCCCTGCAGGGCCTGGAGTGGTGTGATCTTCTGATCCGCCTGCATCCAGGCCAGCATGCGTTCGATCAGGGCCTCGTCGTTCAGCGAGCGGCCCGCATAGGCTCGCACATCCGCCAGCAAGCGTTTGACCCCGGGCTCGCGGCTGTGTTCACGCACAAACCCGGGCAGTCGGCGCGCCGCGTAGGGGAACAACTCGTCGCGGATGAAGGCACGGCTGGACAGCGTTCCCTCGATATCGGTGAGGATGGCTTGGGTCATGGGGTCAGTCTGCGCATGTTCAGTTCACACTCAAACAGGAATTCGAAGGCTTCCACATGGTGCCGGGCCTGAGCCACATCCTCGCCCCAGGTGTAAAAGCCGTGGCCTTCGATGAGGTAGCCCAGTAGTTCCGGGTGCTGGGTCATGTGCTCATCCACCCGGGCGGCCAGTTGGGGTATATCCTGCTCGTTGCCGAAGATTGGCACAATCACTTCGGCATCATGGGAGGTCACTTCCGGCAGGGCCGTGAGGATCTCGTAGTCCCGCAGGTGGATCTGTGAGCCCTGGGCGAGGCGGGAGAGCACGGTGGCATTGACCGAGTGGGTGTGCATCACGGCCCCGATCCGCGGCCAGCGGCGATACAGGATGATGTGCAGGAAGGTCTCGGCTGAAGGCTGCTTGTCGGGGGACAATACATTGCCTTCCAGGTCCACCAGCATCAGGCCGTCCGGACCCAGTTGGCCCTTGTGCTGGCCGGATTCGGTGATCAGCATGCGATCATCATCCAGGCGCGCCGAGAGATTGCCGGCGGTGGCTGGCATCCAGCCCCGTTCGTGGAAGAACCGGGCCGCCGAGATCAATGCGTCTGCCGTGTCACCGTGGTGCTCGTTAAGTTCGTCCATACCTGTGGGATCATAGGGAAAAGCAGCCGGCTAATGTACGCGAGGGTGACACGCGCGTCCATCCCGCAGCGCCAGGTGGGAGCGGCCCCTGGCCGCGAATGGACAGCCCGGTCGCCGGGTTCTTCGGCTGAC
The DNA here is from genome assembly GCF_000633935.1 of Ectothiorhodospira haloalkaliphila ATCC 51935. Classification (GTDB taxonomy): domain Bacteria; phylum Pseudomonadota; class Gammaproteobacteria; order Ectothiorhodospirales; family Ectothiorhodospiraceae; genus Ectothiorhodospira; species Ectothiorhodospira haloalkaliphila. The sequence continues at coordinate 974,343 of NZ_KK214998.1, read as the reverse complement.
ATCGGGGGTCGGACATTCTCGTGGTGGTTGGCGGGAAAGCCTTCGCGGCCGAGGGCCGCTCCCACGGGCTCAGGACCAGGCAGGTTGTCCGGTGGGGAGGTCGGTATTGGCGAACAGGCGCTCCACGCCTTCCGGGTCCAGTTCCTGCACGGCGCTGGCCACCTGCTCATGGGTGAGGTGCGGGGCCAGCAGGGTGATGAAGTCGAACATGTAGCTGCGCATCCAGGCGCCGCGGCGAAAGCCGATGCGGGTAATGTTCTCGGAAAAGGCCGGTTGCGTCTCCAGGGGCACCAGATCATCGTCATTGCCTGCTTCCAGGGCGATGCGGGCAATGATGCCCACCCCCATGCCGTGGCGCACGTAGGTCTTGATGACATCCGCATCGGCGGCGGTGAGGACGATATCCGGTGTGAGGCCGGCGCGACGGAAGTCCGCGTCCATCTTGGTGCGGCCGCTGAAGCCGTCCAGGTAGGTGACGATGGGGTAGTCTGCCAGGCGCTCCAGGGGAATGGCCTTTTCCTTGGCCAGTTCGTGTCCGGCGGGCACCACCACGCAATGGCTCCAGCGATACGCAGGCAGCATGATTACCTGACCGGAGGCGATCAGCGGCTCCGTGCCGATGATGAAGTCCACCTCATCGTGACTGAGCATCTCGGCGATCTGGCGAGGTGTGCCCTGGTGGATCTGCACCCGCACCTTGGGGAAGCGGTGCTTGAAGGCGTCCACGATGGGGGGGAGGATGTAGCGGGCCTGGGCATGGGTGGTGGCAATGCGCAGATCCCCGGCCTGTTCGTCCCGGGCCTCTTCGGCGGCGCTGCGGATGTTTTCCACCTCACGCAGGATGGTGTCGCTGTAGGTCAGGATGCGTCGCCCCACCGGGGTCATCCCCGACAGGTGCTTGCCGTTGCGCTGGAAAAGCGGCACGCCCAGTTCCTCTTCCAGCAGGCGGATCTGCTTGCTGATGCCCGGCTGTGAGGTCATCAATCGGTCCGCCGCCTCGGAGATGTTGAGGTTGTAACGGGCGATGGCCTGCAGATAGCGGAGTTGCTGGAGTTTCATGAAAATGGGATCCTGTGACGCCGTGATGCGGGTCGTGCGGAATACATGATCCCGCAATTATACATATGCAAATAATTTTGTGTTATGGCGTGCCGTTGGCGTGGGATCAATGCACTGGCAGGCTCACGTCTGCGAACAGGGCGTCCACGTCCTCCTGATTTCGGGCCGACACGGCCTGTTCCAGCCTGGGCTGGTCCAGGTGTGGCGCGATCAGCGACATGAAGTATCCCATATAACTGCGCAGATACATGCCCCGCCGGAAGCCTACCCGGGTGATGTGCTCGCTGAACAGGCCGTTCGCCGGCAGATACACCAGGTCCGTGTCCGTATCCTCCTCGAAGGCCATGTGGGCGATGATGCCTGCCCCCAGCCCCAGCCGCACATAGGTCTTGATCACGTCCGAGTCTGCTGCGCTCAGCACGACCTCCGGGGTGAGCCCCTGTTTCTGAAAGTCCTGCTCCAGCTGGCCGCGGCCGGTAAAGCCATGCACATAGGTGACGATGGGATGTTCGGCCACTGCCTTCAGGGTGAGCGACTCCATCTTCGTCAGGGGATGTCCTGGCGTTACCACCACGCCATGAAGCCACCGGTATGCCGGCACCATGATCAGTTCCCGGTGCAGGGCGATGGCCTCGGTGGCGATGGCGAAATCCACCTGGCCCGAGGCGGCCATCTGGGCAATCTGTTCCGGGTTGCCCTGATGAATCAGCAGATGCACCTGGGGGTAGCGCTCGCGAAAGCGCTTGATCAGCGGTGGCAGGAAGTAACGGGCCTGGGTGTGGGTGGTGGCAATACTCAGGGTGCCCCGCGCCTCGTCACCGAACTCCTCGGCGATGGCGCGAATATTCTCCACCTCCCGGAGGATATTCTCCGCCCTGGCAAGGATCTTCTGTCCCGCTGGTGTGACGTGGCTGAAATGCTTGCCGCTACGATGGAAGATCTCCAGACCCAGTTCCTCTTCCAGCAACTTGATCTGCTTGCTCACCCCAGGCTGGGAGGTGAACAGCCTTTCGGCCGCCTCGGTGACGTTGAGGTTATTCTCGACGATGGCCTGCAGGTAGCGGAATTGCTGGAGTTTCATGGGCGAGGGCTCTTGGGTGCCGATGGCGTCGGATCCGTCACGCCGGCATCGGCTTATCCTGGGGGAGGGGTTTATGCCCTGGGGTGATTGATGAAGAATTTAATATTCTTTCAAAGGAGTCTATCGGACTGCTAGGTTTGGGTCGTCATTTTTGATAAAACGCAAGAGGTGACCCGTCATGAGCCACGCAAATACAGTATCCGGGCAGGAATACAGCACCATCCAACGCGAGGCGGCCCTGCGTCGGCGGATGGTGAGTCTGGAGCGGGAGCTCAAAAAGGTGGAGGCAGAACTGGACGGCGTACGCCAGTCCCGTTCCCGGCAGGGGGCGGGGACCGGCGCGGCGTTCCCCTCGCAGCCCCGTTTTGATCATCCGCTGCCGGTGGCCGCAGGGTGAATTACTTCACCCGCATCCCCGGCTCGGCCCCATCATCCGGTGACAGGATGAACAGATCCTTGCCCCCCGGACCAGCCGCCAGCACCATCCCCTCCGAGACACCAAACTTCATCTTGCGCGGCGCCAGGTTGGCCACCATGACTGTCAGTCGGCCTTCCAGGTCCGCCGGGTCGTAGGCCGACTTGATGCCCGCAAACACCTGCCGCGTCTCGCCACCCAGGTCCAGGGTGAGACGCAGCAGCTTGTCCGCCCCCTTTACATGCTCAGCCTGAGCGATGCGGGCAATGCGCAGATCCACCTTGGCGAAATCATCAAAGCTGATCTCGTCACGGATCGGGTCCTTCGCCAGTGGGCCAGCCGGTTTTGAGGCCGTGGGCTCCAGGCTCTCCTTGGAGGCCTCCAGCAGGGCCTTGACGGCCTCTGGGTCCACCCGGGTCATCAGCGGCTCGTAGGGCTTGATACGCGTTCCGGTCAGGGGCTTGGCCACCGCATCCCAGGTCAGCGGTTCCACATCCAGGAAGGACTCGGCCCGTTCGGCCATGGCCGGCAGTACCGGCTTGAGGTAGGTCATCAGCACGCGGAACAGGTTGATCCCCTGGGTGCAGATGCCCTGCACCTGGGGCAGGGTGTCCTCCTGCTTGGCCAGCACCCAGGGCTTTTGCTCATCCACATACTGGTTGGCGGTGTCTGCCAGGGACATGATCACCCGCATGGCCTGACCGAACTCGCGGCGCTCATACAGGCCGGCGATTTCGTCACCGGCGCGACGGAAGCGGTCATACAGGTCCGGATCGGGCAGTTCCTCCGCCAGACGTCCCTCGAAACGCTTGTGAATGAACCCGGCGCAGCGGGAGGCGATGTTCACCACCTTGCCCACCAGGTCGCTGTTCACCCGGGCGATGAAGTCGTCCAGGGACAGGTCGATGTCGTCCACCCCGGGGCCCAGCTTGGCGGCAAAGTAGTAGCGCAGGTATTCCGGCTGCAGGTGCTCCAGGTATGTGCTGGCCTTGATGAAGGTGCCCCGGGACTTGGACATCTTCTGGCCGTTCACGGTGAGAAAGCCGTGGCAGTGCACCGCCGTGGGGGCACGGAAACCGGCACCATGCAGCATGGCCGGCCAGAACAGGGTATGGAAGTAGGCGATGTCCTTGCCGATGAAGTGGTGCAATTCCGTGTTGCTGTCCGGGTTCCACCAGGCGTTGAAGTCCAGACCGTGCTGGTCGCAGTAGTTCTGGAAGCTGGCCATGTAGCCGATGGGGGCGTCCAGCCACACATAGAAGAATTTGCCCGGTGCATCGGGGATCTCGAAGCCCCAGTAGGGGGCATCCCGGGAAATGTCCCAGTCATTCAGGCCGGCCTCGAACCACTCCCGCAGCTTGTTGCGGATCTCCCCCTGCAGGCTGCCGGAGCCGGTCCAGTCCCGCAGCATGCGATGAAAGTCGGCCAGCTGGAAGAAATAGTGTTCGGACTCCCTCTCCACCGGGGTGGCGCCGGAGATGGCAGACACCGGATTCTTCAGGTCCGTAGGGGTGTAGGTGGCCCCGCAGGCCTCGCAGGAGTCGCCATACTGATCGGCGGCGCCGCAGCGTGGGCATTCCCCCTTGATGAAGCGGTCGGGCAGGAACATGCCTGCCTCCGGGTCGTAGGCCTGGCGGATGGTGCGCTGGGCAATGTGCCCCTTTTCCTTCAGGCGGCCATAGATGAGTTCGGCGAAGTGCCGGTTCTCGGGGGAGTGGGTGCTGTGGTAGTTGTCGAAATCAACCAGAAAGCCGGCGAAGTCCGTGCGGTGCTCCTGGCCGATGCGTTCGATGAGTTCATCCGGCGTGATGCCCTCGCTGCGGGCCTTGAGCATGATGGGCGTGCCGTGGGCGTCGTCGGCGCACACGTACAGGCAGCGATGGCCGCGGGTCTTCTGGAACCGCACCCAGATATCGGTCTGGATGTATTCCACCAGATGCCCCAGGTGGATGGGGCCATTGGCATAGGGCAGGGCGCTGGTGACGAGGATGTTGCGGGTGTCGGATGTCATGATCGTAACGCTGCGGGGAAAACCATTGAAGTTAACAGTTTCCCGGCGGACGGACCAGCAAGACATGGTGGGCAGAGGGGTTGGGGCCGGGCCGCCATCGTGTAGAATCCCGGGAATTGCAAGATTGCGGAGTGAAGAACATGGCGGAAGTGTCGCGGCTCAAGATCGAAACGGCTCTGAAGGAGATCCAGGACCCGTACCTGGACAAGGATCTGATGTCCGCCAACGCGGTGAAGGACATCCAGGTGGAGGGCAGCGCGGTGACCGTGCAGCTGAGCCTGGGTTACCCGGCGGCGGGCTGGCATGGCGAGCTCACGCGTCTGGTGGAGGACAAGCTCAAGGCCATCGATGGCGTTGGTCAGGTGACGGTGAACATCGCCACCCGTATCGTCGCTCATGCGGTGCAGCGCACCCTCAAGCCCCTGGAAGGCATCAAGAACATCATCGCCGTGGCCTCCGGCAAAGGTGGCGTGGGCAAGTCCACCACCGCCGTCAACCTGGCCCTGGCCCTGAAGGCCGAAGGCGCCACCGTGGGCATCCTGGACGCCGACATCTACGGCCCCAGTCAGCCGCGCATGCTGGGCATTTCCGGCAAGCCGGAGACCAAGGATGGCAAGACCATGCAACCCATGGAAAATCATGGTCTGCAGGCCATGTCCATCGGCTTCCTCATCGAAGAGGACACGCCCATGATCTGGCGCGGCCCCATGGTCACCCAGGCCCTGGAACAGTTGCTGCGCGACACCAACTGGGCGGAGCTGGATTACCTGATCATCGACCTGCCCCCGGGCACCGGCGACACCCAGCTCACCCTGGCCCAGAAGATCCCGGTGAGCGGCGCCATCATCGTCACCACCCCGCAGGACATCGCCCTGCTGGATGCCCGCAAGGGCCTGAAGATGTTCGAAAAGGTGGACGTGCCGGTGCTGGGCGTGGTGGAAAACATGAGCATCCACATCTGCTCCAACTGCGGTCACGAGGAGCATATCTTCGGTCAGGGCGGCGGCGAGCGCATGGCCGAGGAGTACGGCGCCGAGTTCCTGGGTGCCTTGCCGCTGGACATGCACATCCGCGAGCAGGTGGACGGCGGCAATCCCACCGTGGTGGCCGACCCCGAGGGTCGCGTGGCCGAGATCTACCGGGAGATCGCCCGCCGCTCCGCTGCACGCCTGGCCACCCAGGCCAAGGACTTCAGTTCCAAGTTTCCCAACATCGTCATCCAGAACAGCTGACCCATGCCCATCAAATCCGACCACTGGATCCGCCGCATGGCGGAAGAACACGGCATGATCGAGCCCTTCGAGCCAGGCCAGGTGCGCTATGCCGGGAATGAACGCATCATCTCCTACGGCACCTCCAGCTACGGCTACGACGTACGCTGCGCGGACGAATTCAAGGTGTTCACCAACATCAACTCCACCATCGTCGACCCCAAACACTTCGACGAGCGCAGCTTCGTGGACGTGAAGTCGGATGTCTGCATCATCCCACCCAATTCCTTTGCGCTGGCGCATACCCTTGAATACTTTCGTATTCCACGCTCAATCCTGACCATTTGCCTCGGAAAAAGCACGTACGCAAGATGCGGATTAATTGTAAATGTAACGCCCTTGGAACCGGAGTGGGAGGGGCATGTGACGTTGGAGTTTTCCAATACCACGCCGCTGCCGGCGCGGATTTATGCCAACGAAGGCGTGGCGCAGATGCTGTTTCTGGAGTCGGATGAGATTTGTGATGTGTCCTACAAGGATCGGGGCGGGAAGTATCAGGGGCAGCGGGGGGTGACGTTGCCCAGGACCTGATTGTGCTCGCGGGAGAGGGGTTGGGGTGAGGACAGGCGGGCACGGGGCATGACAGCGCCCCCATACTTGAGGTTTAATGTAGGCTTTCCCGGCACACCTGCGCCGCGGTCGGCGGGGCGGGTTTTCAGCCGCCCGGACCGCATGCCACAGAGGTTCTAAACGACATGCAACAAACGGCCAACCACCATGACGCCGAGCGCGTGGTGGGCTACACGTTACACGGGCGCCGTTACCTGAATGTGACCCACCGCTGCACCCTGCGCTGCGCCTTCTGCCCCAAGTACAACCGGACCTGGGACGTGCAGGGCTACGACCTGCGCCTGCAGGCCGACCCCACCGTGGCCGAGATGATCGAGGCCGTGGGCGATCCGGTCCAGTGGGAGGCGGTGGTCTTCTGCGGCCTGGGCGAGCCCACCCTGCGTCTGGATGACATCCTGGAAGTGGCCCGCGACATCAAGACGCGGGGTGCCCGTTGCGTGCGCATCAATACCGACGGACTGGCCAGCCTGGTGCATGGTCGGGACGTGACCCCGGAGATGGCCGGCTGCATCGATGCCCTGTCCATCTCCTTGAATGCCCAGGATGAACTCACCTACGAGCGCCACTGCCGCCCCAAACTTCCCGGTGCCCATGCCGCCCTGCTGGACTTTGCCCGCAAGGCCCGGGCCCACGTGCCCGAGGTGACCCTTACCGCCGTCGACGGTCTGGCCGGCGTGGACATCGCCGCCTGCGAAGCCATCGCCCGGGATCTGGGCGTGGGGTTCCGTCGGCGCGTGCTGGACCAGGTGGGCTGACCCGTGGGACTGAGTGACCGCGTCAACACCCTGGGCCGCGACCTCAAGGCCCGTTTCGGCCAGCGGGTGCACAAGCTCACCGTGAGTGCCGGGTTCGTCTGTCCCAACATGGACGGCACCCGGGGTCGCGGTGGCTGCGCCTTCTGCAACAACGACAGCTTTGCCCCCCAGGGCCAGGACGGCGGTGAGGTGGCCCGCCAGCTGCGCGAAGGGCGCGAGGTCATCGTCCGGCGCAATGGCGCCAGCCTGTATCTGGCCTATTTCCAGGCCTACACCAACACCTATGCCGAGGTGGACCGCCTCAAGCATCTCTATGACGCCGCCCTGGAACAACCCGGCGTGGTGGGCCTGGCCATTGGCACCCGCCCCGACTGCGTGCCCGACAAGGTGCTGGACCTGCTGTGCGCCTACCAGGATCAGGGCTACCTCATCTGGCTGGAACTGGGCCTGCAGTCCGCCTTTGACGAGACCCTCAACCGCGTCAATCGCGGTCATGGCTTTGGCGAATACAAGGACGCCGTGAACCGCGCCCGCAGCCGGGGCCTGCTGGTGTGTACCCACCTGATCCACGGCCTGCCCGGCGAGACCCCCTGGCACCAGCGGGAAACCCTCAGCCGGGTGCTCAACGAAGGCACCGACGGCCTCAAGCTGCACCCCCTGCATGTGGTGCGTGGTACCCAGCTGGCCCGCCTGTGGCGCAACGGGGACTACCGCCCCTGGACCTTGAACGAATACGTGAACACCGCCGCCGACCTCATCGAGATGACCCCGCCGGAGGTGGTGTTCCACCGCCTCACGGCCACCGCCCGCGAACCCCTGCTGCTGGCCCCCGAGTGGTGCGCCAGCAAATGGAACGCGATCAACGGCATCGAACAGGAACTCACGCGCCGGGGCACCCGCCAGGGTGCGCGCCATCCCTACCCAGACAGTCACCTTCCCGGAACCCAGGAGAGTTGTTGATGAACCCACAACGTATGGAGCTGGTCTGCCCTGCCGGCGGCCTGCCCGCGCTGCGCACGGCGGTGGACCACGGCGCCGACGCCGTCTACCTGAGCCTGCGCGGCGAGACCAATGCCCGTAACTTTCCGGGCCTGAACTTCGATCGCAAGGCCCTGGCCAAGGGCATCGCCTATGCGCACGGCAAGGGCACCAAGGTGTACATGGCCCTGAACACCTATCCGCAACCGGATATCTGGAAGGCCGCCACCGAGGCAGTGGACGCCGCTGCCGCCGAGGGTGTGGACGCCGTCATCCTGGCGGATCTGGGCCTGATGCGTCACGCCGCCGACAACCATCCCGATCTCACCCTGCACCTGTCCGTGCAGGGCTCGGCCACCACCGCCGAGGCCCTCAACTTCTACCACGACCGCTATGGCGTGCGTCGCGCCGTGCTGCCCCGGGTGCTGTCCCTGTCCCAGGTGGCCCAGGTGATCGAGCGCACCAAGGTGGATATCGAGGTGTTCGGTTTTGGCAGCCTGTGCGTGATGGTGGAAGGGCGCTGCATGCTGTCCTCTTATGCCACCGGCGACTCTCCCAACACCAAGGGGGCCTGTTCCCCGGCCCACTCGGTACGCTGGATCGAGACCGAGCGCGGCCGCGAGGCCCGTCTCAACGGCGTGCTCATCGACACCTTCCGGGAAGGCGAGAGCGCCGGTTACCCGGTGATCTGCAAGGGCCGCTATCACGTGGGCGATGGCCAGGACACCGTGTACGCCATCGAGGAACCCACCAGCCTGAGCACCCTGGACATCCTGCCCGATCTGATGAAAGCGGGAGTGAAGGCCATCAAGCTGGAAGGCCGCCAGCGCAGCCCTGCCTACGTGGGCAAGGCCACGCAGGTGATGCGTCAGGCCCTGGATGCAGTGCATGCCAACCCCGACAATTACAAGCCGAAGCCGGAATGGGCCGAGCAGCTCGCCGGCATGTCCGAAGGACGCACCCAGACCCTGGGTGCCTTGCATAGAGCCTGGCAATGAAACTTTCTCTGGGACCGATTCCATACTACTGGCCCCGCGAACGGGTCATGGACTTCTACAAGGCCATCGAAACCGCACCCGTGGATATCGTCTACCTGGGCGAGACGGTGTGCTCCAAGCGCCGCGAGTTGCGCGCCGCTGACTGGCTGGAACTGGCCGATCGCCTGAGCGAGTCTGGCAAGACGGTGGTCATGTCCACCCTGGCCCTCATGGAGGCGGAATCCGAGCGCCTGGCCCTGGAACGCCTGGTGAACAACGGCCGCTACATGATCGAGGCCAACGATGCCACCGGCCTGGGCCTGTCCATGGGCAAGCCCTTCGTGGCCGGTCCTCACATCAACACCTATAACGCCGGCACCCTCAAGGAACTGGCCGACGTGGGTGCCGTGCGCTGGGTGATGCCCGTGGAACTGTCCCGGGACATCCTCGCGGCCATGCACGCGGCCCGGCCCGAGGGGCTGGAGACCGAGGTGTGGGGCTTCGGGCGTTTGCCTCTGGCCTTCTCCGCCCGCTGTTTCACCGCCCGGGCCCGCAACCTGCCCAAGGACAGCTGCGAACTGGCCTGCATCGATTACCCCGGCGGTCTGTCCATGTCCACCCAGGACGGCAAGGGCTTTCTCACCATCAACGGCATCGAATTGCAATCTGCCGACCCGTGCAACCTCATCGAAGCCGTGCCGGAGTTGCTGGACATGGGCGTGGAAGTGCTGCGCATCTCCCCTGAACCCGAGGGCACCGAGCAGGTGATCCAGGCCTTCCGCGACTGCGTTGAGGGTACCCGCTCGTCCGCCCAAGCCATGGAACAGATCAGGGACCTGTATCCGCGGTTCTCCAACGGTTACTGGAAGGGCGAGGCCGGCATGAACTGGCAGGAGAGCTTATCGGCATGAGCACCCGGCCCTGCCGGGTGTGGAGCGAGCCGGCCGCGCCGGGTTCCGTGCAGGCCGCGCGGGACCGTCTCCATCTGGAGGGCTGCGTGGCCGAGGATGAGGCGCGGCTGCGGTTTCATCGCTACCAGCCCACCGCCAGCCTGGGCCGCTTCGAGGCCGCGTGCCACGCGGTGCGCGAGCAGTACTGTGCCCAGGTCGGCATCCCCGTGGTGCGTCGCCTCACCGGCGGCGGGGCCCTGTACCTGGCCCCGGCACAATGCTGCCTGAGCCTGACCCTGCCCCGGCACTGGCTGGGAGAGGGTGATACCCTCACCGCGCTCATGGCCCGTCTCAACCGGGCCCTGGCCCGCGCCCTGCAAAGCCTGGGCGTGCCCGCGCGCACGGCGTTTCCCAACGACCTGGAAGTGGACGGCCGCAAGCTGGGGTCCGGTTTTCTGGCCATGGATGCCGAGTCGGTGCTCTACCAGGCGGTCCTGCTGGAAGACCTGGATACCGAAGTGCTGCTCAAGGTACTGCGCGCCCCCCGGGAAAAGCTCAGCAGTCAGGGCATCCTCAGTGCCCGGCAGCGCTTCATCACCCTGCGGGATTTCCCGGGCGACGCCCCGGAGATGGAAGCGGCCAAGGCGGCGGTATCCCAGGCACTGATGAAGGAACTGGCCCTGGAGCCAGTGGCCGCGCCGCCGGACCGCTGGATGGCGCTGGATCAGGGCAGGCCTCCTCCTGCAGTGAATCCGGCCCTTCAGGAAGACTGGTCCGATCAGCGCCAGGATCGCTGGGAGGCCTTCTTGCCCACCGCCGGCGGCGTGCTGCACCTGCGCGTCACACCGGATGCAGAGGGTCGTGTGATCGAGCAGGCCGTGTTTGCCGGCGCCGTGCATGTTTCGCCGGCCGACCTGTTCGACTCCCTGGCGGATGCCATTACCGGTGCGCCCATGGATGCCGCCGAGGTGCGCCTGATCCGGCGCCTTCGAACCGACGCGGGGCAGACGCCGGGTTTTGGGCCCGATGAGTTGTCGCTGTTGCTGCGCCTGGCCCTGGGACGCCGCTCCGAGCAGGCCCTGGGGTTGTCCAACTGGCAGGCCAATCGTTTGATGGTGCATCGGGTGAGTGGCAACGAGACCGCAAGGCAGATCCTGGATCGGGCCACGGTGATGCTGGTGCCCTATTGCGCCAAGCCGGGCTGGTGCCGCTGGCGTCACGAGGATGGCTGTCCGGAATGCGGTGCCTGCGAGGTGGGCGAGGCCTACCGCCTGGCCCGGGAGCGTGGGCTGGAAGTGGTGACCATCACCCGTTTCGAGCATCTGTGTGAGGTGCTGGAGCAAATGCAGGCCCGGGGTGAGCCCGCGTACGTGGGCATGTGCTGCAGCCACTTTTACCTCAAGCGCATCCACGCCTTTCGCAATGCGGGCATACCGGCGGTGCTCATGGATATCAGCGGTTCCAACTGTTACGAACTGGGGCAGGAGGACGAGGCCTATGCAGGGCGTTTCACGGCCGAGGCCCAACTGGATGGCGAGCTGCTGGAGAAGGTGATGGTGTGGGTGCCGAAGATGCCTGGCAAGCCCTGAGGCTCAGTCGTTTTCGCGACGCACGGTGACTTCCAGTTCGCCATCCATGGTTTCCTGGATATGGAATTCGATGGGGCTGCAGCAAGTGGGGCAGTCCTCCACATAGCTGTCGCCCAGCTCCAGGATGTCCACGCGCGTTTCAAATGTCTCGCCGCAGTGGGGGCATTGGGTGGTGATGAATTCGAGCGGATGGGTCATGGTTGATCCTCCAAAAACATCCCCACCAGATCGTTGAGATACCGCCGCCCCAACTCTGTGGCCACCAGCCGATCAGCATGGTTCGCCAGCAACCCCCTCTCCACCGCCCGGCCACGGGCCGGCTCCAGCACCTCCGGTGTGAGCCCGGTGTGGGCGGTGAACATCTCCACCGCAACCCCGTTCCTCAAGCGTAGCCCATTGAGCATGAATTCAAAGGCCGCGTCCGCCACCGTGAGGGCGCGCTCCCCGGCGACAGCAGATCCCGCTCGGGCCTCGTCCATGAACGCCTGGGGCTGACGCTGCTTCCAGCGGCGCAGGATGCGCCCCTCGCCAGGCAGGGTAAGCTTGCCATGGGCGCCGGCGCCGATGCCCAGGTAATCCCCAAAGTGCCAGTAGTTCAGGTTGTGGATGCATTGCCGCCCAGGCAGGGCATGGGCCGATACTTCGTAATGGGCGTAACCTGCCACCCGGAGTCGCTCATCCCCCGCTTGCTGCATGTCCCACTGGGTGTCTTCATCGGGCAGCATGGGTGGGTGGCTGGCAAAACGCGTATTGGGCTCCAGGGTCAGTTCATACCAACTTAGGTGTTCAGGCCCGAGCGCCAGGGCCGTGTCCAGATCCTTCAGGGCCTGATCCAGGGTCTGGTTCGGCAGCCCGAACATCAGGTCCAGATTCAGGTTGTCAAAGCCCGCTGCACGAGCCGCCGCCACGGCGCCATGGGCCTCATCCCCGGTGTGAATCCGCTCCAGCCGTTGAAGCAGCCCATCATCGAAGCTTTGCACCCCAATGGAGAGCCGGTTCACCCCGGCCTCGCGATAGCCCCGGAAGCGGTCCTGTTCCACCGTGCCGGGATTGGCCTCCATGGAGATTTCGATCCCCGGCCGGCAGGTGAGCCGGGCGCGGATGGCGCTCAGCAGACGGTCAATGGCCTCCGGGCTGAACAAGCTGGGGGTGCCGCCCCCCAGGAATATGCTCTCCAGCCTCCGCCCCCATACCAGCGGCAGGTCCGCCTCCAGGTCGGCGATCAAGGCATCCACATAGTCAGACTCGGGGACGGAGTCCGCCGCATGGGAGTTGAAGTCGCAATAGGGGCATTTGCGCACACACCAGGGCAGGTGGATGTACAAGGACAACGGCGGCGCGGGCAGCGAGGCGAACATCAGTGGATGCACTCGGGCCAGCGCCCTACACGGCCTCCAGTCGTGCCAGGAAGGCCCGCAGTGCCTCACCCCGATGGCTGCGGCGGTTCTTCTCGTCGCCGCTCATCTGCGCCGCCGTCATGCCCAGTTCGGCATCCAGGAAGATGGGGTCGTAGCCATGTCCGCCATCACCGGCGGGACCCGGCGCGATCATGCCCTCCCAGCTGCCCTCGGCGATGATGGGGGAGGGGTCCTCGGCGTGGCGCAAAAAGGCGATCACGCAGCGAAAGCGGGCAATGCGTCCCGATGCGGGGATCTCCCGCACGGCCTTGAGCAGCTTGACGTTGTTCTCCTCGGCCGAGGCATTGGGGCCGGCATAGCGGGCGGAATAGATACCCGGCGCACCGTCCAGGGCGTCCACCTCGATGCCCGAGTCATCGGCCATGGCGGGCAGGCCGGTGTGGGCGGCGGCGTTGCGGGCCTTGAGGATGGCGTTCTCCACAAAGCTCAGGCCCGTCTCCTCGGCCTCGGGCACCTGAAAGTCCGACTGGGGCACCACCTCGTGGCCGCTTTGGGCCAGCAGTTGCGCGAATTCCCGAACCTTGCCCTGATTGCCGGTGGCCAGCACAATCTTCATTTTCAGTCTCCCGTGATCAAGGTGGGCGACGCTTACAGCGCCAGCGCCGCCTGCTGTGCGGTGATGATCTCGCCGATACCCTTCTGGGCCAGCTCCAGCATGGCCTGCAACTCCTCCGGGCGGAAGGCGTGGCCCTCTGCCGTGCCCTGCACCTCGATGAACCCACCGGCCTCGTTCATCACCACATTCATGTCGGTCTCGGCTTCGGAGTCCTCCGGGTAATCCAGGTCCAGCACCGGCGTGCCCTTGTAAATGCCTGCGGACACCGCCGCCACGCTGCCAAACAGCGGATCGCGCTTGATCTGGCCCTTGGCCTTGAGGGCAGTAATGGCGTCCACCAGGGCCACGTAACCGCCACTGATGGAGGCGGTGCGGGTGCCGCCGTCGGCCTGGATCACGTCGCAGTCCACGGTGATCTGACGCTCACCCAGGGCCTCCAGGTTCACGGCCGCCCGCAGGCTGCGACCGATCAGGCGCTGGATTTCCACCGTACGCCCCCCCTGCTTGCCCCGGGCCGCCTCGCGGGGTACCCGATCATGGGTGGCCCGGGGCAGCATGCCGTATTCCGCCGTCACCCAGCCGCGCCCCTTGCCCTTGAGGAACGGGGGCACCCGATCGCTCACCGAGGCAGTGCAGATCACCCGTGTATTGCCATACTCCACCAGCACCGAGCCTTCGGCATGGGAGGTGAACCCCCGGGTGAAACGGATGGGTCGCAACTGATCCGGGGCGCGGCCGCTGGGTCGCATAGGGTGCTCCTTCTGGAAAATGGGGGGAGAGTATAACGCTCTTGATGTTGGGGCGCCGCCTGGGCGTTTCCCCAACGGGTGGCGCCGATTGCGGAAAATTTGAACTAGTACGCTGTTTGTCGGCTGGATGAGCGCTTTAATCGGGAAACACATTGTCGATACAGGGATAGGAGGTCCTCATGCGCTACAGACCCGCCAAGGAGCAGGGAGCGGTCCTGATTGTTTCATTGGTGATGCTGTCACTGGCCACGCTGATCGGCGTGAGCGGGATGACGTCGGCCCACCTTCAGGAGCGCATTGCCGGTAATCAGAAGCAGGGCACCGATGCTTTCATGGCGGCCGAGACGGGGGTGGCCGAGGTGCTCGCCAATTCTCGCCTCAGCTACAAGAATCTGAACCGACTGGATCCTGACGTGTTGCTTGAAGATCTCGGCGGCATGGGCCCGCATGATGTCACTGGCGAGCATCCGGCCCAGTGGTGGCTTGCTCAGGCTCCCGAAGCCAGCGGCAGTGCGATGACCGTGCAGGTCGTGGGCGGCGTGGGCAACACCGCCGCCCGGCGCACCCTTGAGATCACCCTGGAGACCGGCCTCGGCGGGCCTCATCCTGAGGGGGCCTATCATTGCTTTGGGGCTGCGTGTGCCGTGGACGACGATGATGTCGTTGTCCAGAGCGACAATTTTGACTTGCTCTTCGATGGCCGGATCTGGCCGTTGCCCAGCAGTGATGATGGCTATGTCTGCACATCGGGTTCATGTCCGAGCGATCCTCCCGAGAACCTGCCAGAGGCGTTGGCCGAAGCGCTTCCCGTCACAGGGCTTTACCTGGTGCTGGGAGACGCAAACGCCACTGCGGAGGGCCCGCGCTCTGTGGAGACGACGTCGGAACGGATTCATGGCGAACCTGCTCCCGTCATGGTCAGCGAGGGGGTGAGCACGGGGGGTGGGAACCCCTCCGGCACGCGCGCCAGTGACTGGAAGAGTTACGTGGACCAGCTCCTGACGCACCCGGAGCGAAAGCACGTTCAGCTTGACGCTGATGGCGGACCCTTGATCAACGACCGCTCCCCTACTGAGTATGGTGGTTCGGTGGGCTCTGTGTACGTTCAGGACTTCATGGGCAACCGTGAGTCCCCGCGTATTCATCATGTGGAAGGAGGGGGCAGGATTGGCCTGAGCGGGGATATGCATGGCGCGGGTATTCTGGTGATTTCCGATGACGTCCGGCTTGACCCAGGTACCGGTAATTCAATCACCTTCGAGGGTTTGGTGATCCTGCTCGAAGGCGCGCACTTGAATGCCGATGAGGCCTCAGTGAATATCTTCGGCTCGGTGGTTTCCCTGGCCGGCGACGATGGCAACTTATTCGACGACCTCTCCGGCAACATCAACATCCGCTACAGCCCCGAAGCCCTGGACAATCTGCGTGAACACGGACTGTGGGACGCCGCCTTCGAGCATCCACAGATCACCGCCTGGCGGGAGTTGATGTAAATGGAATGGAATTCGGTGGGAGAAGGGGCCGCCTTCGGGGAGCCCCATCAGCGCCGCTCGGGTGTCTGCAACACCATCGTGGAACCACGGATCTGGATATCAAAACGCCCCAGGTAGCTCATTCCCAGCAAGGCAAAATCCCCCTCCAGCCCTGGCGTGATGGCGCCGCGCACCCCGCGGGCGGACAGGTCTCCCAGTCTCACATCATCCAGCGTGGTGAGATGCCCCTGAACGCGCCCATTGGCCGTGTTGAACGTGGCCCGATGCTCCCGAGGCAGACCAAGTCGCTCTGCCAGATGCGCAGGCAAGGCCACATAAGTGGCGCCGGTATCCAGAAGGAAATCCACAGGCTCCCCATTGATCCGGCCCGTGGCCACAAAATGCCCCGCCCGGTTGCGCTCCAGGGTAACGCTGCCATCCCCATCGCCAAGGCTGTGCACAAGGTGCGTATTGGGATTGCGCTGACCATCCAGCACCCCCTGATACACCCACGTGCCCGTCCCCAGGGCCAGCACCCAGAACAGGGTCAACATGATCAAACCGGCCCGGCGGCCGGGGGGTGCCTGGTTCATCCGCGAAGCCCCGCGTATCCACTTCATCGTATGGGAATTGGAGTCGGATCCATTGTCGCGGGTTCCCGGGGACGTTGTCACTCACAGAGCAATACAGGTGACGATCCCCATTTTCATGTGGGAGCGGGCCTCGCCCGCGAAGGCGGTGGGCACATGGCCTGGCTGCTGATGGCGCATCACCCGAAATCCCAAGGCTTCCTTGCTTGCCCACTGAGCCGAAAAGGGCCATTCTTTCAGCTCACATCATGAGCCGAATAAATGACCGATCAAGCCCCCAAGTGGATCTGGCAACATCCCGATTGGCCCTGCTTTACCTGGGAAGTAGCTGAGGTTCAGCCTCGGCTTCAGAAGTGCTGGAGGGGGCTTGGCATCTTGCTGGGGCGGTCGGAGGCCCTGTTGCCCGCAGATGATCCGGAGGCCGAGGCGAGTGCCGCCCTGGACACGCTATTGGAGAACATTGTGACCTCCTCGGCCATCGAAGGTGAGCGCCTGAATGTTGCGTCGGTACGCTCATCGCTGGCCCGGCGCCTTGGTGTGCAGGAGCCTGGCGGGCCCCCTTCACCGCGCTCCGAAGGCCTGGCAGAGTTGATGCTGGATGCCACCCTCAAACCGGATTCACCGCTGGATGCGGAAAGACTATTTCAATGGCATCGATGGCTGTTCCCTGATGCGGAAGCCTCTCTTACAACGCTGCGCCCCGGCCAATGGCGAGGGGTGGAGCCGATGCAGGTGGTCTCGGGCCGCATTGACCGCCCCAAGGTGCATTTTGAGGCCCCGCCCCGAGAACGCCTGGAGCGCGAGGTTGACCAATTCCTCCAATGGTTCGAGTCCAGCCGCCATGACCCCGGGATGGACCCTCTCGTGCGGGCAGGCCTGTCCCACTTCTGGTTCGTGACGCTGCACCCGTTTGAAGACGGCAACGGGCGTATCGCCCGGGCCATCGCCGATCGCGCCCTGGCGCAGGCGGACCAGCAAGGGATTCGCTTGTATGCCATGTCCGCAGCCATCCTGGAGCGCCGAGCCGATTACTATCGCCATCTCGAGGAGAGCCAACGTGGAAAGCCGGACCTGACGACCTGGCTTGTCTGGTTCCTGGATACCCTGAATGCCACGTTGCTGAACGTAATTGATCAGGCTGAGCGGACACTGGCCAAAGCCTGCTTCTGGCAGCGCTTCGGGACGGCTGGCCTGCTCCCCGAGCAGGCAAAAGTGCTGAACCGGTTGCTTGATGGAGGGGAAAGGGGATTTGAGCAAGGCATCAGTGCTTCGCAGTATCAGAAAGTGGCCAAGGTGAGTAAGGCCACTGCCACCCGCCATCTTGCCGGGCTTGTCGAGAAGGGCTGCCTGGTGAAGTTATCGGCAGGAGGCCGAAGCACTCGATATCAGGTTCCAGAACTGTGCCGTAAGTGGATCCATTCCTGAGTGTTCTGGTCAAGTCGCAGCGGACACGGATTAAGCAGCAACCGCTAGAAAATGTTGCTGTGGGGGGCGGTCAAGAGTGCCTGTCCCTCGCTCCTGGTCCAGCTGGGTGAGTTGATATCAATGCAATCAAAGATTAATCTTAAGAGAGCTTGATGGAGAGTGCCATGGCCAGTATCACAATTCGTAATCTCGACGAGGGTCTGAAGCGTCGCCTGCGCATGCGCGCGGCCCAACATGACCGGTCGATGGAGGAGGAAGCGCGGGAAATCCTGCGCCAGGCCATCGGTAAGCCGGTGGCGCCCAAGAACCTCGGCGAGACTATCCACCGCCGGTTCGCGGCGCTCGGTGGGGTGGATCTCCCATTGCCGCCGCGGGAACCGATGCCGGAACCGCTACGGTTCGACTAAAGCGGACCGGCAATGATCCTGATCGACACGAATGTGATCTCGGAGCTGATGCGTCCAAACCCCGCCCCGGCTGTTCTAGCCTGGTTCGGGGTACAAGACACTGCAGTGCTTCATATCAGCGCGGTGGGAGAGGCCGAACTGCGGCGCGGGGCAGCGGTGATGTCCGAGGGCAAACGACGCAGTCGATTGATCGCCGAAATCGACGCCATGATCACCGAGGACTTCGCGGGCCGGGTTCTGCCCTTTGACAGCGTCGCAGCGCAAGCCTTTGCTACCATCTTCGTCGACCGCCGCGCCGCCGGTCGGCCGATCAGCTTCCCGGACTGCCAGATCGCCGCCACGGCACGTGCTCATGGCGCCGCCATCGCGACCCGCAACGTGACCGATTTCACGGGCTGCGGTGTCGAAGTGATCGACCCCTGGAAGCACGGGGCTTGATCAGTTGATTCGGGCCTGGCCTCCTACCTCGCGGTAGGCTGTCGTTCCACGGCCCATGGATCTGGCCGGTTAACCATCGTCCAGGAGGGACACATGCCGCGCCCCCGTTGCCAGCAGATATCGGTCACCGAGACCCCTTACTACCACGTCGTCTCGCGCTGCGTGCGGCGCACTTTCCTGAGTGGGCAGGATCACGCCACCGGCAAGAGCTTTGAACACCGCCGACAATGGATCGAAGATCGTATCCGACTGCTGGCGTCCTTGTTCGCCGTGGAGGTGGCCGCCTACGCGGTCATGTCCAACCATTACCACCTGGTGGTCAAGCTGGAACCGACCCAAGCCGAGCGCTGGTCCGATGACGAGGTGCTACGGCGCTGGAGCTGCCTGTTCAAAGGGCCACTGCTGGTTCAGCGGTATCTGGCCGGCGCGTCGCAGGAAAGCTACGAGCTGAGCCAGGTGGCAGAATTTGCCCAGTGTTACCGGCGGCGACTGGCGGACCTGAGCTGGTTCATGAAGTGCCTGAACGAGCCCATTGCCCGCCAGGCCAACCGGGATGGCGGCCACCCCGGAGGCCTGGGCGCACACCAGCATCCGGAAACGGATCACGCCCCGGTTCAACCTGGCGCAGGCCGTGCGCGAGCAGATGGGGCAGGGAGTCCATCTGCATCATGTGGGAGCGGGCCTCGCCCGCGAAGGCAGTGGGCGCATGGGCTGGCCCGGGCGCTGCTGGTGCAACGCATCGCCGGCAGGCCGGCTCCCACTGGGGGCGGTAGAGCAGGCAGACCAGCTGCCGCCCATCCTGCAGCGTCTGGGCATCACCTCGGATCAGTGGCTGGAGCAGAGTACGCGGTTTGAGGCCGTGTACCGACGGCAGCGGCGACGATCAGTGGCCTGAGGGGCTTTTCTGACCGACTTTTCCCATGCGGCGGCGAAAGGATGCCAACGGGGCGGGTGGACCTCGTCAGTCAAGAGTGCCAGTCCCTTGCTCTGCTCAGTCAATCCGCAACTCCACACGCTTACCCGCTCGGTGCAGCAGGCCCACCAGTTTGTCAGCGCTAAAGCGGTCGGTCTTGTGATGCAGCACCTCGGAAATTCGGCTGCGTGACACCCCTAACTCTGCTGCCAGCTCCCGCTGCGTCTTGCCGCGTTTGCGCAGTTCTTTCTCCAACGCGATCAAAAGAGTTTCCCTTACTTGCATTGCCGCAGCATCCTCCGGCGAGAATCCTAAATCCTCAAAAACGTTGCCACAGCTCACTGTCATCTTTTCGTCCATATCAGCACCCGATTTGCCTGTACCTGCGCTGTCCCAACTCGATATCCTTCGGGCTGGTCTTCTGCGCCTTTTTCTGGAAGGCATGCAATACATACACAGCGTTACCAATGTTTGTGACATAAAGGACCCGGAACTGGCCCTTAACATTGACCCGCACCTCGCGCACACCTTTGCCCACAGTCTTCATCGGCTTCCAGTTATCGGGGTCCAGTCCATGCTGAATACGAAGCAACTGTCGCCCAAGCTCCCTCCGCGCCCCCTCCGGAAAACCCCGGATATCCTCGCGACTGGAGCCCATGAAAATCAGTGTTTGCATGCTCGGAGTGTACGTAATTTTAGACGTCGCAGCAAACAGCAGGCACGCCTTTGCCAGCGCCTCGCTCCGCGCTAGTCTGACCCAGCGCGCGACAAGCCCCGCCGTTCAGGGCGGGGAAGGATAGCGCGGACGGCGTAGCCGTCCTTGGGTTTCAGTGAGGTGTCTGCTGCTGCTCGATGTACTGGCGCACGATGGAGGTCGGCGCGCCGCCGCAGGAGGATGCGAAGTAGGACGGCGACCACAGCACGCTGCCCTTCCAGTAGCGTTTCTCGATATCCGGGCGCTCCTTGCGAAGCAGACGGCTGGAGACGCCCTTGAGGCTGTTCACGAGGTTCGAGACGGCCACCTTGGGCGGATACTCCACCAGCAGATGCACATGATCGTCCTCGCCGTCCATCTCGATCAGTTGTGCCTCGAAGTCGGTGCAGACCTTGCCCATAGGCCAAGGTGGTGGGCGAGGTTCGCAATGTCACCGTCTCCCTCTCGGGCGGGCGCTGGCATGTATCCATCCAGGCGCGGCAGGAGATCGAAGATCCCCGCCACCCGGCTCGCAGCATCGTCGGCATGGATATGGGGGTGGCCTGCTTCGCCGCCCTCTCCAGCGGCGAGATCATTGCCCCGGCGCATGCCCTCAAAAAGCGCCAGCGGCAACTGGCGCGGGCTCAACGGGCGATGAGTCGCAAGGTCAAATTCAGCAATAACTGGAAAAAGGCCAAAGCCCGTATCCAGCGCATTCACACCCGCATCGGCCATGCCCGCCGCGACTTCCTGCACAAGACCTCGACCGCGATCAGCCAAAACCACGCAGTCGTTGTGATAGAGGACTTGCAGGTACGGAATATGTCCAAGTCGGCAGCAGGCACGGTCCATCTGCCGGGGCGAAATGTCCGGGCCAAATCGGGCCTGAACCGATCCATTCTGGATCAGGGATGGGCCGAGTTCCGACGCCAGCTTGAATATAAGCAGACATGGCGCGGTGGAATGGTCATTGCGGTGAATCCACGCAACACCAGCCGGATGTGTCCGGCTTGTGGTCATGCGGACAAGGCCAACCGCAAGACCCAGGCCCGATTCAAATGTGTTGCCTGCGGTCACACGGCTCATGCCGATGTGAATGCAGCCAACAATGTATTGGCGGCAGGGCATGCCGTCATGGCCTGTGGAGGGGATGTAAGGCCGCACCCACACCTCGGTGTAGGCACGGCAGCCCCGATGAAGCAGGAACCCACCGAAGCGACTCAAATCGCATCAGCGAACTGAGCGCCGTAGGAATCTCCGACCTTCGGGCCGGGGAGGATGTCAACAGAGCGCTTCACCGCCAGCGCTCCTTGAGATCATCGTCGGAATAAAGATCCGGTTCGTCCTCCAGGCCTCGCATGGATTGTTCAATACTCATGGCCCGGAACTCTTGTTCTGGCCAATCCACCTGTTCACTTGGAGGCGAAACCCCATACCGCTGTTCCAAGAACGTCACGAAATCTATCACCTCCTGGCGACGACTGTCTGGTAGGCGGCCTGAGGGGCTTTCCTGACCGACTTTTACCATGCGGCGGTGAGGTGCCGAGGTTGGCGCGTGGGCGCGGTTCGTGCTCTCAGCCAGATGGCGGGGAAATTCGAGGCTGGAAGCGCATTCCCAGGTGGGGAAAGGGTCGCCAGCGGGGCGGGTGGGCGTTGAACATAACGGCTAGGGGACGAAAGGCTGACCACGATGGTCAAGACTGCCTGTCCCTTGCCTTCTCGTCTTGCTCCGCCGCCCTGAGGCGGTAGTCGTGCTATCCTCGTGGTGCGTGGTTATCCCCTGCTTGCTTAAGGTGTCATATTTACGCGGTAGAGTTCGAGACGGATATCAAAAGCGCGTTCATCCGGATTCCGCAGTTTGAGAAGCTGATGAATCGCCACGTGAAGGTGATCGTATTAATGGAGGATCCGCCCGAGGATGTATTGGCGGTGAAGGTCCAAGCCTCATCGTCCCGGCGACACCCGGCGAAGGTGCCTCCTATACTTTTCCAGGGTGGCGTTATCGACACGGTGCCGGATTCCAGGTGGAAACTAAGTTGATGCCGACCTTATTGAACGAAAAAGGGTTCAAATTCTTTTTCTATGCGAATGAGCATCGGCCAGCGCACGTGCATGTGATGAAGTCTGACGGCTGGGCCAAGATCGAAATGGAAACCAGCGTGGTGGTATATTCAACGCTCAAGAAGCAAGAACTCAAGGAGTGTCTCGAACTTTTGAGCTTGCATAGACGGCAATTTCTGGAGGTGTGGAATGCATGGTTTGGGAGGTAGGGAAGTTCATTTTGACGACCATTTCCTTCATGTCGAGCTGAGTGATGGTCGGCGTATCTCGACACCACTGAGCTGGTATCCAGAGCTTGAGCAGGCCTCTGTCAAGGAATTACGTCACTACCAGTTTATCTGCGACGCTACAGGTATTGAGTGGCCGGATATTGACTACCATCTGAGCATTGCCGCCATGCTGGAAGTCCCCTCCCAGCAGGTGGCGTGAGGGGAACACTGTAAGATGATTTTGTCTGCGGGTTTGACGTCCTCCTCGCCGTGAACGAGGATTCCCGAGTTACGGTTGCCTGGCCGGATCGTTTTCACAAACGACCTTCCCTGCTTCGCGGCGGGTTGGCTTACAGTCCGGCTGATGCCGACCTGCCACCAAGACCACTGCAGAACACCCCTGCGCTAATCTGCCGCGACACCGGCTCATGGACTCAGCCGTTGAACCATCGTCCAGGAGGGACACATGCCACGCCCCCGTTGCCAACAGATATCGGTCACCGAGACCCCTTACTACCACGTGGTCTTGCGCTGTGTGCGTCGCACCTTCCTGTGCGGACAGGATCACGCCACTGGCAAGTGCTTTGACCACCGCCGGCAATGGATCGAAGATCGGATCCGGCTGCTGGCCTCCCTGTTCGCCGTGGAGGTGGCCGCCTACGCGGTCATGTCCAACCATTACCACCTGGTGGTCAAGCTGGAGCCGAGGCACGCCGAGCGCTGGTCTGATGACGAGGTGCTGCGGCGCTGGAGCTGCCTGTTCAAGGGGCCACTGCTGGTCCAGCGGTATCTGGCCGGCGCGTCGCAGGAAAGCTACGAGCTGACCCAGGTGGCGGAATTTGCCCAGTGTTACCGGCGGCGACTGGCGGACCTGAGCTGGTTCATGAAGTGCCTGAACGAGCCCATTGCCCGCCAGGCCAACCGGGAGGATGGCTGCAGCGGGCATTTCTGGGAGGCGCGGTTCAAGTCCCAGGCGCTGCGCACCGAGGCGGCGCTGCTCAGTTGCATGGCCTATGTGGATCTCAACCCGGTGCGGGCCGGGATGGCGGCCACCCCGGAGGTCTCGGAACACACCAGCATCCGGGAACGGATCTCGCCCCGGTTCAACCTGGCGCAGGCCGTGCGCGAGCAGATGCAGCTGGATGCCCTGTTGCGGTTCGATGGCAAGGTGAAGCCGCTGCTGCATTTCGAGGGCGCGTTCGTGCAAGAAGGGCAGACCGGCATTCCGTTCGCGTTCGAGGATTATCTGGCCCTGGTGGACGACACCGGGCGGGCCATCGATCCGAGGAAGAAGGGCGCCATTGCCAACACGCAGCCCCCCCATCCTGCAGCGCCTGGGCATCACCTCGGATCAGTGGCTGGAGCAGAGTACGCGGTTTGAGGCTGTGTACCGGCACCAGCGGCGACGATCAGTGGCCTGAGCGGCTTTCCTGAACGACTTTTCCCGTGCGGCGGCGAGGTGTCGAGGCTGGCGCGTGGGCGCCTTTCATGCTTCGAGAAAGATGGCGGGGAAATTCGGGGCTGGAAGCGCATTCCCAGGTGGGGAAAGGGTCGCCAGCGCGGCGGGTGGGTGTTGAACATAACGGCTAGGGGGCGAAAGACTGACTGCGATGGTCAAGAGTGCCTGTCCCTTGCTCCCTCCCCTGGACGGGGGGGGGTGAACATAACGGCTATGTGACGAAAAGCTGAGCGGGATGGTCAAGAGTGCCTGTCCCTTGTCCCTTGATCGTTTCTCACCGACTGCCGACAAAAAAAGAAACCCCGGCACGGGGCCGGGGTCAGGGTGTTGCTGTCTAGGGAAGGGCTAGGTCAAGAAAAGTGCCTGTCTCTTACCTTGAGAGAGGGATGGTCAAGAGTGCCTGTCCCTTGTCCCATGCCTTACCTTCTAACAAAAATGCCTGTCCCTTGCTGCTGCCTGTCCCTCAGTCAGTCCCTTCCTCAGGTAGGATCGGTATGACGGCAACCGCCAGGTAGCAAGTTGGCACTCGTACCGGTGCCTGTCCATTCACACCCCCAGCCATGGATAGAGCTTGGCGCATTATTATCTGGGGCAAGATCTGTGATTTTCTTGCCATCAGAGCCTAGAGCGAAGAGAAGCATGCTCTCACCGGCGATTTGGTTAGATACTCCACTATCCTGGAACTTAACGGTAATGCCGGTGTTGGCAGTGGTGACTTCAGCTACATAACGGCCGGATAGGTCTCCTTTATTCGCGTCGGGAACTAAGCCAGCAATATCTCCATTTCGTCCGAGTGAGACGAGTTCACCAATATCTGATCTCACGCCGGAGGTTACGGATAAAGCCTCGGCTGCCTGTGCTCGAGCCGTGTAATTCTGATACTGCGGAATCGCAATAGCCGCCAAAATCCCAATAATCGCCACCACGATCATCAGTTCAATCAAAGTAAAACCCTGTTGTTTCTGCATCACGAAACACCTCGTCTTTAGAAAGTCATTCCATCGTTCCAAGGCCAGTCATCCCGGCCTCACGCAGGAGGGATATTGCAGATCCCGGGCCAACCCATAAGCGGTTCCTTATCCGGGATGAACGGGCGTTTCGTGATGCTTTCTGTCCAAACGGCACAGCTTGATCCAAAACGGTGGCACGGGTTTATGTGTGTCACCGACGCAAGGAGAGGTCGTTTCCTGTGCCAATGCCCCCGGCTACGTCCGGCCCTCACCCCCAGCCCCTCTCCCGCTCGCGGGAGAGGGGAGCAGCCGCGAGCCCAACCGAAACTGAGCGGTAGAGTTTCACCGACAAGTTGCAACGCCAAATGATCACCCCCAACCCACCCCAACGCACCCAGCAATCCCCTCTGTGATCCATCCCCCAAATCCCACCACCCGGCGGCCCGCATGTAATGCCGAGGCGTATCATCAGTCATAGTATCGAGAGGACGCCCACACCATGACGCACATGCCGCACACAACCCGCTCATTGCAAACCGGTTTCTCGCTCATTGAGGCCCTGGTGGCTCTGCTGGTGCTCTCCGTTGGCCTGCTGGGCCTGGCGGGGTTGCAGTTGCTGGGGATGCAGAGCTCCCACTCCGCCTACCAGCGCACCGTGGCCAGCGTGATTGCTGCCGACGCGGGAGAGCGTTTGTGGATCAAGCTGGCCGAGGAGGGCGGGGAACTCACCCAGGCGGATGTTCAGGCGGTCAGGGATGACTGGCGGGATCACTGGCAGCACCAGGCGGGTGCTGATGCGGACGGGAACTACCCGGTGTCCCTGCCCGGCATGAGCGACGCCAGCATCACCTGCGACAACGACAACGTGTGCCTCATCAGCGTGCGCTGGTCAGAGGGTCGCTTTGATGAGCCGGGCGACGAGTCCCAATTCGAATACCGGGTGCGGTTGCCCGTGGACATCACCAACGGGAGTTCCTGATGAGACGCCCAAGCCAACAGACAGGCCTCTCCCTCGTCGAACTCATGGTTGCCCTGGTCATCGGGCTGATCCTCACCGCCGGTGTCATCCACGTGTTCCTGGGCAACCAGGCCGCCTACCGGGAGAGTCAACGGTTCAGTGAGTTGCAGGACAACATCGGCTTTGTGGCCGACTTCATGGTGCGCGATATCCGAGGAGCCGATGCCATCGACATCGTTTCCAACGGCCAGGGCATCACCGTGACGCGGGATCGCGACTCGGCTGTCTGTGATGTGAGCGGGACCAGCAGCACCGTGACCTATCATGTGGACAACGGAATCCTCCACTGCGGCCCGGCAGGCAATTCAACGGATCCAGAACTTGCGCGAGGACTCAAGCCCGGATCGGAACATGCATTCGTTTCGATCGACGCCAACGGCGACGTGATCGGCACCGAGATCACCCTTGTCTTCAGCAGTCGCGCTGGCGAAGGCGGGCCCGCCCGCCATCATTCATTCACGTTTCAGGTAGCCCTGCGGGGCCCGATTCTCAGGAATCTGTAACACCGGCCGCCGCACACAAGCGACGGCGCCCCATCCGCCTCCGGCCAAGCCAGGGGCGAGGAGAAGTAACATGAACCACCCACACGACAGACAACGCGGCACCGTCCTGGTGGTCAGCCTCATCATCCTGGCCATGGCCACCCTCATCGGCGTGGCCGGCATGAACGGCAGTTTCATCCAGGAGCGTGTTGCCGGCAACCAGAAACAGACCACCGAGGCCTTCATGGCGGCGGAAACCGGCATGAGTGAAGTGCTGGGAATGCTGCGCGACGCCTCCTTTGCCCACTGGGGCGACAGCGAAGAGAGCGTGAAGGCCATTGGCGACCATGACCGCTTCCTGGGCAACGGCCAAGTGGTCGCCTGGCGCCTGGCGGACCTGAGCTACCAGGGCGGCATCGCCCGTGTGCGCATCCAGGGGGAAATCATCGCCACCGGCACCCAGCGCATCGTGGAAGTGGAACTGGACCGCGGACTGGGCGGGCCAACGCCCGAGTCTGCCTACACCTGCTACGGCGCTGACTGCACCACCCGTACTGGCTCCAACAGCGGGAGCGCCATCTACTATGATGGCCGCGACTGGAAAGTGCCTGTGGAAGACGCCTGTACGGGTAACGACTGCAAGAGCGAGAAAGTGGACGACCGCTCCGGCGATAAGGCCGGCATCTACCTCATCGGTAATAACGCCAGCGATGCCATCGGCACCGGGAATCAGGCTGGCAACAATCGCCCGGATCAGATCCAGGGCGACCCGCCCTTGCGCCAGACCGATGCCAGCGTGAGCACCGGCGGTGTGAGCGCCAACGACTGGAATCAATATGCCGATGCTCTGGTCAGCCGTTCTGATACGCAACCAATCGACGTCAATGCCGACAGCACGAACAAGGATATTTCCCAGTATCTCGGCAGCCGCAGTGCGCCGACCGTCAGCCATGTGACCGGCACCGGCAGCATCCGGCTGAGTGGCAACACCCACGGGGCTGGCATCCTCATCGTGTCGGGAGATATCGAAATCTTCCCCGCCAACGGCACCATGACCTTCGAAGGGTTGATCATCCTGCGGGACGGTGCCCGCCTGTCATCGGGGTCGGGAACGGCCAATGTCTTTGGCTCCATCATCTCCCTCACCGGCAATGAAGATGCTGTCGACGCCGACCTGGGTGGCAACTTCAGCCTGAAATACAGCTCCCAGGCCCTGGAAAACCTGCGCGACCACGGCCTGTGGGGCAGTCCGCTGAGCGCGCCGAGGGTGGTAACCTGGAAAGAGGTCGTGAACACGGACACCTGACACCATGCACCTGGTCACCCTGAAAACCGCCATCTTCCTCACCGGCCTGAGCCGACGCACCCTGTGGCGGCGCATCGCCACAGGCGCCATCGCCAAGAAGAACAAGGACGAGCCCCTGGGCCGCACCCAGGTCCCCCTGGAAGGCCTGATGGATGACATCGGCATGTCGCTGAGCGAAGAGGACATGGATCTCATCCGTCGGGCAGACAACGGCGAGCCCCTGGCGCAAGGAGAACTGGGCCTGATGCTATTGCAGGCCGGCCAGCCGGAGCGGGCCCTCCACTGGCTGGAGCAGGCCGCAAAACGGGAAGACCCGGACGCCATGCACTGGCTCGGGCGTTGCTACATCCGCGGCGAGGGCGTGGAGGCCGACGAGTCGCTGGGGCTATCGTGGATCACCCGGGCCGCGGCCCGGGGGCATGTGATTTCGCAGAGGCAGGTGGCGGAGCTGGGGGTGTGAGGGGGTGTCCGTTCTTTGTGGTTTTGTTCAAACACGTTGGTCGGCGAGCTTGTAGGCCTCCTCGTCACGTCTCGCACCCACAGCAATGATCAGCACCTGGACGGCGTTTCCATCCACCCTGTACACGATTCGAGTATTGCCCGTTCGGATTCGTCGGCAACCGGCCAAGGTGCCACGCAGTGGCTTTCCCAGCTTTTCGGGTTCGCCATCACGGATACGCTCCTCAATAACATCAAGAACCCGTTTGGCAGCAGCCGAACCCAATCGCGCCAAGTCTTGCCGGACGCCCGGATGGTAGATCACCTTCCATGTCACGGGTCAGTCGCCTTGCTCGAAAAGGGACCGCATATCTTCATGAGAGATGGCCTGGTCGGCCTCATAAGTGGTTAACCGATCCCGTGCCACAGCTTCGATGCGCAGATCTTCGAGTTCATCGACAAGGTCTTGATACGCCTGAACATTCATCATTACCGCAACGGGCTTATTATCCTTGAAGATGACAAGCCTGTCGGTCTGCCGGGCCGATACTTCCTTGAGATGAGCGCTGAAACCTCGTGCCATGGATGTGGCAGAGACTGCATCTTCAGGACGATCCAATAGGGATGCCATCGCGATCCTCCGTGGGAGGTGTAATATAGTACGCTCTATTATACGTACTACATCGCTCGATCACCAAGCCTGCTGGGTTGCTCATGGCCTCGGAGGTGTGGCGTGTGGTCTTGAGGTGGCTGGATGTCGAGGCGCTGTCCCTGGTGACGGAATGATCGGGGTCAAGCGTGCCTGCCCCACGACGCCGAACGATGGTCAGGTTCTCCTGCCAGTGCTTGAAGAAGGTGATCCAGTCCGACAGCGGCCCGGGTGGCAAGCGGGATCAGTGCGGGACGTAACAATGTTCCCCGGCGTAACCTCCGGCTGGGTTTCATCGCGCATCTCAAAGCGCCACACAGCTTGCCGGCGTTCGGCCTCGCTGTGGGTGAACAGGTCAAAATCCAGCAGGTGCAGGCCAACCGAGGCAGGCAGAAAGAGGTGCATGTGCTCCAGATGAGTTCTGCCTCTAGATGATGGCTTGAATACCTTTTTTCTCGATCACCGTCAGTAGACGCAAAGCAGGTCCCCCAGGGCGCTTCACACCGCGCTCCCAGTCGGATACCAGATTCTTGCTGACGTTGAGGTAACGTGCGAAAACGGGCTGGGATAGATGCTCACGTTCACGCAAGGCGCGGATCTCTTCTGGTGGAAGTGGTTTGACTGGGGCAAGGCATGCGTCATCGAAGTCACGCATGGTCTGCTTGTCGATGGCGCCGACCTCGTGCAGGGCCTCCATGGTTTCGTGAATCGATGCCAGGGCTTCACTGCGGTACTGTTTTGCCATTGTCTTTTACCTCTGAAAATAGCCCCTTATGCTGAACTGCTCAAACCGTTCCATCATACCTACCCAAACCTATTCAGAAGCATCTAAACCGGTTCAGTGCTGATTTCCTGCTTCACAGAGGCCGGTTTCACTCCGGTCTTGCGACCTGAGCCAGCGCCTTCCTCTCCACAGGCTGACACCGTGGAACTCACGGCGTAATGGGCAAGATTTCTTGCCGCATTCACATCCCGGTCGTGGTGTACGCCACAGTCCGGGCAAATCCACTGCCGCGTGGATAGCGGCATTGCCTTCTGCACCGCTCCACAAACCGAACACATTTTGCTGCTGGGGAACCAGCGGTCGGCCACCACCACCTGCCCACCCCGCTGATCTGCCTTGTACTCCAGTTGCCGACGGCACTCATGAAAGCTCATGTCAGCAATGGAGCGGGCCAGATGCCGGTTCGCCATCATGCCGCACACATTCAGATCCTCGATGCCGATGGTATGAAACCGACGGGTCAGATCAGACGTGAGTTTGTGCAAGGCATCGGACCGGATGTTGGCAATGCGGGCATGCAGCCGTGCCAGTTTCGCCTTGGCCTTGTTCCGGTTGCTGGAACCTTTTTGCTTGCGCGACAGGCTGCGTGATACCCGCCGGAGTCGCTTGAGCAGGGCGGTATGCGCCTTTGGGCCGGTGATGGTGTCTCCCGTCGAGAGCGTGGCCAGTGCCGAGACCCCCAGATCCACCCCGACCGAGCCTTGGTTTTCAGCCGGTCGC
>NZ_KK214998.1:940890-943909 GCF_000633935.1 Ectothiorhodospira haloalkaliphila ATCC 51935 | reverse complement strand
CATGGTCTGCTTGTCGATGGCGCCGACCTCGTGCAGGGCCTCCATGGTTTCGTGAATCGATGCCAGGGCTTCACTGCGGTACTGTTTTGCCATTGTCTTTTACCTCTGAAAATAGCCCCTTATGCTGAACTGCTCAAACCGTTCCATCATACCTACCCAAACCTATTCAGAAGCATCTAAACCGGTTCAGTGCTGATTTCCTGCTTCACAGAGGCCGGTTTCACTCCGGTCTTGCGACCTGAGCCAGCGCCTTCCTCTCCACAGGCTGACACCGTGGAACTCACGGCGTAATGGGCAAGATTTCTTGCCGCATTCACATCCCGGTCGTGGTGTACGCCACAGTCCGGGCAAATCCACTGCCGCGTGGATAGCGGCATTGCCTTCTGCACCGCTCCACAAACCGAACACATTTTGCTGCTGGGGAACCAGCGGTCGGCCACCACCACCTGCCCACCCCGCTGATCTGCCTTGTACTCCAGTTGCCGACGGCACTCATGAAAGCTCATGTCAGCAATGGAGCGGGCCAGATGCCGGTTCGCCATCATGCCGCACACATTCAGATCCTCGATGCCGATGGTATGAAACCGACGGGTCAGATCAGACGTGAGTTTGTGCAAGGCATCGGACCGGATGTTGGCAATGCGGGCATGCAGCCGTGCCAGTTTCGCCTTGGCCTTGTTCCGGTTGCTGGAACCTTTTTGCTTGCGCGACAGGCTGCGTGATACCCGCCGGAGTCGCTTGAGCAGGGCGGTATGCGCCTTTGGGCCGGTGATGGTGTCTCCCGTCGAGAGCGTGGCCAGTGCCGAGACCCCCAGATCCACCCCGACCGAGCCTTGGTTTTCAGCCGGTCGCCTGGGTGGGTCTTCGGTCTCCACGGTGATGCTGACAAACCAGCGGTCAGCGACGCGGGAGACCGTCGCAGACATGATCTTGCCGGCAAAGCGCAACGACTCCCGCATCCGCACCCAGCCGAGATGGGGGATGCGGATGCGGGAATCTTCGACGCGGAACTGGTCGTTGGTGAGGGTGAATCGGTCGTGGACGCCTTTTTTGCGGAACTTCGGGTACTTGGCGCGACCGGCGAAGAAGTTCTTGAACGCTTCGCCCAATTGAATGATCGCCATCTGTGGTGCCGTTTTGGTGACCTCCAGCATCCATGGAAACTGCTCGCGTTTGACGGCGTTCAAATGGCGACGAAGCGCCGCCTGCGAGGGTTTGGGCAGGCTGTTGTCCTGCTTCCATGCCGCGTACTGGCACTGCCATTCGGCCAACGCCCAGTTGTAGGCGAAACGCGCCGTGCCTGCCGCGCGGGCAAAATAGGTCGCCTGCCTGTTGTTGGGCGCAAGCGCAATCCTGTGGGCACGGATCATGTCGCGTCCTCCACGGCCTTCTTCATGGTCAAGAGTGCCTGTCCCTTGCCTCTGCTGCCTCTGCTGCCTCTGCTGCCTCTGCGGGGTGAAGCCGCTTCAGTGCGGAACCTCGTGACGCAGGCTTACCACCTCCTCAAGAGCCAATCCGGAGATCTGCGAGATCATCTGGTCATCCATCTCGGTGCGGGCAATCAGATTACGTGCCGTTTCCTGTTTTGCTTGGAGGCGCCCTTGCTCGAGCCCCTCTTCACGCCCCTCTTCACGCCCTTCCCGCTTCGCCTCATTCAACAGCGACACCTCATCCCGGAGGGCGCGTTCACGCACGAAGGCCAGACGACGGGCTTCCTCGTCGGCGCTCAATTTCTTGAGCCGATTCATTGCCTGCTGTACAGGCTCGTGGGCAATCTTGGCCATGGTCAGGGTCTCCCGCCAGTGCTTGAAGAAGGTGATCCAGTCCGACAACGGCCCAGGCGGCAGGCCCAGGGTGTCGGCCTTTCTCAGTTCGATCAGGTTCATCTGCAGTACGTTCCCCAGTGTGACCTCCGGCTGGGTTTCATCACGCATCTCAAAGCGCCATACAGCTTGCTGGCGTTCGGCCTCGCTGTGGGTGAACAGATCAAAGTCCAGCAGGTGCAAGCCCACCGAGGCGCGCAGATGTTGGTAATCCTCGCCCGCATTTAGCTGGTTGCCCAGGGTGCGAGCCAAGTAGAACAGGCCGCGCTTGTGCCAGGCGCCATAGCGGCGCACCTGTACCTCCACATTGTAGCAGTGGCCTTCGCCATCGCGGGCGAGGACGTCGAGGATGATGTATTTGCCGGTGAGTTCGCTGGCTTCGATGTTGGGGTTGAGCACCTCCACCGAGGCGATGTTTGGCAGGTCCGGGCGCAGATCATTGATCAAGGCCACCAACAGGTCCGGGGCCTCGCTCAGCAGGCGCTTAAAGACATAATCATTGGTGGGGTCAAGCAGTTGGCTCATGCGGCCCGCTCCAGGGTGTGCTCCTCAATCCGGCCGCGTCGGTGCTCGTAGGTGTTGCCGGTGAAGTGATTCTGACCGGAGAGGAAGGCATGGCGCACACAGTGTGAGACCGCGTGGTTCCAGGGTGGCGCATCCATGCCGACGAGAGCTGAGCGGGGCGAGACCATGGGTTACCCATGCTTGTGGATTGATAAACTGTAAATTAATACAACACGATCGGTGCGTCAACGGGACAGCAGCGAGGTGGTTGATCTAGGAGGGGCAAGGTGGGTGTCCTTTTACCGGTGAGAGTGCCTGTCCCTTGCCTCCCATGAGGGCGCGTTCGTGCAGGCAGAGCAGACCGGCATCCCGTTTGCCTTCGAAGATTATCTGGCCCTGTTGGACTACACCGGGCGGGCCATTTGTTGTTTCCCAGATTATTCCACGCCCCTTTTCCCACACAGATCCTGGCTACAGGCCGAGTGTTTTCCCGGATTATGCCCTCGGGTGGAAGATTCCTGGAAGGTGAACGGATGCGGGAAGCTGGGGGCGCGAGCCTTGGGTGACTCGCGCCCGGGGGCAAGGACTCAGAAGGGATCCTGCTCGTCGTCGAACAGGGAGGTCTGGCGGGTGTCGATGGAGGGCGCTCGCTCGGCGGCCAGGGCTTCCTGCAGGGCGAGGTCGTAGCGCTG
>NZ_KK214998.1:936416-940790 GCF_000633935.1 Ectothiorhodospira haloalkaliphila ATCC 51935 | reverse complement strand
GAATCCCATCGGCAGTCAGGTGAGTGGACGCCCAAGCGTCTGATCGCATGGGCCGCCAAGACCGGGCCTGCAACAGAAAAGCTCATCTGCACCGCCCTGGGTGCCCGAAAGCACCCCCAGCAAGCCTACCGTTCCTGTCTGGGCATCCTCCGCCTGGGGAAGACGTTTGGTGATGTTCGCTTGGAGGCCGCCTGTCAACGCGCGCTGACGCTTGGGACGTGCCGCTACAAGAACATCGAATCCATCCTCAAACACCGCCTGGATGAACAGCCTCTGGAAGAACAGCAGGAGCTGGCCTTACCTGATGGCCACGACAACATCCGCGGCCCAGCCTACTACTCTGAGGGGGTCTGACATGCTCAAACATCCCACCCTGGATAAACTCCACGCCCTCAAGTTAACCGGCATGGCGGCCGCCCTGGCCGACCAGGTGGCCACACCCGACATCCAGGAACTGAGCTTCGAAGAACGCCTTGGACTGTTGGTGGACCGCGAAACAACCGAACGGGAAAATCGGCGCATGGCGAGCCGGTTGCGCCAGGCCAAGCTGCGACACACAGCGAGCCTCGAAGACCTGGATTATCGGAACCCGCGCGGCCTGGACAAGGGGTTGATCCAATCCCTGGCGGCCTGCCAGTGGGTGAAGGAACACCTCAATATCCTCATCACCGGCCCCACCGGGGTTGGCAAAACCTGGCTGGCCTGTGCCTTGGCCCATAAGGCCTGCCGAGAGGGACACACCGCCCACTACGTTCGTCTAACCCGTCTGTTGCGGGAGCTGAGCATCGCCAAGGGGGATGGTCAGTACGCAAAGCTTCTGGCCAACTTGGCCAAAGTGGATGTACTGATTCTCGACGACTGGGGGCTCATGAAACTCAATGCTGAAAACCGCCGTGACCTCCTGGAGGTGTTGGAAGACCGCCACGGCAGACGATCCACCATCGCCACCAGCCAACTGCCCATGGACCAATGGCACGACGTCATCGGTGATGCCACCCTGGCTGATGCCATTCTGGATCGCTTGGTTCACAACGCCTACAAGATCAATCTCAGAGGGGAGTCCATGCGAAAAACCCAGTCCAAGTTGACCGACACCGCAACGTCGGAGTAAGAAGGAAAACCCCGCGTCGCTACGCTCCGATGGGTGGCAGCTTTGCCCCGGTCCGGGTGGCAGGCTTCACGTGGAATGGGTGGCAACCTTCAGCGGTCTACGCAGCCACCCGCACGGATCGCGCACGGGACGCGAGCCCGGTGGCCATGGAGGTGGTCACCGAGCAGGAGATCCGCAAGCGGGGGGCGGTCACTCTGCGGGATGTCCTCCTCAATACACCGGGGGTGTTCATCAATCCGGGGCGGGGCGACATTTCCATCCGCGGCGCCGGCGCCAAGGGCACCCTGCTGCTGGTGGACGGGCGGCGCCTGGCGGGGGAAGCCGGCATGGGGTTCGAGCTGGACCGCATTCCGGCGGGCAGCATCGAGCGCATCGAGGTGGTCAAGGGCCCCATGGGGGTACTCTACGGCTCCGATGCGCTGGGCGGCATCATCAACATCATCACCAAACAGCCGCAGGATGGCCTGGAGGGGATGGTCAGCACCAGCGTGGGTGCCACGGCCTCGGGGGATGCCGAGCGCTACGAGGTGCAGGGAGACATTCGGGGTCGACGGGGCGATACCGGCTTCAGCGCCTGGTTCAATGCCAGCCGGCAAGGGGAATACTCGGAAACCGGCACGGCCCGGGTGATGGTCCCTCGCGGGGGTGGACAGCAGGGAGCGGCTCCGCCTTCTCAATCCAATATCAACGACTTCAGAAACAACCTGGCGGACACCTATCGAGTGGAGGTGAGCTACCGGGAACCCACCGATCTGCTCAGCGTGGGTGGTCGGCTCACCCAGCGTCTGCATGAGCGCCTGGAGCTGGGGATGGATGTGAGCTACCTGCGCGAGACGCGGGATGCCCGCTTCGTGGGCAACATGCATCCCTCCAATTACACCCTGCCCAAAGGGCAGACCGCCCCGGTGCGCAATGCGCCGGTGGAAAACGATTGGGAGAACGACCGTCTGGATGTGGCCCTGCGGGGACGACTGGAACCCACCGATACCCTGCAACTGGACTGGCGCAGCCACCGCTCACGGTATGAAAAGGACGAGACCATCACGTCGCCCATCTGGAATGACCTGGGGTACACGTCGCAGGGGGCGTCGGCCTCCGTGTCGGGCACCGGCGAGGTCACCGTGCATGGTCATGAACTGACCGGCACCTGGCGGCCCGCCGAGGCCCATACGGTGCTGGCCGGCGCGGAATACCGCGACGAAAAACGCTCCGCCCCCTTCTTCAATCCGGACAACATCCAGGAGAGCCGGGATTACTGGTTCCGCTCCCTGTTTGCTCAGCACGAGTGGCGTCTTTCACCTCATGCCGAGATCATTTATGGCCTTCGCCATGATGACCCCTCCCAGTCGAAATCAGCCAACAGCGGCAGCGTGGGGCTGCAGTACGTCATCCATCCCCAGGCACGCCTGCGCATCAACTACGCCGAGGGCTTCCGCATTGCCGACCTGCCGGAAACCTTCCTGAACCGCGAGACGCCCCGCGGTCGACTCGCCGGCGCCTCCGTGACCGATCCGGCCCTTGGCAAGGAGGCCTTCGAACTGGATCCGGAGCGCAGCGAGAACATCGAAGTGGGCATCAGTG
The DNA here is from genome assembly GCF_000633935.1 of Ectothiorhodospira haloalkaliphila ATCC 51935. Classification (GTDB taxonomy): domain Bacteria; phylum Pseudomonadota; class Gammaproteobacteria; order Ectothiorhodospirales; family Ectothiorhodospiraceae; genus Ectothiorhodospira; species Ectothiorhodospira haloalkaliphila. The sequence goes on along the minus strand of NZ_KK214998.1, from coordinate 938,098 downwards.
GCCAGGGACAAGGCTGGCGTTATGACATTGCCGTGTTCCAGAGCACCATCGACGACCGCATCGAACGCACGGTGGAGGCCCCGCGGGGCATCACCTATACCACCTTCCGCAATATCAGCGAGGCCCGCATTCGCGGCCTGGAACTGGGCACAAGCTACCGCTTCTCACCGGCATGGACAGTGAGTGCTTCTGCCGGCCTGCTGGACACCGAAAATCGAGAGACAGGGGAGAAACTGGAGTTCGAGCCCGATCTTCAGGCCCGGATCGAGGTGGACTGGCGCCCCGCGGCAGCCTGGGAGTTGAACCTGGCGGTGCGCCACACGGGCACCCAGCGCTATACCGATACACCAGGCGAGCCCCTGGCCCGGGTGGACCCGTACACCCTGACGGATCTGCGCGTGAGCTACATGCCTCCGGCCCTGGGACGGGTGGATATCTTCGGTGGGGTGGAGAACCTCTTCGATACACGGGTGGACACGGCAGTGGGCAGCGACCCAGGCCCCTTTGGCTACGTGGGAGTGCGGTATTTCTATTGATCACCACCAAGGATGAACGGCTGTGCCGGCGGGCGCCAGTTCCGTACCTTCGATCCTCTGCCCGCTCCCCCACGGGAAGGTTCCATGGGGCATCACTGCCCCCTCAAGCGCCCCACACCCGGATGCATCGCCCTTCCATGGTCCGCTCCGTCTCCCAGATCCGCTCTTCCCAGGTCACCTCGGGATCGCGATTGAAGATCACCAGGTGGGCCTCGTCAGCGCCCACCTGGCTGGCATAGGCGACCGTCTGGACCAGCCCCTGGCTGATGACGCCCTCCAGGGCGCCACGCTGTAGCTTGAGCTCGATGACAATGCGCTGCATCGGCCCATGAAACCCCCTGGCCGGGTCCGTCGGCCATTCAATGAACAGATCCGTGCGTTTGCGGCCCAGGCCATATTCCCGGCTGATGCGGCCACCGCCATTGACGATCCGCTGCAAAAAGGCCTGCATCAGCAACTGCGGGCCCGCCTCCTTGTAGTCAAAGCGCTCCAGCCAGGCATCGGCCTGTTCACGGAAGAACTGCTGGAAGGCACGCAGCAACTTCGGCATGTCCAGGTGCCCCTTTGAGGTGACGTACCACTCCTGCTCCTGGTTGGGGATGCGGGTCTGCATGATCCAGGTCAGGTCTCTCGGGATCACCTCCCGATAGATCCGGTTGCTGATGCGTACCTGGGGCCGGGTCTCGATCAGCCCCAGATCCTCCACGTACTGCTGGTCGTCGGGACTGATGCCCTGCAGGTCCTCGTCCTGACCCGACAGCAGGGCACGCATCACCCCCTGCACACGCGGTTCGCGCAGCTTGTCGGTGAGCTGATCCAGATGCGTGGCCCGGGACTGGATCAGGGCCTCCCGGGCGGCCCGGTAATCTTCCAGGAACAAGGGACGAGCCCGGTCGCGGGCCGGCTTGAAGCGCCAGGTGAGTTCATAGCCCAGGGCGTTCACCAGCCAGGGCTGGCCGTGGGTGTCTTCCCATAGCTCCGGGAAGATGGCCGGATCAAGGGGCTGACCGGTCTCGTCGGTGTGTTGCTGCCAGAGGGTTTGGCACTCTGCTTCGGTGAAGTTGCCCATGCGCAGCGACTCGGCCTTGATGTTGAAGGCACTGCCGCCGGTGATCACCTGAGCCCCTTCCTGGTGCAGACGGTAAT
>NZ_KK214998.1:619843-936316 GCF_000633935.1 Ectothiorhodospira haloalkaliphila ATCC 51935 | reverse complement strand
AAAAGGCCTGCATCAGCAACTGCGGGCCCGCCTCCTTGTAGTCAAAGCGCTCCATCCAGCTATCGGCATGTTCACGGAAGAATTGCTGGAAGGCACGTATCAGCCTGGGCACGTCCAGGCAATGGACGGGGGTGAGATACCAGACAGTTTCCTGGTTGGGAATGCGCACCTGCGTGGTCCAGGTCAACTCCCGGGGGATGACTTCTCGGTAGATACGATTGCTGATGCGCACCCGGGGGCGGACCTCGATCAGACCCAGGTCGTGAACGTATTCCAGATCGTCCAGGGGGAGTTGCTCCAGCCCTTCCTCATCAGAGGCCAGCAACTCACTGATCACGCGGCAAACGCGGGGCTCTCGCAACTTGTCCGCCAACTGGTCCAGGTGCGTGGCCCGGGACTGGATCAGGGCCTCCCGGGCCGCCCGGTAGTCCTCCAGGGACAAGGGGCGGCTGCGGTCGCGGGCCGGTTTGAAGCGCCAGGTGAGTTCATAGCCCAGGGCATTCACCAGCCAGGGCTGGCCGTGGGTGTCTTCCCATAGCTCCTGGAAGATGGTCGGATCAAAGGCCTGACCCGTCTCGTCGGTGTGCTGCTGCCACAGGGCCTGGCACTCTTCTTCGGTGAAGTTGCCCATGCGCAGCGACTCGGCCTTGATGTTGAAGGCACTGCCGCCAGTGATCACCTGAGCCCCTTCCTGGTGCAGGCGGTAATCCCGTACATCGCGCACACCACACAGCACGATGCTCTGGGGGAAGGCATCCGGTCGCTGCGGATAGCCGGCGCGGATCTGGCGCAGCAGCGAGATCAGGGTGTCGCCCACCAAGGCGTCCACTTCGTCCAGGAACAGTACCGTGGGGCGATCGCATCCAAGCGACCATGTTTCCAGCAAATGCGTCAGCAGATCCTGGGCGTTGGTGTCCTGATGCTCCCTCAGCCAGCGACTCGGAGCGTCGTTGCCCAGATAGTGGTTGATGGATCGGGCAATGGCGCTGCAGGCTGCATGGATGCCGAGCGTCGAGTCGCCACGCGCGGCCTGGGCGCCCTCGATATTGGCATAGGCACAGGCATAACGACCCTGCGCATTGATCGCCTGCATCATCGCCAGCAGCGTGGTGGTCTTGCCTGTTTGCCGTGGAGCGTGGAGCACGAAATACCGCTTCTGCTCGATCAGTGCCTGCAGATCCTCCCAGTCGATGCGACTCAAAGGATCAATGGCATAGTGATCGGCAGGGACCGTGGGTCCGGCATTGTTGAAGAAACGCGGCATAACCGCAGTATAGGACGGAATCTGTCTGGTAAACCAATGCCTGCGTACAACAGACAGGGACAGGCCTGTTGGAGAAAACGCTGCAGCAGGGCTGATGCAGGAGCGGGCCTGCCCACGAAGACGTTCGGCACCGCGCTTCAGCTCCATGCGCTCCGCTTTTCGCCGCCCTGGCCGGCTCCCACGGTGTTATCACCTTGACTTGCTGCTTGCTCCGGACGAGAAAAACAATAGATAATGCTTCTCATTACGATTCACTGAAATGAGGAGAAAAACATGCGAGTGGCCATCTACTTTGGAACCACCAGTGGCAGCACATTGCATGTGGCAGAAATGATCCGGGATGCCCTCCAACCCATGTCGGTGGATCTGCTGGATGTGGCTACCCTCGACAATGCCCACAGCATGACGGACTACGATCTGCTCATCTGGGGGGCGCCCACCTGGGGTTACGGGGATCTTCAGGATGACTGGGAGGATTTCATCGACCACCTGGACGACGTGGATCTGTCGGGCCTGCCGGTGGCGTTGTTCGGCCTGGGCGATCAGTATGGATACGGTGAGGTGTTCGTGGATGCCATGCGCATCCTGCACGACAAGGCCCAGGCTCGCGGCGCAAGAATTCTTGGTTACTGGCCGATCGATGAACACTACGACTTTGAGCACTCCCTGGCCGTGATCGACGACCATTTCTGCGGTCTGGCCCTGGACGAAGACAACCAGAGCGAATTCACCGATGCCCGCGTGGCCACCTGGTGTCGACAGCTTCAGGCGGTGGTCTTCCCCTGACAGCCCCCCCACCCGCAGCCACGTGCCGCGGGTGGGTATGGCGGCTGCTACTGCTGCGCCGCGGACCTGGCCTCCTCGGACGTGATCCCGCCCCAGGTCATCACCATATTGATGTCCGGGGTGCCAAAAAGCGTTTCGAATGATTTGGTGGGCAAGGTCTCCACCATCTCGTCTTGCAGCGACTGACGCCGCGCCTCCAGCTCGGGCGTCATTTCCCCGGCGCGACGAAGGGTTCGCAGCTCAAACCAGTCCTCGGGCCAGAGTTGCGGGTCCAGGGCAACCGTGACGGTCTGCATGGTGGATTTGCGCAACAACTGAATGCGGAAACTCTCCACGGCGTGCTCCATCCCCGCCGGTCGCGGCGTGCGCGACTCGGGCTTCTCGCTCACCAGCACCAGATCCAGTGCATCGGTCACTCCACCCATGGGTGCATGACTCAGCACCAGAAGATCGTTGGCCCGAGCGATCTCATCCTCCCCAAAGAGCAGGTCCAGACCATATTGCAGGGCCAGAAAGCCGACTGTGGCCGGACCGCATGGGTAGCCATGGTGGTCCAGCACCTGCGCCAGGCTGATGCTTCTGGCGACCCCGTCGGGGTGGATGACGTGTATGGGGGGGTGATCCTTCACCACCTGGGGCAGGTCATCGGACACGGCCTGTTTCAGCGGTAGCCCGGCCAGCAGGATGATGCACAGGGCAGAGGCAAGCACGAAACGACGAGGGGATGAATGCATGGACGATGCTCCTTGGGTAGGTGAAAACAACTTGCAATGAGTCACTGCTCGAATCTCTCCCGGTCGTGGAGCCTGTTCGTTCCCTGTGTGTGCGCCACAGCCTGCTGCCTGGAGGCTGGCAGAGGCGGATTCGCCCGGTTCATCCGGCGCCGGTTCGAGTAACGGGCGCCATGGGGCGTCGTCTTGGGAGATGAACGGCAGGAGAGCCAGCAGCAGGCATCGTTGCGTTTCCGTCAAGCCAGGGTTACGGGTGATGTGATCCTCGCCGTGGGATCACATGGGTAACCGTTGCATGTGGCTGGCTGCGGGCTGGCTGATGATGCAAACGGGAATGGTTAACATTCTTGCATCATTCATCGAATGAGACAAGCACGCATGAATGGCAGATGGCCGGTTGCATTGTGCTGGAACAAAAACACTTGTGAGCGCCCATGAACTCTGATAGAAATGGGAATGATTCGCATTATTTTGTTTCCAAAGGAGGATCTCATGCCCCAATCTGCCCCCCAGCCGCATCCATCCAGCCCCCTGCGCCAACGTCTCGCCGAGGAACCGGGCGTCGTGCTGGAACAGATCGCCCATGAGGAGAACATCAGCCTTCTGGAGGTGGTGCGCTGCCTGCCTCAAAACCACTGGACGGAGGTCAGCGGGCGACACTACCTCAACGTCCTGTCCGCCCTGCCCTCCTGGGGAGAGGTGACCACGGTGCTGCACACCGCCGACGTCATCATGGAGTTCAAGGGCCCGTTTCCCTCCGGTCGGACCGGGCATGGCTTCTACAACCTCCAGGGCAAGACCGGCCTGTCGGGTCACCTGCGTCCTGAGCGCTGTCAGCACATCGTGTTCATGGAGCGCCCCTTCATGGGCATGGAGACGGCGTCCATCCAGTTCTTCAATGGTGAGGGAGAGGGGATCTTCAAGGTCTTCGTCGGTCGCGATGAACAGCGCCAGCTGCGGCAGGATCAGCTCCAGCACTTTTCCCGACTGCGCAACACCCTGACCGCCCTGGATCACGTCGAGCGGGAGGCCTCCGCATGAAGCCTGTCCTGATCTTCGGCGCCACCCGGGGCGTGGGGCTGGAAGTGGCCTACCGCTTGCGTGGGCGCAACCAGCCCGTGCTGGCATTGGTAAGGCCCAACAGCGAGCCCGCTCCCCTCAAGACCCTGGATGTCGAGATCATTCCGGGTGATGCCACCTGCTCCGGGGATGTGGAGCGTGCCTTCATGGCCCTGGGCACCGATGGGATCGTCATTTCCACGCTGGCCGGCAGGCTGGACGACGGCACCTACGTGGACGAGACCGGCAATCAGACGGTCATTGACGTGGCCCGACGCTATGCCCCCGAACGCCTGGTGCTGGTGACCGCCATTGGTTGCGGAGAGATGATGCCCTATCGCTCCGAGCAGGCCATTGCCGCCTTCGGGGATGTGGTGGAAGCCAAAACCCGAGCCGAGGACTACCTGCGCACGTCCGGCCTCCCCTACACCATCATTCGCCCGGGAGGCCTGCTATCCGCACCGGCCACCGGTCGGGCGATCCTCTCCACCAGGCCCACCATACACGGGATGATCACCCGGGCCGACGTGGCTTGCCTGATCGAGCGTGTGATCGATGAACACAATTCACTGGGCAAGGCTTTCGCAGCCGTGGATCTGGATCACTCACGACTTGATCCGGATCCGAGCAAAGATTCTCACGCCGAGCCCCTGACACCTTGACAACGTAATGATAATAATTATCATTCATTAAAGATTTGCCCAGCCCGCCAACGCCCCTCCCGGGCCAGGTAGCCAGCCAGGCCGCTTGTACCACAAGCATCCCGTGACCCCGACTCCATCGCCTGGAGGGCTTTCATGCCGCAACACCGTCATGCCATTCCTGTCATTGCCGCCTCCTTGACGCTGGCATTGCCCGCACACGCCGACACCCGGCCTGATCACGAACAGGTGGCCTCCCTCACCCTGCCCAGCATCATGGTGGAGTCCACCCGGGTACCGACGGCCCTGGATCAACTGGGGGCCCCCGTCGCCGTGCGTGACAGGGCCACCCTGGACCGGGATCAGGCAGCGGACCTGGCGGATGTATTGAATCGCATGCCGGGGGTGGATACCAGCGGCGGGCCCCGTACCACCGCCCTGCAACCCGTGATCCGCGGCCTCGGTGGCGAGCGGGTGGTCATCCGGGTGGATGGCGCGCGTCAGAATTTTGCTTCCGGTCACAAGGGCCGGGTGTTCCTGGATCCGTTTCTTCTGGAGCAGGCAGAAGTGCTGCGCGGGCCGTCCTCCAGCCTGTACGGCTCGGGTGCCCTGGGTGGCGTGGTGAACTTCCGCACCCGCGACCCGGAGAGTTTCCTGGGAGACGATGCCTTCGGCGGCCGCATCACCGCGGGTTACCAGGATCAGGGCAGCCAGCAACTGCTGTCGGCCATCGTGGCCGGACAGGGTGAGCGGGGCTCCTGGCTGGGCAGCATACTCCAGCGGGATCAGTCCGACCTGGAGGACGGCGATGGCGACACCATCCGTTTCACCGGCGATGACATCACTTCCGGGCTGATCAAGGGCACGCTGCGTCCCGCACCGGACCATCGGCTCACCCTGAGCCTGCAGGGATTCCGTGATGACCATGAGATCCCGTCCAATGCCACGGCCTCGGGTACCGGCGGTGGCTCGGCCGGCATCATCGTGGATCGCCGTACCGATAGCCGCACCCAGACCCTGCGCTACCAGTTCACCCCGGACAACGACTGGGTGAACCTGGACGCCACCGTTTACGGCAACCAGGTGGAACTGGAGGAGACACGGGTCGACACCGACCGGTACGACGAGACCCGGCTGCGAACCGTGGGCCTGGACATGACCAATACCACCTGGCTGCGCACCGGCGCGGTGGATCACGAGTTGCTTGTCGGGCTGGAATATTACCGGGACCGTCAGCGGGGACGGCGTGACGGAGATCGGCGGCCCCAGTATCCCGATGCCCGCCAGGAGACCACCGGTGTGTTCATCACCGACCGCATCCTGATCGGTGAGCGTTGGGAGGTCTCTCCGGGGCTGCGCTACGACCGGTTCCACAAGGATGCCGACGATCAGCCCTCCATCACCGAATCGGAATGGTCAGGGCAGTTGACGGCCACCTTCATGGTGGCCCCGGGCTGGGATCTGTTCGGTGGCTATTCGGAGGCCTTCCGGGCCCCATCCCTGACCAATCTCTATGTGGGCGGGGTGCATTTTGGCAACAACTTCTTCGAGCCCAACCCAGACCTCAAGCCCGAGAAGGCCCGCAACAAGGAACTGGGACTGAGCTACCACGGGCAGGGTATCTGGCAGGCCCAGGATCAGGTGCGGGCCCGGCTATCCATCTACCAGAACGATGTGGAGGACTTCATCGATCAACGGGTGGAAATGGAAATGCCTGCGTTCGGTCCTCCCATTCCCGGCGGTCGCACCTATTTCGAGAACGTCGAAGATGCCCGTCTGCGCGGCCAGGAACTGGAATTCCAGTATCTGAACCCCGACTACTTCGTGGCCATGACCGCCAGTCGCATAAGCGGGGATAACCGCACCGACGGGGAACCGCTCTCCGGCATCCCCGCGGACAGTCTCAGCCTGGAGGGTGGCATCCATGTCATGGGTGGGCAGCTCACCCTGGGTGGACGTCTGACCCGGGCCTGGTCCCAGGATCGCGTCCCCGATGAGGGCGAGTCCACCGACGGTTACACCCTCACGGATCTCTTCATGACCCTGCAGCCCAAGGCGGCCGGCGAGCGTCTGCGACTGGATTTCGGCATCGACAACGTCACCGACAAGGCCTATCGCCCTCACCTCGCGGCCATCAACGACCCCGGCCGCAACGTGAAGATCCAGGCCAGTTACCGATTCTGAACACGGCATGTCCCTCAACAGGAGACAACCCACATGTCACGCATCATTCACACCCATGAAACATCCGCCCTGAATCACGTCACCGCCCGTGGACTCCCGGGCCAGGAGTCACGCCATGCATCGTCGTGACCTGTTGCGCTGGCTCGGAGGCGGTGCCCTGGGCATGATCTGCGGACCGCTGGCGGCCAAGCCCGCCTGTGCCGCCCACGACATGTATGTGGACGGGGGCCTGGTGGCCATCGGCGGGGGCCTGACGGAAACCATCTTTGCCCTGGGGGCCGGTGACCAGGTGCTGGGCGCGGATACCACAAGCACCTACCCGGAGCCCGCCAACGCCCTCCCCAGGGTGGGCTACCAGCACACGCTCACCCCGGAGAGTATCCTCTCCTTGCGGCCCGACGTCCTGATCCATGACGGTAGCGCCGGCCCGAGCACCACTCTGGAGCGTGTGGCCGGGGCAGGCGTCAAGCTGCTCACCGTCTCCGGGGAACCCAGCCTCAACGGCTTCAAGATCCGGGTGGTCACCCTGGGGTGCTGGCTGCGTGCCGAGGCCCGCGCCATGGAAATCATCCGGTCCGTGGAGGCGGACCTGGACGAGGCCCGGAAGATCCAGACCGATCTGGGCCGTCCGCCCCGGCTGGTCCTGCTCATGGCCCATGGCCAGGGTAATGCGGTGGCCGCCGGTCGCGATACCAAGGCAGATGCCCTGGCGCGCCTGTGCGGGGGCGAGAACGTGTTCCAGGATTATTCCGGTTATCGGCCCGTGTCCCGGGAAGGTGTCATGGCCCGGCGACCGGATGCCCTGATCATCTCCGGAGAGGCGGCGGCAGACTTTGGCGGCTCGCTGTCCCGGGTGCCCCAGTATGTGGGCGACACCCTGTTCCTGCTGGGCTTTGGCCCCCGACTGGGGGAGGCCGTGCTGGATGTCAGTCGCTTCCTGAACCAGGGCCTGGCCGGCCACCCCGTGGGCATCGGGCACTCATGAGCGCCGTGGCTCCCGAATGGGTGCGGGCCAGCCCGACCGTGAAGCCGGAAGGCTCCCGGTCCGCCCGTGCGCGCCTGGTGACCCTGTCCCTGATCCCGGCGGTGATCCTCGCCGCCATGCTCGGACTCACCACCGGTGCCGTGGCCATGACGCCCTGGGATGTACTGCGCATCCTCACCGGGCAACTGGACGATCCCTTCCTCCACGAGGTGATCTTCAATCTCCGGCTGCCACGGGTGCTGGTGGCCATCACCGTGGGCGCTGCGCTGGCCATGAGCGGCGTGGCCCTGCAGGGGTTGTTCCGTAACCCCCTGGCCGACCCCGGCCTGATCGGCGTGTCGGCCGGTGCGGCGCTCGGGGCCGTGGCGGTGATCGTGCTGGGCACCACGGTGCTGGCCCCCCTGGTTCTGCCCCTGGGGGTGCTGGCGCTGCCCCTGGCGGCCTTCGCCGGCGGCCTGGCGACCACCTGGCTGGTGTATCGCCTGGCCAGCCGGGGGGGACATACCTCGGTGGCCACCCTGCTGCTGGGCGGCATTGCCATCAACGCCATCGCCGGCGCCGCCACCGGCATGCTGGTCTACATGGCCGACGATCAGCAACTGCGCACACTGACCTTCTGGAACATGGGGTCCCTGGCCCATGCAGGCTGGGCCCTGTGGGCGGTCAGTGCAGGCTTCGTGGTGCTGGCCCTGGCCGCCCTGCCCTTCATCGCCCGCGCCCTCAACGGCCTCATGCTCGGCGAATCCGTGGCCACCCATCTGGGTTTCCCGGTACACCGCATCAAGACCCTGGTGGTGATCACCGCTGCCCTGGCGGTGGGCGCCTCGGTGGCCATCGCCGGCATCATCGGTTTCGTGGGACTGGTGGTGCCCCATCTGCTGCGCCTGACCATTGGCCCGGACCACCGCTATCTGCTGCCCGCCTCGGCCCTGGGTGGCGCCCTGTTGCTGCTGCTGGCCGATGCCCTGGCCCGCGTGATCGTTTCTCCGGCGGAACTGCCCATCGGGCTTTTGACCGCCCTGCTGGGCGGCCCCTTCTTCCTGTGGCTGTTGATGCGTCAGCAGGGGAGGCTTGGATCATGAACTCCCTGCTTCATGGGCGATGGCCCCTGCCCGCCGCCTGGCGGTCCCCGACGGTCCGCCCGTCGCCCATGCCGGCGCAGGCGCCCTCGGACACGGGCATCCAGGTTCGTGATCTTCGGGTGGAACGCCAGGGCCGCACGCTGGTGGACAGGGCCCATCTGGATGTGGCACCGGGCACGGTGCATGCCCTGGTGGGCCCCAATGGTGCCGGCAAGAGCACCCTGCTGTCGGTGCTGGCGGGCGAAACGAGGCAGAACCACGGCCAGGTGACCTGGTCGGGACGGCCCCTGGATGACTGGTGCCCCAATGCCCTGGCCCGCTGTCGCGGCGTGCTGCCCCAGGAGGCGGTGGTCACCTTCCCGCTGACCGCCTGGGAAGTGGCGGAAATGGGCCGCCTGCCCCACCGCACCCCGGAACGGGATACCCCCATCGTGCACGAATGCCTGGAACGGGCCGGGGTGCTGCATCTCTCCGGTCGGGATTATCGCAGCCTGTCCGGCGGCGAACGCCAGCGGGTGCAAATGGCCCGGGTCATGGCCCAGGTGTATGAAACCGGCCCACAGCGCCCCGGGGTGCTGCTGCTGGATGAACCCACCTCGGCGCTGGACGTGCGTCATCAGCTGCGACTCATGGAGTTGCTGAGAACCGACGCCGCCAGGGGGCGCGCCATTCTGGTGGTGCTGCACGACCTGAATCTGGCCGCCGCCTTTGCCGATCGCATCACGATCCTCGAGGGCGGTCGCATCGCGGACAGTGGCGCCCCGCGGGATGTCCTTGTGCCCGCCACCATCCGCCGGGTCTGGGGCGTCGACTGCGTGGTGGAAACGGACAAACACACCCAGTGCCCCTGGGTGCGGTTGCGATATGGCACCCCCAAACCCCAATGCGAGCTGGAGGCTTCGCCATGATTGCCCATCCAACGCGTTCCCCCCAAGCCACCTCCCACGGTCACGGAACCCCCGAGGGCCGTCCTCCGCTGCATTACGAGAAGCGGCTGCGCAGCCACCACGACGCCCTGGCCCCCCTGCATGGCCTCTCGGACGGTGCCGTGACGCTGGGCGAGCACCTGGACGGCCGTGAGGCCGACGCAAGGCCCCGGGCCATCTACGTGCACATCCCCTTCTGCCGAAAGCTCTGCCATTTCTGCAACATGCGGCGCATGAAGGGCGCACCCGATGACACCTATACCGAACGCCTCCTGCGTGACATGGAAGCCCTGACTCGCCTCCCCTATGTGGCCGATGGGCGCTACGGCGCCATCTATTTTGGTGGCGGCACCCCCAGCACGCTCAGCGCGGCGGCCTTCAAGCGCATCCTGGCGGGTCTGAAACAGCACTTTCAGCTCACCGATGATGTGGAAATCACCCTGGAGAGCAGCGTTACGGAACTCACCGAGGAGAAACTTCAGGCCTGCATGAACGCGGGCGTGAATCGGGTCAGCCTGGGTGTGCAGACCTTCCATGATGCCGGGCGCCGCCTGCTGGGCCGCAGCGGCAACGGCCAGTGGATCGCCGAACGCATTCGCCGTTACCGTGCCCTGGGGCTGGACAACCTCGGGATGGACCTGATCTACCACTACCCGGAGCAGACACCCGAGGATCTGGCGGCCGATCTTCACAGGATTGCCGAACTGGACCTGGCCGGTTTTTCCTTTTACGCGCTCATGGTGAGCGACAAGAGTCGGCTGGCCCACCAGCATCCCGAATGGACGACACAGACGGCGGAGAGCCTGCGCCGGGAGTGGGGGCTGTTCAGGCAGATCATGGAGCACGCCCATGATCAGGGGTTCCAGTTGCTGGAGCTCACCAAACTGGCGCGTCCCGGGCGGGACCGCTACCGCTACGTGGATTTGCGCTACCAGGGAGGCGATACGCTGCCCCTGGGGGCCGGTGCCGGTGGCCGGCTCGGCGGCATGATGTTGATGAATCCCCTGGCACCGGAAGCCTATGAACAGGCGGTGAATCACCCGGGCGAGCGCCAGGGGCTGGCCACCCGGGATCCTTACCCGGCCTTTTACCGTTTTATCGGCGGTATTCAGTTCGGGCAGGTGGACCTGAGCCTCCTGCCGGCCCCCTGCCGGACAGCGGTGGCGGCCGTGTGCGCCGAACGCACGGCCCAGGGCCTGCTCACACCGGTGGACGGCGAGCGCCTGATCCTCACCATGGAGGGCGTGTTCTGGGGCAACAATCTGGCCGCGGAACTGACCGCCACCGCCATCAACGCGTGGCAAAGGGGCACCGACCAGGCCGACTGAACCGCCTGCCACGCAGCAGCTATCCCTTCATCCTCGGTCACCGCCGCCCATGGCGGCATCATCCGCTGGAAGGCCGCTGGCCTTTCAGCTTTTTACCTGTCCGTCCCTTCTGGAGGAGCAACGCATGAAACAATACCAAGAAGACCATTCCCCGCGCCGTCGTCTGTCCGGGCGCCCTGCCGGGAAACTGCTCATGTCACTGCCCTTGATCGGCGCCTTGGGGCTGGCTGCCGGGCCGCAGGCGGTATCCGCGGACATGCTGCAAAGAGCCACCGAGGCAGGCTGCATGGGATGTCATTTCGTGGATCGGGATCATCCGGTCGGGCCCAGTTACCAGGACGTGGCGGAGCGCTATCGCGGACAGAATGTCACGGACAAGCTGGTGGCAAAGGTCAGGGAGGGGGGTTCGGGTGAATGGGGGCAACAGTTCATGACCCCCAACGCCTGGGTGGATGATCATTTCGGCGAGGGCACCCTGGAGAGCCTGGTGGAATGGATTCTGTCTCAATAGCCTGAACGAAAAGGAGCGGCTCAACCCTTTCGGGCAGGCCGCTCCTCTATCTCGTAGGTTTGTCTTGTCACTTGAGCCGTTTCCGCAATCAATCACCTCCTGCCAGGTTGGGTGGGATGGCCCCTTGAGGGCGATGAAACGCGCGGGGTGCGCCAGAAAAAAGTGCCGCCGACCTCAACGGGAAAAAAAGCCGGCAGCACCCCGGTGCCTGACATCAAATGTAACTGATTCTCATTATAGTTAATTCGCACTACCTGTCAACCTTCCAATGCCATCTTACTCAATAAAATGATTTTCATTCATCATATTGAAGAGTGTGGCCTGAAAGGGCATGCTTGAGCCATGAACCTCATCGTCGCATCCATTCCCGGGCGCCTGCGTCTGCGTGACAAGGGCCTGCAAGAATCCTCCACGCTCAGGACGCTGGAATCCCTGTTCCAGGATCATCCCGCCGTGACCGGGTTGAGGGGCAACCGCCGGGCCGGCAGTCTGGTGGTGGAATATGACGTGGCACGCCTGCCCAGGGCACGGATGGAGCAGGAGGCCCTGGAGATCGCCCGACCTCATCTGGGCATGCCCCCTGCCGCCCCCGGTGCCAAGCGGAGCACGCCGGCACGCCCACCCCGTCGCCGGGGACCGCGTCCGTTGCGGATGCGGGTGAACCGGGTGGCCAAGGTGGCCATGCTGGTCAGCCTGGGCGTCTCCCTGGCGGTGGCGGAATTAAGGCCTCGGGGATGGAAGCACTGGCATGCCACCACCGGCTGGGCCTTCGTGGTGGCACTGGCCGTGCACCTCTACGTGTATCGACGTCATCTGGTGCGATAGCCCGGGGTGAGGCGGGCGCCTCACCCCGGGCCACCCTCACTTGCGATGGGCGGCTTCCGGGGCCACCGACGGCGCGCGGGCCGGTGCGGCTGAAGGAGACGCCGATCTGACTCCGCGACGTGCAAACCTGAGCAAGGCCGTCGCACACAGGATCAGCACCAGCATGGGCCCGAAGGGCTGGTCCACGGCGACCGCCACGACGAAGGCAATCACATAGGCCACCACCGCCAGCCCTGCGGCAATGATCAGCACGTTGCGCCAGCCCTGGGCCACCCCCCAGGCCACCCAGGCGGGGATGAAGAGCAGCGCGAAGGCCGCCATCACACCAAAGGCCGTGGTGGCCACAGCAACGATGGCCACCACCAGCCAGTCGAAGGCCACCCGGTGCCGCCAGGCGGGAATGCCGTTGGCGGAGAAATAGTCCGGGAAGAAACGGTCCATGAGCAGGCGCTGGCTCAGCCAGGACATGCACAGCGTGCCGATCACCAGCAGGGCCAGAGCGCCCAGCAAATGGGCCTGGCCAGTGAAGTACAGCTGCCCGTCCATGAGGGACTGGCCCACCATCTCTCCATGGGCACTGAAGGATCCGGCCACCAGGGCCACACCCCAGCCCAGCAGGATGAAGATGACGAAGTGATGATTGCCCGGGTTGGCCAGCAGCCCCTTGACCGTGGCCACCAGCCCGGCCGCGGCCAGGGCACCGAGCATGACGGGGGCATGGAGCACCACGGCCACCACCGCCCCGGCGGCGGCCACCTGGGCATAAGCCAGGGCCGCCAGCCACTCCTCCCGCAGGCGCAGATACACGCCGGCAATGGCGGCCACCGGTGCCAGCAACAGACCGGTGATGAAGGGCAATCGAAACAGGGGGTCAAACAGTAATTCCAGCATCAGGCACTCACCGAGACAACGCGGGAACAGATGGCATCGATGAAGGATGCCTCGTGACTGACCACCAGGATGGTGCGGCCCGCCTGATCCTTGCGGATGAGGTTGACCAGCGCCTCCACCGTGGCGGGATCCAGGTTATTCGTGGGCTCGTCCAGCAGCACCACCTCCGCCCCGCTCCCCAGGCAGGCCCAGATCTGCAGGATCTGGAACTGCCCGCCACTGAGCTGATCCACGCGACCGTCCAGCAGCCGGGCGATCTGCGGTGGTGGTGTCTGGCGAGAGGCCCCGGTGAGGGTCACCAGGTCATGACCGGAGAGGGGGCATTCAGCCGGTCGAACCGGCTGCTGGCGATGATGGGCCAGCTCAATGCCGGGCGCGGTTTCCAGTCGGCCCCGAAAGATCCTGGCGTGCCCGGTGATGGCCTTGATGAGGGTGGACTTGCCCGCCCCATTGCTGCCCAAAAGCCCCAGGACCTCGCCACGAAAAAGTTCAAAGGTGACGGGGCCGACCACCGGGTGTTCATACCCGGCGACGACCCCGTGGCACCGCAACAAGGCTTCACTCTTCATGCTTTAGAGTTTACCTGCCATGGCGTCCACCCACTGCCCGATCAGATCAAAGTAATCGTCCGCGGTGGCGCCCACCTCCGGATCCAGCGGCAGGGCATACACGGGCCAGTCCAGTTGCTCGCCCACGAAACGGGGGCCCCGTTCCTGATGGAAGGTGGCACGGATCACCACGCCATCCCGGCCTTCCAGATCACGCACCAGATCACGCAGATGACGGGCGGTGGGGGGAATGCCCGGCAGCGGCTCCACATAGCCGAGCACAGGGACATCGAGGCGCTTGGCCAGGTAGTCGGCATCCTCATGGAAGAACACGACACCCGGTGCATCGGCCACCCGCTCCCGCCAGACGGGCAGGTGCTCCTCCACCTTGCGCTCGAAGGCCTCGGCATTGGCGCGGAACAGCTCGGCATTGGCGGAATCGAAGCGGATCAGCCGCTCGGCCAGGGCGTGGGCCACCTGGGCCATGCGCACCGGATCCATGTTCACATGGGGGTTACCTGCCGGGTGCACGTCACCCAGCGCCCGGTCGGCGGGGCCGCCCACGCCGATCAGGTCCACCTGGGCGGCAGCCTCGAAATAACCGCTGCGGCCGGGGAAGACGCCGGGGTTGTTGGCGCCGCGAATGGCGGCGGGCAACCAGCCCACTTCAAGCTCGGCACCGACCGAGACCACCAGATCCGCGCCCCGCAGGGCGGCCATCATGCTGGGCCGGGCCTGCAGATAATGGGCGTCGCGATCCGCCGGCGCCAGCACCCGCACCGACACGGCATCGCCGCCCACCGTTTCCGCCAGCATGCCCATGGCAGGCGTGGTCGCCACTACGTTCACAGCAGCCTGGGCGGTGGCGGTGGACACCAGCAACACCAGGCCAATCAGCCATTTATACATCATCGTATCTCCCTTGAGGTATGAAATCGGGACTGCGGCCACCGGACCGGTTCGCTGACCCCCGGTGACCGCATTTCTCTGGTCTTGAACTTAGAATTCGTGGGCACCGTGCACGCCGAGCGCCATCTGGAACTGCAGCATGAAGGACCAGCCGTCACCGTCGTGATCATCATCCTCGGTGGCGAAGTCGGCACGGTTGACCTGGGCCCGCAGCATGGAGAACTCGGTGGGGCGGAAGGTGACGTTGCCGGCGTAGCGGTAGGAGGTGCCGAAGGAGTCGAAGC
This sequence comes from Ectothiorhodospira haloalkaliphila ATCC 51935, assembly GCF_000633935.1. GTDB lineage: Bacteria > Pseudomonadota > Gammaproteobacteria > Ectothiorhodospirales > Ectothiorhodospiraceae > Ectothiorhodospira > Ectothiorhodospira haloalkaliphila. Next base: position 921,362 of record NZ_KK214998.1, on the reverse strand, counting down.
CGATACGTTGGCCTTGTGCATCCCTAAATCCACCCAGAGCATTGTCGTTGGTGAGACCTAATGCCTCGGCCCGGGCGCCTACCTGCCAACGGGGAGCAATTCCATGTGTTGCCTGCAGGTAAAGACCGTCCTGGCGAGTTGTAGCCGAAGTCGGGGTAGCGCCTGCGCTTTCTCGGTAGTCAGCATCAATGGCTCGGTAGAAATATTCTCCTTGCAGAACCCAGTCCCCCGCTCCATGGCTACGTCCAGCATCGTATTTATAAACTGCATCCACACCTGCAAACCAGGAATCACCATCCCAGGACTCTTGTCTTCCACTTGAGTGCGTTTCACCACGTTGAAAAGCTCGAGCGTATCCATAGGAGAGTCCAAACTGGGCTGCATGATCAAAGCCAAGGTCAGGCGCAAATTTGGCGAATCCTGTTACGAGCCTTGGACCGGATTCGTCCTTGAAGGGAAATCCATCTTCACGGCCTTCATAGGCAGCAATCCCCTCAGTCTCCCCCTGCAACAACTCGATCCCAAACCGGCTGTAGAACGGCGTGTTCGGCATCCACGTCAACTGCACCCCCGTCTCCTGCAGGCCGTGATCACCAAAGAGGAATTCGTTGACCAACGGGCGATCCACGAAGGCCCAGTCGTGGGGGTGCTGGGAGTTGATGTAGCCAATGTCGGAGAGGAACTTGCCCGCCTTGATCTGCAAGCCCGCCGGGAGGTTGCGGGTGGTGGCATAGGCCTCTTCTACCTCGATGTCGTGCTCATCCAGGGCCAGCATCACGAAGGCATCGAAGTAATTGTCCACCGAGGCACTGAAGGCCAGCTCGATCTCCCGCAGGTTGAAACCCTCGTCCAGATCATGGCCATGGTCATGCCCGCCATGACCGTGATCGTGGCCCGCCTCGAATCCCGCAGGGTCATCCACGTGACCACTGATCTCGTTGAAATACACGGTATCGACGATGATGGAGATATCGGGGTTGAAGGCCGATCCCGAGGTCACCTGGTGGGTGCCTCCCAGGGGCAGGGGGGCCAGGCGGGCACCCGGGAGCTGGCTGTCCCGGAACATATCCTGTGCCATGACCGGCATGGAAAACGACATCAGCACCGCGGCGGGCAGGGCGCGTTTGAGAGAAGGCATCGTGGGCGAGCTCCTGTGAGTGTGTGGTGAACTGAGAATCTTTTCGTTTGGGTGGGTTATACCATAGCTCAAGGAGATCTAAAAAGGGGCATGGGCACTCACACTTGACCGCGCCCCAGGATGCGACGCCACTTTCGGGTTCTAGAGCCCCTTGGGAGGGAGCGGTGGATACGGCGTGCTCAGGCTTGCCGGCAGGCGAGAGGACCCCATGAGCCACAGGTCGATCTGGCGCGCCACGTCACGCCCTTCCCCGATGGCCCATACCACCAGGGACTGCCCACGGCTGGCATCGCCCGCCACGAAGACGCCGGGCACCGGGGTCATCTTGCGCGCGTCAGCCTCCAGGGTATGACTCGAGGTGAGGGTCAGGCGCGGATCGTTCAGGCAGGCGGCTTCAGGGCCCTCGAAGCCGATGGCGATCAGCACCTTGTGGGCAGGCAGGATGATACCGCTCTCCCGCACGATCTTGTCGGTCCGACGCCCCTGGTCATCCCGCTTCCAGTCCACCCGTTCCAGTTCCAGGGCATCGACCCGGCCATCCTGATCCTGATCGAGAAAGGCCGCCACATTGAGACTGAAGGCCTCCTCCCCGCCTTCCTGAAGGGCATAGGTCTGCTGGCGAACCTGGGGTGACTGGGGCCAGAGGTTATCCGCCTGGCGGGTTTCGGGCAGCGGCGGATTGATGCTGATCTGCACCACCGAACTGGCACCCTGACGGTGGGCCGTGGCCACACAGTCGGCACCCGTATCCCCTCCCCCGAGCACCACCACCCGCCGGCCCTGCGCATTCATGGCCGCGTCCAGGGGCTCACCGGCCTGATGGCGGTTTTCGGCACACAGGTATTCCATGCCGAACAGGACACCCTGAAGTTCGCGGCCCGGCACCGCCACGTCCCGTGGGCGGCGTGCACCAATGGCCAGGCAGACGGCATCGAACCGCGCCTTGAGCTCATCAATGGACACATCCTCTCCCACAACCACACCACAGCGAAACTCGATGCCCTCGTCACGGAGCTGCTGCGCCCGGCGCGCCACCTGATGCTTGGCAAACTTGAAATCCGGGATGCCATAGCGCATCAGCCCACCGATGGCATCATCCCGCTCGAACACCGTCACCCGGTGCCCGGCCCGGTTCAGTTGCTGGGCCGCCGCCAGGCCGGCCGGGCCGCTGCCCACCACGGCCACCTGCCTGCCGGTGCGCTCCGACGGGGGCTCGGGACGTATCCAGCCCGCCTCCCAGCCCTGGTCCACGATGGCCCGTTCGATGTCCTTGATGGTCACCGCGTCATCGTTGATGGCCAGGGTGCAGGCCGTCTCGCAGGGCGCCGGGCAGGTGTAGCCGGTGAACTCGGGGAAATTGTTGGTGGCATGCAGGCGTGCCAGGGCTTCCCGCCAGGCACCCCGGGACACCAGATCGTTCCAGTCCGGGATGATATTGCCGATGGGACAACCCGCCATGCAGGTGGGGATGCCGCAGTCCATGCAGCGTTCCCCCTGGGTGCGCAACTGCGCCGGATCCCACCGGAACCGATAGATCTGGTGAAAATCCGCCACACGCGACGCCGGCTCACGATAGCCGATGGGCCGCCGGGGATGACGCAGGAATCCATCAGGATGGTTCTCGGACATGGCGTGATACCTCAGGCAAGGGGGGCCGGTGGCTGGACGCGGATGTCCTGCCCCCGGGACAGATAGTCCGCCACCACCTCGGCATAGGCCTCGGGCACCACCTTCACGAAGGTGTCCAGGGCCCCTGGCCACCCGGCCAGTATCCGGGCAGCCTTCTCGCTCCCGGTGCAGGCCACATGGTTTTCCAGCAGGCGCTGCAACAGCGCCTGATCCCGGGGATCGGTGACCGGCTCGGTGCGCACGCCTGCGGCATGGATGGCGTCTGCTGCCTGACCTTCCTCGTCCCAGAGGTAGGCCTCGCCGCCGCTCATGCCGGCGGCAAAGTTCCGCCCGATGGGACCGAGGATGACCGCCACGCCCCCGGTCATGTACTCGCAGCCATGATCCCCCACCCCCTCGACCACGCTCAGCGCCCCGGAGTTGCGCACACAGAAGCGCTCGGCACCGCGGCCATTGACATAGGCCTCCCCACCCGTGGCACCGAACAGGGCCACATTGCCGATGAGGGTGTTGTCGGCGGCCACATAGGGGGCGTCCGGCGGTGTCTTCACGCTGATCAGGCCGCCGGACAGCCCCTTGCCCACATAATCGTTGGCATCCCCTTCCAGGTGCAGGGCAATCCCCCGGCACAGGAAGGCCCCGAAACTCTGCCCCGCGGTGCCCGTGCAGTGAATCCGGATCGTTCCCGGCGGCAGTCCCTCGCCGCCATACCGGCGCGTGACCTCGTGGCTGAGCAAGGTGCCGAAGGTGCGGTCACGGTTGCGTAATCGAATGGACAGACTCACCGGCTCGCCATGGCTGAGCGCCGCATCGGCCTGGGCGATGACCTGGTGATCGATCTTGCGGTCCAGGCCATGATCCTGCCCTCGTACCCTGCGCGGGCTGTCGTCCGAGCGCACCCGTCGCAACAGGGCCGAGACATCGGGCATCGGCTTGTGCGCCGGTGCCATGGGCCGCGCCCGCAGGCAATCCACGCGACCGATGGCCTCATCCAGCGTGCGAAAACCCAGCGCCGCCATGATCCGCCGCATCTCCTCGGCCACGAATCGCAGATAATTGACGATGTGCGCCGGGTCTCCCTCAAAGCGCCGACGCAGTTCGGGATCCTGGGTGGCCACCCCCACCGAGCAGGTATTGCAGTGGCATTTGCGCAGCATGATGCAGCCCAGGGTCACCAGCGGCGCCGTGCCAAAGCCATATTCCTCCGCCCCCAGCAGGGCGGCGATCATCACGTCGCGTCCGGTCAGGAACCCGCCATCGGCCCGCACGGTGATCCGGGAGCGCAGGCCGTTGGCCATCAGCACCCGCTGGGTCTCCGCCAGCCCCAGTTCCCAGGGCGTGCCGGCATGCTTGATGGAGGTCTTGAGCGCCGCGCCGGTGCCGCCGGAATCCCCGCTGATCAGCACCGCGTCGGCCCGGGCCTTGGCCACCCCGGCAGCGATGGTGCCCACATTGGCCTTGGCCACCAGCTTGACGTGGATCTCGGCCCCTGGATTGGCACACTTGAGATCGTGGATCAGTTGCTGCAGATCCTCGATGGAATAGATGTCATGGTGTGGCGGCGGGGAGATCAGTCCCACCCCCGGCACGGTGAACCGTACCCGGGCGATGCCCTCGTCCACCTTGCCCCCGGGCAGTTCACCGCCCTCCCCCGGCTTGGCCCCCTGGGCCATCTTGATCTCGATCTGCCGGGCCTGGGCCAGGTAGCGGGCGCTCACCCCGAATCGGCCGCTGGCCACCTGTTTCATGGAGCACTCGCGTTCCGTGCCGAACCGTTCTGTCTGCTCGCCCCCCTCCCCTGTGCCGGATTTCCCGCCGATCCGGTTCATGGCCATGGCCAGCGCCTCATGGGCCTCCTGGCTCAGGGCCCCGAAGGACATGGATCCCGTGGAAAAACGCCGCAGGATGGACGCCGCCGGCTCCACGTCATCCAGGGGGATCGCGGCGGCCTCATCCTCGAGGAATCCCAACAGCCCGCGCACATTGAGAAGCCCCCCGGCCTGCTCGTTGATCTCACGGGCAAAATCCTCGTAGGCCCGGGCATCGTTGTTGCGGGCCGCCTGCTGGAGTTTGCCGATGCTGTAGGGATTCCAGTGATGCCGCTCGCCATCCCGCCGCCAGTACAGATGCCCGCCGGGGTCCAGCGGCAGTTCAGCCGCAATGGGCCGGCCAAAGGCCCGCTCGTGGTCTGCCAGGGCATCCTGCTCGATCTCCGCCAGGCCCACGCCGGGCAGGTGTGTGGTGGTGCCGGTGAACCAGGCATCAATCAATTCCTGATCCAGCCCCAGGGACTCGAAGATCTGCGCCCCCTTGTAGGCCTGCAGGGTGGAAATGCCCATCTTCGACATCACCTTCAGCAGCCCTCCCTCCAGGGCCTTGCGGTACTGTGCGACGGCGGCATCGGCCTCCGCTTCGATCATGCCCTCATCCACCAGGGCACGAATCCCCTGATAGGCCAGCCAGGGATGAATCGCATCCGCGCCGTAACCGATCATCACGCACATGTCATGGGCCGTATAGGGCTGACCCGACTCCAGAATGAGGGCCGTGCGCATGCGCAGACCACAGCGGATCAGATGATGATGCAGGGACGACACGGCCAGCAGCGCCGGGATCGCCACCCGCTCAGGCCCCACGAGCGCATCGCTCAGCAGCAGGATCCCGCCCCCTTGTTCGATGATCTGCACGGCTGTTGCGTGCATGGCACGTATGGCGGATTGCAGGTCGAGTTCCTTGGGATAGGTGATGTCGACCGGGTGCGGCTGCAGATCCTCACGGTGGATCATTCCAAGCGCATGCGCCTGGGCCCCGCTCAGAATGGGGGACGGCAGATAGAGTTGGCGGCAGTGATCCTTGCCTTCCTCGAGCAGGTTGCCGCGCGGGCCCACATAGGCGCCCAGCGAAGTGACCAGGGCCTCGCGGATGTAGTCCAGGGGCGGGTTGGACACCTGGGCGAACTGCTGCAGAAAATAGTGGCTCAAGGGGCGGGCACGGGATGACAGCATTGCCGGTGGGGTGTCATTGCCCATGGCGCCGATGGGATCCCGCCCGGATTCGGCCATGGGCTTGAGGAATGCCCGCAGGCCCTCCAGGGTGTACCCGAAGGCCCTTTGATACTGGTCCAGGGCATGCGGGAGAGCGCCGCCCATTGCCGGTCCGGAGGCGATGGGTGGGTCCGGGGGCAGTGTCAGACGGTGCTCGCGCAGCCAGCGCCCGTAGGGTCGTCCGGCCAGTTCAGAGAAGACCTGGGTTTCGGGAACGATCCCGCCACGCTCGGGATCGAGCACGAACAACGCCCCGGGATTCAGTCGCCCCTTGCGCAGGATCTGGTCCGGCGGCATATCCAGCACGCCCGTCTCGCTGGCCATGATCAGGCGCCCATCCCGGGTGAGGCTGTAACGGCAGGGCCGCAGGCCGTTGCGATCCAGCACCGCAGCAATGCGCTGTCCATCGGTGGCCACCACCAGGGCCGGACCGTCCCAGGGTTCCATCAGGGTACTGTGGTATTCGTAAAAGTCCCGTCGGTCCTCCGGCATGGCGGGATTCTTTTCCCAGGCCTCGGGAATGAGCATGCGCAGGGCATGGGGCAGACTGCGCCCGGTCAGCGCCAGCAGTTCCACCACGTTGTCCAGCTGGGCGCTGTCGCTCAGGCCCTCCCCGGTCAGGGGTTTGACCTTGTCCATGTCCTTGCCCAGGTGAGGCGAGGCCAGGGTGGACTCCCGGGCCCGCATCCAGTTCTGGTTGCCCCGCAGGGTGTTGATCTCGCCGTTGTGGACCAGATAACGATAGGGATGGGCCAGATCCCAGGCCCCCAGGGTGTTGGTGGAAAAACGCGCATGCACCAGCACCAGCGACGAAGTGACGCGGGCATCGGAGAGATCCGGGAAGTAGCTTCGGAACTGCCCGCAGGTGAGCAGGCCCTTGTATACCACCGTGGTCCGCGACAGGGAGCAGATGTAGAACGTCTCCGCCCCTGCCCCCACCAGATTGCGGTAAAGCACCTCGTTCTCGATCGCGCGCCTGAGGACGTAAAGTCGGACATCCAGGGCCTTGGGGTCCACCGCCTGTTTCGGCCGAACGAAGAACTGCCAGGTCTGGGGTTCGCTATCAAGGGCGGTCTGGCCCAGTTCCTGATTCTGAGTGGGCACCTGCCGCCACCCGAGCAAATCGAAGCCCTCGGCCTGGCAGCGCCGGGCAATCAACGTGCGGATGGCTGTCCGGTGATCTCCGTCCCGGGGCATGAAGACCTGGGCCGCCCCGTAATCGTCCCGGTCACCCAGCCCCGCCACCACACTGGAGAGAAAGGCATGGGGTTTTTGCAAAAGCATGCCCGCGCCGTCACCGGTGTTCTCCTCGGCGCCACGGGCGCCCCGGTGATCCAGGTTTTCCAGGCACTCAAAGCCATCCTCAATGAGCCCATGGCTTGCGTGCCCATCCAGGTGTGCCAGCACGCCCACGCCACAGGCCGCGTGCTGATGCCGTCTCAGCCAGGGGCCGGTCGCCTCTTCGGCACGTTCCCGCACCCCATCATGAGGATTTGCAAACTGGGTCATGGCAGCACTCCCAAGATGGATACAGCAAATTCGACCCTGTCGATTCATTCTGCGCCCGGCCCGTCGAGGGGATCAACTTGTCATGACAGGGTACCCACGGCGCGGCGCGACGCCGTTCCAGTCCGTTGGAGGCCCATGTGGGGTGATTGAGTTCCCTCAGGCCCTGGACTGAACCCCCTCACGGGCCCGCAGTCCCACCCCTTGAGGTGTCTTTCCAAGGAATTTGCCATGCGTGTTGTGGAGGTGATTGCGCCCGCCCGTTTGCAGACCCATCTGCTGGAGATGGCCCGTACCCACGGCGCCGTGGATGCCTGGTGCGGCACACTGAACGATGACGGCCGCGTGGCGGTGCGCATGGTGGTGCTGGAAGATGAGCGCCAGGCCCTCCTGGACGCTCTGCAAAGTCTGTTGATCGAGGAGCCCAGCGCCCGCATCGTGATCACTCCCATCGAGGCCACGGTGCCCATGCCGGCCCCGGGAGAGAACGACCCGCGCCCTGAGCGCCCCCGCTCGCGCAAGGTCAGCCTGGAGGAACTCTATGCCGGAATCGCCAAGGGCGCCACGCTGGATCGCAATTACCTGATGCTGATCGTCCTCTCCACCGTGGCCGCGGCCATTGGCCTGGCGGAGGACAACACTGCCGTGGTGATCGGTTCCATGGTGATCGCCCCGCTGCTGGGCCCGGTGATCGCGTTTGCGTTCGCCACCTGCCTGGGCGAGCGCTCGCTGGCCCTGCGTTCCCTGGCCACCACCCTGGCTGGCCTGACGGTGACGGTGGCTTGCGCCATGCTCATTGGTTATCTGTGGCCGGTGAGTGTGGGCAATCAGGAGGTGCTGGCGCGCACAGAGGTCAATATCTCGTATGTCATCCTGGCTCTGGCTGCGGGCGCTGCCGGAGTACTGGCCCTCACCAGCGGCGTGACCTCGCGTCTGGTGGGCGTGATGGTGGCGGTGGCCCTGCTGCCACCGGCTGCGGTGACCGGTCTGCTGGTGGGCAAGGGAGCCTTCGACCTGGCCCTGGGCGCGGGCCTGATGCTGGCGGCCAACGTGGTGTGCGTGGTGCTGGCGGCCCAGTTCGTGTTCCTGTTCCAGGGGGTGAAGCCCCGCCGCTGGATCGGCGTGGGCCAGGTGGAACGGTTCACCCCCTGGGACTGGGTGCTCTGGTCGCTGGGCTGCCTGCTCCTGCTCACCGGCCTGGTACTAGCCATCCTCTGGCGCAATGGGGCCTTTTGAAGCACTCAGCGGTGCAGATCCCCCGCGCTCTCGGGCTGATAGAGGATGGCATCGATGCGCACGCGGATGGTGCCACCACCGGGCCGGGGCCATTCGATGCTCTCTCCCACCGACAGGCCCAGCAGGGCGCTGCCCACCGGGGCCACGATGGAAATGCGGTTCGGCTCCCCGGTGCTGTCACGCGGGTAGACGAGGGTCATCTCGAAGGACTCGCCGGTGGACTCCATGACAAACCGCACCGTGCTGTTCATGGTGACCACATCGGCCGGCATCTCGTGGGGCTCGACCACCTCGGCCCGGTCCAGTTCCGCCTGCAAGGCAGCGCGCCCCGGGAAGCTGTCCTCCGGGAGGGAGGCCATCAGGGTATCCAGGCGGTCATAATCCTGGCTGGAGACAATCACCTTGGGTTTTTCTGTCACGTCCATACTCTTGGGAAAAGGCGTTCAACGAACTGCCATTGTAGCCCTAGCGTGCAGGAAAAGCTGCCTTCCCGGCAGCCACCAGGGATGAAAGATGTCCCCAGTCTCCAAAAGGTGCTCATGAAATTTCCCGTGGGAAAACACCTTGTCAAGACTTGACAGCCCAGGACTTTGAGGATTCCTCCTTTTAACCAGGAAACAAGCAGTTACAGACCCTGGCCATTTTTTGACCAATCTGTTCCCGGGCCGCGCACCGTCGCGGCCGGGCGGCGTTTCATGACATTTTGCCCACAAGGTTATCCACAGGTTCTGTGGATGATCGCGGGCCTCAGACGTGCTCGTGCAGCCCGCACTCGCGCTTAAGCCCGAAAAACCGCATCTGCTCTGGCTGTTCGATCTCGTGCACCGAGCGCGTGCTGTGTACGTCGCCGATGGAGAGATAGCCCTGGTGCCAGAGTGGATGGTAGGACAATCCGTGCCGCGTGAGGTACTGATGCACATCCCGGTCGGTCCAGTCGATGATGGGATGGATCTTGGCTCTTCCGTTCTGCCAGGCCACCACTTCAAGCCCGGCACGGCTCTCGGACTGTTGGCGGCGCAAGCCCGCCAGCCAGGCATCTGCCCCCAGATCCTGCAGGGCCCTCTGCATGGGTTCAACCTTGTTCATGCGGTTGTAGTGATTCAATCCCTCCAGTCCTTGCTCCCAGAGCCTTCCGAACCGGGCCTCCTGCCACGCGGATGACCAGGGGGAGCGATACACCTGAAGGTTCAGGTCCAGTTGCGCCGTCAACTCATCCACGAAACGGTAGGTTTCCGGGAAGAGATAGCCCGTGTCCACCAGGATGACGGGGATCCCCGGCCGCGCCTGGGTCACCAGATGCAGCATGACCGCCGCCTGAGCCCCGAAGCTGGAACTCAGTACGATGCGATCTCCAAAGCAACTCAGGGCCCAGTCCAACCGGGCGCGGGCGTCCAGGGGCTCCAACTCACGATTGATCCTCTCCAGGGTGTCGCGATCGCCTGAGATCCGATGGGGCGCGTGCATGAGTTCAATCCTCTTGGCGTTGAATGTGGCCCCACCTTAACCAAGATTGCGATTACGCAAAAAAGAATAAATTGTTTGCTATCAATTCCATTGGATTCTTTATGAGCCGGCATGGCTAATCCCCATTCGGTCTAATTCAATTCTTATAAATTCTTTTTCGCTATTGATATTTCGCATTATCTTGACCCCTCAGCGCCCTTGAGGCACCTCTCACAGACACCGAGGATGAGCATGTATCAGTACAGCGAATGGGATCAGGCTCTGCTCCGGGAGCGCGTTGAGCAATTCCGCGACCAGACCCGCCGCTTCCTGTCCGGGCAATTGAGCGAAGAGGCCTATCGACCCCTCAGGCTGATGAACGGCCTTTACATCCAACGCCATGCCCCCATGCTGCGCGTGGCCATCCCCTATGGCCTGCTCAGCAGTACGCAACTGCGGGGCCTGGCCCGGGTCGCCCGTGACCACGACCGGGGTTTCGGACACTTCACCACCCGCCAGAACATCCAGTTCAACTGGCTTGAACTGGAGCAGGTGCCCGAGGTGCTGGCATCCCTGGCCGAGGTGGGTCTGCACGCCATCCAGACCAGCGGAAACTGCATCCGCAATGTCACCTGCGACCCCCTGGCGGGCCTGACGCCCGAGGAGGTGGATAATCCGCTTCCCTGGTGCGAGGTGGTCCGTCAGTGGGCCACGCTTCACCCGGAGTTCAGCTATCTGCCCAGAAAATTCAAGATCGCAGTGACCGCCAGCCTGCAGGATCGCGCTGCCACCCGAATCCATGACGTGGGACTGCAATTGGTCAGGGGTGCCTCGGGCGAGCCTGGTTTCCGGATCAGCGTCGGCGGCGGCCTGGGACGGGACCCTCATCTGGCCCGGACCCTGCGGGCCTGGCTGCCCGCTGATGACCTGCTGGACTATCTCACCGCCATCCTGCGCGTCTACAACCTGCATGGGCGTCGCGACAACCTCTACAAGGCACGCATCAAGGTGCTGGTGAACAGTGTGGGTCTTCCGGCCTTCAAGGAGCAGGTGGAATCGGAGTGGGCCCTCATCCGCCGGGAACAACCGGTGTCCGCCCTGGAGGCCCATCGCCTGATCAGCGAACGGTTTGTCACGCCCGCTTACAGGGAGGGCGGCCCATCCCGGCCCCCTGCTCTACCAGCCAGTGCGAGCAACGAATTCGCGACAGCCTATGATCGCTGGCTCAGATTCAACACCCGTGAGCACCGGCATCCCGGCTACCGGGTGGTCTTCGTTCCGCTCAAGGGACCCGAACGAGCCCCCGGGGACCTCACCGATCAGGAGATGCATGCCCTGGCCGACCTGGCGGAGCGACACGGCTTCGGCGTGCTGCGCAGCACTCACGATCAGAATCTGCTGCTTCCCGATGTCCCCATAGCGGATCTGCCCAGCCTCTGGCAGGCCCTGGACTCGCTCGGACTCGCCCACGCCCATATCGGCACACTGACGGACATGATCGCCTGCCCGGGGCTGGATTACTGCAACCTGGCCAACGCCGCAACCCTGCCGCTGGCCCGGGACATACAGCAGCACTTTGATGACCTGGACTACCTGCATGACCTGGGCGACGTGCAACTGAAGATCTCCGGGTGCATGAATGCCTGCGCCCACCATCACGTGGGCCATATCGGCCTGCTGGGTGTGGAAAAGCAGGGTGCCTCCTGGTACCAGATCCAGCTGGGGGGATCCTCCGGCAAACAGGCCCGGCTTGGCCGGGTGCTGGGGCCTGCCGTGCCCGCGGACAAGGTGGTGGAAACCCTGGACAGGCTGCTCAGGTTCTACCTGGATCAACGCCAGCCTGAAGAACCCTTCCTGGACACGGTGCACCGCATCGGTCTCAAACCTTTCAAGGAGCACTTGTATGGCCCTGATCATGCTCGACGGGCGAACCGTGCCCGAATTGCCACGGCGGACGCCTGAAGAACACCAGGATGGTGACGGACCGGGGAACGTTCTGCTCGATCTGCGCCAATGGAGAGAAACGATGAACACCGGAGTCATCCCCGAGGGCGTGGAGGGCATCGTCCTGCACCCCGAGGATACACTCACGGATCTCATCCCCTGGCTGGGTCACCTGAACCTGTTGGCCCTTCACTTCCCCAAAGCCGGTGATGGACGCCCTTACAGCATGGCCCGACAACTGCGCGGGCGTTACGGCTATCACGGGGAGTTGCGGGCGGTGGGCGATGTCCGTGCGGACCAGCTGGATGCCATGCGACGCTGCGGGTTCACCAGCTTCGTACTGTCGGTGGGCGACCCTGCCACACCCGCCGCCCGGTATCTTCAGGGACCCCGCGCCTACCCACACTGGCAGGGTCCTTCTGCCGTACCGGGATAAGCACATGGATCATTTCCCCATCTTTCTGGACCTGCAAGAACGCCCCTGCCTGGTGGTGGGTGGCGGGCGGGTGGCGGCACGCAAGGCCCGGCGCCTGCAACAGGCCGGCGCTCGCGTACATCTGCTCACCCCGCACCTGACGCCGTCCCTGGCCGAGGCCGTGGCCCAGGGCCTGTTCGAGCATCAATCAGGCCGGTTTCATCACGGGGCCCTGGAAGGCATGACCCTGGTCATTGCTGCCACGGATGATGAGACCGTGAATCGAGCGGTCTACGAGGCGGCCCGACAGAGGGGCATCCTGGTGAACGTGGCCGACAGGCCGGAGCTGTGCAGTTTCATCATGCCAGCGGTCGTGGATCGCAGTCCGTTGATCGTGGCCATTGGCACCGGGGGCACGGCGCCGGTCCTGGCCCGTGCCCTGCGCGCCCGGCTTGAGGTATTGCTGCCACGAGATCTGGGCACCCTGGCACAACTGGCCGGCAGTTGGCGCGATCGGGTGGCCCGGGCCCTGCCGGAACCGGGGCAGCGCCGACGGTTCTGGGAGGCACTGCTGGAGGGCCTGTGGCAGCCGGGCATGAATCGACAGCCCCGGCATGAGGACTTCTCCCGTGTGCTCGATAACTGGGGCACGGGATCCGGGACCGAGGGCGAGGTGGCCTTCATGCCCTGCCCCCGGGATGAACCGGAGCACCTGACCATCCAGGCCCTGCGACTCCTGCAGCAAGCCGATGTGATCCTTCATGACCCGGACACGCCAGGCCCGGTGATGGATTATGCCCGTCGGGAGGCGGAACTGATCCCGGCGGGCCATTGCAATGACCTCAACGGAACGCCGCACAGCCCCACCCTGCCCATCATGATGCGCCACGTCCGTGATGGTGCCCGGGTGGTGCGCATCGGTCGGACAGACCCTCGGGATCCCTTCGCTTCCGAACGTGCCACGCTTGGCCAGCTGGGCATTCGGGCCTTCCCGGTGCCGGGTGTCTCGGGCCCGGTCGGGAGCATCACCCAGGCGATGGCCAGTTGACCCAGATCATGTGTCGCTGGAAACCCAACCATATTGCGTATTGTCAATATGGACCACTCCACCGGTCCCTCAAGAGGAAATCCATCATGCTTCCGGCCCCCGCCTTCACCCAGCCAACCCACCGCCTCCGGCTGCTGCTCTGTCTGCTGACAGCCCTGCTGCTCCTGCCGACCACCGCACTGACCTCAGAGAACCGCGTCAGCCCGTCCTCGCCCCTGGGTCAGGTGGTGGCCACCGACAAGGACATCAAGGTCTTCAAGACGCCTTACTGCGGGTGTTGCAATGACTGGGTCACCTACATGGAAGAGGAAGGCTTCACTGTGGAGGCGGTGGACGTGAGTCAGGAACAACTCAATGTGCTCAAGGTTCACGGTGGCCTGCAACCGGGCATGGGCTCCTGCCACACGGCCTTCATCGACGGCTATCTGATCGAGGGCCATGTGCCTGCCAGCCACATCCGTCGCCTGCTGGATGAGCAGCCCGATGTGGCCGGACTGACGGTCCCCGGCATGCCGGTGGGTTCCCCCGGCATGGAAATGGGCGACCGTTTTGATCCTTTCGATGTGATCACCTTTGATCGCAGTGGCCAAAGCGAGGTATTTTCTTCACACCATCAGAACTGAGCACCTCAAACTTAATGGAAAAACAGAACAAGACCCTCACCATGAGCGTGCTCATGACGCCGGACATGGCCAACTTCACCGGCCATGTCCACGGGGGGGCCACCCTCAAGCTGCTGGACCAGGTGGCCTATGCCTGTGCCGCCCGCTATTCCAACAACTACGTGGTCACCCTCTCGGTGGACCAGGTGTTCTTCCGGGAGCCTCTGCGGGTGGGTGAGCTGGTCACCTTCCTGGCCTCCATCAACTACACGGGCAACAGTTCCATGGAGGTGGGCATCCGGGTGAATGCGGAGGACATCATCCACCAGAACGAGCGCCACGTGATGACATCCTATTTCACCATGGTGGCGGTGGACGAGCATGGGCGCCCGATGAAGGTGCGCCCGCTGGAAATCGAAACCCCCACCGAACGCAGGCGGTATGAAAACGCCGCCCTGCGCAGGGAATTCCGTCGCGAAATCGAACGGCGCAACGCGGAAATCCGCAAGACCCATGGCCCCAGCGATGATAGCCCCTGAACACATGACCCCAGATCATTTGACCGACGGCGCGTATTCGCCCGGATGACCAAAATACCCGGACGCCAGTTCCGCCGCCCTGCCGGCCACCGCCTCGGGTGTGAACACATAAAATCGCCACAGGCCGGCGTAACGCGCCTCCAGGGCCGAGATCTCGGCGCAGGCGGCGCTGGCAGGGTCATTGAGGCGACGCAGACCTGAGGCCGTCTCCACCCAGGCCCGCGCCTCCTTCATCACCGTCAGGGCCGGGCAATAGACGATCACCTCTTCCGGCGACACCCCAAGCTCGCTGGCCAGCACCGCTTCCGCCTCCGCGCGCCGGGTACCCGAGTCATGATAAAGCCCTACCAGGGCCGCCCGCTCCGACTCGTCCAGGCTGGAAGCGGACAGCACGTAGCCGCGCTTGAGCAGGCGACGCCTCGCCAGGCCTTGCGCCAGATGACGCGCTCCCGGCGGAGACCCGGGCTGTTCCAGCCGATCCAGCAAGGTCCAGTCGTTGAGGTGCAGCAATTCGGGTTCGGTCAGCCACTGCGCCTGCATGGCCAGTTCCACCGCCTTGGAGATCATGGCCCCGGCCACCACCTTGGTGTGGTGATAATAAACCCGCTCGGTGAGGAAATAACGCATTCGCAGCAACTGCACCACCTCGGACCGGGCATCGGGGCGGTCCATGCCATGGCGCGCCATGCGCAGGGCCAGGTGATCATCGGCCACGGTGAAATAACGGAACACCCGATCGTCATAGTCCTGGGCCAGCCCGGTGAACCGGCTGTCGCGACGCAGGTAGTCCAGCAGGTCCGCATCCAGGGTGGAGGCGATGATCTCCCCTGCCCAGCCGGGCAGGTGGCCTGGGGCCTCGCCGAGCAGACCGGCGATCTCGCCCAGGATGCCCAGTTTCTCCAGGGCCTCGCCCAGCGCGCCCTTCAATAACCGGGACATCCGGTCACCCTTGTCGTGACGCGGGAACAGGCGCCGCTCATCCTCCAGGGTGTGTCCGAAGGGGACGTGGGTGACGTCGTGCAACAGCGCCCCTACGCCGATCAGGTCTTCCAGATCCGCGGGCACCGGCGTGCCCTGACGACGCAGGCCCTCCAGCATGCGGTGCGCCAGCGCACAGGCCCCCAGGGAGTGATCGAAGCGGGTATGCAAGGCACCGGGATAGACGTAGCTGGCCGTGCCCAATTGCTTGATCCCCCGCAGGCGCTGCACGTCCGGCAGATCCAGCACCGCCTGCTCCAGGGCGCTCAGTTCGATGTCGCCATGGACCGGATCACGGATCACCATGGGCCTTGCATCCCCACGGCCTCCCTTCACCAGGGCAAGGCCTCACCATCGAAAGACCAGAACCCACCGCTGTCTTCGGGACTCAGGCCCTCCAGCACCTGAAGCATGCAGTTCACGCTATAACCGGGCGTGAACAGGGCGTCCGCAGGCACGTTGCGCTGGAAAGGTTTGGAGAGAGCTGTATCCGTCGTACCCGGATGCAGTGACGCCAGCACAAGTTGTGGATGGGTGCGCCGCAACTCGATGGAGAGGTTCTTGATCACCATGTTCAGGGCCGCCTTGGAGGCCCGATAGCTGTACCACCCCCCCAGTCCGTTCTCGCCGATACTGCCCAGGCGCGCGGACACTGTGGCGAAGATCGCCGGACGACCATGACGCATGAGCGGTGCCATATGCTTGGCCAGCAGCAGCGTCGGCAGGGTGTTGACGCGAAAGTTCTGCATCACAAACTCGGGCTCCACCTGGGCCACGCGCTTCTCGGGGCCATGCGCCCCTTCATGCAACAGGCCTGCGGCGTTGATCAGCCAGTCGATTTCGCCAAGATCCCGAGCCAGCCGGGCCACAGCCGATTCATCCGTCACATCCAGAGGCGCCCATTCCACCTTGGCGTCCTCCCATGAGGGTGGCGTGCTGCGATAAGTACCCACAACACGCTGCACCGACTCCCGCGCCGCCAGGGTCTGTGCGAAGGCGGAACCGATGCCACCTGATGCACCCACGATCAGGATATTCATTGCGCCACGCCGCTCCTCTTCGGGCAGTCCAGGGTGGAGAGGATCTCCTGGGAGAGGGTATCCATCACCCAGCCGAAGCCCTCCCCATAATCGGATTCGTAAAAGCGCTGACTTCCAAAACTCACTCGTGAGGCCACCAGCACATCCCCCCGGGATTCTCGCGCCGCCCGCCGCTGGGTCATCAACTCACCGGACCCGGCTTCGAACAGATAGATCTCCACCTCCGCTCGGCGGCTATGCCGGTTTCGCAGGATACCCACGCTTTCATAGCCAATGTCGAGCACGATGCCGGCCACCAGAAAGTCCACCTCCATGTCCTCTGCGATCATTTTCACCCGTTCCCTCACCTCGGTAGCGCGGGGGTTGGGGAGATTCCCGTTCAGGGGAAAGAACAGACGACGATGGGCAGCACGATGGACCTCCAGCGGCGTATTGATCCCCACCCGATGCAGGATCTCATTCGGAACGCCCATTTCGACCCCCGCCACCCCCATCAGGGTGTTTTGATGGGGCTTGAGGAGCGGGAAACTCACGGCCCCGATCCGCATCCCCATCAGTGCCCCACAGCCGGTCTGAACCTCGTCCACACGGACCTTCACACGATAGAAATCACCTTCCTGGCCTTCACTGATGACCTCATATCGAGAAATATGGGTTCCAATCCGGAACCGGGATTCATCGGACACCACCACCCCTCGGTGCAGGCCGACCTCTCCCCGAATGGTAATCCCTGACTGGGCGGAGGCAGACCAGAGCGCATCCTTGAGGGCTTCCCTGCGCGCTTCCTGCACACTCTGATTTGCCGTGGAGGCGACGCCATCGGCGACGAAGGACTCCCCGAAGGCCATCCCTGGCAGCCACATCAGCACGATGAGTGCGAGAAGCCTCATGACATCCCTTCATCAACGTTGGTAGTAGTAGTAAGGCGCCTGCGAGCAGTAGGGCTCGGTGCAGTGCTGCCATTCAGGCACGCGTTGCCGGGGGGCCTGCAGAGGCACGACCCGGGTGGGCGGACAGGGACTGGCGCCGCAATACTGCCGCGTGACCACGGGCTGAGGAGGAGCCACCGGTCTGGCCGGCTGACACAGGTGGGGTGCCGCCACGCAGCGATAGAAATCATGGCCCACAGTGTACTCAAGCGTGGTCTCATAAATGTCATCCTCAATGAGCGCCACATCAATCACCCGTGCCCCCCGGATTTTCTTGTCTATGTAGGACCTCACTCTATCACGCTCACCCGCCATGTCACGCAGGCTGGTGCCGCCCTCGAGCCGCATGCCATAAAGTTCCTCAGCCAGGTTGCGGTAGGCATCGAGTCGACTGGCCCGAATGGCCATGAGTTTCTGCTGAGATTGCGTCAGGTCAGGTCTTGGCACACTCGTGCCATGCCCCCGAACCCGGATGGTACGTTCTTCCATGGCCGTGTATTGGTACCCTTGAACAGGCACTTGGTAGGAGTGGGCACAGGCTCCTGTAAGCGTTATTACACCAAAAAGCACAAGCACATACGCCATTTTTTTCATTTTCTTTCTCCGTGAGTGACAACCAGCCTCAGTAATCCCAGAAGCGCCCGGGCCGCCCGACCTCCTGGTCGCATATCAAACACGAAACCGAAGGCCCGAAGACAGACTGGACAGGAGCCCCAAGCTTTTGTATAAGCGGCCCTTATGGTCGGTATCGGCATCGACCACGAGGACTTTAGGCATCGCGACCAATCCCTTGAAGGTGTCCATCCTGTCCCGACTGACCTACCCCGCGCGGCCATCCCGTCACCGGCCTTTTTCATCACGGGCGCAGGCCCTGACCATTACGCCCGGCAGGGCCATACTCATCATGGCCATGTTGATGGTGATGGCAGCACAGGCGGGTCAGGTCGCTACCGGCCACACGCCACCTCACATGATGGCGTTCGCGACCGCTGCCACGCCCGAGAGCGCCGGGATCACGCAAAGCCTTGCCGACGCCCGAGCCAGCCTTGATGCCGGCAACCCCATGGAAGCGCTCCGCCGGTTGCCATGGCACACGGAAGGTTTGCCCGATGAACTGCATGCAGAAGCACTGGATATCCGGGCCGGGAGTGAAGCCGCTCTGGGACGAATCCTGGACGCCATCAAAACCTGGCACACCCTGTACACGGCTGGATTCAGCGCAGACCATTCTGCGCATGCACGTCGATCCATACAGGACATGCTCCGGGCACTCCCCCCTGGCGACGTCACGGCACTGAAGCAGCGTGCGCGAAACCCCGTGACGCTGCAGTGGCTGAATGACGCGCAACCCGAGTCCTACAGCCCGCACCGGAGCTTCCGGACACCGACTCGCCCCATGGGCGCTAAAGAACTGCCCCAAGGCACCTTCTCGGAGCATGTCGCCGTGATCCTGCCGCTGTCGGGTCGCTACGCCAATCTGGCCCAGGCCGTGCTGAGTGGGGTGAAGGCATCCCATGAGGCCGTCACATCATCCCAACGCCCGAGACTGAGTGTTTACGACATGGGTGACAGTCCGGAGTCTGCCTGGCAGAAATACCAGAAAGCGGTGGAAGCAGGCGCGGACATCGTGATCGGACCGCTCACCAAGGAGGCTGTGTCGCAACTCACCGATCGACAACCGCTCCCCGTACCCACCCTGGTGTTGAACCAGCCGGAGGGTGACATCGCGGCATCCCGACAGGTCATCCTGTTTTCACTGCAACCTGAACAGGAGGCCGCCCGGGTGGCTGACAGGGCATACGCTCGGGGTCACCGGCGCGCCGCCATCCTTGCCCCGCGATCGTCCCTGTGGGAGCGGCTGGCCAGCGCATTCAGTGAACAGTTCACGCAGCAGGGAGGGCGTGTGGCCTCGGTCCAGCACTTTGTGCCCCAGGCCACGGATTTTCAGGCCGTGCTCGGGAGGATCCTGGCTCAGAACGTGGACATGCTGTTCCTGGTGGCCAGTCCAGAGCAGGCCCGGATGATCCAGCCCCAGTTGCGTTACCTGAGCACCCGACATCCGCCTGTGTATGCCACATCCCACGTTTTCGACCTTGAGGGACGAGCCAGCCAGGACGCGGATCTGGACGGCATCACCTTCCCGGACATGCCCGCCATGCTCGGTCGGTCAGGTGTCCAGGGTCATGCCCGCCTGCTACAACAGGGCAATCCCCTGTGGCCACGGCTGGTGGCCATGGGATTTGATGCCTTTGCCATGATCCCTGAACTCGCCAAGCTGCAGCAGGATCCGCAGGCGAGCCACACCGGTCTGACCGGCCAGCTGCGACTGGATTCGCAGGGGCGCGTGGTGCGCGAACCCCACTGGGCCCATTTTCGCAATGGGCGCCCCATACCCGTCCATGGGCACTGAAACCAACGGCCGTCCTTGGTGAGTGGGCACTCATGTGTCTTATACTCATCCGCAACCCCGCTTGAGTACGCACAAGAAAAACCACAAGGAGCCCCCATGGATCATTCTCTCACGACCGCCACCTGGTTCTGGCTGCTGGTACCCATGTTGCTGCTGGTGCTGTTTTCGCTGGTGAGCCTGATTCTGCACAGTCTGCGAGGGGGCAAGTGATGAATACGGAAGTGGACGTGAATTTCGCCCTGCTGGCGACGCTGGTTGCCTATCTCATCCTGATGGTGCTGGTGGGGATGCTGGCCTACCGGGTCACCACCAACCTCTCCGACTACATCCTGGGTGGACGGCGTCTGGGGGCTGGCACGGCGGCACTGTCTGCCGGGGCCTCGGACATGAGCGGCTGGCTGCTCCTGGGCCTGCCCGGAGCGGTGTATGCGGCAGGCATGAACCAGATCTGGATCGCCGTGGGCCTGACCATCGGCGCCTACCTCAACTGGCAATTCGTGGCCGACCGATTGCGGCGGCTCACCTCCGTGGCGCGGGACTCCATCACCATACCGGCCTATTTCGAGAATCGCTTCCGTGACGACACCTCGGCCCTGCGGGTGGTCTCGGCACTGGTGATCCTGGTGTTCTTCACCTTTTACACCTCGGCGGGCCTGGTGGCAGCGGGCACCCTTTTCGAGGGCACCTTCGACATGGATTACCGGCTGGCGCTGGCGGTGGGCGCGGCCGTGATCCTGGTGTACACCCTGCTGGGAGGATTTCTGGCGGTCAGCTGGACCGACTTCATCCAGGGCATCCTGATGTTCGTGGCCCTGATCCTGGTACCGGTGATCACCGTCATGAACCTGGGTGGCTGGACCGAAACCACCCAGATGGTGGGCGAACTGGAGCCCGGTGCCCTGGATGCCTTCCACAACATCACCCTGTTCGGGATCATCTCCCTGATGGCCTGGGGTCTGGGCTACTTCGGCCAGCCCCATGTACTCACCCGCTTCATGGCCATTCGCAACCCCAAGGACATCCCCCTGGCCCGCTTCATCGGCGTGACCTGGATGGTGGTGGCCCTGTTCGGTGCCATCTTCACCGGCTTTGCCGGTCTGGCCTACTTCGGTGAGACAGGTCTGGATAATCCCGAGACCGTCTTCATCCTGCTCATCCAGACCCTGTTCAACCCCTGGGTGGCGGGCTGTCTGATCGCGGCCGTCCTGGCGGCCATCATGAGCACCATCGACTCCCAGTTGCTGGTTTCCTCCTCGGCCCTGTCGGAAGACTTCTACAAGCGCTTTTTCCGCCCCCAGGCCAGCGACAGCGAACTGGTGTGGATCGGCCGCGGCACGGTGCTGGGCATCGGCGTGCTGGCCACCCTGCTGGCGCTGAACCCGGAGGCAGCGGTGCTCGATCTGGTGGCCTATGCCTGGGCCGGCTTCGGTGCCGCTTTTGGCCCGGTGATCATTCTCTCCGTGTTCTGGCGCGGCATGAACCGTAACGGCGCCCTGGCGGGAATCGTTACCGGCGCGCTCACGGTACTGATCTGGGATCGCTTCGAAGGTGGCCTCTTCGACATGTACGAAATCCTGCCAGGCTTCATCCTGGCCACCCTGGCCATCATCCTGTTCAGCCGTGTGGGCAAGGGGCCCACGGAGGACATGCTCAGGGAGTTCGATCAGGTGCGGGACGAGATGCGGCGGCGCTGATCCAATGGCCGAAGCGAACAGTGCGAGAGCCCGGTTCTCCGGAATGGCCCGGGGGTTGACCGCCCTGGTGGCAGCCATGGGCATCCTGGTGGCCCTGTGGCAGTTGATGTCGGGGCCCGGGGGCCTGCAGATCACCCA
Organism: Ectothiorhodospira haloalkaliphila ATCC 51935; assembly: GCF_000633935.1. Taxonomy (GTDB): domain Bacteria; phylum Pseudomonadota; class Gammaproteobacteria; order Ectothiorhodospirales; family Ectothiorhodospiraceae; genus Ectothiorhodospira; species Ectothiorhodospira haloalkaliphila. The sequence goes on along the minus strand of NZ_KK214998.1, from coordinate 899,629 downwards.
TGATCGGGTGGACGGCGTGCCCATCACCGTGGTCAGTCCCGCCGCCACCGAGCCCGGCCCGGTAGCGGTCATTGCCCATGGTTTTGCCGGCTCCCGGCAGATGATGCAGCCCTTGGCCATCACCCTTGCTCGCCAGGGTTATCTGGCCATCACACTGGATTTCCCTGGCCACGGGGCCAATGCCGAACCCTTCGTGCCGGACCTGATGGCTATGGAACGGCGCCGCCACTTGCTGGGCGGTGCGCTGGAGCGCGTGGTGGACCACGCCCGCAGCCATCCAGCCGGCGATGGCAGCGTCACCCTGATGGGACATTCCATGGCTGGCGACATCATGCTCCAGCATGGCCAGCAGCACCCAGGGCAAGTGCGCTCCATGGTGCTGATATCCCCCTTCATTGCCGAAGACACCTCCATGGAGGGGCTGGATAACCTGCTGTTCATCTTCGGGGAACTGGAGCCCGAACCCCTGCGGAACACGGCAATGCCGGCTTTCGAGCTTCACGACCCCGCCCGGGTGCAACCCGGCATGACCTATGGCGACTTTGCCAAGGGCGATGCCCGCCGACTGGCCGTGATCGAAGGGGCCGAGCACATGGGCATCATCCAGGCCCGGCAGGCGCTGCTGGAGGCACTGGCCTGGATGGAGGGGGTCACGCCGGCCGATCTGGACGCGCCCTTTGTGGATGCCAGGGGTCCCTGGCTGGGCCTGCTGTTCATGAGCATCATCGCCCTGGCCTGGCCCCTGATGCGCACCCTGCCCCGGGTGGCCCACCCCGCCCGGGGCTCGGATATGCCATGGCGGCGACTCTGGCCAGTGGCGGTGATTCCAGCCGTTCTGACGCCGTTGCTGCTCTGGCAGGTACCGCTGGGCCTGCTGCCACTGCTGCTGTCCGACTATCTGACCATGCATTTTGCGGTCTATGGGCTGCTGACCTGGGCGGGGCTCTGGCTGATGCAGCGCCACCACGGCAATGTCTTCGGGCCCTTCCCGGGCCGCACGGCATGGGGCGCGCTGATCGCGGCGACGATGCTGGCCACGACCTATGGCACCCTGGCCGTGGGGCTGCCCATCCACGCCTTTGTCACGGGCTATCTGCCCATCCCGGAACGCCTGGTGTGGCTGCCGGTGATCTTCCTGGGCACACTGCTGTTCTTCAGTGCCGACGAATGGCTCACCCGGGGAGAGACCGGTACCACCGGCTCCCATATCTTCACCAAACTGCTATTCCTGCTGTCGCTGGTGGGTGCAGTGGCCCTGCGTCTGGATGAACTGTTCTTCCTGATCATCATCTTCCCGGCCATCGCCGCATTCCTGTTGGTTTACGGCCTGCTTGCCCGCTGGATCTTCACGGGAACCGGGCATCCCCTGGTGGGGGCGATCGCCGTGGCCTTCTCCCTGGCCTGGGGCATGAGCGTCACCTTTCCGCTGGTGGGGGACTGACCCTGACGGCCCGTCCCCTGTACCATCACATTCAATGCCAGCCACACAGGGAGTTCCTCGATGCATAAGCGAATCGTCACACTGACCCTGAACCCGGCCGTGGATTCCTCGTGTTCGGCCAACAGGGTGAAGGCTATCCACAAGGTGCGCACCACGAACGAGCGCTATGATCCGGGCGGCGGTGGCATCAACGTGGCGCGGGTGCTCAACGAGCTGGAGGCCGGCAGTTTTGCCGTTTATCTGGCGGGTGGCCGCCCGGGGGACGTTCTGGATGAACTCATCACCCAGGCAGGGGTGATGTCCCATCGGGTACATATCATGGAATCCACACGGATGAGTCATGTGGTGTTCGAGGAAAGCTCGGGGCAGGAATTCCGCTTCACGCCCGAGGGCCCGCAGATCCGGCGCAATGAGTGGCAGGGTGCGCTGGACTTTATCGAAATGCTGGATTTTGACTATGTCGTGGCCAGTGGCAGTCTGCCCCGGGGCGTACCTGAGGATGTCTACGCCCGACTTGCAGCCTCGGTCAAACGGCGCGGTGGCAGACTGGTGCTGGACACCTCGGGGCCGGCTCTGGCAGCGGCCCTGGAGGAAGGTGTGTACATGGCCAAACCCAGCCGGGGCGAATTTGCAGGCCTGATGGGCAAAGACCTGGAAGACCCCAAAGACCTGGAGGAAGCCGCTCGGGAATGTGTGGCTGCCGGGGGCGTGGAACTGCTGGCCATCACCCTCGGGCATGACGGAGCCGTGCTCGCCACCCGTGATGGCATCCACCGCCTCGCCACCCCGGAAGTGACCGCGCGCTCTGCCGTGGGCGCCGGTGATAGCTTCGTGGCAGGCATGACCTTTGGCCTCTCCCGGGGGGAGGATGTCCAGCGTGCCTTCGCTCTGGGTGTGGCCGCAGGCACCGCGACCGTGCTGACATCCGGCACGGAGTTGTGCCACAAATCCGATATCGAACACTTCTGGAGGTTATTGCTCAGCGGCCAGGCATCCACAGCCACCTGAACGACCCGGGCCCTAGGTCAGTTCGTCCACCAGGGCATCCAATGACTGGACATCCAGGGCCAGATAGTCAGCCAGGAAGTCCTGTGTGGCCTCCCAGTCCGCATAGGTCATGCGTGCCGGGTCAACAGCGGTGGTGGCCCGAAGCGCCAGCTTGAGCATGACCAGCAGATCCCGGGCGTCCGGGTGCAGCGTCACCAGCATGTCCAGACGCTGCACCTGATACTGGTGGGCCGTTGCCTGGATGACGCTCGTCGGCGCGCGCCAGCGCTGAGTGATCAGCGCCCCCAGGCGGTCATGACTGACACCATAGCGTCGCTGTTCCTCGTGGATGGCGGAGGGCCACCCCTTCAAATCCGCCTGACGCTCAACGGTTTCGTAGGCCTCACCAAACACACTGCGCAGTGCGGGCACGCCCACCAGATGGAACAGCCCCACAAGATAGGCATCGTCCAACAGATCCGGACGCTTCACCCGACGTGCCGCCGCACCACAGGCTTCGGCCAGGGTGACGCTGGACTTCCAGAATTCGTGCATGCGCGGCAGGTGAGAAAGGGCATTGCGCAGGGCCACGGTACGTGCCACCGAATACACCCGCTGAAGCCCCAACAACATGACCGCCTCACGAATCGAACTGATCTCGCGGCGACGGCGAAACAATGGGGAGTTCACCACCAGCAGGATACCGCCGGAGACACTGACATCCTCCGACACAAGCCTGGCCACCTGTGCCAGATCGCCCTCCTCCTTTTCCACCTCGGCTGCGATGGCACGCAGCACGGTGGGCTGGGACGGAATCATGAGTTGCCCCATAATCCGCTCTTCCTCTTGGGACATGACCAGGTCAGCCATTAATCGTGCATCCTTTGGCTCGGCAAGCGTTTACGAAGCCTAAGCTTAACGCGCTTCAAAAGACGACCATTGTCGGCGCCGGGCCCTTGCAGCGCAACAAGGATAGCGGTTTGTCTGCCTCAGCACTTGCTCGTCCGTCAAAAAAATGACGAAACCTTACGGAAGACGGCCCCCAGCAACGCGGCATGAAAAGTGCATTATCATAAGTCATGAACACATCTCATGAACAATCCCGACGGGAGCGAGGCCAAGAGCACTCCCAGGGCCGCCTGGTTCGTGAGCAGGGCCTGATCACTTCCTGTGCCCTGGACGTGATCCAGACCGTCGCCCAGCAACGGGGAAGGCCCTTGCAGCCCCGGGACCGCATGGCCCTGAAACTGCTCACTCCCCGCAACGCAGCCCTGATGGTCAAGGGAGATAAGCGACACCTGGGATGCAGACAGGTGAGCTTCGAGATCCTGACGGATGACCCGGGCCTGGGGTCTTACCGGCTGGTCCCGGTCGGCGTGCATGTACTCAACCCGGAGACCCAATGGTGGAGTGACGAGTACGGCATCGGCCGTTTCCTATGGAACCTCTATCTGGGCGAGGAACCGGTGGACGGCATGCATCGCATCCTGGAACGTCTCTTCAAGCTGCCTGGCCAGGACCTGGGGCCCGCACAGACCCACATGGAAGTGCTGGGTCAGGAGCACGACATCCAGGCCAGCGTGCGCCCGGATCTGGATCTTTACATCCGCCGTCACAAGGGCAGCATCGAGACCTCCCTGCGCCGCCTGCATCGATCCGGCGGCCTTTGCCGGGCATCGGAACTGGGCCTGGACACCCAAGGACAGGGCCGACTGGCGCTGGTATTTGGCAAAAGCCGGCGCTACGCGGTCAGTTTCGCCGTCGAGAGGGCTTGAACCCGGCGGTCACAAGGGGGCATCATCGCACGCGTCCCCAAGCGCCCTGTCCGCTTCCTTCTTTCACCCATCCAGATTCCTGAATCGAGACCTATGAGCAAAGTCCTGATCATCGGCGCCGGCGGCGTCGGCAGTGTCGTCACCCACAAGTGCGCCCAGCATCCCGAAGTCTTCTCGGAGATCTGCCTGGCCAGCCGCAATGAAGCCAAGTGCCGGGATATCGCCGCCAAGCTGAATCGGCCCATCCAGACCGCTCAGGTGGATGCGGATGATGTGGATGCCCTGGTACGCCTGATCGAATCCTTCAAGCCGGATCTGCTGATCCACGTGGCCCTGCCCTATCAGGACCTCACCATCATGGAGGCGTGCCTGAAGACCGGCGTGCCCTACCTGGATACGGCCAATTACGAGCATCCGGACGAGGCCAGGTTCGAATACAAGGAACAGTGGGCCTTCCAGGACCGCTATGAAAAGGCCGGCCTCATGGCCACCCTGGGCTGCGGTTTCGATCCGGGCATGACCAACATCTACTGCGCCTGGGGGCAGAAGAATCTCTTCGACGAGATCCACCAGATCGACATCCTGGACGCCAACGGCGGCGACCATGGTTACCCCTTTGCCACCAACTTCAACCCGGAAATCAACATCCGTGAGGTCACCGCCAACGGACGTTACTGGGAGAACGGTGAGTGGAAGGAAACCCCGCCCCTGTCGGAAAAGCGGGAGTTTGATTTTGATGAGATCGGTCCCAAGGACATCTATCTGCTGTACCACGAGGAACTGGAATCCCTGGTGCAGAACATTCGCGGCCTCAAACGCATCCGCTTCTGGATGACCTTCTCCCAGCAGTATCTCACTCACCTGAAGGTGCTGGAGAACGTGGGCATGACGGGCATCGAGCCGGTGATGTACGAGGGCAAGGAAGTGATCCCGCTGCAGTTCCTCAAGTCCGTGCTGCCCGATCCGGCCTCCCTGGGGCCACGCACCAAGGGCAAGACCAACATCGGCGTCATCCTGGACGGCATCAAGGATGGCAAGCGCCGCAAGGTGCACATCTACAACATCTGTGATCACGAGGCCTGTTATCGGGAGGTCCAGTCCCAGGCGGTGTCCTACACCACGGGCGTGCCCGCCGTCACCGGGGCCATGCTCATGCTGCAGGGGATCTGGAAAGGTGCCGGGGTGTTCAACGTGGAGCAGATGGATCCTGACCCCTTCATGGAGCGCATCGGCGACATGGGCCTGCCCTGGCAGATGAAGGAACTGGACCCCGACACGGACCCCCTGGGTTGAGCCACACGGTCCGGCCATGAACAACCCATTCGATATCCAGGCCTGCCCCTCACCGGCCTTCGTGGTGGACGACGCCCTGCTGACCCGCAACCTGGAGCTGCTGCGTCAGGTCCAGCAGGACAGCGGGGCCCGCATTCTGCTGGCCCTCAAGGGCTTTGCCATGTGGGATACCTTCCCGCTGGTCAGCCAGTACCTGGTGGGCACCACCGCCAGCGGTCAGGACGAGGCAAGGCTGGGTGCGGAAACCTTTGGCGGTGAGGTGCACTGCTTCTCGCCGGCCTTCTCCGATGCGGAAATGGAGGTGGTGCTGCAGTACGCCGACCACATCAGCTTCAACTCCCCCGGGCAATGGCTGCACCACCGCGAGCGTGTTGCGGCCCACCCCCGTGCCATCTCCTGCGGTCTACGGGTCAATCCCGAGCATTCCGAAGGTACGGTGGCGTTGTATGATCCATGCACACCGGGATCACGCCTGGGTACCCGAGTCCGGGATCTGGAAGGGGTGGATCTCACCGGCCTGGATGGGCTTCATTTTCACACCCTGTGCGAACAGAACAGCGATGCGCTGGAGCGCACCCTGGGGGCCTTCGAGGCCCGCTTCGGGCAATATCTGCCCGGTCTCAAGTGGGTGAACTTCGGCGGGGGACACCATATCACCCGGCCCGATTACGATATCGAGCGCCTGATCAAACTGGTACGCGGTTTTCGGGAGCGTCACAACCGCATTCCTGTGTACCTGGAGCCTGGCGAGGCCATTGCCCTGAACACAGGCTACCTGGTCAGCACCGTACTGGACATCATCGACAATGAAGGCCCCATCGCCATTCTGGACACCTCGGCCACGGCCCACATGCCGGACGTACTGGAAATGCCCTACCGACCCGAGATCATCGGCGCCGGCATGCCCGAGGAAAAGGCCCACACCTACCGCCTGGGAGGCCTCACCTGCCTGGCGGGGGACATGATCGGGGCGTATTCGTTTGATCAGCCCTTGAACATTGGCGATCGCCTGGTCTTCACCGACATGGCTCACTACTCCATGGTGAAGACGAACACCTTCAACGGCATGCGTTTGCCGGCCATCTGCCGGGTGGACGCCGAGACCCGGGAAGTCCGGGTGGTCAGGACCTTTGGATACGAGGCCTACAAGGAGCGCCTGAGTTAGGCGCTGCTGCCCTGGCCGGCCTCACCCAGCACCTCCCTGATCTCGTTCACTTCCAGGGTTTCCCGGTCCAGTAGCGCCTGCGCCAGCTGCTCCAGCATCTGGCGATTTTCTTCCAGGATGCGGCGCGCGCGGGACTCCACCTCGCGAACCAGCTTCTGGACTTCCTCGTCGATCAGGGCCGCCGTGGCCTCGCTGTGCTCCCGTCCCTGGCCCAGTTCCTTGCCCAGGAAGACATGTTCCTGACCCTGGGGGAACGCAGCCGGCCCAATGCGCTCATTCATGCCCCAATGCGCCACCATGCGCCGCGCCAGTTGGGTGGCCTGCCTCAGGTCATTCTCCGCGCCACTGCTCACCTGTTCGAAGACGATGGATTCGGCCAGGCGACCACCGAACATGACTGCCATGCGGTCGTGCAGATAACCCTCGTTGAAGTTGTAGCGCTCCTCATCCGGGACCTGCGCCGTCACCCCCAGGGCCTGCCCCCGGGGAATCACGGTCACCTTCTCCAGGGAATCGGCTTCGGGCAACAGCCACGCCAGCAGCGCATGACCGGATTCATGGTAAGCCACCACCTTGCGCTCCCGGTCCGACAACAGGCTTTCCCGGGCCTCGCCCAGCAGGATGCGATCACGGGCGTCGGAAAAACAGCCCCAGTCCACCCGATCCAGTTCCCGCCGGCCCCCCAGCAGGGCCGCCTCGTTCACCAGATTGGAAAGATCGGCCCCGGAAAACCCGGTGGTACCCGCCGCCAGGCGATCCAGGTCCACATCGTCCGCCAGGGGCACCTTGCGCACATGCACGTCCAGAATCTCCCGCCGCGCCTGCTTGTGCGGACGTTCCAGCGTGATCTTGCGATCGAAGCGCCCCGGTCTCATCAACGCCGCGTCCAGCACATCGGGCCGGTTGGTGGCCGCCAGCACCACCACTGATTCATGCCCCTCGAATCCGTCCATTTCCGAGAGAATCTGGTTCAGGGTCTGCTCGCGCTCGTCGTGGCCGCCCCCCATGCCCGCCCCACGGGAGCGCCCGATGGAATCCAGTTCATCGATGAAGATGACGGCAGGGGCCTGTTCCTTGGCCTGCTTGAACAGATCCCGCACCCGGGAGGCACCCACGCCCACGAACATCTCGATGAATTCGGAACCGCTCAGGGTGAAGAAGGGCACACCGGCCTCGCCCGCCACGGCCTTGGCCATGAGGGTCTTGCCGGTGCCAGGCGGCCCCATCATGAGGATGCCCCGGGGCATGGTGGCCCCCAGTTTGCGAAAACGCGCGGGATCCTTGAGAAAGTCCACCACTTCCATGATGTCCTTCTTGGCATTGTCCGATCCGGCCACATCATCCAGGCGGACATCACTTTCCTCGCTGTGAATCCTGCGTGCCGCGGACTTCCCGATCCCCATGGGTCCCCCAGCGCCACCGCCAGCCATCATGCGCTGCTGGAACCGCTGCGAGGCCCAGAACAACAGGCCCAGCAACAGGATCCACGGGAGGGCACCCAGCAGCACACGTTGCCACCAGGCAGGCTCGACCGGTTGAGCCGTGATATCGACATCGTGATCGTCCAGAAGACCCAGCAGCCGCTGGTCTTCCAGTTCGGGGCGAAGGGTCTCGAAGGTGGCCGGGTCGGACAACTCCCGGTACTGGCGACCGGCCTCACTGAAGTGACCCTGTATGTTCTGGCCGCGCAGGATCACCTCGCTCACGTGCCCGTCGCGAACCGCCTCACGGAACTCGGTATAGGACAGTTCCTTATGATCCAATTCCCGAAGCCCATCGGTGAAATGGAAAAACAGCACGATGGCCAGCGACAGGGCGACAAAGCCCTGCCACTGTCCCCATCCGGAGCCGTTGGATGGCGCCCCCCCGCCCCACAAGGGGGAACGGGGAACTGGCGGGTCACCGGATTCCGATTGCGATGGCGTTCCGGGTTTTCGATCCTTGCGATCTGATCTTGCGATAAACCTACCCTCCGGTCACTTTCAGGCGGCGGGGGACTCCTGCTCGATCCCCTCGAGGCGATCTTCCAACTCCTCGCCGGCGCGGCGCAGGGCCTCCAGGGTCTCGTCATCCGGCTGCCAGTAGTTGCGGTCCGAGGCCTCCAGGAGACGGTTGGCCATCTTCGCGGAGGCCGTGGGGTTGAGCTGGGCCAGTCGTTCGCGCATTTCCGGATCCAGCACAAAGGTCTCGGACAGCTTCTGGTACACCCAGGGCTGAACCTGGCCCGTGGTGGCTGACCAGCCCATGGTATTGGTGATATGCACCTCGATCTGGCGCACTCCCTCGTACCCGTGCTTGAGGGCCCCCTCGTACCACTTGGGATTGAGCATCCGGGTGCGGGTCTCCAGGGAGACCTGCTCGGACAGGGTGCGCACCGTGCCCTCGCCCTTGGTCTGATCGCCGATGTACACCGGGGCGTCCTGACCACCACGGGCCTGGCGCACGGCACGGCTGATGCCACCCAGGGTATCGAAGTAGTTGTCGATGGTGGTCACGCCCAGTTCCACCGAATCCAGGTTCTGATAGGTGAGCTGCACATCCTTGAGCATGCTCTTGAGCAGGGTGTCCTGCTTCATGGGCCGACCACTGCGGCCATAGGCAAAGCCCTTGCGCTGGGTATAGGTGTTGGCCAGTTCGTCCTCGTCGTCCCAGCGGCCATTTTCCACCAGGTTGTTGACGTTGGAGCCGTAGGCCCCATCGGCATTGCCATACACACGCAGGGCGGCCGTCTCCAGATCGCAGCCGTGCTCCTTCATGTATTCCAGGGTGTGGGCACGCACGAAGTTCTGTTCCGGCGGCTCCTCCGCCGACGCGGCCAGGAAGGTGGCCTCGGCCAGCAGTTTGATCTGCAGGGGAAGCAGGTCACGGAAGATGCCGGACAACGTGATCAGCACATCCACCCGGGGCCGACCCAGTTCCTCCAGCGGGATCAGGGTGGCGCCGGCCAGACGACCGTAGTTATCGAAGCGGGGTTTGGCGCCCAGCAGACCCAGGACCTGGCCGATCTGGCTGCCCTCGGTCTTGAGGTTGTCACTGCCCCACAGCACCATGGCCACGGATTCGGGCAGGCCGTTGCCTTCCTCCACATGGCGGGCCAGCAAGCGTTCGGCCTGCATGGCCCCATCCTTCAGCGCAAAGGCACTGGGGATGCGGAAGGGATCGAAGCCGTGGAGGTTACGACCGGTGGGCAGCACGTCGGGCTGACGCATCACGTCCCCCCCAGGGGCAGGCTTGATGAAGCGACCGTCCAGTGCCTTTAGGATACCCTCCAGCTCCGTATCCCGGGACATGAGCTCATTGGAACGGGCCAACTGCTCGAACTGCTCCCGGCGCTCGTTGTCATTCTGGAATCCGGCCTCCTGGAGGGCATCATCCACCGAGCCGGTCTTGACCAGGGTCTCCACCACGGAGCGCTCCAGGCGGGTATCCTGGGAGGCTTCGGCCATGGCCATGAGCATGTCGATACGCTCGTCCTCGCCCAGGGGGGTGCCCACCACGTGCAGCCCGTAGGGGATCAGGGTGTATTCCAGTTCCAGGATCTCCTCGCCCAGCTTGCGCACCCGTTCCTCGGCCTCCCCGCCGGGCACATCCCAGAGGGGCTCGGGTTTGGCCAGTTCCAGCTCGGCGGCCTGGGACTGGATCAGTTCGGCCAGTTCTCCACGCTCATGCTCCTGAGAAGGCTCGAGACCGCGCCAGCGATCAATGGAACTCTTCAGGTCCAGCAATCCACGATACAGGCCCGCATGGGACACGGGCGGCGTCAGGTAGCTGATCAGGGTGGCGCCGGAGCGACGCTTGGCGATGGCACCCTCCGAGGGGTTGTTGGAGGCATACAGGTACATGTTCGGGATATCGCCAATGAGGCGATCAGGCCAGCAGGCCCCGGACATGCCCACCTGCTTGCCGGGCATGAACTCCAGGGCCCCGTGGGTGCCGAAATGCAGCACGGCATGGGCCTTGAAGTCCTCGCGCAGGTAACGGTAGAAGGCCGAGAAGGCATGAGTGGGCGCAAAACCGCGCTCAAACAGCAGGCGCATGGGGTCACCTTCGTAGCCAAAGGAGGGCTGCACCATCACCAGCACATTGCCGAACTGTTTGCCCAACACGAAGATCGAGCTGCCATTGGTCAGCACCTTGCCCGGTGCCGGCCCCCACTGCCCCTCGATCTGCTTGAGCCAGCGCTCGCGGCGCACGTGATCCTCGGCGGGGATCATGGTGTGCACGTTGGCATCGGCACCATACTGATCCTTGTTGCCATGGATGATGCTGTCGCGCAGTTCATCCACGCTGTCGGGCACCTCCACCTGATACCCCTCTTCCTTCATCTTCTTCAGGGTATTGAGCAGGGACTCGAACACGCCCAGGTAGGCGGCGGTGCCGGTATTACCGGCGTTGGGCGGATAGTTGAACAGGACAATGGCCACCTTGCGCTCGGCCCGCTCGGCGCGCCGCAGTTCCACCAGGCGCCGCACGCGGGAGACCAGCATGCCGGTGCGCTCCGGACAGGTGAACATGTCCTGGGTATTCTCGGAATCGGTGAACTTGCAATGGCGTTCGCAACCGGCGCAGATGGCACCTTCCGGGCCTGGGCGTCCGCCGTACACCATGGGGGCGATGCAGCCGTCCAGCTCCGGAATGGCCACCATGATGGTGCTCTCCACGGGCAGCAGGCCACGTTCGGAGTTGCCCCATTGATCCAGGGTCTGGAATTCCACCGGATGGGCGGCGATATAGGGCACATCCAGCTTGGAGAGGATTTCCTGCGCGGCATTGGCATCGTTGTAGGCCGGGCCACCCACCAGCGAGAATCCGGTCAGGGAGACCACGGCATCCACCGTGGGTCGACCGTCTTCCATGAAGAACTGCTCGATGGCAGGGCGCGAATCCAGGCCCGAGGCGAACGCCGGCACCACCTGCAAGCCGGCCTCTTCCAACCCACGGATCACCGGGTCGTAATGCCCGGAGTTGCCGGCCAGTACGTAGGAACGCAGCAGCAGCACGCCCACACGCCCCTTGGGGCCGCGCTCGGACAACCGGCCCGGCAAATCCTGGAGGCGATCCGAGAGACGCTTTTTCATGTCCGGGTGGTATACACCCACCTCGGGGTATTCCGCCGGGGACGCGATGGTGAGCTTGCCCCGCAGGCTGCGACGCGGACCATCGGCATAGCGATCCACGAGGAAGCGGATCATGTTGGCCATGTTCTCTTCCGAGCCACCCAGCCAGTACTGCAGGGTGATGAAGTAAGCGCGCACGTCCTGGGCCGTGCCCGGGATGAACCGTAGCAGCTGAGGAATACGGCGCAGCATCTTCATCTGCTGGGCGCCAGCGCTGGCCTTGGAATCCCCTTCCTTCTTGCCCCGCAGTCGCTTGAGCAAGGACATGGGGCCACTGCTGGGCTTGGACATGTCGAAGCTGCCCATGCGGGTCAGCTTGGTCACATCGCCGGCAGACATGGCACACACCATGGCATCGCAGTCGTCACGACGCGCCTGCAGGTCCGGCAGGATCTGCTGAAACTGGTCCTCCAGGAACAGCATGGTGGTGATGATGATGTCGGCCTTGGCCACATCGGCCTTGCACTGCTCCAGGGCCTCTTCATCCGCGGCCCACTCGGAGGCAGCATGAAGCGAGAACTTCAACCCTGGCAACTCGTGCCTGAGCTCGGCGCGAGCACGGTCGGCGGCGCTGGCCAGATGGGTGTCCATGGTCACGATCACTACCCGTACAGGGGTTTGATCGGCTGCTGACGAGGGCTTGGATGCCATAGATTCAGGTGCCTGTCGACTTGTGTTTTTTCGGGCGCGGATCTGGATTCACCCTTGGGATGCGTGTCAAATTAGATCGACCCGCTGCGGGTGTCAACCAAGGTGGACATTCAGCACGCACATCCGGGCACTGATCGTGCTTGATACCCGGACACTCCCCAAAAATCCCAACCGCCGTAGCCGCACATTATAGTGTGTCGCGGCCTGGAGGTAAGTCTTGAAAGGATTGACCCGTACATTTCTCGCCGGCCTCGCCGCCATCCTGCCCATCGTCGTCACCCTCGCCCTGGTGCTCTGGCTGAGCAACACCCTGGAGCAGGGGCTCGGCACCCTACTCAAGGCCATTTTGCCGGATGTGCTCTACTTCCCCGGCATGGGCCTGCTCACGGGCATCGCCCTGATCTTCGCCCTGGGCGTGCTGCTCCGGGTGTACCTGGTTCAGGGGATCTTTCGCTGGGTGGAGGGGTGGATGGAGCGCATCCCCGTGGTGAAGACCATCCACGGCGTGGTGCGCGACGTCACCCGGCTCTTTTCCGGTGACATTCACGAACGCTTCGGTGAAGCCGTGATGGTCACCCTGCCCGGCATGGACGCCCGTCTGGTGGGGTTCGTCACCCGCAGTGACTTCGAGGGCCTGCCGGACACCCTGGGCAAGCAGGGCACCATCGCGGTGTATCTGCCCATGAGCTATCAGATTGGCGGCTACACGCTGATGCTGCCCCGCGATCGGGTGGAGCCGCTGGATCTGTCCCTGGAGGACGCCATGCGTTACACCCTGACGGCGGGCGTGTCGGCGCGGCGCGACGAGTGACCGGCAGCCCGGCCGTCTGCAAGGCCATGCGGGCGGACCCTCGGTCCGCCCGCGAGCATCGCGACCACCAGGCTATCGCAGGTTGCCCTGCCCCCATTGTTCCATCACGCGCAGCAGGGATACCCCGAACCCTTCAGCCAGGCGCGAGAACAGATCCTGCTTACGGGTGAAATCGACGATATTGGGCTCGCCAATCACCTCGCGGGCCACGTAGCCGGCACTGCCCAGGCCATCCACCAGACCCATTTCCAGGCTCTGTTCCCCGGTCCAGACCAGACCGGTGAAGAGATCAGGATCATTGCCCAGGCGATCCCCACGGCCGGCCTTGACCGTTTCCACGAACTGGGCATGAATGCCGTCCAGCATGGCCTGCAGGTGAGCCTTCTCCTCCTCGTTCACCGGCAGGAAGGGATCCATCAGGCCCTTGTTGCCACCAGCGGTGAGCAGACGTCGCTCGATGCCCAGACGTTCGATGGCCTCATCAAAGCCGAAACTGTCCAGGCGAACACCGATGGAACCCACGATACTGGCCTTGTCGGCATAGATGTAATCAGCGGCGGCGGCAATGTAGTAGCCACCCGAGGCTCCCACGTCGGCAATGACGGCATAGACAGGGATGTCCGGGTGTTCCTCCCGAAGATGACCGATGGCGTCATTGATGTAGCCAGCCTGCACCGGACTGCCCCCGGGGCTGTTGATGCGGATGATCACCGCCTGGGTACGACTGTTCTCGAAGGCCGCCTTGAGGGAACTCACCACCAGGTCGGCACTGGCGGCGCTGCCCTCGCTGATGATCCCCTGCACGTCCACCAGGGCCGTGTGACTGGCCTTGCGCTCGGCATCCCGCGCGGACATGCCGTCCATGAACATGAACAGCAGAAAGAAAAGGTAGAGAAAGCCCAGGGTCTTGAAAAAGATGCCCCAGCGCCGGGTGGCACGTCGCTCCTTGATGCCTGCCAGGGCAATCTCCCGCAGGGCCTCCCGCTCCCAGTTTTCGGGAGCCGGATCCGTTTTGCGCTGGCTGGCGGTTTCGTTTTCTTCACTCATATGGGTTCCTTGCTCAGTGGTTGATCTAGCGCCCGGCCCTCCCGCAACCACGCCGGCAACTGGCCCACCCCGTTCAGCACGGCCCTGGGCTGATGCAGCCACAGTTCCCGGGCATCATGCACGCCCGAGGTCACCCCCAGTCCTTGCGTGCGTGCATTGACCGCCATGAGCAGATCCAGATTGCTGTCGCCGATCATCAAGGCATCGGAGGGCGCCACGCCCAGTTCATCCAGGAGGGATTCCAGCATCTGGGGATGGGGTTTGGAGAAGCTCTCGTCGGCGCAGCGGGTGGCCAGAAACCGTTTTTCCAGACGGGTATCCTTCAACACCCGGTCAAGCCCCGCCCGGGACTTGCCGGTCGCGATGGCCAGCCAGTAACCCTGCTCCGCCAGGTCGTCCAGCAGGTCGGTCACGCCAGGGAAGAGTGGCGCGGGAGTATTGTCCGTGTGGAGAAAGCGCTCCCGATAAGCGGCCGTGAAGTCCCGGATCAGCGCATCATCCGCCTGTGGGTACAGGTCGACGATGGCCTCGCGCATGCCCAGGCCAATGACATGACGCAATTCATCCGGTGGCCGCGTCTCCAGTTTCAGGGCAGAGATGGAACCTTGAAGGCAGGCGATGATGCGCCCGATGGAATCCATGAGGGTTCCATCCCAGTCGAAGATGAGCAATTGATAGGGATTGGCCATGATGATGTCGGTTTGTCGTCGATAAAGCCAAAATCAGCGGGGTTCCAGCCTCTCCAGAACCCTCTCCAGGGCGGGATCCAGCGGCGCCAACACGTTGTATGCACGACCCTGGGTAGGCAGCATGAACTGCAAGGAGGCGGCATGAAGAAACTGTCTCTTGAGGCCCAGACGCTTCATCCGCCGATTGAATTCGAAATCACCGTAATGCCGATCACCCGCCACGGGATGCCCTTCGTGAGCAGCATGGACCCGGATCTGGTGGGTGCGGCCCGTGCCGATCTGCACATCCATGAGCGTGGCCTCGGCAAACACCTGACGCGGCGTGAAGAAGCTATCCGCATCCTGCCCCTCCTCATCCACCTGCACCAGGCGCACCTCGCCACGACGATCCGTGCGCGACAGGCTCTGGGCAACGCGGCGGGGTCCGCCCTGCCAGCGACCCGCCACCAGGGCGCAGTAGACCTTATCGACCCTGCCATCGCGCAACAGTTCATGAAAGGCCAGCAGGGCTGGACGATTGCGTGCCAGCACCAGGCAACCGCTGGTCTCCCGATCCAGGCGATGGGCCAGTTCCAGGAAACCCGATTCGGGCCTGAGCCGCCGCAAGCCCTCGATGACGCCCACCGGCACGCCACTGCCTCCATGCACCGGCAGGCCCGCTGGCTTGTTCAGAATGAGCAGGTCATCGTCTTCCAGCAACACGGCGTCGGCGAGGGTTCGCGCCAGGCCTTCGGGCAGTGGCAGTTCCTCCAGTTTTTTCTCACCGCGAGTCACCGGCGGGATGCGCACCACATCGCCCACACAGAGGCGTTGATCCGGTTTGCAGCGACCCTTGTTGACCCGCACCTCCCCCTTGCGCAGCAAACGATAGATGCGGCTGCGGGGCACGCCCTTCAATCGACGCATGAGAAAGTTGTCCACGCGCTGGCCGTCCTCGTCCCGGGTAACCTGGACATGGGCAACCCGCGAGGCGGGGCTTTGAGGTGTTTCTGGCATGCGCGGATAATAACAGGTCATTCAAAGGTTTGATGCTCTTTTGCAACATTGGTACTATACCGTGTCGCGCTGGGTTGACTCGGCATGATACGGGATCGGCCCGGCAGTGCCTGCTGCCCACCCGAATCGCCCCACCCCGCGACTCAACAGAACACCACCGGGAGACGCCTGCCAACGGCAAGTCACGTTTCCCCTCAACGGACAATCGCTCACGAAACGCCAACTCAATTTGATGATTCTGAGCGGATTTTTGGACAACTTTGCCCCCACGCCCCGGCGCGATTCCCGCGCGGGCGTTGTGTTCCCATGGTTGTGCGCGTGGGCGCTGCTGTTCAGCGCCGTGCGACCACCCCATGCGGCACCGCCGACGCCGGGTCACCGCCCGGGCGTAGCTGGGCCACGCACTCGAGACACACTTCATGAAACGAATTCTTGTCAATGCCACGCAGCCCGAAGAGCTGCGTGTGGCCATGGTGGACGGCCAGAAACTCTTCGATCTGGACATCGAACTCCCTTCCCGGGAACAGAAAAAGGCCAACGTCTACAAGGGGGTCATCACCCGGGTTGAACCCAGTCTTGAGGCCGCCTTCATCAATTACGGCGCCGATCGCCATGGGTTCCTGCCCTTCAAGGAGATTGCCCGCAGCTACCTCCCTCAAGGTGAAGATGGCGATGCCTCGCCCAAGACCGGCCTCAAGGAGGGCATGGAGCTCATCGTTCAGGTGGAGAAGGAGGAGCGCGGCACCAAGGGTGCGGCCCTGACCACCTTCGTCAGTCTGGCCGGACGCTACCTGGTCCTGATGCCCAACAACCCCCGCGCCGGGGGCGTCTCCCGCCGAATTGAAGGCGAGGAGCGCAGCGAGATCCGAGAATCCCTGGCGCAACTGGAGGTCCCCCAGGGCATGGGCCTCATTGCCCGCACGGCCGGGGTGGGTCGCAGCGTCGAGGAACTCCAGTGGGACCTGGAATACCTCAAGACCCTCTGGACCTCCATCGATGAGGCCGCCCAGAGCAACAAGGGCCCCTTCCTGATCTACCAGGAGAGCAATGTCATCATCCGCACCCTGCGGGATCACATGCGCAACGACATCGCCGAGATCGTCATCGACGACCCCAAGGTGTACACCCAGGCCCAGGACTTCATGCAGCAGGTGATGCCCAATAACCTGCGCAAGCTCAAGCTCTACGAGGACCATGTCCCACTGTTCAACCGCTATCAGATCGAGAGCCAGATCGAAGCGGCCTTCCAGCGCGATGTCACCCTGCCCTCCGGCGGTGCAATCGTCATCGATCACACGGAAGCATTGATCTCCATCGACGTGAACTCCGCCCGGGCCACCAAAGGTAGCGACATCGAAGAAACCGCCCTGAACACCAACCTGGAGGCCGCCGAGGAGATCGCTCGGCAACTGCGCCTGCGGGATCTGGGCGGCCTGATCGTCATCGACTTCATCGACATGGCCCCCAACAAGAACCAGCGGGAAGTGGAAAACCGGCTGCGTTCAGCCCTGGAAATGGATCGCGCTCGTGTGCAGGTGGGGCGGATTTCCCGCTTCGGCCTGCTGGAGATGTCCCGCCAGCGCCTGCGCCCCTCCCTGGGCGAGTCCAGTCAGAACGTCTGCCCCCGCTGCAACGGCCACGGCCATATCCGCAGCGTGGAATCCCTCTCCCTCTCGGTGCTGCGACTGGTGGAGGAAGAGGCCATGAAGGAAAAGACCAGCCGGGTACTTGCGCACCTGCCCGTGGATGTATCCACGTTCCTGCTCAATGAAAAGCGCCAGGTGATCTCCACCATCGAATCCCGCTATCACGTGGACATCACCCTCGTTCCCAGCCCCAACCTCCTTACGCCCCATTTCACCGTACGCCGCATGCGTGACGACGAATCCGCCGACGAGATCGGCGACAAGAGCAGTTATCAACTGCTCACGGAGGAGGAGCCGGAACTGGTCAACCAGCCACGGGCGGCGCGTCTGGAAAAGGCCCTGGTACAGACGATCTCGCCCTCCACACCAGCTCCGACCGCAGCGCCGGCACAGGCCGAGGCGGCACCCGAGCAGAAAAAACCCGTCTCTCCCGTGTCCCTCCCTGGCCTTTTCAACCGCATCTGGACCAGCCTCTTCTCCAATGGCGGGCAAAGACCCGAGTCCCGCAGCGTCGATGGCGACAGCGGCACCTCCCGCCCTTCCCAGCGTACCGCGTCATCCGGGCAAGGTACCCGCAGTGGGGGCGCTCAGCGGCCCGCGCGCACCCGCAACGTGGCCCCCGGCGGCCCACAGCGCCGCGAGCGTTCGCAAGCGGATAAGGACAAGGAAGGCGGCAACGGTAACCGCGGTAATCGCACACGCCGCGGCGGTGGTCGCACGCGCCGAGGTGGACGCGACGGCAACGAGAACCCGAGCGAGGACAAGAACCAGAGCCGCAACACTCAGCCCAATGTTGCAGAGGAAACAACTCAGCCCAAGCCCGCGGAAACCGGCAAGAGCTCTCAGGCGAGCGCCACCAAGGGCGGTCAGGAAGGCCAGAAGGAAGACACCCGGAGTCGCGATAAAGAAGCCGACACCCCCAAGGTGCAACCCGAGACTCGCAGCAACGAGGTGGACGAGGCACAGGCTGAGGCATCAACAGGCGAGGCCACTCAGCCGCAAGGCAACGATCAGCCGCAGGAGCAGGAAGGGTCCAGCGGGGGCGGCCGCAGTGGTAGTGGTCGTAGCCGGGGTCGTCGCGGAGGGCGTCGCCGTCGTCGGAGCAGCGCCGGTAACACCGAGGGTCGTCAGGACGATAACGATCGCAACTCGCAAGCTGAAGGCGAATCCGACGAAGCGTCATCCGGCGTGGAACGGACCCCCAGGAAAAGGGGCTCCGACAAGCGCGAGCGCACCGAAGAGCCACAGGACAAGCCAGCTGCAAACAAGGCCCAGGCAAAGACGCCAGACGAGGCCCCAGTGAATGACCAGGCTCAACAGGCCCCTGCCCCTGCCAAGGCCAAAACGGGCGCCGAGGATACACAGGAGGTGGCGAAGCTGACCCATGAGGAGTCCGTACCCCACTCCCGCTCATTGCAAAAGCGGGATGAAGACACGAGTTCCAGGCGCAAGGCCGATACCGCCGACACCTCCCCCTCGACGTCCAGCGGGGGTGACTCTGAAGAAAAGCCGGAAACCGCCAGCCCTGAGGGGCAGGAAAAGAGCGGGCCGTCCAGGCGTACCCGCGGTGGCCGGAGAAGTTCGGGACGCAGCGACCGCAATGAGGAAAGCCAGGGTTCTGGCGGCGGTGAGCGCCGGGTGTCGCGGGAGGAGATGGAAAAGCTCCAGGCCGTGGCCAAGCAGGCCACCTCCAGCCCGGATGAATCACGGGAACAGTCCGATCAGCCCTCCACCGAGGGCGCGCCGGACTCACAGAAGTCAGGTCAGTAAGACCGTGCGGGGATGGGTCTTGACGGCCCATCCCATCTACACCGACAGATCCCCGACCTCAGAAACCATGCTCGCGGCGTATCTGTTCAAGCAGACCCCGCGACGCATCCTCCACCATATCCAGCACGCGTTCAAAGCCGTTGGTGCCCCCATAGTAGGGATCGGGCACCTCCTTCTCCGACCAGGCCCGCGCGTGCTCCATCATCAGTCCCAACTGGCCCATCGGGGTCGATTTCATCAGGGCACGAATGTTGGCGAGATTCTCACGGTCCATGGCCAGCACGTAGTGAAAACGCTGCAGATCTCCCGGTTCCAACCGTCGGGCCCGTTGTCCACTCAGATCAATCCCACGGTTCATGGCCGCCTTGCGCGCCCGATCATCCGGCGGTTTCCCCACGTGATAGGCATGGGTGCCGGCCGAGTCCACGTGAATCCGATCCGTCAATCCCTGTTCTGCCAACAGATGCTCGAACACCCCCTGAGCCGTCGGTGAGCGGCAGATATTGCCCAGGCACACGAACAGCACACCCACCCTGGAGCTGCTGCCACCCTGTTCGGATTCTGACTGCAATACGCGTTGAAACCATCTCATAGGTCGATCTTCTTTGCCGATTAATCTTCAGTGAATGCCGGGATGAAACCATCCTGTGTCAAGCCATCTCCGGCCACGGGGTGTTGACTTCATCGCCCCGGACATGAGACCAAGTCCCCACCACCGGGGACATATCACCTGCCTTTCATTGACCACGTTCCCATCCCGGGATTCCATACCAGACCAGATCCATCCGATTCAATGATCGATATCCCCACCAACCTGACAAGAGTGCAGCTTGCCGACTCCGGCGCCGTGAGCCAGCGCCCCCTACAGGCAGGACAGGTGCTTCAGGCCCGTGTGATAGGGCAGGCCGCCACGGCGGGTCAACCGGTGCAACTGAGGCTGGGCGGGCAGACGGTTGAGGCGCGCCTGCCCGTCCATGTGCAGACCGGCGATAGCCTGCGTCTGCAGGTGGCCAGCGTCAAGCCCCGGCTGGAGCTCACCCTGATGCGTGAAGCCCCCCGGGGGGCGAACCCGGGCATGAACAGCACGCTTCCTCCCCTGCTCCGCCAGTGGGCCCCCCAACAGGGCAGCCAGGCCCCGCTCATGGCCTCGCTGCAACAACTCAACCAGACAGGCAGCCCAGCCGCCCAACAGCTCCCAGCGGCGGTAAGACAGGCGCTGGAGGCCCTGTGGCAGGCCATCCCCAACCGGGAAAGCGCCATGACCGGCGAAGGCCTCAGGCAGGTCATGCGTGACTCGGGCCTGTTCCTCGAGGCACGCCTGGCCGGTGCTGCCGCCACGCGCGCGGACCCCCGGGGCATCATCCATCAGGATCTCAAGGCCCGCCTGCTATCCCTTGCAGAGCAAATACGTTCCACTCCTGCGCCGCGCTCGGAAGGACGAACCGCCTTGGGAAGCACGCCTCCCCCACTGAGGGACAGCGCCCCCGTGGCCCAGGCTCGCGCCGCGCCGGCACAACTGGCCAACCTGACGCGTGAACCACTGCTGGATACGCTGCGCCAGCAGGTGGAGCGCTCGCTGGCCCGCATGGTCATGCATCAGTTATCCAGTGCCGACAGCCCGGACGAGGCCACTCCCCGATGGCTGATGGAACTGGCCTTGCGCCATGGTCAGAACACGGATCTGGTACACCTGCGGCTGGATCGTGACGCTCGGCAGAACCACAAGGACAACGAGCGTTCCTGGCGTGCCGACCTGGCCCTGCATCTCCCTGAACTCGGCCCGCTCACCATCCGCGTCGTGGTGCGCGGGAACCACGTCAGCACCCAGTTCTGGACGGATTCCGACACATCCCGGGCGACCATCCAGGAGGCCCTGCCCCAACTGCGTGTAAACCTGGAGTCACGGGATCTGCAGGTCCTGAACATCACTTGCCGTGAAGGAGAACCTCCCGAGAACCCACCCTCGCCTGCGGCCTCTTCGGCGCGTGGCCCCATCGTGGACGGCCACGCATGAGCGGCAAGCATTCCAGGCCCGACTCACGCCAGGCCATTGCCCTGAAATACACCGGCAAGGGAGCACCGCGGCTGACCGCCAAGGGGGGCGGGGATATTGCCCGGCAGATCCTGGAACTGGCCGGAGAACATGGGGTACCCGTCCATGAAGACGCTGCCCTGACTTCGGCACTGGCCCAGATCCCTTTGGGGGATGAGATCCCGGAAAACCTTTACGTGGCGGTGGCGGAGGTGCTGGCCTTCATCTACATGCTCAGCGGCCGCCGTCCCGGCGACGCTCGGCCCGGGCAGGCGTCGGACAAGGAGGAGGGTGTTGTGGACGTCACGCCGATACGGGACCGACAATCTCAGGAAGGCGACTGATCCCGGTGCATGGCCAGCAAGAGTTCAGCCTCGCCCAACGACAGACCACACTGATCCACCAGCGCTTCGCGCCCGGCCCCCTGTCGCACCAGCCTCAGGGCATGCTGATAGGCACCCTCATCCGGCACCCTCAGCAACAGCTCTTCCTGCTGTTCAGCCAGCCGCGCGATCTGACGCTCGATCCGCGTACGATATTCCTCGGCATGCTGATCCTCCACATGCAGTGCGCTCAGGGCACCGCGCAGGGCACCCAAAGCGCGTTCCTGGCTCTGCAGCCGGAATTCCATTTCCTTCATGCTACGGGACTGTCGGGCGCACACCCACATGCTGGCCGCAGAGAGGGCCAGGGCGAATAACAGTAATAGCGCGCCGCCAATGGCAATTGTCAGGGTCATGCGTACTCGTCGATGTGATCGGGATCCTGATCCTTGGGCGGTCGGGGCGTGTCCCGAGCCTTGTCCTTGTCCTTGTCCTTGTCCTTGATGCCCTTATCCTTGTCGTGGTGCTTCTCCTTGGCATCATCCGCGTCGTTTCCAGGCTCCTTCCTCTCGGGCCGGCGTCTGGGGTTACGCCGGTAGTCATCGCCCTCCTCCGGGACGGGGCGACCCGGAATGGTGGGGTGGATCGGGGAAATCGGAGTTTCAGCCGCCATGATGACCTTCCCCTTTGAAGAAACGGCCCAACAGGGCCATTGTGACCTTCAGATTCACATGCTGGCAGGTACCCTGTTAAAGACTGGCCACCTCTGCCCACTCGTCGTCGGTGAGCAGTTTGTTCAGATCCACCACAATAGTCAATTCACCCTCGCGGCTTGCCACACCCTGGATGTATTTTGAACTCTCATCGTTGCCCACGTTGGGGGCCGGGTCCACATCCTTTTCAGCCAACTCAATCACCTCCGCCACACTGTCCACCAGGATGCCGATCACTTGCCCGGTCACCTCGATGATCACCACCCTGGAAGAATCATCCGATTCCTTGTCCATCAACCCCATGCGCCGCCGGGCATCGATCACTGTGACCACATTGCCGCGCAGATTGATGATTCCCAGCACATAGTGCGGTGCCCCAGGCACCGGGGCAATCTCGGCAACCCGCAGCACCTCCTGCACCTGCATGACGTTGATGGCATAGGTTTCCTCCGCCAGCCGGAACGTGACGTACTGAGTGGCATGGGTCGCGGAGGCAGATTGGGATTCTTTGGCCATGAGAGAGTGGAACCTCGGTCGGTTTTTACGTTACCTGCAGCCACCGACTCCGGGTTGGAGCCCATCAAAGCGGCAGCCTGTCAGATCATTTTGAATGCGTTGAGTGCTCAACCCCAGTTGCCGTCTTCCAGGGAAGACGCCAGATAGTCCACATCCAGGATGGCACACAGATGCTGGATCATCGTGCCAGCCAACCAGGGCCTCTTGCCCTGGGACGAGCGCCATCGTACCTGCTCCGCGGTGACGGTCAGGGTTTCTTCAACCCTGTCGCAGGCCAGCCCCCAGCGGGCGTCATCGATGAGGATGAGATTGCGTGGCGGCGAACGCTCAGGTATCCGGTCCCGGGGCATCACCAACTGGGTGATATCCACCACCTTCACCTTGCGTCCATGGCGATTCACCAGCCCCATGAACAATGGGCTGTGGCCCGGCATGGGCGTGATCTTCTCGGGCATCTCCATGATGCCGTTGAGTTTGATCAGAGGAACCGAAAGCGGCAGTCCAGCCAGCCGGAACAGCAGACACTGAAAGGCACCCTGGGCCCAGTCGGGCGGCATCGCTTGCCGCGGTGCCAGCGTGGCAGCGGGAACCGGTGGCGCCACCTGAGGCACCGACACCAGTTTCGGCTGAGTCACCAACCGCGGACCTGGCGCCACCTTCGCGGCGATGGGCTCGGGCTCTGCCTCGTCAAGGGCGATCTCCTGAAGCAGACCATCCAGGTAGGCGGTCAGGGCCTGTTGTTCTTCAACGATCAGGGTTTTCTGTGGACGATCCTTCATGACACCGCCTTCTGCTGGCAATGGCTGGCTGAATTGAGCAACCAGTCCAGCAGGCGTGCGTAGGCCTGACTACCCCGTGCCTCGGGCATCATCACGGGCAGGGGTTCGCCGGCCACGCTGGCTTCACGAAACTTGGTGTCCACGGTGATCACGCCCGGCCACAGGCAGTCGCGATATTGATCACGCAATTCCCAGAGGGCCTGAGTGGAGGCCCGCGTGCGACGATCGAACAAGGTGGGCACCACCAGGTACTCCAGTGGTTGCTTGCGGGATTTCTGTACCATCTTCAGCGTATGCAGCATGCGGTCGAGACCGCGGATGGCAAGAAATTCCGTCTGCACCGGAATCAGCAACCGATCACAGGCCGCCAGGGCATTCACCATCAACACACCCAGCATCGGCGGGCAATCCAGCAACACGAAATCGAAGCGGTCCTGCATGCTGGCAATGGCGCGCTTGATGACCAGCCCCATGCCCTCGCGGGTGCCCAGTTGCCGGTCCAGGGTGGCCTGGGCGGTGGATGCCGGCATCACATACAGGTGTTCATAGCGGGTCTGGCGTACCGCAGCGAAGGCATCCAGGGGCTTGCGCTCGGCGGATCGCTGGTAAAGGCTGTAGACGCCCCCGGTGGCGCCCTCGGGATCGTAGCCAAAATAGGCCGTGAGGGAGCCATGGGGATCCAGATCCACCAGCAGTGTATCGTGGCCCCGCAGTGCCAGCAGCCCACCCAGGGTGACAGTGGTGGTGGTCTTGCCCACCCCACCCTTTTGATTGGCCACAGCCCAGGTCACGGTGCTCATCACAATCCCCCCGGGCCAACGCGTTGGCGATCCAGCAGCATCTCCATATCCTCCCGAAGCATCTCGGGGGGATCCCCATCCTCGGCGCGGGGGCGCTTCCCGGCCAGGATGACGATATTCACCCGCCGATTATCCCGCCGCCCTTCCGGCGTGTCGTTGCTGGCGATGGGCCGGTACTCACCAAAACCGATGGCGGCCATCTGATCCGGATCCAGGCCATTGCGGGCGAGCAGATTCACCACCGTGGCCGCCCGCCCTGAGGAGAGCTCCCAGTTGGAGGGGTACACGGGACTGCTGATGGGGATGTTATCGGTATGCCCTTCCACATGAACACGCACCGGGAAACGGCTGAGGATCTCCGCCAGAGTCTCCAGCACCGGCACGGCCTCGGTCGCCAGATTGGCACTCCCACTGGCAAACAGGATGCTGGTGTTGATCTGAACCTCGATCCAGAGGCGATCCCGCCCCACATCGATCATTCCGGCTTCGATCAAGGGGCGCATGGCCTCACTGATCTCGTCTGCCATGAAATTGATCCCGGCCACGGCCTCGGCAAGGCCCTCCACATCCACATCCGCCAGCATGGATTCCAGGCTGCGGGTCATTTCCGGCATTTCGATGGGCGCAGTCAGCGGCGGCGTTTCGAGGATGGCGGGGCGCGGGGCGCGGGTGGGCTCCCCCACCTGAATCGGGTCCACAGCCCGCGGGGGGGTGCCAAAGGCGTTCACCAGAGATTCCGATAACACCCGATATTTACCCTCGTTCACCGAGGAAATGGCATACATCACCACAAAAAACGCCAGCAACAGCACGAGCAGGTCCGCATAGGGAATCGCCCATGCCTCGTGATTTACGTGATCCTCATGTTTTTTGCGGCGTTTGGCCATAGTGTCAATATCGGCATAAAGGCAATTTTTTCAAGGCCCTATCGCTGCAAATAACCTTGCAGTTTGGTCTCGATGTTACGGGGATTCTCTCCCTCGGCGATGGAGATGATGCCCTCCACGATCATTTCCCGATGGGCACTCTGATTCTGAATCGTGGTCTTGAGCTTGTTGCTCATGGGAAGAAAGAAAAGATTGGCCGAGGCAATACCATAGATTGTAGCAACGAAGGCCGCGGCGATACCGGCACCGAGCCGGCTTGGGTCCGCCAGGTTCTGCATCACCGCCATCAGACCCATCACCGCACCCACAATTCCCATGGTGGGCGCATAGATCCCCATGCTCTCGAACACCTTGGCGGCCTGAGTGTCGAAGTCCTCCTTGGTGCCCATCTCCACTTCGAGAATGGTGCGGATATTGTCGGGTTCCGTGCCATCCACCAGCAGTTGAAGCCCCTTCTTCGAGAACACATCCGTCTCTTCCTCGGCCAGGGACTCCAGCCCCAGCAGCCCCTCCTTGCGCGCCACCTGGCTCCAACTGACGATTTTCTCGATCGTCGCCTCCGGCTCGAGTCGAGGCTGAACAAACACCCAAGGCAGGATGCGGAAGGCACGCATGAACACCGCAGGACGGGTTTGCACCAGGGCCGCCGCAATCGTGCCCAGGATCACGATGACGAATGCCGCGCCGTTCCACAGCGCCGCAAGACCACTGCCCTTGGCAATGGTGCCGCCGAACACCGCCACCAACGCCAGCATCACACCAATGAGACTGAGGATATCCATGATATCAGCAGGCCTCCGCCAACAACTTGCCGATCTGGGGCAAGGGCAATATCCGATCCGCCAACCCGGCCTCGGCAATGGCTGCGGGCATGCCGTAGACCACACAGGTGGCCTCGTCCTGTGCCCAGACCGTGGAACCACATCGCTTGAGCAACCGGGCACCCTCACGACCATCCGCCCCCATACCGGTCATCACGATGACCAGGGCATCACCACGGAAGCAGGCGGCGGCGGAGTTGAAAGTGACATCCACGCAAGGTCGATAATGCTGATCAACAGCGCTCTCGGTGATACGCACCCGCGACTGCCCGCCGCGACACTCCACCTGCATCTGTCGTCCCCCGGGAGCCAGCAGGGCAAGGCCAGGCTGCAGCGCGTCACCGTCTTCGGCCTCCTTGACGCGGATACTGCACAGCTGATCCAGGCGCTGTGCAAAGGCCGGCGTAAAACTGGCGGGCATGTGCTGAACCAGCAACAAGGGGAGTGGGAAATGGGCCGGCAGGGCGGCAAGAACCTTCTGCAAGGCCAGGGGCCCGCCCGTTGATGTACCAATCAACACCACCTTGAAATCCCGCAGAACCGGGGGCGCCCGGTCGCCGCTTCCCCGAGACGCACGAGGCGCGGTTGCCACGGAAGGCTGAGCGATCGATCGTCCTGTGGCCGGAGGGGCTGACTTGGGGGCGGGTGCCGTGGCGCGTGAGCCGTTGTCGCGTCCTGACCTGACGGCTGCGCGGCGACCGATGGTGCGCACCCGGCGACACAGCACATCACGGGCTTCCTGCTGATCCCGGGCGATATCCTCGAAACGCTTGGGCAGAAAATCGACGGCACCCGCTTCCAGTGCATCCAGGGTGGCCTTGGCCCCCTCGAAGGTTAGTGATGAGAACATGAGAATGGCCGTGGGCTGACGCGCCATGATGCGGCGCACCGCCGTGATCCCGTCCATCACGGGCATCTCGATGTCCATGGTCACCACATCGGGCTTGAGCGCAATGACCTGATCAATGGCTTCCTGGCCATTGCTGGCCGTACCCACCACCTCAAGGGAGGGGTCCGCATTCAGGATATCCACGATGCGACGCCGGAAGAACCCGGAATCATCCACCACCAGAACGCGAACCGCCATTCACCGCCTCCGTTATCCATGAGCCCATCCAACGGGCCACGATGTTACAGAAGAACCCGACGCTCACAGGCGCCGGGCATAACTTTTCAACAAGCCGGGCACATCAAGGATCAGGGCAATGCCCCCATCACCGGTAATGGTGGCACCGGCCAGCCCGGGTACCCCATGCAGGACATTGCCCAAAGGCTTGATCACCACCTCTTCCTGACCAATGAGGCTGTCCACCACGAACCCCACCCGCTGGTTGCCGGCAAACACCACCACCACATGCCCCACGCCTTCCCCGGCGGGTGCGTCGCCGGACACCAGCCAGCGCCGCAGGTAGTAAAGCGGCAAGGAACGGTTACGGACCATGATGACCTCCTGGTCATCCACCCGGTTGGTACGCGACAGATCCAGATCAAAGATCTCGCTGACATTGGCCAGCGGCAATGCGAAACGCTGTTTGCCCAGCACCACCATCAGGGTGGGCAGAATGGCCAGGGTCAGAGGAAGACGAATACTGAGCGTGCTGCCCTGCCCAGGCGCCGAGGTGATTTCCACGCGACCGTTGAGCTGGGCAATGCGCGTCTTGACCACATCCATGCCCACGCCGCGGCCCGAGACGTCGGATATCTCCGTCTTGGTGGAAAAACCGGCCCGGAAGATCAGGTTGAAGGCATCATGATCCGTCAGTCGCGCGGCCGCGTCCTCGTCCATCATACCCTTCTCGACGGCCTTGCCCCGCAACACATCGGGATCCATTCCCTTGCCGTCATCGGAGATGGTGAGCAGGATGTGGTCGCCTTCCTGATTGGCGGAGAGCACCACCCGGCCCGCACGTGCCTTGCCCGCTGCCTGGCGCTCCTCGGGAGATTCAATACCATGGTCAACCGCATTGCGCACCAGGTGCACCAGCGGGTCGGCCAGGGCCTCCACCAGATTCTTGTCCAGGTCGGTATCCTCTCCCTCCAGCTCCAGGTTGATCTCTTTCTTGAGGGTGCGCGCCAGATCACGGACCACCCTGGGAAAACGACCAAAGACCTTCTTGATGGGCTGCATCCGGGTCTTCATGACTGCGGCCTGCAGATCCGCAGTGACCACATCCAGATTGGTGACGGCCTTGGAGACCTGCTCATCCTTCATGCGTGAGCGCAGCGTGGCCAGTCGGTTACGCACCAGAACCAGTTCACCCACCAGGTTCATGATGTCATCCAGGCGCTTGGTATCCACCCGAACCGAGGTCTCTGCCGGCGCTGCCTTGGCCTGCGTGGGCGCGGGTGCCTCCGGGGGGGCGGCCTCCCCGGTGGAGGTCGGCTTGGAAGCCGGCGGCGAGGCTGCCCGGGACTCTTCCTTGACGGTCTCACCACCGGTCGGCTTCTGAGGCTGGGGGGCCTGACCCTTGCCATGCAACTGATCCAGCAGATTCTCGAATTCGTCCTCGGAGATCAGTTCATCCTGGCCGCTGCCGGCCGCTGGCGCAGTGGACTGCCCACCTGCCGAGGCCCCCTTGCCTTGAAGCTCGTCCAGCAATTGCTCGAATTCTGCATCCGTGATCTCATCACCGCCCTGCTGGGTCGCCTCTGCGGGTGACGCCACCGGTGAAGTGCCGGCGCCATTTCCGGGCTGTTTGTTGTCCTTGCCCTCCTGCATGGCATCCAGGAGCGCCTCGAACTCTTCGTCAGTGATATCCCCGTCAGCCGTTTCCACCGGTGGCATGGGGGTGGAAGGTGCCGGGGTTGGTTCGGCAGGCTCGGCAGGCGCCGCTGCGGGAGGGGGGGACAGGTGTGCGGGTTCTTCTCCCTCGGGGTAAGTGAGCGGCTCCAGGGCCGCCAGCAGATGGTCAGGGGCGGGCTCAGGCTCCTGGCCAGAACGCAATTCATCGAACATCCGGTTAAGCACATCCAGCACCTGAAGGATGATGTCCATCAGGTTGCTATCGGCACGACGCTGCCCCTGGCGCAGCAGGTTGAAGACGTCCTCGGCGCGGTGACAAATCTTCACCAGGTTTTCCAGATTGAGGAACCCGGCGCCGCCTTTGATGGTGTGGAAACTGCGGAAGACGGAGTTCAGCAGGTCCTTGTCGTCGGGGGTTCGCTCCAACTGCACCAACTGCTCACCGAGGGCATCCAGGATCTCACTGGCCTCTATGAGGAAGTCGTTCAGGATTTCGTCGTCGGTGTCCAGAGTCATGCCTTGTTCTCGCGCGTCGTGCGGATGCCCTTCTCACTCCCAGGTTGGCGGCCAACTCGGGGAAATCTGAAATGGGCATACACCCGGAGGTGGGCCCTTGGACTCGATCAGAAACCCAGGCTGGAGAGCAGATCGTCCACATCGTCCTGCCCGCTGACCACTTCCCCCTTGTCGGAGGTCCCGGAGACTGCAGGGCCTGTGCCGGCGCTGGCAGGGCCGGCATCCTTGCGGGGATCAGCCGGACGATGGTCGGTTTCGGGTTTGGTCAGTCGTTGTCCCGATACCCTCACCAAACCCACCAGGTTGTCTTCCAGATCCTGAACCAGGGTCATGACCCGGCGAATCACCTGACCGGTCAGATCCTGAAAGTCCTGTGCCATCAACACTTCGGACAGACCCTTGCGCAGCTTGTCTGCATCCCGCTCCGTGTCCGCGAGAAAATCGCTCAATTGCTGGCTCACCTGTCTGAACTCCTCGAGAGACATCTCGCGTTGGCGAAAGCGTGTCCACTCCGCACCCAGTTCCCCGGCGCGAGTGGCCAGCGACTCCGCCACGGGCAGATTGTCCTCCACCGCGTTGAGCGTGCGGTGAGCAGCCTGTTCCGTCATGGCCACCACGTAATTGAGGCGCTCCTTGGCATCAGGAATATCCTGATGAGTGAGTTCCGACAGACGAGTATCCAGGCGGAAGCTGTTGAGCGCCTCGTGCAGGTCGCGGGTCAGTTTGCCCAGTTCCTGGAACAGCATGCTCTCGTGCATGCGGCCCAGTTCCTCGATCAGGTGGCCCGCCTTGTCTTCCTGGCCGGCCTCCATCATCTGAACCAGTTCCCGGGCTCGCTCCAGTTGCTCCTTCTTGAAAAGGGCCTCTTTGTCGCTGTCTTGGCTCTTATCCATGGGCAATGATCAACCGTTTTGCTCGAGGCGTTCGAAGATCCTGTCGATCTTTTCCCGCAGGGTTTCTGCCGTGAACGGCTTGACGATGTAGCCGTTCACGCCCGCCTGAGCCGCCTCAACGATCTGCTCGCGCTTGGCTTCTGCGGTCACCATGAGCACTGGCAGATCCTTGATGCGGGGGTCCGCCCTCACTGCCCGAAGCAGGTCGATGCCCGGCATGATGGGCATGTTCCAGTCGGTGACCAGAAAATCGTAGTTACCATTTTGCAGCATGGGTAACGCCGTGTGTCCATCATCCGCCTCGGAGGTGTTGTTGTACCCAAGATCCCGCAGCAAGTTCTTGATGATGCGACGCATTGTGGAAAAGTCATCCACAATGAGGATCTTCATATTCTTGTTCACAAAAAACCTCCAGTGATGCGCAAATCGTGAACCGCACGCTCGTCGCGCGGAATTGATACGTGTTCCGGAATCCAGTGACCTCGGGGATATTTCAGACCCGAACGCCATCCCCCACCCAGTCGCCCATGCGCGCCTTGAGCCGCATCAGCGCCTGACCATGGAGTTGACAGACTCGGGATTCACTCACCCCCAGCACCTGACCAATCTCCCGCAGGTTCAATTCCTCGTCATAATACAGGGACAGCACGAGTCTTTCCCGTTCCGGCAATTCGCCGATGTTTTCCACCAGCGCCTTCTTGAAATCGGTTCGTGTCAGATCCATCAGCGGATCCGGCCCATCAGAGGTCAGCAGATTCTCTGCCGAGGCATCATCATCCCCCAGATCATCGAAACCCAGCACCCGGCTAGAGACCGCATCACGGAGCATGTCCTGATAGGTCGTCATATCCACGCCGAGCGCCTCGGCGATCTCGGCCGCGGAGGCCTCCCGCCCTTCCCGGTTTTCGATCTGGCGGATCACTTCACTGATCTGCCGTGAGTGACGATGCACGGAACGGGGCGTCCAGTCACTGCGACGCACCTCATCCAGCATGGCCCCACGGATACGGATACCCGCGTAGGTTTCGAAACTGGCACCCTGGGACGCGTCGTAATGACGGGCAGCCTCCAGCAGGCCGATGATGCCCGACTGAATCAGATCATCGACCTGCACATTGGCCGGCAGGCGCGCCAGCAGGTGGTAAGCAATACGCTTGACGAGGGCGACATGCTCATCCACCAGGCTATTGGAATCCAACTGTTGGCTGGCATACATGGCGAGACCGCTTATGGTGCTGGCTCCAGATCACTCTGATCGCTATTGATCAGACGTTCCACAAAAAATTCGATGCCGCCCCGGGCCCCTCGGGGCATGGGCCATTGTTCGATGCGCGAGGGCAAGGCCGCGAATGACCGGGCCGCCGGAGAAGAGGGGTAGGCCTCCACCACGGACTGACGACGTTGCACGGCCTTGCGAAGATAATCGTCGTAGGGAATCGAACCCACGTAGTCGAGCGTGACATCGTCGAGAAAACGGTCACACACGGCGACCAGCTTGCGGAACAGACTCCGACCCTCGTCTTCCTGCTCGTTGCGCACCATGTTGGCCAGGATGCGGAACCGCATGACGCCGTGATCCCGACACAGGACCTTGATCAGCGCATAGGCATCCGTGATGGAGGCCGGTTCGTCACAGACCACCACCAACACCTCATGGGCTGCTCGGCAGAAACTGGTCACGCTGTCATGCAGACCTGCCGCGGTGTCCACCACCAACACGTCCAGGGGGTGAGTGAGTTCGCTGAAGGCATGAATGATGCCCACATGCTGGGCGCGCCCCAGGTCCGCCATATCGGCGATACCGGACGCCGCCGGGACAATCAGCATCCCGTTGGGACCCTCCACCACCACCTCATCCAGGCTGCACTGCCCTTCCAGCACATGGGACAGATTCCTCTTGGGTTGCAGCCCCAGAAGCAGATCCACATTCGCCAGACCCAGGTCGGCGTCCATGAGCATGACATGCTTGCCTGCCCGCGCCATCGCGGCACACAGGTTGACTGACACGTTGGTCTTGCCCACCCCCCCCTTGCCGCTGGAAACGGCAATCACCCGAACCGGCCGGGGCTTGTCCCGGCGCCCCGATGCGCTGCTTTGATTATCACTGGGTGAAGGCATGGGTAAACCTGGTGCTGAGATCGTTGACACTGTCAGGACGCGAGGTCACAGGTGCTGTCTGCGCCCGGAACCTGGAACGAGACCGTTGCTCGGAAAACCTCCCCGGGGCTTCAAGCGCCGCTGCCGCCATCTGAACCAACCGCGGGGCACTGGCGGCCAGCAGGTCCTCGGGGATCCTCTGGCCCGCGCTGAAGAAACTGAGCGGCAGCCTGGACGAGATCAGAGCGGATAGCACCTCACCCAGGCTGGCGGCTTCATCCACCTTGGTCAGGATGCAGCCCTGAGGTTGCAAATGACTGAATCCACTCAGGGTCTCATCCACGACGGCCTTTTGCACATTGGCGGCCATCACCAGCATGACGCGGGCGGCCGACGCCGAGGTGACCTGAGCCAGCTCATCGAGCATGCCCTTGTCACGCTGATTGGTTCCGGTCGTATCGATCAGCACAAGCCTTTTGGACTTCACTCGCCTAAGCATATCCTTGAGTTGCTGCTCTGTCTGCGCCAGATGAACGGTGACCCCAAGTAACTGACCGATGGTCTGCAACTGACGATGAGCGCCCAGGCGATAGACATCGGTGGTGATGATGGCGATGGATTCCTGCCCGTGCCGCAGGCTGGCCAGCGCCGCCAGTTTGGCCAGCGTTGTGGTTTTACCCACGCCACTGGGGCCTACAAAGGCAATGATACCATTGTGATCCAGGAGGTCATCGTCGGCGATGGGCAGCAGGCCCGCCAGCTGGCGCAGGGCCTCGGACCACCCTTCCACCGGCTCGAACCGGCCAGCGACCGGGGAGTTGTCCAACTCCACCGCACTGGCCACCGTGCGGGCCACTTCGTGATCCACCCCCATGGACGCCAGGCGCTGGACGATGGCCGCACGCCAGGGTTCAGAACGGGCAAACTCCTGGTCCATCAATACCGAGAGTTGTTCCTGCAGCAATCCACGCAATCCCTGAATTTCCTTGCGCATGGCCTTGAAGGCGGCATCCTCAGGGTCACTCTGCGTGGCTGCCCTGGCCCTGGCCTGCCCTGACTCAGGCTTTTTGCGTGAGGGGGTTTGTTTCTGCCTGTCCGGGGGCTCAACCAGGGGTGTCATCATCGCGCTCAGGGGGTCGTCTTCCGACGATGCACTCGCATTCCCGGACGACTCCCTTTTGTTCACCCTGGATGGGGTGGCGTCTTGAGGCAGGCGCGCCCAGGAATCCCCTGCCCCACGACGTGATGGCATCTGCCCCTGGCCCTTTGACTTCGCATCCACACCCAGCGAGAGCAGATCATCCTCCAGCCCGTCGTCCTGCGACGGGGAGTCGGATGCGCGGGCGGCACGCGGCGCATCTCCATGTTCCTCCTGATCCGCCATTTCCGTTACCAGGTCCTCGTCGTAATCGATGGCGGCGATCAGCTCGATCCCTCCGTCCACGCTGCGACTTGAGAGGATCACCGCATCCGGACCCTGGCTGTCACGCACCTGACGAATCGCCTGGCGCATGTCGGGTGCAAAATAGCGTTTAATCTTCATGTCGATACCCGTTATCCGTTTCGCTCCGACCCCGGCACATTGCCCGGGCCGGCCTGTATTTCACCTGTCAGGTCTCTTCCCGTCCCACAGTGGCCACCACCCGGATCTGCTTGTTATCCGGTATTTCGGTGTAGGCCAGCACGTTCAGCCCCCGTACAGCACTGCGTAACCAGCGGGCCATCCAGGGCCGGATATCGGGCGAGACCACCAGGACGGAGGGTTCTCCGGACATTTCCTGGCGTTGGGAGGCCTCGGCGATGGAGCGTTGCAGGCGTTCGGCCAGCCCCGGCTCGATGCCCAACCCCGCTCCCGAGGCCCCTTGTGAAGACTTCTGCAAAATCTGTTCCAGGGAGGGATCAATGGCCAGCAAAGGCAGCTCCGATGCCGTTCCAATGATGTTCTGCACGATGGAACGGGACAGGGACACCCGCACTGCCGCGGTGAGAACGTCGGGATCCTGACTGCGCGGACCATGCTCCGCCAAGGTTTCGGCGATGGTGCGCATATCCCGAATGGGGATCTGTTCCGCCAGCAGGTTCTGCATCACCTTGAGCACCACGCCCAGGCTCAGGGTCTTGGGCACCAGGTTCTCCACCAGCTTGGGCGAATGCTTGCCCAGGGTATCCAGCAGGTGCTGCACCTCTTCATGACCCAGCAACTCATGGGCATGATCCCGGAGGATCTGCGACAGATGGGTAGCCACCACCGTGCCGGCGTCCACCACGGTGTAACCCAGGCCCTGGGCCTCCTCCCGCTGCGCCGGATCGATCCACAGGGCGTCCAGCCCGAAGGTGGGGTCCTTGGTGGGCGTGCCCTTCACCTCGCCGAACACCTGTCCGGGATTGATGGCCATCTCCCGGTCGGTGAAGACCTCGCCCTCGCCTACCGTCACCCCCATGAGGGTGATGCGATAGTGATTCGGGCCCAGGTCCAGGTTGTCACGGATGTGCACCGGCTGGATCAGGAACCCCAGCTCCTGGGACAGCTTGCGGCGCACGCCCTTGATGCGTCCCATGAGCTGCCCCCCCTGGGAGCGGTCCACCAAGGGGATCAGGCGATAGCCCACCTCCAGGCCCACCAGATCCACGGGCGGCACATCGTCCCAGGTAAGCTCCTTCATCTCCGGGCTCGGCGGCGGCGCCTCGGCCTCCATCTCCTGCGCCTCGGCCGCCTCCAGCGCCTTGCTCCGCTGCATCATCAGATAACCGCTGGTCGCCATGAGGGTCGCCAGGCTCAGGAAGACCATGTTGGGCATGCCCGGCACCATCCCCAGCGCACCCACGATACCCGCCGCGACGAACAGGGCCCGGGGAGCGCCGAACAACTGGCTGAGCACCTGCTGACCCATATCCTGGGAGGTGGAGACGCGAGTGACGATGATGGCCGTGGCAGAGGACAGCAGCAGGGAGGGAATCTGCGCCACCAGACCATCACCGATGGTGAGCAGGATGTAGTTGGTGGCGGCATCGCCCACGCTCATGGCGTGCTGCAAGGTGCCGATGATGAGCCCGCCAATGATGTTGATGAACAGGATCAGGATGCCGGCAATGGCATCACCACGGACGAACTTGCTGGCGCCGTCCATGGATCCATAGAAATCTGCCTCCTGAGCCACTTCGTCACGTCGCCGGCGGGCTTCATCCTGGGAGATGAGGCCGGAGTTGAGGTCGGCATCGATGGCCATCTGCTTGCCGGGCATGGCGTCCAGGGTGAAGCGGGCGCTCACCTCCGAGACACGCCCCGCCCCCTTCGTGACCACCACGAAGTTGATGATCACCAGGATGGCGAACACCACCAGGCCCACGGCGTAGTTACCGCCCACCACGAAGTCGCCGAAGGCGCCGATCACGTTGCCGGCGGCATCGGTACCGGTATGCCCTTCCAGGAGGATCACCCGGGTGGAAGCCACGTTCAGGGCCAGACGCAACAGGGTGGCCACCAGCAGCACCGTAGGAAACACCGCGAATTCCAGTGGCCGGGGCGTGTAGACAGCCACCAGGATCACCACCAGTGACAGGGCGATGTTGAAGGTGAACAGCAGATCCAGCGCCAGGGGCGGCAGCGGGATCACCATCATGGTGAGCAGCGCCATGAGCAGCAAGGGCGCGCCCAGGCCCGACCGCTGGATACTGCGCAGGGATTCCATCAGGGCATTCATCTAGGGTTCCTCCCCACGGGTGGGGTCGCGCTTGAGAAATTCACTGGGCACGGGCAGGTCATCGGGCGGTGGTGGCTCGTCAGTGCCCTGACGATGGGCATGGCGCAACTGATAGACATAGGCCAGCACCTGCGCCACGGCCACATACAGGCCGGCCGGGATCTCCTGATCCAGGCGGGTGCTGAAGAACAGGGCGCGCGCCAGGGGCGGCGCCGAGAACAGCGGCACCTGATGCACACGAGCCACCTGGCGGATCTCCGCCGCCACTTCATCCGCCCCCTTGGCCACCACCCGGGGAGCCCCCATCTTTGACTGGTCATACTTCAGTGCCACCGCAAAGTGCGTGGGGTTGGTCACCACCACGTCCGCCTTGGGCACCTCGCTCATCATGCGGCGCTGGGAGATCTCCTGCTGGGTCTGGCGGATCTTGCTCTTCACCTCCGGCTTGCCTTCCGTCTCCTTGAACTCGTCCTTGACCTCCTGCTTGGTCATGCGCAACTGGCGCTGGTGGTTCCAGATCTGGAATGGCACGTCGATCATGGCCACCAGGATCAGCGAGACGCTCAAGGCCACGAAGGTCCAGGCAATCAGGTAACCGGCATGCACGACCCCGGGCACCATGTCCTGGGCGCCCAGACCAACGATACGTCCGGAGAGGTTCCACAACAGGAATGAGGCCACCGTGGTGATCAGCGAAAACTTGGCCAGGGTCTTGCCCAGTTCCATGGCACCCTGGGGGCCGAAGATCCGTTTGATGCCCTTGATGGGGCTGAGCTTGTCCGGCTTGGGGGCCATGCCCTGGGGCCGAAAACGCCCACCCCCCATCACCACCGGGCCCGTGATCGCGGCCACCACGAGGATGAGCATCATCGGCGCCAGTACCAGCAGGGCCTCGGCGATGCGGTGTTCAAGGGCGGTGAGCATGAAAGCAGGATCGAAGATGCGCTCCCGATCCACCATGAAGCTACGCCGGATCAGCTCCTGAATCCGGTTGAGCATGTCGCCGCCGAGCGCGAGCAGGGTACCGGAACCCGCCAGCAGCACCAGCGTGGTGTTCAGCTCCTTGGAACTGGCCACCTGTCCCTTGTCCTGCGCGTCGCGCAGGCGTTTGGGGGTGGGTTGTTCGGTTTTTTCCTGTGAGGTTTCGTTTTCGGCCATGACCTAGCCCCCCAGCATCCTTGAGATGACGCTGAATCCGGCCATGGCCAGATCCTCGACCCGTAGCGAGAGGGCGGGCAGCGTGAACATGATGAGAATGAACCCCAACAGGATCATCATGGGGAAACCCACGGCGAAGATGTTCAACTGCGGTGAGGCGCGAGTGATCACCCCCATGGACAGATTGACCATGAGCATGGCGGACACAATAGGCAGCCCCACCAGCAGTGCCCCCACATACATGGTGGAACCGAACTGCACCACCGCCCACATATCCACCTGGCTGAGCCCGTCCACCGCCACAGGCATCATTTCAAAACTGCGCAGCAGCATCTCCAGCATCACCAGGTGGCCATTCATGGCCAGAAAGATCAACGTCCCCATGATCATGAAGAACTGGGAGACCACCGGCACCTGAACCCCCATGGCCGGATCCACCATGGAGGCATAGCCCAGCCCCATGGACAGGGCGATGGATTCACCCGCCATGGTCAGGGCACTCAATACCATTTGCAGGATGAAGCCCATGGTGAGCCCGATCAGCACCTGCTGAGCCGTGACCAGAAGCCCTTCCAGGCTGAACGGCGACACCGGCGGTGGCTCGGGCAACAGCGGCGCCACCATGAGTGCCAACACCAGGGCCAGCACAATGCGAACCCGGACCGGCACCGTACCCGCGCCAAAGATGGGCGCCGCCAGCAACATCGCACTGATGCGCACGAAAGGCCACACGAAAGCGGCGACCAGGGCAAGGAGTTCGGCTTCGGTGAAACTGAACATGAGATGCCTCCCCACCTACCCGATCAGTCCGGGAATGGCGTCGTAGAGACGGGTCACGTAATTGACCAGAAGATCCAGCATCCAGCCACCGAACACGATCAGGGCGGCGAACATCCCCAGCAGCTTGGGAATGAACGACAGGGTCATTTCCTGAATGGATGTGGCGGCCTGAATCATGCCAATGAACAGTCCGATGCTCAGCCCGGTGATGAGCACCGGCGCAGCCAGCATGATGATGGTCATCAATGCCTCCTGGCCCACTTCCACGACGGTCTCGGGGGTCATCTCGGCCTCCTCAGGCGAAAAAGCTGGTGGCCAGGGTGCCCATGATCAGGGCCCAGCCATCCACCAGCACGAACAGCATGATCTTGAAGGGCAGCGAGATGATCAGCGGGGAGAGCATCATCATCCCCATGGACATCAGCACGCTGGCCACCACCAGATCCACGATCAGGAACGGAATCAGGATCAGAAACCCGATCTGGAAGGCGGTCTTGAGCTCACTGGTGATGAACGAGGGCACCAGGACCGAAAAAGGCACCTCCTCGGGGGACTCGAAGCTCTCGTAGCCCGCAATGCGCGCAAACATGGCGATGTCCGTTTCGCGGGTCTGCTCCAGCATGAAGTCCCGCATGGGCTCCCAGGCCCGCTGCACCATCTCTTCCTGAGAGATTTCCTCTGCCACGAAGGGCTGCACGGCCTCCTCGTTCACCGCCTGAAAGACCGGCGCCATCACGAAGAAGGTGAGAAACAGGGCCAGACCGATGAGGATCTGGTTGGAAGGCGTCTGGGTGGTACCGATGCCCTGACGCAGAATACCCAGCACGATGATGATGCGCGTGAAGGCGGTGAGCATGATGAGCGCCGCCGGGAGCAGGCTCATCAGGGTCATCAGGATCAGGATCTGCAGGGTGACCGAATAGGTCTCACTGCCATCCGGCCCTGGCTCCACGGTCAGGATGTCGAATCCTGCCTGCGCCATGGCCGTATCCAGAGGCAACAGGGCCAGCAGCGGCAGCCAAAGGGCCCACCCGACGCGGGGTTTCATGACGACGCCCCCTGACCGCTCATGGCGGTGCGCAAACGCTGGGCGAAGGACGGGTCGGCGCCCTTGACCGCAGTCGGGTTCACATCAATGGGACGCTCCAGCACATGCAGGGTCTGCACGCGCCCCGGGGCCACGCCCACCACCATTTGCACATCGCCCACCTGCACCAGCACCATGCGCTCCCGGGAACCCAGGGAGACACTGCCCAGCACCCTGAAGTCGCTGGAAAGCCCACCGGAAAGCCCGTGGATGCGGCGCAGTACAAAACCCAGCACCAGAATGGCGGCCACCACCACAATCAGGCCCAGCACCAGCTGCACAAGATGTGCGGCGCCGTCGCCGGTGACACCCAGCCCCGGGGTGCCGCGCTGGACCTCCTCGGCAGCCAGCATCCAGGGCATGCAGAGCAGCCCCAGAGCGGTCATGATCTGTGTTGCGGTGCGCATGGAGGACCTCACTTGAGCTTTCTCACCCGTTCCGCCGGGCTGATGACATCGGTGAGTCGAATACCGAATTTCTCGTTGACCACCACCACCTCGCCATGGGCCACCAACGTGCCGTTGACCATGACATCCAGGGGCTCGCCAGCCAGACGATCCAGTTCCACCACCGATCCCTGGTTCAATTGAAGAAGATTGCGAATGGGTATCTTGGTACGGCCGATCTCCATGGAAATGGTCACCGGCACATCCAGGATCACATCCAGGTTCAGATCCGAATCCCCTTTGCCCTTCCTGGATTCATCCATGAGATCCTCAAACTCCGCCCGTGAGACCTTCTTCGCCCCCATGGCCGCCGAACTCTCACCTGCGTGTTCGAAGTCATCGTCCTCACCCGGCTTCGCCTTGCCGGCCTGATCTCCCTCGCCAGCATCCCTCG
Source organism: Ectothiorhodospira haloalkaliphila ATCC 51935 (assembly GCF_000633935.1). Taxonomy (GTDB): domain Bacteria; phylum Pseudomonadota; class Gammaproteobacteria; order Ectothiorhodospirales; family Ectothiorhodospiraceae; genus Ectothiorhodospira; species Ectothiorhodospira haloalkaliphila. The sequence continues at coordinate 859,555 of NZ_KK214998.1, read as the reverse complement.
CGGCATCTTTGCCAGCCTTGGCATCGGCTTTGGCCCCGGCGTCCTGCATTGACGCCTCCTGCTCGGCCAGCAGCTTGTCCAGGTCGTCCTGGGCACTTTGCTCGCCTCCCTCGCCTTCCGGCTTCTGATTCTTGCTCTCGGCTTCAGCCTGTTCCGCCAGGGCGGCAGCCCAGGGGTCTTCAGCGTCAGCAGCCTTGTCCTGCTCGTTTTTTTCACTCATGGGAGCCTCCTGATATTCAGTTCGAGAGCTTCACTTGCCCTACAATCTTCAATGCATTGAATCCATTGGAAATCCTGAATCCGTGGCCAACCTCGCCCGCCCGACCGGAAATCGGCCCTGGCACGGGGGCGACCCCGCGAGCGATGCTGTGACCGGTGGCCAACCAGCGTTCAGGTTACCTGAAGGCGTTCATCCATGAAATTCAAGCCTTTCCAAGCAGCAGTTGGGGGTGATTCCCAGGGCCGGAGCCACAGGTATCCGCACCGCCTGTGCCCCAGGCTGTGTGCAAGGGTTCAGGATGTGAGCCGGCGTTTCCCGCTATCCGGAAGCGCAAGCCTGGAGCTGTGTGAACACTCGCTTGAAGGCCGCAAAGCCGGGGCAGTGAGCGCCAAAGCGCAACCAGACCTGACGGGCGTGGTGAACCAGCTGAGCAGGCAGGCTGATCAACTCCTGGAACACAGTGCGGATGCGGCGGCGCTTGGCGGGATGGCGCACGGGCGAGTCATCGCCGATCAGCCCCTGCAGGCCAATCCAGCGCAGGACGTTGTACACGAAAGTGCCCGCTGCCATGACCAGGGTGTTGGTGTCGAACTTGCCGGAGGGCAGGCGCTCCAGGTCCATGTCGGTCTTGAACTCGGAATGGAATTGCTCGCAGGTGGCATGGCCGCGATACAGGGCGATGGTGTCGTCATCGGAAAACTCCAAGGAGGTCCACCAGCCCTCGACCTCCAGGTCGGGGAACACCAATGCCTGGCCCTTGCGGTCAATGGTGCGCTCCACCACGCGCATGACGCGTCGGAAGGTGTACTCCCGCCCTTGCCAGCTGCGGGTTTCGTTGACGCTGAAGGTGGCGATCCGCTTACCCTCGCGGGGCGTTTCCCACTTGACCTTGCTTGCCTCCAGGCCATCCGCATGCGCCATCCAGTCCGCGGCCGACGCCTGTCGGGGGTTCCACTTGATGACGAAGTCGATGCCTTCGGCCTGCGCGCGCACTCGGTTTTCCAGGGCATCATGGGCACTGTCCAGGCGCATCAGAATGGGGCGTTCAGTGAGGCTGCGCGCCGCTGGCAGCACGCGATCCAGCACGAACCCGAAGCCGTTCTGGCTGTTCTCGGATCCAGGCTTGAGCTCGGTGGCGAGACACCAGCCCTCTTCACCCAGATAGGCCGGCATCACGCCGTAGCCGTCAAAGCCCCGATAGGTGTAGCCCACGCCTTCCTTGTGGGTGCCCGAGTTGTCCTGGGCAAACAGGTCCAGATCCAGCGCCACGTGGCCACAGGACAACGGCGTCACCGGCACCTTCGCCTGCTGGAGGAAGGTCAGGTTGGCTCGATCCAGGGCGCGGGCATAATCCATGGCCGAGGCATCCATGCGCTGACGCAAGCGCGCTGCCGACAGGCCGCGCTTCAAGCCCATGCAGGACAGAAAGAACGGATCCTTGCGCACCCCTTCGGCGGCTTCAAAGTCGCTTTTGCCCAGGGTAAGCAGCCCCAGGTAGGTGCTGAGCACCTGACCATGGTCGGTGCCCCGGTAAGATCCCATCGACTTCACCGCCTGATCCAGGCGGGATGCCGCAATCGCCTCGCCAATCAGTGCCAGCCCCGCATGGGCGGTGAGAATCCGGCGCGGCGACTGCTCAAGGCGAGGTTTTTTGAGGGGCATCTGGGTTCACCCAACTGGTGCAACGGGAAGCCCCGATTTTCTCATTTATCTTATTGTTTTTGAAGGTTAATCATGAAATTTGGCGAGATTTCGTCACGGATTCAGGGAAATGCCAAACTCACCTCGCAGGACTGGGACGTCCTCCGCCCGCAGAATGATGTTTTCAGGCATTTCGATGGGGATGACGTCTCCCGGCTTGAGGTTGATCATTTCCGCCACGGTCAACTCGGCCTCTGCCAGGGTCGCGCTGACCTCCACCTGAATCATCTTCAACTCTTCCCGAAGGGCCTTGGGCCAGCGATCATCCACATCGGCGCGATCGCTTTGCAGCCCTGTATCCAACTGATCCCGGATCGGCTCGATCATTGAGTAGGGCATCGTGATGTGGAACTCTCCACCACCTCCATCCAGTTCAACCTGGAAGGAACACACCACCACCACTTCGGTGGGGCTGACGATATTGGCGAACTGCGGATTGACTTCCGAGCGGCTGTATTCAAACTCCAGATCCATCACCGGGGCCCATGCCTGCTTGTAATCACGGAAGGACTGCTCAAGCAGCATGCGAATGACCCGCAGTTCCGTGGGTGTGAACTCCCGACCCTCGATCTTGGCCGGGTAACGCCCGTCGCCCCCGAAGAAGTTGTCCACCAGGATGAAAACCAGTTTGGGATCAATGACGAACAGGGCCGTCCCTCTCAAGGGCTTGACGCGAACCATGTTCAGACTGGTGGGCAGGTAAAGCGAATGGACGTACTCCCCGAATTTCATCATCTTGATGCCGAGTACCGAGATCTCGGCAGACCGGCGCAGCAGTTCGAACATGCCGATACGCATGTAGCGGGCGAAGCGTTCGTTGATCATGTCCAGGGTCGGCATCCGACCCCGCACGATGCGGTCCTGGGTGGTCAGGTCATAACCACGTGCCACCCCGTCATGGGCCAGGAAATCCTCCTCGGTTTCCACCGCCCCGCTATCGACCCCGTGCAAAAGGGCATCAATCTCGTCCTGGGAAAGAACATCATTGGTCGGCATGGCCCAGCCTCACTGCATCACCAGGTTATTGAAATAGATCGCTTCCACGTTCGAGGGCGCCCCGCGCTGCTCCAGCACACCGCGAATCTCTTCCAGTACCTCGGCGCGCAACGCCTCCTTGCCCTCAGGAGTGACCAATTGGTCATAGGTCTTCTGGCTCAGCAGCAGCATGAGGTTGTTGCGTATCACCGGCATGTGTCGCTCCACGCCCGTAAAGACGTCTTCACTGCGTGCCATCACCACAATGCCCACCTGTGCAAACCGGATGCGCTCCGAACCGGAGAAATTCACCACCAGCGGTGGTTCCAGCGGCAGGTATTGCGGCTCGGCCACAACGGTCTGCTCTGCTGATGGACGATCCGCTTGCATCACCAGGAAATACCAGGCGGCGCCCCCTCCCACCGCAGCGGCCACCACGAAGGTCACCAACACGATCAGGATCAATTTCAAGGCGCCCCCCTTGCCACCGCTCTTGCCGGCATTGGGATTCAGGTCGAGCTTGCTTTTTTCAGGTTTCTTGGCCATCGGACGGTCTCCCTCTATCGGGGCTGATGCAAGGCACATGCCACACACGAAATCCCCGGAAAATCATTGATTAATCAAAGTCTTGAAATTCACGCACCCAGCATTTCGCCATAATTTTGACAGATGCCATAGACGCAAACACGCCCCCTGCTCCGCGGGAAGCAGGGGGCGTGTCAAACCTGGGGGAGTCTAACGAAGTGACGATGCTTGTGCCGACATGATGGCGAATTAACCGCCCTCATGCCAGATCGGTCAACTCGTCATGGTCATATCCTGAAGCGACCTACCGAAGATTGGAGGTCGGCCGCCAGACGAGCCAGTTCCTCGCTGGCGCGGGCAATCTGGTCCGATCCCGTTGCCGTCTGTTCAACGGCATGGCTGATGTTATTGATATTGCGATTGATTTCCTCCGCCACCGCAGACTGCTCCTCGGCGGCACTGGCGATCTGCGCGTTCATATCGTTGATGGTCCCGACGGACTGATTGATGGACCGCAGGCTCTGGCCCGCCGACGCAGCCTGTTCCACGCTGTCGCGTGCCTTGGCGCGGCTGGTCGTCATGGTCTGCACTGCCTCATGAGTACCCGCCTGGAGACTCTCGATGATGCCACGGATGTCGTTGGTGGATTCCTGTGTGCGGCTGGCCAGCGTGCGCACCTCGTCGGCCACCACGGCGAAGCCACGCCCCTGTTCACCGGCGCGAGCCGCTTCAATGGCCGCATTCAGGGCCAGCAGATTGGTCTGCTCGGCCACATCACGGATCACATCCAGCACCTTGCCGATCTCATCGCTTTGGTGCGACACCCGCTCGATGGCCTGAGCCGCATTCTCCACCTCATTGGCCAGCGTCTCGATGGCCTCAATCGTCCGGTTCACCACGTCATTGCCGGCATGTGCCTCCTGGTTCGTTCCGGTCGCCGCCTGGGCCGCCTCGGAGGCGTTGCGGGCCACATCCTGGACCGTGGCGGCCATCTCGTTCATGGCGGTGGCCACCTGATCCGATTCACTTTGCTGACGCTTGATCTGCTGAACCGTCTCTTCGGTGGTTGCCGAGAGTTGCTCTGCCGCAGCGGCCACCTGGGTTGAGGCGCCAACGATCTGGCGCACCAACTGATGAATCTTGTCCACAAAACCATTGAAGGATTGGGAAAGCTGTGCCAGTTCATTGCGCCCCTCGGCGGGCAGACGCTGTGTGAGATCACCGTCCCCCTGAGCGATCTCATCCATGCGCTGGGCGGTGAGTCTGAGCGGTACCACAATGCCACGGGCGATGAACCAGGCCGCCAGCAGCCCACCCAGCATGACCAGTGCCCCAATACCCAGGACCCCCATCAACGCCTGACGATACTCGGCCACGTAATCACTGCGGTCGATCATCACTTCCAGCACACCCACCGGGCGGCCGGCAAAATCCAGGACCGAGCCTGCGTAGAGGGCGACGGCCTGCCCCTGATGCTCCATGGTTTGCAGAAGGGTGTCGCCCCCCATCACCCGATCCAGATGATCCTCGCGGAAGCGGGCTGGGCCACCGATGGTACCGGCAAAGGTCTCGAAGCCTCGGTCAGTGGGGATATGCAGGGCCGCACGAACACCGTATTGCTCGGTGAAGTCCTGGAAAAAGGGGTCTCCGAAGGAGAGTCCGAACTCCACCACCCCCACCGACTCACCCTGATGGCGAACCGGTGTCACGCCACGTACACCCAGACCCGCCACACCGCGCTCGAGTCCTCGCACGGGGCGCCCCTGGCGATTGGCCTGAACCACGGTCTCGCGCATGCTGCGCAGATCATCACCATGGCGATCCAGCATGTGCAGGCGCAGGAAGGAGGTGGCGGGGGCCGTCAGGAACTGGAACTGAACCGCGTCATATTCATCACGCATCCGTTCGAAGATGGGCAAGGTGAGTTCCGTCAACGCCTCTCGGTTCCGCTCGGCAAAGGCCCGCTGCACATGCGGCTGACTGGCGACCACCTCGGCCTGGGTCTGCGCTCGCAGACTCGTCTCCTCCACGGAGGCCTGCAGCGCCATGAACAGATCCTCCAGTTGCCTCAACTGGGCGCGCTCCGTGATCTGGCTGATGGCGTTAAGCGCTGTGGGGATGACCAGGCCCAGGGTGACCAGGAGCACCGCAGCCACTCCCACCAGCAGGCGGGTACCGATGCGAACGTTGTTCAACATATCCTGTTACTCCGTTTTGGTTCTTGTCCCTGCCCTGGCGCGGACATCATCCTCATTCACAGGTCACACAGCACGCATCGGCTCCGGAGCGACCATATTTCAGGCATAGGCATCCAGCAGACCCGATGGCCTACCCGAGATACCGCCGTCCTGAATCTCGCCCCCGGCTGCGCCCTCCGCCTGGGTCATGCCAGCCCCCTGGCCCTCCTCCTGACCGGACTGCTCCCCATCTCCAGCCTCCCGGTGCGAGACATCCACATCACCCAGTTGCACGCCGTTTTCCGCAAACATCTCCCGCAACCGGGGCATGGCGGCGTCCAGGGCATCCCGGGTGACCGCGTGGGCCGCCAGGAACTGCACATTGGCGCGATCGCCCTCCATGGACACGCGGATCTCCAATGGCCCCAGGTGGGGTGGATTCAGGCGCAGTTCGGCCCCTTGCACATTCTGGTTCACCATCCATAGCACCCGGTTGCTCACCGCCTCATTCCACTTGGGTTGCGACATGGGCACATCCAGGTTCATGACGCGCAGCCCCGACTGCTGCTGGGAGGCAGGCTGCAGGCTCAGTGACATATCCCCGGCCATCTGCACGGACAGCCCCTCCCGGCCCGTCCCCTCCGCCTGCGGGATGGCACGTGCCAGCAGGGTCTCGATGGACTGCACCTGAACCGGCGTCTGTGGCTGACCCTCGACACCGCCTCGCCATACCTGTGCCATGGCGGCGGTCAGGAGGTTGGGGCGAGTGTCCTGCTCCCCTGTCTGTAGCGGCAACACCTGGCCGTGTGCTGGCAGTTCTTCGCCCCTCAAGGCATGGAGCATGGCGAACAGACCCTGTGCGTCGGCCTCGCCCTGCTCCTCCATCAGTGCCCTGAGCTTGTCGGCATCCAGATCGGTCGGCAACATCAAACCGTCCGGCAAGTGATCGCCGAGTTCACCCGGCAGATCTGCTTCCAGCGCCTGAAAATGCAGCAAAAGACTCTCCCAGAAGTTACCTCCCTCGGCCAGCTCTTCCTGAAGTTCAGGCGGCAATTCCTTGACGAATTGCGCCAGACCGCCTTCTCCGGAGCCCCGCATTGGCAGGGGGAATTGCATGATGGGCATATCCATGACGGGATACCTATGTGATGGCCACTCTGGATCAATTGACAGTCAAGAAACGTGCCGTCCTACAAATCAGGTTTGCGCTGCACATTGCGATCATCCTGCTCGGCCTGCTCCCGCCGGTCCATCTCATGACGCTCCTCGACCTCAAACCGTTCAACCACACGGTTGATCGCCTCCGTGCGCCCCCGGGCCTCGACCCACTGACCGCGACTGCGTTCCAGCTCTGCCCTCGCCGCCTGCACCAGTTTCATCTGTTGCTCGATGGCCTGGTTCAGCCGTGACAGAAATAATCGGTAGTCCTGCAGTCCCAAGCCATTGAGCGGAACCGACGTGCTGGACTCGAATCGCTGGGCATATTCATCGCGATACCCGCTCAATTCATCCAGCCTGGCGAGGCGATCTTCCAGGGTCTTCTGCCAGTCCCCCAACTGACGCGCCGCCTTCTGCTGTCGGGTGTCGGCCAGACGGGCCACAGGTTCCATACGCTTGGATCGATTCATTGGATCTCACCTCACGACGACGTTGCGCGACCGGCAGGGGCGGCCTGCTGGACGGGTTTCTCTGCCTGCGCCGATTCCCGTCTGGAGACGAGATCTTCCAGTGCCCGCAGGCTCTTCTTGAAGTTCACGGCCTCCCGCAGGTCCTGCTGCAGAAAACGCTCCAGACGGGGAAACAGGGCAATCGCCTCGTCAACGCGGGGATCGGACCCTTTTTGATAGGCCCCCACGCTGATCAGGTCGCGGTTTTGCTGATATTGTGAATAAAGTTGCTTGAATTGGCGGGCGGCCTGCACATGCCCCGGGTCGACGATATCGTTCATCACCCGCGATACGGAGGCCTCCACATCGATGGCCGGGTATCGTCCCGTATCGGCAATACGCCGGGAGAGCACCACGTGCCCATCCAGGATGGCCCGGGCCGCGTCGGAGATCGGGTCATTGGTGTCATCGCCCTCCGCCAGCACGGTGTAGAATGCGGTGATCGAGCCTGAGCCCCGATCCCCATTGCCAGCGCGTTCCACCAACTGCGGCAGACGGGCAAAGACCGAGGGGGTGTAGCCCTTGGTGGCAGGGGGTTCGCCAATGGCCAGGGAGATCTCCCGCTGGGCCTGGGCGAAACGCGTCAGCGAATCCATCAGCAGCAGCACGTTATGCCCCTTGTCGCGGAAATACTCGGCAATGCTGGTGGCCAGCATGGCTCCATGCAGGCGCATCAAGGGTGGGTGATCCGCAGGTACCGCCACCACCACCGCCCGGGCCATGCCCTCCGGTCCCAGGATCTTCTGGACGAACTCGTTCACCTCACGCCCACGCTCACCGATCAGGCCCACCACGGTGATGTCTGCCGCGGTGTAACGGGTCATCATGCCCAGCAGCACACTCTTGCCCACACCACTGCCGGCGAAAAGCCCCATGCGCTGGCCCCGCCCCACGGTGAGCAGGCCGTTGATGGCACGGATCCCCACATCCAGCGGCTCATGGATGGGTTCCCGGGCCAGCGGGTTGATGGGCCGGCCATGCAACGATACATGGTCATCGCATTGCGGTACCCCCGCGCCGTCCAGGGGGCGACCCGAGCCATCCAGTACCCGGCCCAGCAGGGCCTCTCCCACCAGCGTCTCGCGAGCATGGCGTGTGGGGATCACACGGGCCCCCGGTGTCAGGCCGCTGACATCGCCCACCGGCATCAGGTAGGTCCGCTCGCCGGAGAATCCCACCACCTCGGCCTCGACTTCATGATCATCCAGGCTGACGACCCGACAGCGGCCACCGACGGAAACCTGACACCCCTCTGCTTCCAGGGTCAGTCCCACCATGCGCACCAGGCGCCCCTCGGCCACCACCGGGCGGGCGTGTTCAAGACGCCCCCGGTAGCGCTTCAGCCGCGCCTCGAGCCGTGCAACCCGGGCCTGGGTGGCAATTGATCGGGGAATGACGGAGGCCTCACCCATGACCCTCTCCGGAGGCTGACTCAGACGCCCTCACCTCGGCGGGGTGTTCTCCCACCGCCTCAACCTCAAGGCTATCGCTGCGACGCTCACCGCCCCACAGGGACGCAATCACCGCATTGAGCCTCGATTCCAGACTGGCATCCACCCGCGAGGTATCCGTCTCCACCTTGACGCCACCACGACTGAGCGTGGGGTCCTCCACCACGGACCAGGGCCGTTCCAGGTCGTTGAGATGCAATGCCTCCTTGACCAGCCTGGCATCCTGAGGATGCAGATACAGCCTGACCTTGCGATCCGCGCTGGGCAGTGCCCCCAGCGCTTCGCGCAATACCGCCACGATGGCCGATGGGTCCGTGCGTAATTCACGACGCACCAACTGCCTCGCCACGGCGATGGCCAGTTGTGCCAGTTCATCCTCGATCACGGCGTCCAGTTCCTCGTAGGGACTGACCAGACCCTGGAGCAACCGATCCCAGGCCTTCGTCCGTTGCTCGATGATCTTCTCGCCCGCTTTCACACCCTTGGCTTCGCCGTCCTTGTACCCCATCTCGCGTCCGGTGTTCAGCCCCTCCTCATAACCCGCCTCTCGTCCCCGCTCGAATCCAGCCTGATAGGCCTGATCCTCAATCTCACGGATACGCTCCGCGGTGGGCAACGTGAGTTCGACTTCCTCCGTGGATTCGGTCTCTGCGCCGGCCTGGGCCTCTGGTTCGGGCTCCGCAGAAGGATCCCCCACCTCGGGAATCTTCCACAACTGGGCCAGGCCCGCCTGGGCCTGGGGAATCACGCGCTCGTTGCCGCCCATGCTCTTGCCTCCTTACACCATCTGCTCGGAGCCCTTGTTGCCAAGGACGATCTCGCCGGACTCGGCCATGCGGCGAGCAATGCCAAGGATCTCCTTCTGGGCCGCCTCCACTTCGCTCAGGCGTACCGGTCCCTTGGCCTCGAGATCGTCCTGCAGCATCTCGCCTGCCCGCTTGGACATATTCTTGAAGATCCTGTCCTTCACGGTCTCGTCGGCGCCCTTCAGGGCCATCACCAGGGAGTCCGTCGACAGCTCTCTGAGCAGGGACTGGATGCTGCGGTCGTCCAGATCCGCCAGGTTGGCGAAGACGAACATGAGATCCTGAATCTTCTGACTCAAGGACTCATCCACATCCCGGACCTTGTCAAGGATGGAGCCTTCCTTGGAGGAATCCATGAAATTGAGGATGGTGGCAGCGCTCTTGACGCCGCCCACACTGGAAGACTTGACGTTCATGTTGCCGGCGAACTGTCGCTCCAGGATCTCGTCCAGTTCCTGCAGGGCGGAAGGCTGCACGCCATCGAGTGTGGCAATGCGCATGAGGATGTCCGGCTGCGTCCGTTCCGGCAGGAAGGACAGCACAGCGGCCGCATGATCGGGATCCAGATACGACAGCACGATGGCGATGATCTGCGGGTGCTCCAGACGGATCACCTCGGCGACTGCACGCGGATCCATCCACTTGAGGGATTCAAGGCCCTTGGAGTTACGCCCCAGCAGGATGCGGTCAATGACGCCATCGGCCTTGTCCTTGCCCAGCGCCCAGGTGAGCACGTTGCGGATGTAGTCGTCAGACCCCATGCCCAGGGCCGTCTGTTCATCCACCGTGGCGACAAAATCATCAATCACCTGTGCCACGTCCGACTTGGAGACGTTGGTGAGTGAGGCCATGGCGGTACCGACACTCTGGACCTCCTTGGGACCCATGTGCCGAAGCACTTCCGCCGCCGCCTCCTCACCGAGGCTCATCAGAAAGACCGCGGCACGATCCGGACCACTCAGTTTGCTTTTAGGCTCCATCTTCCGCCACCCAGTTCTTCACCACTTGAGCCACCAGTTTGGGATCATCCTTGATCAATTCACGCACCCGTTCCAGGTTCGTTTCATAGTCTCTCGGCCCCTTGCCGGGCAGTGCCATGGGCTCATCCCCCTGGCTGGTCAGGCTGAGTTGATCCTCACCCACTTCGCCCTCGCCTTCGGCCGCAGCCCTGGCCTCTTCGTCTTCCTCTTTTCCGGCGGCGCCCTGGGCAGCCAGCTGCCTGAGCAAGGGCCGCACCACCAGAAGGATGGCCAGCAGTCCCACCAGAGCCAACAATGCCGTGCGGGCCAGTTCCTGTGCCCAGGCCTGCTCCCAGATGGGCGGCTCGGGCAGCGGCTCGGGCTCCGGTTCCACCCGGAATGGTGCACTGATCACATTAACACTATCACCGCGCCGGGCGTCAAAACCGACCGCCCGCTGCACCAACCCCTCAATGCGCGCCAACTCCTCCGGCGGCACGGGCTCACGCACCATCTCACCTTCTTCGTTCATCCGCTCCTGAAAGTCGACCACCACGGCCACCGACAGGCGCCGCACCGTACCGGGTGCCTCGCGCACGTGACTGATGGTGCGGTCGACCTCATAGTTTCGCGTGCCACTGCGCCGCGATGAACCGGGCATTTCCATGCCAGGCTCCATGACCCCTTCACCCTCGGCGCCCAATTCACCGCCGCCCGGGGGCTGGTTGACCAGCGCGCCCGGAATGCCCATGGGCCCCCCCGGCGCACCGCGGGTATCCTCTTCCGAGAACTGCTCGCTGCGCAGTGCTGTGAGCTCCGGGTCGTAGTTCTCGATGGTGCGTTCAATCCTGGAGAAGTCCAGATCCGCGGACACCCGGGCGCGCACGCCGTCTTCGCCGACGATCGGTGCAATGATATCCATCACCCGCTGCGACAGATTCTCTTCCATCAAACGGGTGAACTCCATGTTGCGGGTGGACAACGTCATGCCGTCATCCTCGCCATGCTGGGTCAACAGACGTCCCCGCTGGTCCACCACCGTCACCCGCTCAGGCTCCATGCCCGGCACACTGGAAGACACCAGATGGACAATCCCGGCCACACGGCGTTCATCCAGGGTACGCCCGGGGTGCAGGGTCACCACCACTGACGCGCTGGGCTGTCCGCGATCGCGCACGAACACCGTCTCACGGGGCATGGCCAGGTGCACGCGAGCCGCCTCCACGCTGGATAGCGTGGCCACCGAGCGGGCCAGTTCGCCTTCCAGGGCCCGGTGATAACGGGCGGTCTGGACCAGACGACTGGTGCCGATCCCCTGATCCTCCTGCATGAGCTCGAAGCCAAAGCCAGCGGCGCGGGGCAGCCCCTCGGTGGCCATTTGCAGACGGGCCTCGTGCACCGAATCGGCGGGCACGGTCAGGGCACCGGTGACCGGATCCAGCCGGTAGTTGATCCCGTGCTGATCCAGGGCCTGCATCACCTCGGCACTTTCCCGTTGCCCCAGGTCTGGGTACAGGATGGTGTAGTCGGGTCGATTGAGCCAGATGAACAGGCTCACCACCAGCGCAATCGCAGCGGCCAGGCCGACCAACAGGCCGATCTGGCTCTGCGCCGGCAGCCGGTTGAAGCCTTCTACCTGCTGATTGAGTGTGGTGGTCAGTGAAGTGGCCATGATGGTGTCCTACCGGTCCTCAGACCTGCATGTTCATGATGTCCTGGTACGCGGACACCAGGCGATTACGAATCTGGGTGGTGGCCTCAAAGGCCACGCTGGCCTTCTGTTTCGCCACCATGACCTGGGGCAGATCCACATCCGGGTCACCCAGTTCAAAGCGCGTGGCCAGCGAGTTGCTCGACTTTTGAGTCTCGCTCACCTTATCCAGGGACTCACGCAGCATGGCGCGGAAATTCGGCTGGCCGGGCTGTATCTCCCGACTCACGGCAGGCTGTGCATCCACTCCCGCACTCGCTGCCAGCGAGCGCATCTGTTGCAGTACCTGATTGATTTGCTGTTCGCTCATGACCATGTCCTCCACGTCACGATTCAATTCACTATTGGTGTCGTCTCAAGTCACCTGCCCTGATGAGGGCGGTCACGGAATGGCGACACCCGCCTCACGCAGCCTTGCCAGCTTGTAACGCAGCGTGCGCGGGCTGATGCCCAGCCTGGCGGCGGCATCCTTGCGACTGCCGTCCTCCACACGCAGCGCATCCAGAATCAGTTGCTCCTCGCGGGAGCGCAGGTTGTCTCCCAGACGCTGATCACGCAGCACCGGAGCCGGTGCGGACTCACTCAACCCGGCAAACGGGGATTGCGATCGTGCATCCATGCCCATACCCAGACCCATAGCCGAACCCGCCTCGAATTGAACGGCATCCGCTTCGATATTCACGCCTTCTCTCAGGATCATGGCGCGCTGGATCACGTTATCCAGTTCCCGCACATTGCCAGGCCAGGGGTGGTCCACGAGACGGGCTGCCGCCGCCTGGGTGAGTTGCGCATGATCGATGCCACGCCCATGCACATGAATGAGTCGCCGTGCCAGCGGCAGAATGTCGCCAGGGCGTTCACGCAAGGGGGGGATGACCAGAGGAAAGACGTTCAGGCGGTAGTAGAGGTCTTCACGGAACTGCCCATCGGCCACCGCGCCCTGCAGGTTGCGGTTGGATGTGGCCAGAACACGCACATCCACCGCACGGGGATGACGTCCGCCCAGGCGCTCCACCTCCCGCTCCTGCAATACCCGTAGCAACTTGGCCTGCAGCCCGTGATCCATCTCGGAAATCTCATCGAGAAGCAGCGTGCCGCCCTCGGCCAGTTCGAACTTGCCCGGCCGGGATTCGTAAGCGCCCGTGAAGGCACCCCGCTCATGGCCAAAGAGCATGGCCTCCAGCATGTTTTCGGGGATGGCGGCACAATTGAGTGCCACAAAGGGGCCGTCTGCCCGGGAGGAGTGGTTATGGATAAAACGGGCGAAGACTTCCTTACCCACGCCTGATTCGCCGTTGATCATCACCGTTGCTTCGGAAGCGGCAACGCGGCGGGCCAATGCCAGGAGATCCCGACTTCGGGGGTCTTCGGCCACCAGATCCGGAACCTCGTCATCAGGTTCCGTGGTCAAGAGGGTCATTTGACTCATTGCACCTGCTCCACATCGTGTCCTGTTGTGACCTGTCAGCAACATCGAGCGAGACAGGCCTTTATCAGGACTAAAGCAGGTTACATGCCAATCTATTTAAGCTTTATTAATCAGTGACTTGAAGTTTACAAAAAAGAAATCGTCAAGATTCCGCCGCGTCTTCCGCGCGGGTGATGCCAAATTTTCGCATCCGCTCCACCAGAGTGGTCCGACGCATGCACAGAAGCTTGGCCGCCTGAGCGACCACGCCACCCGACTTCTCCAGCGCGTCCCGGATCAGTCGCATTTCCAGCTCGCCCATGTATTCCTTGAGGTCGAGCCCCTCATCCGGGATGCTACCGGCAGCCCCACCCGCCATCGTCACCGGATTGACCAGCTGCCCGGCCTCTTCCAGTTCATCGTCACTGAGATCACCCCGGAACTTGCGAGGCAGATCCATGGGTTCGACGGTTTCCCCGGGGTGCATGATGGCCAGACGCTCCATGAGGTTGGCCAGTTCACGCACGTTGCCCGGCCACTCGTGCCGGGCCAGTACCTGGAGCGCACCGGGCGACAGGCGCACACTACCCCGCCCTTCAGCATCCATGCGGCGAAGCAATTCACTGATCAATAATGGCAGGTCCTCGATGCGCTCCTTCAGGGAGGGTACTTCGATGGGGAACACATTGAGCCGGTAGTAAAGATCCTCGCGAAAGCCTCCGTCTTCAATGGCCGATTCCAGATCCCGGTGGGTGGCGGCAATGATGCGGGCATCAGTGGTCAGGGTCTTGGTACTACCCACCCGTTCGAAGGTCCGCTCCTGCAACACCCGCAGCAGTTTGACCTGCATGGGCACGGGCATGTCGCCGATCTCGTCCAGGAACAGGGTCCCCCCCTGGGCCAGCTCGAAACGCCCGGGGCGCGCACTGATGGCTCCCGTGAAGGCCCCCTTCTCATGACCAAACAGCTCGCTCTCCAGAAGCTCCCCGGGAATGGCGCCGCAATTCACGGCCACGAAGGGCTTGCCCCGGCGGGCGGAACAATTGTGAATATTGCGGGCCACCACCTCCTTGCCGGTACCCGTCTCGCCCAGGATCAGCACGTTGGCATCCGTGATGGCCACCTGTTCGATGTGATCACGGATGCGTTGCATGTGCCGATTGCAGCCCACCAGGGACTGATAAAGCATCTGGCGTACCCGGCCACTCAGATCCACGCCATTCACCACCAGATGCCGGGCACGCTGCAGGGTGTCCGACCACTGCGTGACCCGAGGCGGGTAATCCAGGCGGCGCAGCAAACGGGGAGCCACCCACTCAGGCAGCGTGCCGAACTCGCTCTCATCGCCGACCAGTGTCACGGGCAGTGGCTGCCCCTCGTGGTCCTTGAGCGCCTCCAGGGGCTTGAAATCCCGGGCATCTTCCGCGCAGCCACTGACCAGCAGCATCAGCCACGTGGTGTCCGCATGAAGCCTCGTAGCCACTTCTTCCGGTGGCACGACAACCGGTTCGCATTCCATGAATTCCAGCACGGTTCTGAGCTGCTGAATACGTTCCGGCTGGTTGGCAAGCACCATCACGCTCTGCGGCACCTGCGGCAGAGGCGTATCAGTCATGTCGGGTGTGCTTGAATCGTCAAGTGCCATGAAATCATCAGCCGAAATAAATCCCTGGGCCCGCAGGATAAACCCAGACCCTCACTCATGTCCCGCCACGCCTGCCTCAGACAGGCCGTTGGGCGTTATACAGTACCATGTCACCGACAAACGGAAGGTGTGCCCGAATCAGCGGGCCCGCGACTGGGCCACACTGCGGCGGTGTCGCCTGAACACCAGCTTCTGAATGCCATCCTCAAGCAACGGGCTGAGTCCACGAAACCCCACGGAAATATCGAATCCATCCGCCACCGCCTGACAGGAGGCAACCTCACCATAGAGTTCCAATGGCCGCGGGAACTGCGGGCAAAGATGCCAATGCATGCGCAGCATCTGCCCCGGTTCCAGGCGCTCTGCCTGCACCCACCCCAGACCCTCGGCGGAAATCCGCATGGTCACCGGGTCCGGTGATTTCACCTGTGTGTGCAGCAGTGAACCCAGCATCTCAAGTATCACATTGAGCTTGGTCTCGATGCGGGCCAGTTCATGGGAAATCTCGCTCCCGAGCTCTTCATTCACCCGCGGAGAGGCGTCGTCCAGGCTGACATACACCCTCAGCAGGCCCTCATTGGCCTCATTGACGCGAGCCAGTTCCTCGCTCGGCGGCAAGGCTTCCACGGTGCTGTGCAGGATCGGCAGACGATCCTGAATCACAAGCACATCCTGAAATGGATCACCAAGAGTCATGAGTGCATTTCAGCAACGACCGGCACGGAGCGCAACAGGCCGGGCACTGCCCAGTGGTGAGTGCCCGGCCGCGACGGCCTAGAAGCTGTATTCGATATTGGCCCGAAGGAAATGGGCATCACCCGCCCCTCGTTCATGATAATCACCGGGGTCCAGAAACTCGGCCCACAGATGACCACGCACATTCTCCGCCAGATTCACGCCCAATACTGCTGTGAGCAGATCACCCCGTAAATCCCCATTGCCAGGGCCATCCTTTTCATCCGCGTACATCCGATGATAGCGAAGTTTCAGGGAAGTGCGTGGTGAAGGTTTCATGTCCAGGCCCACAAAGGGCGCCTTCAGATTGCTCCAGCCGGCCACCCCGAACTCGCTGCCGATAAAGCCATAGGCATACAGTTCGCTGAACTGGGGCCAGCGGGAGAACACGGGACGCCAGCCTTCGTTATTGTCGGTACCGGCGTCGTTACCGGACAGGTAGTAGTAGCCAGCGGTGAACGCCGGGCGGGTATCACCCCAGATATCGGGCCGGAAGGTGACCGAGGCATCCAGCAGTTCGCCCTTGAGATCATCATCCTCCTGGCTGCCCCGCTGCAGGGCCAGTTCCAGGTTGGCGGCCCACTGGCCCCGGTCCGGGGCGGCACGCACGCCCACGGTGTGGAAGTCGGCATCGGCCCGGGTGCCCAGGCGCGCGTAACTGCGATTCTTCTCCTGCTTGTAGATCCAGTAATACTCCAGGGGCGTATCCTCCACCCCGGCATAACGCCCATACACACCCGCCGCCGCCTCGTCATGCTCGATCAGCGTCAGTTGCGGCTCCCGATTGATGGTCAGCGAATCCTTGGCCTCGTTATAGATGGCCAGCAAATCCACACTGTGCGCCGGCCCCAAGTCCACACTGGCCTTGATGGCGTTGTAGAATAGGCTGCGGGACCCATCCCGCGGGGTGCCATTGAGGAGGATGTTCCCGGTGCCGTAGATGAGTTCCTGGCGGCCCAGGCGCAGATCCACCCGACCTTCTGCCAGGTTGTTGATGTCCACATAGAGCAGGTCGGGGACGATCTCGCCCAGAGGGTCGTGATCGCGGGTGTACCCCCGTCCCTTGTCGTAGAAGCGGAACTCGTTCATCAGCCGGCCCGTGAAGCTCACGTCCTCGCTGAAGGCGTAACTGGCCCACAGGCGGGTACGGTTGCGATTGAAAAGTTGGTCAACCGGGTCTGCGCCACGAACCGAAATGGGAATATCCATCAGATCCGTCACCCGCACCCGCAGATCGCCCCCCCAGTCCCAGTCCGCCGTGGCCGCACCCGTGCCCATCCCCATGGACAACGCCAGCGCGCCCGCCACCATCGAAACCGTCTTTTTCCCCATACTCCCCCCGATCGCTCTTATGCTGGGAAACAACCCCAATGTTGTTGGAATGATTGCAAGGGGGGAGGTATTACCATGGTATATAACGATTTTCCAGCGACTTATGCCCGTCCCTTGATCTGTCCCGCCTGCCTTCCCGCACCTGTCATTCCTGTGGGCCGGATGCCTGGCCCGACTGCATCTGCAGTCCCACCCGGGCGGCGCGCCGGATGCTCTCCAGCAACGCCTGCTTGCCCGTACCGGTGCAGGGGATCCAGGGTCGGGGCGGGTCATTCAGGGCCTCGCGCAGGGCACGGCCCAGGGTGGTGCGCATCATGGTCATCAGCACCACCGCGTCGGCATCCACCGCCTGACGCTTGAGCACATCCACATCCCGGCCCCAATTGGACGACCAACCCGTGTGACGAAACGACACCACCACCCCCGGCCACTCCTCGGCCAGGGTGCGGCTGATGGCATCGGTGTAGCGGGCCTGGATCTCGTTGCCCCCCACGAACAGCACCTTCACCGGGGCGCCCGCCCGCAACTGCTCCTCCCCGCCGGCATCCTCATCCTCTTCTGCAGCGGTGCCCGGCAGGTGCAGGTCGGCGTAATACGCCTCCGGGGCATCACACTCCCGGAACAGATCCAGTGTCTGGGACGCTTCCATGGGGCGGGTGTCACGCAGGGCGTAGAACAGGGCGCGTAACTGGGCGAAGGCCTCCGGGTCCCGCCCCAGGCGCCGGTACAGACGAAACCGGGAGCGCAGGATCTCCACCTCCGACCAGGCCGGATCCAGGCGCTCCGGATGCTCCAGCCATTTCAGCATGGGCTCGCAAAAACGCGAGTCCTGGGCCAGGGCCTCCATGGCATCCAGTCCCTCCTGGGCCACGTCCACATGCCCCGCCAACAGGGCCGCCGGCACCAGCAACGTCCACACGCGCCACTGCTGCGCCCCGGACTTCTCCCCGCTGCTGCGCGCCAGCCTGAGGACTTCCCCCTGCAGGTACGCGGACCCGGCCAGCCACTCGGCCCGTTCGATCATCGCCAGCGAAGACTCGCCCCCCTGACGCCAGACGCACTCGGCAATCTCCGTGGCCAGACGCGGCTCCACCAGGTCGGCAGATTCCAGTAAACGCTGCACCCCCCAGCGAGGCAGACGTTCGGCCTCCCCCGCGATGGCCCGCCACGACTCCATACCCGCCCGCGCCGAGCCCTGATCCAGGCGGGCCATCATCAGCACCGCCTGCATGAACCGGCATTGACCGAGCAGCCCCAAGCGCTCGTAGGCCGTGGAGGCGGTATCGCTCAGCATGCCGATCAGGGCCTCGTTCACATGCACCAGGGCCCGATCGCGCACCGCATCCTGCCCATCCGGCCCGGCCCAGCGCAGGAATTCCAGCACCGCCAGGGCATGATGGGCATTGATGGCCCGTCGTTCGAATCGCGCCACCGCCTCACGAAAGTAGGTCTCGCCGTTTTCCAGTTGCGCCAGGGTGTTGCGGCAGCGTTCGGGATCTTCCGGCAACACCAGATCCGCCAGCGACCGAAACCCGGCGCTTACCAGGCCCCGATCTGCCAAAAGGCAGGGGGTGTCCACCCGGTCCTCTTCGATCAGTCGCGCGAAAACCTCCCGGGCGCCGATAAAATTCCCCTGGGCCTGCAAGGCCTGCCCCAGGCGACGTTCCAGAAGGGTATCCATGTGCTCGCGCTCTTCCGGATCCATCTGCACATAGGGCAACCCCTGGCGCAGTTCCACCAGCAGCACATTGGCCAGGGCCGGATCGCCCTCGCGGATGGCCGTGGTGGCCTTGTCCAGTATCAAGGAGAAGGTGGCCGGGCTGAGATGGCAGCGCTGGCCCCGCAGCAACTGCATGGCCTCGCGGTCATAACCCTGTTCCAGCAGATAGCCATACACCTCGTTGATGAGCCCCGCCCCGGCACCGCCGGGTGTCTTGGCGGCCTTGCGGAATACCCCACCATGGCCGCTCAACGCCGCCTTGACGGCGTCGTCATCCCGCTGGCGCACATGGGCACTGAGCATGCCCGAGAGATACCACTGGCGTTGCTCGTCATCCATCTCCCGACGGGCCGCGTCGGTCTCCCGCTCCGGCAACAGGGCATCCATGAACCCCAGATGGAAATAGGTCCGCTGCCGGGTGGTGTCCAGGGCATGGACCGATTCCACCAGGTCCACCAGCTCGTTGGGCTTGAGCGCTCGTTCATCGCCGCTCAGGGTGGCCAGGATCTGATCCAGGATCACCCGATCCAGCTGGGTGAAGTCTTCCGACACCTCCAGGCTGTCGGCCACCTGGGCATCCATCACCACCTCGTGAGCACGGGCGGCCTCCTCTTCCTCCATGGCGAGGGTCAGTTCAGGCAACACCGGATCCAGGAAACGCCACAGGTCCGGATCCATCTGGGTGAGCACGCAGAAGTAGATGGCCACCTCGCGCACCCCGAACTCCTCCACCAGGGTCTGCGTGGTGGCCTGTACATCCTTGGGGGCACGAATACGGGAATCCCCGCCCACCACAAAGCCGCGCTCGTCGTGGGGCACGCCACACAGATCCAGAAACCGGCACATGATGGGCGACTTGTAATCGGCAAAATACCCCAGGAACAGCAGCGTCCACTCCCGGGCACCGAACAGGGCCGGTGCATTTGGCAGCAGCACGCCGGCCAATTGGGGGTTCTTCATGCGCCGCAGGGTCTCCACACGGAAACGCTTGCGCCGCGCCAGGGTCTTGAGGGTGGAGTCACAGACCATCTCCAGGCGCGAAGCGGGATCCCGCAGCCGTTCAAGGAAGGACAGCATGGCGCGATGCTTGTCCCCTGGCTCCAGTCGGTTCCAGATGGCCTTCCAGTCGCTCAGGCCCGTGCAGGCCATGGGCTCTATCGCTGTCCTGACCATGGGGCCTCCTCCTGACCAGTGGCTGCCGCCCCGTGCCCCGACCGATGACCCGGACCACCTGGCCGACGAAGCGTTTTTCCTGACACTGGGAATGGATACATGCCCCGATCATACTAAGCCCTGCTCCATACAAGCCAGCGTGCATCTACCGGAACGGGCACCAGGGCAACGATGGCGAACACAGCCCCGGACTCAGTACACTAACGCAGCGAAAAAGAGCCAAGGATTCAGCGATGAACCATGACGACCTGAGGGACTGGTCCAAGCAGGCGGCGGACTGGATCCATGACTATCATGAGGGCCTGCGCGAGCGGCCCGTGCGGTCCCAGACCCGTCCAGGCGACACCCGTGCCCAGCTAGCCGGCCAGGCGCCGGAACAACCCGAGTCCATGGAGGTCATCTTCGAGGACTTCGCCCGCATCGTGCCCGATGCCATGACCCACTGGCAGCATCCGCGATTCTTTGCCTACTTTCCCGGCAATGCCTCACCGGCCTCCATGCTCGCCGAGCAACTGGCCAACGCCATGGCCGCCCAGGCCATGCTCTGGCAGACTTCGCCGGCGGCCACGGAGATGGAAGAGGTCATGGTGAGCTGGCTGCGGGACGCCCTGGGGCTGGACCCGCATTTCACCGGCACACTGCACGACAGCGCCACCACCGCCACCCTTTCCGCCATCCTTACCATGCGCGAGAAGGCGCTGAACTGGCTGGGCAACTCCCAGGGGCTGCAGGGGCAACCCACGCTGCGTCTCTATGCCTCCGAGCATGTACATTCCTCCATCGACAAGGATGTGCGCATCGCCGGCATCGGCCAGGAAAGCCTGGTCAAGATCCCCACCGATGCCGGACATGCCATGGACATGAAGGCCCTGGATGCCGCCATCCGGGCTGATCGCGAGGCCGGCCATCTGCCCGCCGGCATCATCCTGTGTGTGGGCGGCACCGGGATCGGCGCCTGTGACCGTATTGCCGACGGTGTGGCCGTGGCCCGGGTGCACGGACTGCCCACCCATGTGGACGCCGCCTGGGCCGGTTCGGCCATGATCTGCCCGGAATACCGCCACCTGTGGGAAGGCATCGACGGTGCCGACAGCATCGTTTTCAACCCCCACAAGTGGCTGGGCGTGCAGTTCGATTGTTCGGTGCAGTTCCTGGCCGACCCTGCGCCTCAGGTGCGCACCCTGGGCCTGCGTCCCGAGTACCTGAAGACCCTGGGCAAGTCATCGTCCATGACCGACTTCAATGAATGGACCGTGCCCCTGGGCCGGCGCTTTCGCGCCCTGAAGATCTGGTTCACCCTGCGGGCATATGGCCTGGAGGGCCTGCGCCAGCGCATCCGCAACCATGTGGCCTGGGCCGAGGAGCTGGCCGAGACCCTGGCCACCCTGCCAGGCGTCCAGATCGTCACCCACCCGCAGCTGTCGCTGTTCAGCTTCGCCCTGGATTCGGGCGATGCCGCCACCGAGGCCCTGCTCAAGCGCATCAATGATGACGGGCGGGTTTACCTCACCCAGACCCGTCATGACGGGCGCCTGGTCATCCGCGTCCAGGTGGGGCAGTTCGACTGCACCCGTGAGGATGTCATGTGCGTGCACGAGGTCGTGAAGGAACTGCTTTGACCATGGACATGAACGCCCCCCACACGGACGCCTGGCCCACGGGCTTCATGCTCATCCAGGGGAATCGCCTCGAAGCCCTGGGGGACCTGATGACCACCTGGATGCGCAGCCACCCGCTGCGCCCGCTGGAGGATGAGGTCATCCTGGTGCAGAGCAACGGCATCGGACAATGGCTCAAGCTCGCCCTGGCCCGGGATGCCGGGGATGAGCAGGGTGGCTGCGGCATCGCCGCCGCCCTGCAGGTCACCCTGCCCGCCCGGTTCATCTGGAACACCTACTGCCAGGTGCTGGGAGACCTGCCGGATGTCTCTGCCTTCCACAAGGCCCCCCTGGGCTGGCGGCTTTATCGCATGCTGGGGGATCTGGATGCCCTGGCGCCCGAGGCCACCGGTGATCTCCAACCGTTGCGGGGTTTTCTGCACACGGACGACGATGTGCGCCGACGTCATCAGCTCGCCATGCGCCTGGCGGACCTGTTCGACCAGTACCAGGTGTATCGCAGCGACTGGCTGCAGGCCTGGCAGGCGGGCGAGGATGTCCTGATCCGCCCCGATGGCCGGCGCGACCCCGTGCCCGACACCCAACGCTGGCAACCCCTGCTGTGGCGAGCCCTGCTGGAAGACATCACCCGGGACGCCAACGACCCCGGCGAGAGCCGCGCGGCCATCCATCAGCGCTTCCTTGAGGCTTCCCGGTCCTTCAGCCCATCCCACCGCCCCCAGGGGCTGCCCCGCCGGGTGATCGTGTTCGGCATCTCTTCCCTGCCCCGGCAGACCCTGGAGGTGCTGGAGGGCATCGCCCCCATCAGCCAGGTGATGCTGTTCGTGCACAATCCCAGCTGCCATTACTGGGGCGACATCATCGAGGGTCGGGATCTGTTTCGCCGAGGTTATCGCCGCCTGAGCGCCCGCAAGGTGCCGGACGGGGTGGAACCCGACGAGATGCACCTGCACGGCCACCCGCTGCTGGCGGCCTGGGGCAAGCAGGGTCGGGACTACATCCGCCTGCTGGATGAACACGACCAGCGGGAACAGTACGAGGCCCACTTTCAGGCCCGGAGCCTGTCCATCGACCTGTTCGAGTCCCCGGGCCAGGGCACCCTGCTGCAACAACTCCAGGACGACATCCTGGAATTGCGCCCCCTGAACGAGCGCCGCGAACTGGCCACTGCCATCGACCCCGACGAGGATCGCAGCCTGGAATTCCTGGTGGCCCACGGCCCGCAGCGGGAGGTGGAGATCCTTCACGACCAACTGCTGGATGCCTTCCAGCAGGCCCATGACCAGGGTCGCCCCCTGCCCCCCCGGGACATACTGGTGATGGTGCCGGACGTGGAGACCTATGCCCCCCATATCGAGGCCGTGTTCGGCCGCATCGGCCCGGAAGACCCGCGATACATCCCGTTTCATATCGCCGACCAGGGTCAGCGACACCGCAACCCGGTGCTGATCGGCCTGGAGCGCCTGCTCAACCTGCCCCAGGCCCGTTTCGCGGTCAGCGAGATCCTGGATCTGCTGGACATCCCGGCGCTTCGGGCGCGCTTTTCCATCGACGCCGCCGACCTGCCCCGGCTGCGCCAGTGGATACAGGGCGCGAACATCCGCTGGGGTCTGGATGCCCGCCAGCGCACCCACCTGGGCCTGCCGCCCGACCTGGAGCAGAACACCTGGCAGTTCGGCCTGCGCCGCATGCTGTTGGGCTTTGCCAGCAATGACGCGGGCCCCTGGCGGGGCGTGGAACCCTACGACGAGGTGGGTGGCCTGGAGGCCAGCATGATCGGCCCCCTGGACCAGTTGCTTCAAACCCTGGGCGAAGCCTGGCAGGCATTGCAGCCCCCCCGGCCACCCCAGGAATGGATGAGCGTGATCCTCCAGCTCGTTGAAGACTGTTTCGCCATCGACAGCGACGCGGATCACCGGGCCGTCACCCGAGTGGGCCAGGCCCTGGAGCAGTGGGTGACCGACTGTCAGGCGGCCGGTGCCGATGCCGAGTCCCTGCCCCTGGAGGTGGTGCGCGACACCCTGCTCGGTGCCGTGGACGAACCCACCCTGAACCAGCACTTCCTGGGC
This sequence comes from Ectothiorhodospira haloalkaliphila ATCC 51935, assembly GCF_000633935.1. Lineage (GTDB taxonomy): Bacteria > Pseudomonadota > Gammaproteobacteria > Ectothiorhodospirales > Ectothiorhodospiraceae > Ectothiorhodospira > Ectothiorhodospira haloalkaliphila. Next base: position 835,662 of record NZ_KK214998.1, on the reverse strand, counting down.
GGGGCCGTGAACTTTGCCACCCTGATGCCCATGCGCGCCGTGCCCTTCCGTCAGATCTGGCTGCTGGGCATGAACGACGGCGACTACCCCCGCAGCCACCGCCCGGCCGATTTTGATCTGATGGCCCGGGACTACCGCCCCGGCGACCGCTCCCGCCGGGAAGATGACCGTTATCTTTTTCTGGAAGCCCTGCTCTCCGCCCGGGAGCGCATGGTGATCAGCTGGGTGGGACGCAGCATCCGCGACAACAGCGAGCGCCCCCCGTCCGTGCTGGTGGGGCAATTGCGGGACCATATTGCCGCCGGCTGGTGCCTGGGGCCATCCCGGGAAGACGCGCCCCAGGGCGGCGAGGGCACCGCGCTGGTCAAGGCACTGACCACGGAGCACCCCCTGCAACCCTTCAGCGCCCGGTATTTCGACCCGCAGCGCCCCCCGCGGGTGTTCACCCATGCCCACGAATGGCAGTCCCTCACCACGGCGCCCATGCCCGCCGTACGCCAACGGCCCCAGTTACCACCGCCGACACTGGATGCCCCCATCGATCTGGGGTCGCTGGGGCATTTCCTGCGTTACCCGGCCCGGCATTTCTACAGCCAGCGCCTGGGGCTGTATCTGCAGGAGGCGGAGCGCCCTGCCGAGGACGAGGAGACATTCCATCTGGATGGACTGGGCAACTGGTCACTGCGATCCGCCATGATCGAACACCTCACCCGAACGACGCCAGACGGTCAGGTACCGGACCAGCGCGCCATGGACCTGTCCGCCAGTTCACAGCGTCTCAGCCGGGCCGGTGAGTTGCCCCTGCCCCCCTTCGACACCCACTGGCGGGATGAACTGCTCACCCATTTGCAGCCGCCCGTTGAGCAGTTCCAGTCCCTGCTGCGGGCCCATCCCGACACCTGCCCGGCACAGGGCATCCGTGTGAAGGCCCAGGGCATCACCCTGGAGGACACCCTCACCGGTCTGCGCCAGGATGCCTCGGGGGCCCGGTTACGGTTGGTGCTGCAAGCCAGCCGGCTGGTGAAGAAGGACGACGACTACCAATGGCATCACCTGATCCGGCATTGGCCCACCCACCTGGCGGCCCAGCTACAGGCCCCCACCACCACCTGCCTGCTGGGCCCGCAAAGCCGGGTGATCCTGCAACCCATGGACGCCAGCGCCGCCCAGGCCATTCTGATCCAGCTCATGGAGGGCTACCGGGAGGGCCTGCAAAGCCCCCTGCCCCTGCCCTGCCGCACCGGGTTCGCGGCCCTGATCGAATCGGAGGGAGAGAGAGTGAGCCCCGATCCCCAGACGCTGTACGAAGGCGGGCATCAGTTGAGCAGCGAGCGAGATGAGCACGATGTCTTCGCCCGCTTCTGGCCCGATTACGCCCGCCTGACCGAGGACCCGGACTTTGCCCGGGCGATCGAAACCCTCTACCACCCGCTGTATAGCCATCTGATCGCACCCAAGGGGGTTCAGCCATGAGTGCGCCGGCCACCCTGGACCCCCTGGGCTTTGCCTTTCGTGACAGCCGCCTCATCGAGGCCAGCGCCGGCACCGGAAAGACCTTCACCCTGGCCCTGCTCTATACCCGCCTGGTGCTGGGGCATGGGGATGAACATACCGCCTTCGAGCGCGGGCTGATGCCACCGGAGATCCTGGTGGTCACCTTCACCGAGGCCGCCACCCAGGAACTGCGCGAGCGCATTCGCAGCCGTCTGGTGGAGGCAGCCACCTGGTTCGAGGCCACGCCGGAGGCGGCCGAGGACGCTGATCCCAAGACCCGGGCCAACCCCCTGCACCGACTGCGCAGCGACTTCCCCCCCGAACGCTGGCCCGGCTGCGCCCGCACCCTGCGTCTGGCCGCCGAATGGATGGACGAGGCCATGATCTCCACCATCCACGGCTGGTGTCAGCGCATGCTCAAGGAACACGCCTTCGAGACCCGGGGGCTGTTCCAGCGGGAGGTGGCCACCGACCAGACGGACCTGATCAACGAGATCCTCAGGGATTACTGGCGGGTGCATTTCTACCCCCTGCCCGCCGCCGAGGCCCGCTGCGTGCGTCAGTCCATCACCTCGCCGGAGCATCTGCATGATCAGCTGCGGCCCTGGCTGCACCAGCGGGATGCCAGGCTCTCCTTCCAGGGCCGCCCCCTGCACTGCCCGGACCTGCGTCCAGCGCTGGATAAGGCCCTGGAACGTCAGGCCCGGCAGGACCAGGTGGATGCTCTGGAGCAGGCCGCCCGAGACCAGTGGCAGGCCGATCGGCAGGCCATCGAGAGCCATTTATGGACGCTGCAGCCTCATCTCAATGGCACCCGCCATGGCAGCAGCCAACCGGAGAAATTCACCGTCATGCTCAAGGAGATCCAGGCCTGGAGCGAGGGTGAAGCGGCCCCCAACCGGCTGGGCAATTTTGCCCAGGGCGCCTTTCACTTCAAGGCCAAGGCCCCGGTGCAGGAGGAGATGCCCCACCCGGCCTTCGCCGCCATCGCCCAGTGGCAACAGGCAGCCAGCGCACTCAAGCCGGCGGATGGGCACACCGAACCGACCCTGGAGGCCTGCATCCTGGCCCATGCCAGCGAATGGGTAGGCCATGAACTCACCCGGCGACTGCGCCAGCAGGCACAGATGGGCTTTGACGACCTGCTGCGGGAGATGGACATCGCCCTCACCCCGGGCGGCGATGACAACACCGCGGACCCGGCCCGTCACCTGGCAGCCACCCTGCGCCGCCAGTTCCCCGTGGCCCTGATCGACGAGTTCCAGGACACCGACCCCATCCAGTACCGGATTTTCGACCGGGTCTATGGGGCCGCGGCCACGCAGGACGCCCGGGACCCCACCGCCCTGGTCATGATCGGCGATCCCAAGCAGGCCATCTACGGGTTTCGCGGCGCCGACATCCACAGCTACCTGGCCGCCCGCAAGGCTACCCGGGGCCGGCATCACACCCTGGCCACCAACTACCGTTCCACCCAGGGCATGGTGGAAGCCTGCAACCGGCTGTTCACCCATGCCGAGGGTCATCCCCGGGGAGCCTTTCGCTTCCGCCCCGAAACCGGCAGCGATGCCGAAAATCCCATCCCCTACCAGCCCGTTTCGGCCCATGGCCGCGGTGAGACCCTGATCCTGGAGGGGGCCCCGCATCCCGCCATGAACTTCTGGCTATTCGACCCGGGCGAGGGGCCCGTCGCCCCCGACACCTATCGGGAGGCCATGGCCGCAGCCGCCGCCTCGCGCATCGTGCAGTGGCTGGAGGCCGCCCGCCGCGGTGAGGCCGGGTTCCGCCACGGGGATGGCAAAGACGGCGAATGGAAGCCACTGCGCCCCCGGGACATCGCCATCCTGGTGCGCACCGGCACCGAGGCCGCCGTCATGCGCCAGGCACTGGCGGCACGGCAGATACACAGCGTGTACCTGTCCGATCGCAATTCAGTATTCCGCACCCGCGAGGCCCGCGACCTGCTGCACTGGCTGCGGGCCTGTGCCTGCCCCACCGACGAGGGCCTGGTGCGGGCGGCGCTGGGCACCAACACCCTGGATCTGCCCCTGGAAACCCTGGCCGGCTGGCAGGAGGATGAGCTGGCCTGGGAGGAACAGCTGGAATGCTTCCACGGCTATCAGCGCATCTGGCGGCGCCAGGGCGTGCTGGCCATGCTGCGCCGCCTGATGCACGACCAGGCGCTGCCCCGCCAGTTGCTGGAGCAGGAGGAAGGCGAGCGGGTGCTCACCAACCTGCTGCATCTGGCCGAATGGCTGCAGCAGGCCGCCCGCAGCCTGGACGGCGAACAGGCCCTGATCCGGCATTTGAGCGAGCACCTGGATGCCGATGACGAGGAATTCCTGGTGCGACTGGAGAGTGATGCAGAGCTCATCCAGGTAGTGACCATCCACAAGTCCAAGGGGCTGGAATATCCCCTGGTGCTGCTGCCCTTCATCTGCAGCTGGCGGGAGGTGAACGGACGCACGGCCCAGGTTCCACTGCGCCGGGACGAGGGTCGGTATATCGAGACGGCGGGCCGGGATGGCTATCGCCAAGCCTGGGACGATGCCGATGATGCCCGCCTGAGCGAGGACATGCGCCTGCTGTATGTGGCCATCACCCGAGCCCGTCACGGCGTCTGGCTGGGCATCGCACCCCTGAAAAGCGGCAACACCCGCAAGATTCAATTGGAAAAGTCGGCCATCGGGCATGTACTCAATGGCGGCCAGGCCTTCGATGGCACGGAGGCTCTGAAGCAGGCCCTTGAGACCCTGGGCCAGGACATGCCCCACATCCAGGTGGAGCCTGCCCCAGCGCCCGCCGACACGCCTCTCTCACCGCCACCGCGACCCGCCCTGGATCCGGCCCGACCGGCGCCGGATTTCCGTCACGAGCCCTGGTGGATCGCCAGTTATTCCGGGCTGCGCGTCGGCCCGCTCGGGGAAGAAGCACCCGAACCGGTGACGGCAGCGGAGACCGCCGATGATGAGCTGGGGCGGGAGGAAGGCCTGGCCAATGAGCCCCCATGGCCATCCCAGGCCCAGGTCGCCCGAACCCCCACCGGGCAACCGATCACACCCCTGTCCGGTCTGCATGCCCTGCCCCGGGGGCGCCAGGTGGGCAACTTCCTGCACGGCATCATGGAATGGGCGGCCACCGAGGCCCGGGCCCAAGACCCCGCCGATCGGGCAGCGGGGTTTGCCGCCGCCGCCCACTGCCCGGAGGCACGCCGGGACATGCTGGCCCGGCGCTGCCAGCTCAGGGGCCTGACCGACTGGATCGAGCCCCTGGATGCCTGGCTGGCCGCCTATCTCACCACCCCCTGGGCCCTCCCCACGGCGTCCGGATCCTCAACCACCACGCTGACCCTGGCCGATCTGGCGCCCGAGTCACTGCAGGTGGAGATGGAATTCTGGTTCGCCGCCACCCGGGTGGATACCCGGGACCTGGATCGACTGGCCCAGGCCCATTGTCTGCCGGGCCGGCGCCGACCCGGACTGGACCCGGCCCGGCTCAATGGCATGCTCAAGGGCTTCATCGACCTGGTCTTGGAACACCAGGGGCGCTATTACGTCCTGGACTGGAAATCCAACTGGCTGGGCCCGGACGATCCGGCCTATTCCACGACCGCCATGGAGGACGCTGTCCTGCATCATCGCTACGACCTGCAGTACCTGATCTACCTGCTGGCCCTGCACCGACAACTGAAGCTGCGCCTGCCGGACTACGATTACGATCAGCACATGGGCGGCGCCACCTATGCCTTCCTGCGCGGCGGCGGGGGACCGGCCCGGGGCATTCATGCCCATCGCCCACCCCGGGCGTTGATCGAGGCCCTGGATGCCCTCTTCAAGGGGCAGCGCCCCACCCGGATGGAGGATCTGGCATGATGGCGCAACACTCCGAGGCCCATCAGAAATACCCGCCCCACCCCACCCTGGCCCTGCTGGGTGATTGGGCCGCCGCCGGCGCCATCCGTGCCCTGGATCTGTCGCTGACACGCTTCATCCACACCCAGGCCCCGGAGGATGATCCCGCCGTGCTGCTGGCCATTGCGCTCACCAGCGAACGCAATGGCCACGGCCATGTGTGCCTGGATCTCGCCCAGGCCCTGCATCACCCGCAGACCCTGCTCACCCGCCTGCGGGACGATCAGCCCCTGGCCCAGGGCATCCGTCTTGCCCTGGCCCGTGAGCTGGGGGCGCTGACCCTGACGGACTGGGTGGCGCGCCTGCGGGCCAGTTCGGCCATCAGCCGTGCGGAAGATGCGCGGGACCCGGTCGATCCGCGTCCCCTGGTGCTGGATGGCGACCCGGAACGTCCCCTGCTCTACCTGCGCCGCTACTGGGCCTATGAGCAGCGCATCGCCGAAGGGATACAGGGCCGCCTGCAGCAACCGCTGCCCCTTCCCGAGACGCCGCTGGCCGGACTGCTGGACACCCTGTTCCAGCCGGCCGGCGATCAGGCAGCAGCGCCCTCGTCATCGCCAGGTCCGGGACCGGACTGGCAGCGCCTGGCCTGCGCCCTGGCGGCCCGCAGCGGCTTTTTCATCCTCACCGGGGGACCGGGCACCGGCAAGACCACCACCGTGGTGCGTCTGCTGGCCCTGTTGCAGCGCCTGGCCGCCGTGCAGGGCCTGCCGGCCCTGCGCATCGAACTGGCGGCGCCCACCGGCAAGGCCGCCGCGCGCCTGAATGAATCCATCAACGCCCAGGTGAATGCCCTGCCGCCGCCCGAGGGCATCGCCGGCGAAGTGGGCCCGATCCCCACCCGGGTGAAGACCCTGCACCGGCTGCTGGGGCCCCGCCCCGACAGCCGGCGTTTTCGTCACCATCCCGGCAACCCCCTGGCCGCCGACGTGGTGGTGGTGGACGAGGCCTCCATGGTGGATGTGGAGATGATGGTGCATCTGCTGGATGCCCTGCGCCCCGAGGCCCGGCTGATCCTGCTGGGAGACAAGGATCAGCTGGCCTCGGTGGAGGCCGGCGCCGTGCTGGGTGATCTGTGCCAGCGTGCCCATCGGGCCCATTACACGCCCGACACCCGGGACTGGCTGGCACGGGTCAGTGGTCAGGACGTGCCGGAGGCGATGGTGGATGCGAACGGGGGGGCACTGGACCAGGCGGTGGCCATGCTGCGCACCAGTCATCGCTTCAGCGATCAGGGCGGTATCGGCGCCCTGGCGGCCCGGGTGAATGATCCACAGCAGGACCCACGGGATCCCGATGCCGCCCTGGCGGCGGTGCGTGCGGTCTTTGAACGATCGGCCGCGGAGCCCGACAGTCAGTTGGGCAGGGTGGCGGCGATTCAGCTGCAGGATGAGGCCGATCCCCGTTTCGATGAACAGGTCAGGGAGGGGTATGCGGGCTACCTGCAACGCCTGGAACAGGCCCCGGATGATCCCGACGCGTCGGCACGGGTCGATGCCTGGGCCCACGACATCCTTCAGGCCCAGCGGCAGTTCCAGTTGCTCACCGCCCTGCGGGATGGACCCTGGGGTGTGACCGGGCTCAACACCCGCATCATCCAGGTGTTGCGCGCCGCCCGTCTGCTGCCCGGGGAGTCGGACGCGGGCGCCCCGGCCCAGCGTCAATGGTTTGCCGGACGACCGGTGCTCATCACCCGCAACGACTACACCCTGAACCTGATGAACGGGGACATCGGCATCACCCTGCCCGTACCGGTGCGCCAGAACAACGAGGTGCGCACGGTATTGCGGGTGGCCTTCCCGGGCGAGGCCGGTCAGGTGCGCTGGGTGCTTCCCAGCCGCCTGCAGGCGGTGGAGACCGTGTTCGCGATGACTGTGCACAAGTCCCAGGGCTCGGAGTTCGAGCACACGGCGCTGATCCTGCCGGATGCCCCCAACCCGGTGCTCACCCGGGAACTGCTCTACACCGCCATCACCCGCTCACGCCGCCGCTTCACCCTGCTCTACAGCCAGGCCTCGGTACTGGGCGAGGCCATCACCCGCCGGGTGAACCGGGACAGCGGTCTGAGTGGGCGCCTGCTCAGAAGGCATCCCCCGGCACCCGCACCCAGCCCTCCATGAGCACCCGGGCACTGCGGCTCATCACCGCCTTGACCACCTTCCATTCGCCACCCTCCAGGGTGGCCTCAGCCCCTACCCGCAGGGTGCCCGAGGGGTGGCCAAAATGGACCGAGGTGCGATCGCCGCCGCCGGCCGCCTGGTTGACCAGCGTGCCGGGAATGGCCGCCGCTGTGCCGATGGCCACGGCCGCCGTGCCCATCATGGCGTGATGCAGCTTGCCCATGGAAAGGGCCCGCACCAGCAGATCCACATCACCCGCCGCCACCTGCTTGCCGCTGGAGGCCACGTAGTCCCTGGGCGGGGCCACAAAGGCGATCTTGGGGGTGTGCTGACGCTGGGCAGCCTCTTCCACCGACTGCACCAGGCCCATGCGCACGGCCCCGTGGACCCTGAGCGTCTCGAACATCTCCAGGGCCTTGGGATCCCCGTTGATGTCATCCTGCAGTTCCGTGCCGGTGTACCCGATGTCCGTGGCATTGACGAACACGGTGGGGATGCCGGCGTTGATCATGGTGGCCTTCAAGGTGCCGATGCCCGGCACCTCCAGATCGTCCACCAGATTCCCGGTGGGGAACATGGACCCGCCGCTGTCATCGGCCGGGTCCATGAACTCCACCTGCACCTCGGCGGCGGGAAAGGTCACCCCATCCAGTTCGAAATCCCCCGTCTCCTGCACCGCCCCATCGGTGATGGGGATATGGGCGATGATGGTCTTCTGGATGTTCACCTGCCAGATGCGCACGATGGCGGTGCCGTTTTGGGGGATGCGCCCGGCATCCACCAGGCCGGCGCTGATGGCAAAGGCCCCCACCGCGGCGGTCAGGTTGCCGCAGTTGCCGCTCCAGTCCACGAAGGGCTTGTCGATGGACACCTGACCGAACAGGTAATCCACGTCATGATCCGGCTGGGTGCTGCGCGACAGGATCACCGACTTGCTGTTGCTGGAGACGCCCCCACCCATGCCATCGATCTGCTTGCCATAGGGGTCGGGGCTGCCGATCACCCGCAGCAGCAGGGCATCCCGGGCGGCCCCGGGGGTCTGTGCCACCTCGGGGAGGTCATCCAGGCGGAAGAACACGCCCTTGCTGGTGCCACCCCGCATGTAGGTGGCAGGGATCTTCACTTGGGGAACATGGCTCATCAGGCGCTCTCCGCTTCCAGGAAGTCCTTGGCAAAGCGCTGCAACACGCCGCCCGCTTCATAGATGGAGACCTCTTCCTTCGTATCCAGGCGGCAGGTCACCGGCACCTCCACCGTCTCACCGTTCTTGCGATGGATCACCAGGGTGAGGTTCGCCCGGGGAGCCAGTTCACCCTTCACGTCGAAGGTCTCGGTGCCATCGATGTTCAGGGTCTTGCGGGTGGTGCCCGCCTCGAACTCCAGGGGCAAGACGCCCATGCCGATCAGGTTGGTACGGTGAATGCGCTCGAAGCCCTCGGCGACGATGGCCTCCACGCCGGCCAGGCGCACGCCCTTGGCGGCCCAGTCACGGCTGGAGCCCTGACCGTAGTCGGCCCCGGCGATGATGATCAGGGGCTGTTTGCGCTCCTGGTAGGTCTCGATGGCCTCCCACATGCGGGTGACCTGGCCTTCCGGCTCGATCCGGGCCAGGGAGCCCTGCTTCACTTCACCATCCACCACGGCCATCTCGTTGATGAGCTTGGGATTGGCGAAGGTGGCCCGCTGGGCGGTCAGGTGATCGCCCCGGTGGGTGGCGTAGGAGTTGAAGTCCTCTTCCGGCAGGCCCATCTTCGCCAGGTATTCACCGGCGGCACTGTCGAGCAGGATGGCATTGGAGGGCGAGAGGTGATCGGTGGTGATGTTGTCACCCAGCACCGCCAGCGGACGCATCCCCTTGAGGGCGCGCTCACCCGCCAGGGCCCCTTCCCAATAGGGCGGGCGACGAATGTAGGTGCTCTGGGGCCGCCATTCGTACAGGGGGCTGATCTCCTGGGCGGCTTCGGTCTTCACCTGGAACATGGGCTCGTACACCTGCCGGAAATGCTCCGGCTTGACGCTGCTGGCGATGATGGCATCGATCTCCTCATCGCTGGGCCACAGGTCCTTGAGGGTGACCTCATTGCCATCGGCATCCACACCCAGTACATCCTTCTCGATGTCAAAACGAATGGTGCCGGCGATGGCATAGGCCACCACCAGGGGCGGCGAGGCCAGGAAGGCCTGCTTGGCATAGGGGTGGATGCGCCCGTCGAAGTTGCGGTTGCCGGAGAGCACGGCGGTGGCATACAGATCCCGGTCGATGACCTCCTGCTGGATCTTCGGGTCCAGGGCGCCACTCATGCCGTTGCAGGTGGTGCAGGCAAAGGCAACGATGCCAAAACCCAGCTTCTCCAGTTCCGGCAACAGCCCGGCCTCCTCCATGTACAGTTGCACCGCCTTGGAGCCGGGGGCGAAGGAGCTCTTCACCCAGGGCTTGCGCAGCAGGCCCCGGGCATTGGCGTTGCGGGCCAGCAGGCCGGCGGCCACCACGTTGCGCGGGTTGCTGGTATTGGTGCAACTGGTGATGGCGGCGATGATCACGGCGCCATCGGGCATCTTGCCGGGTTCGTTCTCCACCTTGCCGGAGATGCCCCGGGTTGCCAGATCGGACGTGGCCAGGCGCTTGTGGGGGTTGGAGGGGCCGGCCATGTTGCGCACCACGGTGGACAGATCAAAGCGCAGTCGGCGCTCGTATTCCACGTTCTTCAGGTCATCGCCCCACAGACCGGCCTCGCGGGCGTAGGTTTCCACCAGCTTCACCTGCTCGTCTTCGCGGCCGGTGAGCTTGAGGTAGTCGATGGTCTGCTCGTCGATGTGGAACATGGCGGCGGTGGCGCCGAATTCCGGGGTCATGTTGGAGATGGTGGCGCGGTCGGCCAGGCTCAGCTCCTTCACCCCTTCGCCACAGAACTCCAGGTAGGCGGAGACCACCTTCTCCTGACGCAGGAACTCGGTCAGGGCCAGGACGATATCGGTGGCGGTGATGCCCGGCTTGCGCTTGCCCACCAGTTCCACGCCGATGATGTCCGGCAGGCGCATGTACGAGGCCCGGCCCAGCATGACGCTCTCGGCCTCCAGGCCACCCACGCCCACGGCCAGCACGCCCAGGGCATCCACATGGGGGGTATGGCTGTCGGTCCCCACCAGGGTGTCGGGGAAGGCCACACCATCGCGGGCATGGACCACCGGCGACATCCGCTCCAGGTTGATCTGGTGCAGGATGCCGTTGCCCGGCGGGATCACGTCCACGTTCTTGAAGGCCTTTTTGGTCCAGTCGATGAAGTGGAAGCGGTCCTCGTTGCGGCGATCCTCGATGGCGCGGTTCTTCTCGAAGGCATCCTCGTCATAACCGCCGTATTCCACCGACAGGGAATGGTCGACAATCAGCTGCGTGGGCACCACCGGGTTCACCTTGGCCGGATCCCCGCCCCGCTCGGCGATGGCATCGCGCAGGCCCGCCAGATCCACCAGCGCCGTCTGCCCCAGGATGTCGTGACACACCACCCGCGCCGGGAACCAGGGAAAATCCAGGTCCCGCTTGCGTTCGATGTGCTGCTTCAGGGCATCGGTGAGCAGCGCCGGATCACAACGGCGCACCAGATTCTCGGCCAGCACACGGGAGGTATAGGGCAGCCTGTCGTAGGCCCCCGGCGCAATGGCCTCCACGGCCGCACGGGTGTCAAAGTAATCCAGCTGGGTGCCTGGCAGTGGCTTGCGATAATCAGTGTTCATCATGGGCAACTCAGTCAAGGGTGGTCTGGCTGGACACCGCAGATTGTCAACATCCAGCGCGGGTGCCCGGGAGTATAAACCTTCGCAGCGAGGCACAAAAAGTGCCACGCCTTCAAAAGCAAAACCGGGGCAGACACCTTTTCCGGGAGAATCCCCCGTGGGAGCAGCCCCCGGCCGCGAAGCCCATGCCAGAAAGGACTTCAGTGGCAATCCCGGCACCACTCGCGGGCAGGCCCGCTCCCACAAAAAAACACTCCCCCGAAAACACTCCCCGGGAAAAGATGTCCGTCCCCTTTATCGGGAGTTCTTGAAAAGACGCGACACAGGGGATTGCCGAAACTGGGCATCATCACGCAGGCGCGGATCGGCCAGGTGTCCAACGCTCGCTCCAGGGCCTGCGGTGACATCCCCTCCACCGGATCCGTCGTGATCTCCAGGGCCCGCATCCCCAGCGACTCGATGGCCTGTATCGCTCCCTGTCATCCACCCACAATAGCGCTCCCATTTCACACCAAGCCAACAAGGAGCTCTCATATGACCGAGGCACTCAACGCGAACACCGGCACTCACTTTACGCAATACACACGCAGTTTCGCCGAATACTGGGACGATCTGGTGGGCTGGGAAGCACGCCTGGCCCGGGAAGGTGCCTTCTACAATCGTCACCTGCACGCCCACGGCGCCAAGCAGGTCATCGATATCGCCACCGGGACCGGTGTCAACGCGGTGTCCCTGGCCCAATACGGGTTTGAAGTCACGGCTGTGGATGGATCTGAAAACATGCTGGCCAAGGCCCAGGAAAACGCCAGGCACTACGGCGTCAGCTTTGCCGATGCCAAGGCCATCGACGGGCTCTCATTGGACGAGACCCTGGGCACCGAGCAGTTCGATGCGGCCGTATGCCTGGGTAACTCCTTCACCCATTTGTTCGATCATGAAGATCGTCGAACTGCCCTCAGGGCCATCTTTCGCATCCTGCGCCCGGGCGGCATGCTGATCATCGACCAGCGCAACTACGATGCCATGCTCGACCAGGGATACAGCTCCAAACACGCCTTTTGCTACACCGGCAACAACGTGGACGTAGGCCCGGTGGAACTGCACCGCAGCCTGGCCAAATTCAACTACGTCTTCCCCGATGGCGCCCGCTTTGAACTCAACATGTACCCCTTGCGCCAGGACTACCTCACCCACCTGCTGGAAGACGCCGGATTCGTCAACGTGGAACGCTACGGCGACATGCGCCGCCCCTACGACACCAATGAAGTGGACTTTGTCCAGCAAATCGCCTTCCGTCCCTGATCACGTTTGGAGGGGTGAATTCACGCTTGCACGTCAGGCATGAATCCACCCTCTTTTTTTGTCTGCACCTGGCGCATGATGTGAGCCTTCACTTCCCCATCCAGCGCCTTCCCCCAGCGCTCCGGTATACCCTCCGGCCCGTAGAGCGCGCCGGCCACCATCCCGGCGATGGCGCCGGTGGTGTCGGCGTCCCCGCCCCGGTTGACCACATCCACCAGGCAGTCCTCGAAGGTGTCGGTGTCGAACAGGGCCTGGAACACGGCGCGCAGGGTGTGGACGATGAAGCCGCTGGGATTCTCTTCGCGGCGTTTGCGGAAGTGGAATTCCGGGTGCTGCTGGATGAGAGCCTTCACCGGCCCCTGCAGCAGATCCCGCTGATCGGCGCCCTGCAGGGCCATCTGCACCATGGCCACGATGCACTCGGTGCCAGCGTCGGACAAGGGGTGGTGATGGGTGATATGGGATTGCAGGCGGCAGGCGGCGTTCACCGTCTCGCGGGGCTGGCCCAGGGTGACCAGCGCAATGGGAAGCACGCGCATGCAGGCCCCATTGCCGGCGTCGTTGTCGTTCAGGGGGACCTGGGTCTCGCCGGTGCGGCGATAGTGGATGATGCCGCGGCGCACCGTGTGACCGATGTCCACGGGACGGGAGCGCATCCACTGGCTGAAGGCTTCGGCGATGGTGGGCGCGTGAATGTCGCCCGCCTGAATGATGGCGTCACCCAGTGCCAGGCTCATCTGGGTGTCGTCAGTGATGGCGCCGGGTTTGAGGTGAAGCCAGCCGCCGCCAGTGAGGTCTTTGTGGATGCCGTGCTGGGACTGGATCTCCCGGGGGGTCATGAATTCCACGGTGGCGCCGAGGGCGTCGCCGATGGCCAGAGCGAAGTAGGCGGCTTGGGCTCGGTGGGGCGCTCCCCTCACCCCAACCTCTGTCCCCGGGAAGGAGAGCGGCTCTTTGTCTGGGGGGACGCCGCCGCCCCTCACCCCAACCCCTCTCCCCGGAGGGGAGAGGGGCTTCAGGAGGGATTTCAAGGAGAGACTCAAGAGACTTCGGCCATCAGGCTGTTGCTGCCCTCCTCCACCGGGGCCAGCTGGCCGGACTCCATCATCTCCCGGTAGACGGCCAGGATGGCATCCTCGATGGGCTCCATGGCGTGATTGGGGTTGGGAGTGATGCCGGCGGCTTCCAGGGTGGACCAGGGTTCGATGCCGATGCGGGAGCACAACAGCACTTCGCAGTCTTCCAGCGAGCGCAGCGTGCTTGCCATTACCTGCTCCCGGTCACCGCATTCATCAGGGCCGGAGCAGTAGAGATCGGCGCGCCGATGGCCTTCAAAACGCACGCCTTCGGGCGAGGCCCGGTAGACCAGGAATTCCCGGGCATGTCCGAAGTGCTGATTGATCACGCCACCGCCCTGGGTGGCCACGGCCATCAGCACCGGACGGGAAGCGGCCTTGCCGGTCGCCGATGCCACGGGTGCCCGAGCGGTGCTGGCCAGCCGCTTGGCCCCCATGGACTCGCGTATGGCCGCCTGCACCTGGTCGCGCCGTTCACGGGCGGCCGGGTAGTCCACCTCCAGCTCGTCGATGCGATCAGCGGTGAACTCGGCTCCCCGGTCCTCCCCCAACCGACCCACGGCGTCGGCGCGGCATTGTCTGCAATGGCGCATCATCTTCATGTCAGTTCCACAGGCATCGCGCAGGGCAGTCAGCTCGGCCTGGGTGGGGCCGCGCTGGCCATTGAGGCCGAAATAGGTGCCGTGTTCCGGCTCGGAGATCAGCGGCATGATGTTGTGCATGAAGGCCCCCTTGGCCTTCACCACCCGCGACACCTCCTTGAGATGCTCATCATTGATGCCGGGGATCATCACCGAGTTCACCTTCACCAACACGCCACGCTCCACCAGCATTTCCAGGCCCTTTTGCTGCTGCTGGATGAGCAGACGGGCACCTTCCACGCCGAAGACCCGCTTCTTGTTCCAGATCACCCAGGGATGGATGCGGGCACCCACCTCGGGGTCGATGCTGTTGATGGTGATGGTGATGTGATCCACGCCCAGGGCCGCCAGCTCTTCCACATGCTCTGGCAGGGCCATGCCGTTGGTGGACAGACACAGCTTGATGTCGTCGGCCTGCTCGCGGATGCCCCGGAAGGTCTGGAAGGTGCGGGTGGGGTTGGCCAGGCCATCCCCGGGGCCGGCGATGCCCACCACGGTCATCTCGGGGATGCTGGCCGCCACGGCCAGGGCCTTTTTCACGGCCTGGTGCGGCTTGAGCACCTCAGAGACCACACCGGGGCGGGATTCATTGGCGCAGTCATACTTGCGGTTGCAGTAATGACACTGAATGTTGCAGGCCGGCGCCACCGCCACGTGCATGCGGGCAAAGTGGTGATGGGCCTCTTCCGAGTAACAGGGATGATCCTGAATCTTCTCGCGAATGGCCTGAGGCAGTTCCGGGGTGGGGTCGTTGGCGCTGCCGCAGCCACTGGTTGAGCAGCCACCCTGCGGAGTGACGGCCTCCTTGATGACGGGAATGTCGCTGAGCTTTTTGATTTTCAGGTCCATCACGGTCCTCCCGTTGAGGGTGCCCGCCGGTCTCGCGGTGGGAAAGGTTGGTCTTGGGAGGAGTGATGCAAACGCCGTGCCTGAAATCAAATAAAGACAACCTCATGATTTTTATAGCTTTACCATCCCACTCTCAGAAACATGTTGCACATGTCACAGACATGGCTGTGGTGAAGGGCACAATCAGAACTGCCTGACCCTGATCTTGAGGGTCTGAATGCGGTAGGCGATCTGCCGGGGCGTCATGCCCAGCAGGCGAGCCGCCTTGGCCTGCACCCAACCGGCCCGCTCCAGGGCGGCGATCACCCGTTCGCGCTCATCCAGGTCGGGGTCGTCCAGGTCCACCTCCACCTCGGGCTCCGGCTTGCGACTCAAGGGGAGCTTGTCCTCCAGGCCAGTGAGGTTGATGGCATCCAGGTCGATGGTGCCGGTCTCGCTCATGATGGCGGCCCGCTCCAGGCAGTTTTCCAGCTCCCGCACATTACCGGGCCATTCGTGGCGCATGAGTGTGCGAATGGCACTGTCGGTGATGTCCAGGGGACGACCCTGGGCCTTGGCCAACTTATCCACCAGGAATCGGGCCAGATCCGGAATGTCTTCGCTGCGATTGCGCAATGCGGGCACGAAGATGGGCATCACATTGAGCCGGTAGTACAGGTCCTCCCTGAAATCCCCCCGTTCCACCTCTTCCTCCAGAGGCCGGTTGGTGGCGGCGATGACCCGCACGTCCACCTTGAGGGTGCGCGTGCCCCCTACCCGCTCGAACTCACCCTCCTGCAACACCCGCAACAGCTTGGCCTGAAAGGCCTGGGAGATCTCGCCGATCTCGTCCAGGAAAATGGTGCCACCATCCGCCTGCTCAAAACGCCCCTTGCGCTGGGACACAGCCCCGGTGAAGGCGCCCTTCTCGTGCCCGAAGAGCTCACTCTCCAGCAGATTGTCCGGCAGGGCTGCGCAGTTGAGCTTGACGAAATGACCGTTGGCCCGCGGTGAGTTGTAGTGGATGGCATTGGCGATGAGCTCCTTGCCCGTGCCGGTCTCGCCGCGCACCAGCACCGTGGTGTGCCACTTGGCCACCTGACGCACTTGCTCGAACACCCGGCGCATTTCCTTGGAATGCCCCACCACATTGTCCAGGTGATAGCCGCCACGCACCTCGCGGCGCAGCCGGTCGCGCTCATCGGTCAGCGCCTGGCGCTCCTGCTCCAGATCCCAGGCGCGGCGCACGGTCTGGGCCAGCAGGTTGGCCACCATCTCCAGGAAACGGGCGCGCTCTTCCAGCAGGCCGTCATCCCCGCAAATGGGCTGCGCGGCCAGCACGCCGATGGGGTTGTCTTCGCCCACCCGGATGGGCACGCCCACAAAAGGCAGATCCGGGGCGTACAGCCCCATGCGGTCCAGAAACCGGGGCTCATCGGCAATACGACCGACCATGACCGTGTCACCCTCCTTGAGGATGGCCCCCATCAAGCCCTCGCCGGGACGGTAGCGCACCTTGTCCACCCTTTCCCGGGTGCCGGTATGGGCGGCCCCTACCATGAGTTCGCCCGTGCCCGGATCCAGCAGCGACACCATCCCGCAACGCATGTCCGAGGATTCGTGCAGCACATGCAGCACCCCGGAGAGGATGTCCTGTAATCCGGATGAACAACTGAGCACCTGGCTGACCTGATAAAGCGTGTCCAGATGCATTTCGATCACTTGGGCGCGCGAGCGCCGCGTCGTGCCGACTGCCGTAGGAGAGATCACCATGGATGTTCCTGGAGTGATGTCAGAGTTTGCGCTGTGAAGCGTTGGGGAACTGCAAGCGGATGCGGCAGCCTTCCAGGCAGGTGGGGTCCACCTCCACCAGGCCGGCGTGCTGGTTCACCACCTCCTGCACCATGGGCAGCCCCATTCCTGCTCCGCTGCCACCACGGCCCTTGGTGCTGACGAAGGGTTCGAACACCCGCAGCCGCATGGACTCGGGGATACCCGGCCCGGAGTCCTGGATGACCACCTGAACCGCATCATCCAGGGCCTGGGTGGCAATGCGGATCTCCCGGCGACCGGTGCCGCTGTCATCCAGAGCGTCCAGGGCGTTGTCCACCAATTGCTTGAACATGCCCCGCAGGCGCCCTTCCCGACCCAGCACATTGGGCAACACTGGGGCCGGATCCCAGTCCACCACCACACCGGAGGTGAGCAAGCGACGGGTGGACAGGCCCAGCACCTCACGCAGCAGGGCGTTGAGGTTCACCGGGATGATGGCCTCGTCCCGCTCCTCCGGGATGCAGTTCTCCAGGGTCTGCAGGGCCTGACGGCCGGACGCCAGGGCTTCCTGCAACACATTCAACAGGGGATCGGCGGTGCCCTCCCCCTGGCGCCGCTCCAGCAACTGGGTGGCGGCGGCGATCATGTTGACAGGCCCCTGCATCTGATAGACGGCGCCGGTCAGGGTCTCGCGCATGCTTTCCACCAATTCGCTCTCGGCGGTGAGCGCCCTCAGGGCATTCATGCGCATTTCTTCCTGCTGCCGCTTGAGCTCGGTGACCTCCTTGGCCACCAGCATGAGATATTCCACCTTGCGGGGTTCGAAGAAGGCATCGGCGCTGCTATCCCGCTCACGAATCCAGGTACCCGAGCAGGAGAACCAGCGGGGTGCGTGACCCGCGCCCGGATCGAACTGCACCTCGTGATCCACAAAACCCTGGCCACTGCTGCGGGCCTTCTCAAAGGCCTCCCCCATGCTTTCGGAGAGGGCAGAGAGGAAGGCCTCGGCGGGTTCCTGGCCGCGCATGTCCCCCGCCAGCTTCTTGTACTCCTGGTTGTCCAGCACCACCTGGCCCGATTCGTCCAGCAGGGCGATGACCACCGGCTCGGCATCCACCACGGACTCGATCAGGGCCTTTTGATTGCGCACCTGTTCTTCCAGTTGATGCATTTCGGTCACATCCCGGTGCATGCCCAGGTAATGGGTGAGATGGCCCTGGGCATCCAGCACCGGAGCGATGCTCAGTTCCGCCAGGTAGCGCCGGCCATCCTTGCGACGATTCACCAGCACCCCGGTCCAGGGCTTGAGTTGGCGCAAACGACCCCAGAGGGTCTCGTACACCAGACTGGGCGTGCGACGATCCGACAGCAGGGATTCATTCACACCCATGACTTCCGATGCCTCGTAACCGGTCACCCGGGTGAAGGCCGGGTTGGCATAGAGGATGTTGGCCTTGGCATCGGTGATGGAGATGGCCACGGAGGATTGTTCCACCGCCTCGAAGAACAACCGGGCCGGCAACGCGCCCTCGCCAACGCGAATGGTATGATCGTTGGCCGGTTGGAACGGGTGATGGGGTCGGGTCATGGCGAGGTCTCGTGGCGATGCAGCTGTGTGACTTTCACTAATGCAAGAGCCGGGCCATACATCACCCTGATACCGCCCTCTCACTCGGAATACTGCCCTCAGGCCCCATGGCTCCCGGTGGAGGCATTGTCGGTTACCTCACATCGAGGTGAACCGGCGGCTCTGCCTGTCGCGATCCTCACAGCACCCACTGCACCATCATGGTGCACGCCCGCCGCAAATCCCCATAAAGGGTGCGCCTAAAGAGTGCATCCCCCTTGGCACGCAAGATGCAGATACCCCCTCAATCCAAGCGAGGTGAACACCGTGACGGAGTTTATGCTGCTACTTTTGGGCACAGCCCTGGTGAACAACGTGGTGCTGGTGCAGTTCCTGGGGCTGTGCCCCTTCATGGGCGTGTCCAACAAGCTGGATACGGCCCTGAGCATGGGCCTGGCCACCACCTTCGTGCTCACCCTGGCCTCGGTGGCCGGCTGGCTGCTGGAGTACTTCGTGCTCGCGCCCCTTGATCTGGGCTTTCTGCGCATCCTCTCCTTCATCCTGGTGATCGCCGCCGTGGTGCAGTTCACCGAACTGGTCATCCGCAAGACCAGCGCGGCCCTGCATCGGGTGCTGGGGATCTTTCTGCCGCTGATCACCACCAATTGCGCCGTGCTCGGCGTGGCCCTGCTCAACATCCAGGAAGGTCATGGTTTTCTGCAAAGCGTGACCTTCGGGTTCGGTGCCGCCCTGGGTTTCACCCTGGTGATGGTCATCTTCGCCGGTCTTCGCGAGCGCCTGGCCGTGAACAATGTGCCGGCGGCCTTCGCTGGTGCCCCCATCGCCTTCATTGTCGCCGGGCTGTTGTCGCTGGGCTTCATGGGGTTTGCCGGCCTCGACTTCGCCTGACGCCCCCCCGAACAGGAGATCACACCATGTACGCAGCCATCGTTGTCCTGACCGCCATGGGTCTGCTCCTGGGTTATTCCCTGGGCATGGCCGCCAAGTATCTGAAGGTGGAAAAAGACCCCTTGGTCGATGAGATCGAGGACATGCTGCCGGGCACCAACTGCGGCCAGTGCGGCCTGCCCGGTTGCTCCAGTGCCGCCCAGGCCCTGGCCGCCCATGAGGCCCCCGTGACCCTCTGCCCACCGGGCGGCAAGGCCCTGGCCCAGCAACTGGCAGACAAGCTCTCGGTGAGCGTGGATCTGTCGGGCATGGAGGAGGAGGCACCCGCCTTTGCGCGCATCAAGGAGGATCAGTGCAACGGTTGCACCCGCTGTTACAAGGTGTGCGCCACCGACGCCATCATGGGGGCCAACCGACAGATCCACACGGTGTTCACCGAGGCCTGCAACGGCTGTGGCAAATGCGTGGAGGTGTGCCCCACCAACGGTCTGGTGCTGGTACCCGAAACCCCCACCCTGCGCACCTGGCGCTGGTCCAAACCCGAAGCCCGCTGAGGTGACCACCATGCTCTCATTCCTCTTCAAGCGCCGGGCATTCCAGGGTGGCGTGCACCCGGAAGACCGCAAGCAGGCCACCAGTCACCTGCCCATTCAGACCCTGCCCTTGCCCGAGCGCCTGTATGTGCCGGTGCAGCAGCACATCGGCGCTGCCGCCCAGCCCCGGGTGCAGACGGGCCAAAAGGTGCTCAAGGGAGAGATGATCGCCACCGGCAGCGGACCTGTTTCGGCGGCGGTGCATGCCCCCACATCGGGCACGGTGGTGGCCGTGGAACCTCATCCGGCTCCTCATCCCAGCGGTCTGCCGGTGCAGACCATCGTCATCGAACCCGACGGCGACGACCGGTGGGTGGACGAACCCGAGCCCGAGCACGCCCTCAACCTGGAGCCGGAAGTGATTGCCCAGCGCGTCGCGGAGGCGGGTGTGGTGGGCATGGGTGGCGCCACTTTCCCGGCCGCCATCAAGCTCAACCTGGGCAGTCGCCACACCATCGACACCCTGGTGATCAACGGCTCCGAATGCGAACCCTACCTCACCTGCGACGACCGCCTGATGCGGGAACGCACCCAGGAGGTCATCGATGGCGTGCGCATCATGCGCCATGCCCTGGGCGCCCGGCATACCCTGATCGTGTTGGAGGACAACAAGCCCGAGGCCCTGGCCGCCCTCCAGGAACACCTCTACGAAATGGATCATCTGGAGGCCATTTCCGTGCCCACCCGCTACCCCATGGGCTCGGAAAAACACATGATCAAGGCGGTGACTGGCCGGGAGATCCCCGCCGGTAAACTGGGCGCCGACATCGGCGTGATCGTGCACAACGTGGGCACGGCCTACGCAGTACACCGCGCGGTGCGCATGCGCCGGCCACTGGTGAGCCGCATCGTCACCGTGGGCGGCGGTGCGGTGCAACGACCCGCGAACCTGCAGGTGCCTCTGGGTACCCGGGTGGAAGAACTTCTGGCTTATTGCGGTGGCACCCGTGAGACCCCGGCACGGCTGCTCATGGGCGGCCCGATGATGGGACAGATCATGCCCCATGCCCAGGTGCCCGTGGTGAAGGGCACCAACGGCGTGATCGCCCTCACCGCTGCCGAGATCAACATCGACGACCCCATGCCCTGCATCCGCTGCGGGCGCTGCGTGGCCGCCTGCCCCTGCGGCCTGATGCCCCTGGAGATGGCCTCGCGCATCCGTAGCGAAGACATGGACGGCGCCGCAGCCTACGGGCTGATGGACTGCGTGGCCTGCGGCTCCTGCTCCTACGTGTGCCCCTCCCACATCCCCCTGGTGCAGTACTTCCAGCATGCCAAGGGCGTGCTGGCGGATCGGCGCGAGCAGCAGCGTCGCCAGGAGGAGTTGAAGGAACTGGCCCAGCAGCGACGCGCCCGCCAGGAGGCCGAAGCCAAGGCCAAGGCCGAGGCGGCAGCCCGCAAGAAGGCGGAGCGGGAAGCGAAAAAACGCGCCCAGCAGGCCAAGGCAAAGGAAAAGCCCGCGCCCGCAAAGGACAACGAAAAGGCGGAGGCCTGACCCATGACCACCACGACCCCCGTCAGCGGACCCCACACCCACGCGCCCGGCGGCGTGACCACCCAGATGGGCTGGGTCATCCTGGCCCTGCTGCCCGCCACGGCCTTTGGCGTGTATCTGTTTGGCTGGCCGGCCCTGAACCTTTTGCTGATCACCGTGCTGGCGGCCATCGCCTTCGAGGTGATCAGCCTGCGCATCGCCAAGCGCCCGGTCACCCCCTTTCTTATGGATGGCTCGGCCCTGCTCACCGGGCTATTGCTGGCCCTGACCCTGCCACCCTGGGCGCCCTGGTGGATCGCCGTGCTGGGGGCCGGCTTTGCCATTGTGGTGGGCAAGCACGTGTTCGGTGGCCTGGGGCAGAACCTGTTCAACCCGGCCATGCTGGCCCGGGTGGCCCTGCTGGTGTCCTTCCCCCTGGAGATGACCACCTGGGTGACGCCCCAGCCGATGTTCGCGGAAGGCTCACCCGGCTTCATCGAAGGGCTGGCCATCACCTTTGGTCTGGCAGCCATCCCCGACGCCATGACCGGGGCCACCGTGCTGGGGGAGACCCAGACCGGCTTCAGTCGTGATCTGGGCCTGTCCGAAACCCTGCCGGGCGTGTACGACCCCATGCAGCAGGCGCTGGGCTTCATCCCCGCCAGCATGGGCGAGGGTTCGGCCTTGCTGCTGCTTGCCGGTGGGTTGGTACTCATGGCCCGGCGCATCATCAGCTGGGAGATCCCGGTGGCCATGCTGGGCACCCTGGCGGGTCTGGCCACGATATTCATGCTCATCGACCCGGAGCGCTTCGCCGGTCCGGGCCTGCATCTGATTTCCGGTGGGGCGATGCTGGCGGCGTTTTTCATCGCCACCGACCCGGTCACCTCCCCCAGCACGATGCGCGGCCGCCTGATCTTCGGCGCCGGCTGCGGCCTGCTCATCTACGTGATCCGCACCTGGGGCGGTTATCCAGAGGGTATCGCCTTCGCCATCATCCTCATGAACGGCCTGGCCCCGCTGATTGACCATTATCTGCGGCCACGCACCTATGGCCGCACCCGCGGTGGCAAGCCCCTGGAGCCGAAGGCCTCAGCCCCGGCCGCCCCCGTCACGGAGAAACGCCCATGACCACCGTGGCACAACCCAGTTATCGTCAGCGCGTTGGCTACCACTCCGCCCTGCTGGGCGGCATCGCCCTGATGGCCAGCGCCGTGCTGGTGATCACCGACATGCAGACCCGGGACACCATCGCCGAGCGCCAGGCGGAGGATTTCCGCCAGACCCTGGAGCAGGTCATCCCCGCCTCGGTGCATGACAATCAGCCCCAGCAGGACACCTACCAGCTGCAAACGGCTGACGGCTCCAGTCTTGAAATCTACCGGGCCCGGCAGGAGGGACGCGTTTCGGCGGTGGCCTTCCAGGTGACGGGGCGCGGTTATGCGGGCCCCATCGAGATCCTGATGGGGGTGGATGCGGAGGGTGAGGTCCTGGGTGTGCGGGTCCTGAGGCACAAGGAAACCCCAGGCCTCGGGGACAAGATCGAGGTGGCCCGGGACCCGTGGATTCTCTCGTTTGACGGCCTGAGCCTTGGCGACCCGCCTCGTGACGACTGGGCGGTGAAGAAGGACGGCGGCATCTTTGACCAGTTCACCGGCGCCACCATCACCCCTCGGGTGGTGGTGAACGCGGTACGCGATGGCCTGGAGTTGTTTGAGCAGCATCGCTCAACCTTGCTGCAGCGCGGTGATGAATCGGCTCCGTCGGCCCTCGCCCCACCCCCTGCCCTGCTCTCACCAGAGGAGCCCACGTCATGACCCATCCGGCCAAACTGATACTGGACGACTACCGCCGCCTGTTCCGGGACGGCATCTGGGACAACAACGTGGTCATGGCCCAGATGCTCGCCCTGTGCCCCCTGCTGGCGGTCACGGGCACGGCCACCAACGGTCTGGGCATGGGCCTGGCCACCACCTTCGTCATGGTCGCCGCCGCACTGCTCATCTCCATGTTACGGGGCATCATCACGCCAGAGGTACGCATACCGGTATTCATCCTGCTCATCGCCGCCCTGGTGACGCTGGTGGACCTGGTGATGAACGCCTATCTCTACGAGATGCACAAGGCCCTTGGGCTCTTCATCCCTCTGATCGTCACCAACTGCGCCATTCTGGGCCGCGCCGAGTCCTTTGCCTCGCGCCAGCCGGTGCACCGCGCCGTGGTGGACGGCCTGGCCATGGGGGTGGGCTTCACGCTCATCCTGGTGGTGCTCGGCGCGGTGCGCGAGATCCCCGGCAGCGGCACCTTGTTCGCCGACGCCCGACTGCTCCTGGGGGATGGCTTTGCCTGGATGGAACTGACCCTGATTCCCGAATATCGCGGCTTTCTGCTGATGATCCTGCCCCCGGGCGCCTTCCTGGCCCTGGGCTTCATCCTGGCCGGCAAGCGGGTGTTGGATACCCGGCTGGCAAACCGGGCGGCGGCTGTGAAGATGGCGCAGGCTTGAACGAACGGTGCCCCATGGAGGCTGGGCACCCGCAGCCCCCCTCATCCCCGGCGCTTCTCCCCAGAGGGGGGGAGCAAAAGACATAGCCCCTCTCCCGCTTGCGGGAGAGGGGTTGGGGTGAGGGTCGTCTTTCAACACAACACAGGAGCACTCCCATGCGCGTCGGCGTAGCCTACAGCGACCCCAACGACCGGGCCTGGCTCAAGGTGGACCTCCCCGAGGGGGCCACCGTGCAACAGGCCATCGAGCAATCCGGCATCCTCAAACGGTTCCCGGACATCGACCTGGACACCCAGAAGGTGGGGATCTTCGGCAAGTTCTGCAAGCTGGACAATCCCGTCCAGGACGGCGACCGTGTGGAGATCTACCGCCCCATCACCGTGGTGGATGATGATGACGACGACGACGACGATGATGATGACTGACCGGCAGAGACATCCCTGTCGCACAGCCGCAGGTCATCGCGCTTAGCAGCCGCAGGTCGCCCTGCGTATCAGCCTTGCCAACGAAATGGCAGCCGGGAGCGTCGCTGGCGCTTCATCTTGTGTTAGCCTGCCGTGCTGACTCACCCTGCAGCTCACCGCCCGTCCATGTCAAAATCACGCCGTCGCCCACCCCTCACGCTGGATATCATCAAGAACGCTGTCGACCATCGCACCTTCCAGCGAGGCAAGAGATATTTCCAGGAAGACCGAGTCATCTTCGTGGATGTGATACAGGACGACCCGGACGAGTTGTATTTCATCGCGGAAACCGAGGGAGGGCGGGATGAAATCTACCACCAGACCGTGGTGGCCAAGCCCGGACGTGATCGGCGGACCCTGGGCCTGTTCGGCGACTGCACCTGCCCCGTCGGCATCCAGTGCAAGCACATGGTGGCAGCTTGTCTGGCCTACATCGATGGCGAGGCCATCATTTCCATGCCGGATGAAGGGCACAACTTCACCGACTGGCTGCTGGAGATGGCACCAGACGCCCCGCCCACCCCCGCCGAACGCACCAGCGACGATTTCCTCATTTACCAGCTGGACCGGATCGAGACCGGCGCAGGCACCGGGTTCGGTGTGAGCTTTCGCGTAGCCAAGACAAAAAAGAACGGCCAGACCGCCCTGGGACGCGAAGTGGGCATGCACTCCCTGATGAATCCTTACGGAGTGCCTCCGGAATATCTGTGCCCCACCGATCGGGATATTCTGAACCAGCTCCATGTCAGTGACCCACGCTTCCAGGCACCCGTCAAACTTCAGGGCCTGGCGGGCGGGATTGCCATGGACCTGATGCTGGACTCGGGACGGCTGTTCCTGGGGCGGGACCGTGTTCAACCCTTGCACCGTGGGGAGCCTCGACCGGTGGAGCTGACCTGGGTGGAAGAGGCCGGCGAGTTCCGCCTGGTGGCCCAAACCGACCCAAAGGGCGGGCTGCCCATCAACCTGCGTCCGCCCCGCTATGTGGACCTGGAAACCCACGAAGTGGGCGGCCTGGAGATTCCCGATGGTCTTGATGCCAACTGGCTCAGTCGCATCCCGGACGCCCCTCCCGTTACCCCCGAAGAACTGCAGCAGGTGAGCGAGACCCTGGCGGTCTACTACCCTCAATTACCCAAGCCCAAGGCACTGAACGTGCGCTCGGTAAAGGATGTAAGCCCGATTCCACTCCTGACCGTGCGGGTGGACACGCTGAACCTGACCCGTTCAGCCCTGAACCTGCAGTTCATCTACGAGAACCTGACACTCACGCCCGATCACCCGGGTGCCATCGCCATGGGCAGGGTGAATGGGGTGATCGTGGAGATACACCGGGATCTGGCCGGGGAAGAAAAGGCCATCGAACGCCTTGGCCAGGAGGGACTGGTGCGCAACCCCAAGGTGTCCGGTGAATTCACCCTGGCCACCCTGGGCATCAGCCAGCAGGTGATCATGACCCGCTGGCTGGAAGTACTCAACCAGGCACTCCCCCGGCTGAAGGAGGAAGGCTGGCGCATCCATCACGAAGAAGGGGACATCCCGAGACTGGACGTGGCCGAGGACGTCCACGCCCAGGTGGACGAAGGCAACGGCTGGTTCGACCTGCACTTCGACCTGGAGGTGGACGGTCGCAAGGTGCCCCTGCTGCCCCTGGTGAGCGAACTCATCGGCAGTTATCAACCCGGGCGTCTGCCACCCACCCTGGCCCTGCCCATGCAGGATGGCAGTTACGTGCAGGTGACCCGCGAGCAGATCGAGCCCGTGCTGCAGGCCATTATCGACCTGTACGACCACCTGGCACCCGGGCAGCAGAGCCTGCGCCTGTCCCGCCTGGATGCGCCCCGGCTGCTGGAACTGGGAGATGCCAAGGTCCAGGGTGGCCAGGACCTGCAACACATGGCGCGCCGTCTCACCCAGTTCGAGGCCCTCACCCCGGTCGAGCCACCCCGGGATTTCCGGGGAGACCTGCGCGCTTATCAGCAGCAAGGCTTGAACTGGCTGCAGTTCCTGCGGGAATATCAGTTGGGCGGTGTGCTGGCCGATCACATGGGCCTGGGAAAGACCGTGCAGACCCTGGCGCACCTGGCCATCGAGAAGCAGGCCGGTCGCCTGGACCACCCGGCCCTGATCGTCGCGCCCACCAGTCTGATGAGCAACTGGCGTCGGGAGGCCGAACAGTTCACGCCGGATCTCAAGGTGCTCACCCTTCATGGGCCGGACCGCAAACGGTATTACGAGCAGTTGCCCGGGATGGACCTGGCACTGACTACCTACCCCCTGCTTCCCCGCGACAGCGAGGAACTCCTGGCCCAGGATTTCAGCTTTCTGATCCTGGACGAGGCTCAGCAAATCAAGAATCCTCGTGCCCAGGCCTCCCAGGTGGTGCGTCGCATCAAGGCCACCCATCGCCTCTGTCTCACCGGCACGCCCATGGAGAACCACCTGGGGGAGCTATGGGCCCAGTTCGATTTCCTGATGCCGGGTTTTCTGGGCGGCCAGGAGCAGTTCTCCCGCACCTATCGCACCCCCATCGAGAAACACAACGATGGCGACAAGCTTCGGCGCCTTACCCGGCGCACCACCCCTTTCATGCTCCGGCGCACCAAAGACATCGTTGCCAAGGAACTGCCCGGCAAGACCGAACTACTGCGCAGCACCCCCATCAGCGGCAAGCAGGCCGCCCTGTACGAGAGCATCCGTCTGGCCATGGAGAAGAAGGTGCGCGACGCCATCGCCAAGCGCGGCCTGGCCCGCAGCCACATCACGGTGCTCGACGCCCTGCTCAAGCTGCGTCAGGTGTGCTGCGACCCGCGCCTGCTGCCCGCCAGCGCCCAGGCCGGCTCCGCGCCTTCGGCCAAGTTGCAGATGCTCATGGAGATGCTGCCGGAGCTACTGGACGAAGGCCGCCGCGTGCTGCTGTTCTCCCAGTTCACCACCATGCTGGGATTGATCGAGCAGGAATTGAAAAAGGCCCATATCGGCTATTCCAAGCTCACCGGGCAGACCCGCAAGCGCGAGGAGGCGCTGGATATCTTCCGCAACGGTCACGCCAACCTCATGCTGATCAGTCTCAAGGCCGGCGGCGTGGGCCTGAACCTCACCGAGGCCGATACGGTGATCCACTACGACCCCTGGTGGAATCCGGCAGTGGAATCCCAGGCCACGGACCGGGCCCACCGCATCGGCCAGGACAAGCCGGTGTTCGTGTACAAGCTGATCACGGAAAACACCGTGGAAGAGAAGATCCTGGCCATGCAGGCCCGCAAGCAGAAGCTGGCGGACAATGTCTATGGGGATGAGAAACGGGATGCGGATGAGCCCCCGATCGACGCGGACATGATCCATGCCCTGTTTGCACCCGAACCGGGGTAGAAGGCTAGAACAACTCGATGTCATCGTCCTTGGATGAGGGCTCGGAGAGCTTCAGTGCCTCTTCGATACTGGCACCGGCCAGCATGGCGTCAAACATGGCCCGATCCGCCTCGTTGGTGTACTTGGCACGGATGGCGCTTTGCAGCCCACTCCATTCATAGGGGTTGTACAGCCGCCTTGAGTCGGACACCAGTTCTGCCAGCCCCTCAAGGCTGTTACCGATGTGAGTGAGGCGCTGGGACAGTCGGTCGTAAAACTGGAACGCCACGATGGCGTCGGACATGCTGGACTCCACGGCGCTGCAGTTCTCCAGGATACTTTGTTTCTCCTGGCTATCTTCCAGGCTATCGGCGGCCGCGTGAATCACCTGGGTATTCCCCACCATATGGGTGAACGACGCAGTCAGGGTTTCGACGGAGTCGTTACCATCGCGCATTGTCCGCTCGATCTGCGCCACCGCCAGTTGCAGCATCATCACGGTCTCGCGGACCTGGCTCCAGTCCAGATCCGGCCGCGCGGCGGTGGACGGTGTCTCGGGAAGGTCGGGCATGTGGCTCCTCGCCAGGGTTTGCGTGGTTTTCCGGCAGTATTGCCCCCACGCTGCAAACGGTCAACACGCGGAAATCAAGGAACCACCCGAAAATTTCTCCCCTCCTGGGCTTGACGCGGGGGGCCAGGATGAACATAATGCGCGCTTCCAATTCAGCGCGCCCGTAGCTCAGCTGGATAGAGTACCTGGCTACGAACCAGGTGGTCGGAGGTTCGAATCCTTCCGGGCGCGCCATATAAATCAAAGGCTTAGCATCGACGAGGTGCTAGGCCTTTTTCGTTTTTGGCCGAAATTCAAGAATTACCCCCACTTCCCCCCCCCACGCTTGTCAAAGCTGGAGATCAAGTCTTTTGCCACCCGCGACGAGCAGACGGCGCACAGATCGGCATCGTGTTTCAGACTGCAACACCCTTCGATACGCCCCGCCTGATGACCAGGCATCCAAATTCCGCAGGCGCCGCCCATCCCACGATTCTCCCGTGTCCGATGCGTCGCCAGGGTCCGTGACCCCCTTCTGTCCCGGCCTGGCAAGCGCTACGATGACCAGGATTGGAATCCAGGAGAGCCCGCCATGAAGATTGCAGTGTTTGGTGGTACCCGCGGTGTGGGTGCCCAGGTGGTAGAACAGGCAGTCAAGCGTGGCCATTCCTGCCGGGTGCTGGCGCGCAATCCAGAGTCTGTACCGGATCTGCCCGAGGTGGTGGCCATCAAGGGGGATGTACTGGACCCGGACGCTGTGTCACGCGTGCTCGAGGGCTGCGAGGCCGTGGTGATCAGCCTCGGGCCCACCCGAAAGAGTCCGCCCACCGTCTGTAGCGAAGGCACCCGACTGATCATTGAGGCCATGCAACGCCACGGTATCCAGCGGGTGGTGGCGGTCAGTTCCATGGGCGTGGGAGAAAGCGCTCAGCAGGTCCCCTTGTTCTTCAAGATCGTCAGCGCCATCTTCCTGCGCGGCGTGATGAAGGACAAGGAGGCGCAGGAAAAAATACTCAAGGAGAGCCCCCTGGACTGGACCATAGTGCGCCCCGGTGGACTGTTCGATGGCCCCCCCACCGGGAATTATCAGGCTGGTGTGGATGTCGATACCATAGCAGCCCGGATTTCACGGGCCGATGTGGCCTCCTTCGTACTCATTCAGCTGGACGATGAGACCTATCTGCGGCAGGCCCCGCACGTGACCTGAACCCTCACCCGACGGGAACCGGCAATCATTCATCCATGGCAGGAAACACCTCCTTGAATACACCAATGATTCTCACTGCGGGTGGCGCGTCCGTCCTCTGCATCGGGATCGGCCTGATCAGCGCCAAGCTGCACGCCGATCTCGAAAGCCATGAGCGCGGGGAGATACCCCTGAGTGACGAGGAACGCAAGCAGTCGCCACTGTGGAGCGTGCGCCGGTTCCCGGAAGACCGACTCGAACGCCTGGTGTACCGCATGCCGGGAGTGGAAGTGGCCATGCTGGCACTGGCCTTCTTCCTCTGGTGGGCTGCCCACGGGCCCATCGCGGCGTTCATTGCCTCCTTCGCGGTCATCGTCATCCGGCCCACCCTGGCCAACGCGTTAGGGCTGAGGCATTCCGGTCAGGGGGAACTTTAGAACCCCTTGGCGCCTGCCACAAACCGACCATGATGATTGCCCGATCACACAGGAACCAGTGACATGAGCAACAGCGCCCCTTCCAAGACCATCGACCTTGCCCTGCAGGGGGGCGGCGCCCATGGTGCGCTCACCTGGGGGGTTCTGGATCGCCTGCTGGAGGATCCCCGTATCCACATCAGCAGCGTCAGCGGCACCAGCGCCGGGGCCATGAACGCCGTGGTCATGGCCGACGGGCTGGATCGGGCCGGCCGCGAAGGGGCTCGCGATGCGCTCACCGCCTTCTGGAAGGCCGTGAGCGATGGGGCCAGGCTCTCCCCCATCCAGCGCACGATCTGGGATCGCCTCAGCGGCCGCTTCAGCATGGACCACTCCCCGGGGTATCTGTTCTTCGAACAGCTCACCCGGCAGTTTTCCCCTTACGAACTCAACCCGCTGAACATCAACCCCCTGCGGGATCTGGTGGCCGCCCAGATTGACTTCGAGCGGGTCAATCACTGCAGCGAACTCAAGGTGTTCGTCACCGCCACCAATGTGCGCACGGGTCGGGGGCGTATCTTCACCCAGCCAGAGCTCACCGTCGACACCGTGATGGCATCCGCTTGCCTGCCCTTCATGTTCCAGGCCGTGGAGATCAACGGCGAGGCTTACTGGGACGGCGGCTATATCGGCAATCCGGCCCTCTACCCGCTGGTGGAGGACACCACCACCCGTGATCTGGTCATCGTGCAGATCAACCCGATGGTTCGGGAAGAACTGCCCCGCACCGGTCGGGACATCATCAATCGACTCAACGAGATCACCTTCAACGCCAGCCTGATCAAGGAACTGCGCGCCATCGAGCTGTTGCATCAACTGATCGAGGCCGAAAAACTGGAATCAGAGCGCTATCGAGACATCTTCGTGCACCTGATCCACGCCCACGAGGAACTCAAGGACCTGGATGCCTCCAGCAAGCTCAACGCCGAATGGGAATACCTCACCTACTTGAGGGACCGCGGCCGCAACTGGGCCGACGCCTTCCTGAATGAACACTTCGACGACCTGGGCCAACGCTCCAGCTTTGACCTCAGGGGCCTGTTCACCGACACCTTCGCCCCACCGGACCTGGATCAGGGGGGCAACAAAGACACCTCAGGGGAACCACGCTCATGATGGACATCCTGGTCATCCTGATTGCCCTGGGCCTGCTCATGTACCTGGCCTACCGGGGCATCAGTCTGTTGATACTGGCCCCGGCGCTGGCCACCTTTGCGGTGCTGGCCACCCAGGACGGCCCGGTACTGGGCAGCTATACCCAGATCTTCATGGGGGCGACGGGCGACTTCATCACCCTGTATTTCCCCGTGTTCCTGCTGGGGGCCATCTTCGGCAAGCTCATGGAGGACTCAGGCAGCGCCGATGTGCTGGCCCGCGCCATCATTCGCTGGCTGGGCAGCAAGCGAGCCATGCTGGCCGTGGTGCTCTCCTGCGCACTCATGACCTATGGCGGGGTTTCCCTGTTCGTGGTGGCCTTTGCCGTCTACCCCATCGCCGCCGCCCTGTTCCGTCAGGCGGACATCCCCAAGCGTTTGATCCCGGCCACCATCGCCCTGGGGGCCTTCACCTTCACCATGACCGCCCTGCCGGGCACACCCGCCATTCAGAACGCCATCCCCATGCCCTATTTCGGCACCTCGCCGTTTGCCGCACCCGGGCTCGGTGTGATCACGGCCCTGGTCATGTTCGGCCTGGGCATGCTCTGGCTCGGTTATCGGGCCCGCAAACTGGCCCACGAGGGCTATGGGGATCACCCGGACGCCGAGTTCACGCCGGACAAGGAACTGCGTGAACGCTCGGCCGGCGAGGGCTTTGACCTGATGGAACTGCCGGTTGAACAGCGTCCGGTCGCGCCACCGTCGGTCTTCCTGGCCATGCTGCCCCTGGTGCTGGTGATCGCCATCAACCTGCTGTTCACCTTCCTGATCATCCCGCGCATGGACACCGACTTCCTCGCCCTGCCGATATACGGCGAGACCAGCATTGAGCAGGTTCGGGGGATCTGGTCGGTGATCGCCGCGCTCGTGTTGTCACTGATGGTGGTGATCGCCTTCAACTGGAAACGCCTGCCCAAGCTCAAGCAATCGGTGGACAACGGCGCCAATGCCTCGCTGTTGCCCATCTTCAACACCGCCAGTCTGGTGGGATTTGGCGCCGTGATCGCCTCGCTGGGCGCCTTCATGTTGATCCGCGATACGGTGGTGGGGCTGGGTGGTGACAACCCCCTGATCTCTCTGGCCATTGCGGTGAACATCCTGGCCGGTATGACCGGCTCCGCCTCGGGGGGCATGAGCATCGCCCTGTCCACGCTGGGCGAGACCTACATGGAGATGGCTCGGGCCCAGGGCATCGACCCCGAACTGCTGCACCGGGTGACCGCCGTGGCCACCGGTGGACTGGACACCCTACCCCATAACGGCGCGGTGATCACCCTGCTGGCCATCTGCGGCCTCACCCACCGCCAGGCCTATTTCGACCTGGCCATGGTGGCCATGCTGGCACCCTTCCTGTCACTGATTGTCCTCATCACCCTGGGAACGGTATTCGGCAGTTTCTGATTTGTATATCAGTGTTTTCTTATTTATAGTGCGCAAGGAAATATGGACCCGAGGCCACCCTCTCGACCCACCGATGCCACCAGGAGTCCCGCACCATGGAATCCCCTTCCAGCCAAACCAGTGAAGCACCCGGCCCCAGCCACTGGCTGATGCATGTGCCCATCCCCCTGTTCGCCATGGTGATGGGCATCACCGGACTGGGGCTGGCCTGGCGCAAGGCCCACGACGTGCTGGGACTGCCGGCCGTCATCGGCGAGGCGCTGCTCATCCTGGGGGCGGCCATCTTCGTGAGCATCACCCTGCTCTATCTCGCCAAGGCCATGCGGCACTTCGACGAGGTGGTGGCGGAGTTCAGGCACCCCATCCGTGTGAACTTCTTCCCCACCTTCAGCATTTCCCTGCTGCTGCTGAGTATGGCGGCGCTGGATCACTGGCCAGCGCTGGCACTGGTGCTCTGGGCCGTGGGCACCACCCTGCATTTCATGGCCACGGTGTATCTGATCGGGCGCTGGATCAATCAGTCCCACGAAATCAACATGATCAACCCGGCCTGGTTCATCCCGGTGGTGGGCAACCTGCTGGTGCCGGTAGGTGGCGTACAACTGGGGTTCGTGGAGACCTCCTGGTTCTTCTTCTCCATCGGCATGATCTTCTGGATCATCCTGTTCACCATCGTTTTCTACCGCATCGTCTTCCACAATCCGCTGCCGGCCAAGTTCCTGCCCACCCTGTTCATCCTCATCGCACCACCCGCCGTGGGCATGATCGGTTACATGGGGCTGATGGGGCACGAGGTGGACATGCTGGTACGCATGCTGGTGTATGTGGGCCTGTTCATCACGGTGCTGAATGTCAGCCTGACACCGCAGTTCCTTAAGGTGCCCTTCTTTGTCTCGTGGTGGGCCTACACCTTCCCGCTGGCGGCCATGTCCATCGCCACCCTGGAGTATCTGGACGCGATGCGAGGCATCGGCCTCACCCTGGTGGCCGGGGCCGTGCTCACCCTGACCACCTTTGTGATCCTGGCGGTGCTCGCGAGGACGACGACGGCCCTGGTGACCGGGAAACTCTTTGTGCCTGATTAACCCCCAAGTCGTATTGAAAAACATAGCCCCTCTCCCCCTTGGGGAGAGGGGTTGGGGTGAGGGGAGAGGCCTCTCCCCTCCTTCACATCAGTGCCGAATCAAATGATCAAAGGCCCCCAGCGCCGCCCGGGCGCCCTCGCCCACCGCGATCACGATCTGCTTGTAGGGCACCGTGGTCACATCACCCGCAGCAAACACGCCAGAGATCGATGTCATGCCATGGGCATCGGTGACAATCTCGCCGCGACCACTGAGCTCCAGACCCGACTCACGCAGCCACTCGGCGTTGGGCACCAGGCCGATCTGCACGAAGATCCCTTCCAGATCAATGCGCTTGGTCTCGTCGGTGTCCCGATCCTTGTAGGTCAGGCCATTCACCTTGTTGCCGTCCCCGTTCACCTCGGTGGTCTGGGCGTGGGTGATGATGTCCACATTGGGCAGACTGCGCAGCTTCTTCTGCAGCACCGCATCGGCCCGAAGTTCCGTCATGAACTCCACCAGGGTGACATGGGCCACCACGCCGGCCAGATCGATGGCCGCCTCCACACCGGAGTTGCCGCCGCCGATCACCGCCACGCGCTTGCCCTTGTACAGGGGGCCATCACAGTGGGGGCAATAGGCCACACCCTTGTTGCGATATTCCTGCTCGCCGGGCACGTTCATCTCCCGCCAGCGGGCGCCGGTGGCCAGGACCACGGTCTTGCTCTTGAGGCGGGCGCCGGACTCGAACTCCACCTCGTGCAGCCCATTCTCACTCTTGGCAGGCACCAGCTTCACGGCCCGCTGCAGGTTCATGATGTCCACGTCGTATTCCTTCACGTGTTCTTCCAGGGCCGCGGCCAGCTTGGGGCCCTCGGTGTGCGGCACGGAGATGAAGTTCTCGATGGACATGGTGTCCAGCACCTGCCCACCGAAGCGCTCCGCCGCCACACCGGTGCGGATGCCCTTGCGTGCCGCATAGATGGCCGATGAGGCCCCGGCGGGGCCACCGCCCACCACCAGCACGTCGAAGGCGGACATGGCATTGAGCTTCTCGGCATCGCGGGCGGAGGCGTTGGTATCCACCTTGGCCAGGATCTGCTCCAGGGTCATGCGGCCCTGATCAAAGGGCTGCCCATTGAGGTAGACGCTGGGCACGGACATGATCTCCCGCGCTTCCACCTCATCCTGGAACAAGGCACCGTCGATGGCCACGTGACGAATGTTCGGGTTGAGCAGGGCCATCACGTTCAGGGACTGCACCACGTCCGGGCAGTTCTGGCAGGACAGGGAGTAGTAGGTCTCGAAGTGCAACTCACCTTCCAGGGCACGGATCTGCCCCACCACCTCTTCACTGGCCTTGGGCGGGTGGCCACCCACTTGCAAAAGGGCCAGCACCAGGGAGGTGAACTCATGGCCCATGGGGATGCCGGCGAAGACGATGCCGGTGTCCTCGCCCGGTCGATTGATGGCAAAGGAGGGGGCGCGACCATCCTGGCCATCGGTGCGCAGGGTGATCTTGTCGGTGAGACTGGTCACGTCCTCCAGCAACCCCTTCAGTTCCCGTGACTTGTCGCCATCATTCAGGGTGGCAACGATCTCCAGGGGCTGACTCACCTTTTCCAGGTAGGCTTTCAGTTGTGTCTTGAGATTTGCGTCCAGCATGCCGGTGATACCTCAGTAATGGTGTCCAAACAAAAACGCCCGGGCGAGTGATCACCCGGGCGCCGGATCCTGCAATCTGCAGTGGGGGCGTGAGTTAGATCTTGCCCACCAGATCCAGGGACGGAGCCAGGGTCTGCTCACCTTCCTTCCACTTGGCCGGGCACACTTCGTTGGGGTGCGCAGCCACGTACTGGGCAGCCTTGACCTTGCGCAGCAGCTCTTCGGCGTTGCGGCCGATGTTGCCGGCGTTGATCTCCATGATCTGGATGCGACCTTCGGGATCGATCACGAAGGTGCCACGTTCGGCCAGACCGGCGTCTTCGATCAGCACTTCGAAGTTGCGGGAGATGGTCAGGGTCGGGTCGGCCAGCATGGGGTACTGCAGCTTGTTGATGGTCTCGGAGCTGTCATGCCAGGCCTTGTGGGTGAAGTGAGTATCGGTGGAAACGCTGTAGATCTCCACGCCCAGCTTCTTGAACTCTTCATAGTTATCGGCCAGATCACCCAGTTCGGTGGGGCACACGAAGGTGAAGTCGGCGGGGTAGAAGAAGAACACCGACCACTGACCCTTGAGGCTTTCCTCGCTCACCTGCACGAACTCGCCATTGTGGTAAGCGGTGGCATTGAACGGCTTGACTTCGGTGTTGATCAGGGACATGGACTTAGCTCCTTGGTTGCTTAGGGTTGCACTGCGATTTCGAGTTAGACGCATTCTAATATCGCAGTGCAGCGGAGTGCAATCGCTTGTTTTGATTCTATTGATAGTTTTTAGCTATCTACTTCAGCGTGTCCCTGATTCCCTTGGGCCAGGAGAAGGAGCGATTCCCTCCCTTGCCCTTGGCCTGCCCCCCAAGCTCCCTACCCTTCTCGGTCAACTCCAGCCCGCCCTCCGCGGACCGCGCCAGATAACCCCGCTCTTCCATCATTTCCAGGAACTGCGGCGTCTTCATCTTCAATGAGGCGGCAATACGGGAAGATGGCAAGGATTCATGGGGGCTCTGATCAGTGCCCTTGTCAGTGGGTTTGGCCGCGGCAGCCTTCGCACCCTCCCTGGCCGCGGATTCTTTTGGATCAGCCACCCCGGCGATCTCCCCTGGAGTCTCCGTCGGCGCAGGCTTGGCCTGAGTGGCATCCGCATCCTGAGCCTTCGCGGAGTCATCACCGGATGTTGCCCCGGATGCCGACCTGGAGGCCGCTTTGGCAGTGGTCGCGGCCTTGTCCTTGGCAGTCTTCTTCCGGGGTGTCTTGCTTTGTGTGGCCCTGGACCCTTTGGTGCCCTTGCCCCCGGCGGCCTTGCCCGTTGTGGATCGGCTACCTCGCCCCTTGCCCTTCCTTGCGGGTGCCGGAGCCTCCTCGGCGGGAGAGATTTCACTGTCCCCATCCTGGGGCTGGACGTCCGTCGCGGGTACGGGCGCCGGTGGCGTCTGCGCAGCAGGCTCGGGCTCAGGTGCCCATTCCGGTTCACTCTCCGGAGTCTGCCCCTCCCAGGCCGCCTCCCCCTCGGGGGCCATCTCATCCAGGCTGCGCGGCAGTTCATCCAGTGGCATGAACTCATCCAGCGCATCGGGCAGACCATGGCGTTTGAGGATGCGATTTTGATCCATGTCGGACCCGGACAAGTCCAGTTCCAGCCCCAGACGTTCGGAGTAGTTGGCCGGCTCGAACTCATGCAGATCCAGGATCAATTTGGCGGCCTTCTCCATAGTGGCCTTGCTCACGCGGTTCAGCCCCGTCTGGATCACGTTGAGCGGACCGTAAGTGAGGGTGAACTTCATCTTCGTCTTCTCGTAATGACGGATGAAGTCGGTGATCTTCATCACCCGGTCTTCCCAGCGGGTGGGGTTCTCGATGATCACCTCAT
Source organism: Ectothiorhodospira haloalkaliphila ATCC 51935 (assembly GCF_000633935.1). Taxonomy (GTDB): domain Bacteria; phylum Pseudomonadota; class Gammaproteobacteria; order Ectothiorhodospirales; family Ectothiorhodospiraceae; genus Ectothiorhodospira; species Ectothiorhodospira haloalkaliphila. The sequence goes on along the minus strand of NZ_KK214998.1, from coordinate 798,561 downwards.
CCTCGTCCGACAGCACCACGCACACCTCCACCGGGTGGGCCAGGCGCATGCCCAGCCGCTTGGGCCAGCGCTCGCGATCCAGTATCCGCTCCAGCTTGGCGGCCTTGTCGAAAAGCTCCTGAAAGGCGGCGCGCACACCCACCCACTCGTCGCTCTCCGGGGAACGAATGAACGCCTCGCCCAGCCGGTTCACCTTGACCGACTCGGCCCCCATGAAGCCGGAGTCCACCAGGGTGATCTGCAGGCTGCGGTTGATGAGCAGATGATCAATCTCCACCACCTCGTCACCCAGCGGCAGACGCAGGTCATGCAGGACCACCACATCCTCCAAAGGCTCCGCCAGGTGCAGGTTCACGGTTTCCGCAAACATGCGTTGGGCGTCCAACAAATAGAGTCGCAGGATCAGCGGGTCGATCTCCCCCGCATGCTCCGGGTAGGCCTCCTTCAACTGTTCCAGCTCGAACAGATGAGGGGATCGATCATCCGGTTGCTTCATCAACATGCAAGACTCCTTAACCCACGTCGCGGTGTCCGAAACCCCACAAAGGGTCGGATTTATCACAGGACATTAAAATAATTTCCGCACCTAATCAATCACTTATCAATTTCATTTTCGGCATGCCTCTTGCAACAAAGGCCCGCGCGACACACAAACCAACCAAGACTCGAGGAGAGCACGCCGTGGCAAGAGCCAAACTGACCTTTAAAGACATCAATCTCACCGTGAACGCCCCCGTGGGCGCCCGCGTCATCGACATCTCCGAAAAGGTGGGCACAGGCATCATCTACGGCTGCCGCGAAGGGGACTGCGGCACCTGCATGATGCAGGTGGAGGAAGGCTGGAACAATCTGACCGAACCCTCGGTGGTGGAGCATAAGGCCCTCAAGGAGAACAACGCAGGCCGCCACCAGCGCCTGGCCTGCCAGGCCCAGATCCTCGGCGACGTGACCGTTCGTCCCGCCTGATCCTGCCCTATTCCGGAGACCACTATCATGCCAAACATCACTTTTTCGCATCCTGACTACAAAGACAAGACCGTTTACGCCGTGGCCGGCAGCCACACGGAAACGATCCTCAAGATCGCCCGGGAGAACAAGCTGCCCATTCAGTTCGACTGCCAGGACGGCGAATGCGGCACCTGCCTGGTGCGCGTCACCCACCTGGGCAAGACCAAGCCCAAGGGCGGCCCCCTCACCGTGAAGGAACAGACCGTGCTCCAGGAGTTGGGCAAGCTCACCGCCGAAGAGATCGAGCAGATGTCCGTGGACGATTTCCCGCCCCAGTGGCGCCTGGCCTGCCAGATGATCGTGCGGGATGAGGATTTGCTGGTGGAGTATGGGGTGAACTAAGCCCTGAGGCGGGGCGGTTCACACACGGGGACTACCCTGGGGACGCGAGGGGCGAGCCAGACACTCGCCCCTCTGCATTTTCAAGGTATAACCCTTAGGTTATCCAAACAATCACAACAATTGATTATTAATTATACCCGCACTTATTGTAGTCTTTCTCACGTCGAAGCAAATGTTGTTGAGCTCCCGACACCGGCTCTGCCGGCAAGGGGCGCGCCAGAACCATAAAATCCAAAGGAGTCGACGATGGCAGTCAAGACCTACAGTGCTGGTGTAAAAGATTACCGCCAGACGTACTGGACCCCGGAATACACCCCCCGCGATACCGACATCCTGGCGGTGTTCAAGATCACCCCGCAGCCGGGTGTGGATCGCGAAGAGGCTGCCGCCGCCGTGGCCGCCGAGTCCTCCACGGGCACCTGGACCACGGTGTGGACCGACCTGCTGACCGACATGGACTACTACAAGGGCCGTGCCTACCAGATCGAAGACGTCCCTGGTGACGATGAGTGCTTCTATGCCTTCATCGCCTACCCCATCGACCTGTTTGAGGAAGGTTCGGTGGTCAACGTGTTCACCTCCCTGGTGGGCAACGTGTTCGGCTTCAAGGCCGTGCGTACCCTGCGTCTGGAAGACGTTCGCTTCCCCATTGCCTATGTGAAGACCTGCGGTGGCCCCCCGCACGGCATCCAGGTGGAACGCGACATCATGAACAAGTATGGCCGCGGCCTGCTGGGCTGCACCATCAAGCCCAAGCTGGGCCTGTCCGCCAAGAACTACGGCCGCGCCGTTTATGAATGCCTGCGCGGTGGCCTGGACTTCACCAAGGACGATGAGAACGTGAACTCCCAGCCGTTCATGCGCTGGCGTCAGCGGTTCGACTTCGTCATGGAGGCCATCGACAAGGCGGAGCAGGAAACCGGCGAGCGCAAGGGCCACTACCTGAACGTGACCGCGCCCACCCCGGAAGAGATGTACAAGCGTGCCGAGTACGCCAAGGAGATCGGCGCCCCGATCATCATGCACGACTACATCACCGGTGGTTTCTGCGCCAACACCGGCCTGGCCAACTGGTGCCGCGAGAACGGCATGCTGCTGCACATCCACCGCGCCATGCACGCGGTCATGGACCGTCATCCGCGCCACGGCATCCACTTCCGGGTGCTGGCCAAGATCCTGCGTCTGTCGGGCGGTGACCACCTGCACACCGGCACCGTGGTGGGCAAGCTGGAAGGCGACCGTGACGCCACCCTCGGCTGGATCGATCTGCTGCGCGAGGACTATGTCAAGGAAGACCGTTCCCGCGGCATCTTCTTCGATCAGGACTGGGGCTCCATGCCCGGCGTCTTCGCCGTGGCCTCCGGTGGCATCCACGTGTGGCACATGCCGGCTCTGGTCTCCATCTTCGGTGACGACGCCGTGTTCCAGTTCGGCGGCGGCACCCTGGGCCACCCCTGGGGCAACGCGGCCGGCGCCACCGCCAACCGTGTGGCCCTGGAGGCCTGCGTGCAGGCCCGCAACGAAGGTCGCGAGCTGGAGAAGGAAGGCAAGGACATCCTCACCGCCGCAGCCGGGCACAGCCCCGAACTCAAGGTCGCCATGGAAACGTGGAAGGAGATCAAGTTCGAGTTCGACACCGTGGACAAGCTGGACGTGCAGCACCGCTGATCGAACCCGTTCATTGAACCCTGCGCGGGCGGCGCCTGGTCGCTCGCACCACCTGATCAAGAGAGGATGACACCATGTCCGATATTCAGAGCTTCAAGGCTGAACAGAAGTACGAAACCTTCTCCTACCTGCCGCAGATGACCGACGAGCAGATCCGCCAGCAGATCCAGTATCTGATCGATCAGGGCTGGAACCCGGCCATCGAGCACAGCGAGCCCGAGAACGCCTTCGGTTCCTACTGGTACATGTGGAAGCTGCCCATGTTCGGCGAGCAGTCGGTGGACACCGTGCTGGCCGAAGTGGAGGCCTGCAAGAAGGAGAACCCGGGTCACCTGGTGCGGTTGATCGGCTACGACAACTACGCCCAGTGCCAGGGCACCTCCATGCTGGTGCACAAGGGCTGAGCCCGGGGCAACCGCCCTGCCCTCACCCCAACCCCTCTCCCGCCAGCGGGAGAGGGGCTTACCAGGAGACACCCATGCACGAACAAGTTCGCGATTATCAGGTCACCCAGGAGCCCTACTACCGCGCCGTGGGTGACGAGGTGGATCTCTACGAAGCCGCCTATGCCGTGCGCATGCCCATGATGCTCAAGGGTCCCACCGGCTGCGGCAAGACCCGCTTCGTGGAATACATGGCCTGGAAGCTGGGCAAGCCCCTGATCACGGTGGCCTGTAACGAGGACATGACCGCCTCCGATCTGGTGGGGCGTTACCTGCTGGATGCCAACGGCACCCGCTGGCAGGACGGCCCGCTGACCCTGGCCGCCCGTCATGGCGCCATCTGCTATCTGGACGAAGTCGTGGAGGCCCGGCAGGACACCGTGGTGGTGATCCACCCCCTCACCGACAATCGCCGCGTGCTGCCCCTGGAAAAGAAAGGGGAGCTGGTGGAGGCCCATGAGGATTTTCAGCTGGTGATCTCGTACAACCCGGGTTACCAGAGTCTGATGAAGGATTTGAAGCAATCCACCAAACAACGTTTCGGCGCGCTGGATTTCGCTTATCCGGAGGCCGATGTGGAGAAGGAGATCGTCTCCCACGAGACCGGCGTATCTGCTGATGTGGCCGGCAAACTGGTGGGCGTGGCCGAGCGGGCCCGCAACCTGAAGGGTCACGGCCTGGATGAGGGCATCTCCACCCGCATGCTGGTCCATGCCGGCTCCCTGATCGCCCGGGATGTGGCTCCCCTGGCCGCCTGCCGCATGGCCCTGGTGCGCCCCCTGACCGACGACCCGGACATGCGCGACGCGCTGGATGCGGCGGTGACTACATTTTTCTGAGTGCCCGTGGAAGCAGGATCAGCGCCCTTTAGAACTCAGCTTCCCTGTGAAGCCTGGTATCCCCCTGTGGGAGCTCGGCCCCGGTAGGAACTCGGCCCCTGTGGGAGCTGGCCTGCCAGCGATGCGCTGCGGCAGCAGCGCCTGGAGGAGTAGCTGCCCACCGCCTTCGCGGGCGAGGCCCGCTCCCACAAAGGCCTGCCCCCAGCACAAGGGGCTGGTTACACAGGGGGCCGGCTCCGAAACAAACCGGCCAATGAAACAAGAATGATCATCAGACCCATCAGAGGGGACTGCCATGAGCATCGATCTGGAAGATTATCGGGATCTGCTGGATGACCTGGGAGGTCATGCCGAAGAGGTGATGGGGGCCGCCTGGCAGGAAGCGGTGCGCACCTTCAGTCCCTTTGGCCTCAAGCATTACTACCTGGATGGCGCCGAGGCCCTGAAGAGCCTGGGCCGGGGCAGCGAGCCCGTGATCGACTTCATCCAGGAGGCCCCCAGTGTGGCCCGGGAACTGGGCGAGGAGGCGGTGCGCCACCTGCTGGAAGCCGCCGCCCGGCTCTCCTCCAAGACCAGCGGCGCTGTGGTGGGCCTGGTGATCGCCACCAGCCCCATCGCCGCCCGTCGCCTGGGCGACCCGGATCTGTTCCTGCGCTACCTGGGGCTGCTGGAAAACCTGGTGGCCCAGGCCCCCCGGGGCATCCGTCCCATGCTGGAACACCTGGACGTGCTGCTCACCCATCTCACCCTGGGCGGACTGCGCCGCTGGGCCCTGTGGGGGGCCAAGGTTCATGGGCGCGATTTCAAGGCCCAGGTGGCCTACTTCGCCCTGGAAACCCCCGAATCCCAGTCCGTGTTCCAGAAGGAGCGTCGCGGCACCCTGTTCGTGGATGTACATCGACGCATCAACATGTACCTGCGGGCATTGTGGGCCCGGGACTTCTTCCTGCGTCCCACCAGTGGCGACTTCGAGTCCAAGGAAGGGGTACGCCCCTATATCGAGGGATTCACCGTCCACGTCCCCGATGCCTACGACGACGAGCATGGCCTCAGTGGCCTGCAGATCTATCGGGCCACCGCCGCCCATGCGGCCGCCCATGTGGTGTACAGCCGTGCCCGCATGCCCGCCGATAACCCGGGCGGTATCACCGGGATGCTGGTGGGTCTGATCGAGGACGCCCGGGTGGAAACCCTGGCTTTGAACGCCTTCCCCGGTCTGCGCCAGATCTGGGCGCCCCTGCACGTGACCACCCCGGAAGATGGCGACCGGGTCACCCCGCTGCTGGGCCGCACCGCCCGGGCCCTCCTGGATCCCGACTACCAGGACGACCACCCCTTCGTGATCCGCGCCCGCGAGGCCTTCGCCGCCCAGGGGGACAACCTGGAACGCCATGGCCTGGCCTGGGAACTGGCCTTCGAACTGGCCCCTCATTTCCCCGGCTCCGCCCGCTTTCACGCGGTGCACGACCACATCCCTGTGCTGTACCGGGATGACAACCGCGACATCTGGGCCCTGGGCTCCGAGGAGGACTTCGACACCATCCGCCTCGGGCAACCCCAGCAGGAGCGTGTCCACGTCTCATTGATGGAGATGATCAACGAGCTGGACGTGCCCTTTGCCGGCGACGATGCCCAGCAGATCCTGATCCTGAGCTCCGAGTTCTTCCGGGACTCGGAGGACGTGAGCCTCAATGAGCAGGAGGGCAAGCCGCCCGTCTCCCTCCCTTATCACTATCAGGAGTGGGACTACCAGATGCAGCTGGAGCGGCCCCACTGGTGCACGCTGCTGGAGCGCCGCCCGCTGATGGGCGACCCGGCCGTGATCGACGCGGTGGCCGACAAGCACAAGCCGCTGATCAGTCGCCTGAAGTACCTCATCGAGGCCCTGCAGCCCCAGGGCATGGTGCGCCATCGCCGCCAGCCCGAGGGGGATGATCTGGACCTGAACGCCCTGGTGGAGTCCATGGTGGACCTGCGCATGGGGCGCCAGCCAGACCCTCGGGTGCACATCCGCCATGAGCGCAAGGTGCGGGATCTGTCCGTTCTGGTGCTCATCGATCTGTCCGAGTCCACCAATGATCAGGTGCGCGGCACCGACAGCACCATCCTGGAACTGGCCCGGGAGGCCACCGCCCTGCTGGCCGGCGCCATGGATCGCATCGGTGATCCCTTTGCCATCCACGGCTTTGATTCCGATGGGCGCCACGATGTGGAGTATTTCCGCTTCAAGGATTTTGAGGATGCCTACGACGATAAGGTGAAGGGTCGCCTGGCCGGCATGAAGGGGCAGTTGTCCACCCGCATGGGCACGGCCATCCGTCATGCCGGGGAGGTGCTGCGGCGTCAGCCCACGCGCAAGAAGCTGATGCTCATCATCACCGACGGGGAGCCTTCAGATACGGATGTGCGCGATCCCCAGTACCTGCGCCAGGATGCGCGTCATGCGGTGGAAGAGGTGGCCAAGCACGGCGTGGATGCCTTTTGCATGAGCCTGGATCCTCATGCGGATGACTATGTGGAGCGGATCTTCGGGGCCAAGCGGTATATGGTGGTGGACCATGTGGCCCGGCTGCCGGAGACGTTGCCGACGCTATATGCGGGGTTGACGCGGTAGGGGGTAATCTCCCCCTACGACCGACTCTCCCGATTCCGCCGCCGCAGATCCAGCAGCTTCTCCCGGATGCGGATCTCCAGCCCCCGCTCCACCGGCTCGTAATACCGGGGCTCCCCCATCCCCTCCGGGAAATAGCAGGCCCCCGCCGCAAAACCATCCACCTCGTCGTGGGCATAGCGGTACCCCTTGCCGTAATCCAGCTGCTCCATCAGCCGCGTGGGGGCATTGCGCAGGTGCATGGGCACCTCCTGGGTGCCGCGCTTGCGGGCATCCTCAAGGGCGGTGTTGTAGGCCACATACACCGCATTGCTCTTGGCCGCGCAGGCCAGATAGATCACCGCCTGGGCCAGGGTGAGTTCCCCCTCCGGGCTGCCCAGACGATCGTAGGTGTCCCAGGCCTGCAGGGCCAGGGTGAGCGCCCGGGGGTCGGCATTGCCGATGTCCTCGCTGGCCATGCGCACGATGCGTCGGGCCAGATAGCTCGGGTCGCAGCCGCCGTCGATCATGCGACAGAACCAGTACAGGGCCGCGTCCGGGTCACTGCCGCGCACGGACTTGTGCAGGGCGGAGATCTGGTCGTAGAACAGCTCGCCCCCCTTGTCGAAACGGCGCAGGCCCTGGCTGGTGACCTCCTCCAGGATGCCCTGGTCGATCACGGGCCCCTGCCCTTCATCCCTGGCCAGGTCGGCGGCAATCTCCAGTAGGTTCAGGGCACGACGGGCGTCGCCGTCGGCCATCTGCGCCAACAGGTCCCGCAACTCCGGGGCCATGTGCAGGTGACGGTCGCCCAGGCCCCGCTGGGCATCGTCCAGGGCCCGGTCGATGATGGCACGAAGATCCGTCGGCTCCAGGTTCTTGAGCACATAGGTGCGCACCCGTGAGAGCAGCGCGTTGTTCAACTCGAACGAGGGGTTTTCCGTGGTGGCCCCGATGAAGGCCAGGGTACCGTCCTCCACATGGGGCAGAAAGGCATCCTGCTGGGACTTGTTGAAACGGTGCACCTCATCCACGAACAGCAGGGTGGGCCGGTGTTCCTCCTGCTGGGTCTGCCGTGCCTGTTCCACGGCGGCGCGGATGTCCTTCACGCCGCTGAGCACGGCGGAGAGGGTGATGAAGCGGGCGCCGCAGTAGTGGGCGATCAGTCTGGCCAGGGTGGTCTTGCCGGTGCCCGGCGGCCCCCAGAAGACCATGGAGTGCAGGTGATCCTCCTCGATGGACCGGCGCAGGGGCTTGCCGGGGGCAAGCAGGTGCTGCTGGCCGGCATACTCCTCCAGATGAGTCGGCCGCATCCGGTCTGCCAGCGGGCGGGCGGGGTTGATGGAATCGGATACGGCCATGGCGTCAGAGGATGGATCAGGCGCCCTGGGCACCTTAGTTGTGCATCACGTCCACACCCGGCGGGGGCTCGAAGCGAAACCGGGAGGCGGGAATGTCGGGATTGATATCCATGTCGCCAAAACGGATGCGGGTCTGCTGACCGAACTGGTCATACAGCACCATCATGCGCACCTGACGCCCGTCCATGCCAATGAGTAGTTGTTCGAAATCCGAGCCTGCTTCCCGCGGGGTCAGGGCCAGCCAGCTCAGGCCTTCGATCTCGCCCTGCTCTTCCACGTGGAAATCCTCTTCCAGGGGTCGAGGCTGGGAGAGCAGCATGACCGGGGTGCGGCCCAGCACTTCATCCATCTCCTGCACCGTGGCCTGGGCCAGGTCTTCATCGTAGGTCCACAGGAACTGGCCATCGGCGATGATCTGCTGGGTATAGGGCTTTTCGTAGTCCCAGCGGAACTGACCGGGTCGCTTGAGATACACCCGCCCCTCGGTGGCCTGCATGACCTCGTCCTGTTCCGTGAGCACCACCTGCTCGAAATCGGCCTGGAAGCTCTCCATCTCCTGAAAGAAGTGGTTGAGGCGCTCGCGGGCATTGTCGGCCTGGGCAGGGGCGGTCATCAGCCCCAGCAGGGCCAAGAGGATCAAAAATCTGCGCATGATGCACTACTCCTGTGGCGCGGGCGCCAGTACTTCCCGATTACCGTTGGATTGCAGGGGGCTGACCACGCCGGCGTTCTCCATGTCCTCGATCATGCGGGCGGCGCGGTTGTAGCCGATCTTCAGGCGCCGCTGCACATAGGAGATGGACGCCTTGCGCGACTCCAGGACGATGGCCACGGCCTGATCGTACAAGGGGTCGGACTCCTCGCCACTGTCCACCGGCTCCAGTCCTGGTACGACCGCCGAACCGGACTCGGGTTCCTCCAGGACCGCGTCCACATACTCGGGCTCGCCCTGAGCCTTGAGGAAGTTGACCACCTCGTGCACTTCATGGTCTGCCACGAAGGCTCCGTGCAGACGTACGGGGTGGCCGCTGCCCGGCGGCAGGTAGAGCATATCCCCGTGACCGAGCAACTGCTCCGCCCCCATCTGGTCCAGGATGGTGCGCGAGTCCACCCGGGAGGAGACCTGGAAGGCAATGCGGGTGGGGATGTTGGCCTTGATCAGGCCGGTGATCACGTCCACCGAGGGGCGCTGGGTGGCCAGGATCAGGTGAATGCCTGCGGCCCGGGCCTTCTGGGCCAGGCGGGCGATCAGCTCCTCCACCTTCTTGCCCACCACCATCATCATGTCGGCAAACTCGTCCACGACGATGACGATGAAGGGCAGCGGCTGCAGCTCGGGGGCCGGTTCATCCGGGTCCAGGGCCGCCTGGGGGTTGTAGAAGGGATCGCGGATGGGTTCGCCCTTGGCCGACGCCTCCTTGAGCTTGCGGTTGTAGCCGGCGATGTTGCGCACCCCCAGGTGGGACATGAGCTTGTAGCGGCGCTCCATCTCCGCCACGCCCCAGCGCAGGGCGTTGGAGGCCTCTTTCATGTCGGTGACCACCGGGGCCAGCAGATGCGGGATGTCCCCGTAGATGGACAACTCCAGCATCTTCGGGTCGATGAGGATCAGGCGCACCTCTTCCGGGCGGGCCTTGAACAGCAAGGAGAGCAGCATGGCATTGATGGCCACGGATTTACCCGAGCCGGTGGTGCCTGCTACAAGCAGGTGGGGCATCTTGGCCAGGTCGGCCACCACGGGGGAACCGCCGATGTCCTTGCCCAGGGCCAGGGTGAGCGCCGATCCGGCACCATCGAAGACCGGTGCGCGGATGATCTCCGAGAGACTGACCAGTTCCCGCTTCTGGTTGGGGATCTCCAGGCCCACGGTGGACTTTCCGGGGATTACCTCGACGATGCGCACGCTGATCACCGACAGGGCCCGGGCCAGGTCCTTGGACAGGCCGGAGATACGGCTCACCTTCACGCCGGCCGCGGGTTGAAGCTCGAAGCGGGTGATCACCGGTCCGGGGTGGACCTCGACCACCTCCACCTGCACACCGAAGTCCTGTAGTTTTTCCTCCACCAGACGGGAGAGTTGTTCCAGGTATTCCTCGGTGAAGCCGCCCTCCTGGGCCTTGGGCTCGTCCAGCAATTTCAGCGGCGGCGCGGCGTTGGGATCGATGCTGTCATCGCCAAACAGCGACAACTGCATTTTGGGTTTCCTGGCCTTGGGAACCGCGGGCTGGGGTTCGGACACCATCGGTTCCAGCACCGGCTCGATCCTTGGCTTGTCGTTCTTGCGGGTCTTGCGGGAGGCCTTCTCGGCAGCCTGTTTCTCTGCCTGCTGGCGCTTTTCCTCCTTGCGGGCCTCGGCCTGCTTGCGTTTTTCCTCCTTTTTCACCTCGGCCTCGCGGGCCTTCTCGGCACGCCTGAGGGCGCGGCGTTCCATGATGACGGCCAGTTTCTCCCGGCCACGGGCCACCAGCCACAGCACGCCCCTGCCCACGGCATCCATCAGGGCCAGCCAGGACAGCCCGGTGAACAGGGTCACGCCAGTGAGGAACAGGGCCAGCAGGAACAGGGTCACGCCCACCAGGTCCAGCATGGGCACCAGCCCCTCGCCGATCACTTCGCCGAGGATGCCGCCGGCATTGAGCGGCAGCATGCCGGGCAGAAAATGCAGGGTGGCCAGACCACAGCCGGCGGCCAGGGTGATCACGAAGCCAAACCAGCGCACCCCCAGGGTATGCAGATCCAGTTCACCGGTATCCTTGCGCCCCCGGAAGACCAACCAGCCGCTATACCCCACCATCACCGGCGCCAGATAGGCCAGATAGCCGAACAGATAAAAGAAGACATCCGCGAACCACGCGCCCACACGCCCGCCCAGGTTGCTCACCTGCATTCCGGTGCCGGTCTGGGACCAGCCGGGGTCGGCGGGGTTGTAGCTTGCCAGGGCAATGAACAGATAGGCCGCGGCCGCCGTGAGCACCAGCAGCGCACCCTCGCGCAGGCCCCGGCGCACATGTGCGCTCATGGGGCGTCGGGGCGTCGGCTGCTTGCCGCGTACGGTCTTCTCCGCCTTTTTCTTTTGCCGTGCCTGAGCCAATTTGGAGTCTGGGTTGAAGGCTAGCCGCCTAGTGTACCGTAGGAGCGCCAGCGGGCGCACACCCACCATCACCGCCGGCGCCTTTACGCTCGCGGTCGCTTTAAGTAGATTGGCCATACTTTGAGGGAGACAGTATACGATGAGTGACGCCAAACACTGCCGCCTGCTGATCCTGGGCTCCGGTCCGGCCGGCTATACCGCTGCGGTTTACGCGGCCCGCGCCAACCTGAATCCGGTGCTGGTCACCGGTCTGGAGCAGGGGGGCCAGTTGACCACCACCACCGACGTGGACAACTGGCCCGGCGACGCAGACGGCGTGCAGGGGCCGGAGTTGATGGCCCGCATGAAACGTCATGCTGAACGCTTCGAGACGGACGTGATCTTTGATCACATCCATACGGCAGAATTGAGTCAGCGGCCCTTTCGACTCACGGGCGATGCCGGCAGCTACACCTGCGATGCCCTGATCATTGCCACCGGGGCCTCGGCCATGTACCTGGGCCTGCCCTCCGAGGAGGTCTTCAAGGGCCGCGGTGTATCCGCTTGCGCCACCTGCGACGGGTTCTTCTATCGCGGCCAGAAGGTGTCCGTGATCGGGGGCGGCAACACGGCCGTGGAAGAGGCCCTGTATCTGGCCAACATCGCCGACCATGTCACCCTGGTGCACCGTCGCGACAAGCTGCGAGCAGAGAAGATCCTGCAGGACAAGCTCTTCGAGAAGGAACGCGAGGGAAAGGTCACCATCGCCTGGGATCATGTGCTGGACGAAGTGCTGGGGGATCAGACCGGCGTCACCGGGATGCGCATCCGTCACGTGAATTCCGGTGAGACCCGGGATGTGGATCTGCAGGGGGTGTTCATCGCCATTGGCCACAAACCGAACACGGATCTGTTCGAGGGTCAGCTGGAGATGAACAACGGTTACATCCGCGTGCAGAGCGGTCTGGATGGCAATGCCACGGCCACCAGCATCCCCGGGGTGTTCGCCGCCGGGGATGTGATGGACCATGTGTACCGCCAGGCAGTCACCTCGGCGGGCGCCGGCTGCATGGCGGCGCTGGATGCGGAGCGGTTTCTGGACGAGGTTTGAGAAAGGCGCCGGGGGTGGGGCGCCCATGACAGGTTGACCAAGGAACACCGGCCGCCCCACCCGGTCCTAATCAGGGTGCCCACATCAAGGCTCCGACATGGCTGACGCCTCCCACGCTGCGCTGGAACTTCGCATCATCGATGCCCTGGATCATATCCAGCCGCAGGAATGGGATCTGTTGGGTGGCGGTGACCACCCCTTCCTCAGCCATGCCTTCCTCTCCGCCCTGGAGAGGCACGACTGCCTGGGCTCGAAGTTCGGCTGGTATCCCCGCCACATGATCCTGCGGGAGTCGGACGGTACGCTGGTGGCCGCCCTGCCCCTCTACGCCAAGACCAACAACTACGGCGAGTTCGTGTTCGACTGGGCCTGGGAACAGGCCTGGCAGCGCTCAGGGCTGCGTTACTACCCCAAACTGGTGTCCTCCATCCCCTACACCCCGGCCACCGGCCCGCGGCTGCTGGTCCACCCGCAGCGCGATGCCGGGACACTGCGCCAGACCCTGATCCAGCAGGCCATGGAGTTCACCGGCAGCCAGGGATTGTCCACCACGCACTTTCTGTTCACGGATACCGGGGACACCCAGGCCCTCAGGGAGATGGGGCTGGCCCTGCGCCTGGGCTGTCAGTATCACTGGCGCAACGACGGTTACCGGGATTTCGATGACTTCCTGGACTGCTTCAGTTCCAAGAAGCGCAAGAACGTGAAACGGGAACGTCGCCGTGTGCAGGAACAGGGGCTGGATGTGCGCATCCTGCATGGGGATGAGGTGGATGATGCACTTTGGGCGGTGTTCCACCGTTTTTATCTGGCCACCTTCGAGCGCAAGTTCGGCATCCCCACCCTCACCCTGGACTTCTTTCGGGAAACCGCCCGCACCCTGGGCCGACAGGTGATCATGGTGCTGGCCGAGGAAGATGATCGGCCGGTGGCGGCGGCCCTGTGTTATCGGAGCCGCGATACGCTCTATGGCCGTTACTGGGGGTGCGAGCGGGACTATGACGGGCTGCATTTCGAGGCCTGTTATTATCAGGGCATCGACTACTGCATTCGCCACGGTCTGGACCGGTTCGAGCCGGGCGCCCAGGGGGAGCACAAGATCAGCCGGGGTTTCCTGCCCACCCGCACCTGGTCGGCCCACTGGGTGGACAACGCCGGCCTGCGCGGCCCCGTGGCAGATTTCTGTCGTCGCGAAGAGGCGGCCATGCGGGAGCAGTGCGAGCAGTTGATGAGTCTGTCGCCTTTCCGGCAAACATGATGGCCGCATCCCTTGTGGGAGCGGCCCTCGGCCGCGAATGGTGTGGCAGGGAGTTTGGTTGCCCTCTCATTCGCGGGCAAGGCCCGCTCCTACAAACAGCAGCCCCAAAGACAACCGGCTTCCACAGGAAGTCTTCCCTACAGGAACGCCTGCGGCGATACTGAGGAACTGACGTTGCAGACTCAAGAGAATGGAGACGCCATGTCTGGCAACAACCAAGTGCAATCCCTCACCTGGCTGCGTCCAGGCCAAACAGACGAACCCTTTCCGCCGGTGGACCGGGCCCTGCGCGAACCCAACGGTCTGCTGGCCGCAGGCGGGGACCTGAGCCTGCCGCGGCTGCTCAATGCCTACCGGCACGGAATCTTCCCCTGGTACGAGGCCGGCCAGCCCATCCTCTGGTGGTCGCCGGACCCACGCACCGTGATCTACCCCGAGAATGTGCGCGTCAGCCGCAGCCTCGGAAAGACCCTGCGTCGCGGCGAGTTCACCGTCACCTTCGACCAGGCATTCAACGAAGTGATCAAAGGGTGCGCCGGCCCCAGGCGTGGCGTGGACGGCACCTGGATCACCTACGGCATGCAGCAGGCCTTCACGCAGATGCATCGCACCGGCTATGCCCACTCGGTGGAAGTGTGGCGGGAAGGGGAACTGGTGGGCGGCCTGTATGGGGTGACCGTGGGCCGGGTATTCTTCGGAGAGTCCATGTTCAGCCACGCCACCGACGCCTCCAAGGTGGCCTTGGTGGTGCTGTGCCGACACCTGCAGCACTGGGGCTATCCGCTACTGGATTGCCAGACCCCCTCCGACCACATGACACGCATGGGCGCGGAATCCATCTCCCGGGCACGGTTCAGCGCCCGGCTGGATCAGCTGTGCTCCGTGCCGGGACGCCCAGGCCCCTGGGAGGTGGAACCGGGGATTTGACCACCCCGCTCCCTACTGCTTGTCCCCCAGGGTGATGTTCACCTCCAGGATCTCGCAGTCTCCCTCGCTTTCCAGGTTCATCTGTACCGCATCGTCACCCACCTGGACATACTTGCGGATCACCTCCAGCAACTCCTTGTGCAGCGCCGGGAGGTAGTCCGGTCCCGAGCGGCTACTGCGCTCCCGGGCCACGATGACCTGCAGGCGCTCCTTGGCCACCTTGGCGCTGGTCTGTCGTGGGCTCCGGAAATAATCGAAGATACCCTTCATGACGATCAACCTCTGAACAGGCGTCCGAAGATGCCCTTTTTCTGCGTGGTGATGAAACGGTGTGGGCGATCTTCGCCCAGGAACCGGGCCACGGCATCCCGGTAGGCCTGTCCCGCGTCGGATTCCGTGTCCAGCACCACCGGCATGCCGGCGTTGGAGGCGTTGAGCACCGCCTGGGACTCGGGAATCACCCCCAGCATGCCGATGGACAGGATCTCCTGCACATCCTCCACGCTGAGCATCTCGCCCTTCTCCACCCGATCTGCCGAATAACGGGTGATCAGCAGATGGGCGGGCAACGGATCCTCGCCCTGCTCGGCACGACGGGTCTTGCTGGAGAGGATGCCCAGCATGCGGTCCGAGTCACGCACGCTGGACACCTCCGGGTTGGTGACCACGATGGCCTCATCGGCAAAATAGGCCGCCATCAGGGCACCGCGCTCGATGCCGGCGGGGCTGTCGCAGATGATGTATTCAAATTCCTGGGACAACTCCTCCAGCACCTTTTCCACCCCCTCCTGGGTGAGGGCTTCCTTGTCCCGGGTCTGGGACGCCGGAAGGATGTAGAGGTTCTCGGTGCGCTTGTCCTTGATCAGGGCCTGACGCAGGTTGGCGTCGCCGTTGATCACATTGACGAAGTCATACACCACCCGTCGCTCGCAACCCATGATCAGATCCAGGTTGCGCAGACCCACGTCGAAGTCCACAACGGCGGTCTTGTGCCCCTCCTGGGCCAGTCCCGTGGCGATGGCGGCAGATGTGGTGGTCTTGCCCACCCCTCCCTTACCCGAGGTAATCACTACAATGCGTGACATAAAGCCTGCATCTCCTAAAAAAGTTCAGCGCTAGATTTCCAAAATCCTGATGGTCTCACCGGACAGGGTGATCAGGCGATTATCACCCCGCTCGGTGTCCAGGATATCCTCTGCAATACGGTAATGTCCGGCAATGGATACCAGTTCTGCATCCAGACGCCGACAAAAGATTCGTGCCGAATCCAGCCCGCGCACGCCGGCAAGGGCCTTGCCCCGCAGCGGGCCATACACATGGATGTGCCCATCGGCCAGCACTTCTGCCCCCGCCGACACCGCACCGGTGATGATCAGGTCTCCACCGCGTGCATACACCTGCTGCCCGGAGCGCACGGGCTGGTTGACCACCAGGGAGGGTGTATGAACGGCCTGTACTGGGGGCACCGGGGCAGCTTCCGACGTCTCTTGGGGGGCACTCTCGATCGGGGGCTTGGGTGCGGGTCGCAGTGGCACCTCGCCACCGGCACGGGGGCCCAGCACGATCAGTGGCAGGCCGGTGCGATCAGCCAGCGGCGCCGAGACCTGGCTATACAGCAATCCAATCAGTTTCAATCCGTGCTGGCGCACCGTCTCCAGCGCCGAAAGCAGGTCCTGAGCCGGCGTGTCAGCCATGGCGTCCATATCCACCACCACGGGCATGTCGCGCATCAGGTCCGGCGCCTCATGCATGCGCGCCTCCAGGGCCTCCTGCAGCGCCACCGGCTCAGCCGGGTGCAGCCTGAGGATGGAGACCAGGATCATTCGGCCCTTGAACTCGATGGGCTGGATAGGGCTGGGGTTCGCACTCATGGGAAATGGTCCGGCAGATCGGCCAGCGTCGCCAGCCTTTGTAGGTTTGTTGAGTCTGTCGAGGCGCGCATTGTAACGGTTTGCTGGATTGTTCGCGCCGACAACATGCTAATATGCTTATACTATAAAGCGAACATTTCAGCCGCAGTGGTGAGCGTCTATACCACGCCCCCCGGGCGTTCGTTCGACCACCCCGGCTGACCACCCCGAGGTATGGAGCGAAGTACCGATGAACCATAAAGATAAGCAGATCCAATCGGCGGTCCAGCGCGCGCTGGGCGACAAGGGCCTCTCCCGACGCGACTTCCTGCGCCTTTCCGGCGGCGGCGCCCTGCTGGCCGGCGCCGCCACCAGCGGCCTGCTCTACCCGGGTACGGCACGTGCCGTATCCACCAACGCGCGCATTGTCATTGTCGGCGCCGGTGCCGCCGGCCTGTCCTGCGCCACGCGCCTGAATCGCGAACTGGAGGGCGCCCAGATCACCCTGATCGATCGGCGCGAAGACCACTACTACCAGCCCGGCCTCACTCTGGTGGCCACAGGGGTGTGGAACACGGCCAAAACCCTCGACAGCAACCGTCGCTACGTGCCCTCCGGCGTGAACTGGATTCATGACATGGTGGCCGAATACGACCCGGACAACAACCGGGTGATCACCGACGACGGGCGCACCGTTGAATACGATTACCTCATGGTCACCACGGGCCTGCAGGTCAATTATGATCAGGTGGAGGGCATGTCGGAGGAGTTGATCGGCCAGCGTGGCGTGGGCTGCGTATACGACAAGCCTGAACTGGCCGAGCGCACCTGGCGGGCCGTGGACGAGTTTGTCGACAACGGCGGCGTGGGGCTGTTCACCCGCCCGCGGGGCGACATCAAGTGTGCCGGCGCCCCGCTGAAGGTCACCATGCTCACCGAGAGCCGCATGAAGGAACGCGGCACACGGGACAAGGCCGAGATGCACTACCTGCCACCGGGTGCCAGCCTGTTCTCCCAACCGGACGCCGACGATTTCCTGAGCAAGAACTTCCCGGAACGCGGCATCCAGATTCACTGGGACCATCCCCTCACGGCCATCGACCCGGACGCCAAGACCGCCACCTTCGACACCCCCCTGGGCGATGAAACCCTGGATTACGACTTCATCCACGTGGTGCCGCCCATGAGCGCACCGGATTCGCTGCGCGAGAGTGAACTGGCGGCTCAGGAGGCCCCGTTCAAGGGCTGGCTGGAAGTGGATCGCCACACCCTGCAGCACAACCGCTATGCCAATGTCTTTGGCGCCGGGGACATCAACGGCGTGCCCATCGGCAAGACGGCGGCCAGTGTGAAGTCGCAGGTCCCGGTGGCCGTGGAGAACATGATCCAGGCCATTCAGGGCCGTGAGAACTCAGCCAGCTACGATGGCTACACCTCCTGCCCGTTGATCACCGAATTGGGCAAGGCCATCCTGGTGGAATTCGATTACGACCTGAAAATGAAACCATCTTTCCCCGTCATCAGCCCCTACGAGGAACACTGGGTGCCGTGGGTCATGAAGGATCGTCTCCTGCTGGCCGCCTACCGCGCGATGCTGCGCGGCCGTATCTGATTCACGTTGCAAACTTAGGAGCAAGCAATGGCCTTTTCATTCGTAGGCATTCTGGCTGTGGTACTGGAGTTTTTCCGTGGGTGGTTCTGGCTGCTGATCCCGCTGATCGTGCTTGATCTTGTGCTGCTGGGGCTCTTCTTCAAGCGCACCTCCGGCCGCCGTCGCAAATTTTCCCTGCCCTTCAAGGCCTCCATCGGCTTTGGTGTATTCACCTTCGTGATGGCCTTGATCACACTGCCGGGGATCACCCGTTCCAGTTGGGAGATGCTGGCGGGGGCTGTGGATTACCTTTCGCTCATTGGCGCCAGTGTCGGTTTTGGTGTGCTGTTCGCCATCCTGGCCTTCCCGGTGATGCTGCACATGCTGGGCATCGGCCCGAAGCACAAGCCTGAAAGCCAGGCCACTCGGCAGTCCCCGGCCCCGGAGACGGAGACGGGGGCGGAGGCTGAGCCTTCAACAGCCTCCCAGCAACCCCAGGGCTGACCACCTACCTGTGGGAGTCGGGCTGCCGGCGATGCGCTGCGACAGCAGCGCCTTGCATGAGTTTGTTGCCCGCCGCCTTCGCGGGCAAGGCCCGCTCCCACAGGAACATGGCAACCCCACAAGCAAGAAGGTCCTTCAGGGGAGGGCAACCAACTGGGCACTGCTTGACAGCCCAACGCCCCCCGGCTAGCTTTGCCACACCCCTGCTGCCACCGGGCCTGTCATGAAGATCAGCCATCACGAACTGCCCCTTGTCACCGAGGCCCCCATCCAGATCCTGGATGTCACCGATGCCGTCCGTGACCTGCACGCCACCAGCGGCATCCGCAATGGCATCGTCACCCTGATCTCCCGTCACACCACCGCCTACGTGAATCTCAATGAGCAGGAGCCCATGCTCCAGCAGGACATGCTCACCCACCTCAAGCGCCTGGTGCCCCGCGACGGGGATTACCGGCATAACGAGAATCCAGTGGATGGCCGCGACAACGCCCACTCCCATCTCATGGGGCTGTTCATGAACGCCTCGGAAACCATCCCCATCGTTGATGGCGAACTGCGTCTGGGAAGCTGGCAGTCCATCTTTTTCATCGAACTGGACGGCCCCCGACCGGAGCGCCGTCTATCCGTCCATTTCATGGGGACCGAGTAACGCCCATGCAGGCCTCCGACATCGACGGCTTCTTTGCCGAACCCCACCAGATCGATCTGGAAAAACACCTCATCCTGGACTACACCCTGGAGTGCGTGGGTGACCCGCGCACGGCAGCGGCCCATCTGTGCAGCGAGCAATCCACGGCCCAGTGGAAACGGGTGGACGTGGATGAGGATCTGCGCCCGCGGTTTGGCGCCAAGGTGCTGGAACTGGAAGTCATTGAGCAACGTCAGGCTCTGAGCTATCCCGTGCAGCACGCCGCCCAGGGAGACATCTTCGCCTGCCGTGTAAAGATCGCCCATCCCCACGAGAACTTCGGGCCGCGCATTCCCAATCTGATCTCGGCGGTGCTGGGCGAAGGGCCTTTCTTCACCCCCGGCATCCCGTTGATCAAGTTGCAGGACATCCACTTTCCGGACAGCTTCCTGGCCCATTTCCAGGGTCCGAAATTCGGGGTGCAGGGGCTCAGGGATCAACTCAATGCTCATGACCGCCCCATCTTCTTCGGGGTGATCAAACCCAATATCGGTCTCCCACCGGATGCCTTCTCCGCCATTGGCCACGAGGCCTGGCTGGGCGGTCTGGACATCGCCAAGGACGATGAAATGCTGGCCGACCCGGAGTGGTCACCCCTGACCGAGCGCTGCGAACATCTGGGGCGCGCGCGACGTGAAGCCGAAGAGGCCACCGGCACCCCCAAGATCTACCTGGCCAATATCACCGACGAGGTGGATCGGCTGGTGGAGTTGCACGATGCCGCGGTGGCCCGAGGCGCCAATGCCCTGCTCATCAATGCCCTGCCCGTGGGTCTGTCCGGCGTGCGCATGCTGCGCAAGCACACCCAGGTGCCGCTGATCGCCCACTTCCCGTTCATTGCCGCCTTCAGCCGCCTGCCCCATTACGGCGTGCACAGCCGGGTGATGACCCGCCTGCAGCGCCTGGCGGGCTTCGACACGGTCATCATGCCCGGCTTCGGCCCGCGCATGATGACCACCGACCAGGAGGTGCAGGACAACATCCGCGCCTGCCTGGAGCCCATGGGCCGGATCAAGCCCTGCCTGCCGGTACCTGGTGGGAGTGATTCGGCGGCCACGCTCAAACGGGTGTACGACAAGGTGGGCAGCGTGGACTTCGGCTTCGTGCCCGGCCGGGGTGTCTTCGGCCATCCCATGGGCCCGCGCGCCGGCGCCACCAGCATCCGCCAGGCCTGGGACGCCATCGGCGCCGGGGTGGATGTGCACACCCACGCAGAGCAGCACCCGGAACTGGCAGCGGCGCTGAAGGCCTTCGGTTAAGGCTGAAAGCCTTCGGTTAAGAAAGGTGATCAACGCTCATGCATCTGTTGCCTTTCTTCAATGAATACGATCCCAGAATTGCCCGGCCAGCACTTCCAGGTGCTCGGACAACCGGTTGAGTTCCTGGGCGGCCTGCTCGATCTGAACGATGGCGTCGGCGTTGCCATCTGCTGAATGGCGGATATTGGTGATGCTGCGGTTGATCTCCTCGCTCACGGCACTCTGCTCATCCACCGCCGTGGCAATCTGTACGCTCATCTCGGTGATGGAGCTGACATTGCGAGCGATCTCCTCCAGTGACTGTGCCGCCTCGTCGGCCTGACGGACACTGCGCTCGGCCTGCTCCTGACTCTGGCCCATCACCTGCACCGAAGACTGCGCGCCCGCCTGGAGCTTTTCGATCATGCCCTGGATCTCCTGGGTGGCGTTCTGGGTGCGGGCTGCCAGGCTGCGCACCTCATCGGCCACCACCGCAAAGCCCCGCCCTTCCTCGCCGGCACGGGCCGCCTCAATGGCCGCATTCAGGGCCAGCAGGTTCGTCTGCTCGGCTATCCCCTGGATCACTTCCACCACCGTGCTGATCTCCTCGGTGCGCTGCTCCAGCTCATGGATCGCGTGGGTGGCCCGTTCCACCTCATCCGACAGGTTGCCGATGGCCTCGCCGGTGGACACCACCACCCGGCGTCCGCTATCGGCACTGGCATCGGCCTGTTCGGCTGAACGGGCCGTATGCTGGGCATTGCGGGCCACCTCCTGCACACTGGCGGCCATCTCGTTCACGGCAGTGGCCACCTGGTCGGTCTCGGCCTGCTCGCGGAGGATCTCCTGTCGTGTCTGCTCAATGACGCCAGCCATTTCCTTGATCTGCCGGGAAAGCCGACGCGCCGCCTCCGCCACGCGACCCACGGCAGCACCGGTCTCGGTGGCCAGCATGCGCATGGCAAACTGGATCTCTCCCACCTCGTCCACGCGACCGGTGTAGACGTACTGACACAACGGATTGTGCACCACCGCGCGAGCCTGTGCCTGCAGTCGGGCCAGGGGACGGGTGACCCACCAGGCCCAACCGCCTGCCAGGGCCACGAACAGCAGGATGGGTACCAGGGTCTGGCCGGCGGGCGCCCCCATCAGGGCACTACCGAGCCAGCCCAACAGGCCGGCCAGCCCCACGGCACCCAGCAGGCGCATGCGCAGACCGGGCAAGGACCCTCTCAAAGCCAGGGGGGGCCGGCCGGCCATGACCTGGGCATACAGCCTGTCGGCGCGCTCCACGCACTCCCGGGGAGGGCGGGTGCGCACGGACTGGTATTCGGTGATCCGCCCATTGTTGCGAATGGGAGTGACGTAGGCACTCACCCAGTAGTGATCCCCGTTCTTGCAGCGATTCTTCACCAACCCCATCCAGGACTGCCCACTCTTGATGGTGTCCCAGAGATTCTGGAAGGCTGCCGGCGGCATGTCCGGGTGACGGACGATGTTATGGTTCTGGCGCATCAACTCGTCCACCGAGAAACCGCTGATGTCCACGAAGTCATCGTTTACATCGGTGATCGTGCCCTTGGCATCGGTGGTGGACAGGATGTTGGTATTGGCGGAAAAGGTCTTCTCCCGCCCGGTAACCGGCAGATTCTTTTTCATGGTTTGCCTCCGGCATGGGAGGGGGCCGGGTGATGGAATGTGTGCCTCGCGTGACTCATCAGTTGCGGCGCTCCCAGAATTGTCGGGACAGCAGTTTGAGTTCAGCAGAGAGTCCCGCCACCTGGCTGGCCGCCGACTCGATCTGCTGACCGGAATCGGCGTTGCCATCGGCATAGCCACGGATGCGGGTGATGCTCTGGTTGATCTCCTCGCTGACCGATCCCTGCTGATCCACCGCCGTGGCGATCTGGGCACTCATATCGGTGATGGCAGCAACGCTACTGGCAATCTCTTCCAGTGACTGGGCAGCCCGACCCGCCTGCTGGACGCTTTTCTCCGCCTGCTTGCGGCTGTTCTGCATCACCACCACCGAGGAGTGTGCACCGCGCTGCAGCTTTTCGATGGTGCTCTGGATTTCCTGGGTGGACTCATGAGTGCGGGATGCCAGGCTGCGCACCTCGTCGGCCACCACAGAAAAGCCACGCCCGTGCTCGCCCGCCCGGGCCGCTTCAATGGCGGCATTGAGGGCCAGCATGTTGGTTTGCTCGGCGATGCCGCGGATCACCTCCAGGACCGCACTGATGGATCCGGCACTTTCTTCCAACTCGTGGATGACCCTGGCCGCGCGCTCCACCTCGTCGGCCAGTTGGCCGATCACCTGCTCGGTGGAGCTGACCACCTGACGACCCTGACTGGCGCTGACATCCGCCGCCGTGGCCGCCTCTGCGGCATTCTGGGCGTTGCGGGCCACCTCCTGAACACTGGCCGTCATCTGGTTGACTGCCGTGGCCACCTGGTCGGTCTCCGCCTGCTGCCGCAGAATCTCGTCCCGGGTCTTGCGCACCGAGTCCACCATGGCGTCGGCATAGTCGGCCAACTGGCTGGCGGCATCGGATACCCGCCCCACGGCGGCGCCGGTCTCGGATCGCAACATGCGCATGGCGAACTCGATCTCCCCGAATTCGTCCGCGCGCCCGGTGTAGACGTACTGCTCCACCGGGTTATGGGTGATCTCCCTCGCCTGAATACGCAATTGACCGAGGGGTTGCAGGAGCCACATCCCCAGGCCACCGGCCAGCACCAGGGCCAGCAATACGGGCACCAACGCGGTGAGTGCTGGCGTACCCAACAGCGCGCCAACCCCAAGCGCCAGCATGGCCGACGCGGCCATGCCTCCCACCAGACGCACCGCGACCGGCGGCATGGGCAAACGCATGCCAAGGGGAAGTCGATTGTTCATGAGCCCGGCATACACACCGTTGGCTCGATCCACCCAGTCCCGTGCGGGACGGGTACGCACCGACTGGTACTCAGCCACCTGCCCGTCCTTGCGGATGGGCATGACATAGGCACTCACCCAGTAGTGGTCGCCGTTCTTGCAACGATTCTTGACCAGCCCCATCCAGGCGCGGCCCGCCTTGACGCTGTCCCAGAGGTCCTTGAAGGCTGCGGGAGGCATGTCCGGATGGCGGACGATGTTGTGATTGCGCCTGAGCAACTCGTCCTCGACGAACCCGCTGATGCGAATGAAGTCGTCGTTGACGTAGGAAATGGCGCCCTTGAGGTCCGTCGTGGACAGAATATTGGCGTGATCCGCTACCGCCTGTTCCCGGCCGGTGACCGGCAGATTCTTCTTCATGGATCATTCAACCCCTGGTTATGCAACGCGCATCCCTGACGATGAATCATCCGTCCCCACGGCATCTAGCCCAACACCGGTGCCCCGCCCCCCTGAGCGGAGCACCGGCGGTATTCAGACCATCACCGGCTTGCCGATCAGCAGTTCATGCAGGAACAGCGAGAAGGCGAAGTAGCCCACAAGGCCCACGACCACGGTGATCGCGTCCGCCTTCAGGTTAGCGGCAGCAGGCGCCGTTCCCTGAGCGGAATCTCTCTTGCGCGCGGCGCGGAAGGACAACACGGCCCAGACCAGCAACGAACCGAAGAGGATCACATCCGCCAGCGTGCCGTTGGAGAACAGGTGGCCCAGGGCCCACACCTTGACGGCAATGACCATGGGGTGCCCCACCCGGGCCTTGATGCGGTTGTTGGGCACAAAGGCGGCCGCCAGGAAGATGAAGGCCACCAGACTGAACAGGGCGGTGACGTGGAAGGTCCACAATGGCGGGAACCAGAGCCAGGTGGGGTCCATCCGGGCCATGCCATAACCCCAGACGATCAGGATGAAGCCGATCAGTGAAACGACGGATGCAAACCCCGTCCAGGCCTTCTCGCCAAACTGATCGATCCGGGCACGACGCCAGTCGTCCGCGAAGATGCGGGTGGAGTGCATGCCCAGGAAGAGCACAAGACCAAGGATCATCACAAACACGGTAAGGCTTCCTTCTTGTTGAGTGGATGAATTAAGCAATCCCTAATAATGCCCTTTTCACGGGGCGTGGTCGAACACCAATTCCCCATCGCGCAGGAAAAAGGCACCGCCCACCACCTCCTGATCGACACGCCGCACCCGATCACCCACGTGAACCTCCACACCACCGTAGAGCCGCTCCCGCACAAGGATGCAGGCATCCTGGGAGCGTTCCATCCGCTGCACCAGGGCCTCGCGTTCCAGGGTGAGCTCGGCCATCTCCTCCCGTGCCTTCACCAGGGTGTTCTGCACCCGTTGCACGAAGTTTTCATCCACCCGCTCCGGGTGCTGTCCGGCAAAATGCAGGGTGCGGGCCAGCTCGTCGAGCAATTTCTGTTTCTCCAGCAGGCGCGCATCCACCTGTTCCAGATGGTCCTGCCCTTCCGGATCGACTCCGACCATCACCACGGTGTGGGGGGACGTCGGCGAACCCAGCAGCATGCACTCGATGAGTTCCCTGGCCCTGACCTGTCCTCCAACGATCTGTCCCTTGCGCGCCCCGGTGGCCCCCACCGTCACCGACTGATGGGCACTCACCTGGCAATGCACCAATTGTTCCTGAGCCACCACCGTGGCGGCCTCAACGCGGGCGTTTTCCATGAATCGGGCCCTGACCGTGCCCCCCGCCTTGATCACCGCGGTGGGTTGGTGGACCTCCCCATGTTGCAACTGCCCCACCACACCATGACGGATGATCACGTCGCCGCCGGCCTCCAGTGTGGCGCCCTCCACCATGCCGCCCACCTCGATATCGCCGGTGGACCTCACGCGCATGCCATCGGCCACATCGTTGCGGATGCGCACACTGCCCTCGAAGTTAAGGTGCCCGGAGGACAGATCCACCTGTTTTACATCCAGCAACTCCTCGACCATGACCCCGTTGGGCACCACCACAGGCATGCCGGCAGCGGCCGCCCGAAGCAGATCGGGGTCTTCAGGGTCACGCTCCACGTTTCGCAGCCGGGTGGCGAACGATCGCTCCCGGCCATCCCGGGCCGGGATGGGAGCACCGAACAGGTTCAGTCCGGGTGTGCCAGGGGTGGCATGATGGCGACGCATGAGGGGCGTACCGGGGGAAACCTGCACCAGTTCACCCAGGTCCCGATAATCGGCGCGTCCTCGGTCATCGATGCTGGGGATCCGTTCGCGGGCCTCGGGGACCAAGGATTCGAACACGGTATCCGTGCCGTTCACGGGCGCCGTCGCTCGAGCGATCACGGCAACATCCGGGGCCAGTTCCGGTTGCCTGAGCAGGGCGAGGATGGCGTCCTGGTCAACCCCATGGGTCACCCCCCGCTCGGCGAGGACCTGCAGCACCTGCTCCACAGTGGCGGGACTTCCCCCGCGAGGACCCTCAACATGCAATGACGCCTCCAGGCCCTTGGCATCCACCTTCAGGACAAACCGGCCATCCAGTGCCTCGGCCAGCAGGAAGGGCTCCTGATGGCCCGCAGGGGCCGGTTGGCGCAGGGCCTGGGTGAGCGCCTTCACCCCCTCATCCACCACGGCCCAGTGGCCATAGCCCGCCTCGCGCAGGGCCACCACCACGGATGCCGCTTCCAGATCAGGGCAGTGCTGACCCGGTTCCGGGGTGCAGTACACCCGGGTACCCGACTCATCAAGGCGAAGATCCAGATCGGGTATGGAGGCTTCCGGGGATGCGTCGCCGCTCATGACAACTCCGTGCAAGGGATTGAAGGGCAGTGTAACAAGCGCCGGAGTCGCCCACGAGCAGGCCGCACCTGTATTCCACCCATTGTTTTGACATGGATGGAAAGAAACAGATTGGGAACGTACGGGGGCGTGCGGGATGCCACGGGTCAAGCACCAAGAAGTCGACGCGCCAGCGCGGACTGCATGTCCCGGCGACCATCGGTGATCAAGTAACTAACGACCCGGTCGCCCAGGACGCGATGGACCGCCCGGTAGGGTTTGAATGCCGTCTGACGGTAATCCTTGATGCCCAGTTCGCCGTGAACAGCTTTCCCGGTCGCGCATAGCTGATGCGCTGCAATCCCCCGGATGCAAAATCGGTGTCCTCGATCTCGACAGCGTGAGGGTCAGAATAGGGATTGCTGGTGATCTGACAGGCAATCCAGTCGCCACGCCCGGCATGGGCAATCAGCAGCGCAGGCCGATATTTGCTGCGGCTGAGGTCGGAAAATGGGAATGGCAGGACAACTACTTGCCCGGCTGCAAATGTGCCCATGCCTCATCCTCTTCGGCTTTGGACCAATCCTCGGCCAGGGCGGCTTCGGCCAGCAGGGTCGCCTCATCGGCAGGCGGGGTGAGCAGTGTCAACAGGCCCCTGCCCGCCGGAAGTCGGGGCATCGGCTCCAGCGGTTGGATGTGGCCTTGGCTGTCGATTTCCACTTCAATGGTGTGCAGCATGGATTACTCCTGAATTCCTTAACAGGCAGGATAATGGCTTGCAGGAAGTATAAACTCTGCCTTTGGGCCACCGCATCCGGGCGTCCCGTGCCACCCAGACCCCGGAACAGCCAAGCAAGCGGCAGCCAGGATTC
The DNA here is from genome assembly GCF_000633935.1 of Ectothiorhodospira haloalkaliphila ATCC 51935. GTDB lineage: Bacteria > Pseudomonadota > Gammaproteobacteria > Ectothiorhodospirales > Ectothiorhodospiraceae > Ectothiorhodospira > Ectothiorhodospira haloalkaliphila. The sequence goes on along the minus strand of NZ_KK214998.1, from coordinate 771,515 downwards.
TCTACGACCGCCTCACGCCGACAACTCCTCAATCATCCGCTTGATCCTATCCGTGCAGGCCTTCAGATCCGCGTCGATCTCCTCCAGCGGGCGGGGCGGGATGAATTGGTAGAAGTGCCGGTTGAAGGGGATTTCAAAGCCGACAATGCCGATCTCCCCGTCCAGTTCGTCGCGCTTGCTCTCGTCGATCCAGGCATCGGGGACGTGGGGCTTCACCTCCCGCTCAAAGTAAGGGACACGGTCACGTCCTGGCTGACCTGCTGGATGTATTCGTCACTCTCTGAGAGAAAACCCCCGGTCCCTGCCGTGGGGTCATAGACGGTGACGATCCGGTGCGGGGTGAATCAACGCCACCTGCAAACCCGCATCTTGAGGCGTCACGATAATCAGCAGCATACAGTGCCCAGGTACCGTCCTGCAGCGTCCCGTCGAAGACCACAAAGGCCAATACCGAAGTGTGGGTTAAAGTGTGGGCCAGGTGACGTAAAAAAATGACAAATCCATAAAATTCATAAATTTACGTTATAAATATGGCGGAAGGGGTGGGATTCGAACCCACGGATGGTCGCCCATCGCCGGTTTTCAAGACCGGTGCATTCAACCGCTCTGCCACCCTTCCGTGAACGCTGATCAGCGTTGCGAGGTCATAGAAGGCGGGTATTTTAACCGGCTTGGTCATGAAGCCACAAGAAATGTCGATGGCATGCTTTGATCAACCGCATGGAATCAAGTACCTTACCGTCATCGTACACTGATCGTTTCCAACCACTTTTCCGGAGGATCACCCATGCAGACGGAGCGCGCGAGCACCGTAACCCAGCAGGCCCAGAGTCAGGCTCTGGCCACCAACAAGGTTATCCGCAACACCTACATGCTGCTGTCCATGACCCTGGCGTTCAGCGCCATCATGGCCTTCGTGGCCATGGCGGTGGGGGCGCCGCCGGTGCACTGGATCGTGATGCTGGCCATCTTCATCGGTATGCCCTTTGGCATCCACGCCCTGCGTAACAGCGTTTGGAGCATTCCGCTCACCTTTGCCTTCACCGGCATCATGGGCTTCATCCTGGGCCCCATCGTCTCCCTGTACCTGAGCCTGCCCAACGGCCCGGCCATCGTCGGTGGTGCCCTGGCCTCCACGGCGCTGGTGTTCGTGGGACTGTCGGCCTATGCCCTGGTCACGCGCAAGGACTTCAGCTTCCTGGGCGGCTTCGTGTTCGTGGGCTTCTTGGTGATCCTGGCGGCCATCATCGCCAACCTGTTCCTGGCCATTCCGGCCCTGTCCCTGGCCATCTCCTCGGCTGTGGTGCTGCTGGTGTCCGCCGCCATCCTGTGGGATACCAGCCGCATGGTGCATGACGGCGAGGCCAACTATGTGGTGATGACGGTCTCCCTGTTCGCCAACATCTATGTGCTGTTCCTGCACATGATGAACCTGTTTGCCATGCTCAGCGGCGATAACTGATCCCCTGACTGAACGGCAGCACACCCGACCCCTCTACCCTCCCGGGAGAGGGGTCTTTACTTTCCTGAGGCAAGGAAATCGCGACCGATGATCGAACAGGGCGTATTTCTCGATCTGGAAACCCTGGATCGGGGGGATCTGGATCTCTCTCCCCTTCACGACTCCCTCACCCGCTGGACCTTTCATGACTACACCCGACCACCGGAAACGGTGGAGCGCATCCAGGGTGCCCAGGTGGTGATCACCAACAAGGTGGTGCTGGATGCCGATGCCCTGGCGGCCGCCCCGGATCTGAAACTGGTCTGCCTGGCGGCCACAGGGACCAACAATGTGGATCTGGAGGCCGCATCGCGCCTGGGTATCACTGTGTGCAACGTGCGGGACTATGCCACGGCCTCCGTGGTGCAGCATGTGTTTGCCATGCTGCTCTCTCTGACCGTACGCCTGTCCCGGTACCATGATGATGTGCGCTCTGGCGCCTGGAACGACAGCCGGCAGTTCTGCCTGCTGGATCACCCCATCCGGGAGCTAGATGGTCGGCGCCTGGGCATCATCGGTTACGGAGTGCTGGGCCGGGCCACGGCACAGGCGGCGCAGGCCTTCGGCATGGACGTGGCAGTGGCACAAAGCCTGACCGGTCGGGGACCGGAGCCGGGGCGCCTGGCGCTGGATGAAGTGATCGGCACCAGCGACGTGCTCAGCCTTCACTGCCCACTGACGCCAGAAACCCACCAGCTGATTGATGAGCACCGATTACGCATGATGAAGAGTGATGCGGTGCTGATCAATACGGCACGGGGGGCCATCGTGGATAACGCGGCCCTGGCCGAGGCCTTGCGGCGCGGCGAGATCGGTGGCGCTGGAGTGGATGTGCTGGAGAAGGAACCGCCCGAGGCGGGTCATCCCCTGCTGGCAGCGGACATCCCCAACCTGATCATCACCCCCCATATCGCCTGGGCGGCCGTCGAGGCCCGCCAGCGCATGGTGGATGCCCTGGCAGCCAATATCCAGGCCTTCAAGTCCGGCCAGCCCACGAATCAGGTCAGCCCATAGGTATCCGGCACATGTCCACCACGCCCATGAACGATCGCGTGATCGATCTTGAAATCCGTCTGGCCCATCAGGATGCCCAGCTGCAGGATCTCAACGAGGTGGTCACCCGCCAGCAACAAGAGTTGTTTCAGATGCAGCGGCAGATGGAGGATCTGCGCCTGCGTCTGGCCGAGGTGCTGGCCACCCAGGGTGGCGGTCAGGAAGGCCCCGAGCCTCCGCCGCCCCATTATTGAAAAAGCGAGAAGCTGTAAAGGGGGCAGCCCTCATCAAGACCATCGCCTGCGATAGCGCCGCCGATCGCCCTCGTGCCGAGGCCCTGGCCCGTGCCCTGGGCCTGGAACTCGCCGAGACGGATCCCGCCCCCGACACCTGGCACCTGGCCGTCACCCCTGAGCGCCTGGAGTTGCGCCAGTGCGGGCCCAAGGCCCCGGGGCCGGTGTTCGTGGACCTGGCTGGCGGCCGGCTGGGGTATCGGGGGCCACGGGTCAGCGCCCGCAAGGAGCCCTTGGCGCGGGCCGTGGGCATCAAGGGGGGGCATCGCCCCCATGTGGTGGATGCCACGGCCGGGTTGGGCCGGGATGCGTTCATACTGGCCCTGCTGGGGTGCAAGGTCACCCTGCTGGAGCGCCATCCGGTGATTGCCGCGCTGCTGGCTGATGGACTGGACCGTGCCGCCCGTGAACCAGAGCTGGCTGAGGCCGCGGGTCGCATGAACCTTGTCAGGGGCGATGCCGCCCATTGGCTGGCAGATCATCCCTGCGACGTGGTCACCCTGGATCCCATGTACCCGCACCGGGACAAATCCGCGCTGGTGAAGAAGGAGATGCGGGCATTCCGGGCTGTGGTGGGCGACGATGAGGATGCCGCCCAGGTACTGGAAGCGTCTCTTCAGGCGGCGCGGGAGCGGGTGGTGGTGAAGCGCCCCGTGCGAGCCGAGCCCCTGGGAGGCCAGGCACCGGACTTCCAGATCCCCGGCAGCAGTACCCGTTTCGACGTCTACCTCACCCGCCCTTGAACGGCAACAGACACTGTGGGAGCTGGCCTGCCAGCGATGCGCTGCGGCAGCAGCGCCCGGAGTGTGTGCCCGCCGCTTTCGCGGGCGAGGCCCGCTCCCACGAAAAACTTGCTCACTACCCCCTCTGCTGAAGGCCCTCTGACTGACGCGCCCCCGGCAAAGGCCTCCTTCGGGACGACAGGCTGATCCTCTATGGGGTCTGCCCCAGGATGAGGCGGTCGTCGGGCAGCAATCGGTAGTTGGGCACTTCCAGGTTGCGGCGGGCGTGTTGATCGCGGTAGACACGACCGGACAGGTCGTAGCGGGAGCCGCGGCATCGGTCGACGAAACCGCCGCCCCAGCCCTCCTCCGAAGCAACCTCGGGCGGCACCCAGGTGAGTTCGCAAGCCAGATCGGTGCCCAGGGCCACCACCACCAGCACCTCGGGAGAGGCGGACCGGTGCGAGTTGCGGTAATCCCGGGGCTGGCGACTCAAACGGGAATCGGCATCGTAGAGCTGGTCTGAGAACGCCGCATCCGCCTCCAGCATCTCGGGGGTGCGCCCGACAATCCAGATGGGACGACCTTCCCAGGTCATGGCCTTGACCTCCCCCGGGGCCAGGTCGGAAATATCCACGGATCGGCCGCCGCTCTGGCCGCCGTCGTCGTCAGGGTCTCCCAGCACACCGCTGAGCATCACATAGGCCAGCATGGCCACACCCAGCAGTGCCAGCATCTTGAGGGCCACGCGATAATAAATTCGGCGCTGGTCCGGCGGTACGTTGAAGGATTCAGGCATCATGGGCGAAGATTATGGACCACAATTGAGGAACCAAGATGAATTCCAGAACACAACAGACCTACGTAGGCATCCACAACGACCTGCACGGCGGCATGACTCCCATCGGCGGCATCATCAAGGATGCCTGGATCTTCGAGCTCCTCCCGGAGACCGAGACCTGTGAGGGCTGGACCACCGCGCAGATCCAGGTGCTGCATGACAAGGTCAATGCCACCTGGGACCAATACGGTCTGCGGGTGAGCAACCTGCCCCCGGAGATCCGCGAGCGCCACACCCGCATCCACGACCAGGCCATCGAGAAGGCCCGGTCCATGGGCTGGATGCCGGGCCGCGACTCGGATGCCGAGATGTAGTGAGCTCAATCCCGGAAGTTGTCGTACTGTAGCGGCAGGTCAAGTTCCGCCTTGCGCAGCAGGGCGATCACATCCTGAAGGTCATCGCGCTTCTTCCCGGTAATACGCACCTTCTCGCCCTGGATCGAGGCCTGCACCTTGAGCTTGCTGTCCTTGACCAGGCGGATGATCTTCTTGCCCATGTCCTGGTCGATGCCTTGGCGGATGGTGACGGTGCGGCGGGCCTTGCCGCCGCCCTCCTCCAGCTTGCCCGACTCCAGGCAGCTCACGTCGATGCCCCGCTTGGCCATCTTCTGGGTGAGGATGTCCATGACCTGATCCACCTGGAATTCGGAATCCCCGAACAGGGTCAGCTCGGCCTCGCTTTGCTCTACGTTGGCCGCGGAACCCTTGAAATCGTAGCGGTTCTCCACTTCACGCCGGGTCTGGCCCACGGCATTGCGCAACTCCTGCATGTCCACTTCGGACACCACATCAAAGGAAGGCATTGATCTCTCCGTCTGGATACCTGATTGTGCACGACTCAAACATGATAACGTGAAGCCTGGCCCACCACCCCACCCGAATACGAGGATCCCCGCCCATGAATCAAGTGTCCTTCAGCGTCCAGGCAGAGCAGACCCTGGAGGAACTCATGGAACGCATGAGCGCCGTGGACGAACTGACCGACCTGGACATGGACATCGTCGACGGCGTGCTCACCATCGAGTTCGAAGATCGCAGCAAGCTGATTCTAAATCGCCAGGAGCCGCTGCGGCAGATCTGGCTGGCCTCGCCCGAGGGCCCGGCCCATTTCGGCTACGATGCCCATTCCGACCAGTGGCTGGACGACAAGGAAGGCCATGAACTGGTGGCCACCCTCAATCGGGTGCTGAGCCTCAAGGTGGGCACCGACATCAGTCTGTAGAGGAGGCGTCCTCACCCTGCTTGCGCGCGGCCCCCACCTGCCCTTCCAGGTGGGCCAGCACCTGATGGGGCTTGTGATCATCCAGAGCCTTGTCCACCAGCAGCAGCATCTCCCGGGCCTCGGGACGCGGCGTGAACTTCACCCGCGCCAGATTCACCGACAGGCGCCGGAACTGGCGGAAGAACAGGTAGGACAGGGTGGCGATGATCAGGGCGGTCCAGGTGGCCCCTTCGAACCACACCCAGACCGCCGCACCATAGCCCACGAAGGTGATGCCGAACAGCAGCGCCGCAAAGCGGTGTACCGTGGCCACGAAGGCCTCGAACTGCTCCCGGTGGGCGGTGAATTCCTCTTTTGAAATCATCAACTGGGTTCCGCAAGGGCAAAGCCGTGGATTGTAGAGCACCGGGCCCGGGGTTTGAACCGGCGGTTCACTCGCCCGCCAAACGCTCGAGCAAACGTTCGTGCAGTCCGCCGAAGCCGCCGTTGCTCATGATCAGCACATGATCCCCGGGGCGGGCCTGCTCGGCTACGGAACGGGCCAGCGCATCCAGATCCTGCAGGGCGTGCGCTGAGTCGCCCAGTGCGGCCACCACCGGCGCCAGATCCCACGCCAGCGAGGCCGGTTGATGCATCCAGACCCCATCAGCCAGTCGCAGCGAATCCGCCAGGGTGTCCCGATGCACCCCCATGCGCATGGTATTGGAACGGGGCTCCAGCACCGCCAGGATGCGCGCCGTGCCCACCCGGGCCCGCAGGGCCTCCAGGGTGGCGGCGATGGCCGTGGGATGGTGGGCAAAATCATCAAGGACGGTCACACCGCGCACCTCACCCCGCACCTGCAGGCGGCGTTTCACCCCCGCAAAGCGCCCCAGGGCCTCCACCCCCGCCACCAGTGGCACACCTGCATGCCGGGCGGCCAGGAGCGCTGCCAGGGCATTGCTGAGGTTGTGCCGGCCCGGTAGCCTCCATTGCCCCTCGGCCACGGGCTCGTGTCCTTCATGGATGGCAAACCGGGTGGCATCGGGCGTGATGGGTTCTCCACGCCATGGCGCTGGCTCGCCCACCCCGAAACGCTCCACCGGCGTCCAGCAGCCCTGCTCCAGCACCGCCTCCAGGGCGGCATCGCCCACCCGACTGATGATGCGCCCTTCCCCCGGCACCGTGCGCACCAGATGATGGAACTGACGCTGGATGGCTGCCAGGTCAGGAAAGATATCCGCGTGATCAAACTCCAGGTTGTTGAGGATCAGGGTGCGCGGGCGGTAGTGGACGAACTTCGAGCGCTTGTCGAAGAATGCCGTGTCGTACTCGTCCGCCTCCACCACGAAAAAGGGCGATGTCCCCAGCCGGGCCGACACCCCGAAGTTGTCCGGCACCCCACCGATGAGAAACCCCGGATTCAGCCCCGCATCCTCCAGGATCCACGCCAGCAGGCTGGCGGTGGTGGTCTTTCCATGGGTGCCGGCCACTGCCAGCACCCAGCGATCCCGCAGCACGTGCTCGGCCAGCCACTGGGGACCAGAGGTATAGGGCAGCCCGCGATTGAGCACATGCTCCACGGCTGGATTGCCCCGGGTCATGACGTTGCCAATCACCACCCCATCCGGCGCCGGGTCCAGATGGGCCGGATCATGGCCCTGGGACACCTCAATACCCTGCTCCGCCAGCAAGGTGCTCATGGGGGGGTAAACATGCTCGTCCGATCCGGTCACCCGATAGCCCGCGGCCCGCGCCAACAGGGCCACCCCACCCATGAAGGTGCCGCAGATCCCCAGGATGTGAACGTGACTCACCGCATCACCACCGAATAGAGGATCTCACCGGCCACGGCCGCCAGCATCAGGTAGCCCACAGCCAGAGCCACGCCCCCGGCGGCGGTCTTGAGCCCCAGGGCGCTGCGCAGCACATGACCATAAGCGGTCAGCAACCAGCCCAGCAGCACCAGATACCCCACCGTGACCACCACCGGGATCTCCTCTGGAGCCTCGGCGCCGCGCAGGCTGTACACCAACGGCAGCATGATCAGACCCAGGACGATGCCCACCCCCAGGAGGGCGGTGAAGGTCTGCACGAAACGCTCGGGCACACCCTTGCCTTGCAGCAGCAGGGCCGTAAAGGCGGCCAGCAGTCCCAGTTCCATGCCCGCCTGCAGGATGGCGATCTGAAAGGGGTAGAAGGGCACGGCCACAATCAGCCCCACGAAGAGATACACCACGGCACATAGCCACAACAGGAAGGCCGAGGCCGGCAGATCCTCCGGCCCCTTTTGCAGGAAGGTCAGTTGCAGAAATGGTTTGATGAGTGCGTACATGCCATTCCCTTCTGGGAGAGGATCCCCGGTTTTGATCCGGTGTCGATGCAAGGAGTTTCGTGCGAGGATACCATTCCCCAAGGACACGAACGATGAACCGCCGACTGTTTCGCAGCCGACAGCCCTACCCCACCCGAGGCCCTCACGCCTTTCGCTGGCTGGTGGACGGTGGCGCGTTCTTTCCCGCCATGCTCCAGGCCATCGGTCGCGCTCGGCATCGAGTGCTCCTGGAGATGTATCTGGCCGAATCCGGCCCGCTTTTCAGTCGCTTCGCGGAGGCCCTGAGCGATGCCGCGCGCCGCGGTGTGCAGGTCCACCTGCTGCTGGACGGTTTTGGCGGCCTGGGTGTGAGCGACGCGGACCGGGAGCGTCTGCTGGAGGCCGGTGTTCACTTGGGCACCTTCAACCCCCTGGGCTGGGAACGCCTGCGCCTGTCCCTGTTTCGCGATCATCGCAAACTGCTGGCGGTGGACGGCCAGGTGGCCTTCGTCGGCGGTGCCGGTCTCACCGATGCCTTCGATCCCCGGGTGACCGGCACCGACGCCTGGCATGACGTCATGCTGGAAATCCGCGGCCCTTGCGTGCAGGACTGGGAGGCCCTGTTTGCCGATGCATGGCAACGCTGGCATCACCAGGACATGCCGGGCCTGGGTGATCTTTCCTGCGAGGGGACCCAGCCATCGGACCCGCGGGACGGTCGCGTGGTGGGTCACACCGACGTGGGTGGCCAGGCGGTCATGCGCAGCGTGATCGCCACCATGAAACGCTCACGCCGGCGCATCTGGCTGACCACCGGCTATTTCGTGCCCACCCGACGCCTGCGCCGCATCCTCACGAAGGCCGCCCGCCGGGGCATGGACGTCCGCCTGCTGCTGCCAGGCCCCAAGACGGACCACCCTGGTGTGTGGCATGCCGGACGACGTTTCTATGGACGTCTGCTGCGGTCCGGGGTGCGCATCTTCGAGTTCCAGCCCCGCTGCCTGCACGCCAAATACGTGATCTGTGATGACTGGTTGACGGTGGGCTCCAGCAATCTGGATCACTGGACGCTGCGCTGGAACATGGAGGCCAATCAGGAGGTGACCGACCCCACCCTGGTGGGTCAGGTGGCCGACAGCTTCTCCCGTGATCTGCTGCAGTCCCAGGAGTGGACCCTGGAGCGCTGGCAGGCCCGAGGCCTGTGGGCGCGACTCATGGAGCGCCTGTTCGGTGCCCTGGACGGCTGGCTGGTGGAACTGGGCTATCTGCGGGACCTCCGGGACGCGGACCGGGCCCTGCTCAGAAATCGTCGTCCCAGTCCTCCAGCTCCCTGAGCATGTCTCTTTGGGCGTCCGATGGGGCGCCATCGGTCACCAGGTACTCGCGACGATCCAGATAGGCGTTGCGGATGGCCATGTAACGATCGACGGCCATGCCTTCCAGGGCCCGCTCGGTGGGCAGCAGGCCGGCACGGATATCCACCAGGCGCACCCCCACCAGGACATTCCGCTGGGCCACATCGTCGTGGTAGTACAGCGGATGAATGCGGGCATCCACGATCTCCGCCGGGGCGTCCCGCACGGTGCTGGGCCCTCGGAAGGGCACCACGAAATACGGCCCGGAGGGCACGCCCCAGCTTCCCAGGGTCTGGCCAAAGTCCTCGTTGCTCTTCTCCAGGCCCATGGGGGTGGCCACGTCGAACAGACCGAACACCCCGAAGCTGGTGTTCATGATCAGCCGGGTCAGATCCGAAGCGGCGTCATGGAACTTGAACTGCAGGGCGTTGTTGGCCATGTTGTGCACGTCGCCCAGGTTGGAAAAGAAATTGCCGATGCCGGTGCGAACGGGCTGCGGCGTGACCCGGTCATAGCCCTCGGCCACGGGCTTGAGCACCGCCCGGTCCACCGCATCGTTGAACTGGAACATGGCCCGGTTGTAACTCTCCCAGGGATCGCGTGGATCCTTGGATTCCGGGGGCACCGTGGCACAGCCGGTCATCAGTAAGGCGCAGGCAAGCAGCGTCGTCAGGACACCCCCTGTGCGGCTACGCCGAACGACACCGTGAGCTTGCCCGGTCGTCAGTCTCCGGGGAGAATGTGCTTGCGTGTTCGGTGTAGGCACTGGGGGGTCCTTGTGGGAAAGCGTCTTTGGCCGCGGCCGTTCAACGCCCTCGCTGGGCTGCGATGCGCATGCGCAGGGCATTGAGCTTGATGAAGCCCTCGGCATCCTTCTGGTCGTAGGCCCCGGCATCGTCCTCAAACGTGGCGATATGGGTATCGAAAAGACTGTCGGTGGCGGATTGGCGCCCGGCGATGATGACATTGCCCTTATAGAGCTTGATGCGGACGATTCCGTTCACATGGGTCTGCGAGGCATCGATGAGGGACTGCATCATGCGCCGCTCGGGGCTCCACCAGTAGCCGTTGTAGATGAGGCTGGCATAGCGGGGCATGAGCTCGTCCTTCAGGTGGGCCGCTTCCCGGTCCAGGGTGAGGGATTCGATGGCGCGATGCGCCTTGAGCAGGATGGACCCGCCGGGGGTTTCATAGCAGCCCCGGGACTTCATGCCCACGTAGCGATTTTCCACCAGGTCCAGGCGACCCACGCCATGGGCGCCGCCCAGGCGGTTCAGGTGATCCAGCAGGGTGGCCGGGCTCATGGGTTCGCCATTGATGGCCACCGGGTCGCCCTGCTCGAAGGTGATCTCCACATATTCGGCCTTGTCCGGGGCAGCCTCGGGGGAGACCGACCAGCGCCACATGTCCTCTTCGGCCTCGAACCAGGGGTCTTCCAGTTGATTGCCCTCATAGGAGATGTGCAGCAGGTTGGCGTCCATGGAGTACGGGGACTTCTTGCCACGTTTCATCTCCACGGGGATGCTGTGCTTCTCGGCGTAGGCCAGGAGCTTTTCCCGGGAGGTGAGATCCCACTCCCGCCAGGGGGCGATCACGTGGACGCCGGGCTTGAGGGCGTAGGCGCCCAGCTCGAAGCGCACCTGGTCATTGCCCTTGCCGGTGGCGCCGTGGGACACCGCATCGGCGCCGGTCTCGTTGGCGATTTCCACCAGGCGCTTGGCGATCAGGGGCCGGGCGATGGAGGTGCCAAGCAGATACTCGCCTTCGTACACGGCGTTGGCGCGGAACATGGGGAAGACGAAGTCCCGCACGAATTCCTCACGCAGGTCCTCGATATAGATCTCCTTCACACCCAGGGCCTGGGCCTTGGTGCGGGCGGGCTCCACTTCCTCGCCCTGGCCGATATCGGCGGTGAAGGTCACCACCTCGCAGCCATAGGTATCCTCCAGCCACTTGAGGATGACCGACGTATCAAGCCCGCCGGAATAGGCGAGTACGACCTTGTTCACTTCACTGGCCATGTATGGCAACCCCTGCAACAGACGACGATTGGATCAAACGGCTGAGTATACTAAGGGAGGGCATGCCGTGGCCACGGGCTTGAGGGAGGCAGGCGCTACCGGGTCACCCAGATATCCACCCGCCGATTCAGCGCCCAGGCCGCCTCGTTGGAGTCCGGGTCCAGCGGCCATGTCTCGCCGAAGGCACGGGTTTCGATGCGATCGGCGGCGATGCCTTCCTGGCGCAGCAAACGCTGCACAGCCTGGGCACGGCGCAGGGACAGGCCCTGGTTGTACTGGACGCTGCCCTGCTCGTCCGTGTGGCCACCCAGCACCACCCGTCGATCAGGGTGGTTCATCAGGTGGCGGACCACCTGACCCAGAGAGAATTCATCCTCATCACGCATCTCGCTTTCGTCGAAGTCGAAATGCACCCGCCAGTCTTCCAGGCTGACGAAATCCAGGTACACGCGATCTCCCTGGCAGGCGCGGAAATCGGCCAGCACCTCACGAAAACGAACCGGGGAGAGGACCACTCGCACTGCATCGGCGCCACGTCCGGCATCCGGATGGGTGAGGATGACTTCATGACCGGTTTCCAGGGCGTAGTACACCTCCAGCGCCCGGTCCCGGCGGAGTGTCAGCAGGGTGTCCCCGGCGTGGAGGTGGACGGCTTCCAGGTCCCGGTTGCGCAGATCGTGGCGCCACCGGGGCGGCCTGAGGGCCAGATGACCCACGTCCGGCTCGGGGAGCGAGGTGCGCACTTCCACATTGAACTGAACTGGCTGCCCCGGGCGAGTCAGGAATCGGGCAGTGCCGTAGCGGGGGATGTCCTGGGCCAGCTCGCAAAGGTTGTCGTCGGTGGTCACCGTCCAACGGGCGTCGGCCATGCGGGGGGTGTATTCCACCGCGCCCAGGGTGGCCGGGGCGAGGGTCAGCAGCAGGGCAAGGGTGCGAGGCTTCATGACCTTGATTATCGGCCAGCGGCGGGAAAGATTGAACACTTCTCCAGGCCGAGCACCGTGACCTTGGGTCCGGCACCGTGGGAGCTGGCCTGCCAGCGATGCGCTGCGGCAGCAGCGCCCGGAGGTTTGGGGCCGCCGCTTTCGCGGGCGAGGCCCGCTCCCACAAGGGCCCGCCCCCCCCACAAGGTCTTGCTGGCAGAAGGCCTTGCTTCCGGGAAGGGCCTGGTTCCACAAGGGCTTGCTGCCAGGGAGGCAGGAGAAAGGCTACTTCTTCCTGGGTGGCAGGATATCCGTGATGGAGCCGTGAGCCACCTCGGCTGCGAAGCACACCGTTTCCGACAGGGTGGGATGCGGATGCACCGTCAGGCCCAGATCCTCCACGTCGGCACCCATCTCCAGGGCCAGGGTGGGTTCGGCGATCAACTCGCCGGCGTTGGGACCGACGATGCCGGCGCCGATCACACGATTGTGCTCATCCAGCAGCAGCTTGGTCACCCCGCTCTCGCCGCCCACACTGATGGCACGACCGTTGGCCGCCCAGGGGAACACGCCCTTGGTATATTCGATCCCCTGCTTCTTGGCCTCGGTTTCCGTCAGGCCCATCCAGGCCACCTCCGGGTGGGTGTAGGCCACGCTGGGAATGGCGCGGGCATCGAAGTGGGACTTCTGGCCCGCCGCCACCTCGGCGGCCACCTTGGCCTCGTGGGTGGCCTTGTGGGCCAGCATGGGGCCGCCCACCACGTCACCGATGGCGAAGATATGCGACACATTGGTACGCATCTGCTTGTCCACCTTGATGAAACCGTGTTCGTCCACCTGCAGGCCCGCCGCCTCGGCCTCGATCCCGCCGCCATTGGGCAGGCGCCCCACCGCCACCAGCACCCGGTCGAAGGTGTCCTGCTCCGGGGCCTTGCCCCCTTCGAAGGAGACACGGATACCCTCATCAGTGGCCTCGGCCGCAGTGACCTTGGTGCCGGTGAAGATATTCTCGTAACGCCCCTTGATGCGCTTCTCCAGGGGCTTGACCAGATCCCGGTCAGCCCCGGGCATCAGATCACTGGACAGTTCGCACACCGTGACGGCAGATCCCAGGGCATCGTACACACAGGCCATTTCCAGGCCGATGATGCCCCCACCCACCACCAGCAGGCGCTCGGGGATGTCGCGCAACTCCAGGGCGCCGGTGGAGTCCATCACCCGCTCGTCATCCCAGGGGAAGCTGGGCAGATGCACGGGGCGTGAGCCGACGGCCACGATGGCCTGCTCAAACCCGATCACCTGTTCACCCTCATCACTGGAAACGGCCAGGGTGTTGGGAGAGGTGAAACGGCCCACCCCCTGGACCACGGTGACCTTGCGCTGCTTGGCCAGGTGCTTGAGGCCCATGGTGAGCTTTTTCACCACGCCATCCTTGTAACCCGCCAGTTTCTTCAAATCGATCTCGGGCTTGCCAAACTGGATGCCATGACGCTCGAATTCCTCGGCCTCCTCGATCACCTGGGCGGAATGCAGCAGGGCCTTGGAGGGGATGCAGCCCACGTTCAGGCAGACACCACCGATCACCGGATAACGCTCCACCATGATCACGTCCATGCCCAGGTCGGCAGCCCGGAAGGCGGCGGTGTAGCCGCCGGGACCGGAGCCCAGCACCAGCAACTGGCAGCGCTGGTCCACGTCGCCCGTGTGGCTGGCGGCTTTCGGGGCAGACTTTCCGGACTTCGTGTCCCCGGACTGAGCCTCCGGGGCATCGCTCTTGTCATCCGATGATGACGATCCGGAGGCGTCACCCTGGGTGCCCTCGTCCGCCATCTCCAATTCCAGGATGTCGCCCCCCTTGGAAACCTTGTCACCGGCCTTGAGCAGCACCTTCTTCACCGTGCCCGCATGGGGAGACGGGATGTCCATTGAGGCCTTGTCCGATTCCAGGGTGATCAGGGAGTCCTCCACGTCCACGCTGTCGCCTGGCTGAACCAGGACCTCGATGACCTCCACATCCTTGAATTCGCCGATGTCAGGAACCGGGATCGTAACCACCTTTGCCATGAATCTCTTCCTCGTCTACAGCAGCATCCGCCGCATGTCGGACAGCAGGCCGCTCAGGTAACTGGTGAACCGGGCCCCCAGGGCCCCGTCGATAACGCGGTGATCGTAGGACAACGACAAGGGCAATACCAGCCGGGGGTTGAACGCCTTGCCATCCCACACCGGCTGCATCCTGGCCTTGGAAACCCCCAGGATGGCCACTTCCGGTGCGTTCACAATGGGGGTGAAATGAGTGCCGCCGATGCCGCCCAGGCTGGTGATGGTGAGGCAGCCGCCCTCCATGTCCTTGCTCTTCAGGCGTCGCTTGCGGGCCTTCTCGGAGATCTCGGCCAGCTCCCGGGCCAGCTCCACCAGGCTCTTGCGATCCACGTCGCGGACCACCGGCACCACCAGGCCGTCGGGGGTGTCCACGGCAATACCCAGGTGATAGTACTTCTTCACGATCAGGTTCTCGCCAGCGGCATCCAGCGAGGAATTCACGCGGGGGAACTCCTTCAGGGCCGAGACCACCGCCTTCATCAGGAACACCAGGAAGGTGATCTTCACCCCCTTGTCCTTGTACTCATCCACCAGGGAGCGGCGAAAGCCGTCCAGTTCGGTGATATCCGCCTCGTCGAACTGCGTGACATGGGGGATGGTCACCCAGTTGCGATGCAGGTATTCGCCGGTGAGGCGATTGATCTTGGTGAGGGCCTGGGTTTCCACCTGGCCAAAGCGGGAGAAGTCGATCTCCGGGGCTGGTGGCACACCGAGTCCGCTGGAGGCCCCCTGTGAAAGGGAGCGTTTGACGAAGGCCTGCACGTCCTCCTTGAGGATGCGCCCCTTGCGACCCGAGCCTTCCAGGCGCCCCAGGTCCACGCCCAGTTCACGGGCAAAGCGACGCACGGCGGGCGAGGCATGAGCCTTGCGAAAGCCCTCTTCATTCACCAGACCTGCAGTGGGCGATGGCCGCGGTCCGGTCGAGGCTGCCGATGACCCGCTTGCCTGTTCTGCGCCGCGTTGAGTGTCATCCGACCGGGCCGGTCCAGCCTCCTTCCCGGTCCCCTGGGCCGATTCCTTGTGTTCGTCTTTGCCCGAGGTTGTCGCCGTGTCCTCCTTCGCGGTGGAATCAGCATCTCCATCGCCTGAGGCATTTTCCACCTCCAGGTCCAGGATCGGGGTACCCTCCGACACGCGTTCCCCGGCCTTGAGCTTCACGCCCTTCACAATACCGCCCTGGGGCGAGGGGATGTCCATGGAGGCCTTGTCCGACTCCAGGGTGATGAGGGAGTCCTCCGGTTCCACCCGATCGCCCTCGGACACCAGCACTTCGATGATTTCCACATCCTTGAAGTCCCCGATGTCCGGGACCTTCACTTCAACCACGTTGCCCATCACGCAACTCCTGTCTGAAATTGAGGTTCACCACAGCCGGGGGTATCAGGCGTGCAGGGGATTGACCTTGTCCACGTCGATCTCGTACTTGCGGATCGCCTCCATGACCGTTTCCACCGGCAGCGCCCCCTCATCTGCGAGGGCCTTGAGGGCGGCCACGGCAACGTAGTAACGGTCCACCTCAAAATGGTGTCGCAGCCGCTGGCGCAGGTCGCTGCGACCGAACCCATCGGTGCCCAGCGTGACGTAGCGTCCGGGCACCCAGGCACGGATCTGATCGGCGTAACCCTTCACGTAATCCGTGGAGGCCACCACCGGACCCCGGGCATCCGCCAGACACCGGGATACCCAGGACTCGCGCGGGGATTTTTCGGGGTTGAGCATGTTCCAGCGGTCGGTGGCACGACCCTCCCGGGCCAGCTCGTTGAAGCTGGTGGCGCTCCAGATATCCGACTCCACGCCGAAATCATCCCGCAGCAGGTCGGCCGCGGCGATCACTTCCCGCAGGATGGTGCCCGAACCCATGAGTTGCACCCGGGCCTTGGCTTCCCCTCCCGCCTGCAGTCGATACAGGCCCTTGCGGATGCCTTCCTCGGCGCCCTCGGGCATGGCGGGCTGATGGTAGTTCTCGTTCATGGTGGTGATGTAGTAGAAGACGCTCTCCTGCTCCGAGTACATGCGGCGCATGCCGTCATGCAGGATGACAGCCAGTTCGTAGGCGAACGTGGGATCGTAGCTGATGCAGTTGGGCACGTTGGCAGCCATCATGTGGCTGTGGCCATCCTGGTGCTGCAACCCTTCCCCGGAGAGCGTCGTGCGCCCAGCCGTGCCGCCGATGAGAAAACCCCGGGCCTGCATGTCCCCGGCGGCGTAGATCAGATCCCCCACCCGCTGGAAGCCGAACATGGAGTAGAAGATGTAGAAGGGAATCATGCTCACGCCGTGCACGCTGTAGGCGGTGGCCGCAGCCATCCAGGAGGACAGTGCACCGGCCTCGTTGATCCCTTCTTCCAGGATCTGCCCCTTCTTGGCCTCCTTGTAGAACATGACCTCGTCCTTGTCCTGGGGCTCGTAGAGCTGACCCACGGAGGAATAGATGCCCAACTGCCGGAACAGCCCTTCCATGCCGAAGGTACGCGCCTCATCGGGCACGATGGGCACCACATGATGGCCCACCTTCTTGTCGCGGGTGAGCTGGGTGAGCATGCGCACTAGGGCCATGGTGGTGGAGAGCTCCCGGTCACCGGAATCCTCCAGCGAGCCAGCAAACAGGGAAAGATCCGGGATCTCCAGCGGCGCCACGATGGATTTGCGCACCGGCAGGTAGCCCCCCAGCGACTCACGCCGCTGGCGCATGTATTTCATCTCCGGCGCGTCCTCCTCGGGCTTGAGGTAGCGCAGATTTTCCACGTCGTCGTCGGTTGCCGGGATGCTGAAGCGATCCCGGAAGGCACGGATCTCGTCGATGCCCATCTTCTTCTGTTGGTGGGCCCGCATCTGCCCCTCGCCCGCCGAACCCATGCCGTAACCCTTCACCGTCTGCGCCAGGATCACGGTGGGCTGTCCGGTGTGGTTCACCGCCGCCTCGTAAGCGGCGTACACCTTGAAGGGGTCATGACCGCCGCGGTTGAGGCGCCAGATATCCGGATCGGACATGTTGGCCACCATGGCCTTGAGCTCGGGATACTTGCCAAAGAAGTGCTCGCGCACGTAAGCACCGTCCTTGGCCTTGTAGTTCTGATAGTCGCCGTCCACGGCCTCCATCATGCGATCCTTGAGCAGGCCCTTGGTGTCCTTGGCCAGCAGCGGGTCCCAGTAGCTGCCCCACAGCACCTTGATCACGTTCCAGCCGGCGCCACGGAACATCGCCTCCAGCTCCTGGACAATCTTGCCGTTGCCGCGCACCGGGCCATCCAGGCGCTGCAGGTTGCAGTTGACCACGAAGATGAGGTTGTCCAGCTTTTCCCGGGCCGCCAGGCTGATGGCGCCGAGGGATTCCGGCTCGTCGGTCTCGCCATCCCCCAGGAAGGACCACACCTTGCGATCCCGGCTGCTGGCCAGGCCCCGGTCGTTCATGTACTTCATGAAGCGGGCCTGCATGATGCTGGTGATGGGCCCCAGACCCATGCTCACCGTGGGGAACTGCCAGTAATCCGGCATCAACCACGGGTGGGGATAGGAGGGCAATCCATTCCCCGGGACTTCCTGACGGAAACCATCCAGCTGTTGTTCACTCAACCGCCCTTCCAGGAAGGATCGGGCATAGACACCGGGGGCGGAGTGCCCCTGGATGAAGACCAGGTCGCCGCCATGCTCGTGGCTGGGGGCGCGCCAGAAATGATTGAAGCCCACGTCGTACAAGGTGGCCGCCGAGGCGAAGCTGGCGATATGCCCGCCCAGCTCCGAACTGATACGATTGGCCTTCACCACCATGAGCAGGGCGTTCCAGCGGATGTAAGAGCGGATGCGGTGTTCCAGCTCCGCGTCGCCGGGGTATTCCGGCTCCAGGTGCGGGGGGATGGTATTGACGTAGGCGGTATTGGCGGAATAAGGCAGGAAGGTACCGGAACGCCGCGCCTGATCCACCAGCTTTTCCAGCAGGTAGTGAGCGCGTTCCGGGCCATCGGCCTGGATGACGGCTTCAAGGGCGTCCAGCCATTCCTGCGTTTCCTGCGCGTCCAGATCCTGCGGCATTGTCTGCGCGTTCATCAATCATTCTCCATCCGTTAGGCCCGGCTTTGGACACTCGTCATCGCCCCACACGAGTGGGTGGTTCATCACAAGCGCGGGAGGTGGTTTTGAAACACTGTTGTTATCGTTTTAATGAGGCTGGGCTGTACCGCCTTGGCCATTATGTTCGAACTTTTGACGCAACAGGTCAAGAAACCGGGCAAGGCTGAAAATGCTTCACTGCAACACGCCAAGTCCCGATTTAATCTAGGAAAATCACACAATGGCAACAATCGAAGAACTGCGTATCCGGCGCCCTGATGACTGGCATTTGCATGTAAGGGACGGTGACGTTCTGGGTGATGCAGTGCCGCATTCGGCGCGACAGTTCGCACGGGCGGTGATCATGCCGAATCTCAAACCGCCGGTGGTGAGTGTGGAGCAGGCCCTGCAATATCGTGAGCGCATTCTTGATGCCTTGCCGCAGGGTTCGAACTTCAATCCATTGATGACAATCTATCTCACCGACAGCACCTCCCCCAAGGAGATTCGCAAGGCGGTGGACAGTGGCCTGATCGTGGGTGTGAAGCTTTATCCGGCCGGGGCCACCACCCATTCCGATGCGGGGGTGACGGACATTCGCAATACCTACCCCACCCTGCAGGCCATGCAGGATCTGGGGCTACCACTGCTGGTGCACGGGGAGGCCACGGCCCCCTCGGTGGACATCTTCGACCGTGAGCAGGTGTTCATCGACAACACCCTGATCCCGCTGGTGGAGCAGTTCCCGGGCCTCAAGATCGTGCTGGAGCACATCACCACGGCCCAGGCGGTGGAGTTCGTGCGTGAGGCACCGGAGCGGGTGGGCGCCACCGTCACGCCCCAGCACATCCTCATGAACCGCAATGCGCTGTTCCAGGGCGGCATGCGTCCCCATCACTTCTGTCTGCCCGTACTCAAGCGGGAAACCCACCGAGTGGCCATCATGGAGGCCCTGGCAGAGGGGCATCCCCGTTTCTTCCTGGGCACCGACAGTGCGCCGCACCCCCAGGGGGCCAAGGAAAGCGCCTGCGGCTGTGCCGGCATCTTCAGTGCCCCGGCGGCCATCGAGTTCTATGCCGAGGCCTTCGAGCAGGCCGGCGCACTGGACAAGCTGGAAGCCTTTGCCAGCCTGAACGGCCCGGCCTTTTACGGTCTGCCGGTCAACGAGGACTTCATCACCCTCAGGCGCGAACCTCTGTCCCTGCCCGAGGCCTATCCCTTCGGCAAGGAGCGCGTGGTGCCCCTGCGGGCAGGTGGTCAGTTGAGCTGGCGACTGGTGGACTGAGGTAAAGCCCCCAGCCCCTCGAGAACTGATACCCTATGCCCATGACCGAAGATGCTGACTTTCGCCCCATGGGCAACCGCTTCCGTGGCTTTCTACCCGTGGTGGTGGACGTGGAAACCGGGGGCTTCAACCCGCAAACCGACGCGCTGCTGCAGATCGCTGCCGTCATCCTGCGCATGGATGCGCAGGGCTACATCCGTCGCCACCGCACCCTGTCCCATCATGTGCAACCCTTTGAAGGGGCACACATGGACCCCAAGTCCCTGGAGGTCACCGGCATCAACCCCTGGCACCCCCTGCGGATCGCCACGCCGGAGGACGAGGCACTGCGGGAGGTCTTTCGCGAGGTGCGCCAGGAGGTCAAGCTCAATCACTGTACCCGGGCCATCCTGGTGGGACATAACGCCGGCTTCGACCTGGCCTTCGTGAATGCCACGGCCGAACGCACCAAGCTCAAGCGCAACCCCTTCCATCCCTTCAGCAACCTGGACACGGTCACCCTCTCGGCCATGGCCTATGGTCAGACCGTCCTGGCCCGGGCCGCGCAGCAGGCAGGCCTTTCCTGGGACAACGCCGAGGCCCATTCGGCCACCTACGATGCCGAAAAGACCGCCGACATCTTTTGTGATGTGATGAACCGCTGGAACGGCCATGTGACACCGTTGGTGACGGAAAACGTGGACAAGGCCTGATGGCTTGCTTATAAGAGGGAGACGTAAGTCACACTTTTTTCAGTAGGTGATCGTCTCCAATGACCTCGTCCACACCGCCTGCGTTATCGATCCTCATCGTCGATGACATGCAATACAGCCGGACGGTATTGAAGAACACCCTTGAACGGGTGGGCTACGATGACGTCAGGTTGGCCGCCTCGGCCCCCGAGGCTCTGTCGCTGCTGGTGGAGCGGCGAGCGGACGTGGTGCTGGCAGACTGGGTGATGCCGGATATGAACGGTCTGGAGTTGACGGCGGCCATCCGCACGCGGGACGAGGAGGAAGAGCGCTACACGGCCATCATCCTGTTCACCGCCAAGGAGGGGGATGAGGCCATGCTGGAGGCCTTCCATCAGGGTGTGGACGACTATCTCACCAAGCCGATCCACAACATGCAGCTCGCCGCCCGCGTGTTCGCGGCGGGGCGCATGGCGACGCTGCAGAATCGCTTGCTGGAGACGTCTGCGGCCCTGAAGGCCGCCAATCAGCACATGGAAAACCTCTCCACTACCGATCCCATCACCGGCCTCGCCAATCAACGTGCCCTGAACCAGAGACTGGAGGTGTTGGTGCTGGAAACCCAGGCACGCGGGGGCGGTCTGTGCCTGGCGCTGGTGGACCTGGATCATGTGGATCAGGTGTCCCAGCACCTGGGCCACGACCTTGGGGATGAGGTATTGCTGGGGTTTGCCAAACGCCTGCGACTATCAGTACGCCCCACCGACCTGGTGGCACGGATCGGCGGTGAGGAATTCGCCCTGCTCCTGCATGTGCACTCTCCCCAGCAGTTCAACCGGGAACTGCTGGGACGCGTTCTGCAAAGTCTTTCCCAGGATGGCATCACCACGTCGGAGGGCAAGGTGCCCATCCGTGTGTCCATCGGCGCCCATTTCCACGACTACCAGCAGCCGCTAATGACCATCCGCGAACTCATGAAAAAGGCTGGCAGCAATCTGGAAGCGGCCCGCGCGGCCGGGGGTAATGAGGTGGTGGTCAGCTAAGCAGGCCTTACTCCCCCGCTGCTTCCGCCACCATGGTTTGCAACTCGCCCGACTCGAACATCTCCAGGGTGATGTCACACCCACCGATGAGTTCGCCTTTTACGTAGATCTGCGGGAAGGTGGGCCAGTTGGCAAAGCTGGGGAGACTCTGCATGATTTCCTGGTCGGCCAGCACGTTCACGTAGGCAAAGGGCTTGCCACATTCCTTGAGGGCCGATACCGCCCGATTGGAAAAACCGCACATGGGAAACTGCGGCGTGCCCTTCATGTAAATGACAACAGGATTTTCTTCCACCTGCTGACGGATGCGGTCAAGAGCGTCCACTGGCATCACCTCGTGTTGTCTTGTGTTGATGAGGGGGCGGGCCGGGCCGTTGTCACTGCGACCTGACCATACCTGATTAATTCCGTATGGTACCATGGAACAGAGGCTCGCACCCCCTGCGGAAGTTGGTCTCCCCAAAAGCGGTGGGCACACACTCCGGCCGCTGCTGCCGCAGCGCCCTGACCATGCTGATGTGCCCACCGCCTTCGCGGGCAAGGCCCGCTCCCACAGGGAGATCAGCCCCCACACGGTTCAGGAAACGCCCTGGCGCTGCAGCCAGAACTCCAGCAGGGCCAGATGCCACAGCTTGCTGCCCTGGATGCGGGTGAGGTGCTTCTCCGGCTCGGCCAGCAAGCGCTGCACGTAATCACGCTGATACAGCCCCCGCTCCCGACAGGCCTGGGAATCCAGGATGTCACGCATGAAGTCCAGGAACGGGCCGCGCACGTATTTCAGCGCCGGCAGCGGGAAGTACCCCTTGGGGCGGTCGATCACCGAATCCGGCAGCAGCCCGCGGGAGATGTGCTTGAGCACTCCCTTGCCGCCCTCGGCCAGCTTGAGTTCCGGTGGCATGCGTGCGGCCAGTTCAACCAGTTCGTGATCCAGGAACGGCACCCGGGCCTCCAGGCCCCAGGCCATGGTCATGTTGTCCACCCGTTTCACCGGGTCATCCACCACCAGGGTGGTCACATCCAGGCGCAGCACCGCGTCCAGCAGGGTGTCGGCCCCCGGTTCGTTCAGGGCCGCCTCGATGAGGGCACGGGTGTGATCCTCGCTCACCAGCTCCGGGGCCAGCATCTGCAGGAACTCGTCGTGATCCCGGTCGAAGTAATGCCGTGCGAAACGCTCCACCCGTGAGCCTTCCGTTTCCGCCACCATGCGCGGGTACCAGAAATAGCCAGCGAAGACCTCATCCGCCCCCTGCCCCGATTGAACCACCTTCACATGCTGGGACACCTGTTCGGAGAGCAGGTAAAAGGCCACGGCATCCTGGCCCACCATGGGCTCGGCCATTTGATCCACGGCCTCGGGCAGGCGCTGAAGCACCTGGTCGTTGGGTACGTGAAAGCGATGGTGCACCGTGGCGTAGCGTTCGGCCACCGGATCGGAAAACTCGAACTCGCTGCCCTTCTCCTCGGGTTGATCCTCAAAACCCACGGTAAAGGTCTGCAGGTTGCGCACGCCGGACTCGGCCAGCAGGGCCACCAGCAGGCTGGAATCCAGCCCACCGGAGAGCAGCACGCCTACCGGCACATCCGCCACCTCCAGCCGTTTTTTCACAGCCTGGCGCAGGCTGTCATGAATGGCCTGGGTCCAATCCTCGGGCGACAGTGGGGTATCGGGCCGCACGGCCTCCAGGGTCCAGTAACGCTGCTCCCGGACACGGCCATCATGCTCCAGCGTGAGGGTGTGGCCGGGCCGCAGCTTGCGCACGCCCTTGAACAGGGTGCGCGGCGCCGGCACCACCGCATGCAGGGTGAAGTGATGATGCAGGGCCACCGGGTCGAAGCCGGTGTCCACATCGCCGGCCGCCAGCAGGGCCTGAATATTGGATGCAAAGCGCAGGCGCTGATCGGTGAGGCTGTAATACAGGGGCTTGATGCCCATCCGGTCGCGGCCCAGGAACAGGCGCTGTTCACGCAGATCCCAGACGGCAAAGGCGAACATGCCATGGAAACGCTTGACGCAGTCTTCCCCCCAGGCATGGTAGGCCTTGAGGATCACCTCGGTATCCCCGGTGGAGAAAAAGCGATACCGGCCGGCCAGTTCCGCGCGCAGTTCCCGGAAGTTGTAGAGGGTGCCGTTGAAGACCACCGCCAGACCCAGCTCCGGGTCCACCATGGGCTGATTGGAGCGCTCCGACAGATCCAGGATGGACAGGCGTCGATGCCCGAAGGCCAGGGGGCCGTCGGAGTAACTCCCCTCGTGATCCGGCCCGCGCCGCTCCAGACGATCCAGCATGCGCCGGATGGAGGCCAGGTCGGGCCGCGTGCCCTTGAAATGCAGTTCGCCGCAGATGCCGCACATGAAGCGTGATTCCTTGTTTGATTCCAGGCTGAGCTCAGGGAGTCATTATTTCAGGCACCGCCCGCGTCGTCACCTCAGGGGCCCGGTTGCGTCCGCCCTGCCCCCCAAGGGCAAACACGATAGACTCAAGGGAATGGGAGGAAACCGATGAATCAGGCAGAGATCATTCAGCGACTGCAAGACCGGGTGCCGGGGCTCATGGGCATTTATGCCTTCGGCAGCCGCATTCACGGAACGGCCGGGCCCGAGAGTGACCTGGACCTGGCGGTTCTGGTGGCGGGATATGCCGATGTGCTGCTGCTCTGGGAGGTATCCGGCGAACTGGCAGATGTGGCGGGCTGCCCGGTGGACCTGGTGGACCTGCGGGCTGCCTCCACGGTGATGCAATATCAGATCATCACCCGCGGGGAGCGTTGGTGGGCCCTGGATACCCGCACCACACTCTACGAGGCCGCCATACTCAGCGAAAAGACCGAGCTCGACATGGCCCGCGCGGGCCTGCTGGAGGACATCGGCAAGCGGGGGCAAGTCCATGGCGGATGATGTCCTGATCAACAAGGCGGCCACCATCGAGCGCTGCGTGGCCCGGGCTCGAGAGGAATATGCAGCCAATCCCGAGGGGTTCCCCCAGGACTACACGCGCCAGGATGCAGCGATCCTCAATATCCAGCGTGCCTGCGAAGCAGCACTGGACATGGGCCAGCACCTGATCCGGCGCGAACGTCTTGGGGTACCCCAAAGCGCCCGGGACGTATTCACGCTGCTGCATCGCGGCGGCTGGATCGGCCCGGACCTGGCGGATGTCATGAGACGCATGGTGGGTTTTCGAAATATTGCCGTGCACGATTACCAGAGCCTGCAACTACCCATCACCATCAGCATCATCAAGCACCATCTGGATGATTTTCTGGCCTACTCCGGGCAAATCCTGAAACGCGATGCCAGGCGCCCCCAGGGTGACCAGGCCTGAGTCGTACGGTGCCTGGACACAAAAGACCCACCTATGAACTCAGGCTTTCCCGGATGGTCTCAAACGGGACAATCCGTGGAGGCCCCGTCATGATCCGATTCCTGTCCGTCTGCCTGCTGATCCCCTTGCTTGCGTCCCCGGCTTTTGCGGTGCAGGAACCGCCCGGCCATACAGATCTTTTCGATCACGACATGCGGCGCCTGCATTCCAGTGAGGTGGTGAACCTGAGGGAGCGATTCGCCGGCCAGCCGCTGCTGATCGTCAACACCGCAAGTCATTGCGGCTTTACCGGTCAGTTCTCGGGCCTTGAAGCGATCCATGAGAAATACGCCGACCGGGGGCTCAAGGTGATGGGATTTCCCTCCAACGACTTCAATCAGGAGGCCAGCGACGAGGCAGAGACGGCCCGGGTGTGCTTTCGCAACTTCGGGGTGAGCTTCGACATGTTCGCGCCCATTGGAGTCCGGGGAGATGACGCCCATCCCATCTTCCAGGAACTGGCGCGACAGAGCCGTGCGCCCCGCTGGAACTTCTACAAGTATCTGGTGGACCGGAACGGCCAGGTGGTCGCCGCCTATTCCAGCATGGTCTCGCCGGACTCGCAGCGTTTCCAGCGTGCCATTGAGGCGTTGCTGGGAGAGTGAATGTGCATTGATAAAAGCCATTGATCGGTTCTGGTCATATCACCATAATCTCCGAATATAACTAAATAAAGATTCGGGGAGATGGAGGGTGAGACACGCGGCGAGGTTCATGCCCGCGTCACCCGCTGATGGGCCGGCAACAGCCCAATGGTGGGTGCTGGGCACAGCACTATTATTGACCATATGGCTGGTGAGCGGCCCTCTGGCGGCCTCCACAGCCGATCACACCAAATTCAAGGAATTGGAAGGGCCGTTCGCGACGGGGCAGGAGGTCACCGAAGCCTGTCTGGGCTGCCACACCGAGGCGGCGGCCCAACTCATGCAGTCCCCGCACTGGACCTGGGAATACCAGGATCCGGTCAAGGGCAAGCCGCTGGGCAAGAAGACGATGCTCAACGCCTTCTGCATCGGCCATCAATCCAACGAAGCCTTTTGCGCAGCCTGCCATGCCGGCTATGGCTGGGAGGACGATCAGTTCGACTTCACGGCGGAGCGCAACGTTGACTGCCTCGTTTGCCATTCCGCAGAAGAGTACGTCAAACCCTTCGGTCTGGCCGGTCACCCGGCCTACGAACGCACGGAATATCCACCCGATTCGGGCAAGTTTTACGAACCCACGGACCTGGTGGCGGCTGCCCGAAGCGTGGGGGTCAGCAGTCGGGAGGCTTGCGGCAGCTGCCACTTTTATGGAGGGGGCGGCGATGGCGTGAAACACGGCGACCTGGATTCCTCCCTGGTCGACCCCGGTCGGGAACTGGACGTGCACATGGCCAGCGACGGGCTGAACTTCAGTTGCGCCCAGTGCCATGAAACCCGTGACCACAAGGTACCTGGCAGTCGCTTGTCCATGACCGCCAGTGACGCCCAGGGGCCCATCATGCGAGGCCGCAAGGACGATCGGAATCCAGCCTCATGCCAGGCCTGCCATGGGGAACGACCCCACAGCGGCGACCTTCTGCACGCCGAGCGCCTGAACAATCACGCCCACATCCTCGCCTGCCAGACCTGCCATATCCCGACCTATGCGCGTGGCGGTGTTCCCACGAGGATGGCCTGGGACTGGTCCGAGGCCACGCGGATGGATGGGGACGGCAAGCCCTTCATGCTGAGGAACGAACAGGGCCACCTGGTCTACGACAGCCGCAAGGGCAGCTTCGTCCCCAAGGAAAACGTGGTTCCTGAATACCTGTGGTTTGATGGCAGCGTGGACTACATCCAGCCCGACGCCCCGGTGGAACCGGGGCAGGTTTTCCACGTCAACCGTTTCCGCGGCACTCCCGGTGCCGAGGAGGCTCGCATCTGGCCCGTGAAAAAATTCAGCGGCCGCCAACCCTATGACACGGAACACCGCCAGCTGACAGTCATGCAGGTGGCCATCCCCAATGACACTTCCCTTTGGTTCAATTTCGACTTCACCAAGGCCATCGAAGCCGGCATGGCTGCCACGGGGCGTCCCTTCAGCGGCGAATTCGATTTTGTTGACACTCGCATGACCTGGCCCATTACCCACATGGTGGCTCCCGCCGAAGACGCCCTGGCCTGTGCAGACTGCCACCGGCCGGGCGGGCGTCTGGATGATGTCCCCGG
Organism: Ectothiorhodospira haloalkaliphila ATCC 51935; assembly: GCF_000633935.1. Classification (GTDB taxonomy): domain Bacteria; phylum Pseudomonadota; class Gammaproteobacteria; order Ectothiorhodospirales; family Ectothiorhodospiraceae; genus Ectothiorhodospira; species Ectothiorhodospira haloalkaliphila. Next base: position 744,649 of record NZ_KK214998.1, on the reverse strand, counting down.
CATCTGGCTACCGGGCCGAGACAGTCATCCCTGGGTGGATGGGATCGGATTCGGCTTGGCGGGTCTGATGCTGTTGGGGGTTGCCGCCCATAGTGGTACCCGTCTGGTCAGCCGCATGCGCAAGAGAGGCGCTCCCCATGAGTAAGCGAATCTACCTGTTCACCCGTTTTGAGCGTTTTTGGCACTGGTCTCAGGCAGCCCTGATCCTCACGCTGCTGTTTTCGGGGCTGGCCATCCACGGTACCCACAGCCTTCTGGATTTTCAGACAGCGGTGGAAGTTCACGAAATCGCCGCCTGGCTGCTGATCGGGCTATGGATCTTCGCCATCTTCTGGCACTTCACCACCGGACAATGGAAGCACTACATCCCGACGCTGCGCAATATTGACCGGATGGTGCGCTATTACGCCTACGGTATCTTCATCGGCGCCAACCATCCCTACCACATCACGGTGGAACGCAAGCACAACCCCCTGCAGCGCCTTGCCTATCTGGGGGTCAAGCTGTTGATCAATCCCCTGATCTGGATCTCCGGACTGATCTATCTTTTCTGGGGCAGCTTGAAGGGCTTCATGCCGGAGTTCATTGGGTTGCAGCAGGTGGCTGTGGCGCACACTCTGGGGGCCTTTCTCATGCTGGCCTTCGTGATCGTACATGTCTACCTGACCACGACGGGCCACACCCCGCTGGAAAAGATCAAGGTCATGATCACCGGCTGGGAGAAGGAACACGAAAGCGCCAAGTAGGCCCCGGTCCGTGGACCGCGGGGTTGTGGCATGGGTATCCTGACGGCAGTGATGGACGGCTCGAGATTATCATGAGTTCATTGCCAAAACGCATTTTCGGCAGCATCATTCAGGGCTGTCGTTAACGTGAAACTATTCCAATAGCGCCGGCCATCTTTTAGACTGAGTCCAGACTTTCAATGTCGCGCTCAGCGCGGCCAGCAAGGAGACGATGCATGAACCACGAACTGCCTCCCCTGCCTTACGACAAAAAGGCCCTGGAACCACACATCTCCGCCGAGACGCTGGAGTATCACCACGACAAGCACCACGCCACCTATGTGACGAACCTCAACAAGCTGATCGCGGGGACCGAATTCGAGAACCTGTCGCTGGAGGACATCATCAAGAAGGCCCCGGCCGGCGGCGTGTTCAACAATGCGGCGCAGGTGTGGAACCACACCTTCTACTTCAACTGCCTGAGCCCCAACGGCGGCGGTGAACCCACGGGCGCCCTGGCGGACGCCATCAACCAGGCCTTTGGTTCGTTCGCCGAGTTCAAGGAAAAGTTCGCCGCCTCGGGTGCCGGCAACTTTGGTTCCGGCTGGACCTGGCTGGTGAAGAACCCCAGCGGTCAGGTGGAGATCGTCAACACCAGCAATGCCCAGACCCCGCTCACCGACGGCAGCATGACGCCCCTGCTGACCATGGATGTGTGGGAGCATGCCTACTACATCGACTACCGGAATGCGCGCCCCAAGTACATTGAGAACTTCTTCAATGTGGTGAACTGGGAGTTTGTGGCGAAAAACTTTGGGTGAAGGGGCTCGCTCCCCTCACCCCAACCCCTCTCCCCTGGGGGGAGAGGGGCTACAGGCTCCATCGGTGACTTTGCGTGCAGGCGTGGGGCATCGTATGATTCCGGGCAGGAACAGGGAACCGTCGATCGTTCCGTGACGATCATCCGGCGCACGGAGCGCGATTCATGCCGGCAGCCATGGGCTGCCTTTTTTCGTTTTATGGAGGGAATTCACCCGATGTCAGACGCCCTGGTGCAAAACTACAAGCGCCAACCGGTGGCCTTTGAGCGCGGTGAAGGTGCCTGGCTGTGGGACAGCCAGGGCCGCCGTTATCTGGACGCACTCTCGGGCATCGCCGTGTGCGGCCTGGGCCATGCACACCCGGCAGTGGCCGAAGCGCTGTGTGAGCAGGCGCGCACCCTGGTGCATACCTCCAACCTGTATGAAATCCCCCTGCAGACCCGTCTGGCCGAGCGACTCACCCGGGCCGCGGGGATGCAGCAGGCTTTTTTCTGCAACTCCGGGGCCGAGGCCAACGAAGCAGCACTCAAGCTGGCGCGTCTGCACGGGCATCGCAAGGGCGTGGAACGCCCCACCGTCATCGTCATGGAAGGCAGCTTCCATGGCCGCACCCTGGCCACCCTCACCGCCACCGGCAACGCCGCCATCCAGAAGGGCTTCGCCCCCCTGGTGGAAGGATTTGTGCGCGTCCCTCACGGTGACCTGGAAGCGGTCCGGGCCCTGAGCGAGCATCCCGATGTAGTGGCCATACTGGTGGAACCCATTACCGGCGAGGGCGGCATCCGCATCCCGCCGGCGGGCTATCTCAAGGGCCTGCGGGCACTCTGCGACCAGGCCGGCTGGCTGCTCATGCTGGACGAGATTCAGGCGGGTATCGGCCGCACGGGGCAACTGTTCGCCTACCAGCACGAAGATGTGACGCCGGACGTGCTCAGCCTGGCCAAGGGTCTGGGCAATGGCGTGCCCATCGGCGCCACCCTGGTGGCCGGCCCGGCCACGGGTCTGTTCACACCCGGCACCCACGGCACCACCTTTGGCGGCAATCCGCTGGTTTGCGCCGCCGCGCTGGCGGTGCTCGACACCCTGGAACAGCAGGATCTTCCCAACCACGCGCGGCGCATGGGTGAGTATCTGACCGAGGGTTTCGCCAGGCGCCTGGACGGGCACCCTGCCGTTCGCCAGATCCGTGGCAAGGGCCTGATGATCGGCATCGAACTGGACCGTCCCTGCGCCGAACTGGTGGGCCAGGCCCTGGAGGCCGGCCTGCTGATCAACGTCACCGCAGAACGCGTGATCCGCCTGCTGCCCCCCTTGATCATTGACCAGGCCCAGGCCGACGAAATCATCGACACCGTCGCCACCCTGGTGGAACGCTTCGCGGCCCAGGCCGCCTGAGGAGTACCCATGGCTGTTCGTCATTTCCTGTCCCTGCTGGACCTGTCCACCGAGGAGCTGCGTCACCTGATCCAGCGCGCCATGCAGATGAAGGTGCAGCAGCGCGAGGGCATCCCCCACGCCTCCCTGGCCGGCAAGACCCTGGCCATGATCTTCGAGAAATCCTCCACCCGCACCCGGGTATCCTTCGAGGTGGGCATGCAGCAACTGGGCGGCCATGCCCTGTTCCTGTCCCCCAAGGACACCCAACTGGGTCGCGGCGAACCCATAGAGGACTCGGCCCGGGTGCTGTCGCGCATGGTGGATGCGGTGATGATCCGCACCTATGAGCATGAGAAGGTGGAACGTTTTGCCGCCTACTCCCGGGTGCCGGTGATCAACGGCCTCACCGATCTTGAGCATCCCTGCCAGTTGCTGGCGGACATGCAGACCTGGTTCGAGCTGCGCGGCGATATCGCCGGTCGTACGGTGGTCTGGGTGGGGGATGGCAACAACATGTGCCACAGTTACATCCATGCCGCCGAACGCCTGGGGTTTGAATTGCGCATCACCTGCCCCGAGGGTTACGACCCGGACCCGCTGATCCTGGCCTCGGGTGGACGGTCGGTGCACATGGTGCGCGACCCCATGGAGGCAGCCGAAGGAGCGCATCTCATCGTCACCGACGTATGGGCCAGCATGGGTCAGGAGCAGGAACAATCGGCGCGCCGTCGGGCCTTCGGGGATTACGTGGTCACCAGCGAACTCATGGCCCGTGCCGCCCCGGATGCCCTGTTCATGCACTGCCTGCCGGCACACCGGGAAGAAGAGGTGAGCACCGAGGTACTGGAAGGACCGCAGAGCGTGGTCTGGGACGAGGCCGAAAACCGCCTGCATGCCCAGAAGGCCCTGCTGGAGTTCCTGCTGGCCTGGGACACCCAGAGACTGCCTGAGTCCTGAGCCTGCGAGGTTGCCCGCAACCCTGTCATGGAATGTTCACATTTGTAAGCTAGGGTGCCGGCAACCAGAACCACCGGACCTCGCCCCTGTGGGAGCGGGCCTGCCCGCGAATGGGAGCCGGGATATTCACCGGAGTTCTTCCCGGCATGGGCTTCGCGGCCAAGGGCCGCTCCCGCGGGGGGCGGAATAAGGCGCCTGGACAACACAGGCGCTTGGCGGAACAAGGCCAATTGACAGGACAAGTCTACCGGGCAGAACAGGGGCGGGTGCCAGGGGCTGCCTCCTGCCGGGCAACAGCTGGGGATGATAAGCGTGAACGATATAGACCTGACCAACCCGGAGCTTTATCTCAACCGTGAGCTGAGCCTGCTGGGCTTCAATCAGCGGGTGCTGGAGCTGGCCAAGCAGGAGAACATGCCCCTGCTGGAGCGGCTGCGCTATCTGTGCATCTCGTCCACCAACCTGGATGAGTTCTTCGAGATCCGGGTGGCCGGGCTCAAGCAGCAACTCGCCCTGGGGGTGAGCAATCCGGGCGCCGACGGCTTGAGCGCTGGCGAACAGCTCGCCCGGGTCGGTCAGTGCGCCCACGATCTGGTGGACGACCAGTACAGCACCCTCAATGACATCCTCATCCCCGCCCTGGCCGAGGCCAACATCCGCTTCGTGCGCCGCACCCAGTGGACGTCAGACCAGGCCGCGTGGGTCAAGGAATTCTTCAACATGGAACTGTTGCCGGTGCTCTCCCCGCTGGGGCTGGACCCGGCACATCCCTTCCCGCGCATCCTCAACAAGAGCCTGAACTTCATTGTCACCCTGGAGGGCAAGGATGCCTTCGGTCGCGAGAGCCGCATGGCCGTGGTACAGGCGCCGCGCTCCCTGCCCCGCCTGGCCCGCCTGCCCCGGGAACTGGCCAAGGGCGACCACGACTTTGTATTCCTGTCCTCCATCCTGCATGCCCATGTGGGCGAGCTGTTCCAGGGCATGAAGGTGACCGGCTGTTACCAGTTTCGCCTCACCCGCAACTCGGATCTGTTCGTCCATGAGGAGGAGATCGACGACCTGCTCATGGCCCTGGAAGGGGAACTGCCCCAGCGCAATTATGGCGAGGCCGTGCGTCTGGAGGTGGCCGACAACTGCCCCGATAAGGTGGCCGACTTCCTGCTGCGCCAGTTCAAGCTGGGCCGGGAGGACCTGTATCAGGTGAACGGTCTGGTGAATCTGAACCGGCTCATGGCCGTGCATGAACTGGTGGACCGCCCGGATCTGAAATTCCCCCCGTTCGTGCCCGCCCTGCCCCCGTCGCTCACCTCTGCCTCGGACATCTTCCACACCATCCGCCGCGGCGATGTGCTGCTGCACCATCCCTATCAGTCCTTCGTGCCGGTGGTGGAGTTCATCCGCCAGGCCGCCCGTGACCCCAACGTGCTGGCCATCAAGCAGACCTTGTACCGCACCGGTGTGCGTTCCCAACTGGTGGATATCCTGGTGGAGGCGGCCCAGGCAGGCAAGGAAGTGACCGTGGTGATCGAACTGCGGGCCCGCTTTGATGAAGAGGCCAATATCCAGCTGGCCAACCGCCTGCAGGACGCGGGAGCCCACGTCACCTATGGGGTGGTGGGTTACAAGACCCACGCCAAGCTGCTGATGGTGGTGCGCCGGGAGAAGAGCCAGATCAAGCGTTACGTGCATCTGGGCACCGGCAACTACCACGCCGGCACCGCCAGGGCCTATACCGACCTGGGTCTGCTGACCGCCGACAAGGTGGTGGGCGAGGACGTGCACAAGATCTTCCAGCAACTCACGGGCCTGGGCAAGGTATCCAAGCTGCGCAAGCTCCTGCAATCACCCTTTACCCTGCATTCGGGCATGATCGAGCGCATCGACCGTGAGATCGAGCATGCCAAGGCCAACCGTGGCGGACGCATCATCGCCCGCATGAACTCCCTGATCGAGCCACGTCTGGTGCAGGCCCTGTATCGGGCCTCCCAGGGGGGTGTGAAGATCGATCTGGTGGTCCGGGGCATCTGCTCCCTGCGCCCCGGGGTCCCTGGCGTCTCCGAGAACATCCAGGTGCGCTCGGTGATGGGTCGTTTCCTGGAGCACTCCCGGGTGTTCTACTTCAAGAACGGCGATACCCCGGAGGTGTTCCTCTCCAGCGCGGACTGGATGCAACGCAACTTCTTCCGCCGGGTGGAGACCGCCTTCCCGGTGGATCATCCGGATCTTCGTGAGCGGGTGCTGAACGAGTCCCTGCTGGCCTATGTGGCCGATAACACCCAGACCTGGGTGCTGCAGAGTGACGGCACCTACCAGCGCCTGAAACCCACCGGCAACCAGAAGCCCCGGTCGGCACAACAGGAACTGCTGGAACTGCTCACCGGGCCCTGACGGAGGTCCGCTTCCAGGCGCGGCCCTTCCTTACTCGAACTTGAGCTTGAACTGCGCATTGCGCAGGTGTTCAGCCTCACGTTCCAGATCTGCCCGCGTCAGAGGATGCGCCTCCAGCCAGCCTTCTGCCAGGCGCAGCTTGAGACTCCGATCCTTGACCCTGATCTCCTGGATGGGCACTTCAATATCGGTACGGGCCCGGTGCAGCAGTACCGCCATACGCAACAGGATCGCCAATCGCTGCAGCACGCGGCGTTCCCGAGCAGGCAGGGCCTCAAAGGGCTTGGTGGGAAACTTGCGGCGATGGGCACGCACCAGCAAGGCCATGCGCTGCTGCCCCTGCAGGGTGAAGCCGGCCAGATCCGCGTTCTCCACCAGATACGCACCGTGCTTGTGGTACTGGCTATGGGAGATGCTCAGGCCCACCTCATGCAGCCGGGCCGCCCAGGCCAGGCTCTCGGCATCGTCCTGATCCAGCTCCCACTCCTCGCCCACGCGTTCCACCAGTTGCAGGCTGGTGTGCTCCACCCGCAGGGCGTGGGCCTCGTCCACCTGAAAACGCTTCATCAGACCATTGATGGTGCGGCTGCGCACATCCTCGTGGCCGTTGCGGCCCAGCAGGTCATAGACCAGCCCTTCCCGCAGGGCCCCGTCGGACACCCGCATGTGCTCGATCTGAAGGGCCTCGAAAATGGATACGAGCACCACCACCCCGCCCGGCAGTACCGGGCGTCGATCCTCGCTCAGGCCCTTGAGGTCGACACGATCCACATGCCCCGCTTTCAACAACGCCTCACGCAGCTTGCGTAACCCATCCATGGAAATCCCGTTCTCGCACCAACCCTGCTCACGCAGGATCCTGGCGACTGCCAGGAGGGTTCCAGAGGCGCCCAGGGAGTCCTGCCAGCCCACCCGCTTGTAATGGCCCTCAATGGGCTGCAACTCCAGCCGGGCCGCGATCTCGGCGGCGCGCCAGGCGGTGGTCTTGATCTCCCCGTTGGGGAAGTACCAGCGCCCCATGCTCACGCAGCCCATGTGCAGGCTCTCCATGTGAATGGGTTCGAAGCGCTCGCCGATGATGAGTTCGGTACTGCCCCCGCCGATATCCACCACCAGGCGACGTCCACCATCATCCGCCAGGGAATGGGCCACACCCAGGTAGATCAGGCGGGCCTCCTCACGTCCGCCGATGATCTCGATGGGATGCCCCAGGGCCTCGCGGGCGCGCTCCTGAAAGTCGCCCGCATCCCGGGCCTTGCGCAGGGTGTTGGTCCCCACTGCGCGCACGCTGCCCAGGGGCAATTCCCGCACCCGCTGGCCGAAGCGCTCCAGGCAGGCCAGGCCCCGCTCCATGGCCTCATCGCTGATATTGCCCCGATGATCCAGACCGCTGGCCAGGCGTACGGTCTCGCGCAGGCGGTCCAGCACGTGGACCTGGCCATCACGCACGCGTGCCACGATCATGTGAAAGCTGTTGGATCCCAGATCCACGGCGGCGATGGTGTCGAAAGGCTGGCGACGTCGAAACATGGCGGAATCCCTGTGGCGGACGGCTTCAGATCAGGCGCAGGTGCCGCTGGGTGAGCAGCCAGTGCAGGATGGCACGACCCGCCTGTGGCGGGCCATCAAAATGCAGGTAACAGGCGCCTCCCTTCTTCATTCGCACCAGGGAAACGGGTCGCCCGGCCACCAGCCAGCCCACCAGGCAGGACAGATGGGGCTCGTGCCCCACCAGGGTGAGGGTGCGCCCTGCCCGCTTGCGCTGGAGCGCGTCATCCAGGCTGCCGGGATGGGCCTCGGGCACCAGGGATTGATGGATCTCCAGCGGGCCGGTGGTGGGCAGGTATTCGGCGAGGATGTTCGCGGTCTGGCGGGCCCGCGTGTAGGGGCTGCTCAACAGGGTGGTCGGCCCCTTGAGCAACCTGGCCAGACCCTGGGCGGCCCGATGCATGCGTTCCACGCCCTGTTCGGTGAGCGGGCGCAAATCATCGGGTTGGCCGGTGCGGGCGAACTCCACCGCATCACCGGCCTGTGCGTGGCGCACGAGAATGAGTCCGAAGGTCTGTTCCATGGTGCTTGGCGTCTCCCCCCGATGGTGGCCATTCACACGGTCCCGCATCCCTCAGTATGCCTTCGCCTTGTTGCAATGAGATGAAGGCCCCGATCAGGCATCCTTGCCCGGGTAGAAATCCAGATCCTCCAGCCGCCCGAGCACGGCGGTGGCGATGTTGGCCAGGTGACCGGCCACGCGCTTGTAATGACGGGCCAGCAGGGAATAGGCCACGGCCTCATGGAACTCGATCTGGCCCTCGTCGCGGAATAGTTCCCGGATGATCTCATCGCAACGGCGGCGCATCTCGGCGGCCTGCATCAGGGCCTTGCCGGCATGGCCTTCGTCCGAGTTGCGGGTGGCCTCGATGACCGCGGAGAACATGACCAGCATCTGCTCGGCCATCTCGTCCAGGGGCTTCTGGTATTTCTCCACATGGAAGCCCTCGGTATAGAGACAGCCCACCTCGAACACGCTCTTGCAGTAGTCACCAATGCGCTCGGCGTCCTTGGCCACGCTCATCAGGGCCAGGCAGATGGCCACGTCGTAGCCCGGATTCACCGTCAGGTGCCGCAACACCTTGCGACGGATGGAGCGCTCCAGGGCGTTGATGGCCTGGTCCCGCTCATAGAGGCTGTCGCCCACCTGATCGGAGGGCGTGCGGCCATGCAGCACATCATTGGCCTGCTCGAACATCCAGCAGCCATGCTCCAGCATGTCCGTGAGGTTTTCAAAGGCCCGGTTGACCGTGTTTTCGGAGACCAGGGCGGTGTAGAGCTGTCGAAACATCGAATGAGAACCTCAACAGGGATCAGCGCAAGCTCAGGAACAATTCCGTGGCACCGATACCCACCAGGGGAATGATCAAGAATACGCCAAAAAGGAACAGGAACGCGTAACTGGGTTTACGACCGGCCAATCCACCGTACCAGATGGCCACCCGCAAGGGGATGCGTCGCAGCGGATACCAGATGGCGGTGCCCGTGAGATTGAACATCACATGGAACAGGGCCACCGTCATGGCTGCGGCCATGGGGTTGGCGGTGGCCGCCAGCACACTGGTGACCGTGGTGCCCAGGTTGGCGCCCATCATGAATGGCAGCACGCGGCGGATGCGCACCACCCCGGCCCCCGCCAGAGGCACCATCAGACTGCTGGTGATGGTACTGGACTGCACCAGCACGGTGGACACCAGCCCGACGCTGTAGGCCCGTGGATCGGTGCGGAAGAAATAATTGCGGAACAGCCCGTCCACGTGGCGCAGCAGGGCACCCCGCAGATTCTTGACCATAAGGATCAGGGCGATGAACATCAAGACCAGCCCCAGTGCCGCCACCACCAGTCCCTCGCTGGTGGCGGTGGAAGTCATGCTCGCGCCAATGAAATCCACGGTGTTGACCACCGGCGCGGTGATCACCTTGACCGGACTATCGGGGCGGGCCACCTCTTCCAGACCGATCACACCGCTCAGCCAGGCCGCCGCCTGAGTGAAGATGCCACGGCCGGTTTCATGGAACCAGCCGGTGATCCATTCCACGGGGAAGATGACCATGACGGTGAGGATGTTGAAGAAGTCATGGAGCAGCGCGGCAGTGAAGGAGCGGCGAAAATTCCGGCGGATGCGAATGTTGGCCAGGGCCACGATCACGCCGGTGACGGCGGTGCCGATATTGGCCCCCATGATGGCAAAGACCCCGGTGCCCAGCGACATCTCGCCGGTAGCCACCAGGGTCACGATGAGCGCCGAGGTGAACGAGGAGCTCTGCACGATCATGGTGACCAGCACCCCGGCCAGCAGGGCGATGAAAGGGTTTTCCCCGTAGGCAAAGGCCCGCTCGAGGAAGTCGCTCTCGCCGCCGAAGGTGCCCATGCCGCTTCCCAGGACGTTCAACGCCGCCAGGAACAGATAAAGGCAGATCCCGGCATAGATCCCGCGCATCCAGGCGGGAACTTCCCGTTGTGGCGTGCGGGTCAAGGCAGGCGTATCCGGAAAGGGAGTGTGTTTCTTGAACATCTGGAGTTTCCTAAATCCACGATTTCCGTAGGGTCGGAAAGGCATGCGAAACGCTGCGGGCGCTGAGGCGGCGGCGAATGGCGAGGGCCTGACACGCGATGACTGTCGGACGATGCCGGCGTCATGTCATGGACTGATGATGTGGATCCTGGATGAGGTGGGAATCAAGGCCCGCAGATGCTGGAACTCGCGGCATGAAAGGGTCTCCGAGGCGTCGGGAAGGTGCATGTTTTAGGCAGCCTGGCGTCTGAATCCGGATCTGGCCGGCATTGTAACGGAAGTGTCACGGCGGGAGGGAGTCGAGTGTGGTTTTTGTGCCGAACTGTGAGGTCAGGCCGGGCACGGTGGGAGCCGGCCTGTGGGGGCCGGCCTTGCCGGCGAAGCGCTGCGGTAGCAGCGCCCTGCCATGTGGCTGCCGCTTTCGCGGGCAAGGCCCGCTCCCACAGAGAGGCCTCATCCCACAGAGAGGCCTCATCCCACAGGGAGGCCAGTTACAAGGGAAGGGCTGCACTCATGACAGGGTGTTGCTGGATGGGGGTTTTTGGAGCGTGCGGTTGAGGGGGAAGTGGCAGGTGAAGGTGCTGCCCTGGTCGGGGATGCTCTGGATGTGGAGGGTGGCGCCGTGCCTTTGCAGCACGTGCTTGACGATGGCCAGTCCCAGGCCCGTACCGCCGCTGGCTCGGCTGCGATCCGACTCCACGCGGTAGAAACGCTCGGTGACACGGGAAATCTGCCCTTGGGGGATGCCGATGCCGGTGTCTTCCACCTGGAAGCGGGCGCCCTCGGCGTCGGCAAACCAGCGCAGGGTGATGGTGCCGCCATCGGGAGTGTAGCGGATGGCATTGGTCACCAGATTGGAAAAGGCACTCTGCAACTCACTGCGGGCACCGCGCAGCCACAGCCCGGCCTCGACCTCCACATGGACGGTCAGATCCCGCTCCGCCACCAGCATGTGGGCATCTTCCTCGATGGCCCCGATCAAGGCCGGCACCGGCACCGCCGTCTGCTCGGCCACGGTATCCTCCCGGGTCTCCAGGTGTGAAAGCGTGAGCAGATCGTCGATGATCCGGCGCATCCGCTCCGCCTGGGTTTCCACGGATTGCAGGGTGCGATGCACCTCCGGGGCCAGCGTCGGGTCGTCCACCAGGGTTTCCACATACCCGGCGATCACCGTGAGCGGCGTGCGCAACTCATGGGAGACGTTGGCCACGAAGTCCCGGCGCATGGACTCCAGGCGATGGATGCGCGTGACATCCCGCACTGTCAACAGTAACTGCCCATCACCATAGGCCACGACGCGAGCCGAAAGCTGTACCTGCCGGTCAGGCAGGCGCGGCATCTCCAGGGACTGGGTGTAAACGCCCCCTTCCAGATAGGCAATGAAACGGGGCTCCCGCAGCAGATGCGTGATGGGTCGTCCCACGTCCCCGGGTTGCTGCAGCCTCAGCAACTCTCCGGCAGCCTCGTTGAACCATTCGATCTCATAGCGCTTGCCCAGGATCACGGTGGCATCGGGCACGGCCGCGCTGGACTCATGGAAACGATTGAGCAGCCTGGCGATCTTCTTCTTGCGCTTGCGGCTGCGCTGGTGCAGGCGGTAAAGATCATAGGTGAGGTCATGCCAGATCCCGGAGGTATCCGGTGGATCACTGCGCTTGCCCAGGCGCACCCAGCGGTGGAACCGCCACAACTGGAAGACATGCCAGCCCAGGAAACCAAGCACTGCCAGGAACAGGGTGGCAAACACATGGCCGACCCACCAACCAATCATCGCCCCGGCCGTCAGCACGGCGCCAAACCGCCACGCCTCCAGTTTCCATGGATGGGGATCGCGGATCATGACATCGCTCCATGCATCACGGGCACTAAACCGTCACCCCTGCTGGGAGAAGCGGTAACCGGCGCCGCGCACCGTTTGCACATAGCGATCACAGCCATGTGGGCTCAGGGCCTTTCGCAACCGAAGGATGTGAACATCCACGGTACGCTCCTCCACGTAGGTATTGCGGCCCCACACCCGATCCAGAAGTTGCGAGCGCGAATAGACCCGCTCGGGGTGCGTCATGAAGAAATGCAGCAGGCGGAACTCGGTGGGACCAATCTCCAGGGGCTTGTCGTTTGCCATCACCCGGTGACTGGCGGGGTCCAGCGTGAGCCCGTCAACGCTCAGGGGCTTGGCCTGCTCTTCCGGCAGACTGCGACGCAGCACCGCCTTGATCCGGGCCACCAGCTCCCGGGGCGAAAAGGGTTTGGTGATGTAGTCATCGATACCCGCATCCAGTGCACCCACCTTGTCGTCCTCCTCGCCACGGGCGGTGAGCATGATGATGGGCACCTCGCGGGTGTAGTCCTCTCGCTTGAGGCGGCGGGCCAGTTCGATGCCGCTCACACCGGGGAGCATCCAATCCACCACGATCAGATCCGGCACCCGATCCGCCAGACGGGCATGCGCCTCGTGCGCATCACCGGCCTCGTCCATCTGGAATCCGGCACGGGTCAGCGCGAAGCCGACCATTTCACGGATGGCCGGCTCATCTTCCACGACCAGGATGGTCTTTTCATTCATGGTCTGCGATCCACGGTCAACTTGATGAGCGCCATTAGAGCGGATCTTTGTTACATGTTGGTGACAAGATGACGGACCGATGAAGATCCGGTTTCAGTGCAAGTTCACGCCCTGACTCGACCTGCCCCGCCTGCATTGAATACACTATCAGGCTGCCGCACACCTGCGGCCCGGGTATCCGGCTTTGGAGTAGGTCATGAGACGCGTCATATTCAACCAAAAAGGCGGGGTGGGTAAGTCCACCATCACCTGCAACCTGGCGGCCATCAGCGCCGCTTACGGCCTGCGCACCCTGGTGGTGGACCTGGACCCCCAGGGCAACTCCAGCCAGTATCTGCTGGGGCCTGCCTTTACCGAATGCGAACACACGGTAGTGGACTTCTTCGCCGGCACCCTCGGTGGCGGTTTCAGCTTCAAGTCACGCAAGCCGGTGGACCTGATCCCCTTGCAGACCCCCTTTGAGGAACTGCACATCGTACCGGCCAACCGGGAACTGGAGAACCTCCAGGGCAAGCTGGAATCCCGCTACAAGATCTACAAGCTGCGCGATGCCCTGCAGGGGATTGCCGATCGCTACGACGCGGTCTTCATCGACACCCCACCGGCCCTGAACTTCTTTACGCGATCTGCCCTGATTGCAGCGGATCGCTGCCTGATCCCCTTCGATTGCGACGATTTTTCCCGGCGCGCCCTGTATGAACTGTTGGATAACGTGCGCGAGATCCAGGAGGATCACAACGAGCAACTGATGGTGGAAGGGATCATCGTCAACCAGTTCCAGTCCAACGCGAACCTTCCCCGGGCGGTGGTGGACGAACTCATCACCGAGAACCTGCCGGTGCTGGGCAGTTATCTCTCCGCCTCGGTGAAGGTACGTGAATCCCATCAGGCGGCCCAGCCGCTGATCCACATGGCCCCCAATCACAAGCTTACCGGGGAATACGTGGCCCTCTATCGGCTACTGAACGGCGAGGCCGTGGAGCCCGCCTGAGGCGGGCGCCAGGGGCCCTGCCCTATTTGCGGGACTCCTTGAGGAAGTAAAGCCCCAGGCCGATGAAGATCCCGCCGATCACCAGGGCCGCCGTACCGCCGATCCCCTGCCCCTCACCCACCGTGAGACGACTGATCCAGATCTCGCCGCCAAACAGGGCGAAGCCGCCCACGCCCAGGAGCAGCAGGCCGATCACCACCAGGCCCGTGTCGGTCTTCTTGCGTCGTGTCATCGGTGTTCTTCCCCCTTATTCCCGTTGGCGGCGCACGGTGATGGTCTCACCCCCCACGCCCCAGTTGTCCGTCTCCACCTCGTCGATCACCACCACGGTGGTGTTGGGGTTCTTGTCCAGCACATCCACCAGCAACTGCGTGGCGCCGCGGATGAGTTCCGCCTTCTGCTCGGGGGTCGCTCCTTCGCGGGTGATCTTGATGTTGACATAGGGCATGAATCAGGACTCCAGGGTGGGCATGATGGGAAAGCCTCCGTGTCGCCCCCGGCGCTCGGGGGTGGTCACGTTCGGTGCTCTGCCTGTATGTTGAGCGTGTTGAGAGAGTACCAAACCGAACCTACCTGAACACAACAAGGAGTGACATCATGGGCATCGAAGTGGGTGGCCTGCTGGGTCTCGTACTGCTGATCGCGGTGATCTGGGCAATCGTGAGTACCGTTCAAAGCCGCGCAGGAACCGGAACCAAGGTCCTGTGGATCGTGTTGATTGTCCTGCTGCCGCTGATCGGCTTCATCCTCTGGCTGCTGCTGGGGCCGAAGGCGGGGCGCTGACCGCCTGAGTCATCCCTCACCTGGCCCTATGCCCGACCCTTCTTCCCACCGCATGGTGGAGTCTGGAGGGTAGAAAGGAGCATTGAGCCCCTCTCCCGCTGGCGGGAGAGGGATTGGGGTGAGGGCCGTCCAGGGAGGAGGGAGTTTCATCCCCTACCGGCGCCTTGTTCGTCCAGCCTGCCCGCGACCTCTGCCTGCTGCAGGGCGCCCTGAGGCCTTGGGCTGGCCCTTCCGAGCGGGCGTCACACCCCTGCCACGACGCCTACCCTCCCCCGACTGTCCCGTCCCCTCCGGCTGATAGCGGGGCACCAGGTGACGCTTGCCATTGCCGATGAGGTCCGCTCGACCCATGTCCTGCAGGGCCTTGCGCAAAAGCGGCCAGTTTTCCGGGTCGTGGTATCGCAAAAAGGCCTTGTGCAGCCGTCGCTGGCGCAGGCCACGGGCATTGCTGACCACCTCGCCCCCCTCGCGCCGAATGGGCTTGAGGGGATTTTTGCCCGTGTGATACATGGTGGTGGCCAGGGCCATGGGGCCAGGGAGAAAGCCCTGCACCTGGTCCGGACGAAAGCCGTTGCGCTTGAGCCACACAGCCAGGTGCAGCATGTCCTGGTCCGTGGTGCCCGGGTGGGCGGCAATGAAGTACGGCACCAGGTACTGCTCCTTGCCCGCCTCCCGGGTGTAGTGATCGAACAGGGCCTTGAAACGCTCGTAGACATCCATGCCCGGTTTCATCATCTTGGACAGGGGGCCACTCTCGGTGTGTTCCGGGGCAATCTTGAGATAACCGCCCACGTGATGGGTGACCAGTTCCTTCACGTACTCCTTGGAAAGCACCGCCAGGTCGTATCGCACCCCCGAGGCCACCAGGACCTTCTTCACGCCAGGGCGCTGACGAATGCGGCGATACAGGCTGATCAGGGGACCGTGATCCGTGTTCAGATTGGAGCAGATGCGCGGGTAGACGCAGGACAGGCGCCGGCAGCGGGCCTCGATGGCCTTGTCCTTGCAGCCCAGCTGATACATGTTGGCCGTGGGTCCACCCAGGTCGGAGATGATGCCGGTGAATCCCTCCACCCGGTCACGGATCTCGTCCACCTCGCGGACGATGGAGTCCTCGGAGCGGGACTGGATGATGCGCCCCTCGTGCTCGGTGATGGAGCAGAAGGTGCAGCCGCCAAAGCAACCCCGCATGATGTTGACGGAGAAGCGGATCATCTCCCAGGCGGGGATGCGCGCCCCCCGGTAGGCGGGATGCGGAGCCCGGGCGAAGGGCAGATCGAACAGGGTATCCAGCTCCGCCGTGGTCAGCGGAATGGGGGGCGGATTGACCCACAGATCCCGATCCCCATGTCCCTGGACCAGGGCGCGGGCGTTGCCCGGATTGGTCTCCAGGTGCAGCAGGCGGGCCGCATGGGCGTACAGGGCCGGATCGCCCGTGACGGCATCCCACTGGGGCAGACGGATGACGGTGCTCTCCCGTGGATGGGCGGCCACCGCCCGACGCTGCACCCGCACCACCTGGGCACCGGTGCCCGCCCGCCAGGCCACGGCCTGTCCAGGGCCACAATGTTCCGGGATGTCCTCGCAGTAGGGATCGCGGTGTCGGTCCACCGGGCCGGGTCGGTCCAGCAGGGTGGAATCCAGTTCCTGCCACCCATCCAGCAGGCCATCACTGAGAAACGCAGTACCCCGCAGATCCCGGAGGCTGCGCGGATGTTCGCCGCCGGCAATGCGATGCGCCGCCTCCACCAGGGCCCGCTCGGCATTGCCATACAGCAGCAGATCCGCCTTGGAGTCCAGCAGCACCGAGCGACGCACCTTGTCGGACCAGTAATCGTAATGGGCCACCCGCCGCAGGCTGGCCTCGATGCCGCCGATGATGATGGGCACATCCCGATGGGCCTCGCGTACCCGCTGGCTGTAGACGATCACCGCCCGGTCCGGGCGTCGCCCGCCCTCGTCATCGGGGCTGTAGGCATCGTTGCGGCGAATGCGGCGGTCGGCGGTGTAGCGGTTCACCATGGAATCCATGTTGCCCGCGGTGATGCCAAAGAACAGGTTCGGCGGTCCCAGGGCCTTGAAAGGGTCGGCGGAGCGCCAGTCGGGCTGGGCGATCACGCCCACCCGAAACCCCTGGGCCTCCAGCAGCCGACCGATGATGGCCACGCCGAAGCTGGGATGATCCACATAGGCATCGCCGGTGACCAGGATCACGTCGCAGCTATCCCAGCCCAGTTCGTCCATTTCGGCACGGGACATGGGCAGAAAGGGGGCCACGCCGAAACGCGCAGCCCAGTAGGGCCGATAGGAGAACAGCGGTTTGGGCGGTGCGGTCAGCGACATCATGGACAAATGGGCTTCACTCGTCCTCGCCCAGACGGATCTCCTGGCGCCGCCCGGTGGTGCGCATGGCGTAATCCACCGCCTCGTTCACCTGGGAGCTGATCAGCTCCCAGTCCTCGTCGGTGAGCCGCGTGGTCAGATCCACGGAAAAACGCACATACCGCGGCGGCAGCCGGTTGAGGGCCACGCAGGCCAGATCGTCCATGTGGGTGGTGTCCAGGGCATCCCCAAGCTCCAGCAGCACATGGCGAATCCGGTCGTAAACCAGGTGTTCGTAGTAGTTCTGTATGTTGCCGATCATGCGTTCGCTCCTCGAAACGTCGTTCAAGCCACGGTCTCTGTCGAGACATCGAGTCTCTTGGCCCATCCATCTCTCAAAACCCAGCGGTACCTGTCTTGTATTCTGACAGGACTTGAGCCGTTTGACTGCACGATGCGGGGCCAATCGTCATCCGTTGGCATGCAGCCAGTCGAGAATCCCATCCTGTATCCGGGTGCCCCGCCAGTGCTGCAACCCGGGGTGATTGATCATGAGCACCACGATGCGGTCCTCTCCCCGGGCGGTGCGCAGGTAACCGGCCACCGCCGAGACCCCATTGAGATACCCGGTCTTCATGCGCATGTCCCCCGCCCCTGGGGCATCCACGAAGCGCCGGCGCAAGGTGCCATCCTCGCCGGAAACGGCCAGGGAGGACAGATATTCGGGCATATAGGGGCTGTTTCGACCCACTTGCAGCACCTGAGCCAGCTGCCGGGCGGTGATGCGGTTGCTGCGCGAGAGACCGGCGGCGTTGTCCAGCTCCAGGCCCAGGGTATCCACCCCGTTGCGGGCCAGCATGGCCCGGATGGCCGCATGCCCCTTGTCCACGGTGGCCGGACCCTCGTACACCGCCACCCCCAGGGCCAGCTTGAGCTGCCGGGTCATGACATTGTTGCTGTACTTGTTGATCAGACGAATCAGGTCACCCAAGGGAGGGGATTCATGCACCACCCGGGGCTTGGCATCCTTGTGCGGTAGCGTGCCAACACGCCAGTTGCCATCAAGCGTCCCGCCCCATTGCTCCCAGAGTTCGCTGAACAGGCCGTGGGCATAGGCCTCGGGAGCCAGGGCCGTGCGCAGCAGGCTGTACTGATCGCACCCCCGGGGGAAGCTCCCCTCCAGGCGCACGCGACCCGCATCCTCCACGTGATAGGCCACGCCGCGCTGATACCCCTCGCAGGGCCCCGCTGCCAGGCGCAGGCGGTTATCCAGTTGCAAACGCGACAGCGGGGGGTCGGTGGTCACCTGCACCGAACGACCATCCTCCGCAGGACGAAACTCGAAACGGACGGCATTGAAATTCATCAGCAGGGCATGAGGCGGCTGGTTGTAGGCCCGGAAGGCCTGGCCATCGAACTCACCCGGATCTTCCGGGGCCACATCGTAATGACTGAGATCAAAGACCAGATCCCCTTCGATGCGCTCGATGCCGCTGCGCCTGAGGGCCCCTGCCAGCTTCCACACCTGCTCGGTCACCAGGAAGGGATCGCCGCCGCCAAGCACGTAAAGGTCGCCCTTGAGCACGCCGTTTTCCACCGGTGCAAAGGTGTGCAGGTGCGTCTCCCAGCGATGCGCGGGGCCCAGGATGTCCAGGGCCGCCAGCGTGGTGACCAACTTCATGGTGGAGGCCGGATTGCGGGGCATGTCCACCCGGTGGGCGATCGTGGGGGATGCCCCCGGAGGCTGCACCCAGAGGCTGACCGCGTCCTGGGGCACGCCGTGGCGTTCCAGCACCTGGACAATGGCATGAGGCAGACCGGCAGAGGCGGTTGATGACCCCAGGGCCATCATCAGCAGCAACACTGACAGTCGAAAAAGGAGATGGGATCTCGCGGGGATCATGATGGCCATGGGTGCAATGGAAGTGGAAGGTTCTTGAGGTCATTATTCTACTCCGACCGCGAACTCAGTAAGATGGTGGGTTACCAACCGTCGTCATACCGCCCATCGTCATACCGCCGGAGCCATTGCATGTCCGTCATCCGCCAGGAAGACCTGATCCAGAGCATTGCAGACGCCTTCCAGTTCATCAGCTATTACCACCCCAAGGATTACATCCAGGCCCTCACCCAGGCCTACGAGCGTGAACAGTCCCCCGCGGCGAAAGACGCCATGGCCCAGATCCTGGTGAACTCCCGGATGTGCGCCCAGGGACACCGCCCCATCTGTCAGGACACCGGCATTGCCCTGGTGTTCCTCAAGATCGGGATGAACGTGCGCTGGGAGGCGACGATGAGTGTTCAGGAAATGGTGGATGAGGGCGTGCGCCGCGCCTATACCGATCCCGACAACACCCTGCGCGCCTCGGTGCTGCTGGATCCCGCCGGCGAGCGCCGCAACTCAAAGGACAACACCCCTGCCGTGGTGCACATGGAGACGGTGCCCGGCGATCACCTGGAGGTGATCTGCGCTGCCAAGGGGGGCGGCTCCGAGAACAAGGCCAAGATGGCCATGCTCAACCCTTCCGACTCCATCGTCGACTGGGTGCTCAAGACCGTCCCCACCATGGGCGCCGGCTGGTGTCCGCCGGGGATTCTGGGTCTGGGCATCGGCGGCACGCCGGAGAAGGCCATGCTCATGGCCAAGGAATCGCTGATGGCCCCCGTGGATGTCCAGGAGCTTCAGGCCCGCGGGCCGGCCAACCGGGTGGAGGAGCTGCGCCTGGAGCTCTATGAGAAGGTGAACGCCCTGGGCATCGGCGCCCAGGGTCTGGGGGGTCTGACCACCGTGGTGGACGTGAAGATCCTGGACTACCCCACCCACGCCGCCTCCCTCCCCGTGGCCATGATCCCCAACTGCGCGGCCACCCGTCATGTGCACTTCCACCTGGACGGCAGCGGTCCGGCACAACTCACCCCACCCGCCCTGGAAGACTGGCCGGAACTGGATTACGACCCCAGCAAAGGCAAGCGCGTTGATCTGGACAGCATCACCCCCGAAGAGGTGGCCAGCTGGCAGCCGGGTGATGTGCTGCTGCTCAATGGCCGCCTGCTCACCGGACGGGACGCCGCCCACAAGCGTCTCACCCAGATGCTGGATGCAGGAGAAACCCTGCCGGTGGATTTCACCAACCGCTTCATCTACTACGTGGGCCCCGTCGACCCGGTACGCGACGAGGTGATGGGTCCGGCCGGCCCCACCACCGCCACACGCATGGACAAGTTCACCCGCCAGATGCTGGAGCAGACCGGACTTCTGGGCATGGTGGGCAAGGCCGAGCGCGGCCCCACCGCCGTGGAGGCCATCCGTGACAACAAGGCCGTGTACCTGATGGCCGTGGGCGGTGCCGCCTACCTGGTGTCCAAGGCCATCAAGGCCTCCCGGGTGGTGGCCTTCGAGGATCTGGGCATGGAGGCCATCTACGAGTTCGAGGTCAAGGACATGCCGGTCACCGTGGCCGTGGACAGCCAGGGCACCTCCGTGCATGAAACCGGTCCCAAGGAGTGGCGCATCCGGATCGAGCAGGCCTGACGGGCCGGATGCCGACACCAAATCCAACGCACACCGATCACAACCCGGAAGGACACGCCCCATGCAGCTTCGAGTGCTCGACTTCGGATCCCAGCCCGCCCTGCGATCCCAAGCGGTGTATCACGGCATTGCCCACCATATGCAACCCGGCGACACGCCGGTGCTCACCCTGGTGAATCCCTCATCACCCTATGTCTGCGTGGGTCTGCATCAGGACGTGACCCTCGAGGTGGACGAGGACTACTGTCGGGAGCATCAACTGCCGATCATCCGTCGCCATGTGGGCGGCGGAGCCGTGTTTCTGGACCAGAATCAACTCTTCTTCCACTTCATCTACCCCGCCGGGAAGGCCCCACGGCGGGTCAGCGACATCTATTCACATTTCATTGAGCCGGTGATCCAGACCTATCACCGACTGGGCGTGCAGGCGATCTTTCGCCCGGTGAACGACATCCATGTGGACGGTCGCAAGATCGGCGGCACCGGCGCCGCCTCCATCGGGGATGCCACCCTCATGGTGGGCAGTTTCATGTTCGATTTCGACGTGGATACCATGTCCCGGTGCCTGAAGGTGCCCTCGGAGAAGTTCCGCGACAAGCTGCGGGCCGGCATGTCCGACTACATCACCACCCTCACCCGGGAACTGGACACGCCCCCCTCACGGGAGACGGTGATCAAGACCTTCATGGAGGAACTGGCCATCCATCTGCAGGTGGACCCGGTGATGGATCAGGCCACGCAGGACGAGGAGGCGGCCATTGCCAGGCAGGAAAGGGAATTGCAGGACCCCGAGTGGACCTACCAGAAGGGGCGTCGATTCATCGAGCGGGGCGTAAAGATCTCCGCCGACACCCACCTGGCCGAAGGCGCCTTCAAGGCCCCCGGCGGCTTGATCCGCAGCCGTCTGCTGGCCAAGGACGACCACATCGTGGACCTGTCCCTGAGCGGGGATTTCACAGTCTTCCCGGAGGACGGCATGCAGCGCCTGGCCGACGCCCTCAAGGGCGTACCCCTCACTCAGGACTCACTCCAGGGCGCCACCCAGCAGGCCATGACCGATGTGGCCCTGGACATCCCCGGCGTCACCCACGTGGATATCGCCACCGCCATCACCGCCGCCTTCCGGGGCAGCTGACAAAGGGAGTTTTCCAATCCCCGCTTACCATGCTCGCCCGTGGGAGCGGCCCTCGGCCGCGAGGCCCATGCCGAAGACAACGCGCATGGCAATCCCCCCTTCGCGGGCAGGCCCGCTCCCGCAAAAACGACTCACCGTGGAGAAACGGAACCTGCTGGGCCGGGGCAAACAAAACGCCCGCCCTTTACTCTACTCTTCCGGGGGGCCCCCGGGCCCTTCGGCGACGCCGTAGAACCGAGCCACGCGCACCGCGAAATCATAGATGGGCTCGGGTCTCGGCGCGTCCGGCATGCCTTCCACAATGCGGCGACCGTCCGCCAGGTGCATGCAGACCACGTAACGATACCCCCGGTTGAAGGGATAGCGCTCGATGCTGATGCGCTGCACACGGGAGAGGTCATGCTCCAGCAACGGGTTACGACCGACAAGTCGCTGCTTCTCGATGGCCACATGGGCCGGCGAATGCCGGAACCGGTACAGGGTGAAGGGCGACAGGCGCCACAGGGCATAGAAAGACATGCCGCCCAAGGCGATCAGGATGGCGAGATTGGCCAACGGAGGGGGGTAGCCATCCAGGAACTGGCGCAGATAGATCGTGCCATACACCACCATGGCCACGATGGGCATGGCCTGCAGCAACATGGCCATGGGGTCGGGGTGACGAATTACCATGAACGAAGAATTCCCTCACAGATCAGGATCACCCGGCCGGGCCGGGACGAAACGTCGATACCTTCCAGCATCATGAGCGACCGGCGATCTCATTCATGGCGTGTTCAATGCGCGGATACAGGAAACTGTAACCGCCCTCCTCCTGCACCTTGCGCCCGGAAATGGCCTGGGAATCCAGAACGATATCCGCCATTTCTCCCATGGTGGCCCGCAGCATGAAGGCCGGAGCAGG
This sequence comes from Ectothiorhodospira haloalkaliphila ATCC 51935, assembly GCF_000633935.1. Lineage (GTDB taxonomy): Bacteria > Pseudomonadota > Gammaproteobacteria > Ectothiorhodospirales > Ectothiorhodospiraceae > Ectothiorhodospira > Ectothiorhodospira haloalkaliphila. The sequence goes on along the minus strand of NZ_KK214998.1, from coordinate 722,084 downwards.
CAGCAGGGCCGGACGGCCCAGGGCCTTGGCAAAAGCCTTGGAGAACTCCCGATTGGTCACCGGATGGGGAGCCACGGCGTTGTAGACCCCGCGCATCGAATCCTCCTTGAGGGCCCGGGAGAGAATCCCGGCCAGGTCATCCACATGGATCCAGCTCATCATCTGGGAACCATCGGAGACCGGCCCACCCAGCCCGGCCTTGAAGATGGGCATGAGACGGCCGATCACACCACCCCCCCGTCCCAGCACCACACCGATGCGCACGATGACCAGCCGCGTGCCCTCGTTCACACGCTCGGCCTCCGCCTCCCACTTCTGGCAGATCTCCGACATGAAGCCGGCGGCGGGCTCGCTTTCCTCCTCCAGCGGCTCCGGCTGGTTCACCGGGTAGTAACCAATGGCCGAAGCAGACACCAGGGCACGGCACTGGGGCGCATGCGCATTGATGCCCTCCACCAGGGCGCGGGTGGGTTCCACGCGTGAGTTGATGATCTTCTTTTTCTGTTGGGCGCTCCAGCGCTTGCTGGCAATGCTCTCACCCACCAGGTTCACGGCGGCCTCAACGCCCTGAAAGGCATCCGGGGGAATGGGAGAACGGGTGTCCCATTCGATGATGCGGAAGGTATCCATGCCCAGCTTGCGCCGGGCCTTCTCGGCATTGCGGGTGAGCACCACGAACTCGTGTCCCTGGGGCTGCATGCGGGCGATCAGCCGCGAACCGACGAAACCGGTCCCGCCGGTGATGAGTATTCTCATATAGCCTCCATGTGCTTGGGTCAGCGGGGGGCCGCGCCCCCCTGGTGTTACTTGTCCTTGTTCTCCCGGGCCTTCTCGTCCTTGCGGCGCTCTCGCTCTTCCCGATCGCGGCGCAGGGAGATGAACTGCCAGATACCAAAGGCAGCGACCACAGCAATGATCAATAGGCCTTCAAGGGCCTTGATGTCCGAACCCTCACCCATGGTCTGTCTCTCCTCAACTGGTATGGTCTGAAGCTACGCCGCGCCCCGTGGCCGGGTCAATCCCCGCGATTGCCCCCACCCTGCCCCTTGAGCAGATCCCCGAGGGCGGCGAAGGGATTATGGGTGGCCCCCTGGCCAGGACCATCCCCCTGCCCGCCACCATGACCACTCATGGCCTCGGTGAGGCGCTGATGCTCGTTATCGTGACAATACACGCACAACAACTCCCAGTTGGAGCCATCGGGCGGGTTGTTATCGTGGTTATGATCGCGATGGTGGACGGTCAGTTCGCGCACGTTCTTGTGATCAAAGGTGCGCCCGCAACGACCGCAGACCCAGGGGTACATCTTCAGGGCCTTGGCCCGGTAGCCCTTTTCCCGATCCTCGCGTTCCCGGTGGCTGTTGGCGACCACCTGATCCAGGCGGCCACCGCCGGATGAATTCACTGCCATGGTCTTGTCCTCGTCAATTCGTGTTGCCCGTGGTGCCGGGCCGGCCACGCCCGCTGCCCGCGCGCCACACCCAGCCATCGGGCCGATTGTAGCCCGTCACCAGGTAGCGCAGGGCCTGAACATCCCGCAGCAGGTGATGAAAACGATCCGCCACCCGGGGCTGGCCGCACAACAGCAGCCGATCGCCCGTCTGGATATCGGTCTCGGGCCCGGGGGTCAGCAAGGCTTCTCCCTCACGTACCCGCATCAGGGGCACGCAATTGAAGGAGTCCCGCCATGCATGGGTGGCATCCAGCAGCGCCCCCAGGGTGACGGACTGCTCCTGGAGCAGCCGGACCAGGGCCGGCGCTGACTTGTCGTTCACGTTCACCAGCCAGACCTCGGGCACCACCTCATCGGTGACGCCGGTGATCCGGCTCAGCAGTTCGTTGGCCCAGTCGTCGTCCTTTTCCCGAGACAACTCCAGAAAGCGGGCCAGCAAGGGGGCGCTCAGGTGCGCCAGAATGGCCTCGGCGATCATCTCGCTGGGGCGCATGATCAGGTCCGGTTTGGCGGCTCTGAAGATGTCCCGGTTATCGTAGTGGTTCTGCCGGGCCACGATGAACAAATCGGGGTTCAGGGCCCGGGCGGTCATCAGGCAGGAAAGATTGTTGGTGTCCTCATCGGTGCCGGCCAGCAGACCCACCGCGTTGGCAACGCCCGCCTGCTGCAGGGTGTCGGCCTCCGTGCCACGACCATGCAGGCTGGGGCCATCGGGATCCGCCCGCTCGGCGAGTTCCTCGATCACCACGGTACCCATGCCCAGGGATTTCATGCCCTGTTTCACTGCCCCTCCCAGACGACCGAACCCCACCAGGATCCAGGTGCCCCGGGGCGGTTCCACGGGCCGCTGCAGGGGCGTATCCGGCACGCTGGTGAGCCATTCCCTCAACAGGTACAGCCCCGGCGACTGCAATGCCAGGGTGAGGCGCTCGCCGAAGGCATCAAAGGGATTGACGATATGATCCGTGCCGAATGAGGCCATGTTGTCCCGGGTGGCGCGGGTGTGGGCGCGGCAAACCACCGGCAGGGTGGGATTGAGCAGCTTGACGGTGATGGCGATCTTCAGATTGGCATCGTCGTTATCCGTGACCGCCAGCACGCCCTGGCACAGGGGATGACGCAGACCGGCAGTACGCAGATGCCTGGACACGCTGGCATCCCCCACCATGGCCGGCACATGACTGCTCAGATCCGTGAGTTCCAGGTCATTGATGCGATCGAGATTCAAGTCGATCACCACTGCCCGCTGCCCCCGGTGCACCAGGGCCTTCACCAGCATGGACCCGGTATCCCCGTAACCGCAGACAATATAGAAAGGCTCCTGCATGCGCCTGACATGGCGCTCGAAGCCCTGATATCGGACGGCCTGCCTGAATGCGGGTTCCTGCACCAGGGCGAGGATCTTGCCGATGGCATACAGCCAGGCAATGATCGTGAGGTAAATGGAGAACATCACCCACAGTCGCTGGGCCTCACTGAAATCACGGGGGACCTCTCCAAAACCGGTGGTGGTGGCTGTGTAGCTGAGAAAATACAGCACATGCAGGATGTCCATGCGCCAGGTCTCGCCGTGCTCATCCACCCCCGGGATCAGCAACAACCCGAGCCCGGCCAGGGTGTAGGCGCCGATGAGAACCAGCAGCGGGGTTCTCATGCGCCGCAGAAAGAGGAAAAGGACCTTGTTCATGGGCGTGTGGGCGTGAGCCTGGAACCGTTGGCCATCAACGCCGCAGGTTCACGGTATCAATGATCACCAGCACCACCGAAACAATGTTGGCCAGCAACGCGCCAGCGGCCAGGGAGACGATACTGGCCATGAACATGGCGTCCATGCCCCCTGCATGCACGTGCACGGCATAGGCCCATACCAGGGCCGCCGCCAGTAACTGCAGGTCCGCCACCAGCGAACTGGCCAGCAGCAGGGCCCCGGTCTGTGTGCGGTCCCCGAACTTGAGAACGGTGGCGATCAGGTTGACGATGATCACGGCGAGCAGTTCGTAGGTATTGTGATGATCGGGATTGTCGAACTCCCCCAGCACGAACCCGAAATTCAGGGTCAGTGCCAGCAGGATGAAGAAACCAAAAAAGACCTTTTCCAGGCTCACCGGGGCGTCCCTTGGGATGGTTTGAGCCCCTATGTTCGGTGTTAATCTTGAAGGGATCAAGCGGCAGATGCGACATGCCAGGGGCATGATCACCACTTGCCGGATATTTGAAGATTGGAGCGGTACCGATGGATTCCAACACCCCGCAGAATGAAGATGACACCCACGAGAGCCCGGCCTGGCACGCCCAGGATCCCGACAAGGTGGTCCGGCATTGGGAGTCCCATGCCGATGGCTTGACCGCACAGGCGGCGGAACAGCGTCTGGAGCAATATGGCCCCAACGAACTGCGCCCGCCGGAAAAAGCCGGCCCGTTGATTCGGTTCTTCCGCCACTTCCACAACATCCTGATCTATATCCTGATGGTGGCTGCCCTGGGCACCGCCCTGCTGGGCCACTGGGTGGACACCGGGGTGATTCTGGCAGTGGTGCTGATCAATACACTGATTGGCTTCGTGCAGGAGGGAAAGGCCGAAAAGGCTCTGGACGCCATCCGCAAGATGCTCTCACCCCGGGCCCTGGTGCTGCGGGATGGTCATCGCCGCGAGGTGGAGGCCAGCAGCCTGGTGCCCGGGGATGTGGTCTATTTGCAGGCGGGCGACAAGGTGCCGGCGGACCTGCGATTGCTGAATGCCAAGAACCTGCGCATCGACGAGGCCGTGCTCACCGGAGAGTCGGTACCGGTGGAGAAGGCGGTGCCACCCGTTGAGAAGGATGCCCCCCTGGGCGATCGCCTCTGCATGGCCTACTCCGGCACCCTGGTCACCTTTGGTCGCGGGCGGGGCCTGGTGGTGGCCACCGGGCAGACCACGGAGGTGGGCCGCATCTCCACCATGCTGGGCGAGGTGGACAGCCTGCAAACGCCGCTGGTACGGCAGATGGAGCAGTTCGGGCGTTGGCTGGCGGGTGTCATCATCGTGGTCGCAGCAGCCACCTTTGCCTTTGGTTACTGGGTTCGCAGCTACCCCCTGGACGAGATGTTCCTCGCCGCCGCCAGCCTGGCGGTCTCCACCATCCCCGAGGGTCTGCCGGCCATCCTGACCATCGCCCTGGCCATCGGTGTGCAGAAGATGGCCCGACGCAATGCCATCATCCGGCGCCTGCCGGCGGTGGAGACCCTGGGCTCGGTGTCCACCATCTGTTCCGACAAGACCGGCACCCTCACCCGCAACGAGATGACCGTCTCCTCACTGCGCAGCCGTGAACGCCATGTGGAGGTGGATGGCGTGGGCTACGCGCCCCAGGGCGGGTTTTCCGAGGACGACCAGGACATCAATCCCGATGACGACCCGGTGCTGGCCCAGGCCCTGAGGGTGGGCCTGCTCTGCAACGATGCCCAGGTATTCGAAAAGGAAGGTCACTGGGTGATGGAGGGGGACCCCACGGAGGGCTCCCTGGTGGTTCTGGCCCGCAAGGCCGGCATGGACCCGCAGACCGAACAGGGACAGATGCCCCGGGTGGATGTAATCCCCTTCGAGTCGGATCACAAGTACATGGCCACCCTGCATCGAGATCACGACGGGCAGGGCGTGATCTACCTCAAGGGTGCGCCGGAGCGCGTGCTGGAGTTGTGTGAGCATGAGCAGACCCGCGATGGGGCACGCCCACTGGAGCGGGCCTGGTGGGAGCAGGCCATGGAAGAAGTGGCCGCCCGGGGTGAGCGCCTGCTCGCCGTGGCGGCGAGAGATGCCCGACCGCACCAGAACGACCTCAATTACAGCCAGGTGGAGGCCGGCGGATTTTCCCTGCTGGCCATCCTGGGCATCATCGACCCGCCCCGGGAGGAAGCCATCCGGGCGGTGGGTCAATCCCTGGAGGCGGGCATCCGGGTGAAGATGATCACTGGCGATCATCTCATCACGGCCCAGGCCGTGGGCGGGTTGCTGGGGATCGGCGGCAAGGACAAGGCCACCGCCATCGCCGGCCACGAACTTGATCACATGACCCCTGAACAACTCAGGGAGACGGCCCGCACGACAGACGTGTTCGCCCGCACCACCCCCGAGCACAAGCTGCGACTGGTGCAGGCCCTGCAGCACGGCGGCAGCATCGTGGCCATGACGGGGGATGGCGTCAACGACGCCCCTGCCCTGAAGCGCGCCGATGTGGGCGTGGCCATGGGCCACAAGGGCACCGAGGCGGCCAAGGAGGCCTCGGAGATGGTGCTGGCCGATGACAACTTCGCCTCCATCGCCCATGCGGTGGAGGAAGGTCGCACGGTGTACGACAACATCCGCAAGGCCATCCTGCACATGCTGCCCACCAATGCCGGGCAGTCCATGACCATCATGATGGCCATCCTCATGGGCCTGGCCTTGCCCCTCACCCCGGTGCAGGTGCTGTGGGTGAACATGGTCACCTCGGTGACGCTGGCCATGGCCCTCGCCTTCGAGCCCAGTGAGCCGGGGGTGATGAAGCGACCACCGCGCAACCCCAATGCCCCGTTGCTATCGGGCTTTCTGCTCTGGCGCATCCCTTTCGTGGCGGTGCTCCTGTGGCTGGGCACCTTTGGGCATTTCGTGTGGATGCAGGAGGTGGTGGGCAGTTCCGAGGAACTGGCGCGCACCGTGGCCATCAACACCCTGGTGGCCGGTCAGGCCTTCTACCTGCTGAATCTGCGCCTGATCTATCAGCCGGTGCTGCGCGGTTGGGCGATCTTCCAGTCCCGCGCCATGTGGCTGGCCATCGGCATCCTGGTGCTGTTGCAACTGGCTTTCACCTATGCCCCGGTGATGAACACCCTGTTCGGCACCACGGCCATCGGCTGGGAAGACTGGGCCCGCATCCTGCTGTTTGGTCTGGTGGTGTTCGTGATCGTGGAACTGGAGAAGACGGTGTTGCGGCGGCTGCCCTGGGTGAACACTGACTAACTCTCATGCACCCAGGTGGTAATGCACCCCAGACGAAGAAAGATACGTCACGAGCCCCTCTCCCCACGGGGGAGAGGGGTTGGGGTGAGGGGCGATGGCCGTTACAGTGCCTATCGCATCCCTAGCCCTTCCCACCCGTGGGGGAGGAGGGAGTGTCTGTAGCTGAACCCTTAGCTGAGCATGAACACCTTCAGGCTGCGGGGGCCGTGGGCGCCGAGCTGGATGGTCTGCTCAACGTCGGCGGTGCGCGAGGGGCCGGTGATGAGATTGACGGTTCGTGGCCAGGGCTTATCCCGCTCCCGGAGTCGCATCCAGGCATCCTCCAGGCGGTCCACCACGTTCGCTGACGCCAGCACCACGAAGTGGTATTCAGGCAGGAAGTTGATGGTGGTGGGGTCATCTGCACCTGAAGCAAGGACCAGGGTACCCGTCTCGGCCACGCCACAGACCGCCTGACTCAGGCCGACGGTTTCATCGCCCAGGGCGGGGCCGAAGCGGGGGGCCAGTCCGGCGCCAGCCCAGTCCAGGTGAGCCAGCGCCGGGGCCACGACGACCGGCCCATCAAGGCCCTGTTGCTGCATGACGCGGGCAAGTTGTCGGGGAATGTCATCTGGCTGATCCAGCCATTCAACGGTGCCGGCGGCCTGCTCCAGCGCACTTTCAAAGTCTCTCTCCCCTCCCGGGAGAGAGGTTGGGGTGCGGGGAAACTCAGGCACTGTGCTCCCCGTGCCCCTCATCCCCGACCCTTCTCCCCCGAGAGGAGAAGGGAGATCATGGGTGGAGCCCTCAGCCTCAGATCCAGAGCCCCTCTCCCCCCCGGGGAGAGGGGTTGGGGTGAGGGGTGTGGAGGGCACGGTATCTCCTCCGCCCAACATCTCCAGAAAACTGCGCCCCTCCGGTACCGGCAGATATCTCCCGCCCTTGAACCACCCGGACGCCATGGGCAAACGCTGGAGCACACCCTGCCCCCTCCCCAGCCAGCCCAGGGTCCGCGCCGACCATCGCGCCACCGGGCGGTACAACCCCGGCCGCCTGGCCACCTGACCCCATAGCCACACTGCCCAGCGGGGCCGTCGACCGATCACCCGCTGCTCGAATTGATACTCCCTCAGCCCCCGAAGCAGTTCCGGCAACGGAATCTTCACCGGGCACACCTCGGCACAATGACCATTCAGCGTGCAGGCCTGGGGGAGATCCTGGGCACTGCCCAGGCCGCGGGTCAGGGGGGTGAGCACCGAACCCATGGGCCCGGGGTACACCCATCCATAGGCATGACCGCCGATGGCGCCATACACGGGACAGTGATTCAGACAGGCCCCGCAACGAATGCAGCGCAGCATGGCCCGGTAACGCGGATCTGCCAGCATCCCGGAGCGGCCGTTGTCCACCAGCACCACGTGATGGGCCAGCGGGCCATCCGTGTCATCGGCGCGGCGTGGGCCGGTGGACAGGGTGGTGTAGCTCGTCATCACCTGTCCCGTGGCACTGCGGCCCAGCAGGCGCAGCAGGTTTGTCATGTCCTCCAGCGTGGGCACTACCCTTTCGATACCCGTCACGGAAACATGCACCCGGGGCAACGTGGCGGTCAGATCCCCGTTGCCCTCGTTGGTGACAATCACACTGGCGCCGTTCTCGGCCACCAGGAAGTTGGCACCGGTGATGCCCACATCGGCGGTGAGGAAGCGCTCACGCAGCACACTGCGGGCCTCGTTCACCAGGCCCGGGATACTGGTCACCCGCTCGGCAAAACCCAGTTTCCGGTGGTGTTCGTGGAAGAGTTCGGTGATCTGCTCGCGGGTCTTGTGGACCGCAGGCGCAATGATGTGGCTGGGGGTCTCATGGGCCAGCTGGATGATGTACTCACCCAGGTCGGTCTCCACCCGATCGTAGCCGGCATCATCCAGGGCCTCGTTGAGCCCCACCTCCTCGGCCACCATGGACTTGCCCTTGGTCACGCGCCGGGCACCCGCCTGCGCGCAGATATCCAGGACAATGCGCCGAGCCTCCTCGGCGTCGGCGGCCCGATGCACCTGACCACCCTGGGCCTCGAAGGCCTGAATGAACTGATCCAGGTAATCTTCCAGGTGATCCAGGGTGTGGTCCCGGATGGCCACCCCCTGGTCGCGCAGGGCCTCGAAGTCAGGACGGGCATCCACCGCCTTGCGGCGCTTGAGCACGAAGCCGTCTCGCGCGCGGCCCAGTGCCTGCTCCAGATGTCGATCGTTCAGTGCCACCCGGACCCGGGCCTTGAAATCTGTCGTGGACGTGTTCATGCCCTGCCCTCCCCGATGGCCTGCCCATCTGCCCGTCCGGCCAGCACCTCCGCCACATGAAAGACCCGGACCGGGCTGCCCTCATGGCGCAGCCGCCCGGCAATATTCAACAGGCATCCCAGGTCACCGCCCAACAGGAACCGGGCACCGCTCTCGCTCACCCGCCGACCCTTGTCGGCCACCATGCGTCCGGAGATCTCAGGATATTTCACGCTGAACAGGCCCCCGAACCCACAGCAGACCTGGGCGTCGGTCATCTCGTTCAGCTCCAGGCCCTGCACCGTGGACAGCAGGCGGCGCGGCTGATCCCGCACCCCCAGTTCGCGAAGCCCGGAGCAGGAATCGTGATAGGTGGCCACACCATCCAGACGCGCACTCACCGCTGTCACCCCCATCACATCCACCAGAAAGGACGTCAGCTCAAAGGTCCGGTCCGCCAGGTCCCGAGCCCGGACCTGCAACTCGGGGTCATCGGAAAGCAGCTCAGGATACGCACCTATCATGGCGCCGCAGGTGCCCGAGGGCAGCACCACGTAGTCAAAACCCTCAAATTCCTTCAACACCCGCAGCGCCAACGCCCGGGCGGTGGCGCGATCACCGCTGTTGTAGGCCGGCTGTCCGCAGCAGGTCTGGCCTCGCGGCACACTCACCCGACAGCCCGCCGACTCCAGTAACTGGATGGCAGAGAACCCCACATTGGGGCGATACAGGTCCATCAGGCACGTGGCATACAGGGCCACATGGGGCTGTGCGGGGGAATTCACGGTCATGGTCGCCATCACGAAATGAATGGGCAGGCTTTGCCAAGGATAGACGCTCCACACCGCGTTGGCAGCGTCTTGCTGTCAACCCACTATACTTTCAAGGGGGATCGCGTTCGTTCGGAGCGGGCGCCGGGCTGCCCCGCGGCATTCGACCGCTTTCATGGATCGGCGTGCGCGCGCCGGTTCGTTTCAGGAAGAACCTTAAGGGGAGTGACACCAATGAATGACTATCTGCTGTTTCGCAAGATGATCACCCCGCCCTTCATCCATATCATTTTCTGGATCGGTGTGGCCGCCATCGTGGTCAGCGCCTTGGGGACCATGTTCGGTCAAAACTTCTTCGCCGGGGTTTTGATGCTGGTGCTGGGCGTGGTGTTCTGGCGCATCACCTGTGAACTGATGCTGGTCCTGTTCAGCATTCACGACCGGCTCTCGGAGATCGCCAGAAAGCCTGACTCGAGTCCAGGCCCAGACACCCGGACCTGAACTCCACGCCCCCAGTGCCTCGGCAACGGCGAGGCACTGGGTATCTCCCTGCCCTCTCATGCCCGGGATGTGTGTGCCACACTATCACCTCGCACCCGAAGCTGTTTGATACTTCAGTTGATCAACGCGCCTGCCTCCCGGAGCAGATCATGGACTCGCTCCGCCAGGATGCGATAGCCCTCGGCGTTGGGATGGATGGGATCCGCCTTGAGGGAATCCCGGGAAAGAATATAGGCCAGGGCGTCACCCTCCAGGGTCACGCCCAGTTCATCGGCCAGATCCTGGTACACCTGGGCACCACTGAGCCGCCACAGGGCCGGTGTGGGCACGGCCGCCATCACCACCTGGATGTCCCGCTCGCGAGCCGTGAAGATCATGGCCTCCAGATTCTGCCGCTTGTGTTCGCTGTCGCCCCGCCTCAGCATGTCGTTGCCACCGTGGATCAGGATCAGCAGATCCGGTTGATACTGATCCAGCAACCCGGGCAAACGCGCCCGCCCCTGAGTGGTCACCTCGCCGGGCACGCCTGCGTTGATCACCTCAAGACCGGTCATCCGCGCCAGATGGGACGGGTAACTGGCTCCCGCCGGAGCCCCGGTGCCGTAGGTCAGGCTGTCACCAAAGGCCAGGATCACGGCATCCGGCGGCAATAGCAGCAGGGGCTCCGGCCGGGGGGAGCAGGCCCCCAGCACGAACAGGCACACCACCAGCATCAGTGACCACGGGGCACGACGGTATCCGGACAGCATGAAAACCCCTCTGAGGATATGGGTTGAGTGTCTCATGGCAGGCGCTTTGATCGAGGCTCGAATCCCCCGGATCAACTGGCCTGGATCTGCGCAAAATCTTCAGATTAAGTATAGTCTTAAGCTCGGAAAAGCCTCCGCCCACGCGGTGTCTGACCGAAAGATCCCTGTCATTGGAGCGAAGAGAATTGATGGATTCCTTTCACATTAGACGATTGCTCACTGCTCTGATCCTCCTGTGCCTGCTCCCCTGGCTGCTCAGCGGCTGTGAGCGGGGTTCCGGGGTCGCCCAGGTCCATCCGGACGAATCCGGGGTGTTGGTCGTGGTGACCCGAAATGGTCCCACCACCTACTACCTGGACCGTCACGAGCGCCCCAGCGGCCCTGAATATGACCTGGTGACCGATTTTGCCAAGGCCCATGGATGGGAGGTGGACTGGATGGTGGTCGACTCCACCGCCCAGGTGATCGACGCACTGGAGGCCGGCAAGGCCCATCTGGCTGCTTCCGGGCTGACGCACCTGGAATCCCGTAACCAGCGCTTTGAAAGGGGACCGGCTCACACCGAGGTCACTCAACAGGTGGTCTGCCATCGTGATCTTGCCAGCAAGCCCCGCCAGAACGCGGATCTGGCCAACGTGGAAATCGCAGTGACAGCGGATTCCAGCTATGCCGAGCGGCTGCGGACGCTGGCGAGCGATCACGAGGGGCTCAGTTTTCAGGAAGTGAACAAGGGCACCGAGCGACTGCTGGGAGAAGTCGCGGAAAAGGCCCTGCAATGCACTGTGGCCGACTCCAACATCGTCAAGGTCAATCGCCGATTCATGCCATCACTGAGCGTGGCCATGGATCTCACCGAGGGGCAGAATCTGGGCTGGTACCTGGCTGGAGGAGCCACGGAGCTGGCGGAACAGGCCTTTGGGTGGATGAACAGCCGGGAGGGTGATGAGGCCATTGATCGCATGGAGCGGCGCCATTACGCCTACATCACTGAGTTCGATTTCGTGGACTTGCGAGCACTGAACCGGCGCATCGAGGACCGCCTGCCTGAGTACAAGGAGCTTTTCCTGGCCGCTGAGGAGGAAACCGACATGCCAGCCGACCTGCTGGCGGCCCTGTCCTATCAGGAGTCCCACTGGAACCCCAATGCCCGAAGCCCCACCGGCGTGCGCGGCATGATGATGCTTACACAGAACACCGCACGCTCCCTGGGCGTCACCAATCGGCTGGATCCCGAGCAGAGTATCCTGGCGGGAGCGCGTTATCTGGAGGACCGCCACCGGCGGCTGCCAGAGCATATCCCGGAACCTGATCGCCTCTTCCTGGCCCTGGCCAGCTACAACGTGGGTCGCGGCCACCTCCTGGATGCCCGCCAACTGGCCCGGGACCTGGGGAAGGACCCGGACAGTTGGTCCGACATGCGGGAGGTGTTGCCACTACTCTCGGATGAGCGGTATTACCCTCAACTGAGATATGGCTACGCGCGGGGTTACGAGCCGGTGCATTTCGTGCAGCGCATTCGCAATTACCGCGACGTATTGAGTCAGGCGTTCGACTGAAACACGTCGCCCCTTAACGCTGCGGGCGCTCCCGAAGATCCCCTGCAGGAACGGCTTGATCCCGATCCAGCGTCGCCAGCGCCGGCTGGATCTCCTCGGCGTCTTCCATCAGGAACTGATCGCTGTCCATCCACGGCGGCGGGCCGCTGGGGCGCATTTCCATGATGTTGGACAGGGAAGGCATCTCCACGTGGGATATCAGCTCCGCGGCCGAGTCCCGCGCATCCGGGTTCTGCAGCGTGAGCACCAGCCCGGTGAACAGTACCAGTGCCCCCAGTTGGAACTGCTGGCGGTCGATCGAGTGTCTGGCAAGGATGCGGTCAAGCATGGATGAGGCCTCACAGGTGGCAAGTTGGTGACGTTATCGCTTCGTGCACCTTTGTGCAATGGACCCCTGCCTCAGGGGGTTTGTTCCCCGATGCGATCCAGAACCGCCTTGAGGGCGTCCGGATCTTGCAACACCGGATGATCCCGCCCCAGCGCCAGGAACGCCTCGATGCGATGCCTCAAGGTGCGGTAGGCCTGTTCAAAGGAGGCGTTGATTTGCTCCTCTGTGCCGGTGGCCTTGGCCGGATCATCCACACCCCAGTGGGTGCGCAGGGCCGATCCCAGGTACACCGGACACGTCTCCCCGGCCGCGCTGGCACAGACCGTGACCACCACGTCCGGGGGTTGAGGCAGATCTTCCCAGGATTTGCTGTGAAGCCCCAGGGTGGGAATGCCCTCCCGCTCCAGCAAGGCCAGGGAGCGGGGATGGACCGCCCCGGTGGGCTGACTGCCGGCACTCATGGCCTGCCAGCCCTCGGGGGCCAGGGCGTTGAAGGTGGCCTCGGCCAGGATGGAACGGCAGGAATTCCCGGTACACAGAAACAGCAGGTTCATGGAGCGTTACTCTCGTGACCAATGGAACGGGACAGGGGTATCAGCGAATGATGCTCAGCCAGCCAGCCAGGGCCAGCAGGGTCACCAGCAGCACCGGCGGCGTGATCATGATGCCAATCTTGAAGTACTGCCCCCAGGTGATGTGGATGCCCCTGCGCGCCAGCACATGCAGCCACAGCAGCGTGGCCAAGGAACCAATGGGCGTGATCTTGGGGCCCAGATCCGAGCCGACCACATTGGCATAGATCATGGCCTCCTTGATGACACCGGTCACCTGGGCCTCGTCGATGGACAAGGCAACCACCATCACGGCCGGCATGTTGTTCATGATTGAGGAGAGGAAAGCGGCAATGAACCCGGTCCCCACAGCGGAGGCCATGACGCCGTACTGACCGATCCAGTTCAATGCCCCGGCAATATCGGCGGTGAGTCCGGCATTGCGCAGACCGTAGACCACCAGGTACATGCCAATGGAGAAGATCACGATCTGCCAGGGGGCACTGACCACCACCCGCCGGGTGGAGATGGCCCGCCCCCGGGCGGCCACGGCCAGTAACACCGCAGCGCCCACACCCACGATGGCGGAGATGGGCACCCCCATGGGCTCGATCACAAGAAAGGAGAACAGCAGCAGGGCCAGCACACCCCAACCGGCCTTGAAGACGGCCGGGTCCTTGATGGCCTGTTTGGGCGTACGCAGCCCGGCCAGTTGATAGGTGCGCGGGATCTGCTTGCGGAAGAACAGATAGAGCACGGCCAGGGACGCGGCCACCGAGACCAGGTTGACCACCACCATCACCGAGGCGTATTCACGGAAACTGATCCCGAAGAAGTCGGCAGAAACGATGTTCACCAGATTGGAGATCACCAGGGGCAGACTGGCCGTGTCGGCGATGAAACCGGCGGCGATCACGAAGGCAAAGGCCGCCCCGGCGGAGAACCCCAGCGCCAGCAGCATCTCCAGCACGATGGGTGTGAGCATCAGAGCGGCGCCGTCATTGGCGAACATGGCGGCCACGGCAGCCCCCAGGAGGATGATGAAGGCATACAGCCTGGGCCCGCTGCCCGCGCCCCACCGGGCCACGTGCAGGGCCGCCCATTCAAAGAACCCGGCCTCGTCCAGCAACAGGGAGATGATGATGATGAAGACGAAGGTCAGGGTGGCATTCCAGACGATGTCCACCACGATGGGCACGTCGGAGAACTGCACCACACCGGTGGCCAGGGCCAGCGCGGCGCCGGCCATGGCACTCCAGCCGATGCCCAGGCCCTTGGGTTGCCATATGACGAGGGTGATGGTGGCGATGAAAATCGTCAGGGCGGTGAGGAGCATGAAAGTGTCCTAAGGTTCGGTTGGTTCATCCGGGTCTGTGTCCTGGGACACATGGTCGGCCCTCCCCCCCCGGAAAGGATTGCAACACCCCGGGTCTTCCGCGAGGCAGGCCAACAGGTCGAATCGGGAGATGATTCCCACGAGGCGTTCTCCCTCCACCACCGGCAGGGCCTGTACTCCATGTTCCAGAAACATGCGGGCCGCCAGGGTCATGTCGTCATCGGGGCCCAGTGTGACCAGTTTGCGGGTCATCACCTCACCGGCGGTGCGACCGCTGGCGCGATTCGGGCCCTCGTCCCGGGCGCCACCGATGGGCGACCGATAGTAGGACTCCTTCCACCAGGATTCCCGTTGTTCGATGCGCTCATCGGCCAGCCGATGGGTGAGATCGCCTGTGGTGACGATGCCCTCCAGATGCCCTTCCCCACTCACCACTGGCACGCCGTTGATGCGATGCTCAACCATCAGGCGAGCCACCTCGGGGATGGGTGTATCCGCGTGGATCTGCCGGGGATCCGCGGTCATTAAATCGCGTATGCGCATCAGCAATGCCTCTTCATTCTCAATCGCAGGTCTCGTCCAGAGCTCCACCCCCCACTCGCGAGCAGCACAAGGGTGGATCGAATCCGGTCACTTCGGTCATGATGAGCGCCTCCAGGAGAATGACATTGCTCATGAAGCATACGCTCTGCGATATATCTCATCAACCGCATATGTTCACGCAAACCATGAGAGACTCCACATGTTCACACCGGCGGTTCGCCCCCTCTGGCTCGCGATAGCCTTGCTCTGTGCCCTGGCGGCCAGCCTGAGCATTGTTCTGACCGAGTTCTTCAATCTTCACCCGTGTCATCTGTGCATCTTCCAGAGACTGATTTTCATGGTCCTGGCGGCACTGGCCCTGGGCGGCGTTCTATTCGGGGCCGCCTTGCCCGGCATGATCCTGGGCGTGCTGGTGGTCGCGACAGCGGGCACGGGGCTGGGGGCGGCTGGCTATCAGAGCTGGCTGGAACGCCAGCCCGCGGATCTGGGGTTTTCCTGCGTGGGCGTTGAACCGGGACCCATCGAACGCCTTGTGGAGTGGCTGGGGGACCAGGCACCCACGTTGTTCATGGCCACGGGCATGTGTGACGAGATGGGACCTCAGGTCCTGGGCATCACCCTGGCCAATGCGGCGGTTGTGGGCCATTTGCTGGTCATTGGACTGGCCATCTGGGCCCTGTGGCGGTCGCGACAACAGTTCTGACCGCTTCCGGGGAGGCTGGAGCAGTCAGGGCCCAGCCTCTTCGGGCCTGCCTGGAAGCACAACCAGAGCGCAGGCGGCCGGCAACCCGCGCCCGATGCTGCACCAAGCAGCGATGCAAAGTGCTTACCCTCTGGACTGATAATCCGACTTCCAGCCATCGTACTGACGCACCAGGTCATCCATCACCGCCTGTTCAAAGGGGCGCAGACCGGAGATGACCAGCTTCTTGCGACCACTCCCCACCACCTTCTCATCCGCCAGCAGATCGAAATCCAGGGCGACGTCGCCGCGCTTGCCGTTCACCACCAGCTCGGCGTTGGCAAAGCGCAGGCTCGGGGCCGGTGCCGGCCACTGATCAAAGGCAAAGGACATGCTGTCGTAGAACACCAGCGGGCGCTGCGGGTTGACCATCACGCCATGCTGTTTCATCAGCGGCACCAGGATGTGAGGAAAGTTCTGGCCGGAAAACGCAGCATAGTCCCGGGTGAGGGATTCGATCAGTTGGGGGTCCGTGGAGGGCTCACCCTCCCGCTCCACTTCCAGATAGGTCTTGCCCGCTTCATCCTGGATGGCAAGGCTGGACTCATCGGAGGGCGAGAACCTCAGGGCCACATCGGCGCCCACCATGTTGGTAAAGCGAAAGCCCATGCGCTGACTCACCCCGTAGTGGTTGAGCACGAGGCAGAACAGCAGGTCACCCGGCACACAGAAGCGCTTGGCATCCGGATTGTGAATCGGATTGAAGTCCCCGGCCACCTCCTTGGCAAAGCGGCTGGCCTGATCCGGCGTGACTCGGACAGCCCCGTTGTCACGGGCGTGAAATTCGTCAAGGTAGGAAGGCAAGGGGTCAATCTCCCGGGATGTGGGTTGTGATGCTGCAAAGCCGGTGGATTCTACTAAGCCCGTTGAGTCCAAAGCCAGTTCCCTGACCGACACCTGCCCCCGTGGGAGCGGCCCTCGGCCGCGAAGGGGGTTGCGGGGTTGCACGAACACCGTCACCCAGAGTTTTACATCTGCGGGAGCCTCGGTGGGGTGGACTGCCTGTCCGCGGGACGCCGTGAATACATCCCTGTAGGCTTGACCGCCGCATCCATGCAGCGAACACCCGCTCCCAGGCAGTCCACCCCACCGAGGCTCGGATACTTTGGTGGCTTTCGGTAGGCAAATCCCTTCGCGGCCGAGGGCCGCTCCCACAGGGCATGACCGGGCATGGTCAGTGTCATGTGGATACTGAATCACCGGCGGCCGCGGTGGCGCAGGAACAGGTGTCGGGCCACTGCGCCGATGCCCAGGAACAGGGCCAGCACCAATAGCGGGGCCACCGACTCCAGGCCCAGAGGTTCGGCGCCAGTACCGACATCCACCAAGGCATCCACGGCCGCGGCATACACCATCCACTTGACCCCAAGGCCGATCACCGCCGCCACCAGAAAGGTCTTCAATGGCAAATGCAGCATACCGGCGGCGTAGTTGACCACCGAATGGGGAAATCCGGGCGTCACCCGCAGGGTCAGTTGCGTGAGCAGATCCCCGCGCTCCCGCAACAAATTCAGCACCCGCCCATGGTCGACCTCTTCGGGGTGGGCGCCCCGCAGGCGCCGGGCGACCATGTAGGCCCCCAGGGCACCGAGCACGCTGCCGCAGGTGAGGATCAAGGCAGCCACCGGCGGTGCATAGACCGGGGCCACCACCCAGAGCATGAGGGTACCCGGCAGGGCCGCAGCCAGCAGCAGTGCCTGGAGCAGGATGATGCCCACGGCCACCAGGGGGTTGGCACTCATGGCGTGGCCCCAGTCCAGCAGGGCATCCAGGGAGATGGGCTGCCAGGCGGCCAGCACCAGCCCGGTCACGACCAGGATGATCAGGATCCACAGGCGCGGACGGGCGAGGGGGTGACGACGCGGCTTTCGATCAGTCACGGATGATGGGTTCATCCACCAAAACTACCCACTCCCCCCCTCCGCGACAAGCGGGCCACGTCAAGCAATGACCTATTGCCACGCCTCCAGGCGCTGGGCTGCAAACCGACCCTGCGGGGTCTGGGTGCCCACCTGCTGGACGAAACGCTGATACTCCCGGGCAGCCGCCTGGCGGTTCTGCATGCCCTCGTGGGCCACCCCCTTGAGAAAGATCGTGTTCGGGTTGCCGGGCAGCATGCGCTCGTATTGCTGGAAATGATCCAGGGCAGCGTCTGGCCGGTTCAGCGCCAGTTGATTGATGCCACTGAGATGGACTGCCTGCCCCTCCTCGGGGTAGGCCGCCCGTGCCTGCTCCAGATAGCGCCGGGCCTCCTGATGTTGCCCCTGGGCCGATTTGGCCTTGGACATGAGCACCAGGCCGGGATAGTCGTCAGGTACCTGGCGCAGGGCCTTGGCAAAGTGCTCCTCGGCCTGCCGAGGCTGTTCCCGGGCCAGACGCTCCTCTCCTGCCTGCATCTCCTTGATCGCCGGCTTGATGCGGCGCAGGTCACGGGTATTGTCCATGTACCGCTCGCGACGCACGTTGCGACCCATGGCATCGCCATGACGGGACCGGGCCTCACGCTGAGCGGTATCAAAGCGCTCCTGGCTCATGGGATGGGTGGAGAACATGGTTTCCAGGGCATTGGGCTGACGGTCGGACATGGAGCGCAGCATGTCCATGAGATCCACCATCCCCTGGGGATTCTGGCCTGCCTCGGCCATGTACTGCAGCCCCAGATCGTCTGCCTCACGCTCGTTCTGACGGCTGTAGTGGGCCAGCAGCGCCGTGGCGCCGACCGCGCTCACGGCGTAGATGAGATTGCTGTATCCGGAAAGCTGCTCGGACTGAGCCGCAGCAATGCCAAGCCCTCCCAGCGCCAGGGAGGCCAGCAAGCCGGTGGTCTGGCGTCGCGCCGTATGCCGGGCATTGACGTGACCGGTCTCATGGCCCAGCAGTGCTGCCAGTTGTGCCTCGTCCTCCATCTCCACCATGATGCCGCGAGTGCAGGCCATGGTGCCCCCGGGGAAGGTGTAGGCATTGATATAGTTGGCATTGACCACATTGTGACTGTAGGGCATGTGGGGACGATGGGAGACCTCGGCCACGGAAGTGCCCACCTCGCTCACGTAGCGGTTCACCCGATCGTCGCGCAACAACCCGAAGTCGTTGGAGAACTGGTGCGGCGAGTGCTGCCTGTCAATATTGATCTCTTCCTGCTCGGACATGAGCATGAGACGCTGTTGGCCGGTGACCGGATCGGTTGCGCAGCCCTGCAACTGGGGCACCACCACCGCACCGGCGGAAGCGGCAGACATCAGCCACAGGAAGTCACGTCGGGTCATGCGGCGCTGGAGAATACGGTTACCTGGGTGGGCGTCCATGGTGCAATGTCTCCGGGTGCTTGCGGGTAGGGATGTAAAATCTGAGTCTACTCCTGGATGCGGAGGTTCCCAAGTCTTGAAACCCACCACCCCATGGCGACGCTTCATGGACGCCGTACTCAAACCCGAACCGGATCCGGGCCTGGCCGCCGACATCCGTGCCCAGGCCCGCGCCCGAGCACCCGTGCTCTGGCTGCTGGGCAAGGTGCAGTCGGGCAAGAGCTCCATCGTGCGCAGTGTCACCGGCGACCCCCAGGTGGAGATCGGCAGCGCCTTTGAACCCTGCACCCGGGCCTCGCGCATCCATGAGTTCCCGGCGGATGTCCCGGTGGTGCGGTTTCTGGATACGCGCGGCCTGGAGGAAGCGGGTTACGACCCCAGCGATGATCTGGCCGTGGTGGAACGGGGCGCCCATGCGGTGATTGCTGTGGCACGGGCCATGGACCCACAGCAGGAGACCCTCCTGCGGGTGCTCAGGCAGGTGCGCCGCCGCCATCCGGACTGGGCCATCGTGCTGGTGCAGACCCGCCTGCATGACGGCTACCCGGATGACCGGGATCATCCAGGGCCTGAAGCCCTGGCCCGTGACCCCGACCTTGAGGATCTGCGGCGCTCCATGGAAACCCAGGCGCGGGCCTTCCGTGAACTGCCGGGCCACGGGCCATTCCACCAGGTGGCCGTGGACCTCACCCGCCCGGAGGACGACTTCAGTGACCCGGACTACGGCCTTGATGCCCTGCTGGACGCCCTGGAGGCGGCCTGCAGTGCCGGGCGCGCCGGCCTGATCCGGGAACTGGCACGCAACGCTCGCGACAGCCGCCAGGCCCGCATCCGCCCGCACATACTGGGCTATGCCACCGCTGCCGGGGTCACCGACATGGTGCCCGTGGTAGGCATGGTCACCGTACCCACCCTGCAGGGCAAGATGTTGCACAGCATCGGGGAATTCTATGCCCTCACCTGGGATCGGCCCACGCTCAAGGCCTTCATGGCCTCCCTGGGCTCGGGCACCCTGCTGGGCCTGGGGGCCGGGTTCGCCGCCCGGCAACTGGGCAAGCTGATCCCGGTGTATGGTCAGGCTGCGGGGGCGGCGGTGGCGGGAGCGGCCAGCGCCGCCGTCACCTACGCGCTGGGGCGCGCCGCCTGCTATTACCTTGAACAGGTGCGCATGGGTGTGAATACACCCGAGGGTGTGTCCGAGGCCTTCAATGGCGCCCTCAAGGAGGCTCACACCCTGTTCCGGCGACAAAACGGGCTTAACCCATCCCCGCCCTCGGGAGGACCCCACTCATGACCCGGCCCGGCACGCTCTGGACCCGTTGGGGCGCCCTGGCCGCAGCCTTTGCCGCCGCCACCCTGCCCTTTCTGATCCTGATCCCCCTGGGGGCCTTCTGGCTGTGGCAGCAGGGCTGGCTCCTGATCTGGCTGGGCATCGCCACCGGGCTGGGACTGGTCGGATACACCTTGTCCCTGTGGCTGCAACGGCGGGCCGAGCGCGTGGATGCCATCAGCGATGACAAGGATCAGGGCGCGGTCTCGGCACCGGATGCGGACTGGTCCCCCCGGGACATGGCCGCCTGGCAAAGCGTGCAACAGATCGCGGCCGACTCAGACCCCCATATCGTCGGCGATTACCGCCTGCTGTTGCTGGCCGGCCGGCAAACCATCGAGCAGGTGGCCCGCCACTATCACCCGGAGGAACGCCACCCCATGTGGCGTTTCACCGTACCCGAGGCGCTGTTGCTCACCGAGCGGGTGAGCGTGCGCCTGCGCCGGGTGATGCTGGACAAGGTGCCTGGCTCCCACATGATCCGCGCCAGTCAGTTGATGCGATTGTGGGACTTTCAGCCGGCTGCCAGCACCAGCATGCGCTGGTTTCGCGGTGCCACGCGGGTGTACCGGGCGGCCCGACTGGTCAATCCCCTGGGCGCCGTGATGGCCGAGGCCCGGGAACGCATGGTGTCCATGATGATGGGTGAGGCCGGGGATTATCTGCGACGGCGCGGTGCCCGCATCTGGGTGGAGGAAGTGGGCCGCGCCGCCATTGAACTGTATTCCGGGCGGCTGCGCATCGATACCGAACAACTGGACGAAGCCGCGGCCATGCAGGCCATGGGGCCGGGCGTGGCTCTGGCGGACCAGGGGGGGCCCATCCGCATCATGGTGGCCGGTCAGGCCAACGCAGGTAAATCCAGCCTGGTCAATTGTCTGCTTGACCGGGTGGCTGCCGGTGTGGATGTACTCCCCAGCACTCATGAGGCCAACGGCTATCTGCTGGAGCGTGATGGTCTGCCCGAGGCGGTGCTCGTGGACACCCCGGGACTCAAGGACAGGGAGGGCATTGATGCCCTGGTGGACACACTCTGCGAGAGCGACTGCATCCTCTGGGTGGTGGATGCCCACCGGGCCGATCGGGCCCTGGATGGACGGGCACTGGAGCACCTGCGACAGCGCTTTGCCGCCGACCCGCGCCGCATCCTGCCCCCGATCCTGGTCATCCTGAGCCACGTGGATCGCCTGTCGCCGCCGCGGGAGTGGGAGCCTCCCTATGAGCTGCAGGCTCCCACGCGCCCCAAGGCGCAGGCAATACGCCGCGCCATGGAGGTGATTTCCACTGATCTGGGCGTGTCCGTGGAATCCACCATTCCGGCTCGGCTGGATACCCGGGAGAAGGCCTACAACGTCGACGCCATATGGGACCGGGTCAATGGCCAGCTGGATCGGGCGCAGCGGGGCCGTGCCATGCGCATCCTGCTCAAGGCCTCGCCGGGGGAATGGAAAAGGGTGCTGAAGCAGACGGCTCGCGCCGGGGCCGAGGTCACACGGCGCTGGATGCGCTCGCGCTGATGTCCCGTCATAACCTCATTGGGGCTGCCCGAACAGATGCCAGAGCAGGAAGCCGCCGTAGACGCCCAGCAGGACGATGCTGAGCAGGGTGATCGGCCGGATACCCGTCTCCTCAGGCACCGGCTGCCCCTGCGCCTTGAGTTGCCGCACTCGCCACCAGCGCTTGAAGCGCCACCAGGCGAAGGCCAGCAGGATCAGCAGGGTGAGAAATTTGACCATGGATACAAGGCTCCGCCGGCTGCGTATGCCGGAACTGTGAATTCCATCCCGCTCAACGGGAGACAAACATTAGAATTTGATGATATGGTGTTCATCGTCATTCGCAAACAGGAGTATTGCTGACCATGAAGCATCTCAAGACCGGCATCATTTCCCTGGCCCTGCTGTTGGCCATGATTCCTCTGGCTGCCGCGGCTGACAGCAACCGCGTGGTGGTCACCGTCACCACCGACCAGCCTCAGACCCAGGCAATGGCCATGATCCTGTCCGGGCAGCTTGTAGAGCGCGGTGCCGAACTGCATGTACTGCTGTGCGACAAGGGCGGCGAACTGGCCACCCGTTCCTACGAAGGCCCCACCATGAAGGGCGCCGACGCCACTCCCCAGCAGATCATGCAGAACGTCATGCGTGGCGCTGCCAGCGTGCAGGTCTGCGCCCTGTTCCTTCCCAACAGTGACTACACCAAGGATGACCTGATCGACGGTGTTGGCGTGGCCACCCCGCCGCAAATGGGCGAACTGATGTTTGATGACGCCCGCTTCATGACATTCTAAGGCGACAGGTCGGACCCGCCTCAAAGGCCACCCCGGTCGTAACCGGGGTGGCCTTTTTTGTGGCAATCCCTGGCGCTTGAAAATGCCAATGCAGGCGATGGGGTCAGCCGCGCTGATACGTCCCCACCAGCCGATTCATGCCGATCACGGCCGGCTCGATCTTCTCCAGCAACTGCCACAGGGTGAGTCCCTCCGGCAGATCCATTTCCCGATCCAGCGCCAGCACCCAGAAGTAATACTGATGCACGCCGTGCCCCTCGGGCGGCATGGGGCCCCCATAGCCGGTACGGCCGAAATCGGTGGCGCCGCTGGTGTATTCCTCCACCCCCTCGGGCAATCGGGCCACTGATCCTGGGATGTTGTAGAGCACCCAGTGGACGAAGCCGTAGGTACCACCCGGAGAAATCAGTGGTGCATCGGGGTCGTGGCAGATGACGGCAAAGGCCTTGGTGCCCTGAGGAGCACCACTCCAGGCCAGCGCCGGCGAGACATCCTCGCCCTCCCCGGTATGCCGGCTGGGGATGGCGCCGCCCTGGGAAAAGGCGGGGCTGGTCAGTTGCATGTCGGACAGTGCAAAACCCATGGATTCCCTCCTGTTGCGTGAACCCGGCGCGAGAATGCCCCGGGCATGGCTCTTCCCCACCCGAGTCTAACAAAACTCAAAACGGGGACAGACCCCTTTTCGCCTCTTCCCTGGGTTCAGCATCCGGGCAAGGCCTCGGCGGGGTGGCATGCCTGTCCGCGGGACGCCGTGAATACCTCCCTGTAGGCTTGACCGCCGCATCCATGCGGCGAACACCCGCTCCCAGACATGCCACCCCGCCGAGGCCCGGACACTCAGGTGGCTCTTGGAAAAAAGAAAAAAGAGGCAGAAACTCCCAGTGGTTGGTGGTGATTTTTTTGTGGGAGCGGGCCTGCCCGCGAATGGGGGCCCGGGATCACCACAGGAGTCATCCCCGACATGGGCTTCGCGGCCGGGGGCCGGTCCCACGCGGGATGTTCCAGCGGGTCCGGCTTCCGTTCAGGGACTCCGTTTTGGCTGCTGGAAATAGTAGACTGACCCCATGCTGGGATTCCTGCAAGGTTTTGCCTACGGGCTGTTCATCTCCTGCCTGCCTTGGCTGATCATTGGGTTGATCGAGCCACGCATGGCCGTGCCTCTGGAGAACCCCACCCGCTGGCATGTGATGCTGCGCTACTGGCTCATCCTCCCCTTCATCGCCTTCATCCTCTGGGTCACTTCCCTGTTTGGCGGCTTTGGTCCCACCCTGGGTGGCTGGGTGGCGGGGCTGCTGGCCATCTTCGTGGCCATCCCGGCGGAGCGGTCCTGGCGTGGGTGGCTTCGGCGACGCGCCGAGCGACGTCAGGAGGCCGAGCAGGAGGCGGCGGCGCAGCGGGAGCGGGCGGCATTGGAACACAAGGCAAGGGAAGCCGGGTTGGCCATTCTGGATCCGGAGCAACCGCCGGTGGGTGCCGATGAACTGGTGCGAGCCCTGTGCGACACCAAGGGCGCTCTGCTGAAGGCGCGGCGGCCGGATCTGGCCAGCCAGGTGGATCGCATCTATACCCGCTACGCCCACGTGAACGAGGTGCTTGAGGGCAAGTTCGACGAACGTGAACTGACCTTCGAACGCTCCCTCAAGCTGGTCCGGGAAGTCTCCTGGACCGCAGTGGACAACCTGAACACCATGGCCTCGGTGGCACGCGGCGTACGAGGGGTGGACGTGAATCATGTACGGGGCCGCCTGGATCGGGAGTCCCATATGAGCGACGAGGAACGGCGCGCCCTGGAGCGACGCCTGGAACTGGTGCAGGAAACCGAAACCCGCCTGCGCGACCTGGGTGCCCGCAACGAGGCCGCCATCACCGCCCTGGACGATGCCGCCGTGGCTGTGTCCGCCGTCAACACCGACCGCCCCCGCGCCTCGGTGGCCGCCGAACAGGCCATGGAGGATCTGCGCCAATTCGTGGAAAAGGCCCACCACTACGGTCGCAAGGGTTAGTGAACCCGGGCTGCCGCATGCGTATCATGGGCATTCACGCCGCAGTCCCTAGCCGAGGCCCGAGATGAACGTCAGCCGCCATGATTCCGACCCTTTGAATCTCTCGCTGCCCACCACCGAGGAGATCGAGTCCCAGGTGAAAAAGGAGAGCGATCCGGAAACGGTGACGGATGATCCGGAACTGAATGCCCTGGCGGACCGTTTCCTCGATCAGGTGCTGGGAGGCGAACCGAAGGAAACACCAGACCATCGCCACCGTCAGGCGGTGGATGAGATGGGGCTGAATATCCAGCGCCAGGCGGCCCATCGCAGCCAGATGCTGCAGGCCCCCATCCGCAAACTGGCCCATCAGGGCGACGAGGGTGGTCCGGTGGCCAAGTCGCTGCTGGATCTGCGCGACCGGATGGTGGATCTGGATCCACGCCGACACAATCTCGGTGCCAGCGGCCTGAAACGCATGCTGTCCCGCCTGCCAGGGGTAGGCACGCCCCTGCAGCGGTACTTCCACAAGTTCGAGACGGCCCAGGAGGCGCTGGATGCCATCATCAAGGATCTGGAATCAGGCAAGGACATGCTTCACCGGGACAACCTCACCCTCAGCGACGACCAGAAATCCTTGCGCGAGAGCCTGGAGCAGCTCAAGCGACAGATCGCCCTGGGGCGCCTGATTGATCGGCGTCTCAGCGAAAAATCCCGGCAACTTCCGGAGGATGACGGTCGCAAGCGGTTTGTGGACGAAGAACTGCTCTTCCCGCTGCGCCAGCGGGTGGTGGATCTGCAGCAGCAACTGGCGGTGAGCCAGCAGGGCATCCTGTCTCTTGAGGTGGTGATCCGCAATAACCGGGAGCTGATGCGCGGCGTGGACCGGGCCATCAACGTCACCGTGTCCGCCTTGAATGTGGCCGTCACCGTGGCCATGGCCCTGGCCAACCAGCGCCTAGTACTGGACCGGGTGGAGGCCATCAACACCACCACTTCGGACATGATTGCCGGCACGGCCCACGCACTGCGCACCCAGGGGGTGGAAATCCAGAACCGGGCCGCCTCGACCATGCTGGACATGGAAAAGCTGGAGGAAGCCTTCGAGGACGTGGTGGGGGCCATCGATGAGGTATCCCGTTACCGTCAGGAGGCCCTGCCCAAGCTGGATGCGCAGATCGATCGCCTGGATGCCCTGGCCCAGCAGGGCAACGAGGCCATCGAGCGCATGGACAAGGGCGATTCCGCACGGGTGGACCAGGCCATTTGAGGTTGACCCGTGTCGGGGCAAAGGCCATGGTGCAAAGGCGTGTCCCGGTGGGAGCGGCCCTTTTCAAGATCTTTTCTCGGAGGTTGCATGATGAAACGATCGAATCACAATCGCTCGACGGCCCTGTATGTGGGCGTTGCCACGGCAGTGCTGATGGCTGGCCTGGCCGCTCCGCTCCAGGCCGATGAGCCCGTGACCCTGGCTCAGGCCGGAATGGGACAGGGGGGCATGCAGCAGCCCGGCATGGCGCCGGGGCAGCGGGGTATTGAGCAACTGGAGGCGTCCCTCGATCTCGACAATGAGCAACGGGCCCTGTGGAACGAGTTCGTCCAGCACATGGGACCTCGTCAGACCCCTGAGGATCGATCCCAGCGCCGCGAAGCCATGCAGGAGACGGATTTCCTGAGTCGCATGGAAACGCGCGTCTCGATGGCCCAAGTGCGGCTGGAAGAGGCCCGGGAGGCTCGAAATGCCGCACGGGCACTGTACCGATCCCTGGACCGCGGGCAACGGGACATCCTCGATAACTCACCCACCGCCCGGGAGTGGACGCGCTGGCAGGATCAAGACGGGACCCGGCCTCAACCCGGCATGGGCCAGCCCGGCATGGGGCAAGGCCGTGGCCTCAACCAACCCCCGGGCCAGGGTAGAGGCCTGAACCAACAGCCCCCTGGACAGGGACGCGGCCTTGAGCCACCCCCGGCTGGCGGTCTGGACCAGCCCGGCATGGGGCGATAGTCACCACCTCCAGGCTTCATCGGGCGGGCCGCCTCCACGCGGCCCGCCCGTTCCAGCGCTGCCCTGTCGGATCGCAACAGGCCCGCGTGATAACCTGAATGCCCCGTGACCTGCCCACCGGCCCCTTTGCGAGCAGCACCATGAATCAGACCGACCCAAAGAATTCGCCAGTCCACCATACCGTGCTGGCCTACCTGCTCGCCCCATGGCACCTCAAGGACATGCCCAAGGCCACGCCCGAAGAGAGGCTGGTCCGAGCAGCCTGGTGCCGGGACCACTGCGGGACCTTTGCCGGGCGCTGGATGCTCATTGCCCTGGGAGCCTGGCTGATCCAGGTCTCGCCCCTGGGTTTCTTGTTCGTGATCGCCGGCATCCCGATGCTGGCGCTGTTCTTCATGGTGGCCTTCATGACCGGCATCGCCCACCTGGTGGCGCAACTGGTCTCCCAGAAGCGGGCAGGCCCCCCTCGCATTGATCCCCCCGTGGACCGGGACGACCGCGACTGATCAGCCGCCCTGTTCCATCCGCCAGCGCTGGTAGGTGGGATAGTCCTCGTACCCCCGGGTGAGCACGTATTCCAGCACCGAACGCAGCCGGTGCAGCCGCACCACCGAATCGATGCGGATGATCTCCTCACCCGCCTCGTCAAAGAAGATCAGCGTGGGTGCGTAGAACAGGCCCAGATCCTCCGCCCAGGCGCGGGCCGTCATGGAACGGCCGTCCGGCGTGCGTACCGGCGTTTCCTCCGACCACATATCCAGTTGCACCACCTCGAACAGATCCAGCAACTCCAGCACCTGCTCGTCGCCCAGCGGCTCGGTATGCAGAATGTCGCAGGCGTGACACTCCCCCTGCTCGAAAAACACCGCCAGCG
The DNA here is from genome assembly GCF_000633935.1 of Ectothiorhodospira haloalkaliphila ATCC 51935. Lineage (GTDB taxonomy): Bacteria > Pseudomonadota > Gammaproteobacteria > Ectothiorhodospirales > Ectothiorhodospiraceae > Ectothiorhodospira > Ectothiorhodospira haloalkaliphila. The sequence continues at coordinate 694,539 of NZ_KK214998.1, read as the reverse complement.
GGCGGTCGGCTGGGATGCGTGAGCGATCCAGGGCGAAGGGCTTGGGGGCAAAGAAATCCTGGTGATTCAGATCATCCGGATCGAATCTTGGCGGTGGATCCGCGCGAGCCAGATACTCGCGGAAGGTCTCGTTCTCGTAGTGACCATCGGCCACGTATTCCAGCGCGGCGCGGAAACGATAAGGTGAGTGATACCCGCGCAGACGAAACACCGGTGTGCCGTCCGGCTCATAGAAGATGAAGGCAGGCGTGAAATTCAGCCCCTTGCCCACGGCGAACTCCCGCTCCGTCATGGACTCACCCTCAAGCGTGGTCATCTCGCGGCTGCCCAGCACATCCAGCCCCACCACATTGAAATGCCGCCGCGTGTATTCAACGATGTCCGGCTCGGCAAAATTGACCTCGAACAGGGCCTCGCAATAAGGACAGTCATCCATACCCACGTACACGGCCAGGGCCCGCTTGCCCTGCTCCCGCACCCTCTCCAGATCCTCCCGCAGATCCAGCAGGGAGAGCTCGAACCAGTGGGGATGCTGCAGACCGATCAGGCGCGGCGTGTCATCAATGGGAGGCTGATCCTTCGCCACCGCCGGTGCCCCAAGGCCCAGGAACGCCACCAGGAGCCCGCAAAGCCATCCGGCCAGCGTCAATCGATGTCGCGATAAACAATGCCTCATCGTCCACTCCTTCGAATGCCCATCAGTGCGGCAAACCATCACCCTTCAATAGTCCGCGGCAAGACTCCTCACAACGCCCCACGATGACGACCCATCGAAGCCACACCAGTCTCCGGCCCCCACCCTGAAGCCAACCGAAGGAGCCGCGTGCCAAGGAGAAGGCGATACCCGCGGAATCAGCCGGCCCCCACCCCAGGATCCAGCACACTCAGCCCACCCATATAAGGCTGCAATGCCTCAGGGATATGGATGCGCCCCTCGGCATCCTGACCGTTCTCCACCACGGCGACCAAGGTGCGGCCCACCGCCAGACCCGACCCATTCAACGTATGCAGCAACTCCGGCTTGCCCGTCTCCGGGTTACGATAGCGGGCCATCATCCGCCGGGCCTGGAAATCCTCGAAATTGGAACAGGAGGAAATCTCCCGATAGGTGTTCTGCCCCGGCAGCCACACCTCCAGGTCATAGGTCTTGGCCGACGAGAAACCCAGATCCCCCGTGCATAGGGTGACCACCCGATAGGGCAGTTCCAGACGCTGCAGGATGCTCTCGGCATGCCCGGTCAACTCCTCCAGGGCACGCCAGGAATCACCCGCGGGCACCAGCTGCACCATCTCCACCTTCTCGAACTGATGCTGGCGGATCAGCCCCCGGGTGTCCTTGCCATAGGCACCCGCCTCCGAGCGGAAGCACGGCGTGTGACACACGAACCGGGCCGGCACCTGCTCGGCGGACAGGATGCTGTCCCGGGCCAGATTGGTCACCGGCACCTCGGCCGTGGGAATCAGGTAAAAGCCCGGATCATCGGCCATCCGGAACGAATCCGCCGCAAACTTGGGCAACTGCCCCGTGCCCCGCATGCTATCGGCATTCACCAGGTAAGGCACATAGACTTCCTGATAGCCATGCTCCCGGGTGTGCACGTCCAGCATGAACTGGATCAGCGCCCGGTGCAGCCGGGCCATGGCACCGCGCATCACCGCAAAGCGGCTGCCGCTGATGCGCGCCGCGCTGTCAAAATCCATCCAGCCATGGGGCGCCCCCAGGTCCACGTGATCCCGGGGCTCGAAGTCCAGCGCGCGGGGCTCACCCCAGCGACGCACCTCCTCGTTCTGATCCTCGTCATCCCCCTGGGGCACGCTCTCGTGGGGCAGGTTGGGGATGCCCATCATAAAGTCCGACAGTTCCTGCTGCAGTTCACCCAGGCGCCTTTCGCAGTCCTTGAGTTCATCTCCCAGACGCGACACCTCCGCCTTCAGGGGCTCGATGTCCTCGCCCCGCGCCTTGGCCTGACCGATGGCCTTGGAACGGGTGTTGCGCTCGTTCTGCAACTCCTGGGTACGCACCTGCAATTCCTTGCGGGCGGTCTCCATGCGATTGAAGGCATCGGTATCCAGCGCAAAGCCCCGGCGCGCCAAGCGGGCGGCGATGGTGTCCAGGTCATTTCTGAGGGTCTTGGGATCGAGCATGCGTCCGTATCCAGGATCAGGAAAAAGGTGGATGAAAACTGAGGGGATGGTAGCACAGGGTCCCTTGGCGATTGACCGCACGGGCCGGGGGTAGGACACTCCATGCAATGTCTTCGTGAGGAGGGTTTCATGTCCGCTCAACCCCAGACTCCCAAGGATCCGCTCTACCCCGATCCTCACCCTACCGTCAGCCCACAAGCGAAGGCGGATCTCATCAAGGCGCTGGAGCAGGCCCTGCAGGCGGACACCGTCCTCCACGAAGAAGAAGACCTGAGACCCTACGAGTGCGATGGCCTGTCCGCCTACCGGCGACTGCCGCTGGCGGTGATCATCCCCCACGACCTGGATCAGGCCCGGCAGGCCCTGGCCATCTGTCGGGAGCGGGGCATTCCCATCACCGCTCGCGGCGCCGGCACCGGGCTCTCCGGCGGCGCCCTGCCCTTCCCCAATGGCGTGCTCATGAGCCTGGCGCGCTTCAACGAGATCATCGATCTGGACCCGGTCAAGCGACTCGCCCGAGTTCAGCCCGGGGTGCGCAACCTGGCCATCTCCGAAGCGGCTGCACCCCACGGGCTCTACTACGCCCCCGACCCCTCCTCGCAGATCGCCTGCTCCATTGGCGGCAACGTGGCCGAGAACTCCGGCGGCGTGCATTGCCTCAAGTACGGCCTGACCGTGCACAACGTGGTGGCGGTGAAAATGCTCACCATTGAAGGCGACCTGGTCACCCTGGGGTCCGAGGCCCTGGACAGCCCGGGATATGACCTGCTGGCTCTCATCCACGGATCGGAGGGCATGCTGGGTATCATTGTCGAGGTCACGGTCCGGTTGCTGCCCAGACCCGAGCGCGCCCAGGTACTCATGGCCGCCTTCGACAACCCCCAGGTGGCTGGCGAAGCCGTGGCCGCCCTCATCGGCCAGGGAATCATCCCGGGTGGCCTGGAAATGATGGACAACGACGCCATCCGTGCAGCCGAAGACTTCGTCCATGCCGGCTATCCGGTGGACGCAGCGGCCATCCTGCTATGTGAGCTGGATGGTACCGACGCCGAAGTTTCCGAGCAGGTGCACGAGGTGCGCGAACTGCTGCTCGGGGCCGGAGCCACCGAGGTGCGCACCGCCACCGACGAGGCCGAGCGCATGCGCTTCTGGGCCGGCCGCAAGGCCGCCTTCCCTGCTGTTGGGCGTATCTCGCCGGACTACTACTGCATGGATGGCACCATCCCCCGGCGCCAGCTGGGCAAAGTGCTGGGCGGGATTGCCGACCTGTCAAAGGCCTACGGACTCAGGGTGGCCAACGTGTTTCATGCCGGGGATGGCAACCTGCACCCACTGATCCTGTTCGATGCCAACCAGCCGGGCGAACTGGAGAAAGCCGAAGAGCTGGGCGGTCAGATCCTGGAGTTGTGCGTGGAGGTGGGTGGCACCATCACTGGCGAGCACGGCGTGGGCATCGAAAAGATCAACCAGATGTGCGTGCAGTTCCAGCCTGCGGAGCTCACCCAGTTTCACGCGGTGAAGGCGGCCTTTGATCCCCAGGGCCTGCTCAATCCGGGCAAGGCGGTGCCCACCTTGCACCGCTGCGCCGAATTCGGTGCCATGCACGTGCATCGAGGGCAGCTACCCTTCCCTGACCTGCCCCGATTCTGACAAAGCACCGGGATTCGGGAGTCGACACATGACCCACATGCATGGTCCGGATTGGCCCATCATGCGCCCATACTCGCAACACCCCCCGGAAATTGTTGACACATTCGCCAAATCCTCTAAGGTCATGCCTTGACGAGATACGAACCAGGCCCTTCACGGGCTCACCATCGAAAAGGCCACCCACCAGAACGTGGCCATCACCCCCCCTGATGGGGGACACGCACAGCAGGAGCGAGTCATGGGTTACGCAGAGGTTTATAACCGCTCGGTCAATGATCCGGAGGGTTTCTGGGGTGAAGCCGCCGAAGGGATCGACTGGTACAAGCCGTATGACAAGGTGCTGGATGACAGCAAGGCGCCCTTTTACCACTGGTTCGCCGGTGGTGAACTGAACACCTGCTACAACGCGGTGGACCGGCATGTGGAGAGCGGCCGGGGCAAGCAGGCGGCCATCATCTACGACAGCCCCGTCACCCAGAACAAGCAGACCATCACCTATGCCCAGCTACAGCAGCAGGTTTCCCTGTTTGCCGGCGGCCTGGCGCGCCTGGGGGTGGAGAAGGGTGACCGGGTCATCATCTACATGCCCATGATCCCCGAGGCCCTGGTGGCCATGCTGGCCTGCGCGCGATTGGGCGCCATCCATTCCGTCGTGTTTGGCGGCTTTTCCTCCAACGAGTTGGCCACACGCATCAACGACGCCAAGCCCAAGGCGCTGGTCGCGGCTTCCTGCGGCATCGAGCCCAACCGTGTGGTGCCCTACAAGCCTCTGCTGGACAAGGCCTTCGAGATGGCCGAACACAAGCCGGACCATTGCGTGGTCCTGCAGCGCCCCCAGGGACCGGGCGAGATGACGGCGGGTCGCGACCTGGAATGGAACGAGTCCATCGACGGTGTGGAACCCCACCCCTGTGTGCCCGTCAAGGCCACCGACCCCCTCTACATCCTCTACACCTCCGGCACCACCGGCAAACCCAAGGGCGTGGTGCGGGACAATGGCGGTCACGCCGTGGCCCTGAACTGGAGCATGAAGAACATCTATGGCATGGAGCCCGGCGAAGTCTTCTGGGCCGCCTCCGATGTGGGCTGGGTGGTCGGACACTCCTATATCGTTTACGCCCCCCTGCTCTACGGCTGCACCACGGTCGTGTACGAAGGCAAGCCCGTGGGTACACCAGACCCGGGTGCCTTCTGGCGAGTGATTCAGGAGCACGAAGTCTCGGTCATGTTCACCGCTCCGACGGCGTTTCGAGCCATCAAGAAAGAGGACAGCAAGGCCGAGCACCTCAAGCGTTACGACATGAGCAAGTTCCGGGCCCTGTTCCTGGCCGGTGAACGCTGCGATCCCGACACCCTGGGCTGGGCTCAGGAGATCCTGGAGCGTCCGGTCATCGACCACTGGTGGCAAACAGAGACGGGCTGGCCCATCGCCGCCAACTTCCTGGGTATTGAACAGTTCCCCATCCGTCCCGGCACCGCCGGCAAGCCCGTGCCCGGTTACAACGTGCAAATCCTCGACGACCATGGTGCGCCCATACCTGCCGGTCAGATGGGCCGCATCATGATCAAGCTGCCGCTGCCCCCGGCCTGCCTGCCCACCCTGTGGCAGAATGACCAGCGCTTCCAGGAGGCCTATCTCAGTGCCCAGCCCGGCTACTATCTGACCGGCGACTCCGGTTACCTGGACGAGGAAGGGTTCCTGTACGTGATGGGCCGTATCGACGACACCATCAATGTGGCCGGCCATCGCCTGTCCACCGGTGCCATGGAAGAGGTGCTGGCCTCCCACCCGGCGGTGGCGGAATGTGCCGTCATCGGCGTGCAGGATACCCTCAAGGGGTCGCTACCCATGGGTCTGGTGGTCATCAAGAGCGGCGTGGAGCAGGATGAAGAGAGCCTGCGCAAGGAACTGGTGGCCCAGGTGCGCGACCAGATCGGCCCCGTGGCGGCCTTCAAGCTGGTGGCAGTGGTCAAGCGCCTGCCCAAGACCCGCTCGGGCAAGATCCTGCGGGCCATCATGCGCAAGATCGCCGATAACGAGCCCTTCCAGCCCCCGGCCACCATCGATGACCCGGCTATACTGGATGAAATTCGGGAGAACCTGACGGGCATCGGGTATGCGGAGGGAAAAAAGGGGTAACCGGCATGCCCACTGCCCTCCGCGCCCCTCTCCCCTCAGGGGAGAGGGGTTGGGGTGAGGGGTGAAGGCAAATTGTCAGCAAACCTTTCCCTTTACCCCTGCTTTCCATACTGTTAACCTAATATTGTTAACAATCCGGACCCACCCATGCCACCGTATACCGAGCAGCCAGGCGAACAGGGCGTGACCATTGCCGATCGGGTCTTCTCCCGCTTGCGCAAGGCCATCGTGGAAGGCCAGATCCCGGCCGGGAGCAAGATCAGCGAGCCGGAACTGGCCACTGAATACGGTATCAGCCGCGGTCCACTGCGGGATGCCATGGGCCGCCTCGAGGCCTGTCATCTGGTGGAACGACGCGCCAACGTGGGGGCCCGGGTGGTCTCCCTCAGCCAGGAAGACCTGCTGGAACTCTATTTGCTGCGGGAGGCCCTGGAGGGCATGGCGGCCCGGCTTGCGGCGGAGCGCATGCCCGCCACGGAAATCGACAGCCTGCGCCAGTTGCTCAAGCAGCACGAGCAACGGGCCGACGTGAAGGACGGTATCGCCTACTTTCAAAAGGAAGGCGATCTGGATTTTCATTACCGGATCATCAAGGCCAGCGGTAATGCCCGGTTGATCCAGTTTCTGTGCAACGAGCTGTACCACCTGATGCGCATGTATCGATACCAGTTCGGCATGGCCAGTTCCCGGGCGAGGATTGCCTTTCGCGAGCATCGCCACATCGTCGAGGCGATCGCCGACCGGGACCCGGAAATGGCCGAATTGATCATGCGCCGTCACATTCGCAGTTCACGGGTGAACGTGGAGATGCTGTTCGATGCTCAAGCGTCGCTGACCCGGCGTCAGGGTCAGGACCTGGGTGCCACCGGATAGCCCGCTACTGGAGCGGGTCTGCACGCATACCTTTCGTTTTTCATTCCTTTGGTTTCAGGAGTTCACATGAGCGATCCATCCACGCCCGGGGCGCGCCTGCGTGCCGCCGTACAGGAAGAGCAACCGTTGCAGGTGGTGGGCGCCATCAATGCCTATCACGCCATGATGGCCGAGCACGTGGGCTACAAGGCCCTGTACCTCTCTGGAGGCGGCGTGGCCGCCGGTTCCCTGGCCCTGCCCGATCTGGGCATCAGCACCCTGCATGATGTCCTGGAGGACGTGCGCCGCATCACCTATGTGACCGACGTGCCGCTGCTGGTGGATGCCGATACCGGATTTGGCTCCAGCGCATTCAATATCTCCCGCACAGTGAGGGAACTCATCCGCGCCGGCGCCGCCGGCTGCCACATCGAGGACCAGGTGCAGTCCAAGCGCTGCGGTCACCGCCCCGGCAAGGCCATTGTCACCCAGGAAGAGATGGTCGACCGCATCAAGGCCGCTGCCGACGCCCGCGACCAGGACTTCGTCATCATGGCCCGGACCGATGCCCTGGCCGTGGAAGGCATTGACTCGGCCATCGAGCGAGCCAAGGCCTGCGTGGAGGCCGGCGCGGACATGATTTTCCCCGAGGCCATGACCACCCTCGAACAGTATCAGCAGTTCGTGGACGCGGTGGACGTGCCCGTGCTGGCCAATATCACGGAATTTGGCAGCACCCCGCTGTTCACCACCGAACAACTCAAGAGCGTGGGCGTAGGCCTGGTGCTGTATCCGCTATCCGCCTTCCGCGCCATGAACAAGGCGGCGCTGAATGTCTACGAGACCATCCGCCGGGATGGCACGCAGGAAGCCGCCCTGCACACCATGCAGACCCGCGCCGAGCTTTACGAGCATCTGGGCTATCACGCCTACGAAGAGAAACTGGACCAGCTATACCGCAAAGGCGGCTAAGAAGACGGAGAACCGCAAAATGAGTGAAACCGAGAACAAGCCCAAGCCGAAGAAGTCCGTTGCCCTGTCGGGCACGGTCGCGGGCAATACCGCCATCTGTACCGTGGGCCGCACCGGCAACGACCTGCACTACCGTGGTTATGACATCCTGGATTTCGCCGATGAGGCGGAATTCGAGGAGATTGCCTACCTGCTGGTCCACGGCACCCTGCCCAACCGCGCCGAGCTTGAGCGCTACAAGGCCCTGCTGCGCTCCATGCGCGGCCTGCCCGCCGCGCTGCGCATCACCCTGGAGCAGATCCCGCCCTCAGCCCACCCCATGGATGTGATGCGCACCGCCGTGTCCATGCTGGGCACCCTGGAGCTGGAAAAGGAAGACATGAACGTGGCCGGCGCCCGTTTGATTGCCGACCGCCTGCTGGCTTGCCTGAGTTCGGCGCTGCTGTACTGGTACCATTTCGCCCACCACGGCCGTCGCATTGACGTGGAAACGGACGATGACAGCATGGGCGGCCACTTCCTGCACCTGATGCATGGTCGCAAGCCCCCCGAGGAGTGGGTGCGGGCAATGCACACCTCCCTGAACCTGTACGCCGAGCACGAGTTCAACGCCTCCACCTTCACCTCCCGCGTGGTCGCCGGCACCAACTCCGATATCTACTCGGCCCTGACCGGCGCCATCGGTGCCCTCCGTGGTCCCAAGCATGGCGGCGCCAACGAGGCGGCCTGCGACATCCAGCAGCGTTATCATGATGCGGATGAGGCCGAGGCAGACATCCGTGAGCGCATGGCCCGCAAGGAAATCGTGATCGGCTTTGGTCATCCCGTGTACACCATCTCCGATCCGCGTAACAAGGTGATCAAGGAAGTGGCCCGCCGTCTGTCGGAGCAGCAGGGTGACATGCGCATGTACGAAGTGGCCGAGCGTCTGGAAACGGTCATGTGGGATGCCAAGAAGATGTTCCCGAACCTGGACTGGTTCTCTGCGGTCTCCTACAACATGATGGGGATCCCCACACCGCTGTTCACCCCGATCTTCGTGATCGCCCGCACCGCCGGCTGGGCGGCCCACGTGATCGAGCAGCGCCAGGACGGCAAGATCATCCGTCCCAGCGCCAACTACATCGGCCCGGAAAACCGGGCCTGGGCGCCGATGAACCAGCGGGGTTGATGCTCTCCCCTCATCCCCGGCCCTTCTCCCCAGAGGGGAGAAGGGACACTGAAGCCCCTCTCCCCTTGGGGAGAGGGGTCGGGGTGAGGGCGCCGGCGGCCACATGACCACCCAAACCAGGGGGAATGACCGATGACCGCGAGCACCGCCGACACCAACCTTCGCCCCGAACCCGATCCGGAACTCGTCGCCATCGCCGATTACGTCTGCGGCGACCCCATCACCTCCCCTGAGGCCCTGGACACCGCACGCCACTGCCTCATGGACTCCCTGGCCTGCGCCCTGCTGGCCCTGCAATATCCCGAATGCACCAAACACCTGGGGCCCGTTGTCCCCGGCACCATCGTGCCCAACGGCACCCGCATCCCTGGCACCTCGTTCCAGCTGGACCCCATCCAGGGGGCCTTCAACGTCGGCGCCATGGTGCGCTGGCTGGACTTCAACGACACCTGGCTGGCGGCCGAGTGGGGACATCCCTCGGATAACCTGGGGGCCATCCTCGCCGTGGCCGATCACCTGAGCCGACAGGCCGTGGCCAACGGCCACCCTCCCCTCACCGTGAGCCAGGTACTCCAGGCCATGGTCAAGGCCCACGAGATCCAGGGCGTGCTGGCCCTGGAGAACAGCTTCAACCAGGTGGGGCTGGACCACGTGGTGCTGGTGAAGGTGGCCTCTGCTGCCGTCAGCGCCCATCTGCTCGGCGCCCGGCACGATCAGGTGATCGACGCCGTCTCACAGGCCTTTGTGGACGGACAAGCCCTGCGCACCTATCGCCATGCCCCCAATGCCGGCTCACGCAAGTCCTGGGCTGCAGGCGATGCCTGTGGTCGCGCCGTACGCCTGGCCATGATGGTCATGAAGGGCGAGATGGGCCTGCCCAGCGTGCTCAGTGCGCCGCGCTGGGGCTTTTATGACGTCCTCTTCAAGGGTCAGCCCTTCCGGTTCCAGCGGCCCTATGGCAGCTACGTGATGGAGCAGATCCTGTTCAAGATCAGCTTCCCGGCCGAGTTCCACGCCCAGACGGCAGTGGAGGCCGCCCTGGCGCTGCACGATGAGGTGAAAGATCGCCTGGACGAGATCGACCGGGTGGAACTCACCACCCAGGACTCGGCCATCCGCATCATCAGCAAACAAGGCCCCCTGTACAATCCGGCCGATCGGGATCACTGCCTGCAGTACATGGTGGCCATACCCCTGATCTTCGGGGAGCTGACCGCCCGTCACTACGAGGACGACGTGGCCGCTGACCCACGCATCGATGTACTGCGCGAAAAGATGCATGTGGTGGAGGATGAGCGCTATTCCCGTGAATACCACGACCCGGAAAAACGCTCCATCGCCAACGCAGTGCAGGTGTTCTTCAAGGACGGCAGTCACACCGACAAGGTGGAGGTGGAATACCCCATCGGCCACCGGCGCCGCCGCGACGAGGGCCTTCCGGAACTGGAACGCAAGTTCGAGAACGCCCTGCGTGGGCGTTTCCCCAAGGGGCAGGCCCAGGAGATCCTGGCCTTGTGCACCGATGCGAATCGCCTGAACAACACGCCAGTACATGAGTTCATGGACCGTTTCATGATCTGAACCCCGACCACCCTACCCCCAACGCCCACCTGCAAGCCCACCCACAAGACATTCCAGGAGGTTTTTCATGCCACCAGCAGCGACATACCAGGAACTGGGCCATGGCATCACCCTGATAGACGCACAGATCCAGCGCCCCGGTCTGGCCGCCTGCTATCTCATTCAGGAAGGGGATCGTGCCGCCTTCGTGGAGACGGGTACTGCCCTGTCCGTACCCGGGCTGCTGGAAGTGCTGGAGCACAAGGGCATCACCCGGGATCAGGTGGACTATGTGATCCCCACCCACGTCCACCTGGATCACGCCGGCGGTGCCGGCGCACTCATGAGCCACCTGCCCGAGGCCCGGCTGGTGATCCACCCACGGGGGGCGCGGCACATGATCGATCCCTCCAAGCTCATCGCCGGGGCCACGGCCGTTTATGGGGAAGAGGCCATGGCGCGCATGTTTGGTGAGATCCTGCCCATCCCCGAAGAGCGGGTCATTCAGGCCCAGGACGGTGACACGGTCTCACTCAATGGCCGCACCCTCACCTTCCTGGACACCCCAGGACATGCGAAACACCATTTCAGCGTGGTGGACGAGGCCGGGCATGGGGCCTTCAGCGGAGATACGTTCGGGTTGTCCTATCGTGAATTCGATACGGACCGTGGTGCTTTCGCCCTGCCCACCACCACCCCGGTGCAATTCGACCCCGATGCCCTGCATGCCTCAGTGGATCGCCTGGTGGATCAGGGGTTGGATTACATGTACCTCACCCACTACGGGCGCGTGAATGATCTATCGCGCCTGCAGGCGGAACAGCATGAGATGATCGATGCCTACGTGGACATGGCCCGTGCGCATGCGGACGCCGGCGAGGGTCGGCACGAGGCCCTGGTGGAAGGCATGATGGCCTTGCTGGTGAAGCGTCTGCGGACCCACGGCTGCGACATGCCGGAACCTCGGGTCAGGGAGCTGCTGGGGATGGATGTGGAACTGAATGTGCAGGGCCTGGAGTTCTGGCTGGATCACGAATGAGCCTCGACAGCCAGAACCGGACAATTGACCGGTCAACTGAATTGAACCATTGAAGAGATTGAACCATTGAAAAGGGGGCGGCCCATGGGCCGCCCCCTTTTTCGATACGCCAACATCGACACGTCAACATCGATGCGTCAACGCACAATCCAGCCTGCCGGCGCTGAGTCCATCAGACCCTTGCCTTGGCCTCGATCCGGCGCTGATGAAGTACCGGCTCCGTATAGCCGCTGGGTTGCTCGCGCCCCTTGAAGACCAGATCACAAGCCGCCTGGAAGGCCACCGAGGCATTGAAGTCTGCCGACATGGGGTGATAGGTGGGATCACTGGCGTTCTGCTCATCCACCACCCTGGCCATGCGCTTGAGGGTCTCCACCACCTGAGCCTCACTGCAGATGCCGTGATGCAGCCAGTTGGCGATGTGCTGGCTGGAGATACGCAGGGTGGCCCGGTCCTCCATCAGTCCCACATTATTGATGTCTGGCACCTTGGAGCAACCCACGCCGTGGTCGATCCAGCGCACCACGTAACCCAGGATGCCCTGGGCGTTGTTGTCCAGTTCCTGCTGGATCTCCTCGGCGCTCCACTGGGGATCGGCCTCCACCGGGATGGTGAGGATATCCTCCAGCCGCGCGCGGCGCTGACCGGCCAGTTGGGCCTGCACGTCGGCCACGTTCACCTGGTGATAATGCAGGGCATGCAGGGTGGCGGCCGTGGGGGACGGCACCCAGGCGGTGTTGGCACCGGCCTTGGGATGCCCCACCTTCTGCTTGAGCATGTCGGCCATCAGATCCGGCATGGCCCACATGCCCTTGCCGATCTGGGCATGCCCCTTGAGGCCACAGGCCAGACCCACATCCACGTTCCAGTCCTCGTAGGCCTGCAACCAGCGGGAGTTCTTCATGGCAGCCTTGCGGATCATGGGGCCGGCTTCCATGGAGGTGTGGATCTCGTCCCCGGTGCGATCCAGGAATCCGGTGTTGATGAAGACGATGCGCTCCTTCACCTCGCGGATGCAGGCCTTGAGGTTCAGGGTGGTGCGCCGCTCCTCGTCCATCACCCCCACCTTCAGGGTGTGACGGGTCATGCCCAGGGCATCCTCGACGCGCCCGAAGAGTTCGTTGGTGAAGGCCACCTCTTCCGGGCCGTGCATCTTGGGCTTGACGATATATACCGAACCGCTGCGGGAATTACGCAGGCCGGTGGTCTTGTTCAGGTCATGCAAGGCGATCAGGCTGGTGATCATCCCATCCAGAATGCCCTCGGGAACGGGCTGGCCATCCTTGTCACGCACGGCATCAATGGTCATGAGGTGACCCACATTGCGCACGAACATGAGCGAGCGGCCCTGCATCACCAGGCGACCGCCTTCCGGCGTGGTGTATTCCCGGTCCGGGTGCATGGAGCGCTCCACGCTCTTGCCACCCTTCTGGAAGGTGGTGGACAGGTCGCCCTTCATCAGGCCCAGCCAGTTACGGTAGACCACCACCTTGTCTTCCGCGTCCACTGCGGCCACCGAGTCCTCGCAGTCCATGATGGCGGTCAGGGCCGACTCCATGAGTATGTCCTTGATGCTGGCGGAATCGGTCTTGCCAATGGGGTGTTCGGCATCAAACTGGATTTCGAAGTGAATGCCGTTGTGCTCCAGGAGTACCGCCTTGGGGGCCGACGCATCGCCCTGGTAGCCCTTGAGCTGCCCGGGTACCTTGAGGCCGGTCTCGCTGCCATCGGCACACGTGACGCGCAGCACCCCATCCACCACGGCATAGCCCCTGGAGCCACCATGACTGCCCTGCTGCAGGGGTGCGGCGTCATCCAGAAACTGCCGCGCGAACTCCACCACCCTGGCACCACGGCGGGGGTTGTACTCGGCCCCGCGCTCACAGCCATCCGCATCGGCAATGGCGTCCGTACCGTAGAGGGCGTCATAAAGGCTACCCCAGCGGGCATTGGCGGCATTCAGGGCATAGCGGGCGTTCATCACCGGCACCACCAGCTGTGGCCCGGCCTGGCTGGCCACCTCGGCATCCACATTGGACGTGGTCACCTGGAAATCTTCGCCTTCGGGCAACAGGTAGCCGGATTCCCGCAGGAAATCCTGGTAGGCCTGCATATCCACAGGGCCGGGATGCGCCTTGTGCCAGTCGTCAATGGACACCTGCATGGCATCGCGCTTGTCCAGCAACTCACGGTTTCGGGGGGCCAGATCATGAACGATCCGGTCCAGGCCACCCCAGAAGGCCTCGGCAGAGACATTCGTGCCCGGCAGGGCTTCCTGGTTGATGAAATCGTGCAGTTGGGCGGCAACCTGCAACTGACCCGCCGTGACATACTCGCTCATATGCTGTCCTCTGCTTCCTGGGGCTTGGGCTTTCAGGGCGACGACTGGATCACGACCAGCGTGCCCTCTGGCATGGTTTCGAACAGTTCTATCACATCCGCATTGGTCATGCGCACACAGCCCTCCGAGGCAGGCTGACCGATCAGCCCCTCCTCGTCGGTGCCATGGATATAGATGTAGCGGGAAAAGGAATCGATCCCCTCTCCCCGGTTCACGCCATCCTCAAGCCCTTCAAGCCAGAGGATGCGGGTCGTGATGTAATCACCGGGAGTGCGCTCGGGCGCAGTCACGATGGGCGCAATCTTGCCCGTGTTCTCGCGGGCCCTGAACACCGTGCCCTTGGGCACGCCATCACCGAACTTGCTGTGGATCCGATGCACCCCCAGCGGCGTACGGAAGCTGCCGTCCTGATTGCCGATGCCGTGGCGGGATGTGGAAATAGGATATTCCCTCTGGATCTGCCCCTGGCGGATCAGATAGAGGCGTTGTTCATCAATCCGCACCACCGCCACCGGGTCGGCCACGAAGAATTCGGGGAAATCCGACTGCAATCGCTTGAGCACGGGTTGATACCAGGGTGACATCTCGCGTTCCGTATCGAAGGTTTCCACGTACCAGCCTGCGCCCGCCATGGGGCCGAAGGCAAACAGACACAACACCAGCATGGCCATGGTCTGGATGCGGCGCAACATGAGATCAGGCGTTGTTGTACAGATCAAGGTTGGCGTATTCGCGTTCCTTTTTCTTTTTGGCCAGGTCATTGCGACGTTCCTCCAGATGGGCCAGATAATCACGACTGACCTGGGTGACGTATTCACCCGTGAACACGGAACAATCGAAATCTTCCAGGCGCGGATTGCCCTTGCGCACGGCACCCACCAGGTCTTCCAGATCCTGATAGATCAATCTATCGGCGGCAACCGCCTGGCAGACCTCGCCCTCGCTGCGTCCGTGAGCGATGAGTTCCTGGGCGGCGGGCATGTCGATGCCATACACGTTGGGGTAGCGCACCGGCGGCGCGGCGGAGGCAAAGTAGACCTTACGGGCCCCGGATTCACGAGCCATCATGACGATCTCCCGGGAGGTGGTACCGCGCACGATGGAGTCATCCACCAGCAGCACGTTCTTGCCCTTGAACTCCAGCCCGATGGCATTGAGCTTCTGGCGCACCGATTTTCGTCGCTGGGTCTGACCCGGCATGATGAAGGTGCGGCCGATGTAGCGATTCTTGATGAAGCCTTCCCGGTATTTCACGTTCAGCTCATGGGCCATCTCGATGGCCACCGTGCGCCCGGTATCCGGGATGGGGATGATCACGTCGATGTCGTGATCCGGCCATTCCCGCAGGATCTTCTTGCCCAGACGCGTGCCCATGCGCATGCGCGCCCGGTGCACCACCACGTCATCGATCACCGAGTCGGGGCGGGCAAAATACACGTATTCGAAGATGCACGGCGAGAGTGTGGCCTGTTCGGCGCAGTGGCGGGTGTGCACGGTGCCATCCATCTCGATATAGACCGCTTCACCCGGGTCCAGATCCCGCACCAGTTCAAAACCCAGGGTGTCCAGGGCCACGCTTTCCGAGGCCACCATGTATTCGGGGCCCTCCGGGGTTTCCCGTCGACCGAAAACGACCGGACGGATGCCGTGGGGATCCCGAAAGCCCACCACACCCCGCCCGGCCACCATGGCCACCACGGCATAGGCCCCCTGGCAGCGGCGATGCACGCCGCTCACGGCGTTGAAGATCTCCTCCTGAGTGACCGCCAGACCGTCCTGGCGGATCAGTTCCTGGGCCAGCACGTTCAGCAGGATCTCGGAGTCCGATTCGGTATTGATGTGGCGGCGGTCTTCGAGGAAGAGCTCGCGCTTGAGGTCACTGGCGTTGGTGAGGTTGCCGTTGTGCCCCAGGGTGATGCCGTAGGGGGAATTCACGTAGAAGGGCTGGGCCTCGGCGGAGGAGGCACTGCCGGCGGTGGGGTAACGCACATGGCCGATCCCCATGGGGCCGGTCAGGTTGCGCATGTGCTGCTCGTGAAAGACGTCCCTGACCAGGCCGTTGTCCTTGCGCAGATGCAGATGACCCTCCAGGTCACAGGTGACGATGCCGGCCGCATCCTGACCCCGGTGCTGCAATACCAACAGGGCGTCGTACAGCGCCTGATTGACAGGGCTGCGACCGACGATTCCGACGATTCCGCACATGGGAAGGCCTCTTAAAGATTCAAAAAAGAGCGGGGGAACCCAATCCGGGGGTCAGTCCCCGAAGGAGAAATTATCTGCGATATCCTGGGGCAGGAAATCACGCATCCACAGTGCGATACGTTCAAACTGGGGCAGTAGCTGGCTTTCCTGCCACCAGGGCTCCTGGGGCACGACGGTCAGGCTCGCCATCAGGACCACCACGGCCACAATGGCCACGCCGCGCGCCAGGCCAAAAACAGCCCCGATGCTGCGATCGGTGCCCGAAAGGCCCGTCTTTTTCACCAACTGGCTCGCCAGCAGATTCACCACCCCACCCACAATCAGGGTAAGGATGAAGAGAATGGCAAAGGCGATCCCCACCAACAGGGTAGGATCTTCGATGCCCAGGGGGAGGTGTTCGGAGAAGGGGGTCGCGTAGGTCAGCGACACCAGGAAGGCCAGCACCCAGGTGGCCAGGGAAATGGCCTCCTTGATGAACCCTCGGAACAGGCTGATCACCGCCGAGACGACGATGATGGCCACGATAACCAAATCAATCCAGATCATTGTCTTGAAGATTGCAGGAACATGAACGGGATTTTAACAAAGATCGAAGGCGCGGATGGCCATTTGCCCGAAAAATAACCCGATCACGGATGGGTCACAACGATACCGGGTAGCTCCTGTTCCCGTTCGAGCCGCGCCTTGAGGGCCTGGGCAGCGCGCCTCTCCAGTTCGGGGCCCACCTTCACCCGGAAGAGAGATCGCCCTTCTGCCTCGGTGCGTTCCACAAAGGCCGGGAATCCTGCCTGCCTGAGGCGCTCGGCCTCGGCCCGGGCATTGGACTCCTGACTGAAACTGCCCACCTGCACCACCCAGCCGCCGGCCACCGGCGTGCTGCCAGGCTGAGGACGTGCCGGCGGACGGGATTCCGCCGAAGGCGCCGGTTGCGACGCGGCGTTATCCGGCAGGGGACGCGCCTGAGGCTCACGCGCCGACCCGGGGGCGGGCGCCTGAAGCATTCGCGGTGTGGATACATCGGGTGCCACGGTTGCGTCGCCACGGGGCGCTGCCGCCGTGGTCGGGCGATCAAAGACCGGTTCCGGGGGAATGGCTTGAGTGGTGTCCAGGCGAGCCTCCCGCCCGGAGCCATCCAGCAGCATGGGCAGGAAGATCACGGCCAGGGCCACCAGGACGGTGGCACCCAACAGACGTTGTTTCAGGGGTGCTTCCACGTGTTGCCCATCATCTCAAAAGCCACGGGCCGGGCCCCTCACCTCAAGGCAAGAGATCCGGCCCACGGGCACTGCAGCCAAAGGCCGCATGTTACTGGTTCAGTGCCCGCAGCATCCACGCGGTCTTTTCATGAACCCGCATACGATCCGACACCAGCGCGGCGGTGGACTCGTCATCGGCCTCCTGCGCCACCTTGAGGACATCGCGGCAGCACTTGACCACCTTCTCGTGACTGTCGGTGAGGATGTCCACCATCTCCCGACCAGCAGGTACGCCCTCCACCTCTTCGATGGAACTCAGGGAAGCCAGTTGCTTGTAGGTGCCTGGAGCCACCACATCCAGGGTGCGGATACGCTCGGCGATATCGTCCACCGCGGTCGCCAGCTCGGTGTAGTGTTCCTCAAACATCAGGTGCAGTTCGCGGAACTGCGGGCCCACCACGTTCCAGTGGAAATTGTGGGTCTGCAGGTACAGGGTGTAGGAGTCGGCCAGCAGGCGCTTGAGGCCCTCGGCAATACTGAGTCTGTCCTGTTCATTGATGCCGATATCGATCTTGCTCACTGGTTTGTTCTCCTTGCTAAACGGACGGATTTGAATCAACGAGAGGGATGGGTCAATCAAAAACCACCCTCACCCATACCAAGGTATGGGCGAATCAGGCGCTCTTCAAGGGTGCGTCGGCCCAGGGGAACGGGGCCTGCAACACGGCGGCCACGGTATGAAAGGAACCGAAGACGATAATGCGATCCCCGGGGCCAGCCTGCAACAGCGCTGCCTCGCAGGCCTCGGCAACGCTGGCCTGGATCTGCACTGGCGCTGCGCCCTCCAGATGGACAGCCAGTTCCTCGGGCGCCAGGGCTCGAGGAACATCCAGCGCCCCCAGGTACCAGGCATTCACCAACGATCTCAATGGCTCCAGAATTCCCGGCACATCCTTGTCGGCCATGACGCCCATGACGGCCAGAGTGCGGCCCTTGACGGGCTCATCCGCCAGGTGCCCCCCAAGGATGCGGGCGCCTTGTGGATTGTGCGCCACATCCACCCACACTGCGGGGTCCTGCTGAAGGCACTGATACCGCCCCGCCAGCCGTGCCTGGGCGATCCCCTCACGCACCGCCCGCTCGGTCAGGGGGACCTGATCCTCCAATAGCAGGGCTGCGGTGATGGCGGTGGCGGCATTGCCACGCTGCACCGATCCGGCCAGGCCCGGTGGCGGCAACGCCGTGAGGGTCATGCCCATGCCGTGATAATCCCACACACCATTTTCGGCCACGGGGCCGGCATGAAAGTCGCTGCCGGCCAGGGCCAGGGGGGTGTCCAGGCTGGCGGCGTGCTCCAGCAGGCGACGGGGCGGATCCATATCACCACACACCGCCGGCTGTTCACCGCGAAAGATGCCCGCCTTCTCGAAACCAATGGCTTCCCTGTCCTCCCCCAGCCAGCTTTGATGATCGATCCCCACCGAGGTGACCACCGCCACGTGGGCGTCCAGGATATTGACCGCATCCAGACGCCCCCCCAACCCCACCTCCAGCAGGATCACATCCATGGATTCTCGGCGGAACAGCCACAGGGCCGCCAGGGTGCCGAACTCGAAATAACTCAGGCTGATGTTGTCCCGGGCCCGGTCGATGGCGGCAAAGGCCTCGCACAGGGGGCCATCCCCCACAGGCTCGCCTTGCAGGCGAATACGTTCGTTATAACGCAGCAGATGAGGCGAGGTGTAAACACCCACGCGATAGCCCGCGGCCCGGTAGATGGCCTCCAGAAACGCCACCGTCGACCCTTTCCCGTTGGTGCCACCCACGGTGATCACCGGGGCAGAGGCCGGCCGCAGACCCATGAGGTCGGCTACGCGCCCCACCCGCTCAAGCCCCAGATCAATGGGGCGTATGTGAAAACGCTCCTGCCAGTCCAGCCAGTCCGACAGGTTGTCGAATCGCGGCCGGGGTGCGCCGGGTTCACTCATGAACTGGCCGGCCCCTGCGCAGCCTTATCCTGCTCCGAAGACGGATCGACCACACCCTCGGGAGATTGCCCCACCCGCTCCGGTTCGAGCTCCTCGTCGAAGGCCTCGGCCTCGGGAACCGGCTGGCCAGGCTGGTGGGTCAGCAGGCACAGCACCGAGGAGAGACGGTTTCGCATTTCCCGGCGATCAATGATCATGTCAATGGCGCCGTGTTCCAGCAGGAACTCGGATCGCTGGAAACCTTCTGGCAGGGTTTCACGTACCGTCTGCTTGATGACCCGTGGGCCGGCAAAGCCGATCAAGGCGCCCGGCTCGGCGGCATTGATGTCGCCGAGCATGGCCAGACTGGCCGATACCCCCCCCATGGTGGGATCAGTCATCACGGAGACATAGGGCAGGCGCGCCTCGCGCAACCGCGCCAGGGCGGCACTGGTCTTGGCCATCTGCATCAGCGAGAACAAGGCCTCCTGCATGCGGGCCCCGCCACTGGCCGAAAAGCACACCATGGGGACGCCCTGTTCCACGGCAGTATTCACGCCGCGCACGAAACGCTCCCCCACCACGGAACCCATGGAGCCGCCCATGAAGTTGAAGTTGAAGGCCGCGGCCACCACAGGCACGTCCCGCACCGTCCCCTTCATGACCACCAGCGCGTCCTTCTCGCCCGTGGTCTTCTGGGCCGCCTGCAGGCGATCCTTGTAGCGCTTGCTGTCGCGAAAGCGCAGCATGTCCACCGGCTCGATCTGGGCCCCGATCTCCTCGCGTTCGCCGGCGTCCAGGAAGGTTTCCAGGCGACGCCGGGCATTCATGCGCATGTGAAAGCCGCACTTGGGGCACACGTCCAGGCTGCGCTCCACCTCGGGGCGATACAGGGTGGCCGAACAGCCATCACAGCGCAGCCACAGGCCCTCGGGCACGGCACGCTTGTTGGTGGCGTCGGTGCGGATCCGGGAAGGGACGAGTTTTTCAAACCAGCTCATGGGCGTCGGTCATCCTGTTGGATCGATGATCGGCACGGGCACGTGGCCGACCTTGAAGACAATGGCGTATCCCGTCAGGCCTTGGGGGCGGCATCCATGGCCTGGCGCATCTCTCCCAGCAGATCTGCTGCTGCGGCACGGCCAGCCGGCAGATCCTGGGTGTTGGCGGCCAGCAGCTTGACCAGCGCACTGCCCACCACCACGGCATCGGCCACACGGCCCACGCGAGCGGCGGTGGGGGCATCGCTGATGCCAAAACCCACACCCACAGGCAGGTCCGTGTGCTGGCGGATCAGGGCAAGCTTCTCCGCCACGGCATCCACATCCAGGGTGGCGGCACCGGTCACCCCCTTGAGGGAGACGTAGTACACAAAACCGGACGCGGCTGCACAAATGGCCTTGATACGGCCCTCGTGGCTGGTGGGCGCCAACAGGAAGATGGGATCAATGCCGTTCGTGGTCAGGGTCTGCACCAGGTCAGCGCCCTCCTCGGGGGGGAGGTCCACGGTCAGCAGCCCGTCCACACCCGCCTCGGCCGCCTCCCGGGCAAAGGTCTCGTAGCCCATGATTTCCACGGGATTGAGATAGCCCATCAACACCACCGGCGTGGTGGTGTTGTCGCGGCGGAACTCGCGCACCATGCCCAGCACATCCCGCAGGCTCACGTGGTGCTTCAGGGCACGCTCGCAGGCCTGCTGAATCACCGGGCCATCGGCCATGGGGTCGGAGAACGGTACCCCCAGTTCAACGATGTCGGCTCCGGCGTTCACCAACTCGTGCATCAGCGGCACGGTATTGGCGGGCTCCGGGTCACCGGCGGTCACATAGGGGATCAGGGCCTTGCGACCCTGCGACCTGAGATATTCGAAACGGGCGGCTATGCGGCTCACAGCTCGATGCCCTCCATACGGGCCACGGTGTTGATGTCCTTGTCACCACGACCGGACAGATTGACGATGATCCCGCCGTCGGAGCGAAGCTGAGGTGCCAGCTTGATCACCTGGGCAATGGCGTGGCTGGTTTCCAGCGCCGGGATGATGCCCTCGGTGCGGGTGAGACGGTGGAAGGCGGACAGGGCCTCCTCGTCCGTGATGGGCACATACTGCACCCGCCCGGCATCCTTGAGCCAGGCATGCTCCGGGCCCACTCCGGGGTAGTCCAGACCGGCCGACACCGAATGGGTCTGGGTGATCTGGCCGTCGGCATCCTCCATGAGATAGGTGCGATTACCATGCAGGACGCCGGGCTTGCCGGCACACAATGGAGCGGAATGGCGGCCACTGTCGATGCCATCCCCGGCCGCCTCGGCCCCGTACATGGCCACGCCGGCATCGTCCAGGAAGGGGTGAAACAGCCCGATGGCATTGGAACCACCGCCCACACAGGCCACCAGGGCATCGGGCAGTTCACCGGTCTCTTCCAGATACTGGGCCCGGGCTTCGCGACCGATCACCGACTGGAAGTCCCTCACCATGGCCGGATAGGGGTGCGGCCCGGCTACGGTGCCGATGATGTAGAAGGTATTGTCCACGTTGGTCACCCAGTCACGCATGGCCTCGTTGAGGGCATCCTTGAGGGTCCGCGACCCGGAGGACACGGGCACCACCCGGGCGCCCAGCAGACGCATGCGATACACGTTGGGCGACTGGCGCTGGATGTCATCGGCGCCCATGTAGACCACGCATTCCAGCCCCAGGCGCGCAGCCACGGTGGCCGTGGCCACGCCGTGCTGTCCTGCGCCGGTCTCGGCAATGATGCGGGTCTTGCCCATGCGCTTGGCCAGGAGTGCCTGGCCGATGGTGTTGTTCACCTTGTGGGCACCGGTGTGATTCAGGTCTTCGCGCTTGAGGTAGATGCGCGCCCCCCCCAGTTCACGGGTGAGCCGTTCCGCCAGATACAAGGGGCTGGGGCGCCCCACGTACTGCGCCAGGTCACGGTCCAGTTCGGCCAGGAACTCCGGATCCTTCAGATAACGATGATAGGCCTCCCGCAATTCCTCCAGGGGCTCCATCAGGGTCTCGGAGACAAACTGGCCACCATAGGGCCCGAAATGCCCACGGGCATCCGGGAAGGCGCTCCAGTCAGGCGTCTGTTGGGGTTTGCTCACGGTCGACACGTCGTACCTCGCTGATGAATCGGATCATGCGTCGGGCGTCCTTCACGCCCGGCGACGACTCCACGCCACTGCTCACATCCACGGCCCAGGGGCGGGTCTGCCTGACCGCCTCGGCCACATTGTCGGGATGCAGCCCACCCGCCAGAACCAACGACTGTGGGCTGCCCGTGGGCCATCGGCCCCAATCGAATGTCTGCCCGGTACCCCCGGCCTGACCAGCGCCATGACTGTCCAGCAGGAAGCCCTGTGCCCCGGCATAACGGGCCATGAAGGCTTCCGGCGTCTCGGAACCGGCCATGGGAACCGCCTTGAGGTAGGTGCGGCCAAAGGCCTCGCAGTAGTCCGGCGACTCGCCGCCATGAAACTGCAACACCTCCAGGGGCACCCGGGCCATCACCTGGCGCACCCTTTCGGCATCCGCATCCATGAACAATCCCACCCGCGTCACGAACGGTGGCACGGCGTGAGCGACAGCCAGCGCTTGCTCCACATCGACTGCCCGGGGGCTTCGATCGTAGAAGACCAGACCGATGGCGTCGCAGCCGGCCCGGGCCGCTGCCCGGGCATCTTCGGCGCGGGTAATGCCACAGATCTTGATACGGGTACGCATGGCCGCCTGGGTTGCTGAACAGGATCGGCAAGATTAACAGAAATCCGGCCCCGGGATCAGCCTGCCGGGCGTCAGGCGTACTCGGGGACGACCGCCGGCGGATTCAGGTCGAAACGATCCTCATAACCCACCTGCACCAGGTACAGGCCGTCCGGCGGGGCCGTGATGCCTGCCTGGGAGCGGTCTCGCGCCGTGAGCACCTCGGCGATCCACTCGGGAGGGTATTCGCCGCGACCAATGGCCATCAAGACTCCGGCGATATTGCGGACCATGTGATGCAGGAAGGCGTTGGCGCGGATATCCAGGTGGATGAAATCGCCGCGCCGATGCACGGATACTTCCTGAACCGTGCGTATGGGTGTGCGAGCCTGACAGCCCTTGGCGCGAAAACTGGAAAAATCATGCTCCCCCAGCAGATGCGGCACGGCCTTCGCCATCAGCGCCGCATCCAGGGGTCGATGAATCCAGGTGACTCGACGGCGCAGGATGGCCGGTCGGGTGAGGCGGTTGAGAAAAATGTAGCGGTAACGACGCCACCGCGCAGAGAAACGGGCATGAAAGTCATCGGGCATGGGCCGCACCCACTGAAAACTCAGCTCCGGGGACAGATGGCTGTTGCCTCCCAGCAACCAGGCGCGCGGGTCGCGCACCGCACGGGTGTCGAAATGAATGATCTGGCCGGTGGCATGCACACCCGCATCGGTGCGACCGGCACAGGTCACGCCGATGGGCTCGTCCGCCACCCGGGAGAGGGCCTTTTCCACCTGGGCCTGCAGGGTACGGGCCTCTTTCTGGGTCTGCCAGCCGCGAAATCCGGAGCCGTCGTATTCGATGCCTATCGCCAGGCGATGAAGGGTCTCAGTCATGTGTTCCAGTCATTCGGAAGAATCAGGGGCGTTCAGTCCCTTCAAAGCACAGCGGCCAGGGCCATCAAGGGCAGGATGATCAGCGCCACACCGAGCCAGTCCCGCCACCCGGGTGCTGCCATGGGGGCCAGATGAATGGGTTCCAGCGGCGCCTGTTGCGCCTGGTTGAGCACCCCCTGAAACAGGCCCGCAGCCCGCTCGCCCAATGCCTGCAGTCGCTTTCCCAGCCCCCGTGGCGCCTCGTTGGCGTGGTCCCGCGCCTCCCGGGCCAGCAGTCCGACGCGGGGAAGCGCCTCAAGGGTCAGGACCAGGCGTACCGCGAACCGCTCGCGTGGAAACCCCAGGATCGCCAGGGGCCGGGTGAGCCAGAGCAGGCCCTTCACCAGGTCATCCCGTCGGGTGGTCTCCAGCAGCCAGACCACCGCTCCCACGGCCAGCACCAGAACCAGGCTGCGTTGCAGCCCCAGCAACAGGCCCTCCCGGCTGGGGGACAACTCCGGGGCCAGGGCGAGCAGCGGCGTCCCGGGAGTAAACCACCCGAACACCAGGATGATGGACAGGAAAAACCATTTCAGCCGCCCCACCATGGTCAGAAAGCGGTCGACCCCCTCCCTGCCCACATGCCAAAGACCCAGCGCCACCCAGCAACATCCACCGGCAATCACCGCCGGGTTGGCCCGAGCGACGCAGAGAATGAACAGGATAACGCCGAGTATCTTGGTGGCTGGGTGCATGAATCACGATGAAGACCACCCACTGGATGATCAGCGCCATCCGGTGGGTGGTCTTCCAGGGCTGGAAGAGGCGCCGGGTAACCGGCGGCTTACTGGATCTGACGCATCAGCTCCTCGGCCTCGCGGCGCTGCACGTCGTCACCATCGCTGATCACCTCCTCCAGGGTGGCACGGGCGCCTTCCGCATCCCCCATCTCGATGTAGGCCCGGGCCAGATCCAGCTTGGTACTGATCTCGTCGCCGAGACTGAAGTCATCATCCTCGGCGCTGTCCAGTTCGTCCGAGGTGCGGGCGGCATCATCCGCGTCAAAGGTGTCATCCAGCCATCGGGTATCGGCATCGGAGTCCAGATCCTCACCCAGCGCCCTGGGCGTGGCAGGCTCATCCTTGCCCATGGACTCCATGTCGTCCAGATCAAAGTTCAGATCGTCCGCATCCAGCTGCAGGGTATCGTCCTGCTCGCCCGTGCCTTCGGTCGTGGGGGGTTCGACACCACGATCCAGTGCCGGGGGTTCATCCAGATCAGGGAAGGGCTCGTCCGTCTGCAGCGTGGCGGTATCGTCCCCCGACCCGGCGCGCCGGGTCGGCTCATCCGCATCGATGTCAGCGCCCTCGTCCAGGTCCGGCCTGGACGCACCCTCACCCACGTCTTTCGCCCAGTCCTCGTCCAGGAAGTCACTGTCGTCCAGATCGAATTCCAGTGTGGCATCATCGGCGTCCTGGGTACGGGCGCGCTCCTCAGGCTTGTCCGGGGCGGATGTGGCCGTCTGCGCCGGAGGATGAACCCGGGTGGGGGCCTCGTCATCCATGCCCGGGGTTTCTTCCACCTGCATGGTGGGCGCATCTTCCGGCGCCGCCTTTCCTGAATCCTCGGGCACATCGGCACCGATATCCTCGGGCAGATCCAGGTCCAGCTCACCGATTTTGGAGATTTCTGTCTGATCCCCGGAGGCTGGATCTTCTCCCAGCCCCATGTCATCCATGTCATCACGGATCTCGAAGTCCACCTCGGAGAGCGAGCCTTCCAGTTCCGTGGTATCCAGATCGAAGTCGCTGGTATCAGGGCGCTCATGGGTGCCCTGACCCGAGGCGGCTGCACCGCGGAAAAGGGGGTTATCGGGGCTGATCTCCTGCCCCATGAGCACCACCCGGTCCCACAGCCTGGCAGGACGCTCACCCAGGGACTGGCGCATGTCTGCCGCCACACCCTCAAAGGCCTCCCGATTCTTGCTGGCGAAATAGGTTTCTGCCAGCTTGAAACGATAATCCACGCGATCCGGATCCTGCTTCACGGCATTTTCAAGCAGATCCTCCGCCTGCTGGTACAGCCCATAGGCCAGGTAGACATCCGCTTCGGCCACGGTATCGTCATTCGATACTTCGTCCCGATGGCGTGGGCCACCATCCTCGGGTTCGGCGGCATCACCGCCGGGGAGCGAGAGCTCCATGGTATCGGTCAACTCCGCAGAATCCCCCATGGGCCCTTTCGGGGAGGGCAACTGCGTTTCCATGGTGTCCATCATCGCCGTGGACAGGTCCTCTTTGGAGTCGGACTCGACACCAAAGGTGGGCCGCTCCCGATCCGCATCATCCCGGGCGGCAGCAACACCGCCGGCGGCCGCGCCGGCAGCCGCGGCGGCGGCGGTTCCCTTGCCCTGAGTACCGGCCTCCTGGCCCACCGAGGCATCAGCCAGGGGGGTTGCGACGTCCTCGCCGTCCTCACGATCACGCAGGCGACGGATCATCAGCCACAGCAGGGCCAGGATCAGCAGCAGACCAAAACCGGCCCCCATCAGCAGGGAAGGATTGTTCAGCAACTGGGTCAGCGCGGTGGGTCGCGGCTCCGGTTCGGCGGGTGTGACCGGCGCAGGAGGCGCTGGGGCCACTTCGGGAGTTGGAGCGGCATCCGGAGCCGGTGCGGGCGCCACCGCCTCGGGGGTCGTTGGCAAAGGCTCGCTTGGCAAGGCCAGAGGCAGGTGGTCGGGGTCGCGCCCCTCCATGCGGGCCAGCTGGTTCTGCAGATCTGCCAGCTGCTGGTTGGTGAGGGTCAGCAGACGGGACTGCCTTTCCAGCAATCCTTCCAGCTCTTCCACGCGATTACGCAGTTCCTCCGCCTCCTGGCGACGGGACTCGGTGGTTTCCCGCAACAGGGCCAGTTCCCGCTGCAACCGCTGGGCCTCGTCATCGGTGAGACCATCGCCAACAATCTCCAGGCGGGCATCGTCGTCCACCGGCGCGGGGGGTGCCGGCTCCCTGGCTTCGTCCGGGGCCGGATCACGCGGCGGTGCCGGCTCATCGGCAACGGCCACCTGGGGTTCAGGCTGCTCCGTGGCCCGCTCCCGGTATTCCCGCCAGAGTCGATTCTGACGCACCACTTCCTGGCGCGCTTCGCGGGGCGCCAGGCGGGTGATCTCATCGCGGGCCGGCACGCGCAGCACATGGCCGCTGCGCAGGTTATTGATATTGTCGTCCTCGAAGGCCTCGGGATTGGCTCTGAGCAGCGCGAGCATCATCTGCTCCACGCTCACACCGGTGTCGGGCCGCAGACGTTCACCCAGCTGCCACATGGTGTCGCCACGGCTGACCCGGTAAGTGGTGGGAGCGGTGTCGCGAGGGGCTTCGGCGCGGGTCACGCCTGGGGGGGCGGTCTCACGCCCGGGAGCCGGTGCCGAGGGGGCCGGGGTGGGCTGGCGGGTCTGTTCGAAGCGGGTGGGCGGATCCAGCAGGATGGTGTATTCGCGCACCAGGCGACCGCTGGGCCAGCTGGCTTCGATGAGGAAGTTGAGGAAGGGTTCGCGGATGGGATCGCGGGAGGTCACCCGAATCACATGGCGACCGTCCCGTGTGGTCATGGGCTCGAACTCGAGCTCGGTCAAGCGGTGATCCCGGTCGATGCCCATGCGCGTGAACAGGGCGTCGGGGGCCAGCCGAACCACCAGATCGTCCATCTCGCCTGGCTCCACGGAGACCAGTTCGATCTCCGCGCGGAGGGGCTGATTGAGCGCGGAACGGGGTTCGATTTCTCCCAGCCCCAGCCCCAGGCTCGCCCCCGGTACGATCAGGGCCAATACGGCCGTTCCCAAAGCCAGTCTGCGCACAGCGTAATCCCCTCTTTGACACGACCCGGGGACCGTCCTGCTTATCCGGCCCGGTCGCCGTTCCCCCGGTTGAGCCTCATCATGCAGCGGACCGGACGCGGCATCCGGTCCGCTGACTCAGGACAAGCCCACGTTATAGGTAATCTTTTATCAAAACTTCGGCAATTTGGATACTGTTGAGGGCGGCCCCCTTGCGCACGTTATCCGCCACCACCCACATATTCAGGCCTCGGGGATGGGAGATATCCTCCCGGATACGGCCCACAAAGACAGGATCGCGATTCGCGCCCTCGGTGACCGCCGTGGGATAACCGCCGTCGGCACGCTCGTCCAGCACTTCCACACCCGGCGCGGCGGCCAGCAGTTCGCGGGCCTTCTCGGCGCTGATCTTGTCCCGGGTCTCGATGTGCACGGCCTCGGAGTGACCGTAGAACACCGGCACACGCACCGTGGTGGGATTCACCTGAATCGCCTCATCCTCAAAGATCTTGCGGGTCTCCCAAACCATCTTCATCTCTTCCTTGGTGTAGCCGTTCTCCAGGAAGACGTCGATATGCGGCAGGCAGTTGAAGGCGATCTGCTTGGGATACACCTGGCATTCCACCGGCTGGCCATTGAGCAGCCGCGCCGACTGGCCGGCCAGTTCCTCGATGGCGTCCTTGCCGGTGCCCGACACCGCCTGGTAGGTGGCCACGTTGATGCGCTCGATACCCACGGCGTCGTGCAGGGGCTTGAGGGCCACCAGCATCTGGATGGTGGAGCAATTGGGGTTGGCGATGATGCCCCGGTTGGTGTGCTGAGCCACCGCATGGGGGTTCACCTCCGGCACCACCAGCGGGATATCGTCGTCGTAGCGGAACTGCGAGGTGTTGTCGATCACCACACAGCCGGCAGCAGCCGCCTTGGGGGCATATTCCTTGGAGACGGAGGCGCCGGGCGAGAACAGACCGATCTGCACCTTGGAGAAATCGAACTCGGCCAGGTCCTGAACCACCAGTTGACGGTCACCGAAGCTCACCCGGGAACCGGCGGAACGACTGCTGGCCACGGCATACACCTGCCCGACGGGGAACTTCCGTTCGGCCAGGATGGAGAGCATGGTCTCGCCAACGGCGCCGGTCGCGCCGACAACGGCCACATCATAGGTTTTGCTCATCTTTATGAATCCTTGAATCGAGTACTGATTATGGGTGCGCGGGCGAGGTTCGATCAGTCGGACAGAGCGGCCACCACCGCCTGCCCCATCTCCTGGGTGCCCACCTTGTCGCAGCCATGAGTCCAGATGTCCGGCGTGCGCAGACCATTGTCCAGCACCTGACCCACCGCAGCCTCCACGCGTGCCGCCTGGGCCTCTTCGTCGAGACTGTAGCGCAGCATCATGGCCACCGACAGCAACGTGGCCAGCGGATTGGCCAGGCCCTGGCCCGCGATGTCCGGCGCCGAGCCATGAATGGGTTCGTACATGCCCTTGCCGGCGGCATCCAGGGAAGCGGACGGCAGCATGCCGATGGAACCGGTGAGCATGGCGGCCGCATCCGAGAGGATGTCGCCGAACATGTTCTCGGTCACGATCACGTCGAATTGCTTGGGCGCGCGCACCAGCTGCATGGCGGCATTGTCCACGTACATGTGGGACAGTGCCACGTCCGGGTACTCCTTGGCCACCCGTTCCACCACTTCACGCCACAGTTGTGAGACCTCGAGCACATTGGCCTTGTCCACCGAGCACAGGCGCCGATCCCGCTTCATGGCGATCTCGAAACCGCTGCGGGCGATGCGCTCGATCTCCGGTTCGGAATAGATGATGGTGTTGTAACCCTGGCGTACGCCATCCTCGCGGGTATCGATGCCGCGGGGCTTGCCGAAATAGGCCCCACCGGTGAGCTCGCGCAGGATCATGATGTCCAGGCCGCCGACGATCTCCGGTTTGAGGGCGGAGGCGGACGCGAGTTGAGGGTAGAGGATCGCCGGGCGCAGGTTGGAAAACAGGCCCAGTTCCGAACGGATGGCCAGCAGGCCACGCTCCGGGCGTTTTTCCCAGGGCAGTTCGTCGTAGCGCGGCCCGCCCACGGCGCCCAGGAGCACGGCATCGGCCTCCCGGGCCAGTTTCAGGGTGTGTGCCGGCAGCGGCTCACCGGCCGCATCGTAGCCGGCCCCGCCGATGGGGGCCTCTTCCAGTTCGGCATCCAGGCCGAAACGATCACGCAGGGCGTTCAGCAGACGGGTGGCCTCGGAGACGATCTCGGGGCCGATGCCGTCACCGGGCATGACAAGGATTTTGTGGGTCATGGGATACTCGGAATGACAACAGGTGTAATGGGATCAGTGTGACAGCCGTGACCGCCTCCGGGGAGGCGGTCCGTCGGTGTGCATGATTCTTTTATCAGGCCGGAAACAGCCAGGGCGCCTCGGCGCGGCGTTTCTCCTCGTAGGCGCGGATATCATCGGCATGCTGCAGGGTGAGGCCGATGTCGTCCAGCCCGTTGAGCAGACAATGACGTCGGAACGGGTCCACCTCAAAGGAGAAGCTCTGGCCCGAGGGGGTTTCCACCGTCTGGGCCTCCAGGTCCACGGTCAACTGGTAGCCGGGCTCGGCCAGCACCTCATTGAAGAGCTGATCGACGATGGCCTCGTCCAGCACCAGCGGCAGGAGTCCATTCTTGAAGCTGTTGCTGAAGAAGATGTCCGCATAGCTCGGGGCAATCACGGCCCGGAATCCGTAATCGGTCAGGGCCCACACCGCATGTTCGCGGGAGGAGCCACAGCCAAAGTTCTTGCGGGCCAGGAGGATCTGCGCGCCCTGATAACGTGCATCGTTCAGCACGAAATCCGGGTTCTGGCGACGCTGGCTGTGATCCATGCCCGGCTCGCCCGGGTCGAGATAACGCCAGTCATCGAACAGCGTGGGGCCAAACCCCGTGCGCTTGACGGACTTCAGATACTGCTTGGGAATGATGGCGTCGGTGTCCACATTGGAGCGATCCAGCGGCGCCACCTTGGCGGTCAGTCTTTGAAATTTTTCCATGGGGTCACCTCACTCAGTTCATTTCCCGGACATCGACGAAATGCCCGGCCACGGCCGCGGCGGCTGCCATGGCGGGGCTCACCAGGTGGGTACGCCCACCCAGGCCCTGACGACCCTCGAAGTTACGGTTGGAGGTTGAGGCGCAGCGTTCACCCGGCTCCAGGCGGTCGGCGTTCATGGCCAGGCACATGGAGCAACCCGGATCGCGCCATTCAAAGCCGGCCTCCAGGAACACCTTGTCCAGGCCTTCCTGTTCCGCCTGCTGCTTCACCAGGCCCGAGCCCGGCACCACCATGGCGAGCTTGACGCTCTCGGCCACCCGGCGACCCTTCACCACCTCGGCGGCAGCCCGGATATCCTCCAGGCGACCGTTGGTGCAGGAACCGATGAAGACCTTGTCCACCGGGATGTCGGTCACGGCCATGCCCGCCTTGAGGCCCATGTATTCCAGCGCCCGCTCCATGCCCCGGGTCTTGACCGCATCACCGGCGGTGGCCGGATCGGGTACCCGACCACCGATCGGCGCCACCATCTCCGGAGAGGTCCCCCAGCTCACCTGGGGCTGGATGCTGGCGGCATCGATGTGCACCACATGATCAAACTTCGCGTCAGGATCGGACTTGAGTTCCTGCCAGACCGCCACGGCCTGCTCCCAGTGCTCACCACGGGGCGCGTAGGGGCGCTCCTTCACGTAGTCGATGGTGGTCTGGTCCACGGCCACCATGCCGGCCCGGGCGCCCGCCTCGATGGCCATGTTGCACACGGTCATGCGACCTTCCATGGACAGATCACGAATGGCCTCACCGCCAAACTCGATGGCGCAACCGGTGCCGCCAGCCGTGCCGATCTCGCCAATGATGGCCAGGACGATGTCCTTGGCGGTGACCCCGGGGCCCACCTTGCCGTCCACGGAGACCAGCATGTTCTTCATCTTCTTCTGCAACAGGCACTGGGTGGCCAGCACGTGCTCCACCTCCGAGGTACCAATCCCCACGGACAGGGCCCCGAAGGCCCCATGGGTGGAGGTGTGGGAGTCACCGCACACCACGGTCATGCCCGGCAGCGTGGCCCCCTGCTCCGGCCCGATCACATGCACGATGCCCTGACGCACATCGCCCATGGGGAAAAAGGTGATGCCCAGGCTGGTGACGTTCTGCTGGAGCGTTTCCACCTGGGTACGGGAGACGGGATCTGCGATCCCCTTGTCACGGTCCGTGGTGGGCACGTTGTGATCCGGTACGGCCAGCACCGTGTTGGTACGCCAGGGCTGACGGCCCGCCAGACGCAGGCCCTCGAAGGCCTGGGGTGACGTCACCTCGTGCACCAGGTGCCGATCGATGTAGAGCAGGGCCGTGTCGTCGTCCTCGCGGCGAACCACGTGGGCGTCCCAGAGTTTGTCGTAGAGTGTCTTTCCGGTCATGGGTGAATACCTCGATTGCCTCTGGTGATAAGGATAGAGACCGGAGTTGGATAACGCCAATTCATCTTATTCATGTAAAGTATTCCTGGCGAGAATTCCAAGCCCACACCCCTTGCGAGAAGCCTCATGCTCCCGGAAAACCTCAAGGCCTTCCTGGCGGTGGCAAACACCGGCTCCTTCTCCGAAGCAGCACAGACCCTGCACCTCACCCAGCCAGCGGTGAGCAAGCGTGTGGCGGCCCTGGAGTCGGAACTGGGCCAGCCCCTGTTCGACCGTATTGGCCGCCGCAT
The DNA here is from genome assembly GCF_000633935.1 of Ectothiorhodospira haloalkaliphila ATCC 51935. Taxonomy (GTDB): domain Bacteria; phylum Pseudomonadota; class Gammaproteobacteria; order Ectothiorhodospirales; family Ectothiorhodospiraceae; genus Ectothiorhodospira; species Ectothiorhodospira haloalkaliphila. The sequence goes on along the minus strand of NZ_KK214998.1, from coordinate 662,141 downwards.
CAGCGTGACGGAGGCCGGCCGGGTATTGCTGCCCCGGGCCAGGCTCATCCTGGAGGACCTGGCGGAAACGCGACGGCTGCTGGACAACCTCTCGGATCGCGTGGAGGGCCCCCTCATCCTGGCCACCTCCCATCACGTGGGTCTGCGCAGGCTGCCGCCCGTGCTCGAGGCCTTCGCGCGGCGTTACCCGGCGGTGGAACTGGACATCCGCTTCATGGAATCGGAAGAGGCCTGTCGGGCAGCCGAACTGGGGCAGGTGGACCTGGCCGTGGTCACCCTGCCGGAGCAGCCTTCGCCCCTGCTGACCTGGCAGCGCATCTGGGACGACCCACTGGCCGCCATGGTGGCCAAGGATCATCCCCTGGCCAGCCGGACCTGCATTCCTGAAGACCTGAACGGCTACCCGGCCATCCTGCCCCCGGAAGGCACCTTCACCCGCCGACTGGTGAATGCCGCCTTCTCCACCCAGGACATTACGCCGACACGGGTGCTGGAAACCCACTACCTGGAAACCCTGCAGATGATGATCAGTATCGGTCTGGGCTGGGGTGTGCTCCCCCTCTCCATGGGTGCGGAACTGCATCACCTGGAGTTGCCCGGTCTGACCATGCACCGGGAACTGGGCTGGGTGACTCACCGGGACCGCACCCGGTCCAACGCCGCATCGGTGCTGCTGGCCATGCTGGAGGGGGCCGATGCGCCTTCAGACCCTGCTTGAAGACGTCACGATCAGGGCGCGCTTATTGATTCACCGAATCCGGCCTCACGGAATACTGCCGCGAACCGCTACCCAGCAGGGCCGCCACAAAGCCCGCCGTGGCCAGGCCCGAGGCCATCACATACACCCACATGGGCCCCGCGCCATCCCAGATGTAACCACTGGCCAGGGCCCCCATGGCGCCGCCCAGACCAAAGCTCAGGGAGGAGTACAGGGCCTGTCCCCGCCCCTGCTGGCGCCCGACGAAGAACTGATGGATCAGCGAGATGGCCGCCGCGTGGTACAGGCCATAGCTGGCCGCGTGCATCAACTGGATGACCACCAGCATCGGCAGGCTGTCCACGAACCCCGCCAGCAACCCCCAGCGCACCGCGGTGATCAGCAGAGCCAGGGCAAGCAGGCGCCAGGCACCAAAACGCGGCAGCCAGCGATGCATCATGAGGAAAACCCCCACCTCCGCCAGCACCCCCAGCGCCCAGAGGTAGCCGGCCACCGTGCGGGTGTAGTCGTGCTCCTCCAGGTACAGGGTGAAGAACGCATAGTAGGGACCGTGACTGGCCTGCATTAGGAAACAGGCTATCAGCAGCAGGATCACCGCCGGGATCTTCAGGGTGGTCCAGAGGGATTCCGGCTCGGGGCCGGGCTGCACCCCGCCCCCGTCCCGCACCCGCAGGGTACTGAGCCACAGGGCACCCAGCAGGACCAGCACGATCCAGGGCAACCAGGCCACGTCCACGGTCTCGAACACGGCCCCCAGGCTGCCCACCGAGAGCACGAAGCCGATGGATCCCCACAGCCGGATGCGGCTGTAGGCATGGGTGCTCTTGCCCAGGTGGTTCATGGTGGTGGCTTCAAACTGGGGCAACGCCGCGTTCCAGAAGAAGCTGAACAGGGCCATGGTGACCGCCACCCACCAGTAACCGGAGTGGAACAGCAGCCCGGCAAAGCAGATCATGGCCATGCCCGCAGCGATGCGCACCACCAGGGTCCGCTTGCCGGTGTGGTCCGCCAGCCAGCCCCACACATTGGGGGCAATGATCTTGGTGGCCAGCACGATGGCCATGAGTTCGCCGATCTGCCCGGCGGCAAAACCCTGTTCCTTCAGGTACAGCCCCCAGTAGGGCATGAAGGCGCCGATGCTGGCGAAATAGAAAAAATAGAAGCTGGAGAGTTTCCAGTAGGAAGCAGGCATGAAGTTTCCGGAATCAAGGCGGTTGGGGCGAGGGTGGCGAACAGGGCGTCATGCCCGCCGCCCCCCTCCTCCCCGGCCCTTCTCCCCTGAGGGGAGAATGGAGAGTCGCTGTTGATCAGAGGGGGCAGCTGGAGCCCCTAACGCCCCCCCACCTGCCCCCGATGCCGCAACGCATGATCCATCAGCACGATGGCCAGCATGGCCTCGGCAATGGGCGTGGCGCGGATGCCCACGCAGGGATCATGGCGCCCGGTGGTGATCACTTCCACCGGCTCGCCATGCACATCCAGGGATCGCCCCGGCAAGCGGATGCTCGAGGTGGGCTTCAAGGCCATGCTCACGCGGATATCCTGCCCCGAGGAGATCCCTCCCAGCACCCCCCCGGCGTGGTTGGAGACAAACCCCTCGGAGGTCATTTCGTCACGGTGCTGGGTACCCTTTTGCTCCACACAGGCGAAGCCATCACCGACTTCCACGGCCTTGACGGCATTGATGCCCATCATGGCGTGGGCGATGTCGGCGTCCAGCCGGTCAAATACCGGCTCACCCCAGCCGGCGGGCAGACCCGTGGCCTCCACGTTGATGCGAGCACCGATGGAGTCCCCTTCCTTGCGCAGGGCGTCCATATAGGCCTCCAGCTCCGGCACCTTGGCGGCATCGGGACAGAAGAAGGGGTTGGTGTCCACCACGGACCAGTCCACGGCATCGATGCGGATGGGCCCCAACTGGGCCAGATAACCCCGCACCTGCACCCCGAAGTGCTCGCGCAGATATTTCTTGGCAATGCCGCCGGCGGCCACTCGCATGGCGGTCTCCCGGGCCGAACTGCGACCCCCGCCCCGGTAGTCCCGCAGGCCATATTTCCTGAAGTAGGTGTAATCCGCATGACCGGGCCGGAAGCGCTCGGCGATCTCCGAATAGTCCTTGGAGCGCTGGTCGGCATTCTCGATCAACAGCCCGATGGGCGTCCCGGTGGTCACGCCTTCGAAGACCCCGGAGAGGATCTTCACCTGATCCGGTTCACGACGCTGGGTGGTGTGCCGGGAGGTCCCCGGGCGGCGCCGGTCCAGGTCGCCCTGCAGATCGGCCTCGCTCAACCCCAGGCCAGGGGGACAGCCATCGACGATGCAGCCGATGGCCGGGCCGTGGCTCTCGCCAAAGCTGGTCACAGTAAACAGCTTGCCTATGGTGTTTCCGGACATGGATGCAGGGCCCCGAAGGATGGCCCCTCCCCCGCCGGGCGGGAGAGGGTTTGGGGTAAGGGCGGACGGACTGCGGAATCAGATCACGCGGGAGAAGCGCTGTTCCGTGGCCTCACGCAGATAACGGTCAAAGGTCATGCAGATGTTGCGGATCAGCAGACGACCGGCGGGCTGCACGGTGATGGTGTTACCGGAGACCTTGAGCAGACCATCGTCTTCCATTGGCTTGAGTTCCTTGAGTTCACGGGCGAAGTAGTCCGTGAACTTGATGCCGTGCACCTTTTCCACGTCCTCGAAGGCCAGTTCGAAGTGGCAGATCAGACGGGTGATCACATCGCGGCGCAGTACATCGTCGGCATCCAGTTCCACCCCGCGGAAGACCGCCAGCTTGCCGTCATCGATGCACTGGAAGTACTTCTCCAGGTCATGATGGTTCTGGCTGTAGCTGTTGCCCACCACGCCCACACTGGTGGAACCCAGGCCCACCAGATCACAGTTGGAGTGGGTGGAATACCCCTGGAAGTTACGGTAGAGGGTGTGGTCTCGCTGGGCCACGGCCAGTTCGTCATCGGGCTTGGCGAAGTGGTCCATGCCGATATACACATAACCGGCCTCGGTGAGCTGCTGGATGGTCTGCTGCAGCATGGCCAGCTTCTCGCCGGGGCTGGGCAGTGCCTCTTCTTCAATGCGGCGCTGGGGCTTGAAGCGGTCCGGCAGGTGAGCGTAGTTGAACACCGAGATCCGGGCCGGATCCACCTTGATGATCTTCTCGATGGTATCGCCGAAGGTCTTGCGATCCTGATGGGGCAGGCCGTAGATCAGGTCCACACTGGTGGAGCGGAAGCCCAGGCTTCTGGCCTCTTCCAGCACACCCAGCACCAGCGACTCACTCTGCACCCGGTTGACGGATTTCTGCACCTTCTCGTCGAAGTCCTGCACGCCCAGGCTGATGCGGTTGAAACCCAGCTTGCGCAGCAGACCCAGGGTGCTGTCGTCCACTTCCCGCGGGTCGATCTCGATGGAATACTCGCCGGTGTCGTCATCCAGCAGCCCGAAGTGCTCGGCGGTCTTGCCCATCAGCTCGGTCATCTCGTCGTGGGAGATGAAGGTGGGCGTGCCGCCGCCCCAGTGCAACTGGGTCACCGGACGGTTCTTGTCGAACAGCGCGCCCTGCATGGCCATTTCCTTGTAGAGACGGTCCAGATAGGGCTTGGCCTTGGTGCGGTCCTTGGTGACCACCTTGTTACAGGCGCAGTAGAAGCACACCGTGTCGCAGAAGGGGATGTGGAAATACAGCGACAGCGGACGCCCGCTGGCATTGGTCTCCCGGGCGATCTCCGCGTAGCGCTCCGCCCCGAAACCTTCGTGGAACTGCACCGCCGTGGGATAGGATGTGTATCGAGGACCCGCCGTATTGTAACGGTTGATCAGGTCCAGATCGAAATCAATGCTCTGCGACAAGCTCATGGCGGCTAGGTACCCGGGGATAAAGTGTTGATCGTCTATTGTAACCGCTCATCATAAACATGCCGAACCGGATTGGCACGCCTGAACGGCCATTTGCGTGACTTGTGCCATGTTGGGGCCATGTGAGCGCCACTCGAGCACCCCTGCACCCGGCATCACCTCAAAGCGACTGTACCTGCTCGAAGGTGAGCAGGAACACCCCCTGCCCCCCGTGCTCGAACTCCAGCCAGGTGAAGGGCACATCGGGCAGGCGGGCCTCCAGGGCCGGGGCACTATTGCCCACCTCCACCACCAGGATGCCACCGGGCTTCAGGTGTCGGCCGGCGTCCTTGAGGATGCGCACCGTGGCCTCCAGGCCATCGGGGCCGGACGAGAGCCCCAGCTCCGGTTCATGGCGAAACTCCGGGGTCAGTGCGGCCATGTCGGCGGCATCCACATAGGGCGGGTTGCTGACGATGATGTCGTACTGCCTGGAACCCAGTTCCGCCAGCAGATCCGACTCCAGGGCCTCTACCCGATCCTCAAGCCCGTGCAGACTGATGTTCTCCCGCGCCACGTCCAGGGCATCCCGGGAGATATCGGTCAGGTCCACCCGGGCATCCGGGAACACATGGGCGCAGGCAATGCCGATGCAGCCGCTGCCGGTGCACAGATCCAGCACCCGCTCCACCTGTTCGGGCTCGATCCAGGGGGCAAAGCCCTGGCCAATCAACTCTGCCAGGGGTGAACGCGGCACCAGCACACGCTCGTCCACCTTGAACTCCATGCCCATGAAATAGGCTCGACCGGTGAGGTAGGCGGCCGGTTTGCGGGTTTCCACCCGTTGGTGCAGCAAATCCAGCACCCGGCGGCGTTCGTCCCGGGTGAGGCGACAATCCAGCCAGGCGCCGGAGAAGTCATGCGGCAGGTGCAGGGCCTGAAAGACCAGCCAGGCGGCCTCGTCCAGGGCATTATCGGTGCCATGGCCGAAGGTCAGGCCGGCGGCACTGAACCGGCTCATGCCGAAGCGGATGTAATCACGCACCGTGACCAGATCGTCGGTGTCAGAAGCGATGTCCATGAGATTCATGCGGGTGATGGAGGGCTGTGGGATAATACCCTCATGAGCGATCAAGAGGCCAACTGGCGGGACTGGCTCAAGGCCCTGCCCCTGTATCTGCTGCCCCACCACGCCATCTCGCGCGTGGTGTACCGGTTGTCACGCTGGGAGACCAGCCTGAAGGACCCGGTGGCACGCTGGTTCATTCGTCAATACGGGCTCAACATGGCCGAGGCGCTGGACCCGGAGCCCGCCCACTACGCCAGTTTCAATGCCCTGTTCACCCGAGCCCTGCATCCAGAGGCCCGCCCGCTGGACACCCATCCGGACGCCCTGCTCAGCCCCGCCGACAGCCGTGTAAGCCAGTTCGGCAAACTGCACGATGGGCGGATCATCCAGGCCAAGGGGCGTGATTATTCGGCCCAGGAACTCCTGGGAGGCTGCCCGCAGCGCGCGGCGCCGTTCGCAAACGGCGACTTCATCACCCAGTACCTGTCTCCCAGCGACTATCACCGGGTGCACATGCCCTGGGATGGCGTGCTCCGGGAAACGGTCTACGTGCCCGGCAGGCTGTTCTCGGTAGCGCCCTTCACCACGCGTACCATTCCCCGGCTATTCGCCCGCAACGAGCGCCTGGTCTGCCTCTTCGACACCGACATGGGCCCCATGGCCATGGTGCTGGTGGGCGCCATCAACGTGGCCTCCATCGAAACCGTCTGGTCCGGCGAGATCACGCCACGCCTGCCACGAGAGATGGAGGTCAAGGCTCATCAATCCGAACCGGTGAGCCTGTCCCGGGGCGATGAGATGGGCCGTTTCAACCTGGGCTCCACGGTGATCCTGCTGCTGCCCGAGGGGGCGGTGGAATGGTCCAGCGAGCTGACCAGCGGGCGCAAGCTCAAGATGGGTGAGGCCCTGGGGTGGATGAAGCCGGTATCGATGCGTTAGGAATACCTCGGGAAGCCTATGCCCGCTCCCAGTCGAAGGCCAGCACGTCCCGGATATCGTCCACGCCGCCCAGGCACATGAGCAACCGATCCACACCCAGGGCCACCCCGGCACAGCCGGGCAAGCCGGCTTCCAGGGCCTTGAGAAGCCGCTCGTCCAGGGGCATGGGCGATAACCCCTGGCGCGCGCGGCGATCCTGATCCGCCTCAAAGCGACGGCGCTGTTCCGCGGCATCCCCCAGCTCGTGAAAGCCGTTGGCCAGCTCCATCGCCCCCCAATAGACCTCGAAACGCTCCGCCAGCGGCGGCTCTCCGGGACGGACCCGGGCCAGGGCCGCCTGACTGGCCGGATAGTCGTGAATGAGGGTCAGGCTGTCGGCCTGAAAGGCCTGGCAGACTACGGTGGACATGAGCAGATCCAGCCAGCCATCCCGATCCAGGCTGCCCTGCACATCCAGCCCCAGAGACCGGGCGCGCCGGGACAACTCCATCTCACTGGCCTGAAACGGATCCACCCCGGCGTGACGGAGCATGGCCTCGCGATAAGTCAGCACTTGCGCGCCAGCCGCCAGCCGATCACCAGCCACCTGGCGAATCAGCGCCTCCACTTCGGCCATGAGCGCATGATGATCAAAGCCCACCCGATACCATTCCAGCAGGGTGAACTCCGGATTATGGTGGCGCCCGGCCTCCTCACCCCGAAACACGCGGGCAATCTGGTAGATATCCCCACTGCCCGCCGCCAACAGCCGTTTCATGGGGAATTCGGGGGAGCTGTGGAGCCAGCGCCTGCCGCCCCCCAGAGGCACGGAAAGGCTCTGGATGGCAGGATCGGTGGCCCCGGCCATGGACAGGTACGGGGTTTCCACCTCCAGCACCCCACGGCCGGCAAAGAAAGCGCGAATGTCTGCCAGCAGGCGCGCCCGTTGGCGTAACCGCCCGAACGCGGCAGCCGGCTTCCAGGTCATGCCCGCGACACGTACTCGCCGCTACGGGTGTCCACGCGGATCACGTCCCCCTCGTTGACGAACAGGGGCACCTTGACCACGGCACCGGTTTCCAGGGTGGCCGGCTTGGTGCCGCCGGTGGCGGTATCACCGCGAATACCCGGGTCGCACTGGGTGATGGTGAGCTCCACGAAGTTGGGCGGTGCCACCGACAACGGAGAATTGTTCCACAGGGTCACCACGCAGGTGTCCTGTTCCTTGAGCCACTTCATGGCATCTGCCACGGCGGTCTCGCCGGCGGCATACTGCTCGAAGTTATCGGGCACCATGAAATGCCAGAACTCGCCGTCGTTGTAGAGATACTGCATCTCCGTATCCATGACGTCGGCGGCCTCTACCGACTCGCCAGACTTGAAGGTCTTGTCCAGTACCCGACCGGTCTTGAGATTGCGGATCTTCACGCGGCTGAACGCCTGACCCTTGCCAGGCTTGACGAACTCATTTTCCACGATGGTGCAAGGATCGCCGTCCATCAGGATCTTGAGTCCGCTCTTGAATTCGTTGGTGCTGTAGGTTGCCATGCTCAAAGTTCTCCGGGTCGAGCCCCTCGGCTCGCATTGGGGTAAGGGAAAACCGTGGATGCCGGGCGCATCCGGGGCGGAACACTGGCACCGGGCCCGGGAAACGCGGCAAAATGCCCGGTCGCCCCGTGTCCACCCTCTGGGTAAAACCGCTAATGATAACGCGATTGACCGCCGACCGTCAGGCTTGTGCCTGGCAGACGGCACTGGCAGAAGCCATCACCGATCCGGAGGCCCTGATTCGCCGCCTGAACCTGGATCCGGGACTGCTGTCCGCGGCCCGGCTGGCAGCACAGCGGTTTCGCCTGCAGGTGCCGGAAAGTTACGTGTCACGAATGCACCCGGGTGAACCGCACGACCCCCTGCTGCGCCAGGTGCTGCCACTGCAGGGCGAGTTCGAAGCAGCCCCCGGGTTCGTGGAAGACCCGGTGGGGGATCTGGATGCCATGGCGGCCCCTGGCGTCATCCAGAAATACGCCGGCCGAGCCCTGCTGATCACCACCGGCGCCTGCGCCATTCACTGCCGTTACTGCTTTCGTCGTCATTATCCCTACGGGCAGGCCTCGGCCGGACGCAGCCGCTGGCCAGAAACGCTGGCCTGGCTGCGCTCGCGACCGGATATCCATGAGGTCATTCTCAGCGGCGGCGACCCCCTGATGCTGACAGATGGCGAACTGGCCGCCATGACACGGGATCTTGCCCGCATCGACCACCTGCGCACCCTGCGCGTGCATACCCGGCTACCGGTGATCCTTCCGGAACGTATCGGACAGGATCTGATTGACTGGCTCACGGGCACCCGTCTGCGCCCGGTCATGGTGATCCACGCCAACCATGCCCAGGAGCTGGACGCCTCCACCTGCAGTGCCCTCGCCGCCCTGGACCGGGCCGGCGTGCGCCTGTTCAATCAGGCCGTTCTCCTGCGTGGCGTCAATGACAGCGTCGCCGCCCTGGGTGATCTTGGCGAGGCTTTGTTCGAATCGGGTGTGCAGCCCTATTACCTGCACTTGCTGGACCCGGTGAGCGGGGCCGCGCATTTCGCGGTGAAAGAAGCGCCGGCGCTCGCCATCATGAAGGCATTGGCGGCTCAGCAGCCAGGTTACCTCCTGCCCAGACTTGTCAGAGAGATCCCAGGCGCACCGGGCAAATCCTCGCTGACCGAGGCCGGATATCACACCTGAAAACGGCAAGCCCGGGATGCACTTATGCCACCCTGTACGAACCATGCGTCAAAAAATCATTTGTTACCCAGGTAGAGGTGCGCTATAAAATATAGTGAACTCCGTCACACATTTTTAATGTCTCACCCTGTATTTGAGAGACACGCTGGAGCACTCCGCCATGCTGGTCGGGACCCCGTCGATGCACCTGGAAACCGAGCCATTCCCCACTCAGCCCCGCAAGGTGAAGCGCTGGTTGAAGGAACTGCCCCTGGCCAACACCGGCGAGACCACCCGGCTGCTCTACCAGGGCCTGACCGAACTCAATCGGTTGCGGATGCCCGCTTACGATCGCCTGGAAATCCTCGAGCTTCTGCGCCCCACCCGGAGATTGATCCTCGATCAACTGAGCCGACACTTTGTCAGCCGCTCCCTGCCCCTGCCTGCCCGAAGCCAGCGCATTGCCAACATCAACACCGATTTGCTGTACGAGGTCGCCATGGGTTACCTCCAGGTGGTGCGCGAAGGCAGTTCCGGAGCCAACAGCCTGGCGCCTCGACACCTGGCCCTGGGCATTCACCGGGCCATGCGCGCCCTGGCAGAACGCCACTTTCACGCCGGGCGCCTCTATCAGCCCACGCCCGACGGGCTTTGGGAGCAGGCCCACTGGCTTTACCATCTGGCCGAACAGAGGCAGTTGGTCGCCCAGGAGATCAAGGATACGGAACTGAACGGTCAGCGGCGCAGCACCGTGGCGCATACCTACAAGCAGATGAGTCTCTACAGCCTGGCTGACCCGCTTACCCTGCACCAGGGGGATACCGATGCCCTGACCCGCTACCTGGAAGGTTCTGCCCAAGCGTGCGCCATCACCACCTCCCCCGTGGCCGACAACGCTGATTACCTGTACGTGCTCGACCTGAGCACCGATGAGCCACCCGCCTACGTTCATGGTTCAGAGGCTGGCCGGCATGAGGCCGTCCGTTACCTGAACCTGTTCCCCCTGATCCGCCAGATACGCGAGGAGCTGCGCGCCAACGCCCAGGACACCCCGGGCCCGCTCCACAGGGACATAGCGGCCCGCGTCCTGCAGGCGTGGACCAACAATGCCCGTCGTCGCTTCAGTCGCATGTCCAACGACGGTCACGTCGACGTCGTGCTGGGCATCACTGCCGCCCACGAGATGATCCGCCAGGCCGTCAACCCTGCCCCCCAAGCCAGTATGATCGGCAAGGCCCAGGAGCGGGACAGGGCCTTCGAAGAACTTTCCCTGGAACGCATGTCCGATTCCCCACGCTACGAAAGTGAGGGCATTACCGTGCGCTACCTGGCAGACATGCCCCAGGATGTGACGTCCAACGCCTGGGACACCATCGCCAAGGGCAACCTGGTCACCGACCGCACCACTGAGGATCAATCGAGGGCGTTGCATCCCGGCAAAGAGGCACCCGTTCCCACCTCCTGGGAAATCCTCGACACCAGCGCCGGAGGGTTTCGGCTGCGCTGGCGGGGCGATGTGAGCGTTCGGGCCCAAGTGGGTGAACTGATCGCCCTGCGGGATGCCACCTCTGGACGCGAGCATTGGCGCCTGGGCATGGTCCGCTGGATACGCAGCCCCAGCAACTCCGGCCTGGAAGTCGGCGTCAAGATGCTGGCTCCCAAGGCCATGCCGGTGGACATCAGTCCGGTGCGGCATGGACGCCCCATGGGGCGCAGGGTTCCGGGGCTGCTGCTGCCGCGGATCAAGGTGCTGGAGCAACACGCCACCCTGGCATGTCGGGCCGGTCTGTTCGAGGCGGGCGAGCAGGTGGCCGTCAACCTCGCGGGTCGCACACTCATCGTGGCTCTCTCCGCCATCGAAACCCAGTCCAGCCTGTTCACTCAATTCCAGTTCCGCCCAGCGCAGTCCACTGCGGCCCCTGAGGGCGAAACATCGCATAAGAACACTCCGCTCTGGCCCGACATCCTGTAGCACCCCAGGTCCGCTCGTTGGTGACCGCCCCGGCATTGTCTGTATAATCGCCGGCAGTATGGGTGATCGGCTTGACAGCCGATCATGGTTCCCGCCCGAGCAGGCCCGGATCGCATGGAAAATATCATCCGCCTTCTGATCATCGACGATGATCTCAACGACGCCGAGATGATGGTCAGCACCCTCAAGTCCGCTGGATTTGCGGTCAGACCAGAGCGCGCCGAAGACGAAGAAGAACTCCACGAAAAGCTCCGCAGCCACACCCCGGATGTGGTCATCTGCACCTTGAATCACCCTGAACTGTCACTGGAAAAGGTGGTGGAGGCCAACCAGCACATGGGGCGCCACGCCCCCATCGTGGCCGTAGCCACCTCCCCGGACCTGGACGTGGTGGACTGCATGGAACTGGGCGCCCACGACATGGTGCAGAAAAACCGCCTGGATCATCTGCGCCACGTAGTGACCCGGGCCGCCGAGTTCCAGCGGCAATGGCGCCGCCTGAAGACCTTCGAATCCGGCCTCAGGGACACGGAAAGGCGCTGCAAGACCCTCCTGGACAGTTCCCGTGATGCCATTGCCTACGTGCATGAGGGCATGCACACCTACGCCAACACCTCCTACCTGGAACTGTTCGGTTACTCCCACCTGGACGACATCGAGGGCATCCCCCTCATGGACATGGTGTCCCGGGACGACCAGCAAAAACTCAAGGATTTCCTGCGCGCCTATGAACGCAATCGGGGCCAGGACCAGGACGCATCCGACTCCGAGCCCCTGGACCTTCAGATCCGCACCGCCGGCGGCGAAGCACTGGCCGTGCAGATGGAATTCAGCCCGGCGACCATCGACGGGGAGCCCTGCACACAGATCCTGATCCGAAACCGCACCAGCAATACCCGGGAACTGGAAAAGCAGCTCAATTACCTGGCCCAGCGGGATCTGATCACGGGTCTGTACAACCGCCAGTACTTCATGGAGCGCTTGCAGGATGCATTCAGCACGGCCACTCAGGGCAACGGCAACGCCTCACTGATCGAACTTCGCATCGACCGATTCTCCAACATCCGCGAGACGGTGGGGGTGGCCGGCGGTGACCTGGTGCTGGGGGATATCGGCAAGCTGCTGGAGGAGGTCTGCGCAGAGGAAGATATCGTCGCGCGCTTTGATGGCGAGGCCTTCGCCATTCTCACCCGCCAATGGGAAAGCGAAACCCTGGAGCGTTTCACTCAGGGCATCCTGGAAACCATCTCCAATCACATCTGTGACGTGGAGGGCCGCTCGCTGACCTGCACCGCCTCCATGGGCGTTGCCCGGATCGACGAGAACGCCCCGGACATGAACGAGCTGCTTTCCCGCGCCCAGAAGGCCTGCCAGCAGGCAGCCCGGGAAGGCAACGGTCACCGCGTGGTCATCTATCGCCCCAAGGAACGGGAGATGACCCAAAAGCAACTGGACGAGACCTGGACCGCCCGCATCAGCGAAGCGATTCGGGACAACCGGCTCCACCTCCTCTATCAGCCGGTGGTGAGCCTGCACGGCGAGAGCGGTGAGCGTTACGAGGTGTTCATGCGGCTGCTGGATGAGGACGGCGAAGCCATCAGCCCAGCTGAATTCATGCCCAGCGCGGAACGCACCAACATGGCCAAGGCCCTGGATCGCTGGGTGATCGATCACGCGGTGCAGCGACTGGCCACACAACGCAAGGCCGGCCACGACACCATCTTCTTCATCAAGATCACCGCGGGCTCACTGCACGATCCGGGCATGCTGCCCTGGATCATGGAACGCCTGAAAGAGCACCGCATCCCGGCGGAATGCGTGGTCTTCGAGCTCAAGGAGAATACCGTGGTGGCCTATCTGAAGCAGGCCAAGGAATTTGCCAAGGCCCTGAAGAGTGTCCACTGCCAACTGGCCCTGGAGGACTTCGGCAACGGCCTGAATCCGTTCCAGGTGCTCAATCACTTCCCCGCGGACTATCTCAAGGTGGATGCCTCGTTTACCCGAAACCTGCCCAGCAGCGAAGAGAACCAGAAGGCCATGCGCCAGATCACGGACACGGCCCATTCGCAGAACCGCCTGATTCTGGCCCAGCAGGTGGAAGATGCCAACAGCCTCTCCATCCTCTGGGGTCTGGGGATCAATTACATCCAGGGCAACTTCCTGCAGCCCCCGTCGGAAGGTTTGGAATACGACTTTTCAACAATGGGATGAGGGGCAATACCTGCCCCTCATCCCGAGCAGCCATACAACCATCAACGCCCCGACTTCAGCGCCATGATCCGCTCTTCCAGGGGCGGGTGCGTCATGAACAGGCGCTTGAGGCCCTGGGTGACACCACCGCCGCGGATACCGAAGGCCTGCATTTGATCCGGCATCTGTGAAGGCTGTCCCTGAGCGGCACGCAAGCGCTCCAGAGCCGAAATCATCTTCTCCCGGCTGGACAGTTCGGCACCACCGGTGTCGGCCCGGAATTCCCGCTGACGGGAGAACCACATCACGATGATGGAGGCCAGGATGGCCAGGATGATCTCCGCCACGATGGTGGTAATCCAGAAGGCCGGGCCATGACCCTGCTCGTTCTTGAACACCACCCGGTCCACAAAGTGCCCGATCACGCGGGCCAGGAAGATCACGAAGGTGTTCACCACCCCCTGGATCAGGGCCAGCGTCACCATGTCGCCGTTGGCCACGTGACTCACCTCGTGACCCAGCACAGCCTCCACCTCGTCCTGCCCCATGTTCTGCATCAGGCCGGTACTCACCGCAACGAGGGCGTTGTTCCTGGACATACCGGTGGCGAAGGCGTTGGGATCGGGGGAGTTGAAGATTCCCACCTCAGGCATGCCAATGCCGGCCTGCTTGGCCTGCCGCCGCACGGTGTCCACCAGCCACTGTTCGGTGGGGTTGCCAGGCTGTTCAATCACCTTGACACCCATGGTCTTCTTGGCCATCCATTTGGAAATGGCCAGGGAGATGAACGAGCCACCGAAACCGAATACCAGCGCGAACACCAGCAGGTTGTTGAGATTCAGCCCGGTCCCGGTCTCGTCCAGGATCCGTTCAACGCCCAGAATCCGCAGGGTGATACTGAGCACCACAATGATGGCCAGGTTGGTGGCCAGAAAAAGGGCGATACGCTTCATGTTCTCTCCGTCGATGAGAAGATTGCCGACTTTGTCCGGCGTATTAGATGGGGTTTACCGTTAAAAATTCAAGCTCGGCAACAAGGATAGTCCCCTTGAATGGGTCCCCTTGAGTCCCCTGTGGGAGCGGCCCCCGGCCGCGAAGCCCATGCAGGGAAGGGCCACGGTGGTGATTCCACACCCCGTTCGCGGGCAGGCCCGCTCCCACCCAAAAACCTCAAAGACCGGGACAGATTCCTTTCGCTCCCAAGAGGAGGATCATTGGGGCCTCAGGGTGTCCACCTTCTGGAAACCTCGGGGGAGTTTTGTGCCGCGTTTGCCGCGTTCTCCCAGGTACTCCCGCCATTCATCCGGCTTGAGGGTCTTGAACTTCTTGCCCGCCACGACAGTGAGGCTGTCCTCGGGTTCCAGCAGGGTCAGGTCCGCCAGAGACTCTTCGCCAGCCTTGAGGCGGGCGGAGGGGATGTTGATGATCTTGTTGCCCTTGCCCCGGGGCATGCAGGGCAGCTCCGAGAGAGGGATCAGAAGCAGGTAACCGTCGGTGGTGGCGGCCGCCAGGTACTGTTGCCGGGGATCACGCACCCGCATCGGATGGCGCACGCAGGCGCCCTGGGGCACCGTGAGCACCGCCTTGCCGGCACGGTTGCGGGAGATCATGTCCTCCATGCGGCAGATGAAGCCATAGCCGTGATCAGTGGACATCAGGTACAGATCCTCCCCTGCCCCCATCATCACGCCCACAAAGCGCGCCCCATCGGGTGGCGACAGGCGCCCCGAGATCGGCTCCCCCTGCCCTCGGGCCGACGGCAGGGTATGGGCGGCCAGGGCATAGGTGCGGCCCGTGGAATCCAGGAACACCGCCTGCTGGTTGCTGCGTCCCTGGGCGTCGGACTGATAGGCATCGCCGGACTTGTAATTCAACCCTTGGGCATCCACCTCGTGGCCCTTGGCGGCCCGCACCCAGCCCATCTTCGAGAGCACCACGGTAAGGGGCTCGGCCGGCACCAGGGCGGATTCGTCCAGGGCCTGGGCGGCGGCGCGCGCAACAATGGGTGAGCGTCGATCATCGCCAAACTTCTCGGCATCCGCCTCGATCTCGTCACGCACCAGACCACGCAGCCTGACATCGGAACCCAGCACGGTCTGCAGGTGATCCCGTTCCTGCTCCAGTTCATCCTGCTCGCCGCGGATCTTCATCTCCTCCAGGCGGGCCAGGTGGCGCAACTTGAGTTCCAGGATGGCTTCAGCCTGAGTGTCCGTGAGCCCAAAACGTTCCATCAGCACGGGCTTGGGCTCGTCGTTTTCACGGATGATGCGGATCACCTCGTCGATGTTCAGGTAGGCAATCAGCAGGCCTTCCAGGATGTGCAGGCGCTTGAGCACCTTGTCCAGGCGCCATTGCAGGCGGCGGCGCACCGTCTCCACCCTGAACTCCAGCCACTCGGCCAGCAGCGCCGGCAGGCTTTTCACCTGTGGCCGCCCGTCCAGGCCGATCAGGTTCATGTTCACCCGGTAGCTGCGTTCCAGATCGGTGGTGGCGAACAGGTGGGCCATGAGGCCTTCCGGGTCGACGCGATTGGAACGGGGGGTGATCACCAGGCGGGTCGGATGCTCATGGTCCGACTCATCCCGCAGGTCCTCCACCATGGGCAGCTTCTTGGCGTTCATCTGTGAGGCAATCTGCTCAAGCACCTTGGCCCCGGACACCTGAAACGGCAGGGCGGTGATGATGATGTCGCCATTCTCCCGTTCAAAGCGGGCGCGCATGCGCAAACTGCCATGACCCGTGCGGTACAGGGCCATGAGATCCTGACGCGGGGTGATGATCTCCGCATCGGTGGGGAAATCCGGGCCCTGGATGTGCTCGCAGATCTGTTCCAGCCCTGCATCCGGGTCCTCAAGCAGACAGATGCAGGCGCGGGCCACCTCACGAAGGTTATGGGGCGGTATATCGGTGGCCATGCCCACAGCGATCCCCGAACCACCATTCAACAACACGTTGGGCAACCGGGCGGGCAGCACCTTGGGCTCTTCCATGGTGCCATCGAAGTTGGGCACCCAATCCGCCGTGCCCTGCCCCAGTTCCGACAGGAGCAACTGGGCATAGGGGGACAGGCGCGCCTCGGTGTAGCGCATGGCGGCAAAGGACTTGGGATCGTCCGGAGAGCCCCAGTTGCCCTGCCCGTCCACGAACGGATAACGGGAGGAGAAGGGCTGAGCCAGCAGCACCATGGCCTCGTAACAGGCCGAATCCCCATGGGGATGGTATTTGCCCAGCACATCGCCCACGGTACGGGCGGACTTCTTGTGCTTGGACAGGGCCGACAGGCCCAGCTCACTCATGGCGTAGATCAGGCGCCGCTGTACGGGCTTGAGGCCATCCCCAACATGGGGTAGTGCGCGGTCCAGGATGACGTACATGGAATAGTCCAGGTACGCCTTTTCCGTGAAGGTGTGCAGCGGTTGCTGTTCAACACCATCCAGGTTCAGTTCGAGATTGCTCATGGCTCAGCGGGACTCAGTCATCGGTCTTGGCATCCCGCATGTAAAGCCAGCCCATGGGGGCCATCATGAGATACCCGCCGATGATCATCACCACGGAGTAACCCGGGAATCGCCATTCAGGGGGATAGAAGCTGCCCACGCCACCGGTGGCCAGCTCCAGGATACCGGTCATGGCGATGATGATGCCCGCGAAGCTGAGCAGGATCAGCCCCAGGCGTGTTCCAAATCCAACCATTGGTTTTGCCACGTGTACACCTGTTGATTCCTGAAGTTAAGCCCCTCTCCCCTCCGGGGAGAGGGGTTGGGGTGAGGGGAGAGGGGCTTCTGGCCCCGCTCAATCCACTTCTGCCAGATGTCCCTTGGACTCCAGCCAGCCCCGGCGATCGGAGGCACGCTTCTTGGCCAGCAGCATGTCCAGCAAACCCATGGTCTCGTCGCCGGCGTCCAGGGTCAGTTGCACCAGGCGGCGGGTATCCGGGGCCATGGTGGTCTCGCGCAGTTGCAGCGGGTTCATCTCTCCCAGCCCCTTGAAGCGGGTGACCGCCACCTTGCCCTTTTTCTTCTCGGCCGCGATGCGCTGCAGGATGCCCTGTTTCTCGTCCTCATCCAGGGCATAGAAAATCTCCTTGCCCACATCCACACGGAACAGCGGCGGCATCGCCACGTACACCCGCCCCTGCTCCACCAGCGGGCGGAAATGCCGGACGAACAGGGCGCACAGCAGGGTGGCGATATGCAGGCCGTCCGAGTCCGCATCCGCCAGGATGCAGATCTTGCCATAGCGCAGATCCTTGAGATCCTCCGCACCGGGGTTCACGCCGATGGCCACACTGATGTCGTGGATCTCCTGGGAGGCCAGGATCTGATCCGGATCCACCTCCCAGGCATTCAGGATCTTGCCCCGCAGCGGCATGATGGCCTGGAACTCCCGGTCCCGGGCCTGTTTGGCGGAGCCGCCGGCGGAATCCCCTTCCACCAGGAACAGTTCGGTGCGACCCAGATCCTGGGCGGCGCAGTCGGCCAGCTTGCCCGGCAGGGTCGGGCCCTGGGTCACCTTCTTGCGAACCACCTTCTTGCCGGCCCGCATGCGCTTCTGGGCGCTGTTGATGGCCAGCTCGGCGATGCGCTCTCCGGCGCCCGGATGCTGATTGAGCCAGAGGCTGAAGCTGTCCTTCACCACGCCCGAGACGAAGGGGGCCGCCTCGCGGGACGACAGACGCTCCTTGGTCTGGCCCGCAAACTGGGGGTCGAGCATTTTGAAGGAGAGGATGTAGGCCACATTCTCCCAGACATCCTCCGGGGCCAGTTTCACGCCCCGCGGCACCAGGTTGCGGAATTCGCAGAATTCCCGCACCGCATCCGTCAGACCGGTACGCAGACCATTCACGTGAGTGCCGCCCTGGGCGGTGGGGATCAGGTTCACATAGCTCTCGGCCACGCCTTCACCGCCTTCGGGCAGCCATACCACGGCCCAGTCCACCGCATCGGTCTCGCCACTCATGCTGCCCATGAAGGGCTCATCAGGCACCCGTTCGGCACCGTCCAGGGATTCCACCAGATAGTCCCTGAGTCCGGCCTCGTAGCACCAGTCGCAGCGCTCGCCGGTGATTTCATCATAAAAGGACACCGCCAGCCCGGGGCACAACACCGCCTTGGCACGCAGGATGTGCTTGAGACGGGGTACGGAAAACCTGGGGGTATCGAAATAACCGGCATTGGGCCAGAAGCGCAGGCAGGTGCCCGTATTGCGCTTGCCCACCTCGCCCACCACCTTCAGGTCGGTGACCTTGTGGCCGTCGGCAAAGCTCATGTGGTGTTCCTTGCCGTCGCGCCGGATGGTCACCTCCAGCTTTTCCGACAGCGCATTCACCACCGAGACGCCCACGCCGTGCAGGCCCCCCGAAAAGCGATAACTCTTGTTGGAAAACTTGCCGCCAGCATGCAGCGTACCCAGGATCACCTCCACCCCGGGGCGTTTTTCCTTGGGATGCAGATCCACGGGCATGCCGCGGCCGTTATCGGTCACCGATACGGAACCGTCGGCATGCAGCACCACGTCCATGCGGTCAGCATGGCCCGCGATGGCCTCGTCCACGGAGTTGTCGATGACCTCCTGGGCCATGTGGTTGGGCCGGGAGGTATCGGTGTACATTCCGGGGCGCTTGCGCACCGGGTCGAGTCCGGAGAGGACTTCGATATCGGATGAGGTATAGGAAGATGAGGCGCTCATGCGCGTGCAATCGTCGTCTGCCAGGGCGCGGGTACTGTATGGGACATCATCGTGGGTGGCAAGCCCAAAGCCCCCGCAAGCCCGCCGCCCGAGGATGAAAACACCCGGCTCAGAACATCAGCGCCATCATCTTGCGACGATAGTCATTGACCAGCGGATGCCGGGCACCCAGCAATTCGAAGGCCGCCAGCAGACCCTTGTGTCCGGCATCCTCGCCATACGTGCGATGCTTTTTCATGAGCTGCATGAGCATGGCCAACCCCGCCTCATGTTCGCCCGCGAGGATTCTGGCGGCGCCCACCCGGTGCAGCGCTTCGGGATCATCCGGATTGCCGTCGAGGCGCTCTTCCAGTGCCGGGATTGCTGCCAGATCGCCACGCGCCCGGGCCAGCCGAAGCTGGGCGTCCACGCGGCGGCCCGCATCCTCCTGATGGAAATGCACGGGCACCGTCTTCATCACCGCCTCAGCCTCGTCCACGCGACCCAGCATCAACAGGGCCCCGGCCTGATCGATCTTGAGTTCTTCGTCTTCCGGGTTGGCCTGGCGGGCGACCTCCAGTTGAGCCAGGGCCGTCTCGGCGTCGCCCGCTTCCAGCGCCTCCCGGGCTGCCCGGCGCGATTCGGAACCCGGGCCGGGCAGGTGCTTGTCCAGCATCTGTCGGATGGTGGATTCCGGCTGCACGCCCATGAACTGGTCCACCGGCTCGCCATCACGGAAGACCAGTACCGTGGGCAGGCTGCGCACCCCATACTGGAGCGCCAGGTCCTGCTGCTGATCACTGTTCACCTTCGCCAGCAGGAAACCACCGGCGTACTCCTCGGCCAGCTTGGCCAGGATGGGCATGAGCATCTGACAGGGCTGACACCAGTCTGCCCAGAAATCCACCAGCACCGGGCGCTGCTGCGAACCTTCGATAACGAGGGCGTGGAAATTCTCCTGAGTGATATCGACGATGTGATCGGAAGTGCTCATGAATTGGCCTTGTACTGAAGTTGCGTGAGTCCCAGCCCGGAGGGCCGATGGGTGACCCTCTATTTTCGGGGTGAAGACTCAGGTTTCAAGAGGTTGACTGGATCAACGTCCGCCCGACACATGGTCGATCATCTGGGCAATCTCACCCGCCGGACGATAACCGGGGATCATGTCGCCGGTCTCCAGCAGGATGGCCGGCGTGCCGTTCACGCCCATCATCTGGCCCGCCCGCAGATGATCGCGCACTGGCGTATCGCACGCATTCTCGGAAATGGAGCGCCCCGCCTTCACCTGGTCCATGGCCTCGGCGCGGTCATCGGAACACCAGATGGACACCATTTTCTCGTAAGTGGGCGTGCCTTCACCGGAGCGAGGGAACATCAGGTAACGCACGGTAATGCCGTCCTCATTGAGTTTGGCCACCTCATCATGCAAACGCCGGCAGTAGGGGCAGTCCACATCGGTGAAGACGGTAATGGTGTGACGGGACTCGCCCTCGGCAGGGTAGATCACCATGCTGGTCTCGCTGAGCCCTCCCAGGATCTCCTGCCGACCTTCGGAACGGGCCGCAGCAGTGAGACTCCGTCGGGTGTCCAGTTCCACCAGGTCCCCCTCCAGCACATAGCGGCCATCCCCGCTCATGTAGAGGACCTGCGCGCCGAAACGCACCTCGTAAAGATCCTGGATGGGAGTTTCGCGAATGCTGCTGACCTGGGCATTGGGCACCAGAGCCTCAATGCGCTCTCGCAACTCACCGGGAGCGTCAGCATGGGAAAGGCCCGGCAGGGCCAGCAGGAGGATCATGACAAGGACAATGCGGTAGCTGGGCATGGTTCAACTCTTGGAATGGGTTGGGCCGCGATCGCGGTGTCGCCGGATTGAAACGCGGAACATATTACCCGGGGGACTGATTAAAAGACCATGCCAGGGGCTCTGGGTTCAGCCCCGTGGATGGTGCTCGGCGTGCAGCGTCTTGAGCCGTTCCCTGGCCACATGGGTGTAGATCTGCGTGGTGGAGAGACTGGAATGACCCAGCAACATCTGCACCACACGCAGGTCTGCGCCATGGTTGAGCAGATGCGTGGCGAAGGCGTGACGCAGGGTGTGGGGCGAAAGATGCTTGGTGATACCCGCCGTCCGGGCGTGGCGACGGATCATGTACCAGAAGGCCTGACGGGTCATGCCCGCGCCACGGCGGGTCACGAACAGGGCCTCGCACTGTCCGTGCCCCTGCATCAACCCCGGACGGGCTTCGGTCAGGTAGCGCTCCAGCCAGTCCATGGCCTCTTCCCCCAGGGGCACCAGGCGCTCCTTGCCTCCCTTGCCCTGGGTGCGCACCACACCATGGCGCAGACTCACCTGGCCAAGCCGCAATCCCACCAGTTCGGAGACCCGCAGCCCGGTGGCATACAGCACCTCCAGCATGGCCCGATCCCGCAGGCCGTTGGTGTCCTCCGTATCCGGGGCCGCCAGCAGGGCATCCACCTCCGTTTCCGTCAGCGTATCCGGCAGGGGGCGCCCCAGCCGTGGCGCGTCGATGCGCACCGTGGGGTCTTCACGGATCTGACCGACCTGCAGCAGGTGGCCATAGAATCGTCGCAGGGTCGACAGCAGGCGGGCCATGCTCCGGGGCCGGGCACCGCCCTCCAGACGCTGGGCCAGATAGCGCAGCAGCTGGTGGCGGTCCGCCCCGGCAAGATCACCACCCTGTCCATCCAGCCAGCGTTCCAGGCCCGACAGATCCGCCCGGTAGGCAGACAGCGTGTGGTCACTCAGACCATGCTCCATCCACATGGCGTCCAGAAACCGATCGATCAGCGACGACGCCTGTGTCATGCATCAATCTTGATCATTTATCGCCCTTGGAGCGACGCGGAAGCACACTGTCCTCTGCCGCACCCTCATCGGCCTCCACCGTGGTCTGGGCGGCCTCTTCCAACGTCTTGGCGGGCCGGCGGGCCTTGTCATTGTCGCCCCCCGGGCCCGAATCGTCGCCACCCATGAACGCTTTGAGCATGTCGAAGGGGAACGGGAAGACGATGGTCGAGGCGTTGTCGGTGGCCATGTCGCTCATGGTCTGAAGATAACGGAGCTGCAGGGCCTGGGGGTTGCCCGACATGATATCCGCCGCCTCGGTGAGCTTGACCGCCGCCTGCAGTTCACCCTGGGCGTGGATGACCTTGGCGCGCCGCTCACGCTCCGCCTCGGCCTGACGGGCAATGGCGCGGATCATGCTCTCGTTGAGATCCACATGCTTGATCTCCACGTTGGCCACCTTGATACCCCAGTTGTCCGTCTGCTTGTCCAGAATGCTCTGAATGTCGTCGTTGAGCTTGTCCCGCTCCGAGAGCATCTCATCCAGATCATGCTTGCCCAGCACCGAACGCAGGGTGGTCTGGGCCAGCTGACTGGTGGCGTTGTTGAAGTCTTCCACCTGAATGATGGCCTTTTCCGGATCCACCACCCGGTAGTACAGCACCGCATTCACCCGTACCGTCACGTTATCCTGGGAAATCACATCCTGACTGGGCACATCCAGGGTGATCACGCGAAGGTCCACACGGACCATCTGTTGAATCCCCGGGATCACGATGATCAGACCGGGACCCTTCACTGACTGGAAGCGCCCCAGGAAGAAGATCACGCCACGTTCGTACTCGGGCAGGATCCGGATCGACAGGATCAGCAGGCCCAGGATCAGGGCCAGCGGAGCCAGAAGGGCTGTCATCATGATGCAACTCCTGTTGAGGTTTCTTGATCAGACACGGGCTCCACGGTCAGCGTGAGACCATCCATACCGGTCACCCGCACCGCATCGCCCTTGGAGATGGCCACCCGGGACTGGGCCAGCCACGATTCACTGTGCACCCAGACCCGACCAGCCCCCTTGGAGAAGTCCTTCAGGGCCTGCCCCTGGGCCCCGATCAGCTCCTCCCGACCGGTTGTCACCTGCTTTCTTCGCAAATTCATCAGCTTGCTCATCACCCAGATGAAGAAGACCGCGGAAACCAGCGCCGTGCCGCCGATCAGGGGGATGGAAATATGCAGGTTGGTTTCATCCACCAGGATGATGGAGCCGAAGACGAAGGCGGCCACCCCGCCGATGCCCAGTATCCCGAAACTGGGCAGGAAGGCTTCGGCAATCATGAAGGCGATCCCCAGGATGATCAGCGCCAGGCCCGCATAGTTGATGGGCAGCACCTGGAAGGCATACAAGGCCAGCACCAGGCTGATGGCACCCACCACGCCCGGGAAGATGCTGCCCGGGTTGGCCAGCTCGAAAATGATGCCGTAAATGCCCACCAGCATGAGGATGTAGGCGATGTTCGGATTGGTGATCACCGACAGGAGCCGGGTACGCCAGTCGGGTTCGATCTCCACCAGTTCCAGATTTTCGGTGTTGAGCACCCGCTCACCCACGTCCATCTTCACCGTGCGGCCATCGATCTGCATCAGCAGATCCCGGATATCCTCGGCCACCACGTCGATCACATTCTTCTCGAGTGCATCGGTTGCCGTGAGGTTAACGGCCTCGCGCACCGCCTCCTCGGCCCAGTCGGCGTTGCGCCCGCGCAACTCGGCCAGCCCCCGGATATAGGCCACGGCATCCTCCAGCACCTTGCGTTCCATGGCGGTGCCACCCCGTCGTGGCTCGCTCGCAGGTTCCACATCATCTTCTCTGATTTCCGCCGCTTCGCCATTGGCTTCATCACCGTTGGCATCGACAGAACCGTTGTCCTCATCGGTGGCATCGTCCTCCTGACGATCCTCGGAGCGTGGCCGGCGAGGCTCGTCCTCATCCGGCATGCCGGGAGGGCCTCCCATCTGCACCGGGGTGGCCGATCCCAGATTGGTGGCCGGGGTCATGGCCGCCACATGGCTGGCATACAGGATATAGGTGCCGGCACTGGCGGCTCGGGCGCCCGAAGGCGTCACGTAGCTGGCTACCGGCACCGGGGACGACAGAATGGCCTTGATCATGTCCCGCATGGAGCTGTCGAGCCCACCGGGGGTGTCCATGCGGACCACCACAATCTCGGCGTTCATGTCCCGGGCCGATTGCAGCCCGCGCACAAAGTAATCGCTGGTGGCGGGGCCGATGGCACCATCCACATCCAGCACCACGGCCACCCCCCGTTCATTGCCATTGCCGTTCTCCTGGGCGTGACTGAACAGGGCCAGCCCGGCGCCCACCAACAGCAGCAGACACCAGAGCAGGATTCGGCGGGCAAAGGGGGTTGCGAGTCGTTTCATGGGGCCGGGACCAGCCTTTGAGCATTGAGCTGTGGAGCGTTGATGGGTTCGACCATGGGAGGCGGCACAAGGTTTCCTTTCTACTTGTCTACTTGCCGCTGTCCATCAGGGCCGCCAGGTCACGGCTGAGGAGTGTCTCATCACCCAGATTCAACTCCACCAGGCGGCGCAGATGCTGGGCGCTTTCCAGGTCCATCTGCGTGACCCGAAGCCCCAGATCGTGGGCATCCATGCGCACCACCTGCACCATCACCAGAATACTGTTCTCCGAATCCAGCGGCACACGCAGGTAACCGTAGTCCCCCATTCGGCGGGGCGCCAGCAGGGTGGGCGTTCGCACCAGCACACCCTGCAGCGACAGGTCCACCAGTTCCACCCGGATTTCATCAGGACTATCGAAGGTGAGAAAGGCCACGCCGTCGAAAGTCACCCGATGAAACTGCCGTCTTCCGTTCTGCTCTTCCTCTACCATGGATTGCCTCTCCATCGTGGCCATTGCGCTGATCCTGTCAGCATTCACCTCACGAGTATAGGAGTACGGACCCGGTTTGTAAGGGCCGGTTCTACTTGCAGGGGGGATGAGTATAATGGCCGCTCCTCACGCATTGCCCAGGCTCCACCATGACCGAGACCGCGAAACCCTACTCGCACGAACCCGTTGGACTGCTGCGCCGCATGGCCTGCTGGATGTACGACGGCTTGCTGGCCCTGTCGGCACTGATGCTCACCACCCTGCTGGTGACCGTGGCTACCGGCCTGACCGTGGAGCACCCCCTGTATCCGGCTTATGTGCTGCTCATCCTCGGGGTGGCCTTTTTGTATTTCGGCTGGTTCTGGACCCACAGCGGCATCACCCTGGCCATGCAGACCTGGCGGGTGCGCCTGGTGGGGTTTGATGGCTATCGCGTCACCTGGGTGCAGGCCATGCGTCGTTTCGTGCTGGCCATGAGTCAGTGGATGCTGCTGCTGGGGGGCCTGCAGGCCTGGCGCACGGGCCTGTGGCCCGTGGCCCTGGTGGTGGCCGTGATCGTGGTGGCCGGCCTGGTCTGGACCCTGATGCACCCACAGAAATTCATGCTCCACGACCGCTGGTCGGGAACACGCCTGATCCGGCTGCCGGATCACAAGGCCGGGCAGGTCTAGCGCACCCGCCGGATGGCCCACAGGGCGATCACCAGGAAGACGGCCATGGGCAGCACCGCCGCCAACAGTGGCGGCATGCCGTAGACCAGCCCCATGTGATTGAGCATCCGGTTGAGCAGGTGGAACCCCACGCCGATCAGGATGCCGATGAACAGGCGCTGCCCCGCACCGCCGGTGCGCAACGAGCCAAAGATGAAGGGGATGGCCAGCAGCAGCATCACCAGGCTGGATAACGGCGTGGTGAATCGCGTCCAGAAGGCCAGCTCATAGGGCGCCGACTCCAGATTGTTCTCGCGCAGGTAGCCGATATAGCGCGCCAAGGTCCAGGCGGACATCTGCCGCGGCTCCACCACGATCACGTCGAACAGCTCCGGCGCCAGCAGGCGGTCCCATGTTTCGGTGTCGGATTGCTCCACCTCCACGCCCTCCACCGAAACCTGGCTGCGTACCACGCCTTCCATCTGCCATTCCCCGTCGTGGTAACGGGCGCTGGCAATGCGGATGGACTCGGTCATGCGCTGCTCTTCGTCGAACCGGTACACCCGCAAATCATGCAGACGCAAACCGGGCATGATCACCCGCACATTCAGGTAATCGTTCCCGTCCCGCGCCCATAGACCAACCCCACCTACCTGAATCTGATCGGAATGGGAAAAGGTGCGCATGTTCTGGGCCTGACGCTCGCTGGCCGGGGCCACCACCTCGCCCAGCAGCACCGCCGCCAGCATCAGCACCACACCCGCCTGTAACGCCGAGGTGATGATGCGCGACACCGACACCCCCGCCGCCCGCATGGCCGTAAGCTCGCTATTCTCGGCCACCGTGCCCAGGCTGAGCAGGGCGCCGATGAGCACCGAGGTGGGGAAGAGTTCGTAAAGGCGGCGTGGCACGGTCAACGCCGTGTACATCAGGGCCTGAATCCAGCCGTAGGCACCCTCCCCCACATCGTCGATCTCGGCAATGAAGGCGAAACCCACGTCCAGTGCGGTGAGCACCAGCAGGGCCAGCAGGGTCCCGCCAATCACCTGCCGGGCAATGTAGAAGCGCAGGATCTTCATGCCAGTTTCGCCCGGCGCCAGCCACGCAAGATCCAGAAGCTGCCGTACTGTCGCCACAGCAGCACCAGCGCCAGTACCACCAGCCCCAGGTGCACCCACCACATGCCCAGCCAGGCCGGTGTGTCACCATCGGCAAACCAGTCCTTGGAGACCATCTGCATCTGCGCATAGACCACATAGATCCCCACCCCCGCAGCCAGCTTGGCGAACCGACCCTGGCGCGGCGAGGTGTAGGACAGCGGCAGGGCCAGCACGGCCAGCAGCAGCATGGACAACGGTGCGGCCAGGCGCCATTGCAGTTCCGCCCGGTGCTCCAGGCGATCCGACCCCCACAAATCGGCAGTGGGTACATTGTCCGTGCGGCTGCGCACGGTCACCGCTCTGGGATCGGGCATGCGCACGCCATGGGTGGCAAACTGAATGATGCGAAAGTCCGCATCTCCCGGGCTGCCCTCGTAACGATGGCCATCACGCAGCACCAGAAAGCGCTGGCCACTACCGGGATCGACCTGCTGCTCGGCACTGCGGGCCACCACCACCTCAGTGTCCTCGCCCTGGCGCCGCTGGATGAAGACGTTGTGCATCACCTCACGATCATCGGAAAACGACTCCACGAAGAAGACGGTGCCACCCACGCTGCCAGCCTGCAGGAAGCGCCCGGGGGTGATGCCCATGAGATCCGAACGCTGCGCGGTCTCGGCGCGGATCTCGTCCACCTGCAGGGTGGTCCAGGGCCCCACATACAACGACAGCACCGCCAGCAACGCGCTCAGCGGCAGGGTGATCGCCATCACGGTGACGAACAGGCGCCCGTAACCCACACCGCAGGCCTTGAGTGCCGCCATCTCGCTGTCCTTGTACAACCGCCCCAGAGTGAGCATCACCGCCAGGAACAGCGATACCGGCAACAACAGGATCAGGGCCCGGAAAGACCCCAGTGCCAGGATCACCGGCAACACATCGGCGGGAATGCGCCCCTCGGCCACCTCCCCCAGCAGGCGTGCCAGCATGCCGCCCAGGATGATCAGCAGCAGCACCAGGATCACCGCCATCTGCGTGAGCAGCATCTCGCGGATCAGGTAACGGTCCAGGACCTTCAACGGCATCTCGAATCACCCCGGCACGGGGTGCGTTAACGGTGGAAGAAGATTCCCTATACTACTAGCCCCGGCATCGGGTAGGCCAACCACCCGCCCCCTACCCCAGTGACCCAGGGCCCGGATTGCTGCATCATCGGGCTTTCCCAGTCTATTTCGAGGAATGGCATGGAATTCTCAGTCGCAAGCGGTCAACCCCAGGAACAGCGCAGCCCCTGCATCGTTGCGGGTGTATTCGAGCGTCGCAAGCTGTCCACCGCCGCCAAGGCCCTGGATCAGGCCACCGATGGCGCCATCAGCGCCCTGCTCAAGCGAGGCGACATGGATGGCGAACTGGGCCAGACCCTCTGGCTGCATCATGTGCCGGGCGACCTGGCCGAGCGCATCCTGCTGGTGGGCTGCGGCAAGGAGCGGGACCTGAGCGAAGCCTCCTTCCGCAAGCTCACCTCCCACATGATCGCTGCCCTCAAGCAAAGCGGCGCGGCCACCGCCCACAATTTCCTCACCGATGTGCCCGTCAAGGGCCGCGACCTGCCCTGGAAGATCTTCCAGAGCGTGCTGGTGGTGGAAGACGCCCTCTACCGCTTTGACGAGCTCAAGAGCAACAAGAAAAAGGACCGGACAGCCCTCAAGGAGATGGTGCTCAACGTGGAGGCCGAAGGGGAGCTGGACACCGCCGGACAGATCCTGAAACGGGCCACCGCCACCGCCACCGGCATGCAGCTGACCCGGGACCTGGGCAACCGCCCGGGCAATGTGTGCACACCGGTGTATCTGGCCGACCAGGCCAAGGGCCTGAAAAAGGCCTACAAGGACCTCAAGGTGGACATCCTGGACGAGGAGGCCATGGAGAAGGAAGGCATGGGCGCCCTGCTGTCCGTCTCCCGGGGCTCCGAGCAGCCGGCCCGCCTGATCGTCATGGACTACCGGGGCGGCAAGAAGAATGACAAGCCCGTGGTCCTGGTGGGCAAGGGCATCACCTTCGACACGGGCGGCATCTCCCTCAAGCCCGGCGAGGCCATGGACGAGATGAAATACGACATGGGTGGCGCCGCCGCCGTCATGGGCGCCATGAAGGCCTGCGCCGAGCTCAAGCTGCCCATGAACGTGATCGGTGTGATCGCCGCCGCCGAGAACATGCCCGATGGCCGCGCCACCAAGCCCGGCGACATCATCACCACCATGTCCGGACAAACCGTGGAAGTCCTCAACACCGACGCCGAGGGCCGCCTGGTGCTCTGCGATGCCCTGACCTACGTGGAGCGTTTCGATCCCGAGGTGGTGGTGGACATGGCCACCCTCACCGGCGCCTGCATCATCGCCCTGGGCCACCAGGCCACTGCTGTACTGGGCAACAGCGCCTCCCTCACCAACGACCTGCTCACCGCCAGCCGCCAGACCCTGGACCGCGCCTGGGAGCTGCCCCTGTGGGATGAATACCAGGAGCAGCTCAACAGCAATTTTGCCGACATGGCCAACATCGGCGGCCGCCCGGCAGGCACCATCACCGCCGCCTGCTTCCTGTCGCGTTTCACCAAGAAGTACAAGTGGGCCCACCTGGATATCGCCGGGGTGGCCTGGAAGAGCGGCAAGGAGAAGGGGGCCACCGGTCGGCCGGTGCCCCTGGTGATGCAGTTCCTGTTCAACCGGGTGAAGGAGGCATGACCCGAGTCGACTTCTACCTCCTCAAGGGCACCCACGCCCAGCAGCGCCTCACCACCGTCTGCCGCCTGGTGCACAAGGCCTTCGGCCTTGGGCACCGGGTGCATATCCACACCCGCTCGCAAAACGAGGCCCGGGCCTTGGACGACCTGCTGTGGACCTTCAAGGACGACGCCTTCATCCCCCACGGCATCAACCCTGACGATGCGCGAGTGCCCGTGAGCATCGGCCCCAATGCCCCGGAGGCTGCCCAGGTGCTGGTAAACCTGGTGCCCGAGGTGCCCGCGCAGTTCGAGCGCTTCGAGCGCGTGGCCGAGGTGGTCAACGAGGACCCCGCCATCCGCGACAGCGGCCGGGCGCGGTTCCGGCACTACCGGGAACAAGGCTGCGACCTGCATCACCACCCCTTGGGCAGGTGACCGGCACCCCAAAAAAAGATTAATATAATCCGTCACTTTCGCCCCGCATCCGATACAGGCCCCATGGAAAAGACCTACGACCCCCGCGCCATCGAACAAACCGTCTACCAGGAATGGGAAACCCATGGCTGGTTCGCCGCCAGTGGCGAGGGGGACCCCTACTGCATCATGCTGCCGCCACCCAACGTGACCGGCACCCTGCACATGGGGCACGCTTTCCAGGACACCCTGATGGACACCCTCATCCGCTACCACCGGATGTGCGGCGACAACACCCTGTGGCAGGGCGGCACCGACCACGCCGGCATCGCCACCCAGATGGTGGTGGAACGGCAACTGGCCCGGGAGGGGCAGTCCCGTCACGACCTGGGCCGCGACGCCTTCCTGGACAAGGTGTGGCAGTGGCGCGAGCACTCCGGCCACCAGATCCAGCAGCAGATGCGTCGCCTGGGCACCTCCATCGACTGGAGCCGGGAACGCTTCACCATGGACGACGGCCTCTCCGAGGCGGTGACGGAAGTCTTCGTGCAACTGTTCGACGAGGGCCTGATCTACCGGGGCAAGCGCCTGGTGAACTGGGACCCGGTCCTGCACACCGCCGTCTCCGACCTGGAAGTGCTCTCGGAGGAAGAACAGGGCAAGCTCTGGCACATGCGCTACCCCCTGGCCGACGGCTCGGGCCATCTGGTGGTGGCCACCACCCGACCCGAGACCATGCTGGGCGACACCGCCGTGGCGGTTAACCCGGAGGACGAGCGCTACCGGCACCTGATCGGCAAGGAAGTGGAACTGCCGCTCACCGGCCGGCGCATCCCGGTGATCGCCGATGACTACGTGGACCCGGAATTCGGCTCTGGCTGCGTGAAGATCACCCCCGCCCACGACTTCAATGACTATGCCGTGGGCACCCGGCACGACCTGCCCATGATCAACATCTTCACCATCGACGCGAAGATCAACGACGAGGCCCCCGAGGCCTATCGGGGCCTGGACCGCTTCGAGGCCCGTGAGCGGGTGATCCAGGATCTGGACGCCCAGGGCCTGATGGAGCGCATCGATGACCACAAGCTGATGGTGCCCCGGGGCGATCGCAGCGGCGCCGTCATCGAACCCTTCCTCACCGACCAGTGGTACGTGAAGGCGGGCCCGCTGGCCGAGCCGGCCATCCAGGCGGTGGAGGATGGCCGCATCCGCTTCGTGCCGGAAAACTGGAACAAGACCTACTTCGAATGGATGCGCAACATCGAGGACTGGTGCATCTCCCGGCAGATCTGGTGGGGCCATCGCATCCCCGCCTGGTACGACGATGCCGGCAACATCTACGTGGCCCGCAGCGAGGAAGAGGCCCGCAGCAAGTACGGTCTGGGCTCGGATGTGACTCTCACCCGCGATCCCGACGTGCTGGACACCTGGTTCAGCTCGGCCCTGTGGCCCTTCTCCACCCTGGGCTGGCCGGAAAAGACCCCCGAGCTCAAGACCTTCTACCCCACCTCGGTGCTGGTGACCGGCTTTGACATCATCTTCTTCTGGGTGGCTCGCATGATCATGATGGGCCTGAAGTTCATGGACGATGTGCCCTTCCGGGAGGTGTATGTCACCGGCCTGATCCGGGACGCCGAGGGCCAGAAGATGTCCAAGTCCAAGGGCAACGTGCTCGACCCCATCGACCTGATCGACGGCATCACCCTGGATGACCTGCTGGCCAAGCGCACCCAGGGCCTGATGCAGCCGCAGATGGAAAAGCGCATCGCCAAGGCCACGAAGAAGCAGTTCCCCGATGGCATCCCCGCCTTCGGCACCGACGCCCTGCGCTTCACCCTGGCAGCCCTGGCCTCCAGCGGTCGGGACATCAAGTTCGACCTGGGCCGCATCGAGGGCTACCGCAACTTCTGCAACAAGCTGTGGAACGCGGCCCGCTATGTGCTCATGAACACCGAGGGGCAGGACACCGGCGTGAACGGCGGCGAGGTGGAGCTCTCCCTGGCCGACCGCTGGATCACCTCCCGCCTGCAGGTCACCATTGCCGAGGTGCATCGCCAACTGGGTGAATACCGTTTCGACCTGGCCGCCCGTGCCCTGTATGAATTCACCTGGCACGACTACTGCGACTGGTATCTGGAGCTGTGCAAGCCGGTGCTCACCGGCGAGGACAGCAGCGAGGCCGCCCGCCGCGGCACCCGCCAGACCCTGGTCCAGGTACTGGAGACCCTGCTGCGGCTGATGCACCCCATCATGCCCTTCATCACCGAGGCCATCTGGCGCCAGGTGGCCCCCCTGGCCGGTCGCGAGGGCGCGACCATCATGCACCAGCCCTATCCTCAGGTGGACGAGAGCGCACGGGACGCCCAGGCAGACAAGGAGATCGAATGGGTGAAGAATTTCATCCTGGGCATGCGCCGCATCCGCGCCGAAATGGACATCAGCCCCGGCAAGCCCCTGCCCGTGCTGCTGCACAACTGGCAACCGGAGGATCAGACCCGCTTCCAGTCCAGCCGCGCCTTCATCGAATTCCTGGGCAAGCCCGAGTCGGTGCAATGGCTGCACGGCGAGGAGCCCCCGGAGTCGGCCATGGCTCTGGTAGGTGAGATGCACCTGCTCATCCCCCTGGCCGGCCTGATCGACAAGGAGGCGGAGATCGCCCGACTTGAAAAGGAAGTGGCCAAGGTGCAGAAGAACCTCACCCAGTGCCGGGGTCGACTGGAAAACCCCAGCTTCGTGGACCGGGCCCCCGCCGAGGTGGTGGAGAAGGAACGCACCCGGGTGGCGGAGATGAGTGCCAGCCTGCGGGAGCTGGAAGGGCAACTGGAGAAGATCCGGCGGTTGTGAGGTGTATGAGGGGGAGGGTCCGAGCGCCCTCCCCTCCTTGTCAGCTTTCCCACAATCCTCAGCAACCCACCCCCTACCCTTAAAAATATCCAATAAAAAAACAAGCACTTGAAAACCACGGCCTCCTGGCCCGCTCCTTGCTAAAGATTCGGCACAACACCGACTCAAGGAGCCCCTTCGTGACCCGCCCCAATCTCCATCCCGACGCCGCCAACGCCCGCTACATCAGCTTCAAGGACCTGGACTGTGACGGCAACGCCAAACTGGTCATGAACCTGATCGAGGAATACACCGCCGACCCCGACCAGAAATCCCCCTTCTGGGACTACTTCCTGGGCAAGCGCAATCCCAAATCCGGCCCCAAGCCCGACGACCTGTTCCTGATCCACGCCAACATCAATCAGATCCGCGAACTGTTCGAGGAGTGTGGCGACGACGATGCCCAGGCCCTACTCACCTGGGTGGAGGAGGCCTGTTGCTGAGTGGGTGCCCACACCCCGGGGATCTGCCGCCGCCTCGAAACGGCCATCCGTCTCCACAACCACCGCCTGCAGATTGCCCCAGGGTCGAGACCGGGCCTCCAGTACATGCCCATACGCTTCCAGTTGCGCCTTGAGCTCATCACTGAAGGCATCCGGTTCATATTCGATGTAGTCCGGCAGGTACTGATGGTGATGACGGGGCGACGACACCAGGCGATCGGCACCACCACCGGCATGAAAATCCAGGGCCGACAACAGCACCATGGTGATGATCCGACTGCCGCCCGGCGTACCCAGCGCAGCCACCCGATCATCCATCTCCAGAAAGGTGGGCGACATGCTCGACAGCATGCGCTTGCCCGGCTCGATGCGATTGGCCGACGACTGGATCAGGCCATAGGCATTGGGTGTACCCGGTGCGGCCGTGAAATCATCCATGTGATTGTTCAGGACCACCCCCGTCCCGGCAGGCATGAACCCTGAGCCAAAGGGATAGTTCAGCGACAGAGTGGCCGACACCCGGTTGCCCTGCGCATCAATGATGGAGAAATGGGTGGTATCCTCCCCACCCCGCAGGCCCGCCGGCCCCGGCAACTGCTCGCTGGGCCGGACCCGGCCCGGGTGCACCGTGGCGGCCAGCCCGGCCGCGTAGCGCGGATCGATGAGACGCTCCACCGGCACCTGCACAAAGTCGACATCCCCCAGATACCGGGCCCGGTCGTGATAGGCCAGGCGCATCGCCTCCACCCCGTGATGCAACCGATCCGCCTCGTCCATGGCCTCAAGATCGAAGCGTTCCATCATTTGCATG
Source organism: Ectothiorhodospira haloalkaliphila ATCC 51935 (assembly GCF_000633935.1). Classification (GTDB taxonomy): domain Bacteria; phylum Pseudomonadota; class Gammaproteobacteria; order Ectothiorhodospirales; family Ectothiorhodospiraceae; genus Ectothiorhodospira; species Ectothiorhodospira haloalkaliphila. The sequence continues at coordinate 628,313 of NZ_KK214998.1, read as the reverse complement.
GCCTGGGCCAGGGCGATGCCACCCGAGGACGGCGGCGGCGCCGACACCACCCGCATGCCCCGGTAATCGAAGCTGATCGGCTCGCGCTCCACCACCTGATAGCTTGCCAGATCCTCCTGGGTCCAGATCCCCCCGGCCTCGCTCACGGCCTCGACGAGCCGCTCGGCCACGGGCCCCCGGTAGAACCCATCACGCCCCGAATCCGCCAGTCGCTCCAGGGTGAGGGCCAGGTCCGGCTGATGGATCACGAAGCCCTCTTCCGGCACCTCGCCATCATCCAGAAAGACCGCTGCCGACGCCGGCCACGCTCGCAAGGTGTCGCGCCGGAAGGAGGTCAACCGCTCATAGACCGGGTCCACCGGGAACCCTTCCCGGGCCAGACGGATGGCCGGCTCCAGCAACGTTGTCAGAGGCAGCGCCCCATATTCCCGGACGATATGATCCAGGGCGGCGGGCGTGCCGGGAATGGCGGCTGCCAGGGGGCCATTCATTACCCGATCCCTATCCACCTCGCCTTCATCATCCAGAAACATGTCTGCATCGGCGGCCAACGGCGCCCGCTCCCGGGCATCCACCATGACCTGACGCCCGGTGGCGGCCTCATGCAATAGCCAGAAACCACCCCCGCCCAGACCGGACCCATAGGGCTCCACCACCGCCAGCGCCGCACCCACGGCCACGGCAGCATCGAACGCATTACCGCCCCGGGACAGCACCTCCAGGGCCACCTCGGTGGCCAGGGGATGGGGCGTGGCCACCCCATGGGGCGGCGCATCCGCCAGCAGCGGCCCGGCACAGGCCAGGCAGATCAGAAGGACGAGGGATCGAGTGGAACGGGACATCGCGGTCTCCTGGGGAACGATGAGGGGCGGCGGAAACGGTTGGCCATCCACACCCATCATGTGGGTATCGATATCTTTTGGGATACGGATTTCCAGGGTCTGATAGTTTGGCTGCACAACATACTATAAAGCCCCGGCGCGGCCTTCCATGGACACCAGGGGCACACACCACCAAGGGAGTCCCACATGACCGTGCTTTTCAAACGTGCCACGCTCGCCCTGTGCATCACTGGCATCATGGGCGCATCCGCCACCGCACAGGCCACCAACGCCATGAACATGGACGCCTACGGGGCCATTGCCGGCGGCATGGGCGGAGCCGGCGTGGCCCACGAGACAGGCAATTCCGCCGTGATGAACAACCCCGCCACCCTAGGCATGCGCCGTGGCGAGGTGAATACCGTAGGGTTGGGCTACGCCCTGCTGGCCCCGCGGGTGACCGCTGAGCACCCTGACGCGGGCAAGGACAAGAGCCGCGCTCGCAGCTTTCACATGCCATCCGTATCCTACATCCGCACCCAGGATCGCTTCAGCTTCGGCGCCGCCGTGATGGCCCAGGGCGGCATGGGCACCGACTACCGCACCGGGTCATCCCTATTCTCCGGTGGAACATCCATGATGGGGGAGATGGTGCCCCTATCGGGCGAGCCCATCAAATCGGAGCTGAGCATGGGCCGCGTCATGTTCCCCCTGGCCTTCCGGGTGAGCGACCGGGTGGCCGTGGCGGCGCAGCTGGATTACGTCTGGGCGGCGCTGGACCTGCAGTTGGATCTGGACGGCCAGACCTTCGGCATGATGGCGCAACCGGGCGGCACGCCCAACCTGGGCTCGGCCAGCGGCAGCATGATCACGGAACGCTTCCAGCCGGCATTCCAGGCGGGGCAGATCCAGGACGTGAGCTATGCCCGCTTCGATTTCAACCGGGACGACCGCTTCCGGGGCGAGGCCACCGGCGACGGCCTGGCAGGCAAGCTGGGCATCGTGGTCCAGGCCACCGATCGCGTCACCCTGGGCGCCAGCTACCACACCCGCACCCGGCTGGATGATCTGTCCACCAGCAGCGCCAGACTGAGCCTCGGGGTACTGCCCCAGGGGAGTACGGAGTTCCAGACCCAGCCCGTCTCGGGCCGCATCCGGATCAATGACTTCCAGTGGCCGGAAAGCTATCACCTGGGCGTGGCCTTCCAGGCCACGGACCGCCTGCTGCTGGCCGGTGACGTTCGCCACGTGCTGTGGTCCGACGTGATGAAGAGCCTGGACATGACCTTCACCGCCGACAACACACCCGAGAACGGCGACTTTGCCGGGGCCGAACTGGACGCATCCCTCACCCAGCGCTGGAAGGATCAGACCGTGATCGCCCTGGGCGCCGCCTACCGGGTGAACGACCGCTGGACCGTGCGCGGCGGCACCAACTACGCCAGCAATCCCATCCCCGACGAGACCGTCAACCCGCTGTTCCCCGCCATCGTGCAGCATCACTTCAGCGGCGGCTTCAGTTACCGGTTCTCACCCCAGAGCGCCCTGCACGCCTCCCTCACCTACGCCCCCAAGGTCACCGTCACCCAGTCCGGCCCGGCCTTTGAGGGCACGCGGATCTCCCACAGCCAGACCGTGTATCGGGTGAATTATGGGTATCGGTTCTGACCCGGATGGCCTGGACGGCCGTTCAGATGACGCGGCAAACACCACCACGCCGGGGGTCCCCCGCCCCACGGAATCCCCCTTCGTAACGCTCCACGCAGTGGGCGCCGCCGAAGAAGAGGTTACGGTCCTGCCACACCTGGCAGGACCGGCCGCCATCCACCAGGGCCTGGCAGACGGAAGGCGCCAGACCGCCCTCCAGGTTCAGCAGACCGGCTTCATAGTGCAGGCGCGGCGCGCTCACGGCCGAGTCCAGCGGCAAATCATGATCAATGCAGTGCACCAGCACCTGCAGGATTGCGTTGCGCAACCGGTTGGACCCACCGGAGCCCAGGGCCAGCAGGCGGCCATCCGGCCATCGGGCCACGGTGGGGGCCATCATGGAGGTCATGCGGCTGTCCGTGGGCCACCGGTGGAACCCCTCTGGGTTCAGATCCTGCTCCCCCAGCATGTTGTTCATCATCACCCCCGTATGGGGAACCACCCAGCCACACCCTTCACCATTGGAAAGACTCATGGCCGCCGCGTTGCCCAAGGCATCCAGCACGCTCACATGGGTCGTGCCCCGATGGGCCGGCGGCAGGCCGGCGAGCTGACTCGCGTAGGCCTGCAGGGATTCCGGGGCCAGCACGCTCTCGTCCAGGGGGCCTGACCAGTCCGCCCGCAGGCGCTCGGTGAGTTCCATGACCCGCGACAGGCGCTCCACATGGGACAACGAACCCGGCACAGCCATGGCCGGATCCTGCGACTCCAGCAGATGAAGGGCAAAGGCCAGGAGCAGCCCGCCGGAGGATGGGGGCGGATTGATGAGCAGATCCACCCCCCGGTACATCCGGGCGATGGGTTCACGCCAGACCGGTCGGTAGGCCGCCATGTCATCCCGGTGCAGATGCCCGCCCTGCTCCCGACTGGCCTCATGAATCTGGTGGGCCACATCGCCCCGATAGAACAGATCCGGCCCCTCTCGACCCAGGTTGTCCAGCAGGTCGGACAGGGCCGGATTACGGTATCGATCCCCCGAGCGGAGCATGGCCGCCCCATCGGACGTGAACAGGTCGCGGGCCCCCGGGGTGGCTACATAGATGGGTGCAACGATGGAAAAGATGTACCCCTGAAGCGGGTTGAGCTCCACACCTTCCCGGGCCAGCTGGACTGCGGGTGCCAGCACCTCGGTCATGGGCAGGCGGCCATATCGGCCATGCAACCCGAAGAGACCGGCCACCAGCCCGGGCGTGGCCATGGACCCGAGACCAATGTGAAAATCCTGGGTGGTCGTGCCGAAATCCGCCGTGATGGGATGAAAATCCAGCTCTTCCAGCGGCCGCCGCTGCCGCGGCGTCTGCACGAAACAATCCAGCGCCAGGGGCTCCCCCTCACCCTCCTGACCCACCAGAAATCCACCGCCGCCCAGGGAGGCCAGCACCGGTTCGGCCACACAAGCCGCGAACACAGCGGCCACGGTGGCATCAAAGGCGTTCCCCCCCGCCTCCAGGATCATGGCCCCGGCCTCCACCGTATCCGGGTGGCCCGCCGCGATCACGCCACGCATCCACCTACTCCCCTATCCGATTCTGATGGCATCCGGGAACAGTAACACAGGCGCGAAAATTCTCTCCTGGATCACCGGCACATGGCTGCTCAATACAGATGCTGCTGAAAATCCACAAAGACTTCCCGAATATTGCCCACGGGTCCCAACTCCTGCACGGCATCGCCGACGCTGTGGTACTTCAACTCGATCAACTGCGGCAGCTTGGCAGTGTCCAGCTCGCTGACGCCCTGGACCACATAGTGATCGAGGACGAATCTCAGGAACTCCCGCTGCCTGTAGTCATGACCATGGAAGATGCGTTCCTTGTGGGCATCCACTCGCTGGGCCCGAGTCACCGGCGCCATGTTGAAGGCGATGTAGGCCAGCACATCGTAGAGATCACTGTGCTCGGCCTCGATCAGCTTGCCCACATCGGCCAGCTGTTGCCTGCCGTAGCCCTTCTCCTCCAGCCCCTCCAGGAGCTTCCTGCGGGTATCCGGGCGGCCCCACAGACGGCGTAGTTCGTCCTCGTCCTTGAACAACTCGGGCAGATCACCGAACAGACGCTGGATGAACTCGGCTGCGGAGATGGGCTTGCCGTCCGGACCCCAGAAGCTCGTGGCGGTCATGTGCTGGAGGGTGCGTTCCTTGCCATCGGCCAGCCGGATCTTCACCTTGCGGCGTTTCTCGCAAAGACAGGGCCTTTCGCCGCAGACCTGGCAAGGTTCCGGCGGCGCCTTCTCGCACACACAAGGCCGCTGGCCACAAACAGCGCAAGGCTCAGGCGGTGGCCTGGTGCAACTGCAAGGGCTGTTTCCGCATTGCTCGCAGGGCTCGGGGGGCAACGGCTCGCCATCCCATTCCGGATCACTGAAGTGCTCGTGGGCCTTCACGAAATCGTGGATGGTGAAATAATCCTTGCCATCGAACAGCCGCGTCCCCCGACCGATGATCTGCTTGAACTCGATCATGCTGTTCACCGGTCGCATCAGCACGATGTGGCGGACATTCCTGGCGTCCACCCCGGTGGAGAGCTTCTGCGAAGTGGTGAGGATGGTCGGGATGGTCTTTTCGTTGTCCTGAAACTGCTTCAGGAAGCGTTCGCCCTCCTTGCCATCGTTCGCCGTGACGCGCTCGCAATAATGGGGATCGGTGCTGGTCTTGAGCTGGTTGATCAGGTCGCGGACCGCCAGGGCATGTTCCTGGGTGGCGCAAAACACCAGTGTCTTCTCTCGCGGGTCGATCTGTTCCATGAACAGCTTCACCCGATACCGTTCACGTTCCGCGATCTCGATGACCCGGTTGAAGTCATCTTCCCGGTAGCGCCGCCCCGCGTCCACCTCACCCTCGATCACCTGGTCATCGGGCGTGTAGACGTAGTCATCCAGGGTCGTGGCGATCTGCCGGACCTTGAAGGGTGTCAGGAAGCCGTCGTTGATGCCTTCCTTCAGGGAGTAGATGTAGACCGGTTCGCCGAAGTAGGCGTAGGTATCGGCGTTGAGCGTGCGCCTGGGGGTGGCGGTCAGGCCGAGCTGCACGGCAGGCTGGAAATACTCCAGGATGCCCCGCCAGTGGCTCTCGTCGTTGGCGCCGCCCCGGTGGCATTCATCGATGATGATGAAATCGAAAAAATCCGATGGGTAGTCCCCGAAGTTGGGCGCAAGATTGCCCGCCGCATCGCGCCCGGTCATGAAGGTCTGGAAGATCGTGAAGAAAATGTTCCCGTTCTTGGGCACCCGGCCCTTCTTGCGGATGATCTCCGGATCGATACGAACCAGGGCGTCCTCGGGAAAGGCAGAAAAATCGTTGAATGCCTGATTGGCCAGGATGTTCCGATCCGCCAGGAACAGGATGCGCGGCTGCCGACCAGGCGTGCCCGTGGCGCGTGCCGCCAGACTCCAGCGGGCATGAAACAGCTTCCAGGCGATCTGAAAGGCGATGGCGGTCTTGCCGGTGCCGGTGGCCAGGGTCAGAAGGATGCGATCCCGACCCGCCGCGATGGCCTCCAGCGCCTGGTTGATGGCGTTGTGCTGATAATAGCGCGCCTGCCAGAACCCACCCTTGTCCTCGAAGGGCACCGCGCCGAAACGTTCCCGCCAGGTCTCTTGATCACCGGCACCCGTGCCAAAGGTCTCCACCCACAGCCCATCGGGAGAGGGCCAGGCATCCACCGGCCCCTCCGTGCCCGTGCCCATGTCCACCCGGTAGATGCCGTCGCCATTGGTGGCGTAGGCAAATCGGGTCTGCAAACGCTCGGCATACCGCTTGGCCTGGGCCAATCCCTCGGTCACCGGCAAGCTGCGTTTCTTGGCCTCGATCACCGCAAGCTTCTGGCCGCGATAGATCAGCACATAGTCGGCGATGTCCTGCCTGGCCCGTTTGCCGCCGCCCTGCAGCCGGCCGAGGGTGATCACCTCACGCCGCACCCGGCTGGCCTCCATCACACCCCACCCCGCCTCCTTCAGGGCCGGGTCGATGAGTTCAGCGCGGGTTTCGGCTTCGTTGAGGCCGGCTTCCTTCACTCTCGGGCTCCAGCCAGCATGTTCATGATCAGGCGGATCATGGTTTCCTTGTTGGCGGCATCGGACTCGGCCACCAGCAGGGTCAGGGCCGCGAGGCCCACATCATTGATCACCGGCTCACCTGCCGCATTCAGCAGCCGCCCATTGCGGTGGAGGAAGTCCACGAACAAGAAGGCCGCGCTGCGCTTGTTGCCATCGGAAAACGGATGGTTCTTGACCACGAAATACAGCAGATGCGCGGCCTTGGACTCCACGCTGGGGTAAGCGGGCTCGCCAAACACGCTCTGATCCAGATTGCCCAGCAGCGAGGCCAGACCGTCGCCCCGATCCCGGGCGAACAGATCGGTCGCCTCGCCGCGCGCCATGAGCTCGGATTTCAGACTGTCCAGCGCGGCCCGCGCCTGTTCCAGTGTGGGCAGGCTTCCACCCGGCTGGGCACGTGGCTCGGTCAGCAGGCCCTCGTCGTAGCGCTGCAGCAGCAGAAAGGTCTGGGCGTAGCGGCTGACGATATCCACCAGGCCACGACCGCTGCCCGCGTCCAGCGCCGGGCTTTGCGCGGCCTTGCGCACCAGCGCCAGGGCCGCCTCCAGTTCCCGGGCATTTTCCTCAAAGCGCTGGCGGTTCAGGGTCCAACCCTGGGTGAGGTGTTCGCGGAGGACGCGGGTGGCCCACTGGCGGAACTTGACGGCGCGGCCTGAGTTGACCCGGTAGCCGACTGAAATGATCGCGTCGAGGTTGTAGTGCTTGACGCGCCGCCGAACCTGCCGCTGGCCTTCCTGACGAAGGACCGAGGATTCCTCGGTAGTTGCCTCCTCGACCAGTTCATCGTCAGCGTAGATATTCTTGAGGTGCAGGCCGATATTGTCCGTCGAAGTATCAAAGACGTCAGCCATTTGCCGTTGTGAGAGCCAAACCGTCTCCTGATCCGTATCCAGACGGACTTCGACGGGGTTGTCGGCTGCGTCGTAGATGATAATCGGTGCCTGGTGTTCCTGGGTCATGTAACTGGCTCCTCCTTGAAAGCGTTGGTGAGGCTTATCGGGTCTGCTGTCAGCTCGCCCGAAAAGGCCTTTTGTAGCATGGATTGTTTGAGTTCAGCCAGAGCAGTGAGTTTTTTCTGATAGATGGCTTCGAGCTGCCTTACGGCCGATCTAATCTCTTGAAGGTTCTCGATGATTTCTAGCTGATTCTCTAGCGGCGGAAAGGGAAATTTCTCGCTCTCAAAAGTCGCAAGATTGATGTTGTCTTGTGCGCTACCTTTTCCTTTTGCCTTGAGAATACTCTTAACCTGAAGTTTCAGCGCGAACCATTCTCATGTTCTTGGTAAGTCGCTGGTGGTGTTCGAGTTTTCGGTGAGGTAGGTCAATTTTTAGTCGAAAATGTACCCATGTAAATCAATTTTTTTGTTTTTCATTCCATGGCGTTGGGCTATAATCAGTCCATGTACATCGACATTGTCCCCAATCGCAATTCGCCGCCCGCTATTCTGCTGCGCGAGTCCACCCGCGAAGGCGGTCGCATCGTCAAGCGCACCCTCGCCAATCTCTCGTCCCTGTCCCGCGAACAAGCCGAATCGATTCGTGCCGTCCTCAAGGGGGAGCCGCTGGCTCCCGTCGATAGCCTCTTCGAGGTGGTACGTTCACGGACACACGGCGCGGTGCAGGCGATCGGTCAGGCGATGCAGCGGTTGCACCTGGGACCCCTGCTGGATTCCAAGCCATCACGGCAACGGGATCTGGTGCTGGCGATGATCGCTGCACGGGTACGGGACCCGCAGAGCAAGCTGGCGACCAGCCGCAGTTGGGACCACAGCACGCTGGGCGAGTGGTTCGGGGTTGCCGATGCGGATGAGCATGAGTTGTACGGGGCGCTGGATTGGCTGCTCGAACGTCAGGACAAGATTGAGCGGCGCTTGGCCCGTCGGCACCTGG
>NZ_KK214998.1:610121-619743 GCF_000633935.1 Ectothiorhodospira haloalkaliphila ATCC 51935 | reverse complement strand
ACGCGGCCCAGGTCGCCGAGGAGGCGACCCTCGATGGGCTCTACGTGATCCGCACCGCGGTGCCGCGCGAGCATCTCAGTACCGACGATACCGTGCGCCACTACAAAAGCCTCAGCCAGGTGGAGGCGGCATTCCGCAGCCTCAAGAGCGACGACCTGAAGATCCGCCCGATCTACCATTACACCGAAGATCGGGTGCGGGCCCATCTGTTTCTGTGCATGCTCGCCTACTACGTGAAATGGCACATGACCGAAGCCTGGCGCCCGCTCTTGTTCGCCGATACCGAACGGGAACATCGGGCACAGGCCGATCCCGTCGCACCGGCCACGCGCTCCGATGCAGCGCTGGAAAAGGTCGCCACCAAAACACTCGACGATGGCACGCCTGCCCACAGCTTTCGCACCCTGCTGAACGAGCTGTCCACCATCGTCCGTAACACCTGCCGCCGCCGTCATCATGAGGCCGAAGAACCGACGTTCGAACTCGATACCAAACCCAACGCCAAACAGCGTGCTGCACTGGATCGGATCAACGATATCCGGTTGTAGCCAGACGCCTGAACCCTGAATCGCTTTTTAAGTAAGTAGATTCAATGGTTTAGCGTTACTGGTAGGCTGGAACTTCAGCTTAACAGATTGCAAAAGAAACTCAACATACGCACTTGAAGCCTTCTTGTCGTCCACAACCAAGCCAATGATGCTATCTGGAAAACAGGCATCAAAATCTAGAATGCCAGTTTCGGCGATATTTGCAGCAATTGTTATGCAAATAGTTCCCTTCGGCCAAAGCTTACTTTGAGCCAACCCCAAATCATTATAAGTCGTGGAATAGTCGACAATCAGATGATCGCTATTGCGCACATCTCCAGTCTGAATAAATGGATACTTCCCTCCGAAAAGCTTCGGGTCATTTCTTGGTCGGTGCTTTGATTTCCCACGACCATAATCCTTACAAACTTCTCTCAGAGTCAGATCAACCCATGCCTCACCCCGCCGACTGAACACCGCATTCAAATAACTCTCAAACAACTCCCGGGCATTGGCGAGGTTCTTTTCGGTGTTGGCGACCGCGGTGGCGATTCCCGCGAAGGCTTCATCGAGGATGGCGACGATGCGCTTTTGTTCGGAGAGGGGTGGGATAGGCATTCTCAGCGACTTGATGAAAGGTAGCTTTACGCCCTTAACCGTTGCCCCCGTACCTTCTGATTCGATCACGTGCGCGATGCTCTGAAACCAGCGAAACAAAAAACGCACGTCGACATTCGTACCCTTTGGAATGATCCCTCGCAGATCCTGATTGATCGCCGTATTCTGACCAAGCAAACATACCTTGCCGAGTCCTACTCTTGTAGCGATGACCACATTCCCTGCTGGAATGATATTGGTTGCGCTGTTCTTCACTGCTTCTGGTGAGATCTTGAACTCCGTCCTACTCAGATTCTCCTCTTTCATGTCACGCACTGTCGCCCAGGGGATATCTCCGTCAAAATACGCAGAATTACGTTTTGACGGCGTCCCACCCCCAATCACGGTACAGACATCACCCAATGGTTTCAGCGCCCAATCGCCCCTCATAACATCCCCCGAATCCCTTCCAGGATCTCCTCGCTCTCCCTATCCAGCGTCTCGATCTCGTTGATGATCACCTCGGGATCACGCAAGGGCGCGGCTTCCGCCTTGTTGGGATTTTTCACCGACAGATCCACGCTGTCCGGGTCGATGTCCTTCACGTCCACCGTCCAGGCATTATCGGAATCCTCGAATCCGGCCTGCCGGGCAACGAAATCCTTGAGGTCGTTGTCATTGAGCGGGTTGGTCTTGCCCAGGCTGCGGCCCGGATCCAGCTGGTAGTACCAGATCCTCCGGGTTGGCGCACCCTTCTCGAAGAACAGCACCACGGTCTTCACCCCGGCACCCAGGAACGTGCCACCAGGGCAGTCGAGGACGGTGTGCAGGTTGCAGCTCTGCAGCAGTTCCTTGCGCAGCGCCCGCGAGGCATTGTCGCTGTTGGACAGGAAGGTGTTCTTGATGACGATGGCGGCCCGGCCACCCGCCTTCAGGGACTTGATGAAGTGCTGCAGGAACAGGAACGCCGTCTCGCCGGTCTTGATGGGGAAGTTCTGCTGGACCTCCTTGCGCTCCTTGCCGCCGAAGGGCGGATTGGCCAGGATCACGTCGAAGCGGTCCTTTTCCTGGATGTCGCTCAGGTTCTCCGTGAGACTGTTGGTGTGGACCACGTTGGGTGCCTCGATGCCGTGCAGGATCATGTTCATGATCCCGATGACATAGGGCAGGCTTTTCTTTTCCTTGGCGTAGAAGGTGCGGGTCTGGAGGATCTCCAGGTCGCGGGTGGACAGGGGGTTGCCGTCGCGCAGGTCATCGCCCTGGCCGTCCGGGCCGTAGCGCAGATAATCATGCGCCTCGCACAAAAACCCCGCGGAACCGGCGGCGGCGTCGTAGATGCGCTCGCCCATGCGGGGCTTGACCACCTGGATCATGGCGCGAATCAGTGGGCGCGGCGTGTAGTATTCACCGCCGTTGCGCCCGGCGTTGCCCATGTTGCGGATCTTGGCCTCGTACAAGTGGGAGAGCTCGTGCTTCTCCTTTTGCGACCGGAAGCTCAGCCCGTCGATCAGCTCCAGGGCATCCCGCAGGCTGTAGCCGCTGGAGAACTTGTTGCGGATCTCGCTGAAGATCTCCCCGATCTTGTATTCGATGGTGTCCGGCCCGGTGGCGCGGTCCCGAAAGCCCTGCATGTAGGGGAACAACTCGTCGTTGACGAAGGAGATCAGGTCGGCGCCGGTCAGGGCCGTGTCATGGTCGAACTGGCCGTCAGCCGTCTTGGGCGCGGCCCAGGCCGACCAGCGGTAGGCCTCATCGATGATGAACGGGTAGGACCTGCCCACCAGTTCGGCCTCCTGGGCACGCTCATACTCCAGGTCATCAAGGTACTTGAGGAACAACATCCATGACGTCTGCTCGGTGTAATCCAGTTCCGTGGCACAACCGGCCTCTTTCCAGAGTACGTCATCGATGTTGCGGAAGGTTTGTTCAAACATTCACTGTCCTGTGTTCTGGTTAGTCAAATCCGGCGAATGGCCTGATGATGTATTGCTTGAGCCGGCCACAAGCCGCTTGACCTTGAGTTCTTCACGATGCTGCTCAGCGTGCCAGAGTTCATACTGTGACTGCTGATTCAGCCAACTCTCTGCCGAAGTACCAAACGCAATGGAAAGCCGAATGGCCATCTCTGGACTAATGCCCGCCCTGCCGTTCAACACAGCACTCAGGGTTTTTCGACTGACCCCCAATGCTTCTGCAGCGGCAGTTACAGAAAGGCCCAAGGGCTCCAGGCAAAGCTCACGCAACACTTCACCAGGATGGGGGGGGTTGTGCATCAACATCGGCGACACCTCAGTGGTAATCTTCGTAGTTCACGATCTCGGCATCTCCATCCTCGAACCGGAAGGTCACGCGCCAGTGACCACTGACCGTTACTGACCATATTCCGGCTCGATTCCCCGAAAGCTGATGCAGTCGAATACCCGGCAGATCCATATCCCTGACGTCCGACGCCGCATTCAGCCTACCGAGAATCAGCCGAAGCCTCGCCGAATGAGCGGCCTGGATCCCGGCGGTGCTGCCGGAACTGAAAAATCTGGCCAAGCCATTGTGCTTGAAGCTTCGAATCATGTTGCGAATGTAACTCGCCACGTACCAGGTTTCAATCGCGCATACATGGCACGGAGAGTCGGATAGCGGGACGGCGGTAACGTCGGCTCGCTCAGGCGTAACGATCCACGCCCAATCCCTCTGGGTCGATCCCCGGTGTCCGTCCGCTGACCACGTCGGCCACGAATCTTGAGGAGCCCAGGGACATGGTCCAGCCCAGGGTGCCGTGACCGATGTTCAGGAACAGGTTGTTGTAGCGGGTATGGCCCAGGATGGGCACGCTGTCCGGGGTCATGGGGCGCAGTCCGGTCCAGAACTCCGCCGCCTCCACATCGCCGCCGCCAGGGAACAGATCGCGCACGACGTATTCGATGGCCGCGCGGCGTTGTGGCGGCAGGTCCTTGTTGTTGCCGGCAATCTCCGCGACCCCACCCACCCGAATGCGGTGGTCGAAGCGGGTGATGGCCACCTTGTACTTCTGGTCCATCAAGGTGGACTGGGGGGCCCGGTCCTCATCCAGCACCGGCATGGTCAGGGAGTAGCCCTTGAGCGGGTAAATGGGCAGGTGAATCCCGACCCCACTCAGCACACGGGCAGACTCACAGCCCAGTGCCATCACGTAGCGGTCTGCGGTCAGGGTGCCGTTGGAAGTCCTCACACCGGTGACCTTTCCGTTGTCGGTGGCGATGGCGTCCACCCGGGTGTTCATCTGGAAGGTCACGCCCATGGTTTCACAGGCCTCGGCCAGGGCACAGGTAAACTTGTGGCAGTCGCCGGTCTCATCCCCGGGCAGCAGCACGCCGCCGGCGATTTTTTCGCGCACGTTGGCAAGCGCCGGCTCCTGGCGGATGCAGGCATCCACGTCCAGAAATGCATGGGGGATGTCGTAGCGCTTCAGGATGGCCACATTCGCATCAGCGTCCGCCAGATCCTTTTCCGTTCGGTACAGTTCCAAAGTCCCCTGGCAACGGCCATCGTAATGCAGCGGCAACTCCTCCCGCAGCTGCTTGAAGCACCCGGCACTGTAACGGGCCACCCGGAGCATGCGCGCCTTGTTCACCTGGAACCTGGCGGTGGTGCACTGCCCCAGCATCCTGGCCAGAAAGCGCAGCGCCCGCATGTCGAGGGCCTTGGGATTGATGTACAGGGGTGCCATGTCCTGCAGCAGCCAGCGGATGGCCTTGAGGGGAACGCCCGGCGCAGCCCAGGGGGTGGAGTGGTCGAACGACAGCATGCCCGCATTGGCATGACTGGTCTCCATGGCCGGCCCCTCCAGCCGGTCCACCACCGTCACCTCATGGCCCGCCCTGGCCAGATACCAGGCGCTGCTCACACCAATCACGCCACTGCCCAATACCAGAACCTTCATCGGTGAGCCCCCCGCGTCGCGAGATGGAAGGATTGAGGTCTTTCCTGGTAAGAATGACTCACTACCGAAAAGTTTTCCTCGGATCCAACATCCTCACTATCGGTCGGCTGCCAATCATTATCGATGACAATATCAGGTCACGAGGATGGCCCTCGGCACGGGCGCCGCCTTCCCACCCACCAGGCCCCTATCGCATACAGCAGCGCCAGGCACCACAGGCCCAGCCACGTTGCCCGGATCTCCTCCAGCCCCGCGCCCATCTGGTAAACGCGCACAAAGGCATCAATGCTGCCGGTGGAGGGTATCAGCAGGCCCAGATTGACCAGCCAGCCAGGCATGGCCTCGGCCGGCCAGGCAAAACCGGCGAGGAACAGGGCGGGAACGCTCACCAGCATCATCACCTGCAGGGCGGTTTCGCGACTGGTGAACAGGCAGCCCAGTAACAGGCCAAGCAGCGTCACGGCGACAAAACCCGGCAGAACGGCTAGCAGCGCCAAACCTGCGGAGCCCAGGTGAGGAAAGCCGAACAGGCCATACACCACCACCATGTAAAAACCCAACAGCAGGCACTGGAGCGCCAGGTACACACTCACTCGGGCAACCAACACAAGCGGCGCACGATCGATCACACCCTGCCCTCGCCGCCCGACCTGCACCATGCAGATGCCGATCAGAAAAGTCTGCTGCAGAATCAGGATGAGCACCGCAGGTACCACGTAGTTGGCATAGCCTCCGTCGGGGTTGTAGAGCTCATGCAGGTCAACTGCGACCGGCATGGCCAGTGCCTTTGCCGCCTGCGGCGAGTGCGCCGCGCCCGTCAGGGCCCGTCGCTCAACAATGTCCTGACTCAAGGCCAGGCTGGCGCTGGCCGTGGCGTTGGCCACCTGCGAGTAGAGCACCAGGTAGGCACCGTTGGCGAAAACGCCGATGCGTGCCGGCTCTCCGCGCAGGACCTGTCGACCGAAGTGGTTGGGGATCTCGATGTAACCCGCCAGTGCCTTGCGCCTGACGGCATCGCGGGCCTGGAGGATGTCGGAGGTGGTGAGCGTGACCTGGACCTGTTCGGTGGCGTCGATCCAGCGAATCAGTTGCCGTGAAAGCTCGCTGCCATCGTGATCCACCACGGCCACGGGCAGCGCGGTGGCCACCTGGGCCTGGTAGGGCAAGGGATAAAACAGCGCATAGAAAAGACTGCCGCCAATCAGCACCAGCACGACCGCGCGATCGCCGAAGATCGCGATCAACTCCTGGCGCATCGTCAGCAGGAAACGCCTCATGCCCGGCCCCAGCTGCCAGGGTCCGTGAACCAGCGACGCCAGCGCCGCAGGGTCAGCGCCGGAAGCAAGGCAAACAAAAGCAGGGCACACACAGGCCACAGGGCGGCTGCCGGTGGTGCCTCCATCAGCACCTGCGCCGACTGCAGGTGCAGGAAGTACCCCAATGGCAGTGCCTGTGACCAGAAGGACGCGAACCCTTCCATGGCCGCCGAGGGAAACGTCATGCCGGAATAGGCGAACGCCGGGCTGACCAGCACGCTGGCCACGCTGGTGACCAGACGCAGGTTGCCCAACAGGCCGAGCAGGAACGCACCGAGCCCGAAACTGGCGAGGACCAGGCTCAGCCAGCCCAGGATCCAGACCATTAGACTGCCCTTGAACTCGATACCGAGCAGGCGCAGCAGTACCGCCAGGAGCAACAGCCCGAACACGAAGAACCAGACCATGTAGGGCAGCAACTTGCCCAGCAGCGCCGTCACCATGCCACCCCCGCCGGCGTCCAGCCAATCGCCCGCGGAACCGTCGCGAAGCTCCCGACCGGTGACGTCGATGGCCAGGACCACCATCAATACGTGCAACACCGCGACGGCCAGGGGCAGCGCCAGAAAACGGCCGAACTCCAGCCCGGGGTTGAACAGGGCGTGACTCTCCACCAGCACAGCCGGTGACACCCCCTGGGCCATACCGATGCCGATGGCCGTGGTCGTCACGGCGGTACGCACTTCGCGCAGCACCAGATTGCCGGCGGTCAGCGTCTGGCGATTGTAGTAGAGCTGTATGCGCGGCTGCTCCGCCCGAATGACCTCGCGAGCGAAATCACGTGGCACCACGATCACCGCGTAGACCTCACCCTGCCGAACCCTGCTGGCTGCGGCATTCATGTCGGGCAGGTGGGCGGCAATCCTCAGGCCGGGTGTGCTATCCAGGGCACGCACCAGCTGGCGTGAACCCGCACTCTGGTCCTGATCAACCACCGCCACGGGCAGTTGATCGGGCACCTGATCAACGAAGATCAGCAGCAGCAGGCCCGGCAGCATCACCGGCAACAGCAGTGTGAACCACCACAACCTGGAGGTGGCAGCAAAACGCGCCCATTCACGCGCCAGTACGCGAGTCACCCTTCGGCCTTGATGCTGCGCTCATCCACCAGCACACTCATGCCCGGTCGCAGATCCGGCACTGCCTCCACAGGTCGGGCGCGCACTTCAAAGGTGCGCAGGTCAAAACCGCCCAGGTCGCGCGACGAACGCCAGGTGGCGAAATCGGCCATGGGGGCGATGTAATGCACCTCGAACTCGACGCTGCGCATCCCCAGCGCCGGCAACCGGCCGCTGAAGCGATGTCCAAGGCGAATGCCGGGCATCAGGTCCTCGCGCAGATTGAGCGTGACCCAGGGTCGGTCGGTGCGGGTAATGACCAGCAACGGAAACCCGGGGCCCACCACCTCCCCCGGCTCGGCGACCCGGGTGGTGACCTCGCCGGAGACCGGCGCGAACTGCTGCGCCTCGGACAGCGTGCTCTGCGCTTCACTCAGCCCGCGCTGGGCCTGCCGCAGCTGAGCCTCGGCGGCACGCAACTCCTCCGGCCGCACGCCGGAGCGGGCCATGTCATAGGCCTCACGTGCAGCATCCGCCTGAGCCTGGGCCGATTTTGCCCGGGCCACGGCCTCATCACGGCGCTGGGTCGGCACCACGCCATCCGTGTGCAGTCTTTCGATGCGGGTTCGGGTTTCAGCAGCCAGTTCGGCCTGGCTCACGGCCGCCTGCCACTGCGCACGCGCCGCACGAATCTGCTCTTCGCGGGCGCCGAGCCGGGCCATATCGGCCATGGCCCCGGCTGCATCCACCTGGGCCTGGACCTGGCCCGCGCGTGCCTCCACTTCCGGCATGAACAGTGTTGCCAGCAGGTCACCCGTGTCGACCCGGTCGCCCTCTTGCACCTCGATGGACGCAACACGACCACCAATCTTGGCCGCGACCCGAACACTGTCGGCCTCGATCTGCCCCTGCAGGAAGGCTGGCCCGGGCCGGGTCAACCAGACCAGCAGGGCAACAAGACACGCCAGAGCGAGGATGGAAAGCGTGGTCCAGAGCAGCACACGCGCCAGGCGCCGGGATGAAGGGGATTCAGTCATGAGCCCGTTGCTCTATCAGGTCCACCAGTTGTTCTCCGCGGCCGGCAGCCGCGTGCAGCGCGGCGGTGGCCACCCAGGCATCGCGACGGGCCGCCAGTTCTCCCAGGGCCACCCGTGAACGCGCCAGCTCGGCGTCGATCACGTCCATGGACGTTGCAAACCCTTCCTCGAACGCGCGCTGCTGGGCGCGCAGGCTTTCAGCGGTCAACTCGGATGTGGCGGCGAGCGTCCGCTGGCGGGCCAGTGCCCCGTTGAGCCGATCCACCTGTTGATCGACCAGCAGGGCTACGTCGCGTCGACCCGCCGCCAGGCGTCGATCCACTTCGCTGACGCGTGCCTCTGCCAGGGCCATTCGCGCCCGGCGCTGGCCACCATCGAAAAGGGTCCAGTTGGCCTGGATGCCAACCACCCATTCCGGGTCGACCAGCGTCAGGTCTTCGGTATACAGTTCACGAGCCCCGAACAGGGAAACAACCGGCAGGAACTCCCCACGAGTGGCGCGGGCACCGGCGCGGGCCTGTTGCAGGGTTTGAGCGGCTTGACGCAGGCCAGGGTTGGCAACCTCCGCCGCCGCCTTCCAGGCATCGCGATCCACCGACGGCGGCGGGGCGGGGATCGGCGTCGCGGTGGTCACCGGATGGTCGCTGGCCAGCAGGGCCGCCAGCGCCGCCCGGGACAACTCCAGCTGTTCACGCGCCACCAACAGTTCGTTCTCGGCCTCGGCCAGGGCCACACTGGCCCGCAGACGCTCGACCCGGGCGATTTGCCCCTCGGCCTCCAAACGGCGCGCGTTGGATTCATGCAGCCGCAGGCTTTCCGTGCTGCGTTTGTATACCTCAAGCGATTCCCGGGCCAGTGCCTGACCAAAATAGCGCTCCACCAGCGCCACTTCGAGCTCGGCGCCATGCCGGTCCATCTCGGCCTTGCTGGCCTCGAGTCCGAACCGGGCGGCCTCCCTCCCCGCCTGGATACGTCCACCCAGATACACAGGCTGTACCGCCTGCAGCGACACGTTGACGAAATCCCGATCCTGTATGCGGTAGTGGCGCGGCAAAGTGAACGGCGGGAAATCCACCCCGGCCTGCCGGATCCTGCCAATCAAGGCATCACCGACCCGACCGATATCCGCCTCCAGCGGCGCGTTCAAATGGCTGTAGCGGCTCGTGAGCTC
>NZ_KK214998.1:603598-610021 GCF_000633935.1 Ectothiorhodospira haloalkaliphila ATCC 51935 | reverse complement strand
CTGCTGGGCGCGCAGGCTTTCAGCGGTCAACTCGGATGTGGCGGCGAGCGTCCGCTGGCGGGCCAGTGCCCCGTTGAGCCGATCCACCTGTTGATCGACCAGCAGGGCTACGTCGCGTCGACCCGCCGCCAGGCGTCGATCCACTTCGCTGACGCGTGCCTCTGCCAGGGCCATTCGCGCCCGGCGCTGGCCACCATCGAAAAGGGTCCAGTTGGCCTGGATGCCAACCACCCATTCCGGGTCGACCAGCGTCAGGTCTTCGGTATACAGTTCACGAGCCCCGAACAGGGAAACAACCGGCAGGAACTCCCCACGAGTGGCGCGGGCACCGGCGCGGGCCTGTTGCAGGGTTTGAGCGGCTTGACGCAGGCCAGGGTTGGCAACCTCCGCCGCCGCCTTCCAGGCATCGCGATCCACCGACGGCGGCGGGGCGGGGATCGGCGTCGCGGTGGTCACCGGATGGTCGCTGGCCAGCAGGGCCGCCAGCGCCGCCCGGGACAACTCCAGCTGTTCACGCGCCACCAACAGTTCGTTCTCGGCCTCGGCCAGGGCCACACTGGCCCGCAGACGCTCGACCCGGGCGATTTGCCCCTCGGCCTCCAAACGGCGCGCGTTGGATTCATGCAGCCGCAGGCTTTCCGTGCTGCGTTTGTATACCTCAAGCGATTCCCGGGCCAGTGCCTGACCAAAATAGCGCTCCACCAGCGCCACTTCGAGCTCGGCGCCATGCCGGTCCATCTCGGCCTTGCTGGCCTCGAGTCCGAACCGGGCGGCCTCCCTCCCCGCCTGGATACGTCCACCCAGATACACAGGCTGTACCGCCTGCAGCGACACGTTGACGAAATCCCGATCCTGTATGCGGTAGTGGCGCGGCAAAGTGAACGGCGGGAAATCCACCCCGGCCTGCCGGATCCTGCCAATCAAGGCATCACCGACCCGACCGATATCCGCCTCCAGCGGCGCGTTCAAATGGCTGTAGCGGCTCGTGAGCTCGACGCTCGGCAGTCGCCGTGCATCAGCCTCGGCCCTTTCGGCCCGACGCTGCTCCACGGTGGCGCGGGATGCCTGCAGCGTTTCGTTGACGGTGACAAGGTGCTGCAGTGCCCCGCGAAAATCCAGCGACAGCGGATCGGGCTCCTGCCCTGCGGCAACGCCACACCACAGCAGCCCCAACACCGCCAGGAACTGGCGCCACACGGCGTCAATCCGCTGCCTGGAAGGCGAACGGCTCGGCCACTTCAAACAACTCCGATACCTCACCGGAGAGCACCCGTTCCATGTCCACACCCAGGTCCAGTTTGCGGATGTCTGCGCCTTCACTGAAATCCAGTTGATCAAGGTCGACCCAGAACACGCTGGGCGAGATCACCGACTCGGCGTAATAGCGCCGCTGCTTGTGGTCGGCGACCACGCGCCAGCGGGTGGTCGACAGGTTGGGGGCGTCCGCGACGCTGATACCCCAGGGCACGGACGTCTGGCGGATGACGCTGAACACCGAGGCAGCGGCAACCCGCGGGTCGTCACTCTGCACCACGGCATTGATATAGAACTGGGCGCGCACGAAACGATCGGAGGCACGTACCGTACCGGGCAGGAACTCCCGCGGATTCACGTTTTCCCAGTACTCCAGGATGGCCTGCTGCCTCTCGTAGGTGGGCTCGTTGGTCATCACCTGATAGTCGCGGCTGTGGTGGATGACCATCTCGCCGTCGATGAACTCGATCACCGCACTGTCGCCCGTCGCGTCCGACAGGGACACGTGCACGGTGGCGAAGCGACTCGGGTCAATGGGCAGCGGGCCCGTCACGACGTCAATGGGGTTCGAATTCAGGTCGGCGACCGCCTCCTCCACCGTGGCGTAACGGTCGAGCAGATACTGCGGGAAAATCGCCACGGAGATGCGCGGCGTTTCACCATCATCGTCAGGATAAGTGGCGTTGACCTCCCACAGGAGATTGGCCACCAGACCGGCTTCGTTCATGCCGTCGGCGGTGGAAATATCGTAGCCGGATGTGATCAGGCTGCCAAAGCGGCTGTTCCAGGTCACCGAGCGATCCCCAGCCAGTCCCTCTCTCTCCATGCCGCGGGGAAATACCCACAGGTTGCTCACCATGGGCAGCTTCCAGTCCATGCTACGTCCGGTGAGGATTCGATCGTCCGGGCCCTGATAGACCACCCGCGTGCAGGTTTCCGCCACACCCGAAACCAGGAGACCTGCCACCAGGACAAAAGCACAGCTGAATAACCTTACGGACATAACCCCTCCCTGACCCGGTTCATGGCCGGGACGCCGCACCAAAGCACTCAAGTAAGTCTTGAGGCTACAACAGGACACATCCTTTTGCCATGAGACCTCCGCGTGGCGTGGTGAATTATTCGTAGCGGCACCAGAGCCTGAGAACTTTCACCACTCGCTCGTCCTCGAGCACTTGGTAGACCAGACGATGCTGAATATTGATGCGGCGTGAATAGGCCCCGGCAAGATCACCAATGAGCATCTCAAACGGAGGCGGCTTGCGGTATGGATCTTCCGCTATCAGCGCTAAAAGTTCCTGAGCTTTTGGTTTAAGGCCGCCGCTGGATGCCAACTTCCTTGCATCTTTCTGCCATTGATCCTCAAACTCAGCGACGCCCCCCCCCCCGCTCACCGCCGCCCCGGCACATCCAGCGACGGCCACATGGGATCATGGTCCGAGCCCGCGTGCACCAGCACCACAGGCCGCACTGCCACCCCCGTGAGGGCGCGGTACAAACCGAACCGAATCAGTTCTGGCGACCGCCGTTCCTCGGCCGGCAGCGACACCTCCAGAACCAGATACGGGCCCACCTTGGTCATGCGTACCTGCTCCGGAATTAGGCCCATGGCGCTTGCCGCAGCCGTGACCCGACGCTCCATGTGGGCGGGCGGCGCCGCCAGCACCAGTTCGCGCACCGCATTCAAGGTCATCCGTACCGGCACCCACAGAAAGTAAGCGGAGACCAACAGCACCATCACCGGGTCGGCATAAACGGCCCAATGACCCTGGCCTGCCTGCACCAGGCCCCACGCGCCGATGAAACCGGCCAGCACGGCGGCACTCAGCGCCGTGTCCATGCGCCATTGCTGATACTCCGCCGCCACCAGCCCCGAGCCGTTCACACCCATGGACCAGCGCAGATAAAGCATGCAGAGACCGCAGCCAATCACGCTGATGAGAGTGAACACCACGGCCAGCCCGAACTGAAGTGAGTCACCACCGGCCAGGATGGAATTCACCGCCGCAGCCAGGGAGATGGCGCACAGCAGGGTGATGGTCATGCCCTTGATGGCAATGACCAACGGTTGCAACGCGGCATACCCAAAGGGGAAGCGACGGTTGCCGGGCTGCCGTATCAGGCGTGCCACGTGAAGGGCCAGCAGTGAGAGCAACAGGCTGATCAGGGAGTAGGCACCGTCAAACAGGATCATCAGCGACCCCATCCACAGCCCCCAGGCCACCCCGGCCAGCGCGAACAACCCAGCAGCCACGGCAGACACAACGAGCGACGTATTTTCCCGCGAAAAGAAATACTTCATGATCCCTCCAGAATCTTATGGAACTGATTCTAGGGGGACACACTCACAACCGTGAGTCGCTCAGCGACGGAATATCCGGCGGACGAAAGCATGCGCATTGCACAGATCAAAAGTTTTCTCGCCATTGTCGACACGGGCTCGGTGGCCGCGGCAGCGCGCGCCCTGGGACAAAGCCGGACCACCGTGAGCACAAGCCTCTCGGCCCTGGAGGACGAACTGGGGGTGACCCTGTTCCAGCGCTCCGGCAACCGCCTGGAACTCTCCCCGGTCGGGGGCGCCATCGTCACCGACTGTCGACGCCTGCAGCAGGTGGCCGACCAGATCCAGTCCCGGTGCCTGCACCATCTTACCGGGGCCGAATCGCAACTGCGGATCGCCCGGGATGACAGCCTGCCGGAAGCCGTCTGGCGGGATCTGCTGCGGCGCATGAAAACGCAATTCCCGCAAACAAGCGTCTCCGTGTACGTGGCGGCGCCCCAGGAACTCCCGCGGCTCGTGGAACGTCAGGCCGTGGATGTGGCCTACGGGCTCCTGCCTCAGTCCATGAGCCTGGGCTACCATCACCTGCGGGAAATCGCCGACGTGCGCATGCACACCGTGGCCGCTTCGGAACACCCGCTGGCGCGGCTGCCACGTGTCACCCAGGACGATCTCGTGCTGCACACCCAGATCACCCTCGCCTACCTGGGCGACAGCAACCTGCGGGCCGCCTCTCCTGAGACCGCCAACTACCTGGCGTTCACCCAGTTCGAAATCATGCGGGATGTGGTCATGGAGGAAACCGGCTGGGGTGACCTGCCTCTACCCCTGATCGCCGAGCACCTGGCCAGTGGCAGGCTGCGCGTCATCCGCCACCCGGAAGCCACCTGGTGGATGACATTCAGCGCGCTGGAGGCGGATCAAGCCCACGGGCGCCCGGTGGTCACCTGGCTCGGCAACGCCCTGGAGACGTGGTTTACCGGGCAGGCCGACTGTTGAAACCGACCGCTCTATGGGTTGCACGCTTGTCTGCGCATTGCCATGCGCATACGATCAAAGCATGGCCCAAGCGCCACTCGGAGGCCCTCATGGCGGAACTCTACGATATAACGATTTTGTGGAAAAACACGGATGCTTCGGTGATGAATTCAGGGAATTCTGATGGCACCGTTCGATGTGTACCCCAACCCCAGCAAAGTCAGCCAAGCGCACTACCCTTACCTTGTCGACGCTCAGAGCAGCCTCCTGAGCGACCTGGCAACTCGTATCGTTATTCCTCTGGGGAAAAGCTCGTTGGCAAGCAGAACCCTCCTTGCTTTTGGCTTTACCTTTGGATTAAACACCCGCGCCTCCTGAATGCCAGCGCTTCACCCGCGCAAGGGGGGACGAGCGCCGGTTGCAGCCCCTTCGTGGGCATGATCTGGATTATGTATCGCTTCGGCATGCAGCTTCAGACCGAGTGCCGTCATCACCTTAAGGATCGTGTCGAACCCCGGAGTCCGTTCACCCGAAAGCGCCTTGTATAGGCTTTCGCGTGAAACACCTGCATCACGCGCCACTTGCGACATCCCTCTCGCACGGGCGATATCACCAAGCGCCTTCGCAATAAAGGCGGCGTCACCCTCTGCCTCTTCCATGCACGCATCCAGATATGCCGCCATTTCTTCCGGCGTGCGGAGATGCTCAGCGACATCATAGCGGGACGTAGCTGTCTTTTTCATGGGTCACCCTACAGATTGCGAGCGAGGCGTAGTGCGGCCTTGATATCTCTTGACTGGCTATTTTTATCGCCGCCCGCCAACAAGATCACCAACTCACCCCCTTGCTGTTTGTAGTACACCCGGTAACCGGGTCCATAATTGATCCGCAATTCAGAGACTCCCTCACCTACTGGCTCGGCGTCTCCCGGATTTCCTTAGGCCAAGCGCTCGACTCTCGCTAAAACCCGGGCGCGACCCTGAACATCCCGCAACCCATCGAGCCACTTGGCATAGACTTCCGTCTTGCGAACCTCAATCATGCCAAGAAGTGTAGCCTCGTGGATACACCCTATCAATCGACACTACCGGGCGAGCGACTGCTTGGCATCCCGACGGTGACGGATCGGGTCATTCAACAGGCCATGGCGCAAGCTCTGGGGCCGATCTTCGATCCAGGATTCTCGGATTCGAGCTTCGGCTTCCGACCCGGACGCTCCGCCCATGGAGCACTGAGGCGGATACAAACCCATATCGCTGATGGCTACCGCATCGCCGTCGATCTGGACCTGGCGAAGTTCTTCGACACGGTCCAGCACGACATCCTGATGGCCCGAGTGGGCCGCAAGGTGCGCGATAAACGGCTGCTGGCGTTGATCGGCGAGTATCTGCGGGCGGGTGTGCGGGTCGGGGACACCCTTGAGGCAACGGTGATCGGGACACCCCAGGGTGGTCCCTGTCGCCCTTGCTGGCCAATATCCTTCTGGATGACCTGGACAAGGAACTCGGGTCGGTTTATGGGCGCTTACAAAGCCCCGATAGGTGTAGCCCACGCCTTCCTTGTGGGTGCCCGAGTTGTCCTGGGCAAACAGGTCCAGACCCAGCGCCACATGGCCGCCGCAGGACAACGGCGTCATTGGGACCTTCGCCTGCTTGCGTATTCCGGAGCAAGGTTGCCACTGATTCCACGGCAAGCCTGCCACCCATTCCAGGGGAAAGCTGCCACTGATTCCACGGCAAGGCTGCCACCCAGGCAGAGGCGCTGAGTCGACTCATCGAAGTGTCCAGACGCGGGATAACTTACCGGTAGGCTGGTCCTTTCCATCCGGGGAAGGTCAGATGCCAGCGAAGAGGTTATCCATGCGGAAGATCAAAGAAGTCCTACGCCTCAAATGGGAGCGAGGGCTGAGC
>NZ_KK214998.1:410045-603498 GCF_000633935.1 Ectothiorhodospira haloalkaliphila ATCC 51935 | reverse complement strand
CGTCGCTACGCTCCGATGGGTGGCAGCTTTGCCCCGGTCCGGGTGGCAGGCTTCACGTGGAATGGGTGGCAACCTTCAGCGGTCTACGCAGCCTGCTGAAGGAAGGTCAGGTTGGCCCGGTCCAGGGCGCGGGCATAATCCATGGCCGAGGCATCCATCCGCTGACGCAAGCGCGCTGCCGACAGGCCGCGCTTCGAGCCCATGCAGGACAGAAAAAACGGGTCCTTGCGGACCCCCTCGGCGGCTTCAAAGTCGCTCTTGCCCAGGGTGAGCAAACCCAGCTAGGTGCTGAGCACCTGACCATGGTCGGTGCCCCGGTAAGATCCCATCGACTTCACCGCCTGATCCAAGCGGGATGCCGCAATCGCCTCGCCAATCAATGCCAGCCCCGCATGGACGGTGAGAATCCGGCGCGGCGACTGCTCAAGGCGAGGTTTTTTGAGGGTCATATGGGTTCACCCAACTGGTGCAACGGGAAGCCCCAATTTTCTCATTTATCTCGTTTCTTTTGAAGCTTAATCACACATTTTGGCGAGATTTCGTCACGGATTCAGGTACTAGCCATACGGGTTTGATCAATCCTCTATTACCACCAAGACGTCAATCACAACTCATCAATCATTTTCTCCCGCAAGCTCAAGCAACTTCCTACGAAAGTAAATAAAGCTTGGTGAAGCATTATTCGAAACATTCATCTGAGGACTAATTTTCTCCGCCCATTGAGACTTTTCTACGCCGACGGCTTGCCAGCCTTTAGAGGCAAGAGCTGACGCACCTCCGGGATATACTGCATCTGCCAAACATTCCCACGTGCCGCAAATAGAGTCATTCACATATTTATGTAAGACAGTGCTCTTGGCGCTGGGGTAGGCAGCTTTAATCGCTGGAATATCGCCAAGGAACCAAGCTTCGCCCTCCTCAATTGCGATGCAAAAACGGGTTTTGGGCTGTGGATTGCAAGCTTCAAGAATACCAATAAGCTCTTCACGGAATGCTCTAAGGCACTTATCATCGAGATCACATACCAAAATAACCGCCGCAGAGTAGTCATCCGGATAATTGGCGAATGCCTTGCCATACCCACGAAGAAGCCTTGGAAGCTGGTCGAGCAATATGCGTTTATTGGCGTTGTCATTTGCACCAAGATTCTTTGGAAGACGCCCAATTCCTTTGTAAGAGTGGACATTATACGTATGGTCAGCGCTGATAATCTTGGGTATCAATATATCAAGAGCTTTTTTTCCAGACTGATCTTCAACAAGGATTTCAAAATGCACTCGATCACCTCGCATCTAGGTAATCACTGTACCAAAGACTGCCCAAGGGTAGCCCCTCAGAAACCATACTCCTCACTATCTCGTCGTCGCTAGCTCGGCGTATAGCCGAAAAACCATCTGGTCCCTTCTCAAGAATCCATACCTCAGAGGGATCCAGAGCATCGACTAAATAAGGTTGATGGGTAGTAATGAAGACCTGAGACCCACCTTTACGCCCCGTTGCGTGCTCACGAAACTCCTCCGCCAGGGACTCAAGTAGTTTATGGTACAAGCCATTTTCTGGCTCTTCGATACACAAGAATGGCGGCGGCGCAGGGTCCTCCAGCAAAAGCAGATAAGCGAATACTTTCAGTGTACCGTCGGACATTTGCTGCGCATAAAAAGGATCTTGAAAACCCATATCATTGAACCGAAGTAGCAACCTGCCGTCGTTCGTCCGTTCCGTGTCAATCTTGTCAACACCAGGGATTTTCCTTACTATTTGATTTAGGATGGTTCGGAATCGCTTTGGGTGTTCCCTTTCCATAAATTGCACAACATTTCCAAGGTTGTCCCCATGAATATTGAGATGCTTCTGGGGCCCAGCTAGCGGCAAACTCCTAGCTGCATCGGGTGTAAAGTAGCTGAGATACCAACCTTCGATAAATCGACGAAATGCTGAAATCCTTGGATGTTGTTTCAAGGACCCAAGCGTAGCTACGCCTAATTTTCGTATATCCTCAAGCTCCACCAGTTCGGTTTCTTTTGACTCTTCATTGGTTTCATCTGACCTGATCGAATCCAGCAAGCTATCCAAGTCGAAGCACGCCTGTCCCTCTTCGATCTGACGGCCTCCCTGATCCCCTTTCCAAGCAATCCCCTTTCCACTATTCAATAAAAGAAAAGAAAATGGCCATCCTCGCTTTTGACCCTTGCGTCTCTGTCTGAGACGTTCTTTCAAGACATAAGGCCGACCCGAACCATCCATATCGATGGAAATTTCGTAGGTGATTGGCCGAGCGTTCCCGTCTTCTTTATAGTAGACCTCGAATTCAATAGGCCCTGCCTGACCCTGCGCTCGGACCCGCTCAAAGCCTCCCCGCCCATGAGCGTAACATGCCTCTTCGACACCAACCTTCAAAGCGTCTGCTAGAAAGCCAAATGCATCAAATAAGGTGCTTTTACCAACACCATTTTTTCCTATAACTGCTGTCAATGGGGTAAGCGGCTCAGCATGCTGCTGATTCCATAGACGTCCTAAGGTGACGTCTCTGAGAGCTCTGAAATTCTTTATCCGAAAGCCTTCAATTTTAGCCATTATTTGCGTCTCTCTATAGCTGCGAATCGTAAACCGTTGGAAACCACAGCCCACTAGATCCATGCTTGCCGTTGCTTGAAAGTGGGGGGAGCCGGTTACGTGTAACATTAGGTTAAACGCTGAGAGATCCCCATGAATTCATGAAAGGATCCCGGCGGGTAGCTGTTCAGGCTGTCGCAGCCACCCGCAGGAGTTCGAAGGGGAGCATTACACTTTTGTCCCAACCCTTTGGTAGGGCGGTTTTCGGGCCCGTTACAACCGCGTTGACGGGGTGACACCAACACGCCCGCGTGAACCGGGTGCATGAGCGCATCGCGGCTTGGCCCTGGGCCAATGATCTTGCGCCTCGCCGTGAAGGCCGCGCAGGGTTCCTGTGTTCCATGTCCGATCCATCGCATGACTATTGGCAGAACACTACCGGACTTTGTGACGGATTTCATGTTTCAGGTCAATACGACGACGGTACTTGAGCACGGCGCTCTGAGATTGCGAACGGGACATACCCCCCACACTCTTGACCATCCCCCGCTGCGAATCCACTCCTACACCCCCCCAGCAAACCGCGCCACCAAAAAATCAATCAACGCCCGCACCCTGGGCGGCAACCAGCGACGATCCGCGTAAACGGCGTAAACAGTCAGCTCGGGCGCCTGCCATGCATCCAGGCAGGTCACCAGCCGGCCCTGCGCCAGCGCCTCGGTCGCCAGAAAACGCGGCACCAGCACCAGGCCCAGGCCGGTCTCGGCGGCGGTGACCAGCATCTCGCCATTGTCCGAGCGCAGGGAGCCTTCCACGCGCACGGCCACCTCGTCCCGCCCCTGTCGGAAGCGCCATTCCTGGCTGCTGGGTTCGTTGGTGTACACGAGACATTCATGTTCCACCAAATGTTGCGGATGCTCCGGGGTGCCCCGGGCCTGCAGGTAATCAGGGGCTGCGCACAGAACCTTGTCGGTGGTGGCCAGGGGCCGGGCCACCAGGGTGGGGTCCAGGGACGAGGTGATGCGAACCGCCAGGTCGACCCCCTCCTCCACCAGGTTGACCAGGTGATCGTTGAAGGTCACATCCAGTGTGACCGCGGGATAGGCCCGCTTGAAGTCCGCCAGGGCCGGCGCCAGGTGGCGGATGCCGAAGCTCACCGGAGCGCTCAGGCGCAGGCGGCCGCGCACGGCGTCGGTCTCCAGGGCCAGGTCCTGCTCGGCCTCGTCCACCAGTTGCAGGATCTGCACCGCGCGTGGGTAGAAAGCGCTGCCGGCCTCGGTGAGGGAGTGGCGGCGGGTGGTGCGCTGCATGAGGCGGGTGCCCAGATGCCCTTCCAGCTTGCTCACATAGCGGCTGGGTTGGCCGCGCGCCAGGCCCAGGCGCTCCGAGGCGGCGCTGAAGCCCCCGGCGTCCACCACGGTGACGAAGACGCGCAGGGCGCGGATGAGGTCGAAGTCCGGCAGATCGATGCGTTGCATGCATCAATCTTATGCGTTTTGGGGGGTTTATCAACCTGCCGCCATGAATTCCAATGACACACACGCCCCGGTCGGGGGCACCACGTTCTTTTGCACACGGAGGCAAGGACAATGAGCAAGATTCTGGTTTTGTATTACTCCATGTACGGTCACATCGAGACCATGGCCAATGCGGTGGCCGAGGGTGCCCGTGGGGTGGAGGGCACCACCGTGGACATCAAGCGTGTGCCTGAGTTGATGAATGAGGAAGATGCGCGCAACGCCGGTGCCAAGCTGGACCAGGCGGCCCCCATCGCCCAGCCCGAGGAACTGGCGGATTACGATGCCGTGATCTTCGGCACCCCCACCCGCTTTGGCAACATGGCCTCGCAGATGCGCAATTTCCTGGATCGCACCGGCGGTCTGTGGGCTCAGGGCAAGCTGGTGGGCAAGGTGGGCAGCGTGTTCACCTCCACGGGCACCGGTGGCGGTGGCGAGACCACCATCACCTCCTTCTGGCACACCCTGGCGCACCAGGGGTTCGTGATCGTGGGGGTGCCTTATGCGATCCCGGAGCTCACCGATGTGTCCGAAACCCGGGGCGGCAGCCCTTACGGCGCGGCCACCCTGGCGGGCCCCGACGGCAGCCGTCAGCCCAGCGACAAGGAGCTGACCATCGCCCGCTTCCAGGGTCAGCATGTGGCCGAGGTCACCCGGAGGATGACCGGCGGAGCGGTTTGAACCGAGGCCCACGCCATGGCAGGGCGCCCCAACCCTCAGGGGCCGCCCTGCGCTCCTTGAGGCGCGATGCGTCATTGGGTGAATGAAGGCACAATACCTTCATGACCCAACGAATGTTCTTTGCCCTGTGGCCTGATGATCCCCTTCGGGATGCAATCCAGGCCCGCGTGCCTGACGGGCATGGCGGGCGCCCGGTCGCCCGGCACAACCTGCACCTCACGCTGGCCTTCATCGGTGCGGCCGATACGGCCTATGCCGAGTGTCTGAGCCGGGCCGCAAGCACGGTGGAAATCGAGCCATTCGCGTTCGAACTCACGGGGCTTGGGTGTTTCAGAAAGCCCGGCGTGTTGTGGCTGGGGGACGTTGTCCCCCGCGGCCCTCTGGTGCGGCTGGCACAGGACCTGAACACCGCCCTGATACCGTGCGGCTTCCAGCCGGAGGCGCGGGAGTACCGTCCCCATGTCACCGTGGCCCGCAAGCTGAAGGCCCCTGTGGCACGGGCTCCCATTCACCCTATCCGTTGGTCGGTGGACGGCTTCTGCCTGGTGGTATCCAAACCCGGCCCGGACGGCGTGCGCTACGAGGTGGTGCAGCGCTATCCCGTGTGATCACCAGGCGCACCCGCCGTTGCAGGCTCCACGCTCTGTTCAGCGCGTCCCAGGAAACGGCCCGGGCGAGCACGATATAGCCCGACAGTCTCCGTGCCACCGACTCCATCGTGGCAGAGGCATCCAGAGCAAGCCCCGGACGGCGGTGGGTTTGAACTGACCCTGCCCCCATGGCAAGGTGGCTCAACACTCAGGGGACAGGGGACGCCCTGCCATCCTCAGGGCGTGGGAGCCATGCGCGAGCACTCTCTTGTAACGCTGGTAAAAAATCCGGTGTTTTCCGTCTCGGCGGCGGTCATCGGGGTGCTTTCATTGCTGGGCATTCTGCTGCCGGGGCCATTCGCGGCCACCGCCGATCGGCTCTACCGGCTGGTGAGCATCAATTTCGACTGGCTTTATCTGCTGGCGGTGTTCGGCTTCGTGGTGTTTCTGGTCGGGCTGGCCCTGAGCCCCTGGGGGCGTGTCCGTCTGGGGCAACCGGACGACCGACCCGAGTTCGGCTTTTTTGCCTGGATCGGGATGTTGTTCTCGGCTGGCTTTGGTATCGGGCTGGTCTTCTGGGGGGTGGCCGAGCCCCTGAGTCACTTTGTACTGCCGCCTCTGGGGGGCGCGGAGCCACAGACAGAGGCTGCGGGCCGCCTGGCCATGGGGTATGCGTTTTTCCATTGGGGTGTGAGCCAGTGGGCCATCTTCGGCTTGGTGGGCCTGGTGATTGCCTATTTCGAATTCCATCGCCGGGAGGATGGGCGCATCTCCACCGCCCTGCATCCGCTGACCGGTCATGGCCCCCGGCTGCGAGATTCGGTGGACATACTGGCCATCATCGCCACCGTACTGGGCATGGCCACCTCCCTGGGAATGGGTGTGCTACAGACCAATGGTGGCCTTCACACCCTGTTCGGTGTGCCCAACACACCCCATGTCCATCTGCTTATTGTGGTGACCCTGGCCGTGGTGTACCTGGGCTTCACGCTCACGCGGTTGGGAACGGGCATTCAATACCTGAGCATCCTCAATCTGAGTCTGGTCCTGGGGTTGTTGGTGGCGGTGTTCCTGCTCGGGCCTACCCTGTACATCGTGAAGACCTTCTTCCTGGGGCTGTGGGACTATGCACACCATTTCCTGACTTACAGCCTGAGGCTCGGTCCTGGGGAGGGCGATGGCTGGACGCGGCAATGGACCCTGTTCTACTGGGCGTGGATCATCGCCTGGTCGCCCTTTGTGGGGGCCTTCGTGGCGCGGGTATCGCGGGGAAGGACCATTCGCGAGTACGTGGCGGCGGTGTTGACCGTGCCCCCCATGATCGCCTGCTTCTGGTTTGCCGTGTTCGGCGGCACCGCACTGTATCGGGACCTGGAACAAAACGCCGGCCTGGCCGGGTCGGTCAGCGATGACGTGTCGGCCTCGCTGTTCCAGCTGCTGGAAACGCTCCCCCTGGGCACCCTGCTCTCCTGGGTCGCCCTGTTGCTGGTGGTGACCTTCCTGATCACCTCTGCGGCTGCGGCCTCGTACATCCTGGGTTCCATGAGCAGCGGCGGGCGGCTATCGCCCCCCACGCCGGTGCGCGTGGTGTGGACCTTTCTGGTCTCGGCCATCGCCGCCGCGCTGCTCTTCGCTGGCGGGCTGGGAGCACTTCAGACTGCCTCGCTGGTCGCGGCGGTCCCCTTTTCCATTATCATGGTGCTCATGGGGGTGGCACTGATTCAGGCCCTGCGCTCAGACTCCACCCCGCCGAATTGACAACCAGGAGTTGTTCCAATGACGGCCACACCCGATACGCCCTCCCATGACGCGTCGCCCCGGCTACTGCCCGGGATGCCCTACCCCCTGGGCGCCACCTTTGACGGAGAGGGCACCAACTTCTCGGTGTTCTCGGAGGTGGCAGAGCGGGTGGAGTTGTGTCTGCTTGATGAGCAGGGGGAACAGACCGAGTCCTTTGATCTGACGGAGGTCTCGGCCCTGTGCTGGCATGGCTATGTGCCCGGCATCGGCCCGGGGCAGCGCTACGGGTTTCGCATTCACGGCCCCTGGGACCCGGAGCAGGGTCTGCGGTGCAATCCCCACAAGCTGTTACTGGACCCCTACGCCAGGGCGATTGCGGGGCGGGTGAAATGGAACGAAGCGGTGTTCCCCTACCGTTTCGATGATCCCGACAACAGTTTCAACGACCAGGACAGTGCCCCTCATGTGCCCCATTCCGTCGTCGTGGACACGCACTTCGACTGGGAAAAGGATCGCCATCCCCGCACGCCCTGGCACGAGTCCGTGATCTACGAGACCCACGTCAAGGGCTTCACCGTCCGCCACCCGGATATCCCCGAGGCGGTGCGCGGTACCTATGCCGGCCTGGCCCATCCGGTCGCCATTGAGCATCTCAAGTCCCTGGGCGTCACGGCGGTGGAGCTGATGCCGGTGCATCAGTTCATCCATTACTCACACCTTGAGGAGAGAGGCCTGCGCAATTACTGGGGCTACAGCAGCATCGGCTATCTGGCACCTCACAATGAATATGGCTCCAGCGACGACCCCAATGAACTGCTTCGGGAGTTCAAGGGGATGGTCAAGGCACTGCATGAGGCGGGACTGGAGGTGATTCTGGACGTGGTCTACAACCATACCAGCGAAGGCAATCACCTGGGGCCCATGCTCAGCCTCAAGGGACTGGACAACGCCGCCTACTACCGGCTGATGCCCGATGAACCCCGTCACTACATGGACTACACGGGCACCGGCAATTCCCTGAACATGCGCCATCCCCATGTCCTGCAGCTGATCATGGACTCGCTGCGTTACTGGGTGCTGGAGATGCACGTGGATGGGTTTCGCTTCGACCTGGCCTCGACCCTGGCCCGGGAACTGCACGAGGTGGACCGGCTCTCGGCGTTCTTCGACATCATCCAGCAGGACCCCATCATCAGCCAGGTAAAGCTCATCGCCGAACCCTGGGACATCGGCGAGGGGGGCTATCAGGTGGGCAATTTCCCGGTGCTGTGGTCGGAGTGGAATGGCCAGTACCGCGATACCGTTCGTGATTTCTGGCGCGGCGAGGACCAGACCCTGGGTGAATTCGCGTACCGGCTGACGGGCAGCCCCGACCTGTACGAGTCCTCCTCCCGGATGCCCCATGCCAGCATCAACTTCGTGACGGCCCACGATGGTTTCACCCTGCGGGACCTGGTGTCCTACAACGATAAACACAATGAGGCCAACGGCGAAGATAGCCAGGATGGTGCCGATGACAATCGCTCCTGGAACTGTGGCGAGGAAGGCCCCAGCGAGGACCCGCAGGTGAACGCCCTGCGCGCCCGGCAGCAGCGCAACTTCCTGACCACCCTGATGCTGTCCCAGGGTGCGCCCATGCTGCTGGGGGGAGATGAACTGGGACGCACACAACAGGGCAACAACAACGTGTACTGCCAGGACAACGAACTGGCCTGGTATGACTGGTCACAGGTGGACACGTCGCTGCTTGAATTCACGCGCCGTCTGGTGCGTTTTCGGCATGATCACCCGGTGTTCCGGCGGCGACGCTTTTTCGAGGGTCGGGCCATCCATGGCCACGATGTGGAAGACATTGCCTGGTTCACACTCGACGGGGAGTGTATGGAAGAGGATCACTGGGGAGAAGACTTTGCCAGATCGCTGGGGATATTCATCAATGGTGAGTCCCTGCCCTCCCCCGGGCCGCGCGGCGAGCGCATCGTCGATGATCGATTTTTTCTGGCCTTCAACGCCCACCATGAGCCCCTGGAGTTCACCTTGCCCGAGGCCAGCTGGTGCAAACGCTGGCGGGTGGAACTGGATACCGCCGAGGGATGGGTCGATGAGGATCGGCATCACGACGCCGGGGGCACGTTCACCGTGGAGGCTCGCGCCATGATTCTGCTGAGGCGCGTCGGCGAGTGATCAGCGGCTCCCTGGTTTCAGGACGCTTCGTCCTTGAGTTGATGTCGCTGGAGGCGATGAAATGACGCTGCTCACCTGGATCGGAATCCTGCTTTGCCTGTCTCAGTCGGCAATGCTGTCCGGTCTGAACCTGGGGCTGTTCTCGCTCAGCAAGCTGGAACTGGAGGTCGAGGCACGCAAGGGCAACAAACTATCGGAACGCGTGCTGGGGCTGCGTGAGGACGCAAACTTCGCACTGGTCACGATCCTCTGGGGCAACGTGGGGGTGAACGTGCTGCTGGCGTTGCTTTCCGGCTCCGTGATGAGCGGCGTGATCGCCTTCCTGTTCTCCACCGTTGTCATCACGATCTTCGCGGAAATCATTCCGCAATCCTATTTCACCCGCAACGCACTGCGCATGGCGTCGATGCTGGCGCCGGTGCTGCGGGTCTACCAGGTGCTGCTCTACCCGGTGGCACGGCCCACTGCCTGGGCACTGGATGCCTGGCTGGGCGGCGAGAACATCCGCTACTTTCCGGAGCGTGATCTGCGTCGGGTGATCCAGCTCCACATGGAGACCACCGAGTCCGAGATCGCACGGGTCGAAGGACAGGGTGCGCTGAATTTCCTGGAGCTGGACGATGTCCCGATACGAGACGAAGGCGAGCCGGTGGATCCGGGGAGCGTACTGTGTCTTGAATTCGATGGAACAAGGCCCTTGTTCCCAAAAATCACCGCCGATCCCAAGGACCCGTTTCTCTGTCAAATCAACCGCTCGGGCAAGAGTTGGGTGGTCATTGTCGATTCCGACGACTGGCCCCGGCTGGTCCTCAGTGTGAATGACTTCCTGCGGGAGGCCATATTCGCTCCCGAGCACTTCAATCCCCTCCGACACTGCCACCGTCCAATCATCGTGACCAGCGGCACTCGCAAACTCGGTGAACTGATTCCGCGGTTCCGCCTGCATTCCGGGCCGAGGGGGGATGACATTGTCGAGGACGACGTGGTGCTGTCATGGACAGACCAGCCACGATTGCTCACCGGCACCGACATCCTGGGCCGCTTGATGCGAAACATCGTGGGCAAATCCAATCGGTAGCCTGACTGGGCGCCCATCCGACGTCACCTGCCCACTGTACAGGTTGGCTGCCAGCGTGCGATAAAGTGAGCAGATCATTCTCCTTAAGGCACCCAGAGCGGGGGCAAGCCACAATGGATCAGCGTCCACCGAGGCAACCGCCGACCAGTGGCAAGGCATCGCCAGAGTCCAACGCCCCCCTGCCCGGCGGTGAAGAGCATTATCGACTCCTGGTCGAGCAGCAGAATGACCTAGTCGTCAAGGTCGATAACGAGGGCCGTTTCCTCTACGTGAACCCGGGCTATTGCAGCACCTTCGGGAAGCGCGAAGAGGATCTGATCGGCCAACGTTTCATGGCCTTGGTTCATCCCGATGACCAGGCCCAGACCGACGCCGCGATAGCAAGCCTCTATCACCCGCCGCACCGCTGCTATCTGGAACAACGGGCCCTGACCCAGGAAGGCTGGCGCTGGTTCGGGTGGTCCGATGTGGCCGTGCTGGATGAGCGGGGAGAAGTCACTGCCATTATCGGTGTCGGTCGTGATATCCATGACCGCAAAGTCGCGGAACTGCAGCTCCTGCAGACTCAACGAATGCTCGACCTCGCCCTTGAGGCCGGCGGCATCGGCACGTATACCGCCAATTTCAGCACTGGCCAGGTGTGCCCGGACCAGCGTTATCTGGCCCAGATCGGCTATCAACCCGGCGAGATCGTCATCACCGACGAGTGGTGGCGGGCGAACGTCCATCCCGAGGACCTGGCGGCCTTCGCCGAGCAAACGGGGCAAGTCATCCATGGTGGTGTGGACGACTTCACCGCCGAGTACCGTTTCCGGCATCGCGATGGACGCTGGATCTGGCTACAGGACCACGCGCGCGTTTATGAACGCAGTCCAGACGGAATCGCCGTTGCAGTCAGTGGTTTGCGGATCGACATTCACCGGCGCAAGGAGGCCGAGTTGCGCCTCGCCTACCATGCCGACCATGATCCACTGACCGGACTGCTCAATCGGCGTGGCATGTGGCATGTGATCCGTGGCATTCAGGCACAAGGACAGCGGGGACACCGCCCCAATGCGATCGCCATCCTTGATCTGGATTTTTTCAAACGCGTCAACGACACCTATGGTCATCTCGTGGGCGATCAACTGCTTCAAGAGGTCGCCATGGTGCTCCGAGCCAGTACCCGCGAATCCGACTGGGTCGCGCGCTGGGGTGGTGAAGAGTTTCTGATCCTGATGCCCGATACCAACGTGGCCCAGGCACGGAATTTCATTGAGCGCCTGCGCCAGCAGATCGAGGCGGCGCCTTTTTTGATCCGCGAGCACTCGCTCCGCATCACCGTCAGCGCCGGTCTCGCCTCTTCACATCTTGAAGAACACGACAGCCATGAAGCCTTCGTCAGCCGTGCCGACATGGCGCTCTATGCGGCCAAGAAGGCCGGCCGCAATCGGGTCTGTACCGAGACCGAGGCGGACCAGGATTGAGTTGAAAGCCAACTCACCCTGTAACGTTGAAGCCGGCGCGCAGGCGCGACGCTGGAGCGCACTCAATGCCGCGGGGGGATGCAAAGCCCTGGATCATGGAAGCTTCCCATAAGAGTCGACAGCGGTCCCCCATCTCCCCGTCTTTTCAGGTCTTAGCTGGACATCACCCCCGGCCTGTTTTCCCGCTGTTGCTGCTGCCACCCCTCAGGCTCGAACACAGGCACCTCGGAGCGCGGAAGCGGATCGCGGCCCATGATGTGGTCGGCGGCCTTCTCGCCGATCATGATGGTCGGTGCATTGATGTTGCCGTTGGTGACCGTGGGCATGATGGACGAATCCACCACTCGCAGCCCCTCCACGCCGCGCACCCGACACTGCGAATCGACCACAGCGTTCTCGTCCTCGCCCATACGGCACGTGCCACAGGCGTGGTAGGCGGTTGCAGCTGTCTGTGCCACCCAGTCATCAACTTCATCATCCGTATGCACATTCGGCCCCGGTGAGACCTCATCGCCACGGTATGGATCGAAAGCCGCTTGAGCGAAGATTTCGCGCGTCAGGCGCACCCCGTCGCGATAGGCCTGGCGGTCGGCCTCTTCCTGCAGATAGTTGAACACCAGTCGCGGGGCCTCCTCGGGGTTGGCGGACCTCAGCGTAACCGCACCGCGACTCAACGGCTTGTTGGCACCCAGATGCGCCTGAAAACCGTGACCCTTGACGGCCTTGCTGCCGTCGTAGGCGATGGCCCCAGCCAGGAAATGGTATTGCAGATCAGGCCATTTCAGCCCGGGTCGACTGCGGATGTAGGCATTGGACTCGAAATGGTTGGTCGCACCCAGGCCAGAACGGGCGAAGAACCATTGCGCACCAATCCGCAACTGGCCCAGGGGATTCAGCCAGCCATTGAGAGTGATCGGCTGCGTACAGCGCTGCTGCACCCAGACCTCCAGATGGTCCTGCAGGTTCTGCCCCACTCCGGGTAGATCGTGCACCACATCGATACCGTGCTCACGCAGCTGATCCGCCGATCCGATACCGGAAAGCATCAGCAGCTTGGGCGAATTGAAGGTGCTGGCACTGAGGACGACCTCCCGGTTGGCACCTACCCGGTGCACCTGACCTTGCTGCCGGTACTCCACGCCAACGGCCCGCTTTCCCTGCATCACCACCCGCGTGGTCAGCGCATGCATGCGCAGCGTCAGGTTGCCGCGCTTGAGGGCTGGCTTGAGGTAGGCATTGGCGGTCGAGCTGCGCACCCCGTCGCGCACGCTCATGTCCATGCGGCAAAAGCCTTCCTGCCGATAGCCATTGTAATCGCTGGTCTCACCGTAACCGGCCTGCCGACCCGCCTCGATGAAGGCCCGATACAGCGGGTTGCGCATATTGTTGCCATTGCACACACCCACCGGACCGCCGGTATCTCGATAATCATCCTCGCCGTATACACAATCCTCGGCACGGCGAAAATAGGGCAGTACATCCTCATAACCCCACCCTTTGGCACCCGCCTGCTCCCACTCCTGAAAGTCCCCGGCACAACCGCGCACATAGGCCATGCCGTTGATCGAAGAGGACCCGCCAATCACCTTGCCACGGGCATGGTGCAGGCGACGGCCAGCCAGGCCTGGCTCAGGTTCGCAGTACAACCCCCAGTCGTATTTCGGCTTGTTGAGCGGTATGGAAAAGGCCGTCGGCATCTGAATGAAGATCGAATTGTCCTTACCACCAAACTCCAGCACCAGGACCGAGTGCTGACCGTCCGCACTGAGCCGATCGGCCAGCACACAGCCCGCCGAACCGGCACCCACGATGATGTAGTCGAATGCCTCTTCAAATCGTGACTCGCTCATGTATTGGACTCCTTGCCGGCGGCCTTGTCAGGCCCGTCGGGAACCTGCGTGTTGCCACCGAGACTGTGCTGCCGGGAATGGAGAAAGTCCAGATGACGTTCGTACTGGTCCAGCATATCGGCAATCAGTTGCTCCTTGCTGTAACCAGCCACATCGTAACCTTGCCCTCCTTCGCTCAGGTGGACTTCCAGCCTGTAGTAATTGGCCCGGGGCCGGGTGGCGCGCAACGGGAATGCAGGCATGCGCGCCTTGAACGGCCAGATCTGGTAGGTGAAGTCCTGCTCACCACCCAGATCAACGGTCAGCGCAATATGCAACGACTCACCCTTTTCGAACTCGACTTCGGCCTTGATGGACTGCTCACGCAACTGATCACGCACCTGCTCCATGGCCGGTCTGGCAGTATCTGCCAGGAAGCGTTGCGCCTCATTGAAATTGGGGAAGTGCATGGCACGTGCCAGACGTTGCTTCCAGCCATCCTGGCTGACTCGTCCGGTGCGGCCAGAGAGGTGGCCGGAAAGGCTGCGCTGGTGACTATCAAACTTCAGTCCCTCCAGCGTGAGTCCCTTGAACAGCCCGAACATCATCAGGAACAGCACCACAGCAAAGGGCAGCCCCATGATCACCACGGCGCTCTGCAGGGCTTCCAGGCCATCGGTCATCAGCAGGGCCAGGGTCAGCAGGCCAATGATGGCCGCCCAGAGGATGCGCATCCAGTTGGCGGCGTCCTCGTTGGGGTCTCGAATCACGGATGTCAGATTCGACAGCACCAGCGACCCGGAGTCACCCGAGGTGACAAAGAACACAATGGCCAGAATGCTCACCACTACCGTGGTCACACCCGTCCAGGGCAGGCTCTCCAGGAAAAGATAGATGGACGAGCCAGGGTTATTCATGGCCTGCTCGCCAAAGTTCTCCACACCGCTGCCGGTGGCGATCAGATCGATGGCGCTGTTACCCATGGTGGCCATCCAGGCCATCATGAAGGCCAGCGGAAGAATCAGCGTACCGGCAACAAACTCGCGAATCGTGCGTCCGCGCGAAATCCGCGCCAGGAACATGCCAACGAAAGGCCCCCAGGCAATCCACCAGGCCCAGAAGAAGACGGTCCAGGCATTGAGCCAGTCGGCGGGCGGATCAAAGGCATAGGTATTGAACGACAGGCTGACATAGCTCGACAGATAGTCGCCGATATTCATCACGAGCGCGTTCAGCAGCATCACCGTCTTGCCGGAAAACAGCACAAACAAAAGCAGCAACAGTGCCAGCAGCATATTGAACTCAGACAGTCGCCGGATGCCGCGCTCGACACCGGTGATGGCCGATATGGCTGCAAAGACCACGATCATCAGGGCCAGCACCGCTTGCGTGACCGTGCTCTCGGCAATGCCGAACATGTAATTGAGGCCGAAATTGAGCTGGATGATGCCAATGCCCAGACTTGTGGCGATGCCGAACACCGTGCCCAGCACGGCAGCAATATCCACCGAGTGCCCGATCGGCCCATAGATACGCTTGCCGATCAGTGGGTACAGCGCGGAGCGAATGGTCAGTGGCAGGCCGTGGCGGTAACTGAAAAAGGCCAGTGACATGCCCACCAGCGTGTAGATACCCCACCCGGAAAGGCCCCAGTGAAGAAAGGTCAGGCTCAAGGCCTGACGGGCGGCCTCGACAGTGCCCGCCTCACCCACCGGTGGTGCCAGATAATGACTGACCGGTTCGGCCACACAGAAAAACAGCAGGTCAATGCCGATGCCCGCGGCAAAGAGCATGGCGGCCCAGGTGAGGATGTTGAAATCCGGTCGCGAGTGTTCCGGACCAAGGCGAATACTGCCATAGCGGGACAGGCCGATGGCCACCACAAACACCAGGTAGGCGACCACGGCAATAAAATAGAACCAACCAAAGGTGTTGGAAATCCAGGCCAGTACACCGCCGATCACCGCACCGGCCTGCTCGGTAAACAACATTGCCCAAAGCGCAAAGGCTACAATGCCGACGGCTGCCCCATAAAAGACGACATGATTGAGCCCCTGGTCGGGTACCTGCCTACCTTCCGCTTCCTGAGCCATATACCCTCCTGTAACCCACCCCGCTGAAGCGCATCTGGATCACAGGAAACTTAAAACCCATTTTTTCACCCCTGTCCAGTGATTTATTCAACCGCCGCCGGACTCGCCGGCATAGGGCACCCGAGCCATCTCCACCAGGTCGCGATTGAAGGTGATCAGGTCCTCCCGATCGAGGTCCGCCAGGCGTGACCGGCCCGTGGCGCGAGCCAGCACCTGCATCAGCTGCAGGGAGGCCCCGAGGAAGCGGGCGAGCCCGGCGCTCCCTGCATCCGGATCCAGGCGCTTGCGCAGTTCCGGATCCTGAGTCGCCACACCTGTTGGGCAGCGATTGGTGTGGCAGATGCGGGCACCCACACAGCCCACTGCCTGAATGGCACTGTTGCCCAGTGCAATGCCATCGGCGCCCAGCGCCAGGGCCTTGACGAAGTCCGCCGGGGTGCGCAGCCCACCGGTGATGATCAGGGTGACCCGCCCGCTCGCACCTCGAAGGTCCAGATAACGTCGTGCGCGCGCCAGTGCGGAGATGGTCGGCACGCTGATGTGGTCCCTGAGCAGGGCCGGCGCGGCCCCGGTGCCGCCACCGCGGCCATCCAGGATCACGTAGTCAGCGCCTGCATCGAGCGCGAAGGCAAGATCCTGTTCAATGTGGTTCGCGGAGAGCTTGAAGCCAACGGGAATGCCGCCGGTGCGTTCGCGGACCGAATCCGCAAAGCGTCGGAAATCGGCGGGCGTTTCCAGGTCCGGGATCACCGGTGGCGACACCGCATCCTGGCCGGTGTTGATCCCGCGCACCTTGGCAATCTCTTCCGAGATCTTCGCGCCCGGCAACACGCCGCCGACACCGGTCTTCGCGCCTTGGCCGCCCTTGAAGTGGAAGGCCTGCACCTTATCGAGTATTTCCTCGGAGTAGCCATAACGCGCCGGCCCCAGTTCGAAGAGGTAGCGCGAGTTTTCGGCCTGTTCTTCCGGCAGCATGCCGCCTTCGCCGGAGCAGATGCCGGTACCGGCCTGTTCGGCGCCTCGCGCCAGCGCGATCTTGGCCTCGCGGGAGAGCGCACCAAAGCTCATGTCCGTGACCAACAGCGGCATCTCCAGACGCAGCGGGCGCCGGGCCTCCGGCCCGATCACCAGCGCGCTGTCCACATCCATATCGCCGGCAAGCGGGCGGCGCGCGAACTGCGCTGTCAGAATCTGAATATCATCCCAGGATGGCATCCGATCCCGCGGCACGCCCATGGCCACCGTGGGCCCCATGGCCCCCACCTCTTCCAGCCCACCTCGCGCGAGGGCATGAATGAGCTCCACGTGGGGTTCCGTCCCGGTGTTGCGCGGTGTGGGAGCGGCATCGTCGCCGGCCTCTTCCGCGTCCTCATCAAGGCCACCAAATTCCTCTCCCACCGCGCTCTCCGGCACCTGTGCGTGGGTGCCATCGCAATAGGGAAGATCGCCCGACTGCTTGCACATGCACAGCCAGTTCTTGCCATCCTTGCGGGGCTTGAAGGCGATCGGCTCGATGCCGGTCCCCTGGTGGGAGCCATCGCAGAAGGGTTGATCGCTGGAGCGCCCGCAACGACAAAAGTAATACTCCTTGTCCTTTTCGAGCGGGACACCCGTGGGTTTTACTGCCGATACGATTGGCTTTGTCATCCAACCCCCTAACAGTGAACTCAGGACGTGCGAGTCGTTTATGCCAAAACGGCCTCACACCACAACGATTCATCAGTTATTGACAGTTCGCAATATCCCTTATAGTCAGGGCCGAGATCGCTCAGGAACATTCTCATGGCTACCACACTGATCATACCTGGCTATCACGGCAGTGAGGCCGAACACTGGCAGACCTAGATGCCAGCTTCCAGACTCACCCCCTGCCTTTGCAGGGGGAGTCAGGTGACGGACTACCCGGAAAGAACCCCGCCACCTGGTTTCGTCCCTGGCTCTTCGCCTGGTAAAGCGCTTGATCGGCGCGTCTGATGAGATCGCGCATCGTCTCGCCAGGAAAGAATTGGGCAACGCCGAGACTGATCGTCACGCGCCCAACCGTCTTGAAGGGCTCGTCCTCGATACGGCGTCGCATGCCCTCTGCCGCCTGAATTGCCTGGTCCAGTAGTATCTCTGGCAACAGGGCGATGAACTCCTCCCCACCCCAACGGGCGAGCGTGTCCGAAGCCCGCCGGCATTGGTCCAGGCGTTGCGCCAGAGCGTACAAGACTTCGTCGCCCACTTCGTGACCAAAGCGATCATTGAGTGATTTGAAATGATCCACATCCAGGAGCATGACGGAGAACGGGTGACCGTAGCGTTCTGCACGCTGCAGTTCCTTTTCCAGCACGCTTTCGAAATGGCGCCGGTTGGGGATGGCTGTCAGGGTATCCTCGAAGGCTTGCCGATGCAGTTCCGTCTCATAGCGTTTTTGCAGGCTGATATCCCTTATCAGGGTTGAAAAACGCAGGGCATCGCCGTTTTCCGGCGGATGCGCCACCACCGTCTGGTGAACGGGTGTTTCTTCTCCCTGAGCATTGATGATCGCCGACTCTACACACCAGTGCCCGGTCTGCAAGGCTGCCGGAAAACCTTCCTTCAGCACCCGCTGAATCGCCCAGTCCGGCTGCAGGTCCTGCAGAGAAACGGGGGCTGGCTCACCCGGCTGCGGGAGACCATCCGGCAGATTCCAGAACGCCAGGCCGGCTCGATTCATGTAATGGATACGGCCATGTTCATCGCAGGAGCATACGATATCCGGCGCCGCTTCCAGGATCTGGACGATCTTTTCCTTCTCCTGCCAGGCATGACGCTGCTCCGTGATGTCCTCTCCAGAGCAGAGCACCGCCTCGGGGAGTCCGCGTTCATCCCGCAGGGTCACAGCCGTCCAACGAATCCAGCGTTTCTCTCCGGTGCGCGTGAGGATAGGGGAATCCATCCTGGACTCATGAAGCCGCAGGATATGATTCGTCATCATGGCGTTGAATCGTGCCCGCATGTCATGGCGATAACGCTCGGGCACAAACTGCTCAAACCAGTCCAGGCCGACTATGGACCGCGCATCGCATTTCAGGGTGCTGCAGGCGCGCTGATTGGCCATTTCGATGATGCCATTTCTCCCCAGGGTCAGCATGATCACCCCGGCAGTGTTCAGATACGCCTTGGCGCGTTGCTGGGCTTGATGGGCCTGTTGTTCAGCACGCTTGATCTGGCTGATATCCACGTGGGTGCCCATCAGTCGCTGGGGCTGGCCTTCATCATCATATTCGATGACCTGACCGCGACCCTGTACCCACGCCCAGCCACCATGGGAACATTCATAGCGAAACTCGATGGTGAAACGGTCGTTTCCTGCCAGCTGACGACGCCACTGTTCGTCCACGTCCTCCAGATCATCGGGATGAACCATGGCCCGCCACTGGGCATAACTCAAAACACCGGGGGTGTCGGGCGCGTAGCCCAGCATGATCCAGCAGTTGGCGTCCCAATGGATCCGGTCTTCGGCCAGCTCCCATTCCCAGATACCGAATCGTGCCGCCTGTTGAGCGAGGCGGAAGCGCAGTTCCCTACGTCGCAGTTCCTCCTCCTGCCATTTGCGATCGGTGATGTCGTGCACGGTGCCGATCATTTGCAGCGGTCGGCCGGCACCATCAAACTCCACTTTGCCGCGTTCACGGACGATGCGTATCTTCCCATCGGGGCGCAGAATGCGGTGCTCGATATCGTAGGCATCACCCGCGAGCGCGGCATCAACGGCCGCCTGCACCCTGCCTCGATCCTCGGGGTGCACCAATGACATGAACGCCTCATGGGTGGCATGCCAGGCATTGGGAGAAAGCCCAAAAATCCGGTAAACCTCCGGAGACCAACGAATCACGTTCTCCTGGAAATCCGACAGCCAACTGCCCACCTGGGCAATGCGCTGTGCCTCCAGCAGTTCGGTCTCAAGGGAGATGCAGGGGGGAGATCTGGAACCGTCCGATGGTTCAGTACCAACCCCATCGATGCCGCTGTTCGTGTCACCTTCCTGGATTTCCATGACGGTTTTTTGCGGCTCTTGCGGCATCCTGGGATAGCTCTGATAAGGGAA
Source organism: Ectothiorhodospira haloalkaliphila ATCC 51935 (assembly GCF_000633935.1). GTDB lineage: Bacteria > Pseudomonadota > Gammaproteobacteria > Ectothiorhodospirales > Ectothiorhodospiraceae > Ectothiorhodospira > Ectothiorhodospira haloalkaliphila. The sequence continues at coordinate 583,695 of NZ_KK214998.1, read as the reverse complement.
ATATCAATCCATGCTCGCTCGATGTTCGCTGTGACATCGGGCTCAAGTGTGGACGTATTCTAAACAGTCTACCCCACACCATGTTGTGGAACCTTGAGCCCACTCAATGTCGGGCGGAGGGAATCCCGGCAACCGGCATCCTTTATGCCAATAGCTCTCGGCCGTCAGCAACGTCTTCATCGGCTCATGGACACAGCGGCGGCGACCTGAGTGAGCATGGCCCGGTCGTGGCCCCCGAGAACCGCGTAATCGATCGACTCGTCGCTCCAGTAGGCGACCGTCTGTGCTCCCTGGCGCGACACGCGCAGCGGGATTTCGGGCATGCCTTCCTCATGCGCGGAAATGAGCACCGATAGGCGCTGACCTTCGGCGTTCTCGTAGATGAACAGCCCGCTCGGCCCGTTCTGCGTTCCCAGGAGCCGCGCGCCGACCACCTCAAGACCCAGGTTATCCAGCTTGGGGCTGTCGACCTTGCGCTGCATCTGCGCTGATAACCAGCCCACCGCCTGCTCCATCTCGTCGGCACGAAACTCCACCGGATATCGATCATCATGGGCGAACACCTGATGGGCCGACAGCGCCTCGGCGACGTAATCCGGGTGATCGGGCACGCTCAGCCGCTCATAGCCCATGTGCGCCCCCCAGCCCAGGACGAAGATGGCCACCGAGGCGGCGAACTGGCCGAGCCTCGGCGAAGCCAGACGTGCATGCCGCTGGCGCTCTGCCAGCCGGCGCGCCAGGTCGCGCTCCAGGGCAGCGGTGCGCAGGTTGGAGTCACCGGTGTCCAGCACGTCGGCAGCGTCGCGGATGAGATTGCGGTGATGCTGCCACTGTGCCGCGGCGTCGGAGAGGGTTTCGTCCCCTGCCAGCCGCGCCTCCACTTCGGCGGCGGCCTCCGGCGATAGGCGGCCATCCAGGTAGGCCTGTAGTTCGGGATCGTGTACGTGATCGGGTATGGGGTCGTCATTGCGTTGCATGATGGTCTCCTCAGGCTGAAAGACTGTCATTCCGGGATTGGGGCTGATCCATGAGTCTGCGCAGGGCCTCGCGGCCGCGGCCAAGCCGCGACATGAAGGTGCCCAGCGGCACATCGAGACTGCAGGCCGCCTCCTTGTAGCTCATACCCTCAAGCGCCACGAGCACGATGGGCGTGCGTTGTGCCTCGGGCAGCTGGTCCAGTGCCGCGAGCACCTGGCGCAGGTCCGCATGATGCGACTGCGTCTCCGGGGAAATCGGCTCGGGCAGATCGGCCGCAGCGGCCTCACGGACCTGCCGGCGACGTATCTCGCTGACATGGGTGTTGTGCAGGATCCGAAAAAGCCACGGACGCAGCGCGGTGCCAGGCTGCCAGGTCTCCGCCCGGGCGATGGCCTTGGTCAACGTCTCCTGCACCAGGTCCTCGGCCGCATCGCGGTTGCGGGTCAGCACCAGCGCGTAGCGGCGCAGGCTCTGGATATGTGTGTGAAGCTCGCTCTTCAGGCTCATGGCGGAACTCCCATCCGGCGCTCGTGATGTCACCCTGCTCGGTGCGTTGTTACGTCATCGTATGAGCGGATAAAACGCGGCACGCTCGGATTTCATCCCTGCCGGATGAGATTTTTTTGCGCGGCCGCCCCGGGTGGGATGAAACCGCGCGCCCGCGCGTTCTCTGGATAAGCATCAACGGACAGGAGCCACCATGTACCAAGATCTGATACCCCAACCCCCAACACTGATGCGACGCCGCAGGGTCTCCTTGCGCGCGCGCATCTTTGGCACGGGTCTGCTCTCCGTGACCAAGCGCAGCACGCTCATGCTGACGATTGCGTTCGGGCTCTACTTCGGCGTGGCGGGCAGCATGATGAACCGGATCGATGCCGACCCGAGCTTCACCCCGCCCACCCCGATCGAGGGGGGAAGCCGCGCGGTGGACATGGCGGCTGCCCTGATCGAGCGCGAGACCATCACCCATCGCTGGAGCCCCAACGACCCATTCTTCTACCCCACGGCCTTTCACATCAACATGCCCAGCTTCCAGAGTGGAATGATGCGAGGGGTGGGCCGTTTCACCCTCGAACTGGAAACCCAGATCGGACGGCTGCGAGGCTCGGGGGCGATTGACAATGATCTTGAACGGGCGGCGGGGCTGTTGCAGTTCCCACCCGATGTCTGGTTGTTCGATCTCAACCAGTCACTCCTGCCCGTGCAGCCGGCCGATGCGCAATACCGGGCCGCTCACGCCGCCCTGATCAACTACAACCAGCGCGTAGCCCGGGGAGAGGCCGTCTTTGAAACGCGCAGCGACGCCCTGGTGATGACCGTGGACCGCATCGCCACCGACCTGGGCTCACGGGCGGCCCGGCTGGATGCCCTGGTGGATACCGACCCATTCATCATCAACTTCACATCCAACCGCATGCTCTACTTCAACAAGGGCATGAGCTATGCGTTCTATCTGCTGCTGCGTGAACTGGGCGAGGACTATCAGAGCGTGATCGCCGCCCACGGACTCGAGCGGGTCTGGGCACAGGCCATCGACAGTCTGCGCCGGGCCTCACAACTGCAGCCGCGGGTGGTGCTCAACGGCAGTGGGGCCAACAGCATTGTCGCCAATCACCTGCAACTGCAGGGGTTCTACCTCAAGCGTGCCGTCCTTCAGCTGGACGAGATCAGCCGCGTGGTGCGCGCCACCCGGTAAAGATGAACACCCCGAGGGAAACACCATCCCTCGGGGTGTTGGCGGCTCAGGACGTCCTACTCGTGCCTGATCACCCGCCGCGACCCACCCGACTTCACCACCTCCAGCACGACGGGACTGACCTGAAGCTCCCTTTGGGCACGGGCCGCCAGGTCTTCCACATCCAGGGCCAGGGTGCGCCGGCTCATGCCGATCCGGCTGAGCTGGCGCTCGGATAGCCGCATCAGGGTGGCGGTGATCACCGCCATATCACGTTTTTCCAGCCAGGACTCGTCGGCCTGGGCATTGCGATGAAACACCCGGCTCCACAGGCCGAGCAACCCATCGCCACAACGCCGCCCCAGGGCGGCGGTGGACGTCTTCATATCGGGCAGATAGCTGAGCATTGCGTTCATGTCCTCGTTCTGGTGCATCCACCCGAAGAACGCTGCTGGCGGGAAGATAATCCCTTCATCTTCCTGCGTGATTGCGTCATGGCTTGATCACTACCGACTCGACCCTCGGGATGAAGCGCCCCCCCTCGCGCGTTCTTATCGACGAACAAGCCAGGCTTCAGCGCGCGCAACGGTTGGCAGCCCGAGCGGGCGCCTTCCTGGCGCGAACAGGTGATCCGGCTGCCCACGGAGACGCATCATGAACCAGTACGCTGACCGCCTTTCAGCAACGCCCCAGCCACTCCTGGAGCGGCCCGCCAGCCGCCCTGTCCAGTTCCCCCTTGGCGTGCATGGGCAAGGGGCAGGCCATGGGCTCCCCGCGCGGCTAACCCGGGAGGCCGATCTTCCCGGCATCGTCGTGGATGCCCACCCACCGCGTCGCGTCCGCCGCCACATTGCCCGTGCAGGTTTCAGCCTGGCCGTCCTTGCGGGGCTGTGGGTGGCGCTCACCGGCGGGACGGCCCAGGGCTGGATGATCGGTGGCCCGGCCATCCTGGCCGCGACGGCGCTGATCTTTCTCTACCCGGCGCCACCACGCTGGCGCCTCTCGCCGGTGGGGGCACTGCGTTTTGGCCCCTGGTTCGCGCTGCGTCTGCTGCTGGGGGCACTCGACGTCGCCCGGCGAGCCCTTGGGCGGCGTCCCCGTCTGGCGCCTGGTTGCCGGGTGTTTCGCACCCGGCTGCCGGAAGGGGCGCCGCGGCTGCTGTTCGCCAACGTCATCACCCTGCTGCCGGGCACCCTGACGGCGGGGCTCCATGACGAGCTCCTGCTCATCCACATGCTGGACACGGACGCCGATCTCGAGGCGCAGCTACGTCCGCTTGAGGCCCGTGTCGCCGCCCTCTTCAGGCTGCGCACGGTGCCCCCACACCTGGCCCTGGAGAACACCCCATGACCCTCGCACTCTCCATCATCGCGCTGGTGCTGCTCGCCTCGATCCTCGCGGGACTCGTCCCGGTCCTGCGCGGACCGCAACCGGCAGAGCGCATGCTGGCGGCGCAGCTCCTGGGGACCGCGGCGGTGGCGATCCTGCTGATCCTTTCGCTGTTGATGGAAATGCCCGTGCTTCTGGATGTGGCCCTGGTCTTCGCGCTTCTCGCGGCCATCACCCTGATCTGCTTCGTCGTCGTCACCCGCAGGGAGGATCACTGATGTCCATCGAGCTTCTGGCCCTCGTGCTGATTGCGGCTGGCGCGGCCTTCTTTGTGGTCGGCACCATCGGGCTGCTGCGCTTTCCCGACACCCTGTGCCGGCTGCATGCCCTGACCAAGGCCGATGGGCTGGGCCTGGGCCTCACCTGTCTCGGGGTGGCCCTGCTGGTCGGCTCGGTCGGCGAGATGCTGCGGATCCTGCTGATATGGGGCCTGGTCGCCGTCTCCAGCGCGGTCTCCGGTCATCTGATCGCGGGCCATGTGCTGCGCTCGAACGCCCCGGTCCGGGGACGCTGACATGATCGATCCGCTCCTGCTCTTCGATGTGATCCTCGGGCTCGCCATCGTCTCGCTGGCCGTGACCGTGCTGGTGGTGCGGGATCGGTTCGCGATGATCGTGCTGGTGATCGTGTTCGGGCTGATGAGCGCGCTGGCCTGGGTGCGTCTGGCCGCCCCGGATGTGGCGCTGGCCGAGGCCGCCATCGGCACCGGGCTGACCGGGGCACTGCTGCTCGCCACCTGGCGGCAGGTGCGCACCGAGCCGGAGCGCTGGCCGGCGCTGCCCCGGGGCGTGATGGTGATCAACATGGGGCTTTGCGCCCTTGTCCTCGCCGGGCTGGTCGGGGCCTTTCTGGCCACGCCGCTGGGAACACCCGGGCTGGGCGTGGCGGTCGCGGACAACCTGGCCGACAGCGGCGTGGAGCATCCGGTGACCGCCGTCCTGCTGAATTTCCGTGCCTACGACACGCTGATGGAGGTGGTGGTGTTGCTGGTGGCCGTGATCGCAGTGTGGATGATCGACCGCGGCGTCAGTCAGGCGCCGCAGCCGACACTGGGGCCAGAACTGGGTGATCTTCCTCGCGGCTTCGCCCGCCTCGTGCTGCCGGCGATAACGGTCATCGGCGCCTACCTGCTCTGGGTGGGGACTTCGGCGCCGGGCGGGGCCTTTCAGGGCGGCGCGGTGCTGGCAGCCGTGGGCATTCTGCTGCTGCTCACCCAGCGGTATCAGCCACAGCCGTCGCATCGGCCGCTGGCGCGGGGGGTGTTCGTCCTGGGCGTGGCGGGCTTTGCCGCCGTGGCGCTGCTGGTGGCCGGCGGGGGACGGGTGCCGTTCGAATACCCGGCCGATCACGCCAAAACCCTGATCCTGCTGATCGAGGGACTGGTCACCCTGTCCATCGCCGCGACGCTGGCCGCGCTCTTCCACGGCCGCGAGCCCGAAGCGATCTCTACCCAGGGGGGCCGTTCATGAGTACTGGACTGATCTTCGGCCTGACCGGCCTGGGCGTCTTTGTGGTGGGGCTGTGCGGCGCGCTCGTGCTGGTGGATCCCCTGCGCCGGGTGCTGGCCCTGAAGCTGTGCTCGGTGGGGGCCGGTTTCATGCTCGTGGTCGCCGCCTGGAAGGCGCCGCCCGAGGCCCCTGATCCGGTACCGCATGCCCTGGTGATCACCGGGATCGTGGTGATGATCAGCGCCACCGCCGTGGCCCTCGCCCTCATCCGTCGCCTGCACACCCTGGAGCACGAGCACCATGATTGAGATGCCGGCCATCGACTGGCTGACCGCCGTCGTCTTCGCCCCACTGGCAGGCGCGATACTGGCCTTCCTGCTGCCCCGCCAGGCCCATTGGGTGGGTGTGGGCGCGGTCGTGCTCACCGCGCTGATGGCCAGCGCGCTGGTGCTGCAGGTGCTGACCGAGGGGGCTGTGGTCACACCCTTGGGCAACTGGGGGGCACCGCTGGGGATCGATCTGCGGGCCGATGGCTTGAGTGCGACACTGATGGCCATGACCACGGGGGTCGGGTTGCTGGTCAGCCTCGGCGCGCTGAATAGCTACGCCCATCACCGCGCCCCGGAGCGCATGCGTCGTTACTTCTGGCCCCTGTGGCTGTTGTTGCTCAGCGGTCTCAATGGCGTCTACCTCTCCACGGACCTGTTCAACCTCTACGTGATGCTGGAGGTGATTTCCCTGGCCGCCGTCGGGCTGACGGTGCTTTCGGGCCGGATCGAGGCGGTGCGCGCGGGGCTTGAGTACATGTATGCCTCGATCCTGGGGGCACTGCTGTTCCTTCTGGGCGTGGGGTTCGTGTATCTGGAACTCGGCCGGCTGGACTTTGCGGGGCTGCTGGCGGCCCCGCCATCCCCCGCGCTGGGGGCCGCGCTGGCGCTGATGGTCGCGGGGCTGGCGCTCAAGACGGCCCTGTTCCCGCTCCACGTGTGGCTGCCCCAGGCCCACGCCAATGCCACCGCGCCGGCCTCGGCACTGCTCTCGGCGCTGGTGGTCAAGGCATCGCTCTATATCGTGCTGCGCCTGGCGCAGTACCTGCTGCCACTCTCGGAGGTGCTGGTCGCGCTCATCGGACTGCTGGGGGTGGGTGCGATCCTGTGGGGCTCGATCCAGGCGCTGCGCGCCGAACGGCTGAAGCTGCTGGTGGCCTGGTCCACGGTGGCCCAGATCGGGCTCGTCTTTGTGGCCTTTGCCCGTGCCGGCGCCGACGGAGTGGCGGAAAGCTGGAAGGCCGCCGCGCTGCTGATGCTGGCCCATGCCATCGCCAAGGCGGCGATGTTCCTGGCCGCCGGGCGCATCAAGGAGGAGATCGGCCATGACCGCATCCGTGAACTCGACCGCTCCCCGGTGCGCCCCACCCTGGCGCAGCTCAGCTTTGCCCTGGCCGCCATCAGCCTGGTGGGCCTGCCACCTAGCCTGGGCTTTGCGGGCAAGTGGATCCTGATGGAAGGGGCGATGACCAGCGGATACTGGCACTGGATCGCGGTGACCATGATCGCGACCATGTTGAGCGTGGCCTATTTCTCCCGGGTTCTCACCGGCTTCCTGCGCTTCGACCGGCAGCGCACCACCGTGGGTGAGCATCAGGGCTGGGCGCTGGCCGACGCGGCACCGCTGACTCTGGCCCTGTGTGCGCTCGGCCTCGGCCTGCTGGCCGCGCCGATCCTGGCCTTCATGAACATCGGCTATCCCTTCGGCGGTGCGCCATGAACAACGCTTCGCTGTTGCCGCTGATCATTCTGCTCATCCCGCTGTGCGCGGCCCCCGTATTGCTGGCATTGCCCGAGCGCAGTGCCGGCCTGCGCACGGCCATCAATCTGGGCGCGGCCCTGGTCAAGGTCCTGCTGGTGGCCTGGCTGAGCTGGAAGGTGAGTCAGGGCGTGATCTACGACCTGCGGTGGACGGTGCTGCCGGGGCTGGACCTCAACCTTCAGGCCGATCCGCTGGCCATCCTGTTCATTGCCCTCTCGGCGGTGCTGTGGCTGATCACCACGGTGTATGCGGTGGGCTACCTGGAGAAGGGTCCGCACCGGGCACGCTTCTTCGGGTTCTTCAGCCTCTGCGTGGCCGCCACGGTGGGGATCGCGCTGGCGGGCAATCTGTTCACGTTTCTGCTGTTCTACGAGATGCTTACCCTGGCCACCTACCCGCTGGTGATCCATTACGGCACCGCCGCGGCGCTGCGGGCGGGGCGCATCTACCTGATCTACACCCTGGGCGGGGGACTGGTGCTGCTGCTGGGCACACTCGGGCTCTGGGTGCTGGCGGGCAGCACCGATTTCGTGCCCGGCGGCATCCTGGAAGGGGTTGCCGAAGACACCCCCCTGGCCGCGCAACTGCTGTTCGCCGTGCTCATCATCGGGCTGGGAGTGAAGGCGGCGATGGTGCCGCTGCACAGCTGGCTGCCCGTTGCCATGGTGGCCCCGGCGCCGGTGTCCGCACTGCTGCACGCGGTGGCGGTGGTCAAGGCCGGCGCCTTCGGCATCATCCGCGTGGTCTATGAGGTCTACGGGATCGAGACGGCCCAGGCCCTGGGGCTGACCACCGCGCTGGCCGTCCTGGCCGCCATCACCATCCTCTACGGCTCGATCCGCGCGCTGGGCCAGGACGACATCAAGCGCCGCCTGGCCTGGTCCACCGTCAGCCAGGTCAGCTACATCGCCCTGGGCGTCGCGCTCGCCAGCCCCATTGCGGCCATGGGCGCGCTCGCCCATCTGATTCATCAGGGCATCATGAAGATCACCCTGTTCATGGTGGCGGGCAACCTGGCCGAGGGGCTGGGCATCAAGCAGGTCAGCCGGATGAACGGCGTGGGCCTGATCATGCCGGGCTCGATGGCGGCCTTCACGCTGGCCGCACTGGGCATGATCGGCCTGCCGCCATTGGCGGGATTCGTGAGCAAATGGTATCTGGCCGCGGGTGGGCTCGATGCCGGGCAAGGCTGGGTGATCCCCCTCCTGCTGGGATCCAGCCTGCTCAATGCCGCCTATTTCCTGCCCATGCTCCACCGGGCCTGGTTCAGGCAACCGGACGCCGCGCCGCAGGATGCGCCGGTCCGTCGGCCCATCGGCTGGATGCTGGCCGCGCCGCCCACGGCCACCGCCGCCCTGGTGTTGGTGGCCGGGGGCCTGGCCAATGCGCCCTTCAGCCCGCTTGAATGGACCCGCTTCATCGTCACCCTGGAATATTCGGCGGAGGCATTCTGATGAAGATCGTGTTTATCCTGCCCCTGTTGCTGCCCACCCTGCTGGCCATGCTGATGGTGTTTCCGGCGGCGCGGCCCTTCATCTGGCGGCTGATGCCGCTGGCGGCGCTGCCGGCCCTGTTGCTGGCACTGCTGGCTCCCGTACCGCTCGGTGTGCGCGGCGATTGGTTGCTGATGGGGGCTTCCTTCGGGCTGGATGAGGTCTCGCGGCTGTTCCTGGGTTTCACCGCGCTGTTGTGGATCGCGGCCGGGGCCGCAGCGCGGGAATGGTTCAGCGGCACGCCGGGCGAGCGCGGCTTCGCGGTATGCTTCCTGCTGGCGATGACGGGTAATCTGGGACTGATCATCGCCCAGGATGCCCTCGGTTTTTACGCCTTCTTTGCGCTCATGAGCTTCGCCTCCTATGGACTGGTGGTGCAGGCCCGCTCGCAGGCAGCCTTCGAGGCGGGCCGGCTGTACATCGCCTTCGTCATCCTGGGGGAACTGGCCCTGTTTGCCGGCCTTGCGCTTGCCGCCAGCGAGGCGGGCTCACGGCTGCTGGCAGATCTGCGCAGCGCCGAACTCTCGGGGCTCAGCGCATCCCTTCTGCTCCTGGGCTTTTCCGTCAAGCTCGGCATCATGCCGCTTCACTTCTGGCTGCCACCGGCCCACGGTGCGGCCCCGGTGCCCGCCAGCGCCGTGCTGTCGGGGGCCATGATCAAGGCCGGGCTCTTCGGTATGCTGGCCACCCTGCCCCTGGGCACGCAGGCACTGCCCGACCACGGCACGGTGATGATGGCGACAGGGCTCGTCACCATCTTTGCTGCGGTGCTGCTGGGGCTGAGCCAGGACAACCCCAAGACGGTGCTGGGCTTTTCCAGCGTCAGCCAGATGGGATTGATCGCGCTGGGACTGGGGGCCGGGCTGATGGCACCCGCCGCCTGGCCGGCGCTGCTGGCGGTGCTGGTGTTCATGGCAGCCCATCATGCCCTGGCCAAGGGCGCCCTCTTTCTCGGCGCCGGGCTGTTCGGTGCCCAAACAGGGCAGAGCGGGCGCGTGCTGGCCCTCATCATCGTGGCCGTGCCGGCGCTGGTGCTGGCGGGCGCACCCGCCACCTCTGGTGCCCTGGCAAAGGAGGCGCTGAAATCGGCCCTCGCGGACGGATCCGAGGCCTGGCTTCCCTGGCTGATCGTGGGGCTGACGCTGTCGGGGCTGGCCACCACCCTGCTCATGGCACGCTTTGGCATCACCCTGTGGCGCAAGCCCCCGGCCGCCCCGTCCATTGCCGTTCCCGAGGGGTTGGTTCTGTCGACCCTGGGTCTGGTCATGGCGGCGGCGGCGCTTCCATTCATCTGGCCCACAGCCGCCGGCCCCCTCGCCGCGCCCATCAGTGCAGCGGGACCGACCGAGACGTGGCCGCTGCTTCTGGGCGCGACGCTAGCCCTGGGTGCATGGATTCGTGCCCGTGCCCTTGCGGTCGGGCCACAGGTGTTCCGGGATCAAATCGCCCGCCCCTTCGTGCGGGTCGCCAAGGGTGCCGAAAAGTTCGTCGCCCGCCAACGCCGCGCCGCAGCGCGCATCGGGCGCCGTGCCCCGGCAATCGTCGGAGAGCGTGCCAGCCACTGGCGGCTCGGCCATACTGCGGTGGCTGCGCTGATCGTCATGGTGCTGATCATCGAAGCAAATGGTTGGAAATGAGTACCTATGACGTTTCGCTCTCAGAGGTCTTGGGATCCTCGTCGTGGACCACCATCTCACGGTATCCATGCCACATGGCGAAGCCAATCCAGGGAAAAACCAGGATCAGCGCGATGAGTGCAGTCAGCACCGACAGGCCGAACAATGCGGTGATCAATGCTGCCCAAGCCAGCATGGGTATCGGATTTCGGCTGAGCACTTTCAGGCTGATCGCCATGGCGTCCACAACCCCTGCGCGACGATCCAGCATCGCAGGTACCGTGACCACGCTCAGCGCGAAGGCAGCGACGGCCAAGGCCGCCCCAGCCACCACGACCCCAATCAGGGAAACGATGCCGCGGGTAGTGGACAGCATGGTGCCAAGCAACTCGCCCAGGCTCCCTGGTTGCCCAAGCACACCCACATTCATGACGCCGATCCATAGGGCCATGTAGCCGGTCCAGATGAGGAACATGGCAGCCAGCATTGCCGCAAACAGCCACAGGGACGAGCCCAGCGCCGGTAAGGCTCGAAAGCTTTGTGGGATGCTCAGATTGCCCTGATCACCATGCTCCAGTTGTCGAGCGAGTTCATTCACTCCCACCGCCAATGCAGGCCCCACCAGCAGAAATCCGGATATCAACGCCATGGTGAGCCATGGTTGGCCCCAGGTGAGCCAGAGAATCCCCAGCCCGAGGGCAGCAACCAGCAACCCGTGAGCCAACCCTGCCGGTGCCCGCCAAAGATCCTTCCATCCCTCTACAAGCCATCGCAGGGGGGCATCGCCAGATATTCGTCGAACGGGCGGCGTACCGCTGTCCAAGGTCTGCCGTGGTTGAATTTCGTCGGAATCTTCCGGATACCGGCGCTTGATCAGGTTGTCCACGATGACATCTCCTTTGGCTCGGCTCGGGTCAGTGTTGGCCCTCAACTTAACCTAGCAGATCACTCAGAAGATTTCTGTCGATGACCACGCCGAACGACAATTCAGGAAGGAGTGGACGACCCGGAACGGGTGTCATTAGCCTGCATGGACAGGCGTGCCACGGCAAAAGGCTACCGATCGGTGGGGATGGGAGGAAAAGGGTACTGACAAGAGACAGTCCTTCGTGGGCGAGGACTGGAACCAGATGGGGTCTTGAGGTGCTGGCGAAGGAATGGCCCGGATGCCGGGCGGGATGAGAACTTCGAAGCCATCCCGCCCGGAAGATCGGGTACAGACAACTCTGGGCCAGTTAGGCCAGGGTCGACTTGCCCGTCTGAGCCTGCATTGCAACCTGCTCGGTCGTGTCGACCAGGGAGGCGGTGTGCATCCAGTTGAAGCGCTCAGTGCTCAACAGGATGAAGTGGATCAAAAGGGCCAGCACGGCCAGGAATGCAAACAGGGCAACCAGCGCTCTGCGCGGATCGAACAGCAGCCAAGTACGCCACATATTGAAATCTCCTATATCGGAAAGAACCTGCTTTTACTGCTTCGCTGAGGGTAGTGCTTCAGACCTGATTCGCCATTGAGGCGAAGGGTCTTACCAGGACACACCCCAGGGACGCCACATCCAGGCCAGAACGTGAGCCACAGCGGCAACCGCCAGGAAGCCCATCATGCTGGTCATGAAGACACCATGAAACTCCATGGCTTCTTCTTCGTTCAGCCCCGAAAGAGAACCTTTCGTTTCACCCATCATTTGAATAGCCTCCAAATCAGCCTTATCGACATATACCGCGTCGACACAACGCGATCTCTTACAACGAGGCCGACACTACACCGGAAGAAGGTCCACAATAGTGATCCAGAACAACTAAATCCCGGAATCCACCAAAAACCGCCCCTGTAGCGGGAACCACTGACCACCATCCACCGGGTGATGGGCGGCTTCTTTCTGGTGGCATCCTCCCGGTCCCGGCCGGGGTGCGCCAGGGGCTATGGCGCTGCTATCCGTTGGCGGCTTGACCATCGCTGGCCTGTCCGGGCACCCGAGGCTGCAATCGCTCGAAGAGACTGTCCACGGCGAGGGCCAGCAGTCCGATCATCACCGCCCCCTGAATGATATAGGGGGTATTGCCATTGACGATGCCAGAGATGATCGGGTCACCCAGATTGCTGGCCCCCACCGTCGCTCCCAGGGCCGCGGTGGCCACATTGATGGTCACCGAGGTGCGGATGCCGGCCAGAATCACCGGCGCTGCCAGCGGCAATTCCACCTGAAGCAATACCTGCCTTGGAGTCATGCCCATGCCCCGGGCCGCCTCAAGCACTTCCGCAGAAACCCCCTGCAGCCCCGCCAGGGTATTGCGTACGATGGGCAGCAGACCATACAGCACCAGGGCCACGATCACCGGCACCGTGCCAAAACCCAGCACCGGCACGGCCAGCGCCAGCACCGCCACCGGCGGGAAGGTCTGACCGATGGAGGCCAGTTGCGCCACCATGGGCATGAAATCGCGCCCGGCCGCCCGCGTGACCGCCACCGCCGCCCCCACACCCACGCAGGTGGCCAGCAACGCCGCCACTGCCACCATCAGGACATGCTGACCCAGCAGCACCAGAAAGCTTTCCCGGACGTAGATCACCTGGCGAAGATCCGGCTCCAGCAGGCGAAACAGGGGTTCCAGGGTGGTCATGCCCACAGCCAGCATCAGCAGGGCCGCCAGCCAGATCAGGGGTACGATAAACCGCCAACGGGATCGCCGATTGCCCCCCTCGCTTCCCTGGATGGCCACCTCACTCATGACGTGCCTTGTGCATCAGCACATCCAGAGAGAGTTGGCCCACGGGGGAGTCGTCCTCGTCCACCACGAGCAGATGCCGCGTGTGATGCCACAGCATCAGTGACAGGGCCTGGTTCACCGTGGCGTGCCGACGCACCATAGGCATACCCTCGGCCTCCGGTGCCACTGGAAGCATGCGTTCCTCCACCCGGATCAGGGCCGCCTCCTTGAGCCCCCGGTCATCCCCGCCCAGCAAGGACGCCACGAAATCATTCGCGGGTGCCCTCAGCAGTTCGGTAGGGCGTCCCTGCTGCACAATGCGGCCCTCGTGCATCACCACCAGCCGATCGGCCAGTGTCAGGGCCTCGTCCATGTCGTGGGTGACGAAGACGATGGTCTTGCCCAGGCGCGCTTGCAGATCGCGCAGCTCTCCCTGCAGGGTCTGGCGAGTGATGGGGTCCAGGGCCCCGAAAGGCTCGTCCATCAGCAGAATCTCCGGGTCGGCCGCCAGCGCCCGCGCCACCCCCACCCGCTGGGCCTGGCCGCCGGACAACTGGTGCGGGTACTTGTGGGCAAACTCCGGCGGCAGCCCCAGCAAATCCATCAGCGCCTCCACCCGTTCCTGAATGCGTGACCCGGACCACTGCAGCAGGCGGGGCACCAGCCCGATATTCCGACCCACCGTCCAGTGGGGAAACAGCCCGGTGCTCTGGATGGCATAGCCGATGCGGCGGCGCAACTGATCCTCCTGGAAATCCCGGATCGGCTGGCCATCCAGATGGATCTCGCCCTCGCTGTGTTCGATGAGTCGGTTGATCATGCGCAGGGTGGTGGACTTGCCGCAGCCGGAAGTCCCTACCAGCACACAGAACTCACCCCGTTCCACTCGCAGCGAGATGCGGTCCACCGCCGTCTCGTCGCCAAACCGCCGGGTTACGTCAAAGAGCTCGATCATGCGGCCTCCCGCCGTCGCATTCGTTCCGCCAGGGCGCCCAGCAGGGCATCGGCCACCAGGGCCATGGCGATGATGGGCAGCGCCCCCAGCAGCACCAGATCCATCGCTGCCTGCCCCAGCCCCTGGAAGATGAAGGTGCCCAGCCCACCGGCGCCGATGAGCGCCGCCACGGCCGTCAGGCCGATGGCCTGAACGGTGGTGATACGGATACCCTCCAGCATCACCGGCAGGGCCAGCGGCAGGCGCACCTGGAAAAAGACCTGAACAGGGCTCATGCCCATGCCGCGGGCCGATTCGATCACGCCCGGATCCACCCCTTCCAGGGCCACGTAGGTATTGCGCACCATGGGCAGCAGGCTGTACGCCACCAGGGCCAGCCAGGCGGGGGCCCAGCCAATCCCGCTCACGCCCAGGGCACCCAACCATTGCACCTGATTGCCCAACCAGGCCAGCGGCGCCAGCAAAAGCCCGAACAGGGCAAGGCTGGGAATGGTCTGCAGGGAGTTCAGCACCCCGAATCCCAGGCGCCGCAGGCCATCGAAACGACGCATCGCCAACGCCATGCCCAGCCCAATCAGCAGGCTGGCACCCACTGCTGCCCCCACCAATGCCAGGTGGTAAAGCACGGCTTCCAGGAATTGTTCGCTGCGGGCCTGGTATTCCTGAACCAGCGCCAGCGGCGTGAGCCATTGGCTCAATGCCATGCCCCATATGGCGATGACGAACAGCAGCAGGCTCCATACCCACACGCGGCGCAACCGCAAGCGAATGCGCAACTCCACCAGCACCAGCAACCACAGGAACAGCAGCACCCAGAGACCGGGGCCGATGCCCACCCTCGCCTGAGGCATATCCGGGTCCAGCACGGCCACAACAGCACCGGACAACCACAGGGGCATGGCCACCAGCAGGCCCGTCACCAGCCCCAGGGCTGTCCAGAGCCTGGCAGAGGAGGGGCGCCAGGCCAGCCACACCACGCAGGCCATGAACATAGCCCCCAGCAACGTGACCATCCATCCCAGGGCCTCAACCGGACTCAGGGGCGTCCCCTGCACCAGCCGATTGGGGGCCACACTGAGGGCATCCAGTCCCAGCCAGGTCAGCAGCCCCAAGCTCATCAGACTGACCAGGACCCGATTGGGCCTGGCGTCACGAGACATGGGTTACTTACTCACCCAGATCCGAGAGGAAGTCCGCGGCCACCCGCCGGGCCGAGAGCCCCTGCACTGCCACCTGACCATTCAGGTGCTGCAGGGTCTCCATGTTCAGTGCCCGGAACACGGGCTCCAGCAGATCGGCAATCTCAGGGTGGGCCTCAAGCACCATCTGCCTCACCACCGGGGCCGGCTGGTAAACCGGCTGCACTCCCAGGGTGTCCTCCAGCACCACCAGATCCAGGGCCTGAATGCCGCCGTCGGTACCGTAGGTCATGGCGGCATTGACACCACTGGTCTGACGGGCGGCGGCGCGCATTGTGGCCGCGGTATTACCCCCCGACAACACCAGCAGCTGATCCGGACGCAGTTCGAACCCATAGGCTGACTGGAAGGCTGGCAGGGCCTGCTCCGACTCGACGAATTCGGCGCTGGCGGCGAACTTGAATTCCCCTCCCCGATTCAGATAATCGGCCAGGTCCTGCAGCGTGACGAGACCATGGGCCCGGGCCAGATCACCGCGCACACTCATGGCCCAGGTATTGTTGGCATCGGCCGGAGCGAGCCAGATCAAGCCGTTTTCCGCGTCTCGCTCACGCACGGTGGCGTAGGCCTGTTCGGCGTCATGCCATACGTCGCTGTCGGTCATATCGAAGAAGAAGGCGCCGTTGCCGGTGTATTCGGGGTAGATATCGATATCGCCCGAATTCAATGCCCCGCGGAGGATGCTCGTGCCCCCCAACTGCAGCCGGTCACGGACTTCGATGCCACCCGCCTCAAGCCGCTGGAGGATGATCTGACCCAGCACGGCACCCTCGGTATCAATCTTCGAAGACACCACCACCGGCTTGCCGGCCTGTGCCACGGAAACGGCGCAAAGGGCGCCAAGCGCCAGTGCAAACAGTCCTTTCATGAAGCGAGACATGACTCTTCCAATGCTTGTGGATCTGGCGGGAGTATAAGGGCCTCCGCATGGTCGACTCCAGCGCCCGAGGTCTGGCTTTTCCGCTCCAGTGCCGCAACAATCGAGCGGTAGTGCGACTCCTCGTCACCCCCATGAAACGGATCCAAACGGCGGGAACCCATGCCAAGGCAATCTCTCGAATCCCTGCTTGAAAGCCTCAACACGTCAGAACACCCCGGCCTGGTCCCCCTGCTCGGCGCCGTGGTGGACTGGCTTCGCCCCGATGGAGCGGAAACCACCGAAGATGTGGTGGAACGGATCCAACAGTTGCATGATGCTCAGAAAGGCCGCAGCCAGAAAGGCGAGCAGCCCGCCGCGCCTGACCTGCGCAAGCACCTGCAAACCTCCATGGCGGAGGCACGACATCTCTCGCTGTACACCGAAATTGGTCTGTTCTCTCGACGGGGCTTCGTGCGGGAGTTGGGCCAGCGTTTCTATGAGCGGATCAACCCTCGGCCGCGCGACCCGGAAAATCTGCGGGATGTGCTCTCCCAGGTTTTCAATCGACCTGGTGACACCGTATGGGTCACCCAGGTGCCCGATGATGCCTGGATCCTGCTGCTGGACGCTCTGGTGGACCTGGATGACACCAATGGCCCGGCCCTGACGCGTGCCCGGGAACAAGTGCTCTATTCACTTGAGATGCTCTCCCTATGGGTGGCCGCCGAAGAACTGGAGCCGGAGCTGCTGCGCCTGGACCCGGACATTGCCGAACGCAACTCCCCCTTCGTGGCCCTGGAGCGGGAACTGTCGGCCTATGTGCGGTACTACGCCCAATGGCTTGAAGACCCGAAACAGGATGCCCACGACGACGAGCACGCCCGGGTGCTCCTGCAACAATGCATGGATCAGGTGGATCGCTTTCACAAGCGGGCAGTCACCCATGGCAGCAGCATGAGCCTGACCCATCTACTGGAGCGTCTGGATCAGACTCTCACCCGCATCAGCGACTTGCTGGACATCCTCAAGCGCGACGACAACACCTGCCAGCGCTGTGCCGGGGCCCGGCTATTCAGGGAAATGGTGGTGCAGAACGCCCGGCAGCGTAGCCTGCGCGCCCTGTGGCAGGACAACATCAAGCTGGTGTCGCGCAGCATCACCGAGCAATCCGGCGAGACCGGTGAGCACTACATCACCCAGAACCGACGCGAATATCTGCAGATGCTGGGTTCCGGCGCCGGCGCCGGCCTGATCATAGCGTTCATGGCCCTGATCAAGATCCAGCTCATGCAGATGGGCCTGTCCCCGGGCGTGGAAACCTTCTGGGTAAGCCTTAACTATGGCCTGGGCTTCGTGCTGATCCATATCCTGCATTTCACTGTGGCCACCAAGCAGCCCGCCATGACGGCCGCCCGACTGTCGGCTGCCATCGAGGCCGGTGAAAAGGGCGCGGCCAACCAGGCACAGATCGCCCGGTTGCTGATCCAGGTGGGTCGATCCCAATTCGTGGCGGTGCTGGGCAACGTGAGCCTGGCGCTGCCGGTGGCCCTGCTGGTGGGCTGGGCCTCGCTGGCCTGGTTGAACCAGCCGGTGATGGATGAGGCCCAGATGCACTATCACCTGCTGGAACTGCGTCCGTTGGCGGGTCTGGCCATATTCCACGCGGCCATCGCCGGCGTCTGGTTGTTCGTCGCCGGGCTCATCGCAGGCTATTTCGACAATCGCAGCGCCTATCTGCAACTGGGGGCCCGGCTGCGGGATAATCCCCTGCTGGCCCGTGTGACGCCCATGGGGTTGCGTCATCGCATTGCTGACTATCTGGACAAGAACTACGGGGCTCTGATGGGCAACTTCCTCTTTGGCGTGCTGCTCGGGGTCACCGGATTCATCGGGCTTTTGCTGGGACTGCCCCTGGATATCCGCCATGTGGCCTTTGCCTCGGCCAACCTGGGCTATGTCGCCTCCATCGAGGCCATGCAGAGTGCCACCTTCCTGATGTACTTCCTGTTCGTGCTGGTGATCGGGGCGGTTAATCTATGGGTGAGCTTTGCCCTGGCCATGTATGTGGCGCTGCGCTCACGGGGTGTGCGCCTGGGAGACCTGCGTCAGTTGATGCGCGCCTACGGGCGGGAATTGCGCAAGGATCCGCAAGGCTTCCTGCTACCACCACGGCACACCCCGGAGGATTCCCAACCCAAGGATTGACCCGGACTGGCTCTGGCTCGGGCGGGCGGCGTAGAATGTCGCCCCTTTCCCAAGCCAACATTTCCAGCCCACACCCGCGGATAGTCCCATGGCCAACTCCCTGCATGAACAGCTCCTGAAAGCGGGGCTGGTGGATGAGAAAAAACTCAAGCAGGCGCGGCACGCCTCGCCAAAGAAGAAAAAGAAGGGCAAAGGCAATGCGGCGGCGGAACCGGCCCAGCCCAGCGCGGCCGAGGAGGCGCGGCGCCGGGAGGCGGAACGCTCCCGCGAGCTGAACCGTCAGCAGAAGGAGGCCGCCGAGCGCAAGGCCCTGGAGGCGCAGATCCGCCAGTTGATCGACACTCATCGCCAGGACCGGGAGGGTGGCGAGATCGCCTATAACTTCCAGCACGGCAAGTTGATCCGCCACCTGCATGTCACCCCGGAGCAACGGGATCGGCTGGGCAACGGGCGGATGGCCATTGTCGCCCTGGAGGATGGCTACGAGGTGGTGACCCGGGAGGGGGCCGACAAGATCGCCGAGCGGGATGCCGACCGAGTGGTGGTCTGCAATGACCCCGACCCCCGGGACAAGGCGAAGGATGAGGATGACCCCTACGCCGGTTACGAGATACCGGATGACCTGATGTGGTGAGTGTCCACCGCGCGAGGCGGGCTATCCAGCCAGCGCACAGCCCGCCGCATGACCGGATGCCCAGGCCCATTGGAAGTTGAAGCCACCCAGATGACCGGTGACATCCACCACCTCTCCAATGAAGTACAGCCCCGGATAGGCCCGACACTCCAGGGTCTTGGAGGACAGGGCATCCGTATCCACCCCGCCCACCGTGACCTCGGCCACGCGATACCCTTCCGTGCCCGACGGCCACACCTGCCATGACTGGCACACCCGCTCCACCTGGGCAATGTCCTCGTCACTGAGCTGATCCAGGGGCTTGCTCTCCACCCAAAGATCACACCAGCGTTGCGCCACCCGTCGGGTGAGTCGCTCTCCCAGCAGGGTCTTCAATTCCATCTTCGGACGCTGCGTGCGCACGCTACGGATGTGATCGCCCAGGTTCACGCCCGGGAAGAGATCGATCTCCACCGGCTGCCCCGGCTCCCAGTAGGATGACACCTGCAATACCGCCGGCCCGCTCAGCCCCCGATGGGTGAACAGCAGGTTCTCCCGGAAGCTCTGGCCATCAAATCCTGCCTCGGCATCCAGGGCGATGCCGCTCAGGTCCTCCAGGCGCTTGAGGGCCTTGCCCTCCAGCGTGAGGGGCACCAGCCCGGGGCGTGTGGCGCGCACGGGGATATCCAGGGATCGGGCCAGGTCAAAGCCGAACCCGGTGGCCCCCATGGTGGGAATGGAATAGCCCCCGGTGGCAATCACCAGGGCGTCGGCCTGCACGGTCCCCGTGGGTGTGTCCACCTGATGGGGCGCGCCGATGCGCACATCCTTGATGGCGGTGCGGGTGCGGATCTCCACATGACCGACCTCGCATTCCGCCAGCAGCATGTTGAGGATGTCCTTGGCGGAGCGGTCGCAGAACAGTTGGCCGTGTTCCCGTTCGTGGTAGGGAATGCCGTAGCGCTCCACCAGGGCGATGAAGTCCCAGGGGCTGAAACGGCTCAGGGCGGATTTGGCAAAGTGGGGATTGGCGCTGATGAAATCCTCGGCGGTGCAGTGCAGGTTGGTGAAGTTGCAGCGCCCGCCGCCGGACATGAGGATCTTCTTGCCCGGTTTGTTGGCATGGTCCAGCACCAGCACGCGCTGGCCCCGTTGTCCGGCCACCCCGGCACACATGAGGCCAGCGGCACCGGCGCCGATGATGATGACGTCGTAATGAGTGGGAGGGGTTGGCATGGTGGCGGAGTTTAACAGTAGTCCGGGCCCCTCTCCCGCAAGCGGGAGAGGGGTTGGGGTGAGGGCCGTCGATGGCAGAAGCGCGTCGGACTCAATCCGACCTGACCGGCCCCCGTAACGCCTTGGTCCGACCGCGCTGAATCTTCTTCTCCAGGCGTCGCCGTTTGGAGGCCAGTGTCGGCCGCGTGGGCTTGCGCTTCTTGACCGGCCGCCCGGCCTCCTGGATCAACTCCCGCAACCGCTCCAGGGCATCTTCGCGGTTCTGTTCCAGGGTGCGGAAACGCTGGGCCTTGATGATGATCACGCCATCCTTGCTGATGCGCTGATCCGACATCCGCAGCAACCGGTCCTTGTACAGGCGCGGCAGTGAAGAACGCTGGATATCAAAACGCAGATGCACCGCCGAGGCCACCTTATTCACATTCTGACCGCCCGCCCCCTGAGCGCGGATCTGGCTGATCTCTACCTCCCAGTCGCCCAGGGTCACGTTGTTGGAAATATGCAGCATGACAACTCACCGTGGTGCCGGCCGACCACTCAGGGCTGAGATGGGAATCTGACCCGTTTCCTCCATGGTGATCAGGCGGCTGAAACCACCCGCATCCAGCCGCGCCCGCACCTTGTAGTTCAGGTGATCGCGATCGGCGCGGGCCATCAGATCATTGAGCAGACGCAGGCTGTTGATCAGATCCAGCCCCGCTTCCACCTCAAAGCGTGACTCACCAAACGCCGGGATGGTCTCAAGGTCGCTGGCTACACCGGTGATCAACTGGTGCCCCTCGAAATCCACGGCGTAGCTCATGCCCCGCAGGGGCAGGCTGGCGGGGTTGGGATTGACCACCCGCAGGCCCAGGGCAAACCGGGGCGTCATGCCCTGATTGGGCACGACGCGGAAGGACTCCAGGCTCACCGACGGCGTCTCGAAGTCACTGCGCATGGCGGCGCAACCGCTCAGCAACAGGGCACCGGAGGCCAGCAGGAGACGACGTCGTGTGATGAGCATGGAAAGACTCCAGTGAGCCGGGGAAGATGGACCCTCAGCTTAACGCAATCAGGCCCCGTTGCAGCAGGGATTGGACCACGGCTTGCGAACGCGTGCCAGGCCATGCGATGGTTATCGGTTCACCAAACGTGAACCACGACGCCCTGCCATGCTGATGCCCCTGCTGCTCATGTTCGCCATCCTCGCCGTGGGCGCGGGCCTGCTCATCTGGCATGCGCGGATCGCCTTTGTGGTGAAGCTCCAGGACGGCAAGGCCCAGGCACAACGTGGCACGCCACCGCCGGACTTCCTGAGGGGCTGCGGGGATGTGGCACGCATGTATGGCCTCAAGCAGGGCCGGATCCAGGGCATCCGCACGGGACAGGGAGTCCGGCTGAGCTTCTCCCGGGACATCCCCGAACACACCCACCAGCCCTTTCGCAACGTCTGGACCCCTCCCCCAGGTGGCAACGGTGGCGGCGGCCGCCGAGCCGCCGGTTAGCCTCGGGAAGCGAAAAACGGACAGCCTCCTTTTCGTGGGAGCTGGCCTGCCAGCGATGCCCTGCGACAGCAGTGCGCCGCCTGGACTGGCCCTGCGCTGAAATCCTTCGCGGCCAAGGGCCGCTCCCATGATGGCTTGGCGACTCGCGGTTCCCGCCTCAATCACAAGGCCCGTATTTGATGTCCACCCACAACCCCGCCCCGACCCGCGATACTTCCACCCTGATCCAACAAGGACCTGGCCATGGCCTGGCTGTGGGCGCCCTGCTCATCGGCGCCGGGCTCTGGGGGTGTTTCTGGATCCCCCTGCGCTGGCTGGAACAGGCCGGCCTGCACGGCCTGTGGTCGGTAGCCTTCATCTATCTCGGTGCAAGCCTGGTGGGGCTGGTGGTGGCACGGCACCATCTTGGCTGGGTGCGCCGTCACCCGGGGCGATTTGCCGGCATTGCGCTCACCTCGGCGCTGTCGGGCACCGCCTTCTCCCTGGGCATGATCGAGGGCGATGTGGTCAGGGTGCTATTGTTCTTCTACCTGTCGCCGGTGTGGGCGGTCATCCTCGCGCGCCTGCTTTTACGCGAACCGCTCACCCCGCAGGCGCTGTTCGCCCTGACCCTGGCCATGACCGGTGCCCTTGTGATGCTCTGGCCCACCAACACCGGCCTGGCCCTGACCCGGGCGGATCTGCTGGGCCTGCTGGCGGGCATGGCCTTCTCGGCCACCAATATCCAGGTGCGCTATGCCTACTGGATGCCGCTGCGGGTGAAGACCCTGGCGGCCTGGTCTGGAGCCCCCCTGCTGGCCATGGGGGCTGCGGGCACCCTGGGCATCGGCCTCACGCCGGACCCATGGACCATCGCCGTGGCCCTGCTGGTGGGCATGACGATCATGACCACCATGACCCTGACGGTGCAGGTGGGCGTGACCTGGCTCCCGGTGCGCCAGTCCTCGGTAATCCTCATCTTCGAGCTGGTGGCTGGCGCCGTCTCAGCCGCCTGGCTGGCCGGCGAGCTGCTGGGCCCCAGGGACTGGATCGGTGGCGCGCTCATCGTGATGGGCGGCCTCATCGCCGGGTGGCGACGTTCCCGCTAGGGCAGATCATGGGTCGGTCCAGCCGACCGGCGGCGGCGTTTGGCAATTGACGAAACCCCGGCCATGCCCAATTCTGAAGGCTTGACGGCCACTCGATGATGCCATGGAACACGCCACTGCCCCCCTGCCTTGCGCCGACACTGCCTCGACTCCCGAGGGTGTGATCCGGCCTGCCCGGATGACCGATATCCCTGCACTCGTGGCCCTGGAGCAGCGCTGCTTCCCCACAGATCGCCTCTCCCGACGGCAATTCCGCTACATGCTGACCAAGGCCAATGCACACACCCTGGTGCACGACACCGGCAAGGGCCCTGGGGGTTACGTGCTCGTGCTGTTCAGCCGCGGCACGTCAAGCGCAAGGCTGTATTCCATCGCCCTGGACGCCGCCGCCCGGGGGCAGGGCCTGGGCCGAAACCTGGTGCGGGCGGCCGAAGCCGCTGCCCGGGCCAGGGACTGCGCCTACCTGCGCCTGGAGATCCGCAAGGACAACACGGCCTCGCAGTATTTGTTCGAGTCCCTGGGCTATCGACGTTTCGGTGAGTATGACGACTATTACGAAGATCACATGGATGCCTGGCGCTACGAAAAATCACTGGCAGCCGATCTGCGACCGGAGATGGTCCGCGTGCCGTTTTACGAGCAGACCCTGGATTTCACCTGTGGCCCTTCCTGTCTGATGATGGCCATGAAGGCCCAGGACCCGACGCTGACCCTGGACCGCAAGCTGGAACTTCGCCTTTGGCGGGAGGCCACCACCATCTACATGACCTCGGGCCATGGGGGTTGCGGGCCTTTCGGGCTGGCCCTGGCTGCGGCCCATCGGGGCTTTTCCGTGGAACTCACCCTGGGCGATGAACAGATACCGCTACTGGATTCCGTGCGCAGCCAGGACAAGAAAGAGGTGATGCGTCTGGTTCAGGAAGACATGCTGGACGAGATCCACGGCCTGGGCATTCCGGTGCATTACGGGCACCTGACACCGGTGGACCTGCGGGCGCGTTTTGATGCCGGCGGCATCCCCGTGGTGCTCATCAGTTCCTACCAGATCTACGGCGAGAAGTTTCCCCATTGGGTGGTGGTGACCGGCTTTGATGAGCACTTCATCTACGTGCATGATCCCTTCGTGGACTACGACAACGGTGAAACCCCGCTGGACTCGTTGAACATGCCCATCCTGCAACGGGATTTCGAGCGCATGGCCCGCTATGGCAAGGCGGGACTCAAGGCGGTCCTGGTGATCGGCCCCCGAGCCGATTCGTAACCACACAAAGCCCGAACCCCGCGCAACAAGCCACAAGGAAGCCCCCATGTCGGATCATGTCCTGCTCATCGAGCAACCCGGAGACTGGAAGCCCCATTTCCCGGACTACCCCGTGGTGCTGGCCGCGGACTACCTCACCCACCCGGACCATGCCGCCGGCAAAAGCCGCTTGCGGGTGATCAACCTGTGCCGCAGCCTTCGCTACCTGAGCGTGGGTTACTACTGTTCGCTGCTGGCCGAGGCCCGGCAACACAAGGTGGTGCCCTCGGTGCGAACCCTGCAGGACCTCTCCCGCAAGTCCATCTACAGCCTGGACACCGAGGACATCGACCGCAAGGTGGCCCGGGTACTGGGGCGCAAACGCTCGGGACTGGAACCCACGGCGTTCGAGATCACCGTCTTCTTCGGGCAGTGCGCACCCAAGGAACTACGGGAGATCGCCCAGCAGTTGTTCACCGTCTTCCCCACCCCATTGTTCAAGGTGGAATTCCGGTTGGTGGGCCAGTGGCGGATCGAAGCCCTCAAGCCCATGGCCCTGAACAGCCTGGATGCCGAGCAGGAGGACGCCTTTTTCAGCGCCCTGGAAACCTATCTCAAGCGCCCTTGGCGCAAACCCCGGGGCACCCGCAGCTACAAGTATGATCTGGCCATCCTGCAAAACCCGGAAGAGGATCTGCCGCCCTCCAACCGGGCGGCCCTGAACCACTTTGTACGCCTGGGACGCACCATGGGGCTGGAGGTGGACCTGATCGACCGACGGGATTTCGGGCGCCTGGCGGAATACGATGCCCTGTTCATCCGCGAAACCACCCGCATCGACCATCACACCTACCGCTTCGCTCGCAAGGCCAGCAGCGAGGGCATGGTGGTGATCGACGACCCCGATTCCATCCTCAAGTGCACCAACAAGGTCTACCTGGCTGAACGGCTCTCGGCCAACAAGGTCCCCACGCCCCGCACGCTGGTGCTGCGCCGAGAAAACCTCCTCACCGCTGAGGAGCATATCGGCTATCCCGTGGTCCTGAAGATCCCGGACGGATCATTCTCCCGAGGCGTGTTCAAGGCCGAGAACCGTGCCGAACTGGAAGAGATCGGCCGCAGGCTGCTGAAGGAATCGGATCTGATCCTGGCCCAGGAATTCGTTTACACGGAGTTTGACTGGCGCATTGGCGTGCTCAACAAGCAACCCCTTTACGCATGCCAGTACCTGATGTCCCGAAAACACTGGCAGATCGTGAACCACCAGGCCAAGGGCCGACTGCGGCAAGGGGGTGCGCGTACCCTGGCAGTGGAGGATGTCCCTCCCATGGTGATCAAGACGGCCCTCAAGGCCGCCAATCTCATCGGCGATGGGCTTTACGGGGTGGATCTGAAACAGACAGACCGTGGCATGATGGTGATCGAGGTCAACGACAACCCGAGCCTGGACGCGGGCGTGGAGGACGCCCTCCTCAAGGAGGACCTGTACCGCCGCATTCTGGAGGATTTTGTGCGGCGGCTGGATTTAACCCGAAAGCGCTAGGGCACAGCCCGCGGTCATGATCTCCCTTGAAGACCACCAGGCATGGCAGGAGGCCGCCCGAATCAACCCCCGTCCCTTGCCGCCCTCGCCTCTTCCTTGACCGACTCAGGCCAGGCGAAGGAGATACGGTTGCCGCTGCCCCGTTGTTCGCCGCCGCGCTCGGTCCCCTTTTCCGTGAGTTGCCAGGCGCCGTCCTTTTGCTCCAGCAGGCCCTGCTCAGCCAGCAGGTCGAGGAAAGGGGCGGTCTTCATGCCCAGGGCGGAGGCGATACGGGAGGAAGGTAATTTCTTCTCGGACGCCTGGCCTTCATCCCGATGGGAGGCCGGTGGCGAGGGGGCATCGGAAGCCGCCGTGGATGACTTCTGTGCCTTCCCCCCCGCAGATTTTGCCTTGCTGCGGCGTTGGCCCGCGGTCTCCTTGGCCGCCTCCCCGGTCTTGCCTCGGGCTGCGGGTTTCGCCTTTCCTTTGGGGGCCGCGCCCTCCTGGGTGGCGGATTTGGAGGACTTCCTAGCACCACGGGCGCCCGCACGACCCCGTTGGGTGCGGGGCTTGGCGTCGTCCTCCCTGGGTGCTGCTGGTGCGGCGGGCGCGGTATCGGCATCCTCGGGCCGTGCTGCCTGCTCCGGCGCCACCCCGGGGGAGGCTGCCTGATCACTGATGCCGAATTCGGCCTCATAATCCGGCGCACGTGCCACATGCCGCCCGACCAGCGCCTCGGCACAGCCCTGAAGGGCCTGGATGCTCACGGTGGAGGCCAGGGCACGTAACATGGCCAGGTAGTTTCCACCCTGCCCTGGCTTGCCCCGAAGGCCTTGTTCCAGAACATCCTCCAGCCAGGTGACCTGGCCACCCGGGTTGTGCTCGCCAGCCAGGTGCACATGGGCATCGGGCCCCACCACGATGCGGCCGTGGACCTGTGGAATGAGCCTCACGCCCAAACGATGGGGCCAGGACATGAACAACACCGCGTTGCCCAGGGCTCGCACCTGCTCGGCCAGATCGTTCAGCGGGTCGATGACCTCCAGCGGGTTGCCGTCCACTTCCTCATCCACATGGAAGAAGCGCTCCTCGGCCTCCACCCTGACCCCGGTATTGAAGAAGCGGGAATCCAGCACGAACGCCTCCATGCGGCGGTTGAACACCACATGATCGAAGTGAACGGACGTGCCCCGCACTTCCAGTTGCAGGTCATGGATGACCACAGCCTGATCGGAGTCGGCCAGTTGCTGATCCAGTTCGGCGGCTGCGGCCAGCCGCCCCTCCAGGGCCAGGATCCTCGCCCGGATCTGCCGGGCCGGTTCTTCGCTGGCCCGCTCAAGCAGACGGTTTAGTTCCTCAATGTGGGGGGCGAGGTCGTCAACAGGCTTGATCAGCATGGCACACTTACCTGTGGTTTCCCGGAGTATTTATGTGGGTAGCCAATATCCCACGAAAAATAAGTCATATCTACCCTGCGCAGGGAGCCCGACGCTACATGGCCCAAAGCAGAAACGTGCTGATGGCACCAAACAGCAGGACCGAGACAATGGCCCAGAGGCTCAGACCCTCCACTTCGGCGGCCCGCTCACGCCGAAAGGTCCCGCTGAGCCGATAACGCAGGGTGAACAGGGCGGCATACCCGATGATTGCGGCAGCCGGCACGTAGATGATGGCCAGCAACACACCCCATACCACGAAGGGTGGGCGGGTCTGGGCGAAGATGTAGCCCAGGATGATCCAGAGGGCCACCAGGCCCAGCGGGATGGCTGCAACCACGGGGTTGAGCGGCGAAGGCTCCTTCAGACGCGCCCAGAGGCCCACCCGGGGTTGCTTGGGTGGCCTGCCACGGCGCACCCCACCGGAGCCGTCAGGATGCGGTGTACCCTCGCCACGCCCCTGGGCCAGGTGCTGGTCGTAGAGGGCGGCCGCCTCGTTCAGGTACTGGGCCTTGGCCTCGTTGGGGTCCTGGTCGCACTGCTCCAGGCACCGCTGCCAAAGGCTTTCACTTCGATTTTCGTCAAACTCCCGCGAGGCCAACAGCCAGGCCTCGCGATGCTGAATCTGGGTCATGGGGGTTCCTTGCAAATGAATGAATACCCACCCTGGCGCGAGGCAAACCACGCAGCCCTGGGTCGGTCGGGATCACATCAAACGGAGAACATGGCCTCCAGATCGTGCCGGGAGTACGCCTTGAAGGCCAGCAGTGTGTTGGTCTTCTCCAGGCCGTCGATGGTCAGCAGTCGACGGGTCACCACCTCGGCCAGATCATCGTTCCTGGGCACGCGCGCGATGGCGATCAGGTCATACTGACCGCTGACGGAAAAGACCTCGGTGATCTGTTCCATATCGGCCAGTTCCTCGGCGATCTGGTTGATCTTCTGACGCTGGACATTCATCAGGATGATGGCGGTGACCATGGGGACTCCTCGGTTGGGAAAGGGTCGGGATGGACAGCAAAATACCTGAACAGGTGGGCACAACGCCAATCCCGCCAGCCCCGCGACTCATGCCTCATGGCATGGCTGTCAGGGCAGGTACACCATGGCTCATTCCGCCTCCGCGCTCGGGTCCGGGTCCGGCAGAACCCGGACCGGCCGAAATCCATCATCGCCCATGCCCATCATGCCCCCCGCGCCCCGGGCCGCGGCACGCACCTGATCGCCTTCACTGAACGAGCCGCCCCCCCGGGAGACCCTGAGCGTGCAGGAGGCGCGTTCCGTGAGCGGGCTGCCATCCGTCGGCATCAGTTCATAGTCTTCCGTATAGCAATCCCGGGTCCACTCCATGACATTGCCGCTCATGTCATACAGGCCGAAGGCATTGGCCGCCTTGGAGGCCACAGGCTGTGACCGACCGTCGCTGTTGCATAGGTACCAGGCCACATCGTCAATGTGATTGCTGCCGCAAAAGCGCAGATCGGTGCCGGCACGACAGGCGTATTCCCATTCCGCTGAACTGGGCAATCGGTACGTGTGACCGGTCTTCTCACTCAAGCGACGCAGATACTCCAGGGCCATGCTGTAAGACACGTTGTCGGCGGGACAGTCCGGGCAGTCCGGAAAACGGAAGGGCGTGGAGTCCAGCAAGGCGGACCACTGCGCCTGGGTGACCGGCGTTCTGGCGATGGCGAAGCGGCTGGCGATGGTGATGGTTGTCTGCGGCCCTTCCTGCTCATGTCGACCATGCTCGGACTCCGGTGACCCCATGACGAAACTGCCTGCCGGGATGACCACCATCTCCGGGCACTGGGGGCAATCCCGGATGGTTTCCAGATCGACCACCGCAGGCTCAGGGTTCTGCAGCGCCCCCTCGGCAACCACGTCGGCGAACAGGGGCGAGCGCCGCACATTGGGATGATACTCATAGGTCCAGACCATGGTGCCGCGACCCGACCAGGCCGAGACCCGCAGCTCGACAGTGAACTGATCGCCTGGGCAACCCCGATTCGGCCAACGGATTTCCGCCTCGGCCAGCGGGGTGCCCACGGAATCCGGGTTGTCCGGCGAGAACCGGCCGGTGGCGGCCGAACCGCGATCCATGATCGGTCGCGTACCGGAACGATACTGTGCGCCAACGGCAAACCCACCGGACATTGGATCGATCTCGGGGGCCGAACCGCTCAGGTATTCCACATCGCTCCCGACGTTCCTCAACTCGATCCGCCCCACCCAGGTCTCCTCCTTGAAGGCATATTGAGGCGGCTCGTCCCAGCGCCAGTCAAAGGCCAGGTTGACCAGCCGCGAGTAGCCGCGAGAGGACTGGCGGACCTGGGCCCGATCGACGGCACTGTCCGTATTGAAGTTGAAGGAAAAGGTGCTTTGCCGACTGTCCGAGCTCTGCCAATAACGGGGCTCGGCCGACACCAGGACCCACCCCGACACCCCATCAGGCGGCAGACCCTGCCCGATCTGCGTCTCGACCTGGGATCCAACCCGTGTTGCGTTTTTGGATTCGTCAGTACCCTCGGACGCAGTCTCCAGGGCCGGCTGCGCGTAAAGGGCCAGCAGCTGCGCCAGTTCCCTGAGTTCCTGAACCCGCTCGGAGAGATAAGGGGCATCCGCCGCGCGGGCAATCAGCGCCTCCACCGTGTCCTGATTGGCGCTCAGCAGATCAATGTCATGCGGGCGCAGATCCAGCGCGAGCTGGCTGAAGCGCTCCGGCAATTGGTCCCAGCCCCGCAGGGCCCGAACGGTCAGCCGACCTTCGCTCGCCAGTTCCACCAATTCGGCAGGCAGAGCGCTGTCTTCGGCCGCAGGTGCCGGCGTCGGCGCGAGTGGTTGCTGATCGTTCCCCGTGGCTGCCTGGACCATTGCAGCGACCATGCAGGCCGAAAGCAGCAACCAGACCGCCAAGTGAATGATGATGCCCCTGGGGAACGCCTTCAAGGGAGATCCGGCATTGATGAACATGGGTCACTCCTATAGGACAGTGCCATCCGACCGTTACCTGGCGTGTAGTCTCGTGGTCAGTCGATAGCTTCCCTGCCCCGCCTGGCGGTAAACCCGCAGGTAATAGGTGCCTGGCTCCAGATCCCCAAGCTCCAGACGACGACGGGATTCCCGGCCATGATGATCCTCGGCAAGGTTGCGGGATCCACCGGCATCACGCAGTTGCGCCGCCAGTTGCAAATCTTCATCGGCCCGGACGTATACGAAAAGCTGGCCGGAGGTGGGGAGGGTCAGGCGAAACCAGTCCTCGGTATCGCGCCCCGTGGCATCCCGGTAGCCCAGCAGACCGGTGACCTCATGCCCCGCCTCGATGGGACGGGCCAGCTCCATGCTGTCGTGGCGGGCCAGTTCACCGGCCTCGCCCACGGCGTCCAGTCGAGGCAAGAGTGTGTATCCCCCATGACCCTCATGACGCATGATGCGT
This sequence comes from Ectothiorhodospira haloalkaliphila ATCC 51935, assembly GCF_000633935.1. Lineage (GTDB taxonomy): Bacteria > Pseudomonadota > Gammaproteobacteria > Ectothiorhodospirales > Ectothiorhodospiraceae > Ectothiorhodospira > Ectothiorhodospira haloalkaliphila. Next base: position 553,305 of record NZ_KK214998.1, on the reverse strand, counting down.
ACATGGTAGGTTCCAGGCGCGAGATCGGCCCGTTCCAGCTGCCTTTGCGATCTGCGGCCGTGGTGGTCCTGATGCAGCACTCCCGTGCTCGCCTCATCCCTCAGCTGCGCGGCAAGCCGCAGGGCCTCTTCGGCTTCGATGTCCACCGTCAGTCGCCCATGGGCAGGCAACGTCACCTGGTACCAGTCTTCCGTGTCCCGACCCTCGTGGTTGCGATAGCCGAGCAAGCCGGTGGAGACCTGATTCACGGGAATGGATTGCGCCTGCTCGGCAGAATCGTTGGGTTCCCGGTCATTGGGTATGGACACCCTGCGCAACTGGGGCGTGAGCACGTAATCCCCCTCCCCGCTCTGGCGCAGGACCCGCACCTCGTAAAGACCCGGGGCAAGATCAGGCTGCTCCACCCGTCGGCTGTCCCGGCGTCCGTGACGGTCCTGAGTCAGCACATCCGCACCCTCCGCATGCCGCAACTGCAGAGCCAGTTGCAGATCGCCATCGGCCTGCACTTCCACGGTCAGGTGCCCATGCCCCTCCACGCGGAGTTCATGTGCCTGCTCCCGCTGCTGGCCATCCAGCGATCCGCGCTCGATCGCCATGGCCTGTTCCCTTGGCGGTGTCAACGCCATCCCCTCCCTGTCGTCCCCCGGCTGACCGGGAGCCACGCGAGCCGCTTCGGCCCTGCTGGCGGCCTCCTGGGGGTCCTGCACGGCCAGGTATCTCTCCAACCGTGCTGCCCTGGCCTTCACCTCATCATCAGGCCAAACAGACAACGCGGCCTGATAGGCGTCCAGGGCCTGTTGATATTCCTGCCGGGCCTGGTGATCACGGGCCTGATTGATGAGCTCTCCCGCAATACGCCCCTCCAGGTGCCGATCCAGCGGCGTGTGCATCACGCCGTCATCCGTGGCGATGGCATCCACCACCCCAGCAAGTACCGGCGCAATGGGTTGATAGCTACGCGCTGCCTGTTCAAAGTCACCCTGCTCCAGGAGCCATTTGACCTCTTCCACGTCGGCCTCGACGCTCTTGTAGTTTTCCTTGGGAATACGCGCCTGCCAGCTGTCGAAAACCGCCTGTGCCTCCTGATGGTTTCTGCGCGTGATGGCATTGAAGCAACCCAGGCTATCCTCGGTACCACTCGGGATCGGGGTATTCCAGGTATTGAGAGGGCCCTTGCACACGCAGGGACCCGACCCCATGGGGCGTCTGCAACCCGAGCCCACGCAGAAGTATCCCCCCAGCATGCCGCCGCATTGATTGCACAGACAATCGAGGAATCGATCCGAATCCTCCGGCCTGACACCCATTGCCTCGGCATGGGCAAAGGCCTCATCGATCTGCTCGCGATGACGCACCAGCCGCCGTATTTCGGCCAGGAACTCCTTCGATGCCTGCTCCCGGGCCTCCGCTTCCTTGGTGCCGGTGATGGCCTCGACAATGGCATCGGGCAGGTACAGGATGCCGGTGACGCTGTCCCTGGCCATGAGATAGGGGATCTGCAGCAGGGTCGCGGACACATGGCGGGTGAGGCTGGGATCATTGCCTCGCTCCACTTCGCGCATGAAGCGCTGGATCTCGGCCCGTTCCGCTTCTTCGTAGGCATGGCCCACGCCGGTGCCATACCAGGCGGCGTTCTGGTACACGCGCATGAAGAAATCAAATGCCGTATCGTCGGCCTCGGTCTGATCCAGGGCGTGGTACACCCCTTCCCTGCCCATGAAATAGCCGGATACACCCGCCATCATGATCCGCACGGCGCTCACCCCCCGTGGAGGAGGTGCGGCATTGGGCACCGCTTCAATGCGCCGCGTGGCATGGAGTCTGCGGGTTTCGCGGGCCACGCTCTGGGCAAAGTCGCCGCCGACGCTACGCTCCAGACGACCGATGGCCTCACCCGCCTTGGAGGGACTCATGCGGCTGATCTCTTGGGCGATGGCCCGACTGAACTGTCCACCCTGGGTGGGGTTGAGGCGGGCCAGGGTGCCGAAGGTGTCCACCAGTTGATCCGAGGCACGCTGCAGGCCGTGTCGGTTCATGGCACGCACCGCGGCGGCATCCCTGGCCGTGGCCACGCCGCGACCCATGTCATGGAGCCTGGAGAGGGCCTGGTCCAGGCCGGTATCCCCCAGGGGAACGGGGTTCAGGTCATGCTGCAGCCGCAGGTGGTTGTCCAGGCTGAATTGACGGCTGATGTACTTGGCGGACTGGGATTCCGCCAGCTGCGCCTGAGCCCGAAACAGTTCGGCCCGCCGGGGATTGACAGGCTGCATCGCCTCCGCCTCCCGCAGCCAGGCGTTGGCGCTGCGATCGCTGGCCTGACTCAGGCGGCGCATCTCCGCCGAGAAGTCCATGGCGTCGTTGATGCTGATGGGGATGAAATCCCCTGGTGCCCCCTGGGCCAGGGCCATCTGGGTACGCACCGCCCCCGGCGTGGCGTAGGCGGTCCCGCCCCGCTGGTTGATGTGCCGGACGATCTGATCAAACTGGTCCGTGTGGTTGGGGTGGGGCATGAAGTCCGTGTCGGTGTCGAACCGCTCCACCGGTGTCCGGACCCCCTGGCGACCGAAATGCTCACGGATCACACGCTGATATTCGGCCTCGATCCGCTGGATATCCTCCAGGGTGATGCGACGCCCGCCGGTGGCCAGCACATTCACGTCGGTGTCGGTGCCGGGATTGAAGCCCCGCCCGCCGAACTCGGCCCGAAACCCGGCATTCTCCACCGCCTGACGGGAAAACTGGCGGTTCAGGGCGTGAAAATGCTCCTGAACCGCGTTGTACTGATCGATGGGCAGTTCGCGCCACACGGCGGCCAGATTCACTTCCCGGTTGGAGAAGAACACCAGCATCTCCTGATGCGGTGTGGCAGTCCCCTGGGCCACCATCTGTGCCGCGGTTTTCAGCCCGGGAGTCCAGGCCTGGGCCACGCCGCACAAGGTGAACAGCACGAGCGCCATGGCACACCGGAGGATGAATCCATGCCTGCCGGCCCCGCGTCCGGGCCTGGACCGCCACCCTGCATGTGGAAACCTGGTCATTACTGCACTCCCCGCCCCGCCTCCAGGGCCATGGCCAGCGACATGAGGCGTTGCAGGTCGCTCAGCACGGCATCCCCCACCTCCACATCCGGGCGAAGGCCTCGACCACTGCAGCTCTGGCCATCGGGCAACAGGACTTCACGGTTGGTGAACCGCAGCACGGAGCCATCCGACAGACGTCGGTCGGTCTGGGAACTGCATTTGCCGAAGGTGGGCTGACCCACCAGACGGGCGCGCCCATGGTGTTGCAGGATGCCGGCGAACACCTCCGCCGCACTGGCCGTCTGCGGGCCCACCAGCAATACCAGGGGCATGGAGAGCTTGGCCCCTTCGGGGGCGCTGAAGCTGCGGATTTCCCCGCCGCGTGCCATGACGCCGCCCAGGGAAGCCCCCGGCGGCAGAAACAGCCCCGCCAGGTCCAGGGCCTCATGCAGGTCACCGCCACCGGCATGGCGCAGGTCCATCACCAGGGGGGTATCCGCGTCGGAGGCCTCGGGGCTCACCCGATCCAGGAAGTCCCAGGTGGCCATCAGGGCGGGTCGGGTGCGTCCGGCAAGAAAATCACGCACCCGGACCACGCCCCGGTCCCAGGGCTCCACCAGTTCCACATCCAGGGGTCGGAAGGGCTCGCGGGTGAGCACCGTTCTGCGCTTGGGGCCCGCGGCACTCTCCTGCCATGTCAGTTCCACGCGGGAACCCGCCTCGCCGCGAAGCGCATTCATCAAGGCATCCGCCTGCCAGTCCGTCAACGACTGACCATCGATCTCCAGCAATCGGGCCCGATCCGGCAGGCCGGCCCGTTTTGCCGGGCCACCCTGGTAGGTCTGCAGCCACACCTGGCCCGACTCCAGTTGCAGATCCGCGCCGATGCCCGTCCAGGTGGGCGCGTCACGATCGAGCCGTGCCGCTTCCCTGTCGGGGAAATGCCGGGCATACGGGTCCACGCTGGCCAGATCCGCATTCAGGTGGCCGGCCCGAAGCCCAGCCAGGACCGACTCCGGCGGGGCCTCGTACAGGTGCTGGCGCAACAGCTGGCGGATCTCATCCAGGGGCGCGGCCGCCTCGGTCAGGGCCGGCCCTGGCACGATCAGGCCCAGCACCAGCAGGGCAAGGGCCACTCTCCTCATCTGGCCAGATCCAGCGACAACTCCATCAGCAGATCAAACTCCTCGCGCAGGGCGTTGCGCTGTTCTTCCAGCTGTCGACGGCGCAGGTCCGTTTCCGTATCCCCCATTCCCGTGCCTTCCAGGGCGTCCAGGGCGGATTGCTGGGACTGCATGCGTCCCTGGAGATCATCCAGGCGCGTCTGCAATTCCTTCACCCGGGCATCATCCTCGCCATGGCGGGCGGAAAGCCCCTCCACCTGACGACTCAGACCGGTCACATCCCGATCCAGGGCCGCCAGACGCTCCCGCTCCAGGGCCACCTCGCGGCTCTGGCGGGCCTTGCGGGCTTCCAGGTCCTCACGCTCGGTCTGCAGTTCCCTTTGGGTCTGGCGTAGTTGCTCCAGACGATCCTCGCGTTCCTGCACCCGCTGATCGTAGGCGCCGGTGCTCATCCCCTGGATACCCCCCAGCAGGCCACCCTCACGGGGGTCGGTGGAGGTGGCGCAGCCCACCAGGCCCAGGGAGCCCATCACGGCCACCATCAATGTCACGCGTCTCATACCGACAGCCTCTGATCGATGCGGGCCAACTGGCTGCTACCCTCGCGCAATTCTTCAAGATTGCCCTGCAACTCGGCCACTTCCCGTTCCAGGCGTGCCAGGTAGGGATCATTGGCGGGCCGGTCCTTCCCCTCCTCGGCCAGGATGGCCTCCTGCACCTTGAGTTCTTCCTCCAGGGCCTTTTCCAGCTTCTCGCTGCGAGCCAGTTGGCGCTGCAGATCCTGGCGCCGAGCCTGCAGACGTTTCTTGTCCTCGGAGCCGGCATCGTAGCGGGCCCTCAGGTCGCGGGATTCCCGCTCCAGGGCGGCGATCTCGGTCTTCATCTCCTGGTTGTAGGCCACCGTGGTGGTATTGAACTCGGCCACCCGGGTGGCTTCACCGTCCAGAAAGTCCTCAGTGGTCGCGTAGGCCTTCTTGCGCTTGGCCACCTCATTGCCCACCACATAACCGGCGCCGGCACCGAGCAGGCCGCCGATCACGGCGCCGCGCTCACCGTCCACGGCATACCCCAGAAGTCCCCCCAGCAGGGCGCCGGCTGCCGTGCCCTCGGTACGGGTGCGATCCGTATCATCCATATGGGCACAGCCGGTGACGAGGGCACCGGCGAGGATGACGGGAAGAGTGGTTTTGATGATGTTCATGGTGCTTGCCCCCTGCAGGGATATCGTGATCAATTGTCTTCAAAGCCTTCAAAGCGCTCGCGGAAATCCTGCATCCAGACCTGCGGGTCCGAGCGACGCTGTTCGCTGAACACGTCCACGTGCTCGCGCAGCACTTCCATCACCAGACGTTCACGGGGCGGCAACTCCGTGGCATCCAGCACCTGGAAGGCGTGTTCGATGTACTGGGGCTCATAGTCCCCAAGCTCGGCCACCTTGTCCTGGTAGCCCCGCAACTGTTCGCCGGCGGCGATTTCCAGGTCGTGAATGGAGCGCTCCACGGCATCCACCTGGTCCTGATAGCGGGTGGAGATTTCCGCCAGCCGGCGGGCCCGCCCCAGGGTGTCGTCCAGACGCGCCAGGCGGGACAGGTACACGCTCAGGTTCACGCCGTTGCGGGCGGCATCCTGAGTCAGGCTGCGGGCGCTCTCACGCTGAGCCAGTTCCAGTCGCTCCCGTGCCCGGTCCATCTGCGCCTGCACGGCCCGCAGCGGCTCCACCAGGTCGGGGTTTTGCGCCATGAGTCGATCCAGGATGGGATCCACCGTCCCCAACTGAACCGAGGCCTGGGCCACCAGGTTGTCCAGGGTGCGGCCCACCGGCATGGTGCGGCGCAGATCCTCGCGGTAGGCCTCATACTCCTGCTCAATGCGCGCCTGCTGGGCGGAGCTGACCAGGACGTTGGCACCAATGGCCAGCCTGGCCCCGGTGTTGAAGGAACGTCGCTCCTCCACCCGTTCTGCGTCGGCGTTCCAGGCATAGATGTCCAATTCGGCACGGAGGGAGCTGCGCAGCTCCGAGGCGGGGGTGGAGACACTGCCGCCCCGTACTGCCACACCCCCCGGCTTGCCCTGCCAGATCTCCGGACGGAAGAGGCCCGAGGTCATCTCCTGCACGTTGCCCAGCAGGTCGTGAAAGCCCAGCCCGTCGGCCTCTCGCAAACCCACCGGGCGCAATTCATGGCGGGCATTGTCCAGATGCCATGCGTATTCGTTCGCCTGGCGGGTGGGGAATGGCAACCGATCATTGAAGGTACCCGCCTCCAGGGCCGGCATGCCGCCCCGGGCCACATACTCCCATTCCTCCTCCGTGGGCAGACGCATGAAACCGGGCACCCCATCCACCCGGGGCAGCCTGGCACGGCGCTCAGGGTGATCAGGATCGAACAGCCAGTGGTTGTATGCCCGCAGGAAGGCCTGGATGTCCTGATGACTCACATAAGCCAGCGGCTGCATCAGGGCATCGCGCAACTCCCGCCCCCTGAGTTGGGGGAGCTCCCGCACCTGGGGATCACCGCTGGTTTCCAGCAGGGTTTCCAGGCCCATGACGGCGATGTACTGGGCCCGGGTGAGTTCGTACTTGCCCAGCACCAGATACCAGCTGCCATCATCCCGTGCGAAGGAGCCACTGATCTGAGTGCGTTGCAGCCCCTCGAAGATGCCCCCGCTGGCATCCCCGATCTGGATCACCCGATCCCGGTCGCCCCAGAAACCCTGCCCGGGCACCGATACGCTACGAAAGACCATCTCGGCCCCGTCGGGCATGGGCAGGATCAGGTCACCCGCGGCGGGGCGGGGGTTGAAGACCGACTGGGGAGGTACCTCGGCAAGGCCGGTCAGCGGTGCCATCAACAAGGCCAGGCAGAAGAGCAAAGCCCCCAGGCCGCGCGCAACAGGAAGGTTAATGTTCACGAATGGCCTCCGCCGGATCGATGCGGGTGGCCCGCCAGGCGGCCACCAGCGAGGCCAGCACCGCCAGGGCCAGGGTGGCGGCAATGGCTATCAGAATCTGCTCACCCGGCAGGGTGCAGAACCGCTCGCCCGGTGCCAGCTCGCTGGCAAAGGTGCGGTTGATGGCCCAGGCCAGAGACGCGTATCCACCGAGTGCCGCCAGCAGCCCCAGGGCCGCAATCATCACCCCCTGGGCCACGGGGAAGAAGAAGACATGCCAACGGGCCAGCCCCAGCAGGCGCAACACGCCCAGGTCCCGACGCAGACGCTCCACGGCGGCATACAAACTGGCCACCAGGACCGCCGTGCCACCGCTGATGCCCAGCAGGGCGATCAGCCAGAACAGCCGCCCCAACCCCTCGTCCAGCACCTGAATACGCTCAATGGCCTCCACCTGGGCCACGAATTCAAGCCCCTGCTCCTGCAGGCGCGCTGCCAGTGCGGGGACATCGTCGATGCTTTGGGCATAGAGGCGAAAACCCCGGTAGCCTCCCCGCGCCATCTCGAAGCTTCCCGTATCAGCGCGATAGGTCAGGGCCCGCTGCGTGCCAGTGCGCAGCACGCCCAGCAACTCCACCGGCACCACCGGATGCTGCCAGTCGCCGGCCCCGACGACATCCAGATGCAGTGTCAGGGTGTTCGCCCCGTCACTGACCACCTGTACGGAGTCACTGGAATGATCCTTGGGCACCAGCACGGAGGTGAGTTCGCCTGCCGGTGCAGCACGGCCGGTAAAACCGCCCCATGGCGGCACGGGGGCCTGGAGTAATCGGGCCTGGCGAGGCGACAAGGACAGGCCGGCCAGCACCATTTTTCGACCCTGGTCGTCCACGAGTGGAAGCGCGTCCACATAGGGGAGCACCACGGCCTCGCGTCCGCGCAGCTTCTGCTCGATGGCCCTGAGGTTGGAGACGGTGACGGCGCTACCAGGGGTGAAGACATCGTAGACGGTCAGTGACTCGGGCACCGGCACACCCAGACGTTGCTGGGACTGCTGCCGATCGGCATCGGCGAGGCGCGCAAAACCCGTGTTGATGATGAGGCCCGTACGGGCAATGGGGTCCAGGGGCTCTTCCAGCAGCAGGATGGCACCATCGAAACTGAGGAAGGGCTCAGGCGTGTCTCCGGCCCAGCCCCGGTCAGGTGCGCCATAGCCCTCCTTGTAGGCCTCCACGTCCACCACCAGATCCAGCGGCGCGTACACCCGGGGCAGACTGCCCGCGCGGGCATCCAGCACGGAGAGCACCTGGAAGGTCTCGCGGGCCTCCTCGGTGCGTGTACCCCGGGTGCGGGTGACCCTCACCTGCAACGCATCCCCGGCGGAGACACCCATGCGCCGGGCCGCCTCTGCGGACAGCACCAGCTGGCCATCGCCGGGGATGCGGGCACCGTTTTCCAGCAACAGCGGATCGCCGGGTCCGGTGGGGATCAGGTCGAACAATTCGCTGCGACCAGTCTGAGGGTGGACCACCTGCAGCACGGAGGACAGGGGCAGGATGGTGGGGGTGAGGAAATCCACACCCGGCCAGCGGGCCACCTGCTCGAACCACTCCGACGGGAACTCCCGGGTATGGGCTGGACGGATCTCCCGGTAGACCGGGTCCTCCACCAGCCGCTCCCGCAGGGTCTCGATAGTGCCGCTCTTGAGGCCCATCAGCACCAGCAGCGGGGCAATCACCGCCGCCAGGGCCACCACCAGGCACAGGGTGAGGATCCAGTCGTGACGCAGGTGGGAAGCGGCCAGCCCCGGTATGAGTCTGATGGGATGTGCCGGAACAGGATGCTTCACGCGGCCACCCCTTGTTGAAGAGGGTAACAGGTGGAGCGGGTGACATTCTCCGAGGTCTGCACCACATCGAATGTGTAAGTACGATCGGCATGACCGCTGACCAGGTCCACATCATGTGTCACCAGGACCACGGCCACCCCTTCGTCCCGGGCCAGGGCCTCCAGATCGGCCATCACTGCCCGAGCACGGGCCTTGTCCACGGCCGCCGTGGGCTCGTCGGCCAGGACCAGTCGCGGGGCGTGCACCAGGGCCCGGGCGATGGCCACCCGCTGACGTTGCCCCACGGAGAGGGCGCCGGGCATGCGATCAAGGCAACCCTCCAGGCCCAGACGCTCGGCCAGCACGTACAGCCGCTGCCCGGCGGGACCACAACCACGGATTCTGGCCGAGAGTTCGATATTCTCCCGCACACTGAGAAACGGCAGCAGGCCCCCGGTCTGCAGCACATAGCCCAGATAATCCCGACGCAAGGCCGCCAGGCTCGCCTCGTCCCCCAGGCGCCAGAGGCGGCGGATATCATGCTCCGAATCCGCCTCACCGGCGCGAAAGCCAAAATCCTCGGCCCGCGTGGGGGCCATCACCAGGGCGAGGATGTCCAGCAAGGTGCTCTTGCCACAGCCGCTGGCACCCACCACGGCCACCAGTTCACCCGGCTCCACCGAGAACTGTGGCACCTCCAGAGTGAAGACACTCCCTCCCTGGGAGCGGTCCTTGCCGAGGCCGGTGATACGGATCATGGGCGTGGACACGGTCGCTCCTTCAGGGCAGGTAATCCAGGTGCAATGGGTACACCCGGTCCCGGTCGTCATCCGTGTCGTTGAGCTGGAACCACACATCCACCTGCTCGTTGATGGCACGGTACTGCTCCAGCTTGGCCAGCAGGCTCCACTCCAGCTCGGCACGCTGCTGCGTGGTCATGCTGGCAAACATCTCATCGGTCAGCGACAGGATGTCGCTGCGATACGGCAGGCTCTGGATGAACGCCGGCAACAGACCCGTATCCGCCAGCTGGGCGCCCTGGCCGATCTCGTCGGGCTGCTTCATGGTCTGTCCGGCCACCCCCTGCAGCGCCTCGAAGAACTGCGCCTGGGTGACCTCCGCCCGCATCAGCGCCTGCACCACCCGGTCCAGGGACTGGGACAGGGTGCTCAGCTGTTCACGGGTGACCAGTACCCGCACATCCAGCGACCGGTCCGCCGGATTCACCAGGTCACGATCCAGCGACCAGGCCACGATGTCCTTGGGGGGGGTGGCCTCGCGGCCGATGTATTCGACCAGGGCCGCCTGCCACAGGGCCGATACCGATTCCAGCTCGGCATCGCCCGTACCGGCGGTGGACGTGGCAACCTGCCCTGTCGAAGCCGCCGGGCCGGCCGGGCCACCCATGGCCTGCCGCAGCAGGTTGTTGATGTCATCGGTCACCTGTTCCACCAGGGCCAGATACTGCGCCTGCTCGAAGGCATCCACTGCCTCGATGGCCGAACGACCGGCATCGCCCCGCACCCGGGACAGGTGACTGAACTGGGCATGGGCAATGGGATGGTCCGCCTCGGCACGCGGATCCTGAAGATGGATGGCCAGCAGGTGTACCTGGGCATCATCCAGTTCCCGGCGCAGGTCCACTTCGTCCTTGCCGGTCACGTTCTGGGCATGGCCCTTGGGATGGGAACTGGCGTCCCCCACCAGGATCATGAAACGCAGGGCATCCTCCCGCCAGGCAGAGCGCAGCGCCGTGTCCACGCCAGCAAACCCCTCCTCAGCGTAGTCCAGACTGCCCACCTCGGTGGCCCGGGCCGAATGGGCCAGCAGGTCCACCAGCGCTTCGCCGTCCACCAGTTCGGGGGTGTGGTTGCGGGTCACGTATTCCAGCGCCGGGATGACCTCGATGCTGTCACGGAAGGTGACCAGACCAAAACGAAACCGCGCCGAGGTCTCGCCGGTGAACTCACGCGTCATCCGCGCCACCGCGTCCCGGGTCATGTCGATGAACGGCTGCATGCTGCGCGTGGTGTCGATCACGAACACCAGGTCCACCTTGAGATCCTGGAGTCCAGCACCTGCCTCGCCGCGTCCCACACGGGACTGGTCGGCATACTCGGGATTGGTCAGGGTGTCGGCGCCCCGCGCCCGGGGCACCGCCGCCGCCAGTTGCAACAGGCGGGCATCGTCACCACGTATCCGTGTCTGCTCCCAGTCCAGGATCGGCAGCATGTAGAACTGCCGGGTAATGTCCACGAAACGCTCCGGCTCCATGCTTACCACCGACTCGGGTACCTCACCCTCGCGGATGTCCGTATACAGGGATCGGGCACGACCCGCCATGTCCATGTCGTCCACCAGGGACTCCAGCGAGGCCAGGTCCTGGAACATGAGCACCGGACTGCGGCCCTCGATGGGGTCTCCCGGATGGGTGTAGGACACCAGCAGCGCCTGGCGCCACTCGAATACATCACGGGCCTGCATCCAGCCCAGCGGGGCGTCCCGGCCCTGACCTACCTGATACCAGCCTTCAGGATCTCCGCCGCGGTCCAGATCCACCCCCTCCCGGGCAAACACATACAGTGGCCGGAAGGCTGCCACATTGGCCTGGATGATGGCCGACTCATCCGCCTGGCGCTCGGCGTACACATGGGAGAACGGGCGCGGCAGCACCCGCAGCGCCAGTTCGGTGGACACCTCCACGCACGGCCCTTCCCCCGCGCAGCGAATGCCGTCATCCCGGGGCTCGGATGCCGCAGCGGCGTGGCCCGTGTCGCCCTCCAGGTCCCAGAGAGAGGGGCTCCCTCCCGCCGGGGCATGACCCACGGTGCCTTCCAGCGCCGAAAGGTCGGCCTGGGCCGTACCAAGACCAAAAGCCATCAGCAGCGGCAGGCAGAGCGACAGCACCGGGCGTCGGGTAGCGGAAATTTCCGGGATGGTCATGGCACCTCCTCAGACAACAACATGGGCAATGATCACATCATCCTCCCCGCGCCCGCACATGGCGAGTCGTCAGCGTGTCAACCATGCTTTGGACCACTGTCAACCCTGGTGTAGACTTGCCGCCAAATCAGTCATTTGAGTAGACGATGTTCCTGTCGAAAAACGATTGGCGAGCGGCAGGTTCGACCGCTTCATATGTGGCCTGGCTGACGACATTCCCCATGTCGGGGGTGCTTCTGGGCAAGACGGAGTTGATGCTCTGGTTCCTGATCCCGCACACCCTGGGACTGTTGGCCCTGGGTTATGCGGCGATCCGCTTGCCCTCCATGCGCCTCGAGCGCCTGTGCCAGGCAGGCGTGATCCTCACCAGCCTGCTGACGCTGATATCAGCGCTGATCCCGGACATGGTGGTGGCCATCTGGATGATCGCCCTGGGTTTGGGCGCCGTGCCGGTCTCCCTGAGGGTGGGCCAGTATCTCAAAGGTGCCGAACAGCCCGTCACCACCGGGGTCGCCACCCTGGCGGGCGGCAATCTTCTGGCCCTGGCGCTGATCGCCTCCCCCATGCCCGACCCCATGAAACTCATGCTCCTGGCCGTGTTGCTGCTGGGCCTGTTCCCCCGGTCCCGTGAATCCGGGGACCCGCGCCCTGAAGACGCCACCACCCTGGAGCCACTGCTGCGTTACCTTCCCTTTGTACTGCTGTTCCAGGTGGTGAGCGGGCTCATGTACGGCGGCCTCATGCCCGCTTACGGGGCGGTGGCCTGGGCCCCGGGCTCCGAGGTCCTGTTCTATGGAGCGGGGGCCGTCCTGGCCTTGTGGCTGCTGGGTCGTTATCAGGCCACGGTCACCATGCTGACGGCTGTGCTGGGCGCATTGGTGGCGTTTGCACTGTGGCAGATCGCCCCGCACGCCCCGGGCATCCATGGCGCCATGTTCGCCATGATGATCGCCGCCGGGCTGGTGGACCTGTTCCTGCTCTCCCGAATCCTCAGGCATCATCCGGTGAGTACTGCCTATTGTTACGGCGTGGGGGCCCTTTGCGGGGGCATCATCCTCGGCAAATGGCTGGCCATGAGTGTGGGTGGCGCCGCGGAGGTGCTGGCCTTCGCGGCACTGATCGTTTTGAATCTGGCCGCCCTGCTGCTGCATATCCCGTTCACGCGTCGGGAACCTGAATCGCTGGATTCGGGTGATGCCGCAGCGGTCGGTATGCCTGCGGTCCCCGCGGGGATTGCTCAACTGCTGTCCGAACAGGAACAGCATGTGCTGAAGCAGGTCATGGAGGACAAGACCTATCGGGAGATCGCCGCCAACCTGGGCATTTCCGAGTCTTCGGTGAAGACCTACATGCACCGGATCTACCTGAAGACCGGTGCATGCAGGCGCCACCAACTGATGGAGATGGTCCGCCAATCCGGTATCAGCGATTCAGGCCATCCAGCAACGGAGCCAGATCGTTCCCGTTGATCAGTATCTGCCCGAGGCTGTCTGCCTGAATGTGGTACTGATGGATGCTGCCGGGGGCCTCTGATTCGGGGGTTTCTCCCAGCATCTTCAGCATCACCACCGTGGCGTTGATCTGTCGACGCTCCTCCTCGCCCGCCATGGCCAACAGCGGTTCCACCAGGGCATCCAGATTGTGGATGCTCAGGTCCCATTCACCGGAAACCCGATCCGGCCCGGCTTCGTCCGCCTTCTCGGCCCATCCCCGGCCACTGATGAGGATCTGTCCGTCCGGGAATCCAAGGGTCACATTGGGGATGTCCAGACGCGAGTCATTGCCGACCAACTGTTCAAGCATCACCACCACGGGGTCCAGGCGTCCCGTCTGAAGGCCTTCGACCACGCCGGCATCGGCCAGGAAGCCCGTTGGCAAACCTTTGGCTTTCAGCTCCAGGGCCACCCCTTCAGGCAACAGGCTCTCCATTACGGGAGGCACCATGCCATCGAACGGCACCACCCCCGCGTGGGCATAATCCATGCTCAGGTTGGGTGCGGGCCCGTCCAGAGCCTCCAGGGCAAGGTTCAGATGGAAACTCCCTACACCCATCTCTTCCCGAATCTCCTCCCGACTGTCCACGAACGTGCCCCGGGCGTCGTCCAGACTCATGGTCACACTCAGACCGCCCAGGATCTCGCGAGCCATCCCCAGTAGCACTTCATCCTCCAGTCCCCCGGTCATCATGGACTGCATGCCCAGGTGCAGCAGGGCCATGGAGGACAGCCCGTTCAGTCGCCCCTCCATGGAGGCCGATTTCATCTCGAACTGCACCTGCTCGCGCCGATCGCCATCTCCGAAGGACCAGCCTTCCACCGCCACACCGGCCCACAGATCGCGATGCAGGTCGCCCTGTGCGGAAGGTACGAAACCGATCCGGACATGTCCCTCGGTCATGCGGAAGAATTGATAATCCTCGGGCCCATTGATGAACAACTCCGACATCTCCATTGTCGATTCAAAACCTCCCATGGCCTTCAGCGTACTGGCCAGGAGTTCCGCCGGGTCCTGCTCCATCAGCTGCTCTGGCGTGGCCGCCTGATCGCTCAGTCTCGCGAGGGTGGCCAGATCCATGCCCTGGTAGTCTGCATTGAATGCCAGCCGGCCCAGCGTCACCATCGACTGATCTGCCATGTTGAGCACGTCCAGGCCCTTGATCTCCACGGCCAGTGGGCCGCTGAAGATGCCTGCCCCGGCGTCCTGAAGATCCAGCGTCACGTCCATTGCATCCAGGGCAATGCGTCGGGGGGATTCCGGATCGAAGCGTTGACCATGATCTCGTGGATGATCCACCGGAGCATCCGGGGACCGTCCATAACCCACGGTCATGGAGGAAGGCCCCATGGTGAAGCGGGTTTCCAGCATCACCCCCAGGTCATCCGCCCACACCCCCTCAAGACGGGGTGCCGTGAAGTCCACCCGGGCCAGGCGTTCGCCATCCTCGGTGAGCACCGACACCTCGGAGGGCAGACTCACGTGGAAGGGAATGCGTTCGTCCGCGAAAGGTCCCACCGTGACGGTCAGGTCATCCAGGGGAACCCAGGAGGTGGACATGCCCACAGTGGGCCAGGGAGCCATCACCGCCACGGAAGTCAGGCTGGTCTGAAAGCGTCCGTCGCCCAATGGCACCAGCTCCTGCGGGGCATCCATCTGAAGCGGCCCCTGCAGCGCTTCAAGACGCTGATTCCAGTCCGACCACCATTGCGCCACGCGTTCGGGCAATGCGGGGCCCTCTTCTGGCCGCAGTCCATGCTCGTCAGCCGGCATCACCCTGAGCCCGTGGCGATCATCATCCCGGGTGGCCAGTCGCTGACGTTCACCCGAGGCATCCTCCAGCACCAACTGGCCCTGGCCCCGAAAGCGGGTCTCATCAGTCAGGGTCAGCGCCTCACCAGGGCGTAACGGCTCCCAGTCCAGGTAATCCCGATCCTCCAGCAGCGCCAGCAGGGCTTCCAGCGCGGCGGGATCGGCCCTCAGGTCACCGGACCGGGCCTGTTCCAGCAGCTCGCGCACCTCGGCAGGGCCGGCAGAAAACAGGTCCACGCCCTGGCCCCGCAGGTCCAGGGCAAGCCGGGAGAACTCCTCGGGGAGTCGACCGAAGGCCCGCAGGGCCCGGAGGGTCACCTGTTCCCGGGATTCCATGGAGATCAGTTCGGACGGCCCCGACGCCCATTCCAGATCCCCCTCCAGTTCCAGGACCTGATAACGCCCCTGGGAAACATCCTGCGCAGACGCCAGCCCCGCCGCCAGCAGAAAGCTCGCAGCCACCGAACCCGTCCAACCCACCTTGATCCCGACCATGTGAACCCCCTTGCATCATCCACGCCCCCCGGCCCACGGGTCGAAAGGCCACTCAGTCACTCATGGTTCGCCTTTGAGAGGGATTGCTCAAGTCGTCCGGCTGTCGACCATGGACGGCGGTGCCATCATCGGGGCTGGTCCGGCACCGCTCAGGACCCTTGCAGCCGATAGAGCGTCAGACCGATATTCCCCTGCTGAACAAAGTGCTCGAAGGTCCTGAACGCCTCCTGGGACAACGGCTCCTGGCTGTAGGCCCGGTCAGCGTAAATCATGCCCACAGGTTTATCACCCGAATTCAGGGACATGACGAAGCAGGGGTGGCAGCCGATACGATCCACGTCGGCGGGCGAGTACAGGCCGGGCTGACCCTCCGGTGTGAGCCAGTGCGCCTCGGGGCTGAAGACTGCCTTGTGAAACAGGTTGGGAGGTGAGGACACCAGCGGCAGCGTGAACTTGTATGTATGGCTCTGTCTACGCCACCCCAGGGCAACCTTCTCGTGCAGCACCGCACGATCGGAGGACAGCGCAGCGAACAGGGCCCGGTCCATTCCCAGGCCGCGCTGAATGCCTTCCATGATGGTTTCCAGCAGCAGATTGATATCGATCCGGCTGCTGGAAAGGATGCTCGATATATCCCGCAGAATCTGCACCTGCAACTCCTTGCGATCCATCTGCGAGGCCGAAGCATCATGGTCGATCAGTTCACGGGCCTTGCGCTGGATCAGCTCGGCCGCCTCCGTGGCGCCGAATTGCCTGGCAATACCGGCGGCGGATTCAGTGTTTTGTCGCAGGTGGCTCTCGATCTCTCGCTGGTTCTGACCAGTGAGCGAGGCGATCTGCTCCAGGCAGGCCGGATACTGATGAGATTCCTCACCCTGCTTGAGCACGTTCACCACCTCGCAGCCCAGATGCACGAGCTTGACCCGCGGCTCGCGAACCCGGCCATGCTTGCTCACGGTCTCCTCGATCAGCCCCTTGAGGTTCCAGCTCTTGCACAGGGCCACATCCAGATCGGCCAGCTTGAAGCCCAGCACTTCACGCTCTGCGGCCTGCTGGGTCATGGTGCCCTCATCCAGCAGATCCCGCAGTCGGTCGCCCTCCTCGCCCGAGAAACACCAGAAGGCAATGTGACCGATGTTCTGCAGCAGGGCGGCAATGAACACCTCTTCAGGAAACGGATCCTGGGTTGCGATGGCCAGGTATTTGGCCTGCACCGCGGAGTGGATGGCGCGGGCGATCTCCTCGTGGGCACGATTCTTGTTGCTGGCGGACAGGATGGCCTCGAAGAAGGCACAGGCCAGCACCATCTCGCGGATCACATCAATGCCGATGATGACGATGGCGCGGGTGACGGTGATGATCTTGCGGCGGCCGGGGTTGAAATAGCTGCTATTGCTCAGCTTGAGGATTCGCGCAGTGAGGTTGGGGTCCTGCAAGATGACGGTGGCCATTTCCATGGCCCCCTTCTTCTCATCCTCGATGATGGTGTTGATGGCCTGCACGGTATTGGAAAAGACCGGCATGTCACGCTCACGCAGCGCGACGGTCCACTCCGCCAGGGTTTTCTTTTCCGGGACGGCCCCGGCCACGTGGGTGCTCATGGGACAGGCCTTCGATCAACAGGGTGTGAAGTTTATCACAGGGATTTGGGGCCGATATCCCGGATTCATGGTCCTTTGCGGGCCTGCAATCCTGCCCCGGGAAAGGCGCAACACCAGTGGTGCGCTGCCTTCCCCGAGGCGCAGCATGATCAGGTCGTCGCCACGGCGCGGGCCGCGTCACCCTGGGGGTCGCTCCCCGTCAGCTTCAGGTCGTAACGTTCCTGGAGCAATGCGAAGACATTCGGGGACACAAAGGCCGGCGGATTCGGCCCCAGGGTGATGCCCTTCACGTTCAGGCTCAGCAGGGTGAGGAACACCGCCACGGCCTTCTGCTCGAACCAGCTGATCACCAGGCTCAGGGGCAGTTCATTCACCTCGCACTCAAAGGCCTCGGCCAGGGCGAGGGCCACACGGATGGCACCGTAGGCGTCGTTGCACTGTCCCATGTCCAGCAGACGGGGGAAGCCCAGGTGCTCGCCGTATTCCTGATCCCGGATGCGGTACTTGCCGCAGCCCAGGGTGAGGATGAAGCTGTCGTCGGGGGTCGCTTCGGCGTAATCGCTGAAGTAGTTGCGGCCCTTGGCGGCGCCGTCGCACCCACCGATGACGAAGAAGCGACTGATCTTGCCGGCCTTGACCGCCTCCACCAGGGTATCGGCATGGGACAGCAGCACGCTGTGGTGGAAGCCCACCGTGGATTCACCCTTGGGCTGATCCACACAGGGCGCACAGCGACGCGCCGCCTCGATCACCGCGGAGAAGTCCTCGTGGGTGATGCGCTGACCTTGCGGCACGGCCGTGGCGCGGGTGGTGAACAGGCGGTCACGGTAGCTGGCCGGCGGAATCAGCACACAGTTGGTGGTGGCCAGCACCGGCCCCGGGAACTGGTCGAACTCCCGCTTCTGCATCTGCCAGGCGCCGCCGAAATGACCGGCCAGGTTCGGGTGGTTGTGCAGTTTGGGGTACATGTGGGCCGGCAGCATTTCACCGTGGGTGTACACCTTGATGTCGGTGCCCTCCACCTGCTTGAGCAGATCCCACAGATCCAGCAGGTCGTGGCCGGTGACCAGGATGCCGGGGCCGGCCTGGGTGCCTTCCTTCACGGTAGCCGGGGCCGGTTGACCGAAGGTCTCCACGTGACCC
Organism: Ectothiorhodospira haloalkaliphila ATCC 51935; assembly: GCF_000633935.1. Classification (GTDB taxonomy): domain Bacteria; phylum Pseudomonadota; class Gammaproteobacteria; order Ectothiorhodospirales; family Ectothiorhodospiraceae; genus Ectothiorhodospira; species Ectothiorhodospira haloalkaliphila. Next base: position 534,956 of record NZ_KK214998.1, on the reverse strand, counting down.
CGGTCCAGCATCTCCATCACCTTGAGGTTCATCTGACCGCAGCGCAGACACAGTTCCAGCAGGGAGTCCATGTCGAAGTTCACGTTGGTCATGGTGGCGAACAGGGCTTCCTCCATGAATGCGGACACTTCCGCATCCGACTGCCCCAGGCGACGGGCATGATGGGCGTAGGCCGCCATGCCCTTGAGGCCGTAAATCAGCAACTCCTGCAGGGAGTGCATGTCCTCGTCCTTGCCGCAGGTGCCCGGGGAGGTCACGCAGGCAGTCTGCCGGAAGGTCTGTTCGCATTGGTTGCAGTTCATGGTGATGCTCCAGGGAATAGGCTCGAGGGCCGCAGTATCCGGATCGGGAGGCCCGCCCCTCCTTGACCGGCATCAAGGCGTACCCGGGGGCCATGGATATTGACCTGGATCGTGCCTGCGGCATTTGTCATCCCCGCGTAGCAAGGCCTGCGCTAACCTCTCATCATGGACGAGCAAACCGTCTTCCTGCCGCGCGCCGAGGCCGACCGCCTTCTCGAGGCCCTGCGGGGCGCCGGCTTCGGTCGCATCCTGGGTCCGGTGGCCCGGGAGGGTACCCTGCTGTTCCAGCCGCTGAGACGCTGGGATGATCTGCCCGCGGGTGTCCGCGACGTGCAGCAGCCCGGCCGTTATCGCCTCCAGGAGCAGGACACCCCCCGCTGCTTCGCCTGGGCCAATGGCCCCCAGGCGCTCAAGCCCCTGACCTTCCGCCCACGGGAGCCCATCTGGCGGGCGCAGCGATCCGCCGATGGACAACTGTCGTTTCAGTCCACTCAGGAAGATCCGGAGCCCACGGCACTGATCGGCCTGCGTGCCTGCGATCTGGCCGCGCTGGACCTGCAGGAGCGGCATTTCATGCACGGGCGTTTTCCCGACCCCTGGTTCCGCAGGCGACGCGAGGCGCTATTCCTGGTGGGCATGTCCTGTGCACACCCGGCGCAGACCTGTTTCTGCGCCTCCACCGGTGATGGTCCGGCCATCAGCCGGGGTCATGATCTGGGCATGGCCGAGCTGGACGAGGGGTATCTGCTCTGGGCCGGCACCCAGGCGGGGAAAACCCTGCTGGAACGTCTCGACCTGGATGCGGCCACGGCGGCGCAGCGGCGTACGGTTGAAAAGGAAACCCACCAGGCCGCCATGGGCCAGCGCCGCACCCTGCCCGGTCGCCATCTCAAGCAGGGCCTGTATGAACGGCTTCAGGCCGGGCACTGGAAAGATGTGGGCGAGCGCTGCCTGTCCTGCGGCAACTGCACGGCGGTGTGCCCCACCTGTTTCTGTCACATGGAAATGGACGAACCGGCCCTTGGCGGCGACAGTTCCGAGCATCTGCGACAATGGAGCTCCTGCTTCAATGCCGAACACAGCTTCATGGGACATTTCGTGGTGCGCTCCGACACCCGGCTGCGCTACCGCCAATGGCTCACCCACAAGCTGGGCAGCTGGCACGAGCAATATGGTCGCAGCGGCTGCGTGGGCTGTGGCCGCTGCATCACCTGGTGTCCGGTGGGCATCGACATCACCGCCGAGGCCCATGCCCTGCTGAAGGAGGCCCCCGATGCGTGAGCCCACCGACCTGCCCTGGGCTGCCCGCATCACCAGCCGTGTGCAGGAGACCCGGGACATCTTCTCCGTGAAGCTGGAGCTGGTGGACCCGAAGATTCGTGACGCCTACCGCTCCTACCCAGGGCAGTACAACATGCTTTATCTGTTCGGGGTGGGCGAGGTGCCCATCTCCATCGTGTCCGATCCCGAGGACAACGGCCCGCTGGAGCACACCATCCGTGCCGTGGGTCGGGTCACGCACGGGCTTGAGCGCCTGCGGGTGGGCGACACCCTGGGCCTGCGCGGCCCCTATGGCCGGGGCTGGCCCCTGCAGGCGGCCCAGGGCCGCAACGTGGTGGTCATCAGCGGCGGACTGGGCTGCGCACCGGTGGTCTCCATGATCCGCTACATGCTGCGCCGGCGCGATGACCATGGCCAGATCACCATCCTCCAGGGAGTGAAGCACAGCAACGACCTGATCTGGCGACGCCAGTACCAGGAATGGGAGCAGATCCGCGACGTGCAGGTGCTGCTGGCGGCGGACCAGGGCGGCCCCCAATGGCCCTTCAGCGTGGGCAATGTCACGGTGCTGCTGGAGAAGGCGAACATCCCTCCGGAGGACACGGTGGCCGTGCTCTGCGGACCGGAGCCCATGATGAAGGCGGCCATTCCCCGACTGCTGGAGCGGGGTGTGGACCCCTTCCATATCTGGCTGAGCATCGAGCGCAACATGCAGTGTGGCATCGGTCATTGTGGCCATTGCCAGGTGGGGCCTCACTTCATCTGCCAGGACGGACCCGTGTTCCGTTATCCGGATATCGCCGACTGGATCGACCGGGAGGGCTTCTGATGAAACCCAGGGTATCGGTCCACAAATTCAGCTCCTGCGACGGCTGTCAGCTGGCCTTCATCAATGCCGGCCCCGCCTTGCTGGAACTGGCCGGGCTGGTGGACATCGTGCATTTTGCCGAGGCCGGCCCCATGGACCCGGATGCCCCCGTGGACATCGCCTTCGTGGAGGGCAGCATCTCCACCCAGGAAGAGGCGGTGCGCATCCGTCGGGTGCGGGAGAGTGCCCGTTATCTGATCAGCATCGGCGCCTGTGCCACCGCCGGGGGATTGCAGGCCCTGCGCAATTTCAACGCCCAGGGGGTGGATGACTGGACCCGGGCCATCTATGCCCGCCCGGAATTCATCGAGAGCCTGGACAAGGCCAGCGCCATCTCCGACCAGGTGAAGGTGGACCTGGAACTCTGGGGCTGCCCGGTGAATGCCCAGCAGGTGTTCACCGCCATCCGCCGACTGCTGTTCGGCGCCCTGCCCTTCGTGGACAACGAGAAGGTCTGTCAGGCCTGCAAGCGCCAGGGCATCGTCTGTGTCCTGGTGACCCGGGGCACACCCTGCCTCGGGCCGGTCACCCGCACCGGCTGCGGCGCCATCTGCCCCGCCTTCGGCCGTGACTGCTACGGCTGCTTCGGGCCCGCGGAAAACCCCAACACGGCGCCACTGTCCCGGCGCTTTCAGGGGCTGGGGCTGATGCCCGAGGACATCGCCCGGCGCTTTCACTTCATCAACAGCCAGGCCCCCGGATTTCTCGAGGAAGGCCGCAACTGGGATCAGGGCACGCCATGAGTGAGCACGCACCCCACATGCGGGACATCCGTATCGAGGTTCCGGTGCTGGCCCGGGTGGAAGGGGAAGGCGCCCTGGAGCTTCGGGCCCGGGAGGGCCGCATCGAGGAGTTGCGCCTGCGCATCTTCGAACCACCCCGATATTTCGAGAAATTCCTGGAAGCTCGTAGCTGGCGCGAGGTGCCCGACACCGTGGCGCGCATCTGCGGCATCTGCCCGGTGGCCTATCAGATGAGCGCCGTGCAGGCCCTGGAACAGGCCTTCGGCCTGACGCCCTCCGAATGGGTGATCCGCAACCGGCGCCTGATGTACTGCGGTGAGTGGATTCAGAGTCATGCCCTGCATGTGCACCTGCTGGCCCTGCCCGACTTCCTAGGCTATGACAACGCCATCGCCATGGCCCAGGACCACCCGGAGGCGGTGCACCGGGGTCTGGCCCTGCAGAAACTGGGCAATGATCTGATCCGTTTCCTGGGGGGCCGTTCGGTGCATCCGGTGGGTGTGCGGGTGGGCGGCTTCCATCATGCTCCCTCACTGGAGGATGCGCGGGCCCTGGGGGATCGGCTGGATCAGGCCGTGGACGATGCCGAGGCCCTGGTGGGATTCACCGCCGGCCTGGACCTGCCGGTGGATGAGCAGAGCTTCACCAACGTGGCCCTGCGGCATGATGATGACTATCCCATGTATGCCGGGCGCATCGTATCGGATCAGGGTCTGGACATATCGGCGGATGACTATGCGGATCATTTCGTGGAGAGCCACGTACCCCATTCCACGGCGCTGTATTCTCACCTGGATGGCCAGCCCTATCTGGTGGGGCCGCTGGCCCGGCTGAACCTGAATCTGGATCGCCTCTCCCCCCGCACCCGGGCCGCACTGGATGCCACGGGCCTTAACTGGCCCAGCCGGAACATGTTTCACTCCCTGGTGGCCCGCGCCGTGGAATTGCTGGAGGCCCTGCAGGAGGCCCGCCGTCTTCTGGAGGCCTATGCCCCCACGGACACGCCTTATGCTCAGGTGGAACCCCGGGCCGGAGAAGGCTTCGGCGCCACCGAGGCGCCCCGGGGAATCCTATGGCATCACTACCGCGTAGACGATGAGGGCAAGGTGGTCACCGCCCGCATCGTGCCCCCCACCTCACAGAACCAGGCCCGCATGGAGGAGGATCTGCGCCAGTCGCTGGAGGCCTTTGGATTGCATCATGACGACGATTCCCTGCGGCTGCGGGGGGAGATGGTGATCCGTAATTATGATCCGTGCATCTCCTGTGCAACGCATTTCCTGAAGGTGCGGGTGGATCGGGGAGAGGGGTAAGGATGGGGGTACTCGTCATCGGTATCGGCTCCCCCTTTGGTGAGGACACCCTGGGATGGGAAGCCGTGGAGACCCTGCCCCCCATTTCCGGCGTGAACACCCTGACACTGGACCGCCCCGGCGCCGGTCTGATCGAGGCCATGAAGGAGCAGCACAGCGTGATCCTGGTGGACGCCATGGATGCCGGCGGACCACCAGGCGCGGTGCATGCCCTGTCCATGGACGACCTGGTTCACCCGGACACCACCGTCTCCAGTCACAACCTGGGCGTCGTGGGCGCACTGGCCCTGGGCAAGGCCATGGGGGTCCTGCCTCCGACCGTACACATCATCGGCATCCAGATGGGATCCACTCCCATGCCCGATGAGATCAGAAAAAGCGCCCTGGCCCGGATTCACCAGCAGATCAGGGATTGGATCAGCTAAGGCAGGATCGGTAAGTCGGGAGGACGGATGGAACATCCGCCCCCACCCTTGTTTCAACTGGCGATACCGTGCTCCCGGGTGGCGCTGAACTCGATTTCAGGCCATTTTTCCTGAGCCATCTGCAGATTCACCCGGGTCGGGGCGATGTAGACCAGATCGCCGCCGTGGTCGATGGCCAGGTTGTTCGAGGCCTTGTCCCTGAACTGCTCCAGCTTGCGCTCATCCCCGGAACTGACCCAACGGGCCGTCTGCACGTTCACGTTCTCGAAACCGGCGTCCACGTTGTACTCGTTCTTCAGGCGGTGGGCCACCACATCGAACTGCAGCACGCCCACGGCGCCCAGGATCAGGTCATTGTTGTTCAGCGGCTTGAACAACTGCGTGGCGCCCTCCTCACAAAGCTGCTGCAGGCCCTTCTGCAACTGCTTCATCTTCAGGGGATCACGCAGCTGGGCGCGGCGGAACAGCTCCGGGGCAAAGTTGGGAATGCCGGTGAAGGCCAGCTTCTCGCCCTCGGTGAAGGTGTCACCGATGCGGATGGTGCCATGGTTGTGAATGCCGATGATGTCACCGGGGAAGGCCTCCTCCGCATGTTCCCGGTCCGAGGCGAGGAAGGTCAGGGCGTCAGCGATGCGTACGTCCTTGCCGATGCGCACATGGTGCAGCTTGCTGCCCTTCTTGAAGCTGCCGGAGCAGATGCGCATGAAGGCGATGCGGTCCCGGTGCTGGGGGTCCATGTTCGCCTGAATCTTGAAGACGAATCCGGAGAACTTCTCTTCCTCCGGCATCACCTCCCGGGACTCCGTGGCCCGCGAACGCGGCGGCGGGGCGTATTCCACGAAGTCGTCCAGCAGTTCCTGCAGACCGAAATTGTTGATGGCCGAACCGAAGAACACGGGCGTCAGACGCCCCTCCAGATAGGCCTCGAGGTCGAACTCGTTCGAGGCCCCCATCACCAGTTCCAGTTCCTCCCGCAGCTCATCGGCCTGGCCACCCAGCACCTCATCGAGGCGCGGATTGTCCAGCCCCTGGATCACCTCGCCGGCATTCCTCTTGCCGCCATGGGTGGGCGAGAACAGGTGCACCGCATCCCGCTTGAGGTGGTACACCCCCTTGAAACGCTTGCCCATGCCGATGGGCCAGGTGATGGGCGCACAGGGGATCTTGAGCACATTTTCCACCTCGTCCATCAGGTCGATGGGATCGCGACCCTCCCGGTCCAGCTTGTTGATGAAGGTCATGATGGGGGTGTCGCGCAGGCGGCACACCTCCATCAGCTTGATGGTGCGCTCCTCCACGCCCTTGGCCACGTCAATCACCATCAGCGCCGAGTCCACGGCGGTGAGGGTGCGGTAGGTATCCTCGGAGAAGTCCTGGTGACCGGGGGTGTCCAGCAGGTTGACGATGCAGTCCTTGTAGGGGAACTGCATCACCGACGAGGTGACGGAGATGCCGCGCTGCTTCTCCAGCTCCATCCAGTCGGAGGTGGCATGACGATCCGACTTGCGCCCCTTCACGGTGCCCGCCATCTGGATGGCACCCCCGTACAGCAGCAGCTTTTCGGTGACGGTGGTCTTGCCGGCGTCCGGGTGGGAGATGATGGCGAAGGTGCGCCGCCGGGCGGTTTCCGTGGTGTGTCTGGAGGGCATGAGTGAGGATCGACCTGGGTAAAACCCTGCATTGTACGGGATGTGGGAGGGGGACTGTAATGGGTGAGTGGTTGACCCGGGCCCTGGCGCCTCCCCCCTTCAATGATGACGCCCCCGCCGCTCCCGCCACGCCTCACGCTCCTCCGGGGTCATCTCCTGCCAGCGCTCCCTCAAACGCTCCTGTTTCTCATCGGGCAGATCCCGATAACGCTCCCAGCGTTGCCGCAGTTCCTGCCGCTCCTCCGGGCTCAGGGAGCGCAGGTGCTGGGCGCGGGACTTCATCCGTTCCCGCTCCTCGGGCGACATGGACTGCCATCGTTCCAGCCTGTGGTTCAGGGCGGCCCGCTCGTCTGCGTCCATCCCCTTCCAGCGCTCGGCCATGCGCAACAGGTGGGCTCGGCGCTTTTCCGGCAGGTCGTTCCACTCTTCGGACAAGGGTTCCAGCACCGACTGCTGGTCGCGGCTGAGTTCGGACCATGCGGGTGCCTCCGGCGGTGCATCTTCGGCCATGGACGTGACCGGCCAGGCCAGGCACAGGACAAGACAGGGCAGGATCAGGAGGGTTCTCATCACTGCCCCTCCTCCATGGCCCAGAGCACGAACGCCGGATCATCCAGATCCACCACCCAGAAGGGGTCGTCACTCTCCATGAGCCAGTCCATGTCTTCCATCTCGGCCAGGGCCACCGGCATGGGCTCATGACCGGTGCCCGGTGCCAGGGCAAACCATACAGCCACCGTAAGCATGAGCGAGGCCGCCAGGGCCAGCCCACCTGCGGGAAACCAGCGCGCAGGTGCGGCCGACCGGGTCGCGGCCAGTGCGTCACGGCGGGCCTGGCGCAGGCGAGCCTGCTCGGAGCGGGTCAGTGTGGCCTGAGCGTCCAGCGTGTGGCACACCCGCTCCAGCAGGGCGGCGGAATCATCAACCCCTTCCCTGGAATCATTGTCCGGGGCGGGATGGGCAGGGGAATGCCGTTCGGGGCTCATCGGTAGGCCTCCAGATGTCCCTGCAGGCTTTGCAGGGCTCGGTACAAATGGGTCTTCACGCTCCCTTCACTGATGCCCAGCGCTGCGGCCGTGGCCGCCGTGTCCAGACCCTCCCAATGGCGCAGCAGGAAGGCTTGCTGTTGCCGCAGGGGCAAGGCGCGCAAGGCAGACTCCAGATCCCGGGCGAACCGACCATCGGTCAGGGCCTGGTCCGGCCCGGGGGTGAACGAATCCGGCAGGGTGTTCATCGGATCCTCCTGGTCTTCTTCTGCCGACCAGCCAAGGACCGCCAGGACCCGTTGACGCACCCGGCGACGCCGATAGGTGTCGCGGATACGGCTCTGCAGAATACGCCAGAAGAGTGGCCCCCAGGCCTCCGGTGGCCGGTCCCGGTAGCGGTCGATCAAGGCCACCATGGCATCCTGCACCAGGTCCAGGGCGGCCTCTCGCTCCCCCAGGGCCAGAGCCGCCATGCGCACGGCACGGCCCTGCACCCCTTCCAGGAATTCATCCAGGGTGCTGGCCACGGGGAAGGCTTGCCTGCCATCCGCCGGTTTGGGTCTGGGGGCGGTGGTGGGCACCGCCCCATCATCCATGGACCAGGCTTCCAGGGGCGCGGACATCATGCCTCCGCGTCAACCACGTTTCTGCTGAAACCATTCACGGCGCTCCTGTGGGTCCATGCCCCGAAGTTTCTCACGCATCTCGCGGCGCTCTTCCGGGCTCATGGCTTCCCAGGCCGCGCGCCGTTCCTGCTTGCGTTCACGCAGGGCCTTACGATCATCCTCGTCCATTTCCCTCCAGGCCTCACGCCGCTCCTGCATCTTCTCGCGCATGGCCTGGCGATCATCCTTGTCCATTTCCTGCCAGGCCTTGCGGTGTTCACTGCGCTTTTCCCGCAGTGCCTCGCGCTGCTCATCCCTCATGTCGTTCCAGGCCTGACGGCGCTCCTCGCGTTTTTCACGCAGCGCCTGACGCTCTTCCTGAGACATGTCCCGGCGGAAATCGGCCCTGTCCTTCCCGCCCCAGGGGGCGCCCTGTTCGGCGCGGGGATGATCCATGCCTGTGGGTTGTGCCGAAGCGATGCCCATGCCGCCAAAGGCCAGTGAAAGGGCCACAGCCCCGGCGAGCAAGGAACGGGTCAGGATGAGGCTGGGTTGGCGAGTCGGCTTGCGATTCATGATGTGTCTCCCCATGGGGTGTTTTCGGTGTGTTCACGGGGTAATACGCACCAGCGCCACTGGCGTTGACACACCCAGACCCAGACCTGAGTTCTTTTGCCCTACTTCAGGTGCCGGGCCATCACCAGGGCATCCTCGCGGCCGTGGATGGCGGGATAGTAGCCGCGACGCAGACCGACTTCATTGAAGCCCTCGGTACGATACAGTTCCAGGGCTGGGGCGTTGGTGGGGCGCACCTCCAGGAATACCGTTTCCACATGTCGCTCCCGGGCCACTTCAAGGAAGCACCTTAGAAGATGGCGGCCAAAACCCCGTCCCTGCATCTCTGGACGCACGGTCAGGTTGAGCACATGACATTCCCCCACCGCCATGGACATCACCCCGTAACCAATGAGATGACTGGTTTTCGCATCCTCCAGCACCCAACAGGAGTAGCCCACTCGCAGGCAGTCCTGAAAAATGGCCTCAGTCCAGGAGAACGGATACGCACGGGGCTCCACTTCCATCACCCGTGACACGTCGTTGCGCATCATGGGCCGCAATTCCAGATTGGGCGCGGTGACTGCGTTCATGATCCCTTCTGTCCGGCTTGTATCTGATCCATGGCCCGGCACAGATCCTCCCAGGCCTTGCGCTTTTCCAGCGGCCGCCTGAGCAGATAGGCCGGGTGGTAGGTCACCACCACCGGGATGCCCCGGTAGGTCCGCACCCGCCCTCGCAGGGTGCCCAGGGCATCGCTGGTCTCCAGCAGGTTCTGGGCCGCCACCCGCCCCAGGGCCACCAGGACCTTGGGGCGGATCAACTGGATCTGGCGATCCAGATAGGGCCGGCAGGCATGGGCTTCCTCGGGGGAGGGGTCCCGATTGCGCGGGGGACGGCACTTGAGGATATTGGCGATGTAGACCCCCTCCCCCCGTTTCCTGCCCAGAGCGGAGAGCATGCTGTCCAGCAACTTGCCGGCCCGGCCCACGAAGGGCTCGCCCTGGCGATCCTCCTCGGCACCGGGGGCCTCGCCGATGAACAGCCAATCGGCCTGACGGTCGCCCACGCCGAATACGGTCTGGGTGCGTGCCTGTGAAAGCTCGCTGCAGTGGGTGCACTGGGCCACCCGGGCGGCCAGGCCATCCCAATCCAGGGTGGACACCCCATCGTCGGGTTCAGGCAGGTCGGGATCGTCGTATCCCTCTCCCGAGGACATCACCGGCTCGTATCCATCGTCGGGCCAGGGCGCTTCGTCCAGCCAGGGCGGCATCTCCGGCTCCGGGGGCGCTTCACGCCCCACGGAGGCATCCACGACCACGGGCGGTGCCTCGACGGCGGGCGCCTGCTCCGGCACGGGTGTCGGATCAGGGGCGGCGCCCGCATCCACCGCTGTGGCCGTCACCGCCCCGGCAACCTCCTCTGCCCCGGGTGCCACGGCCACGGACTCCGGAGGTGACAGATCCAGGCCCGCCTCCGGCTCCCGGCGCGGCACCCAGACCTGTATCCCCATGGCTTTCAGGTACTGCCGTCGCCGGGCTTCGTCCATGGCCTGGCCTTGATCAGACATCTCCGCGCTGAGGATGGGCCCGGTGATCCGGGGTCACAAGACGGTTCAGGGCGTTGAGATAGGACTTGGCAGAGGCGATGACGATGTCGGTATCGGCCCCCTGACCGTTGACGATGCGCCCGGCCTTCTCCAGACGCACGGTGACCTCGCCCTGGGCGTCGGTACCGCTGGTGATGTTGTTCACCGAGTACAGGAGCAGCTGCGTGCCGCTGTGCATCACCGTTTCGATGGCCTTGAAGGCGGCATCCACCGGACCACTGCCCTCGGACTCGCCATGGAGTTCCTTACCCTCCACGTTCACCGTCACCTGGGCCACCGGCGTCTCACCGGTCTCCGAGCACACCCGCAGCGACACCAGTTTGGCGCGCTCATGTTCCATGGCAATGGCCGCCTCGGTGGCCAGGGCCTGAAGGTCCTCGTCGTAGATCTCGTGTTTCTTGTCCGCCAGTTCCTTGAACCGGGCAAAGGCCTCGTTCAATTCCTCCTCGGACTCGAAATCGATGGCCAGATCCTTGAGGCGGGTGCGGAAGGCGTTGCGACCCGAGTGCTTGCCCAGGACGATGCGGTTGTCCGACCAGCCCACATCCTGGGCGCGCATGATCTCGTAGGTGTCACGGTGCTTGAGCACCCCATCCTGATGGATGCCCGACTCGTGAGCGAAGGCATTGGCGCCCACGATGGCCTTGTTGGGCTGCACCGGGAAACCGGTGATGGTGGAGACGAGCCGCGAACAAGGCACGATCTGGGTGGTGTCCAGGGTGGTATCGCAGGGGAAGACATCCTGGCGGGTACGTACCGCCATGACGACCTCCTCCAGGGCCGCATTGCCGGCCCGCTCGCCCAGGCCGTTGATGGTGCACTCCACCTGGCGGGCCCCATTGAGCACGGCGGCCAGGGAGTTGGCCACGGCCACACCCAGGTCGTTGTGACAGTGCACGGAAAAGACGGCCTTGTCGGCATTGGGCACCCGCTCGCGCAGATTCTTGATCAATTCCCCGAACTGCTGGGGGATGTTGTAGCCCACGGTGTCCGGGATATTGATGGTGGTGGCGCCCGCATCGATCACCGCCTCGATCACGCGGCACAGGAAGTCGAGCTCGGAACGGCCGGCATCCTCGGGGGAGAACTCCACGTTGTCCGTCCATTGGCGGGCACGCTGAACGGCCAGTACGGCCTGTTCGACCACCTGACCGGGGGTCATCTTGAGCTTGTGCTCCATGTGGATGGGCGAGGTGGCCAGGAAGGTGTGGATGCGCGCGGAGTTGGCATCGCGCAGGGCCTCACCGGCTCGATCAATGTCCGCTTCCTTGGCACGGGCCAGACCACAGACCGTGCTGTCCTTCACCGCCCGGGCCACTGCCTGCACGGATTCGAAGTCGCCGATACTGGCGGCCGGGAAGCCCGCCTCGATCACGTCAACGCGCATCTTTTCCAGACCCTTGGCGATGCGGACCTTTTCCTCCCGGGTCATGGAAGCCCCGGGGCTCTGTTCGCCGTCGCGAAGGGTGGTGTCGAAAATGAAGAGTTTTTCTTTGCCTGCCATGTCTCTGAACTCCCAGGGAACGGCCGCTGCCGTCCGCGTGTTTGGGTAGGAATTCTACACTGACCCGGGCCCTGGTTGGGGCCGGTCTTTCCTGCGTTGGGGTGCGTTTTGGCCTCGCCAGGCGAAGTGAGTCGCCGCTAGCGCGGCAGTCGCAGCAGGGTCAGCAGAGGCAGGCAGGAAGCACGGTCCAGCGAAGCGTCCCGGGGCGGGACGCTCACGAGGTGGCCGGATTGTGCTTGGGGATGGCGCATGTGTTTCGATTCCTCTTGGTCACGACTGTAGCAAAGCCCTTGCGCCGATGCAAAGCCTCAGTGATGACCTCGGGATTTCACGAGAAACAGATACCCGCCTTCTCCGAGGCCTCACAGGCCTGCAGGGTGTTCTTCATGAGCATGGCCACGGTCATGGGACCCACCCCACCTGGCACGGGCGTGATCCAGGCAGCACGCTCCGCCGCCGCCTCGAACTGCACATCCCCCACCAGGCTGCCATCCTCCTGGCGATTGATACCCACGTCGATCACCGTGGCACCCTCGCGGATCCAGTCGCCCTGAATCAGGCCCGGACGCCCCGCAGCGGCCACCAGGATATCCGCCCGCCCCACATGCAGCTGCATGTCGTGGGTGAAGCGATGACACACCGTGACCGTGGCCCCGGCCAGCATCAGCTCCAGGGCCATGGGGCGACCGACGATGTTGGAGGCCCCGATGATCACGCCGTGACGCCCCTTGTAGGTCTCGCCGGTTTCGTCCAGCAGTCGTTTCACACCATAAGGAGTACAGGGCCGTAACCGGGGCACACGCAGGGCCAGACGGCCCATGTTGTAGGGGTGAAACCCGTCCACGTCCTTGGCGGGGTCGATGCGCTCGATCACCTGCTCGGGGTCGATGTGCCGGGGCAGCGGCAACTGCACCAGAATGCCGTCAATATTGGGATCGGCATTGAGGTCATCGATCACGTCCAGCAGATCGCCCAGCGAAACATTGTCCGGCAACTCGAAGTACTGGGAGACCATGCCAATGGCCTCGCAGGTGCGGCGCTTGTTGCGCACATAGACATGTGAGGCCGGATCCTCCCCCACCAGCACCACCGCGAGGCCGGGTACGCGACGGCCTGCTGCCACGCGCACCTCCACCGCCTGGCGGACCTCTTCTTGAACGGTTTTGGCAATGGCGCGGCCATCGATGATCTGCGCAGGCATCGGGGGTCATCCTGGGGGGTGGGAGTGTTGCTGCGATTTTCCCATTCTATGGCGCTCTAGTCCAACCATCCCGACCCGGGCATCGCGTGCCCATCATTCGCGACGCCAGGTGGTCCCGCCCGGGCCGTCCTCCAGGATGACTCCCTGGGCCTTGAGTTCGTCGCGAATGCGATCCGCCTCGGCAAAATCCTTGCGCTTGCGGGCCTCCAGGCGGGCCTGGATGCGCTCTTCAATCCCGGCCTCGTCGGGACCCTCATCGGAACCGCCCCCCTTGAGGAAGGCCTCCGGGTCCGACTCCAGAATTCCGAGCGTGGCGCCCAGTTCCTTGAGCAGCCCAGCCAGACTGGCCGCCTCATCCAACTGCTCCTGGCGCAGCCGGTTGATCTCATGGGCCAGATCGAACAGCACCGCCAGGGCCACGGGTGTGTTGAAGTCGTCGGCCATGGCCGCATGGAAACGGGCACGGTATTCGGCGCCGCCATCTTCAACCGGCTGGACCGGGACCCCTCTCAGGGCCGTATACAGACGCGACAGGCCGTTGCGGGCGCTTTCCAGGGCCTCGTCGTTGTAGTTCAGCGGACTACGGTAATGGCTGCCCAGGATGAAATACCGCACCACTTCGGGCCGGTAGTGCTCCAGCACCTGGCGCACGGTGAAGAAATTACCCAGGGACTTGGACATCTTCTCTTCGTCCACCCGCACAAAGCCGTTGTGCATCCAGTAGTTGACGAAGTGCTCGCAGGTGGCCGCTTCGCTCTGGGCGATCTCGTTCTCGTGGTGGGGGAACTGCAGGTCCTGCCCGCCGCCGTGGATGTCGAAGTGATTGCCAAGGAAATGTGTGGACATGGCCGAGCACTCGATGTGCCAGCCCGGACGCCCCGCGCCCCAGGGCGAGTCCCAGGCGGGCTCACCGGGTTTCGCCGCCTTCCACAGAACGAAATCCATGGGGTCGCGCTTGGCCTCATCCTGAGCCACCCGCTCGCCAGCGCGCAGGTCTTCCAGGCGCTTGCCGGAGAGCTTGCCGTAATCCTCGAAGCGGGACACGCTGTAGTACACGTCCCGATTATCGCCCTGATAGGCGTAGCCGCGTTCCATGAGGCGCTGGATCATGTGCAGGATCTCGTGCACGTGCTCCGTGGCTCGTGGCTCGGCCGTGGGCCGCAACACCCCCAGGGCCTCGGCGTCCTCGTGCATGGCCTGGATGAACCGATCCGTGAGGGCTTCGATCCCCTCCCCGTTCTCCGCGGCGCGGCGAATGATCTTGTCGTCGATGTCCGTGATGTTGCGGATATAGGTCACCTCATAGCCCAGGGCCTTGAGGTAGCGATAGACGATATCGAAGACCACCAGGACCCGCGCGTGGCCCAGGTGGCAGTAGTCGTACACGGTCATGCCACACACATACATGCGCACCCGGCCCGTTTCCATGGACTTGAAGGGTTCTTTGCGGCGGGTGAGGGTGTTGTATATGTTCAGCATGTCACAGGTCTGGCAGATCAGAATGGGGCAGGCAGCAAAGCATACCAAGCCCCACGATACACCAGAAAGGCCGGCCGCGAAGCCCGGTAAGGACCGCTCCACACCCCGTCAGGGCGGGGCGAACTTTCCCGGGACGCCTGCAACGGCTATCATCACCGAACACCAACGGGTAACCCCGACGGACAAAATCGCATGAAATCAATGATCCGACAGTGTGTAGCGCTCCTGGCGCTGCTGTCCTTAACCATGGGAAACCAAGTGATGGCCGAAACCGACAACCCCAAGGTCCAGATTGAAACGACCAAGGGCACCCTGGTCCTGGAACTCTACGCGGACAAGGCACCCGAAACGGTCGAGAACTTCCTGGCCTATGTGCGCGACGGCTTCTACGACGGCACCATCTTTCACCGGGTGATCCCTGGGTTCATGGTGCAGGGTGGCGGCTTCACCCCGGACATGCAGCAAAAGCCCACCCGCGATCCCATTCGCAACGAGGCCAATAACGGCCTGAGCAACGAGGTGGGCACGCTGGCCATGGCCCGCACCCCCAACCCCCACTCCGCCACGGCGCAGTTCTTCATCAACGTGGAGCACAACCGCTTCCTGGACTTCACCGCCGAGACGCCCCAGGGTTGGGGCTATGCCGTGTTCGGCAAGGTGGTGGAGGGCATGGACGTGGTCGAAAGTATCGTGGCGGTGCCCACCGGCAGTCAGGGTATGCATCAGGACGTGCCCAAGGAGCCCATCGTGCTCAATAGCGTGACCGAGCAGTAAGCCTGCCCGGTGCCTCAAACGCTGTTCATTTCCGATCTGCACCTGGACAGGGATCGTCCACGCACCCTGGAGCAGTTCGCCCGGTTTCTTACCGAGCGGGCTCCCGGGTCTGACGCGCTTTATATACTGGGTGATCTGTTCGAATACTGGATCGGCGATGATGATCCCGCGCCGCACCTGGATAAAATTCTCGACATCCTGCATCGGCTGAGCCGTGAGGGTCTGCCGGTGTATTTCGCCCATGGCAACCGGGATTTCCTGGTGGGCGAGGCCTTTGCCGAGCGTTGCGGCTGCACGCTGCTGGAGACGGAGACCGTCGTGGATCTCTATGGCACTCCCGTGCTGCTGATGCACGGCGACAGCCTGTGCACCGACGATGAGGAATACATGCAATTTCGTCGCATGGTGCGCACCTGTCAGTGGCAGTCGGCCTTTCTGGCCCGCCCACTGGCAGAGCGCCATGCGGAGGCCGAGGCCATGCGCGCCCAGAGCCAGGCCTCCACCCGAAGCAAGTCCGACCGGATCACGGACGTGAATCCGGGCGCAGTCGAGGATGCCCTGCGCCGCAACGGCGTACACACCCTCATCCACGGCCACACCCACCGCCCCGCCGTGCACGATTTCGAACTGGACGGCCACCCGGCCCGCCGCATCGTGCTCCCGGACTGGTACGGCGATGGTGGCGTACTGACCTGCACGCCGCAGGGGATGGCACTGCAGGAAATCTGATACCCCCCGCGCCCCCAATGAGAGCAGCCCCCCGTGGGAGCGGCCCTCGGCCGGGAATGCTGCGGCTCCGGTCACCACCGCCCCCAGGGCTTGGCACCGGGGTGCAGAACCTTGGCGGGGGGTGTGCCTGTCCGCGGGACGCCGTGAATACCTCCCTGTAGGCTTGATCGCCGCATCCATGCGGCGAACACCCGCTCCCAGGCACACCCCCCGCCAAGGTTCGGACGCTTTGATGGCTTTCGGTGGAGAAAGGCATTCGCGGCCGAGGGCCGCTCCCACAAAGGGCGTAAGCTCCCACAAAGGCTCAGGAGATGTGGGCGATCACCAGGTCCATGACGTTGGTGCCGGTGGGACCGGTCTCCAGGAGGTCGCCTGAGGCCTGGAGGCAGGGGTGGGCGTTGGCGGTGGACAGGGCCTGGTCCGGATCAAGGCCGTGAGCGCGGATGCGCTCCCAGGTGCCACCGTCCACCAGGGCGCCGGTGGCACTCGTGACGCCATCAGAGCCATCCGTGCCCGCCGCCAACAGGGTCACATACGGGCAACCGGACAACACCCTTGCCGCCGCCAGGGCCAGGTGCTGATTGCGTCCGCCCTGCCCCGGGTTCTCCGGCAGGGTGACCGTGGTCTCGCCGCCCCAGACATGCACCCCAGGAGTGGCCCTGCCCTCGTGCATCAACCAGTGGGCCAGGGCCGCACCCCGCTCGGCGGCCTCACCCTTCAGGAACTCGCCATGAACGGTGACAGGACAATGCCGCTGGCGTGCTGCATCCCCGGCTGCGCGACAGGCATCCTCCAGTGTGGCCAGCACCCGGGCGGGCACCGAGGGGGCGGAAGGTGACGGCGTGGCATGGGCGGCCATCGCCCGGTGCACCATCTCCGACAGACCGGCGGGCAGGGTGGGCAACGGCGAGGGTTCCCGGGGCGGCGTGAGCAGGCCCGAGCCGATCACCGCGGGGTCATTGCCGGGCACGTCCGAGATCAACCAGACCTCGGCGGGACGCGGCCCCAGATACTCCCGTAAACGGCCGGCCTTGATGCGGGAGAACCCGCTTCGCACCCGGTTCATGGCCTGGATGGCCAGCCCGGATCCCAGTAGCCAGCCATTGAGGCGTTGCAAGTCCGCCAGGGTCATCCCCTCGGGCAACGCCTCCACCAGGCTGGACGTGCCGCCGCTGATGAGAAACAACAGGCATGCATCGGGCGGCGTTTCCTCGATGAACGCCAGCAACCGCCCCCCCGCCGCCAGGCTGGCCTCACCGGGCAGCGGGTGGTCTGATTCCAGGCACAAGAAACGCCCATCACGAGACAGGGCTTCATCACCATGCCCATGACGGGTGATCACCAGTGCTCGCTTGAGTTTGCCACCCAGCCCTGCCCGTGCCCCCTGAGCCATGGCGGCGGCCGCCTTGCCGATGGCCACTGCGTGCACCGCACCCTTCGGCTTGTTGATGACCAACTGCCGCCGCACGACTTCCTCGCCGTTCACGGCCTCCAGGGCCTCGCGGAAACAATGCAGCAGGACGTCTCGATGGGGATTCATGGGAACCTGGGACTACTCATCGCACACAAAACACGCCCGGTAATCCGGGCAATCACCACACACGGGGGACTTGCAGATGGGTATGCCTTCCCGGCCGCATAGCTGACGATAGAAGAACTTCTTCCAGCGCATGTTGTGGATATTCTGTTGTGCCAGGGTAGCAAAATGTCGTGTCATCAACCGGGAGAGCTCCGAGCGCTCGTCAAGCCCCAGACCTTGCCACAGATGGCCTGGCTTGAGGGCGCGACGCGCGACGATATGCGCCAGCCACGTGGTCACCTCGCCCTGATGCGAAGCATGCTCAAGCAGCAAGCAGCGAAGGTCCGCCTCCTCGATGGCGCCCTCGCCCGTATCACCTTCCCGGGTAACCCCTGGCTCCAGTGGCTCCAGGCCGGGAAAACACTGATCCAGCAGGCGGCTCAGGCTGTCGGCATGCAACCCCAGGCTGGCGTGCAGGCAAGGGGCCTGTGCCTGCTCCACGTCTTCCATGGCCACCACCAGGGCACAGGACAACACATGACGGTCGAACGGATCGCCCCGCCCGGGCAATGCCAGCAAGCGGTCACGTCTTTGAGTGTTGGGGCGGGCATGCACTTGAGAGGTTGAAGTCATGACGGAACCTCGTCGGCCCTGGTTGATTCCAGAGCCCCTTCGGTCATGGATAATGGGATCGCGACACTCATGCGACAGCAACCCCCTTGACCATCGCCCACACGGACTGTCCGGGGGACAGGTCCAGTTGCCTGCGAGAGCGCGCGCTGATCCGGGCCAACAACTGATAATCCCCCACCACCAGGTTCAGGATGACATGTCCGGGATGGGGATCGTCACTGATCTGCGTGATCCTGACCGGAATCGGGTTGAGCACACTACTGGAATCCGGGCGATTCAGGGCCACGGACACATCCCTTGCCAGGATGCGCACCCTCAAGGGGGCACCGATGGGCCGGTCCTGCTGGGAGACCAACAGCCGGCCGCCGGAAAAGGCCAGCTCCGTGAGGTGATCATCCGCGTGATGGGCAGCCACCGTGCCCTGGATCACCGCCGAGGCCTGCTCGCTGTGGGCCAGGGGCAGGTCCGTGCGGGTGAGCAGGGTCTGCAACGGTCCCTGTGCCAGGGCGCGCCCATTCTCCATCAGCACCATGTGATCCGCCAGGCGGGCCACCTCCTCGATGGAGTGGCTCACATAAACCACCGGGATGGACAACTCATCCCGCAGCCGCTCCAGATACGGCAGGATCTCCCCCTTGCTGGTCACATCCAGTGAGGCCATGGGCTCATCCATGAGCAACAACCGCGGGCTGGTGAGCAGCGCCCGGCCAATCGAAACTCGCTGACGCTGACCTCCGGAAAGCTCATCCGGATAGCGTGCCAGCAGATCCGCAAGACCCAGCAGGTTCGCCACCTCGTCCAGCTCCAGACGGCGCTGCTCGGGGGCCAGGCGCTTGAAGCCGTAGAGCAGGTTGTCCCGTACCCTGAGATGGGGGAAAAGACTGGCCTCCTGAAAGACATAACCCAGGGGTCGCTTGTGTACGGGCAACCACTGAGTGTCATCCTGCCAGGTCTCGCCGTTGAAGGTGAGTCGGGCCTCACGAATACGTTCCAGACCCGCCAGACAGCGCAGCACCGTGGTCTTGCCGGAACCGGAGCGACCGAACAGGGCGGTCACGCCTCGTCCGGGGATCTCCAGGTCCACATCCAGGGTGAAGTCGCCGCGATCCAGGAAAAATCGTGCATGGATGCTCATCACGCCACCCCCACGACCTTGAAGCGTCGATTAAGCCCATACACGCTCATCAACAGGAGGAACGCCAGCACCACCAACAGCAGGGACAGGGCATGGGCCGAGGCATAGTCCATGGCTTCCACGTGATCGTAGATGGCGATGGAGGCCACTTGCGTCTGGCCAGGGATGTTGCCGCCGATCATCAGGATCATGCCGAATTCCCCAAGAGTATGGGCAAACGAGAGCACCGCTGCGGTGAGGATGCCCCGTCGCGCCAGGGGGAGCACCACCGTCAGAAAACGGTCCAGGGGACTGGCCCTGAGGGTGGCCGCCGTCTCCAGTACGCGCCCCCCGGTGGCAGCAAAGGCATTCTGCAGGGGCTGCACCACGAACGGCAGTGAATAGATCATGGAGCCGATCACCAGACCGGTGAAGGTGAAGGCCAGATGCCCCACCCCGATATCCTCCAGAAAGCCCCCCACGGCGCCCCGCGGCCCCAGCAGAACCAGCAGGTAAAAGCCCATCACCGTGGGCGGCAGCACCAGCGGCATGGCCACCAGCGCCTCGATCATCACCTTGCCCCGCCACCGGGTGTGGGCCAGCCACCAGGCCAGCGGGGCACTCAGCACCATGAGGATACTGGTGCTGATCACCGCCAGCTTGAGGGTGATCCACAGGGCGGTCAGGTCACTGTCGCTGATGCCAAGCATGTGTCCGGGGTTCCCGCTGGATCAGGGGACCGCGTAACCGGCGGCCTCGATGATCCGGGCGGCATCCTCGCCCCGCATCCAGGCCATGAAGTCCCGGGCCACCTCCAGATCGCCCGCCCGCTTCAGGATGACGGCCTGCTGTTCAATGGGATCGAACAGTTCCGCCGGTGGAATCCAGTAGGAACCGGGGATGTTCCCCGAGGCATCCTTGACCTGTGAAAGCGCCAGGAATCCCAGCTCAGCGGCGCCGGATCCGGTCTGGGCGTAGACCTGCGTGAGATTTTGTGCACGGATCAGACGGCCCTCTGCGTTCAACCTGTCCCAGACACCCAGGGTTTCCAGGATCTGCTGAGCCGCAACCCCATAGGGCGCATTACGCGGATTGGGGATGGAAAGAAAACGATACTCTCCCTCCGTCAGTACCGCTTCCGGGTCCTGCAGCCAATCCTGCCGGCTGGACCACAGGACCGGCACCCCCAGAGCATAGGTGAACCGGGAGTCTTCATGCGCCAACCCGTCACTCACCAGGGTTTGGGCACGCAGCACATCGGCGGAGAAGAACAGATCGAAGGGCGCTCCATTGGTGATTTGCGCGTACAGCGCCCCGGATGACCCGCTGCTGATGCTGAAGCGATGCCCGGTCTGTTCCTCGTAGCGGGCGGTGAGTTCCTGAAGCGTGCCCAGAAAGTTGGCGGCGGTGGCAATTCTCAAATCGCTTGCGGTCGCCAAAGGAGAAAGGACAAGCAGACACAGCACCGTAATGAGGCAGTGGGTCAGTCGGATTTTCGTGATCATGTCGTTGCCGGCTCTCGTGTTGTTGCCCCGTATATACCGCATGACGTGCCAACGGGAAAATCCGCTGCCCGCCGCGAATGGATCATGCAGGTTCGGGGCCAGGCCGAACTCTATCGGCTAATCACCTGTTTTCGAATGGGGAACCGGCAGGATTCCACCGGGCGACGCGTGTAGGCTTTGCGACAATCCCGTGCCTGGCGGACAGAAAGACAGGGCACAAAAAAGGGCGGATGAGCTTGCATGGTGCAATCCTCATCCGCTCTTTGATTCGCCCCCTCCCGCCATCGGGAGAGGGTTTTCAGGTAGGAGAACGACTTACTTCAGATCAAAACGATCGCCGTTCATCACCTTGGTCCAGGCCTTCACGAAGTCCTTGACGAACTTCTCCTTCGAATCGTCCTGGGCATACACCTCGGCGTAGGAACGCAGGATGGAGTTGGACCCGAAGACCAGATCCACCCGGGTGGCCGTCCACTTCACGTTGCCGCTCTTGCGATCGACAATCTCGTAGAGGTTGTTGCCCTTGGGCTTCCAGGTGTTGGCCATGTCGGTCAGGTTCACGAAGAAGTCGTTGGTCAGCACCCCTTCCCGATCCGTGAACACACCGTGCTTGGTGCCGCCGTGATTGGTGCCCAGTACCCGCATGCCGCCCACCAGCACGGTCATCTCGGGTGCTGTCAGCCCCATCAGCTGGGTGCGATCCAGCATCATCTCCTCGGCAGAGACCACGTAGTCCTTCTTCAGCCAGTTGCGATAGCCATCGTGCAGGGGTTCGAGCACGTCGAAGGATTCGGCGTCGGTCATCTCCTCGGTGGCATCGCCGCGACCCGGCGCGAAGGGCACCGTGACATCGAAGCCGGCGTCACGGGCAGCCTTTTCCACCGCGGCCGTGCCGCCCAGGACGATCAGGTCGGCCAGGCTCACCGGTTTGCTCAGGCCGGACTGAATGTCTTCCAGCACACCCAGCACCTTCTTCAGTCGCTCGGGCTCATTGCCCTCCCAGTCCTTCTGCGGGGCCAGACGGATGCGGGCACCGTTGGCACCGCCCCGGTAGTCGGAATAACGGAAGGTGCGGGCGCTGTCCCACGCGGTGCTGATCAATTCCGAAGCACTCAGGCCGCTGTTGAGCAGCTTGTCCTTCAGGTCCGCCACCTCGGCATCGCTCAGGGTGTAGTCCACCTTGGGCACCGGATCCTGCCAGATCAGGTCTTCCTGGGGCACTTCAGGGCCAAGATAACGACTCTTGGGTCCCAGGTCACGGTGGGTCAGCTTGAACCAGGCGCGGGCAAAGACCTCGTTGAAATACTCCGGATCGTTGTAGAACCGCTCGGAGATCTTGCGGTACTCCGGATCCTTGATCATGGCCATGTCGGCGTCGGTCATGATGGGGTTGTAGCGGCGGGAAGGATCCTCCACATCCACCGGCTTGTCTTCTTCCTTGATGTTCACCGGCTCCCACTGCCAGGCTCCGGCAGGGCTCTTTTTCAACTGCCAGTCGTGCTCGAAGAGCATCTTGAAGTAGCCGTTGTCCCACTGGGTGGGATGGGTGGTCCAGGCACCTTCGATACCGCTGGTGATGGTGTCGGGTCCACAGCCCTTGCCCTGCGGGTTGCGCCAGCCCAGGCCCTGCTCTTCCACATCGGCGCCTTCCGGGTCGGGGCCCAGCTTGGAGGCATCGCCATTGCCATGGCATTTGCCCACGGTGTGACCGCCGGCGGTGAGGGCCACGGTTTCCTCGTCGTTCATGGCCATGCGCGCAAAGGTGGTGCGCACGTCCTGGGCGGTTCTCAGCGGATCGGGGTTACCGTCCACACCCTCCGGGTTCACATAGATCAGGCCCATCTGCACGGCGGCCAGGGGGTTTTCCAGGCTCTCGCGATCGTCGCTTTCATAGCGGCTGGAACTCTCGGCCAGCCACTCCTTCTCGGAACCCCAGTAAGTGTCCTTTTCCGGATGCCAGATGTCGGCCCGCCCACCGGCGAAACCAAAGGTCTTGAACCCCATGGACTCGTAGGCGACGTTGCCGGCGAGCACGATCAGATCGGCCCAGGACAGCTTGTTGCCATATTTCTTCTTGATGGGCCACAGCAGACGGCGGGCCTTGTCCAGATTGCCGTTGTCCGGCCAGCTGTTGATGGGGGCGAAGCGCTGGTTGCCCGTGCCGGCACCGCCACGACCATCTGCAATGCGGTAGGTGCCCGCGGCATGCCAGGCCATGCGGATCATCAAACCGCCGTAATGGCCCCAGTCCGCCGGCCACCAGTCCCGGCTCTCGGTCATCAGGTTACGCAAGTCCTGCTTGACCGCCGCCAGGTCCAGTTTCTTGAATTCCTCGGCGTAGTCGAAGTCCTCCCCCATTGGGTCGGACTTCGTGTCGTGCTGGTGAAGGATATCCAGGTTCAGTGCGTTGGGCCACCAATCCATGTTGTCGTTACCGGTTGCGGTATTGCCACCATGCATGATGGGGCACTTGCCTGCACTCTTGACGTCATTTCCGCCCATTTTTTCCTCCGTTTATTGCGAGATGGTTGTGTACTGAACCGTCACCCCGGCTGGCCCGCATCGCATCCGACGCCCGGCTCCCGAGGTGCCTGGCAGACACTCCCTTGGAGGGGGAGAGCCTGCCGATCGTTCAACCGCTTGGCCCTTACAGTTATAGGGGATGGGCGTGATAAATTCAAATGGAGGGTATGGATTAATTCAATAGATTATTACTATCATCGACGTGAAAGAACCAAGGTTCAGCTACAACCCCCCCTTCCCCCTCAGGGGAACCGATCGAGCCCGCGTGCCAGATCCCGCTGGATGTCCTCGATGTCCTCAAGCCCCACCGCTACACGGATCAGTGATTCACTGATCCCCTGGCTCTCCCGTTGCTCTGGTTTGATGCGCCCGTGGGTGGTGGTGGCCGGATGGGTGATGGTGGTCTTGGCATCCCCCAGGTTGGCGGTGATGGAGAGCAGGCGTGTACTGTCGATCACCTGCCACGCCTGTTCCCGCCCTCCCTTCACCTCGAAGGCGACGATACCGCCAAAGGCGGCCTGCTGGCGGGTGGCCAGGGCATGCTGCGGGTGGGACGCCAAGCCAGGATAATGGACGCGCGCCACACCCGGCTGCGCCTCCAGCCACTGGGCCAGGGCCAGTGCGGATTCACAGTGGGCCCGCATGCGCAACCGCAGTGTTTCCAGGCCCTTGAGGAACACCCAGGCATTGAAGGGGCTCATGGTGGGGCCGGCGGTGCGCAAGAAGCCGAATACCTCCTTACCCACCCGCTCGGCATCGCCCACCACTGCACCCCCCACGCATCGTCCCTGGCCATCCAGGTACTTGGTGGCGGAGTGAATCACCAGGTCGGCCCCCAGGTCCAGCGGGCGTTGCAGGGCCGGGGTACAAAAGCAATTGTCCATGGCCAGCAGGCAGTCATGGGCGTGCGCCAGGTCCGCCAGGGCGCGGATATCCACCAGTTCCGTGAGGGGGTTGGAGGGGGTTTCCGCGAACAACAGGCGGGTCTCGGGCCGGATGGCGGCCTCCCAGGCCTTAAGGTCTCCCAGCGGGACGTAGGTTACCCGGATACCGAAGCGGGTGAGGTAATTGCTGAACAGGTTGGTGGTGGAACCAAATACCGAGCGCGAAGAGACGATGTGATCACCAGCCTTGAGCAGGGAGAGACAGGTGGACAGGATGGCCGACATGCCAGAGGCCGTCGCCACGCAGGCCTCCCCCCCTTCCAGCGCCGCCAGGCGATCCTGAAAGGTTCGCACCGTGGGGTTGGTGAATCGGGCGTAGATATTGCCTGGCTCGTCACCGGCAAAACGGGCCGCGGCCTCGGCGGCACTGGAGAACACGAAACTGGACGTGGCATAGATGGGGTCGGAATGTTCCTGCTCGGGTCCACGCCGCTGGCCGGCGCGGACGGCCCGGGTATCAAAGCCCTCGGTGGGATCGCCGGGATCGTTCAGGGGATGTTCCATGGTTGTATTGCCCTCACCCGCCCCGTCGGGCACAAAAAAACCCGCCAAAACGGGTCGTCACCCGCTTTAGCCGTATTTTTAAGGCGCCCGCAAGCTGGATCAAATCGGCGCCGTCAGAGTGTCAGCGCCTGGCGCTGACTGACCTTTATCAATTTAAGAGGCTCACATGTTGCTGTCAACGCCGCACCGTGCCGGAGATGGAGACTGACTGAACCTCATCCGCCCACTGACCGGCCTCCAGCATGGCGTTCATGATGTCTTCCCGGAGCAGATCGGCAAAGACCACGCTCTCCACCTGGTCGGTTTCACAGGCCCGGGCACAAGCCACCACCTCACCCAGTTCGCCTTCCCCCTCCAGCAAGGCTCGCTTGATTTCATCGTCCAGGGGCAAGGGGCCGATCACCTGAGGCAAGGGGCGCTCCATCACCAGGTCCAGGGCCGAGAACAGACCGGCCGTGAAATAACGCTCCACCGGGCGACGACCGGCCATGCGGGCGATGCGCTCGCACAGGCCGGCGCGCTGCAGGCACAGGTGCACGAGTCCGGCGGGGCGGTCCTCAAGGCCGCTGAGCACCAGCATACAGGCCCAGGTGACCAGCTTGCGATGCCCCAGGATGAGGATGGCCCGGGCCAGGGAGTCCACCTGCCGGTTGAGGCCGAAGAAGGGAGAGTTGATCAGCTTGAGCAGCTTGAAGGCCAGCCCCGGATCCTGTGCGATCAGATGCTGCAGTTCGTGGACATCCATCTCCGGCTGCTGCAAACGCGCCAGCAGACGAAGCACGGTGAGCTTGCCGGTGGGCAGGTTCACCGCGCGAAACACCCGGGGCCGGCTGAGGAAGTAGCCCTGGAAATAATCGAAACCCAGGTCCCGAAGGAATTCATAATCTTCCAGGGTCTCCACCTTCTTGGCCACTTTTTCCACCTGGGTCGTCTTCAGCCCCCTGAAGATGAGACGCAGTTCATCCGGCCGGGAGCTGGCCGTGTCGATCTTCACCTGATGCACCACGGGCAGCAGGGCATCCCGGGATGTACCGGGGACATAGTCATCCAGGGCCAGCACATAGCCCTGTCCGGAGAGCCCGCGCAGCAATTGCACCGCGTCTTCATCGCAGGGCAACGAGGGCGGGAGGTCCAGGATCATGCGACCCGCAGGGACGGCCAACTCCCGTAATTCCTCCATCAGGCGCCAGGTCATGTTGATGGCAGCCAGGCGACTGCCGACCAGCGCATCCAGGCCGATCTCGCCGAAGGCACTGAGCATCACATGGGAGGTGGCGGCATCACTGGCTGTCGCACTGTCCGGGGAGGTGGCCGTGCGGAATAGCAACTCGTAGGCGTGGACGCCCAGTTGCTGGTTGTAAATCGGTTGCCGGGCGATGTAGGTGCCCGTTTCAAGATGCCGTGCTGGGTCCATGCCTGCCCTCCCCTGGGTGGTCTACAGGCTATCAGCAAGCGGGTCCTCGGAAAAGTCGGATGGCCCCGGTTCAGGGCTGCGTGGTCACCTGCACGCGATCGGCCACGGCGCAAAGCAGATCGTAGCTGATGGTCTCGGCGGCCGCCGCGATCTCATCCACCGGCAGGCCCTCGCCCCACAGGGTGACGGGATCGCCCACCGCCGCCTGGGGATGGTCGGTCAGATCCACGGTGATCATGTCCATGGAAACCCGGCCGATCAACGGGGCACGACTTGCGCCCACAAGGACCGGGGTGCCATTGGGCACATGCCGGGGGTAACCATCGGCATAGCCAATGGCCACCACACCCACCCGGGTAGGCCTCGGGCACTGGAAGGTGGCGCCATAGCCCACGGTATCCCCCAGAGACCGATCCTGTATGGCCACCAGGGGTGCCTGCAGGTGCATCACCGGCTCAAGGCCATGCCGGGCGGGGTCCCGGTCGGCCAGGGGCGACGCCCCATAGAGCATGATGCCGGGGCGTACCCAGTCCCCGTGACTTCGTGGCAGGGCGAGGATGGACGCGGAGTTGGCCAGACTGCGTAGACCTGACAGCCCCTGGGTGGCCGCTTCGAAGCGGTTCAACTGGGCAGCGTTCTCCGGACGTTCGGGCTCATCGGCACAGGCCAGATGAGTCATCCATACCGGTGGTTGCACCACCTGGGCACATCGCTGCAGCCCTCCATGCAAGGCGGCGGCGCGCGTGGCAGAGAAACCCAGGCGCCCCATGCCGGTATCAAGCTTGAGCCAGACCTGCAGTGGGCTGGAAAGCGGCGTGGTTTCCAGGAGGCGAAGCTGGCTCTCGTCGTGGACCACCACGGTGATATCTTCACGCGCGGCCTGGCGCAGTTCCCGGTCATTCTTGAAGCCCTGCATCACCAGCAGAGGCAGACGAAAACCGGCGCCACGCAAGGCCTCCGCCTCGTCCATGCAGGACACGGCAAACCCATCCGCCAGCGGCGCCAGCACATGGGCCACTCGCAGCAGACCGTGCCCATAAGCCTCGGCCTTGATCACGGCCATCACACGCCGTCCCGGCGCAGCCTCCCGCACCCGCCCCAGGTTATGTTCCAGGGCACCCAGCCGCAGATGCGCCCGGGCAGCGCGCTTCACGAAAAGGCCTCGTTGGAATAGATTTCCGGCACGTAGTTCTCGAAACGGGTGTACTGCCCCAGGAAGGTCAGCCGCACCACGCCGATGGGACCGTTACGCTGCTTGGCGATGATGATCTCCGCCGTGCCCTTGTCGGGGCTGTCCTCGTTGTAGACCTCATCCCGATAAATGAAGACGATCAGGTCCGCATCCTGCTCAATGGCGCCTGATTCGCGCAGATCCGACATCACCGGGCGCTTGTTGGGGCGCTGCTCCAGGCTGCGGTTGAGCTGGGAGAGAGCGATCACCGGCACGTTCATTTCCTTGGCCAGAGCCTTGAGCCCGCGGGAGATTTCCGAAATCTCGTTGGTCCGGTTCTCGGCGCTGCCCGGCACCTGCATGAGCTGCAGATAATCCACAACGATGAGCCCCAGCTTCTTGTGCTCGCGCATGAGTCGTCGCGCGCGCGCGCGCAGGTCGTTGGGCGACAGGGCCGGACTGTCGTCAATGTAGAGCTGGGCCTCGGAGAGCATGGACACGGCGCTGGAGAACCGGGGCCAGTCATCATCCTCCAGGCGACCGGTGCGCAGGCGTTGCTGATTGATGCGTCCCAGGGATGACAGCAGCCGCATGGCCAGCTGCTCGCCGGGCATCTCCATGCTGAAAACGGCCACCGGATACTGCTGCTTGAGGGCGGCATATTCGGCCATGTTCATGGCGAAGGAGGTCTTGCCCATGGAGGGACGCCCGGCCATGATGACCAGATCCCCGGGTTGCAGCCCCGAGGTCATCTCGTCGAACTCATCATAGCCGGTGGGCAGACCGGTGATGGGGGTGTCCTGCTCGAAGAGCATCTCGATGTGTTCGACGGTGGACTTGAGCAGGGTGCGCATGCCGCGAAAACCCTGACGGGAACGCTGGCCCTGTTCAGCGATCTTGAAGACCTTCTGTTCCGCCTCATCCAGCAGCTGCTGGCTGTCACGGCCCTCGGGCTTGAAGCCGCTATCGGCAATGCCGGTGCCCACACTGATCAGCTG
This sequence comes from Ectothiorhodospira haloalkaliphila ATCC 51935, assembly GCF_000633935.1. Classification (GTDB taxonomy): domain Bacteria; phylum Pseudomonadota; class Gammaproteobacteria; order Ectothiorhodospirales; family Ectothiorhodospiraceae; genus Ectothiorhodospira; species Ectothiorhodospira haloalkaliphila. The sequence continues at coordinate 506,608 of NZ_KK214998.1, read as the reverse complement.
GCGCACCACCGACCGTTCGCGCACGATCGCCGCATACGCGGAGATATTGGCGGCGCTGGGCGTGTCGCGGGCCAGCAGGCCCAGATAGGCCAGCCCACCCGCCTCCTCAAGCTCGCCGCGGGATTCCAGACGTTCGGAGATGGTCACCACGTCGAAGGGGGCATTGCGGCCCGCCAGCTCGGCGATGGCGCGGAAGATCAGCCGGTGATCGTGTCGATAGAAGTCCACCTCGGCCACGGCGTCGGCCACCGTGTCCCAGGCCTCATTCTCGAGCATGAGGCCGCCGAGAACGGCCTGCTCTGCCTCAATGGAATGGGGTGGAATCTTGAGCGAAGAGGTATCGGTGTCGTAATGGGGCGGTGGGGGTGTTTCGTACATGGAGTTCTACCGGAAGGAGTCGAGCAACCGAAGCACGGATGGGCGGTGCCTCATCGAAACAATAGCATGATTTCGAGGCCACCCCATGTGGGAGCGGCCCCGGACCGCGAAGGCAGCAAACGGCCCCCGGTCGGGGCCAAGCCATCCCTTCGCGGCCCGGGGCCGCTCCCACGCGAGACACTTCCGTCACCACGCCCCTGCCTCAGACACCGGTGGGGCGTGGCATGGCAGTGCTTATTCTTCGCCTGCCACCACGACCTTCAGAGTGGCCTTCACGTCGGTGTGCAGTTGCAGGGCAATCTCGTACTCGCCCACCACCCGCAGCGGGCCATCAGGCATGCGCACTTCGCGCTTTTCCAGTTCACCGCCAGCGGCGGTCACTGCATCGGCGATGTCGGCGGTACCCACGGAGCCGAACAGCTTGCCTTCACCACCCGCCTTGGCCGTCACGGTGACCGTCATGGCCTCCAGCTTGTCACGACGGGACTCGGCGGCAGCCAGCGACTCGGCGGCGGCCTTTTCCAGTTCGGCACGGCGAGCCTCAAACTCGGCCAGGTTGGCTTCGGTGGCAAACTTGGCCTTGCCCTGGGGCAGCAGGTAATTACGGGCATACCCGGCACGCACGCGCACCTTGTCACCCAGGTTGCCCAGGTTTTCCACCTTTTCCAGGAGAATGACTTCCATCGGTTTTTACCTCAATCAAGAATCAAATGCGTTGCCCGCCGAGAGGTCGGGCATCAGGTATCGTCGGACTTGTCTTCGGGCTGGGCCCGGGTCAGTCGGCCGCGCAGGTTCAGGAAGCTGTCCATCACCCCCAGGGTAGCCAGCAGGATCACCATCTGCGGCAGGGCCAGCGCCAGCAACACGTAGGTGAACACCAGCCAGATCCGGCTCAAATTCATCCGGGCATTGGTGCCATGGATGACCGCCAGCCCGTGCAGGAAGAAGGCCATCAAGAACACCAGCGACAACTCGAACAGCAGGTAGGAATCGGCAAGCCACGCCACCAGCAAGAGCCCCACCAGCATCATGGCCGGCACACGGCCCAGGCTCAGGGCATGAAACTCCTCCCTGAAACCACCGGGGTTGTACAACACCGCCTGCCAGTAACGGGCCAGGATGAGTGCCGCGCTCAGGGCCAGCAGCGATACCGCCGCCAGCATGCCGGTCATCAGCGAGGCCGCCTGCAGGAAGGCCTGCTGGCGTTCACTGCCGGTCACCCCCGACTGCTCGAACAACGGACCCACAGCCTGCTCCAGCACCGCCAGCCACATCTGCGGCAGGTTGGGCACGGTCGCGTGCAACAACAGAATGACGCCGCAACCGATGCCGATACCCACCGACAGGGTGATGGCCCAGGAGAACGTCCTGCGCAGCACCTCGGCCAGCACCAGGGCCGGCAGCCATTGCACCAGGGCAGTGATCATCCCCACAGCGGGGTGCAGACCCGCCACCCAGGCGATCAGCGCAAGCACCAGGGCGGCCAGGGCCGCCACGGCCACGCCCTGGGCCGCGCCCAGACGCAAGGTCACCAGGGAGACAGCCGAGCTGCTGACCAGGGCCAGCGGCGGGAGCAACAGACCAGCCACACCGAATCCGGCGGTGGCCGTGGCGGCCCGCAAGCGGCCCTGCATGATGAATGACGCCAAAGGCTTCATGGGATCCTGCCACTGGTACCCAGGGAGGGTACCGGACGGCCAGCCAACTCAGTGGTTGTCGGAGTAAGGCAGCAGTGCCAGGAAGCGCGCCCGCTTGATGGCGGTGGCCAGCTGACGCTGATAACGGGCACTGGTACCGGTGATCCGGCTGGGAACGATCTTGCCGGTTTCGGTGACATAGTTCTTCAGGGTGTTGAGGTCCTTGTAGTCAATGAACTCAACGCCCTCGGCGGTGAAACGGCAATACTTGCGACGGCGGAAGAAACGGGCCATGGTCTTACCTCGGAATACGTTGGAACGGGGAGATGATCAGTCGGCGGAAGCGGAACGGCTGGAGTCGTCGTCGCTGTCGTCGTCGTCAGAGGACCGGGCGCTGCTGTCGCTGTCGTCGTCATCCCGGTTCTTGGCCAGGGGGGAGACGTCGGTGAAGGCACGATCCATGGACATCACCAGGTGACGGATCACGGCATCGTTGAAGCGGAAGGCGCTGACCAGTTCTTCCAGGGCCGCTTCAGGGCATTCCACGTTCATCAGCACATAGTGGGCCTTGTGCAGCTTCTGGATGGGATAGGCCAACTGGCGACGGCCCCAGTCTTCCAGGCGGTGGATCTCACCCTCGGCGGATTCGATGATCCCCCGATAGCGTTCCATCATGGCGGGCACTTGCTCGCTCTGGTCCGGGTGGACCATGAAGACGATTTCGTAATGACGCATTGTGATTTTCCTTTCGGGTATCAGCCTCCCGGCGATCCGGTGAGGCAAGGAGAGACGCCGGGCAGGCCCGGCAAAAGGCGGAATCTTAACCGCTTGGGCGGCTCTAAGCAATCGGCGCGAGCAGTGCATGCAAAAGGGACGGACGGATGATCCCCATCAATGACGAGAATCCCACCGAACGACCGCCGCTGATCACCTGGACCCTGCTGATCGGCTGCGTGCTGGTGTTCTTCTGGCAGCTCACCCTGGACTCCCAGGCCCTGCTCCACGTGGTCTACGGCCTGGGCTTCGTGCCGGCGGTGCTGCTGCAGGGGGCCCGCTTGCCCGAGGACGTGCAGGTGGTGGCCCCCTGGATGACGGTCTTCACCAGCCAGTTCCTGCATGGGGGCTGGCTGCACCTGATCAGCAACATGCTGTTTCTGTATGTGTTTGCCAACAACGTGGAAGACGCCATGGGTCACGGACGTTTTCTGGTGTTCTATCTGCTGGGCGGCGCGGTGGCGGCCCTGGGGCACGGCCTGTTCGCCCCCGGTTCGGAGGTGCCCATGATCGGCGCCAGCGGCGCCATCTCGGCGGTGCTGGGGGCCTATCTGCTGCTGCATCCGTCATCGCGGATCACGGTGCTGATCCCACTGGGCCTGATCCTTTATCCGGCGCGATTGCCAGCGGCGGCCGTGCTGGTGCTGTGGTTCGTGATCCAGCTGTTTCAGGCGCTGCTCACACCGCCGGATCAGCCTGGGGTGGCCTTTCTGGCCCACGTGGCCGGGTTTGCCGCCGGCGTGGCGCTGCTGTTCGTGTTCAAGCGGCGGGATGTCCGGCTGCTGCAATGATCCGGGGCGCGGCGGCCCTCACCCCTCACCCCCGCTGCCGGACCGCCTCGTACAGGCACACCCCCGCCGCCACCGACACGTTCAGGCTCTCCACCTGCCCACGCATGGGCAGACGCACCAGCGCGTCGCAACGCTCGGCGGTGAGGCGGCGCATGCCCTTGCCCTCGGCACCCAGCACCAGGGCCGTGGGGCCCGTCAGGTCCGCGTCATACAAGCCCGTGTCGGCCTCGCCCGTGGTGCCCACCGTCCACACCCCCAGATCCTTGAGCAGATCCAGGGTGCGCGCCAGGTTGGTCACCTGGATGAAGGGCACCGATTCGGCCGCCCCGCAGGCCACCTTGCGCACCACCGGGGTGAGGCCCACGGCCCGGTCCCGGGGGGCGATGACCGCGGTCACGCCGGCGGCATCGGCGGTGCGCAGGCAGGCCCCCAGGTTATGGGGATCGGTCACGCCATCCAGCACCAGCAGGAGCACGGGAGCCCCTTCCCCGGGGGCCATGACCACATCCGGCAGATCCTTCTCCCCCAGGGAGGCCACGGGCTGCGCCCGGGCGATCACCCCCTGGTGAGTGGCGCCGCCGGCCTGGGCATCCAGATCCCGACGGGGCAGGCGCGTGACCGGGATGCCCGCCCGGTCCGCCTGATCCAGGATGGCCTGCATGCGGGCATCCACGCGCCCCGACTGCACCCGCAGGGATTCCACCCGCCCGGGGGACTGGCGCAGCAGGGCCTCCACCGCGTGAAGCCCGAAGACCTCGTCATGAGCCGCCATGACCTCAGGCCTCGCTGCGCTTGCGGCTGCGGCGCCGACCGGAACGACTCTTGCTTTTGCCCTTATCCTTGTCCTTCGACTTACCCTCCTCGTGGGCCGTGGCAGCCGCCTTTTCGGCCTTGTCCTTCCTGCGGCCACGACTCTTGCCGCCTTTGCCGCCTCCCTTGCCATCTCCGGGCTCTTCCTCACCCGGCGCGGGGATGAAGTCGATCTTGCGGTCATCCAGATTGACCTGGGCCAGTTGCACACGAATGGGATCACCCATGCGGTAACGACGGCCGCTGCGTTCACCCTTGAGACAGTGGGTGGCCGGGTCGAAGTGGTAATAGTCGTTGGAGAGGCTCGTCACGTGCACCAGGCCCTCCACGTAGATGTCCTTGAGCTCCACGAACAGACCAAATGAGGTGACGGTCTTGACCACGCCATCGAACGCCTCGCCCACACGGTCCTGCATGTACTCGCACTTGAGCCAGGCCTCCACGTCCCAGGAGGCTTCGTCGGCACGACGCTCTGCCATGGAGCAGTGCTCACCCATGGCGACCATATCCGCCTTGGTATAGGTGAACTCCTTGGGCTTGCCGCCCTGAAGCACATGGCGGATACCCCGGTGCACCAGCAGGTCCGGATACCGGCGAATCGGCGAGGTGAAGTGCAGATAATCCTCGTGGGCCAGACCGAAGTGACCCAGCCGCTCCGGGCTGTACACGGCCTGGGACAGAGAGCGCAGCAGCGCCATCTGCACCAGGTGGGCATCGGGCCGCTCCTTCACCGAGTCCAGCAGTTCGGCAAAGTCTGCCGGGCTGGGTTCATCACCCCCGCCCAGGGACAGACCCAGGCCACCCAGGTATTCACGCAGATCGTTGAGCTTCTGGGCGCGCGGCCCTTCGTGCACCCGGAAAAGTGTGGGCATGCGATGCCGCCGCAGGAACTTCGCCGTGGCCACGTTGGCCGCGATCATGCACTCCTCGATGATCTTGTGGGCGTCGTTGCGCTCGTAGGGCACGATGCGCTCGATCTTGCGATCCTCACCGAAGATGATGCGGGTCTCGGTGCTCTCGAAGTCGATGGTGCCCCGGTTGTCCCTAGCCTTGCGCAGCAGCTTGTAGAGGCCGTAGAGGTTTTCCAGGTGCGGCACCACGGCCTCATGACGCTCCACCGCCTTGGGGTCACGATCCACCAGCACCCGGGCCACGTCGGTATAGGTGAGCCGGGCATGGGAGCGCATCACCGCCTCGTGAAAATCGTAGTCCGTGATGCGGCCACGGGAATTGATGGTCATTTCGCAGACCATGCAGAGACGATCCACATCCGGATTCAGGGAACACAGGCCGTTGGAGAGCACTTCCGGCAACATGGGAATGACCCGATCCGGGAAGTACACGGAAGTGCCCCGGTTATAGGCCTCCTTGTCCAGGGCATCCTCTGCCTGCACGTAGTGAGAGACATCGGCGATGGCCACCCACAGCTTGTAGCCGCGTCGCCCAAGGGATTCGCAATACACGGCATCGTCAAAGTCCCGGGAGTCCTCGCCGTCGATGGTGACCAACGGCATCTCGCGCAGATCCAGACGAGCCTTCTTGGCGGATTCCGCCACCTGGGCGCCGAAGGCATCGGCTGCCTCGGTCACCTCTTCCGGCCATTCAAAGGGCAGACCGTAGTTGCGCACGGCGATGTCGATCTCCATTCCCGGCGCCATGTGCTCGCCCAGCACCTGAACGATCTGGCCGATGGGACGGGTGCGCTTGGAAGGCTGTTCGCGGATATGCACCACGACAATCTGACCCGGCTCGGCACCGCCCAGGCATTCCGGCGGTATCAGGACATCCTGAGGCAGTCGCTTGTTGTCCGGGTCCACAAAGCCGATACCCCCCTCCACCGTGAGACGCCCGACGATCTGCTGGGTGTTGCGCTCCAGCACTTCGATCACAGCCCCTTCCCGGCGGCCGCGGCGGTCGATGCCGATCACCCGGGCCACGGCCCGGTCACCATGCATCAGGGCCCGCATCTGCCGGGGAGAGAGGAACAGATCGTCCTTGCCTTCGTCAGGGATCAGAAAACCGAAGCCGTCCGGGTGAGCGGAGACCCGACCACGTACCAGATCGCACTGGTTCACCGGCAGCCAGCCGCCAGCCCGGTTGCACACCAGCTGGCCATCCCGCTCCATGGCACGCAGACGACGCGTCAGGGCCTCGAGATCCACGTCTTCCTGGAGCTGCAGGCGTTCGGCCAGGGGTTCGAAGTTGATGGGGCCGTCGGCGTCGTCGATCACCTGGAGGATCAGTTCACGGCTGGGGATGGGGCGTTCGTATTTCCTGGCCTCTCTGTCGAAGTTGGGGTCCTGGGGAATCGTTTTTTTCTTTCTTGTCATGTAGTCGCCAAATAATTTTAAGCTGGGGTGTTGACAAACATCCCCGATCGTTTAGAATGCGCGCTCATCTGAAACGCAGGACACACCTGCCTCAGGCCGAGGTGGCGGAATTGGTAGACGCGCTAGTTTCAGGTATTAGTGGGGGAGACCCCGTGGAGGTTCAAGTCCTCTCCTCGGCACCATCTTTGTGATGAAACGGCCCGCGAAAGCGGGCCGTTTTCGTTTGAAGGGGCGAATTGTACGCCTTTTGTCCGGTAATTCCCAGCGCCATGCGGGGCATGCCCGTGCCGGCGCACCCCCCCGCCCTTCCTGTCCGAACCATACGCTTCAGACGCCACCCTGGGTATCCGCCACGTTCCCGAACGCCCCGGACCCGGAATGGGGTCCAGGAGGCAGTCGGAAATCGTCCATTGCGGGAGGCAACACCTAGCTTCTGGATTGGGCGATACGGTTGCGCACCGCCTTCTCCAGTTCCAGGATGATGAAGAGCACCACACCCACGCCGAGCATGATGCCCCAGGCGTACAGACCCACCGCCGTGCTGTCGAAGAAGAACTGCATGAACGGCGCGTAGGTGAAGATCATCTGCAGGGTCACCACCACCAGGATCGCGATGGCCACGGCACGGGTACCGATGAGCCCCTTGAGGGTGAGGGAGCGCACCTTCAGGGAGCGAACGCTGAGCAGGTAGAACACCTCCATGATCACCAGAGTGTTCACTGCATGGGTGCGGGCCGCATCGATGCTGTAGCCGGCCTGGATGGACCACAGGTACATGCCGAAGATACCGGCCAGAAACAGGACCGAGACGAACAGGATGCGCCACACCAGGAACAGGGAGAGTATCGGCTCCCCGGGTTTGCGCGGCGGCCGGCTCATCACATCCTTCTCCGCCGGCTCGAAGGCCAGGGCCATGGCCAGGCCCACCGAACTGACCATGTTCACCCACAGCACCTGCAGGGGCGTGATGGGCAGGGCCATGCCCAGCATGATGGCAGCAATGATGGAACCCGACTCTCCGCCGTTGATGGGCAGCAGGAAGGTGATGGCCTTCTTGAGATTGTCGTAGACCCGCCGCCCTTCGCGCACCGCATGGGCGATGGAGGCAAAATTGTCATCCGCCAGCACCATCTCCGAGGCCTCCTTGGCCGTTTCGGTGCCGTTGCGCCCCATGGCCACACCCACGTCCGCCTGCTTGAGGGCCGGCGCATCGTTGACTCCATCCCCGGTCATGGCCACCACATAGCCGTGCCATTGCAGGGCGCGAACCAGGCGCAGCTTGTGCTCGGGCGCCGCTCGGGCGAACACATCCACCCGAGGCACGGCCTCGCGCAGGGCCTCGTCGTCCATGCTGTCGATATCCCGGCCGGTGAGCACCTCGTCGGCATGGGCCAGGCCCAGCTGCCGGGCGATGGCCTGGGCCGTGCCGGCGTGGTCACCGGTGATCATCTTCACCCGGATACCCGCCTGCTGGCACTCTGCCACCGAGGTGATGGCCTCCTCGCGGGGCGGATCGATCAAGCCGAACAGTCCCAGGAACTCGAACTCAGAGCCCAGCTCGTCGAACTTGATTTCCCGCTGACCGTTATCACTCTTGCGCCGCGCCACCGCCAGGATCCGTTCCCCCCGATTGGCCAGTTCGTCCACCTTGGCCAGCCAGTGATCCTTGTCGAGCGACTCTTCTCCGGACACCCGGGAACACATCTCCAGAATCTGCTCCGGGGCCCCCTTCACATAGATCATGCCGTTGCCGTCATGATCATGGTTCAGGGTGGCCATGAAGCGGTGTTCGGATTCAAAGGGCACCACGTCCGTGCGCGGCCAGTGCTTGTTGAGCTGTTCCATGTTCAGGCCGGCCTTCATGCCGGCGGTGAGCAAGGCCCCCTCCATGGGATCGCCTTCCACCACCCACTGGTCATCGCGCTTGTACAGACTGGAGTCGTTGCACAGGACCATGGCGCGGATGACCTCGCCCAGGGCAGCGTCATCATCCGGGTCCACCTCTGCACCGTCTCGCTCAAAGGCCCCATGGGGGTCGTAACCCACACCCGTGACTTCGTAAAAGCCCCCCGCCAGGGCCAGGGAGCGCACCGTCATCTCGTTACGGGTGAGCGTGCCGGTCTTGTCGGAACAGATGATGGACACCGAGCCCAGGGTCTCCACCGCAGGCAGTCGCCGGATGATGGCATTGCGTGAGGCCATGAGCTGCACGCCAATGGCCAGTGTCACGGTGAGGATGGCCGGCAGCCCCTCGGGGATGGCGGCCACCGCCAGGGCCACGGCGGCCATGAACATCTCCACGGCGCTGTAATCGCGCACCAGCAGACCGAAGCTGAACACCATGGCCGCCAGCATGACGATGGCCAGGGTGAGCCAGCGGGCGAAGGTGTTCATGGCCTTGATCAAGGGGGTGGTGAGGGTCTGCACCTCAGAGAGCATGCCGCTGATGCGACCGATCTGGGTGCGAGCGCCCGTCTCCACAACAACACCGGTGGCTTGTCCGGCCGTGACCAGGGTGCCGGAAAAGGCCATGGACAGCCGGTCACCCAGTTCTGCCTCAGACTCCACCGGATCGACGCCCTTGTCCACGGGCACGGACTCGCCGGTCAGCACCGCCTCCTGAACCTGAAGGCCCTTGACCTTGATCAGGCGCAGGTCCGCCGGCACCTTGTCACCCGGCTCGATCAGCACCAGATCGCCGGGCACCAGCTCCTCGGCCGGCACCGTGGAACGATGACCTGCGCGACGCACCGAGGCATGGGGGGAGAGCATGTCGCGGATGGCGTCCAGGGCCTTTTCCGCCTTGCCCTCCTGCACGAACCCGATGATGGAGTTGAGCAGCACCACCGCCAGGATCACGCCGGTGTCCACCCAGTGGCCCAGCAACGCCGTGACCAGGGCGGCACCCATGAGCACGTAGATCAGCAGGTTATGGAACTGCGCCAGGAAACGGCGCAGCGGACCCCGGGTGCGGGGCGACGGGAGACGGTTGGACCCATGGACCTCGCGTCGCCGCTCCACCTCGTCTTCAGCGAGACCCTCTTCGGGTGTCTCCAGTGTCTTCAGGACGTCTTCCGGCTCCAGATGATGCCAGGAGCGCTGCTCGGGGGATTCCTGTTCCTCGGACATGGCGGGACTCTTTTGAGAATGGGCGGCCCAGGGCCGCACCCACACGACCTCCCGGGGCATGACACCCCGGGAGGCGTGGGACTATACGAAGGAGTTAAGCGAACGGATGGCGCTTGAGGATGGTCTGACCGCGGTCCGGGCCAGTGGAGATCATGTCCACGGGAACTCCTGACACCTCCTGGATACGCTCCAGATAGGTCCGGGCGTTGGCGGGCAATTGGTCATAGTCGGTGACCCCGACGGTGGACTCCTGCCAGCCCGGCAGCTCCTCGTAGATGGCCTCGCATTCGGCGTAGGCATCGGCGCCTGCTGGCGGCTCGGTGTGAACCACGTCACCACAGCGGTAGCCCACGCAGACCTGCAGGGTTTCCAGGCCGTCCAGCACGTCCAGCTTGGTGACGCACAGGCCACTGATGCTGTTGATGGCCACCGCGCGCTTGAGGGCCACGGCATCGAACCAGCCACAACGACGTGGCCGACCCGTAGTGGAACCGAATTCATGGCCACGATGGGCCAGGTGCTCGCCCATGGCATCGAACAGTTCGGTGGGGAACGGACCGGCGCCCACACGGGTGGTATAGGCCTTGGTGATGCCAAGCACGTAATCCAGATCCAGGGGACCCACGCCACTGCCGGTGCACACGCCACCGGCAGTGGTGTTGGAAGAGGTCACGAAGGGATAGGTGCCATGGTCGATGTCCAGCAGGGTGCCCTGGGCCCCCTCGAACATGACCGATGCCCCCTGCTCGCGCAGCTGGCGCAGGCGCTCGGGCACATCCATGATCATCGGGGCCAGCTCTTCGGCCACTGCCAGGGAGTGTTCCAGCACCGCCTGGAAGTCCAGGGTCTCGGCCTTGAAATAGTGCTTGAGCACAAAGTTATGATAGTCGAGCACCTCACCCAGCTTGGCGGCGAAGCGCTCCCGGTGGAACAGATCCCCCAGGCGCAGACCGCGGCGCGCCACCTTGTCCTCGTAGGCCGGGCCGATGCCCCGACCAGTGGTACCGATGGCGGCATTGCCACGGGCTTTTTCACGAGCCTGGTCCAGCATGACATGGTAGGGCAGGATCAACTGGCAGGATTCGGACAGGCGCAGGCGCTCACGCACCGGCACGCCGTTCTTCTCCAGCATGGCCATTTCCTTCATCAGCGCCTCGGGGGAGAGCACCACGCCATTGCCGATCAGGCACTGCACATTGTCGCGCAGGATGCCCGAGGGGATGAGGTGCAGCACCGTCTTGCGACCGTCGATCACCAGGGTATGGCCGGCATTGTGCCCACCCTGAAAACGCACCACGGCAGCGGCTTCCTCGGTGAGCAGATCCACCACCTTGCCCTTGCCTTCATCGCCCCACTGACTGCCCAGGACCACCACGAATTTACTCATGTTCAAGCGTCCACCACTGTCCACTGATTATTGGATTTGACCAGCACCCGGTCACAGCCCATGGCGGCGGCATCCGCCGTCTGACCGGATAAGCCCTGAATCACCCGTTCCCCCTCCCGGCGCAGACGGGTGACCGTCGCTGCCAGGGAGGTATCCGGGTCTGCCGGTGCGAAAATGGCCCGTGCCGGGGTACTCTCCGGCTGCCCGGAGAGCCGCACCAGGGTCTTGAGATCGGCACTGAAACCGGTGGCCGGGCGGGCTCGACCGAACACCCGGCCAATATCGTCATAGCGCCCCCCGCGTGCCACTTCCTGGCCGTTACCGGGCCTGTAAGCGGCGAATACCAGGCCGGTGTGATAATGATAGCCCCGCAATTCGGCCAGATCGAAATGCAGCAGGACGGCCGGATATCGGGCGCGCAGACCCTCGGCCAGTTGCTCCAGGTCGTCCAGGGCACGGCTGACGAGATCCCCTGCCCCGGCCAGCACCTCACGAGCACGCGCCAGGGTCTCGTCGCCCCCATTGAGTTCCGCGAGGGCCGAGAGGCGACGGCGCGGCGCATCCTCCATGGCCAGTCCGCCAAGGTACTCCCGAATCTCCGGCAGTGCCTTGCGTTGGAGCATGTCAAACAGGGTTATTTCCTGGTCCGGGTCCATACCTGCCTGGACTGCCAGTGCCCGATAAATCCCCACATGCCCCAGGTCCACCAGAGGTGTATCCACCTGGCAGACATCCAGGGTCTCCAGCATGAGGCTGAGGATCTCCAGATCCGAGTCCAGGCCCGAGTGGCCGTACAGCTCAGCGCCCACCTGCAGCAGGCTGCGGGAACCGGCAAAGCCGTCGGGTCGAGTGTGCAGCACCGTGCCCATGTAGCACAGGCGAGAGGGGGCTTCACACTTGAGCCGGTGGGCATCAATCCGGGCCACCTGGGGCGTCATGTCTGCCCGCACACCCATCAGCCGACCGTTGAGTTGGTCGGTGAGTTTGAAGGTTTGCAGATCCAGGCCCCGTCCCGTCCCGGTCAGTAACGATTCCAGGTATTCGATGAAGGGCGGCATGACCAGCTGGTAGCCCCAGCCATGGTAGAGATCCAGCAGTTGACGTCGGCAGGTTTCAAGGCGTTCCGCCAGGGGCGGCAGGGCCTCTTCCACACCTTCGGGAAGCAGCCAGCGATTGGAATCGGTCATGTCACTCAATCAAGGTCATTTGAAATTCCGGGTGCGTGCGGCATTGGGGATGACGTTCAGCCACGCACCCACCAAAGCAACAAGGCCCCCAGTACCAGACTGGCGAGACCCACGCCGCGCAGCACCGAATCGGGCAGCTGCGCCACCTCAAGCAGGGTGCGGCGCAGCCCGGCGGGGTTGATAAACGGAAGCAGGCCCTCGATCACCATCAGCAATGCGAGGGCCGCCAGCAGATCAGACCACATGGGAGGTCGAGTCAGATCGGGTCGTGATTAATCCCCAGCTCGCGCCTGGTTCCCCAAGGGATCCCGGAAGTAACGGAAGAACTGGGAGTCCGGCTCCAGCACGAAGACATTCTCCGGGCCCGCCATGGTGTTGCGGTAGGCCAGCAGGCTCCGGTAGAAGGCGAAGAACTCCTCATCCTGCTCATAGGCCTCCGCAAAGGTGGCCGCGGCACCGGCATCACCCTCACCCCGGATGCGTTCCGCATCCCGATAGGCGTTGGCGATGATCACCGTGCGATCACGGTCGGCACGAGCCCGGATGCGCTCGCCCTCTTCACGGCCGCGGGCACGGAAGTCCTGGGCGATACGTTCACGCTCGGCTCGCATGCGGGCAAACACGGATTCGCTCACCTCGTCAGGGAGGTCCATGCGCCGGATGCGCACATCCACCAGCACCACACCCAGCTCCGCTGCAGTATCCAGCGCCTGCTGACGCACGGCACCCATGATGGTGATGCGCTCACCGGAGACCACTTCTTCCAGTGTGTACTTGGCAAACTCGTTACGCATGCCGTCCCGGAGGATCTGGGTCATGCGTTCCTGCGCATTGCGCTCGTCCCCCCGGGTGGCCCGGAAGAACTGACCCACGTCATCGATGCGCCATTTGGCATAGAAGTCGACGATGACGTTCTTGGCCTCACTGGTCAGAAAACGGTCCGGGGGGATATCCAGGGTCAGTACACGGGCATCGAACTTGCGCACGTTGTTGACGATGGGAAACTTCAAATGCAGCCCCGGCTCCGGGTCCACACGCTTGATTTCACCCAGGCTGAAGACGATGACCCGCTCTCGTTCATCCACGGTAAAGGTGGACAGGGCCACAATCACGGCCGCAACGGCTAAGACAATCGCTGCGATCCTAAACATCAACGCACCTCCCGTGAACGGGGATCAGGACCAGACCGCTGGCCAAGGCTTGGCAACGGCGTCGTCGGTCGGGTAGACAAGCTGGACGCGCCCGAGCGGGAACCCCCTTCCGCCTGTCCGGCGGACATCTCACCCCGCAGGATCTTGTCCAGGGGCAGCATCATCAGATTGTTGCTGCTGCTCACATCAAGAAAGACCTTGCCCGTGGAGCCCAGCACCACCTCGGTGGTCTCGATGAACAGACGTTCGCGGGTCACCTCCGGGGCATTCTGGTATTCGGCCAGCAACTGGGTGAAGCGTGACGCATCACCCTCGGACTGAGCGATCACCTGTTCCCGATAGGCCTCGGCCTGCTCGGTCAGTCGGGCAGCCTCACCACGCGCCTGAGGCAGGATGGTGTTGGCGTAGGCCTCCGCCTCGTTACGGAAACGCACCTCGTCCTCACGGGCACGGATGGCATCTGCGAAGGCCTCCTGCACCGGCTCAGGCGGCTGAGCCTGCTGCATGCTGACAGCCGTGACCGCAATGCCGGTGCCGTAGGAATCCAGGGCATCCTGGATCACCACTCGCGCGGAGGTGGCCACTTCCGCGCGCCCCTCACCCAGGATGAAATCCAGGCGGTTCTTGCCAATCCGCTCGCGGATGGCCGATTCCATCACCTGGCGGGCGGTGGAGTCCGGGTTACGCACGTTGAAGAGGAAGTCCACCGGATCCATCACCCGGTATTGCACGGCGATGTCCACGTCGATGATGTTCTCATCGCCGGTGAGCATCAGGGCGCGGTGCTGGATGGAACGGATGTTATCCACATCCACGATTTCCACCCGTTCGATGGGATAGGGCAGATGCCAGTTGGGGCCCGGGGTGGCCACGGAGGTGAAGGAACCAAAGCGCAGCACCACGCCGCGCTCCCCTTCACTCACGATGAAAAAGCCCGAAGCCAGCCAGATGACCAGGGCCAGGATGACAGCAAGGCTGATCCCGGCCGAGGCATGCTTGCCCAGACCGCCACCGCCGCCGCCTTCCCCGCCACTACCACCGCCGAACAGGGCGTTGAATTTGGAAGAGAGTTTCTTGAGGACCTCATCGAGATCCGGAGGGCCCTGATTCCCGCCGCCGCGGTTACCACCGCCGCCCCAGGGATCCTTGCCGTTGTTTCCTGGTTCATTCCAGGGCATGTGCTGACTCCGTCGAAAACGCGATCATTCGTCTGAAAGGTTGAGTGGCCCTGGCGTCCCTACCCCGGCCAGCCACGCAAGCGGCCCATTCTAGTCTTGTGACAGTTTCGGTGTGAACCCTGCATCCCGAAAAAGTTCATCCAGGCGGCGCTGCGGCAGACGGATCCGCAGCCGCCAGCCGCCGCTTTCGGTGACCTCTTCCTGCTCCACCGCATCCATCTCGAACAACCCGGCCCGTTCGCGACCCGCCGTGGGCGGCAGTTCAAGCCAGCCGCCCACGATGGACTCGGCATAGTGATCGGCCAGCATCTCCAGCAAGGCATCCACCCCTGCGCCGGTCTGGGCCGATAGCCACACCCGGGCGGGCTCTCCATGGTCGGCCGGCTCGATGCGCGGGGTTGCGCCAGGAATGAGGTCGATCTTGTTGAACACCAGGATCTGCGGCACTTCGCGAGCGCCAATCTCTTCGAGCACCTGATTCACCTGTTCCATGTACACATCCCGCTGGGCGTCGTGGGCATCCACCACATGCAGCAGCAACGAGGCTTCCCGGGTCTCGGTCAGGGTGGCCCGAAAGGCCGCCACCAGATCATGGGGAAGTTGCCGCACGAAACCCACCGTATCGGCGAGGATCATGGCCTGTTGCGAGGGAAGCTCCACACGCCGCAGGGTTGGGTCCAGGGTGGCGAAGAGCTGATCCGCAGCATAGACCCCCGCCTGGGTAAGCCGGTTGAACAGGGTGGACTTGCCCGCATTGGTGTACCCCACCAGGGAGATGGTGGGCACCTCGGCCCTCAGTCGCGAGCGTCTGCCCTGCTCCCGCTGCTGCTCCACTTTCTCCAGACGACGGGTGATCTGCTTGATGCGCACACCCAGCAGGCGCCGGTCGGTCTCGAGCTGGGTCTCACCGGGACCGCGCAGGCCGATCCCGCCTTTCTGGCGTTCCAGGTGAGTCCAGCCCCGCACCAGCCGTGTGGACATATGGCGCAACTGTGCCAGTTCCACCTGCAGTTTGCCCTCGTGGGAGCGCGCACGCTGGGCGAAGATATCCAGGATCAGCCCGGCACGATCCAGCACGCGGCATTGCAGGAGTTTTTCCAGGTTTCGTTCCTGGCTTGGGGAGAGCGGGTGATCGAAGATGGCCACCTCGGCCTCTTCGCTCTTCACCAGGTCGCGAACCTCCTCTGCCTTGCCGCTGCCCACAAAGTAGCGCGGATCCGGTGACTTGCGACTCCCGGTGATCAGGCCGACGGGCTCGGCGCCGGCGGAGCGCACCAGTTCCATGAACTCCTGGCAGTCCTCGTCATCATCCTGGGTGGGCAGATTCAGGTGCACCAGTACGGCGCGCTCGCCGCTGCGGGGTCTTTCAAACAAGATGTCGCTGAAACCTCAGTACAATAAAGGAGGCAACGGCCACCACAGGAGACCGTCGGAACGTGATCAGGACGGGCTGTCCTGTTCGGCATCATCGGCCATGGCCATCTTGACCGGTCGGGATGGCACGATGGTGGAGATGGCATGCTTGTAGACCATCTGGCTCACACTGTTCTTGAGGAGCACCACGAATTGATCGAAGGAATCGATCTGACCCTGCAGCTTGATGCCATTCACCAGGTAGATGGACACCGGAATGCGCTCCTTGCGCAGGGTGTTGAGAAAGGGTTCTTGTAATGTCTGCCCTTTTGACATGGCTTGCTCCCGGGTTGGGTCATCTTTTGTTGTTGTTCCGACAATCGGGCCGTCGGCCCGACGAAGCGTCGGAGCCCTGATTCTAGCACACGCCTCCCCACGGTTATCGTGGGTCGTTCACATGCGCGGCCACTGTCTGAAAGATCCCCTCATGGTCCAGCGTCTCAGGATCGTACTGACGGGTCTGGGGGTAACTTCGCAGCCAGGTCATCTGCCGCTTGGCCAGTTGACGGGTGGCAGTGATCGCCTTTGAGACCATGGCCTCGTCATCCAGTTCACCCTCCAGACAGGCCCATGCCTGGCGGTAGCCCACGGCCCGTATGGATGGCATCTGCGGGTTCAGGTCACCGCGGGCCTTGAGGGCACGCACTTCATCCATGAAGCCGGCCTCCAGCATGGCATGAAAGCGCCGGGCGATACGTTCCCGCAACTGGGTGCGATCCGCGGGCATGAGCGCCAGGCGCAGGACATCATAGGGGAGCTGCGAGGCCCGCGGCTGGGCATGAAACGAGGACAGGGGCCGCCCGGTGAGTTCGAACACCTCCAGGGCGCGCTGCAGTCGCTGCGGGTCATTGGGGTGGATGCGTGCCGCCGAAACCGGATCCACCCGGGCCAGGGCCAGATGCACACCCTCCCAACCCGCGTCGGCAGCCAGGGCATCAATGCGGGCACGCACCACTGGATCGGCATCGGGCAGGGTATCCAGGCCGAAATCCAGGGCCCGGAAATACAGCATGGTGCCCCCCACCAGCAGGGGCACTCGCCCACGGGCGGTGATATCCGCCATGAGCGTCAGGGCATCCTCGCGAAAGCGCGCCGCGGAATAGGTCTCGGACGGGTCCAGGATATCCACCAGGTGATGCGGTGCTGTCCGCAGGGTGTCCGGCGAGGGCTTGGCCGTGCCCACGCTCATGCCACGGTAGATCATGGCCGAGTCCACGCTGATGATCTCGCAGGGCAGGCGTTGCGCCCACTCCACCGCCAGCTCCGTCTTCCCGGTGGCGGTGGGGCCCATGAGAAAGATCGCCGGCGGTGCGGCGGGAGACAGTGTCCCTGTCACCTATCGACCCCGCATGAACAGACGATCCAGTTCGCCCATGGACAGGGCCACCCAGGTGGGGCGGCCATGATTGCACTGTCCGCTGCGTTCGGTGGCCTCCATGTCCCGCAGCAGGGCATTCATCTCCGGCAGGGTGAGCGTGCGGTTGGCGCGCACCGACCCATGACAGGCCATGGTACCCAGCAGGGCATTGATGTGTTCCTCCACCCGCGATGACTGGCCGTGGGCGTGCAGATCAGCAATCACATCCCGAACCAGGGAGGCGGCATCCCCACCCACCAGCAGGCTGGGGATCGCCCGCAGACGTAACTGCTCCGGCCCACTGCGGTCGATCTCCAGCCCCAGGCTGTCAAACGCCTCCTGATGGGCCTCGGCCAGGTCCGCCTCGGCACGACTCACCTGAAGGGTTTCGGGTATCAAAAGTGGCTGGGACCTGACCCCCTCACCCCAATAGGCCTTTTTCAGGCGCTCGTAGGTGATGCGCTCATGGGCGGCATGCATGTCCACCAACACCAGACCGTCACGATTGCGGGCCAGGATGTACACCCCGTGGAGCTGGGCCAGGGCGAAGCCCATGGGTGGCTCATCGGCGGGGGATTTCTCCGTGCCGGTGGCCGTGTCGTCCGTTTCTGCCCCGGTTGCGGCGTTCATGGCGGGGTCGACGACCGGCCCATCCGGATGCAGGCGGCGGTAGGCCTCCATGGACTCGGCCACATTCAGCGGCAGGCGAGCCTGCCGCCCCGCCCAGGCGGGCGCCGCCCCAGAGGGCCGGGCGTGATCCGCCCGAGACCCGGCAGGGGCCAGTGTCTCGTCGAGGCCATGGGCCCCGGGCACCTGGGCCTGGCCCGCTTGTCCGGCCTGGTCGACGCCCGATGCCCCGGTGGATAAAACTGCTTCCGCTTCCGCGGCGGACCCGGTGGGTGCCGACGATGCACCGGGTCGCAATTCCCCCAGGGCCCGATGCAGGCTGCGAAAGAGAAAGTCGTGCACCAGGCGGGACTCGCGAAACCGCACCTCATGCTTGGCCGGGTGGGCATTCACATCCACCAGGGCCGGGTCCAGCTCCAGAAACAGCACATAGGCCGGATGCCGACCGTGGTAAAGGACATCCTGATAGGCCTGGCGCACCGCATGGGTGACCAGCCGATCCCGCACCATGCGGCCGTTCACGTAGAAATACTGCAGATCGGCCTGACTGCGGGAAAAGGTGGGCAACCCCATCCAGCCCCACAGACGCAGCCCTGCCCCCTCCTGTTCCATGAAGGCCGCCTGTTCCAGGAAGGCCTCACCGCAGATCTGCCCCACACGGCGATCCCGGGTCGCGGCATCCTCGGCCGCAGGCAGGCGCAGGGTGGACTTGCGATTGTGGTTGAGATCAAACCCCACGTCGAAGCGGGACAGGGCCAGTCGGCGAACCACCTCTTCCAGGTGGCCGTATTCGGTGCGTTCGGTGCGCAGGAACTTGCGCCGGGCCGGAACATTGAAGAACAACTCCCGCACATCGATGGTGGTACCCACCGGATGGGGTGCTGGCTCGGGGGCCTCGAAGCGGTCGCCTCCATCCCCCTGCAGGGCCCAGCCGCTGTCCTCGCCCGCCACGGCGGAAGTGAGGGTCAGTCGCGATACCGAGGCGATGCTGGGCAGCGCCTCGCCCCGGAAGCCCAGGCTGCCCACCCGTTCCAGGTCATCCAGGCTGGCGATCTTGCTGGTGGCGTGGCGTGACAGGGCCAGGCACAATTGGTCCCGGGGGATACCGCAGCCATCATCCCGCACCCGGATACGCCGCGCCCCACCCTGCTCCACGTCCAACTGAATGCGCCGCGCTCCGGCATCGAGACTGTTCTCCAGCAATTCCTTGACCACGGACGCCGGACGCTCCACCACCTCACCGGCGGCGATCTGATTGATCAGTTGCGGGGGGAGTTCATGGATGGGCATGATCCCTTCAGCCCCCTCGCGGGATCTCCAGCACCTGCCCGACGCGGATCACATCACTGTTCAGGTTGTTATGGCGGCGCAGCTGCGTCAGCGACACCTGGTAACGACTGGCAATGGCCGACAGGGTCTCGCCGCTCTGGATCACATGGCGGCCACGGCGGTTCTCCGCCAGGATCGTCCCGGGCGGCGCGTGGCTGGAAAAATAATCCCTCAAGCCACCCAGCAGGGCCTCGGCCATGGACTGCTGGAACGCCGCCGTCTTGAGCTTGCGTTCCTCCTGGGGGTTGGAGATGAAGGCCGCCTCCACCAGCACGGAGGGCACATCCGGGGAGCGCAGGACGGCAAAACCGGCCCGTTCCACGCGGGCACGACGCACCTTGCCTACCCGATGCATCTCACCGATGAGGGAGTCCGCCAGGGTATTGCTGGCCTCCAGGGTGGCGGTCTGGGAGAGATCCAGCAGCACCGAAGCCAGAACGTCGTCCTTGTCGCTGATGGGCACGGCACCCAGCCGGCTGTCGGCCTCGTTCTCCCGCTGAGCCAGCCAGCGGGCCGCCTCACTGGTGGCGCCTCGTTCGGAGAGCATGTACACGGAGGAACCCTGGGCCCGGGAATCCGGCGCCGCATCCGCGTGGATGGAAATGAACACGTCGGCATGATTCTGGCGGGCGCGGCGAATACGCTCCCGCAGGGGCAGGAAATAGTCACCGGTGCGGATCATCACCGGCTTCATACCCGGCTCTTTTTCCACCAGCTTTTCAAGCCGCTTGGCGATGGCCAGCACCACGTCCTTCTCGTAGGTGCCTCCCGGACCGATGGCGCCGGGATCCTTGCCCCCGTGACCGGCATCGATCGCCACGATCACTTCCCGGGACCGTGGCCTCTCCTCGCCCACAGCTGGAGAGGCATCGGGCGTGCCCGCTCCCTCCTGTTGCAGGTCGATCACCAGGCGATGACCGCTGTCATCGGTGGGGCGGAGCAGAAAACTGCGGGGGTTGGCAGGGCGGCTCAGATCCAGCACCACACGCAGATCCTCGTCATTGCGGGTGGCATGACGCAAGCCCTCCAGGGGGCCCTTGGCCTCGTCCCGCAAACGCAACTCCCCGGTCAGACGGGCCTGACGCAGGTCGATGACCACCCGATCCGGGTCGCTCAAGGTGAACAGGGCATGGTCCACCGGCCCCGAGAGGTCAAACACCAGCCGCGTGACTTCGCCATCCATGGAAGTGCGCAGGGCCTGGACACGCGTCTGGCTGCTGGCCAGCACGGCGGCCGGCCACCACCCACCGGCGATGGTCGCACCCGAGGCGTACAAAAGGCACTGCAAGAACCGCCGCCGTCTGGCCTGATTGATCGAACCGGTCACAACCCTGACCCCCATGAGGAAACACTTCCACACTATAGTGTGGCTGAAACAGGGCCGATTGCAAGCCCGAAAGATCTGCAATATTAGCCAGATAAGCGTTCATTTTCGGGTGGATTCTCCAGGATGCGTGCCACCCATTCCCTGCCGGCATCGGTACCGGACGACAGTTCAAGGCGCCGACCCTCGCCGCTGGCCGACAGGCTCAGCACCAGATCCGGGACAGGCAGCCAACCATCTCCCTGGCTGGGCCACTCCACCAGATTGAGGGTGGCGTCGTCCATGTCCTCCCGCACCCCCAGGTACTCCAGTTCTTCCGGATCGGCCAGACGATACAGATCGAAATGCAGGATACGACGCCCGCCGATCTCATAAGGTTCCACCAGGGTGTAAGTGGGGCTCTTCACCGGGCCGACATGCCCCAGGGCCCGCAGGAAGGCACGCACCAGGGTGGTCTTGCCGGCCCCCAGATCCCCCTGGAGAAAGACCAGCCCCCGCAGCGGGCAGGTGGCGGCCAGGCGGGCACCGAAGGCCCGGGTAGCATGTTCATCGGGTAGTTCCTGCATCATGGGTTCACCGTGAATCGAAGAGCATCCAGAAGATCTGTCGCCAGCAGGCCCCGTTCGCCCGCCACGGCAGCCCGATCCGCTGCGGCGGCATGGACACACACGCCCAGGGTGGCCGCAGCTTCCAGATGGGACAGGGCCCCGCCTTGAGACATGCCCGCCTCAGGGAGTGCCTGGGCCACCAGACCGGCGATGACCCCGGTCAGCACGTCGCCCATCCCGCCACTGGCCATGCCCGGGTTGCCCGCATCACAGATCTGCAGGCCGGCTGGCCCGTGGACCAGGGTACCGGCACCCTTGACTACACAGGTGCCCCCGTAGCGCTGGCCCAGCAAGGCGGCGGCGGCGGGACGATCGCCCTGTATCCGGGCGCTGTCCAGGCCAAGAAGTCGGCCCGCCTCCCCTGGGTGGGGCGTCAGCACCCAGTCATCCCTGCGCAGCGGTCCGGCCGCCAGCAGGTTCAGGGCATCGGCGTCCACCACCAAGGGACCGCCCCATTGCGATACCCGTTGCCACAGGGCGCGCCCCCAGACCCCCTGCCCCAGACCCGGGCCCACGGCCACCACCGAAGCCCTGTCCAGGAGGGCATCCAGGTCCGGGACATTCTCGATGCCATGGCACATGAGTTCCGGGCGCGCCATGGGAATCAGGGCCGCGTGGGCCGGATGGGTGGCCACGCTCACCAGCCCCGCCCCAACCCGCGCCGCCGCTTCGGCCGCCAGGCGCACCGCGCCCGGCATGCCCGCATCGCCGCCCACCAACAGCACGTGACCGAAGTGCCCCTTGTGGGCACCACGGCGACGCGGGCCCAGGCATCTCAGGGTGCCCTCATCCCGGCGCCAGGCGCCGGGAACCTGGGACTGGTGCACGGCGGCGGGCACATCCAGGTCACTGTAATGAATGCGTCCGCATTGCTCGGGGCCTGAACCGGTGAACAGGCCCTGCTTCAATCCGATGAAGGTCACGGTGGCCTGCGCCTCGACGGCACAGCCCATCACCGCACCGGTGTCCGCGTTCAGGCCCGAGGGGATATCCAGGGCCAGCACCGGGACTGCGGAGGCATTCATGGCCTCGATCAGCTCCGCCATGCCCCCCTCCACGGGTCGCCCCAGCCCCGTACCCAGCAAGGCATCCACAATCACATCGGTTCCCCGCAAGGCTCCCGCCGCATCTGCCGCAAGGGGAGTGCCACAGGCCTGCCAGTCCTGCCAGGCCCGCGCGGCATCGCCTTTAAGGGCCTTGGGATCCGTGGCCGCCACCACGCGCACTCCCAGCCCCGCCTCCTGGGCCAGGCGGGCCACCACATAGCCATCCCCTCCGTTGTTGCCGGGGCCGCAGACCACGGTGATCACATGGGCCGCTGGCCATTGCGCACGCAGCACCGACAGGCTGGCGGCACCAGCGCGCTCCATCAGGGTATAACCGGCAATGCCATGATCCTGGATGGCGCAGCGGTCCATGTCGCGCACCTGTTCGGCGGTGTACAAGGCTATGGGAAGCATCGGGATGACTCTCGTGGGCACGGGCTCAATGGTAGGGCCGGCGAGCGCCACGCCGCAAACCAACTGTATCGCGGGTTCTCTCATGGCGTATCCTGTGCGTACAGTCGTTTCGCCCGGCCTGCGCCATGCCCCTGCCCCCTCACATTTCTCCCCAGAGCCTCGCCAATCAGATCAGGAACTGGGGCCAGGCACTGGGCTTCGATGCCGTGGGCATCAGTGACACGGCTCTGGGTGAACACGAAACGCATCTGATCAACTGGCTCGAACGCGGTCGTCACGGCACCATGGACTACATGCAGCGCCACGGTACCCTGCGTTCGCGCCCTGCGGAACTGGTGCCGGGCACCCTGCGAATCATCTCGGTACGGATGCAGTACCTGCCGGCCAGGGCCCGGGATGCCTGGGAGGTGCTGGAACAACCCGAGGCGGCCTTCATCACCCGCTATGCCCTGGGGCGGGATTATCACAAGCTGATGCGCCGGCGTCTGCAGACCCTGGCCACACGCATCGAAGAGGCCATCGGCCCCTTTGGTTACCGCGCCTTCGTGGACAGTGCCCCGGTGCTGGAGAAGGCCCTGGCCGAGAAGGCCGGCCTGGGATGGATTGGCAAACACACCAACCTGCTCAGTCGCGAGGCGGGCTCCTGGTTCTTTTTGGGGGAACTCTATACCGACCTGCCGCTACCGGTGGACCCGCCGGGATCCGAGCACTGTGGTCGCTGCCGCGCCTGCATGGACGCCTGCCCCACCGGCGCCATCGTGGCGCCCTTTGAACTGGATGCGCGGCTGTGCATCTCCTACCTGACCATCGAGCACTCCGGGTCGATCCCCGAGCCCCTGCGACCACTCCTGGGCAACCGCATCTATGGTTGCGATGACTGCCAGCTGGTCTGCCCGTGGAACCGCCGCGCCGCGCTGGGGGTGGAACCGGACTTCGAGGCTCGCCACGGGCTGGATGATGTCTCACTGGTGGATCTATTCGCCTGGGATGAGGCCACATTCCTCAAGCGCACCGAAGGCTCCGCGATCCGCCGCATCGGCCATGAGCGCTGGCTGCGCAACCTGGCCGTGGCCCTGGGGAATGCCGGACCTTCCGGGGAGGTGGTGGCCGCCCTGGAGGCCCGGGCGGGGCATCCCTCGGAACTGGTGCGGGAGCATGTGGCGTGGGGGCTGGAGCGGCAGGCGAAGTGAGGCGTGGTGCCCGCCGTCCCCCATCCCCGGCCCTTCTCCTTCACTCCCCCGGATGCTCCGCCAGCATCGCCTCCACATCCTCCACCATCGCCCGGGATCCCACATAGAAGGGCACCCGCTGATGCAGGTCCTTGGGCTGGATCTCCAGGATGCGGCCTACCCCGTCGCTGGCCTTGCCGCCGGCCTGTTCGGCGATGAAGGCGATGGGATTGCACTCGTAGAGCAGGCGCAGCTTGCCGCTGGGGGCCTTGCGGGTGGAGGGATACATGAAGACCCCGCCCTTGAGCAGATTGCGGTGGAAGTCCGACACCAGTGAACCGATGTAGCGAGAGGTGTAGGGGCGATGGGTGTCCGGGTCCACCACCTGGCAGTACTTGAGGTATTTCTTCACGCCCTGGGGGAAATGGGCATAGTTGCCCTCATTGATGCTGTAGATGGTGCCCTGCTGCGGCGTCATGATATTGGGGTTGGACAGGCAGAATTCACCGATGGTGGGGTCCAGGGTGAAGCCATGCACGCCCTTGCCGGTGGTGTACACCAGCATGGTGGACGAGCCGTAGATCACATAGCCTGCAGCCACCTGCTCGGTGCCCGGTTGCATGAAGTCCGACAGGTCCGGGTGCTCGCCCCGCTCCGTGACACGGCGATAGATGGAGAAGATGGTGCCCACCGAGACGTTCACGTCCAGATTCGAGGAACCATCCAGCGGGTCCATGCAGAACACATACTTGGCATCCCGGGAGAGCCCATCGTCAAACAGGGTGATCTCCTGATCCTCCTCCGAGGCAATGGCACAGCATTCGGAGGTGGCTCGCAGGGCGGCAATGAAATGGTGATTGGCGAACAGGTCCAGCTTCTGCACATCCTCGCCCTGAACGTTCACATCCCCGGCCCGGCCCAGGATATCCACCAGACCCGCCTTGTTGATCTTCTTGTTCACCACCTTGGCTGCCACACCCACATGGTGCAGCAGACGGGACAGCTCACCCTTGGCATAGGGGAAATCGGCCTGCCGCCGGATAACGAACTCGTTGAGGGTGGTGATGTTGTAACTGTCTGTCGCCGTTGTCATCATTTTGCCTGTCTGAATGCCTTGGAATCGACTCAGGATATACCAAGCAGCCCGGCGGTAAAGTCGTGAAAGGGAATTACTCGAGCCCAGTACAGCCTCCCCGACAATTCCCAATGGCCACCCAGAAAATGTTGCAATGCAACACCAAAGACCCAACCCGGTCTACAATCAACCCGACTGACACACGAACGGATACATCACCATGAGCGAATCCCAGGACACCACCGCGCCCGCGCCGCCCAAGCCGCAGCCCTCCCTGTGGCGTCCAAGGCTGGGTCTGGCACTGGGTCCGATCGTCTTTGCCAGCATGCTGCTGCTGGGCCCACCCGGCGACATGGCTCCCGAGACCTGGGCCGTGGCAGCGCTGACGGCGTTGATGGCCATCTGGTGGGTGAGCGAGGCCATTCCCATTCCGGCCACCGCCCTGCTCCCGGTGGCCCTGCTGCCCCTGCTGGGTGCCGGTACCATCTCCGAGGCGGCGGCGCCCTACGCCAATCCCATGGTGTTCCTGTTCCTGGGTGGCTTCATGATCGCCCTGGCCATACAGCGCTGGAACCTGCACCGGCGCATCGCCCTGCTGATCCTGGGCCTGGCGGGCAAGCGTCTGGATCATCTGGTGGCCGGTTTCATCGCTGCCACCGCCGGCCTGAGCATGTGGGTGAGCAACACGGCCACCGCGGCCCTGATGCTGCCCATCGGCATTTCCGTGCTGGTGCTGCTGGAAGACAAGGGCGTGGAGAGCGGACAGATCCGCAACGTGGGTCTGGCGCTGCTGCTGGGGATCGCCTTTGGCGCCAACATCGGCGGCATGGCCACCCTCATCGGTACGCCGCCCAACGCCCTGCTGGCGGCCTACATGACCGACAATTACGACATCAATATCGGCTTCGTGCAGTGGATGATGGTGGGTCTGCCACTGGCCACCGTCCTGCTGATCATCACCTGGTGGGTATTGTGCCGCTGGGCCTTCCCGGTCTCGCCGCGGCCCGTCCAGGATATCGAGAGTCTGCTCCAGCAGCAGCGCTCGCAACTGGGCACCATGACCACGCCAGAGAAGCGTGTGGCCCTGGTCTTTCTGGGTGTGGCCCTGGCCTGGATCTGTCGCCCCTTGCTGGAGAAGGCCTTCCCCGGCATGGCCATCACCGATTCCGGCATCGCCATTGCCGGCGCCCTGGCCCTGTTCCTGATCCCGGCCAATTTCAAGCGCCACCAGTTCCTGCTGGACTGGGAATCCACCCGACAACTCCCCTGGGGCGTTCTGGTGCTGGTGGGGGGTGGCCTGAGCCTGGGCTCAGCCATCGGCTCCAGCGGGCTGTCGGACCATGTGGCCACGGCCCTGAGCCAGCTCAGCAACTGGCCCACCTGGACGCTGGTGGGCACCGTCGCCCTGAGCGCCATGCTGCTCAGCCACGTGACCAGCAACACGGCCACGGCAGCCACGGTGCTGCCCCTGGCTGCCGCCCTGGCTGTCTCGCTGGGGCATGACCCGCTGCTGCTGGCCATCCCCGTGGCCCTGGCGGCCTCCTGCGCGTTCATGCTGCCGGTGGCCACGCCACCCAATGCCATCGTCTTCAGCAGTGAGCGCATCACCGTGCCAGACATGGTGAACGCGGGGTGGCGCCTGAGCCTCATCTCGATCGTGCTGGTCACCCTGGCGGTGTTCGGGCTGGCCATGCCGCTGCTGGGCAGCGGGGCATAAGCCCCGCCCACCGGGTTCGGGGGCCTACACCCGGCCCCCGGCCAGGCGTTTGTAATAGTTGATCAGGCCATTGGTGGAGGCATCATGCCCCTCCACCGGGTCGGGATCACGCAATTCCCGCAGCACCGTGCGGGCCAGTTGCTTGCCCAGTTCCACGCCCCACTGGTCGAAGGAATTCACGTTCCAGATAATCCCCTGGACAAAGATCCGATGCTCGTACAGGGCGATGAGCGAACCCAGGGTGCGGGGTGTCAGGCACTCGAACAGCAGGGAGTTGCTGGGCCGGTTGCCCTCAAACACCCGATGTGGCGCCAGCTCGGCGATGCTCCCCTCCTCCATGCCCGCAGCCCGCATCTCGGCAGTCACCTCATCCAGAGTGCGACCTGTCATCAGCGCCTCGGTCTGGGCGAAGAAGTTGGACATGAGGATGGGGTGATGCTCGCCCAGGGGGTGGTGTGACCGGCAGGGGGCGATGAAATCGCAGGGCACCAGCCGCGTCCCCTGATGGATCAACTGATAGAAGGCATGCTGGCCGTTGGTGCCCGGCTCCCCCCAGATCACCGGCCCCGTGTGCCAGCTCACCCGGCGCCCCTGACGATCCACCGACTTGCCGTTGCTCTCCATGTCCCCCTGTTGCATATAGGCAGGGAAACGGTGCAGATACTGATCGTAAGGCAGGATGGCCTGGGTATGAGCGCCAAAGAAATTCACGTACCACACGCCCAGCAATGCCATGATCACCGGCATGTTCTGCTCCAGCGGCGCGGTGCGAAAATGCTCGTCCATGGCGTGAGCACCCTCCAGCAGCGCCTCAAAACGATCCATACCCAGATACAGGGCAATGGGCAGGCCGATGGCCGACCACAGGGAATAACGCCCCCCCACCCAGTCCCAGAATACGAACATGTTGCGCGGGTCGATGCCGAAGTCACGCACCTGGGGCTCGTTGGTGGACACCGCCACGAAATGCCGGGCGATGGCCGACTCATCCCCCAGATGTTCCAGCAGCCAGGCCCGGGCGCTATGGGCGTTGGTCAGGGTCTCCTGAGTGGTGAACGTCTTGGAGGCGATGACGAACAGGGTGGTCTGCGGGTCCACCCGGGCCAGGGTCTCGGCCAGATGGGTACCATCCACGTTGGAGACGAAATGCATGGTCAGGCGCTCATGGCCATAGGGGCGCAGGGCCTCGCAGACCATCAACGGCCCCAGATCCGAGCCACCAATCCCAATGTTCACCACATGGCGGATGGGTTGCCCGGTATGGCCGGTCCAGGCCCCGGAGCGCACCTGCTCCGTGAACTCCCGCATCTGCGAAAGCACTGCGCGCACCCGGGGCATGACATCCTCCCCCTCGACGACCGTGGCGCGGTCGCTGCGGTTACGCAGGGCCGTATGCAGCACGGCACGGCCCTCGGTGGCGTTGATGGGTTCACCGGCGAACATGGCGTCCCGCCACTGGGGCACCCGTGCGGTGCGGGCCAGGTCCATGAGCAGCTCCATGGTCTCCTCGTTCACCCGGTTCTTGGAGTAGTCCAGCAGTATGTCCTCGAACTGAACGGTGAAGCGCTGAAAGCGCTGCGGATCACGCTCGAACAGCGTGCGCATGTGCACGTCGCGGAGGGCCTGGAAATGGCTCTCCAGTGCCTGCCAGGCCTGGGTCTTGTTGGGGGAGTGCGTGGTCATGGGGTGTCCCGGGATGGATTGAGAGCGTCTGGAACAAGATACAAGAGGCCCGTGACAGCGGCAAAACAGCGTGGCATCCGGGGGGGGCCGAGACACCATCCACG
This sequence comes from Ectothiorhodospira haloalkaliphila ATCC 51935, assembly GCF_000633935.1. Taxonomy (GTDB): domain Bacteria; phylum Pseudomonadota; class Gammaproteobacteria; order Ectothiorhodospirales; family Ectothiorhodospiraceae; genus Ectothiorhodospira; species Ectothiorhodospira haloalkaliphila. The sequence goes on along the minus strand of NZ_KK214998.1, from coordinate 477,990 downwards.
TGAACGGTTCACCCGTCCATCGTTATTTCTTTATGATGGGAGACAACATCAACCACCAACAGGGAGCCATGCCCACGTCACGCAGCATTGACGGGGCAGATACCACCATGCGCATCCTCTTCGCTTCCAGCGAGGCCCACCCGCTGATCAAGACCGGCGGGCTGGCAGACGTGTGCGGCAGCCTGCCGCCGGCCCTCAAACGATTGCGGCACGATGTGCGGCTCGTCCTGCCTGCCTATCCTGCAGCCGTAGCGGCGGCCGGCAAGACCAGCCCCGTGGCCGAACTCCAGCTGCCCGGCAGCGATGCTCCGGTGCGCATCCTGGAAGGGGTGCTGCCCAAGACCCGGGTCAAACTGTATCTGGTGGACTCACCCCTGCATTTCGACCGGGCCGGCGACCCCTACCGAGCCTCGGACGGTCGTGACTGGCAGGACAACCACCTGCGTTTCGGGGTGTTCGCCCGGGCCCTGGTCAAACTGGCCATGAATCAGGCGGGGCTGGACTGGCAACCCCAGATCCTCCACTGCAACGACTGGCAGACGGGCCTGGCACCGGCCTTGCTCAGCCAGCATCCCGATCGGCCAGCAACAGTGTTCACGATCCACAATCTGTCCTACCAGGGCCTGTTCCCGCGACATGCCATGGAGGATCTCACCCTGCCACCGGAATTCTGGGACCTTTTCGGTCTGGAATATCACGGTCAGCTGTCGTTCATCAAAGGCGGACTGGTGTTCGCCGACCATCTCACCACGGTGAGCCCCACCTATGCCCGGGAGATCCAGACGGCGCAGTTCGGCAATGGGCTCGACGGCCTGCTGAACGCGCGGGCCCATGACCTCACGGGCATCATCAACGGCGCCGACTATCGCCACTGGGACCCCGCCAAGGACAAACTGCTGCCGGCCCGTTACAACGCTGACGACATGTCGGGCAAGGCCACCTGCAAACAGGCCCTGCAGGAGCGCATGGGCCTGGAGGTGCTGCCGGACCGCCCCCTGCTGACCCACGTGGGCCGCATGGTGGCCCAGAAGGGCGTGGATCTCATCCTTGCCGCCTGCGAGCCGCTGCTGGCTGCAGGTCAGATTCAGCTGGCGATCCTGGGCAGTGGTGACAAGAATCTGGAGGCCCGCGCCCGGGCCATGGCTGCCCGCCATCCCGGACGCATGGGACTGCAGATCGGCTATGACGAGGGCCTGGCGCACCAACTGGAAGCCGGTGGAGACATGTTCCTGATGCCATCCCGCTTCGAGCCCTGCGGCCTCAATCAGATGTACAGCCTGCGCTATGGCACCGTGCCCCTGGTGCGTCGCACCGGTGGTCTGGCGGACACGGTGGTGGACACCAACGCCGAGACCCTGGCCGAGGGCACGGCCACCGGCCTGGTCTTCGAGGCCCCCACCATTGAGGCCCTGAGCGAGGCCATCGGCCGGGGGATCTCCCTGTACCAGGATCAGGCCCAGTGGAACGACCTCATGCGCCGGGGCATGAGTCAGGAATTCAGCTGGGATCGCAGCGCCCAGGCCTATCAGGAACTCTACCGGGAGTTGACCCGCTAATGACCCAGCACCCCGATCGCGTACAGGACAGCTCCACTGGAGACAAGCCCCTGCGGGCCCGCGTGAAACTCTTCGGCAAGCTGCTGGGCAACATCATCCGGCGCCTGGAGGGGCCGGAGGTCTTTCGTGCCGTGGAGACCCTGCGTCGCGGCTTCGTGTCCCTGCGCCAGCAGGACGACCCGGACAAGCGCGCCCGTCTGATGCGGTTGATCGACGAGATGGACCCGAAGCGCCTGGAGACCATCATTCGGGCCTTCAGTATCTATTTCAGTCTCGCCAACCTGGCGGAAGAGGACTTCCTCTACCGGGAGCGTCGGCGCCAGGTCACGCGGGGCGGTCCCCTGTGGCTGGGTTCCTTTGACCACACGGTGCGGGAATTCCAGGCGAGCGACGTGAGTGCCGAGCAGTTGCAGTTCCTGCTGGAGCAGGTGAAGTACATGCCCGTGTTCACCGCCCACCCCACGGAGGCCCGGCGCCGCACGGTCATGGAAGCGCAGCGACGCATCTTCCTGGCCGCCGAGCCCCTCAACAAGGGTCGTATCGGCCGGGAGGAACGACGCGAGGTGATTCGCCAACTGGAAACCCAGATTCAGGTGCTGTGGCGCACCAATGAGGTGCGGGTTACCAAGCCCGAGGTGCTCGACGAGATCAAGTACGGGCTGTTCTACTACGAAGAGAGCCTGTTCACCGCCGTGCCCCTCACCTACCGGCTGCTGGAAAAGGCCATTCGCCGCACCTACGGCACGGACGAGGCGGGCCGACCCAACGTGCGTATCCCGAGCCTGCTGCGTTTCGGCTCCTGGATCGGCGGGGACCGGGACGGCAATCCCTACGTGACCCCTGCGGTCACCGAGAGGGCCTGCCGCCTGGCCATGGAGCAGGTACTGTCGGAGTATCTGCGGCGGGTGCACGACCTGCGCTTCGTGCTCACTCACTCTTCCCTGATGTGCCAGCCCACCCAGGCACTGATGGACAGTCTGGCCGAGGATGACAGCATCTCCTCGGCGGTCTTCCGGGAGGGGCTCAATGAGATGAGGACCGAGCCCTACCGCCGCAAGCTGTATTTCATCCGTCACCGCCTTTCCGAAACCCTGAACACGGTGCGTCGCCGCCTGGCGGGCGAGACCGCCGTGCTGCCGGTCCAGTCCGCCTATCACGGCCCGGAGGAACTGCTAGGGGACCTCTACGTGATCCGGGACTCCCTGGAAAGCCATGGGGATGGCAATATCGCCGGCGCCGACCTGACCGACCTGATCCGGCTCGTGGAGACCTTCGGGTTTCACCTGCATCATCTGGATATTCGCCAGGAGTCGCTGGTGCACACGGCTGCCGTGGCCGAGATCCTTGCCAGCACGGGCGAGGAGGCCGATTACGACGCTCAGGATGAGCCGACGCGACTCACCCTGCTGGGACGTCTGCTGACCCGGGATGATTTCACCTGCGACATCGACGTGCTGTCAGAGGAGACACGCCAGACCCTGGCAGTCTTCCAGACCATGGCTCGTCTGCGCGGGGAAGTGGGCGGTGACGGCATCGGCACCTATGTGATTTCCATGACCCATGCCGCGTCCCACGTCATGGAGGTGATGCTGCTGGCCCGACTCGCGGACCTGGCAAAGCTGGGCCCCGGGGAGGAACTTGAGGCCGATGTCTGCCATGTACGGATTTCGCCCCTGTTCGAGACCATTGAGGATCTGCACCACGTGGAATCGGTGCTGGAGTCCCTGCTGGGTGACCCGGTCTATGCGCGTCTGCTCAAGGCCTCCGGCAATCGTCAGGAGGTGATGCTGGGCTACTCCGATTCCTGCAAGGACGGCGGCATCCTGGCCTCTGCCTGGAACCTCTACGATGCTCAGCGCAAGATCATCGACATTACCGAGGCCCATGGCGTGGAATGCCGGCTGTTCCATGGCCGGGGCGGCACCATCGGCCGCGGCGGTGGCCCCACCCACGAATCCATCATGGCCCAGCCGCCCGGCACCGTGCAGGGGGAGATCAAGTTCACCGAGCAGGGGGAGGTTCTGTCCTACAAGTACAGCAACGTGGAAACCGCCGTCTATGAGCTGAGTATCGGCGCCACCGGTCTGATCAAGGCCAGCCGGGGCCTGATCGGCCAGGGCGGCCAGGACAACCCCGACTTCCTGGGCGTGATGAATGCCCTGGCCGAGCATGGCGAACAGGCCTATCGGGGGCTGACGGATCAAACGCCGGGCCTGCTGGACTATTTCTACGAGGCCACGCCCGTGGAAGAAATCGGTCGCATGAACATCGGCTCACGTCCCTCCCACCGGCGCAAGGCGGATCGCTCCAAGAGTTCCATCCGGGCCATCCCCTGGGTGTTCGGCTGGGCTCAGTCCCGGCACACCGTCCCCGCCTGGTACGGTATCGGCACGGCCCTGCAGACCTGGCATGGGGAGGATCCTGAGCGACTGGCTCAACTGCAATCCATGTACCGGGAATGGCCTTTCTTCCATTCACTGCTGTCCAACTGCCAGATGTCCCTGTCGAAGGCGGACATGGGCATTGCCCAGGAATACGCGGAGTTGTGCCAGGATCAGGACCAGGCTCAGCGGATCTATCAGGTGATCCGGGATGAGTACCAGCGCACGGTGGCTCAGGTGCTGGCGGTCTCGGGGGCCGGATCATTGCTGGAGGAAAATCCCACCCTGGCCCTGTCACTGACCCGTCGTGACCCCTATCTGGATCCCTTGAACCACATCCAGATCATCCTGCTCAGGCGGTATCGTGCCCTGCACGCCCAGGGCGAGAAGGCCGAAGACCCCTGGATATCGCCGCTGTTACGCTCCATCAACGCCATTGCCGCGGGCATGCGCAACACGGGTTGATCATCGGACCTGAAAAACCGACGAATGACATGGGGATAGGAGGGAAAATCCTGGCGTCGACGGGAGAAAAAGCCATACTCACCCATGGCAATCAAGACTCTCGCCCATGCCACCCGCCCCGGTGGGGCGCATCCTGAGACAGGGTGCCATCTCGGCGAGGCAGGCTCACCGTCATTGAGGATGCCCGACCCATGAACCTTGCCACCGTTCGTTACATTGCCCAGAACAAAGGGGTTACACCGGGTTCGCTGTGCAAGCAGGAGCTGATCCGGACGATACAGATCAACGAGGGCAATGCGCCCTGCTTTGCGACCGCCGAGGAAGGATTCTGCAGGGAGGTGGAATGCCACTGGCATGAGGACTGCCTGAGGCGGTCACGGCGTCGCTGAGTTACACTGAACATCGTGCCCGCCGCCCCCCCTCATCCCCGGCCCTTCTCCCCCAGGGGGAGAAGGGAGAGGGCGTGCCCGCTGCTCATAAGCCAAGCGCCAGGGAAGCCCTCCTCCTCCGGAGAAACAATCATGAGCCCCTCTCCCCTCCGGAGAAATCATCATGAGCCCCTCTCCCCTCCGGGGAGAGGGGTTGGGGTGAGGGGCAGGAAAGGAAAGAGAACCCCTCAGGCCGCCTGGGTGGCGATCTCGTCGCCCGTCCCCGTCACGTGATTGGATTCGTTCATGTAGATCAGCGTCGGCTTGAACAACTCTGCCTGTTCCTCGCTCATCTGCGCGTAGGCACAGATGATCACCCGGTCCCCGGGGCTGGCCTTGTGGGCGGCAGCGCCATTCACCGAGATCACCCGGCTGCCGGCCTCGGCACGGATGGCATAGGTGGTGAAACGCTCACCATTGGTGACGTTGTAAATCTGGATCTGTTCATAGGGACGGATGCCGGACATCTCCAGCAGATCCGAGTCAATGGCGCAGGAACCTTCATAATCCAGTTCCGCATGGGTGACCGCGGCGCGGTGGAGCTTGCACTTGAGCAGGGTCAGAAACATGGGTAAACACATCCTCCAGGTCTTCGGCCCCCTTGGTGATCCGCGGGGCCCACGTGATGCCGGGTGTTCAGGCCCCGGTCTGCACGTCCATCGTCAGGTTGTCGATCAGGCGGGCCCGGCCAAGCCAGGCTGCAGCCAGCACCACCAGTTGAGAATCCTGTGCCCCGGGGGGCAACAGGTCGGCGCTTCGCCGCACTGCAACATAATCAGGCTCAAAGCCTCGTATTTCAAGCCCTTTCATCGCTTTGGCCTCCAGAAGGTCGTAATCCCTCGCCCCTGAGGTCACCTGCCCCGCCAGTTCGCAGAGCACCTGATACAGCCCCGGAGCCCGTTCCCGCTGGGCCGCATCCAGGTAGGCATTGCGGGAACTCAAGGCCAGACCGTCAGGCTCACGCACCGTGGCGCCGCTGAGCACTTCGACCGGGATATCCAGATCGTCCACCATGCGGCGGATCAGCATCAGTTGCTGAAAATCCTTTTCTCCGAAGATGGCCAGGTCCGGCTGCACCAGATTGAAGAGCTTGCACACCACTGTGGCCACGCCGGCAAAATGCCCGGGCCGGTGGGCGCCTTCCAGCAGATCCGACAGGCCGGCCACCTCCACTCGGGTGATTTCGCTTCGGGGGCGACGATAGAGTTCCTCATCCCCGGGGGCAAAGACCAGATCCACGCCCTCCTGGGCCAGCAGTTCACAGTCCTCGGCCAGGGTGCGCGGGTAGGCGGCCAGGTCCTCCGGACGGTCAAACTGGAGGGGATTGACGAAGATGCTCACCACCACCCGATCCGCCTGATGACGGGCCTGACGCACGAGCGCCAGATGCCCCGCATGCAGGTTGCCCATGGTGGGCACCAGGGCAACGGACTCACGCGCGTCGCGCCAGCCGTTGCGCACCTGGCGCAGTGATGTCACACAATGAATGATATCCATGGTCAGGAGGAAAAAGCGTGTTCCGCCGTGGGGAATTCGCGACGCTTGACCGCCCACACATAGGCGGCCAGGGCATCCTGAATGCTGTTCTGACCGGCCAGGAAGTTGCGGGAGAAACGGGGCGCGCGCGCCGTCATGCCCAGCACGTCCTGCAGCACCAGGATTTGCCCGTCACAGTCGGCGCCGGCACCGATCCCGATCACCGGAATGCGGGCCATGGAGCGGATCTCGGCGGCCAGTTTCGAGGGTACGCACTCCAGCAGCAGGATATCGGCACCGGCCTCTTCCAGGGCCATGGCGTCCTTCAGCATCCGTTCCGCCTCGGGGGCGGCGCGACCCTGCACCCGATACCCACCCAGCTTGTGAACCGATTGCGGCCGCAGGCCCAGATGCGCGCATACCGGAATGCCGTGATGCGAGAGCGCACTGACCACGGCCACCTGCTGGGCGTCGCCCTCCAGCTTGACCACTTGTGCACCGCCCTCCTGCATGAGCCTGGCGGCGGTGGTCACCGCCTGATCCACGCTGGCGTAGCTCATGAAGGGCATGTCTGCCATCAGCAGGGCGCGACTCAGCCCCCGGGACACGGCCCGGGTGTGGTAGATCATGTCATCCACGGTGACGGGGATGGTGGTGTCATGGCCCAGCACCACCATCCCCAGGGAGTCACCCACCAGAACCACGTCCACTCCCGCCTCATCCAGCAGACGGGCCTGGGTGGCGTCATAGGCGGTAAGACTGGCGATGGGCTCGGCCTGTTCTCGCAGGCCTTGCAGGTCGCGCAGGGTCAGTCGCTTTGTCTGAGTCTGTACGCTCACGCTTTATCCGCGGGTTATGAACTTTGAAGGGGCGGTACCCCGGGGCCATTCAGACGGCAGAAGGCAGGGGATTGAAGTAGTGACGCCCCGCACGGATCGTGCGCATGAAATCCAGCAGTTGCTGAAAATCCTCATCCCGCTTGACCCAGTCGATCTCTCCGGCGTTCACGATCAGCAGGGGCGCCTCTGCATAATGATAGAAGAAACTCGCATAGGTATCACTCAGCCGCTGAAGATACACGCTATCCATGAGCTTTTCATAGGATCGCCCACGCTGTGCAATGCGTTCCCGAAGGATTTCCACGGGGGCCTGCAGGTAGATGACCAGATCAGGGCGGGCAACATCCCGCTGAAGCCCCTGACGGATACGCTGGTAGAGGCGATATTCCTCCTCCTCCAGGGTCACCTGGGCAAAGAGGTCGTCCTTGTCCAGCACGAAGTCGGTCACGCGCAGGGCCGGCGCGTCACCCGCATCCCGTCGCAGCCCCTGCCATTGGTCCAGACGCTGGGTGAGGAAGAACAACTGTGTGGCCAGGGCCTGATGACGAGGGTCCTGGTAAAAGCGCTCAAGAAAGGGATTGTGGTCCGGGGATTCCAGCACCAGTTCGGCCCCGAGGGTATCGGCCAGGCGTGTGGCCAGGCTGGTCTTGCCCACACCAATAGGGCCTTCCACCGCAATCAGGCTCGGTTCCGTCAATTCAGTCTGGTTCATGGCAGGGGGTATCGGGGCGTTATTGGCACGAGGGGTCTATGGGGCGGATCTTACTAGGCATGCGCGGGGCAAAGCCAGCCCGCCCTGTTCAACCGCGAATGGGTTGCAGTCCATCCCGCGGACAGCATCGCAACAACCCCTGCAGCGTGCCAAGCCCGGGCACGTTCAGATCCGGGGCGATCTCCGCCAGGGGGTAGAGCACGAAGGCGCGCTCGGCCATGCCCGGATGCGGAACCTTGAGGTGCTCTGCCTGAATCGATTCGTCTCCATAGAGCAGGATGTCCAGGTCCAGGGTGCGCGGCCCCCAGCGGGTCCCGTCCCGGAGGCGGCCATGCTGGGCCTCCAGGGCCCGCAGGGCATCCAGCAGGGCATCGGCGCACAGACCCGTGCTGAGGGCGCACACGGCATTGATGTAGTCAGGTTGATCCGGTGGACCCATGGGGGCACTGCGGTACAGAGCCGAACGACTCACCAGAGTTGTGTCAGGCAGCTGGCCCAACTCATCCAGGGCCCGACTCACATGGGCGATGGGGTCATCCAGGTTGGCGCCCACGCCCACATAGGCGGTCACCGGGCTCATGTGGCAGCAGGCTTGCGGCGCCGCCGGCGGCGCTTGGAGCGGCCGGACTTGCCCTGGGGCTCGGCCATGCGCCGCTGCTCCGCCTCGCTCACTTCCTGCAGGCGCGTCCACCATTCACATCCATCCTCCAGGGCCTCACCGGAGCGGCCACGCAGGCAGTAGAAATCATAGCCGGCGCGAAAACGCGGGTGAGTGAGCAGTTTCAGTGGTCGCACGCCCTGGCGTATCTCGAAACGGGGCTGCATTTCCCAGATTTCGCGCACGGGCAGGGAAAAGCGCTTGGGGATGGAAATGAACCGGGCCTGTTCGGCCAGGATCTGACCACCCGCCCGCTGCAGTGCGGGTAGTTCGGAAACACCGTCATCCATGAACTGTTCCGCCAGGTGGCGCACCGGCTCCCACAGCAGCACCGCATAGAGGAAGGCCGGATTGACGCCTTTCCCGGACTGGATGCGATCATCCGTGTTGCTCAGGGCATTGGCCACGAAGGTGATGGGAAAACCCTGCTCCTCGTGTTCCAGGGACTCTTCGGTGAGGGGAAACAGGTACTGGAACAGATCATAGTGGCGCAGCATCTCGAAGGTCTGCAACGCATGACCACCGTGAAAGAGCTTGACCACCTCGTCGAACAGCCGTGCCGGTGCCACGTCTTCCAGCAGATCACCCAGCTTGACAATCCCCTGCTCGGCCGCGGGGTCCAGGCGGAATCCGAGTTTGGAGGCAAAACGTACCGCCCGGAGCATGCGCACCGGGTCCTCCCGGAAGCGTACCTCCGGGTCACCGATCAACCTCAGGGCCCCTTCCTTGAGGTCCTCCATGCCGTCGGTGTAATCCACCACGGAGAAGTCGCTGATGTCGTAGTACAAGGCATTGATGCTGAAATCACGACGCCAGGCATCCTGCTCGATGGTGCCGTACACGTTATCGCGAATGATGCGGCCATCCTCCACCAGGGCCTGACGGCTGCCGGCGTCGTCGGATTCCAGATCCGGATCGTCGGTGGAGTCTTCGTGGGGCGCACGGAAGGTGGCGACTTCGATGATTTCGCGGCCGAAATACACATGGGCCAGGCGAAAGCGACGTCCAATGAGGCGGCAGTTGCGAAAGACCTTGCGCACCTCTTCCGGATGGGCGTCGGTGGCCACGTCGAAATCCTTGGGCTCTCGTCCCAGGAGGAGATCGCGCACCCCGCCACCCACCAGGCAGGCGCGAAAGCCCGCATCCTTGAGGCGGTAGAGGACCTTCAGGGCATTGTCACTGATATTGGCGCGGGAGATGCCGTGTTCGGCGCGGGCGTACACCCGGGGGGAGCGCTGTTCAGAGGGATTGGAGCGGGATTCTTCGGGCACGCATGTCATCGTGATGCTTATGGACTTACGCATGATAACAGCTTCGGGCTTTCTTGAGGATTGCGCGGTGTTATCGAATGCAATACCGGGGCTAGGGTCGGGAGGCTGGGCGAATCATGCCTTCCAGAAACACGCGAAACAGCGGCCGCGCCTGGTCGGCCATGTTCATGCTTCCCGCCTCCAGCAACCAGCGGTAGATCAGCCCTGTGAAGAAGGCCATCAGGCCATCCACTGCCGCATCGACGCTCAGCAGGGGATGCAATCGTCCGGCACGCTCCACGGATTCAAAGCAATGGCGGAATAATTCCTCGCCCTGCTGGCGCTTTTCCACCTCGCCTGCCGGCTGCGGCTCTCCGGGGCAGCGTTCCTGGCGGTGCAGCACGATGGTGTAGACCCGACGGGCGCGCGCGTCGGTCAGCAGATGAGTGATGCCCGACAGGCACACCTTCTCCAGTGCGGCTACGGGATCGCAGCCCACGTCCCGGGCATAGGCAGCGTCGATGGCCTCCAGGGGAAAGACCACACGACGCACCATGGCGTTATACAGATCGTCCTTGTCCTGAAAGTGCCAGTAGATGGCCCCTCGGGTCAGACCTGCCTCCTCGGCGATATTGGCCAGGGTCGTGCCCGACACACCCTTTTTCAGGAACATCCGTTCGGCGGCATCCAGCAATTGCTGACGAGTCTGTTCTGCCTGTTCTTTGGTTCTGCGCATAATGAGTATTCTGCCACGATCGAGGGGGCGTAGTTCATACCTTCATGGTTGTATGTTAAAATCGAAAGCTTCCTCTGTCGCGCCAGCCCCCTCCCGAGGCATCCACTATGGTTCCATATCGCCCCCCCTACCCGCGTTCCCGGCACCTGGCAGCCCTGAGCCTGTGCGTGGCGTTGATTCTGACGATGGCCCCGGTCGCCGCCCAGCAGGGGGACCGCCCACCGCCGCCCGTCACGCTGCAACCCGCCCAGGTGGACTCGGTTGAAGTGCAGGGCGTATACGCCGGTCGAGCGCGCGGGTCCCGGGAGGTGGAGGTGCGTGCCCGGGTGGGTGGCATTCTGGAAGAGCGTCTCTACGTGGAGGGGCAGGCCGTTGACCGGGGTGAGGCCCTGTTCCGGATCGAGGAGGAGCCCTACCAGATCGCCCTGCAGCATGCCCGTGCCCAGCAGGCCAATGCCCAGGCCGCGCTGAACCAGGCCCAACGCGAATGGGACCGGATATCCTCCCTGTATGCACGCGATGCCGTGAGTCAGCGGGAGCGCGACCGGGCCCTGTCGGAGAAGGAACTGGCCGAGGCACAGATGGAAGTGGCCGCCGCCGCCGTCAACGATGCTCGCCGCAACCTGAGCTACACCCGTGTGGAGGCCCCCATCACCGGGGCCACCGAACTGGAGGTCCTGCCCGAGGGCAGCCTGGTGGAGCGCGGCACGCTGCTCACGATCATCACCCAGCATGACCCGATACACATCCGTTTCGCCCTGCCCGAAGGGGATGCTGCCGTGCAACGGGCGGCCCGCCAGGCCCGCATTGCTGCCGGGGAGCACCATCGCTACGAGGCCACACTGCGGCTGGCGGATGGCAGCGATTACGAACACACGGGCACCGTGGACTTCACCGCCGGTACCATCGAACCGCGCACCGGCAGTGTGACCGCCCGGGCCGTGTTCCCCAACCCGGACCGTCGCGTCGTGCCCGGTCAGTTCCTGCGGGTTCGCCTGGTGCTGGAGCGGCTGGAGGATGTCGTGGTGGTGGATGAGACCGTGGCCAGCGAGGGACATGAGGGCCCGCGGGTGTTCGTGGTGGACGAGGACAACGTGGCCCATGCACGCAACGTCACCCTGGGCCCGGTGCACGAGGGGCGCCGGGTGATCCTGGAGGGCCTGGAGCCAGGCGAGAAAGTGGTGGTTCGGGGGCACGTGGCCGTGGACGACGGCATGACCGTGAATCCCGGTGATGCCTCTGGCGACGAGGAGTAACCGGCATGCTGCGTTTCTTCATTGACCGGCCGATCTTCTCCTCGGTCATCTCACTGATCATCGTCTTTGCCGGGCTGGCGGGGTTGCGCGCCCTGCCGGTTGAACTGTATCCCGATGTAGTGCCCCCGGAGATTGTCGTCAGCGCCCAGTATCCGGGCGCCAGTGCCGATGTGCTGGCCGATGCCGTGGCGGCGCCGCTGGAGCAGGAGATCAACGGCGTGGACGACATGATCTACATGCAGTCCACCAGCACGGATGCGGGCACCCTGCAGATCGCCGTATCCTTCGCCATGGGCACCGACCCGGATCAGGCCGAGATCAACGTCAACAACCGGGTGCAGGCCGCCCTGCCCCGCCTGCCCCAACAGGTTCGCGAACAGGGCGTGCGCGTGGAGGCCCGCTCCACCAACATCCTCATGGTGGCCGTGCTGCGCTCCCCCGATGGCAGTCATGACACCATCAGCCTGAGCAACTATGCCCTGCTCAACGTGATCGATGAACTGGTCCGCCTGCCAGGCGTGGGGGATGCCTCCCTGTTCGGCGCCCAGGACTACTCCATGCGCGTGTGGCTGCGTCCGGATGCCCTGGCCCAGTACGACCTCACGCCCAGCGACGTGGCCAGTGCCATTCGCGAGCAGAACGCCCAGTTTGCCGCCGGGCGGATGGGTGCCGAGCCTGCGCCCGCCGGCCAGGCATTCACCCTCACCGTGACCACCCGGGGCATGCTGGCGGATGTGGAGGAGTTCGAGAACATCATCCTGCGGGCCGACGACAGCGGGGGCACCCTGCGTCTGAAGGACGTGGCCCGCGTGGAACTGGGGGCCCAGAACTATGCCTTCTCGGCCACCATGAACGGCGAGCCCACCGTGCCCATCGGCATCTACCAGGCGCCCGGCGCCAACTCCCTGGATGCCGCGGAGCGCGCCCGGCGTGCCTTCGAGGAGATGTCCGAACGCTTCCCCGAGGGCATGGAGTACGTCATCCCCTATGACACCACCGAGTTCGTGGAGGTCTCCATCCGCGAGGTGTTCATCACCCTGTTCATCGCCATCGTCCTGGTGGTGGCAGTCACCTTCCTGTTCCTGCAACACCTGCGGGCCACCCTGATTCCGGTGGCGGCGATCCCGGTGTCGCTCATCGGCACCTTCGCCGGCATGCTGGCCCTGGGCTTTTCCATCAACCTGCTGACGCTGTTCGGCCTGGTGCTGGCCATCGGCATTGTGGTGGACAACGCCATCATCGTGATGGAAAACGTGGAACGCCTCATGCGGGAAAAGGGCCTGCGCGCCCGGGAGGCCTCCATCGAGACCATGCAGCAGGTGGCTGGGGCCGTGGTGGCTTCCACCCTGGTGCTGGTGGCCGTGTTCGCACCGGTGGCCTTCCTCGAAGGCCTCTCCGGCGAACTCTACCGGCAGTTCGCAGTGACCATCGCCGTATCCGTCGTGGTCTCGGGGGTGGTGGCCCTCACCCTGATACCGGCCATGTGCGCCATGCTCCTGGACAAGCAGACCCATCACGTTGCCAAGCCCTTCGAACTGTTCAACCGGGGCTTTGAGCGCATCACCGGCGCCTTTGTATGGGCCGTGGGCTTCCTGCTGCGCAACCGCACCCTGGGCGTCGGACTGTTTGCCCTGTGCGTGGGCGCGGCGGTCCTGATGATGGATCGCCTGCCCTCGGGTCTGGTGCCCCAGGAGGATCAGGGCTTTGCCCTGGTGGTGGCGCAATTGCCTCCCACCTCGGCCCTGGCGCGCACGGAACAGTTCCGCGACGAGCTCTCCGCACAACTCACCTCCCTGGAGGAGGTGGATATGTTCACGGCCTTTGCCGGCTTCGACATCATGGCGGGTTCACTGCGCACCAACGCGATGGTGGGCTTCATGAACCTCACCGATTGGTCCGAGCGACGCCGCCCCGACCAGCACGCGTCGGCCCTGGCCCAGCAGGCCATGGGCATGGGCTTTGGTCATCAGGATGCCAACGTGTTTGCCTTCGTGCCACCGCCCATCCCGGGGCTGTCACTCACCGGCGGCGTGGAGGGTTTCCTGCAGGTTCGCGATGACATGTCCGCCCGGGAGATGGACAACCTGCTTCAGCGCATGGTGCAAAAGGCCAATGAACGTCCCGAACTGGCCAATGTGCGCACCACCCTGGACACCCGCATCCCCCGCTACCGTGCGGAGGTGGACCGGGAAAAGGCCAAGGCGGCGGGTGTACCCATCAACGCGGTGTTCAACACCATGCAGGCCACCTTTGGCTCCATGTACGTGAACGACTTCACGCGTCAGGGCCGGCTCTGGCAGGTGAACCTGCAATCAGAAGGGGATTTCCGCAGCCATCCGGATGATCTGCGGCATGTGTTCGTCCGCTCCGACTCCGGCGATATGGTGCCCATCAGTTCCCTGGTCACCCTCACGCGGGAATCAGGCTCCGACATCATCAACCGATTCAACCTGTTCCCCGCTGCCCGCATCATGGCCGACCCGGCGCCGGGCTTTACCACCGGGCAGGCCAAGGATGCCCTGGACCAGGTTGCCCTGGAGATGCAGGACGAGGCCAACACCGTGATGGGATGGATCGGCGAGGCCTATCAGCTGGAGGTGGCCTCGGGGGCCGGCGGCGCAGCCTTTGCCATGGGGCTGCTCTTCGTGATCCTGATCCTGGCGGCCCAGTACGAGCGCTGGACCCTGCCGCTGGCGGTGGTATCGGCCGTACCCTTCGGGGTGCTGGGGGCGGCCCTGTTCGCGCTGATCAGGGACTTCCCCAATGACATCTACTTCCAGGTGGGGTTGCTGGTGCTCATCGGCCTGGCGGCCAAGAATGCCATCCTGATCGTGGAGTTTGCGGCCCAGAACCGGGCCCAGGGCATGACATCCACCGAGGCGGCCCTGGCAGCGGCCCGACAGCGTTTCCGGGCAGTGATGATGACGGCGCTGACCTTCATCATCGGCACCCTGCCCCTGGTATTCGCCACGGGGGCGGGTGCAGCCAGCCGCCAGGAGATCGGCACCGTAGCCGTGGGCGGCATGCTGGGCGCGAGCACCCTGGCCCTGCTGTTCGTGCCGTTGTTCTACAAGCTGCTGGACGATGCCGCCACCTGGCGCAGGGAGCGGCGGGATCGCAAGCGAGCTGAGGCGGGCTGATGGCGGGTGTGGTGCCCGCCGCCCCCTCATCCCCGGCCCTTCTCCCCCTCGGGGGAGAAGGGAGAATCGGTACCTGAATACAGGGGATGAGAGCCCCTCTCCCGCCAGCGGGAGAGGGGTTGGGGTGAGGGTGGTGAGGGATCCCCTACTTGTTGAAGCGCTTCATGGCGTCCTTGAACGCCTGGCTCATGCTATCCCAGGCCGACTCCATGCCCTCCCGCATGCGATCCCAGGCATCCTCGCTGGCGTCCTGCATCTCACGAAGCTTTTGCTTGCCCTCTTCCTGCTGCTTCTTGAGTTCTTCTATCTGCTCTTTGTACTTCATTTTGGCATCTGCTTCGGCCTGCTCCGCCTTGGCAGACAGCTTGTCGATTTCGGCCTGCCATTCATCCAGCTTGGCCTGCATCTTCTGAACCCACTCGTCACGTTCACTCATCCTGTATCCCTCCGATCTGGTTTGAATGAAACATCCGGACTCTGCGGGTAGAAGAACTTTTGATCCCCGCGTTCGTCCTGACGAGGAACATAGGGGCGCGTCCGCAGGAGTGTCAAGCCTTCACACGCCATCTCAATTGAGCCGTAACGGATCGCAGGCCCTCTACATGGCCATATCGGAGAAGGGGGACATGGCCACTCTGCGAGTTTCGCCGGATTGCTTCACCTCGGCCAGCAGCGCACTGCTGATTTCCTTGAAGCGCCTGAGCTCCTCTCCAGCCAGTGAATCACTTTCTGGCAACTCGGCACGCATGGCGTCCACCGGGCGCCCGTTCACATGCAACTCGTAATGGAGATGCGGCCCGGTGCTGCGGCCCGTGTTGCCGGAGAGGGCAATGCGATCGCCTCGCTCCACCGTCTGCCCCGGTCGCACCAGGGGGCGGCTCAGGTGCAGGTAGCGAGTGGTGTACCCCTGCCCGTGTTCAATGACCAGGAAACGCCCGGCCAGGGGATGACTGTCCACACGGGTCACTCGACCGTCCGCCGGTGCCAGGATGGGCGTGCCGATGGGCATGGCGAAGTCGGTACCATGGTGGGGCGCCACGCGACCGGTCACGGGATGCCGGCGGCGGGTGTCAAAGGGTGAACTGATACGATAATGGCCCGCAAAGGGACGACGGTCGAACGGTGGCAACAGGCCCTCGCCATCCGGGGTGTAAAAGCGACCATTGGTATGCCGAGCCGCCGTGGTGTTCAACTGCTCCCCGTTGTAATCAAAAGCCAGCAGACGCAGCTGATGGGGCTCATCCTCACCCGGGAGCGTTTCCTGTTCAACCAGCAGAGTGAAGGTGTCGCCCGTGCGAGCACGGGCGCGCACCGGCAGGTGTCGATCCAGCAATACGGCCAGCGCGCCAGCGGCCCGCCCGGACAGTTCCTGGCGCTGCGCCAGCGCGGCGGAGATACTGCCATCCACACGGGCAGTAATCACCAGGTGACTGATTTCGCCCTGGTTTTCAACCGTGCTTCGGGTGAAGTCCCAGCCATCTTCCTGCCGCTGCCACTCGGTGCCCTCAGTACGGGATGTCCAGATGCGCAGGCGGGTGAGATAGCCCTCCTCATCCGTCTGCCACTCCACACGCTGACCGTCACGCACCCGGTTGAGCACCCGTGCGTTGTCCTTGTCGTTGAGCAGGCGGTACAAGGTGGCCCGGGGTAGATCCCAGTCATTCGTCCAGAGCGCGGAGAGACGATCCCCGCGCCGCACCGTATATTCGTTCCATGCCGGTCGTTCACCTTCCGCCGCCTCCAGTTCGAAGGATTCGTACGAAGTCGGGTTCTCCGGCGCACCCAGGTCTGTATGGATGTCATCCTGCTGAATCATGGCCGTCTGCTGCGCACGTGCGGGATTATCCAGAGAACCGGAGGGTCTGTGCAGGGCTGTCTGATCCCGGGCCGAACGGGCCACGGCCACCTGGGCGTGAGCACTGGCGCCCGCCCCTTCCACGGGCAACGCCAGGGACTGGACCATGCGCTCGGACATGTCCGATTCGTCCACACCGAACCCGGAGAGAATCTTGGGATAAACCGCTGTGATGATGAGGCCGACGGCCAGCGCGGCCATGACGGTCTTGAAGCTTGGCGCCTTCAGACGCGATTTGGCAAACGGCATGGTGCCCCCGTTGTTCTTGGAATCAACCGTCTGGGGTCCACTTCGGGCAGCCGAATACACCGCCCCGGGCAGATCCCGACCGGAACCGCAGCACCATGGCCTGACTCTTCGGCTGCCACGTGGGTGAGCAGTCAAATACCCCAAGACAGGCCGGAGAATAACACTAAGGCCCCATGAATGAGAATAATGATCCTCAAATCAATTGCGACCAAAACCTTTTTATCAGACGACTTTCACTTTTTTGAACAAAGTTTTTCAGGTAAAGAGGCGCAGGAAGGGGAAAATTGCTCGGTGCCGCCCAGGGTCCCAACGGGAGCAGGTCCTTTGGATGCACAGAGAGAAGGCGGGGGAGGCAACGGACAACGGGCCCCATCAGGGGCCCGTTGCCGAACAGACTGGCCAACGCGGATCAGCGTCGACCGAACAACCACGACTCAGAAGGACGTGAACAAGCCGCCATTCACCGGGAGGTTGGCACCGGTGATGTAGCCGGCGTCCTCATCACACAGCATGGCCACCGCAAAGGCGATGTCCTTGGTGCTGCCCATGCGACCTGCCGGCACCTGCGCGATGATGGCATTGCGCACATCTTCGGGCATGGCATCCGTCATGGCCGTGGCGGTGTAGCCGGGGGACACGGTATTCACGGTCACACCCTTGGCGGCAGTCTCCTGAGCGACAGCCATGGTAAAGCCGTGCATGCCTGCCTTCGCGGCCGAGTAGTTGGCCTGACCGAACTGACCCTTCTGACCATTGACGGAAGAGATATTGACGATGCGACCGAAGCCGCGGGAGGTCATGCCTTCCACCACCTGACGCGTCGTGTTGAACACGCTGTTCAGGTTGATGTTGATGACGTCCGTCCACTGCTTCTCTTCCATCTTGCGCAGGGTCTTGTCCCGGGTGATACCGGCACAATTCACCAGGATATCGATGGGACCGACGCGGGACTCCACGTCCTTGACCATCTCGGCGCAGGATTCGAAAGAGGACACGTCGCCAGAGGCGATATCCATCTCGAACCCTTCATCCTTCATCTGCTTCTGCCAGGCCTCTGCCTCGTCCTTCAGGGCAGGCAGGTAGTTGGCCACTACCTTATGGCCCTGCTGGGCCAGCTTCTTGCAGATTTCGCCACCGATACCACCGGTACCGCCGGTCACTAATGCTACTCGTTTGCTCACGATTTCAGGCTCCTAGTCTTTGGGGTTATGGCCATCAAGGCTGACGGTCACCGTGCTCAGGCAGCCTTCTTGATGCTCGTGGCCTGCTTGACGGTCTCTTCAGCGGACTTCACGGACTCGTCCATCAGCTTGGTCATGGATTCACGAGCCTCATTGAGGACATCGTGGCCATTCTTGTAGCTGGTCATCAGGGTCTGGCTGCAATCGCGGGCCAGATCGGCCTGGCCACTCAGGAGTTCCTGATAGCCCTTGGCCTTGGAGACCAGCTCGACGTTCTTCATGCTCACATCGACCATGGCCGTGGTCAAGTCCAGTTGCTGGGACAGCAGCTTTTCCAGGGCCTTCTGGTTGATGTCGTTCACCTTGCGCAGGGTGTCGAACATGGACTGGTTGGCCTTGTTGAAGGTTTCGAACATTTCATTCATGGGTCAAGCCTCCTGTTTGCTGAAAGGGGCGCGGGCTGCTTTTGCTGCACCGCGTCATTACTGCAGTGCAACATATAACCTTACTCCCCCTTCCCGTCAAGCCCAACAGCCGGCCTGAACTCCCGATTTGCGGACTAATTCCTGTTATTCGAACCCGGGGGCTTCCCACTCTTGTCCTCAGCCGACGCATCCTTGCCGCCATCCTTGCCGCCATCCTTGCCGCCGTCCTTGGCCGACTCGCCAGAGCCTTGATCCTCGTCCTTGAAGACCCTCGCGCTGAAGAACTGCCCCTGCATGTCCTTCCAGAACTCCAGGTTGCGGCGCGTCATTTCGGCCATGTCCCAGGCGGCCCGTCCACCCAGGACGTCGCGCATCCGCTCATTGAATTCCCGCTGCTGATCGGCAAAGAACTTCAGGCTGTGATCCAGGTAGTTGGAGAAGGCGCCGTGCACGGCCTCGTCGTAAAAGCGTATGAAGCGGACCAGCATCTCCGTTGTGAAAAGGGGTTCCCCCCCGGTCTCCTGCTCCGTAATGATCTGGATCAGAATGCCCCGGGTGATATCGTTGCCCGACTGGCTATCGATCACCTTCACCTCGACCCCACGCCGCACCAGTTGCTGCACATCGGCCAGGGTGACATAACGGCTCTCTTCCGTGTCGTACAGGCGCCGGTTGGGGTACTTCTTGACTATTCGCGGCTCGTTCACCGGCCTCTCCCATCTACAGATTGGTTTTGCAAAAAGACGTTGACGGGCGGCACCCGCAAGCACCGCCCGTCGTGGCGGCCAGGCCGCCCTTGAAACAAGGTTTTCACAAGGCCTGGAATCAGACGCTCTCCACCGCCAGCGCCACGCCCTGACCACCGCCAATGCACAGGGTTGCCAGACCCTTCCGGGCGCCGGTGCGCTTCATGCCATGCAGCAGGGTGACCAGCACACGAGCACCGGAGGCACCGATGGGGTGGCCAATGGCGATGGCGCCACCACTGACGTTCACCTTGGACAGGTCCCACCCCATGGTCTTGTTGACGGCAATGGCCTGAGCTGCAAAGGCCTCATTGGCTTCCACCATGTCCAGATCTGCAGGCTTCCAGCCGGCCTTTTCCAGGCACTGGGTGGCTGCCGGGATGGGGCCGGTGCCCATGATGGCCGGGTCCACACCCGCCGAGGAGAAAGACACGATGCGTGCCAGCGGGGTCAACCCCCATTCACGGGCCTTGGATTCAGACATGACGATCACGGCGGCGGCGCCGTCGTTGATGCCGGAGGCATTGCCGGCGGTCACGGTACCATCGCGACTGAAGGCGGGGCGCAGCTTGCCCAGACCTTCGGCGGTGGTGCCATGCCGGGGGAACTCGTCGGTATCGAAAGTCACGGTTTCACCCCGCTTGCGACCGGGCACCTCCACAGGAATGATCTCATCCTTGAAATGACCGGCCTTCTGGGCCGCCTCGGCCCGCTGTTGCGACTGAGCGGCAAAGGCGTCCTGCTCCTCGCGGCTGATCTTGAACTCGGTGGCCACGTTCTCGGCGGTGGTGCCCATGTGATAGTCATTGAAGGCACACCACAGGCCATCGCGGATCATGGTATCCACCATCTTCCAGTCGCCCATCTTGGTGCCCTGACGGGAGTTCGGCAGCACGTGCGGCGACGCGCTCATGTTCTCCTGACCTCCAGCGATGACGACGCCGGCATCGCCGCAGCGAATGGCCTGCCAGGCCAGTTGCACCGACTTCAGGCCGCTACCGCACACCTTATTGATGGTCATGGCCGGGGACGTATACGGGATGCCCGCCTCCACTGCTGCCTGACGGGCAGCGTTCTGGCCCACGCCGGCCTGCAGCACCTGCCCCAGGATGAGCTCATCCACCTGCTCAGGGGACATGCCCGACCGTTCCAGCAACCCCTTGATGACCAGCGCCCCCAAAGTGGAAGCGGGAATCTTCGCCAGGGAACCATTAAACGTACCAACGGGGGTGCGGGCGGCACCGACGATGACCGTGGAATCAGCCATAAATCCTCCTGCTCTGGAATCGTTATCGAAAAATTCGCAACACGACACACACCGCGCGAGCGAACATCTACAATGTTGTCGTGCACAACAGGCTGTTTATACCAGAACCGGGACGCGCGTGACCAATGAACCCACGATCGGCGCAAGTGGAATTGTTGCAGTGCACAACCAGTATGCTAATCTTGACTGACCAAGCCGGGTAAGCGTTGGGTTCCTGGCTTTTGCCGTTATGCTTGGCGACTGACCAATGGCTTCATACACTCGCAAACCCGACCCGCCGGGGCCTTTCCCGGCGATGACAGGATCCACAGGAGAACACTGAATGGCTGATTCGAACCCTTTTGCTCCCGATGAATGGCTGGATGCTCAGCGCAAGTACTGGGACGCCTGGCTGGACATGAGCCGCAAGGCCATGGGCGGCCAGAGCAACCAGCCCAATTGGCCACAGGGGCTGGATCAATGGTGGCAGATTGCCTCCCAGGGCATGCCCGGCGGCAATAATCAGATGATGGATCAGATGATGCAGATGAGCCGCAACTACTTCGCCATGGCGGAGAACTTTTACAAGGGCGCCAACGGCCAGACAGATGCCACCCAGGCCGTCACCCAGTGGCTGGACCAGATGACCAGCGCCTTCAAGAACATGGGCCTGGGGCAAGCACCGGGCAAGGACATCAACCCCTTCTGGCAGATGCCCATGGACACCTGGAGCCGCGCCGGTTCCAGCTTCATGCCCATGCCGGGCGACTTCATGCAGGCTTTGCGCCCTGCGGCACGTCCGCCCTACGGCGATGTCGTGCAGGAACAGATGGACCGTTTCCTCTCCGTGCCGGGTGTGGGTTACACCCGCGAGTCCCAGGAACAGTATCAGGACCTTGCCAAGCTGATGATGGAGTACCAGCAGGCCATGCAACAATACCAGCAGGCCTTCGCCAAGGTGGGCCTGGATTCGGTGGACCGGTTCCGCGCTCGCCTTGACGACGCTGGCCGCCAGGACACCCCCATCACCTCCATGCGCGCCCTGTACGACGAATGGGTGGATGTGAGTGAAGAGGTCTATGGCGAGTTCGTCATGTCCGAGGAATACGCCAAGGTGTATGGCGACATGGTGAACAGCCTCATGGCCGTGAAACGCCAGGGCACCCGCCTCATGGATGAGGTCACCGAAAGCCTGAACATGCCCACCCGCCGTGAGGTGAACACCCTGCACCGTCGTCTGCAGGAAAGCCGTCGCGAGATGCATCAGATCAAGGCGGCCCTGCGCGAGATGCAGCACGAAGAGAAAAAGGAAAAGGCCAAGGCCAGTTCCAGCCGCAAGTCCTCATCAACCCGGTCCAGCGCCGCCAAATCCAGCAGCGCCGGTACACAGGAAAAGGCCGCCAGCACCCAGTCCTCGGCCAAGGCGGACAGCACCAGCACCGGTAGCTCCAGCGCGGGCAGCTCCAGCGCCAGCAACACCAGCGCATCCTCTACCGCCAAGACACCGAGTGCGAGCACCACCAAGAAGGCCGACGAGCCCAAGAAGTAAAGGAGAGACAGGACATGATCCCGATTCAGATCCGCCCCGATCAGGTGCTGGATGAGATTTCCACGTTCCAGAAGAAACTCACCACCGGTCTGCAGAACCTGGCCGAGGCCGACGACATCCCCAGTGGCGTCACGCCCAAGGAGGCCATCTATCGCGAAGACAAGCTGACCCTGTACCGTTTCCAGCCCTCCACGTCGAAGGTGCAGAACCCGGTACCGGTGCTGATCGTCTACGCCCTGGTGAACCGCCCCTACATGACCGACCTGCAGGAGAACCGCTCCACGGTGCAGGGCCTGCTGGATGCCGGCATGGATGTATACCTCATCGACTGGGGCTACCCGGACCGGGCCGACCGGTTCCTGACCATGGACGACTATCTAAACGGCTATGTGGATCGCTGCGTGGACGAGATCCGCTGGCGCCATGGCGTCGACAAGGTGAACCTGCTGGGCATCTGCCAGGGTGGCACCTTCAGCCTGTGCTACAGCGCCATGAACCCCGAGAAGGTGCAGAACCTGATCACCATGGTCACTCCGGTGGACTTCCACACCCCGGGCAACATTCTCTCCCACTGGGTGAAGCATGTGGACATCGACACCCTGGTGGACACCATGGGCAACATCCCGGGTGAACTGCTCAACTGGACCTTCCTCAACCTCAAGCCCTACCAGTTGATGGGGCAGAAGTACCTGGACATGGTTGAAGTGCTGCAGGACAAGGACAAGCTGGACAACTTCCTGCGCATGGAGAAGTGGATCTTCGACAGTCCCGACCAGGCCGGTGAGACCTACCGCCAGTTCATCAAGGATTTCTACCAGCAGAACAAGCTGATGAACGGCGGGCTGCACATTGGCGATCACGAGGTGGATCTGGCCAACGTGACCATGCCCGTGCTCAACATCTTCGCCGAGCAGGATCACCTGGTGCCGCCCGACGCCTCCAAGGCCCTGGGCAAGAAGGTGGGCTCCAAGGACTACACCGAGCTGTCCTTCCCCGGTGGCCACATCGGCATCTACGTGAGTGGCAAGGCTCAGAAGATGGTGCCCCCGGCCATCGGCAAGTGGGTGGACGAGCGCACCGAGAAGTAAGCAGGCAAAGCCTGATGAGTGGCAGCACGGGCAACACCCGCGCTGCCACTCAACGTGTTCGCTGAGCCAGATAATCGGCCAGTATGCGAGCATGATCGAAGGCCAGCGGCACCCCTGGTGCCGCTGGATCCACCCACCTGACCGACGCCGCGTCGTCGGCCGCCTCGGGCTCACCCCGGGCACTGGCCAGGTAAACGGCACTGACGGTATGCCCCCTGGGATCCCGCCCGGGATCCGAATACAGCCCCAGCAATCCCTCCAGACTCACCTCAAGGCCTGTTTCCTCCAGGGCCTCGCGGACGGCTGCCTGCTCCACGGTTTCCCCCACATCCACAAAGCCTCCGGGCAAGGCCCAGCCATGGGGTGGATGACGACGCTCGATCAGCAGGATGCGCGCGCCACCATCCTCGCGACGAATGATCAGATCGGCGGCAATCAGCGGTGTGACGGGTCTGGGCATGATGATCTCAGTCCTTGCCAATGAAACGGCGTATATGGCGGCGATCCCGGCGGTCCGGGCGGTGGTCGGTGTGGGGCGTGGCCAGACGTGCCAGACGCCGGGCCTCGGCCTCCTGCTCCCGTGTGGCCCGCCCTTCCGGGGTTTCTTGATACAACTGTTGTGCCTCGGCGGCCGGGCGACGCTTGTCATTGAGCCCCCGCACGTCCACGAGCCAGGTCTCCCCCGAGCGGTTGATGCGCAGGCGATCCCCCACACGCACGCTGCGGGAGGGTTTCACGCGATCGCCATTCACATGCACGCGCCCGCCACTGACCGCCTCGGCGGCCAGGGAACGCGTCTTGAAGAAACGTGCGGCCCAGAGCCATTTATCCAGGCGCACTGAAGTTCCGGGTTCGTTCATGGATTCACCTTTGCGGCTGCTAGACTGTGGTGCCACACCCAAACCCCGTGTTGCCCATGCCCTTGAAACTCATCAGCTTCGACCTCTGCCCCTTCGTGCAACGCAGCATCATCACCCTGCGGTACAAGCAAGCCCCCTACGAGATCGAATACATCGACCTGGAGAGCCCACCCGCCTGGTTCCTGGAGATTTCACCCACGGGCAAGGTGCCGGTACTGGAGGTGGACGGCAACACCCATCTGTTCGAATCGGCCGTGATCAACGAGTACGTGGACGACATCACCCCGCCCAGCCTCAAACCCACCGACCCCCTCACGCTGGCCTTCAATCGAGCCTGGATCGAGTTCGGCTCGGGCGCCATCATCGACCAGTACCGGATCATGATGGCCGAGACCGAACAGGACATGGAAGACCACCTGGCCTCTGCCCTGGCCGGACTGCGCCGCCTTGAGGGGCAGTTGGGGGACGGCCCCTGGTTCAATGGCGCCGACTTCTCCCTGGTGGATGCCGCCTTCGCCCCGCTGCTGATGCGTTACCGCTTGATGAACGCCCGAGAGCCCCTGTTCGAGGAGGACGAGTTCCCACGCATCAAGGCCTGGGCAGAGCAGTTGCTGGCCCTGGATGCCGTTACCGGTTCGGTGCCCGCCGATTTCCCAGAGCGGCTGAGCCGCTATCTGGCCGGCAAGGACGGCTACGGGCCCGAGCGTTTCAGCCACCTCTAGGGGCCATGTCTCGACCCCATCGTCATGACCCGCGGTTCAGGCGGGCCACTCGACGATGTGATCCTCCCAGTCCCCGGTCATGACCTCCTCATCCACGATGCGCCCCCGCACGGAGATCCCGGCAACATGCACGCTGTCAGGATCTCCGGTGATCAACGGGTGCCACTGGGGCAGGGGCTTGCCTTCCGCCAGCAGCCGGTAGGCGCAGGTGTGCGGTAACCAGGGGATCTGCTGCACCTCCCCGGCAGTGAGCGAGACACAGTCGGGCACCTGCCGGGCCCGGTGGGCATAATCCCCACAGCGGCACGAATGCGCATCCAGAAGGCGGCAGGCCACATCCGTGTAGTAGATTTCGTCGGTATCCTCGTCCTGGAGCTTGTGCAGGCAGCAGCGACCACAGCCGTCACACAGGGCTTCCCATTGCTGCGAGTCCATCGCCTCCAGGCTCAACTCCTCCCAGAATCGGTACCCATCCGTCGGCGCAATCATCGCCTTGCTCACGGTAGCGGCCTTTGAAGGGACTCGCCCTCCTCGATGCGGGCACGCAAATCATCGAAATTCCGGGGAGAAATGAAATGCAGGGTATCCCGTCCACGCGCCGTCAACAGGATCGCCACCCCGGTATCGGGATAAAGGTAATACTGGCGCCCATCGTCCATGAGCAGCTTCTGCGGGTCCCGGCCAAAGCGTTCCAGCACGGTCTGTTCGTCATAGCGGGCGCGCGGCACATAGGAGAGTTCGGCCACCGGCAACTCCAGGGCCCGACGGGTGTCCTGTTCCGAAAGCTCCAGTCGACGCGCGCCACTGGGCATGGGCTTGTCGTTCACCGAGCGCGCGACCATGGCGTCCAGGGTGTCCTCATCCGCCATCAGGCGCGCCAGCAGATTGGTCTCGAAGGGGCCCAGCTTCACCGAACCGAAATAGGCCTCCAGACGCCGGTCGCCATTGGGGGAGACGAACAGCCCCAGACTGGGGAAGAGTCTCAGGCGATCGCGCAATTCATTCAGCGGCGTCTGTTCCAGGGTCACGCCGAACACACTCGAATTGCCCCCATCCAGCACTTCCACGTTCCACGGCAACTCATCCTCGCTGGGCTGGGGCGGCGGCCCCGTCAACAGCATGGACAGGCCGAAAAAGGGGATGGCCAGGGCCAGGAAAATCAGGATCTTTCTAAGCATGAGGGGTTAACCGATGGTCAAGGAGAAAAACACGGCAGGCTAGATTATCACCCCCAACCAGGGAACGCAGCGGCCCACAACCCGGTCAGAGTTGGGCAGATGCCTTTGGCTTGCCACTTCAGGAGAATATCGTTCCGGCAACGGCCAACCCAACGGCGGCGCTTGACCGCCGGACGGGCTGCATGGACGCTGTGTATCTTCTATACTTGTTAGTAGGCACGGATGTAACAGCATCAATGCACATTTTTACGAGGAGGCCATGACCGTCTCAATCACATCCGGTTACGCACTGTCGGGAATTCAGTCCGGCATGCAGGGGTTGCGCAGCAATGCAGCCGAGATCGCCAGCGCCGACAATCTCAGCGGCCAGGGCACTCGGGGCGTGGCACAGCCTCTGGTGGAGCAGCGCCTTAACGCCAATCAGGTGGAGGCCTCCGCCAAGGTGCTGCAAACGGAGAACCAGATGCTTGGCACACTGATTGATATGAAGGTCTAGGCAAGAGGTGGATACCATGAACGTCAACATGCCCGCATTCAACCCGGTGATGCCCGCCACCACCAACGCGGTGATGCCGACGCCGACCGACCGCCTGGAAGGCGGTGGCACCGCTGTGGAGATGGAAACCACGCGCCCGGTCTCGGACGCCCGGCAAACCGAACAGGGGAACGCCAACCCGGGGCAGAACACGACTCAGAATCCTCCGGAAGCCACCAATGATCAGGCCGTGGTTGAGCGCAGTGATGCCGAACTCGCAGCCCAGGCCCGCCTGGAGGCGGCTCCTCGCGAAGGCACCCCGACACCTGAAGGTTTCGGGGCGGATCAGGCCGGCCTGAGCCAGGGGGCTGCCAACGAAGCACCTCAGGCTCAGCCCGGTGAGACTCAGGGCGGCCAACGGGGCCCGGACAACGCGGCCGGCCGACCCGATGCTGAACAGATGGCCTCACGACAACAGCAGGAAGATCTGCAAAGAGCTTTCGATGTGGCCAGCACCCAGGCCCAGGGCGCTCAGAGCACCGTGAACGAAATGGTCTGACGGACACCCTCCCCGGCTGGACCGATGGCCGCCCCCGCACATGCGGGTGGCGGCTTTTTTTGTGATACCGTGGGACATCCCCAATCCAGGCTGGAGGCTTCCCCGTACCATGCCGGCAAGCAGCGAACACCCGATCCGGGTCGATGTAAAGAGCACCTATGTGGAATCCCAGTCCGACCCCATGCACGGACGGTTTGTCTTCGCCTACACGGTGACCATCCACAACCAGGGCCAACAACCCGCCAAGCTGATCAGCCGCCACTGGATCATCCACGACTCCAACGGCAAGGTGCAGGAGGTGCGCGGAGAGGGCGTGGTGGGTGAACAACCCCATCTGCAGCCGGGCCAGGGCTTCAAATATACCAGTGGCGCCATGATCGAGACACCGGTGGGCACCATGCAGGGCAGTTACCGGATGGTTGGAGACGATGGTGTGGAGTTCGATGCCCCCATTCCCTCCTTCACCCTGTCGGTCCCTCGCGTATTGCACTGACCCTTGACCCTACTTTAGACAGGGAGATTCACCAGGACTACAATCGGCAAGGTCAAACCCCAACCACAGGCAATCCACATGCGCATTCCATACACCATCTGGGCCCCCATCTACGATCGTGTTGTCGAAAAACCCACTCTCAACGTCCGGCGGCGCAGTCTGGAAAGACTAGGCAACGTGGAGGGTCAAACCATCCTGATTGTCGGCCTTGGCACGGGCCTGGACCTGCCGCACCTACCCCAGGGAGCCGATTACCATGGCCTTGACCTGACCCCCGCGATGCTGAAAAAGGCCGAGGAACGCGCAGCCAACCTGAATCTCTCCATCAACATGCGCCAGGGCAACGCCATGGACCTGCCCTACGAAGATGAAAGTTTCGATGTGGTGATCCTGCACACCATCCTGGCCGTGGTTTCCAAGCCCCATCTGGCCCTGGCCGAAGCCTCCCGGGTGCTCAAGCCTGGCGGCCGCATCCTGATCATGGACAAGTTCCTCAAGCCTGGCGAGAGCGCCCCCTTCCGCCGCCTGCTGGGCCTGGTATCCGGGCCAGTGGCCTCCCGCACCGACGTGGTCTTCGAGTCCCTGATGAAAAAGCGCAAGGAACTCAAGGTTCTGGAAGATAGCCCGGCCATGATGCGCGGCTGGTTCCGGCATATCACCCTGGAAAAACCCGCCACAGGGGAAACCACTCCCGAAACGGCACCTGAGCCCGCCGCGACCCAGGACAATCCGGCCGCGTAATGGCGCTGTATGCCGTCGGCGACCTGCAGGGCTGTCTTGACCCCCTGAAACGCCTCCTGGACCGGGTTGACTTCGACCCGGCCCAGGACCGGCTCTGGCTGGTGGGTGACCTGGTCAATCGGGGACCCGAGTCCCTCGCATGCCTGCGTTTCGTGCGGAACCTGGGCGATGCAGCCGTCAGCGTTCTGGGAAACCATGACCTGCACCTCCTGGCCATCCATGCCGGCCTGCACAAGCCGCGTCGCAAGGACACCGTCCAGTCCATTCTGGACAGCCCGGATCGCGAGGAACTGATGGAATGGCTACGCCACCGGCCGGTCCTCCATCACGACGCCTCATTGGGCTGGACCATGGTGCATGCCGGCCTGCCACCCCAATGGGATCTGGAGACTTCCCTGGCCTGCGCCGATGAGCTCCACCAGGTTTTGCGTGGCCCCGAGCACACCCGACTGCTGCAGCGCATGTACGGCGACCAGCCGGATCGCTGGGATCCCGCCCTCACCGGCTGGTCACGACTCAGATTCATCACCAACAGCTTCACCCGGATGCGCTATTGCACCCGGGATGGCCGCCTGGACATGGACTACAAGGGCGCCCCGGGCAAACAACCTGCGCACCTGGTCCCCTGGCACGCCGTGGAGGGTCGTCTCACCCGCGACCATCGTCTGGTGGTGGGCCACTGGTCCACCCTGGGTTACCGTTTCGAGCACAACGTGCTCTCACTGGATACGGGCTGCATCTGGGGCGGCAAGATGACCCTGGCACGCCTGGATACCCCGGAGCCGGAAGTCAGCCAGCTGCGCTGCCCCACACACCAGCCGCCGGGATGATCCTCCGCATCACCGGTCGGCGCCGTTGCCACTGTCCCCCGACGGGGACAGCCGCCCGGCTGCCTGCTGACCGGCCGTGACCACCTCCGCCACCGCCTGCTCCGCCGTGCGCGCCAGCGTTCGCCGATCCGCGCCCTCCACCGGGATCAACGGCTTGAATACCAGGTCCACTTCCAGTCTTTTCTCCCCCAACACGCGCCAGGTGTGAGGCACCAGCTTGTCATTGTTGACAAAGGGCATGGGCGAGTCGCTGCCGTCAGGCAGGGGGCGGTAATACAGTCCCACCGGCTGCACCGGGCACTGCGAGCGCTGTGCAGCGGAGAACAGGCGATAGTGGAACCGGCGCACCGACTCGCCCACCGTCGTGGTGCCCTCTGGAAAGACATGCACGCTCCCGCCCGCCTTCAGGTGGTCGGTCATCTTGTCCGTCACCTCATTGGCGGCCCCATGCTCCCCACGGCGAATGAACACCGTACCGTTACGCTGCGCCAGCCAGCCGATCACCGGCCACTGCCGCACCTCGGACTTGGAGAGAAACCCGGCGGGCACATGCGCCCCCAGCACAGGAATATCCAGCCAGGACACATGATTGGAGACCGACAGCACCGTCTGCGCAGACGGCTCGCCCTGCACATGGATACGCAAACCCATGATCCGGCAGAAAGCCCGATACCAGAGCAGGATGGCGCGGCGAAATCGGGGCCGGGGCAGGCCCGCCTCGTCAGGCCGCCCCAGGGCCAGGGTGATCAGCACGCCGAGCGGCACGTGGAGCAGGAGGAGCAGGATGCGGTAGAGTCGTCGGATCAGTCTCATGGGCGGCGCTTCAGTGAGGATTTATACTGAATCGTACTAAGGAGACCGCAACCAAAGCCACCATCGACGAGGGGCAACATGACCCGTATCCGCCAGATCCTGCTGCTCGCCGCCTGCCTGGTCATCCTGCCCGCGCTGACCGGCTGTCCCGGTGCATTCACAGAAAGCGCCCCATCCCAGACGACGCCGGTGCGCATGCTCGCCTCGGGGGCCCATTGCGACCATGACCAGCCCGAGCCTCGCCTCCAGATCCTCCGGGATCCTGCTGCCTTGCAACAGGTCCTGGATCATACAGGCCTGCGTATCACGGAGACCGAGCCGCCGGATTTTCAGCGTGAGTCGGCCATACTGATCCACCAGGGCCTCAAGCCCACCCTGGGCTACAGCCTGGAACTGGCCGACACCTCGGTCCGCATGGTCAACGGCGTCGGGCGCCTGCAGGTCCTCAACCGCGAGCCTCCCGCGGACGCCATCGTGGCCCAGGCCCTGAGCAGCCCCTGCCTGCTCCTGGCCATGGAACATCACCCCATGGAATCCCTCCAGATCAGAGACCAGCACGGCACCCTCCTGGACGAAGCCCCCCTCGAACCCTGAAGAGGAACAGTCCTCTTTTCTCCCATTGCTCCGACATGGATTCCGTGGGAGCGGGCCTGCCCGCGAATGGACTCTCGAAGCCCATGCGGCAACCGAACCTTGGTGGGGGGCACTTCCGGGAGCGGGTGTCAGCCGCATGGATGCGGCTGCCAAGCCTACATGGACGTATTCACGGCGTCCCGCGGACGGAGGTGCCCCCCACCAAGGTTCCCCCGGATGCCTGAACCCGGGCACCGCATCCATGCGCGCCCATTCGCGGGCAGGCCCGCTCCCACGGGGGCAACTGTATCGGTCATCGGTTCATGTTAAGATCTTCCCGCTCAAGACCTCCCCGCTCACAGTCCAGAGAGCGTTCCTTTTCTCATGTATCCCACGCACCCCTTCATCGACCCCGTCGCCATCAGCCTCGGGCCGCTGGATATCCACTGGTACGGCCTCATGTATCTGGTGGGCTTCGCAGCCTTCTGGCTGCTGGGCATGGCCAAGGTACGCCAGCCCTGGAGTCCCGTGAACGCCACGCAACTGGGCGATCTGCTCTTCTACGGCGTGATCGGCGTCATCATCGGTGGGCGACTGGGCTACGTGCTGTTCTACAACCTGGAGGCCCTGGCCAGTGATCCCCTGCTGCTGATCCGCCTGTGGGAGGGGGGCATGAGCTTCCATGGAGGGCTGATCGGCGTGCTCGTCGCCAGCGCCCTGTTCGCCCGCAAGCTGGGCGTTTCCTTCTTCCAGCTCACCGACTTTGTGGCCCCGCTGATCCCCATCGGCCTGGGGGCTGGACGCATCGGCAACTGGATAAACGGGGAACTCTGGGGCAAGCCGGCCGAGCTGCCCTGGTCCATGATCTTCCCCGCCGTCGACATGCTGCCCCGCCATCCCTCCCAGCTCTACCAGGCCTTCCTGGAGGGCGTGGTGCTGTTCCTGATCATCTGGCTCTTTGCCCGGCGCTGGCATCCGGTGGGCGCAGTCTCGGGGCTGTTCCTGATCTTCTACGGCCTGTTCCGCTTCCTGGTGGAATTCGTGCGTGAACCCGATGCCCATATCGGCTATCTGGCCTTCGGCTGGGTCACCATGGGTCAGGTACTCAGCCTGCCCATGATCCTGGGCGGTATCGCCATCATGGCCTGGGCCTACCGGGGGTCGAGATGAAACCCTATCTGGACCTGCTCGAACACCTGCTGCACCACGGCACGGAAAAGGGGGATCGCACCGGCACCGGGACCCGCTCCCTGTTCGGCCACCAGATGCGCTTCAACCTGGAGGACGGCTTTCCCCTGATCACCACCAAGAAGCTGCATCTGCGCTCCATCGTCCATGAACTGCTGTGGTTCCTGCGCGGCGACACCCGAACCGACTATCTACGGGAACACGGCGTACGCATCTGGCATGAATGGGCCACCGAGGAAGGTGACCTGGGGCCCATCTACGGGGCCCAGTGGCGCGCCTGGCCCACGCCCGACGGGCGCCATGTGGATCAACTGAAGGAAGTGGTGGAGCAGATCCGCACCCGCCCCGACTCCCGGCGCCTGATCGTCAACGCCTGGAACGTGGCCGATCTGCCGGACGAGGGCATCTCGCCCCAGGACAATGCCCGGGCCGGCCGCATGGCCCTGGCCCCCTGTCACTGCCTGTTCCAGTTCTACGTGGCCGATGGGAAACTGTCCTGCCAGTTGTACCAACGCAGTGCGGACATCTTCCTGGGCGTGCCCTTCAACATCGCCTCCTATGCGCTGCTCACCCATATGGTGGCCCAGGTCACGGGCCTCAAGCCCGGGGACTTCATTCACACCTTCGGCGACGTGCATCTGTACCTGAACCACCTGGAACAGGCCCGGGAGCAACTCACTCGTGCGCCCTACCCCAGGCCCCGAATGGTGCTGAATCCGCAGGTCACCTCGCTGTTCGATTTTTGCTACGAGGACATCACCCTGGAGGGCTATCAGGCCCATCCCCACATCAAGGCAGCGGTGTCCATATGACGATGCAGCAACAGCCCGTTCTGACCTGCGTGGTCGCCATGGATCGCCAGCGCCTGATCGGGGCAGACAACCGCCTGCCCTGGCATCTGCCGGCGGACCTGGCCCATTTCAAGCGCCTTACCCTGGGGGGGACGCTGCTCATGGGGCGGCGCACCTTCGAATCCATCGGCCGCCCCCTGCCCCAGCGGCGCAGCATCGTGCTCAGCCGCGACCCAGGCTTTCAGGCCGAGGGTTGCACGGTGGTGGATTCTGTGGAGGCGGCCCTGGACGCCGCTGGTGATATGCCGGAGGTCTTCGTGATTGGCGGCGCCCGGCTGTTCGAACAGCTGTTGCCCCAATGCGGGCGCCTGCACCTGACCGTGATCGATCACGAATTCCAGGGGGACACCTGGAT
Source organism: Ectothiorhodospira haloalkaliphila ATCC 51935 (assembly GCF_000633935.1). Taxonomy (GTDB): domain Bacteria; phylum Pseudomonadota; class Gammaproteobacteria; order Ectothiorhodospirales; family Ectothiorhodospiraceae; genus Ectothiorhodospira; species Ectothiorhodospira haloalkaliphila. The sequence goes on along the minus strand of NZ_KK214998.1, from coordinate 445,116 downwards.
GCCGGAACTGGACGCGGGCTGGCAGGAGGTCAACCAAGAGGCGCACGAGCCGGATGCGCGCAATGCCTGGCCTTACCGGTTCATCACCCTGGAACGATCCGCAATGGCCCGAGGCTGATCCGTCGCCTCACCGTGCCAGGGCGCGCCCCTCAACGGCGCGCAGCCCCCCGACGCAACATGTCCATCCCGGGCATGGCAAAGATCACCGCAAACAACGCCGCCGCCGCCACCACGATGGACGGGCCCGTGGGGGTATCCCACTCCAGGGAACCCCAGATCCCACCGGCCACCGCCAGCGAGCCGATCACGGCAGCCAGCAGGGCCATCTGCTCGGGAGTGGATGACAGACGACGGGCGGCCGCCGCCGGGATGATCATCAGAGAGGTGATCAGCAGGATACCCACCACCTTCATGGCCACGGCGATCACCAGGGCGATGAGCAGCATGAAACCGATGCTCACCAGGCTCACCCGTACCCCCTCCACCCGGGCCAGATCCTCGTGCACGGTCACCGCCAGCAGCGGACGCCAAAGCACCAGCAGCAACACCAGCGCCAGCAGGCCGCCCCCGAAGATCCACCACACATCGTTCCAGGACACCGCCAGGATGTCACCGAAGAGATAGGCCATCAGGTCGATCCGCACGCCTTCCAGGAAGGAAATGGCCACCAGACCCAGGGACAGGGCGCTGTGAGCCAGGATGCCCAGAAGCGTATCCGAGGCCAGCCTTCGCTGGCGCTGCAACAGCACCAGCAGCATGGCCAGGGATACGCACAGCACAATGACGGTGAGATTCACGCTGATGCCGATGAGAAAGCCCAGGGCCACTCCCAGCAGGGCCGAATGGGCCAGGGTATCGCCGAAATAGGCCATGCGCCGCCAGACCACGAAAGAGCCCAGCGGACCGGCCACCAGGGCCACGGCCAGCCCCCCCAGCAGGGCCCGGAAGATGAAATCGTCCATCAACATTCCTCGTGCTCCTTCACAGCATCCTTGACCACATCTCCATGCAGGTCATGGCGATGATCATGATGATGGGTGTACACCGCCACGCCGGGCGGGACGGAATGCCCGAACAGGCGCAGATAGGCCGGATCCTGACTGACCGCCTCCGGGCGCCCCGTGCAGCACACATGCTGATTCAGGCAGATCACCGAGTCGGCCGCCTCCATCACCAGATGCAGTTCATGGGACACCATCACCACGCCGCAGCCGTAACGATCCCTCAGGGCGGCGATCAACTGAAACACCTCCCCCTGCCCGGACACGTCCACACCCTGGGCCGGTTCATCCAGTGCCAGCAGATGGGGCCGGCGCAGCAGGGCCCGCGCCAGCAGGATCCGCTGCATCTCCCCCCCGGACACCGATTGCACCGGCTGCTCCAGCAGGTGTTCCACCCCCACTTCGGCCAGCACCCGGCGAAGCTCATCCCGAGGCGCCCGGCCGCCCAATGCCATGAAACGCCGCACGGTGATGGGCATCACATCGTCCACCACGATGCGCTGAGGCATGTAGCCGACGCGCAGCCCCGGGCGACGCAGCAGCCGCCCCGCACTGGGGGTCTGCAGCCCCAGCAGGATGCGCAGCAACGTGGTCTTGCCGGCGCCATTGGGGCCGATGATGGTGGTGATCTGCCCGGGCTCCACCGACAGGTCCACATCTTCGAGGACACGCCGCCCGCTGAGCTGCAGGCTGATCCCCCGGGCATCCAGAAGACGGCCCTGCAGGGCTGTTTTTGGCTGAGGCTTCCTGAAAAATTCAAACACTGGATGACAACCGGTTTCCTGCTGACTCGTTATAGTATATCGTTTTCAAGACTGAAGAATGATAGTGTAAATACCATCGGTCTCCCCGTGGGAGCGGCCCTTGGCCGCGAAAGGCCTTTCCGGGCATCCGGCTGCCCGGGCTTGGGCATCAAAGAAAGGGGACGGCCCTTTTTTTGATGCCCAACATCGGCTGCCCGGGTTCTGGCATCGGGGTGAACCTCGACGGGGCCGTGTCTTCGTCCGCGGGACGCCGTGAATTCATCCCTGAAGGCTTGGCAGCCGCATCCATGCGGCTGACACCCGCTCCCGAGGACACGGCCCCGACGAGGTTCGGATACATCCGGGTTTCGCCTGAAAAAAGACAAGAGGAATCAACATGAAACTGTCACGCCTGACGATCTCTGCTGTCCTCGGTGCCCTGTTGATCGGGCCGGTTACGGCCTCTGCCGCCCCCCAGGTGGTGGTGAGCATCCCGCCCATCCATAACCTGGTGAGTGGCGTGATGGATGGCGTCGGGGAACCCACCCTGCTGGTGCCGGCGGGCGCCTCGCCGCACAGCTACAGCATGCGCCCATCGGATCGGCGACAAATGCAATCCGCCGATGTCCTCGTCTGGGTCGGCCCCCACCTGGAAACCTTCCTGGAGCGCCCGATCGCGACCCTGCCAGAGTCGGTCCGAAAAGTCACCCTGCTCAAGGACGCGGATCTGACCGTGCACTCAGGCCGAGAGGGGGGCGTCTGGGAAGCCCATCGCCATGACCATTCCTCCCACGATGGAGATCACGGTCACGACCACGGGCATGAGCATGAGCATCATCACCACGACAACGATCATGGCCACGATGACCACCACGATCACGCCCATGGCGATGAGGGTCATCATGATCATGGTCACTCCCACGGCCATCATGTGGATGCCCACATCTGGCTGAGCCCGGACAATGCCGCCGCCATCGTGCGTCAGGTGGCCCAGGTACTGGCCGACGCGGATCCGGACAATGCCGGTCGCTATGAGGAAAACCGGGATCGGATGCTATCGCGCATGGAGGCCCTGGACGAGGAACTCAAGTCACGGCTGGATCCGGTCAGTGATCGTCCCTTCATCGTCTTTCACGATGCCTACCAGTATTTCGAGAAGCACTACGGCCTCACCCCCGCCGGCTCCATCACCGTGGACCCGTCCCGCAGCCCCGGTGCCCAGCGGGTTCAGGCGCTTCGGGAACGCATCCGCGAATCCGATGCCATCTGCGTGTTCACCGAACCGCAGTTCCGCCCGGCCATCGTGGAAACCCTGACCGAGGGCACCGGGGCCCGGGTGGGTGAGCTGGATCCCCTCGGCGCCCGACTGCCGGCCGGCGAAGAGAGCTATTACCGCCTGCTGGAGAATCTGGCGGACAGCCTCGTGGAATGTCTGAGTCCAGGCCAGTCGTGATGGCTGCCAGAGAGCATTTCAAGCCCAGGAGCATCGGGTTTCCAGTGGGAGTGTAGCGGCATCCGGTGCCTGCTGCTCCGTGCAGACCTCGTGTGTGGGAGCGGACCTGCCCGCGAAAGGGAGCTCCGGAGACAGCGGCATTCGCGGCCAAGGGCCGCTCCCACGGGGGCTTGCGCCGCATCCGGTGCCTGCTGCTCTGTGCAGACCTCGTGGGTGGGAGCGGGCCTGCCCGCGAAAGGGGGGCTCCGGAGACAGCGGCCTTCGCGGCCAAGGGCCGCTCCCACAAGAATGTGCCTTTACAGGGTGAAGCCCTACTGGATCATCTCCAGATCCATCTGCACGGCGTCGATACCCGCGCGGGCGCACATCTCGTCGGTCTCGCCCGAGGGGGCGCCACTCACACCCACGCCACCGACGATGCGGCCCGCCGCGTGAATGGGCAGACCACCGGCGGAGAACACCAGGCCCTCCACCTTGCCCACCTGGAAGGGCTTGGTGAAGCGATCCTCCATCTCGGAGAGCGGGCCATTGAATGACATGGCGGTGTAGGCCTTCTGCTGGCTGATGGCCAGGGTGATGTCCATGGCCAGGGTGTCGCGCAGGACCACCTGCGTGTTGCCGCCACGATCCACGACGGTCACGGCCACATTGACGCCCTCCTCCCGGCAGGCCTCCAGGGTGGCCCGCGCCAGCTCATAGGCCGTATCCAGCGTCATGATCTTGAAATCAATGGCGGGGGATTCCTGAGCCTGAGCGACGGAGCCCATCGCCAGGGCGAGCGAGGCAGCAGCAAGGGTTGCCGAGATGCGTTTCATGTTGTTCTCCTCTGGGTGTAGGTCAGATGGGCACCGATGCATGGCCGGTGCCTTCACATGCCTGACAGAGTGTAGACGGGAACGCGTCACTGAGAAAGATCAATCTCTCCAGGACATCATCCCCACAACACCAGCACCCAGACCACCACCGCATGGGCGATGGCCAGGAAGACGGCCGCCGAGCCCATATCCTTGGCCCGGGCCGAGAGCGGATGCAACTCCTCGCCGATGCGGTCGATGGCGGCCTCCACGCTGCTGTTGAGCAACTCCACGATGAGCACCAGCAGCAAGGACCCCAGAAGCAGGGCCCGTTCCACCCCGGTGTCCCCCAGCCAAAGGGCCAGGGGTACCAGGATGAGCATGGCCATCAATTCCTGGCGAAAGGCGGCCTCGTGCTTGAAGGTGCTGCGCAGCCCCTTCCAGGAATAACCGGCGGCCTTGATGATCCGTGTCAGGCCCCGGTGGCCACTGTGGGCCATCAGCCGGCTGCCGCCTCGCGTGTCGAGCCCGTCCAGGCCAGGTCCAGTTCCTTGGCGGCGCGCACCTCGTCAAAACGCCGATTGGGCTGGGTGTAAGGGGCACCCTTCACCTTTTCGGGATCGTTACGGGCCTCGTCCAGGATCTGCCCCATGGCCTCCACAAAGCCGTCCAGGGTCTCCTTGCTCTCCGTCTCGGTGGGCTCCAGCAGCAGACATTCGGGCACCAGCAGCGGGAAGTACGTGGTGGGCGCATGGAAACCGTAGTCCAGCAGGCGTTTGGCCACATCCATGGCAGTCACCCCATTCTCCTTGGCCTGACGGCGCAGGGTGACGATGAACTCGTGGGTGGCACGGCGGTTGGGGAAGGCCAGATCGAAACCCTTTTCCTTCAGGCGGGCCATCACATAGTTGGCATTCAGGGTGGAGAAGTCTGCCACCCGGGGCATCCCCTCCCGACCCAGCAGGCGCATGTACACATAGGCCCGCAGCAGCACACCGGCGTTGCCGGCAAAGGCTGACAGGCGACCGATGCTCTGAGGCAAATCCTTCTCCGTCAGCCAGCGGTATTCATCACCCTGCTTGTCCACCACCGGCACGGGCACGAAAGGACGCAGGCGATCGCTCACGCCCACGGCGCCAGCACCCGGACCACCGCCCCCATGGGGGGTGGAGAAGGTCTTGTGCAGGTTCATGTGGATCACGTCAAAGCCCATGTCGCCCGGGCGCACCTTGCCCAGGATGGCATTCAGGTTGGCGCCGTCGTAATACAGCAGGCCACCGGCATCGTGGACCACCTGGGCGATCTCCTTGATACGCCGCTCGAACACACCCACGGTGGAGGGGTTGGTGAGCATGATGCCTGCCGTGGTCGGCCCGACGGCTTCCTTCAGGGCCTCCATGTTCACATCCCCGTCGGCATCGGTGGGGATTTCCCGCACCGTGTAGCCACACATGGTGGCGGTGGCCGGGTTCGTGCCGTGGGCCGCGTCGGGGACAATGATTTCCGTGCGGGCATCGTCCCCACGGGACTGGTGATAGGCACGGATCATGGCCACACCAGCAAATTCACCCTGGGCGCCCGCCATGGGGGTCAGCGAGACCTGACGCATGCCGGTCACGTCCATGAGCATTTCCTGCAGTTCGTACATGCAGGCCATGAAGCCCTGGCTCACCTGCTCGGGGGCATAGGGGTGACGGCGCATGAAACCCGGCAGCATGGCCAGGCTGTTGCAGGCCCGCGGGTTGTACTTCATGGTGCACGAGCCCAGGGGATAGAAATGGGTGTCGATGGAGAAGTTCTTTTGGGACAGCCGGGTGTAATGGCGTACCACGTCCAGTTCCGAGACCTCAGGCAAAGGCACCCGGCTGCCCCGCCGGAAACGTTCGGGCACCGCCGGCGCGGCGGGCTCGGCCAACGGCGCCTGGCTGGTGGCCCGACGCCCGGGACGGGAGAGTTCAAAGATCAACATACCTTGCTCCTGAGTCTGGGAAATAATGTTCGGTACAGGGGGCGGTGATGGCACTGTGCCCACCGCTCCCCCCTCATCCCCGGCCCTTCTCCCCTGAGGGGAGAAGGGAGTACAACCGTCTGGCCCCTCTCCCCTCAAGGGAGAAGGGAGTGCAACCGTCTGGCCCTTCTCCCCTCAAGGGAGAAGAGAGTGCAACCGTCTGGCCCCTCTCCCCCCAGGGGAGAGGGGTTGGGGTGAGGGGCATGCGGCGGCCCGCTCACCCAAGGGCGGCGTAGGCCTTGTCATAATCCGGCTCCTGGGCGATCTCCGGCACCAGTTCCGTGTGGACCACGGTATCTTTCTCATCCAGCACCAGCAGCGCCCGGCTGGTAATGCCGGCCAGGGGGCCATCCACGATCAGCACGCCATAGTCCTTGGCGAAATTCCGCGACCGCATCATGGAAAGGGTCTTCGCCCGTTCCACACTCTCACTGCCACAGAACCGACCCTGGGCAAAGGGCAGGTCCGCCGAAACGGTCAGCACCACCACGTCGTCGCGTTCGGCAACCCATGCATCGAGTTTCTTGGTGGCCAGCGCGCAGACCGGTGTATCAAGGCTCGGCGTGATATAGAGAATCTTCCTCTTGCCATTGAAGTCGCTGAGCCTCACGTCATTCAGGTCGATGTCCACCAGGGTGAACGCGGGTGCCTTGCTGCCCACCTGGGGCAGGTCGCCGCTGGTGTTGATGGGATTGCCCTGCAGGGTGATCTTGGCCATGGAGAGTCTCCTCCGGTCTTTTGGTCTGCTTGGGGGGCTTGCCCCCGATCTGTGCCGCATACCCTCCCCAAGCCAGCCCATTGCCGGCATGGGGGCGGGAATGCAGCGGTCAACCTTGCTCAGGTCTTGGGCAATCCCGGCCCGACCCGGGTTCAGTGGGCCCGCCCTAACTCTCATGCATCAGGGTGGTGAGGCACCCCCGATGATGAAAGATACATTACGAGCCCCTCTCCCCTCAGGGGAGAGGGGTTGGGGTGAGGGGCGAGGACCGGCACAGTGCCTCCCCCGCCCCCTCATCCCCAGCCCTTCTCCCCCAGGGGGAGAAGGGAGCTTCCGTAGCTGAACCTGGGTTCTTTCACGTTAAGAGACCGCCTTCTCCAAGGCCTCCACGTGGGCATCCAGATCCGCCTCGGTCTTGGTCTCCGTCACGCACAACAGCAGGACATCCTTGAGATCCGGATAATCCCGGCCCAGAGGATACCCGCCCAGTACGCCTTCCTCGGACATGCGCTGCATCACCTTCTCGGCATCGGTGCCCAGACGGATGGCCGCTTCGTGGAAGCGCTCAGCGGAGAAGGCAACATCGAAGCCCCTGGCCTTGAGCTTGTCCACCAGGGCGGCGGTGTTGTTCATGCAGGTGCTGGCCACCCGCTCCAGGCCCTCCGGCCCCAGCAAGGCCATGTGGATGGTGGCAGCCGTGACCACCAGCCCCTGGTTGGTGCAGATATTCGAGGTGGCCTTGGAGCGGCGGATGTGCTGCTCCCGGGCCTGCAGGGTGAGCACGAACCCCTCGCGACCGTCGGCGTCCTTCGTGCGGCCCACCACGCGCCCCGGCATCTGGCGGACATGCTCCTTGCGACAGCACATGAAGCCAAAATAGGGCCCGCCGGAGGACAGCGGCGCGCCCAGGGGCTGGCCGTCACCCACCACCATGTCGGCCCCCTTGGTACCCCATTCACCGGGGGCCTTGAGCAGGGCCAGGGAGACGGGATTGACCACGCCAATGGCCTGGGCGCCCTGGGCATGGGCCCAGTCAGTAAGGGCATCCACTTCTTCCATCACACCAAAGAAGTTGGGTTGCGGGATCACCAGGGCGGTCACATCCCCGCCCTCGAAGTCGCACAGGGAGGCCACGTCCACTCGACCGGTGTCTGGATCGAAAGGCACCTCCACCAGATCGATTCCCTGACTGCCGACGATGCTGCGGGTCACCGCACGATAGGCCGGATGCACGCTGGTGGGCATGAGCACCTTGCGGGCCTTGGACTTGCGGTTGGCGCGCACCGCCATGAGCACTGCCTCGGCCAGGGCCGACGCCCCGTCGTACAAGGAGGCATTGGACATGGGCAGCCCGGTGAGCCGGCTCATCATGGTCTGGTATTCGTAAATGAGCTGCAGGGTTCCCTGGCTGGCCTCGGCCTGGTAGGGGGTGTAGGCGCTGTAGAACTCGCCGCGGGTGGCGATCTGCCACACGGCCGCCGGGATATGGTGCTCGTAGGCACCAGCCCCGATGAAGTTCAGGCAGGTGGCGTCCTCGCCAGCCCGGGCCTCCATCAGCCGGGTGACCTCCATTTCGCTCATCGCCGGCGGTACGCCCCGCAGGCCGTCCACGCGCAGGGCGGAAGGGATTTCGTCGAAAAGGGTTTCGACGCTGTCGGCGCCAATGGCGTCGAGCATCTCGCGCACATCGGATTCAGTATGGGGAATGAAGGGCATGGCTTGTCGAGGGTCTCCGGGCTGCTGGCGGCGGGTTTGGGGGCAAGCGGCGCTGACTGGCCCGCCTCAGCCCTCGGCCTCCAGGTGCTGATTGTAGGCGTCGGCGTCCATCAGGGCATCCAGTTCGCTGGTGTTGGCGGGCTTGACGCGAAAGATCCAGCCCTCGCCGTAGGCATCACTGTTCACCAGTTCCGGGCTATCGCCCAATTGTTCGTTCACGGCCACCACGTCGCCGCTCACGGGGGCGTACACATCCGAGGCGGCCTTGACGGATTCCACCACGGCACAGGCGGCACCGGCCTCCAGGCTGGACCCCTCTTCCGGAGTCTCCACGAAGACCAGATCACCCAGTAGTTCCTGGGCATGATCGGAGATACCCACGGTCAGGGTGCCGTCGGACTCCTGGCGTACCCATTCGTGGGACTTGGCGTATTTCAGTTCAGCAGGGACATTGCTCATGGGATCTTCTCCGAAGGATGAAATCGAGGATAAGGTGACAAAGGGACAACGAGAGAGGCCGGCAATGGCCCCTCCCGGGAATATAAACCGTCTGGGGGCTCAGTGGATCTCGACCAGGGCCTGACCGTTGCGCACGAACGGCGGCTTGACCACCCGGGCCGGCACCTGCTTGCCGCGGATCTCCACCTGAACTTGCTCGCCGGCGCCAGCGGGGATGCGCGCCAGGGCGATGGCCACCCCCAGCGTGGGGGAGAAACTGCCGCTGGTGGTCTCACCCTGACCGGCCTCACCCGCCGATACCGGCATGTGGCCACGCAGGACGCCACGCCCCTCAAGCACCAGACCCACCAGACGATGCGGCACGCCCTCGGCCTTCTGCTTCTCCAGGGCGGCACGCCCCATGAAATCACGGTCGGCGGGTGCCAGAGCCACGGTCCAGCCCAGGCCGGATTCCAGGGGACTCACCTGCTCATCCATGTCGGTGCCATAGAGGTTCATGCCGGCCTCCAGGCGCAAGGTGTCGCGGGCACCCAGGCCCGTGGGGCGCACACCGGCGGCGGCCAGGGCATCCCACAGGGCGCGGGTTTCGCCCTTGGGCAGCACCACTTCGAATCCATCCTCACCGGTGTAGCCGGTGCGGGCCACGAACCAGTCCTGCCATTCGCAGGCTCGAAACGGCGACAGGGCCTCCACGTCGGAACGCAGGGCCTCCGGCAACAGCGGCAGGCAAAGTTCCCGGGCCTTGGGGCCCTGAACAGCGATCATGTCCAGGTCGTCCCGTTCCTGCACGGACACCTGGGGCGCACCCGGCATATCCCGGGCCACCTGCTGCATCCAGGCCAGATCCTTGTCGCGGGTAGCGGCATTCACCACCACCCGGTAGCCCTGTTCACGGCGATAGGTAATCAGGTCGTCCAGAACCCCACCCTGCTCGTTGAGCATGCAGCTATACAGGGCGCGCCCGTTTTCCTTGAGCTTGTCCACATCATTGGCCAGCAGGTAGCGCAGGTAATCCCGCGCCCCGGAGCCGGCCACGTCCACCACGGTCATGTGGGACACATCGAACATCCCGGCCTCGCGGCGTACACCGTGGTGCTCTTCCAGTTGGGACCCATAGTGCACCGGCATGGACCAGCCGGCGAAATCCACCATGCGGGCGCCAGCGGCGACGTGGGCGTCATGGAGTGTTGTCTGCTTGAGTGTGGTCATCTTTTCGGCTCCCGGAAAACAAAAAAGGGGCGGCCGACACGTGTTGTGTGTCGACCGCCCCTCTGTCCTGAAACCTGAGAGATTAAACCGGTGCAAATGCCCGATTATCCCCTTCGGTGGGCCTGAAAACAGGCCACTCTCCAGAGTCGATATGTGGCAGCGCGGTCCTTTTGCCTGAGCGTTTCCGGGCGGAAGTTGCGCCTTCGGCGCCCCCTGTGGGGGTCTCTCCCGCACTGCCTGGGCACCGTGGCACCCGAATCAATGACCTCACTATAACCCAGCGGCCCCGGGTTCGGAAGGACTTATGGACATATAAACTTCATATGGGGGATAGACTGAGGCTATTCAGGACGACGAATCAAGGCACGGGTCACTGCAGCCCGGCCCCGGTGGCCCGGCCCCTCATCCAGTTGAATCGCCAGTTCGGCCAGCTCCATGAATTCGGCGCCGGCCAGATCTTCCCGCAGCATCACGCTGCTGTAGAGCATGTCGGGTTCACGGGGGCCACCGCTTTCGTGATGGATCTGTTCGGGATGAAAGGCCTCCAGCAGTAACCAGCCGCCAGGTTTGAGGGCTTCCAGCATGGACTGGTGCACCTGGCGACGCTGAGCGGGAGGCAGATGCACGTAGATGGAGATCACGTGGTCGAATTCGCCCTTGGGCCACTTCCAGCCCACCAGGTCTGCCCAGACCGTTTCCAGGATCACGCCCTGATGCTGTGCCAGGGCCTGGGCCTTGGCCAGTGCCTGCTGGGAGAAGTCCACCGAGGTGACCGACAGCCCCCGCGATGCCAGCCAGACGCCATTGCGCCCCTCTCCATCGCCCACGGCCAGCGCCGTCTGCCCGGCCTGGTACAGGCCGTGGTGCGCCAGCAGATAGGCATTGGGGGCCGTGCCGTAGACGTACTCCGAACCGGAGTAGCGGGTATCCCAGAATTCTTTCATGACGAATCGTCCCCGTGGCACCCAGTGGTGAAAAGCCCATTGTACAGCTTGCCGGCGAGTCGCGGAGACCGCGGTGGCCCGTTTAAAACGCTTCGCGGCCAAGGGCCGCTCCCACAAGGACGAGCCACCCCCCCCGTGGGAGCCGGCCTGCCGGCGATGCGCCGCGACAGCGGCGCCCTGCCTGAAAAGCATCGCGGCCAAGGGCCGCTCCCACAAAAAAAGCATCAGTACAGATGGGTCAGGTTCGGTGCTCGCCCAGGCCCAGGGCATGGCGCATCAACAGGTGCTTCAGCGGCGTCACCTGATGGGCCAGGTTCAGGCCCAGCCCCCGCAGGGCCGCCAGCGGGGGCTGTTCGCTACCGAAGAGATACCTGAAACCCTCCATGGATCGCATCATGATCAGATTGTCGCCGCGACGGGCCCGCTCATAACGACGCAACACCCGAAGCTCTCCGGCATCAGTCACACCCGGGGCACAGACCGCACTGACCAGGGCATGGGCATCCTGAAAACCGAGGTTGGCCCCCTGCCCCGCCAGTGGGTGGATGGTATGGGCCGCATCCCCCACCAGAGCCACACGGGGCCGCACATAATGCTCCGCCTGGGAGCCGCGCAGGGGAAAGGCTGCCCGCCTGGATGTCTCAAGCACCTGCCCCAGACGATAGTCCAGCCCGTCTGCAAGGGCCTGGCAAAAGGCCTCGTCATTCAGATCCCGAAGCTCCTCCGCGCGGGCATCGTCCGCCGACCACACAATGGAGCAGCGTCCATCCCCCAGGGGCAGAAAAGCCAGTGGCCCCGTGGACAGGAAGCGTTGCCAGGCCGTGTCCTCATGGGGAAGGGCCGTACGCACGGTGGCCACCAGAGCCTGTTGACCGTAGTACCGGCTGTTCACGCGAATGCCCGCCAATTCCCGCAGGCGCGAGCGGGCGCCATCGGCACCCACCACCAACAGGGCCTTGAGACGACGCCCGCTGGCCAGGGTGATCTCTGCATGGCTGCGCCGCACATCCAGCCCCATGAGGGTGTCGGGGGCGATGATTTCAACCATGGGGTCCTGCTCCAGCCGATCCCACAGGGCGCGCTGCACGACGCGGTTCTCGATGATGTGCCCCAGGTCCGGCTCTGCCAGATCCCTGGCCTCGAAGCGGATGCGCCCCGACCCGGCGGCATCCCACACCTCCATGGCCTGATAGGGGTGTGCCCGCAGGGCCATCATGCCCTCCCAGGCACCCAGGGACTGGAACACCCGCTGCGCCGCACGATTGATGGCGGACACACGCAGATCGTGGTCGCCTCCGGGGTCAAACGCCCCTGGCGGCTGGACCTCCACCAGGGCCACCCGATGCCCGGACTGGGCCAGTTCAGCCGCCAGGGCAGCGCCCACCATGCCGCCGCCAACGACGATGGTGTGAAACTCCGGGGTCTTCGCGTGGGACATGCGTGTTCTCTCCGTATCTTCCGCCAGGACGGCGTTACAAACCCATTCCCTTCCTGGCCACCCGCCGACGCAGGGGCCCGCAAAGGTCCAGCAGCATCAGGCCGGCACCACGCAGGTGGGCCAGCGGCGAAAACGGGGTGGCGAACAATCGCGCCAGGGCATCGGTGGCCTGGATCACGGTGTTCAGATCCCCCTCGCGGCGGGATGCATAGTCACTCAGCAAGGCCGGGGAGCCCGGATCCTCGCCATCCACCCGGGCCTGGGCCAACAGATCCGCCAGGGTGCGCACATCCCGCAGCCCCAGATTGAACCCCTGCCCCGCCACCGGATGAATGGTGTGGGAGGCATTGCCCACCAGCACCACACGGGGGGCCGTATCCCGTTTCGCCCGGATCAGACTCAGCGGATAGGCCGCCCGTTGCCCCACCTTGCGAAAACATCCAAGGCGATGACCAAAACGCTCCTGCAACCGGGCCAGAAACTCCCTGTCACTCCAGCCCAGGGTCCGGGCCACCTGTTCCTGGGGGCGCACCCACACCAGAGAGCAGCGCCTTTCATGATCCGGCCCGCGGGTCAATGGCAGCAGGGCGATGGGCCCCTCATCGGTAAATCGCTCATAGGCCACCCCCTGGTGATCCTGACCCGGTGTGACATTGGCGATGATGGCTGATCCCTCGTAGGGGGATTCATGCACATCGATCCCGGCCAGGGCCCGAAGGCGCGAGCCGGTGCCATCGGCGCCCACCACGAGACGTGCCCCCAGGGACCGGTCCTCCTGCCCCTGGCGAATCTTGAGAATCAGGTGATCCTCACCCTCCTGGTAATCCAGCAGTTGCGCCGGGGTGGTCACGGCCGCGCCACTGGCCTCCAGGGCCTGATGCAGTACCGGTCCCAGATGCCGATTGATCAGCACATAGCCCAGGGCCTCCACACCAGAGTCATGATGATCCATGCGAGTGGCCCCCAGATAACCGCGCTGGGACACATGAATCCGGCGAATGGGTTCAGCGTGGGGCGCCAGGTCCGCCCAGATACCCAGGTCATCAAGCATCCGGCGACTGCCCCAGGAGAGCGCCGTGGCTCGATCGTCGTAACTGGGTTGGCCGTCCACCCCCGGCGGATGCGCCTCGATCACACGGACGGAAAACCCGGTACGGGCCGCTGCCAGGGCCAGGGTGGCACCCACCATGCCGCCCCCGATGACCGCCACATCCACGTCGGGCAGAGGCTGGGTCATGGCTGAGTCCCCACCAGGGATTCCAGTTCATCGGGTTCCTTCGGACACTCTGCCGTGAGCACTTCGTGCCCCTCCTTGGTCACCACCACGTCATCCTCGATGCGGATGCCGATATCCCGGTAGGCCTTGGGCACCCCCTTGAGGGCACGGCTCAGATACAGCCCCGGCTCAATGGTCATGACCATGCCCGGCTCCAGCAACCGCCAGGCATCTCCCAGCTTGTAATCGCCCACATCGTGCACATCCATCCCCAGCCAGTGACCGGTGCGGTGCATGTAGAACGGGCGATACGCTTCATCCTTGATGAGCCTGGCGGGTTTGCCCTTGAGCAGCCCCAGGCTCACCAGCCCCTTGGTGAGCACCTTGACCGCCGCCACGTGAGGGTCATCCCAATGATTGCCGGGGACCACCTGGGCGATGGCGGCCTTCTGGGCCTCCAGCACCAGTTCGTACACCTCCCGCTGAGGCCCGGAAAAGCGGCCGCTCACCGGAAAGGTGCGGGTGATGTCACTGGCATAGCCCTGGTATTCACAACCCGCATCGATCAGCAGCAGGTCGCCCTCCTTGAGCTGGGCCTCGTTCTCCGTGTAGTGCAGGATGCAGCCATTCTCCCCGCCCCCCACGATGGAGGGATACGCAGGCTCGGTGCCGGCGCGGCGAAAGGCGTAGAGCAGTTCCGCCTCCACCTGGTATTCCCAGGCGCCGGGGCGACAGGCCCGCATGGCCTGAACATGCGCCTCGCTGGTGATCCTGGCCGCCTGGCGCATGGCCTTGAGTTCGAAGGCGGACTTGAACAGGCGCATGTCGTGGAGCAGGTATTCCAGGGCCACGAACTCGTGGGGCGGACGTGCGCCCGAGCGCACCTTCTCGCGGATGTGGTTCACCCAGCCGATGAGCTTTCGGTCGAAGTCCGGGTCGCGACCGAGACTGGTGTACACCCGTTCCCGATTTTCCAGCAGGCCCGGCAGGATCTCCTCCATATCGCCAATGGGGAAGGAATCATCCGCGCCAAAGCCTTTCACGGCACCGTCCTGGCCGGCGCGTCGGCCATTCCAGGTCTCCATGGTCGGATCCCGTTCACGGCAGAACAGGATGAACTCGCCCTGCTCCCGGCCCGGCACCAGCACGGCTACGGATTCCGGCTCGATAAAGCCGGTCAGGTACCAGAAATCGCTGTCCTGCCGGTAGGGATATTCCACATCGTGATTGCGCGACCGCGTCGGGGCGGCGGGAATGATGGCGATGCCGCCCTCCCCCATGGCGCGCATGAGCTGGCGGCGGCGACGGGCGAATTCCTTTTGCTGGGTCTTGTTCAGGGGCATGGGGTTTGGTCCCGGTTACTGGATCCGCGATGGACCCTTCAAGGGTTGGAGTTCCTCGCTGACCAGCAGCACCCCCATGCGGATGTACTCCTGGATCTCCTGATAGGCCTCCTCGTTTTCCTCATCTTCCTCCACGTCGAAACCGGTGCCGGCGATCTCGGAAAGATCCTTGATGAATTCCGCCGAGTCTTCCGGCAGCTTGCCCGGATCGGTCACACCGGCCACGGCCAGGCCGTAGAGGAACCCCTGGCACCAGTGGCCCAGGGCCGACACGCGGCCATCCAGGTCGTCTTCATCTCCCGGCAGCAGCAGTTCAAAGCTCAGCAGGGCATCCGAGAGCTGCGTACGGGTCTCGTCGAACAGCTGACCCAGCAACTGCCGGGGCTCGCCGGTGGGCATCTCACCGGGCTGCTCCTCCGGGAAGAGTTCGCGCATCCAGGCCTCCACGCCGGCGCCCAGATTGGCACTGAGCATCCCGCACAGGGTGCCATGCACTTCGGCGGCGCCGGCGGTGGCACCCGCAGTCTGCAGGGCGTCTTCAACGGTCTGATATTGGGGCAACATGGGGCAATCTCATCACGGGATAGCGATCAGGACAACAATCGGTGGCAAGCGGTTCCGGGCCGATCAGTGTCAACAGGGTGTCATCGGCCCTGAGGCCGAGGCAGTCAGAAAGGCTCCAGCCGCGCCTCGTCGGGCAGCAGGATCAGACGGTACAAAGCTTCGTCCAGTTGCACGTGGGCAAACTGAGGTTCTCCCAGGTTGATCACCCCACTGCCCGCCTCCGACAACGCAGAGAGGCCGAAACGCCGCTCGGTGATCAGCTGTTCCAGCAGCGATGCCAGGAGATCCCGTGGAACCAACCCGGTGGTATCCACGATGCGACAGGGCTTACCCCCGCGGGTGACCGATTCGATCACCACAGAACCTTCAGGAGCCGGCGCGAAGTCGGGGGCGTCATCCGGGGGCATGTTCGCGAATCCGTGAAGACCTGGGGCCTTGGAGTCTAGCAAGCTCACGTGGCGCTAGGCCATCGCGGGCAGCGGGCGGAGCGCGTGCGCAGGGTCCGATCGTGATCGCGCAGGAGGGGCGGACCGGCCCCGTTGACGCCCCCCAGGGCACAGGCCTATATTGACCCCATGAACGCCATTCACCACAGCGCCGAGGCCGACCGCACCCTGCGCGATCTGGAAACCCGCATCGAGGCGCTGGCCCGTGCCTGCGACCGACTGCGGAATGAGAACAACATGCTTCGGCAGCAAAACGAGCAATTACTCACGGAACGGTCCATACTCACCGAAAGGGGGGAGCAGGCGCGCATCAAGGTGGAATCCATGATCAACCGTCTCAAGTCCATGGAGCAGGCCGTATGACGGAGACCGTTGCTGAACCGGTCACGGTTCAGATCCTGGGCAAGGAATACCGGGTGGCCTGCCCCGAAGAACAACGCCATGCCTTGATCGCCTCGGCCAACCTGCTGGACCGTCGCATGAAGGAGATACGGGACACAGGCAAGGTGGTGGGTGGAGACCGGATCGCCGTGATGGCGGCCCTGAACATCACCCACGAGCTGCTCACGCTGAAGGATCAGCAGGCAGACATGGACAAGCGCATTCAAGCCCTGCGGGCGCGGGTCGATTCGGCGCTGGACAAGGAAGCCGAAGGACACTGACAATCAGATGGGAGCGGCCCTTGGCCGCGAAGATCTGGCTCAGGGACTGTGGTATGGTGAAACCCTGCACCAACAACGATTTTACGGTTTGGGCACCTCTGCGGTGTTCGTGAGCGGCTGGGTATTATCCTTGAGCCTAATGAACTACCCCGGGAGCCACTCTGCAGTGATGTTGTGCATGTCCGCCCCGTAGCGGAAAGCCTTGATTCACTGCGTCGGCACCCACTTGAACCACTGGTTCAAGGTCGAAAGTCTGCCACGGCATTCGCGGAGTGTGTCCTCTTGCAAGCAAGGCCGGGCCTGTCACGGGTCCGGCCTTTTTCATGGGATTCCACTTGCACTCACGCCAGGCCATGAAAACCCTCCGACGCACCCTGCGGGCACAAAGACTCGCCCTGCCCCCTGCAGAGCGCGCGGCCCGTTCACGGTGTATTGCCCGCCAGGTGGTGCACACCCCCCTGTTCACCTCGGCCCGGCGCATTGCCGTGTACCTGCCGGATCGCGGTGAGGTGGACCCCACCCCCCTGATGGCAGCCGCCCGGGCGGCTGGCAAGCGGCTCTATCTGCCGGTGCTGGCGCCCATTCACCCCAGGCTGCTGTGGTTCGTGGCCTGGGACCCGGACACCCGCCTGATCCCCAATCGCTTCGGAATCCCCGAACCCCCGGTGAGCAAGCGCCACCGCGTGCCGGCCCGCGCCCTGGACCTGATCATCACGCCTCTGGTGGGATTTGATGATAAGGGCACCCGTCTGGGCATGGGCGGTGGCTTCTACGACACCACCTTCGCCCACCGCAACCGTCATCGCCACTGGCATCGCCCCCGTCTGCTGGGCCTGGCCTATGATTTCCAGCAGGTGGACACCCTCCCCCGCCGTCCCTGGGACGTGAACCTGGATGCGGTGGCCACCGAGCGGGGCATGATTCGCTGGCCTGCCGGGGCCGGTCGCACTGGCATGATCACCTGAAGGAGCGCCACACCATGGCCAACTGGCTGATGAAATCCGAACCCGATGTCTTCGGTATCGACGACCTGGAACGCGTCCAGGTGGAGCCCTGGGAAGGCGTGCGCAACTACCAGGCGCGCAACATGATGCGGGACGACATGCAGGAGGGGGATCGGGCGTTCTTCTATCATTCCAACTGCAAGGTGCCCGGTGTGGTGGGCATCATGCGCATTGCCCGGGCCGGCTACCCGGACGAGGCCGCCTGGGATCCGGAGCACAAGTATTACGACCCCAAGAGCCCGCCGGACAACCCCCGCTGGTACCGGGTGGACGTGGCCTTCGAGCGCAAGTTCGACCGGGTGATCCCCCTGGCCGACCTGAAGCAGGCTCCAGAACTGGCCGACATGCCCCTGGTACGCAAGGGCAACCGCCTGTCCATCATGCCGGTATCCGAGGCGGAGTGGGATTTCATCCTGTCGATGGCGGAAGAGGCTTAGAAGCTTTGGGTGGGCATCAGGGACGGCTTTTGCCTTCGCCATGCTCCTGAATGTACTGCTTGAGTGCCTGGTCTATACGACTTTGCCAGCCGTGACCTTCGGCCCTGAAATGCTCCACCACCTCTGGTGACAGACGAATGGAGGTCTTCACTTTTGCGGGTCTGCGCTGATGGCCCCGCTGGCCAATGGAGCGCTGCAGGGCTTCCGGTAAAGCCTCTTTCAAAGGGCGCATCCGGCTCACGTCATCATCCGTCAATTCCCGCACCTCACCGTCCTTATCCGTCAATGGCGTTTTCATAGCGCCTCACCTCCCGCGGGTTGGCTTTTCTCCGGCTGGTCACGCGAATGCCGCCCTCAACGGGCGTAAAGCACACCACATGCACACGCGTCCCGATTTTGCCGAGACCGATGAAACGCATTTCGGGGTAGTCGAAGCGCTGATCTTCGCAGAAGACCGCGTTTTCCCAATCGAAATGTTTCACGGCCGTGAATGGTAACCCACGCTCCCTGGCATTCCGCTCGCTCTTGCATGGGTCGAAGTCGATCCTCATGAGCTTATTGTATGGACAAGTTTCCAACCGGACCAGTTCAGGCGGCGATTGACCGGCAAATCCCGTGGTTGAATCGTGCCGCGCCTCGTGCCATGTTCGGGGCCAGACAGATGCAACCGGGAGCGCCCTGCCATGACCCTGAGCGAACTGCTGAGCCACCTGGATGCACACACCGGGCTGGGGCTGCTGGATGGCTCGCCCCAGGAGACCCTGGACAAGGCCCGGGATGGGGAACACACGGGCCCCATTGCCGGGGAGATCGTCAAGGCCCTGGGCGGAGACGGTGAACGGGATGCACAGACCCTCATCGAACGGGCCCAGGCGGTGAAGGCCCTCGGACCCCTGCGGCTCAAGTACATGGGGGACGATGCCCCGGTGGAGGGTTTCCGGATGGTGGAAAAGACCATCACCGGGATTGATGACGCCTTCAATGAGGAGGCCTTGAAGGCAAAGTGACCAGAGCCCCTCTCCCCCTCCGGGGAGAGGGGTTGGGGTGAGGGGCAAACCCAGGCACCCTGCCCACCGCCACCCCTCATTCCCAGCCCTTCTCCCCAAGGGGGAGAAGGGTGTCCTTCCTCAACCCAGGAACAACCGGTACACCGGATTCTCCGTTTCTTCCCAGTGGGTATACCCCAGCTCCTTCAAGAACCGCCGAAACCGCTGCTTGTCCCCGGGCGGGACCTGGATGCCCACCAGCACCCGCCCGTAGGCAGCCCCGTGATTACGGTAGTGGAACAGACTGATGTTCCAGTCCTGCCCCATTTGTGACAGAAAACGCATCAACGCCCCCGGCCGCTCGGGAAACTCGAAGCGGTAGATCATCTCATCTCCCGCATGACCGGCGTGCCCGCCCACCATGTGGCGCAGGTGCACCTTGGCCATCTCGTTGCCGCTCAGATCCTCGATGGGGTAGCCCTTGGCCCGCAGGTCCTCCAGCAGGGCCCGGCCCTCCGGCTCGCCGCCGCTGAGCTGCACCCCCACGAAGATATGGGCCTCGTTCCGGTCCGCATAGCGATAGTTGAACTCGGTGATGCCGCGCTTGCCGATGGCCTCGCAGAAGGCGCGAAAGCTCCCGGGGCGCTCGGGAATCGTGGCCGCGAACAAGGCTTCCCGATGCTCACCCAACTCCGCCCGCTCGGTCACATGCCGCAGGCGATCGAAATTGATGTTGGCGCCGCTGAGCACCGCCGCGTAGCGGCCATCACGCACACCCTCACGCTCGATGTATTTCTTGAGCCCTGCCACCGACAGGGCACCGGCCGGCTCGGCCATCACCCGGGTGTCGTCAAAGACATCCTTGGTGGCGGCGCAGATCTCGTCGGTGGTGACCAGGATCACCTCGTCCATGTGCTCCCGGCAGATCCGGTAATTCTCCTTGCCTGCCTGGCGCACGGCCACGCCGTCGGCAAAGATGCCCACCTGATCCAGGATGATGCGCCGTTTCTTCTCCAGGGCATCGTGCATGGAGGGGGCGTCCTCGGGCTCCACGCCGATCACCTTGATGTCCGGGCGCAGGGCCTTGATGTACACCGCCATACCCGCCGCCAGGCCACCGCCACCCACGGGAATGAACACCGCGTCCAGGGGGTCGGGGTGCTGGCGCAGCAGTTCCATGGCCACCGTGCCCTGGCCTGCGATCACATCCGGGTCGTCGAAGGGATGGATGAAGGCGTAGCCATGCTTTTCCATCAACTCCTGGGTGAGCTGGTAGGCATCATCGTAGGAATCCCCGTGCAGGATGGTCTCCCCACCCAGGGCGCGCACGGCTTCCACCTTGATGGAGGGCGTGGTCTGGGGCATGACGATCACCGCCTTGATGCCCAACCGTTTCCCCGCCAGCGCCACCCCCTGGGCATGGTTGCCGGCCGAGGCACAGATCACCCCCTTTTCGCGGACTTCCCTGGGGAGGTTGACGATCTTGTGGTAGGCGCCGCGCAGCTTGAAGGAGAAGACCGGTTGCAGGTCTTCCCGCTTGAGCAGAATCTGGTTACCCAGGCGGCGTGTGAGGGTGGGCATGGGGTCCAGCGGCGTTTCGCGCGCCACATCGTAGACCCGGGCTGTGAGGATCTTCTGCAGGTAGGGATAGGACATCCCCTCAAGATACAGCGGGGGGTTCAAGGGCCGCAAGGCGGGCTGGCTTATCCTCCCGTCTCCTGCGTAGAATCCCCTCACAAAACCAGAGGAGAGACCCGAGCATGAGCAATGCCGACCAACTGAAAAAGGCCGCCGCCGAAGCGGCCCTGCAATACGTGGAAGACGACATGATCGTGGGCGTGGGCACCGGTTCCACGGCCAACCACTTCATCGACCTGCTGGCCGGCATGAAGGCCCGCATCGAGGGCACGGTGGCCTCCTCGGAGGTGAGCGCCGAGCGTCTGCGCAAGCACGGCATCCCGGTGATGGACCTCAACAGCGCCGGGCAGCTGCCCCTGTACGTGGACGGCGCCGACGAGGCCACCGAGCACCTGCACCTGATCAAGGGCGGCGGCGGCGCCCTCACCCGGGAAAAGATCGTCGCCGCGGCCAGCGAGAAGTTCGTCTGCATCGCCGACGAATCCAAGCTGGTGGGCATGCTGGGGGCCTTTCCCCTACCCGTGGAAGTCATCCCCATGGCCCGCAGTTTTGTGGCCCGGGAAATCCTGAAGATGGGCGGTCAGCCGGAACTGCGCCAGGGCTTCACCACCGACAATGGCAACCTGATCCTGGACATCCACAACCTGCACATCGCCAACCCGGTGGAGCTGGAGGGTCAGTTGAATCAGATCGCCGGGGTGGTCACCGTGGGGATCTTCGCCAGACGTCCGGCGGACGTGCTGATCCTGAGCGGGAAGGATGGCGTTCGGACCTTGAGGTGATGTCCACCCCATGGCACGCACACTCATCATCCTGGGCATCATCCTGATCGTCGTGGGCCTCGCCTGGCCCTGGATCAGCAAGCTGGGGCTGGGGCGGCTGCCCGGGGACATCATCATCCAGCGGGAGAACTTCAGCTTCTACTTCCCCATCACCACAGCCATCATCGTCAGCGTGCTGCTGTCGGTGGTGCTGTGGTTCTTCAACCGCTGATCGCGCCGATCATACCCCCAGCCACCCCATGGCCACCGCCAGGGCCAGGAACCAGACGTAGAACGAGAACACCTTCAACTGCGCCCGATACAGGAAGTAGATCACCAGCTTCAGGGAGATGATCCCCACCACCGCCGCCACCACGAAGCCCACCGCCAGGGGCGCCAGGCCGATGACCACGGGCTCGTCGGCCCGATGGACCTGGATGGCCTGCACCAGCGTGGCGGCGCAGATGGTGGGGATGGCCAGGAAGAAGCTGTACTCCGCCGCCCAGCGTCGCTTGAGGCCGGCGAAGAGGGAGAACATGATGGTCATGGCACTGCGCGACAGCCCCGGCATCAGGGCCAGCCCCTGGGCCAGACCGATGACCCCGGCCACCCGCCAGTTGATGCCCTTGAGGCCCCGCTTTCGCGGCGACAGGCGATCCGTCCACCACAGCAGGATGCCGGTCAGGGTGAGGGTGATGGCGATCATCCAGGGATGGGCGAATATCTGCTCGAAGGCGGCCTTGAAGGCCAGGCCCAGCAGGCCGGTGCAGAGCACCGAGAACATCCCCAGCCAGAACAGGCGCCAGTACAGGGGCGCCGGCCCCCGCCCCCCCTGCCCTGCCCACTGCCAGGCCCCGCCCAGGGCCCCCAGAGTGAAGCGCCACAGGCTGGTCCAGAAGACCACGATGATGGACACCAGGGTACCCACATGCACCACCAGGGCGAACAGGATCATCTCCGGGCTGTCCGGTGGCGGCAGGGATTCCCCACGGCCGATGAGCCAGTGTTCCGCCAGCACCATGTGGGCGGTGGAACTGACGGGGAGGAACATGAACACGCCCTGGATGATGCCCAGGAGCACGGCTATCCATAGAGCCATGTGGGATCCTGCTGTCTTGGTTGTTGGTATGAAACTCCCTTCTCCCCTCCGGGGAGAAGGGCCGGGGATGAGGGGCGGCGGCGGGCGTGGTGCCGGGTTTGCCCTCCCCTCACCCCAACCCCTCTCCCCTTAGGGGAGAGGGGCTCTTGGTTTTGGTTACAGAAGCACTTTTTCGATCCCGCCGCTGCGCGCCTTCTGGATGAACTCCTGCTGCCAGCTCTGGCCCATCAGGGCATTGGCCATCTCCACGACGATGTAATCCGTCTCCGTCCCCGTATCCTCACGATAACGGGACAGGCCCTGCTGACAGGCCGGGCAGGCGGTGAGCATCTTCACGTTGCCGCCCACGGCCACGGGCTCGCCGCTGAGCTGGGTGACGCCCTTGTGGATCTCCTCCTGCTTGCGGAAACGCACCTGGGTGGCCACGTCCGGGCGACTCACCGCGAAGGTGCCCGCCTCGCCACAGCAGCGATCCGACAGGGTCACGGGCTGACCCAGAAGGTCGCCGGCCACCTCGGTGGGGGTGTAGGTCTTCATGGGGCTGTGGCAGGGGTCGTGGTAGAGATACTGCACCCCTTCCACGCCCTCCAGCTTCACGCCCTTCTCCATCAGATACTCGTGGATGTCCAGCAGACGGCAACCGGGGAAGATACGCTCGAACTCGTACTTGAGCAACTGATCCATGCAGGTACCGCAGGACACCACCACCGTCTTGATGTCCAGATAGTTCAGGGTGTTGGCCACCCGGTGGAACAGCACCCGGTTCTCGGTGGTGATGGCACGCCCTCGGGCCTTGTCACCGGCGGCTTCCTGGGGATAGCCGCAGCACAGGTAACCCGGAGGCAGCACGGTCTGGGCGCCAGTGCGATAGAGCATGGCCAGGGTGGCCAGGCCCACCTGGCTGAACAGCCGCTCGGAGCCGCAGCCGGGGAAATAGAACACCGCCTCGCCGTTCTCTTCCACCTGGGCCGGATCGCGGACGATCGCCACCTGGCTCGGGTCTTCCAGACCCAGCATGGCCCGGGTGGTCTGCTTGGGCAGCCCCGCCGGCAAGGGGTTTTTCACCATGTGGATGACCTGCTCCTGGATGGGCGCCTTGCCGGTGGTGGCCGACGGGCGCTTGTTCCCATTGAGCAACCCGAGGCGACGGAACACCTGATGCCCCATGCGCTGACCGGCAAAGCCCCATTGGGCCAGGGCCTTGCGCATCACCTTCACTGTGGACGGGTCCTTGATATTCAGGAAGGCCATGGACACCCGGGCCGCCAGGCTGGTCTTGCGCTGACCACGATCCATGAGGATGGCGCGCATCCGGGAGGTGACTTCGCCGAAGTCGATGTCCACCGGGCAGGGCGTGAGGCACTTGTGGCAGACGGTGCAGTGATCCGCCACATCGTTGAGTTCATCGAAATGCCGGAAGGACAGGCCGCGGCGGGTCTGCTCCTCGTACAGAAAGGCCTCGATGATCAGCCCGGTGGCCAGGATCTTGTTGCGCGGCGAATACAGCAGATTGGCCCGGGGCACATGGGTGTTGCACACGGGCTTGCACTTGCCACAGCGCAGGCAGTCCTTGATGTCATCGTTGAGGTCGCCCAGCTCGCTCTGCTCCAGGATCAGGGCCTCCTCCTGCACCAGCCGTAGCGACGGGGTGTAGGCGGTGGTCAGGCCGGAGCCAGCGCGCAGCTTGCCGCGGTTGAAGCGGTCCTGGGGATCGACGCGGCGCTTGTACTCGGCAAAGGCCTCCACATCCTCGGGCTCCAGATACTGCATCTTGGTGAGCCCGATGCCATGCTCACCGGAGATCACACCGCCCAGATGGCGGGCCAGGTCCATCACCTGATCCACGATGCGCTCGGCCTCGTGCATCATGGCGTAGTCGTTGGAGTTGACCGGGATGTTGGTGTGCACGTTGCCGTCGCCGGCGTGCATGTGCAGGGCCACGAACAGGCGACTGGTGAGCACCCGGTCATGGATCTGCTGGATGTTCTGGCGCACCGGGTCCAGATCGCGGCCATCGAAGATCTCGTAGAGTGGATCCTCGATCTCGCGCCGGTAGGAGATCACCAGGCTGCGGCGCAGGATGAGCTGGATCAGTCGATCTCCGGGCCGCAAGTCTTCCCTGGCCTTGTCGTCCAGCAGGACGTCATGTTCGCGGGCATCGGATTCCAGGTGATCCCGGATCGCCTGCCAGCGGTCGCGTACCGCGGTCACCAGGTCTTCGGCGGCGCGACGACGCTTCTCGAACCAGGTGCGGGCCTCGTCGTTGTCCAGTCCCAGTTTATCCACCAGGGCCTTGTGGTCCTTGGCCAGGCAGGCCAGGATCTCCTCGGCCATGCGCAGCTTGTTGGCCATGGACTGCTGGATGTTGATGCGTTCAATCCCCTCGCTGTACTCGCCCAGTCGATCCAGGGGAATCACCACGTCCTCGTTGATCTTGAAGGCGTTGGTGTGGGCGGCGATGGCTGCGGTGCGGGAGCGGTCGGCCCAGAAACGCTGACGGGCCTCGGGGCTGATGGCGATGAAGCCGTCGCCGTTGCGGGCATTGGCCAGGCGCACCATGCGCGACGCGGCCTCGGCCACCGCCTTCTCGTCCTCGGAGGCCAGATCGGCCACCAGCAGCATCTTGGGGCGTTCGCGGCGGGCCCCCTTGGGGGTGTAGCGCACGGCGCGCACATAGCGCTCGTCCAGGTGTTCCAGCCCCGCCAGCTGCACCTTGGGATCGGCCTCCAGGGCATCCTTGATCTCGACGATGGCGGGCACCGCCTCGTGCAGGTCGGTGCCGTAGAACTCCAGGCACACGGTGCGCATATGGGCGGCCATCTGATGGACCACGAACACGGCCGAGGTGATCAGGCCGTCGCAGCCTTCCTTCTGCACCCCGGGCAGGTCCTGCAGACGCTTGTCGGTCACATCCTTGCCCAGCCCCTCCTTGCGGCAGGTCTTGCCGGGGAAGGACAGGATCTGGGGCTCGCCGTCCAGGGTGCGCCCGTCGGCCTGGTAACGGCTCACCCGGAAGGTCACCTCTTCCTGGTCGTGGATCTTGCCCAGGTTGTGGTTCAGGCGTTCCACCTCCACCCAGCGGGCATCGGGAGTGACCATGCGCCAGGAGACCAGGTTGTCCAGGGCGGTCCCCCAGAGCACGGCCTTCTTGCCGCCGGCATTCATGGCGATGTTGCCGCCGATGGTGGAGGCATCCTGGGAGGTGGGATCCACGGCGAACACATGCCCCCCCCGAGCCGCGGATTCGGCCACCCGGCGGGTGACCACCCCGGCCTCGGCGCGAACGGTGGCCACCTGTTGATCCACGCCGGGCAGGCGCAGGAATTCCACCTCGCCCACGGCATCCAGCTTTTCGGTGTTGATCACCGCGGCATCGTCGGTGAGTGGCACGGCGCCGCCGGTATAGCCGGTGCCGCCGCCACGGGGAATGACGGTCAGCCCCAGTTCCAGGCAGGCGGCCACAATCGCGGCCATCTCTTCCTCGGAATCGGGATTCACCACCACAAAGGGCAGCTCCACACGCCAGTCGGTGGCATCGGTCACATGGGACACCCGGGCCAGGCCATCGAACTGAATGTTGTCCTTGCGGGTGTACTTCATCAAGCGCCGGCGCACCCGGGCGCGCAGTTCGCGCTGCGCCGGGAACCAGGCCTCGAACCGGCGCACGGCCTGACGAGCCTCTTCGGCCAAGGCAAGGGCACGCTCATTGCCCTGGGCCCGGGCGATGATCTGATCCACACGATGGTCCATGGCGCCCACCAGATTGCCCAGGCGCTTGCGGTCGGCCATCAGGTCGTCCTGGATGTAGGGATTGCGGGTAACCACCCACATGTCCCCGAGCACTTCGAACAACATGCGGGCGGACACACCGGTACGGCGCTCGCCGCGCAGTTCATTGAGGACATCCCACATGGGCTGTCCGAGAAAACGAAGGACGATCTCGCGATCGGAATAGGAGGTGTAGTTGTAGGGAATCTCGCGAATGCGGGTGGTTGAGGTCATGGGTGCGGGGAGGGGGATTGCGGAGAGAACTGAGCAGAGTAGCAGGGGGAAGCCGGGGGTGACAAGCTGGGGCCGGCGTTGGCCAGGACTCTCTCGGCAACCCCAAGCCACGTACGGGTCGTTCGCGAACGACCCCCGGCGGGGTGGCTCACGTGGATGGCCTGACGGGTGGGGATTAGGTGGCATCGTTGGCGGCGGCCGGGCGCTTCTCGAAGCGCCCCTACGGGGGGATGGGGGGATTGCTACGGGGGGATGGGGGATCAGTTAGGAGAGAGATCCACGGGGACAGCAAAAAAAAAGCGTGACAAGGGAGAACCCTGCCACGCTCTGAGTGCTTCTTGCATCCCGCCGGCAAGCGGCGGGTATGCGGGTCGGTTGTTGGGACCGACTTCTTAGAAGTTGTGGGTCACGCCGAGCTGGAAGCCCTTGACGTTCTGATCGACACCATCGGGGGTAACGCCCTTACCCTTGCCGGAACCCGCCAGACCATAAGCGCCGAAGTCATCGTTGTTGACCTGAGCATAGACAGCGTAGATACCGGTGCGACGGGTAAAGTCATAACCACCGCCGACGGCAAACATCTGGGCTTCGTCATCGTTTGACAGTTCACCCGCGTGCGTGTAGGAACCCATCACATAGGCCTGACCCAGCTGATACTTCAGACCCAGGTGGAAGGCATCCCGATCATCAAAATCCAGATCGATGTTTTCATACATGGCCGCCAGGGTCAGATCCTGAATCTGATAGGTTCCACCCACTTTCCAGGCCTTGATGTCATCGCTATCCAAGTTGTGCTGCTCATAGGCGACCGCCAGATACATGGGCCCTTGATTGAACGTGGCTGCCAGCGAGAAGGCGTCGAGGTCATTGGCCGTGTCAGAGGGAGTATCATCGTTACGATCAGTGGTGTAGGAGCCCATGAAACGCAGACCGTCCAGATCCGGGGACATGTACAGCAGCGTGTTATCCAGTCGACGATAGAACGTACCCTCGGCACCGGCGCCAGCAGCACCAGCGCGACTGACCACGTGATGCTTGTCACCCAGGGTATCCGCAAAGAAATTCAGGGGCAGCGTGGCCATTTTGTAAGGCGTGTCGTGCTTACCAAGACGGACTTCACCGAAATTGCCGGCAAGGCCAAGGTAGGTGTTGCGAGCGGTCAGATCGCTACCGCCAAAAGCGCGGTTGACGTCATCTTCTGCACCCTGCAGTGCGGCCTCAATTTGGTACACGCCGCGCAGACCAGCAAATCCCAGATCCTCCGAACCACGAACACCCAGACGGGAAGAGTTGGAAGCCAACTGCGCGGAAGAGTCTTCACCGTTATCCACAAAATCCAGGGACACGTTCAAACGGCCATACAGGGTGGTGTCGGCAGCAGCGGCGGCGGGCACGCCCACGGCGGCGGCGACTGCAAATGCGAGTACGGTTTTTTTCATTGGAATGAGTCCTCTGCAGGGAATTCTTGTGTATTTGTCTGAGCTTGTCAGCCAACCACAACAATGCAGGTGCCGTGCCAAGTGCTAAGTGACTGATTCATGGGCTGCATAATTACAACACTCGCCCAACACAACTGCCGTTAACATGACAATGACATGACATTGCATGCTTGTTGTGTTTTTGATACAGACCCCACCGGCAGGAGGGCGAGACCCGGAAGAGGGTCAGGGCTCGCTTTCGCGGGCAGGATCCGCCCGCACGGGGCGGGCGCGGGCAGGAGGGAGACTCACGAAACCGTGGGACGTCAGTCCACCTCGGAGAGCCGTTGCAGGTGTCGGTACAGGGTGCGCTCGCTCACCCCCAGGCGCTGAGCGGCCTCGGCCCGATGGCCGTCACTGGCCTCCAGGGCGGCGCGGATGCGTTCCCGGGTGAGGCCGTTGCGGGTGCGGCGCGGCGGCGGGAAAGGCAGGGTGTTGCCATCGGCCCGCATCTCGCGATCTTCACGGGCAGGTGGAGCAGCAGGGCCCTGGCGGGACTGAAAGGCAATGTGTTCGGGCAATACGGGCCCGGAGCCGGCCAGGATGGCGGCGCGGCTGATGATGTTCTTCAGCTCCCGGACATTACCGGGGAACGGATACTCGGTGAGCAGCTCCGCCACCGACCGGGACAGGGGCAACTGGTGAGCGCCGCCGGCCTGTTCGAGGAAGTGCTCGGCCAGGGCCACGATGTCCTCCCGACGCTCCCGCAGCGGCGGGATGTCCACGGGGAAGGCGGCCAGGCGGTAGTAGAGGTCTTCACGGAATTCGCCCCGGGCCACCATCGCGCCCAGGTCCCGATGGGTGGCGGCCACCACCCGGGCGTCCACATCGATGTAGTCCGTACCCCCCACGCGACGGATGCGGGAGGCCTCCAGGGCACGCAGCAGCTTGCTCTGCATGGCCAGGGGCATCTCCCCTACCTCGTCGATGAACAGGGTGCCACCCTGGGCGGCCTCGAACAGTCCGATCTTGCGCCGGTCGGCGCCGGTGAAGGCCCCCTTTTCGTAACCGAACAGCTCGGCCTCGATGAGTTGCTCACCCAGGGCCGAGCAGTCCACCACCACCAGGGGGCCGTCGGCGCGCTCGGAGCAGCGATGCAGGTGCTCGGCCACCCGCTCCTTGCCGACGCCGCTTTCCCCCAGCAGCAGGACGGTGGCGCTGGTGGGTGCCACGCGTTCCACCACATGCATGAGCCTGGACATGGCGCTGGAGCGGCCCACCACCTGAGATGTCTCCGCACCCTTCGACTCCTGCCCACCGTTCTCCGCCAGGAGTTGCAAGCCCACCAGACCCTCGGCATCGCCCGCCATGCGGCTCAACCGGATCTTCAGCGGGCGTGACCGCCCTTGATGGTTGCGGGCCTCAACCCGCTGCTCACTCACCCTCACCTCGCCGGGTTGTAGAGTTAGCGGACAGGCATCGTCGCCGGGACAGGCGCCGGACAGACCAAAGAGCAGTTCCTGGCACCCCTGCCCCATCAGCATGCCACGGGTCTGGGAGAACAGGTCGGCCGCGGCCTGGTTGGCCGCCACCACCCGATGGTCGCCATCCAGGATGAGAAAGGGTTCGGGAATGAGTTCCATCACCTGCTGGCCATCCGGGTGCACCAGTGGCGGCGGTGATTGATGCAGTGAAAACATGTGGCCCGAGGATGCGGGCGGTTTCACGGGTGATGTCATGGACAGAACGATAGCAACCCGGGGACAGACGGACAACTGGGGAACAGAAAAGGGGACAGACACCTTTTCTCCGGCGCCGCTACGCGGCGCTCGTCGAACCTTCCAGGTTCAAATCCTGGGGCCTCTCAAACGGATATGCACAAGAAAGGCCCCACGCGGGGGCCTTTCTTGTGCATATGGCTGGGGGACCAGGATTCGAACCTGGGTTGACGGAGTCAGAGTCCCCCGAGGCACCTTTGCCTACAATCTATGTAAGCACATGATCCTTTATCTGGCAAGGCTTTAGCGTCTTTCTTGTTCGTTGACCATCTATGTTTTTTGATCCATGATGCTTTCCATTCGAGTACACGGAACGCATCGCACACATGAATCTCGGGAGCAAAAAGGCGATCGAGTCGGCACCCATCCCCGAATCCGGCCAGGCCCTGTACTGGGATGACAGGCTGCCGGGATTCGGGTTGCGCGTGACAGCGAAAGGCGCCCGGTCGTTCATCGCTCAAGGGCGGGTGAACAGGACCGTAAGGCGCGTCACGCTGGGCCGCTATGGTGTGCTGATGCCTGATGAGGCGCGCAAGCGGGCACGGGCCGCACTGGTGCAGATGACCGATGGTGAGGATCCGAACCAGACAAAGCGCAGGGAGGCCGCTCTCGGCACCACACTGGCCCAGGCCGCCGAGGACTACTGTCGGAACAAGCGCCGCAGGGATGGCAAGGCGCTTGCGGATCGCACCCAGGCCGACATTCGCCGGCATGTCCGTGGATCATTTGGGGACTGGCAAGACCTGCCCCTGCGGGAGATCACCCGAGACATGGTGGCCAGGAGATACGGGAAGCTTGCGGATGCCAGCCTGGCCCAGGCGAACCAAGCCATGCGGATCCTCGCCGCCATCTTCCGATTCACCCGCGCAACGACGAAAGGCCCGAGCGGGGAGTATGTGCTCCTCGACAATCCTGTGGACGTGATCCTGGATGCCGGTCTGTATCGCGGAGATGTGCCAGGGCGAAGAACCAGGATCCCGATGGACAAGGTGGGTACGTTCCTGGCGGCACTGGATGATGCGCGCACTTCGCCCGACTCCCATCCCGGCATCGTCATCAAGGCCAGCGCAGCAATGGCGCTGATGCTCACCGGGCTGCGCCTGGCGGACTTACTCGAGCGCAGGTGGGTGGACGTGGATCTGGATGATGGAACCCTGCATGTTGCAGACACCAAGCACCGATCACCCAGGACATTCCCGATTGCCGACCAGGTGGTGGAGGTGCTGCGGGATCTTCGACCCCTCACCGGGAGCGGGGACTTTCCTTTCGCGGCGCTGTTCTCGGGAGCCAGGCAGGGACACATCCGCGAGATCCGAGACGGCATGGCCCCAGGCTGCAATGCCATCGGGATGCACATCACCCCGCATGACCTGCGCAGAACCTGGATTGATGGCGTCAACGCCGTGGGAGTGGATCCGCTGGCCGCCGAGCTGCTGGCGAACCGCAAAGGCGCTCAGTTCACCGCGTTGAGCACACGGATGGAGCACTACGACGACACCATCGACCTGACCCGCTACCGGCCCGAGGCGCAGCGACTGGCCGACTGGTTCACCGATCAGGCCGCCAAGGCCAGGTCACCACAAGACGGGAGGCCTACCTAGCCATGCAAGGCTGCATTCGCATTTTTTTTGGAAATTGCGAGTCCGTGCGAGATAAGGTCTATCCAGTGCTGCCATGTTGCAGGCAAATAAGCGGCCCACTAGGATGATCTACGTCAAGGGGTCACATAGTGATCCACTACAGAAGGAGCTAGGTGATCCCATTCAAAAAGTTGACCCCCGGGGAGGTGAGAGTCCCCGAGGGTCAGAACCCGGCCAGGCACGACCGGGAGGCAAAAACGGAAGCAGGCGGATGATACCGCTACCGCTTCCGATCGTACGCAACAACGAGGATACATGCGTTCCACAGTGCGTTCAATGTCACACACGATCACAGACGTTGATATAACTGTATAGACTAACAGTATCTTTTGCCGCCCTACCCCGCCTGGCCATCAACCTTCGAGGTCAATGATGGCTATGAAAGCGCAAACCCCGGTCCTCAACCCCAAAGAGGCCGCGACCTATGTCCGCTCGACCGAGCGGACCCTTGCCTGCTGGCGCAGTCTTGGGCGAGGCCCCAAGTTCGTGAAGGTGGGCCGATTCGTCCGCTACCGGGTCACCGACCTGGACGACTGGCTCGAGGAGCACACCCGCCAATGCGTTACCGGGGGGTGAGCCATGAGCAAAAAAAAGGGCAACCGCCAAAGCAGTCACCCCAAGTTCCACTCGCAAGTCTACCAGAAGCCTAGCCGAGCGTCCCGCCGCCCGAAACGATCCTGGAAGCGCCGCAAGGCTGCCCCTGTGGGTGCGGGTTATCTGGACGCCCTGGACCGGCTGATGGGCCGTGGGGAGGGTGACCAATGACCCGCCCCGTTGAGAACATTCTCGCCCGCGCCGATGGCGTGAAGCGCAGCGGTCCCGGGAGGTGGATGGTTCGCTCTCCGCTGATCCCCGACCAGAAAACTGGGAGCGTGTCCGTCCGCGAATTGGACAATGGCCGCGTACTGCTGCATGACTTCGCCGGGCATGACACCACCGACATTCTGACCGCGTGGGGCCTGGAGATGGGGGATTTATTCCCCGAGGCCCTGGCAGCCCCTGACAGCCCTCACAAGCCCATCCGCCGCCCCTGGCTGGGCCGCAACGCCCTGAGCGCCCTGGAGCACGAGACGTGGCTCGTCATTGGTGTGTTGGAGGACGTGGCCGAGGGCCGCACCCCTCCCGCCGAGGTCATGGAGTATGCCCTGACATCGGCATGCCGGCTGCGCGCAGCCCTGGAGGTGTGCGATGGGATCTGAAAAGAACCCCCTCGACCTGGCGGCTGAGTATGTCGAGCGCGCCAAAGCAGGGAAACGTCCACCGCGCCGCCACGGGGATGACCATGTGGTGCGCATGCCGACGGCAGGCCGGGAGGCGCCGCAGCCCGAGCTGGAGGATGAGCGCGGGCGCCCCGTCAAACTCATTGGCTTGCGTGACTTCCTGACCCAGGAGTTCCCGCCCCGGGAAAATCTCCTCACGCCATGGCTGCCGTCTCAGGGGCTTTGCATGGTCTTTGCTCAGCGAGGCATCGGCAAGACCCACTTCGCCCTCGGGGTGGCCTACGCCGTGGCATCTGGTGGGGACTTCCTTGGATGGAGAGCGCCCGAGCCAAGGGGAGTGCTCTACCTTGACGGAGAAATGCCCGCAGGGGCGATGCAGGAGCGCCTGGCGGCCATCGTGGCCAGTGCTGAGCACGAAGCCGCCGCACCCTTCGACATTCTCACCCCCGACCTGCAACCCGAAGGGATGCCGCGCCTGGATTCCGCGCAGGGTCAGGATGAAATCGAGGCCATCCTCGCCCCTGAGCACAAGCTGATTGTCGTGGACAACATCAGCACCCTCACCGCGACACGCGAAAACGAGGCTGATGGCTGGAGCACCACCCAAGCGTGGGCACTGCGTCAACGATCAGCGGGGCGGTCTGTGCTGTTCATCCACCATGCCGGCAAAGGGGGAGCGCAGCGCGGGACCAGTCGCCGGGAAGACGTGCTCGACACGTCTATAAGGCTTTCCCGTCCGCAGGACTATGACCCCAGGCAGGGCGCCTGTTTCGAGATCCACTTTGAGAAGGCCCGGGGCATTCTCGGGGAGGACGTGAGCAGCCTGGAGGCCACCCTGACCACAGGCCCCGATGGGAGCCAGACGTGGGTTACTCGCACTGTGGAGGAGAGCACCTTTGACAAGGTGGTTGATCTCCTCAACGAAGGGCTTTCTCAGGCCGAGGTGGCGACCGAGCTGGAGTTGAACAAGTCCACCGTTTCGCGGCATGCCAGGAGGGCAAGGGAGGGAGGATTCTTGACGGCTGAGCAGTCGGGAGGGAGGCGCAAATGATGGCCAAAACCACGCCCCGCAACTCCTCGAGTTGCATGGTTGCACCCCCTAGTAGATGCAACATGCAACTTTCCACCCCTGAGAGCGCAACCACCGATGCAACTCCAGTGCAACCCACAGGCCTCAAAGCCTTGGCAATCAAGGCATTAAAGCGCAACCACGCATGCAACTCGAGCGCAACTCAGGGCCAGCAACCCATGCAACTCGGGGCCTCAAAAAGCACCCCAAAAGTTGCATCGTTTCCGGGGGAAGTTGCATGCCCCAAAGCCGTTGGCCGGCAGCGCCTGGAGGCTGCCTGTGACCGCCATGGTGCCTGCCTCGAGTCCGCTCTCGACTGGTACACCGAGGACTGTCTCGAGGACATGGCGGATAACCCAGACCTGGCCGACCTGGCCGTGGCCGACGCCCTCCAGCAAGGGATGATCCGGGAGGCCTCACCGCCCGAACCACCCCCTCCTCCAGAACGCGAAGATCCCGGGCCGCTGGCAGACCTGCCGATGCTTCACGGCGATTGGACGTTCGTCCTGGCTCGAGTCCAGGGCCGCAGCGACCGGGCCGAGCTGCTGAAGGAGTACGCCAACCGCTGGTTGGAGGCATCCGCCGCTGAGCCTATCCCGCACAAGCGCGACAACCGAGGCCGCAGGGCCGCCAATATCTGGCTGAGAGAGGAAACCGATCATGGCCGACACAACTGAGATTGCATGGACCGATCACACCTTTAACCCCTGGTGTGCGTAGACCGCTGAAGGTTGCCACCCATTCCACGTGAAGCCTGCCACCCGGACCGGGGCAAAGCTGCCACCCATCGGAGCGTAGCGACGCGGGGTTTTCCTTCTTACTCCGACGTTGCGGTGTCGGTCAACTTGGACTGGGTTTTTCGCATGGACTCCCCTCTGAGATTGATCTTGTAGGCGTTGTGAACCAAGCGATCCAGAATGGCATCAGCCAGGGTGGCATCACCGATGACGTCGTGCCATTGGTCCATGGGCAGTTGGCTGGTGGCGATGGTGGATCGTCTGCCGTGGCGGTCTTCCAACACCTCCAGGAGGTCACGGCGGTTTTCAGCATTGAGGTTCATGAGCCCCCAGTCGGCGAGAATCAGGACATCCACTTTGGCCAGGGTGGCCAGAAGCTGTGCGTACTGACCATCCCCCTGGGCGATGCTCAGGTCCCGCAACAGACGGGTTAGACGAACGTAGTGGGCGGTGTGTCCCTCTCGGCAGGCCTTATGGGCCAAGGCACAGGCCAGCCAGGTTTTGCCAACCCCGGTGGGGCCGGTGATGAGGATATTGAGGTGTTCCTTCACCCACTGGCAGGCCGCCA
>NZ_KK214998.1:324450-409945 GCF_000633935.1 Ectothiorhodospira haloalkaliphila ATCC 51935 | reverse complement strand
ATCGTAACGATGCGCCTTGGTGACGCCCGATTTCAGGTTGTCCGGCACCACCAGCTCTGGCACACCTCCGAAGAACTCGAAGGCCCGGATGTGGGATCCAATCCAGTCGGGCAGTGTCTGGCTCCAGGCCGGCTCTGCATAGCTGTAATTGGACGCCCCAAGCACTGCCACGAAGATCTGAGCCCCGCGGATCTCCCCGGTATTGCGATCAATGACTGGCACAGTCTGGCCGGCATAGTCCACAAACAGCTTCTCTCCAGCCCGGTGGTCCTGACGCATCACCATGTCCAGCTTGCCCTGCCAGGCCCGATAGTTCTCGCAAAACCAGCTGTACTGATACCCCTCTGGATGGGCTTCCCGGTACTCCTGCCAGATCAGGAAAAGGGTGACGTGCTTGCCCCTCAACTCCTCTTTGACCCGATGCCAGTCCGGTACGACCCGGGCATGGGCTGGCAGGTCTGGAGGGGGCGGAAATAACAACTGCTCCAGGCGACTTTCGCCCAGGTCCTCTGGCAATGGCCAACTCAAACCCGCCTCGGCAAAACGCCGAAGATACTCCCTCACGGTGGGACGACTGATACCGCAGGCCAATGCGACCTGGCGGTTGCTCAGCCCTCGCTCCCATTTGAGGCGTAGGACTTCTTTGATCTTCCGCATGGATAACCTCTTCGCTGGCATCTGACCTTCCCCGGATGGAAAGGACCAGCCTACCGGTAAGTTATCCCGCGTCTGGACACTTCGATGAGTCGACTCAGCGCCTCTGCCTGGGTGGCAGCCTTGCCGTGGAATCAGTGGCAGCTTTCCCCTGGAATGGGTGGCAGGCTTGCCGTGGAATCAGTGGCAACCTTGCTCCGGAATACGCACCTGGTGGGGCTGCACCCGCGTGGCCCCAGGCTGTGACAACTGTTACGCCGCCGCGCTCGACCGCCGCACTGGTGGGAACCACTGGGAAGATCCGCCCAAGATCCTGAGCGAATCCAACTGGGGAAAGCCTCGCACCTGGAACCGCAAGGCCAAGAAAGCCGGAGAGCGTCACCGCGTGTTCTGCGGGTCCATGTGCGACTGGTGCGACAAGAACGCACCGGAAAGCCAGCGTGATCGCCTGTGGGAGGCTGTCCGGGCCACCCCCTCCCTGGACTGGCAACTACTGACCAAGCGGGCACCCAGGATCAAGCAATGCCTGCCGCCCGACTGGGAGGACGGTTACCCGAATGTCTGGCTTGGCGTCACCGTGGAGGATCGAAAGCATGGACTGCCCAGGATTGACCATCTCCGCCAGGTGCCCGCCCGTGTTCGATTCCTGAGCGTGGAACCGCTGCTGGAGGATCTGGGAGAACTGGATTTGACCGGCATCCACTGGGTCATCGTTGGAGGTGAATCAGGGGCAGGAGCAAGGCCGATGAAGCCGGAGTGGGCTTATAGCGTCCGCCGCCAGTGTGAGGCGCAAGGTGTGGCCTTTTTCTTCAAGCAATGGGGAGCGGTCCGAGGCAAGGGAGGCAAAACGATGGATGGCCAGGTGGTCATGAGGTGGCCAGCAATCAGCAGCGAAAGGCCGACCGCCTGAGAGCGCGTCTAAGCGACGATCGGCACCCATGCAAGGGTAAGGCATGGGGTGGAAATCCCGCCCCACGCCATCCAGAACTGCAAAGGAGTCCAGTAATGACCGACGAAACCGAATTGACCGCAAAGCAGGCCCGGGGCCAGCGAATCCGGGAATGCCGGGAGTGGCTGAAATCGACATGGCCCCAGGCATTCAGCGAACCGCCCAAGCCCCTGACCGTTGGCGTTCACAAGCAGATCAGGGAGGTCGCTCGGGAGGCAGGATTCAGCGGCATCACGGTAAGGGCCGCATTCGCTGGATGGTGCAACCGCCTGAGCTACCACGTCGCCGTGGCCGATGGCTCCCATCGCGTCAACCTGGATGGCAGTCAGGCCGAGGCCATCACCGCAGAGCAGCAGCAACACGCCCGGGGGAAGATCCTGGAGGACCGGAAGCGCGCAAAGCAGCAGAAGCGAAATGGGAGGCGCAAGCCAGCACCAAAGGCAACCGCTCCAGCAACGACCGGGAAGCGCCCCACGTTGAGCCTCAAGGCTCGACATAGGGAAAGCAAATCAGTGCAACGATTGTGATAGGAAAGTAAAATGGAGTCCACCCACTACCAGGGGCCCATGATGAGAGTATCGCCCCCCATCTACATCTCGACCGACCGGGCCCGGGCCCATGCGAAAGATCCGGCCTTGCTATCCCGTCTGATTGAGTCCGGCGCCCTGGCCACCAGGATCATCAACGGCCAGCGCGTGATCCATCGCCAGGCCCTTGAGGCCATCGACCTGAGCCCCCCCCCCTGCCCCCTGGAGACTGCCGTGATACTCAACCCCGGTGAAGCCCTATGCACATTCGATGAAGTCGGCCAGGCGTTGGGAGTATCCCGGCAGCGAGCGCAGCAGATCGAACGGGAGGCGCTGAGGAAAATCAGGTTCATCTTGGAGGAACGCGGGATCACCGCTGAGGATCTGTTCGTTCGCGATGATCGGGAATGGATGGCCGATCACCACACACATCAGGACGAACGCTGAGCGCACGAGAGCGGCGCGCAGGCGTGGCGAGGTGGCGTGTGGTGTGTGGAAAACGCTTTGGGTCCTTGGGGGAAACGGCTCAGGCGCGGGTAATTCGCACCCCGTGTTTCCAGAGTTTACAGACCCCCTTAACCCCCACCGCCAGCCCGTTGATTGACAAGGAAAACCATGACAGCGAAGCAATACCCGACCGTTTCCATTCGCGCCCTGTCCAAGCTGACCGGCCTCGACCGGGATTACATTCTCCGCCGTATCGAGGGAGTGCAACCGGCAGCCCATCAACGCGGTCACCCGGTCTACCGCCTGACCGATGTTCTCCCCCCGCTGACCAGGCCGGCAGCTACGCCCGAAGGTGACGAGGTGGACCCGGGCCTGCTCAACCCCACCGATCGCCGTGCGTGGTACGACTCGGAATTGAAGCGGCGCCAACTCCAGACCAGGGACCGGGAGCTGATCCCGGTTGATGAGGTTCAGAGCACCGTCGCCCGGGCCTTCTCGGCCATCGCCCAACACCTGCTCAGTCTGCCCGACACCCTGGAGCGCAAAACCGGCATGACCGGGGAAGCTGCCGAGGTGGTGGAGACGATCGTTCACGAATCCATGAACACCCTGGCGGATGATCTGGCCAGCCTGGACACCGGCGCACCTGCTGACTATGCCGCCGCCCGTGAATGGTTACTCAGGGGCTTGAGCTGATGGACTTCCTGGCGGATCTGAAAAAGCAGATCACCCGGCACCTGCCTGACCGGCCTGATGCCTCTCAGGTGGCCAGCGCCATCGTCTCCAGCATCCGCAGCCGCTGGGCAGGCGAGAAAATCTATCTCCGTCAGGTCAACGAAAGGCGTCAACATGCCCTGGCACTGATCCGACAAGGTGCCACCGTGAAGGAGGCAGCCGACCAGGTGGAGGTCCACGTCTCGACCGTTTACCGCTGGATCAGTGAAACCCGCCGCCGCAACCTGGAGAGTCCCCGCCCACGTCGCGGCCTGGAGCGCACCGACACATGGCTTTGACTGAGGTCATCGCCGCCCTGGAGGCTGGCCAGCCATTGCCCGGGGCCGACCGTGATGAACTGCTCAAGGCCCTGAAGCGCTACCGCCGAGGGGATGGCTTCCACCTGGCTGGATTTGAGCGTGTGCGCCGCCGCAATGCCGCCTTGCTCCGGGCCGCTGAGGCAGTGGGTGGCTCTACCCCCTGGACCCAGGCCGGACGCCTGGCCGCTTCCGTAGCCCGATTCGAGGCCCGAGTCTTGCCCCGGTATCGTGACCAACCCCCGGCCAGCCCCGTGGACCGGCACCTGTGGGACGCCTGGCAATCTGGAGCCCGCCCCCTGAGATCCCGCCGCCGACTCTATGAGCTGATCCGCGACTGACAAACCATCCCGCGCCCTGTCAGTGGCCACCCGGTACTGTATGGACAAACAGATACCGGAGAACCACAACATGCTCGACCCGATCGCCGCCCTGGACGCCTTGCCTGATGGATTGTTGAAGCGCTCAGGCATCAACCCGACCGCTGCCCATCCTGATTCTGACGCCTGCGCCCGCATGGACCTAGCGGAGCTTGCCCGGCTGACCGGGGAGCTTGTCATTGCCCGTGATGGCAGACCACGCCCGGCGTCAGATCACGCCGTGATGAGCATGGGAATGCTCTCCACCGACTACTTGATGGGCATGTCCAGGGCTCTCGAACGCCTGATGGTTCGGCAGTTTGATGTCGGCACCGAGCACCGCCGATTCTGCGCCCGCAAGAATGCGCCCGACTTCCGCCCGGTCGAATTGCCGACCGCTGATCTGGGTGATGGTCTGCATGAGCAGGCCGAGCTTTCCGAGGTTCGCCATGACGAATTGCGGATCAATCGCGGCGAGGTTTTGAAGCTGCGCAGTTTCGGCACCGCCCTGAAGGTGTCGCGC
The DNA here is from genome assembly GCF_000633935.1 of Ectothiorhodospira haloalkaliphila ATCC 51935. GTDB lineage: Bacteria > Pseudomonadota > Gammaproteobacteria > Ectothiorhodospirales > Ectothiorhodospiraceae > Ectothiorhodospira > Ectothiorhodospira haloalkaliphila. The sequence goes on along the minus strand of NZ_KK214998.1, from coordinate 405,455 downwards.
CGCGTGATCGTCAACGATCAGTGGGACACCCTGGCCGAGGCCTTTTCAGCATTGGGTGGATCTGCCGGCAGACTGGAGGGCCGCATGGTCTATGACGCATTGGAGAACACCGACACCCTGGCCGATGGTGAGCCCGTGTTCCATGCCGATCATGGCAACCGCGTTGAATCCGCCCTGACCAAGGCCGGACTTTCCCAGGCAATGGCCGCCCTGCGCACCATGAAAATCAACCTTGGCCGCAAGGCTGAGCCGGCCAACATGACCGCCAGGCACCTGGTCGTCAGTGCCGCGTCCGAGCTGGAGGCGAACGAGCTTCTGCACACTGCCGGCCTGGAGTACAACGGACGCCAGCTCGTCACCGAAACCGGCGCGGGTGTCAGCGTCACGGCAACGCCCCACCTGCCTGCGGGCCGCTGGTATCTGCTGCCGGACCCGACCGTGTTCCCGGTCGTGGCCGTGCTCAGCATGAACGATCGCGGTTGGCCGATCACCGTTGGCCCTACCCGCCTGCCCAGTGACCGATTTGATGGTATCGCGCTCAAGTTCCTGGCTGATCTGGGTGTCGGCATGGTGTCGCGCCTGGCTATCCGAGGTGGTGAGTGATGCCTGACCGTAAATCCTTGGAAGCGGCCCTGAAGCGGCTCGACAAGCTGGATGCGGATCTGAGCAAGGCCCTGGACAAGCTGGCAGCCACCCGGGCCGATGGTACGCCCGACCAGATGACGAAGGCACGGCAGGCCGCCGAAGGCCTGGAGTCGAAGCTGGAAAGCGCCTACCACGACGCCCAGGAGGCCCACCGCGTCTACTGGACCGAGCGCATGCATGAGGAAAAGGCAGGGATCAGGGAGGCCTTGGAGGTGCTGGCCCGTTATCGGTGGTGCTGCTACTGCCGGGACGATGCCCCTCACGGGCTTGATGGCGCCGTGCATGAGGCCGTTCAGGCCCTCGGCAGCTACCCGGCCCATCCGCCCGAGGATTTTCTTGATGGACTGCCCGCAGTCGTGCCCGAACCGGAAGCCCTGGAAAGGGCCGAGTCTGAAATCTGAATCATCGCCCGGGTGGCTGAGGAAGGCCGGTCATAGGCCACCCGGGATCTGCAATGACTGGCCACCGGCTGGGCACTGCCCAGGGGCATCACCGGAGGCGTGTACTCCATGCGCGTCACACGATGCAGGCTGATCCTCACCCGGGGCCTTATGGCCGGTGCCTGGTAGTCCGAACCAGGCCGGGAAATCGGAACGGGGTACGTCGCACCCCGGGGAAGCAAGCGGCATTGCCCTGGCACTGCCGGGGCTTTTTTCGTCCAAAAAAAGACCCTGAGCGTGAACCCAGGGCCGAATGATGCGTGGTTTCCGGGATCAGTCTTTCATCCCATCCTGGATGATCCGGGCTGCGTCTTCCGCCCGATCAAGCGCGATGACCGCCAGGGGCCGCAGGTGGTGAGACTCGTCACCGTCCATGAGCTGAACCACCGCCCAAAGCTGCGTCCGCACCTGTTCAGCGATCACGCCCAGTTCATCCAGGGTGGCCGCCGATTCCCGGGCCAGGCTCTCCCATGACCGACCATCGGGCTGGCTGGTGCTGGCCCACATCAATTCGACATCAGCGCCAAGCCCGTTGAGTTCATCGGCCAACCCCAGGATGATCTCGGCCACGCTGGGCAATGCATCATCCGGGAGTTCATTGGCGGATCTGAGCATATCGGCAACCGCCGAGAGCTTGCCCGTGGCGCCGTATATCTTCGCGTGGATGGCGTCCTGTTCCTTGCTCATGCCGACACCCCCTGTTCAACTTCAACAAGCCGCCGCTCAACCGATCTGGCGAGCGCGTCCAAATCATCGGCCAGCGTGTTGAGCTGGTGCCGATTCATCTCGGGGATGGATTCGTGAAGGAGGTTCACCGCCGCCGCGTTGATGCGGTCCAGGTCGGCAGGGGAGAGCTTGATGGGGTCAATCTCCCACATGGTCTGTGCCAGGTCGGCAATCCCGGGATCACCCCCCTGGACTTCCGCCCGGATCTGGTGGGCAGTCTCCCGGCGCTGGCGGGTGAGCGCGACGATGGCGCGCAGACGTTCCCGGGATCCTCGGGGATGCTGTTCAATGCTGGGGATGGTGTTTGGTGTCGTCATGGCTGGCGCCTCCTCAAGTTGAATTGAGGCAAAGGCGCCGCCAGACGATTACTCAGCGATTACATGGATCTTTGCTTATCCGCCCTGGCGGGCTGCAAGTCGCTGATTTGTATGGCTGGGGGACCAGGATTCGAACCTGGGTTGACGGAGTCAGAGTCCGTAGTCCTACCGCTAGACGATCCCCCAAGGGATATGGGTAACGCTACAGGATCGGCGCCTGACAATTCAAGCGCCGATCCCGGGCAGCCAGAGAAACGCTTAGCGCTTGCTGTACTGCGTGGCGCGGCGGGCCTTGCGCAGGCCGACCTTCTTGCGCTCCACCTCACGGGCGTCGCGGGTCAGGTAGCCGAATTCGCGCATCTTGCCGCGCAGGTTTTCGTCATACTCCACCAGGGCACGGGCGATGCCCAGACGGATGGCGCCGGCCTGACCGTTGGCGCCGCCGCCGGACACCGTGGCGACCACGTCGAAGCGGTTCAGGTTTTCGGAGACTTCCAGCGGCTGGCGCACCACCATACGGGAGGTTTCCCGGCCGAAGAACTCTTCCAGCGGCTTCTTGTTGACGACGATGTCACCCTTGCCCGGGCGCAGGAAAACACGCGCAGAGGCCTCTTTGCGGCGTCCGGTTCCGTAGTTCTGGGTTGTTGCCATGACTTGACCTGCTCTGTGTGCTGTCCGGCGCCGCGTTGGCGGCGCACTGGGAATTGATTCAGATGTCCAGCGGCTGCGGCTGCTGGGCGGTGTGGCGATGTTCGCTGCCGCCGTAGACCTTCAGCTTCTTGAACATGGCCCGACCCAAAGGGTTCTTGGGCAGCATGCCCTTCACGGCGATCTCGATCAGCCGCTCGGGGTGGGTGTCCCGGATCTGCTGGGCGCTGGCGGACTTCATGTGCCCGACGTAACCCGTGTGATGATAGTACATCTTGTCGGAGTCTTTGTTGCCGCTCAGGCGCACCTTGGAGGCATTGACAACCACGATGTAGTCACCGGTATCCACGTGGGGGGTGTACTCGGGCTTGTGCTTGCCACGCAGGCGACGAGCCAGTTCGGTGGCGAGCCTGCCCAGGGTCTTGCCGGAGGCGTCCACCACGTACCAATCGCGGTTGACTTCAGCGGGCTTGGCGCTAAAGGTCTTCATTGCCTGAACTCCAGGGTGGTCTTGAATTACGGAAAGCGCGGAAGTTTAGCCATATCCGCAATGGGTTTCAAGCCTCAAACCCAATATGCGATGCGGGTCATGACCTTGGACACCGCTGGCATCATCACTCGCCGCACCGGCCAGGGCAGTTCTGCGCCCCCCAGGGACATGGCCAGTTCGCCGTGGTGGGCCTCGTCGATCTTCATCTGTTCGAGCACGGCGCGGGTGGGTCCGTCCTCGACAACGATACGCCCCAGGTGGTCATCCAGGTGACGTACCACCTGCTGCTCGGTCTCATTGACGAAGCCGAGACTCCACTTGTCCCCCGCTGCCCCGGCCAGGGCACCCAGGGTGAAGGAGCCGGCATACCACAGGGGGTTGAGCACGCTGGTGTGACCGTCCAGCACCCGCAGTCGATTGGCGCACCAGGCCAGGTGGTCGTTCTCCTCCCGGGCGGAGCGTTCCATGCGTTCGCGCACTTCCTCACGACGGGCGGTGAGGGCCTGGCCCTGGTATAGACCCTGGGCAGCCACCTCCCCGGCGTGGTTCACGCGCATCAGGCGGGCCGACAGCGCCCGGGCGTTGTCATCCAGGTCCGGCTCGGGCATGAGCTCGGCCGGGTCGGGCCGTTCGGTGGCCCGGGGGCGACCAAACAAGGTGCACAAGGCCTCGTCACAGGCCGAGAGCAGGCGATCGGTGGGAGAGAGTCGGCGCATGGGCGTGGGCCTCGGGTGGATACCTGACCAGAATACAGGGTGACGGCGTGGCCACTCAAGGTGGGCCAGGTGCTCGCCGCATTCGCGGGCGAGGCCCGCTCCCACAGGGCAGGGCTTCCGGATCAACCGCTGCTGGTCTGCAGGACCTGGGAGCGGGCCTGGAGCAGTTCCGCCGGGCCCAGGACCTGGATGGGGAGGCGGCGGCGCTTGAGGCCGGTGACGAAATGAATGGCGCAGCCCACGTTGGCGGTGAGCAGCACATCCGGGGCCAACTGCTCCAGTGCATCCAGCTTTGGCGACAACAGATGATCCGCCATTTTCGGATGCGTGAGCATGTAACTGCCTGCGGCACCACAGCACAGGGCATTCTCCGGCAGGGGCAGCACCTCGACTCCCGGCAGACGACGAGCCAGGGCCTCCAGGGCCTCGTGTTCCTTGAGCACATGGCGCAGCGTGCAGGGGGTGTGCACGGCCACCCGGAGCGGCTCCTGACGGAGTTTCAGCGGCTTGAGGTCTTCTTCTGCCAGCAACACGCACAGGTCGGCCACGCGCCCCATCAGGGCATGATCACCCACCTCGGTGAAGGCATAGACCTCGGACTTGAGCTGCGCCCGGCAGCCGCTGTTGAGGCTGAGCACCGGGCCACCCTGCCCTCCCATGAGAGTCTGATTGCGCCGAGCCAGGTCGGCGGCGGCCTTGGGACGACCCGCATGCTGATCCAGGGCACCGCAACATACCTGATGCTCGGGCACGGACACCCGGTAACCCAGGCATTCCAGCACCTGCCGCGCGGCCTGGACCGCCCGGGCATCCAGGGCCTCTCCCGTGCAGCCGGTGAACAGGGTGATGGCCCGGGCCTTGACCCTGGTGGTCGCCACCGGCAGCTTATCCTGGCCGCCCTGCTTGCCGCTGGCTGCGGTCGACACCCTGGCCGTTGTCGAGGCGGCCGAGGGCTTCCCGGCGTCTCGCCCAGCCGCACCACTTGCGCCCTTGTCACCCCGCTGATCCTGCTGGGCCTGTCTGGACGCCTCCTGACGCTCTACGGGGGGTGCGCCGCCATCCGATCGCCCTGCCCGCTCCGACTGCGATGATGAAGCATCAGCCTCCAAAGCCGCCGGCTGCTGCGTCGGCTTTGGGGCCGACGGGCTTGGCAGGGAGCGCCCTGATTTTTCGTCCAGCGTTGCATCCGCCCCAGGCGCCGGCAACCGTGGCACCTTGCTCAAGGGCATGGTTCGGAGACCCCGGTTCAGTGGCATGCCCATGAGATAGGAGGCGGCCCGAGCCATTCCGGGGCGGCGCCGGGAGCCCAGCCAGCTGGCCAGCCGCACCAGGCCCAGCATCTGTGCCAAACGGAAAGAACGGGCGGCCACGCGCCGGCTGCCATCATGACGCAGCAGGTAACCCTTCACCGGCCCACGACCGCCTGGAGGAATCAACTCGGCCCGTGCTGCGTCCATCAGCCGCCCAAAGGGCACGAGGGAGGGGCACACTGCCTCACAGGCCCGGCATTGCACGCAACTCTCCAGATGCCGACGCACGGCCGCGTCATCCCGCAGATGCCCCTGCATCAGCCCCTGCATGAGGGTGATCCGACCTCGCGGAGAGTCGCCCTCGTCGAGAGTGGCCAGATAGGTGGGGCAATGGGGCAAACAGAGGCCGCACTTGACGCACAGATCCGTATCCTTGAGAGACGAATAATCCTTCTGTCTCTGCACGTAGGGCACCAGGGAGGATCCGGGTTTCCGCGTGGGTGCCGGCCGGGATCTGCGGAACAGGGCAAGGGGATTCATGCGGTGCTGACTCGGGTTGGGTTTCGGGGAACCGCGACGGGGCGTGAGGAAGACCACGCACCGGATCTGTTAGGGTTTGGCCTCAAACTCATTCACCGAAGGAGCCTTGAAAGTGTGTCGAATGCGGTTGCTTTGCGCCTATTGTAGCAGCGCCTTGATGCTGGCCTCCCCTACCCTTTACGCGGAATGGGGCGAGAACGAGGGCTGGAGCGGGGATGCCGAATTCGGGGCCGTGTTCTCCAGCGGCAATACCGACTCCCAGAACATCAGCGCCCGCAGCCGCCTGCGCTATGAAATACCCTTGTGGCGCCACACCCTGCAGCTGGAGGCCTTCACCGGCTCGGAGGATGGCGCCACCACCCAGGAACGCTATCTGGGTACGTTCCAGACGGATCGCAAGTTGACCGCGCGGGACTACCTGTTCGGCGCGCTCCGTACCGAGAAGGATCGCTTCAGCGGCTACGACTATCAACGCTCCCTGTCGGCAGGCTATGGCCGCCGCGTGGCCGATACCGAACGTTTGCGACTGGACCTGGAGGCCGGCGCCGGTGCGCGACAGGCCCGCCTGGAGGACGGCGATAGCGAGAACGAAACCATCTTCCGGGGCGCCGGCGCCCTGGACTATCGCATCAACTCTGCCCTGCGTTTCACCGAGGATCTGCTGATCCAGGCCGGCGACGACAACACCGAGGTGGAGTCCATCAGCGCCCTGCGCTACCGTTTGAATGACCGCTTTACCGCCCGCTTCGCCCTGACTGTGAAGCATAATACCGATGTGCCCGAGGACCGGGACAAGACTGATACCATCACCTCCATCAGCCTGGTCTACGACCTGTGGAACTGACATGGCCTACTACACACGACACATCTTTTTCTGCACCAACGAGCGCGAGGACGGCAACTGCTGCCAGCACTTTCGTGCCAGTGAACTGCGCAACCACGCCAAGCAGCGGGCCAAGGCCCTGAACATCACCGGCAAGGGCGGCGTGCGAGTGAATGCCGCCGGCTGCCTGGACCGCTGCAACGAGGGACCCGTGGCGGTGGTTTACCCCGAAGGCGTCTGGTACACCTTTGCCGATGAGCGGGACATCGACGAGATCGTCGATGAGCACCTGCAGCATGGACGGGTGGTGGAGCGACTCAAGCTCTGAAGACGGCGGCGCGATTGTGCATCGCACCATCCATCCCCGCAAGCCTGCCGCTCATCACCAGAAACGCGGCTAACCTCCTGTAGGGGTTGACATGTGCAGTGCAGCATACGATAGTAGAGCCATACTGTTTCTCGGAGCAATTCCGGGGTTCGGTATACTCCTCCATCCTCCTTTGGTGGTTTTGGCGCGGCTCCTCAAGCCGCGCTTTTTTTTTGGGCGTTTGCCCAAGGGTTGCTTATGTGCCCGCCGCTTTCGCGGGCGGGGCCCGCTCCCACAGGAAAATCACGGGGTTAGCCTTGCCCACCCCTCGCCGCGTATAATCCCACCCTTTTTCACACCCTCCTCCAACCGTAGCCGAAGCCCATGACCCAAGCCGATTCCCGACCCGTGACCCGCGCCCTGATCAGCGTTTCCGACAAGACGGGGCTGCTGCCCTTTGCCCAGGCACTGGCCGCGCGCGGCGTGGAAATCCTGTCCACCGGCGGTACTGCCCGTTTGCTGGCCGAAGCCGGCGTGCCTGTCAAGGAAGTGTCGGCCCACACCGGCTTTCCCGAGATGATGGCCGGGCGGGTGAAGACCCTCCATCCCAAGATCCACGGGGGCATCCTGGGCCGGCGCGGCGTGGATGATCAGGCCATGCAGGACCATGACATCCCCCCCATCGACCTGGTGGTGGTGAACCTGTACCCCTTCGAGGCGACGGTCGCCAAGCCCGATTGCACCCTGGAAGACGCCATCGAGAACATCGACATCGGTGGACCCGCCATGGTTCGGGCCGCCGCCAAGAACCATGCTTCCGTGGGCATCGTCGTGGATCCTGCCGACTACGACCGGGTGCTCAATGCCCTGGAGAGTGGCAACGGCGCCCTGCCCCAGCGCCTGCGCTTCGAACTGGCGGCCAAGGCCTATGCCCATACCGGTCGCTACGATGGCGCCATCGCCAATTATCTGACCACCATGGCCGAGGACGGCAGCCGTGAGGCCTTCCCGGGCACCTTCTCGGTGCAATTCGAGAAGGCCATGGACCTGCGATACGGGGAGAACCCGCACCAGGCCGCCGCCTTCTATCGCGAGCATCAGCCCGCCGAGGCCGGCGTGGCCTCGGCCCGGCAGATTCAGGGCAAGGCCCTGTCGTTCAACAATATTGCCGACACGGACGCTGCTCTGGAATGTGTGAAACAGTTTGCCGAGCCGGCCTGCGTGATCGTCAAGCATGCCAATCCCTGCGGCGTGGCAGTGGCCCATGACTGCCTGACGGCCTACGACAAGGCCTTCCAGACCGACCCCACCTCGGCCTTCGGTGGCATCATCGCCTTCAATCGCCCCCTGGACGGCAGCACGGCCAAGGCCATCGTGGAACGTCAGTTCGTGGAGGTGATCATCGCCCCGCAGGTGCTGCCGGAGGCGGCCCAGGCGGTGGCCGGCAAGCCCAATGTGCGCCTGCTGGAATGTGGCCAGTGGGATGACAAGGGTGTACCCGCCTGGGATTTCAAGCGCGTCAATGGCGGCCTGCTGGTCCAGGATCGGGATTTGGGACAGGTCCTGCCCTCGGACCTGCGCCAGGTGTCCGAGCGGGCCCCTACCGTGCAGGAGCAGTCTGATCTGCTGTTCGCCTGGCGAGTGGCCAAGTTCGTCAAGTCCAACGCGATTGTCTATGTGCGCGACGGCCAGACCATCGGCGTGGGCGCCGGGCAGATGAGCCGGGTGTACTCCGCGCGTATCGCCGGCATCAAGGCTGCCGACGAGAATCTGCAGGTAGCCGGATCGGTAATGGCCTCGGACGCCTTCTTCCCCTTCCGCGACGGCATCGACGCTGCCCATGAGGCCGGGATCACCGCCGTGATCCAGCCCGGGGGCTCCATGCGGGACGAGGAAGTCATTGCCGCCGCCAATGAGCATGGCATGGCGATGATGTTCACCGGCATGCGCCATTTCCGCCACTAGAATGGGGACAGACCCTTTTTCTTGCTTATTTTGTGGGAAGGGGGACAAGACCCCTTTTCCCTCTGACTTTTGGCAACATCAGAGGTGCCGACATTGAACGTCCTGATCATCGGTAATGGCGGCCGTGAACACGCCCTGGCCTGGAAGGCGGCCCAGTCGCCGCGGGTGAAGCGGGTCTTTGTGGCCCCGGGCAACGCGGGGACGGCGCGTGAGGCCAAGTGCGAGAACACCCCCATCGATGCCACCGACATCGATGCCCTGCTCGCCTTCGCCCAAAAGCAGAAGATCCAGCTGACCATCGTCGGCCCCGAGGCGCCCCTGGTGGCCGGGATCGTGGATGCCTTCCAGGCCGAGGGCCTGCCCATCTTCGGGCCCACCCGGGCCTCGGCCCAGCTGGAGGGCTCCAAGGCCTTCTCCAAGGACTTCCTGGCCCGGCATCACATCCCCACCGCCGCCTATGGCAGCTTCACGGACCTGGACGAGGCCCTGGCCTACCTGAAACAGCAGGGCGCCCCCATCGTGGTCAAGGCCGATGGCCTGGCCGCCGGCAAGGGCGTGATCCTGGCCCAGACCCTGGAAGAGGCCGAGGCCGCGGTGCGCGACATGCTGGCGGGGAATGCCTTCGGCGAGGCGGGCAGCCGGGTGGTGATCGAGGAATTCCTGCAGGGCGAGGAGGCCAGCTTCATCTGCATGGTGGATGGCGAGCACGTGCTTCCCATGGCCAGCTCACAGGATCACAAGGCCCGCGACAACGGCGACAAGGGCCCCAACACCGGCGGCATGGGGGCCTACTCCCCCGCCCCGGTGGTCACTCCTGAGATCCACGATCGCATCATGGAGCAAGTGATCCTGCCCACGGTGCGGGGCATGGCCGCTGAAGGCCACCCCTACACCGGCTTTCTCTATGCCGGCGTGATGATCGACGCCCAGGGCATCCCCAAGGTACTGGAGTTCAACTGCCGCTTTGGCGATCCGGAAACCCAGCCCATCCTCATGCGCCTGCGCTCCGACCTGGTGGACCTGGTGGAAGCGGCCCTGGCACAACGCCTGGATCAGATACAAGCTGAGTGGGACCCCCGCGCTGCCCTGGGGGTGGTGCTGGCCGCCGGGGGATATCCCGGTACTTACCGCAAGGGAGATGAGGTCCTGGGGCTGGACGCGGATACGGGCATGGATGCCAAGATCTTTCATGCAGGCACGGCCGAGCAGGATGGCAAGGTGGTCACCCAGGGCGGCCGGGTCCTGTGTGCGGTGGGCCTGGGAGAGCGGGTCAGCGATGCCCAGGCCAGCGCCTATGCCCTGGCAAGGAAACTCTGCTGGTGGGGTGTGTATTACCGCACCGACATCGGTCATCGCGCGGTGGCGCGGGAGGCGGAATAAGGTTATTGCAAGTCGCCGTGCAAGTCCGGAGACTGATAGACAACCAAGACCTACCACCCAGCACGGATACAGGCCTATGAAAAAACTGGATATGGTGCACGACTACGACCCCACGCCGCTGTCCTGCGACAAGGACGCGCTCAAGGAGTCCATCCGCGACGGGCTGATCCACATCGTCGGCAAGGACCCATTGAACGCCACCCGGCGTGACTGGCTGCAGGCCGTCTCGTACGCTGCGCGAGAGCGCATCATCGAACGCCGCATGTACACCAAGCGACTGTTCAACCAGGAACAGGTCAAGCGGGTGTATTACCTCTCCATGGAATACCTCATTGGCCGCATGCTGGTGAACAGCCTGATGAACCTGGGGTTTTACGAAAACTGCAAGGACGCCCTCAAGGAGATGGGCGTGGACCTGCATGAAATCGTGGGCCTGGAGTCGGATGCCGCGCTGGGCAATGGCGGCCTGGGGCGCCTGGCGGCCTGCATCCTGGACTCGCTGGCCACCCAGTGCCTGCCCGGCTATGGCTACGGTATTCGCTATGAGTTCGGCATGTTCCATCAACACCTGGAAGACGGTGAACAGGTGGAGCACCCGGATAACTGGCTGCGCTATGGCAACCCCTGGGAGTTTCCCCGCCCGGAGAAGATCTACCCGGTGCATTTTTACGGCTACGTGGTGGAGCACCGTGAGCGGGGCGTCACCCGGCATCACTGGGAAGATGGTGAGGAGGTCATTGCCATGGCCTACGACCACCCCACTCCCGGTTTCGGCAACAAGAACGTGAACAACCTGCGCCTATGGGCTGCCAAGGCCACCCGGGACTTCGACCTGGATTATTTCAACGAGGGCGACTACATCCGCGCGGTGCAGGAGAAGATCGAGTCGGAAACCATTTCCATGGTGCTCTATCCCAACGATGCCACTGCCGTCGGTCGGGAATTACGCCTGAAACAGGAATATTTCTTCGTCTCTGCATCCATCCAGGACATCCTGGCCCGGCATCTGGAGTTGGGATATTCCCTGGGAGAATTGCCCAACAAGGTGGCCATCCAGCTCAACGACACCCACCCGGCCATCGCCATTGCCGAACTCATGCGCCTGCTGGTGGATCAGCACCACCTGCCCTGGCAGAAGGCCTGGAACATCACCTGTGGTGTGTTCTCATACACCAATCACACCCTGATGCCCGAGGCCCTGGAGACCTGGCCGGTGCACCTCATGGAACGGGTGCTGCCGCGGCACATGCAGATCATCTACGAGATCAATTTCCACTTCCTCAACGAGGTGCGGCACAACTTCCCCGGCGACAACGCCATCGTTCAGCGCCTGTCCATCATTGACGAAAGCAACGGCCGGCAGGTGCGCATGGCCCATCTTGCCGTGGTGGGCAGCCACATGGTGAACGGCGTGGCGGCCCTGCACACCCAGCTGCTCAAGAAGAATCTTTTCCGGGATTTCCACCGCCTGTGGCCAGAGCGTTTCGTGAGCATCACCAATGGCATCACGCCGCGGCTGTGGCTGAACCAGGCCAACCCGGGGCTGCGGGATCTGATCAATGAGCATATCGGCGAAGACTGGTTGATGGACCTCCAGCAACTGAACAAGCTGGAGCCCCTGATCGACAACCCCGGGTTCCGTGAGCGTTTTCAGCAGGTGAAGCGCCGCAACAAGGAACGTCTGGCGGACATGATCAAGGAGGAAATGGGGCTCACGGTCAGCCCGGATGCCATGTTCGATGTACAGATCAAACGCATCCACGAATACAAGCGACAGTTGCTCAACGTGTTGCATATCATCAGCTACTACAACCGTATTCGGGACGGTCGCGCCGGCGAGCAGGCCCCGCGGGTGAGCATCTTCGCCGGCAAGGCAGCCCCTTCTTATGTGCGTGCCAAGCAGATCATCCATCTGATCAACGATGTGGCGGATGTGGTCAACCACGACCCGATGGTGGCCGGCAAGCAGCAGGTGGCCTTCATCCCCAATTATGATGTGAGCAGCGCCTCGGTGATCATCCCGGCGGCGGACCTTTCCGAGCAAATTTCCACGGCCGGCACCGAGGCCTCGGGCACCGGCAACATGAAGCTGGCGCTCAATGGGGCCATGACCATCGGTACCCTGGACGGCGCCAATATCGAGATCCGTCAGGCGGTGGGCGAGGAGAACATCTTCATTTTCGGCCTGAATGCGGACGAGGTGGATCACCTCAGGGCCGAGGGTTACCGGCCACGGGATTATTATGATTCCAACGAGGAACTGCGCCAGGCCCTGGACATGATCCGTGACGGTTTCTTCTCACCTTCCGAGCCGGGGCGCTACCGGGATCTGGTACAGAATCTTCTGGAGGTGGATACCTTCATGGTGCTGGCGGACTATGAGTCCTACATCCGCGAGCAGGAGCGGGTGGACGAGCTCTACCGGGATCAGGACGCCTGGACACGGCGTGCCATGCTCAACACGGCCCGCATGGGCTACTTCTCCATCGATCGTACGGTGGCGGAGTATGCGGAGAAGGTGTGGGGCATCGTTCCGGAGGGTTGGAACTGATCAGGCCTGTGACAGGGGGCCATCAGGCCCCCGGTTGCCTGAGTTCAGGCATTGGAGTCCCAGCCGATCAGCTGCGCTTCATCATGTCGAAGAATTCGTTGTTGGTCTTGGTGGACTGCAGGCGGGCCAGGAGGAATTCCATGGACTCGAGTTCGTCCATGGGGTGAAGGAATTTGCGCAGGATCCAGAGCTTTTGCAGCTCTTCCGGATCGGTGAGCAATTCCTCGCGGCGGGTGCCGGAACGGTTGATGTTGATGGCGGGGTAGATGCGCTTTTCGCTGATGCGGCGATCCAGATGCACTTCCATGTTGCCCGTGCCCTTGAACTCCTCGTAGATGACCTCGTCCATCTTGGAGCCGGTCTCCACCAGGGCCGTGGCCAGGATGGTGAGACTGCCGCCCTCCTCGATGTTGCGCGCCGCCCCGAAGAAGCGCTTGGGACGATGCAGGGCATTGGCATCCACGCCGCCGGTGAGCACCTTGCCTGACGAGGGCACCACGGTGTTGTAGGCCCGGGCCAGACGGGTGATGGAGTCCAGCAGGATGACCACGTCGCGGCGATGCTCCACCAGACGCTTGGCCTTTTCGATGACCATCTCCGCCACCTGCACATGTCGGCTGGCGGGTTCGTCGAAGGTGGAGGACACCACCTCGCCCTGCACCATGCGCGACATCTCGGTCACTTCCTCGGGGCGCTCATCAATGAGCAGCACGATCAGGTAGCACTCGGGATAGTTGGCGGTGATGCTCTGGGCGATATTCTGCAGCATGATGGTCTTGCCCGCCTTGGGGGGCGAGACGATCAGGCCACGCTGGCCCTTGCCGAAGGGGGCGACGATATCGATGATGCGGGCGGTGATGTCTTCCGTGGAGCCGTTGCCTCGTTCCATGCGCATGCGGTGCGAGGCATGCAGGGGCGTGAGGTTTTCGAACAGCACCTTGTTCTTGGCCGCCTCGGGGGCCTCGAAATTGATCTGATCCACCTTGAGCAGCGCAAAGTAGCGCTCACCTTCCTTGGGGGGCCGGATCTTGCCGGAGATGGTATCACCGGTGCGCAGGCTGAAGCGTCGAATCTGGCTGGGGGAGACATAGATATCGTCCGGCCCGGCCAGGTAGGAGCTGTCGGCACTGCGCAGGAACCCGAATCCGTCCTGCAGGATCTCCAGCACCCCGTCACCGAAGATATCTTCTCCGCCCTTGGCATGGGCTTTCAGGATCGAGAAGATGATGTCCTGCTTTCGAGACCTCGCCATGCCTTCGAGGTCCATGGACTGGGCGACTTCCACAAGCTCGGAGGCCGACTTACGCTTGAGTTCGGTGAGGTTCATAAAGGCTTCGCGGGGGGGAGTGGGCTATCGGTGGTTTTAATCGCGCGGACAGGGCAGAGCCAGCAAAGGTGTGCCTAAGGCGCTTGATCTTGAGGTCGGCTTTGGGGTCGAGAGGCGCGACTGCCAGGACGGCAGGCTGAGTAATCATTATTTTTTTGTGACGTTACCATTAAATCTTCGGGGCGTCCAGCCCGTCGTGATTGGACGCCCCGAAGCGGGCCTTAGATGTTCTGATCGATGAAGGCCGTCAGCTGCGACTTGGACAGGGCACCGACCTTGGTGGCCTCCACATTACCTCCCTTGAACAACATCAGGGTAGGGATACCGCGGATACCAAACTTGGGTGGGGTGGCCGGGTTTTCGTCGATGTTGAGCTTGGCCACCTTGAGCTTGCCGTCGTATTCAGCGGCGATCTCGTCGAGGATGGGGGCAATCATCTTGCAGGGACCGCACCACTCCGCCCAATAGTCCACCAGCACCGGCTGATCAGACTTGAGGACATCCTCCTCGAAACTTCCATCCGTGACATAGGTGATGTTTTCACTCACTGCGATTGACCTCCGGTTAGAATGTCTGCGAAGGCAACAGGCGAATTGGCCATGCAGCACCACGCATTGGATCATTGGAGCCGATTCGGCACACCATTTCAAGTCCATACATGATACCGCGAGGAAAGGCCCCAACTCCATGACGGATCAACATGTTTCTGATACGCACTTCGCAAGTTTCGACCTCCCGGACCCGGTTCGCCAGGGTCTGACGGACGCCGGCTTCACCCACTGCACCCCCATTCAAGGCCTGGCCCTGCCCCCGGCACTGGAGGGCAAGGACGTGGCCGGACAGGCCCAGACGGGCACCGGCAAGACGGCGGCCTTCCTGATCACCGTGTTCACCCACCTGCTTCGACACCCGGCCCCGGAGCAGCGCCGGCCCAACCAGGTGCGGGCACTGATCCTGGCGCCCACCCGCGAATTGGCCATCCAGATCCACAAGGATGCCATGGTGCTCGGCAGCCATACCGGCCTCACCCTCGGACTGGCCTACGGCGGCACCGATTACGAGAAGCAGCGCAAGCAACTCTCGGATGGGGTGGACATCCTGATCGGCACCCCGGGGCGCATCATTGATTATTTCAAGCAGAAGGTCTTCGACCTGCGTCAGGCCCAGACACTGGTGCTGGACGAGGCCGATCGCATGTTCGACCTGGGCTTCATCAAGGACGTGCGTTTCCTGCTCAGGCGCATGCCCCCGCCCACCGAACGGCAGTCCATGCTGTTTTCCGCCACCCTGTCCTGGCGCGTGATGGAACTGGCCTACGAACACATGAACAACCCGGCCAAGGTGCAAACCCAGGACGAACAGGTGACCGCCGAGCGGGTCCGTCAGGCCATCTACTACCCGGCCAACGACCAGAAGATTCCGCTGCTGCTGGGCCTGATGCGCAAGCTCGGGCCGGAGCGATCCATGGTGTTCGTGAACACCAAGCATGGCGCCGAGAAGGTCACCGCATGGCTCGAGGGCAACGGCATCCGTGTGGCCCTGCTCTCCGGAGATGTGCCACAGCGCAAGCGTCAGAGCCTGCTGGCGAAGTTTGAGCAAAGCGAGTATCAGGTCCTGGTAGCCACCGATGTGGCGGCCCGTGGCCTGCACATCCCGGATGTCTCCCATGTGTTCAATTTTGATTTGCCCCAGTCCGGGGAGGACTATGTGCACCGCATCGGTCGCACGGGACGCGCCGGCGCCGAGGGCGACGCCATCAGCTTTGCCTGCGAGGACTTCGCCTTTCATCTGCCGGAGATCGAGGAATACATCGGCTTCAAGATCGACTCGGAGATGACCGACCACGCCATCCTGGCCACGGACCTGGAACCCCCTAAAAGGCGCCAGCGAAAGCCTTCATCCGGTCCGCCACGGGGGCGTTCCGGTGGCCGCTCCGGTTCCTCCAGCGGCCCGGGCAAACAGCCCCGCGCCCGGCAGCGTTCAGACCAGGAGTCCACGGCCGGATCACAGGCAGCCAAACCCCAGGGTGAACCGTCCGGGGAAGGCAATGGCAAGCCGCCCCGCCGTCGCCGTCGGCGCAAACCCCGCCAGGAGGGGCCGGCAACACCTTCCTGACACCACGGCGGCCTGAAGGGGGCGTCTCACCTTACCGAGAAACACTCCAGCCATTCTCCCCCTTGGGGGAGAATGGCTGGGGATGAGGGGGTGGGGCAGGCACTGTGCCGGTGCTCGCCCCTCACCCCAACCCCTCTCCCCACAGGGGAGAGGGGCTTTTCACTTTCATCATCGGGGTGACTCACAACCGTGATGCATGAGCGTCAGGTATGCTGCCGCCCATGGTAGAGCATGACCGCGTGTCGGGCCTCGGCGAAGAACAGCCAGCGTTCCAGGCCGATGCCGGCCAGGGCGGAGATCAGGGCCAGGGTGAGCCAGTGTGCCGGGGCGCCGGACAGCACCCAGGCCAGCAACAGGATGGGCAGGGCGAACCCCAGGGCGAACACGCCCAAGCGGGCGCGCTGGATCACCTGCCGGCCCGGGTCGAAACCGAATTCACGGGTCAGGAAGGTGCCGGCGGTGTGGCCCGGATCCAGGATGCGCACCGGGGCGCGGGTGAAGCCGGTGGCAGTATTGATGGTGGGGCCGGTCACCTCGCGGATCCACAGGAAGTAGATGCCCTTCATGATCGCCGCCAGCACCAGCAGAGCGATGGCAATGCCGCCCAGCAAGGGATCGTCGCCGACGAACCAGCCATGGATGGCCACCAGGGCCAAGCCCCCCAGGGCCAGGCCCAGCAGCAGGTAATTGGCCGGGGTGAGAGCCGTGTGCCATTGGCGGATGGTCTTGAGGCTTGCGTAGATCATGCCGGTGGAGAAGACGGTCAGCCCTGCCAGCAGCACGGCGATCACGCCCATGATCATGCCCGCCTGCCCCACATCACCACCGGTGGCGCGAACCTCCCAGGCATACCACAGGGCAAAGGGATAAAAGGCCACGGCCAGCACCGCCTCCCGGGAGAGCCAGGAAGTGCGCACCCGCATGAACGCCCGCCAGGCATTGCGGGGGTTGTGCAGATGCAGACTGGATGACAAGAGCCCGATGGTGATCAGCACCAGGGCCACGGCCAGTTGCGTTTGCAGCTCACCGCTGGAGGCGTCGGGGTAGCTGCCGGTCAGGTGCAGCACGGCCACCAGCATGAACAGGCCATAGCCGGCCCCGGAGAGCACGGTGAAGAAGATCACGGAAAGGGCTGGGTGCATGGAGTGTCATCCTGTTGGTTGCTCTGGTCTGCTCCCGGGTCGAAGGGCAGCGTGCCGGCCGCCCCCTCATCCCCGGCCCTTCTCCCCGGAGGGGAGAAGGGAGTCTGGGTCTCCGCGCCTGCAGGGAAGCCCTTGAGCCCCTCTCCCGCTGGTGGGAGAGGGGTCGGGGTGAGGGCCGAGGTCCACATCAACGAACAATGGCCTGATTCACCCATTCCTTCACGCTGCTGATCAGGCTCTTGCGCCGCACATCGTCCGTGGGCACCGGCCGGGTGACGCGTGGCGGCAGATAGGTGTTGGTGGGCTTGTAACCCAACTCGGGCATGAGCGTCTGCCCGGCCCGTTCCCGCGTCAGGCGGCTCACCTGGGAATCGGGATCATCCAGGTCACCGAAGAAACGGGCATGGGCCGGACAGGTGATCACGCAGGCGGGCTGACGATCCTCAGGCTCCAGGGTCTCGTCGTAGATACGGTCGATGCACAGGGTGCATTTTTTCATCACCCCATCCACGGGATCCAGCTCCCGAGCACCATAGGGGCAGGCCCAGGCGCACAGGTTGCAGCCCATGCATTTGTCCTGATCCACCAGAACGATGCCATCCTCCTTGCGCTTGTAGGAGGCGCCCGTGGGGCATACGGTCACGCAGTCCGCATCCTCGCAGTGCATGCAGGACATGGGCATGTTGACGGTCTTGTTGTTGGGGTAATCGCCCACCTCGTAGTGGCGGATGCGATTGAACCAGACGCCACTGGGCTCAGCGCCATAGGCGGCGATATCGGTCAGTGGTCCGGTGGTGCCGGAGGTGTTCCACTGTTTACAGGCCACGGCGCAGGCATGGCAGCCCACGCAGGTGTCCAGGTCGATTACCAGACCCAATCGCATTGATTCACTCCTCAAGTCGTCTGCCTCGAAGGCATGTGCCCTCCGCTCCCCTCATCCCCGTCCCTTCTCCCCCGAGGGGAGAAGGGGGCGTTAGTTCTCACCCCTTGGGGGAGAAGAAAGTTTAGAGCCCCTCTCCCGCTCGCGGGAGAGGGGTTGGGGTGAGGGCCCGGTTTACCGCCGGTGCTTGCCCCGCATGAGCACATCCCAGAGGCTGCGCTTCAGGTTCACGGCGCGGTGCGTCTGATAGCGCAAGGCGCTGGGAGATACCGCCATCCCGGGCAGGGGTTTCACCTGATCGAACTGGGGCCAGGAACCCACCTCGCCTGGTTTGGCGGGGGTAATCTTCACACGCAGGTCATACCAGGCCGCCTGACCGGTGACAGGGTCGGAATTGGTGACATTGTCCAGCCCGTCTCCCTTCTGGGGGAGTAATTCCGAGATCAGGTGGTTGAGCAGAAAGCCCTTGCGGGATTCATCCGCATCCGCCGACAACCCCCAGGCGCCCGCCTGCTTGCCGATGGCGTTCCAGGTCCAGACCGTGTCCGGTTCCACCGCCTCGATCAGTTTCACCTGGGCACGGATGCGACCATGATGAGACTCCACCCATACCCAGGCATCGTCCTCGATGCCCATGGAGTGGGCCCGCCCCCGGTTCATGTAAAGGCGATTACCGGCGCAGATCTGCCGCAGCCAGGCGTTTTGTGAATCCCAGGAGTGGTACATGAACATGGGCCGCTGGGTGATGGCATGGAAGGGATACGCATCGGCATCGACGCGATCATGCTCCAGCGGGGGATGCCAGATGGGCAATGGATCAAAGTAGCGGGTGAGTCGGTCCTTGTGTTCCTCGCGGGTGGGGCATGGCCCGTCGTACAGCCCCTGCCCTGCCAGCTTGAAGCGCTGCTGAGTCTCGGAATACAACTCCAGCACGATGGGATCGGTGGACCCCACCCAGCCCGCATGCCGGGCCAGGGTCAGGTAATCCTGGTTGCAGTAGCGGTAGTATTTCTGACTGTCTTCCAGGTGATGCACGAAGAAGCACTGGTTCTTGGCGTACGCCTCCCATTGCTGCGGATTGGGATCGCCGCGCAGGTCCTGATCCCCGTTTTCGCCACGCCAACCCGCCAGGAAACCGATGCCCGGCTCTTTCTGGAAGTTGACGATGAAGTCCTGATAGGAGGTGTATCGGGGCTTGCCATCCTCACCGGTGAACGCCGGGAATTTGAGCCGCCCGGCCAGATCCACCAGCACTTCCTGCCAGGGGCGCACGTCCCGGTCCTTCTCCAGGATGGGCTGGCGGATGGAATCCGCCGCGGCATGGGGTTCGGAGATGGGGCGGTCCAGCATGGAGATGGTGTCGTGCCGCTCCAGATAGGTGCAATCCGGCAGCACCAGATCGGCGAAGTTGACCGTCTCCGAGTGAAAGGCGTCGGACACCACCAGGAAGGGAATCTTGTACTCCCCGTCCTCACCCTTCTCCCGCAGCATGTCCATCACCTGGCTGGTGTTCATGGTGGAATTCCAGCTCATGTTGGCCATGAACAGGATCAGGGTGTCGATGGGGTAAGGGTCTCCCTTCACCGCATTGGTGATCACCATGTGCATCAGGCCGTGGTTGGCCATGGGTGCGTCCCAGGAATAGGCCTTGTCGATGCGCAGGGGGTTGCCCTGCTTGTCGATCACCAGGTCCTCGGGGCCGGTGGGGAAACCCAGCGGTGGGCTCTTGAGGGGAGTGTTGGGGGCCATCTCCCGGGCCGGCTTGATGCCCGGCGGGATGTGCTTGGGATACGGCGGCTTGGACAGATGCCCACCGGGCACGTCGATGGTGCCCATGAGGATCTGCAGCAGGTGGATGGCGCGACAGGTCTGAAAACCGTTGGAGTGGGCGGAGATGCCCCGCATGGCGTGCATGGAGACGGGGCGACCCACGAAGCGATCATGGGTGCGGCCGTAGGCATCGGTCCACTGGCATTCGATCTCGATGGTCTCCTTGAAGGCCACATGGGCCATCTCCAGGGCCAGACGCTCGATCTGTTCGGCGGGCACGCCGCAACGATCGGCCACGTTCTCCGGCGCATACTGGGCATTGAGATAGCGTTCGGCCAGCAGGGTCATGACCGTCTTCACCGGGCGACCGTCGGGTGCGGTGTATTCACCGAACAGGGCCGGCTGGATTTCCACCTGGGAGGCGTCGGTGACGGCGTTCGTATCCTGATCCCAGCACAGGGGCTTGCCCTTCTTGTCCCGCAGGATGAGGCCGTGCCCCTTTTGCCCCGGGGTGTCCACCACCAGCCAGGGGGCGTTGGTGTAGCGCACCAGGAAGGCCTGGTCGATGCAGTCGTTGCGCAGCAGCACGTGGATCATGGCCAGAGCCAGCAACCCATCGGTGCCCGGACGGATGGCGACCCACTCGTCGGCCACGGCCTGATAGCCGGTGCGCACCGGGTTCACGGAGACGAACTTGGCGCCGCGGCGCTTGATCTGCTCGATGCCCATCTTGATGGGATTGGAGGCATGGTCCTCCGCAACGCCCCAGAGCATGAAATATTTGGTGCGTTCCCAGTCCGGGTCGCCGAATTCCCAGAAGGCATGCCCCATGGTGTAAAGCCCCGCCGAGGCCATGTTCACGGAGCAGAACCCGCCATGGGCAGCCCAGTTGATGGTACCGAACTGGGTGGCCCACAGGCCGGTCAGCGCCTGCATCTGGTCGCGACCGGTGAAGAAGGCCAGCTTCTTGGGATCGGTGGAGCGGATCTTCGCCAGGCGATCGGTGAGCAGATTCAGGGCATCGTGCCAGGAGATGGGTTCAAACTCCCCCTCCCCCCGTTCGGTACCGGGCTTGCGCATCAGGGGTTGCTGCAACCTCGCCGGGGACTGCTGCTTCATGATGCCGGCGTTGCCCTTGGCACAGAGCACGCCCTTGTTCACCGGATGGTTGCGGTTGCCCTGGATGTAGCGGACCTTGTTGTCTTCGACGGTGACCTTGATGCCGCAGCGACAGGCGCACATGTAGCAAGTGGTGTACCGGGTGTCCTGTCGGGAATGGTCTTCGAACTTCGGCAGTGCCTTCATGCCCCGTCACCTGTCGTTATGGTTATGTAGGGTGTGGTGATGATTCGCTCAGGGTAGTTTTTAGCAGAATCCAGGTGTGAAAGTGTGCCGGTTGCGGGGCACCAACTCAAAGGGAAGTTTTTGATTTGGGTATAAGTGAGGCGGAAAAGGGGGGCAGTCAGTCCCCGCCACCCTCACCCCAACCCCTCTCCCGCCAGCGGGAGAGGAGCTCTTTGGGGAAACGGGGTCTGGCCCCTTTTCCCGGCATCGGGGAAGGGGTCTTCGGGTCGAGCGGGCCGGTCAGCCCTCCTTCTTGTCCGCTGCCGTTTGCCGCAGGCGGATGTTCAGTTCCCGCAACTGGGCCTCGCTGACCTCGGCGGGGGCCTGGGTGAGGGGGCAGGCGGCGGTCTGGGTCTTGGGGAAGGCCATGACGTCGCGGATGGACTGGGCGCCGGTCATGAGCATGACCAGGCGATCCAGGCCGAAGGCGATACCGCCGTGCGGCGGGCAGCCGTACTTCAGGGCATCCAGCAGGAAGCCGAACTTCTCCCGGGCCTCGGTCTCGCCGATGCCCAGCAGTTCGAACACCTTCTGCTGCATGGCCATGTTGTGGATACGCACCGAACCGCCGCCCACTTCCGTGCCGTTGAGCACCAGGTCGTATGCCCGGGAGACCAGGTGACCGGGATCGCCGGCCAGCTCGTCGGGGTTATCCACCCGGGGCGCGGTGAAGGGATGGTGCAGGGCCACCCAGCGGTTGTCCTTGTCGTCCATCTCGAACATGGGGAAGTCCACCACCCACAGGGGGCGCCAGCCGCGCGCCACCAGATGGCGATCATGACCCAGCTTGACCCGCAGGGCACCCAGGGCCTCGTTCACCACACGGGCCTTGTCGGCACCAAAGAAGATCAGGTCGCCATCCTCGGCCTCGGTGCGGTTGAGGATCTCCACCACCACCTCGTCCGGCAGGAACTTGAGGATGGGAGATTGCAGTCCCTCTCGCCCCGCATTGACGTCGTTGACCTTGATATAGGCCAGGCCCTTGGCACCATAACGCCCCACGAACTGGGTGTAGTCGTCGATTTCCTTACGGGTGAGATCACCACCCTTGGGCAGACGCAGGGCCGCCACGCGGCCATGGGGATCCTTGGCGGGGCCGGAGAACACCTTGAACTCCACCGGCGCCATCACGTCAGTGAGCTCCGTCAGTTCCAGGGGGATGCGCAGGTCCGGCTTGTCGGAGCCAAAGCGGCGCATGGCCTCGGCATAGGTCATGCGCTGGAAGGGGGTGTGCAGGGGCACTTCCAGCACCTGGGCGAAGAGTTCGCGCATCATTTCCTCCATGAGGGTCATGATGCCTTCCTCATCCATGAAGGAGGTCTCGATATCCAGCTGGGTGAACTCGGGCTGACGGTCGGCGCGCAGGTCTTCGTCCCGGAAGCAGCGCACGATCTGGTAGTAGCGGTCCAGCCCCGACATCATCAGCAACTGCTTGAACAGCTGCGGCGACTGGGGCAGCGCGAAGAAACTGCCGGGATGGGTGCGGCTGGGCACCAGGTAATCCCGCGCCCCTTCGGGCGTGGCCTTGGTGAGCATCGGGGTCTCGATATCGAGGAAGTCATGCCCTTCCAGGAACCGGCGCAATACGCCGGTGATCTGGGCACGCATCTGCAGACGCCTCTGCATGGTGGGGCGGCGCAGATCCACATAACGGTAGCGCAGGCGGGTCTCCTCGCCCACGTCGTCCTCATCCAGCTGGAAGGGTGGGGTCTCGGAGGTGTTGAGCACGGTCAGCCCGGTGCCCAGCACTTCGATGGCGCCGGTGCGCAGATCGGTGTTCACCGTACCTTCCGGACGACGACGCACCCGGCCGGTCACCTTCAGCACGTATTCGCTGCGAATGCGCTCGGCGGTGGCGAAGACATCGGCCCGGTCCGGGTCGAAGACCACCTGCACCAACCCCTCACGGTCACGCAGATCGACAAAGATCACGCCCCCATGGTCCCGGCGGCGATTGACCCAGCCGCACAGTGTCACTTCCTGGTCGAGCAGGGACTCATCGACGATACCGCAGTAATGGGAGCGCATGGGGGATTCCTGGAGTGTCCTGAATGATTGAGGCTGTGGAAAACCGGTAATGGTACGGTCTTGCCAATTGGGGTGGCAAGTCCAGGGGAAGGCGCCTGGCGCCGCGGCCTCACTTCGCCCCCGTCTCGCCCTTCTTGACCGGGGGGTAGCGGGGCACCACCACGCCCAGGGACATGACGAACTTGAGGCCGTCCTCCACCGACATGTCGAGCACCACCACCTCGTCCCGAGGCACAAGGATGATGAAGCCAGAAGTGGGGTTGGGTGTGGTGGGAATGAAGACGCTGATCACATCCTTTTCGGTGCGCGCCTGCACCTCGCCCATGCCGGCCCCGGTCTGAAAGCCCAGGGTCCAGATCCCCTTCCTGGGATACTCCACCAGCAGCACCCGCCGGAAGGATTCCCCGCCCGCCCCCAACAGGGTCTCCATCACCTGCTTCACGGCGGAGTAGATGGTGCTCACCAGGGGGATACGGGCCAGGATGGCCTCCCAGATCTCCACCAGCTTGCGACCCAGCAGGTTGGCCACCACCAGGCCGGTGGTGAAGACGATGACCACAGCGATCACCACCCCGAAGCCCGGGATGGTGAAACCCAGCAGGGCCTCCGGTCGCAACCCCGGCGGCAGCAGCAGCAGGGTGCGATCCATCACGTCCAGGATGAACTTGATGATGGCCGCGGTGGCCACCAGGGGCACCCAGACCAGCAGGCCTGCGATCAGGTAGCGTCGCAGGCTCTGCATGGGTCCGCTGTGTTTGTCCGACAAGGATCACCCCCCGGAGTTGGCGGCAGCGGGACAGGCGCTGCAGGCCGGGGATTTGGCACTGCTGTCGGTGGCGCAGGGAGCGGCCTTGTCACCCTCCTTGAGATTGCGCTTGTTGTCCTTCTTGAAATCGGTCTCGTACCAGCCGCTACCACCTAGGCGAAAGGCGCTGGCCGACACCAGTTTGCGCAGTTCGGCCGTGTGGCAGGCGGGGCAGTCCACCAATGGGGCATCGGCAATCTTCTGCATGGCCTCCATGCGGTGGCCACAGGCATTGCATTCGTATTCGTAGATGGGCATCGTCGGGTCTCCGTGCGAGGCGGTCTGATCGTGCGCGAATTATACTGTCTTGGAGGCGCAATCGGGCGCCTTTCGGGTTATGGGGCCGATGGGGCATTTTGCAAGCCCCGAGAGGAGACGGGAATGGCCGAGAAGATCGTGATCATGCTGCTCAACACCCGCCTGGATGCGCCGGGCACCCTGGGCGCACCCTTCTTTCAGGCCACCGTGGCTGCAGCCATGGACCTGGAGGTGGAGATCTACTTCGCCGCCGAAACCACGCAGCTGCTCAAACAGGGCGTGGCACAGAACATCTTCCCGGGAGAAGCCCGTGAGAAGTCCGTGTACGACTTCATGCAGGATGCCCACGAGGCCGGCGTGAAGTTCTACGCCTGCGCCGGCGCCATGGGGGAACACGGGCTGGATGATGCCAATGCCATACCGGAACTGGACGGCAAGCGCGGCGGCGGGGCCTTCATCGGCGAGGTGGTGGAAGATGGGGTGGTGACGCTGACCTATTGAGTGCTAATCGGGCCGGAACACTTCCAGGGCCAGACCATCAATGTGACGGTAGTGTCGGTCATTGGCTGTCACCAGCACCTCACCCAGCTGCAGGGCCGTGGAGGCGATCAGCGCGTCGGCCATCTGCATGGAGTGACTGAGTGCATACTCTTCCACCAGATAGGTGGCACGACCGCAAATCTCGGTGTCGATGGGGATCAACTGAGCCCCCCAGTAGTGCATGGCCTGACGCAAGACACGCATTTCGTCCTTGTTTCGCAGGCCCTGAAGCAATTCCATGTACGTGACCGCGGACACTCTGAAGCCCGGGGAACCATCCAGCAGAGAAGCAGCCTGTTCGTTACCGCGTAGATTCCAGATCAGGACATCCGTATCGATCAGCACGGCCATTCATCCCAGGTCGGAGAAATCACGCCCCCTGCGCAGGGCACGAACCTGTTCGTCCACCGGGATATCCTGTTGGCCTCGCCAAAGACCGAAGGCCGGATTTCGCCCGCGGCGGACCTCCTGGGTGCCCTCCTGCCAGGCCACGAGGCGAGCACAGGGCTTGCCGCGGTAGGTGATGGCCACTTGCTCACCACGGCCCACCGCCGCCAGAAGTTCTCGTGTGTGCAAGCGCAGATCCTTGGTCGTGGCTTCCATGACGCCCTCCCGGGAAAAGTTACATCTCAAAGTGTAACCGTATCGATTGCAATCAACCAGTGACTGAAGAGCATCCACCCACGGCCCCAACCTATCGCGAGCCCCCTGCATCATGAACACCCACTCGACACCCCCATCCCCCAAAGATCGTCCCATCCTCATCACCGGCTGTTCCTCCGGGATCGGTCATTGTGCGGCCCATGCGCTGGCTCGCCGGGGATATCGGGTGTTTGCCACGGCGCGGCGGGAGGCGGATGTGGCGCGGCTGCAGGAGGAAGGGCTGGAGGCCGTGCAGCTGGATCTGGATGACAGCGCCTCCATCCGGGCCGCCCTGGAGCAGCTGCTTCAGGCCACCGATGGGCGGCTGTACGGCCTGTTCAATAATGGCGCCTACGGCCAGCCCGGGGCGGTGGAGGACCTCACCCGGGATGTGCTGCGCCGGCAGCTGGAGACCAATCTGCTGGGCTGGCTGGAGCTGACCAATCAGGTCATTCCGGTGATGCGCCGGCAAGGTGAGGGACGCATCGTGCAGAACAGCTCGGTGCTGGGCCTGATCGCCCTGCCCTTTCGTGGCGCCTACAACTGCTCCAAGTTCGCCCTGGAGGGGCTCACCGACACCCTGCGCATGGAACTGCATGGCAGCGGCGTGCAGGTGAGCCTGATCGAGCCCGGGCCCATCAGCAGCCGCTTCCGGGCCAATGCCCACGCGGCCCTGGCGGCCCATGTCGACCGGGAGAACAGTGTCTTTCGGGAACAGTATGCGGCGGCAGAGCGGCGCCTGACCAAGGCGGGGCCGGCGGCGCCCTTCACCCTGCCGCCGGAGGCGGTGGTGAAGAAGCTGATCCACGCGCTGGAGAGCCCCAGGCCGCGGGCCCGGTATTACGTGACGGTGCCCACGTATCTGTTTGGCATGCTGCGGCGTGTGTTGCCCACGCGGGGGCTGGACCGGGTGTTGAGGGGGGTGTCCCGGGGGGAAAATCGGTAGCCGGGCGGCTCCCCATTCGCGGCCGAGGGCCGCTCCCACAGAGGGCACAGGGATCTCACGAAGCCATGAGAGGGCACCCAGCACCCCGCAGTCCCCTGGGAGCAGGGTGACCCGAAGGATAGACGGGGCCCCGACAGCCGCAGCGGCCCGCAGCCCCCGTGGGAGCGGCCCTCGGCCGCGAACGGGGAGTTGATGATGCCACAAGGGTCATTGATGCTGGACCCTCCCCTTCAGGTAGCTGTAATACAGCACCGGGATCACCAGCAGGGTGAGCAGCGTGGACACCAGGATGCCGAAGATCAGCGAGATGGCCAGGCCGTTGAAGATCGGGTCGTCCAGGATGAAGCCGGCACCGATCATGGCGGCGAGCCCCGTGAGCACGATGGGCTTGGCACGCACGGCGCCGGCACGGATGACCGCATCCTCCAGGGCCAGGCCGCGACTCACCTCATGGTTGATGAAATCCACCAGCAGGATGGAGTTGCGCACGATGATCCCCGCCAGGGCGATCATGCCGATCATGGATGTGGCCGTGAACTTGGCGTCCATGACCAGACCATCCAGCAGGGCGTGGCCCGGCATGACGCCGATGACCGTCAGCGGGATGGGGGCCATGATGATCAGCGGCACCACGTAGGAGCGGAACTGCGCCACCACCAGGAGATAGATGAGCAACAGGCCCACGGAATAGGCCAGCCCCATGTCGCGGAAGGTCTCGTAGGTGACCTGCCATTCTCCATCCCACTTGATGCTGTACTGGTAGGGATCGTCCGGCTGCTGGATGAAGAACTGCTCCAGGGCCTCATCATGGACCAAGGGCTTGTCACGCAACTGGAACACCAGGTCGAACATGCCATACAGCGGGCTATCCAGACGCCCGGCCATATCGGCGGTAACATACACCACCGGCAGCATGTCCTTGTGATGAATGGAGCGCTCGCGGGTGCTCTCCACCACGTTCACCAGCTCCGACAGGGGCACCAGGCCTCCATCCATGGCACGCACCCGCACCCCGAGCACCGTCTCCAGATCCCCCTTGTCGGCGGCATCGAACTCCAGGCGAATGGGCACGGCATATTTCACGTTGGCACCGAAGAGAAAGCTCACATCCTCGCCGGCCAGGACCGTGTCCACTGCCTGGGCAATGGTCGTCTGCGACACACCCATCAAGGCAGCCTTTTCCCGGTCCACTTCCAGGATCAGACGGGGTCCGGGGTACTCCACCGAGTCGGACACATCCACCACCCCGGAGGTGTTCTCGAACATCTCCCTGAGCTGGCCGGCCAGGGCCATCTGGCCTTCGTAGTCCGGCCCATAGATTTCCGCCACGATGGGCGCGCGTACGGGCGGCCCCGGGGGGACTTCCACCAACTGGATGGTGGCCCCATGACGATCGGCAATGGCCTTGAGCGGCTCGCGCACATCCAGGGCGATGTCGTGGCTCTTGCGGCTGCGCTCCTTCTGGTGCACCAGGTTCACCTGCAAATCCCCCAGGTGGGCACCCTCGCGCAGGTAGTACTGACGCACCAGCCCATTGAAGTTGATGGGCGAGGCCGTACCGGCATAAACCTGATAATCATGCACCTCGGGCACGGTGGCCAGATAATCACCCATCTCGTGAAGCACACGCGCGGTGCGCTCAAGGCTCGTGCCCTCAGGCATTTCCAGCACCACCTGGAACTCCGACTTGTCGTCAAAGGGCAGCATCTTCAGGACCACGGCCTGCACGTAGACCAGCGACACCGAAGCCAGAATCAGCAACACCACGCCGCCGTAGAGGCCCCAGCGCTTGTAGCGGGCACCACCGCCACGCAGGAAGGGCCCCAGGGTCCCTTCGGACAGGCGCATCATCCGCATGCCGGCCTCCTCACTGCCACCCTGGCCGTGCCCACCTTCGGCAGGCGACTTGGCCTCCGCATGGCGACGCAGCAGTTTGTAGGTCATCCAGGGCGTCACCACATAGGCCACCGCCAGGGAGATGAGCATCCCCATGCTGGCGTTGATGGGGATGGGGCTCATGTAAGGCCCCATCAAACCCGTCACGAAGGCCATGGGCAGCAGCGCGGCAATCACCGCAAAGGTGGCCAGGATGGTGGGGGCGCCCACTTCATCCACCGCCAACGGAATGGCCTCCAGCAGCTTCTTCTTGCCCATCTGCATGTGCCGGTGGATGTTCTCCACCACCACGATGGCATCATCCACCAGGATGCCGATGGAAAAGATCAGGGCAAACAGGGAAACCCGGTTCAGGGTGAAGCCATAGGCCCATGAGGCGAACAAAGTGACCGCCAGGGTGATCACCACGGCGGTGCCGACGATAAAGGCCTCGCGCCAGCCCAGAGCCAGCCACACCAGCAGCACCACGGACAGCGTGGCGAAAATCAGCTTCTGGATCAGGGTGCTGGCCTTGTCGTCCCCCGTTTCCCCGTAATTACGGGTCACGGTCACTTGCACATCGTCGGGGATATGGGTGCCGCGCAACTGCTCCATGCGGATCATGAGCTGGTCGGCGATATCCACGGCATTGGTGCCCGGCTGCTTGGCAATGGCGATGGTCACCGCCGGCTCGCTGTGCCCGGGCAGCGCCCCCCGCTCGGAGCCCGCCCCCCAGCCAAAGCTGACGTAATTATGGGGAGTGGCCGGTCCCTGGCGCACCTGCGCCACATCCGAGAGGTACACCGGGGCGCCGTCGTGCACACCCACCACCAGGGAGGCCACCTCGTCCTCGGATGACAGGAAAGCCCCGGCCTTGACCGGTATCTCCTGGTTGTCGCGTACCAGGGCGCCGGCATCCCGGGACACATTGCTGGCCTGCAGGGCGTGGCGCAGATCATCCAGGCTTAAGCCGAAACCCGCGACCCGCTGCGGGTCCAGTCGCACCTGGACCACATGATCCGGACCGCCAATGGTGTAGATGTCCCGGGTGCCGGCCACCCGCTTGAGCTCCGTCTCCACCGTATGAGCCACCCGCTGCAGGTCATGGGCGCTACGCTGGCGATCCTCGGTCCACAGGGTAAAGGCGACGATGGGCACATCGTCGATCCCCTTGGGCTTGATGATGGGCTGCCCCACCCCCAGCCCCTGGGGCAGCCAGTCCTGATTGGAGAAGATCTGGTTGTAAAGGCGCACGATGGCCTCGGTACGCGGCTCACCCACCTCATATTGAACCGTGAGCACCGACATGCCGGGCTGCGAGGTGGAATACACGTGTTCCAGCCCCTCGATCTCCGACAGCACCTGTTGCGCCGGGATGCTCACCAGTTGCTCCACGTCCTCCACCGAGGCCCCGGGGAAGGGAATGAACACATTGGCAAAGGTCACATCAATCTGAGGCTCTTCCTCCCGAGGCGTGACCAGCACGGCGAACAGCCCCAGCAACAGGCCCGCAATGGCCAGTAACGGCGTGATCTGAGAGGTGAGAAAGGTCCTGGCGATGCGCCCGGAGATGCCCATGGCGCCGTCCTTGTCCGCATCACTCATCGGGCCGCCTCCCGCTGCGCCTTGAGGGCGATGCCGGCACGCACCGGATCCAGGGCCACCTGCTCACCGACCTCAAGGCCCGCCAGCACCTGCACATGACCACCCTCGGCTGGGCGCCCGGTGCGCACCTGACGCAGGCGGATGCGACCCTCCTCATCCATCACATAAACGGCCGAGACCTCCCCCCGCTGCATCACGGCCCCGGCCGGCACCAGCAGACGCTCCTGCTCGCCCACAGTGAAAACCACCTTCACGAACATGCCCGGGAAAAGACCCGGCGTACCATCGGGCAGCTGCACCCGCACACGAAAGCTGGCACTGCCGTGGTCGGCATAGGGGAACAGCGTCAGACCCTCGGCCTCCACCGGCATGGAATCATTGATCAACACCCGCGCCTGCTGATGTTCCCGCACCGCCTGAATATGCCGCTGAGGCACCTGGGTAACCACCCGCAAATGCTCCAGGGAGATCCCCGACACCAACGGCTGCCCGGGGCTGACACTCTCCCCCGTCTCCACATGACGCTCGGTGAGGATGCCCGCATAGGGTGCCGTCACCCGGGTGTGCTCCAGTTCCTCCCGTGCGCCTTCCACCGCGGCCTCGGCCGACTCCAGCCGGGCCCGGGCCGACTGCAGCGCCGCCGTGGCCCGATCCATCTCGGAACGGGAGATCAATTGCCGCTCGAAAATGCCCTCGATGCGCTCATGTTCACTGCGCGCCTCGTTGAAACGCGCCCGCGCCTCCCGAAGACTCGCCTCGGCCTGCTCCAGGCGCGACCGCTGCTCCGTATCCCGCAGCCGCAGGATCAGGTCCCCCTCGTCCACGAAGTCGTCCACGTCGAAGAAGACCTCCACCACCCGCCCGCTGGTCTGAGCCGACACGGTGGCTTGCTGCACCGCTTCGATGCGCCCGTCGAGCACCTGCTCCAGGGGCAGCGTGTGCATGCGGATCTGGGTGGTCTCTAGCGTCTGAGCCGCCACGGGTGAGGCCAGCAGGCAGAAGGCGGTGCCGACCAGCAGCCAGCGAAGTCCGGGGTGAATCATGTGGGGAGCGCTCCCTGGTTGGGCACCCCAAGGGGCGCCGACTGAATATTAGATTATGCTAATCTAGCACAAATTGATCCATTTCAAATCCCCTTGCCCCGCCCCACCCTCACCCCAACCCCTCTCCCGCCAGCGGGAGAGGGGCTCATTCGGGCGAAGCCGCCCAGGTGTCCAGATCCTCCGGGGCAGGGGATCCCGTAAGCGGGCTTCAGCCGCAGGAAGCGGCTGCAGAGCCTACATGGACGTATTCACGGCGTCCCGCTGGAGGGATCCCCTGCCCCGGAGGGTCCCACCGAACCCAACCCCAGGCACAAGCAGAAAAATGTAAAATCCCCACCCAAGCCCCCAACAAACACGATCTCCGGAACCCCCATATGCGTGTATCCCAATTCCCCCTGGCCACCCTCAAGGAAACCCCGGCCGATGCCGAGGTGATCAGCCACCAGTTGATGCTGCGGGCCGGCTACATCCGCCGCCTCGCCTCGGGGCTGTACACCTGGATGCCCCTGGGGCTGAGAGTATTGCGGCGGGTGGAGGCCATCGTACGCGAGGAAATGGATCGCGCCGGGGCGCTGGAAGTGCTGATGCCCGCCGTGCAACCGGCCGAACTGTGGCAGGAATCCGGCCGCTGGGAACAGTATGGACCGGAACTGTTGAGACTCAAGGACCGCCACGACCGCGACTTCTGCTTCGGCCCCACCCACGAAGAAGTCATCACCGACCTGGTGCGCAGGGAGATCAACAGCTACCGGCAACTGCCCGTCAACTTCTACCAGATCCAGACCAAGTTCCGGGATGAGATCCGCCCCCGCTTCGGCATCATGCGCGCCCGGGAATTCCTCATGAAGGACGCCTACTCCTTCCACACCAACCCCGAGAGCCTGCAAGAGACCTACCAGGCCATGTACGAGGCATACACCCGCATCTTCCAGCGCTGCGGCCTGGACTTTCGGGCCGTGCAAGCCGATACCGGCTCCATCGGCGGCCATCACTCCCATGAATTCCATGTACTGGCCGATTCCGGTGAAGACGCCATCGCCTTCTCCAACGGCAGCGACTACGCCGCCAACGTGGAACTGGCCGAAGCAACCGCCATTGGTCACGAACGCCCCGCCCCCAGCCAGGAAATGCGCATCGCGGACACCCCCAACGTCCGCACCATCCAGGACCTGGTGGACGGCTTCGACCTGCCGGTGGAAAAGACCATCAAGACCCTGGTGGTGGCAGCCTCCCAGGAGAATGCCACCCAACTGGTGGCCCTGCTGGTGCGCGGAGACCACGAACTCAACGCCCTCAAGGCAGAAAAACTGCCCCAGGTCGCCAGCCCCCTGCGCATGGCCAGCGAAGTGGAAATCCGCGCTGCCATCGGCGCCGGACCCGGCTCCCTGGGGCCGGTCAACCTGCCCATTCCCTGCATCGTCGACCGCTCCGTGGCCATGATGAGCGACTTCGCCGCCGGCGCCAACCAGGACGGCAAGCACCTGTTCGGCATCAACTGGGACCGGGACACCCCCCTGCCCGAGGTGGCCGATCTGCGCAACGTGCAGGAAGGCGACGCCAGCCCCGACGGCCAGGGCAAAGTGGTGATCCGCCGCGGCATCGAAGTGGGCCATATCTTCCAGCTAGGGGAGAAATACAGCCGGGCCCTGGATGCCACGGTGCTCGACGAACAGGGCCACAGCCAGATGATCACCATGGGCTGCTACGGCATCGGCGTCTCCCGGGTGGTGGCGTCAGCCATCGAACAGAACCACGACGAGCGGGGCATCATCTGGCCCGAGGCGCTGGCCCCCTTCCAGGTGGCCCTGTGCCCCATCAACGCCCACAAGTCCCAGCGCCTGCGCGACGCCGTGGAAGGACTCTATCGGGAACTCACCGAGGCAGGATTCCAGGTGCTGTACGACGACCGGGGCGCACGACCGGGGGTCATGTTCGCCGACATGGAACTGATCGGCATCCCGCACCGGGTGGTGCTGGGCGAGAAGGGACTGGATGCCGGCGAAGCGGAATACAAGGGGCGACGGGATGAAGAAGCCACCATGGTGGCGCTGGACGGACTGGTGGCGTTCCTCAAGGAGCGCATGCAGGCCGCGTGAGGCCGATGCCCACCTGACAGGACACCCCCGGGCCACCCGACCGCGGCCCGGGGGACGGGCGTCAGATCCCCAGGTAGGCTGCCCTCACCTGTTCGTTCTCCAGCAACTCCTCACCCCGCCCTTCCAGGACCACCTTCCCTGCCTCCAGCACATAGCCCCGATGGGACACCGACAACGCCTGGGCGGCGTTCTGCTCCACCAGGAAGATGGTGATCCCCTCCTGGTTGAGTTCCCGGATGATATCGAAGATCTCCTCCACCACCAGCGGCGCCAGCCCCATGCTGGGCTCATCCAGCAACAGCAGTCGAGGCCGGGCCATGAGGGCGCGACCAATTACCAGCATTTGCTGCTGACCACCGGAAAGCGTGCCCGCCAGTTGACGCTGCTTCTGGCGCAGGATGGGAAAGCGCCCGTACACCCGTTCCAGATCCTGATCCACCTCCTTGCCATGCCCGCGGGTGTAGGCCCCCATGAGCAGGTTGTCGTGCACCGTCATGTCACGAAAGACCTGCCGGCCCTCCGGGACCTGGACGATGCCCTGCGCCACGCGGCGGTGTGAAGGCCAGCGGCGCAGATCCTCCCCCTCGTAGGTCATGCGCCCGGCGTCCACCGGCTGCAGCCCGGAAAGGGTCATCAGCAGGGTGCTCTTGCCAGCGCCATTGGCCCCCACCAGGGAGACAATCTCACCACGCCGGATGGTCAGGTCCACTTCGTGCAGCACCTGGATGCGCCCATAGGAGGACACCAGACCCTGGATGGCCAGCATCTCGTGGCGATCCGGTGGAGCCTCCAGGCGGGTGGGATGACTGATCCCCAGCCCCCCCACGTGCTCCGGCGCCAGGTTGATGATGCAGTGGCGCAGGTCGCGGAACTCCTCCCGCACCCGCTCACCGAACAGGGGATCATTGTACTGGTCCCGGGCCTCGGCGATGGCCGTCCAGTCCGCCTCGTTGAGCACCTTCAGGGCCTGGGGTATGAGGATCTGCTCTTCCAGCAGGATGTGCCGGCGCAGGGTATGACTGAATCGGTCCAGGGCCGCACACAGCTCATCGCGCCCCTCGGGCCAGTGCTCCACACAGCGGTGCAGCAGCACGCGCAGGTGCTGCAGGGCGTCGTGGGCCGTCAGATAATCCGCCTCCAGCTCATCCAGCTCCTCGAAACCCCCACCCGCCCGGGCCCGCAGGCGCTCGAAAAGCAGGATCTCGTTGGGACGGCTCTGCACCCGCTCCGAGTAATGCTCGAAATAATCCAGGATGGCATTGATCAGCACCTCGTCCGGCTCGGTGCCCTGCTGATCCATGTCCTGTTGCAGGCGTTCCAGCAGCAGGATGATGCGCCACAGGTTCAGGTGCTCCTCGGAGATCGTGCCCGTGGCTCGCTGACTGGCGGTCTTGTTCGGCTCGTTCATGGCCCTCACCCCCCCAGGTAGGCGGCAATGACATCGGGATTGTGGCGTACTTCCTGCGGCGTCCCCTCTGCCAGCTTGCGGCCGTAATCCAGCACCAGCACCTGATCGGAGACAGCCATGACCAGCTTCATGTCATGCTCCACCAGCACCACGGTCACCCCCTGATCGGCAACGCGCTGGATCAGGCGCTCCAGGGCGGCGGTTTCGGCGCTGTTCAGGCCCGCTGCCGGCTCATCCAGCAGCAGGATGCCCGGCTCCGTGGCCAGTGCCCGGGCGATCTCCAGGCGCTTGAGGGCACCATAAGGCATGGCCGAGGCCTCTGCCTCCAGGTAAGCCTCGCAACCCACGAAGCACAGCAACTCCCGCGCCTGCTCCCGGCAGGCCCGCTCGCTGCGCCGCAGGGAGGGCCAGCGCAGCAAGGCGGCGAGAAAGTTGCGCTTGAGGTGAAGATGCCGGCCCAGCATGACATTTTCCACCGCAGACATATTCATGCAGATTTGCAGGTTCTGAAAGGTGCGGGACATGCCGAGCCGGGCCAGGCGCTCAGGGGGCATGCCCTGTACCGATTGTCCGTTGAGCAGCACCTCCCCCTGATCCGGTTGGTAAAGACCGGTGATCAGATTGAACAGGGTGGTCTTGCCTGCCCCGTTGGGGCCGATCACGGAATGGATGGTGCCGGCACGAATATGAAAGCTAAGGTCCTCCACCGCATGCACGCCGCCGAAGGCCTTGCTCAAAGATAGCACCGCCAGATCTGCACCGGCACGCCTGACGTTGCCCGCATCAGGCTCGGCGGACGCATTCTGTGACAATACGGCATTCATGCGCTCACCCCTCCGGACCCGACGACCGGACACCCGCCGGCCAATGACGTTTTACCAGGGCGCTCAGGGTGGGCAGCAAACCCTTGGGCATGAAGATCATGGTGAGCATCAGGATGAGGCCGAACATCATCATCTCGTACTCGTGAAAGTCGGTAAGCAACTGGGGCAGCAGCAATAGCAGGACGGCCCCGATGATCACCCCATAGGTGGACCCCATCCCCCCCAGCACCACCATGGTGATCAGCTCGATGGAGTGTTCGAAGGTGGCCAGCTGCGGTGTGATGAAGCCGGTGTAGTGGGCGAAAAAACTCCCCATGACGCTGGCATACACCGCCGAGATCACGAAGATCAGCAGCTTGTAGTGACTGGTATCCACCCCCACGGTGCGGGCCGCCACCTCGGAGCCATGCACTGCGCGCAGGGCCCGGCCGATGGGGGAGTCGATCAGATTCTGCGCAATCCACACCGCCAGCACGAGCAGGACCCCAGCCAGGGCATACCAGGCATGGGTACCCGAGATGACCAGCCCGAAGAGGTGGTATTCATCGAAGATGCTCAGTTCAAAGCCCATCAGCGACAGGGGTTGAACCGGAATCCCATCGGGCCCTCCGGTGAGCCAGCCCTCGTTGTTGATGACGATGGCGATGATGATGCCCAGGCCCAGGGTGGCCATGGATAGATAATGCCCCTTCAGGCGCAGGATGGGGCGCCCCACCAGCCAGGCCAGGGTGGCCACCAGCAAGGCCGCGCACAGCAGGGCCGGCACCGGCGTCCAGCCGTAGGTACCCGTGAGAATGGCACTGCCGTAGGCCCCCATGGCAAAGAAGGCCGCGTGCCCCAGACTCACCTGTCCTGCATAGCCCACCAAAAGGTTGAGCCCCACCACGGTGGCCGCGATCAGGGCCATCTGGGTGGCGATATCCAGATAGAACTCGTCGTTCAGAATGATGGGCACCAGCAGCAGGACAAGCACCAGCACCGGCAGACCCGGCATCTTAGAAGGCATGGACAAACGCATCACACCCGCTCCGCCACACGGCTACCGAACAGTCCACGGGGCATGAACAGCAGGATCACCAGGATGAGCAAAAAGGCCACCGCGTCCTTGTAATCGGAGGAGATGTAACCGGCGGTCATGGCCTCGGCAATACCCAGCAGCAGACCGCCCACCACGGCACCCACGCCGCTGCCCAACCCGCCGATGGCCGCGGCCACGAACCCCTTGAGGCCCAGCATGATGCCAATGTCGTAGGAGGTCAGCGTGATGGGCGCGGCCACCGCGCCGGCCACGGCGCCAAGAATGGCCGCCAGGGTGAAGGCCAGCATCACCACAAACTGGATGCGCACCCCCATGAGACGGGCGGCCTGCTTGTTCATGCAGGTGGCCAGGATGGCCTTGCCCAGCAAGGTGCGCTTGAAGAACAGGGCCAGCACCAGCACCAGGACGGTGGCAATGCCCAGCACCCACAGGCTCTGGGTGTACATCACCGCCCCCATCACCTCGATGGATGCCCGCTCACTGAAGGAAGGCAGGGCATGGTACTCCTTGCCCCAGATCACCTGGGCGATGCCCCTGAGGAAGATGGCAGCACCGATGGTGATGATGATCAGGGTGACCACATCCGCCTGCCGGGCCGTGGCGATGGCGAGCCGATGCAGGAGCGCGCCCAGCACCGCCGCCAGGAGGATCGCCATGGCAATGGCCAGAGGCATGGGCAGCCCCATGGCCATGAAGGCCAGGGTGGCCATGCCACCGATCATGATGAACTCGCCCTGGGCAAAGTTGATCACATGGCTGGCGTTGTACACCAGGGTGAACCCCAGGGCCACCAGGGCATAGATGGCACCGGTGGTGACGCCAGCGAACAGGTACTGTAGGAACTCGGCAAACATGCGGGACTCGAGGCAGGCTAACAAGGGTCATATGGAACACCCGGGTCAGGAGTCACCCGGGCGCCCATGCACTGAGGGACACGGGGTTCAGTCGATCAACGCCCAGCGACCATCGCGAACCTCCAGCAAACGGAAGGATTCCGGCTCAAGACCGTTGTGATCCTCCGGCGTCATGTTGAAGACACCGGTCACTCCGACGAAATCCTGGATCGATTCCAGGGCTTCGCGAATGGCCGCGGGGTCGGTACTGCCCGCCTGCTCGATGGCGTGAACGGCCAGGTGCAGGGCATCGTAGGCGTAACCGCCAAAGGTGGACACGGAAGTATTCCAGCGCTCCTCGTAGGCCTCCTTGTAACCCTGCACCACCGGCTTCTGCGGGTCGTCATCCGGCAATGCATCAGGCACCAGAAGCGCGGAGGCAGGCAGGCGCACCCCTTCGGCGGCCGGTCCGGCCAGATCCAGGAAGCGGTCGGAGGCCACGCCGTGGGACTGGTACAAAGGCAGATCAATGCCCAGGTGGGCATAGTTGCGCGTGACAATGGCCGGACCCTGACCAAAACCGAAATTGAATACCGCCTCAACGCCCTCGGTGTTGCGGATACGGGTGAGCTGTGAAGTCATGTCCGTATCCTGGGGGCCGTAGGTCTGATCCGCCACCACCTGGATCCCGAACTGTTCCACCACTTCCAGGGTCTGTTCCCGACCGGAACGACCAAACCCGTCGGTGCCGGAGATCAGGCCGATGCGCGTGATGCCGCGCGCCTGCATGTCGCTCAGGACACGCTCCGCCGCCATGCGATCCGACTGCGGGGTCTTGAACACCCAGGGACGCACGGGTTCGACAATGGTGAGGGCGCCGGCCATGGAAATCATCGGTGTGCGGGCCCGCTCGGCCAGGGGCACGGCGGCCATGGTGGTGCCGGTGGTACTGCCGCCGATGAGCACGTCCACGCGATCGCGGCGGAGCAGACGATTGGCGAAGTTGCGGGCCTCGGAGGCACTGCCACCATCATCATAATGGATGAGTTGCAGAGGCCGACCCAGCACCCCGCCCGCCTCATTGATGCGCTCCACATACATCTCCAGGGTCTTGAGTTCCGGGTCACCCAGGAAGGATGCGGGACCGGTGGCGGAGACGAAGGCGCCGATGCGTATCGGATCTTCGGAGGCCGGGGCGGGCCCGGCAAGGGCCAGGGCAAGGAGGGTCGTGACAGCGGCCATGCCGCGCAGCAAGCTCTTCTTGTTCACCGGGTACTCCAGTCTGTGGGGGGTGGCCAGATGGAAAAACCCGCTAATAAAACCACAAATTTGTCATAGGTGGCTAGGGGCGCCGCCCGAGCACCCCTATTTCAGGCTGGACAGGAGGGTCTCGATGGCCCGATCGAAGACCGGTACATCCTCGATGATTCGCGCCCGACCGGCGCGGAACTCGGCGGCCAGGGCGTGGGAAGTCATCTCACGGACCTTCAGACCCTGACGATTCACAAAGAAGTACTTGCCGCTGATGAGGCTTTTCCAGGACAACTTGATCCGCTCGGGCTGGTTCTCCGCATCCAACAGTTCCAGCCAGGTACCCTCGGCCAGTTCCCGGGCGGTCATCAGATGCAGATCCTCCACGGAATCATCTCCAGCGCCCTCGCCTTCGGACGCCTCCGGGGTGCTCTGACCCGGCACGCTGAAGCGCCCTTCGGAGATCAGCTGGTTGATTTCCGCTACCTTGCGAGCCATGAAGGAACGACCATCATGGATATCCGCCGCCGCGCCCTCGGCCGGGGTCTCGCGGGCCGGTGACTGAAGAAGCGGATCCGCGGCAGGCTTCGCCTCCCCGCTGGTTGGCGCGGGGTCGACAGCCTGCTTGCGGGTGGAGGGTGTCGCCGCCATCTCCTCCAGGTCGGGCGCCACCGCAGCGGCATCCCCGGCAGGCATCGGCGTCTTCACCATGCGCGTGTGTTCCCGAGCCAGCAGGGCCATGACTTCCTGCTGTTCCTCCGGCGGCCGGGACATGCGGGCCATACCGTCCTGGAGGGCCTTGAGCAAGGAGGGCAACAGACCCGTGAGTTGATCTCTTTCGTCCTGCCGCTCCTTGGGGATGAGACTCCACACCAGCAGTGAGGCCACGTTCAAGGCCTTCTGCCACAATTGGCTGTGCTGACCGTTTCTGAGGTAGATCAGCACCAGCAATTCCTTCCAGGTGTGGCGCAACAGATGCTCGATGGGTTCGGGCAGGGTACGTCCATCGATCACCCGCTCGATGGCCTCGTCCGCAACGCCCCTGGCCAGCAGCAGATTCTCGCGACCCTGGGTGGCCAGGGCCGCCTGCTCCTCCCGTTGGGCGGCCCGCTCGGCCTGCTGGGCACAGAAATCCTGCAGATCCTCGAGAACCTCCTCGAAGATACCCACATCGTCCTCGAAGTCATTCAGCAGGCGCTCCACCAGGGACTCGATCTTGACCCGCAGGCCTTCCTCCTCATCGGCGGCCTCGGACCAGCCCACGCCCACCCGGGACAGTTCCGTGAGCAGGCGGCGGGCAGGGTGGCGCTTGCGGCTGAAAAAGCCCTTGTCCAGCAGGGCCACCTTGAGTACGGGAATCTGCAGACGGCCTATGAGTTCCTTGATGGGAGCCGGCAGCGCCGGGTCATCAAAGATGAATTCGAACAGCATGGCGACGATATCGATGGCCGACTCGTCCATGCCGTTCAGGGCGACGGCCTGATCTCCACCGGTGTTCAACGCACCGACCACGGCACCCTTGAGTTCGGCAGCTCCACCCCCTGCAACGCCCATCTGCCCCCGGGAGGGCAGCGAGGACAGGGCGGCGATCACCGACCCCATATCGGCCGTGACCGCCCTGCCCTGGCCCGAAGCGGCGCCGCCCGTGCCGGAGCCTCCCCCGGGCACACCGGCACCCATGCCCCCGGAGCGTCCACCCTGGTGGATTGACCCCTGCGCGTCCCGACGACCTACCCAATGCCGCAGCAGCGCCACCAGATCGCCCTCATCATCCTCACCGTCGACACCATAGGCACCCGAGTCCATCTCCGCTTCGTCCCCGAAGCCCTCCGGGGCATCCCTGCGAGACTCGGAAACGGGCCGTCCTTCCCGGCTCTCGTGTCGCAGGTCCGGGAGGATGCGCATTTCCACCAGGTAGCGATTGATCTCGTGGTACAACGGAGCCAGGCGGGAGACCACGAACTGATCAAACAGCTTGAAGATGATCA
This sequence comes from Ectothiorhodospira haloalkaliphila ATCC 51935, assembly GCF_000633935.1. Classification (GTDB taxonomy): domain Bacteria; phylum Pseudomonadota; class Gammaproteobacteria; order Ectothiorhodospirales; family Ectothiorhodospiraceae; genus Ectothiorhodospira; species Ectothiorhodospira haloalkaliphila. The sequence goes on along the minus strand of NZ_KK214998.1, from coordinate 364,898 downwards.
GACGGATGCGGATATCCACATCCAGCACCTGCATGGCATCCCGAAACCCCCGACAGAACGCCACGGGGTCCACCGGGTTATCCTCCTCGCTCAAGCGGGATCGCTCCATCACCGCAGCCAGACGACGCTCAATGGCGTGCAGGTCATGCTCGTTCAGGCGCCGCGCCTTGCCCACCATGCCATCGATGGCCAGGTTTTCCTCCAGTTCCTCATCGTCCACCAGACTGAGCTCATCCGGTTCGGCGGTGGGGGACCGCGACGCTGCGGGCCTGGCGCGCAGGCATTGATCGAAGACCCGTGCCATCTGGGTGGCGTACTCGCTCTCCATGGTGGAGCGCTGCCGGCGCAACTCCCGCATGGCGTCGAAATAGGCCGTCTGGGAGCGATTGTCCTCGGCCTTCTCCGCCAGCTTGAAGAGGGCGTCGTCGGCGTTATCCAGCATCTCCCGCAGCAGTGGTTCCACGTGACGGGTAGACAGGTTCCGGCAATGGCCCAGGATCTGAATAGGCATGCGCCCCCCCGCCTTTGATTGACCTGGGGCCTTGAACGCGACCACGTTGTGTACGGCTTTCTCGTTCATGGCGATAACCTGGGGTTGCTTGGAACCGCTCCCGGCGCGGTTGACTTCAGTGTCTTATAGTCCATAGTTAGGCTTGGGAAACGCGACAAAATTCAAATTTTTTCGAGACCAATCAAGCGCATGGGCGACCTTTCAGACAAGCGGTTCGATCTCGGCGACCTGTTGAAGGACGTGTCGCACCTGATATCCCCGCCGGAAATCATCATCCGGCTGCGCCAGGCGCTGGAGGCGCCCCACTCTTCGGCCAACAGCATTGCCGCCATTGTGACACAGGATCCCAACCTGAGCGCCCAGGTGCTGCACCTGGCCAACTCGGCCATGTACGGCCTGCCCAACCGGATTGATACGGTCTCCCGGGCCATATCCATCATCGGCACGCGCGCCCTTTATCACCTGGCGCTGGCAGTAAGCGCAACGAACACTTTCTCGCGCCTGCCCTGCGAACTGGTCAATGTGGCGGTGTTCTGGCGTCACAGCATCTTCACTGCCCTGGTGGCCCGCTCGCTGGCCCAACGCTGCCACGTACTGCATCCGGAGAGGCTGTTCGTGGCAGGCCTGCTGCACGATGTGGGCAGCCTGGTGCTGTACAGCCGTTATCCCGAGGAGTTGCGGGAGGCCCTGATGATCTCCCGGGGCAATGAACAGGTGCTGGCGGAGCAGGAGCGGGAGGTCCTGGGATTCGATCACGCAGACGTGGGCGGGGAGCTGCTGCGCATCTGGGGCCTGCCACCGGTCCTGCAGGAAGCGGTGGGGCGGCATCATCGGCCTGGCGCCGCTCACCAGGCCAGCCTGGAGGTATCGGTGGTGCACCTGGCCGATGCTCTGAGCAATCGCACCGAGCACGGCAGTTTCAGTGAATATGGTGGCTATGCGTGCCTGGTGGATCCAGGCATCTGGACAACACTGAAATTGGAGGAAGAGGACACGGACGACATCTGGGACGAGATCACGCCCCAGTTCCTGGAAATCCTCACCGTCATCCTGCCCAGGGCCAGGGCCTGAGACAGGATGGCCCAGCACCTCAGCGGGTGTGAAACCCCGACTCCACCGGCCCGGCAAAGGCCTCGCAGTCGAGACTGTCCACCCTCGCCTGGGGTGGTCCCTGGCGCAGCCATTGCCTGAGCGACTCCAGCGCAGCTTCCGGGCCTCGGGCCACCACTTCAACCCGCCCATCCGGCAGGTTCATGGCATATCCATCCAGTCCCAACTCCCGTGCCTTGCCCTGGGTGGACGCCCGAAAGAACACGCCCTGCACACGGCCTGATACCCAGCAGCGCATGGTCTGGTGGTTGGTCTGCGACATGATGTTTGACTCCGTATCCGGCTGTCTTTCGACAGGTGGGCACAACGTGGAAGGGCCCGCCAAGGCGGGCCCTTCCATCAAGTACTGCGGCATTGGTCATGTTCGGGCCCGAAGCCCCCCAGGATCAACGCTTGGGAGACAGCCCATACTGTTCCAGGTAGCGCAGGTCAGAGCGCTCCACCGGGCCGACCTGCCAGGCGCCCCGGGTGCGGGCATGCCGTACCGCCTCGTCCACGTCGGCCGATGCCGGATTCCGCTCGATCCGCAACTCCTGCCCCGGGAAGATCAGGTCGGCATCGCGGATCTGGTCCACGTTGGCGCGGTAGATCAGGGGCCACTGGTAGGGGTTGCCGTACACGGAACTCTTGCCAGAGATTTTCCAGAGGCTATCACCCCGCTCCACGTGATACGACATGAAACTGGGCTCAGGTTCCGGCTCCGGCTCGGCCGGAGGCGGTGCAGGCTCGGGGGTGGGCTCTGGAGCCGGCTCAGGGGCACGGGCAAACAGCTGCGGATCGCAGGTCTCGTTGGCTCGCTCTTCGGTCCAGTAGCCGGTGCGCCAGCAGTCCCCGGCGGCGCTTCTCACATGCTCGCCACTTGCATCCACCAGGTAGGCTGTTCCTACAGGGGTCTCCGACACGGTGGCGCAGCCCGACAGCAGGGCCGCGGACACCACGCCCGCCAAAAGTATCGTGTTCTTTTTGGTTTTCACGGCCACAGACTCCCTTTTTTGATCTTGGTAAGCGAGACAAAGGGGACGCCCCCCGATGCCTGTTATTCTAGACGATCCCGCAGCGCAACGCGAACCGCACGACGGGGTCAATCCCCGGACCGAATGCGGGCCTCAATGGCCAGACGCTTGGCCTCCTTGGCCTTGTAGCGTGCTGAGCGGTACTCACCCTGCTGCAACCGGGTTTCGGCCTGCTCCAGCAGTTCTCGGGAACGCTGATAGGTGTCGCCCGCAAGGTCGGGGGCCCGAGCCTCCTCGGCTGCCCTCAGGGCCTGCCGGGCATCACTCATCTCCTGAACGGGCGGCGTGGTGGCACAGCCCGACAGCATCAGCACGGCCCCCACAAGCAGGGCCAGGGCGTATAATATGGCGCGACGCCGGCCGACAGGGCGGGGAAAGAAAAGCAGCATGCGATTAGAGTTCACGATGGCGTCTGAGGCTCCCGTGAGAGATGTGAGGACACTAGCATCAGACTACAAAACCGTCAAGGCAACAACCACCTACAGACAAAACCTTTGACGACTGTTTAAATACGGTTCGTCCCATGGCCCAGCAGGAGTGAGCATGACACTCAATCCCCAGGCAGAAATCCTTGTCGTCTATTACAGCCGCTACGGCGCCACCGCCACGATGGCTCGCCACGTAGCGCGCGGCATTGAGGAGGTGGCCGGGTGCACCGCCCGACTGCGTACCGTCCCGACGGTATCCACCACCTGCGAGGCCGTGGAGGATGCCATCCCGGCGGACGGCCCACCCTACGCCACCATGGAAGACCTGCAGGCCTGCGACGGCGCAGCCTTCGGCACGCCCACGCGCTTTGGCAACATGGCAGCGCCCCTCAAGTACTTTCTGGACCAGACCAGCAACCTTTGGTTCTCGGGTGACCTGGTGGGCAAGCCGGCGGGCGTATTCACCTCCACCGCCACGCAGCACGGCGGCCAGGAATCCACCCTGCTGAGCATGATCAACCCATTGCTGCATCATGGCATGCTCATCGTCGGCGTGCCCTACTCGGAGGCCGCACTGACCGAGACCACCTCCGGCGGGACGCCCTACGGCCCCAGTCATGTCTCGGGCCCCAAGGGAGACAACCCCTTCACGGAACACGAACGGATACTCTGCCATGCGCTGGGCCGCCGCCTGGCCCGCACCGCCCTCGCCCTGAAACAGGGTGGCGATCAAAAGGGGTGATATCGTGTCGAAGCGCAACTACCGCATGCTCACCCTGGGCGGCTTCTTCGGTCTGCTGGCCCTGATCGTGATCGCCACCACCTGGGCCTCGCCCCCGGAGGACTTCCCCCGCTCCCTGCTGCTGCTTCTGCTGGGCGGGCCACTACTGATCCCCTTGCGAGGGCTGCTGTACGGGCGCCCCCAGACCCACGTCTGGAGCAGCCTGCTGGCCCTGCCCTATGTGGTGATCGGTGTAGGCATGGCCACGACAGGCGGGCATCAGGCGTATGGGCTGCTGATGCTGGTGCTGAGTCTGGTATTTTTCGCCGGATGCCTGGGGTATGCGAAGGCCGCGCGCGGCGAGGCCGCGAAGGCCTAGTCGGCCTGGAGCACCTTGCGCACGAAAGGCAGGGTGATCTTGCGCTTGTCCCGGAGCGAGGCCTTGTCCAGGCGGTCCAGAAGCCCCATGAGTGAAGTCAGATCCCGGCGCTTGTGGCGCAGCAGGTAGTCACAGGCGTCCGGGGGCAGGTCAAAACCGCGACGGCGGGCACGGTGCACGAGCACCTCACGCTTGTGGACGTCACTGAGCTCATGGAGCTGGAACACCGGCCCCCAGAGCAGACGCGATCGCAAATCCGGGAGGGCCACGGAGAGGGACTGCGGGGCCGTGCGCGAGGCGAGCACCAGGCGCGTCCCGGCATCCCGCTGACGATTGATGAAGTCGAACAGGGCCCGCTCGAAATCTGCCGCCCTCGGCATCCGGTCCAGGTCGTCCAGAGCGATGAGATCCAGCCCCTCCCAGCCATCCAGGACGCCCGGGCCACTATCGGCCAGCAGCCCCATGGGCAGATAGGCGATCCGTCCCCCCGCCCGGCAAACCTCATGGCAGGCCGCCTCCAGCAGATGCGTCTTGCCGCAGCCGGCTTCACCGAAAAGGTACACCTGGGGCTCCCCCGTGCCCTGAGCGGCCGCACGCACCGCCTCCGGGCCCAAAGGATGGTCACCGGAGTGAAAGACATCGAAAGTGGCGCCATCACGCAGCGCCACATCCAGGGTCAGTTGCTGGGTCATGACGTCACCGCGGGGGTTCAACGGTGGCACGGCCATGATTGAAGGCCTTGCGACTCCAGGCCACCACATAGGCCAGGCCGCTGCTGACCGTGGTGAAAAGCACCAGCAGGAGCATGCCATCCAGATACCAGGCCGGCAGGGAGAGCACCCCCGCGCTCACGATGACCGAGAGGACCAGCACGATCTGCATGAAGGTGTTCACCTTGCTGATGAACAGCGGTTGCATCTCCAGGCTGCGCGTCACCGCCCGGAAGGCCAGGGCACCACTGAGAATGATGACCTCCCGGGCCACCACCAGGGCCACCAGCCACCAGGGCAGCAGCCCCGTCCAGGCCACGGTGAAGTAGGTGCTCACCACCAGTATCTTGTCCGCCAGCGGGTCCAGATATCCGCCCAGGCGGGTGTACCAGCCGTAGCGGCGCACAAGCCAGCCGTCCAGGGCATCGGACAGTCCGGCCAGGAGCAGCAGCCACAGCACCAGCCCGTATTGCTCGACCAGCAGCGCCCAGACAATGGGCACCGTCAGGGCGATGCGCAGCAGTGTGATCGTGTTGGGTAGTTGACGCAGACTCACCGCAGCAACCTGAATCCAAGGGCCTCGCCGGCCTCGTTTTCATCATCCAGGGATGCGGGCGCCAGGGTGGAGCCCAGCCGCGCGGCCCGTTCCAGATCCCTGGCCTCGCCACGCACCTGCACCAGGAACAGGGCCCGCTCAGCATCCAGGCCCTGGGGCTGCACACGGCTCACCGGGGCCATATTCGACAGGTACCGGCCGGCGCGCAGGTAGTCGGACAGGGAGCCGATCCCCGTCACCACGACCTTCACACCCTCCCGGTCCTGCTGCAGACCCGTGACCACCATCTGCCGGCTCAGATTATCCGCCACCTGGTCCACTCCCTGCTGCATGAGGCCTGACAGTTGACCATCCCGCATCTCCCAGCTGCCGCCGCCTTGCTCCACATGCAGTTGGAAACGCCCCTCCCAGTTGCCGCCGCGCTCACGGACACGCACCACGAGCATGCCATCGGGGCTGTAGCGGGCAGAGGCCTCGCGCAAGGAATCGTCAAACCCACCCACCACATCGGCGGGGCTGACACGGGCCTGGTCTTCCATGTCCAGCAGAGGGAAGATCAACGGCAGGCCGCGCTCGCGGGCAACACGCTCCATGGCGTGGCGTGCCTCACCGGCATCCTGATCGCCCACCAGGCGCCGCTCTTCATCATCCTGCACCAGCATCCAGACCAGCAAGGCCGGCCTGTCCCGTCCCCAGACCGGCAGACCACTGTCGCGCAGGAAACGCTCCAGGGGGGCCGTGTCAAAGCGCACCCATAGGGCATTGCTGCCGTCAGGTTGCTCCTGGTAGCGGTATTGACGGACATGACGGGGGGCCTGTTCCAGGAACCCGGCCACCCGCTCATCGTCAGCCAGGGCACGATCTCCGGTATATTTGACCAGCACCTGACCCAGGGCCCTGGAGAAGGCCTCGGCGCGCTCGGGCCGATCGCGGGTATCCACGGGCACCTGGGCCTCATCCAGGCCTGCCGGGGGCAGCGCCAGCGCGACCGGAGCCCAGGCCAGGGCGGCGAGCGCCAAAACCACGGATAGGAACGGCCGGGACTGAACAACTGATTTCATGGCACCAGGACTAGGGCTAGGGGTGTCTGTGCGGCTAAAATACCATAACTGCCGGGCCCACCGCCTCGGTTTACAGCAACACCCGGCGTCGCTAACATCACAGCCCCCGTCAGCACCCGGCAGGCACCGGTTCGCGACCCGATTGCCGGCCCTGCCCCGCCAAGCGCCAGCCGGCATCCATCCACTCAAGGACATGCACCATGGCCCAGAACGACAAACCACCCGCCCAGGGCATCCGGTACCAGGATGCTGGCGTCAATATCGATGCAGGCAATGCCCTTGTGGAGCGCATCAAGCCCCATGCCCAGCGCACCCGGCGCCCCGGCGTGATGGCGGGCCTGGGGAGCTTTGGTGCCCTGTTCGAGCTCCCCTGGCAGGATTACCGCGAACCGGTGCTGGTCTCCGGCACGGATGGCGTGGGCACCAAGCTGAAGCTGGCCCAGCAGCTGGGACGCCACGACAGCATCGGGATCGACCTGGTGGGCATGTGCGTCAATGACATCATCGTTCAGGGGGCCGAACCCCTGTTCTTTCTGGATTACTACGCCACCGGCGCCCTGGACGTGGACACCGCCGCCGACGTGGTGAAGGGCATTGCCGACGGCTGCGCTCTGGCAGGCTGCGCACTGGTGGGTGGAGAAACCGCCGAGATGCCGGGCATGTACGGAGACGGAGAATACGATCTGGCCGGGTTTGCGGTGGGCATCGTGGAAAAGTCCCGTCTGATCGACGGCAGCCAGGTGGGCCCCGGTGATGTCCTGCTCGGCCTGGAGGCCTCCGGCCCCCATTCCAACGGCTATTCCCTGATCCGGCGACTGATCGAGCTGACCGAAGCGGATCTGGACGCCCCCTGTGGCGAGGTGACCCTGGGTGAGGCCCTGATGGCCCCCACGCGGATCTATGTCAAACCCCTGCTGGCCCTGATGCAGGCCCAGCCCGTGCACGCCCTGGCCCATATCACCGGGGGCGGTCTGCTGGAAAACCTGCCCCGGGTGATGCCCGAAGGCACCCAGGCCCGGGTGAACCCGGATGCCTGGCCACGACCGGCCGTGTTCGACTGGCTGCGCCAGGCCGGGGGCGTGGAGGAACGGGAGATGCTGCGCACCTTCAACTGCGGCATCGGCATGGTGGTGGTGCTACCCTCCCAGGCGGTTGCTGCCGCCCAGGAACTCCTGAAGAACGAGGGCATCAACAGCTGGCGCCTGGGTGAGATCGCCCCGGGCGAGGGTGCACCTCACGTGGAACTGGTACGCTGATGGGCGCTGCCGCACAGCCGGGCATCGTGGTGCTCATCTCGGGATCGGGCACCAACCTCCAGGCCCTGATCGACGCCGTGAAGGATGGCCGCATCCCCGGTTGCATTCGCGCCGTGATCAGCAACCGCCCCGGCGTGGCGGGCCTTGATCGGGCTGCCCGCGCAGGGATTCACCATGAGGTCATCAATCATCGGGATCATGGGGACCGAGAGGCCTTCGACGCCGCCCTGATGACCGGCATCGATGCCCATGCCCCGGATCTGGTGGTGCTGGCCGGCTTCATGCGTGTGCTCACTCCGGACTTCGTGGGTCACTACGCGGGCCGACTGATCAACATCCACCCATCGCTGCTGCCCGCCTACCGGGGGCTGCATACTCATGAACGGGCGCTCAAGGACGGTGTCGAAGGTCACGGCTGCAGCGTTCATTTCGTCAACACCGAACTGGACGGCGGTCCGGTGATCATACAGGCCCGGGTGCCGGTGCTCAGGGATGACACACCCGACATCCTGGCCGCCCGCGTACAGCAGCAGGAACACCGCGTTTATCCCCAGGTGGTGCGCTGGTTCTGCCAGGGGCGGCTGACACTCGCAGATGGACAGGTAAGGCTTGATGAAAAAACCCTGCACACCCCCCTCCAGGTGGAGGCCGACACACCATTGGACGCCTGATCGGGCACCCAGGCCCCTGGCCGCGGCGCTCGCCATGGTGCTGGGCCTGGTACTGTTGCTGGCCTGTCTGCCGGTGGCGGCCCAGTCCATGCCCTTCGTCCCGCCCTCCTACACCGCGGAGTACGAGGCCCAGAAGATGGGGCTCTCGGTGGTGGGACACATCACCCTCACCCGCGAGGGGCAGTTCCTGCGATACCGCGCCCGCCTGCGACCCACCGGCGTGCTCTCCTGGGTGCGTAGTGACGAGATCATCGAACAAAGCATCATGCGCATGACGCCCGACGGCCTGCGCAGCGAGGAGTACCTCTACAGCCATACCGGCGGCAGCCGCAAGCGGCTCACCGAGAGCCGTTTCGACTGGGAGGAGTATCGGGTGAAGGGCATGCACAATGACAAGCCCTTCGAACTGGACCTGCCCCACGACGCGGTGGATCGTTTTGCCCTGCAACTGGCCATGATCAACAGGCTGCACCGGGGCGAGAAGGAATTCAGCCAGACCATCGTGGATCGCGACCGTGTTCGCACCTATCACTTCACGGTGGGAGAGCCGCGCAACATCACCACCCCCATGGGCCGGGTGGAGGCCATTCCCGTGATCCGGGAGATCGAGGATAGGGATACCACTGTCAGCACCTGGTTCGCGCCGCGCATGAACTACCTGCCGGTGCGCCTGGAGCAGGAGCAGAACGGCGATAGCGTGGTTCTCAACCTCCGCTCCCTGGAGTGGCACGACAGTCCCCGATGACATCCTCTCCCACCAGCCCACAGGGAGCCCCCATGTCCGACAACGCACCCAAGGAAGTTGACCTGGCAGTGATCGGCTCCGGACCCGGCGGCTATCGGGCGGCCGTGCTGGGCGCCCTGCGGGGACTGTCGGTGGTCATCATCGAGAAGGCCGACTGGGGCGGCTGCTGCCTCAACCGGGGCTGTGTGCCCAAGAAGGACTGGTATCACACCGCCCGCCTGGTGGCCTCGCAATCCAGTTTTGCCAACCGGGGACTGGAGGGAGAACTCAAGGCCCGCATGGACCAGGCCTGGAACCATCAGCGCGCCGTGGTGGAGCACATCCGGGGCAGCTACCAGGAATATCTGCATCACCTGAAGGTGGCCACACTCACCGGCCATGCCCGTTTTCAGGATGCCCACACCCTGGTGGTAACGACTCAGCATGGCGAACAGGCCATCAGCGCCCGTCACATCATCATCGCCACCGGTGCCCATAGCCATGTTCCCCCACCGTTTGAGGCCGTGCCGGGCCGGGTGCTCACCAGCGACATGCTGTTTGATGATCCGCCACCGCCCGGGGACCGCGTCGCCATCATCGGCAGCGGCGTGGTGGCCACGGAGTTTGCCTTCATCTTCAGCCAGATGGGCAAGCAGGTCACCTGGCTGGCCCGATCACCCATGCTCCGACGCCTGAACTTCAGCCGCCCGGCCCTGACCGCCCTCCGGGATGCGCTTTCGGCCCAGGGGGTCACATTGCAAAGCGGGGTGAGCTTCGTGTCGGTGGATGTCCATGACGATGGCGTCACACTGGGGATGGAGGGCGGCGAGGCAGTGACCGTGGACTGGGTCTGCCTGGGGACGGGACGGGTGCCCCACACCGAGGGACTGGCACTGGATGCCGCCGGGGTGGAGACGGACGATGCCGGCTTTGTGCAACGGGACGGTCACCTGCGTACCAGCGCCGATCACGTATATGCCATCGGCGACGTGGCCAGCCCCTGGATGACAGCCAATCACGCCCTGTCCGACGCCACCGTGGCCATTGAAAACATCATCACCGGCAACACCCGGGAGCAGGACCCCGGGCAGGTGCCCGTGGTGGTCTACAGTGCCCTGGAACTGGCCCGCCTGGGCATGGACGAGGATGCCGCGGAGGACGCCGGCCACGAACCGGCCGTGGGGTTTGCCGCCTTCGAGACCTCCCCCTGTGCGCTGGGCCAGGATGACACGGCGGGCTTCGTCCGGCTCATCGCCGACATGGACACGGCCACACTGCTGGGGGGAGAGATCACGGGCGCCCAGGCGGGGGAGTTGATCCATCTGCTCTCCCTGGCGCCGGACCGGGAAACGGCCCTGGCCTGGATTGCCCGCGGCCGCTTCAACCACCCGGCCCGGGCCGAGGAAGTGCTCAACGCCGTGGAGACCCTGGCAGGCAAATGGGGGCTTCGTGAACCCATCTTCGGCAGTGAAACCTCTACCACCTGACGGGGCGTGGCCCCTCGCTGCATGGGCACATGTGCTGGCTCCCCACCGGCTCGGGTCTATTCCCCAGCCACCGTCAGCCCATCAATCAGCAGCGAACCGGTGCGCACATTGCCGCGCAGGTCCATGTCCGAGCCCACGGCCCGCAGGTCGCGGAACATGTCCTTGAGGTTGCCGGCCACGGTGATCTCTTCCACGGGATACTGGATCTGGCCATTCTCCACCCAGAACCCGGCCGCGCCCCGGGAATAGTCTCCGGTGACCATGTTGATGCCATGGCCAATCAACTCCGTCACCAGCAGGCCCGTGCCCATCTCGGCAAGCAGCTGCTCAAAGTCCATGGGGCCGGGGTCGATGGTCAGGTTGCGCAGTCCGCCGGCATTGCCGGTGCTCTGCATGCCCAGCTTGCGGGCCGCGTAGGTATCCAGGGCGTAGGACTCCAGTCGTCCGCCGCTGACCAGATCCCGGGCCCGGGTGGCCACACCCTCGTTGTCGAAAGGGGCACTGCCCAGGGCCCGGGGGATGTGCGGCTGCTCGTGGATGTGCACGAACTCCGGAAAGATCGGATCGCCCAGGCGATCCACCAGGAACGAGGCCTTGCGATACACGGTGCTGCCCCGGATGGCGGCAATGAAGTGACCCAGCACGGAGCGGGCCACATCCGGGGAATACAGCACCGGGCAGCGGCGCGTGGACAGGCGACGTCCTCCCAGACGACGCAGGGCCCGGTCGGCCGCCTCCACGCCCACGGCCTGTGCCGCCTGCAGGGCGTCCCGGTGCCGGGCCACGGTGTACCAGTAGTCTCGCTGCATGTTGCCGTCATCGTCACCGGCCAGCACCGAGCAACTCAGGGAGTGCCGGGTGGTGGCATAGCCGCCCACGAAGCCGTGGGTATTACCGTAGACCGCCGTGCCACGAAAACTGTTGATTCCGGCTCCCTCGGAATTGACGATGCGCGCATCCCGCTCCCGGGCGGCCGCCTCACAGGCACGGGCAATCTCGATGCCCTCATCGGCCGTCAGACCCCAGGGATGGTCCAGGTCCAGTGCCGGGTAGTCCTGCGCCATCAGTGCCGGATCGGCCAGACCGGCACAGGGGTCCTCGGCCGTGTAACGGGCGATGCGGCAGGCTGCCTCGGCCGCCTCCCGAAGCGACTCGGGCTTGAGATCGGAGGTGCTGGCCGTGCCCTTGCGCTGCCCCATGTAGACGGTGACGGCGATGCCCTGATCCTTGTGGTATTCCAGGGTTTCCACCTCACCCAGGCGCACATTGACCGACAGCCCGGCGTCCTGGCTGGCAGCGGCCTCGGCGCTGGTGGCACCGGCGCGGCGGGCCTCGTCCAGCACCTGGCTGACGATGGCTTCCAGATCTTTCTCGTCCAGGGCCGAGGTGGTTGTTTGCGACATGGGGGCTCCTTTGTGGGATAGGTGCAAGACTGCCAGGGAATGCATCGGGCGCAGCCTGAGACAATGAGGGGTCAGTGGCTGGTGCCACCCACCGTGAGGCCATCCACCCGCAGGGTGGGCTGACCCACACCCACCGGGACACTCTGGCCCTCCTTGCCACAGGTGCCCACGCCGGTATCCAGATCCAGGTCATTGCCCACCATGGACACCCGAGTGAGCACATCGGGCCCGTTGCCGATCAGGGTGGCTCCTTTCACCGGGCGGGTGAGCTTGCCACCCTCGATGAGATAGGCCTCCGAGGCGGAGAACACGAATTTACCGGAGGTGATGTCCACCTGGCCGCCACCGAAGTTGACGGCATACAGCCCCTTGTCCACGGAGGCGATGATTTCACCCGGATCATGGGGCCCGGCCAGCATGTAGGTGTTGGTCATGCGCGGCATGGGCAGGTGGGCGTAGGACTCCCGGCGACCATTGCCGGTGGGCTTCAGGCCCATGAGACGGGCATTGAGGCGATCCTGCATGAAGCATTTGAGGACACCGTCCTCGATCAGCGTGGTGGACTGGGTGGGCGTACCCTCGTCGTCCACGTTCAGCGATCCACGACGCCCTTCCAGGGTGCCATCGTCCACCACCGTGACCCCGGGGGCGGCCACGCGCTGTCCCATGCGACCACTGAAGGCCGAGGTGCCCTTGCGGTTGAAATCGCCTTCCAGGCCATGGCCAATGGCCTCATGCAGCAGCACACCCGGCCAGCCCGACCCCAGCACCACGGTCATGGTGCCGGCGGGGGCGTCCACGGCTTCCAGGTTCAACAGGGCCTGGCGGGCGGCCTCGCGGGCGTAGCCCAGGCCACGTTCCTTCTCCAGGAAGAAGCCATAGCCGGTACGACCGCCGCCGCCGCTGGAACCTTGTTCCCGCCGCCCTTCCCGATCCTCGGCAATCACGTGCACATTCATGCGCACCAGGGGGCGAATATCCGCCGCAAGGGTGCCGTCCGTATTGAGCACCATGACCACCTCGTGGACGCCGGCAAGACTGACCATGACCTGGCTGATACGGGGATCCTGGCCACGGGCCTCGGCATCCAGGGACTGCAGCAGTTCGATCTTGGCCTGCTCATCCAGGGTGCCCAAGGGATCCACCGGGAGGTAAAGGCGATGGGCCGGGGTGGCCCGCCGCACCGGCACGCTGCCATCCCGGTGATCGCGACCGATGGCCCGGGCGGTCAGGGCCGCCTCCATCAGGGAGGCGGGGGCGATCTCGTCGGTGTAGGCGAACCCGGTCTTGTCGCCGCTCAGGGCGCGGACGCCCACGCCCTGCTCGATGTTGTAGCCCCCTTCCTTGACGATGCCATCTTCCAGCACCCAGGACTCGTGCCGGGCCAGTTGAAAGTAAAGGTCGCCACCGTCCAGTCCGGGACCGGCCAGGGTGCCCAGCACCCGATCCAGATCCGAATCGGTCAGGCCGGAGGGATCAAGCAGGTGATGACGTGCGGTTTCCAGTGTCTGGGTCATGGATAGGGGCCTTCCGGGTTTGGGATCGCTGACAGCTCATCCCGGTCGCAGTGCCGGGCCTGAGATCAGTGTTGGGGGGCTGGTTCTGTAATTCAAGCCCGAGGGCCCTGGGGTTTTTATGCCCACCGGGCCTCGGGCAACCCTCAGGTCAGATCGCCTCAGGTCAAGTCGCAGGACAGACGCCGATGATAGATCGAGGGGAAGCTGCGGCGGATGACCTTCTGGCGCTCTGGATCCATTTCGCCACACACCACGCCGGAGCCCCGGGGCAGACGGTCCAGCACGTTGCCCCAGGGGTCCACCACCATGCTGTCACCGTGGGTTTCCCGGCCGTTCACGTGGTATCCCCCCTGGGCAGCAGCCACCATGTAGACCTGGTTCTCGATGGCCCGGGCCCGCACCAGAGGCTCCCAATGGGCCCGCCCCGTAACGGCGGTGAAGGCCGCTGGCAAGGCGATGATCTCCACCCCCCGATCCAGGAGTCCGCGGAAGAGCTCCGGGAAACGCAGGTCATAGCATACCGCCAGCCCGAGCACACCAAAGGGTGTCTCCACCACCACCACCTGGTCACCGCTCATGATGGTGTCGGATTCCTCGTAGTGTTCCTCGTTGTCCGGCAGGCGCACATCGAACAGGTGGATCTTGTCGTAACGACCGACCCGTTGGCCCTGATCGTCATACACAAGGCAACTGGCGTAGATCTTCCCGGGGTCGGGACAGGCCAGGGGCACGGTCCCGCCCACCAGCCAGATGCCATGCTGGCGAGCCTGTTCGGCCAGGAACTCCTGGATGGGACCCTGACCATCCTCCTCGCGGATCTCCACCTTGTGGAGTTCGCTCTTGCCCATCAGGGCGAAATTCTCCGGCAGCACCACCAGACGGGCCCCCGACTGGGCAGCCGCGGTGATCAGGCGTCGCGTTTCCTGCAGATTGGCGGTCAGGTTGGTACCCGAGGCCATTTGAATGGCGGCGGCAATCGTCACGTTGAGTCCCTTGGATGGTCAGGGTGATGGATTGATGGTGAGTTCGATGTGTGTTTCCAGGTCGTCCGTGGGTGCCTGCCGGATGTGCTCGGAGGGCACGCCCAGGGCAACCAGCCAGTCCTGCAATTCCGCCACCCAGAGATGCCCCCGCTCGCCCGAGGGGTGGCGCAGCACGATGTGACCGCCGCCACTGGATTCGTAGCGCGACAGGGTACTGCGCAGCGCGGGCTCGGACACCAGGGATCCGGCATCGCGGGGACGGGACCAGGTGTCGGCACTCATGGAGTAGACGGGTTCGCCGGCCACCGCCAGCATGGGCGCAGCCATAAGGTACGGGAACAGCGCCCTGCGGAGGTTTGGCAACATGTCGGTACTATAGCAATACTCAGATGGAATTGACGAACCTGCGCCTACTCCCCCCCTCTCGCCACGCCCTTCACGTGGGGGCTGGACCAGGGGCCGGTGACACGATATTCCACCCGGGCAGCCTCGTCGATGTGCTCGCCCACGCCAGCCACCCGATCGAAGACGAACACAGCCAGGCCCGCCACCGGACCGCCCAGCAGGGCCCCCGCCAGGGGCAGGGTGCCGCGCACGCTGGGAATCACCACGATGGTCTGGTCGTAATCCCGCTCCACCAGCCCGGTGCGTCCCTGGATGCGGATGCGGGCGGCGGGGCCGTCGATGCGCAGGTCCGGGGTGTACACATTGCCCTCGGACAGACGGAAACTGCCGGTGAGTTCATCAAAGACAAATCCCCGCTGGAAGAAATCACGAAAGTCCAGGGCCAGGCGCCGCGGCAACAGGTTGAGACTGAACAGGCCCAGTAGGCGTCCAGCCCCCGGCTCCACCTCGACGAGGCGACCATCCCTGACCTTGAACTCACCCGTCCCCTCCAGTGTTGCCAGGTCAAAGCGATGAGGAGCCTCGGGCCAATCCAGGCTGGCCTCCACCCGGGCGCGGCCACCGCTGAAGGCGTGATCAAAGCCCAGGTCGGTGAGGCCGCGGCCCAGGTCATCGCTGTCCAGCTCCAGATCCAGCCGGGTGTGATGGGCCCCGTCATCATCCACGTTCCAGTGCCCCTGCATCCGTCCCTGCAGTTGTTCCCCCGCCGTCGCCAGCTGGCCCTCACGGATCACCAGCCCCTCGGGGGTCGGCTCGGTAACCAGGGTCAGTGAGCGAAAACGCCGCCCGTCCGTCATCAGCGTGCCCAGGCGAATATCCATGGGCGGCAACCGACGCGGGTCCACCTGGGCGGCCAGCCCCTGCCCTTCCCCGCCCGGGGTGAGCTGATCCAGATCCAGCAGGTCCAGGTCCAGCACCAGGGGCGTTTCATCGTCGGGTTCAAGCGGGATCAGCACCTGGCCCAGCACCAGCGGCGAGGCCAGTTGCAGGTCCCATTGGCCGGACTCCCGCCGGGCATGGATACTCATGTCCTGGGTTTCGCGGCCGCCGGCCAGGGTCACCGCCCCCAGTTGCAGGTCCACTTCATTGAGCGCCCCGCCTACACCTTCCAGGGGGGCCGACTCCAGCTCCGAGGCCAGCCCCCACCAGTCATCCACGTCCACCCGATCCAGCTGGCCCACCACCCGGATTCCCTCGGTCGGCAACAGGGCCGCCCCGCGGCCAATGCGCAGCTCCCCCGTGGTCCCATCGGGTTGCTCACCGGGGGAGAAGACAGCCTGAATATCCCCTTCAAGGCGCGCCCGGATGGAACCACCGGCCTCCCCAAGGGGAATCTCCACCTCCAGAGGACGACTGGATGAACGGGACTTTTCAAAGGGCACCGGCAGACTTGAGGCCACCCCCACAAGATCCGAGTCCAGCTCCAGCCTGGGCGATCCCTCCGGCGGCATGTGAAGCTGCGCCCGCCAGTGTGAGGCCCCCTCCAGCCGGGCGCCCACAGCCTCGGGGAGGGCCTCGCCCAGCAGGGCATGAAGCGATTGCATCCCCTCGGCCCGGGCCTGCAGTGCCCCGTCGGCGAAGCGGTCCACACTCAGGGTGACCGGGACGTCATTGAACCGGGCCGAAATGTCCCGGGCCTCAACGGTCTGTTCCGTGAAATCCACCTGCCCCCGGATGGCCTCCAGGGCCAGATCCTGCCCCGTCATGGACAGGCGATTACCCTGGAGCGCAAGGACACCCTCCACCTGATCCGGACGCTCCATGGCCTCGCGCCCCTGCAGGGGGATGTTCAGGCGCAGATCCAGCTGCCCCTCGCCGTCCACCTGCACATCGGGCAACCAGGCCTCCAGCCCTTCACCCAGGGGGCTTGCCGAGACATAGCGAAGATAATCGGTGAGCCTGCCCTGAACCCCGCCTTCGATTTCAAGGCGCGGGCTTTGCAGATCGTCGATCCGCACCCGGGCGTCGCTCACCTGGGCATCGAACAGACGCCCCCGGGCGCCACGCACCTCCATGGCCTGATTCTCGAAGACCAGTTCTCCAAAGAGCGCCTCGATGCGCGGCCAGCCCTCCTGGTAGTCCAGGATGCCGTCCTCGATACGCGCTTGCACCTGGAAACGCCCTTCATCCTCACGGAACGGAAAGGCAGCGAAAGGCCCCCGAAAAAGCATGCCTCCTGAGACCACACGCCCATCCACCACCGCCCGGCTCACCCATTCATGGGCTTCCTCGGGCATGATGCCTCGTGGCAGATAATGGGCAGTGCGGGCGCCGTTGCCTTCGCGAAACTCCACCACCAGATCCATGCCCGGATGCTGGCCCAGGGTCAACCCGCCTCGGGCACGGGCCTGAATATCCTCGTTGGCCAGGAGCAGATCCGGCGTGCTCAGCACGCCCCCTCCCGGGCCTTGTTTCCAGTGGATCGTGCCCCGGGCAGTGTCCGCCCACAGGGGGTGGTCGAACAGATCCGGCAGAGTCAATTCCAGCCCCTCGCTGTCGACCCAGATCTCTCCCTCATCCCCCGTGAAGGCAAAGCCCCCCTCCAGTCCGCGCAAGCCGGGTACCGGCCCGTGGGGAGATACCCCAAGCCCGCGAAAATGTCCGTGGGCGTGCAGGTTGGGGGGAGCATCGTGGGGCAGGTGCAGATCCAGGCTCACCTGATGCACCGTGCCCCTGGGGGCCAGCACGGACACATATTCCCGCCAGGCCTGGGCCAGAACCGGTTGATGTACCCACAAGGGAGCAATGTCGTCCAGGCGCAGGTAATCGATGCGGCCCTGCAACTGACGAGCCTCGTCGTCTTGCCGATAGCGCAGATCGAATCCGCCTTCGGGCCAGGCCAGGCCCTGGCGCTGCAACTGGATATCACTACCCCGCAACTGCCAGCCCCCGGGTTCTCGTAGCCACAGCAACCGCCCCGCCATATGGTCCAGGCCGGCAGGCACAACCTCTCCCACCTCATCGGCTGCCAGCTCCAGTTCGCGACCCTCCAGCTCCATGTGAACCTGCTCCACCCGACCCTGGTCCCAGGTGAGCCACACCCGGGCACCCAGTCGGCCCGACTCCAGCCCCACACGTTGGCCCGCCTCCCTGGGCAGACCCTGAACGTGGAGATTCTGGGCCTTCAGGTAGGCCCGACCGCGCCATTGATCCCGCTTCGGGGACAGGCGCAGGTCCATGCCCACCTGAAGGGCATGCCCCAACTGGGCCGGCAAAAAGACGTCGCCCGCCAGCCGCAGGCGATTCCCCTCCAGGGCCACGGCAAGATTCAGATCGTCGAACTGGTAGTCGATGCCCAGGGTGCGATCCTCCCAGCGCAGCCGACTGTCCGTGAGGGTGAGGTGGCGCCCGGCCAGGAGTTCGGTGAGATCGGCCGGTGGTGACGCCTCGCCATTCGCGGCGGGGGTGCCCTGAACCTGCACGCGACCGGACTCATCCCGCAGCACATGCACATCGGCGTCCTGCACCTGGATCCGCCCCAATGCGGGCTGGCCGCGCCACAGGCTGGCGGGCAGGTTCACGTCCAGTTGCAAACCGCCCACCTGGAGCAGGGGCGCGTGAGCATCGGCGTCATCGGGGGCGTGGATGCGCACATCGGTCAGACTCACCCGGGCCGCGACCAGGCGCCAGCGCAGGTCCACGTCACCCACCGTCACCGGGTGACCCGTCAGCTGGGAGAGCTCGGTCTCCAGCCGCGACTCCAGTCCCGGCAGGCGGGGCACCACCAGCCGAAGGACCAGGGTAAGGGCAGCCAGCAGGATGATGGCGGCCACGACAACCCGGATGGAGATGGCGAGAATCCTGACTGACAAGTGATCTGCCCCGGGGTTAGTGAATCATGCGGTTTGCCGTCAGAGCAACACCACGTCGAACTGCTCCTGGGTGTACAGGCTCTCCACCTGAAAACGAATGGGGATGCCGATGAATTCCTGCAGTTGCGCCACGCTGGCGGATTCCTCGTCCAGCAACAGATCCACCACTGCCTGGGAGGCCAGCACCAGCAATTCCCGGGCATCGAACTGCCGTGCCTCCCGCAGGATCTCGCGGAACATCTCGTAGCAGACGGTCTCGGCGGACTTGACATAGCCACGCCCGCTACAGGTGGGACAGGGTTCGCACAGTTGATGTTCCAGGCTCTCGCGGGTGCGCTTCCGGGTCATCTCCACCAGTCCCAGGGGCGAGACGTCGCAGATCTGGCTCTTGGCGTAGTCCTTTTCCATGGCCTTTTCCAGGGAGCGCAGCACCTGGCGCTTGTGCTCATCCTGGGTCATGTCGATGAAATCGACGATGATGATGCCTCCCAGATTGCGCAGCCGCAGTTGCCGGGCAATGGCCTGGGCCGCCTCCAGATTCGTCTTGAAGATGGTCTCTTCCAGGTTGCGGTGACCCACGAAGGCGCCGGTATTGATGTCGATGGTGGTCATGGCCTCGGTCTGATCAAAGATCAGATACCCGCCGGACTTGAGCTCCACCTTGCGCTCCAGGGCCTTCTGGATCTCCTCTTCCACGTTGTAGAGATCGAAGATGGGTCGCTCGCCGGGATAATGCTCAATGCGATCCACCAGTTCCGGCACGTATTCCCGGGCGAACTCGCTCACCCGCTGCACGGTCTCCCGGGAGTCGATGCGGATCTTTTCCAGATCCACCCCCACCATGTCCCGCAGGATGCGCAGGGTGAGCGGCAGGTCTGCGTAAACCTCGGAGCCGGCCTTGGCCGCCCGGGCCGATTGCTGGATGGTCTGCCAGAGTTTTTCCAGGAAGATCACATCGTTCTTCAAGGCCTCCACGGGGGCAGCTTCAGCCGCGGTGCGCACGATGAAACCATAGGAGGTCTGCACCTCCGCCTGCAGGGCCTCCAGGGTGGTCTTGAGCCGCGCACGCTCGGTGTCCGCCTCGATGCGGGTGGAGATGCCGATGGTGGTATTGCCGGGCATGAGCACCAGATAGCGGGACGGCACCGTGATGTAGGTGGTCAGACGGGCTCCCTTGGAACCCAGCGGGTCCTTGATCACCTGCACCAGGATGTCCTGCCCCTCGCGCAACAGCCGCTGGATGGGCTCGTTGCGTTCGGTTTCTTCCCGGGGCAGTTCCTCGCGTTCCACTGGTGCCACATCGGAAGCGTGCAGGAAGGCGGCACGCTCCAGGCCGATGTCCACAAAGGCGGCATCCATCCCGGGCAGCACGCGGCTCACCCGGCCCTTGTAGATGTTGCCCACAAGACCGCGCCGTCGGGCGCGCTCCATGTTCAGCTCCATCAACACGCCGTTTTCCACCAGGGCCACACGGGTCTCCTGGGGAGTGACATTCATGAGAATTTCCGTACCCATCATTCTTCGGTGCCTTGTTGCTAGGTGTCTGGGCGCCCGGAGAGGCGAAGCCCACTACACGATACAGGATGCCAAGGGTTTCAGTCCCCGGCCAGCAAGGCCCCGGTCTCGAACAGCGGCAGGCCCACCACGCCGCTGTAACTGCCCTCGATATGTTCCACGAACAGGGCAGCGAGGCCCTGGATGCCATAGGCACCGGCCTTGTCCACCGGTTCGCCACTGGCCCAATAGTCCTCCCGCTCACGCAACGACAGGCACTTGAAGCGCACGCGGGTGGCACTGAGGGCATCCCGGATCCGTTCCCCCTGAACCAGAGCCACGGCGGAATACACCGTGTGATCCCGCCCTGAAAGGCGGCCCAGCATGTCCAGGGCATGCTCCCTGTCCATGGGCTTGCCCAGGATGTCACCGTCAATACTGACCACCGTGTCGGCCCCCAGCACCGGACGTCCCGCAGCATGGTGGGCACCGGCCAGGGCCTTGGACCGGGCCATGCGCCGGGCGAACTCATCGGGCGCCTCCCCCGGGTGAGGGGTTTCGTCCACATCCACGGGGCGCACCTCATGGCAGACCCCGATCTGATCCAGCAGTTCACGGCGACGGGGCGAGGCGGAGGCAAGGATCAGCATGACGGATGAAACTCTATTCGCGGTGATAGGGGTGCCCGCGCAGCAGGGACCACGCCCGGTACAGCTGTTCGGCCAGGATCACCCTGACCATGGGGTGCGGGAAGGTCAGCGGCGACAGGGACCAGGTGAAATCGGCCCGCGCCCGGCACGCCGGTGCAAGGCCATCGGGGCCACCCACCAGCAGGCACACATCCCGACCCGACTGCATCCAGTCGTCCAGCTTGCCCGACAGGGTGGCCGTGTCCAGACCACGGCCATTTTCATCCAGGGCCACCACCCAGGCATCCCGGGGCACGGCGGCCAGCAGGGCCTCGCCCTCCTGTTCCCGCAGACGCTCCACCGGCACGCTACGCCCCCGGCGTGGCGCGGCGATCTCACGCAGTTCAAGCCGGCATTCCGCAGGCAGGCGCTGGGCATAGGTGCGGTAGCCCTCGTTGACCCAGGCCGGCATGCGGTGGCCGATGGCCAGCAGATGAATGCGCACGGTCTAGCGGCGCAGGCGACGCACGGCTGCCTCGGGGGAGTCCTCATCGGGCTCGGGCTGGGCCTGCTCATCGGTGAGCCAGAGTTTTTCCAGGTTGTAGAAATCACGCACCTGGGGGAGCATCACATGCACCACCACATCGTTCAGATCCACCAGCACCCACTCCGCATCCTGTTCGCCCTCCGAGCCCAAAGGCATGACGCCGGCCTCCTTGGTCTTGACCAGGACGTTCTCGGCCAGGGACTTCACATGGCGGTTGGAAGTGCCGGTGGCAATGACCATGGTGTCGGTGATGGAGGTCTTGCCACGCACGTCGATCACCTTGAGGTCCTGAGCCTTCATGTCTTCCAGGGCATCGGTGACGATCTGCGTCAGTGTTTCTGTCTGCATCTTGAGTCTCTTGTTTAACGGGTGGCCGCGGGACCGTAAAGGCCATGGTCGGCGATGTAATCCACCACCACCCTGGGGGTCAGGTACAGGGGGCTGTACCCCCGGGCAATCAGGCGACGAATGGCGGTGGCGGAAATATCCAGCTGGGTCACCGGCAGAAAGAACACCCGCCCTGCCGGTGTTCGGCGCAGATCCTGGGGATCCAGGGTGCAATGATCCTGCATCCAGTCACCCAGGTCATGGGACGCGGGACTCCCGGGGCGGTGGGAAACCACCACATGGGCAAGTCGGGTGATCTCCCGCCAGCGGTGCCAGGAGGACAACCCGGCAAAGGCGTCCATGCCCAGCATCAGGCACAAGGGCACCTCCTGGCCCAGCTCCGCCCGCAGGCTCTCCAGGGTGTCCACGCTGTAGGAGGGGCCTTCGCGCTGCAACTCCCTGGGGTCCATGACGAACCCTGGCTGCCCCTGCACGGCAAGCTCCACCATGGCCGCGCGATGCGCCACCGATACCGCCGGCTGCCGCCGGTGCGGCGGCAGACCACAGGGGATGAAGCGCACCTCATCCATGCCCAGGTGTTCCTGCACCTCCAGGGCCGGACGCAGATGGCCGAAGTGGATGGGGTCGAAGGTGCCGCCCAGGATGCCGATCATGAGTCCAACGGGCGCCTCACTCCACCCTGATCAGCCACGTACATGGCCATCACCCAGAACGATGAACTTGAGGGTGGTGAGCCCCTCCAGACCCACCGGCCCGCGGGCATGCAACTTGTCGGTGCTGATGCCGATCTCGGCACCCAGGCCGTATTCGAACCCGTCGGCGAAGCGGGTGGAGGTATTGACCATCACGGAACTGGAATCCACCTCGCGCAGGAAGCGCCGGGCACGGGTGTAGTCCTCGGTGATGATGCTGTCGGTATGCTGGGAACCATGGGTGTTGATGTGCTCGATGGCCTCATCCAGACCTGCCACCACCCGGATGGACAGCACCGGGGCCAGGTATTCGGTATCCCAGTCCGCATCCGAGGCCTGGGCGATATCCGGCAGGAAATCGCGGGTACGTGGACATCCGCGCAGTTCCACGCCCTTTTCATCGAACAGGGGCTTGAGGGCCTTGAGGGCGCGGGGGGCAATGCCCTCGGCCACCAGCAGGGTTTCCAGGGTATTGCAGGTGCCGTAGCGCTGTGTCTTGGCGTTCACGGTGACCCGCGTGGCCTTGTCCAGCTGAGCGTGGTCATCGATGTACACATGGCAGATGCCGTCCAGGTGCTTGATCACCGGGATCAGGGATTCCTCGCTCACCCGGGCGATCAGGCTCTTGCCGCCCCGGGGCACGATCACATCCACGTGATCCTTCAGGCGCAGCAGGGCACCCACGGCCGCACGGTCGGTGGTGGCAACAACCTGCACCGCATTCGCCGGCAGGCCCGCGGCGGCCAGGCCATCACGGATGCAGCCAGCCAGGGCCTGGTTGGAATGAATGGCCTCGGAGCCGCCCCGCAGGATGGCCGCGTTGCCGGATTTGAGACACAGGCCGGCGGCGTCCACGGTGACGTTGGGCCGGGATTCGAAGATGATGCCGATCACCCCCAGGGGCACCCGCATGCGCCCCACCTGAATACCGCTGGGGCGATAATTCAGATCACTGATGGCCCCCACCGGATCCGGCAGTGCGGCAATCTGACGCAGGCCTTCGGCCATGACGCCGAGGCGCTCCGGGGTGAAGGCCAGCCGGTCCAGCATGGCTGCATCCAGGCCGTTACGCTCACCAGCCTCCAGATCCTTGCGGTTTTCCGTCATGAGTTGATCGGCACGCTGCTCGATCAACTCCGCCATGGCCGTGAGCGCGGCATTCTTGGCGCCGGACTCGGCCCGCGCCAGTTCCCGGGACGCAGCACGGGCCTGATGACCCATCTCCTGCATCATGTTCCGGATGTCATCGTTTGCTGTATCGGACACTACGGTGTTCCTGTCAGAGGGGAATGGTCCGGGACCACACGGGTCCCCGCCAGATTCAAGGTCAAGTCTAACAACTCATCCCAGGGGTTGCCCGGATGGCGGCCCTTGATGGCCCGATCCACCCGGGCGCAGCTGGCCAGCAGGCGCCCAAGGCCCATCTCACCATGGCGCCGCAGCGCCTGACGCACGATGGGCTGACGGCGCTGGGGGCGCACGCCGCTCAGGATCTGCTGGACCGGTTTGTTGGCCTCCACCTGTTCGGCCATGCGATGCAGGCTGCGGATTTCCCGGGCCAGGGCCCAGAGCACCAGCACCGCCTCGATGCCCTCATCCCTCAGGCCCTGGAGCACACGCACGGCCCGGGCAGTTTCGCCTGCCAGGGCCGCATCCACCAGGTCGAAAACGCCGAAGCGGGCACTGTCGGCCACGGCGCTCAGCACCGCATCGGCATCCACCGGCCCCGGGCCGCTCAGCAACACAAGCTTGTCGATCTCCTGAGTTGCGGCCAGCAGGTTGCCCTCCACGCGTTCTGACAGCAGACGCAACGCATCGGCGGTGGGCTGCAGACCATGCCGGCGCATTCGCCGCTGCATCCAGCCCTGGGTGCCGGCCAGATCCAGCGGCCACACCTGCACCAGCACACCCGCCGATTCCAGAGCCTTGCACCAGGCAGTCTTGCGGTCACTGGCGTCCAGTCGACCGGTCTCGATCAGGAGTACTGTGTCCTCTGCCGGTCGCCGGGCGTAGGCCTGCAGCACCTTGCTGCCATGAGCGCCCGGCTTGCCCGTGGGCATGCGCAACTCCAGCAGGCGTCGGCGGGCGAACAGGGACAGACTCTCGGCGGCGGCGGAGAGTTGCTCCCAGTCAAACCCCTTGTCCACGTTGAAGACCTCACGATCCTCCACGCCCTGGACCCGGGCGGCGGCGCGCACGGCATCCGCCGCTTCCATCAATTGCAAGGGCTCGTCACCGGAGAGCAGATAGATGGGCGCCAGGGCCTTTTCCAGGTGAGACTCCAGTTGCTCGGGACGAAGCTGCATGGGCTGCAGGCTCAGCGGGCGGCGCTTTGCAGGCGCAGCAGGATGAGTTGCACCGCGTCCCGGCGCATGGATTCGCGCAGCACCCGCTCCTGTTCCGAGCGCCCCAGCACCCCGGCGGGATCAAAGAGATAATCCCGGGTGAGGGTCAGGGTCTGGGTGGGGATCTCGAACTCCGAACCCAGGCCCTCCACCTGGAAGCCGATGGTGAGATAAACCTCGTATTCACTCACCCGCGCATCTCCACCCACCGACAGCGTGCGGCGCCCCGTATCCATTCGGGTGATGCGCAACAGCGCATCGGCCTCGTCCCGCTCCACCACCCGGACGCCGTTGGCCCGCAGGGACTGGGCCAGGTCCCGCGCCAGTGCATCTTGCTCACTGATGCCGGAGATGGCCGTCCGGGCCATCTCCGGCGGCAGTTCCCCCGCCCCACGCAACTGAAATCCGCAGGCGACGAGGGTGAGACACACCAGCACCACCCCGATCCAGGCCAGGCTGCGACCGCCGCCCGCAGGCAGGGTGGCTCGCGGAGCCCGGTGAGCCATGGGGATCACTTGGCCACCACGTTGACCAGCTTGCCGGGCACGACGATCACCTTGGCCACGGACTTGCCTTCCGTATGACGCTGCACGTTGTCGTCAGCCAGGGCCATTTGCTCGATGGCGGCCCGATCGGCCCCTGTGGGTACGCGGATATGGCTACGCAGTTTGCCGTTGACCTGCACCACCAGTTCCTGGGTGTCGCTTTGCAGGGCGGATTCATCCACCTGTGGCCAGGCGCAGTCCACCACGGCCCGATCATGCCCCAGCTCCCGCCATAGGCGATGGGTCACGTGGGGGATGATGGGCGAGAGCATGAGCACCACCGATTCCAGCACCTCCTGAGTGAGGGCCCGATCCTGATCGGTGTCCCCTTCCAGACGCCCCAGGTCGTTCATCAGCTCCATGCAGGCGGCGATGGCGGTGTTGAAGGTATAGCGGCGGCCCACGTCATCGCTCACCTTGCCGATGGTCTGGTGCAGCTTGCGGCGCAGATCCGCCTGGGCATCGTTCAGGCTGGCGGGATCCAGGGCCGGGGCGGCGCCCTGGCTGACGTGATCATGCACCTGCTTCCACAGCCGCTTGATGAAGCGGAAGGCACCCTCCACGCCGGAATCCGACCATTCCAGAGACAGCTCCGGGGGGGCGGCAAACATCATGAACAGACGCACGGTATCGGCGCCGTAGCGCTGGATCAGCTCCTGGGGGTCCACGGTGTTGCCCTTGGACTTGGACATCTTGGCGCCGTCCTTGAGCACCATGCCCTGGGTGAGCAGATGGGTGAAGGGCTCATCCCCCGGGACCAGGCCCTCGTCGCGCATCAGCTTGTGGAAGAAGCGGGCGTACAGCAGGTGCAGTACGGCATGCTCGATACCCCCCACATACTGATTGACGGGCAGCCAGTGCCCGGCACGCTCATCCATCATGGCGTCATGGTTGTCCGGGCAGGTATAGCGGGCGTAATACCAGGAGGACTCGAAGAAGGTATCGAAGGTGTCCGTTTCCCGCTCGGCCTCGCCGCCGCATTCCGGGCAGGTGGTCTTGTAGAATTCCGGCATCTTCTTGATGGGTGACCCGGTGCCATCGAACGCCACGTCCTCGGGCAGCACCACCGGCAACTGTGACTCGGGCACCGGCACGGCACCGCAACCGGGGCAGTTGATGATAGGGATGGGGCAACCCCAGTAACGCTGCCGGGATACACCCCAGTCCCGCAAACGGTAATTCACCTGACGGGTACCCAGTTCCCGGGACTCCAGATAACCGGCGATGGCCTCGAAGGCCTGGGGGAAGTCCAGCCCATCGAACTCGCCGGAGGCCATCAGTACCCCCTTGTCGGTGAAGGCCTCCTGCGCCAGGTCCACGCTTGCCGTCTCGTCCGCCGGACGAATGACCTGGCGAATGGGCAGCCCGTGGGCGCGGGCGAACTCCCAGTCCCGCTGATCGTGGGCGGGCACGGACATGACGGCGCCGGTGCCATATTCCATGAGCACGAAGTTGGCCACCCAGACGGGCACGGGCTCTCCGGTGATGGGGTGGCGTGCCTCGATCCCGGTGGCCACGCCCCGCTTCTCCAGGGTGGCCATGTCGGCCTCGGAGACACTGTTGTGCCGGCATTCCTCGATGAAGGCAGCCACTTCCGGGCGCGTTTCCGCGGCCTGCCGGGCCAGGGGGTGATCGGCAGCCACGGCCATGTAGGTCACACCCATGAGGGTGTCGGGGCGGGTGGTATAGATCCGCAGCGGTTCACCACCGTCCACCGGGAAGGCCACCTCCACGCCCTCGGAGCGACCGATCCAGTTGCGCTGCATGGTGCGCACCTGCTCCGGCCAGCCGGTCAGATTGTCCAGCCCATTGAGCAGTTCCTCGGCATAGTCGGTGATGCGCAGAAACCACTGGGGGATCTCGCGACGCTCCACCTTGGCGCCGGAGCGCCAGCCGCGGCCCTCGATGACCTGTTCGTTGGCCAGCACGGTCTGATCCACCGGGTCCCAGTTGACCACGGCGGTCTTCTTGTAGACCAGCCCCTTTTTGAACAGTCGGGTGAACAGCCATTGCTCCCAGCGGTAGTACTCGGGCGTACAGGTGGCCAGTTCCCGGGACCAATCATAGGCAAAACCCAGGCGCTGCAACTGGCCGCGCATGTAATCGATGTTCTCGTAGGTCCA
The DNA here is from genome assembly GCF_000633935.1 of Ectothiorhodospira haloalkaliphila ATCC 51935. Lineage (GTDB taxonomy): Bacteria > Pseudomonadota > Gammaproteobacteria > Ectothiorhodospirales > Ectothiorhodospiraceae > Ectothiorhodospira > Ectothiorhodospira haloalkaliphila. The sequence goes on along the minus strand of NZ_KK214998.1, from coordinate 337,428 downwards.
CTGGGCCGGGGGCACACCATGCTTCATGGCGGCGTTCTCGGCGGGCAGGCCGAAGGCGTCCCAGCCCATGGGCTGCAGCACATTGCGGCCCTGCATGCGCTGGTAACGGGCAATCACATCGCCGATGGTGTAGTTGCGCACGTGCCCCATGTGCAGCCGCCCACTGGGATAGGGAAACATGGATAGACAGTAGAAGGTTTCCCGGGACGGGTCCTCCTGGGCGCGAAAGCAATCCTGCTCGGCCCACCAGGCCTGCGCTTCAGTCTCGACGGTCTCGGGTTGATACTGTTCTTGCATGGTCACACCGGCTGGGATCTGGATACGGGTTCGCGGGACGCAACGGGGCATGCCCAGAGCGGCATGGGTCGGGCCCGGGACGTGCGGAAAGACCGAAAAGAATACCAGTGCGCGCGGCAGGGGAACAACTGATGGGGTCGTCAAGCCGTGACCCCCGAGACGATGGGCACGCATAGCTGTCCAACGGAAGAGTTGGTAGGCTCTGAGACTGCGGCGTCAGCGATTTCCACCAGGAGGGCACAACCATGGCCGAACAAGAGCAGCAAAAATCAGAACATCCGGTGAAGGACACTCTGGCCCATGCCTACGACACCATGCTGGAGCGGGTGAAGCATGCCGTGGAAACGGCTGAGGAGCGGGCTGCGCCCAGTCTGGAGCAGGCCATTCAGCATGCCCGCAAGCGGGCGGTGGACCTGGGGGAGATCACTCGGGAAGAGGCGCACGAGGTGGCCGATTACATCCGCCGGGACCTGCACGACATGGGCGACTACCTGACCGAGTCCAGCCGCGACTACCAGACATGGTTCCGCATGGACCTGCAACTGATCGAGGCCCGGCTGCTGGACCTGCTGGGCTCCATTGCCGATCGCACCCGGGTGGAACTGGCAGAACTGGAGGCCCAGGCCCGGGTGGTGGGCGTCTGGCATACCGGTGAAGTGGCTGGCCCGGGTGTGCTCCGCTGCGACAAGTGCGGCAAGGAGCTGCACTTCACCGAAAGCGGGCGCATCCCACCCTGCCCCAAATGCCGCGCCACCGAATTTCACCGCGTACGGGGCTGAAGCGACGGGCGGGGCAGCCAGGGCCGTCGCTCAGGTGGTGCGACGGCGGGCCAGCAGCGGCAGGGCCACCACCATGGCAACAGCCCACAGGACCACCGGCCAGTTGCCCCAGATCACGTAGGGGGTGGCCCCATCCCGGGGTTGTGTGTGTCCGGTCAGCACATGGGTCTCGAACTGGGGTGACTGATCCCGTATGCGGCCCCGATGGTCGATGACCGCTGAAATACCCGTGTTGGTGGCCCGCAGCATTTCACGCCCCGTTTCCAGGCTGCGGGCCCGGGCGATCTCGAGATGCTGATGAGGGGCGATGGAATCGCCGAACCATGCGTCGTTGGTCACATTCACCAGCAACTGGGCCCGGGGCAGCGCGCGGATGATCTGCGAGCCAAAGGCATCCTCGTAGCAGATGGAGGGTCCCAGAATGACCCCCGCCGCCTTCAGGGTCCAGCCTCCGTGCCCACGGGACAGGTCCGCCATGGGCAGTTCGATGAAGTCGTCCAGCCACATGAGCAGGCCCCGCAACGGCAGATACTCACCAAAGGGCACCAGTTTGCGCTTGTGGTAGAACTCGGCCTCGCCTGCCCCATCCAGACGGGCAATGCTGTTGTACATGTTCCCGGTTTCCGGATCGTAGGTGAAGATGCCGGTGATCATCGTGCTGCCCTGGGCCCGCGCCGCCCGGGCCAGGGGGCCGAGAAATTCCGGCTCCAGTCGGCGGTGAAAGGTGGGTACCGCGGTCTCGGGCCAGACGATCAAATCGCTGCCAAAGGCCTCCTCCGTGAGTTGGGCGTACAGGGCCATGGACTGGGGCAGATGCTCCGGCAGCAGTTTCTCCTCCTGGGCGACGTTGCCCTGGAGCAGACTGGCGGTGAGGGGCTGGCCGGTGGGACGCGTCCACTCCACCTGGGAGAGCAGCGCACCGCCCAGCCACAGGGCCAGGATGACACCGCCGGCCCACAGTGCTGCCCGTTGCCCGCGAATCAGTCCCCAGGCCAGGCAGCCGGCCATCACCGCCACCAGCGCACTCACTCCAAAGACACCCACCACCGGCACGTAGCCAGCCAGTTGGGTGTCCAGATGGGCCGTCCCCAGCAGCAGCCAGGGGAAGCCGGTGAGGAACCAGCCCCGCCACCATTCAAACAGCACCCACAGGGCCGGCATCAGCAGGATCAATGCCCAGGGCCCGGGCATCCGCACGCGCAAACGCGCCACCAGGTAGCCCATGAAGGCCGGGAACAGGGCCAGGGCCAGCACGAAACCCGCCGTGATCAGGGCCGCCAGGGGCGCGATGGCCGCCCCGAACAGGTGCAGGCTGTGATACACCCAGTAGACGCCCGCACCAAACAGGCCCACCCCAAAGGCATAGCCCCGCCAGGCGGCCTGGCGCGGGCTGGCACCCACCCAGAGGATGAAGAGGATGGCGGGGGCCAGAATGCTCAGGGCACGCACTTCAAAAGGTGCGAAGGCAAGCACCTGCAGCACACCGGCCAGGGCGGCCACCAGGGCCGCCAGGCGCGGGTGTTGCTCAATGCGCCGCGGCAGAGAGAGGTCCGAAACGGATGCAGTCATGGGAGGGAGGGGTCTTTAACGTCAGCGGGACCGCAGTCAGGAGGCGTTTTCGGATTCAACTGCGGGCATGTCCCGGTAGCTGAGCTCCAACAGATGAACACGGCGGTTATCGGCGCGCAGCACGCGCACGTGGAAACGATCGAATACCAGCTCCTCGCCCCGCTTGGGTACATGCCCGAATCGATGGACGATGAAACCGCCGATGGTGTCGAAGGCCTCGTCGCTGTACTGGGTGTTGAAATAGGCGTTGAACTCCTCGATGGGAGTGAGTGCCTTGACGGTGAAGCGGCCATTGGTATGACGCAGGATATGGGTAAGAAAATCGTCGATATCGTGCTCGTCATCGATCTCGCCGACGATCTGTTCCAGCACATCCTCGATGGTGACCAGTCCGGCCACGCCACCATACTCGTCCACGACGATGGCCATGTGGTTGCGGCTGTTCCGAAACTCCTTGAGCAGGATATTCAGCCGCTTGGCCTCTGGGACGAACACGGCGGGGCGCAGGATGTCCTGCATGTCGAAACCCTCCGCCCCCTCCGGGGTGAAATAACGCAGCATGTCCTTGGCCAGCAAAATGCCCACCACTTCATCCCGGTCATCACCGATCACGGGAAAGCGGGAATGGGCCGATTCCGCCAAAAAGGGCACGATTTCATCAAGCCGGGCATCCCGGTTCACCACATCCATCTGTGCCCGCGGGATCATGATATCCCGCACCTGCATGTCGGCCACCTGCATCACGCCCTCAAGCATCCCCAGGGCATCCGGATCGATGATCTGGCGCTGGTGGGCATTGCGCAGCAGTTCCACCAACTGGCTACGATCCCGGGGCTCCGAGGAGAGGGCGAGGCTGAAGCGCTCCACCCAGCTGCGGGTCCCGGGGTGACTAGATCGATCAGTGTTCATGAGGGTGTCGTTTCAGAGGGGTTGTCAGGGAGGGAATAGGGGTCGTCATAACCGCATTCTGCCATCAGCAATGTTTCAATCGTTTCCATCTCGTGTGCATCGGCCTCGTCCAGATGGTCGTAACCGCGCAGATGCAGGACGCCGTGGATCACCATGTGAGCCCAGTGACTGCGGGACGCCTTGCCCTGCTCCCGGGCCTCGCGGGCCACCACAGGGGCGCAGATCACCAGATCGCCCAGATGATCCACCGGAATGCCTTCCGGCGCCTCGAAGGGGAAGGACAGGACATTGGTGGGGCCCCGCTTGCCACGATAGGCGCCATTGAGCTGGGCGCTCTCATGCTCGTCCACAACCCGGATGACCACGGAACCCGGGGCGCCCTGGCGTGCCAGATCCACCCAACGGCTCAGGGACACGGGGGCGGGGATGCCCCGGCGAGGCACCGCATACTGGACCTGGGTCCGAGAGTCCATGGTCAGGCACCCTGGCCGCCGGCATCTCCGGCGTCATAGGCCTCGACAATACGCTGCACCAGGGGATGGCGCACCACGTCCCGGGCGGTGAAGAAGGTGAAGCTGACGCCCTTCACATCCTTGAGGATTTCCACCCCATGGCGCAGACCCGACTGCCGGGGATGGGGAAGGTCCGTCTGCGTCACGTCCCCGTTGACCACGGCGGTGGAGCCAAAGCCGATGCGGGTGAGGAACATCTTCATCTGTTCCGGTGTGGTGTTCTGGGCTTCATCCAGGATCACGAAGGCATCATTGAGCGTGCGCCCGCGCATATAGGCCAGCGGGGCCACCTCGATGACGCTGCGTTCCTGAAGTTTGGCCACCTTCTCGAATCCCAGCATCTCGTAAAGCGCGTCGTACATGGGACGCAGATAGGGGTCGATCTTCTGGGCCAGATCCCCCGGCAGGAATCCCAGGCGTTCACCCGCCTCCACCGCCGGGCGCACCAGCACCAGGCGACGCACCCGGTCCGTCTCCAGAGCCTCGCAGGCAGCGGCCACGGCCAGATAGGTCTTGCCGGTCCCCGCAGGACCCACGCCAAAATTGAGATCGTGGGTGCGGATGTTGCGCAGATAACGCATCTGATGGGCACCGCGCCCCCGGATCACGCCGCGGCGCAGGCGCAGGACGGGCTCATCCTCGTCGGCGGCACTGTCCCGGCGCTCCATGAGCAGGTCCACCTGAGACTCCTGCAGGTGCAGGTGCACCCGCTCGGGCGTCAGGGCCTCGCCCGCAGTGATGCGATATAGATCACGAATCACCTCGGCACCGGCCTGGGCAGGCTCCGTGTCACCAATGATATTGAAGCGGGCGCCCCGGTTATTGATTTCCACCCCCAGGCGCTTTTCCAGCAATCGAAGGTGTTCATCAAACTGGCCACAGAGATTGGCCAGGCGCAGGTTGTCAGCGGGCTCCAGCGACAACTCCACAGAGGAGGGTCGGGCCGCGGATTTGGGGTCGGCAGGTTGATCTGTCAAGGTCGGGTCAGGCCACTGGACGTGTTGCGTGTCTTGAAAAGTATAGCTGGATCAGGCGCCGTTCGCCGCCACGGGCGTCGGTCGTGGGTGTGCGGGATCACGCACGAGTTCACCGCGCAGGGAGTTGCTCATGGCCTGGGTGATGCGCACGGGGACAAAACGCCCCAACAGCTCCGGGCCACCGGGGAAGTTGACCATGCGGTGATTGGCGGTGCGACCGGCCATGCAGGCCGGATCCTTGCGGGACGGGCCCTCCACCAGCACGGTTTCCACCGAACCCACCATGGCCTCGCTGATGGCCCGCGCCGATGCGTTGATGCGATCCTGCAGGCGTTGCAGGCGCGCCTTCTTCACCTCCAGGGGTACGGAGTCCTCCAGATTGGCAGCCGGCGTGCCCGGGCGAGGGCTGTAGATGAAACTGAAGGACTGATCGAACCCCAGGTCCTCAATCAGTCGCATGGTGGCCTCGAAGTCGGTGTCGGTCTCACCCGGAAAGCCCACGATGAAATCCGAGGACAGGGACAGGTCCGGGCGTGCCTCCCGCAGCCGCCGGATGCGGGACTTGTATTCCAGGGCCGTGTGGCCGCGCTTCATGGCCGCCAGGATGCGATCCGAACCACTCTGCACCGGCAGATGCAGGTGGCTGGCCAGCTCGGGCACATCGGCAAAGGCCTGGATGAGGCTGTCGGAGAACTCCACCGGGTGGGAGGTGGTGAAGCGGATGCGGTCGATGCCGTCCACCGCCGCCACATAGTGGATCAGCAGGGCCAGGTCGGCGATCTCGCCATCATGCATGGGGCCACGATAGGCATTCACGTTCTGCCCCAGCAGATTCACCTCCCGCACCCCCTGGGCGGCCAGCTGCGCCACCTCGGCCAGCACATCATCGAAAGGCCGGCTGATCTCCTCGCCGCGGGTGAAGGGCACGACGCAGTAGGTGCAGTACTTGCTGCAGCCCTCCATCACCGAGACAAAGGCCGTGGGGCCCTCGGCCCGGGGCTCGGGCAGGCGGTCGAACTTCTCGATCTCGGGGAAGGAGACATCCACCACCGGCTGTTTCTCCCGGCGGGCGCGATCCAGCATTTCGGGAAGACGATGCAAGGTCTGGGGGCCGAACACCAGATCCACGAAGGGCGCCCGCTCGCGCAGCACCTCCCCTTCCTGACTGGCCACGCAGCCCCCCACGCCGATCAGCACGCCCGGGCGGCTGTCCTTTAGCTGGCGCCAGCGGCCCAACAGCGAAAAGACCTTTTCCTGGGCCTTCTCGCGGATGGAGCAGGTATTGAGCAGCAACAGATCAGCCGAGGCAGGATCGTCCGTCAACTCCGCCCCATGGGAAGCCCGCAGCACGTCCACCATCTTGCCCGAGTCATACTCGTTCATCTGGCAGCCGTGGGTCTGGATATGGATCTTGAGAGTCATGGGAAGATTTTAACCGTGATCCGGCTGAATGTCGCGGGCCGATGGGGCCCGGCCGTGTGCCGCCTGTTGTGGGAGCGCCCCCCGGCCGCGAATGCGGGTGGCACAGGCCAAAAGCCCGGCATCACCGCCATTCGCGGGCAAGCCCGCTCCCACGGTGCCCCCACCAAAACAGTGCCCCTTCATCAGGGGCACTCAAATCTGCGGGGGCATCATCCTGGAACAGGCATCCAGTCTCAGAAGGCCCGCCAAAACGCCAGCTGCGGGGCAGCCCGGCATGAGGGACCGCCCGGTAGCGGTGGGGACAGATCGACCCTTGTGGGAGCGGGCCTGCCCGCGAATCGCTGCGTTAGCAGCGCTTGGGGGATTGGGGCCGCCGCTTTCGCGGGCAGGCCCGCTCCCACAGGGGGCATGTCAGGTCCTATTTAGAACGGTATATCGTCATCAAAATCACTGGGCCCGGGGCGCGAGCCGGACGGTTGACCCGAGGACTGCCCCCCGGATGATCCGGGACCGCCCTGGTCACGGGGTGGGCTCTGGTCCCACTGGCCGCCGCTGGAATCGAAGCCACTGGAGCTACCGCCTCCACTGCCACCCCGGCCACCGAGCATCTGCATCTCGTTGGCCACGATCTCGGTGCTGTAACGATCCTGACCGTCCTGGGTCTGCCATTTGCGCGTTTGCAAACGGCCCTCCACATACACCTGGGAGCCCTTGCGCAGGTACTCCCCGGCGATCTCCGCCAGACGACCGAAGAACACCACCCGGTGCCACTCGGTGCGATCCTGCATCTCGCCGCTCTGCTTGTCCTTCCAGCGATCCGTGGTGGCGATGCTCACATTGGCCACCGCCGAGCCACTGGGCATGTATTTCACTTCCGGGTCATTCCCCAGGTTGCCCACCAGGATGACTTTATTGATACCTCTTGCCATGTTCGCTCCTAACGCCTCATTGGGTCCATTTCAAATCGATTCGAATCATTCCCTGATGCCCGGATCATCCGTGATGCCGGACGCACTCCCCGACCCACGGATCCCCTGTGCCGGGACGGCTTGGGGGGCGGGGATCATGTTACATTAGTCGTTTGCCTGCAATCTGTCACTGGGGTGGATCCACTCCTTCCGCCCCCTCGAAGCGATCACTCCATGGAACAGATCATCATCCGCGGCGCCCGGACCCACAATCTTCAGAGTGTGGACCTGGTGCTTCCCCGAGACCGTCTCATCGTCATCACCGGCGTGTCCGGATCGGGCAAGTCCTCGCTCGCCTTCGACACCCTGTTCGCCGAGGGGCAGCGACGCTATGTGGAGTCCCTGTCGGCCTATGCGCGGCAGTTCCTGTCCATGATGGAAAAGCCGGATGTGGACCACATCGAGGGGCTCTCCCCGGCCATTTCCATCGAACAGAAGACAACCTCCCACAACCCGCGTTCCACCGTGGGCACCATCACCGAGATCTACGACTACCTGCGCCTGCTGTTCGCCCGGGCCGGCACGCCCCGTTGCCCGGAGCATGGCACCACCCTGGAGGCACAGACGGTGAGTCAGATGGTGGATCAGATCCTGGCGCTCCCGGAAGGCGACAAACTGATGCTGCTGGCCCCGGTGGTGCAGGAACGCAAGGGCGAACACCTGAACGTGCTGGAAGGCTTGCGGGCCCAGGGCTATCTGCGGGCCCGGATTGATGGAGAACTCATCGAACTGGACGACCCGCCCAGCCTGGAGCCACGGCGCAAGCACACCATCGAAGTGGTGGTGGATCGGTTCCGGGTAAGAGAAGACATCGGCCTGCGCCTGGCCGAGTCCCTGGAAACCGCCCTGAACCTCTCCGAGGGCCTGGCCCTGGTGGCCTGGCTGGACGACCCGAAACGCGCACCGCTGGTGTTCTCCTCCCAGTTCGCCTGCGCCCATTGCGGCTATGCCATCCAGGAGATGGAGCCGCGCATGTTCTCCTTCAACAACCCGGTGGGCGCCTGCCCCACCTGCGATGGGCTGGGCGTGCAGCAGTTCTTCGACCCGGAGCGCGTGGTGGCTCATCCGGAACTGAGTCTGGCCGGCGGCGCCGTGCGCGGCTGGGACCGGCGCAACGCCTACTACTTCCAGCTCATCCAGTCCCTGGCGGCCCATTACGGCTTTGACATTGAAACCCCGTTCGAGGAACTGCCCGACGAAGTCCGCCAGGTGGTGCTCCACGGCAGCGGCCGGGAAAAGATCCATTTCGAGTACGCCAACGAACGGGGCCGCCGCTCCCGATCCGAACATGCATTCGAGGGCATCATCCCCAATCTGCAGCGCCGCTACCGGGAAACCGATTCCAGCGCCGTTCGGGAGGAACTGGCCAAGTACCGGTCCATGCATCCTTGTCCCGCCTGCCAGGGCACCCGCTTGAACCAGGCCGCACGCAACGTCTTCGTGGACGACCGCACCCTCCCCCAGATCACCGCGCTTCCCATCGGCGATGCCCACAGTTTCTTCACGGAACTGTCCCTGCCAGGCAAGCAGGGACAGATCGCCGACAAGATCGTCAAGGAGATCGTGGCGCGCTTGAACTTCCTGGTGAACGTGGGCCTGGACTACCTCACCCTGGACCGCTCCGCCGACACCCTCTCTGGAGGCGAGGCCCAGCGCATCCGCCTGGCCTCGCAGATCGGTGCTGGTCTGGTGGGCGTGATGTACATCCTGGACGAACCGTCCATCGGACTGCACCAACGGGATAACGAAAGATTGCTCAACACCCTCACCTACCTGCGGGACCTGGGCAACACCGTCCTGGTGGTGGAACACGACGAGGACGCCATCCGGCGCGCCGACCACGTGGTGGACATGGGTCCGGGCGCCGGACGCCACGGAGGCCGCGTGGTGGCCCAGGGCACACCCGCACAGGTGAGCCAGACAGAACAGTCCCTCACGGGTCAGTATCTGAGCGGGCGCCGACGCATTGAAGTCCCGACCCAAAGACACCCGGTGGACCCGGAGCGCCTGCTGCGCATCATCGGCGCCCGGGGCAACAACCTGCGAAACGTGGACATGGACGTCCCGGTAGGCCTGCTCACCTGCGTTACCGGGGTATCCGGCTCCGGGAAATCCACCCTGATCAACGACACCCTGTATCGGCTCATGGCCTTGCGGATCAACAAGGCGGGCGAACAACCGGCGCCCTACGAGCGCGTGGAGGGGGCGGAATACCTGGACAAGGTGGTGGACATCGACCAAAGCCCCATCGGTCGCACCCCGCGCTCCAACCCGGCCACCTATACCGGCCTGTTCACCCCCATTCGCGAACTCTTCGCGGGCACACAGGAGGCCCGTTCCCGCGGTTATGCCCCCGGCCGGTTTTCATTCAACGTCCGCGGTGGACGCTGCGAGGCCTGCCAGGGAGACGGCGTCATCAAAGTGGAAATGCACTTCCTGCCCGACGTCTACGTGCCCTGCGACATCTGCCGGGGCAAGCGCTACAACCGCGAAACCCTGGATGTGCGCTACAAGGGCAAGAACATCCACGAAGTGCTGGAGATGACCGTGGAAGAGGCCGTGGACTTCTTTGAAGCCGTCCCGGTGGTCAAACGCAAGCTGGACACACTGATGGACGTGGGGCTCTCCTACGTCCAACTGGGACAGAACGCCACCACCCTATCAGGTGGCGAGGCCCAACGGGTGAAACTGGCCCGGGAGCTCTCCAAACGGGACACCGGCCGCACCCTGTACATTCTGGACGAACCCACCACCGGCCTGCACTTCGAGGACGTGGATCAACTGCTCAAGGTACTGCATCGCCTTCGGGATCACGGCAACACTGTGGTGGTCATCGAGCACAATCTGGACGTGATCAAGACCGCCGACTGGCTCATCGACCTGGGCCCTGAAGGCGGCTCCGGCGGCGGCGAGATCATTGCCACGGGGACGCCGGAGGCGGTCGCTGCAGTGCCTGTGTCGCATACGGGCAGATTCCTGGCACCGATGCTAGGCATGAGCGATTCGCCAGCGGTTTCCTCCACCGGGGGTTAGCGGCCGTCCCAGTCGCTCCCGCGCAGCGCCCCCCAGCCCATCAAGGCAGCGCCGGGCGCCTGAGCCACCCCGAACGCCGGGCAAAAAAAAACCCCGACCGTTTGACCGATCGGGGTTTTCAGGATAAGAGCCTGGCAGTGACCTACTCTCGCATGGGGAAGCCCCACACTACCATCGGCGCTGAGCAGTTTCACTTCCGAGTTCGAGATGGGATCGGGTGGTTCCTACTCGCCATGGCCGCCAGGCAAACTGGGTGTGATCCATTTCAATCAATGGGATCACCAATTCAGGAAAGTTCCAGGTGTTGTCATGTTGCTGTGATGACCGCACACCCTCAAACTGCTTGGGTGTTATATGGTCAAGCCTCACGGGCAATTAGTACGGGTTAGCTTCACACATTACTGCGCTTTCACACCCCGCCTATCAACGTTGTCGTCTTCAACGGCCCTTCAGGGGCATCAAGTGCCCAGGGAGATCTCATCTTGAGGAAGGCTTCCCGCTTAGATGCTTTCAGCGGTTATCCCGTCCGTACTTAGCTACCCGGCAATGCCACTGGCGTGACAACCGGAACACCAGAGGTACGTCCACTCCGGTCCTCTCGTACTAGGAGCAGATCCTCTCAAATCTCCGACGCCCACGGCAGATAGGGACCGAACTGTCTCACGACGTTCTAAACCCAGCTCGCGTACCACTTTAAATGGCGAACAGCCATACCCTTGGGACCTGCTTCAGCCCCAGGATGTGATGAGCCGACATCGAGGTGCCAAACACCGCCGTCGATATGGACTCTTGGGCGGTATCAGCCTGTTATCCCCGGAGTACCTTTTATCCGTTGAGCGATGGCCCTTCCATACAGAACCACCGGATCACTAAGACCTGCTTTCGCACCTGCTCGACGTGTCTGTCTCGCAGTCAAGCACCCTTACGCCTTTGCACGCACTGCGCGATGTCCGACCGCGCTGAGGGTACCTTCGCGCTCCTCCGTTACTCTTTGGGAGGAGACCGCCCCAGTCAAACTACCCACCACACACGGTCCCTGTCCTGGATTACAGGACGAGGTTAGAACTCCAAACATGCCAGGGTGGTATTTCAAGGTTGGCTCCACCGAAACTAGCGTTCCGGCTTCAAAGCCTCCCACCTATCCTACACAAGCAGGTTCAAAGTTCAGTGTGAAGCTGTAGTAAAGGTTCACGGGGTCTTTCCGTCTAGCCGCGGGTACACTGCATCTTCACAGCGATTTCAATTTCACTGAGTCTCGGGTGGAGACAGTGCCGCCATCGTTACGCCATTCGTGCAGGTCGGAACTTACCCGACAAGGAATTTCGCTACCTTAGGACCGTTATAGTTACGGCCGCCGTTTACCGGGGCTTCGATCAAGAGCTTCGCTTACGCTAACCCCATCAATTAACCTTCCGGCACCGGGCAGGCGTCACACCCTATACGTCCTCTTTCGAGTTTGCAGAGTGCTGTGTTTTTAATAAACAGTCGCAGCGGCCTGGTCTCTGCGGCCCCCAGCAGCTCCAGGTGCAAGACCCTTCACCACCAGAGGCGTACCTTCTCCCGAAGTTACGGTACCATTTTGCCTAGTTCCTTCACCCGAGTTCTCTCAAGCGCCTTGGGATTCTCACCCTGCCCACCTGTGTCGGTTTCGGGTACGGTCACTTCATACCTGAAGCTTAGAGGCTTTTCTTGGAAGCTTGGCATCGACCACTTCGCTCCACATGGGAGCTCGTCATCACGTCTCAGAATTGTGCCACCGGATTTGCCTGGAAGCACTCCCTACACGTTTAAACCGGACACCAACTGCCGGCTGATCTAGCCTACTCCGTCCCCCCATCGCAGTATGAAGCGGTACAGGAATATTAACCTGTTTCCCATCGACTACGCATTTCTGCCTCGCCTTAGGGGCCGACTAACCCTGCGCCGATTGACGTTGCGCAGGAAACCTTGGGCTTTCGGCGGATGGGGTTTTCACCCATCTTATCGTTACTCATGTCAGCATTCGCACTTCTGATACCTCCAGCATGCCTTACGACACACCTTCGCAGGCGTACAGAACGCTCCCCTACCACTTGACCATTAGGTCAAATCCGCAGCTTCGGTACATGGCTTAAGCCCCGTTGAATCTTCCGCGCGGGCCGACTCGACCAGTGAGCTATTACGCTTTCTTTAAAGGATGGCTGCTTCTAAGCCAACCTCCTGGCTGTCTGGGCCTTCCCACATCGTTTCCCACTGAGCCATGATTTGGGGACCTTAGCTGGCGGTCTGGGTTGTTTCCCTCTCCACGACGAAAGTTAGCTCCCGCCGTGTGTCTCCCATGCTCGCACTTCCTGGTATTCGGAGTTTGCAATGGTTTGGTAAGCCGGGATGGCCCCCTAGCCATAACAGTGCTCTACCCCCAGGAGTGATACATGAGGCACTACCTAAATAGCTTTCGGGGAGAACCAGCTATCTCCGGGCTTGATTAGCCTTTCACTCCTATCCACAGCTCATCCCCTAATTTTTCAACATT
>NZ_KK214998.1:214450-319450 GCF_000633935.1 Ectothiorhodospira haloalkaliphila ATCC 51935 | reverse complement strand
GCGCCATGATGCGCTCGAAAACAGAAGATCGGGTCATCCTCAACCTGGGGGGCATTGCCAACATCACGGTACTACCCGCTGACGAGGGAGCCCCGCTGCAGGGTTTTGATACCGGCCCGGCCAATGCCTTGATGGATGCGTGGATACGCCACGAAAGAGGTCAACCCTGGGATGCACAGGGTGACTGGGCTGCGGGCGGCGAAGTGGACGACCCTCTGCTGGCATCCATGCTGGGGGATCCGTATTTCATGCAACCGCCACCGAAGAGCACTGGCACGGAGTATTTCAATCTTCAGTGGATCAAGAAGCAGCTACAGATGGCCGACCGACCCATTCCGGCCCGCAACGTTCAGCGCACCCTGGCGGAATTGACGGTGGCAAGTGCCAGTGACGCCATCATCCGTCACGCTTCCAGTGCGCAACGGGTGCTGGTGTGCGGGGGAGGCGTTCACAACCGGGCCGTGATGGAGGGCCTCGGCCGACGACTGCCGAACGCCACCGTGGAGTCCACCGAAGCCGTTGGGTTGTCGCCCGACTGGATCGAAGCCATGGCCTTCGCCTGGCTGGCCCGGGAGACCCTGGCCGGGCGGCCGGGCAATGTGCCTTCGGTCACTGGCGCCCGAAAGGCGGTGGTGCTCGGCAGCATTCACCCCGGAGAGGTGGTTTAAGTGGCCACCGGTGCGGGTTGGGCATCGACTCTCGTCCCCGGCGCCCATTCGCGGGCGAGGCGACGCGCCTCCTCAATCTGAGCCGCGGTCATGCCCTGGGCAAACCGGTCGCGATTTTCCCGGGCCAGCTCATACCCCTGAGCTGCTGCCAATTCCGACCACATGTAGGCCAGAACCTGATCCTGGCGCACCCCATTGCCATTGGCATGCAGAACGCCCAGGTTGCACTGGGCCGAGGGATTTTCCAGATCGGCCGCCAGCCGATACCAATGGACTGCCTGAGCCGGGTCCTCGGCCACACCGCGCCCATGGAGGTACATGAAGGCCAGATTGCACTGAGCATTGGTGCTGCCCTGATCCGCCGCCAGGCGGTACCAGTGCACCGCCTTGCCATCATCCTGCTCGACCCCCTGCCCCTTTACATACATCAGGGCCAGGTTGCTCTGGGCATGCACATCACCCTGCTCCGCTGCCTTGAGATACCAGGCCACGGCCTTTTCCGCGTCCTGTGGCACGCCGTAACCCTTGGCATACATGTAACCGATGTTGAACTGCCCCGTGCAATGACCGAAAAGCGCCATGAGGCGATACCAGCCAAAACGCACCAGGGCCATCAGGCGGCTCGGATCCATGCCCTGACCTCAAACGGAGAAGGAAGAACCACACCCGCAGGTCGTGGTGGCGTTCGGGTTGCGAATGACGAACTGGGCGCCTTCCAGGCTTTCCGTGTAGTCAATCTCGGCCCCCAGCAGATACTGGTAGCTCATGGGATCGATCAGCAGGGTGACGCCCCCCTTCTCGACGGAGGTATCACCGTCGTTGACGTCTTCATCAAAGGTGAAGCCATACTGGAAGCCGGAGCAGCCGCCGCCGCTCACAAAGACGCGCAACTTCAATGAGGGATTGTTCTCCTCGTCAATCAGGGCCTTCACCTTGGCGGCAGCCGAATCGGTGAAATTCAGCGGGCTGGGCATGGTGTCGTTGGTGGTTTCGGTTGCAGTCATGAATCTGCCTCTCCGTAATCGCGGTTGATGTGCCCGAACCGGGCCTTGGTGGTACGCTAGCATTCGCCCAGAGAAACGGTCAAGAATGTGCGCTCCCGGAGGAAACCCCCGACACAGGCTTTTCTGCCCCGCCTTCCCGAGATGGCGGCTCGGTGCCGTGGGATTCACCGGGCACTTTCAGATGCTCCAGCCTCAGGGCCTCCTTGCTCTGGTGCACCAGATTACCATTGACCTCGGCTCCCATGGCCATCTCGATGAGCGTGTAATACACATTGCCCGTGACCTGGGCACCGGAAGAGAGTTCAACACGCGCACTGGCGTGCACATCCCCCTCGACCGAACCACTGATGACCACCCGAGGCACCTTGACGTCGCCCTTGATGACTGCGCCCTCGTTGATCACCAGCAGGGCATCCTCATCCTGGTCATCGGCGCTGATATTGCCATGGATGGTGCCCTCAAGGTGCATGCCACCGGAAAAGCGGAGATCCCCCTCGATGACACTGTTGCGACCCAGGATGGTATCCACCCGGGCCACCTTCATTTTCTTCTTGCGTCGAGACAACATTCAAGAGTCTCCTTCGTTAAACAGCGATGACCAGGTCTCGCGCTGTTGCACCGACCGGGCATGCGAGCCCTCCGGTTCCACACTGACCATCAAGGCCTCGGGGATCACATCGCCGGGCAGATGCAGGCGACCGCTGACCACCTGAAAGTAACGGAATGAAAACGGCCGGCCATCTACCTCGCCGGGCACGAGATCGCCATGCTCAAGCTGGATCGACTCGCCGTTTCGCCGCCCCTCCAGTTGCAGGTTCACCCTGCCCTCAAGGGATCGATTGCCCTGAACCTGCGTCAGCACCAACTGGTACCGGTACGCCCCCGGCACATCCGCCGGGGTCAACTGCACCTTATGAATGTGCAGGCCACGCTCAAGTTCGTCAGGAGAAACGATATTGCGGTAGAAATCCACCTCTTCGGTCAATTCATGGATGCGCCGTTCCAGTCCCTGTATGTCCAGCCGCACCCGATTGGACACTTCCCGCTCCACGGTCAGTTCGCGCTGCAGCAGGGCGTTGTCCTGTCGCAACTGGCGGTTTTCACGGCCCAGCACGGCCACCCGTTCACGCAAATCACGCAACTCCGTCTTGGCGCTGCCGTAATCGCCCCCTCCCAGAGCATACCCCAGGTGATACAACTGCCACCCGGCCCCCAGCACCAGCAACACCAACACCAACCTGACCACAGTACGCAGCCAGGGATTGCGATACTCCACGTGATATCCCGTGGAAAGATCCGGCAACCCCTTGCGCCAGCGCACCATGGATCAGGGCAACACGGCAATGGCCTCGAGCCCGCGCGTCTCGGGCAAGCCAAACATCAGGTTCATGTTCTGGATGGCCTGTCCCGAAGCCCCCTTCACGAGATTGTCGATTACCGAGACGACCACAGCGGTGTCGGCACCGCCGGGGCGATGCACCGCCAACCGGCAGAGATTGGTGCCACGCACGCTGCGCGTCTCCGGCTGACTTCCGGCGGGCAGGACATCCACGCAGGGTTCATCCCGGTAACGCTGTTCATAAACCGATTGCAGATCCACTTCCACGTGCGCCAGCGTGGCATAGAGGGTGGCCAGGATGCCACGGATCATGGGCACCAGGTGAGGCACGAAGGTAAGCTGGGGCACGCTGCGGGCCGCCAGGCTCAGGGTCTGCAGGATCTCGGGAAGGTGACGGTGACCGGCCACGCCGTAAGCCTTGAAGTTTTCCGAGGCCTCGCACAGCAGTGATCCCACCTGGGCCTTGCGCCCTGCCCCGCTGACACCGGACTTGGCGTCGGCCACCAGACGCAGCGGATCCACCAGCTGCTGCTCCAGCAGCGGCAGGAATCCAAGGGTGACGGCGGTGGGATAACACCCCGGCACCGCCACCAGGCGTGCCTCCGGGATCTGGGCCCGGTTCAACTCCGGCAGGCCATAGACCGCCTCCCCCAGCAACTCGGGGGCCCCGTGGGGCTGGTTGTACCAATGCTCCCAGACCTGCGCATCCTTGATGCGAAAGTCGGCGGAAAGATCGATGACCCGGGTGCCCCGTTTGAGCAATTCCGCAGCCATGGCGTGTGCCACGCCGTGCGGGGTGGCGAAAAACACCACATCGCATTCGCCCAGCGCAGCGGGATCAGGCTCCTGGAAGACCAGATCGCACTGGCCGCGCAGATTGGGGAACAGTGCATCGAGCCGCTCGCCCGCATTGCCTCGGGAGGTGACCACTGCTGGCTCTGCCTCGGGGTGCGCCAGCAGCAGACGCAGCAGTTCCACCCCGGTATAGCCGGTCGCACCGACAACGCCCACCCTGACCACCATTTCACCTCCACTCGCTAACGATCATTCAGGCGGCAGGCCTGGCGACCCACCCGCGTGTCGATATCATAACAAAACCCGCAGGCTGCACGGCGTGCCGAGCGGGACAACATGGCGAAACTCCGGTCCCGCCGTTTATGATGCAGGGCCGAGACATCCATCGCTCATAGGAACCGCAACACCGTGAAGAAAAGAGACGTATTCATCGGAATCTTCGTCCTGGCCCTGACCGGAGCGCTGCTGGCCCTGTGGCTGGCCCCCGAGGGGGGGCGCACCGCCCCGCAAGTGGAGATGGAAACCCTGGACGGTTCCACCCTGCACCTGGCAGATCTGCAGGGGCAGCCGGTGCTGCTTACCTTCTGGGCCACCACCTGCCCGTCCTGCGTGGAAGAAATCCCGCATTTCAACCAGCTCAAGGCGGAGTACGGGGAGCGGGGCCTGCAAGTGATTGGCGTGGCCATGCACTACGACCCGCCCGCACAGGTGGCAGAGATGGTGCGCCGGCGAAACGTGAACTATACCGTCGCCCTGGACCGTGATGACCAGGTAGCCCCGGCGTTTGGCAATGTGCAACTCACGCCCACCACCTTCCTGATCTCCCCCCGGGGACGCATTGCCTATCAGAAGATGGGCGACCTGGATTGGGAGCGGGTGGAAAAACACCTGGACAGGTGGCTGCCAGCCCGGAGCTGATCCGGCCCCAGCCGACCGTGCTCAGGCCTTGCCGGCCCTCACCAGCCCCCCCAGGCCGGCCTGTACCAGGGCATTATCCAGCAACGCCCGGATAGCCGCCGGCTCCTCCATCCTGACGCACTGTCGCAGCAACTCCCGGCAGCGCTCCCTGGAGAAGCTGCGGATCACCCATTTCACCCGGGCCAGGGCCGCCACGTTGACACTCAGGGCATCGATCTCCATGCCCAGCAACAGGATCACCGAGGCCGGATCCGCCGCCATCTCTCCGCACACACTGATGGTCTTGCCCGCCCGGTGAGCGCCCTGGGCCGTCTGGTCCAGGGCGTGTAGCACCGCCGGGTGCAAGCCGTTGTACAGATCGGCCACCCGTGGGTTGTTACGATCCACTGCCAGTAGGTACTGCACCAGGTCATTGGTGCCCACGGAGAGAAAATCCACCCGCCGGGCCAGGGCCTCGGACAGGTAGACAGCCGACGGCACCTCCACCATCACCCCCACCTTGGGCACCGGGATCACATAGTGTTCATCCAGCAGCTCATCCCGGGCCCGTTGCAGCAACTGCATGGCCCCCTTGAGCTCCCCCAGGGAACTGATCATGGGGAACAGGATGTGAAGATTGCTCAGACCCTGGCTGGCACGCAGCATGGCCCGCAGCTGGGTGAGGAAGATCTCCGGGTGATCCAGGGTGATGCGGATGCCCCGCCAGCCCAGGAAGGGGTTGTCTTCCGTCACCGGGAAATAAGGCAGGGCCTTGTCGCCACCCACGTCCAGGGTGCGCAGGGTCACCGGGCGGGGGTTGAATGACTTGAGGATCTCCCGGTAGATCTGGGTCTGCTCGTCCTCACCGGGGAACCGCTCCCGGATCATGAAGGGCACTTCCGTGCGATACAGGCCGATTCCGTCGGCACCGGACTGGATGGAGGGAGCGATGTCCGCCAGCAGACCGCTGTTGGCATACACTGGCACCTCCACACCATCCTGGGTGATGGCCGGCTCCTGGGCCAGGTCGCGAAGGCCCTCGGCCAGTTCCTTCTCCTCGTCCTGCAGGTGCTTGAATTCTTCCAGCAGTTCCGCCGTGGGCTGGATGTAGAGATTGCCCCGGTAACCATCCACGACGATCTGCCGGCCTTCCAGACGCCCCACGGGCAGGTCTGCCACCCCCATGACGGCGGGGATGCCCATGGCGCGAGCCAGGATGGCCACATGGGAGGAGCCCGTACCCCGCGATGAGACCACCGCCGCCAGCCGGTCCGGCGGAACCTCCGCAAGCTGGGTGGCGGTCACGTCCTCGCCCAGGAGGATGGTGTGCTCCGGAAACTCCTCCGGCTCCCGCACATGGGATTGCAGACGCATGAGGATGCGCCGGCCGATATCTCGCACATCCGACGCACGCTCCCGCAGATAGGGATCGTCCATGTCCTCGAAATTACGGGTGCTCTCGCGCACCGTGTCCCGCAGGGCGGCCGGGGCCCAGCTGCCGCCACGGATGCGGTCCACCGTGCCATTCACCAGGCTGTCGCTGCCCAGCATCATCACATAGGCATCGAACAGCAATCGCTCTTCCATGGGCAGTACGTCTTCCATGCGGTCCTTGATCTCGATGAGTTCATCCTGAACCTCCTTGACCGCCTCGCGAAACGCTGTCTCCTCGTTCTCGACGGACTCTGCGTCCCGGTCGGGTACGGACTCCAGATCCGCCAGGGCATAGGCCACCACTCCCTGCCCCACGGCGACGCCGGCAGCCCCGGGGATGCCGGCGATCTGCAGGTTATCCTGCTGGATCTCCTCGCGGCGTTTGCCCACCTCACCAATCAGTTCGGCGTGGCTGATGGCCCCTGCCAGCTGGGCCGCCAGCGTGATGAGAAAGGCCACGTGCTCATCATCGAACCGCCGCCGCTCCCGCTGCTGCGCCACCAGCACGCCCAGCAGACGCCGGTTATGAATGATGGGCACACCCAGGAAGGCGTGATAGCGCTCCTCGCCGGTCTCGGGAAAATACTTGAAGCGGGGATGGTCGGGTGCATTCTCCAGGTTCACCGGCTCGGCCCGCTCGGCCACCAACCCTACCAGGCCCTCGCCGGTGTTCATCACCACCGTCCCCACGGAATCGGGGTTCAGGCCCTCCGAGGCCATCAGCAACAGGCGCTGACCATTGGCCTCCGGCTCACGCAGATAGACGGAACAGACATCAATGGTCAGCTCCTGCTTGACCCGGCGAACGATGATCTCCAGCGCCTCTGCCAGGTTACTGGCGGCGCCAACCTCCAGGACGATCCGTCTGAGTACATGCAGCATGCGCGGGGCCAGGGGTGATGAGCCGCTCGTGCGGCCCGTGGATCAAAGCCGGCGGGGACGATAGTGCCGCTCGGCAGGACAGGAGGGTACGTCCTCCTGAAACAGCAAAGGCGCCAGTTCCTTGAGCGCCCGACGGTAGACATGGCGCTTGAAGAACACCACCTCCCGCATGGGGTACCAGTAATCGACCCAGCGCCAGGAATCGAACTCCGGGTGGGGTGCTGCATCCAGTCGCACGCAGCTGTCTTCGCCCACCAGACGCAGCAGAAACCACACCTGCTTCTGGCCAATGCACACCGGGTTGGAGCGGCGTCGGATCAAATGCTTGGGCAGCCGATAGCGGAGCCAGTGGCGGGTACACCCCACAATCTCCACATGACAGGCTTCCAGACCCGTCTCCTCGGCCAGCTCTCGATACATGGCCTGGGTGGGTGTCTCATCCCGACGGATGCCCCCTTGCGGAAACTGCCAGGACTGCTGCCCGATGCGCTTGGCCCAGAACAGGCGTCCATCCTGGTTACACAGGATGATACCCACGTTCGGCCTATAGCCATCACAATCAATCACTTACGCAGCCACCTGAAAGCCGTTCGTTGCCCTGCATTTTTCCATAAGCGGGGCGGATCGGCAAATAACACACAATCCCGGCGGATAGACCGCCGCGCGTGGCAGCCGGGCACCCGGATCAGTTAACATCACACGCCCCCCATCATCACCACAAGGAGAAGCCTGTGAGCCTCGCCCTGTTCGACCTGGACAACACCCTGCTGGCGGGAGACAGCGACCACGAGTGGGGCCAGTTCCTGGTGGATCTGGGCATCGTGGACAGAAGCCAATACGAGGACCTCAATCACCGCTTCTACGAGCAGTATAAGGCGGGCACCCTGGATATCCGGGAATTCTGCCGTTTTTCCTTCGCGCCGCTGGCCGCTCACCCGCTGGATCAACTGCAGGGATGGCGAGATCAGTTCATTCACGAGCGCATCACGCCCATGATTGCCCCGGGCGCCGAAAACCTGCTGACGGAGCACCGGGAGGCTGGCGATGAACTGGTGATCATCACGGCCACCAACCGCTTTGTCACCGAACCCATCGCCCGCCTGCTGGGTGTGGAGCACCTGCTGGCCACCGAGCCCCACTTCGAGGGCGGTCGCTATACCGGTGAACTCCAGGGCGTGCCCTGCTTCCAGGGAGGCAAGGTCACCCGTCTGGAACAGTGGCTGAACACCCAACCCGGACGGGCGCTGGACGGCAGCTGGTTCTACAGCGACTCCCACAACGACCTGCCGCTGCTGGAGCGGGTGGAACACCCCGTCGCCGTGGATCCCGACGAGATCCTGGCAGACACCGCCCGAGCCCGGGGCTGGAAGCAGATCTCGCTGCGCGATACGGCCTGAACACAGGACTCCCTGATAGGGGTCGGGAGCTGGCCTGCCAGCGAATCGGTGAGGCAGACCTGGTGCCACCCCCTCCGCGGGCGAGGCCCGCTCCCACCCTTACCGGATCAGGAAGCCATCTCCTCGAAATCGGACTTGGCTGCACCACATTCCGGGCAGACCCAGTCTTCAGGCACGTCGGCCCACGCGGTACCAGGCGGAATACCATCGTCAGGCAGTCCCTCTGCCTCATCGTAGATGAACCCGCAGATCACGCATTGATATTTTTTCATCGCTGACACTCCTCCGATGACGGCCAACCCGCAATGAGGTGGCATGGCCAGGTGGTACACTGTAATCAAATCAAGTTGGGGAGCTTAGCATGATCGATCAGCCATCGGTTCCCGTCGTCATGACCCTGGCGGGCAACGATCCCACCGGTGGTGCCGGCATCCAGGCAGACATCGAATCCATCATCAGCATGGGCTGCCATCCGGCGCCCGTAATCACCGCCATCACGGTGCAGGACACCGCCAGGGTGATGGGCTTCGCCCCCCTGGACGCGGAACTCATCATCCACCAGGCTCGGGCCGTGCTGGAGGACATGCCGGTGGCGGCCATCAAGATCGGCATGCTGGGATCCATAGAGGCGGTGCAGGCAGTACACACCCTGCTGAGCGACTACCCGGATCTGCCGGTGGTGCTGGATCCGGTGCTGGCCTCCGGTAGCGGCACCGCACTGGCCGACGAGGAAATCATCGACGGCATCCTGACCCTGCTGGCCCCGTTCACCACCCTCATGACGCCCAATAGCCTGGAGGCCCGCAACCTGGCCACCGGCTCGGACACCCTGGACGCCTGCGCCATGTCGTTGCTGGATCAAGGCACGGAATACGTGCTTATCACCGGCACCCACGAAAAGACCGGCAGGGTGCACAACACGCTCTACGGCAATCATCGCCGCCTGGACACCTTCACCGTGGATCGCCTGGAGGGTCATTTCCATGGCTCGGGTTGCACCCTCTCCTCGGCCATCGCTGCCCTGCTGGCCCAGGGGACCGTCCCCAGTGCCGCCGTACACGAAGGCTTGAACTACACCTGGAACACCCTGCGCCACGCCCACCGCCTGGGCATGGGGCAGATGATCCCCAATCGACTGTTCTGGGCTGGAGAGAACATTGAGGATGACCCCAACGACCAGACCCGCCATGCCGACTGAAGCCAACCCCCTCCACACCGGCCTCGCCGGCCTGTACGTGATCACCCCCGCCGACCTGGGCGCACAGCTTGAAACCATGGTGGGTCAGGCCCTGGATGGCGGCGCCCGGGTGGTGCAGTACCGGGACAAGACCACGGATCATTCGCGCCGTCTGAGCGAAGCCCGGGCCCTTGTGTCCCTGTGCCAGGAACACGGAGCACTGCTCATCATCAACGACGATGTGGAGCTGGCCCGGGCCTGCGGTGCCCATGGCGTACACATCGGCCTGGAAGACAGCCCCCTGCGGCGCGCCCGGGAGCGTCTGGGAGCCGATGCCATCATCGGCGTCTCCTGCTACAACCGTCTGGACCTGGCCCACGAGGCCCAGGAACAGGGCGCCGATTACGTGGCCTTTGGCTCGGTCTTCCCCTCCGCCACCAAGCCCGAGGCGGTCCACGCGCCGTTGTCGCTGCTGAGCCGTGCGCGATCGGAACTGCACCTGCCCATTGCGGCCATCGGCGGCATCACCGAGCAGAATGCCGGGCAGGTCTTCCACGCCGGGGCCCACATGGCGGCGGTGATCCAGGGCGTGTTTGGCGCCACCAATGTGCGGGCCGGCGCAGCACGGATTGCCGCCACGGCACGCCCGGAAGGTTGCACCTGACCCACCGATCAAGCCCGTTTCCAGGGGCGTGCAGCCTGCCCCCGGTTTTGCAGGGACATCCATATCGAGTATCTTGTCCCCCTTCAAGGTTTTGCCCAGTCACTTTCACCAAGCCCAACAAGCGAAAGATCACCCCATGACAAAATCCCACGATCTCTTCCAGGCAGCCCAGAAGCACATCCCCGGTGGCGTCAACTCGCCGGTCCGCGCCTTCAAGGGCGTCGGTGGCGACCCCATCTTTGTCGAGCGTGCCCAGGGCGCCTACATGTACGACGCCGACGGCAAACGCTACATCGATTACGTCGGTTCCTGGGGTCCGATGATCGTCGGCCACGCCCACCCGGAAGTCATCGCCGCTGTGCGCGAGGCTGCTCTCAACGGCCTGTCCTTCGGGGCACCCACCGCCATCGAGACGGAAATGGCCGACCGGGTCTGCGAACTGGTGCCGTCCATGGAGATGGTGCGCATGACCAGCTCCGGCTCGGAAGCCACCATGAGCGCCATCCGCCTGGCACGCGGTTTCACGGGGCGGGATAAGATCCTCAAGTTCGAGGGTTGCTACCACGGTCACGGCGATTCGCTGCTGGTCAAGGCCGGCTCCGGGGCACTGACCCTGGGCGTGCCCAACTCCCCCGGCGTACCCGCCTCCCTGGCGGAACACACCCTCACGGTGAGCTTCAACGACATCGAGCAGGTGCAAGAGATCTTCTCCCAGTACGGCAACGAGATCGCCTGCATCATCGTGGAACCGGTGGCCGGCAACATGAACTGCGTGCCGCCGGCGCCGGGTTTCCTGGAAGGCCTGCGCAGCGTCTGTGACGACCACGGCGCCCTGCTGATCTTCGACGAAGTGATGACCGGCTTCCGTGTGGCACTGGGCTGCGCACAGGCCCTTTACAACGTCAAACCCGACCTGACCACCCTGGGCAAGGTCATCGGCGGTGGCATGCCGGTGGGCGCCGTGGGCGGTCGTCGCCAGGTGATGGAGTACATGTCGCCGCTGGGCCCCGTGTACCAGGCAGGTACGCTCTCCGGTAACCCCATCGCCATGACGGCCGGCCTGAAGACCCTGGAGATCCTCTCCGCATCGGGTTTCCACGACGATCTGTCCGCCAAGACCGAAACCCTGGTCAACGGCATCCTGGACGAGGCGAAAAAGGCTGGCGTCCCCATGACCGCCAACCGTGTGGGCGGCATGTTCGGTCTGTTCTTCACCGACCAGCCCCAGGTGGCCAACTTCCAGGAAGTGGGCCGTTGCGACACGGAACGCTTCGGCAAGTTCTTCCATGCCATGCTGGACAAGGGTGTCTACCTGGCCCCCTCTGCCTTCGAAGCTGGCTTCCTCTCTGCCGCCCACAGCGCCGAGGACCTGGAAGAAACCATCCGCAAGGCGGGCGAAGTGCTGCAAAGCCTTTAAGTCGGGGCTGATACCCGGGGTCTTCCCCGGGTGGATGATATGTGGGACATCCTCGCCTATCTGGCACTGGGGGCCTTCACCGGCGTGGTGGCGGGCCTGCTGGGGGTGGGCGGTGGCCTGATCATCGTGCCGGTACTGGTGTGGCTGTTCACTCGCCAACAGGTGGACAGTGGAATCATCACCCACCTGGCCATCGGCACCTCCCTGGCCACCATCATCCCCACAGCCATCGCCTCCACCCTGGCGCATCATCGCCATGGCGCGGTGCAGTGGCAGGTGATCCGGCGAATGGCGCCCGGCGTCATGCTCGGTGCCCTGGCCGGGGCCACCCTGGCAGAATTCATGAGCGCCGTATTGCTGCGGCAGGTCTTCGGGGTATTCGAGATCCTGATGGGGATCTATCTGCTCATGAGCCTGCCGCCCAGACCGGGCAGACAGCTACCCGGACCTGCCGTGCTCAACACCGGCGGCGGGATGATCGGTGGGGTATCGGCCCTGCTGGGCATTGGCGGCGGCACCCTGATGGTGCCCTTCATGGTGTGGTTCAACATCCATTTGCGCCAGGCCATCGCCACCGCCGCAGCCACCGGCCTGCCCATCGCCCTGGCGGGCACTGCCGGATTCATGATTCACGGATGGGGGCACGCGGCGCTGCCCGCCTTCAGCAGCGGTTATGTGCACTGGCCGGCCTTTGCCGGCATTGCCCTGGCGGCCTTTTTCACTGCCCGCATCGGCGCCTGGCTTACCCACCGCCTGCCGGTGAAACTCGTGCGGCGGGTGTTTGCCCTGCTGCTGATCGGGCTGGGCTTGAGAATGATCGGGGTCGGGGGCTGATCAGCCCTGATCCTCGCCTGAGTCCGGTCCGGTTTCCATTTTGCTGCGCACGTCATCCATGTCCAGCGCGGCCACCTTCTCCAATACCTCATTGAGCTGACTGGCCGAGAGCATGCCCGGCTGGTTGAAGACGATGATTTGCTCGCGGAAGATCATCAAGGTGGGGATGGAGCGGATCTGGAACAAGGCCGCCAGTTGCTGCTCCTCTTCGGTGTTCACCTTGCCGAACACCACGTCGGGGAACTGCTCGGAGGCCTCTTCGAAGATGGGGGCGAAGGCCCGGCACGGGGCGCACCAGGGGGCCCAGAAATCCAGGATCAGCGTACCGCTGTCACGGATCGCGGCCTCCAGGCGGTCCTGGGTAATATCAATGACGGCCATGTTCAGGCCTCCTGAGTCGGTATCTGGCCGGGCAAGATGCAGGCCACGGGGCCCGTTGTCAACGTCGAGCCCGCGCCGAACGCAGGCTCAGGGCTGCAGTTGCAAGCCCATCATGGCATCACGCAGACGGAACAGGCGGGCCAGGTGATCATCCATCTCCAGCATGGCCTGCTTTTCCTTCAGATCCAGGGGCATCAACTCCGCCAGGCGGGCGCCCACCCAGCCGGCCTGATCGTAATGCCCATGCAGCAACCCATAAGGCGGCGGTAACTGTTCCACCAGGCGCTGAAGCAGACCCGACAGGGGCAGAAATTCCTCCGGCAGACCGACTTCAGGCGGCCACTCCACTGCTTCCACCTCCCCCATGAGCAGACGGTCCTTGCGGGCCCAGGTGGTTTCCACCCGGAAACGGCTCTCACCCATCACCGTGATCCCCAGCAACCCATCGGCGCGGCGATCCCAATCGACAATGCGCCCCCAGGTGCCCATGGTGTGCACCTGGGCCGCCCCGGCCACCTCGGGCCCCTCGCGGATCAGACAGACACCAAAGGGGCTCTCGGTACGCATGCACTGGCGCACCATGTCGATGTAGCGGGTCTCGAAGATCCGCAGCGGCAACACGCCGCCCGGGAACAGCACCGTGTTGAGCGGAAACAGAGGCAGTTCCATCACTCCACTCCCCCGGCCTCGCGGCCCGTATCATGGTCGGCATCCCGCCCCCAGCGGCGGACCAGGGCGTTGGGCACCCCGAGATGATCCAGCACCCGGGAGACAATGAAATCCACCAGGTCATCCACGCTCTGGGGCCGATGGTAGAACGCGGGATTGGCGGGCAGGATCACGGCCCCCATGCGGCTCAGCCGCAGCATGTGTTCCAGATGAATCTCCGAGAAGGGCGTCTCGCGCACCACCAGCACCAGCCGGCGCCGCTCCTTCAGGGCCACGTCGGCGGCGCGCTCGATCAGGGAGCGACTGGCACCACCCGACACCGCCGCCAGGGTGGCGGTGGTACAAGGGCAGATCACCATGGCATCGGGAGGAGAGGAGCCACTGGCCACCGGGGCGGTCCACTGCTCCCGGTCAAACACCTGCAACTGTCCCGGAGCAGCCCCGAAACGTTCGGAGAGAAAGCGCTCCATCTCCCGGGGCCTGCCCGGCAGTGACAGATCCGTTTCCATGCTCAACACCACCTGGGCAGGCCGGGACACCATGAGATAGACCCGCACACCCGCATCCAGCAGGCATTGCAACAGACGCAGGCCATATTGGGCACCAGATGCGCCGGTCATGGCCAGGGCCACTGTCCCGGGGGTATCAGCCACGTAGGACTCCTTCAAAGGCAGTCGATGATCGGGTCCCGGCAATGGGACAGCCATCCCTGCATCATACTCAGTCTTCAGGAACGGGTCACATACCCACGGGCCAGCAGGGGCTGACACTGATTCGCCGGCATGGGACGGGCATAGAGGTAGCCCTGGGCCTGTCCACACCCCCGTGTCCTGAGCCAGTCGGCCTGGGCCTGGGTTTCCACGCCCTCGGCCACACAGTCCAGCGACAGGCTTTCGGCCAGGGCCAGCACCGCGCTGGCGATCATCTCGGCCTCATCGCTGGATTCCAGGTCCTTCACGAACCGGGCATCCAGCTTCAGGGCATGCACCGGGAAACGCCGCAGGTAGGCCAGCGACGAGTAGCCGGTACCGAAATCGTCCACCGACAAACGCACGCCCAGTCGCCGCAGGCGACCGAGTGTCTCGGCCGCGGCATCCATGTCCTCCATCAGGCCGCTTTCGGTAAGCTCCAGTTCCAGGGCCTGGGCCGGCAACCCGGCCTGGCTCAGGGCCCACTGCACCCGCGCGATCACGTCCGCCTGGTACAACTGCACGGTGGACAGATTCACCGCCACGGTCAGATCCCGCCAGCCCGCATCCCGCCACCGCCGGGCCTGAAGACAGGCTTCCCGCAGCACCAGGTCACCAATGGCAATGATGCTGCCATTGGCCTCGGCCCTGGGTATGAACTGCCCCGGTGGAACCCAGCCCCGCCTGGGATGCCGCCAGCGCAGCAAGGCCTCGAAACTGACGATGCGGCCGGATTCCAGCGCCACCTTGGGCTGATAGTGCAGCTCGAACTGACCCTGGGCCAGGGCCTGCTCCAGGTCATGATCCAGCTCCAGGGCCTCCGTATGACGATCGAGCAGGCCCGGCTCGAAGACGCACATGCGCTGACCCAGGGTGGCCTTGGCGTGTTCCAGGGCGAGCCCGGCATGAACCAGTAGTTGCGAGGCATGATCCGGATAGGGGGGACACAGCACCACCCCCAGATGGGCTGCCACTTCGATGCGACGCTCCCCCACCTGGAAGGGCTCATCCAGGGTGGAAAGCAGATCACGCGCCAGCAAAGTGATATCCGACAGGCGTGAATCCTTGCACACCACCAGGCCAAACTGGTCGCCGTAGACCCGTGCCGCGAGTACATCCGCTCCAACCTTTTCCACCAGGCGCCGTGCAAACATTGTCAGCACCTGATCGGCCACCGCATCGCCCCAGATGCGATTGAGTTCGGCAAACCCTTCCAGGTCCATCAAGTAAAGGCAAAGTGGCCATTGGTTGGTCCGAGCCTCGGCCAGCCGGTCCTCCAGCCGCTCATGGAAGCAGCCGCGGTTGGGCAGGCGAGTAAGGGCGTCATGACGCGCCATGTACGCGATCCGCTCCGTTGCCTCCTGGTGCTGGCGGTAGCGCTGCACCAGATCCCTGGCCACCAGCAGGGACAGGCCCATGGTCAACACCGTGAGCAACAGGATGAAGAACGTCCACAGGGCCAGTCGCTCGCGGCTCCTTTCCTTTTCTGCCCGGGCGTTTTCCATGATGTGCTCCGACAACCTTATCTCCATTTCCCGCAGGGCATCCACACGGGCAGTGGTGATGCGAAACCACTCCACGGCGTCCAGGTGTTGGGGCTGGCTGGCGTCACCATTCTCGATGATGGCAGCACGGGCCGCCATCAGGGCCTGGTGATCCGCTCGGGATTCCAGTTCCAGAAGGGCATTGCCATGCTCCAGCGGGGCCAGGGCCAGAAAGTGGCTGCGTTGCTGATCCTGAATGGCCAGATTGCTGGAATAGCGATAAAAGACGTTGCGATCACGGCGGGCTGCATTGAGCCAGGCACTGCCCAGGGCCCGCTCCAGGCCCGCGTGCTCCTTGAGCAGGAGCAGTGGCCGATAGGCATGAAGCAGCGCGGGCGTCTGTGCGTGAACGCGACCCTCGGGCGCGTGAGAGGCCACCAGGATCAACCGTCGAATCACGCTGCTGTAGGGTGGCAGAACCTCCAGCGGCTCCAGCCGCTGATGATCCACCTGCCGACGGTGGTTCTCCAGGGCATCCAGCTCAGGGCACAACCTCCGCACCAGTTGTGCGACAGCGCCCACCTGCTCGGGATCCACCCGGCTGACCTGATCACGAAAGCGCTCCAGCGCCTGATCGGTTTCGTCCCGGGCGGCCTTGAGAATGGTCAGAAACTCCTGATCCGGCCCACTCAGGTAGCCAGCCGAACTGCCCCGCTCCACCTGCAGGGCATGGATCAGCACCTTGGCTTCCCAGGCCAGCGAGGCCGTGGCCAGGGCATGCTCCATGTGCCGAGCATCACCCTGCCGCCCACCCAGGGCCAGCACGGCCATCAATACGAACGCGGCAACGGGAATCGCGACGGCCAAGGTGATACGCGGCCCCAGCCTTTCCATGCCCCCTCCCACATGATCAGATCCCGGCGACAGGCACCCTTGGGTGCCCCACACCCTACGCTCACGAACAATCCGTCAGCCCGCCCACCATTTTTTGAGCCTGAGAATAACATCCCCGGTGCGGTGGCGGCCGGACACCCGCGCAGCCGGTCGTTTCAGCCTCCCGGACGTGCCGGTTCAGATCACCGCTGCCCCAACCAGAGGACAAACTCGTCCGGGGGCATGGCTGGGGCATACAGATATCCCTGTCCCAGCCGGCACCCCCGCTCCCTCAGCCAGTCGGCCTGGGCCTGGGTTTCCACGCCCTCGGCCACGGAGCGCAGGGACAGGCTTCGAGCCAATCTCAGCACCGCAGAGGCAATCATGCGCGACTCGTCGCTGGACTCCAGATCGCTGACAAAGCGCTTGTCCAGTTTCAGTCCCTGCAAGGGGAAGCGGCGCAGATAGGCCAGCGACGAATAGCCCGTGCCAAAGTCATCCACGGACAGGCTCACTCCCAGGCCCCTCAGGCGTTCCAGAGCCTCCGTGGCGGCGTTCATGTCCTCCATCAGGCCGGTCTCGGTCAGCTCCAGCTCCAGTGCCTCGGGGGGCAGACCGGTCTCGACCAGGGCCTGGCGCACCCGTGCCACGATGTCGGCCTGATAGAGTTGCAGGGTGGCCAGGTTGACGCCCACGGTCAGGTCCGGGCAAAGGCCCTGACGCCAGGCTTGAATCTGTGCACAGGCCTCGCGCAGGACATGGTCACCGATCTCGATGATGGTGCCGCTGGTTTCGGCCCGGGGGATGAACTCGTCCGGCGACACCCAACCACGCCTTGGGTGATACCAGCGCAACAGGGCCTCCACACTGACAAGGCGACCGGTTTCCAGATCCAGCTTGGGCTGATAGTGCACCTGAAACTCGCCCCTTTCCAGGGCCTTTTCCAGATCCCGATCCAGATCCACCAGGGCTGCATGCCGTTCCAGCATCCTGGGTTCGAAGCGACGGTAGCGCTGACGCGGACTGGACTTGGCGTATTCCACCGCAAAGCCGGCGTCGGACAGCAGTTCCGAGGCATGCCGGGGAAAAGGCGGACAGGCCACCACGCCGATGTTGCCGCGCATTTCGATCCGCCGCCGCCCCACCTGAAAGGGCTCATCCAGGCAGGCGAGCAACCGCTGAGCGAACGCCTCCCCGCCCTCGGCGGCGTCCAGTCCCGACGCGGACTCAGAAGGCCCTATCACAACACCGAACTGATCCCCATAGATGCGCGCCAGCAGCGCGTCCGGATGCAGTAACCCGCGCATCCGCTCGGTCACCTGCACCAGCACCTGATCGGCGACGGATTCACCCCAGATCCGGTTGACCTCCGAAAACCCCTGCAGGTCCATGAGATAAAGGGTCATGGAACTCCCCTCAGGGCGCGCCGCTTCCAGCCGCTGGTCCAGCAACTCGGTGAAGTGACTCCGGTTAGGAAGGTGAGTGAGGGTGTCGTGGCGAGCCAGCCAGGCCACCCGCTCCATGGCATGAAGGCGTTCCCGGTGGCGCTTGAGCAGACCACGGGCGATGGCCACCGAAAGGGTCACCGTGGACAGCAGCAGCATCAGGGCGATCCCCAGCAAGACCATGAACTCCTGACGGGCCTCCCGCTCTGCCCGTGCGGCGGCAACGCGAATCTCGGCAGTCAGGTCCTGTTCCATGTGTCGCAATTGATCGACACGCTCGCGGGTGACCCCATACCAGCGCATGACATTCAGATGCTCAGGCTTGCCGGCAGATCCATGGTTGATCATGGCCGCGCGGGCGGCCAGCAGTTCCTGATGGGCCGGCAAGGACTCCAGCTCCAGCAGGGCATCACGGTGACCCGGCGGGGCCAGGGACATGAACTGCTGACGCTGCAGATCCTGAATGGCCACGCTGCTCAGGAAACCATGAAACACCCGCCGATCGGGCTGAAAGGCTCCCAGCCAGGCATTGCCCAAGGCACGCTCGCGAGCCGCATGCTCCTTGAGGAGCAACAAGGGGCGGTAAGCGTTGAAGAGCGCCGTGAGCTGTGCATCGGCATGCGCTTGAGGGGTGTGAGAGACCATCAGGATGAGCCGCTGAATCAGACGGTCATACGCCGGCAGCAACTCCAGGGGGTGCAACGCCTGCTGGTTCACCAGGCTGCGGATTTGTGCCAGGCTGCGCAGGTCCTCACCCATCCTGTCCAGCAGGGTGTGTGGTGGAAGGCCCTCCTGCCCGCTGGCCAGTTGCTCCCACCGTTCCCGAAACGGCTCGATCAGTCCATCGGTGGCGTCACGGGCCTCCTCCAGGATGTACCAGAATTCGTTATCCAGGCCGCTGAGATAACCCACCGAATCGGCCCGCTCATCCTGCAGGGCGTGCACAAGGGCCTTGCCCTCCGTGGCCAGGGCGGCCATGTCTCCGGTGGTGGCCATGTCACGACCGACCCGCTCGCGCTCACCCAGGGCGATACCCGCCATGATGAGAAAGGCCACCACCGGGATGGCGATGGCCAATGCGATGCGAAACCCCAGCCTGTCCATGAGCCCTCCTCTCAGATCCTTAAGCACGGCAGCCACTCCGGATCTTCACGCGAGATCTGCATTTTACGCGAGATCAAGAGCCAGGGCTCTCCGACTTCACACCTCCGCCGGTCCGTGTTGATGATCGAGGGCATCGATGCGACGGCCGGTATCACCGGGCGAACCCGTGCGTCGGGCCAGGGTCTGGTAGGCCACCGGCACCACGAACAGGGTGAACAGGGTCGCGAACAACACCCCGGAAAATACCACCGTGCCGATCACGAACCGGCTTTCCGACCCCGGACCACTGGCCAGAATGAGCGGCAGCGTGCCCATCACCGTGGTGACAGCAGTCATCAGTACCGGCCGCAAACGAATGCGGGCCGCCTCCACCAGGGCCTCGCCGAAGGCCTGCCCCGCATCCCGCAGCTGGTTGGTGAACTCCACGATCAGGATGCCATTCTTGGCGGCCAGGCCAATGAGCATCACGATGCCGATCTGACTATGATGTTGAGACTCTGCCCGGTGAGCCACAGACCCAGCAACGCCCCGACCACAGCCAGGGGCACGGTGGTCAGGATCACCAGGGGGCTCGATCCGGATCTCGACGTATGGAGGTCCATTGGACCGGTGAAGACGGGACTTATTCCGTCACCTTTGCCTGAAAACCCAGGCGAATGATGGCCTCCTCCAGGGCCTGGGCAGCGGCAGGCCCCTCCACCACCGCCTCCTCCCGCTGGCGATCCACTCGCACCACCTGGTCCACACCAGGCACGTTCGTCAGGGCCTTTTCCACGCTGGCCTCGCAATGGCCGCAGCTCATTCCAGTGATGTGTATCCGGGTCATGGGCACCTCGTTATTCATGATTTGGCTCAACACTTTGAAGGGTTATGGGGCTGTCCTGGCAAAGCGGGCGTCCACTTGCCTTGACATCCCCCCGTGTCAACGTAGACTCACACCCGGACTACGAGCAGGGTCATTCCCGCCACTTTCGGGTGACTCGGGGAGCATAGCCCGCCACGCTCGTGATTAGCACCATGTGTTGTGTTCAGGGTCTGCGCAGACCCGCCTTCAATCTCAAGAGGATGATGTCCATGAGCGAATACAGAGCGAAGAAGCCCAGCAACCCGAGCGACGACTGGAAGCTGTGGCTGGTGGTCAACCCCGGCACCTGGCTGATGCCGATCCTGATGGCCGTTCTGGTGGTGGCCCTGGTGGTTCACGCTTTTGTCTACAGCAACGACGACTACAACCCGCTGCGCGGCGAAGTTGTTGAAGCCACCCAAGACATCGCCTGAGCGACGAGGACCTAGACCATGAACGAAGACAGCATCTCCGGCCTGAGCGAAGAACAAGCCAAGGAATTCCACGAGCAGTTCAAGACCACCTTCACCGTGTTCATGGTGCTGGCGGCGGCTGCCCACTTCCTGGTGTTCCTGTGGAGACCCTTCTACTGAGGTCTTCGCGGCATCGGAAGTCGCGGTGCGGGTAGAGGCCGCGCTGACAACCCCCTGAAACGCTGGATGGTGACTTTTGCAGAGTCCCACCCGGCGCGGTTTGTCAGCCGCCTCTACCGTTCCACCCCCTTCCCCCTTCTTTCTATCTGCCACCACCCTCTCCCCTTACCCAACCATCTGACACACCGGAAGCATGTTCCCGTTGCCGGGCAGGGCGTTATAATCCGGGACTCGTACACACAGGCCCGCATCCCCTCCCATGCCCCACCTCGAGCAAGACTCTGTCTGCCGCCTATACGGCATCAAGAACTGCGACACCATGAAAAAGGCCATCGCCTGGCTGAATGATCACGGTATCGAGTACACCTTCATCGACTACAAGAAAACAGGCGTGGTCGCCTCACGACTGCCTCACTGGAACCAGGCCGTGGGCTGGGCCGCCCTGATCAACCGTCGGGGCCTCACCTGGCGCAAGCTTCCGCAGGAGGCACGTGATCCACTGGACGAGAGCCGCGCCCGTGATTTGATGGAGACGCACCCGACCCTGATCAGGCGACCGGTGCTGGAGAGGGGCACGGAGGTGCTGGTGGGCTTTGACGCCGATCAGTACAAGGCGGTGCTGGCATGAGCCAGGATCAACTGCAGCGCTTCCTGCTCGAGGACCTGGACATCCGCGGCGCCGTGGTGCGCCTGGGGCCGGTATGGCAACAGGTCATGGCGGAACGGGACTACCCCTTTCCGGCCACCGAACTGCTGGGCGAGATGTGCGCCACTGCCCTGCTGATCTCCGAATCGCTCAAGCAACCCGGAAGGATCACCTTTCAACTGAAGGGTGACGGCCCCATCTCCCTGCTGGTGGTGGACTGCGACGAGCGCCTGAATCTGCGGGCCATGGCCCAGACCGAGCCCCGCATCGAGCCGGCACCCGCTCCACAGCTCCTGGGTGATGGTCAGTTGCTCCTTTCCCTGGACATGCCCACCATGCGCCAGCCCTGGCAGAGCGTGGTCCCCATGCAGGGGGAGCGCATCGCCAGCATGTTCGAGCACTACCTGGGGCTGTCAGACCAACTGCCCTCCCGACTCTTCCTGGCCGCCACCCGGACCGGCGTCGCCGGCCTGCTGCTGCAAAAGCTGCCCGAGGCCGACGCCCGGGATCCGGATGGCTGGAACCGTGTCGAGCAACTGGCCTCCACCGTCACCCCGCAGGAGCAGATTGAACTCCCGGCGCAGAACCTGCTCACGCGCCTCTTCCCCGAGGAGACGGTGCGCGTCTTCGAGCCCCGCCGGGTCATCCACGACGCGCCGGAGGACTGGACCAAGGTACGCAACATGCTGCGCTCCCTGGGACGCGAGCAGGTGGAATCCGTCTTGAGCGAACAAGGCGAGGTGGTCATCCGTGACGACCTGGCCAACCGGGAATACCGGCTGGATGCCGCCGCTGTGGCGGCCCTCTTCGATGAATCGCCGCCGACCCTGCACTAGTCCGGGCGCCGAGCCGACCGAGGTGGTGGACACCCCCTGAAGGGAGCACTGACTCATGCCATCCAGGCCCTCCGGCCCGTCCCGGAAACTGCTGTGGGCAATCCTCGTTGGCGCATTGCTGCTGACGGCCTGCCTTCCCCTGCTGCGCTACTCACCCCCAGCCGATGCTGGCGCCCCCCTGCTGCTGCCGCTCACCATTGGCGAACACACCGTCATGGTGGAAGTGGCTGCGGATCCGGCCAGCCGCCGTCAGGGCCTGATGTTCCGCGAGCATCTGCCGGAAGGCCAGGGGATGCTCTTTGTGTGGCCCCGGGAGGCCCGTTACGGCATGTGGATGAAAAACACCCTCATTCCTCTGGACGTGGCCTTTATCAGTGCCGATCATCGCATCATCGAGATCATGACCATGCAACCGGAAACCACCGATTCGCACACCGCCTCTGAGCCGGTGCGCTTCGCCCTGGAGGTGAATGCGGGCTGGTTCGAGCGCCACGGAATCGAACCGGGAGATGAGGTCGGTGGGAAGGCTTTCACCGCAACACGAGCCTCGCCGCCTTGAGCAACCGTTGTGTCTCGATCGGGACGCGAATCAAGCCGGATACACTGGTACAGGACTCCATGCTCACGAGCTCGACCCCGGGTTCTCAACCCAGCAGGGTCCGCACCCCCTCATACAACAGCACCGCGGCCAGAGCCAACAGCACCACCCCCAGCGCCCGCACCGTCATCACATAGCCCCGTCCTGCCAGCCAGGGGCGGGCCCACGCGGTCATCAGGGCGATGCCCACCTTGGCACCAATGAGCAATACGTAAAAGACCGTGACAAAGCCCACGGGAACCCAGGGGCCGGACTCGGACGCGCGGATGACGATGGGGCCGCCCACGCTGAGCCAGAACAGATAGGGATGCGGGCTGAGCATGTTGGCCAGCGCAGCCTTTTGCAGCGAGCGCTCCCGGGGCAGCACGCCGGCGCCCGGGCCAGCCGGGCGAAATCGCAGCGAGTCCCACCCCAGCCAGGCCACCACGCCAGCGCCGATGATCGACAACCCGCCCAGCACCTGATCCACATGGGCCAACTGCGCCAGGATGAACAGGGTGAGCAGGATGATGGGCAGATCCGTCAGCAGCGGTGCCAAGGCAACCTTCATGCCGGCACGCAAACCGTGCTGCAGGGTCTCGGAGATCACCAGGGCCAGCAAGGGGCCAGGCGCCACCCCGGCAGACAGGCCAAGCGCCGCGCCCATCAACAAGACAGCGAGGGTTTCCGTCATGGCCAATGGGGCCTCCATGAACGCAAAAAGCCCGGATAAAATCCGGGCTTTTTGCTGCCTGACACACGTCAGGGTGCAGATGGTGGCTACGGGTGGATTCGAACCACCGACCCCCGCATTATGAGTGCGATGCTCTAACCAGCTGAGCTACGTAGCCTTGGGAAGCGCAGGATTTTCGTGGTTTTCGCCCGAATTGTCAAGGCCTACACATTGAAACGGAAGTGCACCACATCGCCTTCCTTCATGATGTATTCCTTGCCTTCCAGGCGCCATTTGCCGGCATCCTTGGCGCCCTGCTCACCCTTGCAGGCCACATAGTCGTCGTAGGCGATCACTTCGGCGCGAATGAAACCCTTCTCGAAGTCCGTGTGAATCGCTCCGGCGGCACGGGGGGCGGTGGCACCGCGCTTGACGGTCCAGGCGCGAACCTCCTTCACACCAGCCGTAAAGAAGGTCTGCAGCCCCAGAAGATCGTAGGCGCCACGGATCACTCGATCCAGACCCGGCTCCTCCAGGCCCATCTCGGACAGAAATTCCACCTTCTCGTCTTCTTCCAACTGGGCGATTTCGGCCTCGATGGCGGCACATACAGGGATCACCTGGGCATGCTCCGCCTCGGCGAGTTCGCGCACACGTTCCAGCAGCGGATTATCGCTGAAGCCATCATCGTTGACGTTGGCGATGAACATGGCCGGCTTGGCGGTGATCAGTTGCAACTCCCTGAGCAGCGGACGCTCCTCGTCGGTGAGTTCCACGATGCGCGCCGGGAGACCTTCTGCCAGCACGGCCTGGGCCTTTTCTGCCACGGTCTTGCGGGCGATGGCGTCCTTGTTGCCGGACTTGGCATTACGCACCAGTCGCGTCAGCGCCTTTTCCACCGTCTCCAGGTCCGCCAGGGCCAGCTCGGTGTGGATCACCTCGATATCGGACACCGGGTCCACGCGGCCCGCCACATGCACCACGTCATCGTTCTCGAAGCAGCGCACCACGTGGGCAATGGCGTCGGTTTCGCGAATATGGGCCAGAAACTGGTTGCCCAACCCCTCCCCCTTGGAGGCACCAGCCACCAGTCCGGCGATGTCCACGAACTCCACGGTGGTTGGCAGCACGCGCTCGGGCTTGACGATCCCCGCCAGCACCTCAAGACGCGGATCAGGCACCGGCACGACGCCCACGTTGGGGTCGATGGTGCAGAAGGGATAGTTCTCGGCCTGGATACCGGCCTTGGTGAGGGCATTGAACAGGGTGGACTTGCCCACATTGGGCAGGCCGACGATACCGCATTTGAGGCTCATGGGGTGTCCGGACTCCGGTCTTGAGTTCTTGTCTGGGAGGTGGGGCTAAGGACTGGTATGGAGCTGATTCATGGCCTTTTGAACCTCTCCGATGACCACTTGGGGGGTGAGATCCAGGGCCCGATCGATGCTGTCCTGGATGGCGACATCCTCATCGGGGGCCGGTCGGCTGAGGACGAAAGGTACCACGTCATCCCGATGCCCGGGGTGACCCACGCCCAGCCTGAGACGCAGGAAGTCCTTGCCCAGATGGGCCATGATATGACGCAGCCCATTGTGGCCACCATGGCCACCGCCGCGCTTGATCCGGGCGGCACCTGGAGGCAGATCGATCTCATCGTGGACCACCAGAATGGAAGCTACGGGAATCCGGTAAAAGTCCGACAACAGGCGAATGGGCTGCCCGCTGTGGTTCATGTAGGCCATGGGCTTGAGCAGCCAGACATCCTGCCCATCGATCGTCACCCGGACCACATCACCGGCAAACCGACTCTCGGAGCGGAACTGCCCACCGTGACGCCGGGCCAGGGCGTCCACAAACCAGAACCCGGCATTATGCCGGGTCCGGTCATATTTGGGGCCGGGATTGCCCAGCCCCGCGATCAGGCGGATCGTGTCCTGTTCACTCACGGTACGCGTCCATTCCGGATCCCGGTCAACCCCGTGAGCCCATCAGGCCTCGGGGGTTTCCTCGCCACCTTCAGACTCTTCGTCCTCGGCGGTGCTAGCGCCACGGGTCTTGAGCACGCTCACCACCGGCAGGTCGTGATCGGGGCCCTGAGCCAGTGCAGTCAAGCTCACGCCTTGGGGCAGGGTCAGCTGAGACAGGTGCAGGGAATCGCCCACGCTCATTTCGCCCACGTCCACCTCGATGTACTCGGGCAGGTCACGGGGCAGGCACTCCACTTCCACTTCCACGGACTGGTGGCTCAGCATGCCGCCACCCTTCTTCACGCCCACACAGGTTTCTTCATTGAGGAAGTGCAGGGGTACGTGCACACGGACGGGCTCATTGTCACTCACGCGCTGCAGGTCCATATGCACCAGGAAGGGCTTATAGGGGTGGCGCTGCAGATCGCGCACGATGGCCTTTTCCAGCTTGCCGTCGACCGTTACGTTGAGGATATGGGAATAGAAGGCCTCGTATTCCTGGCTCAGCCAGACCGCGCTGTGATCCAGGGTGATGCTCACGGGTTCCTTGCCGGCGCCATAGATGATGGCGGGCAGTCGGCCGGCCCGGCGCAGGCGGCGGCTCGCACCCTTGCCCCGCTCCGTACGCGACTCTGCTTGCAGTTCAAAATTGGCACTCATGTCTTGCTCTCCGACTTACAAAAGAAACCCCTCCCGCGACCAGGAGGGGCGATGGGGCCGGGAGAGGAACCTCCCGGCCAAAATGTGTTCCCTACCGTCAGTCGACGAACAACGAGCTGACCGACTCCTCGCGATTGATGCGACGGATGGTTTCGGCCAGCATGCCGGCCACACTGAGCTGCTTGATGCGATCACAGGCCTGGGCTTCCGGGCGCAGCGGCAGGGTGTCGGTCACCACCAGCTCATCCAGTTCCGAATTCGTGATGTTCTCGATGGCAGGGCCTGACAGGACCGGGTGGGTGGCATAAGCCATGACCTTGGAGGCTCCGTGCTCCTTCAGGGCCTTGGCGGCCTGGCACAGGGTGCCGGCGGTATCCACCAGATCGTCGATGATGATGCAGGTCTTGTCCTGCACATCACCAATGATATGCATCACCTGGGATTCATTGGCCTTGGGCCGACGCTTGTCGATGATGGCCAGTTCGGCGTCGTCCAGACGCTTGGCCAGGGCACGGGCGCGCACCACACCACCCACGTCCGGGGAGACGACGAGCAGGTTGGGGATCTTCTGGCGCCAGATATGCCCCAGGAGGATGGGGGAGGCGTAGACATTATCCACCGGTACGTTGAAGAAGCCCTGCACCTGGTCGGCATGCACGTCCACGGTGAGCACCCGGTCTGCCCCCACTGCCTCGAGCATGTTGGCCACCACCTTGGCGGAGATGGGCACGCGGGCGGAGCGCACACGACGGTCCTGACGGGAGTAACCAAAATAGGGGATGACAGTGGTGATGCGGCCTGCCGAGGCGCGACGCAGGGCATCCACCATGATCAGCAGTTCCATGAGGTTGTCGTTGGTGGGGGAACCGGTGGACTGGATGATGAAGACATCCCTCCCACGAACGTTCTCCAGCAATTCCACCTGCACCTCGCCGTCGCTGAACCGACCGACGACCGCCTTGCCCAGGGGCAGATTGAGATGGTTGACCACGCTCTGCGCCAGGTTGGGAGTGGCGTTCCCGGCGAAGATCATCATTTTGGTTTTTTCGACCACTGTGGATCTAGGGAGCATAATTTTAGGGAACCCTAAAAACACCAAATCCCCTGCACCGGGTGGGCGCAGGGGACTCGACGATGGTTGGCTGGGCCGGCAGGATTCGAACCTGCGAATGCCGGGATCAAAACCCGGTGCCTTACCACTTGGCGACGGCCCAAGAACACTTTCAGCGAGAGTTGCAACTCATGCGCGATCCATGCGGTACTGCAATGCGGAGCGGTTCTGGCCCTGGGCCACGAAGCCTTGCCAGTGTGCCGGCAACCGGCCGTGAGCCTCCCGAGCAGCATGTTCTCCCTCAAAGGCGGCAAAGACGCAGCTACCGGTCCCCGTCATGCGGGCCTGGACGCCCTGCCCCTCCAGCCAGCCAAGGGCTTCGGCAACGGCTGGGTAGTGCTTGCACACGATGGGCTCACATACGTTTGCAGCCCGTCCCGCAGTAAAGTCGGCTATTTTGATGGCTTCGCAGTTTCGTGTCAATCCAGGATCGCCAAAGACGGCACCAGTGGACACATGAACCCCGGGGTGAACCACCAGATACCAGGGCTCGGGGGGGGCAACGGGCTCAAAGCGCTCCCCCACCCCCTCCGCCCAGGCCGCCCGCCCGTGGACAAAGATGGGCACATCAGCCCCCAGGCCCAGGCCCAGTTCCGCCAATTCCCCAAGGGTCAATCCAGTACCCCAAAGATGATTGAGCGCCACCAGAGTGGTGGCAGCATCAGAGCTGCCTCCACCCAGGCCGCCCCCCATGGGCAGCACCTTGCGCACCCGGATCAGCGCCCCGTCGCCATACCCGGTGGCACGCTTGAGGCAGCGGGCCGCCCGCACCGTCAGGTCATCCTCCGGCGCCACATCCTCCAGCACGTGAGCGGGACGTACCTGATCTCCAGCGAGCGGCTCAAAATCCAGCACATCTCCATGAGAGAGAAACTGAAACACCGTCTGCAGCTCGTGATAGCCGTCGGCACGGCGACCGGTGATATGCAGGAACAGATTGAGTTTGGCTGGCGCCGGCCAGCCCCTCCAGGCATCCAGATTCATGGGTTCATCTGCCAGTCATCCATCAGTACACGGACGCGAATGTCATCGAATTCCAGGGTCATGCGATCGGGCAGCGGCGGACGGGACTCGTCGCTGTAGCGCTGGTAGCGCACGGTCCATCCTGATTGCGCCAGCTGCTCGGGCCGACCGGCCGGGTCCAGCGCATAGGCCTCAAGGGAGCCCCCCGGAGCAGGAACCCCCAGCACCCAGTGGCGCAGGCCGTTCACAGGCAGCCGCCAGCCGAGCGTATCGTACACCAGTTGATCGGCGTCCCGGGCATGATGATTGCGCCCCTCACTGTCAGTGAGGGTCACGCCGGAGGCATCGCCACGCAGGCGGGCGGCATGGCGACCGAAAGGCCCATAGATCTGGATATCATAGGTTTCACCCTCCTGGCGCCAGCGCAAATTGGCATTCCAGCGCTCATCATCCACGGCCACGGCCACGCGCCCCGCGAGCACCCAGTCATCCCGTGCCGACAAGACCTCCAGCCGCTGCTGCCAGGTGCGCTCAACATCCTCAACCGGCTCGGGCGGACGTACGGCGCAGGCGGCGAGCAG
Organism: Ectothiorhodospira haloalkaliphila ATCC 51935; assembly: GCF_000633935.1. Classification (GTDB taxonomy): domain Bacteria; phylum Pseudomonadota; class Gammaproteobacteria; order Ectothiorhodospirales; family Ectothiorhodospiraceae; genus Ectothiorhodospira; species Ectothiorhodospira haloalkaliphila. The sequence goes on along the minus strand of NZ_KK214998.1, from coordinate 290,846 downwards.
GGCTGCCGCCAGGCATATCGTGATCAGTCGCATCATGGGTTCAGCCTTTCCTTGAGGCGCAACAGGCGTTCGTGATCCGGATCCCGCTCCAGGGCAGCCTCGAGGATGTCCAGGGCCTCCTCGCGCTCGCCCCGTTCCCAAAGCACCTGGGCCAGGTTGCTGGCGATCTCGCCATCCTCCATCTTGCCGTAGGCGCGGCGCAGGTGACTTTCCGCCTCGTCCAGGCGACCCAGGCGGTACAGCACCCAACCCATGCTGTCGATGATGGCGGCATCGTCGGGGCGCTGCTCGTAGGCCCGACTGATGTAGTCGTAGGCCTCTTCGAAGCGATCGGTACGATCCGCCAGGGTATACCCCAGCGCATTGAGTGCCGCGGGGTTATCAGGATCCTGCTCCAGGATGCGGTTCAGGTCTTCCTCCAGCTGGTCGATCCGATCCAGACGTTCGGCCATCAGGGCCCGAGCGTAGAGCAGCTCCAGGTGATCGGGATGTGACTCCAGGGCCTCATCCAGAAGCGCCAGGCCTGCCTGATAGTCCCGGGTCTCACGCAGTAACTGGGCTTCCGAAAGATAGGTTTCCACCTGCAGGCGCGGGTTGTCGCTGGTCTCGCGCAACCGGGTCAGGGCCTCCCGAGCCTCGTTGACCTGCCCCATTTCACCCCGAAGACGGGCGGCACGGATCATGGATTCCTGGCGGTAATCACCCCGATCCACCTCTTCGTAAAAGTCCACGGCACGCTGGACATCCCCCGTGAGCTCGGCAATGCGTCCCAGGTAGTAGCGCGCCTCACCGGCGCGCTGACCGATCTTGAGCAACTGCTCCAGATAACGTTCGGCCTCGCCGTACTGCTCCATCTCGATGTTGATCAGCCCCAGGGTGTAGAGCATGTCCGCGTCATCGCCGCGCTCAGCCACCACTGCCTCGAACTGGATCCGGGCATCCGCAAAGCGCTCTTCCTGCAACAGCAGCCGACCGTAATTGACCCGCAGATCCAGATCGTCGGGATAGCGCTCCACCAAATCCTTCATGGCCTGCAGGGAAGCCTCACGATCACCGGTGCGCTGGATTGCCCGCGCCCTGAGCACGCTGGCCTCGCGCAGGCCCGGGTCCATGCGCAGCGCCCTCTCCGTGGCGGCCACCGCCGCATGGGGCTGGTCCTGCTGCAGCGCCAGGCTGCCCAGGGCCAGCTGCGCCCTCGGATCATCGGAGCGTCCGGCAGCCACCTGTTCCATGGCCTTCACCGCCGCCGGACCATTCTGGGCCCGGGAAAGAATATTCACCAACAGCCCCAGGCCGTCCCCCTCCACGGCCTCCATGCGCTCAAGCACCCTCTCCAGGTGAGGCACGGCCGCATCCGGTTGATCATCGTTGACCAGCATGGCGGCCAGCACCTGGCGGGCCTCCAGGCTTTCGCCGTCCAATGCCACCCAGCGCTGGGCCGCCGGCAGGGCCTTCTCCCGGTCACCGGAGAAGAGGGCGATCCTTGTGGCTCGCTCGGCCACGCCCGGATCATCACTTCGTCCGGCCGCGCGCAAGTAATGATCAAGGGAGACTTGCAGTTCGCCCATATGACCGGCAATCTCCCCCACCAGCAGTTCATATAAGAGATCCGCCTGACCATTGTCCTCCGGCGTTCCCATCCGCAGATCAAGATTGGGATACACTTCCGGATCGTGCCCGCCGCCCCCTTGGGTGAGGCCGGCACAGGCGGTAAGCAGGCTGGCCGCAAGAACGATGCCGGCCAGACCGACGGCGGCGCGAGCGGGAAACGATGCAAAAGACGTGGCGGAAGGCTTCATCAGGGGACAGTAACCCAATAGGTCGAAATGAGCAGAACACCAGACCGGATCGCTTGTTGCAACCCGTCGGCACGAATACCCACAAGGGGGGCGCGCCAAAGGCCCCGGACAGTGTAAACTCAACTGGACAGCGCCCGGGCACCCTGAGTGTCAGATTGAGGAAACAGCCGCATGGACTGCGTCGCCTCGTCTCCCTTTGGCACCATAACGCGACCGATAAGTTCCCGGGCTCTTGGCCAACACCTGAAAGATCAAGAGTTTTCCGTGCGGACTCAAAGGGTTGAAACTGGGGTAAACTTGTCATGACTTCAATGCTGGCGCAAAATACGCTATTCACCAGGTCCTCACGTGCGATGCTTTTTACTCTCGGAGTCAATCACAAATCCGCCCCCGTCGGGATTCGCGAACGGGTCGTCTTCTCACCGGATCGCATGGAGGAGGCCCTTAATGGGCTGACCCAGTCCACGCCGGTGGAAGAGGCAGCCATACTGTCCACCTGCAATCGCACGGAAATTTATTTCCGCTCCGAAGCCCACCAGCCCACCGACCGTGTACTGCACTGGCTGGGGGAATTTCACCGCCTCAAACCCAGCGAGATCCAGCCCTATATCTACCGCCACCACGATGATGACGCCGTGCGTCACCTGCTGCGTGTGGCCTGCGGCCTGGACTCCCTGGTGCTGGGCGAACCCCAGATCCTGGGCCAGCTCAAAGGGGCCTACCAGAACGCCAACAGCTCCGGCACCCTGGGCCGTCAACTGGGGCGCCTGTTCCAGCACGCCTTCTCCGTAGCGAAGAATGTACGCACCTCCACCGCCATCGGTTCCAGCCCGGTCTCCGTGGCCTTTGCTGCGGTCTCCCTGGCCAAGCAGATCTGGGGTGACATGAAGCCCCTGACGGCGCTGATGATCGGCGCCGGCGAAACCGTTGAACTGGCCGCCCGTCACCTGAGCACCAACGAGATCGGGCGCATCATCGTCGCCAACCGCACGGTGGAACGCGCCAAGCCCCTGGCGGATCAGTTCAACGCCGAGGTGATCACCCTGCAGGAGATCCCCAATCGCCTGGCCGAGGCCGACATCCTGATCTCTTCCACCGCCAGCCCGCTGCCCATCCTGGGCAAGGGGGCCGTGGAGCGGGCCCTGAAGGTGCGCAAGCATCGGCCCATGTTCATGGTGGACATCGCCGTACCCCGGGACATCGAACCGGAGGTGGGCAAGCTGGACGACGTGTATCTCTACACGGTGGACGACCTGGAAGAGGTCATCCAGGAGAACCTGCAGTCCCGCCGCGAGGCAGCGCGCCAGGCCGAGGAGATCATCGAATCCCAGGTGGATACCTTCATGGGCTGGTTGCGGGCCCAGGACGCGGTGAGCACCATCTGCGCCTTCCGCGACAAGGCCCACAGCATGCAGCTTGAGGTGCTGGACAAGTCCCTGCAGATGGTGGCTGCCGGAAAATCCCCGGAGGAGGCCCTGGGCTTTCTCGCCCACACCCTCACCAACAAGTTCCTGCACGAGCCTTGCGACAGCATGAACCAGGCGGCCCGGGACGGCAAACTGGAGCTCATCGACGCGGCCCATGCCCTGTTCAAGCTGCCTGAAACCGACACCAGCGGTCACAAGATCAGTTCGTGAAAGACTCCATTCGCCGCAAGCTGGAAGACATTGCCGAGCGATTTGAAGAACTGGGCGGCCTGCTCTCCGACCCGGAGGTGATTGGCGACCAGGATCGGTTTCGCCAGTATTCCGTGGAATACAGCCAGCTGGAACCGGTGGTGGCGGCCTGGAACGAATATGCCCAGGCCCGTGACGACCTGGAGGCTGCACGCGAGATGGCCCGCGACCCGGATCCGGACCTGCGCGCCATGGCCGAGGACGAGATGGATGCCACCCAGGTCCGCCTGGCGGAACTGGAGCGTAACCTTCAGCGGCATCTGATCCCCCGCGACCCCCACGACGACAGCAACACCTTTCTGGAAATCCGCGCCGGCACCGGCGGGGATGAGGCCGCCATCTTTGCCGGCGACCTGTTCCGCATGTATTCCCGCTACGCCGAGACCCGGGGCTGGCAGATGGAAATCCTCTCGGAAAGCGAGGGTGAACATGGGGGTTTCAAGGAGATCATCGCCCGGGTGACCGGTCGGGGCGTGTATGCGCGCCTCAAGTTCGAATCCGGCGCCCATCGGGTGCAGCGGGTACCCGAGACGGAATCCCAGGGTCGCATCCATACCTCGGCGGCCACCGTGGTCATCATGCCCGAACCCGACGAGATGGAAGTCCCCGAGATCAACCCCGCCGATCTGCGGGTGGATACCTACCGGGCCAGCGGCGCGGGTGGGCAGCACGTGAACCGGACCGACTCCGCCGTGCGCCTGACCCACCTCCCCACGGGCCTGGTGGTGGAATGCCAGGAGGAACGCTCCCAGCACAAGAACCGGGCCAAAGCCATGAGTTACCTGGCCGCCCGGCTGCTGGAAATGGAAGAGACCCGGCGGCATTCGGAACAGTCCGCCACCCGCAAATCCCTGGTGGGCAGCGGCGATCGCTCCGAACGCATCCGCACCTACAACTTCCCCCAGGGCCGGGTGACTGACCACCGTATCAACCTCACCCTCTACAAGCTGGAAAACGTCATGACGGGCGACCTGGACCCGGTGATCGATCCGCTGGTCAATGAACACCAGGCCGAGCAACTCGCGGCACTGGGCGACTGAGGCAAGACTCTCAGGAAGCACCAGGCAAGGCCCTCACAATGGGCCCCTCACCTGCCCCCTCCAACGTAAAGGCGCACCCTGAGATGACCCTGACCGTTGCCCAGCTGATCACCGAAACCTGCCAGGGCCTGCAAACGGTGGATGCCCCCCGCCTGGAGGCCCAGCTGCTGGTGGCACAGGCGTTGGGTCGCGACCGCGCCTGGCTCTATGCCCATGGGGAAGACCCTGCACCAGAAGACGTCATCCAGCAGGTGCGCCAGTGGGCGCTGCGCCGATCCGCCGGGGAGCCTGCGGCCTATCTGCTGGGGCGTCGCGAGTTCTGGTCACTGGATCTGAAGGTGGGCCCCGAGGTGCTGATCCCGCGCCCGGACACGGAGATCCTGGTGGAGGCAGCCCTTTCACACCTGGACGAGGACAGTAACGCCTCCATCCTCGACCTGGGTACCGGCTCCGGCGCCATCGCCCTGGCTCTGGCCACGGAACGCCCGAAGGCACGCATCACCGCCACGGATCGCTCCCCCCTCGCCCTGGGGGTGGCCGCTGACAACGCCCGCCACCTGGGCCTGAACACCCGCATCCAATGGCTCGACGGAAGCTGGTATGACCCACTGGGGGACACGCGCTTTGACATGATCGTCAGCAACCCCCCCTATGTGGCCGAAGCCGACCCGCATCTGGGCCAATTGGGTCACGAACCCCGTGAGGCCCTGGTGTCTGGTGCCGACGGCCTGGACGACCTGCGTCAGATTGTGGCCGGTGCGCCGGATCATTTGCTGGCCGGCGGCTGGCTGCTGGTGGAGCATGGCGCGGACCAGGGGGGGGCGGTCCGCGCACTGTTCCAGGCAGCCGGTTTGTCACAGGTGGCCACACTCAAGGACCTGGCCGGGCGGGAGCGGGTGACCCTCGGCTGCCAGGGCTGAAACCCCGGGACGGAAAGCCTGCATTTTTTGTCTTGCATATTCCGGGCAGGCCGCTAGCATTGGCCTCATGGAATCCGCAGACGACGCATACATTCGCCATCGGGAACTGGTGTTCCGGGGCCCGCAGAAAGAACAGGACCAGCTGGAGGCCGCCTGGCTGATGTTGCGGGACGAGGTGCCCGCCATCCGCGAGGTACACCGCGATGGCGACAGGAAACTCCAGGTCACCTACGACATCCGCGAGATCACCTATGCGGAACTGGAGCAAGCCCTCACCGAGGTGGGGTTCCACATGGATAACAGCCTGTTGTCGAAACTACGCCGTGCCCTGTACAACTACGGCGAGGATACCGTCCGCGACAACCTGGGCCTGGTGAAGGACGAAAGCATCAGCGGCGTGGCACAACGGGTGTTCGTGAACCAGTACCGGCAACAGGCCCACGGCTGCCGGGATCAGCGGCCCCGGCATTGGCGGGAATACCTCTAGCCGGGGATGAGGGGCGCGGAGGGCACCCACTCGATCCGACGCCCCAGCGCCGCCCCCAGACCGAGCGTCAATCCCTCGGCAGCCTCTCCCCAGCTCACATCCACCCCCAACTGCTCCAGCGACGTGGTTGCCAGCCCCTGATGGCCACAGGGGTTGATGCGCGCGAAGGCGCTCAGATCCGGGTTCACGTTGAAGGCCAGCCCATGGTAGCTGCCACCGCGACGCACCCGCAGGCCCAGGGCGGCGATCTTGGCACCCCCCACATACACCCCGGGGGCATCCGCACGGGCCTGCGCCTGGATACCCAGGCCTTCCAGGTAATCGATCACGGTGCGCTCCAGGGTCGTTACCAGGGCACGCACCCCCATGCCCTGACGTCGCACATCCAGCAGCAGATAGATCACCACCTGACCGGGGCCGTGATAGGTCACCTGCCCACCCCGGTCCACCGGGATCACCGGGATATCGCCGGCATCCAGCACATGCTCCGGCTTGCCATTCATGCCCAGGGTGAACACCGGCGGATGCTCCACCTGCCAGATCTCGTCTGCAGTATCCTCGCCGCGCCCGGTGGTGAAGTCCTGCATGGCTCGCCACACCGGCTCATAGTCGCGCTGGCCCAGGCGATGCACGCGGATGGGCGGCTTCACAGGGCCATGGTCACCAGTTCGCAGGCGGTCAGGTCCTGGTAGAGGGCATCCATGTGTTGACGGCTCCGGGCCTGCACCACCACGGTGATGGCCACATACCGACCATTGCGGGAAGGCCGGGACGAGAAGGCCTGGCTGGACACCTCAGGTACATGGCGGCGCACGATGGCCTCCACCCGCTCATGGAACTCGGGCACCGATGCCCCCATCACCTTCACGGGGAATTCACAGGGAAAGGCGTCATCCAGCAGAGGAGTTTCACTGTGATCGCTCATGGGGCCTCCTGACGCAGGCTGGCCTTGTAGTCCTGATAAAGTGCATGAACACGCCGCCACACAGGCCCCGGCACCCCCTCCCCCACCGCACGGCCATCCAGGCGCGTGACCGGCAGGATCTCGCGGGTGGAACTGGTGAGCCAGATCTCCTGGGCACCCTGAAGACTGTCCTCGGGGATACGCGTTTCCATCACCGGCAGACCGTTGGCCTCGGCCAGTTCCACCAGCAGGTCCCGGGTGATCCCACCCAGCAGGGAATGATCCTTGGGCGGCGTGACGATCACCCCATCCGCCACCAGGAACAGGTTACTGGCTGCACCTTCCGTGGCCAGACCGTTGCGCACCAGGATGGCCTCCGTGGCACCGCTGTCCACAGCCTCCTGCCGGGCCAGCACATTGGCCAGCAGGGTGATGGCCTTGATGTCGCAACGGGACCAGCGGTGGTCGGGGATGACCACGGCGGCCACGCCCTGGGTCAGCACCTGCTCCCCGGGCGGCCGAATGGGGTTCACCATGGCCATCACCGTGGGTTCGATGGCTTCCGGAAAGGCATGATCCCGGGGCGCCACGCCGCGCGTCACCTGCACGTACACGCTGCGGTCTCCGCCCGGATTACGGGCCAGCAACTCGTCAATGAGGATCGCCCAATCCTCGCGGGACAGGGGGTCGGGAATACGGATCTCCGCCAGGCTGCGGGCCAGACGATCCAGATGCTCCCCCAGACGCAGGGGGCGGCCACCGAAGACCGGAATCACCTCGTACACGCCGTCCCCGAACAGAAAGCCCCGGTCGAGCACCGAGACCTTCGCTCTATCCTCCGGCAGAAACTCGCCGTTGAGATGGATGATCTTGCTATCAGACATCATGGCTCCCGTGCGCTTGCCGGCTCAATAGCGGATCCAGAGCCAGGCCCCGTCCATCAACTGGCGGACCAGGCCCCCCTCTTCCACCGCCTCCAACGCCACCAGGGGGCGGGTTGCGACAACCTCGTCACCCAGCACCAGCATCAACTCACCATGGCTGGCACCCTGCTGGATGGGGGCTTCCAGCAGGCGATCCATTTCCGTTTGTGCCTGCAGTTGCTCATAACTGCCCCGGGGAATGCTTACATAGAAGGGCTCGGTCAGGCCCAGGGGGACGGACTTGGTTTCCCCCTTCCACACCCGGGCCTCGGTCAGGGGCTCCCCGGCCTCGTAGACCCGATGGGTTTCAAACTGGCGGAAGGCCCAGTTGTAGAGGGCCTGGGACTCGTTGGCCCGCATGCGCCCACCCTGTTCGTGACTGGAGGCTTCGATTCCCATCACGGCCACCACCAGGCGCATGTCGTCACGCTTGGCCGAGGACACCAGATTGTAGCCCGCGGAGCTGGTCCAGCCGGTCTTGCCGCCGTCCACCGAGTCATCGCGCCACAGCAACAAGTTGCGGTTGGACTGGCTGATGCCGTTATAGGTGAAGCTGCGCTCGGCGTAGTACCCGTAGTACTCGGGGAAATCATTCACCAAGGCCTGCATCAGCCTTGAGATGTCCCGGGCCGAGGTGTACTGATCCGCCTCGCTGGGCAGACCATGGCTGTTCTGAAAGCGGGTGTCGTGCATCCCCAGGGCCCGGGCCTGGGCGTTCATCAGATCCACGAAAGCCCCCTCGGTGCCGGCCACCCGTTCTGCCAGTGCCACACAGGCATCGTTGCCGGACTGAATGATCATGCCGCGGAGCAGATCTTCCACGGTGACCTTCCTGCCCACCTCGATGAACATGCGCGACGCCCCACGCATGCCGGTGCGCCAGGCCCGCTCACTGACCTCCACTTCCTCGTCCAGACTGAGCTTGCCCTCCTGCAGTTCCCGGAAAACCATGTAGGCGGTCATGATCTTGGTCAGGCTGGCGGGCTCCACCCGCTGATCGCCTTCCCGTTCCGCGAGTATGGCGCCGCTCTGAGCATCCATCACCACGTAATTACGGGCATTGAGGTCCGAGGGAGGAGACACCCTGAGTGCACTTCCCAGGGCCACCCCGGGCAACAGGGCAAACAACAGCAAAAAGACGCTTACTCTCTGGATCATGGCTCTTCAGACACCTGGAATGATTCGATTCGGAACTGGATGGGATGAGGCTATCATACATGCGCACCCTGGATGCCGGAGACACTTCAGGGTGGATCGGGACGCATCCCCACAGGGGCAACTTAATCTGTCACGATACGAAAATCCGTGATGCCCATCGCCTCCAGGGTGCGCCCCGCCTCGGCCGCCCGCGACTCGTCGGCCTTCGGCCCAAGGCGCACCCGGTACAGACGACGATCCTCGACCCGGCTTTCGGTGACGGCCACAGGCCCGAGGCCCCGGGCCCGCAGGCGATCCTGCAGCAACTCGGCGTTGGTGCGGCTGGCGAACGCGCCCACCTGCACAAAGACATCGCCGGGAGCCTCATGAGCAGGCAGTGGCTGCAACAGGGGTGCGGGTGTCCGCCAATGTTCACCGGAACCGTTGTCGACCGCGGCGGGGGTGGCCGCCTGTTGCATCCTGCCGGAGGCCGGATAGGGCTCCAGGGCCTCCACTTCCACCCGTGCCGTGCCCTGATTGATCATGTCGATCCGGTGCGCTGCTGCATAGGACAGGTCGATGATGCGATTGTTCACAAAGGGCCCGCGGTCATTCACCCGCACCACCACACTACGCCCATTCTCCAGATTGGTGACGCGCACATAAGTGGGCAGTGGCAGCGCCGTGTGGGCCGCCGTCATGGCGTACATGTCATAGGGTTCGCCACTGGAGGTGCGCCGACCATGAAACTTGGTGCCATACCAGGAGGCGATACCACGCTCCCGGTAACCCTCGGCCGAGGCCAGCGTGTAATAGCGCCTCCCGAACACTTCGTAGGACTCTGGATTACCATACCGACTGGGTGGCTCGGGCCGCGGCGTGGGCTCCTCAACGGCAGCCAGATCGGGCACCTCCCGGGGATGCGGGGCACCATCCCCGGACACGGGTCCACTCGGACCAGCACAGGCGGCCAGCCCCACTGCCACCAGGGCCAGCAGCAGCGCGCCCACCACCCCGGGAAGATTCACGAACCATCACCCCGGCGCAGCTCGGCTTCCCGGGCCTCGCGGATTTCCCGGGCCAGTTCGTACACGGCCATGGCGTAAAGGGGGCTGCGGTTATAGCGGGTGATCACGTAGAAGTTCTCGTACCCAAGCCAGACCTGAGTACCCTCCTCCGCCTCCAGTTCAATCACCGAAAAACGGGCATCCGGATCCACCGATGACACCGGCTTGATGCCCTTTTCCGCCAGATCTTCCAGGCTATGCCGGGCCCGGTAAGGACGGCTCACCAGTGCCTTGTAGTCGTCACCTTCCACCTGGGCACGCACCACCACGGGCTCCCCCATGGACCAGCCATGGCGCCGAAAATAGTTGGCCACGCTGCCGATGGCATCGGGCCAGGAATTGAGCAGATCCCGGCGCCCGTCGCCGTTGAAATCCACGGCGTATTCCCGGTAGCTGGAGGAGATGAACTGCCCCCGGCCCATGGCCCCGGCGTAGGAGCCCTTGGTACCAAGCAGATCCAGCCCCTCCTCCCTCACAAGCCGCAGGTAGTGGGCCAGCTCGGAGCGGAAGAAATCCGCCCGGGGTGGGTAATCAAACCCCAGGGTCACCAGGGCATCGAACACCGGGAAGCCACCGGCATGCCGACCATAGAAGGTCTCCACGCCAATGATGGCAACGATGATGTCGGGGTTCACCCGGAAGCGTTCCTGGGCCCGCAACAGGGTGGCTTCATGTTCCTCCCAGAAACGCACCCCCGCCTCGATCCGCTGGCGGGTGAGGAAAATGGGCCGATAGTCCTTCCAGGGCCGGGCCTCGGCCGGCGCCGAGATCAGATCCAGCACCCGCTGCAATCCGTCGGTGTTGGCAAACAGCGCGCGCAGTTCATCCTCGTCAAATCCCTCGTCCACCTGTTCCTGGATGAAGCGCTGCACCTCCTCACGCTCCAGGTAGGGGGGGTCTCCCGCCTTGAAGCGAGGCGAGGCATCGCCCACACCCGGCATGAGGGCAAACAGGAGACAGAGCCCCATGAGGGCTGTCGTCACTCGAGGGAACGGGCTTGTTGAGGAGCCGCGCATCGGGGTCACCAGGGGGGTCATGGGGAGGTTCATCGGGCCAGCAGTCTGCGATGGGAGTTGATGGACATGAGAATACCGAATGCCGCCATCAGGGTCACCAGGGATGTTCCACCGTAACTGAACAGGGGCAACGGCACCCCCACCACCGGCAACAGGCCGATCACCATACCGGTATTCACGAACACGTAGATGAAGAACGTCAGACTCAGGCTGCCGGCCAGCAGGCGGGCGTAGGTGTCCTGGGCGCGCACGGCGATGGCCAGGCCCCGCAGAATCACGAACAGATACAGGGCAAGGAGCAGCAGCACACCCAGCAGGCCGAACTCCTCGGCGTACACCGCAAAGATGAAGTCGGTGGAACGCTCCGGCAGGAACTCCAGCTGGGACTGGGTGCCATTGAGCCAGCCCTTGCCATACAGCCCCCCCGAGCCGATGGCGATCTTGGACTGAATGATGTGGTAACCAGCCCCCAGGGGATCGCTCTCGGGATTGAGCAGGGTGAGTACCCGTCGGCGCTGGTAGTCCTGCATGAAATGCCACAGCAAGGGGGCGGCACTCAGGGCCAGCACTCCCAGCCCCAGGAGCACCCGCCAGCGGATGCCCGCCAGGAAGATCACCAGCAGACCCGCCCCGGTCACCAGCAGGGCCGTACCCAGATCCGGCTGCTGGGCGATCAGGGCCGCGGGGATGGCCACCACCACACCGGCCACCATCAACTCCCGCAGGCGCGGCGGAAGTGGCCGATCGGCAAAGTACCAGGCCACCATCATGGGCACAGCCAGCTTCATGAATTCCGATGGCTGAAAGCGGAAGAGGCCCAGGTCCAGCCAGCGCTGCGCCCCCTTGCCCACCTCCCCGAAGAACATCACCAGTATCAGCAGCACCACCCCCACCAGATACACCCAGGGCGACCACTGGCGCAGATGATGATGGGGAATCTGCGCCAGCAGCATGAGCACGCCGAAGGCCAGGGCAACACGGACACCCTGGCGGTGCAGCATGTCCATATTCTCGCCACTGGCGCTATAGAGCACCACGAAGCCCAGGGACAGCAACAGGATGATGCCCCCCAGCAGTGGCAGGTCCAGGTGCAGGGCGCGCAGGATCTGGCGCCCCAGTCCGATCTCGGCAGCCGCCGTATGAAACATCAGGAATCCATCTCCAGGAGATAGTAATCCATCAACTTGCGGGCCATGGGGGCAGCCACCCGGCCACCGCTGCCCCCGTGCTCGACAATCACCGCCACGGCGATGCGTGGATCCTCCGCCGGAGCGTAGCCGATGAACAGGGCATGATCGTGCAGATGCAAGGCCAGCTGCTCCTCGTCGTACTCCTCATCCTCCCCCAGCCCGAACACTTGGGACGTGCCGGTCTTGCCGGCAATGCGGTAGGCAGCATCCCGGCCCGCCGTGTTGTATGCCGTCCCTCGGGGTCGGTGCATGGTGTTCTCCATGGGCACGAGCACCTGATCCCAGAATTCAGGCCGGCTGACCTGTACCGGGGGCAGGTACTGGGATTCGTCGATGGTCAGCTCCCCGCCCTCTCCCTGAATGCGTCCCCGCAGCAAATGCGGGCGTACCCGTTCGCCGCGCATGGCCAGAGTGCTGGTCACGGAGGCCAGCTGCAGGGGCGTGGTGAGCATATAACCCTGCCCGATCGCCGTGATGAGTGTCTCGCCGGGATACCAGGGCTGGTTGTGCGTGGCACGCTTCCATTCCCGGGTGGGCAGCAGGCCCTGACGTTCGCCGGTACTATCGATGCCCGTGCGCTGACCAAGACCAAAAAGCCCCAGAAACTCGGACATGCGATCAATGCCCATCTTGTGGCCCAGATCGTAGAAATACACGTCGGAGGATTGGGCGATGGCCCGATCCAGATCCACTGCGCCGTGGTAGCGCCAGTCACGGTAGCGGCGGGAATCATTGGGCAGGGTGTAGTAACCCCGAGTGTACATGATGCGTTCGGCCGTGGTGATGCCGTGCTCCAGACCCGCCAGCCCCACGACGGGCTTGAGGGTGGAGCCGGGCGGATACTGTCCGGACAGCGCCCGGTTGAACAGGGGCTGGCGCCGATGGGTGCGCAGTTCCTGGAAGACGGACCGGGGGATGCCGTGGACGAACAGGTTGGGATCGAAACTGGGCATGCTGACCATGGCCAGCACTTCGCCATTGCGCGGATCCATGGCCACGATGGCGCCCGCATAGCCGTCCAGGATCTCTTCCGCCGCCCGCTGCAGGCGCACATCCAGGCTCAGCACCAGGTCGCGTCCCGGCGTGGCCGGCTCCCGCTCCAGGACCCGAAGCGTGCGTCCCTGCGCATTCACCTCCACCTTCTGGAAGCCCACCTGGCCGTGGAGCTCGTCCTCGTAGTAGCGTTCAACCCCGAGCTTGCCGATATGGGAGGTGCCGGCATAGCGCCGAGTATCGATACGGGCCAGTTCCCGCTCGTCGATGCGCCCCACATAGCCCAGCACGTGAGCCAGTGAGGCACCCTGGGGATAATGTCGGGCGACGCGCGCCTCCACATCCACCCCCGGGAAGCGATGCCGGTTCACGGCAAAGTTGGCCAATTCCTCATCGCTGAGGTTGAGTTTCAGGGGTACCGCCTGGAAGGGACGCTTGCCACGCAGCATGCGGCGAAACCGCTCGATATGCATCTCCTCCAGATTCACCACCTGGGCAAGTCGCTCCAGGGTGTCCTCCATGTCCTCCACCTGCTCCGGGGTGATCTCCAGTTGATAGGCGGGGCGGTTTTCCGCCAGCACCACACCATTGCGGTCGAAGATCAGACCTCGGGGGGGCGGCAGGGCCTCCAGGCGCACGCGATTGTTCTGGGACAGGGTGGAAAAATGAGAATAGCTGGCCACCTGCAAGTGACCCAAACGCGCACTGAGGATACCGAACAGCAGGGCGACCACCACCACCAGGATCACGACCCGGGCGAGGAAAAGCCTCTTTTCCTGGTGGTGATTCTTGAGGGGTTGGCGCGCCGGCATGGACTCGCTGATTCCGGTGATACGTGCGGGAGTAAGAGTGCGGGACCGGGGCCGCCGGCCCACGACTCGCGCGGGGCGCGCAGCCCTTCACAGGACGCCACACCCCACGGAACCGTTCAAATCAGCCCTTTTGCTGGAAGCGCTTGACGGAGGATTCGATCTCCGCGCGAGCGGCATCGACGCCTTCCCAGCCTTCCACCTTGACCCATTTGTTGGGTTCCAGTTCCTTATAGTGCTCGAAGAAGTGCTTGATCTGGTCCAGCAGCAAGGGCGACACATCGTCTGGCCCCTGAATGCGATCGTACTCAGGATAGAGCTTGGACACGGGCACCGCCAGCAGCTTGGCATCTTCACCCGCCTCGTCCGTCATCTTGAGCATGCCCACTGGGCGGGAACGGATCACGCTGCCGCTCAGGAGCGGATGCGGGGTCAGGACCAGCACGTCCACCGGGTCGCCGTCATCGGACAGGGTGTGGGGGATGAAGCCATAGTTGCAAGGATAGAACATGGGCGTGGCCATGAAGCGATCCACCACCAGGGCGCCGCTGTCCTTGTCCACTTCATATTTGACGGGCGAGGCCTGGGCCGGGATCTCGATGATCACGTTCACATCATTGGGCAGGTCCTTGCCAGCGGGAATATTGTCTATATTCATGTGTCTTCACTCCAGATGGGTTGTAAACCGACGCGGCATTATAACGGCATGACGCGCTGCGGAAAGCATGAATCCAGTGGGGGTGGTTGCGCCCCAATAGCTGGAGCAGGTATAAGTCTCGGCCTATTGTCTTGAATAAATCGCTTAAAACAAGCTCTAAGCTAAAGGGGAAATACCATGCGTATCGTCCTGTTGGGGGCTCCCGGTTCCGGCAAGGGAACCCAGTCCAAACTGATCATGGAACGTTACAAGGTCCCGCAGATCTCCACCGGCGACCTGCTGCGCGCCGCGGTATCCGCAGGCACACCTCTGGGTCAGCAGGCGAAGGCCGCCATGGACGCTGGCGAACTGGTCACAGACGACGTGGTACTGGGCATGATCCGCGAGCGGCTGGCCATGCCGGACACCCAGCGCGGGTACATCCTGGACGGCTTCCCTCGCAACCTCAACCAGGCCGGCAGCCTGGACGACATGCTCAGCGACCTGGGCCAGCCCCTGGATGCCGCCGTACTCATCCACGTGGACTTCGAGAGCCTGATGCAGCGCCTCACCGGTCGCCTCACCTGCGCCTCCTGCGGTGCCGTGTTCAACAGCTACACTCACCCCCCCCGCCAGGAAGGCGTCTGCGATCTGTGCGGCGGTGAACTCAAGCATCGCTCAGATGACAACGAAGAGACCATCGGCAGCCGCCTGAAGGTCTATCAGGCCCAGACCGAGCCCCTGGTGCAATACTACGGAGACAAGAGCCTGCTGCACACCGTGAAGGGTGAGGGCGAGATCGAGGACATCTTCAAGGAGGTCTCCAAGGTGCTCGAGTCCGTGGGTGGCCCGAAGGCCTGAAGGCCCTGAGACCCGGACTTTGCCGGTGCCGAGGGAACGGCGCCGGATTTCACTCCCGCTGATCGGACTCGCCATCGTGTACCGACACGCCCCCTCCTTGATATTGTGTGCCAGTGTCGCCTTCACGCCCGCCCTGGCGGATGAATGGGCCCTGTGCGATTACCTCCCCCCTGCCCCAGAGATCTCCCACGCCGATGACGGTCGACTGCGCTTCGAGGCCGATCGGGCCTTCCTTGACCGTGACGGCATCTCAAGACTGGAGGGGAACGTGGAGGTCTTCGAGGGCACGCGCATCTTCACCGCCGATCGCTTCGAGTACGAACACGCCCGTAATTACCTGGAGGCCATGGGCAACGTCACCTTTGACGACAAGGCCGGCCTGAGCTTCGAAAGCAGCGCCGGCCACCTCTATCTGGATTCCGAGGAAGGACGCTTCAAGGAGGTGGAATACTTCTTCCGGCCCCGGCACGCCCGGGGCAAGGCGAGCGCCATCGAACCACGCGGACCCGACCGGTTCCGGCTCAGCGACGCCAGCTACACCACCTGCGACCCGGGCCGCCAGGACTGGCAGCTCACCGCCAGCCGGGTTGACCTGAACCAGGATAGCGGCCGGGGCACGGCCCGTAATGTGCTGCTGCGCTTTCATCGGGTGCCGCTGCTGTACACCCCCTGGATCAACTTCCCCATCGACGACCGGCGCCAGACGGGATTGCTGCTGCCCAGCATCGGCAATGCCGATTCCACCGGCCTGGACGTGGAGATTCCCTACTACTTCAACCTGGCCCCCAACCGGGACGCCATCCTGGCCCCGCGTTACCTGGGCCGTCGAGGCATCATGCTGGGCAGCCAGTATCGACACATGTCGGGTAGCTCCGTGGGGCGCTTCGATCTGGAATACCTTCAGGATGACGAAGTGTACGGGGATGACCGCAGCTGGTTCACCTGGGATCAGGAATGGCGTCCCACCTCCCGGCTGCGTCTGCACACCCGGGGCACGGATGTATCCGATGCGGATTACCTGTCGGATTTCGGCAGTTCCCTGGATGACACCAGCACCACGCACCTGGAGCGGCGCGCCGACCTGAGCTACCAGGCCAGCAACTGGAATCTGCTGGCTCGAGTAGAGGACTACCAGACCGTGGACGACAACATTGTCGGCCCGGACCGGCCCTATAAACGCCTGCCACAACTGCTTTACCGTGGAGATTGGCCGCGGGCCACCCATGGCATCGACCTGGGCATGCGTGCGGAATGGGTGAGCTTTGACCGGCGCGACAGTGTGACCGGGCAGCGCACCGACATCATGCCCGAGGCCAGCCTGCCCCTGCAGGGCGCGGCCTGGTTTCTGACACCCCGCGTGCGGTATCGTCTCACCCACTACGACCTGGAGGGACAACCGTCCGGTGCCGACAGTCAGTTACAGCGGGACGTGCCCATCGCCAGCGTGGACGGGGGGCTGTTCTTCGATCGCCCCCTGCAAGGGGACCGCTTCCAGACCCTGGAGCCCCGGGTGTTCTACCGCTACACCCCTTACCGGGACCAGGATGATATCCCCCGGTTCGATACCTCCGAATACGGTTTCAGCTTTGACCAGCTGTTCCGCGACGAAAGCTTCAGCGGCCCGGACCGGGTAGCCAACGCCAACCAACTCACTACCGCCCTCACCAGCCGGGTGGTGGATGCGAGCAGCGGTACCGAACGTTTCCGTGTAAGCCTGGGGCAGATCCAGTATTTCGACGACCAGCGCGTGCGGCTGCGACCGGAGGATACCCCCCGCACCCAGGACAGTTCCTCCATCGTGGCCGAGGCCGCCTGGCGGCCGGATCGCTACTGGAATGTGCGTGGCACGACCCAATGGGACCCGCATCGGGAACAAACCGAGCGCCGCACCGCTCAACTGCAATACCGGCAGGACGGCAATCGAGTGGCCAACCTGGGCTATCGGTTCCAGGAGGATCGCCTGGAACAGACCGATCTCTCCTTCGCCTGGCCCCTGTCCAAGCGTTGGGATGCGGTAGGGCGATGGGCTTACAGCCTGGAAGACCATCGGGATCTGGAGATCCTGGCGGGTCTGGAGTACAACAGCTGCTGCTGGGGTGCGCGGGTGGTGGCCCGGCGTTATCTGACCGATGGCGTGCAGGGCGAATACAATGAAGGCATCTACTTTCAACTGATCCTCAAGGGTCTGGGCAGCCTGGGCACCGGGCTGGGAGAACTCCTGAGTGAAGGCATACTGGGTTATGAAGACGATTATTAGCATCCTGCTCATGGGGCTTATGGCCTTCCCGGGCGTGGCCCTGTCCCAGGGCGGCAACAACCACCCCGGGGTGGTGCCTCTGGACGAGGATGGCCGCCTTCTGGACCGCATCGTGGCCGTCGCGGAAGAGGATGTGATCATGCACAGCGAATTGTTCGAGCGCATCCAGACCATCCAGCGCCAGCTGGCCGCCCGGGACGGCCGGGCCCCACCGTCGAACGCACTGGTTCGCCCGGTGCTGGACCGGCTTGTACTGGAGCGTCTGCAACTGCAGGAGGCACGCCGCATCGGCATCCGTATCGATGACATCAGCCTGAACAATGCCATCGAGAACATCGCCCGGGAAAACGGCATGACCCTGGGCCAGTTCCGCGACCGGCTGGTGGCCGATGGCATCGATTTTCGCGCCTTCAGGGAACAGATCCGCGATGAAATGGCCATCGCCCAATTGCACCGGCGACAGGTGGACAGCCGTATCCAGGTGAGCGAACAGGAGATCGACGACCTGATCGCCAGCGAAAGCGGCGCCATCGACCGGGATGTGGAATATCGCCTGCTGCACCTGCTGGTGTCCCTGCCCGAGGGGGCCACCCCGGAACAGATTCGGGAGACCCGGCAGCGGGCCGAACGCATCCGCGAAGAGGCCGCCGAGGGCGCCGACTTCACCCAACTGGCACTACGCGAATCCCAGGGACAGCAGGCGCTGGAAGGCGGGGATCTGGGCTGGCGCAATGCCAATCAGGTTCCCACCCTGTTCTCCCGGCACGTGGTGCTCATGCGGGAGGGGGATGTGAGCGAGGTGATCCGCTCCCCCTCGGGATTTCATATCGTCAAGCTGGCCGATCGGCGTGCCGGCAGCCGCAGCCTGATCCAGCAAACCCGGGTACGCCATATCCTGATCACCCCAAGCGAAGTGGTCAGCGACCGGGAGGCCCACGATCGCATTCGCTCCCTGCGCAACCGCATTGAGGATGGGGCCGATTTTGCGGAACTGGCCCGGGCCCATTCCGACGATCGTGGCAGTGCCCTGCGCGGTGGTGACCTGGGCTGGACCGACCCTGGCGACATGGTGCCCCAGTTCGAACAGGTGATGAGCCGCACCGAGCCCGGTTCGGTGAGTGAGCCTTTCCGCACCCGCTTTGGCTGGCACATCCTCCAGGTGGAGGACCGCCGCAGCCATGACAGCTCCCGCGAGTTGATGCGTTCCCAGGCCCGGGAAATCATTCGCGACCGCAAGCGGGATGACGAACTGGAGATCTGGCTGCGCCGCCTGCGGGACGAATCCTACGTGGAGATGCGCCTGGATGATGTTGCAGCGGTGGATCGCGGCCTGAACCAGCAGGCCCGCTGATGAGCCCGGCCCAGGCGATTCCCCGCATTGCCATCACACCCGGCGAGCCCGCCGGGATTGGTCCCGACCTGGTGGCCATGCTCAGCCGGGAGCCCTGCTCTGCGCAGCGGGTGGTGCTGGGCGACCCACAGGTTCTGCTGGATCGGGCCGAGCAATTGGGGATACATCTCACGCTCACCCCGCTGGATCCTGACCAGCCCCCCCAGGCCAACGCACCGGGGCAACTGCATCTGTGGAAAGGCTGCACCGTGGCCGAACCAGTGATCCCCGGCACACTGAACCCGGCCAACGCCCGATACGTGCTGGACACCCTCACCCAGGCCGCAGACGGCTGCCTTGAAGGAGTGTTTGATGCGCTGGTCACCGGACCGGTGCACAAGGGCGTCATCAACGAGGCAGGCATCCCCTTCACCGGCCACACCGAATTCCTGGCCGAGCGCTGCCGGGCCTCCATGCCCGTGATGATGCTCACCGCGGGCACCCTGCGGGTGGCCCTGGTCACCACCCACCTGCCCCTGTCCCGAGTGGCCCAGGCCATCACCCCCGAGCGCCTGGAGATGGTGCTGCGCGTGCTGCATGCGGATCTCAGGAACAAATTCCCCCTGGAGACGCCGCGCATCCTGGTCTGTGGCCTCAACCCCCATGCCGGCGAGGGCGGGCACCTGGGGGATGAGGAAATCCGTGTGATCACACCGGTGCTGGAGCGACTGCGTGGCGAAGGCATGGACCTGACCGGCCCCCTGCCCGCCGACACCCTGTTCACCCAGCGGCACCTGCGTCATGCCGATGCAGTACTGGCCATGTATCATGACCAGGGTCTGCCAGTGCTCAAGCATGCCGGTTTCGGCGGCGCCGTGAACATCACCCTGGGCCTGCCCATCATCCGCACCTCGGTGGACCATGGCACGGCGCTGGACCTGGCCGGTACCGGCCAGGCCGAAGGGGGCAGCCTGCATGAGGCCCTGGCCACCGCCATTCATATGGTCCACGCCCGTCACGGCAACGCAGCGCCGTAGTGGAACGAACCGCCCCATGACATTGAAACCCTGCCCCATGCAAAGGAGCCAGCCATGAACCGCGCCCCGCGCCTGATCGCCCTCACCCTGGTGGGTGCCGCCTTGCTGTCCACCGGCTGCACCTTCGTGAAACTCACCCCCGAGGCCCAGGAAACCCGGGTGGTTCCCGCCGACCGGGTGGCCGACTGCGAGCGTCTGGGCAGCACCACCGCCTCCATGGCCGAGCGCATCGGCTTCCTCAAGCGCCCGCCCGAGCGCATCGAGCAGGAACTGGAACACGCCGCCCGCAATGCCGCCGCCGACATGGGCGGCGACACCGTGGTGCCCCGCGGCGAGATCATCGACGGCAGACGCACCTACGACGTCTACCGCTGCCTGCAATGACCGGATAACCCCTCTTGAATCACGCCCCCCGCAAACGTTTCGGCCAGCACTTCCTGCACGACCCCGGCGTCATCCAGCGCATCGTCGGGGCCATCGCCCCGCGCCGTGATGACACCCTGGTGGAGATCGGTCCCGGCCTTGGGGCCATCACCGGCCCCCTGCTGGAACGCCTGGATCACCTGCACGTGGTGGAACTGGACCGGGACCTGATCCCCCACCTGCACACCCTGGGCCCACCCGGCACCATCACCGTGCATGAGGCCGACGCCCTGCGCTTTGCCCTGGACAGCATCCCGGGGCCCCGGCCCCTGCGGGTGGTGGGCAACCTGCCGTACAACATCTCCACGCCGCTGATCTTTCACCTGCTGGATCAGGCCGCGCAGATCCGCGACATGCATTTTCTGCTGCAAAAGGAGGTGGTGGAGCGGCTCACCGCCGGCCCTGGCACCGCCGCCTATGGGCGCCTGGGCATCATGGTGCAATATCGCTGCCGCGCCGAGCCCCTGTTCCATGTGGGTCCCGGGGCCTTCCGCCCGCCACCCAAGGTGGACTCCGCCGTGGTGCGTCTCACCCCCTACGAGACCCTGCCCCATCCGGCCAGGGACGAACGCCTGTTTGCCCGGCTGGTGCAGCAGGCCTTCACCCGGCGCCGCAAGACCCTGCGCAACGCCCTGCAGGGGCTGGCCCTGGTGGAGCAGATCGAGGCCGCCGGCATCGACCCTTTGCACCGGCCCGAGACCCTCTCGGTGGAGGCCTTCGTGCGCATCGCCGATGTCGTGGCCGAGACCGCTGGCGCCGCCCCTGCCGATCAACCCTGAGGACCGGCGGGCCGCTGGCGGCAGCCCCGACTAACACGTTACACTGAACGCTTTTCTCCGCCGTGGGCGAGGACAGAATCACATGGGCGAACAGAACCCTTTGCTGCGTTTGCGTGACCTGGGCCAGAGCGTCTGGTACGACTACATCCGCAAGGACCTGATGGCATCCGGCGAACTGGACCGGCTGATTCGCGAGGACGGCCTGGGCGGCCTCACCTCCAACCCGGCTATCTTCGACAAGGCCATCACCGGCAGCGATCTCTATGATGATGGCATCCGCCAGGCCCTGGCGGCAGATCCGGACATCAGCACCCCCGCCCTGTTCTACCGTCTGGCCATCGAGGATCTCCAGGCCGCCGCCGACGCCTTCCGTGCCACCCATGACCGGACCGGGGGCCAGGATGGCTTCGTCAGTCTGGAGGTGTCACCGGACCTGGCCTTCGACACTGAAGGCACCGTGCGCGAGGCCCTGGACCTAGCCGCCCGGGTGGATCGTCCCAACCTGATGATCAAGGTGCCCGGCACCCTGCCGGGGCTGGCCGCCATCGAGCAGCTCACTGCCCGGGGCGTGAGCGTGAATGTGACCCTGCTGTTCTCGGTGGCCCGTTACGAGGCCGTGCTGGAGGCCTATCTCAAGGGCCTGGAGGCGCGCATGGAACAGGGCCTGGCGGTGGATCGCCTGGCCTCGGTGGCCAGCTTCTTCGTGAGTCGGGTGGATACCGCCCTGGACGACATGCTGGAGGAACGCATCCGCGAGGGCCGGCCGGTGGAGCACATGCAGGGCCGCCTGGCCATTGCCAATGCCAAGCTGGCCTATGCCCACTTCCTGGAAGTCACACAAAGCGAGCGCTGGCAGCGCCTCAAGGCCGCCGGCGCCCGTCCCCAGCGCCTGCTGTGGGCCAGCACCGGCACCAAGAACCCTACCTACAGCGACGTGCTCTATGTGGAATCCCTGATCGGCAAGGACACGGTAAACACCCTGCCCCCGGCCACCTACGATGCCTTCCGCGACCATGGCCACGCCGAGCCCACCCTGGCCACCGACCTGGAGCAATCCCGCGCCCTGATCCAGGGCCTGCCCGACCTGGGCATCGACCTGGAAAGCGTGACCGACCGCCTGGAAAGCGAAGGCATCGAAGCCTTCGCCAAGGCCTTCGATCACCTGATGCAGGGCCTGGAAGACAAGCGCGCCCGCCTGACCGCCTGATTCCTCCAGGGCAGGACCTTCCTCCCGGCAATAGGGAGCGGCCCCCTTTCCCCCCAAGCCCCCCCCGGCTCCCTGTGGGAGCCGACCTGGCCGGCGATGTGCTGCGACAACAGCATCCAAATCAGGCCATCTGCCCACCGCCTTCGCGGGCAAGGCCCGCTCCCACAACAAAAGAGCCAACCCCATCAACTCCACCTGTGGGAGCCGGCCTGCCGGCGATGCGCTGCGACAGCAGCGCCCGGAACAGGCCATGTGCTCACCGCCTTCGCGGGCAAGGCCCGCTCCCACAGCAAAAAAGCCAGCCCCATCAACTCCACCTGTGGGAGCCGGCCTGCCGGCGATGCGCTGCGACAGCAGCGAACAGGTCAGGCCATCTGACCACCGGCCTTCGCGGGCAAGGCCCGCTCCCGCAGCAAAAAACCAGCCCCATCAACTCCACCTGTGGGAGCCGGCCTGCCGGCGATGCGCTGCGACAGCAGCGAACAGGTCAGGCCATCTGACCACCGGCCTTCGCGGGCAAGGCCCGCTCCCGCATAGGGCCACCTCTCACAGAAAATCCATTCCACAAGAGACCGCCCCGTCAGCAGTTAGGTCATGCTGACTGATGTACACTAACCCTCCGTGGTACGACACCCACTTTCACCGACTTGCAAAGAGAGAAAGACATGCCATGGACGGCAAACAGTCATCGCCTGCGGCTCGGACGTTTCAGTGAACCAGGGCGACTCTACCTGGTAACCCTCACATGCCACCAACGTTACCGGCATTTCACCTCCCTCACTGCCGGTCGTACTTTCGTGGGCTCATTGATGAGCGTCCACCACCAGGCAAAGACGCTGTGTTATGTCGTCATGCCGGATCATGCGCATTGGCTCATGCAACTGGAAGTCGATACCGACCTATCCAGGGTGGTCCAGAAGGTCAAGTCACTCACCACCCGACAGATGCGATCAGGCGGCGGATTATCTGGCCCTTTGTGGCAAAAGGGTTTTCATGACCGCGCCTTGCGCAAGGAAGACGACGTGATAGCAGTGGCGCGCTATGTGATAGCCAACCCTTTACGGGCAGGACTTGTGGAGAGTGTGAGGGTCTATTCCCTATGGGACGCCTGCTGGCTGGAGACTGAATAAGTCCGGACACGCCAAGTGGGAAAGGTGGTGCCTGGCCGTTGCCACATACCTGCATCGGGCATGGGCGCTGGCCTTGCCGGCGATGTGCTGCGACAGCAGCGAACAGATCAGGCCATCTGCCCACCGCCTTCGCGGGCAAGGCCCGCTCCCACAACAAAAGAGCCAACCCCATAAACTCCACCTGTAGGAGCCGGCCTGCCGGCGATGCGCTGCGACAGCAGCGCCCGGAACAGGCCATCTGCCCACCGCCTTCGCGGGCAAGGCCCGCTCCCACAGCAAAAAACCAGCCCCATCAACTCCACCTGTGGGAGCCGGCCTGCCGGCGATGCGCTGCGACAGCAGCGCCCGGAACAGGCCATGTGCTCACCGCCTTCGCGGGCAAGGCCCGCTCCCGCAAGGGCCCGCCCCCCCTCTGCAGGTGAAAGGGGGCTGTCCCCTTTCTGCAGGTTCCTTCATCATGGGTGCTGAGCCCTTTACCGGCAGGTGATGCCATGAAGATCCTGGCAGGCGACATCGGTGGTACCAAAACGCTGCTGATGCTGGCTGATGTTTCCGATGATCGGCTGACAGCGCTGGCGCGTGAGCGATATGCCAGCGCCGATTACCCGGACCTTGCCCCCATGGTAAGGGCCTTCCTGAGTGACGCCGGGCTTCCCCGCGATAATATCGATGCCGCCTGCTTTGCCCTGGCCGGGCCGGTGGCGCGCGCTCAGGGGGTGGAACGGGCGCGACTCACCAACCTGCCCTGGGAACTGGAGTCGACCCGACTGGCACAGGATCTTGGCATCCCCCGGGTGGCCCTGCTCAATGATTTCGAAGGCATCGGCCACAGCCTGGACGACCTGCCCGCCGAAGCACTGCATACCCTGCAGGCCGGGCGGGCCGAACCCGACGGGGTACGTCTGGTCGTCGGAGCGGGGACTGGCCTGGGAGTCTGCATCGTGCCGCCCGGGCAGCCCCTTCAGGTTCTGCCTACGGAGAGCGGACATGCGGACTTCGCACCGGCCAATGCCGCCCAGGACCGCCTGTGGCAGTACGTGACGGACCTGGACGGGCGCTGCAGTCGTGAACACCTGCTGAGTGGCCGGGGGCTGGGGCGCGTGGCCGGTTTTCTGGTGGCCCAGGGCCAATCGCCGGGGCAGACCCTGAGTCAGGCCCTGGAAGGGGACGACCCCGCTCCGGTGATTTCCCAACTGGCCCTGGAGGGCAGCGACCCCGTGGCAGTGGAGGCCATGGACCTGTTCCTGGCCGTTTATGGCGGCCAGACCGGCGATCTGGCGCTGGGCTGCTTGCCCTTCGGCGGTGTCTTCATCGCCGGCGGCATCGCCCCGCGGCTGCTGCCACGGATGCGCGAGGGTGGCTTCATCGAAGCCTTTCGCAGCAAGCCCCCCATGACCCACCTGTTGGAACGCATGCCGGTTCAGGTGATCGGCGATACCGACGCCGGCCTGCTGGGGGCTGCCCGCCATGCGGCCAGCCTGTGTCGAGGGTTGGACGGGGCGGCCTGGCGCTCATGAACCCCTACCCTTTTCGGGTCGTGACCGCTTAGCCGGCATGCAGGTCATCTCCATCCTGCTCGGTCTGTTGGTGCTGGCGGCCCTGGTCGGAGGTTTGCTGGGCTGGTGGATCCTGTTCCAACAGCGGGCACTCAAGTCCCGCATCGCTCAACTTGAACGGATACTGGCCTCTTCGGAGCGGCAAGCCGGGGAAGCCTACCGGGGCACGGCCACCGACTCCCCCACCCGCGTGGAAGATACCCGGACCCCGGTAGCAGCCTCCCCCCCTTCCGACGACATTCCCATCAGTCTGCCGGATCAGCCCGCCAAGGATCCACCGGACCTGCCTCACCCATGGAAGCGCCCCGCCTGGCTGCAACACCTGCTCAGCCACTGGATGGTCTGGCTCGGTGGTCTGTGCGTGAGCCTGGCCGGGATCTTCATGGTCAAGTACAGCATCGATGCCGGTCTTCTTGGCCCATGGGGTCGGGTGATCCTGGCCCTGGTCACGGGTCTGGCACTCCACGTGCTGGCCGAGTGGCTGCGGCAACGCAAGGGGCATGATCCATCCCTGGCCGCCCTGGCGGGCGCTGCCAGCATCACCCTGTATGGTGCCCTGCTGGCCGCCCTCCACCTCTATGCCCTGCTGGATCCGGGCATCGTCTTTGCTTTGCTGGCCCTGGTTTCTCTGCTGACCATGGCGCAGGCGCTGCTCCACGGCCCGATACTGGCGGCCATCGGCTTGCTCGGCGCCTTCGTGGTGCCACTGCTTGTGAGCGACGGCAGTGGTGACATCGCCATCCCCCTGATCTACAGCCTGATCATCACCGCCAGTGGGCTTTGGCTGCTGCGAAGGATCTTTCGCCCCTGGCTGTGGTGGGGGATCGTCGCCGGAGCCCTGGGCTGGTGGATGTTATCCATGACCACCCCCGATGGAGACGGGTTACGCGGTCTTTACCTGGCTGCCCTCGCCTACGCCGTGGTCGCCATCCCGCGCCATCAATGGCTGCCTTGGAAGCCTCGCCCGCGCCCTGCGGGGATGGTCGGTGGGCATGTCTCGCTGATGGGGCGTCGATGGGGCCCGCAGGCCCTGACGCTGCTGCTGATCACCCTGGCCTGGGGGGCATCCATTCATCGCCAGGGGTTCGACACCCAGGCACTGGTCCAGTGGGCACCCCTGGTGGTGATCCTCACCCTGGCTGCCTGGCGGCGTGCGGAACTGCAGGCCCTGCCCTGGCTGAGCCTGGGCATACAGTGGCTGGCCTGGCTCGCCAGCGCCATGACCCTCAACCTGCTGGCCGACCAGTACCAGCTACGGGGGCTTGCATCCGACCTGGAGATACCCTTCCTGCAGTTCGCCGGCGCCATGGGCCTGCTCTACGCCGGCCTGGCCTTGCTACACCTGAAACATCGCGGCTTTTCCCATGCCTGGATGTCCCTGGCCCTGGTCGCACCACTGGCCTGGGTGGCCCTGGGCTGGCTGCTGGTCAGCCGCATGGACCCGCACGCCGGCTGGGCCATGACCCTGTTGATCGCCGGCATGATCTACGGCGCCGTGGCTGCCCGGCGTCTTCAACGCCAGGCAGGCGATGTCATTGCCCTGTGGTTCGTGCTGGCGGGCCATCTGGCCTACGCCCTGTCGGCGGCCGTGTACTTCCGGGAGGCCGGCCTCACCCTGGCCCTGGCCGCGCCCCTGCTGACCCTGGCCTGGCTGCGCAAACGCTACCCACTGCCCTGGCTGGAGTTCATCATCAAGGGGATCCTGCTGCTGGTGCTGGCCCGTCTGACTCTCAACCCCTGGGTGCTCAACTACCCACCGGATGTGCACTGGTCGCTCTGGACCGGCGGCGGTGCCACGCTGTTCTGCGCCCTGGCCGCCTGGCAGAGCCGCAGCCGCCCGTCCCTGCAGCGCTGGCTGGAGGCCGGCACCCTGCATTTGCTGGTGCTCACCCTGGGTGCGGAGGTGCGTTACTGGCTACATGACGGCGATATCTTCATCGATCATTACAGCCTCACCGAGGCGGCCATCAACACCACCCTGTGGGCGACGCTGGCGATGGTGTACTGGTATCGGGCGGGCCGTGATGAGGCCCTGGCGGGGCTTTATCGGGTATGCTCGTGGGTTTTGCTGGCCCTGGCGGCGGGCAGCTATGCCCTGGCAGTGACGGTGCTCAACCCCCTCTGGAGCACCGAAGCGGTCTCTGCCCGCCCCATCGCCAATCTGCTCTTGCTGGCTTACGGGGCACCGGTACTGATGGCCCTATGGGTGGCCTGGAAGCATGCCCCGCACGCACGGCCCGTGGCCTTGGCGGTGGCCGGCGTGGGGTTCTGGCTGTTCGTGAGCCTGCAGGTGCGCCATCTGTGGCAGGGGGATGTGTCGCTGTGGCTGTCCACGGGTCCGGGCGAGTTGTATACCTATTCGGCCGTCTGGCTGGTGATGGCGGCTGCCGGCCTGCTGGCCGGCAGCCTGTGGCGCCTTCAGGGAGTCTATCGGGCCGGCATGGCCCTGCTGACGCTGGTGATCGCCAAGCTGTTCCTGATGGACATGGCGGGACTGGATGGCCTGTGGCGCGTGGCCTCGTTCATGGGCCTGGGCCTGTCACTCCTGGCCCTGGCCTGGCTGCACCGGCAATGGCTCAACCGCACTTGCTATCCCCGCAGTTGAGGCAGGTGAGGCAGTTGTCCATGACGACCACGGCCTGGGTGTGGCACTTGCCGCAGAGCTGGGCGCCGGGGGGGAAGCTTTCCCGGGCCTGGGGATCGTCGCTGGCCTGGTGCACGCTTTCTTCGTACTGGGCGCGCTTTTCCTCCACCAGGCGGCGCTGGTGTTCGTCCAGGCCGTCGTCCTTGATCAGGCCGATCATGCGCATGTGGCTCTCGATGGCGTCGCCGATCTCGGCCACCAGGGAGGGCATGTACTTGCCGCCCTTCTTGAAATAGCCGCCGCGGGGGTCGAACACCGAACGCAGTTCCTCCACCAGGAAGGTCACGTCCCCGCCCTTGCGGAATACCGCCGAGATGATCCGGGTGAGGGCCACGATCCACTGGAAGTGGTCCATGTTCTTGGAGTTGATGAAGATCTCGAAGGGCCGGCGCAGCTCGTGTTCAGTGCCCGGGTTCAGGATCACGTCGTTGATGGTCACGTACAGGGCGTGCTCCGACAGCGGCGTCTTCAGCTTGTAGGTGGACCCGAGCAGCATCTCGGGCCGTTCCAGCTTCTCGTGCATGTGCACCACCTTGGCGGAGCCCTGGGCGGGCTGCGCGGGGGCCGGCGCGGGCGCACTGGGCGCCGCCGGCGGAGCGGACGATTCCGTGGGGGCGCCGGCCTGAGCGGCGCTCTCCTCGGCGGATTCTTCCCGCCAGATTCCGAAATCCACGATCGGTTTGTCAATCTTGATGGTCATGTACCTGTGCCCCTGATTCAGAATTTGCCGTAGTACCCTTCCTTCAGGGCCTCGTAGAGATTGGCGGCATTGTGGCTCTCGCCGTCGTATTCCACTTCCTCGTTGCCCTTGGCCAGCACCACACTGCCATCTTCCAGGACGAACCGGTAGGTGGTGTTTTCCAGGTCCTTTTCCTTGACCAGCACGCCCTGGAAGGCCTCCGGGTTGAAGCGGAAGGTGGTGCAGCCCTTCAGGCCCTGCTCATAGGCATAGCGGTAGATGTCCTTGAAGTCCTCGAAGCGGTAGTCCGTGGGCACGTTGGCGGTCTTGGAGATGGAGGAGTCGATCCATTTCTGCGCCGCTGCCTGCACGTCCACATGGGACTTGGGCGTGATGTCGTCGGCGGTGATGAAGTACTCAGGCAACTGGGCGCCCGGCTCCTCGGAATACGGCATGGCCTTCGCGTTCACCAATTCCCGGTAGGCCAGCAGCTCGTAGGAGAACACGTCCACCTTTTCCTTGGTCTTGCGGCCCGAACGGATGATGTTGCGGGCGTAGTGATGGGCGAACGAGGGCTCGATGCCGTTGCTGGCGTTGTTGGCCAGGGACAGGGAGATGGTCCCCGTGGGGGCGATGGAGCTGTGGTGGGTGAAGCGGCAGCCCTCCTCGGCCAGGGCCTCCACCAGTTCGGGGTCCGCCTGGGCCACCCGCTGCATGTAGCGGCTGTAGCGGGCATGCAGCACCCGGCCCTTGAGGGTATCGCCCACCTTGATGCCGTCCTTCTCCAGTTCCGGACGCAGGCGCAGCATGGCCGGGGTCACCTGGAATTCCTCGTCCATGATGGGGGCCGGCCCCTTCTCCCGGGCCAGTTCCAGTCCGGCGCGCCAGCCGGCCAGGGCCATCTCGCGGGTGACTTCTTCGGTGAAGGCCAGGGAACCCTCGTCGCCGTATTTCATGCCCAGCATGGTGATGGCGGAGCCCAGCCCCAGATAGCCCATGCCGTGGCGGCGCTTGCGGGAGATCTCCTCGCGCTGCTCCGGCAACGGCAGGCCGTTGATCTCCACCACGTTGTCCAGCATGCGGGTGAACACGGCCACCACCTCGCGGAAGGTCTCCATATCGAAGCGGGCCTGATCGGTGAAGGGATCCTGCACGAAACGGGTCAGGTTGATGGAACCCAGCAGGCAGGCGCCATAGGGCGGCAGGGGTTGCTCGCCACAGGGGTTGGTGGCGCGGATCTGCTCGCACCACCAGTTGTTGTTCATCTCGTTGACCTTGTCGATGAGCACGAAGCCCGGCTCGGCGTAGTCGTAGGTGGAGGTCATCACCATGTTCCACAGGTTGCGGGCCGGCAGCATCTTGTAGATGCGGCAGGCCACCAGGCCTTCGTCATTGGTGATGTAGTCGTTGTCCACGGGCCAGTCGCGCCACAGGACCTGGGCGGGATCGTTCAGGTCGATGCCGTCCTGTTCCGCCTCCTGGGGGCCCAGGGGGAAGGCCAGCGGCCACTGGGCGTCGTTCTTCACGGCTTCCATGAAGTCGGCGGTGATCAGCAGCGACAGGTTGAACTGCCGTAGGCAGCCATCGGTGCGCTTGGCGCGGATGAAGTCCTGCACATCGGGATGGCCGATGTCGAAGGTGCCCATCTGGGCACCACGCCGCCCCCCGGCGGAGGAGACGGTGAAGCACATCTTGTCGTAGATCTCCATGAACGACAGGGGGCCGGAGGTGTAGGCGCCCGCGCCGGAGACATAGGCACCCCGGGGGCGCAGGGTGGAGAAATCGTAGCCGATGCCGCTGCCGGCCTTGAGGGTGAGGCCCGCCTCGTGAAGCTTTTCCAGGATGTCGTCCATGGAGTCGTGGATGGAGCCGGACACGGTGCAGTTGATGGTGGAGGTGGCGGGCTTGTGTGCCCAGGCACCGGCGTTGGCGATGATGCGCCCGGCCGGGATGGCCCCCAGGCGCAGGGCCCAGAGGAAGCGCTCGTACCAGGTCTCGCGCAGGCCCGGCTCGGCCTCCACGTCGGCCAGGGCGCGGGCGACCCGCTTCCAGGTGTCGTCGATGGTGGGATCCAGATCCTCACCGGTGCGGGTCTTGAGGCGGTATTTCTTGTCCCAGATATCCATGGAGGCGGGCTGCATGGGGACCTCCCTTGAGACGACGGTTGCAAGGGCCTGGCGGGACTGGGATTTCATGGTGGCGGGATCCTTTTTCTACTATCTGTTGTGGTTGATGATTAACCAGAACACAACATCATGGATGTGAGGCGATCGAAGCTTAGGCAGTTGGCGGAGGGATTTCAAGCGCTCACAGGGGGCTCAGGGGGAGGTGCGGGAGAGGCGAAGCACGCCGAAACGGGCCTGGGACGCGGGGTTCCAGGGGTTCGGTCGGGACGGATAATTTTTTTTGATCCGACGAACGGTCGGCGACCGGAGGGAAGATGCGAAGGGGTGAGTGATGGCCCCGACGATCGGGGCCATCTCCTACGGGTTTGACCGTGGATCAGCCGTGGGTGATGAGGGTATTGAGGCGCTTCACGAAGCCCGCCGGATCCTCCAGCTGCCCGCCCTCGGCCAGTACGGCCTGATCCAGCAGCAGGCTGGACCAGTCCTTGAACCGGGCCTCGTCGGTCTCCTCGCCCATGCGCTGGATGAGACGGTGGGTGGGGTTCACCTCCAGCACCGGTTTGGTGTCCGGCAGGTTCTGACCCGCCTGCTTGAGCAACTGCTGCATGTACAGGGCCATCTCGTCTTCGGAGAGCACGATGCAGGCCGGGGAGTCGGTGAGGCGGTGGGAGAACTTCACCTCCTTGACCCGCTCGCCCAGGGCCTCCTGGATGCGCGGCAGCAGGTCCTTGACCTGCTCCTCGGCCTCCTGCTGGGCCTTTTTCTCCTCTTCCGTCTCGGTGTCGCCCAGGTCCAGGTCGCCCTTGGCCACGGACTTGAGGGACTTGCCCTCGAACTCGTGCAGGTGCGAGACCAGCCACTCGTCCACCCGGTCGGAGAGTAGCAACACCTCGATGCCCCGCTTGCGGAAGACCTCCAGGTGCGGGCTGTGCAGGGCCGCCGTGTGGCTGTCGGCGGTGATGTAGTAGATGGTGTCCTGCCCTTCCTTCATGCGGCCGATGTAGTCGGCCAGGGAGACGTTCTGGGTGGCCTCGCCGGTGTGGGTGCTGGCAAAGCGCAGCAGGCGACCGATCTGCTCCCGGTTGGCGTAGTCCTCTGCAGGGCCTTCCTTGAGCACGCGGCCGAAGGCGTCCCAGAAGGTCTGATATTCCTCGGGATCCTTCTTCGCCAGGTCTTCCAGCAGCCCCAGGACCTTTTTCACTGAACCGGAGCGAACACCGTCGATCAGGCGGTTGTTCTGCAGAATTTCCCGGGAAATGTTCAGGGGCAGATCGTTGGAGTCCACCACCCCGCGCACGAAGCGCAGATAGGTGGGCATGAGCTGCTCGGCATCGTCCATGATGAACACCCGCTGCACGTAGAGCTTGATGCCGTGACGGCGATCCCGGTCCCACAGGTCGAAGGGGGCACGCTTGGGGATGTACAGCAGCGAGGTGTATTCCTGGCGCCCTTCCACCCGGTTGTGGGTCCAGGTGAGCGGCTCCTCGAAGTCGTGGGCCACGTGCTTGTAGAACTCCTTGTACTCCTCGTCGGAGATGTCCGATTTGGAGCGGGTCCACAGGGCCGAGGCCCGGTTGACCGTCTCCCACTCGTCCAGGGCCTTGCCGTCATCGTCCCGCTTGCGCATGGCGATGGGCAGGGGGATGTGGTCGGAGTAGCGGGTGATGATGTGGCGCAGGCGGAATTCATCCAGGAATTCGTCCTCGTCCTTCTTCAGGTGCAGGACCACCTCGGTGCCCCGCCCGGCCTTCTCCACCGTCTCCACGGTGAACTCGCCGCTGCCGTCGGACTCCCAGCGCACGCCGTGCTCGGCGCCCATGCCGGCGCGGCGGGTGGTGAGGGTCACCCGGTCGGCGACGATGAAGGAGGAATAGAAGCCCACGCCAAACTGGCCGATGAGGTGGGCATCCTTCTTCTGGTCACCGGTGAGGCGGCTGAGGAACTCCCGGGTGCCGGAGTGGGCGATGGTGCCGATGTTGTTGATGACGTCATCCCGGCTCATGCCGATGCCGTTGTCGCGCACGGTCACGGTGCGGGTGTCCTTGTCGTACTCCACCTGGATGCCCAGTTCGCCCTCGCCTTCCATCAGGGCATCGTCGGAGAGGGCCTCGAAGCGCAGCTTGTCGCAGGCATCGGCGGCGTTGGAGATGAGTTCGCGCAGGAAGATCTCCTTGTTGGAGTACAGCGCGTTGATCATCAGGTGCAGCAGTTGGCTGACCTCGGTCTGGAACTGTCGGGTTTCCTTGTGCGTATCGACGCTCATGGGGGCTCCGCTGTTGATAGGTGAATTGACTCGCGGAGTGGTATGGGGGTGAGTGGGTAGGATTTCAAGAGGGTGAGGGGAATTTCAGGGGGCTGGGTGGGTTGTGGGGCTTCCTGTGGGAGCTGGCCTGCCAGCGAATCGCTGGGATAGCAGCGACCTGCCTGAGCTTTGTGCCTGCCGCCTTCGCGGGCAAGGCCCGCTCCCACAGGGATTGCCGGGGATCAGAAACCCGTATCCCCGGACGGGGCGGCCGCCGGATCCACCTCCGCATCCGGGTCCTTCTTGCGGGCATTCACCGGGGACTCGGCATCCAGCAGGTAGGCCATGATGTGGGAAATGGAATCCTGGGTGAGGAACTCGTTATGACCCATGCGCGGCATGGAAGTGCAGGGGAAGTAGGCGTGGGGGTTGTAGATCATCTCGTAAACGAACCGTCGCACCGCCTCGGTGTTGCCACGCAGCTCACCGTAATTGCTCAGGCTCGGGCCGATGTTCCCGTAGGCCAGCTCTTCCGGGTCCATCTGGTGGCACGCATAGCAGTTGCCGCCTACGGTACGTTCCGGGTTGTCGTAGTTGTGGCCGATGCGGAACCCGTAGCCGCTGCGGGCCAGTTCACGGCCCTTCTCCCAGTCGCCCAGCTGGATGCCGTCCTCCGGGTATTGAAAGCTGGCCCGGGCCATGGTGACGATGCGCGTGGCGATCTCCCCGTGGGGGCGGTTGCGGGTCTCGCTGCACAGGCGTTGCAGCTCATCCTGCTGCATGCGTTCCCGCGCGGTGCCACCCTCCTGAACCTCTTGAGCCAGGTTGAAGCTATCCGACTCGAAGATCAGGTAATCGGCATACTCCTCCGGAGACATCTTCGTGAAATCCCTTTTTTCATCGTTCTGGGCACCCACCTGTACGCAGCCGGCGAGCAGGCCGGCCGACAGGGCCAGGCCCATGCAGGCCGTATATCTTGTCTTGTTGGTCATCTCTTCTCCCCCCTTATCAGCGCTTCAGATCCGGCAATGTGGCCTCACCGCCCCGGGCCTGATCGGTCCAGTAAGAGAGGATCGCAATGGACGCATCGGAACCGAACTTCACGCCAGCCTGGCGCATCTGGTAGTAGCAACCCCGTACGCGGTGCTGTGAACTTCTCACCACACCGTGGCCGATGCGGTAAGCAGGCCAGGAGATGGCCTTGGACCACTCCTCCTGGTTGGAGGTCACCGGCAGGAACGAGAGGCGAATGCGCTTGCGGGGTTCGCTATGGCAGGACACGCAACCAAAATCCATGCTCCCGGCGCGGCGGTGGAAGAGCACCTCGCCGGCATCCCGGGTGAGCCGTTCCATGGGGTGGTCCATGGGTGGGTTCCAGGCCATACCGTTGGACTGGGCGGCCACGTAGGTGTAGATGGCCACCAGGTCCGCCTCGCGCGTATCCGACGAGTGCTTGCGCGCAACGGGGTCATCCTCCTCGGTGAAGCCCTGCAGTGTCTTCATGCAGTGGATGATGCGGCTCTCCAGATCCATGACGCGGCCGGTGTCCTCGAAATACCGGGGCATCTGCACATAGGCCCCCTCGAGCACACCAGGGCCGAGGCCGAAGTCACACTGCTCCAGAGATACGTTCCTGGGCCCTCTGGGCTCGTGATACAGATCCTCCCCCCGCCACTCGGTGAGCTCTGCCGGGTTGTCATCCGCCAGCATCATGAGCTGTTCCCGGCCGGTGAGGTAGGGCGAGTCCGACGCGGCCGCCCCCCCGACCACGCTCCCGGCCAAGGCCGTAGCGATCAATACATGCTTGAACATGTTCCAAATCCTCCGCGCTTTTATTCTGGTCATGTGGCGCCCCTCCGGCCCCCTGTGCCCGGGTGGTGATGGAAGCGCCCAGCCATAGACTGCGTCCAGCGTTGGCAAATGTCAATCGATATGGAATAAACACATAACCATTAGTAATTTCTTATGGAAGGGACGAGGATCGAGAGGTAGCTCAGAGGGGGCTTTTGTGGGAGCGACCCTTGGCCGCGAATAGGGGGCACCGGGCTTGTGTGCCCTCCCCGTTCGCGGGCAAGGCCCGCTCCCACATGGCATAGGGTGTGTGGAGGAAGATTCATAGGTGGCTCAGAAAGGGGCTTTTGTGGGAGCGGCCCTTGGCCGCGAATGGGGGGCACCGAGGCTGTGTGCCGTCCCCTTTCGCGGGCAGGCCCGCTCCCACAAGGGGGCAGGAGCCATCTCAGGGGATCAGAGGGTTTTTTCGTGGACGAGGAGCCATTGCTTGATGCGAGGGCCGGCGCCCCGGGTGGCGCCGCCATAGCCGCCCAGGCCGCCGTGGGCGGGGACGACGCGATGACAGGGGATGATGATGGGCAGGGGATTTCGGCGGCAGGCGCCGCCGATGGCCCGGGGGCCGGTGTTCAGGTGCCGGGCAAGCTGACCGTAGGTGATCGGGGCGCCCGGGGGAATGCGGCACAGGGCTGCCCACACACGCTGCTGGAAGGGCGTGCCCTGGGGGGACAGGGGGAGATGGAAACCGAAGGCGGGATCCTGGAAATACTGCCGCAGCTGCCGGATGGTCTCGGCGGCCAGGCCTGATGAGGGCGATGGTGTTGAGACGGGTGCGTCGGAAACGTAATCCAGGGCCGTCAGGCCATCGTCATCCCAGGTCAGGGCAATGTGCCCCAGGGGGGTGTCGATCACCGCCCGGGATGGCATCCGGCTACTCCACCAGCAGCAACTGCTGGAGGCGCTGACGGAGCATGATCCGTCGGCCCGGCTCGGTGGCCCGGTCCAGGAGGTCTTCGTACAGAGCCCGGGCATCGTCCACCAGGCCCGCATCGGCCAGGGACTGCGCGGCCTGGAAGCGGGCACTCAGGCCCCAAAGATCGGTGCTGTTGCCGGCCATGGCCGAGCGCAGATAGTGGCGTGCCGCCTGCTCATGGGCATCCAGGGCACGATGGGAGTCCGCCTTCCAGAACCACAACTCGCGCAATTGCCGGGACTCTGCCAGCCGGGGCGCCAGGGCCCGGAACAGGTTCAGAGCCTCGTCGTGGCGGCCCACGGTCTGCAGGTCGAACATCACCTGCATGAAACGGTCGGCCCTCTCGGCATCCAGACGACGCACACCGGAGAGCACGTCATAGAGCCCGTCGATGCCCGCCTGCTCCTGGCCGCTGAGGATGAGGGTGCGGGCCCGGCGCAGGCCCCAGTCGAAGGGGTCCACCCCCTCGGGAGGGCGGCGCAGACCGGCCATGAGGGCCGAGGCGGTCGCAAGATCCCCCTGCTCCAGGGCCTGCTCCACAAGCAGGTGCCGTACCGGATCCGGTACCCGCTCGGGACTGCCAAAAGGTCCCTCCCCCAGATACAGGGCATGGAGCAGTGCCTGGCCATGGCCCTCCACCCGCACCAGTTGCTCGCCCAGGTGACGGTGGGCCTGTTCCCGGCCCGAAGCCGAAGGGGATCTCAAGGCCACCAGGGCCAGCAGCCCGCGAGACAGATGGGGTTCGCGGTTCTGCAGTTGCGCGGCGCGTTCAAACCAACCTGCGTCATTACCCAGCAGCCACTGCCGACGGTTGGCCTCACGCTCGCCCAGTCGGGCGTAGTGCTCCCAGAGCAGATCGGCAGAGAGGCGAAAGGCATCATCACTCTCCCCCAGGTATCGCTGGGACGCCAGGGCGCGTTCCATGATGGCGAGCCCCTCGGCGCTGTCACCGACGGACCGGGCAGCAAGTGCGGCCACAGCCTGATACCGGGCCCCGTCCCGGGTATCCCGTCCCACGTCCCGGGCACGGGCGAGGGCCCGCGCCTGGGAGTCTGCGGCGGAAAGGTCGCCAGCACGCAGACGGGCCAGCAGGCGCAGCGCATCGGCCTCATGACCGTCACGGCCATCCAGGGCATCCACCGCCTCGCGGGGCCTTCCCAGGCTCAGCAGCAGGCGGGCCTCCATCAGGGCCACCCGCGCCACGTCATCGGGATAATCAAAGCGGTAGCGCTGCAGGGCGGTGAGGGCATCCTCGGGGCGGTCGTCGAGAATGTAGGATTCGGCCACCAGTCGACGCCAGGACCGAAACCAGCTCTCACTGGCGTTGTGGCTGCCGAACCAGATCAGGGGCCGCAACACATCGCGAGCCTCCTCACCACGCCCCAGTGAGACGAGGGCGTGGGCCTGCCGGGTGCGGGTCCAG
Organism: Ectothiorhodospira haloalkaliphila ATCC 51935; assembly: GCF_000633935.1. GTDB lineage: Bacteria > Pseudomonadota > Gammaproteobacteria > Ectothiorhodospirales > Ectothiorhodospiraceae > Ectothiorhodospira > Ectothiorhodospira haloalkaliphila. The sequence continues at coordinate 253,793 of NZ_KK214998.1, read as the reverse complement.
ATGACGAAGTCCACCGGCATCTCCACCGGGACCCGGGCGGTGCGTTCCACCACCTGCTCCCAGCGACCGTTCATGCCAAGGATTTCGATGCGGGCCTGCTCCCGTTCCATCCAGCGCACGGGTTCGGCGCGGGGGTCCGGCGTCTCCCGTGCCAGCAGGTTCAGGGCCAGTTCCGCAGCACCCACACGGGCCATGGCCATGGCCTCGTCGACAACCCGGTCGGCCTGTGCCGGCGTGATGCATACCAGCAGGAGACACAGCAGCACCAGACCACGCGGCATGGCCGTCACCACACGCACGACAAAGCGTCCCGGCAAGCCGGGACGCTTTGAACGAGCCATGCGGATGTAACCCAGGAGGGCCGGACTTACTTGACGTCTTCCTTGATGCGAGCGGCCTTGCCGGTGCGACCACGCAGGTAGTACAGCTTGGCACGACGCACCTTACCGCGACGCTTGACCTGGATCTCCGCCACCGACGGGCTGTAGGTCTGGAAGACACGCTCCACACCTTCGCCGTGGGATACCTTGCGCACGGTAAAGGCGGAGTTGATGCCGCGGTTACGCTTGGCGATGCACACGCCTTCAAAGGCCTGCAGACGCTCGCGGTTACCTTCCTTCACCTTCACCTGGACGACCACGGTGTCGCCAGGGGTAAAGTCGGGCACCTTGCGGTTCATCTGCTCGGCGTCCAGTTGCTGGATGATGTTACTCATGGTTTGACCCCTGTCAGTCACTGCTCGGCGCGGCCTGCCCCTCGGCATGCTCGCGTTGATATTCTTCCAGCAGGCGGCGATCCGCCTGACTCAATTCCTGCCGCGCCAGTATGTCCGGGCGGCGCTCCCAGGTACGCCCCAGGGCCTGCTTGCGACGCCAACGCTCGATCCGTCCGTGATCGCCGCTGCGCAGAACCCGGGGCACTTCCAGCCCGTCGATCACCTCCGGGCGGGTGTAGTGCGGGCAGTCCAGCAGGCCCGTGGCAAAAGAGTCCTGGGCGGCGGAATCCTCGCCTCCCAGGGCCCCCGGCAACAACCGGGCACAGGCATCCATCAGGACCATGGCTGCCAGCTCGCCGCCGGACAGCACATAATCACCGATGGACCATTCCTCATCCACTTCCAGCTGGACAAGGCGCTCATCAATGCCTTCATAGCGACCCGCCAGCAGGATCAGCCTGGACCGGCTGGCCATCTCATGGACGGCGGCCTGATCCAGGGGGCGCCCCTGTGGGCTCATGTACAGCACCCTGGCCGGCCGTGGGTCGGCCTCGCGAGCCGCGCGAATGGCGCGACGCAGCGGCTCCACCTTCATCACCATCCCCGGACCACCGCCATAGGGGCGATCATCCACGGTGCGATGGCGATCCTCGGTGAAGCATCTTGGATCCCAGCACTGCAGGGACAGCAATCCCCGCTCCCGGGCCCGCCCGGTCACACCGCAATGAGTCACTGAAGCAACCCACTCGGGAAACACGCTGATGACATCGAATCGCATGGGGGATCCTAGAAATCCGGATCCCAGTCCACTCGCATCCGGCCGGCGTCCAGGTCGATCTCATGGATCACCTGCCCCCGCAAGTACGGAATCAGGCGTTCCCGGTCGCCACGAACCACCAATACGTCATTGGCACCGGTCTGGATCAGGTTTTCCACCCGACCCAGGGAGATGCCACCCACTGTCTCCACTCCCAGGCCGACCAGGTCTGCCCAGTAGTACTCGCCTTCGGGCAGCGGCTCGAGCTGTTCCGGCCGGATGGCCAGCTGGCAACCCACATAGGTCGCCGCCACATCCCGATCGTCCATGCCCGCAAACTTGGCAACCACCCCCTTACCCTGGGGGCGTCCGTCTTCCAGAGTGACGGACTGCCATTGCCCATTCCGCTCCATGAGCAGGGGCTCGTACTGCAGGATGCGATCACGCGGGTCGGTCTCGGAGAAGAGCTTGACCCAGCCACGAACGCCGTGAACGCCCGAGATCCGGCCAACAACAATCGGGTCCGAGCCCACGTGCCTGCCCCGTGCTGCCTTAGGCGGCAGCCTGGTTCTGCTTCTGGAATTCCTTCAGCAGCTTGGCCACGCGTTCGGAGGTCTGGGCACCCTTGGACAGCCAGTGCTCCATGCGCTCGCTGTCCATGTGCAAACGCACTTCCTGGCCACGCGCCACCGGGTTGAAGTAACCCAGGCGCTCAATGTAGCCGCTATCACGGCGACTGCAGGAGTCGGTGACCACAATTTTGTAGAAGGGCGCCTTCTTGGCGCCACCGCGAGCAAGTCGAATCGTTACCATCTGCGCTTAGCCCTGCTTGTCAGGTATTCCGAGCGGGGGTTTCCCCGGAGAAACGCGGCATTATACACACGCCGCCCCCGGGCACAAGTAGGGGCGCCAGGGCGCCCCCTGCCATCTCGGGATCAAAAGGGCATGCGACCGCCCGGCATGCGGCCCTTCAGGGACTTCATCATCTTGTTCATGCCGCCCTTGGAAAACTGTTTCACCATCTTGCTCATCTGCATGTGCTGCTTGAGCAGCCGGTTCACGTCCTGCACCTGCGTGCCGGAACCGGCGGCGATGCGCCGCTTGCGTCGCCCCTTGATGATCTCGGGATGACGACGCTCCTTGGGGGTCATGGAGTTGATGATGGCCACCATGCGGCCCATGTCCTTGTCGTGGGCCTTGTTCTTGATGGCATCCGGCAGATCCCCGGTGCCGGGCAGCTTCTCCAGGAGGGAATTCACACCCCCCATCTTGGACATCTGCCCCAACTGATCCCGCAGGTCCTCCAGGTCGAAGCTCTTGCCTTTCTTGATCTTGCGGGCCAGCTTTTCCGCCTTGTCCTGATCCACCTGGCGGGTGGCCTCCTCCACCAGGCTCACCACATCGCCCATACCCAGGATGCGCGAGGCCACCCGGTCCGGGTGGAAGGGCTCCAGGGCCGTGGTCTTCTCCCCCATGCCCAGGAACTTGATGGGCTTGCCGGTGATGTGCCGCACCGACAGGGCAGCACCGCCACGGGCGTCGCCATCAGCCTTGGTGAGCACCACCCCCGTCAGCGGCAGGGCATCATTGAAGGCCTTGGCGGTATTGGCAGCGTCCTGACCGGTCATGCTGTCCACCACGAACAGGGTCTCGGCAGGATCCAGAGCCTCATGCAGACGCCGGATCTCGTCCATCATCTCGGCATCCACGTGCAGCCGGCCGGCGGTGTCAATGATGAGTACATCCCGGTGCTGCTTGCGGGCCTGCTCCAGAGCGGCCTTGGCGATATCCACCGGGTCCTGCCCCGCGTCGCTGGGGAAGAAATCGGCGCCCACCTCGCCTGCCACGGTCTGCAGCTGGCGGATGGCGGCGGGCCGGTAGACGTCACAACTGGCCACCATCACCTTCTTGTCCTTGCGCTCTGCCAGCCAGCGGGAGAGCTTGCCTACGGTGGTGGTCTTGCCCGCCCCCTGCAGACCGGCCATGAGGATGACCGCCGGGGGCTGGACATTCAGATTGATTTCATCGTTGCCATCGCCCATGACGGCAATCAACTCGTCGTTGACCACCTTCACCAGGGCCTGCCCCGGGGTCAGGCTGGCCAGCACCTCCTGGCCCACCGCCCGCTCCTTGACCCGGGCAATGAACTCCCGCACCACCGGCAGCGCCACGTCCGCCTCCAGGAGCGCCTTGCGCACCTCCCGGATGGTCTCCTGGACGTTTTCCTCGGTCAGTCGCGACTGCCCGCGCAGGCGCTTGATAGTGCCCTGAAGGCGATCTGAAAGGCTGTCAAACATGGAAACCTGCCTGGAACGTCAGTAAAGGCGCGGATTATATCTTGAATACATCCCCGCTGCCGAGGCGCACCAGATCCCGCTCGGGCAGTCGCCGCCGCAAATCCTCGAAGGTCTCGGACTCTGCACCGGGCTTGAGATGACTGATGCCCACCCGTGGCCGGTGCCGCAGCTTGACCAGGTCCTGGGCCAGCAGACTGGGGCAGTAATGGCCGGCACGACGCCCCAGGTCACGTTCCGACTCGGGGAACGCACATTCCACCATCAGCAAGTCCAGGCCTGCGTGATCATTCAGGGCGGTCCATAAATCGTCATTGCTGGTGGTATCACCGGTGAAGGCGAAAGCGCCACGGTCATCCTCCACCCGGTAACCCACCGCCGGCACCGTATGCGTGGCTGGCAGCATGTGCACCCGCCGACCCTCGATATCCAGGGGGCGGGCAGCATCCATCTCCTCGAAACGGACCACAGGGCGCTCACGCTCCGGCAGCTCGAAAAAATCGGGCCAGATCTGCCAATTGAAGATGTGGTGATGAATGATGCGCATGCAATCGGAGCGGGTATGGATCACCAGGGGCCTGGATTGCAGGCGGCTGAACAGGGTATCCACCAACAGCGGCAGGCAGGCGATGTGATCCAGATGGGTGTGGGTAATGAATACGTGGCGCAGGCGCGCCATGGCTTCCAGGGACAGATCCGCCACCCCCGTACCGCAGTCGATGAGGATGTCATCATCCACCAGCAGCGCCGATGTGCGCCGACCCGCGCCGATCCCGCCACTGCATCCCAGCACCTTGATCTCCATGGTCTGCGCATCTCCCGTCCGCGGCACTGAACGCCATGGGCCATGATCGTAGCATGGCTGCAAAGGCGCTGACCAAGCCAAGGAGAGGTTGCGAGACGCATGCACCTTCACCGGACTCCGATTTTGTGCAATGATTCTCGGTCGAAATTTAAGGTTTGGAATCCCCGCATGCTCGTAGCCGCCTTCGGATTACTCGCCACCGTGTTCTACTTCATGAGTGGAGCCCTGCTGATGCAGCGGCTGCGCCGTGCTGCCGGCGGGGAGCCGCCCTCGGACAAGGGCCGGCTCCTGCTGTTCTCCGCGTGGGGCGCCGCCATCGTCCTGCACGCCCTGGTGCTCTACCACTTCATGTTCGGAGCCAACGGCTTCGGTATCGGGGTCTTCAGCGTTGTATCGATGACGGCCTGGATCATCGCCGTGTTCCTGTTTGTCTGGTCACTGCGACACCCCATCCATGTGCTGGGCATCATCCTGCTGCCATTTGCCGGGGTGACCGTAGCGCTGGAGATGGCCCTGGCCGGCGGCGCACCCACCGCCACGGTGGCCGACCCCGGGCTGCGCGCCCACATGCTGCTGGCCATGATCGCCTTCAGTCTGCTCACCATCGCCGCCATCCAGGCGGGTCTGCTGGCCCTACAGAACTACAGCCTGCACAACCATCGTCCCGGCGGGCTGATCCGGGCGCTGCCACCGCTGTCGATGATGGATTCCATGCTGTTCCACATCATCGGCTGGGGCTTCATCTTTCTCACCGCGGCACTGGGAACGGGCCTGTTCGTGCTGGAAGACATCCTCGCTCAGCAACTGGCCCACAAGGTGGTGTTTGCCCTCATCGCCTGGGTGGTGTTTGCCATCCTTCTATTCGGGCGCTTCCGCTTCGGCTGGCGTGGTCGCAAGGCCGTGCGCTGGACGCTCATGGGATTTGCCTGGCTCGTGGTGGCCTACGTGGGCACCAAGCTCGTCATGGAAGTGATGCTGGGCATCGCCTGAACCCTCCCGCACGCCTCGCCCAGGCACACGGGGACAATGGCAGCCCTTGACAGGTCGGCCGGCGTCTCCGTGTAATGCCGGTGGTGCGAAACCTCCCCCTGAGGTGCTGAAGCGACCTTGGAAAATATTCCCTTAGGCGCACTGGCTGCCGTGCTGGTGGTGCTGTTCATCTGTTCGGCCTTTTTCTCCGGGTCGGAAACCGCCTTGATGGCGTTGAACCGCTATCGCATGCGCCACATGGCGCAGGCGGGCCATGGCGGTGCACGCCGCGCCCAGAAACTGCTGGACAAGCCGGATCGACTCATCGGCCTGATCCTGCTAGGCAATAACTTCGTCAACATCCTGATTACCCAGCTGGCCACCTATATCGGCTTCAGGGTGTATGGCGACGTGGGGGTGGCTGTAGCCACGGGCCTGCTCACCCTCACTTTGCTGGTGTTTGCCGAGGTGGCCCCCAAGACGCTGGCCGCCCTGCACTCGGATCGCGTGGCCTACCCGGCCGCGTATGTATTCACTCCCCTGCTGGTAGTGGCCTATCCGCTGGTATGGACCGTCAACCTCGTGGCCAATGGCGTATTGCGTGCCGTGGGTGTGCGTGCCGAGAACCGTGCCCATCAGGCACTGTCCAGTGAGGAATTGCGGGTGGCCGTGAACGAGGCCGGCAGCCTGATCCCGGCCCGCCACCAGCGCATGCTGGTGAACCTGCTGGACCTGGAAAAGGCCACCGTGGAAGACATCATGGTGCCGCGCAACGAGATCGTGGGGATCGATCTGGAGGATGACTGGGAAGAGATCGAGGACCAGATCATCCACAGCCAGTACACCCGTCTGCCGGTTTTCAAGGGCAATGTGGACAACATGCTGGGTTTCATACACCTGCGGCGAGTGTTGCCCATGGTGTACCGGCATGAATTCTCGGCAGCCCAGCTGCGCGCCAGCCTGCGCGAGCCCTATTTCATCCCCCAGGGCACCAATCTCAATCGCCAGCTACTCAACTTTCAGCGCGAGCAGCGACGCATCGGCCTGGTGGTGGATGAGTACGGCGACATCGAGGGCCTGGTCACCCTGGAAGACCTGCTGGAGGAGGTGGTGGGCGAGTTCACCACAGACCCGTCCGCGGTCTCGCCCGAAGTACTCCCTCAGGAGGATGGCAGCTATCTGGTGGATGCCACCATCCACCTGCGGGAGCTCAACCGCATCCTCGGGTCCCGGTTCCCGGTGGACGGCCCACGCACCCTGAACGGCATGTTGCTGGAGTATCTGGAGACGATCCCCGATGCCAATACCAGCGTACTCATCGACCGCTATCCCATCGAAATCGTCCACGTGAAAAGCAACGCCATCAAGACCGTGCGCGTCAGCCCGCGCCTGCCCACCAGGGACGGGGGCCAGGACAGCACCAGTCCTTGATTCCGCCCACGGCGACACACGGAACCAGGATCATGGCCAAGCCCCGCGTACAGCATCAATGCACCGCCTGTGGAGCCCTGTCCCCCAAATGGGCTGGCCAGTGCCCCGACTGCGGCGCCTGGAACACGCTGGAGGAAGTCGCGTCCCGATCGGCACCCATTGCCGCCACCGGCAGCCGTTTCGCCGGCTATGCCGGCGGCCCGGCCCAGGTGAAGCGCCTGGGCGAGGTGACCACCGAGGGCGACGCCCGCAACACCACCGGCATCTCGGAACTGGACCGCGCCCTGGGCGGCGGACTGGTGCAGGGCTCGGTGGTGCTCATCGGCGGTGACCCGGGGATTGGCAAGTCCACCCTGCTCCTGCAGGCCCTGGCCACCCTGCCCGACCTGGCCAGTCTCTATGTAACCGGCGAGGAATCCCCCGAACAGGTCTCCCTGCGCGGACGCCGCCTGGGCCTGCCCTGCGACGATCTGCGCCTGCTCACCGAGACCTGCGTGGAGCGCATCATTGAACACGCCCAACGGGAGAAGCCCCAGGTCATGGTGGTGGACTCGATCCAGACGATCCACTCCGAACAACTGCAATCGGCCCCGGGCTCGGTGGCCCAGGTGCGCGAGAGCGCGGCGGTGTTGGTGCGCTATGCCAAGCAGACCGGAACCGCCGTGTTCATCGTCGGCCACGTGACCAAGGAGGGTCAGATCGCTGGCCCACGCGTACTGGAGCACATGGTGGATACGGTGCTTTATTTCGAGGGGGATCCCGGTGGCCGCTACCGGGTGCTCCGGGCGGTGAAAAACCGTTTTGGCGCGGTGAACGAGCTGGGGGTCTTCGCCATGCTGGAGACCGGCCTCAAGCCGGTAAGCAACCCCTCGGCCATCTTCCTGTCACGTCACGAGGAACCGGTACCCGGCAGCGTGATCATGGTGACCCGCGAGGGTACGCGACCACTGATGGTGGAGGTGCAGGCCCTGGTGGCCGAGAGCCACGCTCCCCAGCCCCGGCGGGTGACCGTCGGCCTGGAACAGAACCGCCTTGCCATGCTCCTGGCGGTGCTGCATCGTCACGGCGGCCTCGCCCTCTATGATCAGGACGTCTTCGTCAATGTGGTGGGTGGCGTGCGGGTCACGGAAACCGCCGCCGATCTGCCCATGCTGCTCTCGGCCCTGTCCAGCTTCCGCGACCGCCCCCTGCCCCATGAACTGGTGAGCTTCGGCGAGGTGGGCCTGGCCGGCGAGATCCGCCCGGTGCCCAATGGCGAGGAGCGCCTGCGGGAGGCGGCCAAGCACGGCTTCACCCGCGCCGTGGTGCCCGCCGGCAATGCGCCGCGCAAGCCCATCCAGGGCATGGAGGTCACTGCCGCCAGCCGCCTTTCCCAGGTTCTGGACGTGATCTGAGACCGGCCACCGCAGCAACCACGACAGCGCTTCGTGCTACCCTTTGCTTCGCGTATCATTCCACCCCAGCCAGAGGCACAGAATGACCACAAGCGACACACCCGACAATCCGGCCGAGTTTGAAAAGGACCTGGAGTCCCTGGAGGCCCTGGTGGGCCGCATGGAACAAGGGGAACTGTCGCTGGAGGCCTCGCTGAAGGAATTCGAGCGCGGGATCGCGCTCACCCGCCGCTGCCAGAAGGCCCTGACCGAGGCAGAACAGAAGGTGCGCCGACTCACCGAGGATGGCACCGAGATCGATCTCGACATGCCCGAACCAGCGGGCCCGGACGGAGAAGACTGAGTGGAATCACGTATTTCCGAGCTGCAAAAACGGGTTGAAGCCGCCCTGGCTGGCTGGCTGCCCGAGTCAAACATCCTGCCTGGCCGGCTGCATGAAGCCATGCGCTACTCTGCCCTGGACGGTGGCAAGCGCATTCGGCCGGTACTGACCTACGCCACCGGAACCGCTCTGGGCGTTCCCCTGGATCAACTGGACGGCCCCGCCTGTGCCGTGGAACTGATCCACGTGTATTCCCTGGTGCACGACGACCTGCCGGCCATGGATGACGACGACCTGCGCCGCGGCAAGCCCACCTGCCACAAGGCCTACGACGATGCCACTGCCATACTGGTGGGAGACGCCCTGCAGGCCCTGGCTTTCCAGATCCTGGCCACCGACCCTCACATGGTGGATGACCCTTCTGCCCGTCTGCGCATGGTGGAACAACTGGCCCGGGCCTCTGGCTCCCGGGGCATGGTGGGTGGTCAGGCCATCGACCTGGGCTCCGCCGGCAAGCAACTGGACATCGCCGAACTGGAAGGCATGCACGTGCACAAGACGGGCGCCCTGATCCGGGCCGCCGTGCTGATGGGGGCGAACAGTCGCCCTGACGTGGATCCGCACACCCTTGATGGCCTGGACCGCTTCGCCAAGTGCATCGGCCTGGCCTTCCAGATTCGCGACGACATTCTGGACGTGGAAGGCGATACCCAGACCCTGGGCAAGACCCAGGGGGCCGACCAGGCTCTGGGCAAGGCCACCTACCCGGCCATCATTGGCCTGGAATCCTCCAAGCAGCAGGCCCGGGAACTGGTGGACCGCGCCCTGGAGGGCATTGCGGGCCTGGATGAGCGGGCCGATCTGCTGCGCTGGATCGCCCGGTTCATCGTCGAGCGCATCAATTGAGGGGGGATTCGGGTTGCACACCCGGCCACCCGTCACGATAATGAAAGTTTTCCTCCGAATGGCAGTGAGATGACCCAGACTGATTCGTATCCCCTGCTCTCGCGCATCCACAGCCCGGAGGATATCCGCGGCTGGTCCACGGATGAACTCTCCTCCCTGGCCGAGGAGATGCGAGCCTTTCTGCTGGAATCCGTTTCCCGCACGGGCGGCCACCTGGCCGCCAACCTGGGTACGGTAGAGCTCACCATCGCCCTGCACCATGTATTCAACACACCCGAGGACCGCCTGGTCTGGGATGTCGGTCACCAGAGCTACCCCCACAAGATCCTCAGTGGCCGCCGCGACGCCATGAAGTCCTTGCGCCAGAAGGGCGGGCTGGCCGGATTCCCCAAGCGTGACGAAAGCTGTTTCGACTGTTTTGGCGTTGGCCATTCCAGCACTTCCATCAGCGCCGCCCTGGGTATGGCCCTGGGGGCGCGCCAGCAGGGCGAGCGACGCAAGTCCGTGGCCATCATCGGCGATGGTGCCATGACCGCCGGCATGGCCTTTGAGGCCCTCAACCACGCTGGCGACGAAAAGGCCGACCTGGTGGTCGTGCTCAATGACAACAACATGTCCATCTCGGCCAACGTGGGCGCTTTGAACCGTCATCTGGCGAGCCTGCTTTCCGGCCCCATGTATTCCAGCATGCGCGAAGGCAGCAAGCGGGTGCTGAACCACATGCCCCCCATGCGCGAATTCATGCGCCGCGCCGAGGAGCATGTGAAGGGCATGATCGTCCCCAGCACCCTGTTCGAAGAACTGGGACTGAACTACTTCGGCCCGGTGGACGGCCACGATGTGAATGGCCTGGTCAAGATGCTGCGCAACATCTACACCATGGAAGGGCCGATCCTGCTACATGTGGTCACCCATAAGGGGCGCGGTTACGCGCCGGCCGAAGAGGATCCCTGCACCTACCACGGGGTAGGCAGCTTTGACCCCAACCAGGGCATTCAGGGCGGCAAGGGCGGCGGCTCACCCACCTACACCCAGGTGTTCGGCCAGTGGTTGTGCGACCAGGCTGAAGCAGACGAGCGAATGGTGGCCATCACCCCCGCCATGAGCGAAGGCTCGGGCATGACTGCCTATGTGGAGCGCTTCCCGGACCGCTACCACGACGTGGGCATCGCCGAGCAGCATGCCATCACTCTCGCCGCCGGCATGGCCTGCGAGGGCGTCAAGCCGGTGGTGGCCATCTACTCTTCTTTCCTGCAACGGGGTTATGACCAGCTGATCCACGACGTGGCCCTGCAGAACCTTCCCGTGCTGTTCGCCGTCGACCGTGCCGGCGTAGTGGGCCCCGATGGCCCCACCCACGCCGGGAGTTTCGATATCTCTTTCCTGCGCTGCATCCCCAACATGGTCATCATGGCCCCGGCAGACGAGAACGAATGTCGGCGCATGCTCTCCACCGGTTTTCTTCTGGACCAGCCCGCCGCCGTGCGCTACCCCCGTGGCAAGGGCCCTGGCGTGCTGCCCGAAGCGGGCCTCATCCCCTTGCCCGTGGGTCAGGCGGAGGTGCGCCGCCGCGGCAAAGGCGTGGCCATCCTGGCCTTTGGCACCCCGCTGGCCCAGGCGCTGGATGTGGGCGAACGACTGGGCGCGACCGTGATCAACATGCGTTTCGTGAAACCCCTTGACGAGCAGCGGGTGCTGGAAGCGGCCCGGGAACATGACCTGCTGGTCACCGTGGAGGACAACGTGGTCGCCGGTGGCGCGGGCAGTGCCGTGGCTGAGTGCCTGGCCTCTCATGACATCGCCGTGCGCCTGCTGCATCTGGGTCTGCCGGATCGTTTCCAGAGCCACGGCACCCGCGAGGAACTGCTGACCGACGCCGGCCTCGACACAGACAGCATCGAGTCGGCCATTCGCAAACGCCTGGGCCCCCAGGCTTGTGCCGGCGCCGCCGGTGGCGTAATATCCGAGCAAATTGGTCAAGTTTAATCGCGGTGTCCAAATATACTCTCAAGGTGCTGACCGATTTCGCGTCAGCGCACACCCTGCGGGACTACCCCGGAGATTGCGCTCGGCTGCACGGCCACAACTGGAAGGTGGAAGCCGAGGTGGAGGCGTCTCGGCTGGACAGATTGGGCATGGCGGTGGACTTCAAGACCATCAAGGGGTTGGCGCGCGAGATTGCCGGCCAACTGGATCACCAATATCTGAATGACCTGGAGCCCTTCCGGGACGTGAACCCTACCGCCGAGAACATTGCCCAGTGGTTTTTCCGCGAAATGGCGGCGCGACTCGATGCCCCCAACGTCAGGGTCAGCGCCATCACCCTGTGGGAAACCGAGAGGGCCTGTGTGCGGTACTCGGAAGACCAGTCAAAGGACTCAGCCCCATGAGCACAATCGTTCCCAAGTTGATCACGCCGGCCATCCCCGACGTTCAGGCCAGCGCCGATACCCGCGAGATCCCCATCAACAAGGTGGGCATCAAGGACATCCGGCACCCGGTGCGGGTAACCGATCGTACTGGTGCCGACCAGCACACGGTGGCGCACTTTTCCATGTATGTGAACCTGCCCCATGATTTCAAGGGCACGCACATGTCACGTTTCGTGGACATCCTCAATGCCCACGAGCGAGAGATCACGGTGGAAACCTTCAAGCTCATGCTGCATGAAATGGCTGAGCGCCTGGAAGCCGCCGCCGGGCATATCGAGATGAACTTCCCGTATTTCGTCAACAAACCTGCCCCCGTCACCGGGGTGTGCAGCCTCATGGACTACGATGTCACATTCATTGGTGTGATCCAGGATGGCAAGCCGCAGATGAACATCCAGGTGCTGGTACCCGTCACCAGTCTGTGTCCCTGCTCGAAGGGCATCTCCGAGTACGGCGCCCACAACCAGCGCTCGCACGTGACCGTGAACGTGCGCATCAAGGATTTCATGTGGGTGGAGGAGCTCATCGACCTGGTGGAGAAGGAGGCCTCCTGTGAACTCTACGGACTGCTCAAGCGCCCGGATGAAAAATATGTCACGGAGCGGGCTTATGACAATCCAAAATTCGTGGAAGATCTGGTGCGGGATATTGCCGTGCGTCTGAACCGGGATGAACGGGTGTCCGCCTACTCCGTATCGTCGGAGAACTTCGAATCCATCCACAACCACTCTGCCTACGCCCTGATCGAACGGGACAAGGAACTGGAAGCATTGGCACTGGCCAAGGTCTGAGCCCGGGGATCAGCCCGGTCATCTGAACGCGGACCCGAGCTCAGCGCCCATCATCAGGCGGCCGGATGGCCGCCTGATGCGTCATGCGTATCATTCAATCCCTTCGAACTGTTCCCGAATGCGTTCCAGCACGGCCTCGGCCTCCTGGGCATCCAGCATCTCACCCTGCTGATCGCGCGCCACCACCCGCACACGCTCATCCACTTCTCCGAGCAGGATGCGGTATTGGGTGTCCCGGCGCAGGGTGGGCGTTTCGTCCCGACCGAACAGGCGGCTCAGGAAGCCACCTTCCCTCTCGCCCCGTTCCGGACGGTAGGTCACGAAGTAGGTGCCGGCGCTGCGGTCCTGATCGTCCACCAGCAGGGAGGCGCGATCCAGCATCACCCCCAACCGACGCCATACGCCCAGGAATCGATCCTGAATCTCCAGCACCGGCTCGCCGTCCATCTGCGTGATCCGCAGCGAGGGGGTCACATCCTGCGCCTCGGCCACCGCCTGCACGGCCCGTTCTTCCTCCGGGCCCAGATAGCTCATGATCTGCACCAGCATACGGGCCTCGGCTTCGGGATCCGCCGGTGCCATCTGCCAGCGCACGTCATCCTGGCTCACCGCCACCTCGCGGGTACTGCGATGACTGACGAAGACCGTAGCGGCCGACTCACCCTCCGGCTCCACCCGCACCCGGAATTGATCCCGCGTGCTGGCATCATAGGAATCCCCGAACACGCGACCAATCAACTGGCGAATGCCACCCTCGATGGGTACGCCAGCCTGCATCTGCATCCATTCGGTCTCCAGCAGCCCCTGACGCGGCTCGTCCCGGGCCAGGGGCACATCCTGCTCGTTGAAGAAGGCGCGCAGACGCGGCCAGAGCTCGTCCGGGGGCATATCCACTTCCAGCCAGCGCACGGGCCCATCACGGAGCACGCGAATTCCCTCCGGAAAGGTCAGCACCTGCTCGCTGAGTGCTCGGGTGTCCCGCGGCGCTTCTTCTACCTGGGTGCCGACATCGCTGGGGGCCTCCCGGGCGCTCACACGGCCGCTCGGGGCTTCCGGGATTCGAAACGCGGGGTCCACCTCCGGCGCCACCAGATCAGGTGGCACTTCCAGCGGGCGTGTTTCACCCCGATTGGCGCTGTCGCGCTCACCCAGCAGGCCACAGCCACTGATCAAAAGGGCACCAGCCAGGACCGGCAGCAGGTGCCGGGGCTTTGGGAATACCGATGATGCTTTCATGAATGCGAGGAACTCAGGGGAATGTGTGCAGCCAGAAGGGCTTCGCGCAAGGGCTCGCGCAGGTGCTCGGACAGGGGCGTCAGGGGCAGGCGGATCCCCGGCGGAATCAGCCCCATCTCATGGAGTGCCCACTTCACCGGGATGGGGTTGGACTCCACGAACAGGGCCTGGTGCAGGCCCCTGACGGGTGCCTCGGCAGCCTCGGCAGCGGCCGGATCACCGGCCAGGGCCGCCTTGCACATCTCATGCATCGCCCGGGGGGCCACATTGGCGGTCACCGAGATGATCCCCCGCCCACCGGCCAGCATGAAGTCCCGGGAGGTGGGATCATCTCCGCTGTAAAGATCCAGCCGGTCGCCACACAACCCGAGCACATCCCGTGCCCGCTGAACATCGCCAGTGGCCTCCTTGAGGCCAATGATGTTGGAAATGCTGGACAGACGCTCCACCGTCTCGGGCAGCAGATCCACCGCCGTGCGGCCGGGCACGTTGTAGAGAATCTGGGCGATGGGCACTGCATCGGCGACGGCCTTGAAGTGGCGGTAAAGCCCTTCCTGGGTGGGCTTGTTGTAGTAGGGCGTCACCAGCAGGCAGGCGTCAGCGCCGGACTGCATGGCCAGGCGGGTGAGCTCAATGGCCTCCGAAGTGGAGTTGGCCCCCGTGCCGGCGATCACCGGTACCCTGCCCTTGGCGAACTCCACCACCTGGCGCACCACCTGACAATGCTCACGCACATCCAGGGTGGCGGACTCACCGGTGGTACCCACAGCGACGATGGCATCCGTGCCATTGTCCACGTGGAACTCCACCAGCGCCTCCAGCGCCGCCTCGGCGAGGGAACCGTCCTCGTTCATGGGCGTGGCCAGAGCCACCATGCTGCCGTGAAACATCGAAACCTCCACACTCGATACAGGCCCACATAGTAATGTCCACCCCCTCCCCCATCAAGCGTGATGGCATGCCTGGCCCGCCAAGCCCCACCACCACGGTGGCTTTACCCACGGGCTCCTTGATAATCTCAGGGATCAGCCGCACCGGACTCCCCCAGGATGCCCCAATCCCCGCGTCACTCCCGTAGTACCCATCTACTCATCTCGGCCATGGGCGAACAACAGCCCGGGCTGCTCGACCACCTCACGCGGGCGATACTCGACAGTGGATGCAGCGTGCAGGACAGTCACATGGCCGTACTGGGGAACGCTTTCACCGCTACCCTGCTGGTCTCCGGCAACTGGAACACCCTCAGCAAGCTGGACGGCGCCCTGGTCACCCTGGCCCGACAGCAGAGCCTGGACGTGCATACCCGACGCACCGGCCCCGGGCAACGGGAAGGGCACAGCCTGCCGTACTCCGTGGACGTCATCGCCCTGGACCAGCCGGGGATCGTTCACCAGTTGGTGGGCTTCTTCTCCTCCCGTGGGGTGACCATCCGCGAGATGAACAGCCAGGCCTACACCGCCGCGCATTCCTCCACCCCCATGTTCACGGCCCACCTGTCCGTGGAGATCCCCGCCACCGAGCACATCGCCTCACTGCGGGAGGATTTTCTGGATCTGTGCGATGAACTGAACCTGGATGGCGTGATCGAACCGATCAAGGGATAACCGCCCCGCCACCCCACGCTCTGGAGGAACAGCCCATGTCCCAGCCCACCCCCCAGGTCGCCGTCGACCAGCCCGTGCCGGATTTCGAGCTGCCCGCCACCGGCCATGACCAGCCGGTGCGCCTGTCGGACCTGCTGGGCGACCGGCACCTGGTGCTGTATTTCTACCCCCGGGACGACACCCCGGGCTGTACCACCGAGGGCAAGGACTTCACCGAACAGTACGCACGCCTGGAACAGGCCGGGGCCCGGGTACTGGGGATCTCGCGGGACTCCCTCAAGTCCCACGACAAGTTCAAATGCAAGTATGGATTCCCCTTTGAGCTGCTATCGGACGAGGACGAACGGGTCTGCGAACTGTTTGGCGTCATGAAACTGAAAAACATGTACGGTAAACAGGTGCGCGGCATCGAGCGTTCCACCTTCCTCATCGACCGCCAGGGTGTGTTGCGCCAGGAATGGCGCAAGGTCAAGGTCCCCGGGCATGTGAACGCAGTCATCGAGGCCCTGGAATCGCTGGACCGGTAACCGGGCTCGCCAGACCGGGACGAAACCAGGGCCTTCCTGTCATCAACTCCTTCCAGGGCGCATCCATGGTAAAGACGGCATGGTGAAAAAAGAGATCCACGGCAAGCGTCTGTTCGTCCTGGACACCAACGTGCTCATGCACGACCCCACCGCCCTGTTCCGCTTCAAGGAACACGACATCTACCTGCCCATGGTGGTACTGGAGGAACTGGACCGGGGCAAGAAGGGCATCTCCGAAGTGGCCCGCAACGTGCGGCAGGTGAGCCGCTTCATTGACGAACTCATGGGCGACGCCCGCCAGGAAGACATTGCCCGCGGCCTGCCCCTGACGGGTGTCGGCTTTGCCGATCAAGCCGACCTCAACGGTCGGGGGAGGCTACTGTTCCAGACCCACGCCATGGCCAGCAGGCTGCCGGATACCCTGCCCGGGAACACCCCCGATCACACCATCCTCGGCACCGCCCTCACCCTGCAGCAGGAGCGCCCTGACCAGTGCGTCACCCTGGTCTCCAAGGACATCAACCTGCGCATCAAGGCCACCGTCCTGGGCATCCATGCGGAGGATTACTACAACGACCAGGTACTGGACGACGTCAACCTGCTCTACGCCGGCACCCACGAGCTGCCCCCGGACTTCTGGGACAGCCACGTCAAGGCCATGGACTCCTGGCAGGAAAGCGGGCGCACCTTCTATCGCATCACCGGCCCCATCACCGAGCAATGGCACCCCAGCCAGTTCCTGTATCGCACCGACGAGCCGACCTTTCTGGCCATGGTCCGTCAGGTGAAGACCAGCACGGCGGTGGTGGAAATGGTCCGGGACTACACCGGACCGCGTCACACGGTGTGGGGCATCAACGCCCGCAACCGGGAGCAGAACTTTGCCCTGAACCTGCTCATGGACCCGGAAGTGGACTTCGTCAGCCTGGTGGGTGCTGCCGGCACGGGCAAGACCCTGCTCACCCTGGCCGCCGGCCTGGCGCAGACCCTGGAGGAGAATCTCTACAAGGAGATCATCATGACCCGGGTAACAGTGCCCGTGGGCGAGGACATCGGCTTTCTACCGGGTACAGAGGAGGAGAAGATGGCCCCCTGGATGGGGGCGCTGATGGATAATCTGGAGGTGCTCACCCAATCCGACAGCGGCGGCGACTGGGGCCGTGCCGCCACGCAGGAACTGCTCAAGAGCCGGGTGAAGATCCGCTCACTGAACTTCATGCGCGGCCGCACCTTCCTCAACCGCTACGTCATCCTGGACGAGGCCCAGAACCTCACCCCCAAGCAGATGAAGACCCTGATCACCCGCGCCGGGCCCGGCACCAAGGTGGTGTGCCTGGGCAATGTGGGCCAGATCGACACCCCCTACCTCACCGAGACCAACTCCGGCCTCACCTTTGTCGTGGACCGCTTCAAGCACTGGGAACACAGCGGCCACATCACCCTGCAGCGCGGCGAACGCTCCCGCCTGGCAGATTTTGCCTCCACGAACTTGTAAGCCAGGCCTTCGCGGGCGAGGCCCGCTCCCACAACCCCCAGAGCTGTCCCGATCAGGCGGCTTCGTCCTGGGCTTCTTCTTCCGGGATGTTCTCGTAGCGGGGCCAGGAGCGGATGACGGCCTGGATCAGGGTGGCCAGCGGGATGGCGAAGAACACCCCCCAAAGGCCCCAGATGCCACCAAAGATCATCACCGCTGCAATGATGGCCACCGGATGCAGGTTGACCACCTCAGAGAACAACAAGGGCACCAGCACATTGCCATCCAGGAACTGGATCACCGCATAGGCGATCAGCACATAAGTGAATTCGCTGCTCACCCCGAACTGGAAATAGGCCACTAGGGCCACCGGAATGGTCACCACCGCAGCCCCCACATAGGGGATGATCACCGACACACCCACCGTGAAGGACAACAGCAGCGCATAGTTCAGGTCAAAGAAGATGAAGGTGAGATAACTGGCCGCCCAGACGATGAGGATTTCGATGAATTTGCCGCGCACGTAGCTGGCGATCTTCAGGTTCACCTCCTGCCACACCTCCGTCGCCAGTGCCCGATCCCGAGGCAGAAAGCCGGTGATCCACCCCAGGATGGCGTCCCTGTCCTTGAGCAGGAAAAACACCATCAGCGGCACAATCACCAGATACACCATGATCGTGGCCACATGCACCGCCGAAGCCAGCGTGATATTCACCATGCGCTGCCCCAGGGCCACCGACTCGGCCCGGATGGAACCCATGATCTCCCGCACCTGCTCCTCGGTGATGAACTGGGGATAACGTTCCGGTAACTGCAGCAGGATGTTCTGCCCCTGGGCCACCATCGTCGGCAACTCACGCACCAACTGGGTGATCTGCTGACTGAGCACCGGCACCACCAGCAACAGCGTGGCCACCAGCACGGTGAGGAACAGCAGAAAGACAATCACAACGGCCGGCATCCGCGGGATACGCCAGTTCTGCAGCTGGCGCACCGCGCCCTCCAGCAGATAGGCAAAGATCACGCTGGCCAGCAGGGGCGCCAACAACTTGCCGGCGAAGATGACGATGGCAAATCCCACCGTGAGCAGGAACGCCAGGATCACCACCTGCGGATCGGAGAAATGCCGGTCATACCAGCGTTTCAGCACCGGAATCATCATTGCCCGCCCTCGCACAACTCACGATAATGACGCGCGAACACTGCCTCCAGGTCATCAATGACCTCCCGTGCCTCGCGCCCCTGGAGCATGTGTTGACTCATCAGCATGGAGGTCTCGTTGAGCAACCGGGCCTTGTCCAGCATGGGGTAGGTACTCGACAGACGCTTCATGGCCTTGATCACTGTCTCCTCTTCCGGCCGCGGTATGGCCTGAGGCTCGGGCACCGGCACATCCTTACGGCCACCACGGGTGGCCAGAAACTCGGCAAAGGCCAGCAGCATTTCCCGTTCCGCGTCGGGCAAATCCCGGTACAACCCCATCAGGCGTTGCTGTGGATCCTTGCGAAGAGGGTTCATTCCAGACACGTTCAAGCAGTTACTCCATCTTCAGGCTGAACACGGGCATCTTGCGACGCTCCTGCATCAGTTGCAGTTCGGTGACCAGCGCCATCACCACCTGGTCAGTGATCTTTTGCATGCCGCTCCACTCCCGCCGGGCCTCCACCAGCAGTTCCGTGATCCCCGGGGGTGGATTGTGCCCCTGCTCCATGATGATGTCTTCCAGCATGCCGGGCTTCATCTCGGGGCGGAACAGCAGACCATAGGTGAGCGGATCCGGCCTCACGGCCAGCCAGCGGCCCTCGTCGTCCACCAGAATGGGCTCCAGCCCGTCGGGCAGGGCGACAGCACCATGATACAGGGTCAGAACCCGCTGGCCATCCAGTGCCTCTGCCAGGGCATCTCCGGCCCCGGCAGAGGTCTTGCGGGCAGTCACAAAGCCGCTGGTATAGGCAGGCTCCATGGCGGCCTTGCCACCAGCCACCTGAGCCACCAGCAGCCCTCCCATTCCCAGGCCCACCACCGGTCGCCGGGCCTTCTGAAAGATGCGGATGAGCTGCAACTCATCCGGCACCTGAGGATTATTGTCCTGATCCGCCGTGGGCCAGGCGCCACCCAACAGCCACAGACCATCGAACTGGCCGGCAGACCCGGGCAGGCCCTGCCCCACAAAGGGTCGATAATAACTGAACCCGATGTCCCGTTTTTCCAGCTGAGTCTCGATCAGGCCGAGAAACTCCGAATAGGTGTGCTGAACAACCGCGTAGTTCTTCATCATCGGCTCCTGGCGCAGATCGCGGGCCAAGGCCCGCTGGATCAGACGCTGACGCTGGATGGGTGTCCGGTGGGGCCCCCGTCGTCGGAGGCCTGCCCGTCACAGTAGTTGCGGGCAAAACTGAGAAGTTCCTCCACGGCCCGCAAACGAAACTTCTGGCGCTGATGTACAAAGGCAAACTGCCGGGTCAGACCGGGCTCCAGAGGAATCCCTTCCAGACGTTTGAGGGCCAGTTCCTTGTCCAGGGTTGCGCGGGAGAGGATGGAGAGCCCCATACCCGCCTCCACGGCCCCCTTGATGGCCTCCGGACTGCCCAGCTCCAGGCACACGGTCAGCGCATTGCGCCCCATCCCCAGCTCGTTCAGGTAATCCGTGATCACCTCCCGGGTGCCAGACCCCTCCTCCCGGCAGATGAACGGATAAGGCAACACCTCCTCCATGGTCACCGACACCTTGCCCGCCAGGGGGTGCCCCGGGGGCACGATCACCACCAGTTGGTCCATCTGGCAGACTTCCACATGCAGATTGCGGTTGGAAACGGGCCCTTCCACCACCCCCAGGTCGATGATGTTGTTCTCCACCATGGAGACGATACCCTCGGAATTGGCCACCTTCAGACGGATGTTCACCTCGGGATGCTTGCGCTTGAAATTGCCCAGCAGTGCGGGAAGCATGTACTCCGCGATGGTGGTGCTCGCTCCCAGGGTGAGGGCCCCGGAGACATCCCCGGTGATCTCGCGGATGGCGTTCTCCATCTCCCCGTAGGCCTCGAAGATGCGCTCGGCATAGCGAAAGGCCGCGCGACCCGCCTCGGTGAGGCTCACCCGGTTGTGGGTACGATCGAACAGCCGGGTGTTGAAATGCTCCTCCAGCTGACGCACCTGGAATGTCACTGCGGGCTGCGTCATGTGCAGGGCCTCGGCCGCCTTGGTGAAGGAGAGCAGCCGGGCCACGGTATAAAACACTTGAAGTCGTCGGTCAGCCATTTTGCAAATTACCTATCGAAGCCTTACGGTGCCCATGGTACTCACTAATGTACCTTGGGGCACTTCATCACCACCACGGGGGAGCCTCCCGCATGAGCAAGGCCTGGAAACAACTGGATCTGGAAGGGGCGGGGCTGCAGACGATGAATGCCCGGCTCACCCGGGAGATGCGTCGACGCCCGCCGGCCTATGGACTGGCGCTGGCCTTTCCCCTGGGGCTGCACCGTTTTTATCTGCGTGAGCCCCTGGGCGGATCGGCCTATGTGGCGCTCTCCCTGCTGACCCTCATCCTATGGACCTGGGGCGGCGGCGCCTGGGCCCTGGTACCGTTGGGCGTGATGCTGGCCGCGGTGGTCTTTGATCTGTTCTGGATGGACGGTTACATCACCCGTTACAACAAGGCCCTGCGCATGCGCCTGTTCCTCAGGCCCGGGCATGAACCGCCCAGGGATTACCGCGGCCGGGTACACAAAACGGGAATGCTGGAAACTTATCAGAAGGAGAAGGAACAGGAGCGGGCCGGCCATCAGCCGGTGAACATGGAGGACCTGCAGGCCAGGGGAACACAGGCCCACGGGGACCCGAGACGCATGCCCTCCTTCAACGAACAGGAGGCCATGCTGCGGGAACTGGCCAAGGCCCGGAAGGCGCACCGAAGCCCGACCCAGAATCGGGAAGACGCCAGCGACGGCGATGAAGGGGGTGGGAAACAGCCCCGGAAATAGGCGGCCATCCCCCGCCGGTCAGGGATCACCGGGACGCCAGACGCCGAAGGCTTCCTGGGGTGATTGCTGAGGCGAGGCAACCTGTTGCGCCTGCTGCTGGCGCACCACATCGTCATGCACGTGACGCATGAACGCCGCCAGCTGCCCGAGAAACTCCTGCCGCTTGGCTTCGGGGATGGGTTGGGAACCCAGCAGGTAACCACTGATGGCCGACATGTACTGCACGGTCACCAGGGGGTCGTGACAACGCTCGTCGTGCTCCACCAGGACATCCTGGAGTTTGTGGACGAGTTCACCGGATAGTTGCAGGGATTCAGACATGGTGCCAAGGATACTCGGGGTGAATTATGCCGGGCAAGATGCTTGAGGCATCAGCCCGGTCTGCGGGCCGTTCGAAAACGGCCCGCAGCGTCGAATTCAGGCGAAACTCAACTGTCCATCCGTCACATCCACCCGGATCACGTCCCCGGGACCGTAGTCCCCCTTGAGGATGCGCTGTGCCAGGGCGTTTTCCAGCTGCTGCTGGATGGCCCGCTTCAGCGGCCGCGCCCCGTACACCGGGTCGAAGCCCGCCTCGCCCAGGCGATCCAGGGCGGCATCGCTCACCTCCAGGGACAGATCCCGCTCCGCCAGCCGCTGGCGCAGATAGTCCAGCTGGATCAGGGTGATGGCGCGGATCTGTTCGCGGCCCAGGGGATGGAAGACCACCACCTCGTCCACCCGGTTGATGAACTCGGGGCGGAAGTGGGTGCCCACCACCTCCATCACCGCCGACTTCATCTGGTCATAGTGCTCCTCGCCGGCCATCTCCTGGATGAGCTGTGAGCCCAGATTGGAGGTCATGACGATCACCGTGTTGCGAAAATCCACGGTGCGCCCGTGGCCGTCGGTGAGCCGGCCATCATCCAGCACCTGCAGCAGCACGTTGAAGACATCCGCGTGGGCCTTCTCCACCTCGTCCAGCAGGATCACCGAGAAGGGCTTGCGGCGCACGGCCTCGGTGAGATAGCCCCCTTCCTCGTAGCCCACATAGCCCGGGGGTGCCCCGATCAGACGGGCCACCGAATGTTTCTCCATGAACTCCGACATGTCGATGCGGATCATGGACTCCTCGGTATCGAACAGGAAATTGGCCAGCGCCTTGGTGAGTTCCGTCTTGCCCACCCCCGTGGGGCCCAGGAACAGGAAGGAGCCGTTGGGCCGATTGGGGTCCGAGAGCCCTGCCCGGGCGCGGCGGATGGCGTTGGAGACGGCCTTGACCGCCTCGTCCTGCCCCACCACACGATGGGTGATGTTTTCCTCCATGCGCAGCAGCTTGTCCCGCTCGCTTTCCAGCATCTTGGAGACGGGGATGCCCGTCCAGCGGGACACCACTTCCGCGATCTCCTCATCGGATACCTTGTTGCGCAGCAGCCGCATCTCCGACATCTCCGCCTGGGCAGCCATCTCCAGGCTGCGCTCCAGGTCCGGGATCTTGCCGTACTGGAGCTCCGACATGCGCCCCAGGTCGCTGGCGCGGCGAGCGGTATCCAGCTCCACCCGGGCCCGCTCCAGTTCCTCCTTGATGGCCGCGGTGCCGGACAGAGCGGCCTTCTCCGACTTCCAGACCTCCTCCTGGTCGGAGTACTCCCGCTCCACCCGATCGATCTCATCCTGCAGGGCCTCCAGGCGCTTGCGGGAGGCCTCGTCGGATTCCTTCTTCAGGGCCTCGCGCTCGATCTTGAGCTGGATGAGGCGCCGCTCCAGGCGGTCCATGCTCTCGGGCTTGGAGTCGATCTCCATGCGGATGCGGCTGGCCGCCTCGTCCACCAGGTCGATGGCCTTGTCCGGCAACTGTCGGTCGGTGATGTAGCGATGGGACAGGGTGGCGGCGGCGACGATGGCCGGGTCGGTGATCTCCACCCCGTGATGCACCTCATAACGCTCCTTGAGGCCACGCAGGATGGCGATGGTGTCCTCCACGTTGGGTTCCTCCACCAGCACCTTCTGGAAGCGCCGCTCGAGGGCCGCATCCTTCTCCACATACTTGCGGTATTCATCCAGGGTGGTGGCGCCGATGCAGTGCAGTTCGCCCCGGGCCAGGGCCGGCTTGAGCATGTTGCCGGCATCCATGGAGCCTTCGGCCTTGCCGGCACCCACCATGGTGTGCAGCTCATCGATGAACAGGATCACCCGCCCCTCCTGCTTGGACAGGTCGCTGAGCACCGCCTTGAGGCGTTCCTCGAAATCCCCGCGGAACTTGGCGCCGGCGATCAGGGCCCCCATGTCCAGGGAGAGCACGCGGCGGTCCTTGAGGCCCTCGGGAACCTCGCCGTTGACGATGCGCTGGGCCAGGCCCTCGACGATGGCGGTCTTGCCCACGCCGGGCTCGCCGATCAGCACCGGGTTGTTCTTGGTGCGCCGCTGCAGCACCTGGATGGTGCGACGGATTTCCTCGTCGCGGCCGATCACCGGATCCAGCTTGCCCTGCTCGGCCCGTTCGGTGAGGTCGATGGTGTATTTCTCCAGGGCCTTGCGCTGGTCCTCGGCATTGGCATCGTCCACTCGCTGACCGCCGCGCAACTGGTCCACCGCCTTGTTCACCGCATCCTTGGTGGCACCGGCCTTGTGCAGCAGGTCCGTGAGGGCCCCCTTGCCTTCCAGGGCGGCGAGGACGAAGAGCTCCGAGGAGATGAACTGATCCTTGCGGGACTGGGCCAGCTTGTCGCACAGGTTGAGCAGTCGCCCCAGATCATTGGAGATGTGCACGTCCCCGCCGGCCCCTTCAACCTGGGGCAGACGTTCCAGGGCCTCACCCAGTTGCGAGCGCAGCAGATTGACGTTCACACCCGCCTGGGACAGCAGCGGCCGCACCGAGCCACCCTCCTGGTCCAGCAGGGCGATCATCAGGTGCACCGGCTCGATCATCTGGTGATCACGGCCCACGGCCAGCGACTGGGCGTCGGCCAGTGCCGTTTGAAACTTGCTGGTGAATTTATCCATGCGCATAGTGGCAAAACCCCTTGGAGATGTGTCAGATTACAACTGTACATGGGGCCACATGCCGGGCCTTTCAAGCACCGCCTTGGCCAAGGGGTGATCTTGGGGCTTCATAACTGATCACCACTTTTCGGAGCCAAAAAAGCGGTGATGGAACATATCGAACTGATTTACGTCATAGCCCTTGGGGTCGGCGCTTCTTACACTGGGCCCGTCTCCTCAAACCTCCCGGATGGGCCGAGGTCATGCTCGCACGGCCGGCCAAGGCAAGCGACCCAGGCCATGACCACTGCAGGCGCCACGTTTTCAGAGGATTACCCGTGTCATCAGCCAGCCAGCATCCGGCATCTCCCGAGCAGTCCATGGGCCAGGACCGCCCGGGGCTGAGTCGTGATGTCGGCCGTGACTGGGCCCGCGAGACCTGGACGCCCGCGCCGCGCCCGGGACTCCCCGCCCCCGCACGATCCCCGCATGAGCGGGCCGTGGGTCAGTTGCTGGACGAGATCAAGAACTGGCGCTTTCGCGAGGGCGAGTTGCTGCACGCAGCCACGCCCGTGCCCGCCGTCGATCCCTTCCACTGGCTGGAGAGCAACCCCGGCGCCTCCCGGTGCCTGTGGCAGAATCGGGAACAGACCCTGACCCTGGCCGGTATCGGTGCCGCGGCGGAACTGAGTGCCGATACCGCCGAGGATTACGATCACCTGCTGGAGCGCATCAACGACATCATCGGCCAGCAGGACACCGCCTTCGTGGGTGGTTTTGCCTTCGATGGCCGCTCCGGCGAGCGGGAATGGCATGAGTTCCCAGCGGCCCGCTTCGTGCTGCCTTCCATCGAGTTGCGCCAATGGGATGGCGGCTTTCGGCTGGCGGTGAACCTGCGCGCCAGCACCCGCCGTGAATTCGTGCGCCGCAAGACCCGGCTGATCGCCGAACTGTGTCGCCTGCGTTTCACGCCGCCCAGGCCGGCGAGCGCCCCCTGGCCCATCCGCGTGACCCGGCGCGTGGATGACATGAGCTTTGACGAGTGCCAGGGACATATCCGGCATATTCTGGAACACATCCAGCAGGGGCGTATTCACAAGGCCGTGCTGGCCCGCCGCGTGGAATTGCAACTCAATGACCCGCTGCCCGGTTTTGCGACCCTCAAACGCTGGCATCACACCAACGGCGGCAGTTTCTGCTTTGCCCTGGAGCATGGGCACAAGCTCTTCATGGGCTGTTCGCCGGAGCGCCTGTTCAGCCGCGAGGATCGTCGGGTGTGCACCGAATCCCTGGCGGGCACCGTGCGCCGCGGCCGCAGCCGACAGGAAGACGCCCAACTGGAGCATACGCTGCTGCGGGATCCCAAGCTGATCCATGAACACGAACTGGTCACCCGCTATGTACGCGATCGCATCGCCCCCTGGGTGACCTGCACCGACTGTCCCACCGAGGCCGGCGTGGTGAAGCTGGATCGCATTCAGCACCGTTACCTGCCCATCCGCGCCACCCTCAGACCCGGTGTGATGGATGATCAACTGCTCAAGGCCCTGCACCCCACCCCCGCGGTCTGTGGCTTCCCGCGCCGGGAGGCCCAGGAACTCATCGCCCGGCGGGAGACCACCCATCGGGGCTGGTACAGCGGCGTGGTGGGGATGATCTCACCACGGCGTTCGGAGTTTGCCGTGGCCATCCGTTCGGCCCTGGTGGAGCGCAATCGGGTGCTGTGCTATTCCGGCGTGGGCATTGTGGAAGGCTCAACACCAGAAGCGGAGTGGAACGAACTGGAGGCCAAGATCGAGTCCTTCCTGGCCGTGCTGGGGTCCTGACGGCGGGGATGCGAGTACCCTTCAGTCACGTCAACGAAGCCTGGGCGAGTCTGATCATGGAGCGCCTGCATGCCCATGGTGTGCGGGATTTCTGTATTGCCCCGGGGAGTCGCAGTGCCCCATTGGCCCTGGCGGCGGCGCGTCTGGGGCAGCGCCGCGGCGACCTCTCCCTGCACACCCATTTCGACGAACGCGGCCTGGGCTTTCTCGCCCTGGGGCTGGCCCGGGCCAGCGGACGGCCCACAGCCCTCATCACCACCTCGGGCACGGCCGTGCCCAACCTGCATCCCGCCCTGGTGGAGGCCTTTCAGACTCACCAGCCGTTGATCGCCCTCACCGCCGACCGCCCACCGGAGTTGATCCACTGTGGTGCCAATCAGGCCATCGAGCAGCCCGGCCTGTTTGCCCTGCATGTGCGCGCGCAACTGAACCTGCCACCGCCAGACACCGCCATCAGCGCCGGCTGGCTGGGCGCGGAACTGGACCAATGCCTGCAGGCACTGCGCGGCGCCGATGGTGGTCCGGTACATATCAATGCCCCGTTTCGCGAGCCCCTGTACGGTACCTCGCAGCTGGCGGACTTCGGCCCCTGGCTGTCGGATCTGCGTCACCCTCCGGACCCGACGCCCGCCCCTGAGGTCATGGCCCTGCCCCGCCTGCATGGCCCGCTGGCGCTGGTGGCAGGGCAGCTGGACACCGATGAGGCCGAGGCGGTGCTGGAACTGGCCCAACGGTCCAACCTACCCGTCCTGGCAGACATTGGCAGCCAGCTCAGGCTGGTCGACCATCCCTGTATCGTGCCCTACCCGGACCTGCTGCCCGCCAGCCCCGATGGCCAGAGGCTACTGGCGGGTCTGAGGCAGGTGATTCAGTTCGGCGGGCGCATCACCAGTAAACGGCTCAACCAGTGGCTGGCCAGGTTTGCAGGCGAATACTGGCTCGTCAGCCCCCATTCCGGCTGCCTGGACCCGGAGCGCCGAGCGATCGCGATCCAGGCGGATATTCCTGCCCTGTGCGCACAGCTGCCCCTGTCCCCGCAGGAGGACACCGGCCTGGTGGCTGCGGCCCGGGCACTCGCTCCGCGCCTGGACGCGGCCACCCGGGCGCCCTTCTCGGAACTGTCGGTGGCCCGACGACTCAGCCAGGAGCTCCCCAAGGACATGGCCCTGTTCCCGGGCAACAGCCTGAGCATCCGGCTGCTGGACGCCGTCGCCGAGCCGGGCCTTGGCCAACGCTGCGTGACCAGTCGAGGCGCTAGCGGCATCGACGGTCTGGTGGCCGCGGCGGCAGGCTTTGCCCGGCACCACCCCGGTGGCCTCACCCTGCTGCTAGGGGATCTGTCCCTGCTGCATGATCTCAACAGCCTGTCCTTGACCCGGGGCAGTCCGTCCCCTCTGGTGATCATCGTGCTCAACAACGACGGTGGCGCGATCTTCAACCTGCTGCCGGCCCAAAGCCAGGGCGAGCACTTCCAGCCTCTGTTCCAGTTGCCCCATGGCCTGGGTTTCCAGCACGCCGCAGCCCAGTTTTGCCTGAACTATGCTGCCCCCAGGGATATCGAGGCCTTTGCCGAGTCCTACCAGGCGGCCTGCCAGCGCCCCGGCGCCACGCTCATCGAACTCACCTTCCCACCCGACCGGGGCAGCCGGGCCCTATCGGGGCTGATCCAGTCCATCCGTGATGATGCAGCCCCCCAGCCCTGAGCCCTCAGGAGCAGCCCTTGTGGGAGCGGCCCCTGGCCGCGAAGGGGGTTGGGGCCATTCGGATGAGGGGGCTTCGATCTTCGCGGGCAAGGCCCGCTCCCACGGGTATTGCTGTGGGTTGGAGGTCATTATCTGATGAGTGCATTCACCCTGGTGCTGTTGCATGGCTTCATGGGCCGCGGAGATGACTGGAAGGCACTGATCAGTCATCTGCCTGCCGGGGTTCAGTGCATCGCCCCCGATCTGCCCGGGCATGGCGACGCCCCCCTGGATCCCATCGGGTCAAACCCGCCATTCGGGGCCTACTGTGAACAGGTCTGGACCGGACTGCATGCACAACTGCCGGAACGGTTCGCCCTGGCCGGGTACTCCATGGGCGGGCGTATAGCCGCCTGGCTGGCCGCCCGACATCCCGAGCGGGTGACAGCACTCGTCCTGGAGGGCGCCCACCCGGGACTCAGCAGCGCCGCCGACCGCCAGGCACGCCTGGACAACGACGAGACCTGGGCCCGACGCCTGGAACAGGGCCCCTGGCCCGATGTGCTGGATGCCTGGTATCGCCAGCCGGTCTTTGCCTCGCTGGACAATGCCCGCCGCCGGGCCTTCATCCAGGCACGCGCCCCCCAGGATCCGCAACGGCTGGCCCATGCACTGCGCGCCGCCAGCCTGGGTCATCAACCCTCGCTGATCCCGGGCGTGGCAGGATTGGACATCCCGCGCACCTTCATCGCCGGGGGCCAGGACGAAAAATTCACCTTCCTGGGCGAGCGCTGGGCCCGGGATTGCCCCGGCCTTGAACTTGTCAAACTGGATGGTCTGGGGCATAACTGCCACGCCGAGGCCCCGGAAACGGTGGCCCGCATCATTCATCGCACCTGCTGCGGCCAGCAGAACGTTACCAAGAGCATTCACAGCCCATGAGTACAGCAAGCACCTCCAGCATCATCCCCGCCGCCGACTGGCAGGATCACAGTGACTCCTTCCAGGATGTCCTCTATCACAAGGCCGAGGGCATCGCGAAGATCACCATCAACCGCCCCCAGGTGCGCAACGCCTTCCGTCCGCTCACCGTCAAGGAGATGCAGCAGGCCCTGGCCGACGCCCGCTTCGACGAGAACATCGGCGTGATCATTCTGACCGGCCAGGGGGATCTGGCCTTCTGTTCCGGCGGCGATCAGCGGGTGCGCGGCGACTCCGGTTACAAGGATGACCAGGGCGTGCACCACCTGAATGTGCTGGACCTGCAGAAGGACATCCGTTCCTGCCCCAAGCCGGTGATCGCCATGATCGCGGGGTATGCCATCGGTGGCGGGCATGTGCTGCATCTGATCTGCGACCTGAGCATCGCCGCCGAGAATGCCCGCTTCGGTCAGACCGGACCCAAAGTGGGTTCCTTCGACGGCGGTTTCGGTGCCAGTTACATGGCCAGCGTGGTGGGCCAGAAAAAGGCCCGGGAGATCTGGTTCCTGTGCCGCCAGTACAACGCTCAGGAGGCCCTGGACATGGGGCTGGTGAACACCGTGGTGCCCCTGGAGCAGCTGGAGCAGGAGACCGTGGCCTGGTGCCGTCAGATCCTGGAGCACTCCCCCATCGCACTGCGCATGCTCAAGTCCGCCTTCAATGCCGGCACCGATGGCCAGGCGGGCATCCAGGAGCTGGCCGGCAATTCCACCATGCTCTTCTACATGACCGAAGAGGGGCAGGAAGGCCGCAATGCCTACCTGGAAAAGCGCAAGCCGGACTTCGGCAAGTTCCGTCGCCAGCCCTGAGTGCTCCCCTCTCTGCATGGTAACTCGCCACTGCGAAAACCCCCTCCCATGCAGGGTGACAGACACAACCCCTGGATCGACCCATGTGGGAGCGGGCCTTGCCCGCGAATGGCGGCGGGCACAGGCCTGAGGGCACCACTCCGCAGCGCATCGCTGGCAGGCCAGCTCCTACAGAGGACAACTCACACAGGGGAGGCAACGCCTACAAATGAACGCCAATTCCAATCAGGCCCTGGCCAGCCTCACCCTCTGGCGCTACCGCCTGCCCCTGCGGGAACCCCTGGCCCTGGGCCCGTGCACCCTGTCCCATCGGGAGGGACTTCTCCTGGAGTGGCAGGGTGAGCAGCAACCGGTGATCTGGTCCGAGATCAGCCCCTTGCCAGGCTTCAGCGGTCATGACCTGGAAAACTGCACTGAGCATTTGAAGCGACTGCTGCAGGCCCCGGGGACACTGAAGGACCGACTGGACCCGGGGCAACCCGGACTTCCTGCCGAAGTGCGTTTCGGCCTGGAGAGCGGCCATCTGCAAGGGTCCACCCCCCTGCCCGATGCCCGCCCACTGCCACGCTGCCGTTTGTTGCGCCACAATGCCGATCTGGAGGTTGCACCGCATGACGCCTGCATCAAGCTCAAGGTGGGCCGAGCATCGGCAGCGGAGGATGCCCGGCGCATTCAGCATGTCAGCCGACAGTTACGGGACGGCCAGCAGCTGCGCCTGGATGCCAACCGCAGCTGGACGCTGGACACCGCCCGGGATCTGAGCCAGCGGATCGATCACCGCCACGTGGCGTTCATCGAAGAACCCCTGCTACCCGGCAGCGACTACGCAGAATGGTTTACCGCCACGGGCCTGCCCCTGGCCTGGGACGAGACCCTGCGGGAAATCCCCCCCGAGGCCGTGGAGGACCACCTGAACACCCCCGGCCTGGCGGCCCTGGTGATCAAGCCCATGCTCACCGGCCTTGGGCGTGCCGAGGGCTGGGTTCGGGCCGCCCGGGCGCGGGGGCTGGGCGTGGTGCTCAGCGCCGCCTACGAGAGCAATCTCACCCTGGATATGTACACCCGCCTGGCGGTCCATTGGGGACTGACGGGTCCCCAGGGTCTGGACACCTTCGATCCCTTCACCCATGCCCTGATCGAACCCATCCGCAGCCAGCCCGAACATGCCGACCGGCCGGTGCTGGGACGTGAGCACCTGCATTGCCTGGGGCACTGGACATGACGCCTGCCGCCAATGACACCCTGCCCTGCCTGCTGGATGAAGCGGCCCGCCGCTGGCCCGGTCAGGCGGCCCTGATCCTTCCCGGGCAGACTCCACTGACGTTTGCCCAATGGTCAGCGCGGGTGACCGAGCGGGCAAGGTCACTCCAGGCCCAGGGGGTGACATCCCTTCAATGGGTTGTCCTCAGCGCGGACCGGAATCCGGAGACCCTGGTGGATATCTTCGCCGTGCTGCGCGCGGGCGCACGCCTGCTGCCGGTGAACCCGGCCCTGCCGTCGGTGGCAGTGGATGCCCTGATGGAGGCGCATGCCCTGGACTGGCGCATTCCCGAACCTGGAGGGGCGGTGGTGGCCGGACCTGGCAGGGTCGATGACCCCGGGCCCCCTCATCCTTCCCCGGCCCCCGTCCGCACTGGGCTGCACGGGCGATTCCCGGCCGATGACGTCCGCACCGGTGTGCTCACCTCCGGCTCCACCGGTCAGCCCAAGGTGGCCATGCACAGCCATGCCAACCACGTGTTCAGCGCCGAAGGGGCCAATCGGGCCATTCCCCTGGGACCGGGAGACCGCTATCTGCTCTCGCTGCCCCTGTTTCATGTGGGCGGACTGGCCATCCTGTTCCGTTGTCTGCTGGGGGGCGCCTCCCTGGTGCTGGGCGGGCGGGCCGAGGATTCGGATCACCTGGCAGCCACCGGCGTGACCCATCTCTCCATGGTGGAGACCCAATTGCAGCGTCTGCTGGCGCAGGCGCGGCCGCTGCCCCGGCTCAAGGCGATCCTGCTGGGCGGGGGCCCCGTGCGACCTTCCCTGCTCGAGGCGGCGCGGGCCCGGGGGCTGCCCTGCTGGATGAGCTACGGGCTCACTGAAATGACTTCCCAGGTGCTGAACCAGGGCCCCGATGGCCGGGTGCGGGTGCTGGATCATCGGCAATGCCGGGTGGACGGCAAGGGCGAGATCCTGGTGCGTGGCGCCACCCTGTTCAAGGGCTATCTGCGGGGCGGGGAAACGGACCCGGGCACCGATGACGACGGGTGGTTCCGTACCCGGGATCTGGGCTGCTGGGATGAGCGGACCCTCAGCATCACCGGGCGCCTGGACAATCAGTTCATCAGCGGTGGCGAGAACATCCAGCCGGAGACGGTGGAGCAGGCCCTGCATCAGCACACGGACGTGCTGCGGGCCGTGGTGGTGCCCTACCCCGACCCGGAGTTCGGGCAACGCCCCGTGGCCTTCCTGGCGGTCCGAGCTCCGGTGGAGACCTGCGTACTGCGTGCCTGGTTGCGGGAGCGGTTACCGCCATACATGGTGCCCGTGGCATTTCAGGCGCTGCCCGCCCAGGCCGGCCTGAAGGTGAGACGGCGGGAACTGGCCCAAAGGGCAGGGGCCATAGGCGCCGAGGTGCTGTATCCTGAGGGTGAGACACCGTGAGAGAGCCGTCCATGTGGAAGCGTCCTGTCGATCTTGATGCCCTCAACGACATCACCCGCGACACCCTGATGCAGTCCCTGGGGATCCGTATCACCCAAATCACCGATGATGCGATCTATGGCACTCTGCCCGTGGATGAGCGCACCCGCCAACCCTTTGGCCTGCTCCATGGCGGCGCCTCGGTGGCCCTGGCCGAGACCTTGGGCAGCGTGGGGGCGTACCTGGCCTCGGCGCCCGAATACATGGCCGTGGGCCTGGAGATCAATGCCAATCACCTGCGACCGGCCCGCCAGGGTGTGGTGACCGGTTGCGCCCGTCCGGTGCACGTGGGCAGTCGCACGCAGGTGTGGGAGATCCGCATCCAGGATGATCAGGACCGGGAGATCTGCATCGCCCGGCTCACCACCATGCTGACGGAGGCACCGGCCGGCAGCAGGAGTGCATGATCCGGGCGCCAGACCGCCTGTGGGAGCGGCCCTTGGCCGCGAAGGGGGGTAGGGTCACCTCTTAGGTGCCTCACTGGCATGGGCTTCGCGGGCGGGGCCCGCTCCCACAAAGGGAGGCTTATCTACCATGGTAATGGGAGGTTTTCATGGCCACAAAAATCGAGCAGGCTCAGGACGGGGGTCACCCGGACGCACGCCCCATCACGCTGGTCTTCGGGGCCAGCGGCTACATCGGCTCCAATCTGGTTCCCCGGCTGCTGGCCTCCGGCAAGGCCCGAGTGCGGGCCTGCTCGCGGCGCCTGAGCGTACTCCAGGCGCGAGGCTGGGACGAAGCCGAGCTGGTGGCCGCCGACGCCCTCAAACCCGAAACACTCGCCCCGGCACTGGAGGGCGTGAGCACGGCCTATTATCTGGTGCACTCCATGGGGGCCGGGAAGTCCTTCGGCCAACTGGATGTTCAGGCGGCCCGCCACTTCGCAAAAGCTGCCGCCGATGCAGGCGTGCAGCGCATCGTCTATCTGGGCGGGCTGGCCCCGGCCTCCGCCCGCAGCGAACACATCGTCTCACGGCGTCAGACCGGGGATGAACTGCGCCGCGGCCCGGTGCCAGTGACCGAATTGCGGGCCGGCATCATCGTGGGCCCCGGCTCCGCCGCCTTCGAGGTGATGCGGGATCTGGTGCTGCACCTGCCGGTGATGATCACACCCAAGTGGGTTTCACGCACCTCACCGCCCATCGCCCTGGACAATCTGCTGGAATACCTGCAGCGGGCGCCCGACGTGCCCGAAGCGGCGGGTCGCATCCTGGACACTGGCGGGCCGGAGTACCTCACTTACGGGCGCATGATGCAGATCCTGGCCGAGGAGGCGGGTCGCAAACCGCCGCTGATCGTTCCCGTCCCCCTGCTGTCACCCAAGCTCTCCTCCTACTGGCTGCGCCTGGTGACCTCCGTGCCCACCTCCATTGCCCGGGCCCTGGTGGAAGGCCTCAAGGAGAACTACGTGGCCGAGGATGAAGAGACCCGACGCCTCATGCCCCAGGACCTGCTGGATTTTCGCAGCGCCGTGCGCGCGGCCTTCGAAGCCGAAGCGGAAAATGCCCTGGCCGCCCGCTGGACCGAGGGCGCGTTCATGTTCCGGGACTACCGGCTGGACTACAGCTATTACGCCAAGACGGCCGGCGGCTCCGCTGTGGCCGATGCGCCCGTGGAGTCGGTCTGGTCCGTGGTGACCGCCATTGGCGGCGGAAACCGGTATTTCGCCTACAACCCGCTGTGGAAGATCCGCGAAGTCACCGACTGGATGCTGGGTGGCCCCGGTCGCAATTACGGCCGTCGCCATCCCACGGAACTACGGGTGGGCGACATGGTGGACTCCTGGCGCGTGGTCGGGCTGGAACCAGGGCGGCGCCTCACCCTGGGCTTCGGCATGCGGGTGCCGGGGGCGGGCGTTCTGGAAATTGATCTGGCGCCGGAGGGGAACGGTACCCGCATCAACGTGACCAACTACTGGCACCCCGCCGGAGTGTGGGGGCTGCTTTACTGGTATGCCATGGCCCCGGCACATCTTTTCGTGTTCACCGGCATGGCTCAGGGCATCGCCCGGCAGGCGGAAACCGCAGCCCGTGCAAGCACTTGACCCCCGGAGCCGTCTTTGACATAACCCTTGCGTCATCGTGCATACTCGGCCGCTACCGCACCACAAGCAAGCCCACGGGGGTAATCACCATGCCGGTCATCGATCACGACATGATCTTCCCGGCGGAACCGGATGAAGTCTTTGCCCTGATCCGCCGGGTGGACGAGTTTCCGCGTTATGCCGACGCGGTGGAGTCGGTCACGCCGCTCAATGACACCACCTACCGTTGGAAGGTCCGGGCCAATGGCATGGTGTTCAGTTGGGATGTGGCCATCGTTGAAGAAGAGCCTCCCCACCGACTGACCTGGAAGTCGCTCAGCGGCATCCGCAACACCGGCCGCTACCGTCTGAGCCCCGTCCCCGGGGGCACGCGGGTGAAACTGTCGATCGAGTATCATCTGCACAATCGTCTGCTGGACAAGACCGTGGGGCGGGCCGCCCGCCCCCTGGTGCATCACATCAGCGGTCAGGCCTTCGAGCGCGTGCGCCGGGCACTGATCGAGGATCAAGCCAAAAACACATCGGCCTAGGCAGGGAACATCGAAACACCCCGGCAAAACTGAAGCCTCTCCGGGCCAAGATCCCAAGGGATACCCCTGAATGGAAAAGCAGCAACGCATCATCCAGATGTTCAATGACATCTCGCCGACCTATGACCGGCTCAACCGCATCCTGAGTTTCGGGGTGGACCGTCGCTGGCGCCGCAATGGCTGCCTGGCGGCCCTCAAGGCCCACGGCCGGCCGGTGAAGCACCTGGTCGACGTGGCCACGGGCACGGGGGACCTGATCCTGTTCTGGCGGGAAGCGGGCAAGGCCAGCGGTACCCCCATCGAACGCGCCACCGGCCTGGACCCCGCCATCGGCATGCTCACCCTTGCCCGCCGCAAGGTGAAGAACGCCGACTTCCAGGAGGCACAGGCCAACGCTCTGCCCCTGGAGGACAACAGCGCCGACATGGTGAGCATCAGCTACGGCATCCGCAACGTGGTGGACGTGGATGGTGCACTGAAGGAGTTCCATCGGGTGCTGGAACCGGGCGGCCATGTCCTCATCCTGGAATTCATGAGTCACCCGGAATCCACCCTCATGGATCGCATGAGCCGCCTGTACATGAACAAGGTACTGCCCAAGGTGGGCGCCATGATCTCCAAGGACAACCAGGCCTACACCTACCTGCCGGAATCCATCCAGGCCTTCTTCAGCACGGAGCAACTGGTGGAAAAACTCGCCACCGCTGGCTTCGAGATCGTGCAGGTCAAGGACGACACCTTCGGCATCTCCACGCGCTTCATCGCCCGCAAGCCGGGCTGAGTGTCCACACCGGCCTGCCTTTCTGAATCACCTCATCACCGATTCAATCATCCACGGAGAATTCGCTCATGCGAGTGGCAATCATCGGGGCCGGCATCAGCGGCCTGAGCACAGCCTTCTACTTCAATCGCTCCAGAAGCGATGCGGAACTGCACATCTTCGAAGCCAACAACCACCTGGGCGGCACGATGCACACGGTGAACAAGGAAGGCTTCCTGTTCGAGGAGGGCGGTAACGGCTTTCTCAGCAACAAGCCGGACATGCTCAAGCTGGTGGAAGACTGCGAGGGCTCGCACCTGCTCATGCGCAGTGAGGACGCCGCCCGCAAGCGCTTCATCTACACCGACGCCATGCATCCCTTCCCCGACAGCCCCGGCAAGTTCCTCAAGTCCGGCCTGCTGACCGCCCCGCAGAAACTGCGCGTGGCCGGCGAGGTGTTCACTCCCGCCAAAAAGGACGACAGTGACGAGACCCTCCAGTCCTTCGGCTATCGCCGCCTCGGCAAGGCCTTCACCGATGTCTTCCTGGATGCCATGACCGCCGGCATTTACGGCACCACCGCCGACCGAGTTTCCGTGCAGGCCGCCTTTCCTCTCGTGGCCTCCCTGGAAAAAGAGCATGGCGGGCTGTTCAAGGGCATGATCAAGCGCCGCAAGCAAAGCGCCGGTCCTGGCGGCGTGCTGATGAGCTTCAAGGGGGGCATGAACACCATCGTCGACCACCTCAAATCCAGGATCAAGGCCCAGTGGCATACAGGACACCCCGTGGACAAGGTCACCGCCACAGAGACCGGCTATCAGCTCGCAGTGGGCGACCAGACACACGATTTCGACCAGGTCATCATGGCAGTCCCCGCCTACGCGGCGGCCCCCATGCTCTCCGACCTGGATCCTGAATTGTCTCGTCAGCTGGATGCACTGGACTATTCACCGATCGCTGTCGTCGGCTTCGGCTGGAAGGAACTGGATCACCCGCTGGACGGCTTCGGCCTTCTCACCACCGCCAAGGCGCCGCTGCCTTTCCTGGGCGTACTCTGGGATAGCAGCATCTTCCCTGATCGGGCACCCAAAGGCATGAAGAGCATTCGCGTCATGCTCGGTGGCCAGCGCGCGCCCCACAAGGTCTACCAGGATCCCGAGACCCTCATCCAGGAATCCCGCGAGGGGCTGGTCAAAGCCCTGGGCATCGACAAGGCCCCGGACGCCACCATCGTGAAACGCTGGCCCAAGGGTCTGCCCGGCTACCCGGTGGGGCATATCGCCGCAGTGGATCGCATCATGGAACGCGCCGGCCAGCACCGAGGCCTGCACCTGACAGGCAACGCCTTCCGTGGCATCGCCATGAACGACTGCGTCCGCAATGGTCGCCTCACCGCCGAGACAGCGGCTCTGGTAGGTCGAGCCACCTAATCGGCGGGCACGAGGCCTGAAGCGCCGGGGCGGGTGAAGCCGTTGGCGGGTGTCGGCCGCAGGGAAGCGGCTGCCAAGCCTACAGGGAGGTATTCACGGCGTCCCGCCAACGGCTTTACCCGCCCCGACGCCGCCCCTGCCCTCTCCGAGCCACCCGACGCCGCTTCGGGGCCCACTGAGCCTCCCGCGCAGCGCCCCCAGGCTTTGGGCATCCCCGAACGCCGGGCAAAAAAAAACCCCGACCGTTTGACCGATCGGGGTTTTCAGGATAAGAGCCTGGCAGTGACCTACTCTCGCATGGGGAAGCCCCACACTACCATCGGCGCTGAGCAGTTTCACTTCCGAGTTCGAGATGGGATCGGGTGGTTCCTACTCGCCATGGCCGCCAGGCAAACTGGGTGTGATCCATTTCAATCAATGGGATCACCAATTCAGGAAAGTTCCAGGTGTTGTCATGTTGCTGTGATGACCGCACACCCTCAAACTGCTTGGGTGTTATATGGTCAAGCCTCACGGGCAATTAGTACGGGTTAGCTTCACACATTACTGCGCTTTCACACCCCGCCTATCAACGTTGTCGTCTTCAACGGCCCTTCAGGGGCATCAAGTGCCCAGGGAGATCTCATCTTGAGGAAGGCTTCCCGCTTAGATGCTTTCAGCGGTTATCCCGTCCGTACTTAGCTACCCGGCAATGCCACTGGCGTGACAACCGGAACACCAGAGGTACGTCCACTCCGGTCCTCTCGTACTAGGAGCAGATCCTCTCAAATCTCCGACGCCCACGGCAGATAGGGACCGAACTGTCTCACGACGTTCTAAACCCAGCTCGCGTACCACTTTAAATGGCGAACAGCCATACCCTTGGGACCTGCTTCAGCCCCAGGATGTGATGAGCCGACATCGAGGTGCCAAACACCGCCGTCGATATGGACTCTTGGGCGGTATCAGCCTGTTATCCCCGGAGTACCTTTTATCCGTTGAGCGATGGCCCTTCCATACAGAACCACCGGATCACTAAGACCTGCTTTCGCACCTGCTCGACGTGTCTGTCTCGCAGTCAAGCACCCTTACGCCTTTGCACGCACTGCGCGATGTCCGACCGCGCTGAGGGTACCTTCGCGCTCCTCCGTTACTCTTTGGGAGGAGACCGCCCCAGTCAAACTACCCACCACACACGGTCCCTGTCCTGGATTACAGGACGAGGTTAGAACTCCAAACATGCCAGGGTGGTATTTCAAGGTTGGCTCCACCGAAACTAGCGTTCCGGCTTCAAAGCCTCCCACCTATCCTACACAAGCAGGTTCAAAGTTCAGTGTGAAGCTGTAGTAAAGGTTCACGGGGTCTTTCCGTCTAGCCGCGGGTACACTGCATCTTCACAGCGATTTCAATTTCACTGAGTCTCGGGTGGAGACAGTGCCGCCATCGTTACGCCATTCGTGCAGGTCGGAACTTACCCGACAAGGAATTTCGCTACCTTAGGACCGTTATAGTTACGGCCGCCGTTTACCGGGGCTTCGATCAAGAGCTTCGCTTACGCTAACCCCATCAATTAACCTTCCGGCACCGGGCAGGCGTCACACCCTATACGTCCTCTTTCGAGTTTGCAGAGTGCTGTGTTTTTAATAAACAGTCGCAGCGGCCTGGTCTCTGCGGCCCCCAGCAGCTCCAGGTGCAAGACCCTTCACCACCAGAGGCGTACCTTCTCCCGAAGTTACGGTACCATTTTGCCTAGTTCCTTCACCCGAGTTCTCTCAAGCGCCTTGGGATTCTCACCCTGCCCACCTGTGTCGGTTTCGGGTACGGTCACTTCATACCTGAAGCTTAGAGGCTTTTCTTGGAAGCTTGGCATCGACCACTTCGCTCCACATGGGAGCTCGTCATCACGTCTCAGAATTGTGCCACCGGATTTGCCTGGAAGCACTCCCTACACGTTTAAACCGGACACCAACTGCCGGCTGATCTAGCCTACTCCGTCCCCCCATCGCAGTA
>NZ_KK214998.1:194450-209450 GCF_000633935.1 Ectothiorhodospira haloalkaliphila ATCC 51935 | reverse complement strand
GAATTGACGTACCAGAACAGCTCGCCCACAGGCGCCTCCCCAAAGACACGACGATAAGCAATCTCTCGCCCCCCAAGCAGTAACCGCGCCTCCAACGGCACGGAGTCACCCGATAATCCCGTCACCAGATTCCCGTAAACATCCACGTAGATCACCTCGGCCATCTCCCTGGGCCAATCCGCGCCGCACAGCGTCGATGGGCAAACCGCCTCCGAGTCCACGCCCTCCCCCATCGCAAGCGCCGCCGCCACAGGGGCAAACAGATCCCGACCATGAAAGCTGTTTGAGAGCCGGGCTGGTCGCCACCGGATCCGGTGCGCCTCGGCTTGCGGGTCATCACGCATGACTCCGGCCAACAGACCATTATCAGGCCCGACAAAGCGCCGGCCGTGTGCCTTCACCCAGATGGGGTCCCGATCCATGCCAACGCCCGGATCCACCACACAAACGAACACGGTTTCAGGGGCAAATGGGCCCACGAGGGACCTGAGCAGACAGCCTGCCGCACGTGGCTTGAACGCCGGGGCGTCCGCTTGAAGATGCACCACGGTAACGCCCGGCGCCAACCGTTTGAGAACAGCCTCCAATTGCCCCGTATAGGGGCCGGTGATGCCAAAATCCGTGTACGTGACGAGCATGCGCCTCCCCATGTTCATGTGTCGGGCCAATATAGGCACCTATCCCGAGCACCCGCAAGCCACCGCCTTCATGGACACCACCAACGCAAAAAGCCGGCACGAGGCCGGCTTTTTGCTACTTCCACCCTGGTGGGCGGTAAAAACACTTCAAACGATCAGGCAGTGGCTTCGCTGGCCTCGTCCGGATCCGGGCGATCCACCAGTTCCACGAACGCCATGGGCGCGTTGTCACCCTTGCGGAAACCACACTTCAGGATGCGCAGGTATCCACCCGGGCGACCCTGATAGCGAGGACCCAACTCGGTGAACAGCTTGCCCACCACTTCGTCGTCCCGCAGCCGGGCAAATGCCAGCCGGCGACTGTGCACGCTGTCTTCCTTCGCCATCGTGATCAGAGGCTCGGCTACCCGACGAAGCTCTTTAGCCTTCGGCAGGGTCGTCTTGATGGCCTCGTGACGGAACAGCGACAGCGCAAGAGACTGCATCAGCGCCTTGCGATGCGAACTGTTGCGGTTGAGTTGCCTACCGGATTGGCGGTGACGCATGGCTTAATTATCCTTCCAGTCAGATTCTGTGCACCCGGCCTGTTCAGCCGGTGCTCTTTTTCTCGTGCTCTTTCAGACCGGCCGGGGGCCAGTTTTCCAGGCGCATCCCCATGGACAAGCCATGGGAGGCGAGCACGTCTTTGATCTCGGTCAGCGACTTCTTGCCCAGGTTCGGCGTCTTCAGAAGCTCCACCTCGGTCCGCTGGATCAGGTCGCCGATGTAGTAGATGTTCTCCGCCTTCAGGCAATTCGCCGAACGTACGGTCAACTCCAGATC
This sequence comes from Ectothiorhodospira haloalkaliphila ATCC 51935, assembly GCF_000633935.1. GTDB lineage: Bacteria > Pseudomonadota > Gammaproteobacteria > Ectothiorhodospirales > Ectothiorhodospiraceae > Ectothiorhodospira > Ectothiorhodospira haloalkaliphila. Next base: position 207,990 of record NZ_KK214998.1, on the reverse strand, counting down.
GTCTACAGGACGCAGCAGGATGGGATCGATATCCATCGGCTTGCTTTCCTGAGACACACTTTCGTCGCCCTGCAACTCCACGAAAGCCATCAACTGGCTCTGCAGGATGGTCGCCGCCTCACGGATGGCATCATCCGGATCGACGGTCCCATTGGTCTCGAGTTCGATCACCAGGCGGTCCATATCCGTACGCTGCTCAACACGGGCACTTTCAACCTTGTAGGCCACTCGACGGATCGGGCTGAAGCTGGCATCCAGCAACAACCGACCAATGGAGCTATCCTCACCCTCAGCAGAACGACGGGTGCTCACCGGCTGGTAACCGCGACCCTGACCCACCTTGAGGGTCATGTTGAGCTCGCCACTTTTCGTCAGGTGAGCGATCACGTGATCCGGATTGACGATTTCGACGTCATGATCCAGGGTGATATCCCCTGCCGTGACCGTACCTGGCCCCTTCTTCCGCAGAGTCAGCGTCGCTTCCTCACGATTGTGCATGCGCAGCGCCACACCCTTCAGGTTCAGCAGCACATCCACCACATCTTCCTGAACACCTTCCATGGTGGTGTACTCGTGGAGCACACCCTCGATCTCGGCCTCCAGGATAGCCGACCCCGGAATCGAGGACAGCAGAATCCGGCGCAGGGCATTGCCCAGCGTGTGACCGAAACCACGCTCAAGCGGCTCCAGGACAACCTTCGAAAGTCTTTCGGAGACGGCCTGGACCTCGATATGACGAGGCTTGAGGAGTTCGTTGACCTTGGTCTGCATCAAAGACCTCGTAACTAATTACTTGGAGTAGAGCTCGACCACCAGGGATTCATTGATATCCGCCGGCAAATCGCTACGCTCAGGAACGCTCTTGAAGACGCCTTCCATCTTTTTGGTATCTACATCGACCCACTCGGGAAAGCCATACTGCTCAGCGAGGGCCAGGGAATCCTGGATCCGCACCTGCTTGCGGGCCTTCTCCCGGATGGACACCACGTCAGTGGCCTTCACCTGGTATGAAGCGATGTTCACCGTCTGGCCGTTCACCAGCACAGCCTTATGGCTGACCAGCTGGCGCGCTTCAGACCGGGTGGTGCCGAAGCCCATGCGGTAAACAACGTTATCCAGGCGGCACTCCAGCAGCTTCAGCAGGTTGTCACCCGTGGAGCCCTTGAGCCGCGAGGCTGCCTTGTAGTAATTCCGGAACTGCTTTTCCAGCACGCCATAGATGCGGCGCAACTTCTGCTTCTCGCGCAGCTGCACACCGTAATCCGACAGTCGCGTGCGACGGTCGCCATGCTGACCGGGCGGCTTGTCCAGCTTGCACTTGCTATCCAGCGCGCGTGCGCGACTCTTCAAAGAGAGGTCGGCACCTTCCCGGCGGCTGAGCTTACACTTCGGGCCAATATATCGAGCCATGGGGTTCCTCCAGTCTAGACGCGCCGCTTCTTGGGCGGACGGCAGCCATTATGCGGAATCGGCGTGATGTCGCTGATGTTCGTGATCTTGTAGCCCACGTTGTTCAACGCACGCACCGCCGATTCGCGACCGGGGCCGGGACCCTTGACCAGCACTTCAAGATTCTTCAAACCATATTCCTGAGCCGCAGTACCGGCACGCTCGGCCGCCACCTGCGCGGCAAAGGGGGTGCTCTTCCGGGATCCGCGGAACCCGGAGCCACCTGCCGTTGCCCAGGACAGGGTGTTGCCCTGACGGTCAGTGATGGTCACGATCGTGTTGTTGAAGGACGCGTAGACATGCGCCACTCCATCGGAGACGGACTTCTTGACCTTCTTACGGGTCCGCGTGGAGGCCTGTGCCATACCTGTTTCCTGTAATCCTGAATATTACTTGCGGATGGGACGACGCGGTCCCTTGCGGGTGCGCGCGTTCGTGCGGGTGCGCTGGCCGCGCAGCGGAAGACCGCGACGGTGACGCAAACCCCGGTAGCAACCCAGATCCATCAAACGCTTGATGTTCATGGAGGTCTCGCGGCGAAGGTCACCCTCTACACTCAAGCGACCGACTTCGGCGCGAATCTTTTCCACCTCTTCTTCAGAGAGGTCACGGATCTTTTGCTCCGGCCGAATCCCCGCCGCCCCGCAGATCATCTTCGCACGGGTGTTACCGATGCCGTAGATCGCCTGAAGGGCGATCACCGCATGTTTGTGGTCGGGAATATTGACACCTGCTACACGAGCCATCCAGCTATCTCCAAGAACCGGCAGAAAAGCCGGCTATTCTAACCAGTGAACGCTGCCAAAGCAATGCTTAACCCTGACGCTGTTTGTGACGCGGATCGGAACAGATCACGCGAACGACGCCATTGCGACGGATAATCTTGCAGTTACGGCAGATCTTCTTTACAGACGCACGTACTTTCATGTTTCTTTCCTCTCACTGGGCCTGCTAGCGCAGCATGCCCGACTTGCCGTAGCCTTTAAGGTTGGCTTTGCGCATCAGTCCCTCGTACTGATGGGACACCAGGTGCGCCTGAAGTTGTGCCATGAAGTCCATCACCACGATCACGATGATCAGCATCGAGGCCCCGCCGAAGTAGAACGGCACGTTCCAGTAGAGAATCAGGAACTCGGGCATCAGGCACACCGCCGTGATGTAGATCGCCCCCACCGCAGTCAGGCGGGTCATGACGCTGTCAATATACTTCTCGGTCTGCACCCCGGGACGAATCCCGGGAATGAACGCGCCGGACTTCTTCAGGTTCTCCGCAGTCTCCCGGGCGTTGAACACCAATGCCGTGTAGAAGAAACAGAAGAACACGATGGCCGCGCCATAGAACATCACATACAGCGGCTCACCCGGCCCGAGTGCTGAAGACAGATCACGCAACCAGGTCACCCCCTCAGCCTGGCCGAACCAGGTCCCCAGCGTCGCCGGGAAAAGGATGATACTGGAGGCGAAGATCGCCGGGATCACGCCGGCCATGTTCAGCTTGAGGGGAAGATGACTGCTCTGCCCCCCATAGACCTTGCGCCCCACCTGCCGCTTGGCATAGTTCACCGTGATCCGGCGCTGCCCGCGCTCGATGAAGACGATGAAGCCAATCACCCCCAGCGCCATGGCCACCAGCAGCATCACGAACGCAGGGGACAACTCACCCGTGCTCGCCAACTCCAGCGTGCCACCAAAGGCACCCGGCAGGCCTGCCACGATCCCGGCGAAGATGATGATCGAGATACCGTTACCGATACCCCTTTCCGTCACCTGCTCACCCAGCCACATCAGGAATACCGTGCCGGTCACCAACGTCACCACCGTGGTGAACATGAAGCCCAACCCGGGGTTGAGCGCGACCGTCGCATCGCCCATAGTCTGCTGATTCAAGGCGATGCTGATACCGATACTCTGCACCAGGGCCAGGAATACCGTGCCGTAGCGGGTGTACTGCGTGATCTTGCGACGACCGGGCTCGCCTTCCTTCTTGATCTGCTGCAGTGCTGGCACTGTAGCTGCCAGCAACTGCATGATGATCGCTGCCGAAATATAGGGCATGACCCCCAGCGCGAACATGCTCAACCGCTCCAGGGCACCCCCGGAGAACATGTTGAACATGTCCAGGATCGTCCCGGACTGGGCATCATAAAACTGCTCCAACGCCACGGGGTCGATCCCCGGCACCGGGATGAATGTCCCGATCCGGTAGACGACCAAGGCCATCAAAACGAATAGCAGGCGCTGGCGAAGTTCAGTGAACTTCCCCATACCGCCCAGTGAAACGCCCCCAGTTGGATTGGATGCAGCCACTTATTCCTCGATCTGCCCGCCTGCCGCTTCAATCGCGGCACGCGCGCCCTTGGTTACAGCCACGCCCTTCAAGGTCACCGCCTGCTCCAGCGACCCGGAAGCGATCACCTTGGCAGCCTTGGCCTGGATGGGCACCACACCCTTCATTTTCAGAGCGGCCAGGTCGATCACGCCATCAAAGCCCAGCAGCTCGTGCAAACGGACCTCGGCGCAATCACCGGCGGTGCGCGAACGGAAACCGACTTTCGGCAGCCGACGCTGCAAGGGCATCTGACCGCCCTCGAAGCCAACCTTCTGGTAGCCACCGGAACGGGACTTCTGCCCCTTGTGACCGCGGCCGGCGGTCTTGCCCAGGCCGGAGCCAATACCACGCCCCACACGACGGGCCGGGATACGGCTGCCTTCGGCCGGGCTCAGGTTATTCAGTTTCATCTCAAGCCTCCTCAACCTTCAGGAGATAGGACACCTTGTTGATCATGCCCCGATTCTCCGGCGTATCCTTGACGACCACCGGATTATGGATCCGTCGGATCCCCAGGCCACGCAGGCAGGCGGCGTGCTTCTTCAAGCGGCCGTACTTGCTGCGCACCAGCGTTACTTTCAGTTCGCCAGCCATGTCTTACCCCGTGATCTCGTCCAGTTGCTTGCCGCGCTTGGCCGCGATCAGCTCCGGATCGTGCAACGACGTCAACCCGTTCAGGGTCGCGCGCACCACGTTGCTGGAGTTACGTGAACCAATGCACTTGGCCAGCACGTTCTTCACGCCTGCCACTTCGAAGACAGCGCGCATGGCGCCGCCGGCGATGATACCAGTACCGTCGGATGCGGGCTGCATGAACACCTTGGCCGCACCATGACGGGCAGTCGTGGCGTAATGCAGCGTGCCATCCTTCAAGGGGACCTTACGCATGTTCTTGCGGGCAGACTCCATCGCCTTCTGGATGGCCAGAGGCACTTCGCGGGCCTTGCCGTAGCCAAAACCGACCTTACCGTTACCGTCACCCACGACGGTGAGCGCCGTGAAACGGAACTGCCTACCGCCCTTGACCACCTTGGCCACGCGGTTCACGGAGATGAGCTTCTCCTGAAGGCCGTCGTTGTCGCTCGCGTTCACACTTGCCATTGAATCACCCTTGTCAGAATTCCAGGCCGCCCTCTCGGGCGGCGTCGGCCAGCGCCTTCACGCGGCCGTGGTACTTGAATCCGGAACGGTCGAAGGCCACTTTCTTGATGCCCTTGGCCGAGGCCCGCTCAGCAATCAGACGGCCCACTGCCGTGGCCGCTTCCACATTGCCGGTAGCCTTCAGGTCACCGCGCACGCTGGCTTCCACCGTGGAAGCGCAGGCTACCACTTCGGAGCCCGTGGGGGCGATGATCTGCGCATAAACATGACGCGGCGTACGATGAATGCACAATCTGTGTGCACCCAGTTCGCGGATCTTGTGCCGGGCACGGCTGGCGCGCCGGAGTCGAGCTGTTTTCTTATCCATCGTGGTCACCTTGCCTTATTTCTTCTTGGCTTCCTTGCGAATGATCTGCTCATTCGCATACCGGACACCCTTACCCTTGTAAGGCTCCGGCGGGCGGAAGCTCCTGATCTCGGCAGCCACCTGGCCGACCTGCTGCTTGTCGATGCCCTTGACCACGACCTCGGTCTGACTGGGGGTCTCGATGGTGATGCCCTCGGGCACCGGATATTCCACCGGGTGGGACAGCCCCAGCGTCAGGTTCAGCGTCTTGCCCTGTGCCTGAGCGCGATAACCCACGCCCACCAGTTCCAGCTTTCTCTCAAAGCCGGCGCTGACGCCCGTGACCATATTGTTGATCAGCGCGCGGACCGTGCCAGCCATGGCCCAATGCTTCGCGTTGCCATTGGCCGGGCCCAGACGTACCACGCCTTCATCCTGCGAGACCTCGACGTTCGGGTTCATCGGGAACTCCATCGCTCCCTTCGGACCTTTGACGGAGATCAGCTCGTTGTTAATCATCACATCTACGCCCTTGGGGAGCGTGATGGGGTTTTTCGCTACTCGGGACATGGCTTCAATCCGATTAGGAGACGACGCAAAGTACTTCGCCGCCCTGACCCTGGGCACGCGCCTGGCGTTCGGTCATCACTCCACCAGAAGTGGAGATCACCGCCACACCAAGGCCACCGATTACGGTCGGCAAGTCATCCTTGGAGCGATAGATACGCAGGCCCGGACGGCTCACCCGTTGGATCGTCTCGATCACGGGCTTGCCTTGGAAGTACTTCAGTTTCACCGTCATGACGGGTTTCTTTTCCTGCTCGTCAACGACTACATCGGCCACGTAGCCCTCGTCCTTCAGGACGCGGGCAATCGCCACCTTCAGCTTGGAGGCCGGCAGGGTTACTTCGGTCTTGGCAGCGCGCTGGCCGTTGCGAATGCGGGTCAGCAGGTCTGCCACGGGATCGGTCATGCTCATTTCGGTCTTTCCCTCTTACCAGCTCGACTTGACCAGACCGGGCACATCGCCCCGCATGGCCGCTTCGCGCAGCTTGTTACGCGCCAGGCCAAATTTCCGATAGTAGCCATGCGGACGACCGGTCAGGCGGCAGCGATTACGCTGACGCGCCGGACTGGAATCGCGGGGCAGCTTCTGCAGCTTCACCACCGCTTCCATACGGGCCTCCGGGCTCGTCTCGGGGCTACTGATGAGCGCCTTGAGCTCAGCCCGCCGTTCGGCATACTGCTTTACCAGCTGGGCGCGCTTCTTTTCACGCATCATCATGGAAATCTTGGCCATGTCTAAAAACCTCTCAATTCTTGAACGGGAAGTTGAACGCCTGCAGCAGCGCCCGACCTTCCTCGTCAGTCTTGGCCGTGGTGGTGATGGTGATATCCATCCCACGCAACGCGTCGATCTTGTCGTAATCGACTTCCGGGAAGATGATCTGCTCGCGCACGCCCATATTGTAATTGCCACGACCATCGAAGGACTTGGCATTCAGACCACGGAAGTCACGCACCCGGGGCAGAGCCACGTTCACCAGGCGATCCAGGAACTCATACATCTGCTCCCGGCGCAGAGTGACCTTGCAGCCAATGGGATACCCATCGCGGATCTTGAATCCGGCAATGGACTTGCGCGCCTTGGTCACAACCGGCTTTTGCCCGGACACCGCAGTCATGTCGCCTACCGCGTGTTCAATGACTTTCTTATCCGCCACGGCTTCGCCCAAACCCATGTTCAGGGTGATCTTCGTGATCTTCGGGACTTCCATGACATTGCCGTACTCAAAGCGCTCCATGAGCTGCTTGATTACGGTCTCCTGGTAAAATTGTTTCAACCTGGCCATCGTATTCACCTTAAGACGCGTCAACGACTTCGTTGTTGGACTTGTAGTACCGCACCTTGCGGCCGTCCTCGAGCGTCCGGAAGCCCACGCGATCACCCTTGCCGCTTGCGGGGTTGTAAAGCATCACATTGGATACATCCAATGGCATCTCTTTATCGATGATGCCGCCCTGAACCCCATTATGAGGGTTGGGCTTTTGATGCTTCTTCACCATATTCAGGTTCTGAACCAGGACCCGCTTCTCGTCGATCACCTTCAGTACGGTACCGCGGCGGCCCTTGTCCTTGCCGGCGATGACCACTACATCATCACCCTGTCGAATTCTGCGCATCGTCTTCTACCTCAGCCTTTCGCGTTACAGTACTTCCGGCGCCAGGGAAATGATCTTCATGAACCGTTCACCGCGCAGCTCGCGTGTGACGGGCCCGAAAATACGGGTGCCAATCGGCTGCAGCTGGTTGTTCAGCAGAACGGCCGCATTACGATCGAAGCGGATCACCGAGCCATCCGGACGACGCACGCCCTTGGCGGTTCTCACGACCACCGCGTTGTAAACCTCGCCCTTCTTGACCTTGCCGCGGGGGATCGCGTCCTTGACGCTCACCTTCACAATGTCACCCACGGCGGCGTAGCGCCGGTGCGAACCGCCGAGAACCTTGATGCACTGGACCCGGCGCGCCCCGCTGTTGTCCGCTGCATCCAAAACCGTCTGCATCTGAATCATGATCTGATCTCACTTCGTATCGGTGGTGGCCGTCACCGGCCTCACTCAGGCGCGCGCTCAACAACCTTCAGCAGGCGGAACGTCTTCGTCCGGGACATGGGGCGGCACTCCTTTACCAGGACCTTATCGCCCATGCGGGAGTCGTTGCCTTCGTCATGGACGTGCAGTTTGGTGGAGCGGCGCATGTACTTGCCATACAGTGGGTGACGCACACGGCGCTCGATGAGCACGGTGCGGGTCTTGTCCATCTTGTCACTGATGACACGGCCGGTGACCGCACGTTGTTCTTTGACTTCTTGTTCGCTCATGACTTTACTCGCCTGCTCTCGAACGCTCGTTCAGCACGGTCTTGATGCGGGCAACGTCCTTGCGGATCTTGCCGAAGCGGTCAGGACGGGGCGGTTGGCCCGTGCCCTTTTGCATCCGCATCTTGAACTGCTCGCGGTACAGCTCCAGCAGCTCACCACGCAGTTCTTCGGTGTTCTGCTCACGCACTTCGCTCGCCTTCATCACATCACCTGCCGTGTCACAAATGCCGTCTTGATGGGCAGCTTGGCAGCGGCCAGGCGGAACGCCTCACGAGCCACCTCTTCACTCACGCCTTCCATCTCATAGAGCACGCGGCCTGGCTGAATCTTGCAAACCCAGTATTCCACGTTGCCCTTACCCTTACCCATACGCACTTCAACGGGCTTTTTGGTGACGGGCACATCCGGGAAAATACGGATCCAGATCTTGCCGCCACGCTTGATATGCCGGTTCATCGCACGACGAGCAGCTTCGATCTGACGCGCCGTGATACGGCCCCGATCGACAGACTGCAGGGCGAACTCGCCGAAACTGACCTTCCCACCGGAAATAGCCAGGCCGCGGTTCTTGCCCTTGAACTGCTTACGGAATTTTGTTCTCTTGGGCTGCAGCATCACTCAAACTCCTCAGTTAACCGCGGCCTTGCCTTCCTGGGCAGCGTCCGTCTTTTTCTCGAAGTCGAACACCTCACCCTTGAACACCCAGACCTTCACACCGATGATGCCGTAGGTGGTCTGAGCTTCGGCAAACCCATAATCAATTTCCGCGCGCAGGGTATGCAGCGGCACACGGCCTTCGCGATACCACTCGCTGCGGGCGATCTCGGCGCCGTTCAGGCGGCCGGAGACATGCACTTTCACGCCCTGAGCGCCGAGGCGCATCGCATTGCCCACGGCGCGCTTCATGGCGCGACGGAACATGATACGGCGCTCCAGCTGTTGCGCGATCCCCTCGGCCACGAGCTGTGCATCGGTCTCGGGCTTGCGGATCTCTTCAATGTTGATCTTCACGGCCTGCGGGGGCAGACCCAGGCGGCCGGCAACCTCACGGCGCAGCGCCTCGATATCCTCGCCCTTCTTGCCGATCACGATACCCGGACGCGCCGTGTGAATCGTGATGAACGCCTGGCGCGCAGGCCGGGCGATCTCGATGCGACTGACGGAGGCCTGGGACAGTTTCTTCTTCAGAAACTTACGGATTTCCAGATCGCTATGCAGGTTGTCGGCATAATCCCGACCATCTGCGTACCAAGTGGATGCCCAGTCCGCAGACACCCCCAGACGGAAACCGATCGGATTGACTTTCTGACCCATCTCAGACCCCTACCTTACTCGGCGCTGACGGCGACGGTAATGTGACTTGTACGTTTGTTGATCCGGTTAGCCCGGCCCTTGGCCCGCGCCTGGATGCGCTTGAGCACCGGACCCTGGTCCACACAGATGCGCGACACACGCAGCTCATCCACATCCGCCCCATCATTGTGCTCGGCATTGGCAATGGCCGACTCAAGGATCTTGCGAACCAGATGAGCGGACTTCTTCGGGCTGAAGGACAGGACCTGCAGCGCCCGCTCAACGGGCAGCCCACGGACCTGATCCGCCACCAACCGACACTTCTGCGGCGATATGCGAGCGAATCGCAATACTGCGACGGTTTCCATCATCAACCCCTTACCTTGCCTTCTTGTCAGCCACGTGGCCCTTGAAGGTACGCGTTGCAGCGAACTCCCCGAGCTTGTGACCCACCATGTTTTCGTTGATCAGCACCGGCACATGCTGCCGCCCGTTATGGACGGCCAACGTCAATCCCACCATCTGCGGAATCACCATGGACCGGCGTGACCAGGTCTTGATGGGACGCCTGTCGTTGGCAGCAGAGGCTGCTTCCACTTTCTTGAACAGATGATGGTCGACAAAAGGACCTTTCTTCAGCGAACGCGGCACTGATCTATCCCCTCAACTCTTACTTCGCTTTCCGACGGCGCACAATCATGCTATCCGTCCGCTTGTTCTTGCGGGTCTTGTAACCCTTGGTCGGAATACCCCAGGGGGTAACCGGATGCTGGCCGAAGTTCCGGCCTTCACCACCACCGTGGGGGTGGTCGACCGGGTTCATCGCCGTGCCTCGTACAGTCGGGCGGATACCCAGCCAACGACGGGCGCCAGCCTTGCCGAACTTGCGCAGGCTGTGCTCGGAATTACTGACTTCACCGATGGTGGCGCGGCAATCCGCATGCACCTTGCGCATCTCTCCGGAGCGCAGACGCAGCGTCACGTACTGACCCTCACGCGCCACCAGCTGGACGCCCGTGCCGGCACTGCGCGCCAACTGCGCACCCTTGCCGGGGCGCATCTCGATGCAGTGAATCACGGTACCCAGCGGAATGTTCCGAAGTGGCAGGCAGTTGCCAGACCGGATCGGGGCATGCACGCCAGAGACCACCGGGTCGCCGGCCTTCACGCCACGAGGCGCGATAATATACCGACGTTCGCCGTCCGCGTACAGCACCAATGCAAGGTGCGCACTACGGTTTGGATCATATTCCAGCCGCTCAACCTTACCCGGGACGTCATCCTTGTTGCGCTTGAAGTCCACGATGCGGTAGCGCTGCTTGTGACCGCCACCCACGTGGCGCGTCGTGATGCGCCCCTGGTTGTTGCGGCCACCGGTGCGGCTCTTCTTCTCCAACAGCGGGCCGTAGGGCTCGCCCTTGTGAAGATCGGGGGTCACACCCCGGACCACAAAACGGCGGCCCGCGGAAGTGGGTTTCGACTTGACGATCGCCATTTCGCGTTACCTTTCCGATTACTCGTTGCCGGCCAATTCAATATCGTAACCCGGCTCGAGGGTCACGTAGGCCTTTCTCCAATGATTGCGGCGACCCTGGGATCTGCCCAACCGCTTACGCTTACCCTGCTGGTTCAGCACACGCACCGAGGAAACCTTCACTTCGAAGAGCTTCTCCACGGCCTGGCGAACTTCATCACGGGTTGCGTCGACAGCCACCTTGAACACATGCTGGTTCGCGGCTTCAGCGAGCATGGTGCCTTTTTCAGACACATGCGGACCGACGATCACCTTCAGCATTCTTTCTTCGTTCATGACAGCCACCCTTCAACATGCTTGAGCGCGGACACGGTGATCAGCACCTTCTCAGCACCCACCAGACTCACGGGATTCACTTCCGCGACGTCCAGAACATCCACTTTCGGCAGATTACGGGCCGAGAGATACAGATTGCCGTCAGCCTCGGTCGCCACGATCAGCGCCGACTCCAGGCCCAGCTCAGACAGCTTGGCAATCAGAGCCTTGGTACGAGGCTCGCCAACCTTGAAGTCTTCAACCACCACCAGACGATCCTGCCGGACCAGTTCGGAAAAGATGCTGGCCATGGCGGCCCGGTACATCTTGCGGTTGAGCTTCTGCCTATAGTCACGAGGCGCTGCCGCGAAGATCTTGCCACCCCCACGCCACAACGGGCTGCGAATGGTGCCAGCACGGGCACGACCCGTACCTTTCTGCCGCCAGGGCTTGGCGCCACCGCCGCGCACTTCAGCGCGCGTCTTTTGCGCCTTGGTACCGAAGCGACCACCGGCCATATGGGCTACAACAGCCTGGTGCACCAGCGTCTCGTTAAAATCGCGGCCAAACGCTGCGTCGGAGACGTCAACGCCTTGCTGCGTGTCCTGAACCTGAAGCTTCATGAGATTCAACCCTTCGCCTTGACAGCGGGACGCACCATGACGTCACCACCGGTGGAACCCGGCACCGCACCACGGATCAGAAGCAGATTCCGCTCAGCGTCCACCCGGACAACCTGCAGGTTCTGGACGGTGCAACGCACGTTGCCCATCTGACCGGCCATCTTCTTGCCCTTGAACACCCGACCAGGAGTCTGGTTCTGACCAATGGACCCCGGCGCACGATGGGAGCGGGAGTTACCGTGAGTGGCATCCTGCATGCTGAAGTTGTGACGCTTGATCACACCCTGGAAGCCCTTACCCTTGCTGGTCCCGGTGACGTCCACCATCTGACCTTCAGAGAAGACATCCACCTTCAGCTCGGCGCCGGCCTCAATACCCTCGCCTTCACCATCTTCCAGACGGAATTCCCAGAGACCGCGACCGGCCTCCACGCCCGCCTTGGCCAGATGACCGGCCAGGGGCTTACCTACACGACTCGCCTTACGAGAACCCACCGCTACCTGAAGGGAGCGATAACCATCGCGCTCGCCGGCCTTCACCTGGGCGACACGATTCGGCTCCACCTCGATGACAGACACCGGCAGGGACACTCCGTCTTCCGTAAAGACACGAGTCATGCCCACCTTGCGACCGACCAGTCCGATTGCCATGACACTACCTCTGCTTCCACCCCGAGACCCCGGGGCGTCGGAGAAATTATTTCATTCTGAAAGTCACGGCCCGGTACAAGTTACCCTGCACCGGGCCATGGAAAGCCAACTATTATGCCACAGAAATCAGGGCTAGTTAAGCTTTATTTGCACATCCACACCGGCCGCCAGGTCCAGTTTCATCAAGGCATCCACCGTCTTGTCGGTGGGGTCCATGATATCCATCAGACGCTTGTGCGTACGGATCTCATACTGGTCCCGCGCGTCCTTGTTGACGTGGGGAGAGATGAGCACCGTGAAGCTTTCCATCTTGGTGGGCAACGGGATCGGACCCTTCACCCGCGCACCGGTACGCTTCGCGGTTTCCACAATCTCGACAGCCGAACGATCGATCAAACGATGATCAAAGGCCTTGAGGCGAATACGAATTCTTTGCTTGGCTGCCATGGACGTTTACTCGATGATCTTGGCGACAACGCCGGCACCGACGGTGCGGCCACCTTCGCGAATTGCAAAACGCAGACCGTCTTCCATAGCGATCGGCGCAATCAGCGACACCGTCATCTTGACGTTGTCACCCGGCATCACCATCTCGACACCTTCAGGCAGATCACAGGAACCGGTCACGTCAGTGGTCCGGAAATAGAACTGCGGACGATAGCCATTGAAGAACGGCGTGTGACGACCACCCTCATCCTTGGACAGCACGTACACCTCAGCTTCAAACTTGGTGTGCGGCGTAATCGAACCGGGCTTGCACAGCACCTGACCACGCTCGACCTCGTCACGCTTGGTACCACGCAGCAGAACACCCACGTTGTCACCCGCCTGACCCTGATCCAGCAGCTTGCGGAACATCTCAACGCCGGTCACGGTGGTCTTCTTGGTGTCGTGGATACCCACGATCGCCACTTCGTCGCCCACCTTGCAGATGCCGCGCTCGATACGGCCCGTCACCACGGTGCCACGACCGGAAATGGAGAACACGTCTTCCACAGGCATCAGGAACGCACCATCCACGGCACGCTCGGGCTCAGGAATGTAGGTGTCCAGGGCCTCGATCAGCTTGTCGATG
>NZ_KK214998.1:146111-194350 GCF_000633935.1 Ectothiorhodospira haloalkaliphila ATCC 51935 | reverse complement strand
TCGTATTCCACGTGTGCCGTCGCAATGGTGATACCACGGGCCCGCTCTTCCGGGGCATTATCAATCTGGTCGTAAGCACGGGACTCACCACCAAACTTCTTGGCCTGGCACACCGTCAGTGCTGCCGTCAGCGTGGTCTTGCCATGGTCAACGTGACCAATCGTCCCCACATTCACGTGCGGCTTTTTACGCTCGAACTTTTCCTTCGACACCTTTCTACCCCTTCAAAGAATTCAAATCTGGCTGGGCCACAATGGCCCTGGATCAGGACGCCTTCTTGATGACGGCTTCAGCCACGCTGGCAGGCGCTTCCGCGTACTTGCAGAACTCCATCGAGTACACGGCGCGGCCCTGAGTGGCGGAACGCAGATCGGTGGAATAACCGAACATTTCGGCCAGTGGCACCTCAGCACGCACGATCTTGCCGGCGGGGGCATCATCCATGCCCTGCACCAGACCACGACGACGGTTCAGGTCGCCCATCACATCGCCCATGTACTCTTCCGGCGTCACCACTTCCACCTTCATCATCGGCTCGAGCAGCACGGGATTCGCCTTGGCAGCACCTTCCTTGAACGCCATGGAGCCGGCGATCTTGAACGCGGACTCGGAGGAGTCCACGTCGTGGTAGGAACCATCAAACAGCGTCGCCTTGAAGTCCACCAGCGGGAAGCCACCCACGACACCGTTCTTGCAGGCCTCCTGGATTCCCTTATCCACTGCCGGGATATATTCCTTGGGCACCACGCCACCCACGATGGCGTTCACAAAGGCATAACCTTCGCCGGGCTCCTGAGGCTCAATGCGGATCCAGACATGGCCGTACTGACCGCGACCACCTGACTGGCGAACGAACTTGCCTTCCTGCTCCACCTGCTTGCGAATGGTTTCGCGGTAGGCCACCTGCGGCTTGCCCACATTGGCCTCAACCTTGAACTCACGCTTCATGCGGTCAACGATGATGTCCAGGTGCAGCTCGCCCATTCCGGAGATGATGGTCTGACCGGATTCCTCGTCAGTCCGCACGCGGAAGGACGGGTCCTCCTGAGCCAGCTTGCCCAGGGCCACGCCCATCTTCTCCTGGTCTGCCTTGGTCTTGGGCTCCACGGCCACCGAGATCACAGGCTCGGGGAATTCCATGCGCTCCAGCGTGATGACGCTGTCCATGGCGCACAGGGTTTCACCCGTGGTTACATCCTTCAGGCCCACGGCCGCAGCGATGTCACCGGCACGCACTTCCTTGATCTCCTCGCGGGAGTTGGAGTGCATCTGCACGATACGACCAATGCGCTCGCGCTTGCCCTTCACGGGGTTGTACACGGTGTCACCGGACTGCACCACACCGGAGTACACCCGGAAGAAGGTCAACGTACCCACAAACGGGTCGGTGGCAATCTTGAACGCCAGAGCGGCAAAGGGCTCATCGTCGGTGGAATGACGCAGGGCCTCGGTCTCGTTGGCATCATCCAGGTGACCCTTGATGGCCAGCACGTCCGTCGGCGACGGCATGTATTCCACGATGGCATCCAGCATGGCCTGCACGCCCTTGTTCTTGAAGGCAGAACCACACAGGGCGGGCACGATTTCGTTGTTCAGGGTGCGCTTGCGCAAACCCTGCTTGAGCTCCTCGGTGCTCAGCTCGCCATCGTTGAGATACTTCTCCATCAGCTCTTCGGAGGACTCAGCCGCTGCTTCCACCAGATGCTCGCGCCAGGTCTGGCAGTCGTCCTGCATCTCGGCGGGAATGTCCTTTTCCTGGAAGGTCATGCCATGGTTATCCGTGTCCCAGTAGATGGCCTTCATCTTGACCAGGTCCACCACACCTTCAAAGGCATCCTCGGCACCGATAGGGAGCTGCAGCGGCACGGGATTGCCGGCCAGGCGATCCTTGATCTGCTTCACCACGCGCAGGAAGTCGGCACCGGGGCGGTCCATCTTGTTGACGAACGCCATGCGCGGTACCTGGTACTTGTTGGCCTGGCGCCACACGGTCTCGGACTGGGGCTCCACACCACCCACGGCACAGAACACGGCGCAGGCGCCGTCCAGCACACGCAGACTCCGCTCCACTTCAATCGTGAAGTCCACGTGCCCGGGGGTATCGATGATATTGATGCGATGCTCCGGGAACTGCTTTTCCATACCCGGCCAGAAGCAGGTGGTCGCCGCAGAGGTGATGGTGATACCACGCTCCTGCTCCTGCTCCATCCAGTCCATGGTGGCGGCACCGTCGTGCACCTCACCGAGCTTATGGGACACACCGGTATAGAACAGAATCCGCTCCGTGGTGGTCGTCTTGCCGGCGTCGATGTGCGCCATGATACCGATATTGCGGTAGCGCTCGATGGGAGTTTTGCGTGCCACTGTAGAAATACCTCGAAGAATCTATTGCCTATGCCGCCGTCTTACCAGCGGTAATGCGAGAAGGCCTTGTTGGCTTCAGCCATGCGGTGCGTGTCTTCACGCTTCTTGACGGCCGAGCCCTTGCTGTCGGACGCATCCATCAATTCACCCGCCAGCTTCAGGGCCATGGACTTCTCACCGCGCTTGCGGGAGGCATCCACGATCCAGCGCATGGCCAGGGCGTTCTGGCGAACCGCACGAACTTCAACCGGGACCTGGTAGGTTGCGCCACCTACACGACGGGACTTCACCTCGACGCGGGGGCGCACGTTATCGAGCGCCGTCTCGAGCACTTCCAGGCCATCGCCTTTCTTGCTTTCAATCTGAGTCAGGGCGCCATACAGAACCCGCTCAGCCACGGACTTCTTGCCATCACGCATCACCGTATTGATGAACTTGGCAAGCAGTTCGCTCTTGTACTTGGGGTCGGGAAGGATATGACGTTTGGGAGCTTCGGATCTTCTTGACATGGTCTTATCTCAACAGGCCGCTTAGGCCTTCTTGGGACGCTTCGCGCCGTACTTGGAGCGAGCCTGCTTCCGATTTTGCACACCCTGGGTATCCAGGCTGCCGCGAACCGTGTGATAACGCACACCGGGCAAGTCCTTCACACGACCGCCGCGGATCAGCACCACGGAGTGCTCCTGGAGGTTATGGCCTTCACCGCCGATATAGCTGGACACTTCGTAACCATTGGTCAGGCGCACACGAGCCACCTTACGCAACGCAGAGTTCGGCTTTTTCGGCGTCGTGGTGTACACGCGGGTGCAGACACCACGCTTCTGCGGACAGGCCTCAAGGGCCGGCACATTGCTCTTTTCCGTCGGGCGCTTGCGGGGCTTGCGCACTAACTGGTTAATTGTTGCCATGAAAGCTTTTCTCCTAGCCCAAAAACAACGACAGGCCGGACCCAACCGGCCTGTCGAGGGTGCGATATGTTAGGCAGACTCAAGGCCCCTGTCAAGCAGGGGACTTGAGTCCGTGGGATTGGTGGTTATTCCTGCGACGGCTGATCACTGGAAGACGGCGGATTCTGATCCGTCTCCGAGGTGCTGGCCTCCGGATCGGCCGGCGTCTCCTCCGGGGCTTCGCTGGGCGAAGGCATCCCCAGGTTCAGCCCTTCACCGTAGCGACGGCGACGGCGTTCCTTGTGATACGCCAGCCCCGATCCCGCCGGGATCAGACGACCGACGATGACGTTTTCCTTCAAGCCACGCAAGTCGTCCCGCGCACCGCGCACGGCGGACTCGGTCAGCACGCGCGTGGTCTCCTGGAAGGAGGCTGCGGAGATGAAGGACTCCGTCACCAGCGAGGCCTTGGTAATTCCCAGCAGCACGCGCTCGTAGAGCGGCGCCTGCTTGTCGGGGCCCAGACGCTCGACCTCTTCCAGCACCCGGGAACGGTCCACCTGCTCGCCGGTGAGGAAACGCCCATCGCCAGGATAGGTGATGTCCACCTTGCGCAGCATCTGGCGGATGATCACCTCGATGTGCTTGTCGTTGATCTTCACGCCCTGCAGGCGGTACACGTCCTGGATCTCCTTGGCCATGTACTCGGCCAAAGGCGTGACGCCCAGCAGGCGCAGGATGTCGTGAGGATTGGGTTCGCCCTCGGCGATCACTTCCCCTTTCTCCACATGCTCACCCTCGAACACGCTCACCTGACGCCACTTGGGAATCAGCTCCTCATGGTTCTCACCGGTCTTCTCCTCGGTGATGATCAGGCGCTGCTTGCCCTTGGTGTCCTTGCCGAAGCTGACAGTACCGGAGCGCTCTGCCAGGATGGCTGGCTCCTTGGGCTTTCTGGCCTCAAAGAGGTCGGCCACCCGGGGCAGACCACCGGTGATGTCACGGGTCTTGGAGGACTCCTGCGGAATACGTGCCACCACGTCGCCCACTTCCACCGCGGCACCATCCTCCAGGTTCACGATGGAATTGGCCGGCAGCACATACTGCGCGGGGATATCCGTGCCCGCCAGGCACAGATCCCGGCCGTCGGGCCCCACCAGCTTCACGGTAGGCCTCAGGTCCTTGCCGGCAGAGCCCCGGGACTTGGGATCAATGATCACCGTGGAGGTCAGACCGGTCACCTCGTCCACCTGCTTGTTGACCGTCACACCCTCCGTGAACTCATGCAAGCGGATGGTACCGGCCACCTCGGTGATGATCGGGTGGGTATGGGGGTCCCAGGTGGCCACTTCCTGACCCGCCTCGACCGCTTCGCCATCCCCTACCAGAATCACGGCACCATAGGGCAGCTTGTAGCGCTCGCGCTCACGACCGGCCTCATCGATCACGCCGATCTCACCGGAACGGGATACTGCGACCAGGTTCTGGTTCTTGTTTTCCACCGTCTTGATGTTGTGCAGACGGATGGAGCCCTTGGACTTCACGGCGATGTTGCTGGCCGCAGCGGTCCGGCTGGCGGCACCCCCGATGTGGAAGGTACGCATGGTCAACTGGGTGCCCGGCTCACCGATGGACTGGGCCGCAATGACCCCCACCGCCTCGCCGATGTTCACCTGATGACCGCGGGCCAGATCACGTCCGTAGCACTTGGCACAAATCCCGTGACGGGTCTCGCAGGTGATGGCGGAACGCACCACCACCTCGTCCACGCCGGCCGCCTCCATGGCATCCACCCGGGCCTCGTCCAGCAGCGTACCCCGGGGCATGATCACCGACCCATCCAGGGCCAGCACGTCCAGGGCCGTAACGCGCCCCAGCACCCGCTCGCGCAGCGGCTCGACCACATCACCCCCTTCGATGATGGGCTTCATGACGATACCCTCTTCGGTACCGCAGTCCTCCTCCGTGACCACCAGGTCCTGAGAGACGTCCACCAGGCGGCGGGTCAGATAACCGGAGTTGGCGGTCTTGAGTGCGGTGTCCGCCAGACCCTTACGTGCACCGTGGGTGGAGATGAAGTACTGCAGCACGTTCAGCCCCTCACGGAAGTTCGCCGTGATGGGTGTCTCGATGATGGAACCGTCCGGCTTGGCCATCAGGCCACGCATCCCCGCCAGCTGACGGATCTGGGCGGCGGAACCACGTGCGCCGGAATCGGCCATCATGAAGATGGAGTTGAACGAGGGCTGACGCTGGGTGTTGCCCTCGGCATCCACCACCTCGTCGCTGCCCAGTTTTTCCATCATGGCCTTGGAAACCTGATCGTTGGTGTGCGACCAGATATCCACCACCTTGTTGTAGCGCTCACCCTTGGTCACCAGACCCGAGGAATACTGCTCCTCGATGTCCTTCACCTGGGCCTCGGCCGCGGCCAGGATCCCCACCTTCTCATCGGGGATGACCATGTCGTTGATACCGAACGATACGCCGCCCCGGGTGGAGTACTTGAAGCCGGTGTACATCAGCTGGTCAGCGAAGATCACCGTTTCCTTCAGCCCCACACGACGGTAGCAGGCGTTGATCAGGCCCGAGATGGCTTTCTTGGACAGGTCACGGTTCACCAGTTCGAAGGGCATGCCCGGGGGCAGGATCAGCGATAGCAAGGACCGACCCACGGTGGTGTCATAGCGGGTCAAGGATTCCTCATGTTCACCGGCCTCGTTGACCGTCACCTCGCGGATACGCACCTGCACCCTGGCGTGAATGTCCACGCAGCCGTTCTCATAGGCGCGATGCACCTCGTCCACGTCGGAGAAGCGCATGCCCTCGCCCTTGGCGTTGATGCGCTCGCGGGACATGTAATACAGGCCCAGCACGATGTCCTGGGACGGCACGATGATGGGCTCGCCATTGGCCGGGGACAGGATGTTGTTGGTGGACATCATCAGGGCGCGGGCTTCCAGCTGCGCCTCCAGCGACAGGGGCACGTGCACGGCCATCTGGTCGCCATCGAAGTCGGCGTTGAAGGCGGCACACACCAGCGGGTGCAGCTGGATGGCCTTGCCCTCGATGAGCACCGGCTCAAACGCCTGGATGCCCAGACGGTGCAGCGTGGGCGCCCGGTTGAGCATGACCGGGTGTTCGCGGATCACCTCATCCAGGATATCCCAGACCTCCGGACCTTCCCGCTCCACCAGCTTCTTGGCCGCCTTGATGGTGGTGGCCAGACCGCGACGGTGCAGCTTGCCGAAGATGAAGGGCTTGAACAGCTCCAGGGCCATCTTCTTGGGCAGACCGCACTGGTGCAGGCGCAGGGTGGGACCCACCACGATGACCGAACGGCCCGAGTAGTCCACGCGCTTGCCCAGCAGGTTCTGCCGGAAACGGCCCTGCTTGCCCTTGATCATGTCGGCCAGGGACTTCAGCGGGCGCTTGTTGGTGCCGGTGATGGCCCGACCGCGACGGCCGTTGTCCAGCAGCGCGTCCACGGACTCCTGCAGCATGCGCTTTTCGTTGCGCACGATGATGTCCGGGGCGTTCAGTTCCAGCAGCCGCTTGAGGCGGTTGTTGCGGTTGATCACCCGGCGGTACAGATCGTTCAGGTCGGAAGTGGCGAAGCGGCCACCATCCAGGGGCACCAGGGGGCGCAGATCCGGCGGCAGCACCGGCAGCACTTCCAGGATCATCCACTCCGGCTTGTTGCCCGACTCCAGGAACGACTCGATCAGCTTCAGGCGCTTGGCCAGACGCTTGATCTTGGTGTCGGAGTTGGTCTCGCGCACTTCCGTGCGCATGCGGGTGGCCTCGGCCTGCAGGTCGATGGAACGCAGCAGCTCGAACACGGCCTCGGCGCCCATGCGGGCGTCGAACTCATCGCCATGCTCCTCGATGGCCTCCAGGTACTGCTCATCGCTGAGCAGCTGATTGCGCTCCAGGGTGGTCATCCCCGGATCCACCACCACAAAGGCCTCGAAGTACAGCACCCGCTCGATATCGCGCAGGGTCATGTCCATGAGCAGACCGATGCGGGAGGGCAGGCTCTTGAGGAACCAGATATGCGCCACCGGGCTGGCCAGCTCGATGTGGCCCATGCGCTCGCGGCGCACTTTGGTCTGGGTCACTTCCACGCCGCACTTCTCGCACACCACGCCGCGGTGCTTGAGGCGCTTGTACTTGCCGCACAGGCACTCGTAGTCCTTGATGGGACCAAAGATCTTGGCGCAGAACAGGCCATCCCGCTCCGGCTTGAAAGTGCGGTAATTGATGGTCTCCGGCTTCTTCACCTCGCCGAACGACCAGGACCGGATCATCTCCGGCGATGCCAGCGCGATCCGGATGGCGTCGAACTCCTCCACCTGGCCCTGCTGCTTGAAGAGATTGAGAAGATCTTTCATATCAGTCCTGCTCCAGTTCGATATTGATGGCCAGCGAACGGATCTCCTTCATGAGCACATTGAAGGACTCAGGGATGTTCGCCTCCATCCGGTGATCGCCATCGACAATGTTCTTGTACATCTTGTTGCGTCCCTGAACATCGTCGGACTTCACAGTGAGCATTTCCTGCAGGGTGTAAGCGGCGCCATAGGCCTGCAGCGCCCAGACTTCCATCTCACCGAAACGCTGACCACCAAACTGCGCCTTGCCACCCAGCGGCTGCTGGGTCACCAGGCTGTAGGGGCCTGTGGAACGGGCATGCATCTTGTCATCCACCAGGTGGTTGAGCTTGAGGATGTGCATGTAACCCACGGTCACCGGGCGATCAAAAGACTCGCCCGTGCGCCCGTCAAACAGCGTGGCCTGACCCGACTCGGGCAGATCCGCCAGCTTGAGCATGGCCTTGATCTCATGCTCATGGGCACCATCGAACACCGGCGTTGCCATGGGCACACCATTCTTCAGGTTGCCCGCCAGCTCCAGGATCTCTTCATCGCTCAGCTGGGACAGGTCTTCCTTGCGGTTGTCCGGATCATGGTTGTACATCTGATCCAGGAACTGGCGCAGCTCGTCCACCTTCGCCTTGGCCTCCACCATTTGGCCGATCTTCTTGCCCAGACCCTTGGCAGCCCAGCCCAGGTGGGTTTCCAGCACCTGACCCACGTTCATGCGAGACGGCACACCCAGGGGGTTGAGGACGATATCCATAGGGGTGCCGTCCTCGGTGAAGGGCATGTCCTCGGTGGGCACGATCATGGAGACCACACCCTTGTTACCGTGACGACCCGCCATCTTGTCACCCGGCTGCATGCGACGCTTCACGGCCACATACACCTTGACCATCTTGAGCACGCCCGGTGCCAGGTCGTCACCGGCAGTGAGCTTGTCCTTCTGCTCCTTGAAGCGCTTTTCGAAGGCATCATGCTGGGCCTTGAGGGCATCGGCCATCAGCTCCAGCTGCTCGTTCACCTCTTCGCTGCGCATGCGGATCTCGAACCACTTCTCCCGGGGCAACTCCCCCAGGTAGGAACGGGTCACCTTGACGCCATCCTTCAGACCACCGGGACCACCCGCGGCCAGTTTGCCGCTGAGCAGTTTTTCCACGCGATCGTAGATGTCGTCCTCGTAGATGCGCAGCTGGTCCTTCAGGTCCTTGCGCACCGACTCCAGGGCGGCCTCTTCGATCTGCAGGGCCCGCTTGTCCTTCTCCACACCGTCACGGGTGAAGACGCGCACATCGATGACCGTGCCATCGATACCGGACGCAACGCGCAGACTGGTGTCCTTCACGTCCGAAGCCTTTTCACCGAAGATGGCTCTCAGCAGCTTTTCCTCGGGGGTGAGCTGGGTTTCACCCTTGGGCGTGACCTTGCCCACCAGGATATCGCCCGGATTCACCTCAGCGCCCACGTACACGATGCCGGACTCATCCAGCTTGGACAGCAGGCTCTCCGACACGTTGGGAATATCGGCACTGATCTCTTCCGGACCCAGCTTGGTATCCCGGGCCACGCAGGTCAGCTCCTCGATATGGATGGAGGTAAAGCGATCCTCTTCCACCACCCGCTCGGAGATGAGGATGGAGTCCTCGAAGTTGTAGCCGTTCCAGGGCATGAAGGCCACCAGCATGTTCTGACCCAGGGCCAGTTCACCCAGATCCGTGGAGGACCCGTCGGCCAGCACGTCGCCGCGGGCGATGGTGTCGCCCACGCGCACCAGCGGACTCTGGTTGATGCAGGTGTTCTGGTTGGAACGGGTGTACTTGGTGAAGTTGTAGATATCCACACCCGGCTCGCCGGCCTCGGTCTCGTCATCGTTGACGCGCACCACCACGCGCGCGGCGTCCACGGAGTCCACCACACCGCCACGGCGGGCGACGATGGAGGAGCCGGAGTCGATGGCCACGGTGCGCTCGATGCCGGTACCCACCACCGGGGTCTCGGCACGCAGGCAGGGCACGGCCTGGCGCTGCATGTTGGAACCCATGAGGGCGCGGTTGGCGTCATCGTGTTCCAGGAACGGGATCAGCGCTGCCGCCACCGAGACGATCTGCTTGGGCGAGATGTCCACGCACTGGATCTTGTCCGGCGTCGACATGGTGAACTCGTTCTGGTAACGGCAGGACACCAGTTCGTCCACCAGGCGGCCTTCCTCATCCAGGGCCACGTTGGCCTGGGCGATCACATAGTTGCCTTCCTCGATGGCCGACAGGAACAGGATCTCCTCGGTCACCTTGCCGTCCACCACGCGTCGGTACGGGGTCTCCAGGAACCCGAAGCGATTGGTGCGGGCGTACACGGCCAGGGAGTTGATCAGACCGATGTTCGGACCTTCCGGCGTCTCGATGGGGCAGACCCGACCATAGTGGGTCGGGTGCACGTCGCGCACCTCGAAGCCGGCACGCTCACGGGTGAGGCCACCCGGTCCCAGGGCCGAGATACGACGCTTGTGAGTCACCTCGGAGAGCGGGTTGTTCTGATCCATGAACTGGGACAGCTGGCTGGAACCGAAGAACTCCTTCACCGCCGCCGCCACGGGCTTGGCGTTGATGAGTTCCTGGGGCATCAGGCCCTCGCTCTCCGCCACGCTCAGGCGCTCCTTCACGGCCCGCTCCACGCGCACCAGGCCGACGCGGAAGACGTTCTCCGCCATCTCGCCCACACTGCGCACACGGCGATTACCCAGGTGATCGATATCATCCACATGACCGTTGCCGTTGCGGATGTCGATGAGCACCTTGAGCACATCCAGGATGTCCTCGTTGTTCAGCACGCCCGGCCCGGTCTCTTCCTCCCGGCCCACTCGGCGGTTGAACTTCATGCGGCCCACGGGCGACAGATCGTAACGATCCTCGCTGAAGAACAGATTGTTGAACAGGGTCTCGGCCGCTTCCTTGGTGGGCGGCTCGCCAGGGCGCATCATGCGATAGATTTCCACCTGCGCTTCCAGCTGGGAGCGGGTGGTATCGATGTTCAGGGTGCTGGAGATGTACGGGCCATGATCCAGCTCGTTGGTGTAGAGCGTGCGGAAGCTCTTCATGCCGGAGCGGCGCACCTTCTCCAGCAGATCGGCGGTGAGTTCCTCGTTGGCATTGGCGATGACCTCGCCACTGTCCTCGTCCACCACAGCATGAGCCAGAATCTTGCCAATCAGGGAATCGGCCGGCACCTGCAGGGAGTTGAGGCCGGCCTCCTCCATCTTGCGCACATGGCGAGCCGTGATGCGACGACCCGACTCCACCAGCAAATCATCGCCCAGATGGATATCGAATGCGGCGGTTTCACCGCGCAGACGCGCGGGCACCAGCTCCATCTCGAAGCCGTCGGTGAGCACGCGGTATTCGGTGGTCTCGAAGAAGGTGGAAAGAATCTCCTCCGTCTCCAGACCCAGCGCACGCAACAGCACCGTAGCCGGCAGCTTGCGGCGGCGGTCGATGCGCACGTAAATGGAATCCTTGGGGTCAAACTCGAAGTCCAGCCAGGACCCGCGATACGGGATCACCCGGGCATTGAACAGGAGCTTGCCGGAACTGTGGGTCTTGCCCTTGTCATGGTCAAAGAACACACCGGGGGAACGGTGCAACTGAGACACGATCACGCGCTCGGTACCGTTCACCACGAAGGTGCCGTTCTCGGTCATGAGCGGCAGTTCACCCATGTAGACTTCCTGCTCCTTGATGTCCTTGACGACACGGGAGCCCGCCGGGGCATCCTTGTCGTAAATCACCAGGCGCAGCAGCACACGCAGGGGCGCGGCATAATTCATGCCCCGCAGCTGACATTCCTTGACGTCGAACACGGGGTCGCCCAACCGGTAGCTGACATACTCCAGCTCCACGGAGCCGGAATAGCTCACAATCGGAAAGACCGACTTGAAAGCGGCGTGCAGACCCACCTCCTCGCGCCCGGCCTCGGGGTCGCGCATCTGGAGGAACTGCCGATAGGAATCAATCTGCGTGGCCAACAGATAGGGGACCTCAAGGATCTGGGGCCGTTTGCCGAAGTCCTTGCGGATTCGCTTTTTCTCGGTGTAGCTATAAGCCATTGTGATTCCTCACACTAGAATCGACAGAATCGACACGCCACTCACACGAACCGGTGAGCTGGGACAAGCAGAAAGAGGCCGGCGGTGCATCACCGCCAGCCCCTGTACTGACAGGACCTGGTCTTTCAACAAAGGACCAGACCAACGCCTTATTTCAGTTCGACAGTGGCGCCGGCTTCTTCCAGTTCCTTCTTCATCTTCTCGGCGTCGTCCTTGTTGGCACCTTCCTTGATGGTGGCCGGAGCGGATTCCACCATGTCCTTGGCCTCCTTCAGGCCCAGGCCGGTGAGGCCGCGCACGACCTTGATCACGCCAACCTTGTTGGAGCCGAAGCTGGACATCACCACGTCGAACTCATCCTTGACTTCTTCAGCGGCTTCGCCAGCGGCAGCGGCGGCCGGAGCAGCAGCGACGGCGGCTGCGGCGGAAACGCCGAACTTCTCTTCCATCGCGGAGATCAGGTCAACGATCTCCAGGACAGTCATGTTGCCAATGCTTTCCAGGATGTCTTCTTTCGAAACTGCCATGATTTAACTCCTAAGAGGGTGCAATACCCGATTCAGTTCAATTTTGGGTCAGGCGGCGGCCTGCTTCTGGTCCCGGATGGCGGCCACGGTACGAACCAGCTTGCCAGGCACTTCATTGACAGTGCGAGCAAACTTGTCGAGCGGGGCTTTCATCGTCGCCATGAGCATGCTGATGGCCTGATCGCGGGTCGGCATGCTGGCCAGGCGTTCAAGTTCCGCCGGTCCCAGCAATTGCCCGCTCACGGACACCATCTTGCACTCAAGCTTCTTGTGGTCCTTGGAGAAGTCCTTGACCAGACGAGCGGCTGCACCAGGATCTTCCTGGGAGAAAGCGATGATGAGCGGACCCACCATACCTTCCTGCATGCACTCGAAATCGGTCCCCTGAACCGCGCGGCGGGCCAGGGAGTTCTTCACCACCCGCAGGTAGACACCGGTGTCCCGCGCCTTCTGGCGCAGTTCGGTCATCTCCGCAACGGACAGTCCACGGTATTCGGCAGCCACAGCCGAATGTGCTTGAGCGGCCACCGCGGCGACCTCAGAGACAATCGCTTTCTTGTCTTCGAGATTCAGTGCCACGGATTACCTACCTCCTGTCTGACGACGGGGGCTTCACTACGCCTCCGACGCTGTGTGATAAAGCCGAGGAAAAATTCCCCGACCCCTTTCACGGCGTACCCTCAGCAGGAAGAACCTGAATCGGGAGACACCGTCTGCGCAGGCGAGACCGTTGTCCCATTAAGTGCCAGGCCTCCCCGGCACACCTGCGGTCTTGGACGGATGCCGGCAACCGCCGGCAGTCCTACCCAAACTTCAAAATCAGATGGACAGACTTCCCTGGTCCACGGGAACACCCGGGCCCATGGTGGTGGAGACCGTCACCTTCTTCATATACACACCCTTGGCAGCAGACGGCTTGGCCTTTTGCAGATCGCTCAACAGCGCATTGAGGTTTTCCTCCAGCGCCTGAGGCTCAAAGCCCACCTTGCCAATGGTGCAATGAATGATACCGGCCTTGTCCGTGCGGTAACGCACCTGACCTGCCTTGGCATTCTTCACTGCCGTGGCCACATCGGTGCTCACGGTGCCGACCTTGGGGTTCGGCATCAGGCCGCGCGGGCCCAGGATCTGACCCAACTGACCCACCACGCGCATGGCGTCGGGGCTGGCGATGGCCACATCGAAATCCAGATTGCCGGCCTTCACCTGCTCGGCCAGGTCGTCCATGCCGACAATATCGGCACCGGCTTCCCGGGCGGCATCAGCGTTGGCGCCCTGGGTGAACACGGCCACGCGCACGGACTTGCCGGTGCCGTTGGGCAGCACGGTGGAACCACGCACCACCTGGTCGGACTTACGGGGGTCAACGCCCAGGTTCACGCTCACATCCACAGACTCTGCGAACTTGGCGGAAGCCGTGTCCTTGAGGATCTGCAGGGCGTCATTCAGGGGATAGAACTTGCCGGGCTCCACTTTCTCGCGGATGGCCCGCATGCGCTTGCTCAGTTTAGCCATCTTAGAGGCCCTCCACGTCAAGGCCCATGGCACGGGCACTTCCAGCGATGGTGCGAACAGCGGCATCCATATCGGCGGCGGTCAGGTCAGGCCACTTGGTCTTGGCGATCTCTTCCACCTGCTCGCGGGTGACCTTGCCCACCTTGGCGGTGTTGGGGGTCGCGGAGCCGCTCTTGATACCGGCAGCCTTCTTCAGCAACACGGCCGCGGGCGGCGTCTTGGTGATGAAGGTGAAGCTGCGGTCGGAATACACGGTGATGACCACGGGAATCGGCAGACCCGGTTCCACGTCCTGCGTCTGGGCGTTGAACGCCTTGCAGAACTCCATGATATTCACGCCGCGCTGACCCAGCGCCGGGCCCACCGGAGGACTGGGATTGGCCTTGCCGGCCGCCACCTGAAGCTTGATGTAAGCTTCAATCTTCTTAGCCATGGTATGAACTCCTGAGTATGGGTATTAGCGCCTTTCGGCTCCCCTGGGGAAAAGCGGCAAATCCCGGGTCACGCCCGGGATTTGCCGCCATTCAAGGATTTGATCGCCGGCACGCCTGCCAGCATCCCGATCATTGCCTGATCAGGTCTTCTCCACCTGATGGAACTCAAGCTCCACCGGCGTGGAGCGACCGAAGATCTGCACAGCCACCAGCAGACGACTCTTGTCGTAGTTGACCTCTTCCACCACGCCATTGAAGTCGTTGAACGGACCATCGGTCACACGCACCACCTCGCCGGCCTCGAACAACACCTTCGGGCGCGGCTTGTCGACCCCCTCCTGCATGCGCTGGAGAATGGTTTCGGCCTCTTTTTCGGTGATGGGGGAAGGCTTGTCCTGACTGGCACCGATGAAACCAAGGACCTTGGGCACACTCTTGACCAAGTGCCAGCTGTCCTCGTCCATCTCCATCTGCACCAGCACATAGCCGGGGAAGAACTTGCGCTCGCTCTTGCGCTTTTGCCCATCGCGCATCTCCACCACTTCTTCAGTGGGCACGAGGATCTCGCCGAACTTGTCTTCCATGCCCATCCGGTTGACCCGCTCCCGCAGGGAGCGCTTCACCTGGTTCTCAAAACCGGAGTACGCATGTACGACATACCAACGCAGGGCCATCTTGACTTCCTAATCGCTCAACGGATGAATTCACGGATCGACCAGCCGAGCAGCATGTCGATCAGCCACAGGAAGATCGCAACCAGGATGGTGATCGCAATAACAACCAGGGCGGTCTGGAGGGTCTCGGTCCGCGAGGGCCAGACCATCTTGCGCACTTCCGTGCGGGCATCCGTCAGGAAGGCGGCCAGAGTACGACCCTTGGCCGTCGTAAAAATGATACCCACCGAAACGGCGGCGAAGGCCAGCAGGCCCAACACGCGCAGCAGGGTGGACTGATCCGCAAACCAGTAAAAGCCGGTGACGCCCGCCACCAGCAGCCCGACGGCCGCCAGCAGTTTGACGGTGTCGAAGCCGGCACCTTCTACTTCTTCCGCTTTACCTGCCATGGGATAAAGTGACCCGATTGCAACCTGAAGGGTTGCTAGAAATGGCAGGCCAGGAGGGACTTGAACCCCCAACCTGCGGTTTTGGAGACCGCTGCTCTGCCAATTGAGCTACTGGCCTGTAACAAACAGGTACGAGAGGGAGGATACAGGGACTGAGGAGCAAACGCCAGAGGCGCAGCCCCTCAATTCTTCAAATCACCCGCAGGTACCACCTACAGCACGACATGAGTCGTGAACTACTTACTCGATGATCTTGGCAACCACGCCGGCGCCGACGGTACGGCCACCTTCGCGAATTGCAAAACGCAGACCGTCTTCCATAGCGATCGGCGCAATCAGCGACACCGTCATCTTGACGTTGTCACCCGGCATCACCATCTCGACACCTTCAGGCAGATCACAGGAACCGGTCACGTCAGTGGTCCGGAAATAGAACTGCGGACGATAGCCATTGAAGAACGGCGTGTGACGACCACCCTCATCCTTGGACAGCACGTACACCTCAGCTTCAAACTTGGTGTGCGGCGTAATCGAACCGGGCTTGCACAGCACCTGACCACGCTCGACCTCGTCACGCTTGGTACCACGCAGCAGAACACCCACGTTGTCACCCGCCTGACCCTGATCCAGCAGCTTGCGGAACATCTCAACGCCGGTCACGGTGGTCTTCTTGGTGTCGTGGATACCCACGATCGCCACTTCGTCGCCCACCTTGCAGATGCCGCGCTCGATACGGCCCGTCACCACGGTGCCACGACCGGAAATGGAGAACACGTCTTCCACAGGCATCAGGAACGCACCATCCACGGCACGCTCGGGCTCAGGAATGTAGGTGTCCAGGGCCTCGATCAGCTTGTCGATGGCCGGCACGCCAATCTCGGAAGTATCACCTTCCAGCGCCTTCAGCGCGGAACCGGTGATGATCGGGGTGTCGTCACCAGGGAACTCGTAGCTGGACAGCAGATCGCGGACTTCCATCTCCACCAGTTCCAGCAGCTCCGGATCGTCAACCATGTCGGCCTTGTTCATGAACACCACAATGCACGGCACGCCCACCTGGCGGGCCAGCAGGATGTGCTCACGGGTCTGGGGCATCGGGCCATCAGCCGCAGACACCACCAGGATGGCGCCGTCCATCTGCGCCGCACCCGTGATCATGTTCTTCACATAGTCCGCGTGACCGGGGCAGTCCACGTGGGCGTAGTGACGCACGTCGGACTCGTATTCCACGTGCGCCGTCGCAATGGTGATACCACGGGCCCGCTCTTCCGGGGCATTATCAATCTGGTCGTAAGCACGGGACTCACCACCAAACTTCTTGGCCTGGCACACCGTCAGTGCTGCCGTCAGCGTGGTCTTGCCATGGTCAACGTGACCAATCGTCCCCACATTCACGTGCGGCTTTTTACGCTCGAACTTTTCCTTCGACATGGTCTAGCACCCCGGCTGATGTTCTACTTAACAGGGCCTTGAGAGCCCAGCACTGTACTGAAAGATGGAGCCCATGACCGGACTTGAACCGGTGACCTCTTCCTTACCAAGGAAGTGCTCTACCGCCTGAGCTACATGGGCAAAAACACAAAGGCGCGCCAAGCGCTGCCGAAACTTCTACTCGAACTGGAGCGGGTGATGGGAATCGAACCCACATCATCAGCTTGGAAGGCTGAGGTTCTACCGTTGAACTACACCCGCAAAAACCGCCGCCCCGGATGCGCTACCCTGAGCCATCCGAACCTGGCCGCTCAGCCCCCGGCCAACCAGCCGATGCGATGGGGCCCGGGAAGCCAACCCTGCAAGCATAACGCTCAAAACCCAAAACCGCCATATTGCAACGCCGCCGATGAAAGCCCTTGCTGTGGGCCGTGATCGACGCCGTACTGAATCTGGTGGAGGGGGAAGGATTCGAACCTTCGAAGGCTGAGCCAGCAGATTTACAGTCTGCCCCCTTTGACCGCTCGGGAACCCCTCCAGATGCGAAGGCCGGTATTATTCTTATCCAGCCCCCGCCTGTCAACCACCTTTTGCGCTTAATGATCATGACACGGGCTTTTGCTACGATCCCGGACTGACAACCATCCACCATCTCGGAACGAACCAGAGGATTTCACACCAATGAAGGTCACCATCTACGGATCCGGCTACGTGGGCCTGGTTACGGGCGCCTGCCTGGCGGAAGTGGGCAACCAGGTCCTGTGCGTGGACATCGATCAGGACAAGATCGCCCGCCTCAACCGGGGCGAGATCCCCATCTACGAGCCGGGCCTGGAGGACATGGTGGCCGATAACGTGCAGTCAGGCCGCCTGGCATTCACCACCGACGCCGCCGAGGGCGTGCGTCACGGCCTGTTCCAGTTCATCGCCGTGGGCACCCCCCCGGACGAGGACGGCTCCGCGGACCTGAGTCATGTGCTGGCGGTGGCCCGCACCGTGGCCGAGCATATGGATGAATACCGTACCGTGGTGACCAAATCCACCGTCCCCGTCGGCACCTCCGACAAGGTGCACGAGGCCATGGCCACCACCCTGCAGGGTCGCAACGCGCAGATCGACTTCGACGTGGTTTCCAATCCGGAATTCCTCAAGGAAGGCGCCGCGGTGGATGACTTCATGAAGCCCGACCGCATCATCGTCGGCACCGACAACCCACGCACCGGCGAGCTGATGCGTGCGCTCTACGGCCCCTTCAACCGCAATCATGACCGGGTCATGGTCATGGACATCCGCTCCGCAGAGCTGACCAAGTACGCCGCTAACGCCATGCTGGCCACCAAGATCAGCTTCATGAACGAGCTGGCCAACCTGGCCGAGGCCCTGGACGCCGACATCGAGCACGTGCGCCAGGGGATCGGCTCCGACCCACGCATTGGCTACCACTTCATCTACCCCGGCTGCGGCTATGGTGGCTCGTGCTTCCCCAAGGACGTGAAGGCCCTGGAGCGCACTGCCCGCCAGGTGGGTTTCAAGGCCCAACTGCTCACCGCCGTGGAGGACGTGAACGAACGCCAGAAAGAGCGCCTGTTCCAGAAGATTCACACCCACTTCAACGGCGACCTCAAGGGTCGCACCATCGCCCTGTGGGGCCTGGCCTTCAAGCCCAACACCGACGACATGCGCGAGGCCTCCAGCCGCATGCTCATGGAGGCCCTGTGGGCCGCCGGCGCCCGGGTGCGCGCCCACGACCCGGTGGCCATGGAAGAATGCACCCGCATCTATGGCCAGCGCGACGACCTGGTGCTGTGCGATCACCACGAGCAAACCCTGGAAGGCGCCGACGCCCTGGCCATCGTCACCGAATGGAATGTCTTCCGCAGCCCGGATTTCGAGTTGATCCGCAAGCAGCTCAAGGAACCGGCCATCTTCGACGGCCGCAACCTGTACGAGCCCAAGCACATGGAAGACATGGGTTTTGCTTACTATGCCATCGGGCGCGGGAGAAAGGGCTGAACCACATGGAAAAAAAAGGCATCCTCGTCACCGGCGGCGCCGGCTACATCGGCGCCCACGTGGCCCTCATGCTTGCCGAGGCCGGTGAGCGCGTCGTTGTCCTGGACAACCTCTCCACCGGCTTTGCCGAGTCCGTCATCCAGTCCGACCTCATCATCGGCGACATGGCCGACACCCCCCTGGTGTCCAGCCTGCTGCGCGAACACGACATCGACACGGTGATGCACTTTGCCGCCCACACCATCGTGCCGGAATCCGTGGCCGACCCACTCAAGTACTACCGCAACAACACCTGCGGCACCCGCAACCTTCTGCAATGCTGCCAGGAGGCCGGCATCAAGCACTTCGTCTTCTCCTCCACCGCCGCCGTCTACGGCATCCCCACCGACGGCGTCGCCCGGGAAGACACC
This sequence comes from Ectothiorhodospira haloalkaliphila ATCC 51935, assembly GCF_000633935.1. GTDB lineage: Bacteria > Pseudomonadota > Gammaproteobacteria > Ectothiorhodospirales > Ectothiorhodospiraceae > Ectothiorhodospira > Ectothiorhodospira haloalkaliphila. The sequence continues at coordinate 175,228 of NZ_KK214998.1, read as the reverse complement.
CCCAACGCCCCCATCAACCCCTACGGCACCTCGAAACTCATGAGCGAATGGATGCTCAGGGACCTGTCCACCGCCAGCCCGATGCGTCATGTAGCGCTGCGCTACTTCAACGTGGCCGGCTCCGACCCGGAAGGGCGCATCGGCCAGTCCACGGAAAAGGCCACCCTGCTCATCAAGGTGGCCTGCGAGGCGGCGGTGGGCAAGCGTTCTCATATCTCCGTGTTCGGCACCGACTATCCCACCCCCGATGGCACCGGCGTGCGCGACTACATCCACGTGACGGATCTGGCCGCCGCCCATCTCAAGGCCCTGGATTACCTGCGCGGCGGCGGCGCCTCCGACACCTTCAACGTGGGCTACGGCCACGGCCTGAGCGTGCGCCAGGTGCTGGATACGGTGCAACGGCTCAACGGCAAGCCCCTGGACATCCGCGAAGAGCCCCGCCGCGCCGGCGACCCCCCAAGCCTGGTGGCCGCCGCCGAGCGCATCCGCGCGGTGCTGGGCTGGGAACCGCAGCACGATGACCTGGAATTCATCGTGCGCACCTCACTGGAATGGGAGCGCAAACTGGCCGACCGATAATCCCATGCCCCGGTGCCTGACCTGAGTCAGCTTTTCCCCATTCCCCGCTTGCGAGGGCGGGCCTGCCTCACGAAAAGCCCCTACCATAGCCACGACACCAACAACCAATAACGGGGATCACCACACCATGGATACACTTCTCAACATCCTGGGCACCCTCATCGGGCTGGCCGGCCTCATCGTCTGCGCCGCCGTGGGCGGCACCTGGTTCATGGGCGAATACTATTTGATGGGTCTGGAACTCCTGGTGGTCCTCACCGGCGGCGTTGCCCTCATGGTGGCGGCCGTGCTGTTCAAGGTGCAGGTGCTGGTGATGCGGTCGTTCTGAGCCCTTCGCGGGCGGGCGCATGCCACAAGCCGGCAATGTGGTCGCGCTCCGCCCCCCTCGCTGGCAGGCCAGCGAACGGGCACGTTAAAGCCCCGCCTCCCGCAACAACTCCCGCACATAATTCCCCGGGATGGCATAACTGATCCCACTGGGCCGATCCAGCGCCCGCTCACGCCCCTCCTTCACGAACACCATATTCAGCACCCCGATCACCTCACCCGTCTGCGGCCGATACAGAGGACTGCCGCTGTTCCCGGGGTAGGCCGTGGCATCCAGCTGAAACACGGTGTAAGGATCCCGCAACCGACGGATCATGGCCGGATCCAGGTTCTGGGTGGAACGCACGGGCATGGCAATGGGCGTGATGGCCGAAACGATCCCCGTGTGGGTCGCCGGCACCAGCCCCAGCACCGCACCAATGGGAAAACCGGTCAAGGCCACGGTCTCACCCTCTCGCAACCGGTCGGAATCCCCCACCCGCAGCGCCGGCAACCCGCGCCCCTCAAAGCGCAGCAAGGTCAGATCCCGCAGGGGATCGGAGGCCACCCGCCGCGCCTGGCGCATCTCTCCCGAATCCCCCCGCCCGGGAATGAAGATGGCCAGATGCTCCCGATTTTCAGAATCCAGCATGTGCGGAATCACATGATCATTGGTGATCACATGCCGCCCATCCCCCACCACGAACCCGGTACCCAGCAACTGCGCCCGGGGCGAGCGCGTAGGCTGAAACGTCCCCACCCCCACCACCGACGGCTTGATCTTCTCGATGGTATCCGCCAGCTCTGAAGCCCCCACCGACGCCAGCGGCACCCACCAAAGCGCCCAAAACAACACCACCCCTAAACCAATCCGACTCAACGCACGCATCCCAAACCTCCCACGCCCTGACGGGCAAATGTCCGTCTGCTTAACGAAACGACCTGAAGCCTCTCCACACGCTGAGCTCCGAGTCTTCAAGCATGTTTACGGGGCCGCCCACCAAGCTTTCCGTTTTCCCTTGAAGTGCTGGCTTTGCGATCCGTGCGGGCCTTTCCCCCCTGCGCCCCTAACTGCTGAGCCATCCACCGACGGGATCCGAATACGCCTTGCAGGATGGAAGGCACGTAGACATCCGCGTCCAATCGGGGCCAATGCAGCCCCAAACCGGACGGAGTAATCTCTATCTCACTCAACGCCTCCGCCGTCGCGCCGGACAATCCCTCGGCCAAATGCGGGGGGAAAGTGATTTCGACGCCAGTTTGCAGTGAAACAATGACTCGATCGCGCTGTTCGTCGTAGCGGGCCATCACGGCATGACCGGTCTGCCGAAGCGCGGTCATCCTGCCGTTGGCCTGCTCGATGTCCTGGTCAGTCATCACCATGAATTTGCCTCCACTGGCCACACAGGGCCTCTTTGTGCTGATCCAGTACCTTGCTGATACGCCTGACCTCATGGCCGGGAAAACCATGATTTTCCCTCAGCTCTGTATAACCACCCGAGCACCCAAGCACGAACACGGCCTCTCCCTGAGAGCCGATGACGTGCACATGGGCAGGCCTGTGGTCCGCCGGATAAATCACAACTCGTAGACCATCAAAACGCAAGACGGTGGGCATACGCCAAGACTAGCATAAACCTAAGCGGATAGGATTTAAGCCACACGCTGACACACCCCCCGCCCATCGGTTATAAACACCCCATGGACAACACCTACCTCCTCCACCAGCTCCTGCAGGCCTCCGCCCACCGCACGCCCGACGCGCCGGCGGTCACCTACGGCAAACACACGCAGGACTACGCCACCGCCACACAAGCGGCACAAAGCTTCGCCCATGGGCTTCAAGCATTGGGACTGGAACGGGGCGAACGGGTGGGCATCTTCCTGGAAAAGCGGCTGGAAACGGTGAGTGCCATCTTTGGCACCAGCGCCGCCGGCGGGGTATTCGTCCCCGTCAACCCGGTGCTCAAGGCCGACCAGGTGGCCTACATCCTGCGACACTGCAACGTGCGCGTACTGGTCACCTCCCCGGCCCGCTTCAATGCCCTGAAGGAAGCCCTGGAACACTGCCACGACCTGCGCCATATCATCCTTACCGACACCCCCGCGGACGAACACACCCTCCCCGGAGCCGCCGTTCATGGCTGGGCATCGCTGACCGACGCTCCCGCAGCCCCACCACCGCGCGTCATCGACACCGACATCGCCGCCATCCTCTACACCTCCGGCAGCACCGGCGGCCCCAAGGGCGTGGTGCTCTCCCATCGCAACATGGTCATGGGCGCCAAGAGCGTGGCCCAGTACCTGGAAAACCGCGCCGACGACAGCCTGCTGGCCGCCCTGCCCCTGTCCTTCGACGCCGGGTTCTCGCAACTGACCACCGCCTTCCACAGCGGCGCCCGCGTCGTGCTGCTCAACTATCTGCTGCCCCGGGACGTGATCAAGACCCTCGCCCGGGAGAGGATCACCGGCCTCACCGCCGTGCCCCCCCTGTGGATCCAGCTCACCCAACTGGAATGGCCCGAAGGCATCGACGCGCACCTGCGCTACATCGCCAACACCGGGGGACGCATGCCCCGCGAAACCCTCAACCGCCTGCGCGAACACCTGCCGCGTACACGCCCTTATCTGATGTATGGCCTCACCGAAGCCTTCCGCGCCACCTACCTGCCCCCGGAAGAAGTGGACAACCGCCCCGATTCCATCGGCAAGGCCATCCCCAACGCCGAAGTCCTGGTGCTGCGCGAAGACGGCAGCCCCTGTGCCCCCCACGAACCCGGCGAACTGGTGCAGCGCGGCGCCCTGGTGGCCCAGGGCTACTGGAACGATCCCGACAAGACCGCCCACCACTTCAAGCCCCTGCCGACCCTGGCCCCCGGCCGCCAGTCCGGCCTTGTCCTGCCCGAGATTGCCGTCTTCTCCGGCGACACGGTCAAATACGACGAAGAAGGGTATCTCTATTTCATCGGTCGGCGCGACGAGATGATCAAGACCTCCGGCTACCGGGTGAGCCCCACCGAGGTGGAAGAAATCCTCTATGCCACCCGCCAGGTGGGCGAGTGCGTGGCCTTCGGCGTCCCCGACGACACCCTGGGCCAGAGCATCGCCGTGGTGGTCACCGCCCCGGAAGGCAGCCCGGTGGACACCCAGGCCCTACTGAGTGAATGCAAAACCCGCATGCCCGCCTACATGGTCCCGGCCAGCATCCACATCCACGAGGGCCCCCTGCCACGAAACCCCAACGGCAAACTGGACCGCAAGACCCTGGCGGGGCAGTACATCGCTTGAAACACCTGTGGAAATTCATCGAAGCGCCACACCCAGCAGACCCACCCGACTCAACGCACGCATCCCAAACCTCCCACGCCCTGACGGGCGCTTCATCCGCTACCAAAGGCCCACGCCATCATCATGAACCGTGACCCCAAAATCCCACAACCAGTCGATGATGTTCCGCCCGGTGCGCGGATCCACCCAGTCGAGCAATCTGATCCGTGAAACCTCGTGAGATGACGGGCACCCGACCCGATCGGCACTCCTCTCAAACAAGGCCACAGATCGATACTCCGGCGCCGGACGGGCGGGAAACAGCAGCCCATGCACACCAGGCAAGGCCTCGTGGAGCGCATGGGACCAGGCGCGGGGGTAATCCAGTTGATCGGTCACGAGCAACTTGCCGTCATGCCTCAATCGCTTCAAGGCCGGCCCGGCGAGATCCACAAGGCAGAGCGGCTTCCCCGTGGAAAAGGTCCAAAGGGAACGCTGCTTGAGCTCACTCAACCCAATCACCCCGCCACCCTCGTCGTGGAGCAAGGTTTCTACAATCGCAGCCTCGGGCGTCGTCCCTGCATACAGCACTCCGTACTGAGGACGCGCATCCTGAGAGGGATTCCAGCGGTGATCTCCCTCGGGATCACGCCCAAAATGAAAAGGGTCGTCAAATTCGGCGTCCTGCACGCGATAAAACAGGCTACCCGCTGGATAACAGGTCGGCACCGGAGCAGTCCAGTGACATTCCCAAGGGAAACGTAGCGGGGGACGAGACATGGCGGGTCGCCGCACTCAGATCCCGGACTGCTCCAGATACAAACGCGCCGCCCGCTTCACCTCATCCATGCGATCACCGGTTCGAACCAGATCGATGGGCCGCCGACCGTCCAGGGCTGGCTTCGGAGCCAGAAAGAACACCAACTGCCCCACGGGACTCACCACATGGCGCAACTCCCCGAGCACTTCCCGAACGCCAGGATGGACGCGAGATCTGGTGATATCGAACTGGGCCAGAGGGAACCTGCGCTCCCCACCGATTCGCGCCCAAAGGATGGTACCCCGCTCAATGCGACCTTCCAGGGCCTGACGGGAAATACCTCCCAGCAACTCACACGCCTTCGGAAGGCCGCAACTGCCCCCGGCCTCACTCATCAACCGATCCAGTTGGTGCAGCGAGCGCGTGTGACTCAGTTGAAGGCTCTCCTGCAAGGTGGGCGAACGCTGGCGACCGACGAAGGACAACTCAGCCACCTTCGCAAACACCTCCGAGTCCGTCATGCCCGGCTTCTCCAGCGCGGCGAACACCTGGCGGGCGCGTTTCTCCGGCACCGCCGAAAGGTCATCCACCAGCCGGGTCAAAAGCGAGACAGCCGTACCCTGATAAGGCTCAGGGAGACTCTCCAGCAATTCGACCGCCCGCTGCACCTGGTCCGGCATCATCTCGGTCCTGCTCATCGTTTACTTACCTGAAGGTTGCATACGTGACGAGTATAGCATCGTGCATCATAAGCAACCCACCAAACGACCCTACCACCCCTGACATTCCCCCGCCCATCGGTTATAAACACCCCATGGACAACACCTACCTCCTCCACCAGCTCCTGCAGGCCTCCGCCCGCCGCACGCCCGATGCGCCGGCGGTCACTTACGGCAAACTCGATCGCAAGAGCCTGGCGGGGGAATACAGCCCATAGCCAGAGTGCATGGATAAAGCGCTTGCCCCGTCCAAGCCATACTGAGACCATTCGGGATCATGGACACGCCCAAATCATCCAAACCCACCCACACCCCCATGACCCAGTTCCCCGCCGCCAACGGCGAACTGCTCATCGGCGGCCAGCCCCTCAGCCGCATCGCTGCCCGCGTAGGCCGAACTCCCTTCTACGCCTACGACCGCGCCCTGCTGACCCGGCGCGTGGCACACCTGCGGGAACACCTGCCGCCGACCATCAAACTGCACTACGCCATGAAGGCCAACCCCATGCCCGCCCTGGTGGGCCACATGGCCGGCCTGGTGGATGGCATCGACGTGGCTTCCGCAGGCGAACTGAAAGTGGCCCTGGACGCCGGTGCCGACCCCGCCGAGATCAGCTTCGCCGGCCCCGGCAAACAGGACAACGAACTGCGCCAGGCCGTGGCCGCCGGCATCCTGGTGAATATTGAATCCTTCCGCGAAGTGGACATCCTGGCGAAGGCCGCTCAGGAACTGGGCCTGCCCGCCCGGGTGGCCGTGCGCGTGAATCCCGACTTCGAGCTCAAGAGTTCCGGCATGAAAATGGGCGGCGGCCCCAAACAATTCGGCGTGGATGCCGAACAGGTGCCGAAACTGCTGGCCCGCATCGGCGACGCCCAGCTGGCCTTCGAGGGCTTTCACCTCTTCGCTGGCTCCCAGAACCTCAAGGCAGACTCCATCATCGAGGCCCAGCGCCAGTGCTTCGACCTGGCCCTGCGACTGGCCGAAGACGCACCCGGCCCCGTCAAGTTCCTCAACCTGGGAGGGGGATTTGGCATCCCCTACTTCCCCGGCGAACAGCCCCTGGACATCGCCCCCGTGGGCGACAACCTCAAGGCCATCGTCGAAGAGGCCGCCGTCAAACTGCCCCACACCGAGATCGTCATCGAACTGGGGCGCTATCTGGTGGGCGAAGCGGGCCTGTACGTCTGCCGCGTTCTGGACCGCAAGATCTCCCGCGGCCACCCCTTCCTGGTCACCGACGGCGGCCTGCACCAGCACCTGTCCGCCTCCGGCAACTTCGGCCAGATCATCCGCAAGAACTACCCGGTGGCCATCGGCACCCGCATGGAAGACACCCCCCGGGAGACCGCCTCCGTGGTCGGCCCCCTGTGCACCCCGCTGGACCTGCTGGCCGACCGCATGGAGCTTCCCCCCGCTCAGCCCGGCGACCTGGTGGTCATCTACCAGTCCGGCGCCTACGGCCTCACCGCCAGCCCGGAGAAATTCCTGGGGCACCCAGCGGCAGTGGAAGTGCTGGTGTGAGTGAGGAAAAGGCCCGGGAGGTTTTCCAAGGCACGCGGGCATTCATCCATGATGCACGGCACCTGCTGGAGCAACTGGATGCCCGCAACCGCTGATCCACCAGTTCATATGGCGGCCTCTCACTGGGCCATCGTCCAGGACATCCTCCAGAAACACGCCTCTGAATACCAGGTGCGCGCCTTCGGCTCCCGAGCGACCGGCAAGCCCAAACCCTACTCCGACCTGGACCTGGCCATCATGACCGATCGGCCACTCACCCTGAGCCAGCTTACCGAACTCACCGACGCCTTCGCCGACTCCGACCTCCCCTGGAAGGTGGACATCGTCGACTGGGCCAGTACCGACGAACGCTTTCGCGACATCATCCGGCGCCAAAGCGTGGTCATCCAGAGGCCCTGACTCACGCCGTCTCCACCTCAAACGCCACCACCTGACGCTGCTCCCGGGAAAACTCCACGCCAATCAGATGGATCGGCTGACCCCGCCCCCGGTACTTATCCGCATAGCCCTTATCCTTGATCTGCTGCAGCGCCCGCCCCTGGGGTACCTGTTCCACCACCTTGAACTCGAACACATACACATGGCCACCGAACTCCACGGCCATGTCCACCTTGCCCATGTGGGAAGAATCCTCCACCGAAATCCGCAGCCCCAAAGCCGCAAAGTGGCTGTAGAACACACTGGCATAATGCCCCTCATACCGGGCAATGGGATTATTCCGATACCAGTCATGGGGCAAGGAAGCAAACAGCGCCTTGAAGTGAACCTCCAGGGCATCCAGGTCATGGGCCTGCAAAATCCTGAACAGACTCAACCGCTGCCGGGGTGACTCAGCCACCCCCAGGGCCGGCAACAACGCCTGATTCAGGCTCGACTCCACCTCCCGGTTGGGATAACCCAGGGTGTAGAGCCAATACCCCGTCATGGGCTCCTCCACCGCATGCACCGTGAGATACCCCGTCTGGAACAATAGCGCCTCAGTGGCAATCCCATCCACGTCGAACCGCCCCAGCAACTCCGCCTCCGTCTGCATCGCCTCCAGCCTGGGCGTGAACACCCCGCGCTCGCTCAGCAGATCCACCAGGAAAGTGGGTGTAGCCGACTCAAACCAGTAAGGCGCGAACCGGCGCTTCTGGAACAACAGCAACAGATCAAAGGGGTTATACACCGAGGGCGTATCCGCCCCACCCCACCGGTAGCCGTTATACCAGTCCCGGATCTCCGCCCGATCCAGCCCCGGCAACTCCGCCGCAAACACCGTATCCACGTCCTCATCCGTATAACCACAGATGGCCGCGTAAGGCTCGTCCAGGGTGATGTCGTTGAGATTATTCAGCCCCGAGAACAGACTCACCTTGCTGAACTTGGACACCCCTGTGAGCAGGCAGAACCTCAGGTGGGCATCCACCGTCTTCAGCACCGAGTAGAGGTTTTTCAGGCCCTCACGGAGCTCGCGAGCCTGTTCCGGCTCCGTGATGTTGTCCAGAATCGGCTTGTCGTATTCATCGATCAGCACCACCACCCGCTCACCAGAACGGGCATGCGCCCCGCGGATCAGCGCCTCAAACTCTCCCGGGATATCCGTCTGGCGGTCCAGACTCACGCCCAGCCGCTCGCGGTTCCAATGCAGTTGATCACGGATCCGCGCATCCAGCCCTTCGCGAGTGGTCACCACCCCGCCCCCGAAATCCAGGGTGATCACCGGATAACGCACACTCCAGTCCCAGCGGGACTCCACGTACAGCCCCCGGAACAGGTCCTCCCGCCCCTCGAACAGGCAACGCAAGGTATCCAGCAGCAGGCTCTTGCCAAAACGGCGGGGACGAGAGAGGAAAAAATACCCACCCTCACTCACCAACCGAAGCAGGTGCGGTGTCTTGTCCACATAGTAATGGTCACCCCGGCGGATCTTCTCGAGCGCCTGGATACCAATGGGGAGATTGCGTTTCTGGGGCATGGGCAGCTCCGGGCGGATCATGCCAGCACCGCGTGAGGTCTGGCTATACGGGGGTGACCGGACGATCGTAGTGACCACCAATAGCGAAGATATAAATGGACTTGTCGTCGAATCGATAGATCAAACGATCTTGCTGTGATATTCGCCTGGACCATAGGCCAGAGAGGTTGTGCTTGAGTGGTTCAGGTTTTCCCAGGCCAGAGGACGGATCTTCTGTTCGCAGCATTTCCTTGAGCAATTTGCACAGGGCCTTGTGTAATCGCTTGTCGTTCTCACGCATGGCCTCATATGCTTCCCAGGTATGACCTTCAAACACCAGTGATCTCATCCATTTGCTCGCCAGTGGGTTTGTAGCCTTTACCATGGGTGTGGGTTTCGAGAGAGTCGGCAATCTGCTGCATGAGATCCTTGTTTTGGAGAACGTGAAGGGTTTCCTGTTCCCGCTCCCAGTCGTCGGCGCTGATCACCACGAAATCCTGACCCGCTCGCCGTGTCACCTTGAGCGGCTCATGCCTGCTAACCACTTGCTCTACAACGCTTTTCAGGTTTTCCCTGAATTTGTTTACGCTCATTGTGTCCATGAAGGCACCTTGATGTACGGCAATTCAGTACAAGTATAGGTCGCGATCCCTAATAAGGCCAGGCACCCGGCGGCAGTGGAAGTGCTGATGTGAGGGAAGGCCTGGAATATGTGCCTCCTGCGTGTGCACGCCGACCCATTTGCTTTACTGTCGTGAACACATGGCCGTGTCGGTTGATGGGGCACCACCAACTGTTGCATGTAACAAACCCCCATGCTACACAGGTGGCATGCAACACGTTTCGAACAGAGGCACGCCACATGGCCACCACGCACGTGAACACTCGAGTGAAGAGGCATCGTGACGCCCTGCGCAAGGCGGGGCTTCGCCCCGTGCAAATCTGGGTGCCTGACACTCGGCGACCCGACTTTGCCGAGGAGTGCCGCCGTCAATGCCTTTTGACCGCCGAAGCGGACAGGGTCGACGACAATATGCAGCGCTTTATGGATGAAGCCCTTGCAGACACGGATGGCTGGACGGATTGATGCGGGGAAGCCTCGTGACCATCACCATGCAAGGCGATTTCGGCAAACCAAGGCCCGCGCTGATCATCCAGGCCGACCAGTTCAGCGACAACGCCAGCATCACGATCCTGCCCGTCACCAGCACCCTCGTGGATGCACCACTCCTGCGCGTCACAGTGCAACCGAGCGCCGAAAACGGCTTGCAAAAGCCGTCACAAATCATGGTGGACAAGACCATGACGGTAAAACGCGACAAGGTCGGCCCCACCATTGGGCAGATCGACCCCAATTCTCTGCTGGAGATTGAACGTTGCCTGGCCGTGTTTCTGGGAATCGCCAAATAGACGGGAGAGGAAAACACCCCCTTGCGTTCACCAACCGAAGCAGGTGCGGTGTCTTGTGCACATATGTAGTGGCCACCCCGGCGGACGGAGGAGGTAACGCTGGAGATGGATTGCGTTTTCTGGGGCATCAGGCAACCCGCGGCTGAACTTCCCGCTCGATGTCCTTGGCAACTGCTTGACCACCCCAAAGGCGCCAGATCCCTCCCAACCCGGCTGGTAGTGTTTCCGGGAATCGCCCAATCAGGTTGCTGGCACCGTCTCCACCTCAAACGCCACCACCTGACGCTGCTCCCGGGAAAACTCCACGCCAATCAGATGGATCGGCTGCCCCCGCCTGCGATACTTGTCCGCATAGCCCTTATCCTTGATCTGCTGCAGCGCCCGCCCCTGGGGTACCTGTTCCACCACCTTGAACTCGAACAAGTACATATGGCCACCGAACTCCACGGCCATGTCCACTTTGCCCATGTGGGACGAATCCTCCACTGAGATCTGCAGCCCCAGCGCCGCAAAGTGGCTGTAGAACACACTGGCATAATGCCCCTCATACCGGGCAATGGGATTGTTCCGGTACCAGTCATGGGGCAAGGAGGCGAACAGCGCCTTGAAGTGAACCTCCAAGGCATCCAGGTCATGGGCCTGCAGAACCCTGAACAAACTCAACCGCTGCCGTGGCGATTCCGGCACACCCAGGGCCGGCAGCAACGCCTGGTTCAGGCTCGACTCCACCTCACGATTGGGATACCCGAGGGTGTAGAGCCAATACCCCGTCATGGGCTCCTCCACCGCATGCACCGTGAGATACCCCGTCTGGAACAACAACGCCTCGGTGGCAATCCCATCCACGTCGAACCGCCCCAGCAACTCCGCCTCCGTCTGCATCGCATCCAGCCGGGGCGTGAACACCCCGCGCTCACTCAGCAGATCCACCAGAAACGTCGGCGTAGCCGACTCAAACCAGTACGGCGCAAAACGTCGCTCCTGGAACAGCAGCAACAGATCGAACGGATTATAGACTGACGGCGTGTCCACCCCGCCCCAGCGATAGCCGTTGTACCAGGCACGGATTTCCTGCCGGTCCAGACCAGACAACTCCGGCGAGAACACGCTATCCACATCCGCCTCCGTATAACCGCAGATATCGGAATATGCCGGTGACAACGTGATGTCTCGCAGATTATTCAGCCCCGAGAACAGACTCACCTTGCTGAACTTGGACACCCCCGTAAGCAGGCAGAACCGTAGGTGGGCATCCACCGTCTTCAGCACCGAGTAGAGGTTTTTCAGCCCCTCCCGAACCACCCGAGCCCGCTCCGGCTCGGTGATATTATCCAGAATCGGCTTGTCATATTCATCGATCAGCACCACCACCCGCTCACCAGAACGGGCATGCGCCCCGCGGATCAGCGCCTCAAACTCCCCCGGGATATCCGTCTGGCGATCCAGGCTCACGCCCAGCCGCTCACGGTTCCAATGCAACTGATCACGGATCCGCGCATCCAGCGCCTCGCGCGTGGCCGCCACCCCGCCCCCGAAATCCAGGATCACCACCGGATAACGCACACTCCAGTCCCAGCGGGATTCGACATACAGCCCGCGGAACAACTCTTCGCGCCCCTCGAACAGGCAGCGAAGGGTATCCAGCAACAGGCTCTTGCCAAAACGGCGGGGACGGGAGAGAAAATAGTAACGCCCCTCCGTCACCAGCCGGTGAATGTGGGGCGTCTTGTCCACATAGTAATAGGCCCCGCTGACCATGTCGGCGAAGGTCTGGATGCCAATGGGGAGATTACGTTTCTGGGGCATGGACGGCTCCGGGGGCAAGGATCAGGGTGAGCGCTTGCCGCCCGATGATAGCACTGGCCTGAGACGTTCAGTGCGTAGACCGCTGAAGGTTGCCACCCCAGACACACCTGCAACACAAGCCTCCGTCTAACTCTTCCGCTGATCCTCGGCATCGAGCCGATCCAGGATCGCCAATGCCTCCTGGACATTCCCTGTCGCCGCCATGGCGCGGAAGTGATTCTCGGTATCCCATGCCGCCAGCGCACGAGCACTGAGCTCCTCCACCAACTTGTTGGTACTCAAACCACGGCTGCGTGCCAGCAACTTCAAACGTTCGGCCGTGTCGTCTGGTAACCGGATCGTTAAAGTCGTCATTGCCATTCCTCCAGACATTGCGCAGGTGTTACCACCCGAAGTTGATCAAAGACCAATTCTCCCCGGCCAAGATCACGCACATTGTGGGTCACGATCCCTGGGTATCGATGTCCTCGTCGTTCATCTTGGCAAGCCCTTCCCAATCAGTTTTCGATACTTTCGACATACTGCTTCACCTCCTGTTTGGTGGCTTTTCGGGCGGAGATGATACGGATTACATCATCACGCCGCTCGGAACCAACGCAAAAAATCGTTTCAAAAATCCCGACAAGCAAACATACAACCACTTGATCTAAAAGCCCTACAGGCAGAAAATACCGGTTCATCATCGTTTCACTCGCCCCCCATGCGCCTGACCAGCGACGAACTCCTCTCCCGGCTGCGCGCCCTCGGAAGCGCCTCGCGGGCCGAGCTGGCCACCGCCCTGGGCGCCAGCGCACCCACCGTCTACCGGCGACTGCGAGATGCCGAAGCCCGGGGAAAGGTCGTCTCCTTTGGGCGTGGGCCCGCCACCCGCCATGCCCTTCGCGGGCCGCTGTTCAACCGCGCCGACACCACCCTCCCTATCCATCGCATGGACCCCGATGGCCATGTCCATCCCCTTGCCGAACTGGTCGGTCTCGACCAGGGCGCCATACTGGTGCGCCCCATCCAACACAGCCCGCTGCCCAGCCTGCTCCTGGGTGAGGTCGGCACAGGCCTGTTCGGTGATCTGCCATTCTTCCTACAGGACCTGCGGCCCCAGGGTTTTCTCGGTCGCATGAATGCCCGCGCCCTCCCCGCATTTCCAGACAACCCGGAGCACTGGTCCACCGATCAGATCGGCGCATGGCTACTGGATCACGCGGTCGACACCCCCGGCGACCTCCTGCTCGGAGACGCGGCCCTCGACCGTTGGCGAGCATGGCAACCAGAACGCGCCACCATCGATGACTTCCCTGTGCTGGCCCAACGTATCCTCTCCGGGGGCGCTCCCGGCTCCTCGGTGGGAGGCGAGCAGCCCAAGTTCGCCGCCCAGGTGGCGGGGCGCCCGGTACTGGTGAAGTTCTCGCCGCCGGACGACGGCAGCGCGGTGGCCCAGCGCCTGCGCGACCTCCTGGTCTGTGAATACCTGGCCCTGACCACGCTCGCGGAACACGGACTGGCGGTCGCCGAAAGTCGGCTTCTGGAACGAGAGAGGCGTTTCTTTCTGGAGTCGGTGCGCTTCGACCGAACCGCGCAGGGCGGACGTCTACCGGCCCTCTCACTGCTCGCCGTGGATGCGGAGTTCAGCGGTATCGGCCGGGGCTGGAGCCTGGCCATCCAAGCCCTCGCCCGGCAAGGACGGGTCACCGAAGACACCCCGACGACGGTCACCCTGCTTCAGAATTTCTCCAACTGGATCGAGAACAGCGACCAGCATCTGGGCAACCTGACCCTCCAACCCCACCCCGACGGACGACTGGCATTGGCCCCAGTCTATGACATGCTGCCCATGCTCCACGCACCCCGCCCTGGCGAGGTACCACCGACACCGGTCGTCAAGCCCCCACCGGCCCACGGAGGCATCGAGCCATGGCGCCAGGGCGGCGCCATGGCCCTGGATTTCTGGCGGCGAGCTGCGGCAGATGACCGCATATCCTCGGACTTTCGTGCCGTGGCAGCGGAGAGAGCGGAGGCCGTGGAAGTCGCGTTGACCACCCCCAAGGCGCCAGCCCCCTCCCAATCCGGCTGGTAGTGTTTCCGTGAATCGCCCAATCAGGTTGCTGGCACCGTCTCCACCTCAAACCCCACCACCTGACGCTGCTCCCGGGAAAACTCCACGCCAATCAGATGGATCGGCTGCCCCCGCCCCCGGTACTTGTCCGCATAGCCCTTATCCTTGATCTGCTGCAGCGCCCGCCCCTGGGGCACCTGCTCCACCACCTTGAACTCGAACACGTACACATGGCCACCGAACTCCACGGCCATGTCCACCTTGCCCATATGGGACGAATCCTCCACCGAAATCCGCAACCCCAAGGCCGCAAAGTGGCTGTAAAACACACTGGCATAATGCCCCTCATACCGGGCAATGGGATTGTTCCGACACCAGTCATGGGGCAAGGAGGCGAACAGCGCCTTGAAGTGAACCTCCAGGGCATCCAGGTCATGGGCCTGCAAAATCCTGAACAGACTCAACCGCTGCCGTGGCGATTCCGGCACACCCAAGGCCGGCAGCAACGCCTGGTTCAGGCTCGATTCCACCTCACGATTGGGATACCCGAGGGTGTAGAGCCAATACCCCGTCATGGGCTCCTCCACCGCATGCACGGTGAGATACCCCGTCTGGAACAACAGCGCCTCGGTGGCAATCCCATCCACGTCGAACCGCCCCAGCAACTCCGCCTCCGTCTGCATCGCCTCCAGCCGCGGCGTGAACACCCCGCGCTCGCTCAACAGATCCACCAGGAAAGTGGGTGTAGCCGACTCAAACCAGTAAGGCGCGAACCGGCGCTTCTGGAACAACAGCAACAGATCAAAGGGGTTATACACCGAGGGCGTATCCGCCCCACCCCAGCGGTAGCCGTTGTACCAGTCCCGGATCTCCGCCCGATCCAGCCCCGGCAACTCCGCCGCAAACACCGTATCCACGTCCTCATCCGTATAACCACAGATGGCCGCGTAAGGCTCGTCCAGGGTGATGTCGTTGAGATTATTCAGGCCCGAGAAAAGACTCACCTTGCTGAACTTGGACACCCCTGTGAGCAGGCAGAAACGCAGATGGGGATCGGCGTCCTTGAGCACCGAATACAGATTCTTCAGCCCTTCCCGAACCGCCCGCGCCCGCTCCGGCTCGGTGATGTTATCCAGGATCGGCTTGTCATACTCATCGATCAGCACCACCGCCCGCTGGCCATGAACGGCATGGGCTTGCTGGATCAACTCCCGGAAACGGCCCGGAATGCTGGTATTCGTCAGAGCCACCTCAAGCCGCGAGGCCTCTGCCCGCAACAACTCATCAATGTGGACATCCAGCGCCTCCCGCGTGGTCAGCACCCCGTCGGCAAAGCTCAGGCGAATCACCGGATGACGCACCTGCCAGTCCCATCGCTCCCGGATGAACAACCCCTCGAACAGATCCTGACGACCCTCGAACAGGCACCTGAGGGTATCCAGCAGCAGGCTCTTGCCAAAACGGCGGGGACGGGAGAGGAAAAAAGACCCGCCTTCACTCACCAACCGAAGCAGGTGCGGTGTCTTGTCCACATAGTAGTGGCCGCCCCGGCGGAGCTTGTCGAACGCCTGGATACCAATGGGGAGATTGCGTTTCTGGGGCATGGGCGGCTCCGGGGGCAAGGATCGGGGAGAGCGCTTGCCGCCCGATGATATCACTGGCCTGAGAGGTTCAGCCCGCCGCCACCCCAGACACAGCTGCAACACAGGCCCCCGTCTAACTCTTCCGCTGATCCCCGGCATCGAGCCGATCCAGGATCGCCAACGCCCCCCAGGCATCCCTAGTGCCGCCTATGACCTCCTGGCCAGCCCGACTCCCAGGATGCCCGCCAGCATCAGCCACAGGGTGGCGGGCAGAGGCACCTCGGTTGCGGTTGCAGTCTTCCACACCAGCAGGTTTTGTGAGGTCGCCGAACTCAGCACATAGAAGTCCAGACTCGCAGCAACTTGATTCGCGTTTCGGGTTTCGCCAACCCACAGTTCAACATCATTGTGCACCGCATCACCAAAACCCGAAAATGAAAGCTTGTCAGCGTCACTGACTTCCCACTCGTTGACGATTGCCCAGAGGGCCAACTGAAAAGCCGCATCCGTTTCAGCTGTTGCCCCTAGAGCAATCGACCCAGCATCCTCATCGACCAAATTGCTCCGGGCAAAAAGAGCAGATATCTCAGAAAAGGTCGCTTCTGCCCACTGCTCATCCGAACCGTGGATGGAAGAGCCCAGGTAACCTTTCAAAGACCAAAGCGAATAATCATTCCGCAGATTCTGGCTGCTAGCGAGCACTTGCCATGTCTGGATGCAAAACGCATTGAAATCACCATCTTGCCCCCAAAAGACATCCTCCTCCGGGACGCTGTCACGACCGGTGCCAAGGGTCATCCGATACATACCGGCATGTACGCCACTGACCCAACCATCCTCAGCGGCGTGTGTCTTTAACCTTGGCTCATGGATATCGCCCGTCGTGGAGCCAGCTTGAAAACCTTGGGGTACGCCTTTGAATTCGACAGATAAGTTCCCGACGATAGGAGCAGCCTGCAAGCTACCCGCCCCCATGCCTGCAAGCACCAGGACCATAAACCTAATCAGAATCTTTCGCATGGGAAGCCTCATCACCCGTTAGACTTGGCACATCCAGGGAGGACGCGCCCATAATGGGCAAATACACAAACCATGCCAGCCTTATATTTCCTCCAAATTACAATCACTTAAAAGAATAGACGATCCACACCCGGATGCGCTTGTAAACCATACCGCCATCAGTTTTCGTTTTTGAGACACCAATCACAGAATTTTCCAAAAAACTTCAGATGAGCCCCACCCTTCAGGATGCTCAAGACGTAGCCCGCCCGGTGTTTTGTGAGACTGATCTCATTATGACCACAGTATCGTAAGAATCACCGACAACCCATCAAGAACCCCGAGAAAACCAGGGCGCCCACGCCGGCTCGGTGCGCCTACCAGTTTCCCCACCTACCCACGAATAGAGCATCAGGTGCAGCGATTACAGCGAAATGGGGGGCAGGAGCGCTGATAGCTCCGTCACCAACCGGTGGATATGGGGCGTCTTGTCCACACAGCAATAGGCCCCACTAATCATGTCGGCCAAGGTCTAAAGGCCGCTGGTAAGATTACATTTTCAGGCATAGGCGGCTACGGAGGGGAGACGGGGATCATGGAGAACGCTCACCGCCCGGTGACATCACTGGCCTGAAGCTCCGAAAGTCCTCCAAGCGAGGTGAATCGAATCGATTACCTCCGCCCCGCGACGGGGTCTTTGGGGAACACCCCATACCAAGCCTTGCGGCTCAAATGCTTCATCAGCAGGGGCGTTGGCATCTTCTCTTGATGCCCACGAACGATCAAGAACCATTCCTTCAGTGTCTCCGCCAGCGTCTTCTCGTGGCTATCACGAACGGCCAGCCCCGATTGAAGGGAACTTCGCAATAACATCCCTCCAAGCCCATTTGGAAACGACGCTTCCGCCCAAGTCACCAGATCTTCAGGCAGTGGCGCCTCCAGCAAGCTGTCCAGGAAATGAACCGCCAGCACCAAGGGCTCCGTCAAACCCAATTCCATCGCTCGACTTTGAATTCTTTCCCAGAAATCGTCATGACCGAACTCCTCGGCCATGCGATATAGATCCCAGAGGTCACGAGAACCATGCATCATCTCGCCCTCCGAAAAGAAAAGATGCGTGGCACTGTGCAGGAACATGTCCTCTGGCATCAGCACGCGAAATAAGCCCCTGTCCACGTTAACCGAAGCGTCGATCAGACGCTGCGGATCCGTTTTCAATCGGGCCGTCGGCGGCAAGATAGAGTGGTGCACATCCAAGGTCGTTCCGCGCTTGATATGCTGCATGGGGGGCAACTCATGCATCCACTCTCGATAGTAACGCTGGTCATAAGGGTCGTGGTGGGAATTCACCCACCCGCGCATCATCAAGCATGCCTCGACAGCGTTTAAGCGTCCTCGATCCACTAGAATATCCACATCGCTGAACATCCTGCCGGCCGAAACCTTCAGACCCTCCACATGATAGGCAGCACCTTTCAATAACACGACAGGAGCACCCAACCCTCCCAATGCGTCTTCGATACACGACAGTTCCCACTCAAGCTCAGCATGGTAGGTTTGGGAGATCCTGCGTGCCCAATCCAGGTGGCGCCGCGGCCCCTCCGAGATCTGCTGCCACACGCCAGCCTCATTGATCCCAATGGCCAGACTGCCGAGCAAACGACTTACCCGCGCTTGACGAATCAGCAGATCCCACTCATTGAGATCGAGATCACACGCCAAGTCTGGGGCCTTGAGCACACAAAAGAGCAGCGATTCCCCCGCCTCGCCCATCACACCTTTCCTGATTCGTGAATCTCTTGAACCAACGCCATCCCATCAGCCAAGGATCCATACCTGATCTGAAAACACCGGCAATGCTCTACCAAGTCAGCCAACACGTGGAAGCCATCCTCGCGCAACACCGACAAATTAAAAGCGCTTTCCAGCAGCTGACTGAATGCCGAAGCAGGTCCCAATTCTGTCATGGAAGGTGCCGCTCCTGCAGAGAACAAAGGGAACACAACCCCAAACGGCCTCGCAGGCACTGCCGCTTTCTCCACGCTATCCAGCGGTGGACGCATCAGCGCCACATCACCCTTTGTGGTGTCCGATACCGTGGGAGAGAAAGGCTCTGCACCAGCATATTCCCGCATGACGCCGATAGAAGCATTCTTGAGGCTGATGGGTCGGCATAAGCCTTCCACCTCACCGCTAGACGGCTTCAGCAGCGCCAACTCATCGGAGAGAAGCCGCCAACCTGAATAGCAGAGGCCAGCAACCAAGGTACTCTTGCCCGAACCGGGCGGAGCCGGAATAATCAAGGCCCGCGCATCACTTTCCACCACTGCGGCATGAAGCACCAATCGGTCGTGCACATGCTCATACACGCACCAATTGAGACCCCACTCGAGTAGCGGCAAAGCCTGGGCGTATGGCAGAGGCAGGAAAGTAGCAGCGCCATTATGCCGAAAGTTCACCTGTCGGCCTAACCATCGTCGGGGAGAGCGTGGCGGCGTCACCTGAACGGAAAAATCGGCTAATCCATAAGTGACTACAGGATGATAACGATACAAATGGTGAACACCATCCGCGACCAGTCTAACATTGCTACGCAGGCGAAAGGAAAGCGACCCAGCCTGGATGACGACCCCACATCCAGCAACGAGCTTTCGGAAATTAGCCGGCAAGAAGTCCCCGACCCGAAGAAGTGGTGTGTTAGGAATGTCTATACCACTCTCTTAATGATTGCAAGGCGCTCCATGCTTTCCAATGAAGCCAGGACAAGTTGCCCCAAATCCTCTCCCTGAGGTGCACCCGTGTAGTTTTGACTCAAGCGCTCAACCAACTCACCAGACAAACGCAACACGCCGTTTACCGAGTCCATTTCACTCAGCAGTCCCCCACATAACGCCGAGAGGACATAAATGTCACCCGACTCCAGATGGAAAACCGCAACACCATCCGCCCAGTAACGAATAACAAGCCGAGAAGAATCCAAATACCACCCAGGACACAAAGCTTGCGTCACAAGATCCGCCTTCAGATCACTCAAGGACACACTTGACCACAAGAGCTGTAGCGACCAAAGTTTCCCATTAACCGTCTCATCACAACCGGGACAACGAGCGCCCGATTAATCTTCAACATCAAAATACTCGTCCTCGTTGTCCTCAGGAGGGTCTTCGTAGGTCGACCAAAGATAGGTCAGCACCTCAGGCTTGCCCCACTCAACCCCAGCTGAGACCTGATACTTGCCACCACCATCAATGGCTTCCCACATCGCCTTAACTTCCAATGTACTCAATGGATAATTATCAACGCGTAATGCATTCATATAGGCTGCGACAAAAGCCCTGGCAAGATTGCCCTCGTCACGGAAGTTCAACTGATTCGGCGTGTGATATGGCCTGACGACAACATGTCTCATCGTGAGAAGGTCTTTATCGTATCCACCCAACTGCCTGATGTGGTCATTGGAACCGAACACACGGAGAAATGTGTTCTCCTCATCAAGGAGAAAGGAGTCATGGGATCCGCCCCCCTTACCTTTGTTCCCCCAGTAACCAGGTGAACGACCACACTCCAGAGTTGTTCGATCCCCCTTCCGGCCGCTCGCCTTGGCTGAATCAAAACCCGAGGGCGTATCAGCCTCACAAGTCCCCGCCATCAAGGGCTTGTTCACCATCGCAAACAAAACTGGTGCCGAGCTAGCCGCGAGGGCAAACTTCCGGCGTCCCCGATCCATTCGCTCCCGGGACGGCCCTTCTCTAGGGCAAGCCTCGGTGCTCGCCTGCTCGTTAGTGTCAGTGATGGGAGTTCGATTGGACATGGAGTCACAGCCTCTATATAGCGTTCGAGCCTTCAGCACAGATGGACAGTAGCGAAGCGCACATGTTCAAAGCCTTCTCGGCCGAGCAGTGCCGACCTGTCATTGCCTAACCGCACCTCAAGACGTCTTAACTGAAATTAGCAAAAAACAGGCCAAAAAATGCAACCCCATGAAAACAAGGGCCCAACACAACGAAGATGTGATTCAGATCACATTGAGAGCACGCCTAACGTAAACAAATCTGACGCCACTCTCAATGGATATCCAGTCAGCAATACACACTCTGCCTGCGATGATCCCGAATAAGTTGCCCGAAAGCAATCCCGATAACACCGCTTTCCAACCAGATCCGCTCCATATGAGGGCTTCGTGAAGCGACCAAGCGGTACTGTTCGGTGCTGAAGTAGGACACAGCATCTCGTAAGAGATTCCGACACCCGCAGCCCGCTAGCGCGTGGAACCCTCGCCTCCCCGCACAAACCCCTCATCCGCCGACTCCACCCCGGGATAGGTACTCCCTGAAGCCACCGAGCGCTGCCGAGAAGCCTCGGCACGCCCTCGCGAACGATCAGCGCGAGCCATCGCGCGCGCATTCCGCTCTATAGGGCCCCGCAACCCCCACCAAACCACCCCACAAGCCTGCCACCCCAACCAAGCAGCAGCAGCCGCAATCCATACGCTAGTAGGATCTGGCCTCAACCCCGCCATGAACAGCTTACCCGCCTCCATCACCAAGGCCAGCAGAAATGCCACTCCAATCGCCAGCCACAACCCCCGCCGGGGTGTAATGCCCCTCGCCCCCCAACGCCACAGCCACACCCCGATGCCCACAGGCAAATACATCATCACATGGAAAATCAGGCTGCCAAGGGCCACCGCCTCAGGCACCGTATAGTGATACCAGAAAGGCAAAAACCGCAACGACTCCAGCTTGGCCAGCACCGACCCAGTTTCCATTGCGAAGCCCTTACCGCCCCAGTTGATGAGCACCAACAGCAACAAAAAAGGCACCACCGAAGTGGCCACCAACGGACGAGCCCAATGCCTGAGCTGGTCGGGGCCGAGGTGATGCCGCATCGCGAAGAATGCCAACCCAAGAACGATCCCAACGGCACGAGACAAGGCAGAACCGCCCTCGGCAACCCCCGAGACCGTCAAGAACTGCCCCCACTCCACAAACAGGCCAAACGCTAATGCCGGCACCGCGCCAGAAACCAGCAACCCAAAGCCTCTGAGCGCAGGCGCTCGTCTCTGTAGCCACCACCCCAAGAGAATCCCAACCGGCGCGGTGATCATCACCACCATGCTGCGAAGCACCCACCACTGGCCCACATCAGCCTCGGAAACCGGGGCACGCCACAGCCCCCACCGATCCGAATCCAGCTTGGCGGACACTTCCTGCCAGGACAACAGGAAGTCCCAAGGCAGCCAAGCGACCAGCACGTACACCACTGTGTAACTCAACAAAGCCCACCAGAGAGCGGCGAGCCCACCCTGGCGCAATAGCGACAACCACCGCCGCCCCGGCCCCGACAACCCGAACCAGGCCAGCACCCCCAGCACGCCACCACTGAGGTTGCCACTCATATCCAGCAGCGAGGGCTCACGCCGGGGCAACCAGTACTGAAGGAACTCAACTGTCGCCGTGGTCGCCAAAGCCAGTAGGGCCACGAACAGCCCCACCACGCAATGCCCCCAGACGCCACGCACATAGCCGGAAAGCCAGGCCGTCCAGAACAGCCCCAGCGGCACGAAAAGCAGGATATTCGCCACCCACTGCTGACGCGCCGAGGCACCCATCTTGGGGAACGTGAGACTGGTAAAGTGTGACCAGGCCTGGGCGACACCCTGGTTTCCGAACTCGAAAGGCATCAGGGTGGCGTAGAGCACTGCCAGCAAGGACAGCCATGCTGCAACCGCGAATCTGGTTCGATGCGAGAGCCCTCTAGCCAATGAGACCCACCCTCAAAACCCGAAAAAATGCATGCGCCACTACAATACCCAAGCATGCCGCACGGACGCGGGCACATTCCAATTGATTTCCATGCCGCCACCCGGGACAATTCTCGCACCGACCCGTACGCGAGCTCACTCAATGGACGTGCTTCGTATCAGCCTACCGGTGTTAACGCTGACCCTATCACTGCTGGCAGGTGTGAGCCATGCCAAATCCCAGGAAGTTCAGGACGCCAGCGATCTTAGAGAGGCCCTGCGGAACGCCACAGCAGGGGACACCATCACGCTCCTGCCAGGTGACTACTTCCTACCCAGCATTACCCTGAGACAATCAGGTGAGCGAGACGCTCCCATTGTTCTAGAATCGCTGATCCCTGGTGCCGCCCGCATCTGGACCGACCACACTACACAATTCAAGATCTACGGAGCCCACTGGCACATCATCGGGCTGGACTTCCAAGGCAGCCGCAATGCCAACCACGCCCTGCACATAGTGCAGGACGCGGATCATGCGCGTATAGAAGGCAACCGCTTCCAGAACTTTCACGCCGCCATCAAGGCCAACGGTGAGGGCGATCCCAGGACATTTCCTGACCATGTGCAGCTCACACGTAACATCTTCATCAACGACTACCCCCGAGACACCCGATCTTCTGTCGTCCCCATCGACATCATCGGAGGCCAGGATTGGCGAATCACCGAAAACTTCATTGCCGACATCGCACACGCACCTCACCGTGTCGGTCGCAACACCAGCGCAGCCTTCGTCAAAGGCGGGGCCCAGCGTGCTATCTTCGACCGCAATCTCGTCATCTGCGAGTGGCATCACACAGGAGGCCACCGCGTTGGTCTCTCCCTCGGGGGCGGGGGCTCTTCCCCCGCCATTTTCGACCGGAGGGGACTGGGCAATTGCGATACGGATTGCCCCGAATCACTCAATGGTCGGATGACCAACAACATCATCCTCAACTGCCCCAAGGAACCTGGAATTTATCTCAATCGCGCATCAAAAGCGCTTATCGCCAATAACACCATTTACAACGCTTTCGGCATCCAGGCACGCTTTCCGGAAACCCAGGCGCGAGTGTTCGACAATATCCTCACGGGCAACATCTGGGAGCGAGACGGTGGTGAGGCTAAGGCCGAAGACAACAAAACCACTGGGTGGTTGGCGCAGGCCAGCTACCTCCCGGTGATCCAGAGTCGCATCCAACAGGGCCAATCTGACAGCCCTACTCAGGCTCTCGCCTGGCACAAACGCCTGAGCCGAACCATGATCAACGGCCTGGAAACCTCACTGGAGCGCCTGGGGGATACCGCCGTTGGGAAGGGCGTAGGACGTTTCGATCGGTGGTTCTTGGCCCCACAAGCCGGCGACCTGAGGCTACTGAATGGACAGGATTTAGTGGCGCAAGGGAGTTGGACGAACGATGTCACACACGACTTTTGCGGCCAAGAACGATCCAACCCGGTGGATCTCGGTGCCATTGAGTACAAGGCCGGCGAGTGCGATCTGATGACGGAGCTTCAAAGACGTCATGGCCCCCTTTTCACCTCACTAACGACACCTAAGGATCCAGCGCCTCCGGACTGGACTCGGGTGCATAGTGGCAAGGAAAAACCACTTGCCCAACCCCTACCTCGTCGAGTTATCCAGGCAAACCCAGACAACTACCGGGATAAGATCCGCGCACTGCAACCAGGAGACCATCTCCAACTGTCTTCGGGCACCTATCCACGTAACCTGCGTTTGCAGAACATAAAAGGCACCCCCGAAGCCCCCATCGTGATCTCTGGACCCGAGAGCGGCGAACCAGCGATCTTTGAAGCACGCGATGGGGAAAACACCATCAGCCTGAGTCGCAGTGCACACGTCACCGTTCGGCATTTGACTCTGGATGGACGCGGCCGCAATGCCGCTGGCGTCGTCCTGGAACGCAACGGCCGCTACGCCCACCACATCACCCTCGAACATCTCACCATCAGAAACTACGACGCCTCACAAGGCCACACGGGCATCACTACCCGTGCCTCAGCCTGGGATTGGACCATCCGGAACAACCACATCCACGACATCGGCACAGGCCTATACCTGGGCCGCCCCGACGGTAGCGCTCCCTTCATTGGTGGACTCATCGAGAATAACGCCATCCGCCGTACGCTGGGCTACAACATGCAGATCAAGCATCAAGATGTCCGTGACCGACTACCCGGCATCCCCACCGAACCCAGGGAAACCATCATCCGCCACAATCTGTTCAGCAAGGCCGAACGTGCCAGTAGCGACTCCTCGGCACGCCCCAATCTGCTGGTGGGACACTGGCCAACCGAGGGGCCAGGCCGGCATGATCGCTATCTGATCTACGGCAATCTGTTTCACGAAAACCCCCACGAGCGCCTGTTCCAAGGCGAGGGCAATGTGGCGCTGTACAACAACCTGTTCTTCAACAGTCGAGGACCTGGGTTGATCATCATGCGCCACAACGACGTGCCCAAGGCCGTTTACATCCTGCAAAACACCCTGGTCACCGCTGGCACCGGCATACACATCACACATGCCGACCCGGATTACACTCAGAAAGTGACAGGGAATGCCCTTTTCTCTCCTAACCCGCTGCAGGTCATCGCCTCTATCGACACCGAACACAACTTCACCGCCTCTCTGGAATATGCCGTGCCGTACCTGCACAATGCCACCCCGCGCCTGGAGCAACTGGATCTTTATCCACGCCCCGACGCCTTGGTCCGCACCAAAGCCATCCCCCCGGTGGATCACCTACCCCATCTGGACCTTGACTACAACCACCGCCCTCGGGAGCAGGCCACCTGGGGAGCCTTCGATGGAGCCAAGCCACGCAACCCAGGGCGTGAAACCAGTATCGGACCTCCCTTCAAGCTTGACTGCCCAAATTGCTAGCGCACCATAGCCAAGGCGTACCCAACAAGCCCCGATTCTGGTAAAACACGTTGCCAACATCGTGGCACTCCTAACCCGGCGGATATCAATGATTGCCCCCCCAGCTCCCCCCAAAAGGGAAGACGAAAACACCTCCCGCCCACTCGTCTCTGTGGTCATCCCCACCCATAACGCCGAACGCTTCATAGGCGAGGCCATCGACAGCGCACTGGACCAGGACTATCCCCACAAGGAGATCATCGTGGTGGATGATGGCTCGACCGACCAAACCCTGGACATTGCCCGATCCTATCAGGATCGCATCACCCTGATTGCGCAGGCCAATCAAGGGGCGGCCGTGGCACGCAACGCCGGCCTGGACGCAGCACAAGGCGAGTTCATCGCATTTCTTGATTCCGACGACCTCTGGCTACCGGGAAAGCTAACCGCCCAGGTCCACCATCTGCTGCGCCACCCCGAAATCGACTTGGTCTTTTCCCGATGGCGTGTATGGAAACCGGATCCAGACGAGGAGTTCTCCATGCCCTCCGACGAGTTCCTGGCCTCCTCGGACGACCCGACCAAGGATTCGCCCGACATCGTCCCTGAGAAATCCGGATGGCTCTACAACCAACTGCTATTTACATCGGCCTTGCACACGATCACCGTCATGGCGCGTCGTCGCCTGATTGAGCGCGTGGGCCCATTCGATGTGGAGTTGAAGCGTGGACAGGACTATGACTACTGGATACGCGCCTCACGGCACACCCAAATCCACCAGCTAGATCGGGTGTTCGCCCTGTATCGGTTACACGGCAATGGCTGCGCCAAAAAGTGGCCCCACGAAAACTACGAACGTATCGTGGTGGAAAAGGCGCTGGCGCGCTGGGGCTTGGTTGGCCCCAATGGGGAGCGAACAGAACCTAAGGCAATCAAAAAACGACTCGCCGAGACCAGCTTCAGTTTTGGATACCGACATTATTGGGAAGGGGACCCCATGCTCGCCCTACGGGCCTTCTGGCATGCGGCAAGGAACCAACCTGAGGCCTTGGCAAACTGGCGTTATCTCGCCATGAGTCTAGTCAAATCCAAGTGGGGCCAGCCATAGTGCAACAGTCCGTATATTTCGAATATTGGCGCCCAAGCGTGGACCTACTTGGCTTCTTGCCCCTACGCCCCCTTTTACTTCTTTGACCTTAGCTCTTTTAGCAACCTAGGCCCTCTGGAACGACGCCATTGCCGAGATAGCCAACAGGTGGCAGCAGGTAATAGACCAGGCAGCGCCGTAGGAAAAACCAAGCCAAAATTCGCCAAATCCGCACGCACATCATCTGTTAAGTAGCCATTCGTATGCACTTGCGTTAGGGGCAAACTCCATACAGCATTGCCTTCAATAATCACCGGCCCCTCCGGAGTGTACGCAATGTCCCAACCCACCGACCTAACCCCAGATATTGATTTTGCTGCCCGTTCACAAACCTCTACGATGGAATTCCACCCGGGCACTTCTCTACCTTCTAAATGGACTTGGGTATCCGGGTGAAAAGCGGTCCAGCGGCCACCGTAGGATGGCTTTGACACGCCCTTGCCAAGACGCCCTCTCTTCAGATCGACCGCCACAGATAATCCACCCTTGTCCCAATTATCAGCAGAACTCCCTTGCCGCCCCAAACGTAGCGCAGCCATCTGAACCTTACAGTGCCCCGATTGGTCAATAAATGTGATAACTCGAAACGTATTAACAGTATAGGGACCAATTTCCTTCATGAAGGGATGCTGATCAATGTATTCCTGCACCAGCCATCCATCATATCCTCCCCCATAGTCGAGGAAAGCGTCTCTGGGCAACAAACCCGTGAACTCTTGTAAGCTAAACTTTTTTCCGGAAAACAAAACATGAACCGATTCACCATCACCTCGACCGACCTCACAAACGATAATATTTTGCCCTTGCCGCCCACCTCTCGGCTTGAATACCAGACGAGTCGGAAAATCACAATTTCGAATAAACGCATCTCTTAGGTCATCTGCCGTCCTCAACGGCCGCCCGCCAGCGGTCACGCCGTGCTTTTCGTGAAACATACCGTAGGTTTTAGGCACGGGCAACGATAGGGACAAAAAATATAGATGTGTAACCCACTTATCTTCGAGGACATGCCTTTGCTGACAACGATTGATTTTTGGACGAAAATAGAGGTCATTCCAACGATTAGAAAGGTATTGAGTCGCTCTAGCGGGGTCCGACAGTCCTCCAAGTCCATATAATTCATATTCCTCATCGGTAAACCCAAGACCCAAAATCCGCAATTTCTTGAACATCATCACTGCCCCCTCCACGACATGAAATCCACCTGGAGCCCCAAGAGCCTCCAAAAGAATATAAGCAGTAAGTATCCCCCGGCAAAGCCGGGGGCTTTAATTTGTGAGCCGCTCAAAGCGGCATAAACATGGAGCCACCTGAAGGTGGCTTTCAGCTCCAGAGCTTCATCTGGTCAAGGCGCTTGTCTTCGGCTTCTTGGTGACGGATGTACTCTCGTATCGTCTCCTCGTCACGCCCCACCGTCGACACAAAGTATCCCCTGGCCCAGAAACTCTGTCCCACAAAATTCCGCTTCCTCTCTCCGTACACCCGGGCAATGTGAATCGCACTCTTGCCCTTGATGTACCCCACCACCTGCGATACCGCATACTTTGGTGGGATCGAGATCAACATATGGACATGGTCCGGCATCACATACCCTTCTTCAATCCAGCTTTCCTTCTGCCTCGCCAGCCGATGGAAAACTTCCCCCAAATGTCGCCTCAATTGGCCAAAAAGGGCCCTGCGGCGATATTTCGGGATGAATACCACATGGTATTTACACTCCCACTTGGAGTGGCTTAGGCTCTCATATTCGTCCATTGGGGTTGTTGTTTCCCAGATTATTCCACGCCCCTTTCCCCACACAGATCCTGGCTACAGGCCGAGTGTTTTCCCGGATTATGCCCTCGGGTGGAAGATTCCTGGAAGGTGAACGGATGCGGGAAGCTGGGGGCGCGAGCCTTGGGTGACTCGCGCCCGGGGGCAAGGACTCAGAAGGGATCCTGCTCGTCGTCGAACAGGGAGGTCTGGCGGGTGTCGATGGAGGGCGCTCGCTCGGCGGCCAGGGCTTCCTGCAGGGCGAGGTCGTAGCGCTGGCCGATATGCTCGGTGAGGATCTCCAGCAGTTCCCACACGGCCAGAGCCTGTTCCGGGGTCCAGTGGCCTGGCAGCGGGATGGTGAGGGTGTGGTGGTGGTTCATGGTCGCAGTTCCTCCAGGGCGGTCTGCAGGTGCTCGGCACTGACCTGGCGGACCTGTTGCTGGGCGGCGCAGGTCAGGGCGTAGTGGGCCAGGCGGCCGACAGGGCGGGGCATGCCGTGGGTGGCCTGATAGAGGGCCTCGATGGCCTCCGGCTCGAACAGGGGCAGTTCGCAGCCGACCAGGCGCAGACGGTGGGCCAGGTAGTCGGGCAGTTCCTCGCGGCTCAGTCCCC
>NZ_KK214998.1:12355-146011 GCF_000633935.1 Ectothiorhodospira haloalkaliphila ATCC 51935 | reverse complement strand
ACATGGGTGCGATGGCTGCCAGGGATCTGATGGGTGCGGGCGGCAATGGCATGGAGCTGGGTATAGAGCCCGGGCGCGCCGGGCGGCCGACGCACCAGGTCGGCGATCAGCCCGAAACGGAACAGGGCGATCTCGTGGCGCAGGTCATGAGAGGGATCGGGCATGGCAGCGTCTCCGGGGAAAACGACCCAAACGGTCGCTCCACGACGCTACGCCCCGCTGCCAGGCGGGTCAGGGCCCATTGTGTGTTGGCGCGACGGGGAGGTGGACACACCGCCACTGCAGCGGTGGGCAAAACCGAATGGCGGCGGTAACTGATCGAGCCAGGGCGCGGCAATCTCACGCAGGGCGGGGAGCAAGGGTGTCTGACCTAATGCGATCTGGCAGGCGGTCAAGGTGGGGGCGCAGTCGGTGAGCAGGTCGAGTAGCAGTCCCCTGAGGCGGTGCAAGCAATCGTCTATCGCATCCTTGCGGCGGCGTACCCAGCGCACCGCCCCTGCCTCCTCGATCTCGGGGCGCAGCATCCTGGCGGCCGCCACCAGACTGGGCGCGATCTCCGCGGTCATCACCGCCACTTCCACCGCCTGTAGCTTCCCCGACCAGCGGGCCGCCAGACAATCAGGTATCAGGGAAAACGTGCGGTGCCCCTGCGGGCAATACCAGCGGGCGATCCGTGCCCCCCGAGGCCGCTTGCGCGCATAGCTGCCGTGGCGGGCAAAGCCACAGCCCCCGGCAGGATGCAGCGGACAACACGTCAGGCTTGCTTTCAACCAGCCTTGCTGGGTAACGTATTGTTCGCCGGTCAAAGGCGTTCTCAACCGCAATAGCACACCGGCCACCGGCCCGCACGGCGGCTACCGTGGCGGGCCACTTTTATGGGTTGGCCTCAGATCATGCCCCTGTCCGCCCCGATCCGCCAGCCCGGTGAATCAATCCGGGCACTTCGCCTCACACCCGACTCACACTCTGCCACCACGCTGGCTCTATCAACGAGGAAATAATCCGCTTCAGATCAGGCGGTGATCAGCGATTTGGGGTGGGAAACAACAGGGGTTCTCCTGTGTCGTGTGCTTGGCGGCTCACAACCGGGAGTTTTCCCAATGGACTCCCTACAATGTCAAACTTCTACTGTCACCCCGGCAGAGCCGGGGGATTTCCCAAATCTGGTTAATTAACCTCTCTTACATTAACATCCCACACCGCTCGGGTACGGTAACTGTTCAGCCCACCTGCCCACAGTCTGCCCATTTTCTTTCCGATAGGCTATCCTGCTCCGTATGAAGCTCCAGCGCCCCAGTCAAGCAGAACGCGACGCCATGAGCCACGCGCAGAAGGATGCGCTGATCATGCAGTTGTTCGATGCATTGGAGACGCTCAGTGCCCGATTGGCCGCGCTGGAAAAGAAGGTCGAGAAGAGCAGCCGCAACTCCAGCAACCCCTCGTCCTCGGAGGGTCTGCGTAAGGGCCCGGCCCAGCCGCGCCAGAAGGGTCAACGATCCGGTGGTGGTCATAAGGGCCACAAGGGCGTGACCCGGCAGATGGTGAAAAACCCTGACGAGGTGATGGTTCACGCCCGGCGAGGTCATGAAGCCATGGACGAGGCCGGTATTCTGCCCCACTTTAAAGGGGTGGCTGTACCTGATCACTGGGCTCCCTACTGGCGCTACACCGGCTGTGAGCACGTGTTGTGCAACGCCCACCACCTTCGGGAACTGAACTACAGCGATGAACTCACCGCTCATCTCTGGCCGCGCCTGCTCAGGGAGTCGCTGCTGCAGGCCAATGAGGCCGTGGCGCAGGCCAAGGAACAGGGCCTGACCCACTTACCGAGGGATCAGATCGGAGCATTCCTCGAGGCCTATGACGAACACGTGGCCGAGGCTGGCTGCCAAGCCGCCCCAGGTCGCCGAGGACGGCAGTCGACGCCGCGTCAAACCGCATCCGGCCAAGAACCTGCTGCTGAGGCTGAGGGACTTCCGCGATGCCATCTGGCGTTTTGTGACCGACTGGCGAGTCCCCTTCACCAACAACCTTGCCGAGCGGATGGTCCGTCCCATCAAGGTGAAACTGAAGGTCATCGGTGGC
Source organism: Ectothiorhodospira haloalkaliphila ATCC 51935 (assembly GCF_000633935.1). GTDB lineage: Bacteria > Pseudomonadota > Gammaproteobacteria > Ectothiorhodospirales > Ectothiorhodospiraceae > Ectothiorhodospira > Ectothiorhodospira haloalkaliphila. The sequence continues at coordinate 143,926 of NZ_KK214998.1, read as the reverse complement.
TTCCGGGCCATGGGGGGCACCCGTGCCTTCTGCATCATCCGCTCTGTGTGGGAAACCAGCAAATTACGCGGGCAGAATCCCTTCAAAGTCCTGCGCGTGGCTGCGACAGCTTGAGCAGCTAAGATTTTTTGGCCACTGGAAAATCAAAAATGAACATCAACTTCACAGCACACAACATCCGTCTTGATGATGGAAGCTTCACGAAGCCTGAGGCTAATTTTGCCATTGACTCTGATCCAAGGCTTATAGCAGCGGGGCGTATTCTAGAGACGGCTTTTCCCGGCAAAAAGGATCACCTTCGTATAGCAGATGTTGGGTGCCTAGAGGGTGGGTATGCTGTGGAGTTTGCGCGGATGGGATTTCAAGTTTTAGGGATTGAAGTTCGGCAGAGCAACATTGACGCATGCAATTATGTCAAATCGAAGGTTAATCTGCCTAACTTAATGTTCGTTAAAAATAATGCATGGAATATTGCTGAATATGGCGAATTCGATGCGATTTTTTGCTGTGGCTTACTATATCATATAGATAACCCCAGACAGTATCTTAAACTTCTTTCCTCGGTGACAAGAAAACTGCTTATTTTAGACACGCATTTCGCTACGAGTGAAAAGGATCGACATCTTAAGTTATTCTTTCGTAAAAAAATAGGAAAGCTTTTAAAGAAAACTCTTATTTTATCTAGCAAAAACGGAAATGAGCATTTTGGATTGACTTCAATATGTAAACATGAAGATGTTCCGGGGCGCTGGTTTACTGAGTATAAAAATGAAGAAAACTTTAAAAATAGAGAAAACCTGAAATGGGCATCATGGGACAATCGAAGATCGTTTTGGCCACAGCGCGAATACCTCATTCAGATGATCAACGACGTTGGCTTTGATACTGTGATGGAGCAGTATGATAGCCTAAATCCCAACATCGCAGAAAGCATGATTTCTGGGAATTACAAGAAAATGTCGAGGGGCACCTTTATTGGTATAAAATATTAACGCGGCACTCAAAAAAATCAGGTGATTTCGTTTTTAACTTTCACGAAATCAGTGACTTATCGAAGCCAAGACGGACGCGAATGATCGCCGGGTTAATAGTAAGTATCTCGCGGCAAAGTCGGCAGGAAAAGGCCATCTCGGAGCAGGACGGCGGAGAACGTGCCGTAGCTGCACCCCCTTCGGGCCATCCGCTGAACACGTACGTCGCCACCCCCCGGGGGCGGGGGGGCGAATTGGCGGAAACCGCCACGCCAGTCATTCAGCATGCCGTGTTGGCCGAGAACATCGCCCGAAAGCCTCTGGTGTTGCACGCGAATAATAACCCGGCGACCATTCATATCCGTCGCGCCTCCGGTAAGGTGCTGATTTTGCCAAACGGAAACACGACACAAAGTGATTTTCGTGATTGCCGCGTAGATAACCTAGAAATTACGCTCCATCATCGACCCCAAAGAAGGACCTGAACATAATGACTCCAGAACACAAAAAGGTCGAAGAACTCGCCTCTATCAAATGGCAAAGGGATAGGCCGGGCCCACTGTGGATTCGCTGGCTGGCCCGCTCAAAACCCAATGGCTCGGGACTGAAACGCTGGCAAACGTGGATTTGGTGGACCCGAAGGCAAAGCAGTCGGGCTAAATTAGGTGCCTTAATTATATGCGTGCGCGGCATCATTGAGGCGCCCTATGAAGCTTGGGGCGGGCTTCGTCGCTTTGGCAACAAGACAAAGCTTGTATATGGCATCCCGCTCATTACTCAATATCGACAACTCCTGATGTTACGTTGGCGGTCCGGAATACGACCTGACCAATATTACAAGTTTCACCTCTTCAGACCCGATCGCCTCGACCTCGCGCAGGACTTCCTCAAAGATATCGGCCCGATGCTTCAGGTAATACATCGCCATGCCCCTAGAACCCAGGATGCGCAAATCTTCTCAAATAAGGGAGCGTTCGAGCATTGGTGTGCGGAGAACAACATACCCACGGTCACGAATATCCTAAAAATTAACGAGGGAAAGATCATATCGGGCACCGCCGGCGCCCTCCCGCCCTCGGACCTTTTTATCAAACCCGCAAACTGGATTCAGGGGCGAGGCGCCTCCCTTTGGCGTTACGATCAAGAATCGACGGAGCAGTATTACAACGGCAACTCAGGCTCTGTGCTAACTCCTGAAGAACTGGAGGAATTTGCATGTCAAACCTCGCTCGAATCCGGGCGCCCTTACATAGTGCAAAAAGTACTCACAAACCACTCCGGCTTGCGCAAATTGACGAATGGCTGTCTGGCAACTGTCCGATTCATGACTGTGCGCGGCTCAAACACGTCAGCACAACCATTGATGGCGGCGCTACGCATGCCAACGGGTGGTGCGGTTGTCGACAACTTTGATCGCGGTGGAATCGCTGCCCCGATCGATTTAGCCACCGGTGTTTGTGGGCCTGGCATTCAAAAGAAGGGCGCGCTTCCTCCCGACGTTTTGGACACTCACCCAGACACTGGATCCACTATTTCCGGATTCCACCTTCCTTATTGGGCCGAGTGCCGGGCACTCACCTGCCGCGCCCACAACCTTATAGAAGCTCCAGTCCCGGTCATCGGGTGGGACGTGGGCATCCTAGATGATGGACCCATCCTCATCGAAGCAAATCACTTACCCTGCGATAACCTTGCTCAAATGCCAGGTGGCTTCCCCCTTGGCAAAAGCCTCTTCGCAGAAGTCGTACATGACCGCCTACGGAGCTCCTTTATTTCCGAGACTGGCCGGGGTGCCTGACTCAGAGGTTGGCTTAAGTAGACATCATCCATTGATCGATCTATATGTGAATCCTCAAATGAATAGAGTTTCATTCGGAACGCCGGCCCCATACATATGACGCTGAGCCTATATTGATATGCGCATAAGCATCAACCATCAGACATTTGCTGAAGCAGTGCCGCGACTGATTCACCAGACATATTCCACATTGCCACTACCAAGTGAGCTTGCTAAAAATACGCACCATCTAAGACAACTCAACCCTGGGTGGAAGCATCTTCTCTGGGACGACGCAAAGATCGCCAGCTTCATCTTCGAACATTATGGCCAGCAGATACTGGAAATCTTCAATCGAATTAATCCTGACTATGGGGCAGCCCGCGCGGATTTATTCAGGTATCTTTTACTCTATCGACTTGGCGGCGTGTACCTCGACATAAAAAGCGCCGCTGACTTACCTCTCGACAACGTCATAAGACCAGATGACACCTTCATATTATCACAGTGGCGCAACGGAGTTGGCGAGGCATATGAGGGCTGGGGGATACACGAGGATTTGAGAGATATTCCACGCGGAGAATATCAGCAATGGCACATCATTGCCGGCCCGGGACATCCATTTTTGCGCGCGGTTATAGAGCGCGTCCTATATAATCTAAAAAATTACCGCTACGATAAGGCCGGTTCTGGGCGAATTGGGGTTTTACGTTTAACAGGACCAATTGCCTATACGAAGGCCATTCACCCACTCATCTCCGCTCATCCGCACAGGATCGTCACCGATCAATCAGAGTTAGGTTTTCGCTATAGCATCTTTGAACGTGATGGGCGTCAATACCATCACCAAGCGTTCAAGAGGCACTACGCCGCCATGACCACTCCAATTGTGAAACGCCCCTTCCCGCACAATCTTATCAACCACATACTCTACAAAGCTCGCAGCTATAGTCGATAACCATAACCTTTCATGAATGATCATTCCTCGGTGCACCTAGCAATGGAACAGTGAGTTGCACCACAAAGAACGACTCATTACTAAAGGAGGCCACAGCAAAGATTATGCTGACTCTGCTCTTATCAACATACAATCGCAGCGATGTGCTCGCAAAGACTTTAGACTCATTTACTGAACTCGCCCCACCCGAAGATGGCTGGAAAGTAGTGATTGTCGACAACCGGAGTGACGATAACACAAGGGAAGTTGCTTTGTCATTTCAAGACCGCTTGCCGCTTAGCTACATTTATGAAGCCAAACCAGGAAAAAGCGCTGCACTCAATCGGGGCCTTGCAGAGCGTGAAGGCAATCTCGTTGTGATCACTGACGATGATGTTATTGCCCGAAAGGATTGGCTCACGAGCCTGGAGGCTGCGGCCAATTCTAATCCGAGCTACCACCTTTTCGGAGGCCGAATCATGCCACGCTGGGAAGCCAAACCCTGCGATTGGTTGGCTGAAGCAGTGTCCATGCAGGGCAATTTCGCCCTAACAGACCCCGATTGGTCAGATGGCCCCATCATGGCATCCTGTATTTTTGGGCCTAACATGGCATGTAAAAGCGATGTGTTCGACAAAGGACTTCGTTTTGATGAACTCATTGCGACGGACGGCACGACGACATTCCCCATGGGAGATGAAACAGACTTTCTAGTGCGTGCGGAGAGGGAGGGCTTCAAAGCTTGGTTCGTACACGACGCCGTTGTGGAACACATGATTCCCGCGTCAAACATAAAACCCAACTGGCTCATTCTTCGTGCATTTCGCCAAGGACGCGGGAAGGTGGTCGTATTTCAAAAGACGGCTTTAGCGCATCTCCCAAAATTATTTGGCAGCCCCCGCTTTCTTTGGCGTGCCCTACTAGGGGACAGCTTAAGAGTTTTCTTGGCTTACTTGCAACTTAGTCGCCCAAAAATCCTAAAAGCGCGCTGCACATTGAATTATCGATGGGGACAGATATATCAACATCGCATATTTTCTCGAAGAAACCATGACGGATAGAGTTTTTGAGTTAGCCTTACGGAGCACATATCCCACGCTTACACCAATGCCTTCACAGTCAACACGAACGCCTCAGCCGAGAGAATCGCCAAAAGAGACCCATCACAGCGTTAGTTGACAACCTTAAAACAAGGATAAGGCGCTTCAGTGTTTGCTTAGGTGCCAACGGCAGCCAAATCCGGTACTCAGTAACTAATATCCGCAGACCAAGGCTTGGGCAATTAGCGCTAAGACTGCGCGATGCAATGGAGTAAGCTCGCCGAGAAAGCAGCGCGAGTGCACGATCTTTCAGCTCTTCGGCCGGCTCCTTTAATATCAATCTTTTTTGCCACTGATTAACATGCCATTCAGACTGTAGCGTTCCTGCGGTGCAAGAGCCAGTTATACTGCTTGCTGTTTTCCCAATACGATAAACCCCACCACATTCATCGTCTCTTTCAACCCTCCTTATACATTGCATCACCCTCGTAGAGTATTCAATGTCGTGAGCTTCCAGGAGCTCTTCGTTAAATGGTCCAACCCTTACCAAGATATTCCTTCGATATATCGGTGAAAATATACAAAGATTGCCAGACACCACACTGGATAGCAGTGATACACCACCCAGAGGAGGGCCGCTCATCGGGATAATGCGCCGACCGTTATCAACCACCCATTTAGAAAAAACCAGATCAATAGTGGCATCGGACTTATAGAGCCTTACCGCATTCGAAATTTTATTCCGACATAACACATCATCCGAATCTAAAAGCTGTATAAAATCACCAGCCGAACATCTCAGCCCATGATTCCGAGCCGCCTGACACCCCTCGTTGGACTTTGGGATATATTTTACTTTAAACAACCCATCATTAGCTACCTGCTCTGAAAACGTCGCGACAATATCTTTAGTTGGATCCGTCGAACCATCGTCCACAATAATAAGCTCTATGGGTCGGTAAGTCTGCCCATAAACGCTATTCATAGCATCAGTGAGGACGGATGCGCGATTATAGGTAGGAACAATCACACTCACCAGATCTTTTTGGCATTCAGGCGACAACCACATAAACTTTACCCTTCTAAGCTAGCATTAGAATTGCGACACTTGAATTCACACGCACGAGCATCATTTTAACCGCCGTAAAGGCCAGCATAGTTACTTCGAGGCACTACTGCGTGACGCCATTACTTTCGCAGCGGGTCAGGCAGTCGACTAGTGTTCCGGCTGCCTGCCAGGTGCACACGGGTGGGATGCCCTTTCCCCAAGGACAGGTTATAATGCCGTTGTTTGAGGAGCTGCAGAGTGCACCCAAGCAGAGTTCGAAACTCAGGCGCGGGATTGCCATAAACGTTCAGTATCAGGGTCTTCATCGTTTCAGCCACGGAGTTGTGATTTGGAAAAGGTTTGGCGTATACGACACAAGGGACGGCTTGGCAACCGCATGTTCCAATACATGATCGCTACCGTTATTGCGAAGCGGGTTCCAGGACTTCGAATTTGCGGACTCGACATTCCTGAATGGGGAATTGTCGATGACCCCGAGAGTGCAGGCCTTTTCAAACAGGAGTTTGCCAAGACTGCCCACGTGAGCGGACACAAACTCGATATTGGCCGCGTGGTAGATGCACTTGAAAGAGGGGATGTTGATTGCGTGGATCACGAAGGGTGGGCTTGCAGAGTCGAGTATTATGGTGGACCTGAGCAGTTCCGCGACCTGTTCCCAACACCCAGCCATCTTGAGGGGATCGGTGTTTCTGAAAATAAGCTGCTTGTTAACGTGCGTGCTGCCGAAATCGCTTCCGGCGCACACCCGGACTACATCCCGACACCGACCGCTCTTATCGATCACGTCATTGAAAACACCGGGCTTACGCCAGTGTTTATGGGACAACTGGGTGATGACTGGTATACACACACATTGCGAAAACGATTTTCCGATTGTGAGTTCATACCATCAAGGAATCCAATCCATGACTTCGAAACCATCCGTCAGACGAAGCATGTACTGGTACCGGTGAGCACGTTCAGCTGGTTAGCATGCTGGCTATCGGAGAGATGTACCGACATACACATGCCCCTCCTTGGGATGTTCAACCCCATGCAAAGACCTGATGTTAACTTGGCGCCTCGGCATGATAAACGATACACGTTTTATGGATTTCCCACGGTATATTGGCAGGGAGAGAAGGGAAAGTTGGACTCGCTTAGCTTCGCAAAGGCGGCAGCGGGCTCTATATTGTTTCGGCAGTATGTGGGCCAGTTAATTGCTGGAACGCCTGGCCTGCGACGGATACTGATGCGATAGCCGAGCCCCCACAGAATACTCGACGCGAAACATCATTTCCCACCAACAAATTCGTCACGCCCCTCTTCCCCTCTTCGGCCTAGCATCCTAAGGCAGGCCGAGATTTCGATCAAGCTTCTCTAGGGGTCCAGTTGCTTCACAAGCTTAACCGCACCCTTTTCTGCTCGCAGCACATTCTTCGTGTAACCAGGATATTCCTCAAGCCACCTTTCGATAATCCTCAACTCATCTTTTCGGCTAGCGTCATCCAGATACACCCTACCGCCCTGCTTGAGATACTTATCCAGTTCAGGAAGTGCGGGATACCTCGCTTCCTGAGCCGTGGTAGCGGGAGGGCCATCCACCACAAGCATATCGGCGGAGGACAATTCCACTGAGGTGGCAAGGTCACTCAAATCATACCACGGCTGCCCTGCAACCACATTTTCGACCAGTGGGGAATGAATCACTGTAGCCCACGACTCCAGACCCTGGTCTTCGAGTTGCTCACGAGTTTCTTCTGCGTACCGGGCATCATGCTCCAAGCTGAACACATGACCCGCGCCATTCAACTGGCAGCAACGGGCTAGAACGGTTGTCGAGGCGCCTGAACTGCACTCCAATATTATTGACGGCTTGCTTCGCAAGGCATCTTGCGTCAAATGAAGGAGAAAATCAGGTGAAGAAGCCCACCCCCGCAAGAGAGGCAAAGGTGACTGGGGACGAATAAGACTGTTGAGGTCGTTGTAAGCCTGAAGCTGATGAAAGAGCCCCTTGACTTCATGCCCCGCCGACATTAGCTGGAATGTAGCAAGGTGAATCCGAGTCACCTTATGGAGAAGCAACACCTGGCCTACGGCGATACCGAGTACCAGTGCGAGCATGATGAGTAGAATTAAAGCCATGAAGGGAGTATCCAATTGTGACGTGCCGACGAGCTACCTTGACATACTTTTAACCGGGCCGATCTACCACTCCGAGCGCCGAGAAAAGATAACCTTATATCCCTGCTGAGAGCCGCTTAAACTGACCGCTTGAACGGCTCAGAGTCTCCCAGTCTCCCTCCTCGACCAGGCTACCGCCTTGCATCACGAAGATCCAGTCACAGGGCCGGACGGTGGTAAGTCGGTGGGCCACGAGGACAATGGTCTTATGGCCACTCAGGTTGTGAATGGCTTCCATGACTGCTCGCTCCGTGGCGTTGTCCAGAGCACTGGTAGCTTCATCAAAGAAAAGCACGTCCGGATCGCGGTACAACGCGCGCGCAATGCCAATCCGTTGGCGCTGCCCACCAGACAATCGAACACCGCGCTCACCAATGATCGTATCATACGATTCTGGCAGCTCCTGCGTGACGAACTCATTTAGATTGGCAAGCTTAGCTGCCTTGATAACCGCGTCTCGGTCGATTTCGGACTCCGTGAGGCCCAGTGCGATGTTAGCAGCAACACTCTGATCTGCCAGAAAAATATGTTGGGGCACATAACCCACGGCAGCCTGCCAACGGCGCACGTTCGAGTGGTCTACCTTGGTGTCGTCGATCCTGATACAGCCGGAATCGGGTCTCAGCAAGCCCAGCAGCAGATCGACCAAGGTGCTTTTACCGGCCCCAGAGGAGCCCACAATACCCACGGTTGTTCGGGCGGGTATATCCAGTGAGAGCCCCTGCAAAGAGGGCTCGCCACTACCGGGGTAAGTGAAACATACATCCTCGACCCGAATGGTTTCACTGGGTACCAGGCGTTCTCCGTGCGGGATGACCTTGGTGAAAGATTGAGACCCTTCTCGGTCACCCAAATCCAGCAACACCTCTTCTACTGCCGCCATGTTAAAGCGGATATTCGCTACAGCAGCGAAAATCTTCTGGAAGGCTGGAATGAGCTGGCGGCCCGCGAGACCATATAAGCCAATCAGGGGTAGCGCTTGGCTCAACCCCCCCTCCCCAGCCATCAAGACCAGCACTAGCAAAAGCACACCACCAAAGGCCACCGCCTCGATTGCAAACAAAGGCAATTGGTTCAGCAATGCCGCATTGGCCTGGTGTCGGGCGAAACGCTTCGAGGGCAAGCGGTAACGTTCCAGATAGGCTTGCTCTCGACCCAGAAGACGAATCTCCTTGGCGCCAGCGAAGGCCTCAGCTGCCGCAGTAAATCGCTCACGGTTAGCCACCACGCGCTCACGGCCCACTCTCTGCAACCAAGCGCGTGCAGCGAAGTAAATGATGCCATATACCGTACCCAGAACTATCGCCACGGATACGGCCAGAAAAGGGTGTACTATAATCAATAGCGAAATAATCGCCACAGCCAGTAGAAAATGACTGAGTAGACGCATCGCAGGCATCATGGCGCCGCTCACCACCTGCGAAGTTTCGTTCAGAATGGTCTTGGAAAGATCACCTGAGTTACGGGTCAGAAAGAAGCTGAATGGACGACGCAAATAGTCAGCCATAAGGCGACGCGACAGCTCGTACTGCTGCATGTGGGAAAATCTGTTGATAGCCCAAAATGTCAGCGCCTGAAGGGCGGTGCCCGATACGAAAACTGCGAAGGAAATAATGCCCAAGAAATAAAGGAAACTACGATCGCTATCAAATTCCAGGACTGTATAAGCGGTGTTCAGCCATTCGTTGGATTGGATGGCGCCTGGGTCGGACAGCACCGAGAGAAAGGGCATGATGGATGCCACACCTGCAGTCTGCATAAAGGCGGTCAAGACCATGAGGGCCGCGAGCAGTAATACCTTGGGGCGGTCGCGCGGCTCCAGCAAGGCATTTAGTTTCTTTACAACATGTAACATTCAGTGACCTGGTCGAATCGTGGTCGCGGCCATATGCAGAGGATGCTGCCACCCCCTGCAGGCGCGATGGAGTGGTTACTTTGACGCGTGCGGGACGCCAGTATAGCCGACAACCGACCCTGGAAACACGACCGCACAGGGAAGGGGCGACAGCTTACCCAGTTTACGTTAGCATTCGGGATACCCGAGGGCGCAGTATCGACTGCCCACATCGCAAAGGCAAGGACATGACACCCCGACCGTCCCAGATCGCGATCATCATCCCCTATTTTCAGCGCGAAGCCGGCCTGCTCAGGCAGTGCGTCGGCTCAATCCTGGCGCAACCGGGAAACATCGATTTCCACATCGTTGTAGTGGATGATGGCTCGCCTGTCCCGGCCGCCTCGGAGCTGGAGCCGCTTCAGGCTCAAGCAAAAACCCAACTTCAGGTGGTCTTGCAGACCAATGCAGGGCCAGGGGCGGCGCGCAATACCGGGCTTGACCACGTACCGGAAGGCACGCGGTTCGTCACCTTCATGGACTCGGATGACCAATGGACAGGCCCCTTCCTTGATGATGCGGTACACGCATTGGAGCAGGGCTCTGACTTGTTCATAGGCAACAGCACCAGAGCCGGGCAGGAAGCAACACGGTTCGAATGGGGTGCAGATAAGCACCTGAACCTCAAACCGGGCGACCACCGTGTCGTTGACGTGGAGCGCGACATCCACCTTTTCCAGGGTGATTTCTTCGACATGCTGGTGCGTCGCTCCAATCTGATAGGCCCCACGACCTTCGCTTACCGTTTTGAGCGTTTCCCCCATGTGCGATTTGATCCCAGCATCTACAATGGGCAGGATCGCCTGTTCAAGCTCACGCTGGGGCAAGACCTGAAAACCGTTGCCTTTTCACCCAAAGTCTACGCCTTCGAGGGGGAAGGGGTGAACATCTTCGACAAATCACAATGGGGGTCTGAGGGTTCGGTAAGGCTCTCAGCCAGCTATATCCGCCTATCCCGCACGATACTCAGTTCCATTCGCCTGAACCCGGCGCAACGCGCCTTCGTAGAGGGGCAACTGGCCGAAGCAAGATATGCCTTGGTGGCCAATGTACTTCACCTGCTCAAACGAAGGACGCGCGTGGACTGGAGTCTCGTGGTCGCCGCCTTCAAGGAGGACCCTAAGTCCGTCGCACTGCTTCCCTCGCACTTATGGCACATCCTGCTGAAGCGGAGCCAGACCTGACTCCCCCTGCCCTATGAGAATACCTTCAAGGAAAGCCACCCATGCACAACATCACACTGGAAAACTTGTCAGCCCATGAGCGCCCCTGGTTTTCCGCCTGCTTGCGCGGTGGGGAGGTCAGTGTCGGGGGCACACCCTCCTGCCAACTGGGTCACCGTCTGGAAAACGCCAGCGGGGCAGCTCCGGACGGCGTCTTCGTGGATTGGCATTGGGACGGCAACACGCTGACGGTGCGCAATGACCGGTATGGCATTTATCCCCTGTTTTACGTTTGTCACGGGGGAGAAATCCGCATCTCCCCCAGCATCTTGCACGTGCTGCGAGGAAACTTCCCCAAAACGCTTAACGAGCCAGGACTGGCCGTCTTTTTCCGCCTGGGATTTTTCATCAAGGACGACACTCCGTTCGAGCACGTCCACGCGCTGCCACCTGGCAGCGAGCTACGTTGGCAAAACGGGCAATTGAACCTGCGGAGGGGGCCAAGGGACGTCCCCATGCCAACCAATCCGGCCAATTCGTTCGACGAGGCAGTGGAGGAGTATGCGGCCCTGTTCCGCCAGGCCATTGAGCGCAGGGCACCCAGGGGTTCGGAGTTCACAGTGCCCATCAGCGGGGGGCGGGATTCCAGGCATATCCTCTTTGAACTCCTCCGGCAAGGCCACAAGCCAGACCTGACCGTGACGGTACGATCCCGACCACCCTCCCCGAACGAGGACATCCGGGTCGCCCGCATCCTCACCCAGGAACTCGATCTCCGGCACGAGGAGATCGATCGGCCACCCTCCTATTTCAAGGCTAACCTCAAAGACATCGAACTCACCCACTTCTGCGGCAGCGGCCACACCTGGCTGCTGCCGGTTGCGGCCTACCTCAAAGGCAGAACACACACTCTCTACGACGGATTGGCTGGTAGCGTCATCTCCGGCGGATTTCAGGTAAACCAGGATAAACTGGCTTTGGTAAAAGCCGGAAACACTCGCGAACTGGCCACCTACTTGCTGCGCGAGAATGGACTCGAGTCTTTCCTGAAAGCCAACTTACGCCCGCAGATAATCAAAAACATGAGTGAGGGCCTGGCCATTGAGCAACTGGCCCAAGAACTGGACACTCACATGGATGCGCGACATCCGCTGGTTTCCTACATTTTCTGGAATCGGACCCGGCGCGGTATCAGCCTTATTCCATTCTCGATTCTCAGCCACGTGGACCGCGTGTTCTGCCCCTACCTTGATCACGATGTATTCAACTTCCTGATGAATCTGGATGCCGAACATTCCCTTGGCAACGCCTTGCATGACGAGACCATCCGCAGGACGTATCCCCAGTATGCCCACCTACCCTTCGAGAACCACGAAGCCCCAAGGGATCGGGGCAGGGAATACAGCGCCTATTACCGTCGATCGGTAAGGGAGTTCTTGGGTTATTTCCTGCGCCATCCCTCTATGCTACGCTCGGAATTTATCCGTTCAGAGCGGGTGTTGCTCATGCTGATGCGAGACCTGCTCAAGCCCCACTGCGAGGGTTCCTGGTACCTGCGGCCCAGCCTGTTCACTCTGGAACTGGAACGAGCTGCCATGCAAGCTTCAAACCTTGACTGAGACTGCCATTGGCAGGCACCACCATCTCGGAGAGACAATACCCCCGCGCCCCCGGCAACGCCGCCGCTTGGTCAGCGACCTGCCACCCCCCGGCAGGCATGCCTTTCCCTGAGGAGGCGTCGCCAAGACTCCACTGCGCCTGCCGAAAACTGGGAAGAGGCTGATCCAGGGTGGCATGACCGCAGGGGTTAAGGAGGGTGACCGGCTCGCGCAGCTGGCTCTCAAGGGTCATCTCAACCTGGATTTCAGGATGGTTGACGCACACTCGAATCTGCATCTGGGCAACGATACCCTTCAAAGGGCAACGCCGTAAGGCCGCTCCTCGGCCCAATGCGCCGCTGAGCAGGCGCCAGTCCAGAGCCGCAATCAGCTTGCTCCCCACGCTCTTGGGCTGAGGTCGAACCAGGGGTATTGGGTGGCCTTGGAGCATCAGCAACGCCTTCCCTTGGCGGTCCTGCAGTTCCACAAACGTCCAGTGATTCAGGGCATGTAACGACCCATTGACCTTAAGGATCGGCGTCCAACCCGCCAGCGCCGGCTGTTGGTACAAGTCATCGACAAGCACTCGCGTGGGTGGGGGGCACAATGGCCTACCCTGCCAGGTGAGGTGGAAGGGAAGGCCGCCCCCGTAACGCATCTCGGCCTCGTGGCTGCTAAAGGATTGAGGGGGCTGCCCACGGGAAGACCAAAGAGCCAGCGTGCCCGAGTCACGCCCCATTCGCACCAGACCGGCGCGGTCATCCACGATGTGGCAGGCCTTGGTGTATGTGTGCCACTCCAACGAAACCGGCGCAGGCTGCCGTTTTACCCTGTACCGGGCCCAACTCAGGATCGCCGCAGCCCAGGCATTGTAGACAGACAGGTGCATGTAGTTATCCCACCCATGACCAGACGGCGTCAGCTCCAGAAAACCATCTTCCCGTTGCTGTTCTTGCCAGCGCCGCATCAACCCGGCCAGGAGTTGCTTCGGAACATCATTGTCGTCGCCCCCCCTTAGGATAAGACTGGCGGCCAGGCAAGCATCACCGAAAAGAGCGTGAGTGCTGCGCCCGAATCCTCCCACATGGCCCTGGCCATCCCAGAGGTGCAGGGCCCACTGCAGCATGCGATCTGCCTGCAGAGCAAGGGAGTCATCGCCAGTGTGTACCGCCACCAAACGAGTCAGGAACAAAGCCTTGTGATGATAGGCCAACGGGGTGGCCACACCCTTGTGTTCCTGGGGTCTGCACGGGTAGTCAACAAAGCCCCCATCCTGGGTCAGCCACTGCCGCAAGGCATTTGCAAACCTGGCTTGTTGGCGATGTGACGCTTGGCCTACTTGCGACTCCATCACCCGGCAAGCATGAGCCAGCAGTGTCCAGTTATTGGAAGGGTAACGATTACCGAGGTGGCAACGATTGCTCGCCCGCGCCACGAGCTCCTGCTCAACCGTTGGCGCCTCCGCGTCGCGTAGCACCTCGGCCAGCAAGCTCAGCAGGAAACGGTTGAAAGGCTGATGACCCAGCGCTTTATCGGGCACAGCCATCCACGCATTGAGTGGCTCCAGCCAACGCCGGTCCCCGGGCTCCTCCTGCAGGCGCAACGCCAGGGCCGCAGCCACCTGCCCGTAGTGGTCAGTCGGGGTCGGTGCGTGATCAAGAGGGTCCCATAGGCCGCTGTCCGGACGAAGGTGCTTCCGCAGGGCCATAACCAGAGTATCGATAGTGTCTGCCAGCAAGGCTTCAATGTCTGGGGGTGGTATAGATGCCACCCCCTCGCCCGCATCATGCAGGTGCTCAAATGACTTGCAGTCCCCCATATCAAACCCGATTCGTGGGGGGCGCCGCGCGCTCTGATTTAGCGACAAAATCAGGGAAACGAGGCCCACCTACTGCCGGATTGCCAATAGATGAGGCCTGTTCGGCCTGCGGGGCCTCGTCAGGCGACGGTGCCTCTTCCAACTCGCGTCGCATGATGATGGCGAGGGCAATAAAGGCAAAGATCAGGTTGAAATAGGCCACATCCAGGAAGGCACCGGCCACAAGCAGCCCCCAGAACCCGACCATGATGGCCCAGGCGTACTCCGACAGCCAGATCTGCCCTGTTCGTCGTCGGGCCTCCCGGCGTATGCGGTTCAGGGTCAGCAACGTAAAGCCAATCAAGAGCGCGTAGACGCCCAATCCCACGAACCCGTGCTGCCCCAGCAATTGGAAGTACATGCTGTGAGGAGAAAGCACATGCGTCCAAGGTCCTTCAAAATTCGCATAACTCACCCACCAATCGTAACCCATACGCCCACTTCTGAAACCCATACCTGTCAGAGGCCTTTCCATCGCCATATTCCAGTTCACACCCCAGGCTTGAATGCGCATCATGGAGGATCGATCCTCCTCATAGGTCTCGATGGTCTGCCAGCGCTCCATCAGGCGATCGGGGACAGTCACACCTACGACAACCACCAGCAAGACAGCGATGGATACCATCACTGTCTTGTAACGCATGTGCAGGAAAAGTAATGGTGCAACGGCTACAAGACCCAGCAGCGCACCGCGCGAATAGGTCGCGAGAATGGCTATCGCCGTCAGCCAGAAGACACCATAAAACCCCCAGCCAATGGGAATGGAGAAACGCTGCACCATCGGCAAACCATACGCTTCCCAGTTGATCCACTTACGCTGAAACATCCGCGCCGTCGCGAGGATCAGCGGCAGGATCATGATCATCGCCAGACCGATATAGGTATTACCGGACAGGAACCCAGGCGGCCCCAGCACCATGTAACTGCCGCCGGTTGTGAGCGTAAAGATGCCCCCCTTGAGCCCATAAAAGCCCAGGGAGCATGTGATCACCAGAAGCAGCAGCACGATGCGCCGCTCGCTATAGATCAGAACGGGAGTAATGAAGGTGATCAGCAGGATCTTCGCAACATTGGTCCACTGATCCCAAGCCCCGCTGGGATTTACGGCAAAATAGCTGGTCATGGCCGTGAAGGCCACGAACACGAACATCATGACCATCTCGCGCGTAAACGGCATGGGGCGCCGATCCTTGCTGAGCGCGAGCGCCGCCAACGTGGCCCCACCCATGACCGCAGCGATCGGGAAGTCACGCATGAAGGTCCAGGCCAGCCCATGGGGCACCATCAACCCCACCCAGAACCAGGCCAGGATCCCTATCCAGGGGCGCCAAAAGATGACCGGGACGAGGCCAACCATAATGGCGAAAAGCAGCAAGTCACGCATGGGAAAGGGCCACCAGGGTTTTCCCTGAACGATTAGGCAAATGGAGAGCCCTGGAACGCATATTACGGGCTACGTCAGTCGTCAAGAGAGTAGCCAGCTCGCTCCAGCATATTGCGCAGCCCGGGCAATGGATACCCCATGGCATACGCCTCCTTGGCATGCCCATAGGCAGCGTCATGCTCTCCATAGCGGAATAGCAGCAACCCCACGTTATACCGGACTTCAGGATTCTCCGGGGAGAGTTCTGCAGCTCGCTTTAGATGCGTTCTAGCCTCGGCGCGGTTGCCAAGCCGATGATAATGGACACCCTCTATCAGTGAGACCATCCCATCGTTGGCATTGCGTAGACGTGCCCAGTGAAACCGACACTCAATCGGCCACCGTGCGCTCCTGGGCTGCGAGGTGCCTTCGCGGTTAACCAGGCGACTCATCGCATCTAATCCAGCATGGTGGTTGGGAAAAACGTTCAGCACGAACTCGATATCCTGCGCCAAATAGCCAGTGCTTCCACTTCTCAGACTGCGAACGTCGTCTGTGAAATGAACCCTCTCCACGACCTCGAGACGGCCTCCATTCCTAGGATCCAGGTAATCGAGGTTGACGCCCGGCGGCGGCCCGCACGCGCCAGCACTGAACACCGGCAGGGCAAGCGTTGAGGATACAATCCCCAAGAACAAACTGAAAAGCCATTTATACATCGCTACGACACCCCCTAATCCACATCTTCAAGCCACCCCTTCCTTGCATCGTAACCCAAGCTCAAAGGACTTGCAGCCTGTATGGGGTCGAGGGTAGTTTTTTGGCGGCTTGCCCGCATAGGGAGCGCCGCTTCATGGTTTCGGCACGTTCGCACTCGCAACCATTTGTCCTTTATCCTCGAAGGGAAAAGTCATCCCGATACAGGTACACAGCCATGCCCGACCACCCTACGCCATCTGCCCCTGCGACTGCCGTCGTGGCCGGCCTTTGCGCCCACGGCCTTGCGGTAGTCCGCAGCCTCGGTCGGGCGGGCGTGCCTGTGGTAGCGCTGGAGGCCAGACGCGAGCTACCGGGCTACCGCACCCGAGTGGCCAAGGTCATACATACGCCGGACATCAATGGTATCGGGCTGATTGACGCGCTTCAAACATTGCGCAACCAGCTTCCGGCAACACCAGAACCGGTGCTGTTCCTCACCAACGACAACATGGTACGAGTGGTTGCGCGGCACTGGGAAGATATCGACGGCCTTTACAGGCTAAGCTGGGGGCATTGCCGGGATTCAATACTCTCCTTGCTGGACAAGGCCAGCCTTGAAGCCCACTGCCGGGAAAATGACCTGCCCTACCCCCGCACCTGGACCTTTCACAGCCAGGACAATCCTCACCATGTCAGTTTGAATAACCTCGAGGCACAGGGTCTCACCTTTCCCCTGATCGTGAAACCCACCCAACCGCTTTCCGGATTCAAGGTGCGGCTGGTTCGCAGTCGGAACGAGCTTGTGGAATTGGTCAATTCCTATCCCAACGCGCTACCATTTCTGTTACAGCACTGGATTCAAGGAGGAGATCGCCGCATCTTGTTTGTAGCTTTATACTTGGACCAAGGCCGTATCCTGGCGCGTTTTACGGGGCGCAAATTGGCCTCGCAACCACCAGCCATGGGACAGACAACCGTCGCTGAGTCTTACCAACACGAGCGCATGGAAGCGCTTGCCGAGGAGTTTTTCAAGCCATTGCGGCTATCCGGCCCGGTGTCGCTGGAGGCCAAGCTGGATGATCACGGGAACCCCTGGATCATAGAGCCCACCCTGGGACGCACAGACTACTGGCTGGATTGCTGCACCGCCAATGGGGTCAATCTGCCATGGGTGGAGTACCAGTCGCAGTGCGGCCTGCCTGGTACAACTCCAAGGCAGACAGCAGGAACGATCTGGTTTGACACGGAGAGCAGCCCGGCAAGTTACCTGCGTTTGCGTTGGCTGGGGGGCGAAACGGCAACTGCCCGCTGGAATGCCAGATTCGCCTACTGGGACCGAAGAGATCCGGCGCCGAGCGTCTGGGCCATGTGGCGGTTCCTGAAGTGGTTTATATCGCGCGCCTGGGCAAAAGCCATTCAGGTTATCCGACGGGGCCGTCCCCTAAGGGCCCAACCTTGATGTGCGGACCCGGGGTTCCGGGTCGAGAGACATACCACCTTGGGGTCTGCGAGCCAACGCTCACCTCTAGCCCTCCAAAAACCATGAAAATCCGCGAACCCACCACGTGGGCACCCAAGTGCCGGTGAGCACTCAGCGAGGCCGGATTGAAGGCCGATATACGGCTACAGGTATGAGTGAAACCCCGCTCACGCAATCGCCTCCCAGCCTCTTGCCAGAGTTTTGCAAAGCTTGCGCTCAACCGCTGTGACGGGCAGATAAAGACATCGAAATCCCAGACCGCGCGTCCCTCGGGCTGAGGCAGGAACAGGCAGCGCACCTCGTCTTCCTCGTACGCTCCCCCCTGCCACCAGAGATACCCCACCAAATCGCCGTGTTTGAGCAAGGCCAGACAGTGGGCGCCCTGTTGAAACCGTCGACGCATGGATTGCGGGTTGCGCCCCATGGCCTCCAGTAATGGATCGCCCTCTTCAACTTCCCTGACATGAAGTGCCGCGCCGCGATACGGCGGTATGTGGGGCATGTCGTTCAACGGCTGCACCAATAAATGATATTTGATGATTTGGGCGCGACCACCGCTCAGGCGCCCAACCAGTTCGGACAGCAGGAACCACACGCCGTCGCACCAACCCAATTGGCGCAACGTGAAAAACAAGTGGGTATTCCAGGCATATCTCAAGGTGAAACACCCTCAACATCAGAGCCTGCCCCAGAAGCGCGAGACATCACTCGCTGAACCACTCCAGGGTCCAGCGGGAGACCTGCCCCCTCCATTCCTTTCTGGAAAAGGTGTGATTGGCCTGGGCCAATTCTTGTACCGTCACACGCGATTCGTCCAGCAATCCCGCCCAAGTGGGTGATCCCGCCGCCACATCACGAAACTCCGCTGCCGTCAGGTCATCCCCGCTAAGAATCAGCAGGATGCGCCCCTCGAAGCGCTGCCAGCCACTCGCCATGCGCTCAGGCAGCCCCCCTTGAAGCACCGCATTTCGCGACGATGGCCCGTTGCTCGTGCCCGAGCGTTCAGGGGGTCGCGCCACGGTGCGACGCACGAGATCGGCGAGCGAACAAAGGGAACCAAGCGGATCGAATCGCCCACTGAGCACACCGGACCAAAAGTCGCGACTGAACGCACGTTTCACGTAATAGTGCTTGAGATAGGTCTTGGCAAGGCTTTGTTCGGTGCGCACCCAGGGGTTGAGCAGCACAAGGCCGGCCACTCGGGGGTCGCGCCAAGCATACATGAGGGCGGCCGAGGCGGCGTCGCACAGGCCCCAGATGACCACGCGCTCCAGATGGGGCATCCGGGATTGAAAGGCGTCGATTGCTGCCTCGATATCCTTATCGATATGCTCGAAGTCTCGCTGATCACCTCCGGCGTCGCCCATGCCCCGGTAATCAAAACGCATCACCGGGATACCCTGGGCGGAAAGATCCCGAGCCAGCAACAGGAATTGCCGGTGACTCCCCACCCGGTACTGGGGGCCACCCACGACGATCAAGACCCCGGTACGAGCCTCCTCCGCACCCGGGTGGATAATCCCCACCAGGGGCGCCTCGTCCACATGAAAGAGGAAGGCATCGGGGCTCATCGCGTGATGACCTCTTGGACGCGCCGGGTGGTGGCCTCGATCAATTCCGGCACTTCGCGGATCTCCTGCGTGGTCCAGAAGGGCTCGCCCATCAGCACTTCGGCATGCACGGCCATCCCGGACGCCGTCCAGGCCTGGATCTGACGCTGGGCAGCCGGTGAAAGCGGTGCATCGGCGGTGCCCGACACCTCGAACCAAGCCACCTCACCCGAGGGAGGGGGCTGCAGTGTGGCTGCTGAAAGACCCGCCACCCACTCCGGATGCAGGGCATAGCCCGCCACTTCCAGTGTCTCGCCGTTTTTCAGGCGTTCGCGCAAGCCCTTGGTGGTCTCGCCCTGGGTGCCTGACATCATGCCCGAGGCCAGGCGCAGGCGCAGGATCTGGTTCAGGTGGATATCCCCCTGGGTCACCGGTTGCCAGAGGATCGTCAGGGCAGGCGTGCATGGATGGGAGGACAGCAGGTCACTGATGAGCAGGCAGCCTGCCCTCAGGCCCCACAGGATGAGAGGTTGATGCGCGTCGTGGGGCAGTGCCTGCAAGCCGGCGTGCAGGTCTTCCAGCCACACCGCCCAGCGCGCTTCCTCGAAATCCCCGTCACTGTCGCCGCAGCCGTACAGGTCCGGCTGGAGCACCACCCAGCCTTGGGCGGCTAGTTGCCTCGCCTGAAGGGCGGCCATGCGTCGGGATTTGTTGTGTTCTTCCATGAGGGGATGAACGTATAAAACGGTGCCACGTACGGCGACACCTTCAGGTGGCCGATGCACCACCTGAAAGAGTGCACCTTGCCGGCCCTGGATAAAGCCCACATCCATGCGCGTGTTGGACAAATCCTGGGTCAATCAGGCCCCCGCCAGTTTGGCATCCACGAAATCCGTGAGTGAGCCCAGCGTCTCGAAGGTCTCCGCGCTGATTTCATCATCATCCACCATGATGCCGAACTGCTCCTCCAGGGTGGTGATCACGGTCACCACCGCCATGGAGTCCAGTTCCGGGATGTTCCCCAGCAACGGTGTGGAGGCATCGAACGAAGCCGCCCGCCCGTTCAGGCCCAGGACGGCGTCCAGGACGCCTTTGATCTGTTCCATGCTCGACATCGTGTTCCCCATGTCATTGGTTCGTTCAGGCTCCGTCGGGCGTTACCCCAGAAGATGGCCTGATGGTTATTGTTGGATCATGAATGCTCGCCCTTCCTGGCAGACACCAGAAAGGCATGACTGAACAGCCCCCCGAGCCAGGGCAGACGCTGCAGCAATTCATGCACGACCCCGGACTCCACCCACGGCTGAAACCGACTCAACCGCCCCGGCAGGATGGGAATCCAGTACACCCGGACCTGCTCGGCACCCACCTGCTCCAGGAGCGCCGCCAGCGCCCTGGGGTCATCGTAACGCAGGTTGAGCGGTCGGCGGCGCAGCCTGGCCAACAGGCGCTTGATCAGGGTGGTGAGGCAGCCCCGGTTGAGGGCGTCGATCCAGACCTGCCCCCCTGGCCGGGTGGCGGCCACCAGTTCAGTGACGGCCTGTTCGGGCCCCGAGAGTGCCTGCATGACGCCAAAGCACATGACGCCATCCATGGTGCCTGGCTTCAGGGGCAACCGGGTGGCGTCGGCCACCATCCACTCGATGGCGGCCTCGCTGCGCAACCGGGCCTTTTGCACCGAGGGAAGGGAGTAATCCGCCCCCAGGGGCGCCACGCCCTGCTCCGCCAGGTAACGGGTGTAGCTGCCAGCACCGCAGCCCACATCGAGCCATTGAGCGCCAGGTTCGTCCCCCGGCCACACCCTTTGAAAATGCCGCAGACGAGTCTCCAGGCCCGTATCGGTCCAGCCGGCAATGCCGGCATCGTCATCGAATAGACGCCCCCTTTCGGTAAAACGCCTGCGCCAGACTTCTTCGAATTGGGATCTCATGGCAAGCCAGTTGATCGGGCCGGATGCCCCAGGGGCATGGATGTTTTATGATGGCCCATTGAGTGATTACGTTCAGGCCACGAAGTATATAACCCAATCCCCACAGGCGAACAGGCATATGTCAGGACTCTGCGGTTGGTTTATCACGGATGGAAAGGGGTTGAGCCAGGTTGATGCCGGGTGTGCCGGGGCCTTGCCGGGCCTGCCCGGCGGTGACTCCGAAACCCTGACGACCCGGGGTGGCGCCTGCAACACGCGGGATGGGTGGGTGGCCGGAGGGTCCGGGGGCGTGATCGTCGCGCTGGCCGGGCATCCCCGATGGCGTGACCCTCATCTGGCCGCTCTGGCCCGGGACCACAGCCCAGCGGCTGCCCTGCTGGAAGCCTATCGGCGGCACGAACGCGGCGCCTTCGAGCGCGTGGGCGGGGACTTCTCGGCCTGCGTTCTGGACCCGGACAATCGCCGCCTGCTGGTGGGCATTGATCGCATCGGCCAGTTCCCCATGTTTTTCGCCCGCATCCCGGGCGGCGTGGCCTTTGGAACATCGGCGGCGAGCGTGCTGGCGCATCCGGGCATGGAGCGACGGGTCACCTCCAGCGGCCTGTTTCACTACCTCTTCTTTCACATGCTGCCGGCCCCGATGAGCCTGTATAAGGGGCTGGAAAAACTCCAGGGCGGGCAGTGCCTGATCCTTGAGGGCGATGAGCCGCCCCGGGTGAAGGCTTACTGGCAGCCTGCGTTCCAGGAACCGGACGGGGCCGATGCCGCCACCCTCGGCCAGGAGATGCGCGAGCACCTGGAGGCTTCGGTCACGCGGTTGAGTGAAGAACCCCATACCGGGGCCTTTCTCAGCGGCGGGCTGGACAGTTCCACCGTCAGCGGCTGCCTGGCCCGATTGCGGCCCGGCGAGGCCGATACCTTCAGCATCGGCTTTGATGCCCCGGGCTATGACGAGATGGAATACGCCCGCACGGCGTCGCGCCACTTCAATACCCGCGCCCACGAATACTACGTCACGCCCGAGGATGTGGTGGAGGCCGTGCCTTTGATCGCTGCCGCCTACGATGAACCCTTTGGTAACTCCTCGGCCCTGCCCGCCTATTTTTGTGCGCGCATGGCCGCCGATGCCGGCATCAAGCGCATGCTGGCCGGGGATGGCGGTGATGAACTCTTTGCCGGCAACGCCCGTTATGTGAAGCAGGATGTGTTCGAACTCTGGGGGCGTTTGCCCATGCCATTGCGCCGCTCCCTGCTGGAGCCCCTGTTCACCCGTCTGCCCCGTGGCGTGCCGCTGCTGGGCAAGGCCCGTAGTTATGTGGAGCAGGCACGCATCCCCCTGCCCGATCGGCTGCAAACGTACAACCACCTGCACCGGCTGAGCCTGGCTGACATGTTTGAACCGGACTTTCTGGGGCAGGTGGACCAGGACGCCCCGTGGTCACTGATGCGGGACATCTACCAGCGCCCCGCCGAGGCCTCCACCCTGAACCGCATGATGTATCTGGACTGGCAGCAAACCCTGGCGGACAACGATCTGCGCAAGGTAACCCGCATGTGCCAGATGGCGGGGGTGGATGTGGTGTTTCCGATGCTGGATGAAGATCTGGTGGCGTTCTCCTGCCGGGTGCCCTCTGAGATGAAGGCCTCGAAGGGGCGACTGCGGCACTTCTACAAGGAGGCCACCACCGGCTTTCTGCCCGATGAGATCATCCACAAGAAGAAACACGGTTTTGGTTTGCCGTTCGGGGTGTGGATGCAGGATCATCCGCCGCTCAGGGAGATGGCCTACGACGGGCTGCTGCGCTTCAAGGGGCGGGAGATCATGAAGCCGGGCTTTGTGGATGAACTCATCCGCCTGCACCAGCAGGAGCATGCGGCCTACTATGGGGAGATGGTGTGGATCCTGATGATGCTGGATCTTTGGATGGAGTCCCACCAAATCAAGGGCCAGCGTGCCTCCTGAAAAGCACGGTGACCGGGATGCCGGCTACGACGGCAACCAATCCCGCAGGATGGTCGCGATCCTCTGAGAGGCCTTGCCATCCCAATACTCGGGCCGCCTGGGTTCACCTCTGCGACGGCTGATCGCCTCTCCGACAGCCGCCATGATCCTCCGCGGATCATGGCCCACAAGCACATTGCCCCCTTCCGTCACGGTGATTGGGCGCTCCGTGTTCTCGCGCAGGGTAACGCAGGGGATGCCAAGTGCGGTGGTTTCCTCCTGAATGCCCCCGGAGTCGGTCAGAACGACGCGAGACTCCTTCATCACCCCCAGCAATTGCAAATAACCCATTGGTGGCGTGCACATGATCCGGTTCGACGCCATGCGCTCCATCAGGCCGAAGTCCTCCAGTCTTGCCCGGGTCCGTGGGTGAATGGGGAATATCAACGGGAGCTCGCAAGAGATCTGGCCCAGGCACCCGACGATGCCTTCGAGGATGTCGGGGTCATCCACGTTGGATGGTCGGTGAAGGGTCACCAACGCGAACCCGGCGGGATCATCTGCAATGCGAGGATCAATACCGTATTCTGCAAGGGTGTCGCCGATGGGCTGGGCTCTCGATAGATTGTAATGAAGCGTGTCAATCATGACATTACCGACGAAGTGAACCCGTTCGATGTCGATACCCTCACGAACCAGGTTGTCGGCCGCCGAGCGCTCGGTCGTGAAAAGCAGATCGGATATCTGATCCGTCAGGACCCGGTTGATTTCCTCCGGCATGGTTCGGTCGCGACTTCGCAGGCCTGCTTCCACATGGATCACGGGGATGCCCTTCTTGGAAGCCACGAGAGCGCAGGCAATGGTGGAATTGACATCCCCCACGACCAGGACGGCAGCGGGATGCTGCTCATCCAGGACCGGCTCCACCTTGCGCATGATGTCGGCTGTCTGCTGTGCGTGGGTCCCTGAGCCCACACCGAGATTGATATCGGGCTCGGGTATGCCCAGGTCCCTGAAAAAGGAGGTATTCATATCCTCATCGTAGTGCTGTCCGGTGTGCAGGAGCCATGCGGGTAGGCCCTCTTCACGGAATGCCCGCATGATGGGGGCGATTTTCATGAAGTTGGGGCGAGCGCCAACGACACACAGGATCGGGCGCGGCTGCGGACTGGACATAGGGGGCTCTCCTTGAAACGGCCTCCATGGTAGTCGGTGAACCTGCAGAATTGAAGCTCTGGCCTACCTCCCGCCGATTGCAGGCGAAATTGTGACCAAGAATTTGGCAAGCCGGTCCAAGAACCGGCACACTTCCCTGCGGAGCCAGTCAAGCACGTGCCGTTTTCGCCGCTCAGGGCTTCATGTCCTGTACATGCGCCCCAACACCCATTATCCAAGCCCATGAAAATCCTACACATCCTTGACCATTCCATCCCCCATCACAGCGGCTATACATTTCGTACTGTCGCCATTCTGAAGGAGCAGCGCCGGTTTGGCTGGGAAACGGCCCATCTCACCAGCCCGAAACATACGGGGAATGGGGTGCTTGAGGAGGATGTGGAAGGGCTGCATTTCCATCGCACGCCAGCCGGTCTACCCAAACTGCCGGTACTCCGGGAATTGCGCCTGATGCAACATCTGGGGCGGCGTTTGCGTCAGCTGGCCGAAACGATACGCCCGGATATCCTGCATGCTCATTCACCTGTTCTGAACGCGATTCCGGCGTTATGGGTGGGTAGACAGTTCGGCATACCCGTGGTGTACGAGGTTCGCGCCTTCTGGGAAGACGCAGCCGTGGATCACGGAACGAGTCGTGAAGGAGGCCTTCGCTACCGGCTCAGCCGCGCCTTGGAAACATTTGCGCTCAGGCGAGCCGACCACGTCACGACGATTTGCGAGGGGCTACGCAAGGACATCATTGACCGGGGTGTCCCCCCGGAAAAGGTCACAGTCATCCCGAACGCGGTCGACCCGGACCGTTTCACATTGGGCGGCCAAGCCGATCCGGCACTGCAAGAGTCGTTGGGCTTGAAAGGCTGCCGCGTGCTGGGTTTTATCGGATCTTTTTATGCTTATGAAGGTTTAAGGCTGCTGCTCGACGCTTATCCGCTGATCAAACAACAAGCACCGGACATACGGATATTGCTGGTTGGAGGGGGACCGCAGGAAGATAACCTCAAGCAGCAGGCCGCGCGCATGGGTATCGAGAAAGATGTCATCTTCACCGGCCGCATCCCCAACGAGCAGATACAGATGTATTACGATCTTGTCGATCTGCTTGTTTATCCTCGCCTATCCATGCGTCTCACGGAACTGGTCACCCCCCTCAAGCCACTGGAGGCCATGGCGCAGGGCCGCTTGTTGGTCGCATCCGATGTGGGTGGACATCGAGAGTTGATCCGCCACGGCGAAACGGGTTGGCTGTTCCAGGCTGGAGACTCCCGGGCCCTCGCTGAAACCATTATCGAAACTCTCGGGCGGCAGTCGGAGTGGGATTCCGTAAGAGCCTCCGGGCGACGCTTCGTTGAGGTCGAACGAAACTGGCGCGCCAGTGTTGCGCGTTATCAGGACGTTTATAGAGCTTCCCTGGACGCTCTGGAGAAAGGCCATGCCATCTGAGCGGCGCCCTCGACTCGTGGTTTACACCCACGTCTACCCGAATACAAGCCAGCCCAACTTTGGTTTGTTCGTTCGGGAGCGCATGCGCCGTGTCGCCCAGGAACTGGAACTGGTTGTCGTGGCTCCAGCACCGTGGTTTCCCTTTCAAGGATTACTGAGAAGATTCAAACCCGAATACCGGCCTCGCCTGCCACACCATGAGACCCAGGATGGCATTGATGTATACCATCCACGCTACTTCTCGTTTCCAGGCCTTTTTAAATGGACCGACGGATGGTTTCAGGCCCTGGGATCGTGGAGGGTCCTGCGTCAACTGAAGCGGGAAGACCGCTTCGACATCATTGACGCACATTTCATCTACCCGGATGGCGTTGCTGCCAGACTGCTAAGCCGTTGGTTGGGTTACCCTTACACGATCACCCTTCGGGGAAGCCTGCGGCGTTTCGAGCACAGCCCACTAGAAAAAAAACAGATCCAACAGGCGCTCAAGGGGGCATCCATTGTCCTGTCGGTTGCCGACTCATTACGACAGGATGCCATCGCCTGGGGACACCCGCCTGATCATGTGCGAGTGGTGGGCAATGGGGTGGATCTTGACCGATTCGGGCCGGAGGATCGCAGGTCAAGTCGCGACCGCTGGGGGTTGCCTGCCAACGCCCGCCTGCTGGTTTCGGTGGGTGGATTAACAGAACGAAAGGGCTTCCATCGCATTATCGATGTCATGCCCTCGCTGCTCAGGCGGATCCCGGACCTGCATTTTGTGATTGCGGGCGGGGCTACCCCCGAGGGCAACAATGAACCACAGCTGAGGCAGCAAATTCAGGACCTGAAGCTTGAGGATAGGGTCCATCTTCTCGGACCGGTTTCACCCGATGAATTGAAGTACGTCTATTCGGCCGGGGATGTCTTTGCATTGGCCACACGATTCGAAGGCTGGGCCAACGTCTTCCTTGAGGCGTCGGCTTGTGGTCTACCGATCGTCACGACGCGGGTGGGTGGTAACGCGGAAGTGGTCAACTCACCTGATGTGGGTGTGCTGGTGCCCTTCGGAGATGCCAAAGCCCTCGAGGATGCCCTGCATCAAGCACTAACAACCACGTGGAACACCGAAGTGATCCTGCGTCATGCCCGTGATAACGCATGGCAGCAACGCATCCCGGAGCTTGTCGACATCTTCCGCGACATCCATGCGAAGAACGCGTCCGTTGCATGCCCCGACCTTGAGAGCCATTGAGCGCGGCTCTATAAAGGGACCTGCAGAGTGGCGGCCAGAGGGCGTGAGTGAGTCAGTCAGTCAGGGTGGTGGCGCTTGAGAAGGTTTCTCGCAAGTCTGAGCCCGAAACGACCTGGCGTGGCGTCCCAGGGTGTGAAGCGGGCCAACTGGTAGCGATCGGTGTGCGGGGTGGAAACACCCCAAGTGGTGGAGACGGCGGCATCGAAACCGCACTCGCGCACCATGGCCGCGTGCTTGGGCAGGTAGTCTGAACCGGGCTTGCCGTTGGGGTAGGCAAACATCATCACCGGTTGCCCCAGGATTGATTCCAGCGCCTCTTTGCCCTGGTGGATCTCAGCCCGCGCTTGGTCATCCGTCAGGCGCGCCAGGATGGGATGGCTGTGCGTGTGCCCGCCAATCTCCATGCCGGCGGCAGCCAGGCCCTTCAGTTGCGCCGTGGTCATCATCAGGTCGTCGGGCAGGGCCTGCGGGCACTGGGCCGTCAATTGTTCAACCTTCTCCTCCCGCTCGCCACGCTCCAGGTACTTCACCGACTGGATCACCTCCTTGATCAGAGCCTTGCGTTCATCCAAGCCGTCGATGCTGCGCATGCCGAGTCCGATATGCTCAAGATCCAGCTCACCCGACGGCATGCGGCGAATACTCTCCAGCACGCGGTCATTGAACATCATGCCGCCATCAAGAAAGCCGGTGGCCACGAAGAAGGTGGCAGGCAGGCCCTGCTCACGCAGAATCGGCAAGGCCACTTCGTGGTTGTCGGCATAACCGTCGTCGAAAGTGATACAGGCCGCTCGGGAAGGCAAGGTGCCGTCTTGCAGTCTCCTCACCGCATCGGACAAGGGCAGCACGTTGAATAGCCGTGCGACCAGCTGCATCTGCCATCGAAAGGTGGCGGCATCCGGATCCCCGGTCAGCAAGGGATCGGGTTCGGGGAGCACGCGGTGATAGATCAGGATGGACAGGGGCGCCCGAGACCCGCCTGGGGCCAGCCATTGCAGCACAGGACGCATCGGCCCGATCAGCATTTGGGACATCATGGGCTTTTCTCCACGCCAGTTCCGGGGGGTGGTCATGCCGCCTCACTGATCACCCAACGATATTTGCCCGATTTCTCGGGTGGGATGGTCTCAGCCGGCTGGAAACGCACCGCCACGGATTCATCCAGAATGCGGCACAGACCTGCACGAATGTGTTCCTGTTCCTGGTCCGTCAGGGGCCGGGAGGGCACCACGATCAGGTCGAAGCTGCGATCCGGGCGCTGACGCAGCTGGTATTGGCGCAAGATGGGGATCTCACGAAGGATGTAGTTGGCGGTGGAGCTGTGGATGAGGCGACCCTCGCGGCCCACCAGGAAGTCATTGGCCCGACCCTGTATCTCCCGCAGACGCGGCAGGGGCGACCCGCAGGGACAGGGTTCGTCGGCCAGGGCACCGCGGTCGCCGATGCGATAGCGGATGAAGGGCATGCCGTACCCATCCAGATTGGTGACCAACAGATCACCCACGCCATCTTGATCAGGTTGATCCACCTCCACAATCACGTGCTCCCCAATGATATGAAGATGGCCCTCAGGGCATTCATGGGCGACCAAGCCGCCGTCCCGGGCACCATATTCATTGGCCACGGGGCATTCAAAGGCTTCCGCGATGGCCTCGCGCAGATGCGGCAGCAGCATCTCCGAGGTGCAGGCGATCAGCCGGGGGCGATAGTCGCCCAGCAGACCCGGGTGCTCCAGCAGGTGCTGGGCCACGCGATAGATCACGGTGGGGTAACCGTAGATCAGCCTGGGCTGGAAACGAGCCAGGAACTCCAGATATTCGGCGATACGCTGGGGCGTGAGGTTGGATGCGGAAAGCACCACCTGGTTGAGCAGCCAGCGGTCCTTGAGCACACGCAGCCGGCTCTGTCGGGACATCTCGATGGGCGAGCCCCAGAAGTCCACCTGTCGATCCCCCGGGTGCACGCCAAACCAGGAGCGGGCCCGCAGTTTCTGTGCGTTGAGGCAGGATTCGCGATGCTTGTCTGTGTAAAAGACCAAGGGCTCGCCCGTGGAGCCGCCGGTGCTGTAGCGGATGAGCCGGGGTTCCCAGCCTTCGGTGATCAGGCGCTGCCCCTCATCCCGCAGGGTGGAGCGCTCCAGGATGGGCAGCTGCTTCAGATCCTGCAGGTCGCAGTGCCCAGGGTCGGTCATGCCGATTCGTTCGAAGACCTCGCGGTAGTAGGGAACGTGATGGCCGCAGTGCTGCAGCATTTGCCGCAGTTTGGTGAGTCGCAGTTGGTGGAACGCCTCGGACGAGAGCCTTTCGTTGGCGCGAAACCGCTTCCATTCCCGAACGGTATCTCGCCCCCGCAGTCGTTCATGCAGCGGCAGCAGGGCATGGCGGGTGAGTTGCTCTTTAAGGGTCATGGGCCGAAATCATCCCGGATAGATGGCATTGATCCCTGCCTTCCTCGATCAAGCTTGTGACAGAGGCTCCAGTCTATTCGGCCACTCCCTACCCCGCAACGCACAGCCCCTGCTTTTCGCGTTAAACTGACGAGATTGCCATTCATATCACCCGGACAGCCGCATGAGCACTGCACAGACCGACAACCTCAACATCGCCTCCGTGGACTACATGCCCTCGCCTCGGGAGATCAAGGCCCAGTTGCCCATGTCCGAGGCGGCGGAGCACACGGTGCTGCAGGGGCGCCAGGCCCTGTGCGACATCCTGGATCGCAAGGATCCGCGGCTGTTTGTGGTGCTGGGGCCCTGCTCCATCCATGACCCGGAGGCGGGGCTGGATTACGCCCGGCGGCTGAAGGTGTTGGCGGACGAGGTGGCCGACACCATGCTGCTGGTGATGCGCGTGTATTTCGAGAAGCCCCGCACCGCCGTGGGCTGGAAGGGCTTCATCAATGACCCGTATCTGGATGACAGCTTCCGGATCGATGAGGGCATGGCCAAGGCGCGGCGCTTTCTCATGGACATCAACGAACTGGGCCTGCCAGCGGCCACCGAGGCCCTGGACCCCATCGCGCCTCAGTATTACGGGGATCTGATCGCCTGGACGGCCATCGGCGCCCGCACGGCGGAGTCGCAGACCCACCGGGAGATGTCCTCGGGGCTGTCCACGCCGGTGGGCTTCAAGAACGGCACGGATGGGGATCTGGGCGTGGCGGTGAACGCCATCCTGTCGGCATCCAACCCGCATAGTTTCCTGGGTATCGGCAGCGATGGGCAATCGGTAATCCTGCGCACCCGGGGCAACCGCTACGGGCACCTGGTGCTGCGCGGCGGCAATGGCCAGCCCAATTACGACACGGTCTCCGTAGCCTTGGCCGAGCAGGCCCTGGAGAAGGCGGGCATCCCCAAGAACATCGTGGTGGACTGCTCTCACGCCAATTCCTCCAAGAAGCCAGAATTGCAGCCGCTGGTGATGAAGGATGTGATGCATCAGATCCGCGAGGGGAATCAGTCCATTGTCGGGCTGATGGTGGAGAGTTTCCTGGAGGAAGGGAATCAGCCCATGGCGGAGGATCGTTCCAAGCTGCGCTATGGCTGCTCCATCACCGATGCCTGCGTGAACTGGGCCACCACGGAGGAGATGATCCGGGAAGGGGCCGAGGTGCTGCGGCAGGTGCGCAAGCAGGCCTGAGGGGCCTGCTTTCAGTGTTCGAGTGAGCCGATGCGACTGTCAGCTGAGCAGACCAGCGTCATCAAGCAAACCGCACGGGATCTGTTTGGCCCCGAGGCGCAGGTGTGGCTGTTTGGCTCGAGGGTGGATGATTCCTTGCGGGGTGGGGACATTGACCTGTTGATCCAGTGCCCCCACCCCCTGGAGGAGCGAAAGCGCCAGTCCCTGCGGATGGTGGCGCGGCTTCAGATGGCACTGGGCGACCAACCCATCGATGTGCTGGTACTGGACCCGAATACACCCCGCCAACCGATCCATGATCGGGCGCTGAAAACAGGTATACCTTTATGAGTCGGGAGGAATTTTTACCGGTTGATCGTTTTCTCCACACCCTGGAGATTGTATCTCGAGAGGGGCATCACCTGGCCTACAGTTGGCGACGCCTTTACACCGAAAACATCTCCGAGGAATGGGTTCGCCAACTGGAAGATCGGCCGGAAATGGCTGAAAGGCTCGAGGCCTTTGTATCGAGATTCTCCAGGATGCAGGACACCATCGCCGACAAGCTGCTGCCTCGTTGGCTGAGGGCACTGGCGGAGACTCCCGGCAGCCAGATTGAGGTGCTGAACCGGGCTGAGCGACTTGGGGTGCTGAGCAGCACGTCGGAGTGGTTGGAAGCACGGAAGCTTCGCAACGAACTGGTTCACGAATACATGACCTGCCCCGCAGAGTTTGCCGCGAGCCTGCTGCTGGCCAGGGATCATGCTCTGATGCTGATGGACACCTATGACAGTCTGCGCGAGGATGCTCAGACGCGCCTCAATCTGCCGGACACTCGGCTGCCCGGACAGATCAAGCGTCCGTGTTAAGCGTCTCGGAAGAAGGGCTGGATGCCCGGCCCCGGTTCATGATTCCACCGTATGCAGATCGATGAGGGTGGGACTGAAGACCTCGGACAGAGCGGGACGTAATAACGGATCACGCGGAAATCAGTTCCACCTTGTGGACCCTATCGAGGTCAATGCTCCTGCCTGCGTGCCAAAGATCATAGGAATCTTGCATCGCAAGCCAGCTTTGCGGTGTGCGGCCAAGTGCTTTCGATAAACGCAATGCCATTTCAGGGCTGACGCCGCTTTGCTGCTTGAGGATCCGGCTCAGAGTAGATGGAGAGACGTCCAGCTGCTCTGCCAGGTACCGGCAACTGAGCCCAAAGGGCTCCATATAGGTTGCAAGGATGAACTCGCCAGGATGGGGGGGATTGTACATAGCCATCAGTGATAATCCTCGTCATCAAGCAGATACGCATTGCCATCGTAGAATTCGAGGGTTAGTCGCATGATTTGATCATGACAGACGAGCGCAGCGCACCGCGCAACAATGCCTTCATGTAATGTGAGTCAGCGCGGTCCTTACCCCACACCCTCGTTCCTCCGCAAAAACGCCTCAAACATGAACAGACTCCACAGCGGGGCGCTGTAGTCCCGCTGGCCGCTCACGTGGGCATCCACCAGGTGCTGGAGGGTGTTCATGTCGAAGATGCCGGAGTCTCTGAGGCGGTCGCCCAGGATGGTTTCCTGAAGGCGTTGTTTTAGAGGCCCACGGAACCACTGGGCCAGGGGGACGGCGAAGCCCTGTTTGCGGCGGTAGAGGATGTCTTGGGGCAGGTGCGGCTCCATGGCCTTCTTGAAGATGTACTTGCCCTCCCCGCCCTTGAGCTTCATGTCCGGTGAGAGGCCGGAGATCCATTCCACCAACGGGTGATCCAGGATGGGCACGCGCACTTCCAGGGCGTGGGCCATGCTGGCGCGGTCCACCTTGGTGAGGATGTCGCCGGGGAGGTAGGTTTTCATGTCCAGGTACTGCACCAAGGATAGGGGGTGATCCGTAGGGGAGCGCTGGGCGTGGTAGCGCAGGACCTCCACGGGATGATAACCCTGCAGGCTGCGGCGGAAGGATTCGCTGTACAGGCGCTGCCGCTGCTCGTCGCGGATGATCGCGTTATTGTTGAAATAACCCTGCACAGCATCCCGGGCCAGGGCCTGGAAGGTGGCCTTGGCCCGGAACATGCGGGGTGCCCAATCGGCCTTGGGGTAGAGGTGCGCCATGGCGCCAAACAGGGGGCGGCGCAGACCCAGGGGCATCATGGAGCGCAGACGTTCCTCCTGCATGTGGAACCTGTAGCGCCGGTAGCCGGCCAGGGTTTCATCGCCGCCGTCGCCGGACAGGGCCACGGTTACCTGCTCCCGGGCCAACTCGCACACACGGTAGGTGGGCAAGGCTGAGCTGTCGGCATAGGGTTCGTCGTACAACTCGGCCAGGCGATCCAGTAGTCCAAAATCGTCTGGATCCACCTGACGCACCTGGTGACTGGTGCCGAAACGCTGCGCCACCTGGGCAGCGTGGGCGGATTCATCATAGGCCGGGTCGCTGAAGGCGATGGAGCAGGTCTTGACCGGATCGGATGACAGACCGGCCATCATGGCCACCACGGCGCTGGAGTCTACACCGCCGGATAGGAAGGCCCCAAGCGGTACCTCGGCCACCAGCCGCACACGCACGGCCTCGCGCAGGCGTTCCTCCAGCCCTTCCATGGCCTCTGCCTCGCTCATGGGGCCCGTATCCCGGAACGGCACGTCCCAGTAGATGCGCGGTTCGGGCACCCGCAGGCCGCGGTGGATAGACAGGGTGTGCCCTGGGGGGAGTTTATGAACGGCGTCGTAGATGGTGCGCGGCTCGGGGACGTAGCCATAGGCAAAGTAGTCGTCCACGGCCTGGGGATCCAGGGCACGGGGCAGATCCGGATCGGCCATCAGAGCCTTGAGCTCGGAGGCGAAGGTGAGTATGCCGTCGGGCCTGATGGCGTAGTAGACAGGCTTGATGCCCAGACGGTCCCGCGCGATGAACAGCGTGTCCACGTTCCGGTCCCACACGGCAAAGGCAAACATGCCCCGGAAGCGTTTCACGCAGGCCTCGCCCCATTGCTCCCAGGCGTGGACGATCACCTCGGTGTCGCAGTGGGTCCGGAACTGGTGGCCGGCGGCCTTCAGTTCTTCGGTGAGCTCCGGGAAATTGTAGATCTCGCCGTTGTAGGTGACGACCACGGACCCGTTCTCGTTGAACAGGGGTTGCTGGCCGCTGGACAGGTCGATGATGGACAGGCGCCGGTGGGCGAAACCCAGCCCCGGTTCCACGTGGATGCCGCCCTCGTCCGGCCCCCGATGGAACTGGGTCTTGTTCATGCGTTCCAGCAGCGCCCGGTCGATGGGGCGCTGTTCGCGGGTGTCGAAGATCCCTGTGATGCCGCACATAAACTTGTTCTCTTTAATTGAGCCCCTCTCCCGCCTGCGGGAGAGGGGTTGGGGTGAGGGCCACCGCTGGTACCGTGCCCTCCGTTCCCCTCATCCCCGGCCCTTCTCCCCCGAGGGGAGAAGGGAGTTTGAAGACTTCTCGCTGGGCATGGGAACTTTAGACCCCCTCTCCCCTTTGGGGAGAAGAGGGGTTGGGGTGAGGGGCTGACCCAACCAGCCCATCATAAACATCCATATACCCCTGAACCATCGCATCCATGCTGAAGGATGCCTCAGCGCGGGCGCGTGCATTGGTCCCATGGGCTGCCGCAGTCTCCGGCGAGGCCAGATACCCGGCCAGAGCGTCCGTCAGGGCGCCCACGTCCCCGGCGGGGATCAAACGGCCGGTGCGCCCCTCCTCTACCAGGTCCGGGTTGCCCCCCACATGGGTGGCAGTGACCGGCAGACCCGTGGCCATGGCCTCCAGGATGGTATTGCAGATGCCTTCGGCCAGCGAGGGCACGACGAACAGATCCATGGCCCGCATCAAATCGGGCACGTCATCCCGGGCGCCGGGCAGCCAGGCGCGATCGGTCAAGCCAGCCTGCTCCAGGCGCTCACGTAAACCGGCCAATTTCGGGCCATCACCGATCATGACCAGGCGGGCGCTCTCGTGCCCCGGACGCTGGCACAACTGGATGAAGGCCTCCAACAGTACCTCGGGCGCCTTCACCGCCTGCATGCGCATCACGGCCCCGATCACGGTGGTCCCCTCCGGCGCAAATCCCTCTGGCAATGCTGCGTCCCTGCCCCCCCGTGGGAGCGGCCCTCGGCCGCGAATATCGAAGCCACCATCAGCCTCCCTGACCCCGGAATCATCCGGTAAAGCCGCCGGCCGAAACCGCCCCGTGTTCACACCGTTACATACATGATTCAACCGCGAGGCCGGCACCCCGATTGCGTCCTGCAGATACCCCAACTGGTGCCGCGACAGGGCAATGTACTGCCCCACCAGCGGCCTCACCAGCCGGCGCAGACGCTGGGTCTTGATGCGGGAGCCATCCAGATCCCCCATGTCCCAACCATGCTCACCATGCACCCGATGGCGCACGCCGGCCAGGGCCGCTGTCACCTGGGATTCCAGGGTGGCCATGTTGCGGGTGTGAACGATATCGGGCCGCAGTTCCCGCAGCAGTCGCCAGAGCCGCCCATGTACGACCAAGTCCTTGCCCTCGCGCTTGTTCAGGGCGTGCAGGCTCACGTCGTCACGCTGGATGCGCTGGGCGAAGTCGGTGTAGTCGGTCATGCAGATGATGGCGTGCCGATAACGCTGAGGCGGCATGTGGTTGATCAGGTTCACCAGACCGTTTTCCATGCCGCCCACATCCAGTCGGTGAATGATGTGGGCGACCAGTGGCGGTACGGCATCCTTGCGAGGGCCCTCACTCATCCGCGGCCACCTGGGGCGTCGATTCAACCACGGCCACCCGGCGGGGCGACTGTTCCAGGAATCCCGCCAGGGTGTCCCGGGCCTCGTCGGCTGAGATCTCGTATTCAGCGCTCACCACTACCAGCAGGGAGCCTTCCCGATGACCGGTGAGGCGGGCGCTGGCCTCCAGAAGCTTCACCTCGATGGGACGGACGGTGGTCTGTCCGGCCACCTGATACCAGTGCCATACCACCCGGTCATTCCCTTCCCTGCCCCGCAGCAGCGTCTCGCGCACCGGGCGCTGACTGCCATCAGGCAGGGTCACGTTTTGGCTGCCCTGGCTGATGCGCCGCCAGCGGTCGCCATCAAAGATGCGGTTGTCATAGCGGATCAGGTCAGTACCGGGCTGATCATGCCGGTAATGATACACATGCCATTCCATGTGTCCGCGCGGGCTGGCGTAGGCCACCTGGAGGCGAGTGTCCGGCTCGGCCCAACGAGGGTTCCAGGGGGCCTCGTCCAGGGTTTCCGGACCATCCCAACCGGCCATCAACGGGGCCTCGGGCCGCAGGTCGCCGGCCAGGGCGGCCATGCGCTGGTCAAGCCAGGTCTCGCCGCTGGGGGCCAGGGCAAGGGCCACCACAACGGCCACGATGGGGGTGGCATGGGAGGCGAGGCTGCGGGTCAGCGGAAGGCCTGTGCCCGCACCCGGTGCGGCATCTTCCCCTTTGACCTTGGCACTGAGCGGTTCGTGGTCATCCCTGAAGAAGGTGCCGATCCAGAACAACAGGAACATCACGAACCCGAAGAACAGCCAGCCATAGATCAGGTGATCCACCCCCACGGCGTGCTCCATATTGGTCCAGTGGGCGATCATGATGATGCCGTAGGCGCGCAGGCCATTGGCAACGATGGGTACGAGGATGGACAGGGCCACAAAGGCCAGACGGCGCCAGATGCTGCGATAGACCAGATAGGCATACACCAGCCCCAGGGCCACGGAGGCGATCAGGTAGCGGATGCCGCTGCATACCTCGGCCACCACGAAATCTCCGGCGGGGATGCTGATGTAATAGCCTTCGCTGAAGGTGGGGATGCCACTGGCCCGTAGCATCCACACGGTGAACCAGGCTGTGTAGTCCTGCAGGATGGGCACCAGAAAGTTGCCCACGGGCCAGGCAAAGAACAGATAGGCCAGCGGGAAAATGAGCACCCGGGAAACCTGCCAGCCCAGGATGGCCAGCACCAGCGCCGGGACCATGGCCACCACCACGAAGGTCTGTACCACGGTGACATCGGCGGCGCGGGCCAGGAACCAGCCAACGCCGAGGGCCAGGATGACCAGGGCGCCGAAGAGGCTGGGGCTGGGCGTGACCTGTGCCAGTCGGTGGCGCTGGGTCCAGGCCAGGAAGAGGCTGATGGGGAGGATGACCATGCCGTGGGCATAGGTGTCGGAATTGGCCCAGATGCCCACCAGGCTTTGCACGCTGGGCCAATAGAGGGCCAGCATGGCCAGGAAGGCGGCGGCGAGCAGGCCGAGGGCCAGGGGCCATGGGAGGCCACTCTTCCTGGCCTTGATGGGGGCCGGGGCATCGGGTTGAGCTTGTGTGCTGGATGGGCTGGTGTTCATCTATTTTCCTGCCCCCCGATCACTCTCCAGCAAATCCACAAATCGCCCCATGTGCTCCGCCCAACTGTAATGCCTGCACACGCACGCCCGATTCCGCGCCCCGGTGTCATCGGGGATTTCCCCCGTCAACACCGCGACCGCCAGTGCATTCAGGGCATCGGGTGTGTCAGCCACCATGGGATCCACATCCTCACACACCCGCAGGCCATCCATGGCCTGGGAGGTGGCGATCACCGGGCGGGCCATGGCCATGGCCTCCAGCACCTTGTTTTGCACCCCGCGCGCAATGCGCAAGGGGGCGACGGCGGCTGCGGCATAAGCCAGGTACGGGCGTACGTCCTTGACCGCCCCGGTCACCTGCACACCCTCGATCTCTTCCAGCCGTTTCACCTCCGGACTGGGGCGGGCGCCCACGATGGTGAAACGGGCCTTGGGGCACTGTTTGTAGATCCCCGGAAAGATCGACTCGGCAAACCAACGCACCGCATCCACATTGGCCCAGTAGTCCATGGCGCCCGTGAAGACCAGATGATGCTCCCCTATCTGGAAGGGCGAGGGATAGGCGTGCTCTGGTGAGAAGTAGTCCACATCCACGCCGTTGTCGATGGCATGGGTGATCCGGGCGGTCTCGGGGGACAGTTGGCGGAACAGTTCCGCCTCTTCGTGGCTGACGAAGACCCCGGCCGTGGCCCGCGCAGAAGTCTCGCGTTCGAAGGCCAGCAGTTCGCGTGACTCGCGCAGGTAGAGCTGCTTCATGGGAAACCGATGCGATGGGGCGTACTGACGCCATTTATCGGAATCCACATCCACGAAGTCCACCACCACATGGCACTTTGCATGGTCCTCGGGCCGCAGGTACTGAGCCATGGCCGAGGAAAACACCAACACCCGGTCGATGCCGGCATCCAGCTTTTTATGCACCCAGTCATGCATCCGGGCGTCGGCATAATAGGGCACCGTGAGGGCCTGGCCGGTCAGCAAGCCACGCAGGCTCTTGAGCTTGGCCAGGCGGGGGTGCAGGGCCTGAAGGTGGGCTTCTTCGCAATAGGCGGTGATATCGTCCTGGTAGCGCCAATCTGCCGGGTCGTCCACGAAGCAGCCCAGGTGGATCCGGTAGTGGGCCGCCAGGTGCTTGAGCAGGTTGAAGGAACGGATCTTGTCCCCCTTGTTGGGGGGATAGGGGATTCGGTGGGCCAGGAACAGAAGGTGGGGTTTTGGCATTACCGGGCTCCGGCCTTCGCGGCCGAGGGCCGCTCCCACGGGGTGGTGCTACATAGAGTGGTGCTGGCCCCGCTCCCTGTGGGAGCGACCCTTGGTCGCGAAAGTCGAAGGCACGGACTCCACACCATCAGCCCAACCCCCTTGAGATCACCGGCCCCAACACATTGGCCACCGGCAACGGCAACCGCTTCCAGCCAGCAATGAACAACCGATACTTGGGATTTAAGGGATTGATATCCGGCACATCCTTCGCCCGTACCAGATGGTATTCGTAGTGCAGCGGCTCCGGCTCGAAACCCCAGTTCTTCTTGAAGCTGAAGGAGCCTGTGCCCCGCTTGCTGCGACCATAATCGAACAGGCAGTAGCCCTCCTGGCTGGCCCGGCGCATCACCTCCCAATAGAGAAAATCAAAAGCGGCCAGGTCACGGGCCTCGGGGGTGCCCCCGCCGTAGTAAGGTAGCACCTCATCCCGGAACAGGAAGCTCAGCACGCTGCTCACGGGCTGCCCGTCATGGCTGACCGTGGTCACCTGGGCCGCCTCGCCAAACTCATCCATCAGGGCCTGAAAGAACCGGCGGGCGAACACCGGCGTGCCGTGGCGGCGCACGCTGTCGGCATAAATGGGGAAGAATCGGTCGATGCCCGTATCCCGCTCCGAGGCCAGTTCCCGCTTGATGCCTTTGCGCACCATGGCCCGCTGCTTGCGGGGGATGGCCTTCATGTTCACGTCCGGGTCGGGATCGATGGGCTTGCGGAAGGTCACGTACAGGTCGTCCTTGCAGGGCCATTCGGGCAGGCGACGCTCCCGGTGGCGCAGTTCCAGATAATCCACCTGGAGTTCCTCGGCCAGGTCCTGGGCGGCCTGGATCAGCGCCTGCTCGGCCTCGGCATCCTCGGCGGCCACGCCACCGTACACGCAGAAGGGCACGGAGATCAGGGCATTGCCAAACAGCAGGGTCTTCACATGCCCCAGGGGCAGCACACCGCGGATGCGGCCCCCGGATTCGGCGTAAAGGTAATAGCCCTTATGCCCCAGGGCCTGCTCCAGCACCCGTTTCCAGCCGGCACGGTGGAAAAAGGTGGCGTCGGGGCAGGCATCCACGAAGGCTTCCCAGCCAGACTCCATCGCCGGCTCCAGGCGCTGGATGGTCAGGTTCGTGGACGGGCTTGAGGTCTGTGGCTGTGCGGTCATGGGCTGGGGGCAGGCTCCAGGAACACGCGGTCCATGCGGTCCCAGTGAAAGTCCTTGAGCAGTAGCTTGAGGCGCGATTCCGTGCGCTTCAGGTTGAGGTAATGGCGAACCCGGGTCTTGAGGCCGATGTTCTGCTGGCGGGGCTGGTCCGGGTCGATCTCCCAGGGGTGGAAATAGAACACCGCCGGCTGCCCCTCGGCCTGATTGATACGCTGTATGGCCCAGCGGGACAGGTGATAGGGGAATAGGCGGAAATAGCCGCCACCGCCGCAGGGGAACTTCTGGCCCGCCAGTTCCAGGGTGGTCACCGGCACCTCCAGCAGGTCGCCCTCCACGGGGTAAAAGGCGAAGCGGGGGGCCTCGGGCATGCCGTAGAGGTCGTGGCGGATGGGGTAGATGCTGGAACTGTAGCGATACCCCGTTTCCTGAAGGACATCCAGGGCCCAGAGGTTGTTGCGGCCAATGGAGTAACTGGCGGCCCGATAGCCCTGCACCGGGTCGCCGGTCACGTCCTCCAGCAGCGCCTTGGTGCGGGAGACATCCTGACGGAAGGCCTCCTGGGTCTGTTCCGTGGCACGAATATGGGACCAGCCGTGGCTGGCGATCTCGTGGCCCTCGTCCCGGGTGCGCCGCACCAGTTCCGGATAGCGGCGAGCCACCCACCCCAGATAGAAAAAGGTGGCCTTCACGCCCTGGTCCGAGAAGATCTCCAGGATGCGATCCACGTTCTGTTCCACCCGGCAGGGCAGATCATCCCAACTCCCCCGGGAGATGTGTTCCTCAAAGGCGGAGACCTGGAAGTAGTCTTCCACATCCACGGTCATGGCATTGCGGATGCACTGGGGGGCGTTGGGAACCTGGGTCACTGGGGCTTCTCCTTCAGGAAATGCTTGATGAAGCGGCGGACCTGGGAGATTTCCCGGTAGAAGGTCTTTTCCATGGTCTGGATGCGGCTTTCCAGTGCCGAGACCCGCAGTTCCAGGTTGCTCCAGGAGTAGTGGGCCGGCAGGCCCTCGGCGTCGTACACACCGCCGCGATCCAGGCCCCCTTCCAGTGGCCCGGAACCGGTTTCTTCCGCGAGGGCGTTCATCTCCTCGCCCAGTTCCTGGGCCACGGCACGCACCACGGCACCGTCGATCTCGTGCCGCTCCTCCAGGAAGGCGAACAGCAGCAGGCGGTCGGCCAGGCTGTTGATGCGTCGGGGGATGCCTTCGGTCTGGCGGTGGATCTCGGCGAAGGATTCAGGGGTAAAGTCCGGGTCTCGCTGCCAGCCGGAGTTCTCCAGGCGATACTCGATGTATTCCCGGGTTTCCTCTTCCGACAGGGGCGTGAGGTGGCAAGCGGCCAGGAAGCGCTGGCGGAACTGTTCCAGTTCGGCCATCTGCAGGGTGCGGCGGAACTGGTTCTGACCGAGCAGGAAGCTTTGCAAAAGTGGACGACCGGACACCTGAAAGTTGGAGAGCATGCGCAGCTCTTCCAGGGCATGGGGGGGCAGGTTCTGGGCCTCGTCCACCACCAGCAGCATGCGCTTGCCTTCCCGGGCCCTCTCGGTGAGGAAACGTTCCAGGCGGGAGAGGATGGTCGCCTTGCTGTCCTTCTCCACCTCCAACCCAAAGGCGATGGCCACCATGCGCAGCAGGTCATCGGCCTGGAGTTGAGTGGTGACGATCTGGGCGGCGATGAGGTTGTCATCGTTGAGCTCGTTGAAGAGCATGCGCACCAGGGTGGTCTTACCTGTGCCCACATCCCCCGTGATGGCAATGAAGCCTTCACCCTGGCTCAGTCCGTAACGCAGATAGGCCAGCGCCCGCCGATGAATGCGGCTGCCAAAGAAGTAGCGCGGGTCAGGGCTGAGCTGGAAGGGTTTGCGATCCAGCTTGAAGTAGGCTTCGTACATGACGCTCCCTAGAACGTGGCGCTGAGTGTGGCGGTCACCCGGTTTTCTTCGTAATCGCCGTCCGGCAGGTCCGAGTCACGCTGCTGATGGCGGTAGGTCAGTGAGGCGGAGGTGCGTGGGCCCAGGGTACGGCTCAGGCCAAGGCTGAGGGCGTAGAGGTCGTCCTTGCGGTTATCCACGTCGTAATCGGTGCCCTGCCATTGCAGGCTGGCCTGGGCGCTGGTGCGGGGGGCCAGTTGGTAGCTGGCGGAGGTGGTGAGGGTGTTGACCTCTTCGTCACCTCGGTCCGTCTGGTATTCGCGCTCCACGCGGGAGCCGCTTACCGTCCACGACACTCTAGATCGCTGACCGGAAGCACTGACGCTGAGTTGTCGGGAGATGAATGTGTCTGTGGATGGGTCAAAAACATCGTCCAACTCACCTCGTTGGGTGTCTACGGTCTCGGAGTAAGCAACAGACCACGTCGCATGGCGAAATCGATGATTTAAAGTCAAACCATAGGTGTCCCCAAAAAAACGCTCGCCATAGAACGCATCAAGCGATGTTCGGGGAGTGGGCAGCCAGGTGGCACCTGCGCGCCAGAAACTGTCATCGGGGTCATCGGTCCCGGCATCGCGCTGGAAGTCGTTGCGCTCCTCCCCGCCGGCAGCAAACACGCTGAACTGCGGCGTGAGATTCAACCGCACCAGCCCCTCGATGGATTCGAAGGTGGTCTGGGAACCGTCCTCGAAGTCGACCTGGTCCCAGCTGTAGGTCAGGCCCCAACCAATGGTGGTGAACTGGGGACCACTGTTCAGGCTGGCCTGCA
Source organism: Ectothiorhodospira haloalkaliphila ATCC 51935 (assembly GCF_000633935.1). Taxonomy (GTDB): domain Bacteria; phylum Pseudomonadota; class Gammaproteobacteria; order Ectothiorhodospirales; family Ectothiorhodospiraceae; genus Ectothiorhodospira; species Ectothiorhodospira haloalkaliphila. The sequence continues at coordinate 101,561 of NZ_KK214998.1, read as the reverse complement.
CCCGATTGGACTCACTCCCGGAACCCCCAATGCTGGCATCCTGATAATCCGTCTTGTCCCATGTGTAGCGCACCTCACCACCGGCAAACCGCCCGAACTGCTGGCGCCAAAAGGGGCTGATCCGGTAGTTAGCGACCCCCGTCCGGTTGCCATCGGTGAGAGTGTCATCCGCAAAACCATCGCGACCATCCACCAATCGCTCCCGGTAGCTAGCGGAAGCATCCACGAAAAAGGTCTCCCTGAGGAGCTCGGTGGTGCTGTTGCCCGAGAAGGTGTGGTTCACCGTGTTACGGCTGTCATCTCCCCAATAGGCCAGGCTTTGCAGGTTGTACCCCAGACTCAGGTCGGTGCGTCCACCGTCCCGACTCAGGGAAAAGCCGGTATTGAGTTGACTGACCGATTCCGATTCCTTGTCATCGGAGGAGGAGGCCAGATTCACGTTATCCGTGTAGGTCTGCGAGACACTCACCCGCGGCGTAAAATCCCACCGGTTGGCCGAGGCGTCGGCGCTCAGGAACAGAACGGCGGCGCCTCCCAGCAGCGCTCCACTCCATGGAGGATTCATGCGGCGGATCCCTGTGCGGGTTGATCGTTGCCCTGTTTCGCGTAGCTGTAGCCATAGCCGTAACCATATCCATAGCCGGCGTAGCGACTGATCAGGGACGAGCGCATCTTGTTAAGCACCAGCCCGATGGGCTTGGAATGATCCAGCAGGGCCAGAGCATCGTTCACCGCCCCATGGAGGGTCTTTTCCGACTCCACCACGAAGACCACCTGGCCCAGCAGGCCGCCCAGCACCGAGGCCTCGCTGGTGAGCAACAGCGGTGGGGAGTCGAAGATCACCATACGGTCCGGGTAGCGTTCCGCCAGCTCCTTGGTGAGGCGCAGCATGTCCTCACTGGCCAGCAACTCGTTGGCATGGGGGTGATACTTGCCCATGGGCACCACCCGCAGCTTGGGGATGTTGGTCTTGATCATCACATCGCCCACGTCCAGCTTGTCGTCCAGCAGCAGGTCGATGAGCCCGGGCCCCATGGGGGTGCCCAGGATCTCATGCACCCGGGAGCGCCCCACGTCGGCATCCACCAGCAGCACCGTCTTGTCCATTTCCATGGCGATGCTGATGGCCAGGTTGACGGCCGTGAAGGTCTTGCCCTCGCCGGATTTGGCGCTGGTCACCATCACCAGATTGCCCTGATCCACGAGATCGGCCCCGCGACCGAAGGCATTGGCCAGCAGCGGGCGCTTGATCATGCGGAACTCTTCGGCCACCTGGGTGCGCTCAGACCCGGCGGTGACAAAGCCCTGCTCGCGCAAATGGGCCAGATTGAGTTCCACATAACGATCGCTGTCCGGCTTCAGATCCGGCGGGGGCGGTGGCACATCCGGCAGCGGATGCAGGGGGACCTGCTCTGCCGGGCCGGCCTCAACACCGTTCGCGTCGTGGGCAGCCACTTGTACTGCTTCCGAATCCGGTTTCGGAGCGGACTCGGGCTGGTCGGCCACCCGGGCATCGACCTGTGTCCGCTCAAAACCAGACGAGGCCGACGGGGCGCTTGCCTTGCCGCTCTCCTGCTCTCGCAGGCGGCGCTCTGCCTTTTCGATCAGGCTCAGTTCTCGATCGTTATCGCTCATCCCAGCAGCCGCTCCACGATGGGTAGATGAATTCCGCCCGCTGCCACCACCACGAAGTAGGTGAGGATCAGCAGGCCACCGAAGGACGCAAACGCGGCCAGTTCGATTCGCTCACGCCGCTTGATGCGGGCATTGCTCACCTGGGAGACCACACCCAGCACCGGGAAGCCGGTGACCGAGTTGAGCGTGCGACGGTTGTCGAACACGGGGCGCAGCAGACCGATCAGGAAGGCCAGGCCAGCACCCACGGCCAACCCACCCACCAGGGAGGCACTGAACATGGCCGGTCGGTTCGGGGCAGACGGCGAGGACGGCACGCGTGCCGGCTCGATCACCCGGAACTGCACCTGATCGCCACCCTCTTCCACCCTACGACTGATGGCGGCCGATTCACGGCGCTGAAGCAACTGGTTGTACTGTTGCTGATTGATGTTGTAGTCCCGGTCCAGGCGCTTGAGTTCAGCCTCGACCTCGGGGATCACGTTCACCATACCCTGGAGATTTTCCACGGTCTCCTGCTGACGCTGCAGCCGGGAGCTGAGACTGGCGATCTCCACCTCCACATTGGACAGGCTCATGCGCATCTGCTGATACACGGGGTTGGTATCCAACTGCTCGGGCGTGGGGCCACTCTGGCGGGCCAGCATGATCTCCTCTTCCCGCTGTTCCTCCAGATCCTCAATGGTGCGGCGGATGCTTTGTACATCCGGGTGCCGTTCGGTGTAGGTCAGCAGCAATTCATCGAGGCGGCTTTGCAGATTCTGGATACGACTGTCGATGGCGGCCGTGGCCTGCGAGGTCCGAGTGCCCCCCATGATGCCGAAGGTGGGTTCCTCGCCCGCAATCTGCCGGCGAATCTCGTTACGGCGATTTTCTGCCTCCCGCAGGCGCTGCTGGGTCTCTTCCATCTGGTTTCTGGCCTGCTGGAGCCGGGAGTAATAGGTCCCCCCTTCGCCCGGCAGCAAGCCCGCATTGTCCCTACGAAAATCTGCCAGCCGACGCTCAGCAGCCGTGAGGCGCTGTTCGTACTCTTCGATCTGCTGTTGCAGGAAACGTTGAGCATGATCCGTCCCGGCGCGGGTGTCGCCCAGGGCCCCTTCCACAAATCGGTTGATGAGCGCCTGCACCACATCGTAGGAATGCTGTGGATTCCCGTGGGTGTAGGAGATGGTGTACACATCATTCTGGCGAGTGGAGGAGATATTGATCCCACTGCGCAGCCGATTCACGATCCGCTGCATGTCGCTGTCATCACGCGCCTGCAGATGCAGATCCACTTCCCGGGCCACCTCTTCCAGGTTGGGGCCGGTGAGCATGGTGCGGGTCATGAATTCCACTCGCTGGGAGATATTGGTATCCACAGCCAAGCCCCGCAACAGAGGCCTCAACATGGATTGCGTATCCACGTGGACCTGGGCGGAGGCGCGGTATTGGTCGGGCAACTGGGTGACGTGAGCCCACCCGGCAAGGCTGATGATCCAGGCCACGATGAGCACGATCCACCGGTAGCGCCAGGTGGACCTGACGTAACCCAGGACCTGATTGAGGATTTCCTGCATGGCGGCGACCTCCTCGCCTACGCGAACTGCTGCTTACTGCACATCAACTAAGGGGGAGCCATCCCTGGCCACCCGACACGGGCATTAGAACCAGGATTCCGGAATGATCAGGATGTCCCCGGGGAGCACATGGGCGTTGGCCTCGATGTCACCCCGGTTGAGCAGATCGTTCAGCCGCACGTTGAACTGACGGGTCTCGCCGTTGGCATGGCGCACGATGGAGGCCCGATTGCCCGCCGCGAACTCGGTGAGCCCGCCAACGGCGATCATCACATCCAGGACGGTCATGTTTTCATTAAAGGGAATGGCCTGAGGATTGGCGGCCTGGCCCACCACACGGATTTGCTGATCATAGGGCCCACGGAAGCCGGTGACGATGACCGTGACCACCGGGTCCCGCACATACACGGACAGGACCTCTTCCATGTCCCGGGCCAGTTCGGTGGGGGTCTTGTTGGCGGCGGGTACGTCTTCGATCAACGGGGTGGTGATCTTGCCATCGGGGCGCACCGGCACCGACATGGAGAGCTCGGGTTGGCGCCAGACGAAGATGTTCACGTTATCTCCGGGGCCAATGATGTAGTCGGGACTGCCGTCCAGCGAGACATCTTCCAGCGGGGGGTGCTTGGTGGCACAGGCGCCCAGCGCCAACGCCGCGAGGAGGACGAGAAGGTATCGGATGAACCCCTGGACACTTGGCTTGCTCACGTGCTTCTCCTTTTCTGGCGCCTACCCTGCTCCGCGGACCCGAATGCCCGGGTGGACGGAATATTCGCGTGAAACCCCTCATCCCAACGGGCTGACGCCTGAAACGCAGGCGGGACCCGAAGCCGAAGGGCAACGGTCACTGCTTGAGAGATTAATGTGAACCAGTTCACATTTCAATACCGCACCAAAGAAATCGGCGATTCATGGATTCCCTCAGGGCGATTGAGTGTATCACCCGTCTTCGCGGCAACGACAGATCACACCGCTGCACCGCCTTGCTCAGGGCGACCGGATCTCGAAATCATGGGTGATCTCGGCCACCTTGCCCAGCATGATGGAGGCCGAGCAGTACTTTTCTGCCGACAGGCTGACGGCCCTGGCAACGTGCTTCTCCGACAGCTCGTGACCGGTGACGATGTAGTGCACATGGATACGGGTGAACACCTTGGGGTCGGTCTCCGCGCGCTCGGCGGACACTTCCAGCTCGCAGTCGGTCACCGACTGCCGGGATTTCCTGAGGATCTGCATCACATCGAAGGCCGTGCAGCCGCCCATGCCCAGCAGCAGCATTTCCATGGGGCGCGGGCCCAGGTTGCGCCCACCGTGCTCCGGCGGGCCGTCCATCACCACGGCATGTCCGCTGCCCGACTCGCCCACAAAGGTTGCGTTATCCAGCCACTTGATCCGGGTTTTCACGGCCCTTTCTTCCTCTCGGCACGCTCGGCCGATGCAAATATTCGACAATCCACCCGGGCTACCATAAACTCGGCGCAGGGAAAATAATAAGATAAGCGCCCTCAGCTCATCCGACGCATCAGCGGCTACAGGCCCCGCCTTCCCCCTTGTTCGCGTTGGCGGTTTGTCGTCCTGCCCCTACGAGGTGGACAATGAGTAGTCTACTCAAGCAACAACAGGCGCCTGAAGAGGCACTGGATAAATTGCTTGCCCATTGCCATCGTCGCCAATATCCCGCCCGTGCCACCATCATCCACGCGGGGGATCGCCCGGACACGCTCTACTATATCATCCAGGGTTCGGTCAGCGTGATGATCGAGGATGAGCTGGGGCACGAGATGGTGCTGGCCTACCTGAACCCGGGGCAGTTCTTCGGGGAGATGGGGGTGTTCTCCTCCCAGGCGCGCAGTGCCGGCATCGTGACCCGCACCCCCACCGAGACGGCGGAGATCCACTACCCCAAGTTCATCGAACTGGCCATGCAGGACCCGACCATCCTGTTTCTCCTGGCCACCCAGATGGCCGTGCGCCTGCGCGAAACCAGCCGCAAGGTGATCGACCTGGCCTTCCTGGACGTGACCGGCCGCATCGCCCGCACCCTGATGGAACTGGCCCAGCAACCGGACGCCATGACCCATCCCAAGGGCATGCAGATTCGCATCACCCGCCAGGAACTGGCCAAGATCGTGGGCTGCTCCCGGGAGATGGCCGGACGGGTACTCAAGGACCTGGAAGAGCGGGAGCTGATCACGGCCAAGGGGAAGACAGTAGTCGTATTCAACGCGCGGTGATCAGGGTTACTCAAACCTCGGGTTACTCAAACCTCAAGATCACCTCCAGGAATTCCTCTCCATAAGCCTCCAGCTTCCTCTCCCCCACGCCGGAGATCGCCGCCATGGCCCTGAGGCTCTCCGGTCGCATCTCCGCCATCTCCATCAACGTGGCATCATGAAACACCACATACGGTGGCACCCCCTGATCGTCCGCCAGCCGACGACGGCAGGCGCGCAGGGCCTCGAACAGGCGCTGATCCTCGGGGCTGTCCAGACCGGCCGCCGCCGTGCGCCGAGGCTCCCTGGGTGCACGAGAAGGGCGCACCTCCTTGCGCAGCATCAGCTGCATCTCCCCCCGCAGCACCGGCCGGCAGGCCTCGTTGAGATGCAGGCCGCCGTGGCCTTCCAGGTCCACCGTGAGCAGGCCCCGGGCGATCATCTGCCGAAAAATCCCCTTCCACTCGTTCACGCCCAGGTCGCTGCCGATGCCGAAGACGCTCACGCGATCATGGCCGAACTGCTTGATACGGGCATCGTCCTTGCCGCGCAGCACATCCACCAGGTAGTTCACCCCGAAACGCTGCCCGGTGCGATGCACGCATGAGAGCGCCTTCTGGGCGGGCACGGTGGCATCCCAGGTCTCGGGGGGTTCCAGGCAGGTGTCGCAGTTGCCGCAGGGCTCGGATTCCGTTTCGCCAAAATAGGACAACAGGGCCTGGCGCCGGCAGGTGGTCATCTCGCACAGGCCCAGCATGGCGTCCAGCTTGTGGCGCTCCACCCGCTTGTGGCTCTCGTCCGCCTCGGAGCTGTCCACCATCTGCCGCAGGGTGATCACATCCTGCAGGCCGTAACTCATCCAGGCATCCGCCGGCAGGCCATCGCGGCCCGCGCGCCCCGTCTCCTGGTAATAGGCCTCGATGCTCTTGGGCAGGTTCAGGTGGGCCACGAAGCGCACATTGGGCTTGTCGATGCCCATGCCGAAGGCGATGGTGGCCACCACGATCACCCCTTCCTCGTTGAGAAAGCGCCGTTGATGGGCCTCGCGCACCTGGGCGCTCAGGCCCGCGTGGTAGGGCAGCGCGGTCAGTCCCTGATCGCAGAGCCAGTCGGCGATCTCATCCACCCGCTTGCGGGACAGGCAGTAGACGATGCCCGCCTCGTCCGGGTGAGTCTGTTCGATGAAGCGCAGCAGGTCCCGGCGGGCATTGCTGCTGCTCTGGGTGATGCGGTAACGGATATTGGGGCGGTCGAAGCCGCTGATGAACACCCGGGCCTGGTCCAGACCCAGGCGCTGACGGATCTCCTGACGGGTGCGCTCGTCGGCAGTGGCGGTGAGGGCGATGCGGGGGATGTCGGGCCAGTGCTCGGCCAGCAGGGAGAGCTTGATGTATTCGGGCCGGAAATCATGGCCCCACTGGGACACGCAATGGGCCTCGTCGATGGCGAACAGGCTGATGCGCGCCCGCTTGAGCAGGGCCAGGGTGCGCTCATTGAGCAGGCGTTCGGGGGCCACGTAGAGCAGATCCAGCTCGCCACGCAGCAGAGCCCGTTCCACTTCCTGGACCTCTTCCCAATGCAGGGTGGAGTTCAAATAGGCCGCACGCACCCCCGCCTGGCGCAGGGCAGCCACCTGATCCTGCATGAGGGCAATCAAGGGGGACACGACGACGCCCGTGCCCGGCAGGGCCATGGCGGGGATCTGATAGCACAGGGACTTGCCGCCCCCCGTGGGCATCAGCACCAGGGCATCGCCGCCCTGCATGAGGGTGTCGATCACCTGGTCCTGGGGCGGGCGGAACTGCTCGTAGCCGAAGGTGGATCGGAGGATATCCAGGGGTTGATCGTCCATGATCGTCGCGCTGTGTGTGTGCATGCCGCCTATCTTTTCACCCCAGACTCCGCGAGGCAATCTCGTACACATCCCGGGACAGCCCCGGGTGGGCGACGATGCGCTCCAGGCACGCCCGCATCAGCCCCTGGCGCTGTTCATCGAATCGCTTCCAGCGGCTCAGACTGGTGACCAGCCGGGCGGCGATCTGGGGGTTCAGGGCATCCAGTTCCAGCACCTGATCGGTGATCAGTTCGTAGCCGCTGCCATCGGCGGCATGAAAATGCACCGGGTTGGCCATGGCGAAGGCCCCCAATACGGCACGCACCCGGTTGGGATTGCGGATGGAAAAGCCCGGGTGCTGCATGAGTCGCCGGATCCGATCCAGGGCCCCGGGCGCACTGGCGGTGGCCTGCAGGCCGAACCACTTGTCCAGCACCAGCGGCTCTTCCCGCCAGCGGGCCTCGAAGTGGGCCAGACTGCGCTCCTGGATCTCCCCTGGGCAGTCCATCAGGGCACGCAGGGCACCCATGGCATCGGTCATGTTGTCGGCGGACTGATACTGGGCCTCGGCCAGAGCCTGGGCATTGGCATCCTCGGCTGCGCACAGATAGGCCAGGCACAGGTTGCGCAGGCGCCGGCGGCCCATGGCGGCGGCATCCATCCCCTGGGTGTCCTGCAGCGCGTCATACACGGCCCGGAAGCGCGCGGCCAGGGCCTGCCCCAATGCGCGGCGGGTGAACTGGCGCGCCTGATGGATGGCATCCACATCCACCACCTCCATCTGCTCGGCCAGGTAGGTCTCGCCGGGCAGGGTGAGGGCCTCGGCCACCAGGGCGGGATCCAGGGTATCGTTGTCCAGCACCCGGGCGAAGGCCTCCTGGAACAACGGGTCCAGCGTGGGTTCACGACCGGCCTGGATGTGGGCAATCTGCCCCTGCAGCATCTGCACGGCGAACTGCTGGCCCGCCTCCCAGCGGTTGAAGTCGTCGGTGTCGTGGCCCATGAGGAAGGCCAGTTCCTCGGAGGTGTAGGGGAATTTCAGCTTCACCGGCGCCGAGAACCCCCGCAGCAACGAGGGCACCGGGGCCTCGGGCACGTCGCGGAATACCAGCACATGATCCGGGGCGGTGAGTTCGATCACCCGCTCGCCCGGGGTGGCCTGGCTCTCCCCTTCCAGGCGCAGGGGGATCTCCCGGCCCTGGCTGTCCAGCAGGGCCAGGGTGAGGGGGATATGGAAGGGCAGCTTTTCCGACTGCCCCTGACTGGGCGGGCAGGACTGGCGCACGGTCAGGCGATAGCTTTGGTTGGTCTCGTCGTATTCACCGGCCACGTCCAGCACCGGGGTGCCGGCCTGGTCATACCAGCGGCGGAAGCGACGCAGGTCCCGGGCATTGGCGTCTTCCATGGCCTTGACGAAGTCATCGGTGGTGACCGCCTGGCCGTCATGGCGCTCGAAATACAGGTCCAGCCCGCGGCGAAAGCCCTCGCGGCCCACCAGGGTCTGGATCATGCGCACCACCTCGGCGCCCTTCTCGTACACCGTCATGGTGTAGAAGTTGTTGATCTCGATATAGGACTGGGGCCGCACCGGATGGGCCATGGGGCCGGCATCCTCGGGGAACTGCAGCGAGCGCAGGCGCTGCACATCGCCGATGCGCTTGACCGCCCGCAGGCTCTGGTCGGCGGTGAACTCCTGGTCGCGGAAGACGGTGAGCCCTTCCTTGAGGGAGAGCTGGAACCAGTCCCGGCAGGTGACCCGATTGCCCGACCAGTTGTGGAAATATTCGTGGGCGATCACGCTCTCGATGGCCACGAAGTCATCGTCGGTGGCCGTGTCGGGCCGGGCCAGCACGTATTTGGAATTGAAGACGTTCAGGCCCTTGTTCTCCATGGCCCCCATGTTGAAGTCGTCCACGGCCACGATCATGTAGATGTCCAGATCGTATTCACGCCCGTAGGTGTCCTCGTCCCAGCGCATGGATTTTTTCAGCGAACGCATGGCGTGATCGCACTTGTCCAGGTTGTGACGCTGCACATAGATGCGCAGGTCCACCTCCCGGCCGGAACAGGTGGTGAATCTGTCCTGCTGGCAGACCAGATCCCCGGCCACCAGGGCGAACAGGTAGCTGGGCTTGGGGAAGGGGTCGTGCCACACGGCATAATGGCGCCCCTCGGGCAGGTCGCCGGCGTCGGCGAGATTGCCGTTGGACAACAGCACCGGGAAGCGGTCCTTGTCCGCCTCCAGGCGCACGGTGAACAGGGTCATGACATCGGGCCGATCCAGGAACCAGGTGATGCGCCGAAACCCCTCCGCCTCGCACTGGGTGCAGAAGTTGCCGCCGGAAACGTACAGCCCCGACAGGGCCGTGTTGGCCTCGGGGCTGATGGCCGTTTCCATCTCCAGGGTGCACTGGGCGGGGAGTTCGTGGAGGGTGAGGCTGCCCTCATCCTGCTGGAGATTGCCCGGCGCCACGGGTTCGCCGTCCACGGTGAGGTTGATCAGCTTGAGTTCCTCCCCCTGGAGCACCAGCGGCGCCTCCTGGCTCACCGCACGGCGCAGTTGCAGCCGGGATCGCACACGGGTGTCGACCGGGTCCAGCTGGAAGCACAGGTCCACGTGCTCAATGCGCCACTGGGGCGGTGCATAGTCCGTGAGGTGGATGGCGGCGGGGGTGGATTCTTTCATGGGGCGATGTCCATTCTGGCCGGGCGTTCAGGCCGGGGTGGCAGGCTATTCCTTACTATAACGTTTGGGATAGGAAGCGGCCAAGGGGGCGCAGATGAATGAGCCGCCCCGGGGTCAGGCGTGACCGGAAACGCAGAGGGACAACAGAGACTTGCCTGCCCGGTGCGGATATCGGATGATGCGGTCACCAATCCATAGCAAAACGGTCGGAATTATGAGTGTGCAGTCCGAGATCGAACGCAAGCTGTCCCAGGGGCTGAACCCCGCCTATCTTGAGGTGGAGAACGAGAGCGATGGGCACAATGTGCCGGCGGGCTCAGAGTCTCATTTCAAGGTCACGGTGGCCGCGGATGCGTTCGAGGGTCAGCGACTGCTGGCCAGGCACCGCAAGGTGAATGCCTTGTTGATGGATGAGTTGCAAAGCACGGTACATGCGCTGGCGCTGCATACCTTCACGCCTGCGGAGTGGTCGGCGCGGGGTGGCCGGGTGAAGGAATCGCCGCCATGTATGGGGTGAAGTCAAAGCCCCTCTCCCGCTTGCGGGAGAGGGGTTGGGGTGAGGGCCTGCAGCAACAACGCCTCCACTGCCGCCCAATCCAGCGCCTCATCGGCAATCAACTCCACCCGACTGTCCCGCCGCCAGGCGATGGGGGCGGTGGAGAATCGGCCCTCGGCCCAGTCGACGCGATACCACTCCCGACCGGTACGCACCACACCCTTGGCACGCACCAGCTCACTGAACGGTGGCTTGCTGAACAACCCCTCCAGCACCTTCAGATCAAAACGATCCTCCGGCGGGAATCGCCAGCCACGGGCGGTATCGGCGGCAGGGGCCTGGGTGGCCGGATCCGCGAGACCAAGGGATACAGGTGATACGACGGATGCACTGGAGGCACTGTACCCGGTGGATAGACCAGACTGAGGGGTGAATGCTGGCGTCACCCGCGTGAAGACACCCTGCCCCCCGGCGCCACTCATGCCACCCACCCCCGAAGCCTCCAGATCCAGCAGGGCCGGATCGATCTGCCCGTGGGTGGTGCGCACCACGGCCTGCTTCGGTGGATACAGCCCTGCCACGAAGGCCTCGAGGGCTTCCAGCTGGTCCACCGGGGCCACATCCGTCTTGTTGATGACCACCACATCGGCCAGGGTGAGCTGATCCTTGTAGATCAAGGACTTCTCCAGACGCTCCTCACTGAAACCGGCCGGGTCCACGATGCAGGTGATGTTGCCCAGCCGGGCAGCAGAGGCCAGCCAGGGGTCGCGCAGGGTATCCACGATGCCGGTGGGATGCCCCAGCCCGGTGGGCTCCACCAGCAGGCGATCCGGGCGGATCTCCCGCAATATTTTGGTGAGAGCCACCCGCAGGTTCATGGCCCCGGTGCAGCAGATACAGCCACCGGCCACCTCCCGCACGCGGATCTCGTCGCCAGCGGCATCGGCGAGGATTTCCCCGTCGATGCCCACCTCGCCGAACTCATTGACCAGCACCGCCCAGCGCTCATGGGCCGGGCGGTGGGCCAGCAGGTGCAGGATGGCGGTGGTCTTGCCTGCTCCCAGAAAGCCGGTGATCAGGTTGAGAACGGCTCCACTCACCGCAACTCGAACCGATAGGTGTCCAGCACCTCGCCGTCCTGGGTGACCACTTCCACGTGCCAGGGGCCGGTCCAGGCCGGATCCAGGGTCTTGATGGACCAGATGCGCCAGCGGGGGCCACCCACGTCGAAGTGGATGTCGCCCATCTCCTGATCATCCCGGTAACGCCAGCGATGGATGATCTCACCACCCTCATGGTCCATGATCTCGCTGAAGAAATACACCTGCTCCGTATCGGCATCCACCCGGGTCAGATTGTCCACCGGTTCGCGGTTATCGATACCCGAGGTGAACTGGCCGCGGGACACCTGGCCACGCGGGCCCGGTTCAGGGGCCATCTCCGGCTCCTCGGCGGTGGGCTCCGGCTGGGCAGGCTCCGTTGGTTCTTCGGCAGGCGCGTCCATGGGTTCGTCGGTGGTGTCCGGCGCGGTCATGTCGGGTTCGGTCACGTCCGGCTCGGCGTCCATGGCCGGGGCGTCTTCAGGCATGGCATCGTGGGGCTCGTCCACTGCCGGGGCACCGGCAGGATCAACCTCCGGGGCATCCACAGAAGGAGCAGCCTCGGGGGCCTCGTCCAGGGTCGGCTCATCCATGTCGGCGCCGCCATCCTGCACGGGTGGCATCTCGGGGGCGTCGGCCTCCGCAGGGCTGACGGGCGGCTCATCCATGGCAGGCGCCTCCCGCGGCATGGTCTCGGAGGGCTCTTCGAAATTACGGGCCGCGTCCGTCTCGGGTGCCGCACCATTGGCGCTGGCGGTTTGCTCGTGTCCGGTGTGGTTGTGAGCCAGGGCCGTGCCCGAGGCGCAGGCCAGGGCCAGGATGCCGGGCATGAGCACCGAGCCGACAATACTGGAGGAACGTGGATTGCTTCTCATCACGGTATGGACTCCCTGCAGCTGTGGTTTTTAGGGGAGGATAGGGGGAATCGGCACCCATTACCACTGACCGGGCTCAACTCCGCGGAACCCGTCACAGCCCGGTTTGGGGCGGGTTCACTGGACGATGAAGCCGGTGAAATAGAGGTTGCTGATGGATGGAGCACCAGACGTCTCCTCCATGGCCTCGCGCAAGTGATCCAGGACCTCGGCCCGCATCCGTTCGCGTTCCTGAGCGCCGCGCACCTTGTCCGGGTCGCGCCCCCCAAAGTAGGTGATCATGCGATCGCGAATCACGGGCATGTGCTGCTGTACCCGTTCGGCGTCGGCTGCGGTCTCCACATAGAACTGGGCCTGGATCTGCAGGAACTGGGCACGGCGCGGGTTATCCAGGTTCACCACCAGGGCGGGTTCCAGGGCGATGTAGCCGGGGTAGTCGCCGTCGCCGGCCGATGCAACCTGGGCAGTGACGAAGAGCAGCAACATGGCCAGCAGGGGCGGCAGGATGTAGGTCCGTGTCTTCATGGGCGATGTTTTTCCTCTTGGGGTTGGGTATGCACCATGGTCTCATCCCGAGGTGGGCAAGGGATCGGCCTCTTCATCAGGCTCTCCGGGGAAGACCACGGTTCGATTCGGGTCCCGCTCCAGGATCTGACGACCGATGACTGCAGGCAGCAGATGCCGGCGTCCGTCCAGAAAGGCGATGCATAGCTGCCCTTCGGCCAGCTGCGTCTGCTGTTGCTCGGTCACATACAGATGCTTGATGGTCTGCCCCACCTGAAAGTGATAGGGCTGCTCGGCCTGCTCCTGATTGACCCGATGCGCGGCAATCAATTCCCTGAGCTCCTGCTTGAGGGCGCGGGCCTGGGGACTGGGCTGGCCCTGATGGCCCCTGGAGGACCTGGCAGGCCTGTCGGGTGCCGATGCAGGCGCGCGCGCCTCGCGCTCCGGCGCCCGCCGGGGCTTGTCCGGACGGCCCGGAGGTCGGGCCTTCTTGGTGCGAGCCGCCCCGCCCTTGCGGTTGTCCGACCGGCCCTGCCCGCCGCCGCCCCGCGCCGGGCGCCCATCCCGGGCGCGGGGCGGACGACTCTGAACCTCCTCGGCCTTCTGGGCCTGTTCCTCGGTGACCAGGCCGGCCTTGAGGAGTTGGTCGCGAAGCTGGCTCATCTGTCACTCCTGATGGGCATGGACGCCCTCAACATCCGACGCTCTGCCGGATCCTGGCGGTAGAACTGGCGGAACTGTGCATGGACATCCGGATACTCCCGCTGAAGCAACCGGGGCCGGGCGAAGAAATACTCACTCATCACGGCAAAGAACTCTCCGGGATCGGTGGCGGCATAGGGATCAAAGTCGCTGGGTTGTTCCAGATCCAGGCGCCGGTTCAGGTCATCGTAGGCCGCGGTCATGATGCGGGTCCAGTCCGACACCCGCATCTCCCGGTGCAGGGGGGGCATGCCGTTGGCGGCGCCATTGCGCATGTCCAGGGTGTGGGTGAACTCATGAATGGCCAGGGTTTCGCCCCGGGCCATGGCCCCCCAGGATAACAGCACCGGGCCACGTTCCCAGGCCTCGCCGCTGTAGGGCATGTCTTCCACATGCAGGACGCCCATCTCGTCCATCACTTCGTGACGGGGGAGAAAATCATCTTCGTAGACGATGATCGTGGCCCACTCGTCATACCAGTCCAGGCCAAGCTCGAGGATGGGCAGGCAGGCCTGCAGGGCGATGTTCAGCGCCATGTCCGGCCCCACCTCCAGGCCGTGGGCCCCGTAGAGACGTTTTTCCGCCAGAAAGGGCACCACCAGGCGCCGCAACCGCTCCAGGGAGGCGTCGTCCATGCCATCCAGCAGCACCAGGGAGTCCACCCCCTGCTGCCACAGGGCGGGTGGAATCGGATCACGGGAGAGCGCTCGGCGGCGTTGCCAGGCGCGAAGCAGGGAGGCCATGGATGGGTCGGCGCGGGCTTGGGTCTGCCCGCATTATCAGCCAGATGCGGCGGCATGTCATGGGGCACGGCCCACAGGCGCGCCGCCATGCAGTATTCTTGGGAATGCAACCATCCACAGAAGCCATTCAAAAGACGAAGGATCCGCCACGTTGTACGCATCCTACCAAGCCCGCCTGGAGCGTCTGCTGTCCCGCGAACAGGCCCACACACTGCGCAGCGGCCTGATTGGTCTGGAAAAGGAGAGCCTGCGCGTGCGCACGGACGGCGGCATCGCCCAGACGCCGCATCCGGCGGCCCTGGGTTCCGCCCTCACCCACCCCTGGATCACCACGGATTATTCCGAGGCCCTGCTGGAGTTCATCACCCCGCCCTGCACCGGCGCCCGGCAGGCCCTGGACTTCATGCGGGATCTGCATCGGTTCACCTATCCGCGCATCGGCGAGGAACTGCTCTGGGCCACCAGCATGCCCTGCGTGCTGGAGGGCGAGCGGGGCATCCCGGTGGCCCGTTACGGACACTCCAACGCCGGGCGCATGAAAACCGTCTACCGCCTGGGACTGGGGTTGCGCTACGGGCGACTGATGCAGGTGATCGCCGGGGTGCACTTCAATTTCTCCATGGGGGAGGCGTTCTGGCCGGCGTATCAGGAAATCCTGGGGGCCGGCGGCGATGAGCGCACGTTCAGGGACGAAATCTATTTCGGCATGCTGCGTAACCTGCAGCGCCTGGGCTGGCTGGTGCCCTACCTGTTCGGGGCCTCGCCGGCGGTATGCAAGTCCTTCCTGGCGGGCAAGCCCACCACCCTGGCCGATTTTGATGAGAGCACCTACTACGAGCCCTATGCCACCAGCCTGCGCCTGGGGGACATCGGCTATCAGAACCGCAAGGAGGAAGAGAGTGGCATCAAGGCCAACTACGACAATCTGGAAGGCTATGTGCAGAGCCTGAGCCGGGCCATTGCCACACCCTCGCCCGAGTACGAGCGCCTGGGCGTGGTGGTGGACGGGGAGTATCGCCAACTTAACGCCAACATCCTGCAGATCGAGAACGAGTACTACAGTACCGTGCGTCCCAAGCCCAGCCCCCAGGGCAATGAGAAGCCCACCGCGGCCCTGCGCCGGGGCGGAGTGGCCTATGTGGAACTGCGCTCGGTGGACATCAACGCCTTTGAGCCCCTGGGGGTGGGCGAGTCCCAGCTGTATTTCCTGGAAGCCCTGATGATCTTTGCCCTGCTCAACGACAGCCCGCCCATCAGTGAACTGGAGCGGTTTGCCATCGACCACAATCAGGGCGCCACTGCCCACCGGGGCCGGGACCCTTCCCTCAAGCTGATGCGTGGTGGTGAGCAGATTTCGCTGCGTTACTGGGCCGAGGAGGTCCTGCAGGCCATGGAGCCGCTGTGCAGGATCCTGGATGGCAGGGATCCGCTCAAGCCCTATACAGCCTCCCTGGCACAGCAGAAGGCCAAGGTGGACAACGCGGAGCTGACACCATCGGCTCAGATGCTGGCCAGCATGGCGGCCAATGAGGAAGGCTTTCATCACTTCGCCAAGCGGGTTTCCCGGGAACACGCGGCCTGCTTCCGGGATGCGCGGCTGGACGGCGCGAGGGAGGCGGAACTGGAGGAACAGGCCCGTTCATCGCTGCGTCAACAGCGGGCCATGGAGGCGGAGGACGAGCTGGAGTTCGGGGAATATCTGCGGCGATATTTTGCCCAGTAAAAAGAAGAGCCCCTCTCCCCTTTGGGGAGAGGGGTTGGGGTGAGGGGGCGGCCCTTTACCGCTCCAGAATATCCAACCCCACCAGCACCCGCTCACGCTCGGACAGATCCCCCACCACCCGCCGCACCGGGGGTGGGAGCCTGCGCACCACCACCGGAGTGGCCAGGATGCGCTCATCCTCCGCCAACTGCGGACGCTCCAGGATATCCACCACTTCCACCTGCATGTCCATTTCCTGCCCCGCCATATCTGCCGTCAGGGCCTCAAGATTCTTGATGGCACGGCGGGCGGCAGGGGTCATGCCGGCGATATAGAGTCTGAGCAGGTACTGCGTCATTGGCGGCTCCTGCGGATGGCCGAGCGGGCACCCTCGATGGACGCCAGACGCCGCTCCAGTTCCATCACCTGGCGATCCAGGTCCACCGCACGGGCCTCGCGCTCTGCCCGAGCCAGGCGTTCACGGGCCGCATTGATCTCTTCCGTCTCCTCACGCAAACGCCGGGCCTGCTCCAGTTCCCGATGCAACTGCGCAATGACCTGCTCATCCTCCGCCTGACGCGCATGCCGGGCCGTGCCGTAGACGATGCCGCTCTCGCCCACATACGGATCCTCGATGGTCATCCCCGAATCAGTCATGCGGAATTCCTTGACCTGATTGGAGATGGCCAGACCACGGGCCTTGATCACCGTGATCAGTCGGTTCAGCTCGCCATTGCCCTCGTGGCGGCGCAGCTTGATCCAGACATCGATCATGGACGACACGTCCAGATGACTCACACCGCCGCTGGAATCGCTCAGCAGTTCCGTGGCCACCGTGGTGATGCCCTGCTCCTTGATCAGATACATGAGCCTGAGCAGCATCTCCTTGGCGCAGTCGCCTTCATGCCGGTTGGTGAAGCTGCTGATGGGATCGAGCACCACCAGATCAGGCTGGTGACGACTCACGGAGCGCATGATCCGCATCAGGTGCTCTTCAAGTCCCATCTCGATGGCCCGCACCGGCTCCATGATCAGGCGGTGCCCGCCCTCCGGGCCGGCATGATGGGCCAGATCGCCGCCGATGCTGCTCTGGTTGCGCACCAGTTCGTCGATGCTCTCCTCGAAACTGATGTACAGCACCTTCTCGCCGCGCCGGCACGCCGCCTGGGCAAAGGCCGAGGCCAGGCTGGTCTTGCCGGTACCGGCCTGCCCGGACAGCAGGATGGTGGACCCCTTGTAGGGCCCCTTCCCGCCGAGCATCTGATCCAGACCGGGCACACCGCTGGAGATACGTTCGCTGGAAACCCGGGCATCCAGGGCGGCGCCGCTCACCGGCACCATGAATATGCCCTGGGAGTCCAGCAGGAAGGGAAACTCGCCGGCGCCATGGGGGCCACCGCGGCGCTTCACCACCCGCAACAGGCGGGTCATCACCCGGTGCTGCACCTCCTGCTTGAGGGCAATCACGCAATCGGCGATGTAGTCCTCCAGGCCAAAGCGGGTGCTGAAATTCTCCACCTCTCCGGTGGTGATCAGGGTGGTGACTCGCTGATCGCGCACCCAGTCAAAGACACGATTGAGTTCCTTGCGCAGACCGGACTGCCCCGGGAAGGCTCCCTCCATGCCGTCGATGGCGTCCAGCACCAGGCGGTGGGCGCCGGTCTGCTTCAGGGCATATTCGATGCGGGTGAGGACGGCGGTGAGCTCGATCCCCTCCCCGGCCGTCTCGCTCTGATCGGGGCGCATGTCGAGGATGCGCAGGCTGCCTTCCTTCAAATAGGTGTCAGCGGGGAAGCCGAATCCCCGGGCATGGTGAAGCAGGGCATCCGGGTCCTCATCGAAGGTGACCAGCACGCCGGGCTCGCCCTGAGTGATGCCATGGCAGAGGTACGTCAGGGAGATCACCGTCTTGCCGGTGCCCGGACCACCGCGGATCAGGGAGGGGCGACCGCGCGGCAAGCCGCCCTGCAACACGAAGTCCAGTCCCTGGATGCCGGTATCGACGGTTTCCGGTTTTGATGGATTCAAGGTGATCTCCGATTGAGATTGGGCTGGCGCCGCCGGAAGCTGCTGCCAGGTGTCCGGGACACTGGCCGATTGCTTGTAGGCCTGATGCGTGCATCGCATACTGCGTCCATGGCCCTTTGTTTTCAAGGGAATAGCGTGTGCCCGATCATGCCCATAACAAAGAAACGGTCTTTTTCACCCGGCACCTGACCAAGACCTACGTGATGGGAGAGGTGGAGATCCACGCCCTGCGCGGGGTGGACCTGTCCCTGTACGCAGGCGAGCTGGTGGTGATGCTCGGGGCCTCGGGCTCTGGCAAGTCCACCCTGCTGAACATCCTCGGCGGTCTGGACACGGCCTCCGCTGGTGAAGTCCGCTACCGGGACCAGGATCTGGTGAACGCCACCGAGAGGGACCTCACCCGGTTTCGTCGCCATCACGTGGGCTTCGTGTTCCAGTTCTACAACCTGATCTCCAGCCTCACCGCCCGGGAGAACGTGGCCATAGTCACCGAGATCGCCCGCAACCCCATGACACCCGAGGCAGCCCTGGAACTGGTGGGGCTGTCGTCGCGACTGGACCACTTCCCGTCCCAACTCTCCGGCGGCGAACAGCAGCGCGTTGCCATTGCCCGGGCGGTGGCCAAGCGCCCCGACGTGCTGCTCTGCGACGAGCCCACCGGCGCCCTGGATTCCACCACCGGCATCCGCGTGCTGCAGGTATTGCAGGATATCAATGATGAGCTGGGCACCACCACGGCCGTGATCACCCATAATGCCGTCATTGGCGAGATGGCCGACCGGGTGATTCGTCTGGCCGATGGACGGGTGCAGGAGGTCACCGATAACCCGCAGCGCAAGCCCCCCGCCCAGCTCTCCTGGTGATGGCTCCCCTGCACCGCAAGCTGATCCGGGACCTGGCCCGCCTCAAGGGCCAGGCGGCGGCCATCGGCGTGGTCATTGCCGCCGGGGTGATGGTACTCATCCTGGCAGTCACCACCCTGGATGCCATCTCCCTGTCCAAGGCCCGCTTTTACGACAGCCATCACTTTGCCCAGGTGTTCGCCGACCTGAAACGGGCCCCCGAGGGGGTGGCCGGGCGCCTTGCCGACATTCCGGGCGTGAACCAGGTGCAGACCCGGGTGAAGGCGCCGGTGCGCCTGGAGGTGCCCGGCTTCGACGACCCGGTGCGCGGCCTGCTGGTGTCGGTGCCCGATGGCGAACAACCCCGGCTCAACCGGTTGTACCTGCGTCAGGGCACACTGCCCGAGTCCGGTCGCAACGATCAGGTGGTGATCAGCGAGCCCTTTGCCCAGGCCCACGGCCTGGCGCCCGGCGATCACATCACCGCGATCATTGATGGCCGCCTGCAGCGGCTGACCATCAGCGGCGTGGGCCTCTCCCCCGAATTCATCTATCAACTGGGGCCGGCGGACCTGCTGCCCGACTATGCCCGCTTCGGCGTGCTGTGGATGAACCGTCGTGCCCTGGGCCACGCCATGGACATGGACGGGGCTTTCAACAACGTGGTGCTGAGCCTGCAGGCCGGGGCCCGGGAAGCGGAGGTGATCGACGCCGTGGACCGCATCCTGGCCCTGTACGGAGGCATCGGCGCCACCGGGCGCGATGATCAGATCTCGCACCGCTTCCTGTCGGAAGAACTGAACCAGCTGCGGGTGATGGCCTGGGTGCTGCCCACCATCTTTCTGGGGGTGGCCGCCTTTCTGCTCAACGTGCTGATGGGCCGCGTCATCCGCACCCAGCGCCAGCAGGTGGCCCTGCTCAAGGCCTTTGGCTATGACAACCGGGATCTGGCCCTGCATTACGGCCTGTTCACCGGGGTCATCGTGGCCGCAGGCGGGGCGCTGGGGGTGGCCCTGGGGGCCTGGGCCGCCGAGGCCATGGCGGAGATCTATGCGGAGTATTTCCGCTTTCCTGAACTGAGTTTCCGGCTGCAGCCGCGCATCCTGGCCCTGGCCTTCATCATCTCGGCTGGCGCCGCCCTGCTCGGCACATGGCATGCGGTGAGCGCGGCGGTGCGACTGCCCCCGGCCCAGGCCATGCAGCCACCGGCCCCGGAACGCTTCCGGGCCTCCTGGCTGGAGCGCTCCGCCCTGGGGCGGCGTCTGGATCAGCCCACGCGCATCATCATTCGCAACCTTTCCCGTCACCGGCTCAAGGGGCTGATGTCCATGGTGGGCATCGGCCTGTCCGGCAGCCTGCTGCTGTTGGGCAGCTATCAGTTCAACGCCGTGGATCATCTGCTGGACCTGCAGTACCGGCTGGTGATGAGGATGGATGTGCATGTCACCTTCACCGACCCGACGCCGGAGCGGGCCCTGGCGGAACTGCGGGCAATGCCCGGGGTGAGCTTTGCCGAGGGCTATCGCGGCGTGCCCGTGCACCTCACCCACGGGCGGCGGGACTATCGCACCAGCATCATGGGCATGGAGGCAGAACCCGCCCTGCGAGGGCTACTGGACCAGGACCATCGCCCCACCCGTCTGCCCCCCGAGGGTCTGCTGCTCACCCATTATCTGGCCGATCACCTGGGCGTGCGCCCGGGGGATACCCTGGAGGTGGAGATCCTGGAAGGCCACCGGCGCACCCTGCGCGTGGAGGTGGCCGGCACCGTGGACGAACCCATCGGCGTGAGTGCCTACATGGAGCGCCGCGCCCTGAACCGGCTGATGGGCGAGGGCCCGGCCATCAGCGGCGTGTGGCTGCTCACGGACACGGCCCATGAGGCGGATCTGTTCGATCGGCTATGGGAGGCCCCCAGGGTCGCCGGCATCGGCCAGATCGATGACGTGGAGCGTCAGTTCCGGGAGTACATCGGTGATACGGTACTGGTGATGATGGGCATCCTGCTGCTCATGGCCGGCTCCATCACCTTTGCGGTGGTCTACAACAATGCACGCATCGCCTTTGCCGAGCGGGCCCGGGAACTGGCCACCCTCAGGGTGCTGGGTTTCAGTCGGGGCGAGGTGAGCTGGATCCTGATCGGCGAGATCAGCGTCATCACCCTGGCCGCCATCCCCCTGGGCTGGCTGGTGGGCACCGGATTTGCGTTCCTGCTCAATGAGGCCATGACCATGGACATGTACCGGGTGCCGATGATCATCACGCCCCGCAGCTATGCCTTCTCCGCCGGCGGCGTGCTGCTGGCCTCGACGCTGTCGCTATTGATGATCGCGCGACGGTTGAGGCGGCTGGACATGGTGTCGGCGTTGAAGACGGCAGAGTGAGGGGTTAGATGAACAGAGGTAAGCCAGCATGACCTGGAAGAAAAAGCTCCTCACCATCCTCGCAGCCGCCACCCTCCTGCTCCTGCTGACCCTGGCCCTGATGCCATCGCCGGTCCCGGTCAGCACCAGCCAGGTTCAGCAAGGCCATTTCGCCGAGGTGGTCGAGGACGAGGGTCGCACCCGTCTGCGCGAACCCTTCACCGTGGCCGCGCCCATCCATGGCTATTTGCAGCGGGTCACCCTGGAACCGGGCGATGCCGTGCAGGCGGGCATGCCCCTGTTCCGGATCGAACCCGCCCCGGCACCCGCTTTGGACCCCCGCGCCCGGGAGCAGGCCCAGGAAGCCATGGCGGCGGCGCGGGCGCGCCTGGAGGCTGCCCAGGCCAACCGGGAGGCCCGCGCCACTGAGCATGAGCTGGCACAGGTGGAATACGAACGGGCCGAGCGCCTGCATCAGCGTGAACTGATCTCCTCGGAAGAAAGGGACCGCCGCCGCGCCCAGCGGGACGCCACCCGGGCCGCCGAACAGGCCGCCCGGCATGCGGTGGACGTGGCCCGCTTCGACCTGGCCTCGGCCCGGCTGCAACTGGAGATCGCCGATGGCCAGCGGGCCGACGAGGCAATCCCTGCCCTTGCCCTGGAGGCCCCCATCGACGGTGTCATCACCCGGCGCCATCGGCGCGACGAGGGTCCCGTCCAGGCCGGCGAGGCCATTCTGGAACTGGGCAATCTGGATGATCTGGAGGTGAAGGTGGATCTGCTGTCCCTGGAGGCCGTGCGGGTGCGTCCCGGGATGCGGGTGATCCTGGAGCGCTGGGGTGGCGGCGACCCACTGGAGGCCCGGGTGCGACGCGTGGAGCCGGCGGGATTCGAGAAGATCTCGGCATTGGGGGTGGAAGAGCAACGGGTCTGGGTCTGGTCGCGGATCACCTCACCCCGGGCGGACTGGGCGCATCTGGGGGATGGCTATCGGGTGGAGGCCCGGTTCGTGATCTGGGAGGGGGAGGACGTGGTGCACATCCCCACCAGTGCCCTGTTCCGGGATCAGGACCGTTGGGCGGTGTTTGTGGCGGAGGATGGCCGGGCCCGTTTGCGTTCCGTGGAACCGGGGCGCCGCAGTGGTCTGCGCACGCAGGTCGAGTCGGGGCTGGAGCCGGGGGAGCGGGTCATCACCCATCCGGGGGAGCGGGTGCAGGATGGTGTGAAGGTGACAGAGTGAGGTTAATGATCATGATAATAATCCGATGCCGACCCACTGAACTGCCCCGGCCGGGGCATGCGCCGGAAGGCTTCGATGCAGCCACGCAGGGCGCGGGCCATCTCGCCGCCGGTCTGATAGCGCTTGGCCGGGTCCTTCTGCAGGCTCTTGGTGACGATCACCCCCACCAGCGGGCCCAGTTCCGGGCGCACATCGGTGATGTCGGCGGGATGGGTCTGGGTGATCTGGTAGACCAGACCAGCCATGGTGTCGGCGGTGAAGGGTAACTGGCCGCTGAGCATCTGGTAGAGCATCACCCCCAGGGAAAACAGGTCGGTACGACTGTCCACCGGCTTGCCGGCCACCTGCTCGGGCGACATGAACGCCGGTGTGCCCAGGATGGTGCCGGTGCGGGTCTTGTTGTGATCGGTCACGCTGGCGATGCCAAAGTCCGTGATCTTCACCAGGCCCTTGCCCTGATCGTAGATGACGTTGGCCGGCTTGATGTCCCGGTGAATCACCTCCTGCTGATGGGCATAGTCCAGGGCGTCGGCCACCTGGGCGCAGACCTCCAGGACCTCGGTGATGGGCAGCAGGGTCAGGGGCTGGGTGAACTGATCCAGGGGCACCCCCTGCAGGTAGTCCATGGCGATGAAGGCCAGGTCATGCTCTTCGCCCACATCATAGACAGTGACGATATTGCGGTGATTCAGCCGCCCCGATGCCTCGGCCTCCCGGAAGAACCGCCATTTCGCCTGCTCCAGCAGTTCCGGTTCGAACTCCCGGTTCAGGGCCAGGGTCTTGATGGCCACCTTGCGCTGGATATGCGGGTCCACCCCCAGATAGACAATGCCCATGGAGCCCCGACCCAGCTGACGCTCCACGTTGTAACGCCCGATCATGGGCTTTTCCAGGCTGTCATCGTCCACGGCCAGTTCCCGACCGCCGCCCATGCGCTGCATCTCCCCCAGCCGGGGCTGGCGGCTGCCCACGAAGGGCTTGAGCCGCTCCAAGCGCTGGGTGGTGTCGCGAAAATCCGAATGCCGGGATTGCAGGAACCGGAACACCTCCACGGCGCGACCGTACTGGCGCCGACGCTCGAAGTCGCGCCCCAGCTGGTAGAGCTGGGCGAACAGGGTGTCGCTGTCCAGACGGCAGTGACGATAGGCGTCGAAGGCCGGCTCCAGATGCCCCTGCCCCTGCTGGCCGATACCCAGTTGCAACCAGGCCTCGGAGGCCTCGCGTCGATCCCCCTCCAGACGATCCAGCAGCCAGCAGCGCAACGCCAGCAAAGGATGTCCCAGGGCAATCACCAGGGCCGGCAGCACCACGGGCAACCACCATTGCAGAAGCAGCACCAGCCCGATGGACAGGTTGAGCAGCACGAAGACCGTCACGCCGCTGATCAATAGTCCCGTGGTGGACAGGTGCAGCCGCGCGGGCAGCCACAGCAGGTACAAGGCCGCCAGGAGGATCAGCAACCGCTCGGCCCCATGGAACCAACCGCCCGTAGCCACCCGGTGCCCCTCCACCAGGGCGGCCGTGGTCCAGGCACTCCAGGTGGCCTGGGGCAGTGTCAGGCCCGCGTGGGACATGAGCGGCTGACCGGCGCCCTCCGCCATGCCCAGAATCACCGCGCGCCCCTGGATCTGGCTGTTGCCCAGGTCCCCGGCCATGAGGGTGTCCAGGCGATGAACCTCCACCTGACGACCACGCGGATCACGCCGGGGCGGAATCACCCCCAGTGAACGATCCGGCCCCAGGGTGATCCGGGTCTCTCCCAGGCGCAGGCCGCGGCCCGGTTCCACGATGATGTCATCAACAGCAACACTCCGGACAGCAGCGGCCAGCGGCACCGCAAAACCCGCCAGATAGCCCTCCTCCACCGGCACGATCCCAGGGGCCAGGGGACGGGGACGATCCGGCGTGGCGGTGGCGGCGGGCAGGCCGGCAGTGACCAGCGCCTGGGTGGGCCAGTGCACGGTCAGATTGCGACCGGGTGGCTCGGCGGGTCGAAACAGGGGGCGAAACACGCCCCAGTCGTACCAGGCTCTCGCCGAGCGATCCACATTCAACAAGGCATCGGGGTGAGGCACCGACGCTGTCCCGGCCCCCATGGCCAGCGGCGCGGCCAGCACGCTCCGGCCGTGGCCGGTCAGTGCTTGGGCAAGGCGATCATCGGTATCCAGTTCATGGCGCCAGGACTCGGCCATCTCAGGCCCCAGAGCATTCCGGGCCTGCCCCAGCCAGGGCTCCAGGCGGGGCGGCGTATGGGGGTGGTCCAGGGGCAGATGCAGTCCGATGGCCGCCGCGCCCATGGCATCCAGACGTTCCACGGCACGGGCCAGCCGGGCCCGATCCAGGGCCTGAGCGGAGTCGTGAATCTCGATCAGGGTGACCGGCACACCGGGGCGCATGTCCGGCACCAGCCGGGTGGCCAGGCTGCGCAGGCCTTCATCCAGAGGGCGCAGGGCGTCGCTGAAGCTGCCCGCCAGCACGACCAGCAGCACCAGGCCAATCAGGCCAGCGGGGCCAAGAACCGCCTTGCGCAGCGTCGGAAGTGACAATACCGGGTCTCCTGTGCAGTCGCCCACGTTTTACCAGAAAATCAGCGGCAAAGCCCGCCCGCCAAGCAGTGACGAACGGTGAACGATTGTTCCTGCATCCCGGTCCCATGGAATAATGACCAAGGGCCCACAATGGCCCGACATTCCTCAGGGAGGCATCATGAGTCTGCTCATCAAGGGCCAGTTGCGCAGCGACTGGCTGGCCGCGGAGACCGAGGATGGCGAGTTCATCCGCCAGGACTCCCAGTTCCGCCACTGGATCACTCCGGATGGGACCCCTGGCCCCAGCGGCGAAGGGGGCTTTGCCGCCGAACCGGACCGCTATCATCTGTATGTCTGCCTGGCCTGCCCCTGGGCCCATCGCACCCTGATCTTCCGGGCCCTGAAGGGGCTGGAGAATCTGATCAGCGTGTCCGTGGTGAACCCCTACATGCTGGACGAGGGGTGGAACTTTCACCCCTATCCGGGCAGCACCCCGGACCATGTGAACGGCTTCGAATTCCTCCATCAGGCCTACACCCTGGCCGAGCCGGAATACACCGGCATCATTACCGTGCCCACCCTCTGGGACAAGAAGCGCCGCACCATCGTCAACAACGAATCGGCGGAGATCATCCGCATGTTCAACAGCGCCTTCGACGCCTTCATCGATCGGCGCACGGATTATTACCCCAAGGACCTGCGCGGGGAAATCGACCAGGTCAACGAGCGCATCTACGAGAACCTGAACAACGGCGTTTACCGCTGCGGCTTTGCCACCGAGCAGGCGGCCTACGAGCGGAACTACGACAGACTGTTCGACACCCTGGACTGGGTGGAGGAGCACCTGTCACGCCAGCCCTATCTGGCCGGGGATCGGATCACCGAGGCAGACTGGCGACTGTTCACCACTCTGGTGCGGTTCGATGCCGTTTATTACAGCCACTTCAAGTGCAACCGCCGCCGCATCATCGACTACCCCAATCTGTGGGAATACACCCGCGAGCTCTACCAGGTGCCAGGGGTGGCCCAGACGGTGAACATGGACCACATCAAGACCCACTACTACGGCAGTCACGAGCACCTGAACCCCAGCGGCATCATCCCCCGTGGTCCGGATCTGGACTTTTCGCGCCCGACGGCTCGAAATCCAGGGCAGCGGAGTTGATGCAATAGCGCAGCCCGGTGGGATGGGGGCCGTCATTGAACACATGCCCCAGGTGGGCGTCGCAGGATGCGCAGCGCACTTCCACCCGCTTCATCCACAAACTGCGGTCGGTATGCTCGGTCACGGCCTGCTTATCCACCGGTTGCCAGTAACTGGGCCAACCGCTGCCGGAATCGTATTTATGATCACTGGAGAACAGCGGCGCACCGCAGCAAATGCAGCGGTACAGGCCTGACGCCTTGTGGTCGTAATACTCCCCGGTGAAGGGCGGCTCGGTGCCCGCCTCGCGGGTCACCCGGTAGGCCTCCGGGCTGAGTTGCTGCCGCCACTGGGCATCGGTTTTGCTGTTCTTTTGCGTCATGAATCACCTCATGTTTTCAACGCTGACAATGGATCGGGTATGATCCCCCCGGAGTGGCAGCGGCTTGCGGCACTGCTGCGCACGCCGATGGTCCCTTGGACCATTCTGGCTGACAAAGGCTCCGGGAGAACACCGCCCAAGGGGATAATGGGGAGGGGAAGAGCATGACATGCAAAGATTGCCAGGTGATTGAACGCAGTCCCCAAGGACCGGGCAGCCTGTTCCTGGCACCTTTCCTTTCCCACACCCTCAAGGCCCTCAAGCAGCAGCTGAGCAACCAGGGCATCCAGGCCCAGGAGGTGGATGCCGGGGTGCTGCAAGTGCCCGTGCCCACGGGCGGCCCCGGCGCCGTGGACGCCACCCTGCGCAAGCACCTGAGCGAGGCGGAGATCACCGACTGCCGCGCCGTGTTCCTACCCGAGGGCCAGCCCTTCACCCTGGCCACCCTGCCCCACACGCAAAGTCTGATGACCCTGCTGGCCCGGGCCGGCAGCGGCTGGCTGGCCGACATGATCGAGGCCGAGCGTTTCATCTTTCACTTCCAGCCCATCGTCCACTGCCAGAATCCAGGACAGATCTTCGCCCACGAATCCCTGGTGCGCGGCTATCTGTGTGACGAGGATCGAACGCTGGTCTTCCCGGACCGACTCTTTGGCCAGGCCCGAGCTTCGCAAATGATGTTTCAACTGGATCGGGCGGCTCGCATCAACGCCATCCGCCAGGCCGTGGGGCACGGTTTTGATGGGCGGGTGTTCATCAATTTCAATCCCACCACCATCTACGATCCCACTTATTGCCTGAAGACCACCCTGGACGAGGTGGAGCGTCTGGGCGCCGACGCCCATCGGCTGGTGTTCGAGGTGGTGGAATCCGAAGAGGTTTCCGACTCGGGGCATCTGCGGCGCATCGTGGATTTCTATCGGAACGCCGGTTTCCAGGTGGCCCTGGATGATCTGGGGGCGGGCTATGCCTCACTGAACCTGCTCTCGGAACTGCGGCCGGATTTCGTGAAGTTCGACCGGGCCCTGGTGAGCCACGTGGATCAGGACGTCTTCAAGCAGAAGGTGCTCGCCAAGCTCATCGAGATGGCTCACGATCTGGGCATCCTGACCATTGCCGAGGGCGTGGAGGAAAAAGCCGAATGGCAGTGGCTCAAGGCCCATGCCGTGGACTATGTTCAGGGGTATCTGTTTGCCCGGCCGGGCTCCCCTCCGCCCCGACCGGTGGTGCCCACTTAAACCTCACTCCATGCCCCACACCACCGAGGATCATCGCGCTTGACCGACCCCATCAGCTCCGCCTACCGGCTGCTCGAGGCCTCCCTGGTGTATCACCGGGGTGATGTCGTGGGCACCATCGCCAGTCTCGACTCCCACGCCCCGGCAGACAATTACTCGGACTGCTTCGTGCGCGACTTCGTCCCCTCCGGGCTCGTGTTTCTGCTGGATGGCCGCAGCGACGTCGTGCGCAACTTTCTCTCCCTGGTGCTCAAGCTCAGGGACCAGCAGGAAGAGGTGGAGGGTCATCGGGCTGTGGCCAAGGTGATGCCCGCCAGCTTCCGGGTGCTGTGCAACGAGGAGGGAGAGGAGGAGATCCACACCGACTTCGGCGACCGGGCCATTGGCCGGGTGGCCCCGGTGGACTCCATGATGTGGTGGCTGATCCTGCTGGTGGCCTACGAGCGCATCTCCGGGGATACCGACTTCACCCGCTCCCGGGAGTGCCAGCGGGGCATCCGCATGATCCTCAACATCTGCCTGCAGGACCGCTTCGAGATCTTCCCCACCCTGCTGGTGCCCGATGGCTCGTTCATGGTGGATCGGCGCATGGGGGTATATGGCCATCCCCTGGAGATCCAGTCGCTGTTCTTCGGCGCCCTCAAGGCCGCGCTGGCCATGCTGGATGACGCCGATCCGGACAACCAGGGCGTGCGCGAACAATCCGCCAAGCGCCTGGAACAATTGGTGGATTATGTGCGTCATTATTACTGGCTGGATGATGATCGGCTCAACCGCATCCACCGCTTTCGGACCGAGATATTCGGCTACGACTCGGAAAACGCCCTGAACATCCATCCGGAGAGCATCCCCGACTGGGTGAGCGACTGGCTGCCCCTGGACGCGGGCTACCTGGTGGGCAACCTGGGCCCGGGGCGCATGGATTTTCGCTTCTTTGCCCTGGGCAACCTGCTAGCGGTGCTGTTCGGGCTGGCCGACGAATCGCAGTCGAAGCGGTTGATGCACCTGTATGACCAACGCTGGGACGACCTCATGGGCATGATGCCGGTGAAGCTGTGCTTTCCCGCCATGCAGGGGGAAGAATGGCGCCTGAAGACCGGCTCGGACCCCAAGAACAT
Source organism: Ectothiorhodospira haloalkaliphila ATCC 51935 (assembly GCF_000633935.1). Classification (GTDB taxonomy): domain Bacteria; phylum Pseudomonadota; class Gammaproteobacteria; order Ectothiorhodospirales; family Ectothiorhodospiraceae; genus Ectothiorhodospira; species Ectothiorhodospira haloalkaliphila. The sequence goes on along the minus strand of NZ_KK214998.1, from coordinate 72,629 downwards.
CCCCTGGTCATACCACAACGGCGGCAACTGGCCGGCCCTGCTCTGGGCCTTCACGGCGGCGGCGCTGCATGCCGGGCGCGGCGATCTGGCCCTGCGGGCCCGGGAGGTGGCCACCGAGCGCCTGGCGGCCAACGGCTGGCCTGAATATTACGATGGTCGCAATGGGCGCCTGATTGGTCGTCGTGCCAATTACAACCAGACCTGGTCCGCCACCGCCCTGATCCTCACCCACAAGTTCATCGAAGATCCGTCCACCCTGGACGTTTTGAGTCTGAAGGGATCTGATAAGGCATGAAAAAAACCCAAAGCAAGGCAACCCGCGGCGAGGGGTTGTACATCGTTCTGGTGAGCATCCATGGCCTGGTGCGCGGGGAGAATCTGGAACTGGGCCGGGACGCGGATACCGGTGGTCAGATCAAGTATGTGGTGGAACTGGCCCGGGCCCTGGGGGGCCACCCGGAGGTGGGCCGGGTGGACCTGCTCACCCGCCGGGTGGAGGACAGCAGGGTGTCGGATGATTACGCCCAACCGGAGGAGGATCTGGGCGAAGGCGTGCGCATCGTCCGTCTGGACTGCGGCCCGCGGCGCTACCTGCGCAAGGAAAAACTCTGGCCCTATCTGGACTGCTTTGCCGACAACGCCATCAAGTACATCCGCGGCGTGGGTCTGATGCCGGACGTGGTCCATGGCCACTATGCCGATGCCGGCCATGTGGCGGTGCGGGTGGCCAACCTGATGGGCGTGCCTCTGGTGCAGACCGGGCACTCCCTGGGCCGGGTCAAGCGCGAGCGACTGCTGGCCAAGGGGGCCTCCGAGAAGGAGATTGAATCCCGCTACAGCATCAGCCGGCGCATCGACGCCGAGGAAGAGGCGCTGGGCAACGCCTACATGGTGATCGCCAGCACCCAGCAGGAGGTGGAGGAGCAGTACGCCTCCTACGATCACTATCAGCCCGAGCGCATGGTGGTGATCCCGCCGGGCACCGATCTGCGCCGTTTTCATCCCCCCAAGGCACGCTCGCCACGACCGCCCATCTACAAGACCCTGGCCCGGTTCCTGAAAAAACCGGACAAGCCCATGGTCCTGGCCCTGTCGCGCCCCGACGAGCGCAAGAACATTCCGACCCTGGTGAAGGCCTTCGCCGAACACCCGGAGTTGCGGGAACTGGCCAACCTGGTGATCGTTGCCGGCAACCGGGACAGCATCCGTGAACTGGACCGGGGCGCCCGGGACGTGCTCACCGAAGTACTCATGCTCATCGACGATCACGACCTGTATGGATCGGTGGCCTATCCCAAGCACCACAGCGCCGATGACGTGCCGGACCTGTACCGCCTGGTCACCCGCACCCGCGGTGTATTCGTGAATCCAGCGCTGACCGAGCCCTTCGGCCTCACCCTGATCGAGGCCTCTGCCAGCGGCGCGCCCTTCGTGGCCACCGACGATGGTGGCCCTCGGGATATCCTGCGCTACTGCCAGAACGGGGTGCTGGTGGACCCCCTGGACGCGGACGGCATGAGCAAGGCCATCTTCGACATACTCAGCGATGCCGAGCGCTGGAAAAAGCTCTCGGATCGGGGCCTCAAGGGGGTGCGCAAGCACTATGCCTGGGAGGGGCATGCCCAAAACTACGTCAAGCGCATCAAGAGCCTGCGCCGCGAGGCCAGCCGCAGTCGTCGGGGTCAGCAGCGCCTCTCCGGCAAGCTGGCCAAGGCTGATCGGGCCCTGATTTCCGATATCGACAACACCCTGCTGGGAGACAAGGGTGGCCTGCGATCCATGCTGCAACGCCTGAAGGAAGAGGGGCGCGAGGTGGCCTTCGGCATCGCCACCGGTCGACGCCTGGATTCCGCCATCGACATCCTCAAGGAATGGGGCGTACCCACGCCGGACGTGATGATCACCTCGGTGGGCTCGGAGATCCACTACGGCCCGGAGATGACCAAGGATGAAGGCTGGGCCCGGCACATTGATTACCGCTGGCAACCGGAGGCACTGCGCGAGGCCCTGCTGGAACTGCCGGGCATCCAGTTACAGCCCAAGGTGGATCAGCGCCGCCACAAGATCAGTTTCTTCGTGGATCCGAGCTTGTCCCCCTCCATGAAGGAGATCGAGCGTCTGCTGCACCAGAAGGATCTGCACGCCAATATCATCTACTCTCACGACCATTACCTGGACCTGCTGCCGGTGCGTGCTTCCAAGGGTTTCGCGGTGCGTTATTTCGCCGACAAATGGGGCATCCCCCTGGAGCGGGTGCTGGTGGCCGGTGATTCGGGCAACGATGAGGACATGCTGCGCGGCAGCACCCTCGGGGTGGTGGTGGGCAATCACCAGCAGGAGTTGGAGAAGCTGTACGGTTTCAAGCGGGTGTACTTCGCCGATGCCACCCATGCAGGCGGGATCGCCGAGGCCTTTGACCACTATCAGTTCTTCGGCCGCTGCGGGGTGCCGGAAGAGGGGTGAGCCCCTCCCGGAAGCCCGCTTTCGGGGAGGTCAGTCAGCCTGCTCCAGGGCCTCGCACGCCTCCATCCACTGAGCCTCCACATCCTCCAGCTCCCGGTTGACCTGGGCCTGGCGACCCAGGAGTTCCTGGAGTCGGGCCTTCCCATCCGCCTCGTACAGGCCTGGATCGGCCAGGTCAGCTTCCAGTGAGGCACGCTCCTCCTCCAGGCGGGCATGGGCCTTTTCCAGCCTGGCCACCTTGTCCCTCAGCGGCTTTTGCCGGCGCCGCTGCTCGGCCTCGTCGCGGCGCCGGGCCTTGCGAGAAGCGGCGCTTTGCTCTCCCACCTCCCGGGTCGCGTCCCGGGCGGCCTCGGCGGCCTTCTCACGGGCCGCCAGCCAGGCCCGGTAATCCTCCAGATCGCCATCGAATTCCACCGCCTGACCATCCGCCACCAGCAGCAGCTCATCGCAGACACTGCGCAGCATGTGGCGATCGTGGGACACCAGCACCAGCGCCCCCTCGAACCCCTGCAGGGCCTGCTCCAGGGCATGACGCATGTCCATGTCCAGATGGTTGGTGGGTTCGTCCAGCAACAACAGATTCGGGCGCTGATACACCAGCAGGCCCAGCACCAGCCGGGCCTTCTCCCCACCGGAGAAGGGGCCCACCGGGTCCAGGGCCTGATCCCCATGGAAACCAAAGCCGCCCAGAAAGTCCCGCAACTCCTGCTCCCGGGCCTTCTCGTCCAGGCGCTGCAGATGCAGCAGCGGGCTCGCCTGGCTGTCCAGTTGCTCCAGCTGGTGCTGCGCGAAATAGCCCACCTTCAGGTCTGGTGCCGGCTCACGGTCGCCAGCCAGTGGCATCAGGGTCCCGGCCATGAGCCGGATCAGGGTGGACTTGCCGGCACCGTTGGGGCCGAGCAGGCCCAGACGTTCACCCGGGTGCAGGGACAGCTCCACCCCCTGAAGCACCGCCGGCTCGCCATAACCGGCGTTCACATCATCCAGCTTGAGCAGCGGATCAGGAAGTCGATGCGGGGCGCGAAAGCTGAAACGAAACGGGGAATCCGCGTGGGCCGGGGCTACCCGGGTCATGCGCTCCAGGGCCTTGAGACGGCTCTGGGCCTGGCGGGCCTTGGTGGCCTTGGCCCGGAAACGCTCCACGAAGCGCTCCATGTGGGCGATCTCCCGCTGCTGACGCTCGTGCTGCGATTGCTGCTGGGCCAGGGCCTCGGCGCGCGCCTGCTCAAAGGTAGAGTAATTGCCGGTGTACAGGGTCATGCCGCCCCGTTCGATATGGGCCACATGGGTGACCACCCTGTCCAGGAAGTCCCGGTCGTGGGAGATGAGCAGCAGGGTGCCCGGATAGCCGCCCAGCCACTGCTCCAGCCAGAGCACCGCCTCCAGGTCCAGGTGGTTGGTGGGTTCGTCCAGCAGCAGCAGGTCGGAGCGACACATCAGGGCCTTGGCCAGGTTCAGGCGCATGCGCCAGCCACCGGAGAACGACGCCATGGGCGCCACCTCCTGCCCCGGCTTGAACCCCAGGCCGTGCAGCAAGCGCCCTGCCCGGCTCTCGGCAGTCCAGGCATCAATGGCATCCAGCCGGGCATGCAGTTCACCCAGACGACTGCCGTCCTGGGCGGCTTCTGCCTCGGCCACGGCGGCCTGCAGGCGGCGCAGTTCTTCGTCTCCGTCCATCACATAGTCCAGGGCGGAGCGGTCGCTGGCCTCCACCTCCTGGGCCACGTGGGCGATCACCCAATCCGACGGCAGGGAGCACTCACCCTGGTCGGCCCCCAGTTCCCCCTGCAGCAAGGCGAACAGGCTGGACTTACCGGTGCCATTGGCGCCCGTGAGACCCACCCGCCAGCCGGGGTGGATGGTGAGATCGGCATCCTCGAAAAGGACCTTGGTGCCACGGCGCAGGGTGAGATGATCGAATCGGAGCATGGGGGTGGAGTTTATCAGTCCGGGTCTCCTGCCGGCATCACGGGATTCTGACGCCCGGCGGCAAACCCCTGCAGCCCGTGGTGCCGGATTTCCGGCACCACCAAAGAAGAAACATGCACTTCATTGTTTCAAATGAAGTTATTTTCATGGCACAAAAATCGCATTAAACGGGACAAACTCAGCCGAGACCCTGTCATGCGACACGTGATCCGCCCGATGCTGGAACAGGCCAATAATGGCGACAACACCCTGATGGCCAGCCCGCAGCTGCTGCAGGGCGGCCTGGCCCGGTCCGAACGCCACACACCGAGTGTGCCGACCCTCACCCCGGCGATGATATTGCATCGGCTGCAGACCACCCTGGAGCTGGAAGAACTGCTGGAGATCTTCTCCAACGCACTGGCCGGCATGGTGCCCCATGACGGTCTGACCTTCGACCACCCCGACATGGGCATCCATATCAGCCAGGGCCGCCTTTCCCGTCATGTGTGCAGCTACAACCTCATGGTGGAACGCACGGAGATCGGCCAACTCCGGCTGCTGCGCGGGCGCAAGTTCAAGGAGCCGGAACTCATCGCCCTGGAGGAGGCCCTGAGCATGCTCACCTACCCTCTGCGAAACGCCCTGCTCTACCGCCAGGCTCTCACCTCGGCCCAGACCGATCCACTCACCGGACTCCTGAACCGGACCTCCATGACCCGCATGCTGGACCGGGAACTGGCCGTAGCCACCCGGTCGGGGCGACAGGTGTGCATGCTCGTGGTGGACGTGGACTTTTTCAAACAGGTGAACGACACCCATGGCCATCAGGCCGGTGATCACGTGCTGGTGGCCGTGGCGGAGCGGCTCAGGGCCCTCACCCGCAAGAGTGACATGGTGTTCCGTTACGGCGGCGAGGAGTTCGTGATCGTGATCAGCGAAACCGATGCCGAGTCGGCTGCCACGGCGGCAGAGCGCGTTCAGGAGGTCATCCGCAGCGCGCCCCATACGCTGGATGCGGGCCAGCAGATCCGCATCACCGCGAGCATCGGCGTGGCCATGCAGCGCCCCAACGATAGCCCGGCCAGCCTGTTCAAGCGGGCCGATCAGGCCATGTACCGGGCCAAGAACAGCGGCCGCGACCGGATCGAGTGGGAAGACTGAGGCCCTCGCCGGGCCTCGCCGGGCTTAGCTGCCCAGCAGGCGCTCAGCGATCCTGAACCCTGCCGCATAGGTGCCGATGGCCGAACCCAGGGTGGTCAGGATGAACACCAGCAAGACCCGGGACACCCGGTTCTGCCACCACCCCCGCAGACGTGCCGTATCGCGGCGCAGACGTGAGAAGTCGCCCACCGTGGGCTTGCGCAGCCAGGTTTCCATGGCGGCGGCCACGAAGCCCACCCCGATGGTGGGATTGAGTGACGTCAGGGGGGCCGCCAGCGCTGCTGTCACCACCGTCACCGGATGGGCCGAGGCAATGATGGCCCCCAGTCCGGCCAGCCCCCCATTGATCAACACCCAGTCGGTCACCAGTTGCCAGCCCAGATCCGGGTTGCGGCTGAAACCGATGGCGAAGCCGGTCAGGATCAGGGCCACGATCAGCCAGGGGATCAGCTTGGGCCAGCGGGCCGGCGGCGGCTCCTGGTCCAGACGCTCCACAACCTGGGCCGGCGGTTCACCTCCCTGCTCCTGAAGAGCCTCGCGGATGCCGGCCAGGTGACCGGCGCCCACCACCGCCAGGATATGCCGATAGTCCTTGTTGGCGGCCTCCTGACGCAGGCGGGCGGCCATGTAATGATCCCGCTCCTGGATCAGCGGCTCATACAGGGCCCGGGATTCCTCGGCAAACTGGGTGAAGGTGGATTCGAGCATGTCGCCGCTCTTGAGGCGTTCGATCTCCGCCTCGGTGACCTGTTCGCGACTCATGACGCTGGCCATCAAACCACCGAACAGGTTCATGCGTCGCCACCAGGGCACGTTGCGATAGCAGCGTTTGAGGGTGGTGCCCACCTCCCGGTCGATGAGCAGTACCGGCAGGTGGGCATCGCGGGCCTCGTTGATGGCGGCGCGCATCTCGGCCCCGGGCTCGATACCAAACTGCTCCGCCAGGCGCTGCTGGTAGGCCCCCAGGGCCAGGCTGGCCGTGACCATGGGCACCTTGCCCTGGCGCAGCACCTGGAACAGGTTCATGCGGGACAGGTCATCGGGACGGACGATGGCATTGTGCCGGCTGGGACAAAGCTCCACCGCCACGGCGTCGTAATCGCCGCTGCGCAGCAATTCGCTCACCGTATCGGCCGACACCTGGGAGACATGGGCCGTGCCCAGTACGGTGATGCGGGTGCCATCCAGCTCAGTATGAAAACGGGGGTCTTCCGAATGAGGGGTCTGCTGAGAGTCCATGGGGTGTCCAGAGGGGTACGGCGGTTCTGATTGAAGATCGCAACCTTAGCAGGCGCGGGGGTCCCTGTCTGCTATTGCTCTTCAGCCTCGGCCCCATCCGCCTCGTCCGCCTCGTCCGCGTCGTCCGGGATCGGCTCGGGTATCACCATGGGCTCCCCCTCCAGACCACGCAGGGACTCCAGCACCCGCTCCGCGCGCTGCACGTGGGCCTGAAGCTCGGCATGATTGGGGCGCAGTTCCAGCAGTTCACGCCAGGTTTCCACCGCCTGTTCGATCTCTCCGTCCAGGTACTGGCGCCGCCCCTCTTCCAGGCCCAGGGTGATGCGGGTATCGATGGCCTGATCCAGCTCCCGCTGCAGGCGCGGCAGGGATTCATCCCGGGGGCGCGTGCGCTCCAGCCCCTTGAGGTGTCGGCTGGCGGCATTCAGATCGCCTGACTGCATGGCCTCGTGATAGTGATCGAACAATTCCCTCGAGCGGGCCTCCCAGGCCGCCTGGCGTCGGGCATGGTCGGCCTGGCGCTGGGCGGCCTGGACCTGTGCCTTTGCCTGTTGGGCCGAGTCGAGCATCTCCAGGGTGTCATCCGTCGGCCTCAGGGCCTGGGAGAGACTCAGGGCGTCCACGGCCAGGCGCAGCTCCTTCGCCTCCAGGGCCAGGCCACCCAGTTTTTGCAGATCCTGGGCCACTTCCAGGGAGTCCTGGCGGATGCGCCCCAGCTCACGTGCCGCCTCCGCATCCTCGGGATCCACCCTCGCCAGTTCCTCGTAGATGGGCCGCAAGGCGGCCAGGGAACGTCCGCGGGCCAGCATCAGGCGCACCTGCAGGTCGGTGAGGCGCCCTTCATACTGCACCCGGGCCGTCTCCCGGGCCGCCTGCAGGGGGGCGCTGTCCGGCAGCATGACCAGCCCCCGATCATAGACCTCCAGGGCGTCCAGCCACTGCTCGCGCCGCAGCAGGGCCGCCGCCTGCATCAGGATGGCCTGCTCCAGATGCCCGGTCATCCGTTCCAGCCAAGCCTCCCGGGCCTCCATCTGCTGCGTGCGCTCACCCGTGGGCAGCTCCGCCAGAAGGGCCTGGGCGCGCTGGTATTCATGGGCCTTGAAGGCCTCATCCACCTTCTGGGACAGGGTTGTGATCTCCACCTCCAGGGGGGCACAACCGCCCAGTACCAGCAGGCCCAACGGCAGCAGGACAGCCCAGGGTCGCACCAGACGCCTCATGTGATCCGCTCCTTGCACAGCAGCCGCTCGATCTGTCGCTCCATCGCTCCCCGATACAGGTCACTCAGGTCATGCACCTGGCAGGTGGCCACGGGCTGTGTCTTGCCGCGGATGGCAATGGAGCGGTGGGGCTGCCCCCGCACCCGCCAGCGGATGTCCGGGTCCTCGAACAATGCCTCGCAGATCAGCACCTGACCGGGCTCGGCGGCGGTCATCAGGCGCGAGGCCAGGTTCACCGCATCCCCCACCACCGTATATTGCATGCGATCCTCGGCCCCCATGTTGCCCGCCATCATGGGGCCGCTGTTGATCCCCACCCTAAAGCGGATGGGCTCCTGCCCCTCCATGTCCCGCACCTGGTTGAGCCGTGCCACCAGGTGCTGCAGCATGACGCCGCTGGCGATGGCGTGAAAGCGATGGTCCGGATCCTCATCGGTGACGCCAAACACCACCATCACCCCGTCCCCCATGAACTTGTCGATGCTGCCCTGATGCAGCCGGGCGATATGGCTGACATGGGTGAAATATTCATTGAGCAGCCCCGCCACCTTGTCCGGGTCCATGGTTTCGGACATTCGCGTGAAGCCGGCAATATCCGCGAACATCACCGAGGCCTCCACCTGACGCCCCCCCAGTTTCACCCTGTCCAGATTGCTCATGATCTCCCGGGCCACACCCGCCGACACGTAGCGGCTCAGGGCCCCCTCCACCTGGGACTTTTCCAGCAAACCCTGGGCCATGCGGTTGAAGGCCGACATGAGGTGACCGATTTCGTCCCGGCGGCCTTCCGGCAGACGATACCGGTACTCACCTTCGCCGATGGCGCGGGTGGCCTCCACCAGGCGATGCACCGGGCGGGACAGGCGCTGTCCCATGAGAAACGCGGCGGCGCCGCCCAGTACGCTCATGAATACCGTGGTGAGGATGATGGCGTTGGCCGCGGCCCGGGTGCCGGTCTGCTGAGCCGAACGGCTCAAGGTGACCATGGCCGAGCCCAGGGTGATGTCCTGAAAGCGGATCTCTTCCCGGTAGGCGGTCTTCTCGGTATCGGCAAAGTACAGAAAGGTGTGCGGGAAGGGGGCGGGTGCCTTGTCAGCCCCCGAACTGTCCTGCCCATGCTCGGGAATCATGCCGGAATGGGCCAGACGTTCGCCGTCGCGGTCAAAGACGGCCGCGCCCAGCACGGCCTCGCTGCCGGCCAGGTTGGTGATGAGGGCATTGAGGGCCAGGCTGTCGTCGGCGAGCACCAGTTCCTTGGATGACTCTGCCAGCTGCATCACCATGGCCTGACCGAAGTCGTCCATCTGACTGCGCAGCAGGGCACTTTGCTGATTGAGGATCACCACGCCCACCAGGGCCATGCAGGTGACGATCAGCACGCAGATGGTCAGACCAAGCTTGAAGGCGACAGGCACATGATCGGGCAGGATTGCGGCCCATCCGCTCCGCAGCCTGTCGAGCAGGGATGCCATGTGTGGTCTCGCTGGATTGAATGTGGGCCCCGCCATCCGGAGGGGGGCGCAAGTCCTGGGATCATAACACGCCGCCCGGCCCCCGAACGCCCTATGCGACCCATCCACCGCGATGGCCTCCCCTTGCATCCTTCAGTACACTCGAAACACCCCCCTCACCTCTGGATGAGATGCGACATGACCCTGACCGAACTTCGCTACATTGTCGCGGTGGCACGCGAGCGGCATTTCGGACGGGCCGCCGAGGGCTGCAATGTGAGCCAGCCCACCCTGAGTGTGGCGGTGAAAAAGCTGGAGGAGGAGCTTGGGGTGGCGCTCTTCGAGCGCAGCAAGACGGAGGTGAGCATCACGCCGGTGGGGGATCAGGTGGTGCGTCAGGCCCAGCGGGTGCTGGAAGAGGTGGACAGCCTGACCACCATTGCCCATCAGGGACGGGATCAGCTCTGTGGTCCCTTGCGCCTGGGGGCCATTCACACCATCGGCCCCTATCTGCTGCCCCATCTGGTACCCGAGGTGCACCGGCGCGCCCCCGAGCTGCCCCTGATCATCGAGGAGAACTACACCGCCCGGCTGGCGGAGAGCCTCAAGCGGGGGGAGCTGGATGCCATCATCGTTGCCACCCCCTTCGAGCAGCCCGGCGTGGTCACCCTGCCCCTTTACTCGGAGCCCTTCGTAGCCGTGCTACCGGCGGACCACCCCTTGAGCCGGCGGCAGAAACTGGACATCAACGAACTCGCCCGGGAAACCCTGCTGCTGCTGGGCTCGGGGCATTGTTTCCGGGAGCAGGTGCTGCACTTCTGCCCGGACTGCCACGCCACCGTATCCTCCGGCAACAGCATCCAGCACACGGTGGAGGGCAGTTCCCTGGAGACCATCCGCCATATGGTGGTGACGGGCATGGGGGTCACCATCCTGCCCTGCTCGGCGGCGGGGGCAGATCGTTATGCCCAGCACCTGCTGTCCATCCGTCGCTTTCAGGAGCCGGTGCCCACCCGCCAGGTGGCCCTGGCCTGGCGCACCAGCTTCCCGCGCCCCAAGGCCATCGAGGTGATCCGCCAGGCGATCCTCGAGACCCACGTGCCGTGCCTGGAGATGGTCAGCGAACCCTCAGGGTGAATCGCAGGTGCCGATCGAGCCGGGAGCGCAGACGCGACCATCGGTCCAGATGGCGCGACCGAGCAGGGTATCCGTGAGATCGGCATTGTCCAGGCGGGCACCCCGCAGGTCGGCATGGCTCAGGTCGGCATCGGTGAGGTTGGCGCCGATGAGCACCGCCTCCTGAAGTACCGCGCCGGTGAGTCGCGCCCCCTGCAGATCGGCCTGGTCCAGACGGGCACGCCGCACATCCGCGTAGCTCAGGTCGGCATTGGCAAGTTGTGCACCCTCCAGGCGGGCGCCCAGCAGGTCCGTGTTACTCAGGTTCGCGCCGGTCAGGTCCGCGTCGCGCAGATCCATCCCCACCATGCGGCAATAGCTCCAGTTGACCCCCGGCTCGGCCGGTGCCAGACAGTCCGCCAGCACATCCGGCTCAGGTCGCTCCATCACCAGCAACAGCGACAACAACAGGATCAGCAGTCCGGCGGCCACGCCGATCCAGAGCCGCGGCCCCTGTGGGAGAGGGCTGACAGACTCTGGCGACTGCAGCAACTGCACGCGCTGGTAGCGGTGACTGACCAGTTCCGGGGGTTCGGGTCGACGGCGATCTTCCGCCCGCTGATCCGCGTCGGAGGGCAATTCATCCGGATAGGGTCGGGCACGACGCTCGGGGGAGCGCTCGTCCTCACGGCGCCTGGCCTGCAGCAGACGCTCGCGGCCCTCCGGGGTGTCGGTATCATAGAACTCCACCGGGATCAGGTGAGGCTGGGAGCGCACGGCATACCAGCGTTGCCGGTCCAGACTGACCTCGTCGTCCATGCGCAGACGACCCAGCAGCAGATAGCTGCGAATCAGCCTCTCCGGATAAGGTCCCCTCACCTCTCCACTGCGGCGGGTGAACCAGAGTTGATGCTCATTTTCCATAAGCTCCATGCACTCGGTGGCGAGGGTCTTTAGTTGCTCAGTATCACACCAATACCGATGTTGAAGCGCGGCCGCGTGGTGCCCGGCTCGTCCTCCCGAGGCCACAGGTAATGATCTTCCGCCCCCAGCACAGGATAGCGATAGGGGGTTTCACCCACCTGGCCGGTCACCGTTCTTTCCAGCGTGCCGGTGACCGTGAGCAGGCGACCGGGGCTGTAATCCACGCTTTCCAGGTAACCGGGCACGCGGACCATGAAACGGCCCTGGGGCGTGCGTTCGGTCCGGGGGCGCTGCCGACGGTCCAGGGGGTAGGCCAGGATCTCCAACTGGGTGGCCTCTTCCAGATTGCGGGTGTTGACGATCATGCCGCCCCAGACCACCTGCTCTCCTGTTGCCCCCTCGTCAGACATGGCCACCCGTGATGGGGTCAGCATGGAAAGGGTGTCCTGGGTATCAAACTGCGGCCCGGTGGCGCAGCCGACCAACCCCAACACCCCGACCAGCGCCGCTGGCAGCCACCACCGGCGACGCGCGGGCTGTTGCAGGCGATGGATCATGTCACCCATGGTCAAGGATCAGGGCCTCCACTTCCACCACCTGGTGCTGGGCCCGGTCGATGATGGAGGGCAGCACGGAGGGGTCGAGGCCGGAGCGTTCCCAGGCCTCGGCCTGAATGGGCGGCGCATCCCGGGGATCGCGGGTGTCCACCTCGGCCATGTGGGCGACGGTGTTGGCAATGTGCACCAGGGCCACGGCGGCCTGGTGTTCCTGGGCTGCGGCGGGTTCATGATGATAGCGGATGCAGGCCAGCAGCTTTTCAGGCAGATGCCAGAGGGCAGCCAGTTCACCACCCACCTGGGCGTGGTCGTAGCCCAGCACGTCCCGCTCCGCCTTCTGGGGCGGCGTGTGTCCGGCGTTCTGCAGGCCCAGGAGGAAGGCCTCGTGGGCTGCATCGGGTTCGCGATTGAAAATCAGCAAGCGACCGATGTCGTGCAGCAGGCCGGCGATGAACATGGTTTCGCCATCGCGCATCTTCAGGTCTTCGCTGAGCAGTCGAGCCACCAGACCGCAATAGATACTGTGGCGCCAGAAGTCCTCCATGGACATCAGGTCGTTGGGGATGCCGTCGAAGACCTTGGTGACAGTGGTGGCCAGCACCAGGTCGCGGATCTGGCGGGTTCCGATCACCTGTACGGCCCGGGTGATGGTGTCGATCCGGTTGGATAGGCCGTAGAAGGGGCTGTTGGCCAGTTGCAGCAGGCGAATGGTGAGCGCTGGATCCTGGCTGATCACCCGGCCGATGTCCGCTGCGGTGGATTCGTCATCGTCCACCATGGCGTTCAAACGGCTGGCCACCGCAGGCAGGGAGACCAGGCCGGCCCCTTGTTCCACCAGTTGTTCAATACTCAGTGACATGCCATCTCCCGGTTCTCCACTGCCAAGCGTGAGCGGGCAGGCTTCTCTGGATGATAGACCAGATCACACCGCCCGCAGGCACCTGTCGCCATCATACACCCTCAGGTTTACCCAATAGCACCGGGGCACCCAACCGGAAGAACTACAGCAGCGCCCCGCCCAGGAAAAAGGCCAGCAGCATCAGGGCGACGACACCCACGCCAGCCAGGGCCAGATTGCGCTGGAACCGGCGGCGTTGCTGGTTTTCCTCCCAGCGGTGCACGGAGGTGTCTCGGGCGCTTGGGGTGGAGGACGGTGTCGGTGTGGGCGCAGGCGCGGGGGCGGCAACGGGCTGGGCAGGCTGCTGGGGCGTGGCCTTCTCGTCTCCTCGGGAAACGGAGCTTTCCAGGGCATCCAGGGCCTCGGCGAGCTGGGCCTCCAGGTGTTTGCGCTTTTCCGCTTCCTGGCGCTCCAGTTGCTGTTGCCTTTTCTCCATGAGATTCAGTTCGCCGCGCAGGGTGCGCAACTCCCCCCGGGAGGCCTCGCGCTCCTGTTCCATGCGTTCCACCCGCGAGATCGCCTGGACCAGTTCATCCTCCACCTGCAGCCTGGCCAGTTCCGCGGCCTCTGCCCGGGCCTGGAGATTGCCCTGGGATTCTCCGGAGGCTCTGCCGTTGGAGCTGGCCAGGGCGCGCTCGGCGGCACCGGTGCGTTCCCGGGCGGATTCCAGTTCGGCCTTGAGCCGGCGCACCTCGTCGGCATCCCCCTCGGCAGGCTCCCGACGCAGTTGCTCAAGCTCCTGACGCAGGGCGTGGAGTTCTCCCTGGGCCTGATCCCGGGCCGCAGAGGCCTCCTGGATCTGGGCATCCCGCTGCAGCAGTTGGGCGGAGGCTTCCTGCAATTCCCCTTGCAGCCCCTCCAGGCGTTCCTGACTGCGTTCGGCCTGCTCCTGCTGTTCGTGCAGGCGGGTGCGTAGCTGCCCGTTGGCCCGCTGGGCCTCTTCCAGGGCCTCGCGCTCCTTGGCCAGGTCGGCCTCCAGGGCGGCGATGCGGTCCTTGGCGTCGCGTTCGTCCGAGGTCTGCTGACGCAGCATGAGTTCGGTACGCAGTTGGCGCATGTCGCTCTGCAGCCGTTCCCGCTCCTTGACGGCGGCCCGAGCCTGGCTCTGGGCATGTTGCAGTTGGTCGCGCAGGGTCTTGATTTCGGTCTGGGCGGCAGCCAGTGCGGCTGTGTCCGGATGGGGTTCGGCAGCGGGCCGGGGCGTGGCTTCTGCCATGGGGGTGGGAGCCGTCGCTGCGGGGGGTGTTTCTCCTCCTGCCAGCAGTTGCTCGGTGGTGTTCAGCACGTGGTCGGCGCGAAAGGGTTTCATCACCACATCGTTGGCGCCGCGCTCGGCGGCCTTGCGCCGGGTACCTTGGTCGTCCTCGTTGCCGGTGACGATGACCACGGGGAGGGTCTTGAGGCGGGCGTCGTCACTCTCGCGGATGCGCTGCAGCAGGCCGTAGCCGTCCAGCTGGGGCATGGAGAGGTCGGTGAACACGCAGGCGATACCGGGATTCTGCTCCAGCAGGGTCCAGGCCTCCATGCCATCGGGGGCATCCACCACCTGGTAGCGCCGCCGCAGGATCTTGTTGAGCGCCTGGCGCATCACGCGGGAGTCGTCCACCACGAGAATCAGTGGTGCGTCGTCCTGCGGGCCGCTGGTGTCGGCTGGTGAGGTCATTGGCGCGTACCCCCTGTTTCACGGTGGTTGTTCTGGTATCAAGTATGCCCCGGTGCAAGTTTAGCCGTAACCCCTGCGGGGGCGTGACCTACCAGTCTGGTCGGCGCTTCCTTTCGTCGGCGCCTTGATAGCGGCACCGGGGCGGTTCATCATCACCGCCATCATATTCCATCCGGGAGGATTGTCTGACATGTCTGAAACCGTACTCATCACTGGGGCCAACCGTGGTATCGGCCTGGAAATGACCCGTCAGTTTGCGGATGCAGGTTTTCGGGTGTTTGCCTGTTGCCGCAATCCGGAGGGTGCGCGGGATCTGAGCCGGCTGGCCGCCAGCAAGCAGGGGCAGGTGAGCCTGCATCCGCTGGACGTGACCAATCCGGCGCAGATCCAGGCCATGGCGGACATGCTGGGGGATACGCCGCTGGATATCCTGATCAATAATGCGGGGGCCTTTGGTCCGACGACGCCCTTTGGCGATACGGATGTGGAGGCCTGGCTGGACACCTTGCGTGTGAATACGGTGGCGCCGCTGAAGATGATGGAGGCGCTGGTGGATCGGGTGGCTGCGAGTGATCGGCGCTTGATGGTGAACATTACCAGCAAGATGGGCAGCATCGCGGACAATGGTTCGGGTGGGTTGTATGTGTATCGCTCCACGAAGGCGGCCTTGAATGCGGTGGTGGCCAGTGCGGCGCTGGATCTGCAGCCGCGGGGGATCACGGTGGTGGCGATGCATCCGGGTTGGGTGCTGACGGACATGGGGGGTCCCAGTGCGGAGATGACGGTGACGGAGAGTGCGACGGCGTTGCGGGGGTTGATGGATGACATCACGCCGGCGGATGCGGGGCGGTTCATCGATATCAATGGGGCGGATATCCCCTGGTAGGGATCAGGGCGCTGACGATGTTTGTTTCGCTGTTGCGTAATGTGTTGTTTCTGGCGGTGGTGAGTCTGTTTTCGCTGGTGCTCATTTTTGTGGGCGCCCGCAGTTGTGGCTTGACGCCGGAGCAGCAGGCGGATGAGTTGTTGTTGGCGGAGTTGAATATCGAGGAGGGGGATGCGTATCGGTCGGCCAATGCGGCGCGGCCGGGGGTGGTGACCTTGCCCAGTGGGTTGCAGGTGGAGGTGCTTGAGTGGGGTGAGGGGCCGGTGCCGGGGCCGGATGATCGGGTGTTGGTGCATTATCGGGGGATGCATCTGGATGGGCGTGTCTTTGATAGTTCGTATCGTCGGGAGTTGCCGGCGGTGGTGGCGGTGGAGGATACGATTCCGGGCTGGCGGGAGGTGTTGGTGAGTCTTCCGGCCGGGAGTGAGGTGCGGTTGGTGGTGCCTTACAATCTGGCTTATGGGCCCGGGCGAGCGGGGGATGTGATCGGTCCGGCGGAGACGTTGATCTTTGAGTTGGCGTTGCTGGAGGTGTTGGGGCCGGTGGAGGAAGTTGAGGAGGTGCTGGACCCGATGCAGGAGACGGTGCCTGGGCTGGGGCGTTAGTGTGTTTGAGCTTGGGTTCGGGCTCGGGTGGGTTTCGGGGATGGGCCAGTTGGGGTGGGGTATTCCTTTCCGCGGGTCGCCGTGAATACGTCCCTGTAGGCTTGAGCAGCCGCTTCCCGCGGCTGACACCCGCTCCAAGGGATACCCCGCACCAACAGGCTGGACGCATCGTGGTTGGGTTGGTTTCGGGGTCAGGTCAGTCGGGGTGGGGTATTCCTTTCCGCGGGTCGCCGTGAATACGTCCATGTAGGCTTGGGCAGCCGCTTCCTGCGGCTGACACCCGCTCCAAGGAATACCCCACCCCGACTGCCCCGGACACATTGGGGCCCTACAGGGGGGGGGTTGACCTGAAATTCTCAGCGTTTCCAGCGGACGCTGTAGAGGTCCAGGCGGCGGTCGACCAGGTTGCGGACGCTGCCGTGGGTGCGCAGTTCCTTGAGGTTGTCCAGGTCCAGGTCGGCGATGAGGGTCATTTCGGTGTTGGGGGTGGCCTCGGCTGCCACGGCGTCGTGGGGGAAGGCGAAGTCGGAGGGGGTGAACACGGCGGCCTGGGAGTATTGCATGTCCATGTTTTCCACTCGTGGCAGGTTGCCGACGCTGCCGGAGATGACCACGTAGCATTCGTTTTCGATGGCGCGGGCCTGGGCGCAGCGGCGTACGCGCAGGTAGGCGTTCTTGGTGTCGGTCCAGAAGGGGACGAACAGGACTTGCAGGCCTTGTTCGGCGAGGATGCGGGGCAGTTCGGGGAATTCCACGTCGTAGCAGATGAGGATGCCGATCTTGCCGAAGTCGGTGTCGAAGATGCGCACGTCGTTGCCGCCGCGCAGGCCCCAGTAGGCGCGTTCGTCGGGGGTGATGTGCAGTTTGTATTGTT
Organism: Ectothiorhodospira haloalkaliphila ATCC 51935; assembly: GCF_000633935.1. Taxonomy (GTDB): domain Bacteria; phylum Pseudomonadota; class Gammaproteobacteria; order Ectothiorhodospirales; family Ectothiorhodospiraceae; genus Ectothiorhodospira; species Ectothiorhodospira haloalkaliphila. The sequence goes on along the minus strand of NZ_KK214998.1, from coordinate 55,661 downwards.
TGTCCCAGCTGCCGTCGCGACGGCACAGGTAGGAGACGTTGCGCAGTTCCTGGTCTTCGTACTCGGGCATGCTGCCGGCGATGATGTTGATGTTGTAGGACAGCGCGAGCTTGACCATTTCCTGGCGCAGGGGCTCGGTGTATTCGGCCAGGTGGCGTACGGCTTCGGCGGTGTTTTCCTGATTGAACTGGGCCATCAGCGGGCCGTTGAAGAATTCGGGAAACAGGATGATGTCGGACTGGTAGCCGGAGACGGCATCGACGAAGTATTCCACCTGCTGCAGCAGGTCATCCAGGGAGTGCAGCGGCCGCATCTGCCATTGCACGGCGCCCACGCGCACCACCTGCTTGGTGCCGCCGATGAGTTTTTCCTTTTCGTCGTAGTAGATGTTGATCCACTCGAGCAAGGTGGCGTAGGCCTGGGATTCCTTGTCGTCGGGCAGGTAGTCGTTGATGATCCGGCGTACATGGAAGTCGTTGGAGAGCTGGAAGGTGAGTACCGGGTCGATGATTTCCTTGGATTTGACCAGTTCCACGTATTGCTGCGGGCTCATTTCGTCACGGTGCTTGTAGTAGCCGGGGATGCGGCCGCCGGCGACGATGGCGCGCAGGTTGAGCTTTTCGCACACTTCCTTGCGGGCGTCGTAGAGGCGGCGACCCAGGCGCAGGCCCCGGTATTCGGGGTGCACGAAGACGTCGACGCCGTAGAGGGTGTCGCCGTCGGGGTCGTGGGTGGTGAGGTAGCCTTTGCCGGTGATTTCCCAGTAGCGGTGCCGGTCGCCCCAGCGGCGGTAGTCGACGATGAGGCTGATGGCGGCGGCCACGACCTTGCCGTTGTCCTCGATGCAGATCTGGCCTTCGGGGAAGCGCTGGATCTGGGATTCGAACTGTTCCCGTGTCCAGGCGCCGTCCAGGCCCTGGTATACCGCCTCCATGATCTCTTCGATGTCCTTGTAGTCATCGAGGCGCGTGTTGCGCAGGGTAAGGCGGTGTTCGTCGTGTTCCGATTCGGGGGCGTCCGACATGGGGTGTTGCTCCGGCACAGGATGGGGTTTGGGTGGCCGATTAGGATAGCGGAAAATGCGGTTGGCAGGGGGCTCTGGCCAGGGGCTTGCGGGACGGCCCTGGGGTGGGCATGACCTGCGCCGGGACGCCGTGAATCCTTCCCTGGAGGCTTGACGACCGCATCCCTGCGGTCGACACCCGGCGCAGGTCATGCCCACCCCAGGGCCTGCATCATTGCCTACCTCTTTCCCTCTTCCCCCTGGCGGCGAGCCCGCCGGGAGAGAGCGCGGAGAGAGAGGACACTCACCTCCAGAGCCTGCACCATGCTCCCCTCTCCCCTCGGGGAGAGGGGCCGGGGGGGTGAGGGCGCGGGAGCCCAGGGGGCCACACAATGCAGCCCCCTGCCCCGGATCAGTCCGGATCGTAACCCAGGTTCGGCGCCAGCCAGCGCTGGGCGTCGTCCAGGTCCATGCCCTTGCGTTTGGCGTAGTCCTCCACCTGATCGCGATTGAGCTTGCCCACGCCGAAGTAGCGCGACTCGGGGTGCGAGAAGTAGAACCCGGAGACCGACGAGGCGGGGTCCATGGCGTAGCTGTCGGTCAGGGTCATGCCGGCATTTTCCACCGGATCGATCAACTCCCACAGCAGGCCCTTCTCGGTGTGCTCGGGGCAGGCCGGGTAGCCGGGTGCGGGGCGGATGCCCTGGTATTTCTCCTTGATGAGTTCCTCGTTGCTGAGGCCTTCATCGGGGGCATAGCCCCAGAACTCACGACGCACCCGCTCGTGCATGTGCTCGGCAAAGGCTTCCGCCAGGCGGTCGGCCAGGGCCTTGAGCATGATGGCGGAGTAGTCGTCGTGGGCCTTTTCGAAGCGCTCCACGTGCTTGTCGATGTCGCCGCCGGTGGTCACCGCGAAGGCACCCAGGTAGTCGTTCAGGCCCGTGTCCCTGGGGGCCAGGAAGTCGGCCAGGCACATGTTGGGGGCCTGGCGCGGCTTGCGGGTCTGCTGACGCACGTTGTGCAGGCGCATCAGTTCCTGGTTGCCAGCCTCGTCCTTGAACAACTGGATGTCGTCGTCGTTCACGGTGTTGGCGCGGAAGAAGCCCACGACGCCACTGGCCTTGAGCCAGCCCTCGTCGATGATCTGCTGCAGCATCGGCTTGGCGTCCTCGAACAGCTTGCGGGCCTCTTCGCCCACGACTTCGTCATCCAGGATGCGCGGATAGGCGGCGTGCAGGTCCCAGGCACGGAAGAACGGGGTCCAGTCGATGTAGTCCACCAGCCTGTCCAGCGGGTAGTCCTCGAAGCGCAGCAACACGCTGTCCTGGCCCTCGGTGCGCAGGATCTTCGGGGCCGGGCCGCCCTTGTCCATGCCGGTGTCGCCATCCAGCACCGCCGGGCGCGGCGGGGTGTAGCCGGACCAGTCGATGGGGGTCTTGTTGGTCCGGGCCTCGTCCAGCTTGAGCCAGTCCTGCTTCTTTTGACGGGCGCCGTGCTGCTCGCGCACCTCGGCGTATTCCTTGGAGATCTTCTCGGCGTAGGGGCCGCGCAGTTCCGGGCTGACCAGGCTCTGGGCCACGCCCACGGCGCGGGAGGCGTCCTTCACCCAGACGGTGGGGCCTTCGTACTGGGGCGAGATCTTCACCGCGGTGTGGGCACGGGAGGTGGTGGCGCCGCCGATCATCAGCGGTGTCTTCAGGCCCACGCGCTGCAGTTCGGCAGCGAAGTTGGACATCTCTTCCAGGGAGGGGGTGATCAGGCCGGACAGGCCGATGACGTCCACCTTGTGCTCCTGGGCCGCCTCGAGGATCTTCTGGCCCGGCACCATCACGCCGATGTCGATGACCTCGAAGTTGTTGCACTGGAGCACCACGCCGACGATGTTCTTGCCGATGTCGTGGACGTCGCCCTTCACGGTGGCCATGAGGATGCGGCCGTTGTTCTGCGAGTCGTCGGTCTTCTCGGCCTCGATGTAGGGGATCAGATGGGCCACGCCCTTTTTCATGACACGGGCGGACTTGACCACCTGGGGCAGGAACATCTTGCCGGCGCCAAACAGGTCGCCGACCACGTTCATGCCGTCCATCAGCGGCCCTTCGATCACCTGGATCGGACGCTCAAAGGCCTGGCGGGCCTCTTCCACGTCTTCCACCACGTAGGCGTCGATGCCCTTGACCAGGGCGTGCCGGAGGCGCTCGGCCACGGGCAGTTCGCGCCAGGACAGGTCTTCCTTCTTGGCCTCGGCGCCGCTGCCACGGAATTCCTCGGCCATGTCCAGCAGGCGCTCGGTGGCATCATCGCGGCGGTTGAGGACCACGTCTTCCACGGCCTCGCGCAGCTTCTCGGGGATCTCGTCATACACCGCCAACTGGCCGGCGTTGACGATGCCCATGTCCATGCCCGCCTTGATGGCGTGATACAGGAACACGGCATGAATGGCCTCGCGCACCGGGTTGTTGCCCCGGAAGGAGAACGAGACATTGGACACGCCGCCGGACACCAGGGCGTGCGGCAGGGTGTTCTTGATCTCGCGGGTGGCCTCGATGAAGTCCACGCCGTAGTTGTTGTGCTCCTCGATGCCGGTGGCGATGGCGAAGATGTTGGGGTCGAAGATGATGTCCTCGGCCGGGAAGCCCACCTGTTCGGTGAGAATCTTGTAGGCCCGCTGGCAGATCTCCACCTTGCGTGCCTGGGTGTCGGCCTGACCTTCCTCGTCGAAGGCCATGATGACCACGGCGGCGCCGTAGCGACGCAGCATCTTCGCCTGGTAGATGAAGTTTTCCTCGCCTTCCTTGAGCGAGATGGAGTTGACGATGCCCTTGCCCTGGATGCACTTGAGGCCGGCTTCGATCACTTCCCACTTGGAGGAGTCGATCATCACCGGCACCCGGGAGATGTCCGGCTCGGCGGCGGCCAGGTTCAGGAAGCGCGGCATCACTTCCATGGCGTCCAGCATGCCTTCGTCCATGTTCACGTCGATGATCTGGGCGCCGTTCTGCACCTGCTCGGCAGCCACTTCCAGGGCGGTTTCGAAGTCGCCATCCTTGATCAGGCGCTTGAAGCGGGCACTGCCGGTGACGTTGGTACGCTCACCCACGTTGACGAACAGGGTGTCGGGGTCGATGTTGAAGGGCTCAAGGCCCGACAGGCGACACGCTGGTGGGATGTCGGGAATCTGGCGCGGTTCGTATTCCTTGACCGCTTCGCGGATGGCGCGGATGTGATCCGGCTGGGTACCACAGCAGCCGCCGACGATGTTCAGATGCCCTTCCTTGGCCCAGCGTGCCACCTCTTCGGCCACCTGCTCGGGGGTCTCGTCGTAGCCACCGAATTCGTTGGGCAGACCGGCGTTGGGGTGGGCCGAGACGCGCGTGTCGGCGATGCGGGAGAGTTCCTCCACGTAGGGGCGCATGTCCTTGGGCCCCAGGGCGCAGTTCAGGCCCACGGAGAAGGGCTGGGCGTGGCGCAGGGAGTTCCAGAAGGCCTCGGTGGTCTGACCGGTGAGGGTACGGCCGGAGGCATCGGTGATGGTGCCGGAAATCATCACCGGCCAACGCTCGCCGCGCTCGTCAAAGACGGTTTCCACGGCGAACACCGCTGCCTTGGCGTTCAGGGTGTCGAAGACGGTCTCGATCAGCAGGATGTCCACGCCGCCGTCGATCATGTTGTCGGCGGCTTCCTTGTAGGCTTCCACCAGGGCATCAAAGTGGGTGTTGCGCTTGCCCGGGTCGTTCACATCCGGGGAGATGCTGGCGGTGCGGTTGGTGGGGCCGAGGATGCCGGCCACGAAGCGGGGGCGATCCGGGGTCTTTTCCGTCCAGACATCAGCCGCTTCGCGTGCCAGGCGCACCGCTTCGCGGTTGATCTCCGGTACCAGGTCTTCCATCTCGTAGTCGGCCATGGCAATGCGGGTGGCATTGAAGGTGTTGGCCTCAATGATGTCGGCGCCGGCTTCGAGGAATTTTTCATGAACTTCCCGAATGATCTTGGGCTGAGTCAGAACCAGCAGATCGTTGTTGCCCTTGACGTCGCAGGACCAGTCAGCGAAACGCTCTCCGCGGTAGTCGGCCTCTTGCAGGCCGTAGTTCTGAATGGTGGTGCCCATACCCCCATCCAGGATCATGATGCGGCGTTCGATCTCTTGCTCAAGCTTTCTAAGTCGGTCGGAATTCATAAAAATCAGTCCCGTTGCTTCACAGATAGCCGCATATCATAACATGTTTGAATAAACGGATTTTTACACCCCGCAAACCCGCGCCACGCGGGGCTTTCACCTGATCCAGATCAGAGATTTCAAAAGGGCGCTGTCCTACGCTTATAGCATGGTTCGCGAGGCATGTTCTGGGTCTCCTGCCTCCGGGCCATATACCTGATTGATTTGCGGGTTCTCCATCCTCACTCTTGCGGGCCGCACACCTTTGCGGCCCTTTTTTTGACGCCAAAGGAAACACCGGAAAGTGCATGTGCGCCGGAAGGAATCCCTGATCTTTTACGCCACCGTCCCCGATGTGTGCCCCTATCTGGGGGATCGGGACATGGTGAGTGTGTTTGCCGATCCTCATCAGCCCATGGACCCGGGCCTGTACGGGGGATTGATCGAACTGGGTTTTCGTCGCAGTGGCAATCACGTGTATCGCCATCAGTGCCGGGGCTGTCATGCCTGTGTTCCGGTGCGTCTGCCCGTGGACCGATTCCGCCCGGATCGCAATCAGCGCCGGGTGGCCTCACGCAATCAGGACATCACTGCGCAGATCCGCTCACCGGCCTTCGACCTGGAACATTTCCGACTCTACGAGCGCTATGTGAATGCCCGTCATCACGGGGGCGGCATGGATGAGCCCTCACCGGAGAGCTACTGGGGTTTCGTGGCCAGCCACTGGTGCTCGACCTGGCTGGTGGAATTTCGCCTGGGCGAGCAACTGGTGGGTGTGGCGGTCACGGATCAGGTGCCCGTCGGGTTGTCAGCGGTATACACCTATTTCGACCCGGACCTGGCCAGCCGCAGCCTGGGCACCCTGGCCATCCTATGGCAGGTGCAGGCAGCCCGGCGCATGGGGCTGCCCTATGTCTACCTGGGTTTCTGGAACGCGCAGACACCCAAAATGGCCTACAAGATCCGCTTTCAACCGGCCGAGGGCCTGGTGGACGGGATCTGGAAGCCGGTGCCTTAGCGGCCTTGGGACCCGCCGCCGCCGGCCCGGCCCCGCAAGTCAGGCCTGGCGGTTCAGCATTTCCAGGGCGATGGCATGGAGTTCCGGCGTGGCCGCGGCCAGCACGCTGGTGGTGTCCAGCGTGAGTGGCTGCCCCTCAAGATCAGTGAACACGCCACCGGCCTCGCGCACCACCACGGCCAGCGCGGCGATGTCCAGGATGTTCACGTCCGACTCCACCACCAGGTCGATACGGCCCGAGGCCAGCAGGTGGTAGTGGTAAAAATCCCCATAGCCCCGGGCACGATTCACCCGCTGCACCATGTCGGACAGACCCTGCCAGCCGGGCCCGCCCGCCAGCGTCTTGATGTTACCCAGGGACAGGGTGGCATCCTCCAGGGTGGTGACGTCGCTCACCCGTATGGGCTTTTCTCCCAGAAAGGCCCCCTCCCCCTTGGCCGCATAGGCCATCTCCTCGAATTCCGGGGCATTTGATACGCCCAGCACCAGCTCCTCACCCTGACGCAGGGCGATCTGGGTGGAGAAGAAGGGATAACGACGCACGAAGCTCTTGGTGCCGTCGATGGGGTCGATCAACCAGAGATATTCCGAATCCATGCGTTCCTGGCCGGTCTCCTCGCCATAGGTGCCATGATCAGGGAAGGCACCGAAGAGGACGGATTTGATGGCCTGCTCCGACTCCAGGTCGGCAATGGTCACCGGCGTCTGGTCCGGCTTGAGCTCCACCTCCACGCCCTGACGATAATGGCGCTGGATCACGCCCTGGGCCTTGAGGGCGGCATCAATGGCAGTCTTGAGAAATGGACTCATGAAGATCCCCTGAAAGTGTGAAAGCCCAGAAGGTTAACACGGCCAGGAGGGGCCGACCCTTCACGACACCCGGGTACGATTCACGAATTCCAGCATCAATCCCCGCTCATCCCGGCGCAGGCGGGTGAGGCCCGCATAGGGCACCTTGATGCGGTACATGGCCTCCAGGGGCACGTCCAGGGCTGCACAGATGCCGGCACGGATCACGCCGGCATGGGTCACCAGAAGCACGTGCTGACCGCGGTAACGGGTTTCCACCCGCGCCAGGGCGTCGGACACGCGCCCCCGGAACTCCCCAAGGGGCTCAGCCCCCTGGGGCCGGGATTTCAACGGGTCCTGGAAGAAGGCCAGGTACTCATCCAGGCTGTTGAGCTTGAGGTCCTCATGACTGCGCCCCTCCCAGGCCCCGAACCCCACCTCCCGGAGGGCGGGTTCGATGGCCATGGGCAGACCCAGGCGCTGCGCCAGTTGCTCGGCAAAGCCCTGGCAGCGGGCCATGGGCGAACTGACCAGGCGATCCCAGGGGCCGCCGGGGTTGGCCTTGCCGCCCACCGCGTCCCACATTTGTCGCCAGCCCTCCTGGCTGAGGGGGTCGTCCACCCCGCTGCCCCGGTAACGCAGGCCGCCGGTGGGTTCGCCATGACGCAGCAGATCCATGCAGATCATTCAACACCCATCAGGCCAGACCCACGATGGTCAGCAGTGCCAGCACGGCCACGAAGGCGATCAGGGTGCGGAACACCAGATTGGAGGCGCGTTCCACCGCAGAGCGGGCTTCCAGGGGGTCCTTCATGTCCACATCGTCCAACTGCACCGCCTCGGAACCGGCGTCGCGCAGCAGACGTTTGTTCTGCTCGGCCATGCCGGCCAGCGGCCCGGTGAAATTGCTGCGCAGCACGGGGAACGCCCGGTCAAAGGTGCCGGTGAGGGCATAACCCAGGGCCACCAGGCGGGCCGGAATCCAGTCCAGCAGGGCCACCAGGCGCACTGCTGCCTGCCGGAAACCGTCCTCAGTGGGCTCGGCCTGGGGCTTGTCCTCACCTTCCTTGCCCTGCTCGCCTTCGGCGGCGGCCGCTGCCGGCTTCTCCTCCGTCGCGGGGGCCTGCAGCAGGTGGGAGAGACGATAGAGCACGGCGCCCAGAGGGCCAAGAATCACGAACCAGAACAGCACGGCAAACAGTCGCGGATTGCTCTCGGACAGGGCCTTTTGCAGCACGGCGCTGGAACGTTCCGCGGCATCGCCGGGCACGTTATCTTCACCAAGGAGTTCACGGGCGTGCTTCATCTCCCGGTCCTCATCCTTCATGGCCCCGGCTTCCAGATAGGAATCCACCTGCCGGTTCAGGTCCCTCGGCCCCAGGCAGAACAGCAGCACGATCAGCCCCAGCAGCAGCCCCACGATACCGGCCAGCATGCCACCCACCAGATGGAAGATCACGGCCACGATGACCAGCGGCACGGCCAGGGTGACCACGAGGGCCGCGGTGCCTCCCAGGCCAAAGCCCTCGGCGCGCGCCCGGATCATGCCGGTCACGCGAGTCAACCATGTGAAGCTTCGCAGGTTCTCAATGGCATTGGTCAGACGTTCTAAAACGACAGCGATGAGAATGGTGATCAGAGACATGGTGGATTTCCAAGGTTAAGATGGTACGCAAAGTTTCGTTGTTCGAATTCCCGCATGCAAGGTCAAACAATACCAAAATCACCCTTGGGGGTTTACTAAATACCGATCACTTGATCCAGTTCCGGGAAACTCAACAAAACCAAGAAAATAACTTGGATTTACCCCCTCCGGCAGGGCCTGCCCAGACACGCCTCAAACCGTTGCCAGTCAAAGCATGGGCCGGGGTCCGTCTTGCGCCCGGGTGCAATGTCCGAGTGGCCGACGACGGGCCTGCCTCGCAAGGATTCATAAGCCTGTTCGAGTACCCCGATCACCTGGGATGCGCGCTCATACTGCACCGCGGCAAAAGGAGAATCATCCGCACCCTCCAGTTCGATGCCAATGGAAAAATCATTGCAGCGCTCGCGCCCTGCAAACCGTGAAACCCCGGCGTGCCAGGCCCGCTCACCAAAAGGTACATACTGCACCAGCGAACCGTCCCGACGCACCAGTAAATGGGCCGACACCCTGAGGGTGTGGATCTGTTCAAAATAGGGGTGCTCGGCGGGGTCCAGCGCATTGGTGAACAGCTGGTCGATCCAGGGCCCACCGAACTGCCCGGGGGGCAGGCTGATGGCGTGGATCACGATCAGTTCGGGGACCACACCCGGCGGGCGGGGGTCATGGTTGGGTGAGGGCGTGTGGGTGGCGGGATGGAGCCAGCCCTGGGGGGTGATGTGCATGCAGTGATCCTTGGGCATCATCGGATTCATGGATCATCGATGATACCGGCGCAACGACGACAACCCACGCCTGTCAGCCGACCGGCCTCGCAGGTACAATACGACGCCCCCTGCCCTTCGCCCCCGGCGCCCCATGGACACACTCAACCCGCAACAACGTGCCGCCGTCGAGTATGTGGACGGCCCCCTGCTGGTGCTGGCCGGTGCCGGCAGCGGCAAGACCCGCGTGATCACCCAGAAGATCGCTCACCTCATCCGGGACAAGGGCATGGCGCCGCGGCATATCGCCGCCATCACCTTCACGAACAAGGCCGCCCGGGAGATGAAGGAGCGGGCCGGCAAGCTGCTCTCCCGGGAGGAGAGCCGTGGACTGACCGTTTCCACCTTTCACACCCTGGGACTCGACTTCATCCGCCGCGAGATTCGTCAACTGGGCTACCGGCCCGGTTTTACCATCTTTGATGCCGCCGATGCCCTGTCCCTGCTCAAGCAACTCACCCATCGCCATGATGAGGGCGTGGAGGTGGAGTCGGCGCGGCATCGCATCAGTCGCTGGAAAAACGATCTGATCAGCGCCGAAGCCGCCCTCTCCCATGCTGCCGACGAGGTGGAGGCCGGCCAGGCCCGCCTGTATGCCGCCTACCAGCGGGCCCTGAAGGCCTATAACGCCGTGGATTTCGATGATCTGATCATCCTGCCGGTGCACCTGATGGAGGAGAACCTGGAGGTGCGCGATCGCTGGCGCCACCGTCTGCGGCACCTGCTGGTGGACGAGTACCAGGACACCAATGCCTGCCAGTACCGGTTGGTGAAGCTCCTGGTGGACGTGGAAGGCGGCCTCACCGCGGTGGGCGATGATGACCAGTCCATCTACGCCTGGCGTGGCGCCCGCCCGGAAAACCTGGTCACCCTGCAACAGGACTTCCCGCGCCTGAAGATCGTCAAGCTGGAGCAAAACTACCGCTCCACCAACGTGATCCTGCAAACGGCCAACCGGCTCATTGCCAACAACCCGCACGTGTTCGAAAAGCGCCTGTGGAGTGGCCTGGGAAAGGGCGAGCCCATTCGCATCCTGCCCTGCAAGGACGGTGAGCACGAGGCCACCCGGGTGGTCTCGGAGATCATGAAGCACCGCTTCAAGCACCGCACCGAGTACAAGGACTACGCCATCCTCTACCGGGGCAATCACCAGGCGCGGGTGTTCGAAAAGCTGCTGCGGGAGAACAGCATCCCCTACAAGGTCAGTGGCGGGCAGTCCTTTTTCGAGCGTGCCGAGGTGAAGGATGTGCTGGCCTATCTGCGCCTGCTGGCCAACCCGGATGATGACAGTGCCTTCTTGCGCATCGTCAACGTGCCCCGCCGGGAGATCGGCGCCGGCACCCTGGAGAAGCTGGGGGAATATGCCTCGTCACGCCACGTGAGCCTGTTCACCGCCAGCCAGGAGATGGGCCTGACGGAGGTGCTCTCGAGTCGCGCCGTGGGCCGCGTGCAGGGTTTCGCCGACTGGCTGCGGGAGCACAGCATGAAGGCCGGCCAGGAAGATCCGGCCCAGGTGGCCCGCACCCTCGTGGAGGACATGCGCTACGAGGACTGGCTACTGGAACAGAGCGCCAACCCCAAGGCGGCCAGCCGACGCATGGAAAACGTGAACGAGGTGCTGGACTGGATGGGAAGACTCTCCCGGGAGGGGGCCGCCGGAGGCAAGAACATCGGCGAGATCGTGGCACACATGACGCTGATGGACATCCTCGATCGGGCCGGAGGCGAGGCCGAAGCAGACGGGGTGCACCTGATGACCCTGCACGCGGCCAAGGGCCTGGAGTTCCCCCATGTGTTCCTGGTGGGCATGGAAGAGGAACTGCTGCCTCACCGGGTGAGCCTGGAAGAGGACACCCTGGAGGAGGAGCGCCGCCTGGCCTACGTGGGGATCACCCGCGCCCAGAAGGGCCTCACCCTCACCTATGCCTGTCGCCGCACCCGTTATGGCGAGATCGTGGACTGCGAACCCAGTCGTTTCCTGCAGGAGCTGCCCGAGGAATTCCTGGAATGGCCCGACGCGAAACCGCCGGACCCGGAGGAGGTCAAGCTGACCGGCAAGGCTCACCTGAGCAACCTGAAAAGCCTGCTGGGTTAGGCTCTGCCCTGTTAGGTAATGGAACATCAGCCTGATAGAGTTTAACCATGGACCTCACCAATCAGATCATTCTCATGGGCAGCCTGGTGCTGCTGGCCAGTGTGCTGGCCGGCGTCGTCACGCGGCGGCTGGGCGTGCCCTTGCTGCTGGTGTTTTTGCTCATCGGCATGCTCATGGGCGAGGAAGGCCCCGGCGGCATCGAGTTCAAGGATGTGCAGATCGCGCACCTGTTCGGCAGCCTGGCCCTGGCCATCATCCTCTTCGATGGCGGCATGCGCACGCCCATCTCCAGCTTCCGTGTGGGGCTCAGGCCGGCCCTGGGGCTGGCCACCATCGGCGTGATGATCACCGCCGGCCTCACCGGGGCCTTCGCCGCCTGGTGGCTGGAACTGAACTGGATGGTGGGCCTGCTGCTGGGGGCCATCGTCGGCTCCACCGACGCGGCGGCGGTGTTCTCCCTGCTCCACTCCCGGGGGCTGGAACTCAAGCAGCGCGTGGGCGCCACCCTGGAGATCGAGTCCGGCAGTAACGATCCCATGGCCATCTTCCTGACCATTGCCTTCATCGAAGTCATCGTGGGTGATCACGGCAACATGGGCCTGACGGTGCTCTGGGAGTTCGTCAAGCAGATGGGGCTGGGGGCCGTGGTGGGGCTGGCCGGCGGGTTGGGCCTTGCGTGGCTCATCAACCGCCTGGAGATCCCCCAGGGGCTGTATCCGCTGGCGGCCATGGCCGGGGGCCTGAGCATCTTCGGCGTGGCGGCGGTCATGGATGGCAGCGGCTTTCTGGCCATCTACCTGGCGGGCCTGCTGCTGGGCAATCGGCCGCTGCAGGCAGCCCAGTACATCAACCGTTTTCATGACGGCATCGCCCAGCTCGCCCAGATCGGCATGTTCCTGATGCTGGGGCTGCTGGTCACCCCCTCCGAGTTGGTGCCGGTGGCTGTGGATGCCCTGCTCATCGCCGCCGTACTGATTCTGGTGGCCCGCCCCATTGCCGTGTGGCTGTGTCTACTGCCGTTTCGCTTCCCCTGGCGGGAACAGGCCTTTGTGGGCTGGGTGGGGCTACGCGGGGCCGTCCCCATCATCCTGGCCCTGTTCCCCTTCCTGGCCGGGATCGACGAAGCGGAGATGCTGTTCAACATCGTCTTCTTCGTGGTGCTGATCTCGCTGCTGGTTCAGGGCTGGACGGTGTCCACCTTCGCCCGTCTGCTAAAGCTGGAAGTCCCCCCCACCAACCATCTGGTGCAGCGGGTGGAACTGGATATTCCCGGGCAGCAGGAACTGGAACTGGTGGGTTACCGCTTGATGGAGACCACGCCGGTGGTGCGGGAGAAGTGGACCAGCTTCACCCTGCCCCGCAGCGTGCGGATAGTGGCCCACCTGAGGGACAAGGTGTTGCTGGATGCCCTGAACATGCTGGATCTGAGACCGGGGGATTATCTGTACCTGATGGCCTCGCCCCATGACCTGAAGGCCCTGGACCGCCTGTTCGTGGCCAGCGAGGCCCCCGAGCGCCTGTCGGAGCGTCAATTCTTCGGGGAGTTCGTGCTCAACGGGGTGGCCCGACTGGATGATCTCTCCCTGGCCTACGGGATCGCCGTGCCCGAGGAGGCCCGTGGCCTTACCCTGGATGAGTTCCTGCGCCGCTCCCTGAACACCCAGCCGGTGGTGGGTGACCGCTTGCAGCTGACGGGCGTGGAACTGGTGGTGCGGGAAGTCTCGGGCGATCGCATCATCAAGGTGGGCCTCAAGCTGAACAAGTCCCGATAGGGAGTCGCCCTGGAAAGCCAACGCCACTGACAGCAGACCGAAAAAAAAGGGGCCCAAGCGGACCCCTAAACATGCGAGAAGAGAAGAGAAAAGCGACACACGAGTAAAATAATACTCGTTCTCATTTTCATGTCAAGCGTTCGATGACATTTTTTCCGGCCGGAAGCGCTTGAGCCGCAGGGCATTGCTGAGCACCGACACCGACGACAGGGACATGGCGGCCGCCGCGAACACCGGTGAGAGCAGCAGCCCGAACACCGGATACAGCACCCCGGCGGCCACCGGCAGCAGGGTGACGTTGTAGGCAAAGGCCCAGAACAGGTTCTGCTTGATGTTGCGCAAGGTGGCCCGGGACAGCGCAATGGCGTTGACCACATTGCCCAGATCGTCGGACATGAGCACCACATCCGCCGACTCCATGGCCACGTCCGTGCCCGAGCCGATGGCAATGCCCACATCCGCCCCCGCCAGGGCCGGGGCATCGTTGATGCCATCCCCCACGAAGGCGACCCGGGTGCCGCCCTCACCCCGCAGGCGGGCCACCTCATCGGCCTTGCCATCGGGCAGCACCTCCGCCAGTACCTGATCGATACCCAGATCCCGGGCCACGGCCTCGGCTGTGCGGCAGTTGTCCCCCGTGATCATCACCACCTTCAGGCCCAGATCGTGCAGGCGCTGCACCGTTTGCCGGGCCGATTCCTTGGGTGGATCAGCCACACCCAGCAAGGCCGTCATTTCTCCGCTCACGGCCATCAGCAGCGGCGTACGGCCCTGCTCCGCCAGAGACTCGGCGGCCTTCCGGGCTGATTCGGCATCCACGCCGGACTCGTCCAGATAACGCCAGGAGCCGATGCGCACTTCCTGGCCATCCACCGTGCCCCTCACCCCCTTGCCGGGGATGGCTTCGAAGTCCTGTACGTCCGGCTCCCCCGCGTTGGCATCCGCCCCCTGGGCGGCGCGCACAATGGCCTGGGCCACCGGATGCTCGGAACGGGACTCCAGGGCCCCGGCCAGGGCCAGCACCCGCTCCCGGGACACGTTCCCGTGAGTGACCACATCGGTGAGTTCCGGGCGACCCCGGGTGAGGGTGCCGGTCTTGTCCATGGCCACCACCTCCACATCCCGCAGGGCCTGCAGGGCATCGCCGCCACGGAACAGCACCCCCATGTCCGCGCCCTTGCCGGTGCCCACCATGATGGACGTGGGCGTGGCCAGCCCCATGGCACAGGGGCAGGCGATGATCAGCACCGCCACGGCATTGACCAGGGCCAGGGTGAGCGCCGGCGCCGGGCCGAAGATCATCCAGACAACGAAGGTGAGCACGGCCACGCCGATGACCATGGGCACAAAGTAGCGGGTGACCTGGTCCACCAGGGCCTGGATGGGCAATCGCGAGGCCTGGGCGGATTCCACCATGCGTATGATCTGCGCCAGCACCGTGTCGGCGCCCACGCGCGTGGCCTGGACGGTCAGGGATCCCTGCCCGTTGATGGTGCCACCGACCACCTCGCCACCGGCCTGCTTGTCCACCGGAATGGGCTCGCCAGTGATCATGGATTCATCCACCCAGGATTGCCCCTCGACCACCTGGCCATCCACCGGGATGCGCTCCCCGGGCCGCACCTGCACCCGCTCATCCACCTGGACCTGATCCACGTCCACATCCTGCCAGGCCCCATCGCGCCAGACCCGGGCACCGCGGGGCTTGAGCCCCATGAGCTTGCGGATGGCCTCGGAGGTAGCGCCCTTGGCCCGGGCCTCCAGGAAGCGGCCCACCAGCACCAGGGTGATGATCACCATGGAGGCCTCGTAATACACATGCACCGACTCCGCCGGCAGCACCCCGGGCAAAAAGGTGGCCACCACCGAGTAGCCATAGGCCGCCGAGGTGCCCAGCATCACCAGGGAATTCATGTCCGGGGCACCGCGCACCAGCGCGGGCCAGCCCTTGCGATAGAATCGCAGCCCCGGGCCGAACTGCACGGCAGTGGCCAGCACGAAGAACAACAGATACACGGCCTGGGTGCCCACGGCTCCGTGCACCGCTTCGTGAAAGGCCGGAATGAAGTGCCCGCCCATGTCCAGCACCACCACGGGCAGGGTCAGGGCGGCGGCGATCATGACGGCGCGGCGCAGGCCGGTGAGTTCCGCCGCGCGCCTGGCCCGTTCCCGGTCCTCCCGGTCGGGTCCGGCTTCCAGGGGTTTGCTCTCATAGCCGGCGTCGGTGACGCGGCGCGCCAGGTCCGCGGCGGTGATGGCACCGGTCAGCACCGTCACGCGGGCCTGGCCATTGGCCAGGTTCACGGCTGCGTCCGTCACCCCAGGTGTCTGATCCAGTACCCGCTGCACACGACTGGAGCAGGCGCCGCAGTTCATGCCTTGCACATCCAGCACCAGGTCATCGGTTTCCACCTGATAGCCAGCGTCGGCGACTGCCTGGCGCAGGGTGTTGGCATCTGGAAGGCCCTGATCGCTTTCGATGGTGGCCTGCTCGGTGGCCAGGTTCACGCTCACCCGATCCACGCCGGGTAACGCGCGCAGGGCATCCTCTACGCGACCGACACAGGAAGCGCAACCCATGCCGCCGATGGACAGGGTCAGTGAAGCGCCCCCGGAACGGGAGACGGCGTCGGGTGAAGAAGTGGATGCGGGGGTGGATGTGGACATGGGCCGACCGGTGACTGAGTAGTTCGGTCAGGTTATGACGGATCGGCGCCCGGGGTAAATCCCCCGGTATTCAATGACGGGGCCGGTGCGGGAAACAGAGAACCCCTCTCCCGCTTGCGGGAGAGGGGCCTGGGGTAAGGGCGAAGGCGAGAGCCAGCTGGCCTTAGTTCACCCGTTCCGTCTTCTCGATACGGATCTCGACACGGCGGTTCTGCTGACGGCCTTCCCGGGTGTCGTTATAGGCCACGGGACGGTCAGGACCATAACCCACGGTCGTCATCACGTCTGCGGGCACACCTTGCTCAGCCAGGTAGTCCTTCACGGCATCGGCGCGATCCTGGGACAGGCGCTCGTTGAGGGAACGCGGGCCGGTGCTGTCGGTGTGACCGGAGATCATCACACGGTCCAGTTCCGCACCTGCGGCCATGATGCGGCGGGCCACGGCATCCAGTTCGGTGGTGGCAGCCGGGGTCAGTTCGTGCTTGCCGATGGCGAACAGCACTTCAGAACCCAGGGTGATGGTCTCGTAGCGCGGCTCCGGCTCGGGAGTCGGCTCGGGGGTCGGCTCGGCGCGCGGTTCCGGCTCTGGCTCTGGCTCTGGCGCCACGTATCCCTGGCAGCCCTCGATAGCCAGATCCTGTTCCCAACGCGGCGTGTGCACGCAATCACCGGAGCCATCGCGCACCACATTGCCGCGGGGATCCACAGTGTAGCCACTCGAGGCGGATGCCGCCGGAATGCTGGCAAACATCAGAACGGTGGCCAGCCCAACGCCACAGGTCAGGGTCATTTTTTGCATATTATTTTCTCCTTATCTCGCTTCACGTCTGTAACACCATACAAGATATCAGGGCCGGATGCGTAGTGCCCCGGATCGCGCCAAAAAACAACAAAGCCCCGCACAAGGCGGGGCTTTGCAGACTGCCAAGGGCAGATTCAGGCGCTGATGGCGCGGGCGATTACATCATGCCCATGCCACCCATACCGCCCATGCCACCCATGTCGCCGCCGCCCATGGCAGGCTCGTCCTTCTTGGGCAGTTCGGCCACCATGGCTTCGGTGGTGATGATCAGGGCGGCCACGGAGCCAGCGTTCTGCAGCGCGGTGCGGGTCACCTTGGTGGGATCCAGGATGCCCATCTCGATCATGTCGCCAAACTCGCCGGTGGCGGCATTGTAGCCCTGGTTGCCCTTGAGCTCGCGCACCTTGTTCATGATCACGGCAGGCTCTTCGCCGCAGTTCTGCACGATCTGGCGCAGGGGTTCTTCCATGGCCAGACGGGCCAGGCTGATGCCCATGTCCTGGTCGTGGTTGGCACCCTTGAGGTCCTTCATGCCTTCCAGGGCACGGATCAGGGCAACGCCGCCGCCGGGCACCACGCCTTCTTCCACGGCTGCACGAGTCGCGTGCAGGGCGTCTTCCACGCGGGCCTTCTTCTCCTTCATTTCCACTTCGGTGGCGGCACCCACCTTGATCACGGCCACACCGCCGGCCAGCTTGGCGACGCGCTCCTGCAGCTTCTCCTTGTCGTAATCGGAGGTGGCTTCCTCGATCTGGGCACGGATCTGGTCGACCCGGTCCTTGATGTCGGCTTCGCGACCGGCACCGTCGATGATGGTGGTGTTTTCCTTGGTGACCACGATGCGCTTGGCCTGACCCAGGTCGTCCACGGTGGCCTTCTCCAGGGACAGACCCACCTCTTCGGAGATGACCTGACCGCCGGTGAGCACGGCGATGTCCTGCAGCATGGCCTTGCGACGATCACCAAAGCCCGGGGCCTTGACGGCAGCCACCTTGACGATACCGCGGATGGAGTTCACCACCAGGGTGGCCAGGGCCTCGCCCTCAATGTCCTCGGCGATGATCAGCAGGGGCTTGCCGGACTTGGCCACGCCTTCCAGCAGGGGCAGCAGTTCGCGGATGTTGGAGATCTTCTTGTCGTACAGCAGCACGAAGCAGTCATCCAGCTCGGCGGCCATGTTCTGCTGGTTGTTGACGAAGTAGGGGGACAGATAGCCGCGATCGAACTGCATGCCTTCCACCACGTCCAGGAAGTTCTCCAGGGAGGAGCCTTCTTCCACGGTGATCACGCCTTCCTTGCCCACCTTTTCCATGGCCTCGGCGATGATCTGGCCCACGGATTCGTCGGCGTTGGCGGAGATGGTGCCCACCTGGGCGATGGCCTTGTTGTCGGTGCAGGGCTTGGACAGCTTGGCCAGCTCTTCAACCGCAGCGGCCACGGCCTTGTCGATGCCGCGCTTGAGGTCCATGGGGTTCATGCCGGCGGTGACGGCCTTCATGCCTTCGCGAACGATGGCCTGGGCCAGCACGGTGGCGGTGGTGGTACCGTCGCCGGCCACATCGGAGGTCTGGGAGGAGACTTCCTTCACCATCTGGGCGCCCATGTTCTCGAACTTGTCTTCCAGTTCGATTTCCTTGGCCACGGACACGCCGTCCTTGGTCACGGTGGGGGCACCGAAGGACTTCTCCAGGACCACGTTACGGCCCTTGGGGCCCAGGGTCACCTTGACGGCGTTGGCCAGGACGTTCACGCCCCGGACCATGCGATTGCGGGCATCATCACCAAAACGGACTTCTTTTGCGCTCATGCTTGCTTGATCCTCTGTAAATCGTTTCTGTTCGGGGTGCGGGCTGACCGGATCAGCCTTCGACGACGGCCATCACGTCTTCCTCGCGCATGACGAGGAGATCCTGACCGTCCACCTTCACCTCGGTGCCGGAGTACTTGCCGAAGATGACCTTGTCACCCACCTTCAGGTCCAGGGCACGGACGTCGCCGTTCTCGAGGATCTTGCCATTGCCAACGGCCATCACTTCGCCGCGGATCGGCTTCTCGGCAGCACTGTCGGGGATCACGATCCCACCGGGGCTGGTGCGCTCTTCTTCCATGCGCTTGATGATCACCCGGTCATGCAACGGACGGATATTCATGGGCCTTGACTCCTCAGATAAATCGATTGGACGGGTTTTTGTGTCTGTCCCGGGGGCTTGTTAGCACTCCCCCTCGGTGAGTGCCAATGATAGTAACGCACTTTGGGATGTCAAGGGGGGAACAATCGACAAACTGCTGCAGGGGACGGATTTCAACCCGTCCTCGTTGACTGGCAGCCCGGGGTCTGCAGTTTACGCGCCCGTCGCGGCGCTGTTATAAACGATCCAAACCCAACGGAAACCCCACGTCATGCCTGTCTTTCCGATTCTCCTCGTCCTCTTTTTCACCATCCCGCTGGTGGAGATCTACGTCCTGATCCAGGTGGGCGGCATCATCGGCGTCTGGCCCACGGTGGGTCTGGTGGTGCTCACCGCGGTGGTGGGCGCCGCCCTGCTCCGCCGCCAGGGGCTGGCCACCCTCACCCGGGTGCAGCAGAGCATGGACCGGGGGCAACTCCCCGCCACCGAACTGGTGGAAGGCTTCTTCCTCGTCATCGGCGGCGCCCTGCT
The DNA here is from genome assembly GCF_000633935.1 of Ectothiorhodospira haloalkaliphila ATCC 51935. Taxonomy (GTDB): domain Bacteria; phylum Pseudomonadota; class Gammaproteobacteria; order Ectothiorhodospirales; family Ectothiorhodospiraceae; genus Ectothiorhodospira; species Ectothiorhodospira haloalkaliphila. The sequence continues at coordinate 36,296 of NZ_KK214998.1, read as the reverse complement.
GCTCACCCCGGGGTTTGTCACCGACGTGGTGGGCTTCGCCTGCCTGCTCCCGGGCAGTCGCCGGGTGATGGCGAATTACCTGATCAACCGGGGCGTATTCATGGCCCAGACTCATGCCCAAAACGTGTATACGGAGTACCGAGGCCAGGGACCGCGCCCCGGGGCCGGACCGGGTGGCGACCCGCGCCGGCCGGGGGGCGGGCAGACCATCGAAGGCGAGTGGGAGCGCGAGGAGGAGAACAGGCCGGAGGTGGAACCGCCACGCAAGGATCAGAAATAGCCCCAACCTGACCCGCTCCCGTAGGAGCCGCCCTCGGCGGCGAAAAACGGCGTGCACAGCCCCCAGCCAGACGCCACCCCCGTTCGCGGGCAGGCCCGCTCCCACAGTGCAGATTTCCTTGGCAGGGTGCGGGCCGGCTGAGTTCCGCCAGCACCACCCCACCAAAAACTTCTTTCCATATCTCCCATGGATATATTAAATTGACATTCACGGATCGAACCGCAGGAGATATGTCATGCGCACCCGCCCCCCCAGAACGGACCGCCCCAGCCTGCCCCTGATCATCAGCCTGCTGCTGACGCTGGCCCTCGTGGCACCCCTGGCCGGCCAGGCCGTGGCCGATGAGCGCGATCCCTACGAGCACTTCTTCCGCACCACCTTCGGCGACTTCCAGGAGGAACTGGAACTGGCCCGGGACGAGGGCAAAAAGGCCATCCTCATCTTCTTCGAGATGGACGCCTGCCCCTTCTGTCATCGCATGAAGGACAACATCCTCAACCAGCGCCAGGTGCAGGAGTACTTCAACGCCCACTTCGCCAGCTTTTCCGTGGATGTGGAGGGCGCCATCGAGATCACTGACTTCGAGGGCAACACCACCACCGAACAGGCCTGGGCCTTCGAGGAACACGGCGTGCGGGCCACCCCGGTGTTCCAGTTCTTCAACCTGGACGGCGAACCCATCGCCCGATTGACCGGCCCCACCTCCAGCGTGGAGGAATTCATCTGGCTGGGCGAATACGTGGAGGGCGGTCACTATGAGGATCTGCCCTTCAGCCGCTATCGGCGTGAACGCCAGCAGGAGGCCCGGGGCGGCTGAGCCGTAACCGGACTCGCCCCATGCCATCTCGACGCCTGATACGGGCCCTGGGTCCGCTGGTCTGCCTCGGGCTGTTGCTGCCCGCGCAGGCCCCCATCCGGGCCAATGAACTGCCCCGCCCCCTCACCCTGGAGGACGCGCTGACGCACGCCAGCCCGACCCATCCCAGCCTTACCCGAAGCCAGGCCCGCCAACGTCTAGCCGAGGCGGACCGGGACCTGGCCGAGAGTCGCAATGACCTGGAAATCGGGCTACGCCTGAATCCTCGCTGGATCGAGCCCAACGATCTTGCCCCCATCGACCGCCACGACGACTCCCGCGCCCTGCTCCAGGCCCGCAAGACGCTTTACGACTTCGGTCGCAGCCATCATCAGCAGGCCGCGGCGGAAACCACCCTGAGGGGCGAGACCCTGGCACTCACCCACACCCGGGCCCAGCGCCGCCTGGAGATCATGCGCGGCTATTTCCAGGTGTTGCTGGCCGATCTCACCTATGCCCGGGACAACGAGGCCATGGCCGTGGAGTTCGTGGAACTCAATCGTCTGCGTGAGCGCCATGGCCTGGAACAGATCTCGGAAATTGACCTGATGGCCAGGGAGAACAGCTATCAGGCCGCCCGCATGCAGCGCCTTGAGAGCCTGCAACGCACCCGTGCCATGCGCCAGCAACTGGCTTTGATCCTGGGCCACCCGGGCGACGTGCCCGACCGCCTGCGCTCACCACGCTTGCCCGGCAATGACCGGGACCTGCCGGATCTCGAAACCCTATGGCAAACCGCCGAGCAGAATAATCCCCGGCTGCGCGCATTGCGCCTGGAGGTGGAAGCCGCAGGTCAGCGCATCGCCGCCCAGCGGGCCCAGGGCCGCCCCACCCTGCAGGCCGAGGCGGAAGCCGGCTGGTGGAACCGTGAATTCGGTGGGGATCGCAACCCACTGGCCCTGGGTCTGGTGCTGGACGTCCCCCTGTATTCAGGCGGCCGCGTGGACGCTGCCACCGCCCGGGAACAGGCCGGGCGCCTGGAGGCCCAGGCCCATCTGGCCGAAGCGGAATACGCCCTGCGCCAGGACATACTGGAAACCTGGCAACGCATCCAGCAACTGACCACCCGACGCGAACAGGCCCAGGTACATGCCGACTACCGGGACCTGTATCTGGACCGCAGCCGCAGCCTCTACGAGATGGAAGTGGCCACCGACCTGGGCGACGCTATGACCCGTCAGTCCGAGGCCCTGCTGCTCACCGCCGAAACCGAATTCCTGCTGGCCCTGGCCTGGGAACGCCTGGCCCTCCTCACCGGCCAGCCCGACTTCAGCCCCCTTGACTAGCAGAAACAACAAGAGAGAAGGGAAGAAAAAGGGAAGAGGACAGGCACCTCTTTTCGGGCACCTCTTTTCGACCTTTTATCGGGACCGGAGACATCGAAGATGAGCAAAAAGGGGACAGACACCTTTCCGAGGCCACAACCGGGCGGACGCCCTCTCCGCCTTCGCCTTCACCCTCTTCGCGAACACCTGCCCGCCCGCTTCTTGCTGATCTGGATCGCCGTATTGCTGGTGCCGGCGACCAGCCTGGCCGAGGAAGGGTTCGCCGACGAGACGCCGGCACGGCTGGACTGGTCGATGCGGATGGAGGTGGGCAGCCCGGTCTCGGGTGTCGTGACGCGGGTGAAGGTTCAGCCCGGCGATCGGGTGGGCGAGGGGGATGTGCTGGTGAGCCTGGATGACCGCGCCCCGAAGGCTGAGCTGGAGCGCGCCCGGGCCCAGGAGCAGCGGCTCAAGCTGGCTCGCGAGGAGGCGGAGCGGGAATATGAGCGCACGCGCGAAATGTACGACCGCGCCCTCATCTCCAGCCGGGAGCTGGCCCTGGCAGAGATCGACCAATCCATGGCGCGAGCGGCCCACCAGGGCGCCCGGGCAGAACTCACCCAGGCGCGGCTGGGGCTGGAATACAGTCAGGTGAAGGCCCCCATGGAGGCCCTGGTGGTGGCCCGGCACGTACACCCGGGCCAGGTGGTGCAAAACACCCTGCAGGTGCAACCCCTGCTCACCCTGGCCGTGGTGCAACCCATGGTGGCGGTGCTTGAGGTCTCCAGCCGCCGGGCCGCCGAACTGGAGCCTGGCACCCAGGTGCGCGTGCGGGTGGAGGATCAGGAATTTCAGGGCCGCGTGCAGCGGGTGGGGCTCGAGGCCCTGGAGAGTGATGCGGGGAGCTTTCAGGCATGGGTGGCCTTTGATCCGCCCGAGGATCATCGCTTGCGTGCCGGCATGTCGGCCTGGGTGGTGCTGCCCTGAGGCAGCCCTTACACTCAAGCCTCATCCTCAGTTGCACCCCCTGGAGCGACCATGCACGAACCCCTGTTGATCATCACCACACTGGACGACGACGCCCGCGCCCGGGAGATCGGCGGACTTCTGGTGGAAAAGCGCCTGGCGGCCTGCGTCACCGTACTGCCCGGCTCCACGTCCATCTACGAGTGGGAAGGCGAGATTCAGGAAGACTCGGAATACGTGCTCCTGATCAAATCCCGGGCGGAGTGCTACGAGGCCCTGGAGGAAGCCCTGCTGGATGAGCACCCCTATGAACTTCCCGAGATTATCGCGGTTCCAATCACCCACGGACTTGAAGGCTACCTGGACTGGATAGAGGAAACCACGGACCCATGACTGATTCGCTGAAACGGCTATTGCTCGCCCTCTTCCTGCTCCTGCTGGTGCCCTCGGGAACGGCGCTGGCGCTGATGGGGGATGACCTGCTGCCACCGGAGGAGGCCTTTGCCTTCGAGGCTTACATGGCCGACGAGGACACGGTGGTGGCGCAGTGGACCATCGCCGATGGCTATTACATGTACGGCGAGCAGTTCCGTTTCGAATCGCAGACGGACGGTATCGAACTGGGGGATCCCCGCCGCCCGGCGGGCACCATCAAGGAAGACGAGTTCTTCGGCCAGGTGGAAACCTACCGGGACAGCATCCGCATCCAGATCCCCATCACCCGCGCCGATGACGCCCCCGGCTCATTGGATCTGAGAGCCCGCTCCCAGGGCTGCGCCGATATCGGCGTGTGCTACCCACCCCTGTTTCAGACCGCCTCCCTGGACTTGAGCGACATCCGTGGCGTGATTGAAGACGAGGCCACCGCGCCCACCGACACCTCGCCTGCCGCGCCGGTCTCGGAGCAGGACCGCATCGCCGGGCAACTGGCGGACGGGCGCATCTGGCTGGTGGCCCTGGTCTTCTTCGGCTTCGGCCTGCTGCTCACATTCACGCCCTGCGTGTTCCCCATGATCCCCATCCTGTCCAACATCATCCTGGGGCAGAAGGATCTCACCACCCGCAAGGCCTTCCTCATCTCGCTGGTCTTCGTGCTGGCCATGGCCCTCACCTACACCGTGGCCGGGGTGCTGGCCGGGCTGGCCGGCGCCAACCTGCAGGCCGCCTTCCAGAACCCCTGGATCATCGGCGGCTTCGTGGCGGTGTTCATCGCCCTGGCGATGTCCATGTTCGGGTTCTACGAGTTGCAGGTCCCGGCATCCATCCAGACAAAACTCTCCACCGTCTCCAACCGCCAACAGGGGGGCACCCTGATGGGTGCGGGCATCATGGGCTTCCTCTCGGCGCTGATCGTCGGCCCCTGCGTGACCGCCCCGCTGGTGGGGGCACTGCTGTACATCAGCCAGACCGGTGATGCCTTCCTGGGGGGCCTGGCCCTGTTCAGCCTGAGCATGGGCATGGGGCTGCCGCTGCTGATCCTGGGCACCTCGGCCGGCAAGATCCTGCCCCGGGCCGGGGCCTGGATGGACACGGTCAAGGCCGTGTTCGGTGTGCTGCTGCTGGCCATGGGCATCTGGCTGCTGGAGCGGGTGGTGCCCGCCCAGGTGACCATGCTGTTGTGGTCGGCGCTGCTCATCGTCTCCGCCGTTTACATGGGCGCCCTCACCGCCCTGCCCGATGCTGCAAGCGGCTGGCGGGCCCTGTGGAAGGGCCTCGGTCTGGTGATCCTGGTCTACGGCGTGATCCTGATGATCGGCGCCGCGTCCGGGGGCAAGGATGTGTTCCGCCCCCTCAGTGGCCTGGCCATGGGAGGTGCCGCCAGCGAACAGGCCAGCCTCTCATTCCAGCCGGTGGACAGCATGGCGGATCTTGAGCGCGAACTGGAACGGGCCCGTGAATCGGGTCAGCCGGTGATGCTGGACTTCTACGCCGACTGGTGCGTGGACTGCGTTCGCCTGGAGCGCACCACCTTCCGCAACCCGGACGTGGTGGCCGCCCTCTCCGGCACCCGCCTGCTCAAGGCGGACGTGACCGCCAACACCTCGGATCATCGCGAGTTGATGCGACACTTCGAGCTGTTCGGGCCGCCGGCGATGATCTTCTTCGATGCCGAAGGGGAAGAGCGGCGGGATTTCCGGATGATGGGATACAAGGCGGCCGGGCCGTTTCTGGAGCACGTGAACCGGGCGTTTGGGCGGGGGTAACGCTGGCAACGGGCGCGCCCTCACCCCCTCCCATAAACCTCTTGTCCCTTTCTGAATCACAAACAACCTGAGACATCATGACCCCAAGACACCTTCTCACCCCCCTGCTCTCCCTCGCCCTGATGACCGGCGGCCTCACCTTCACGGCCGCCTCCTTGGCCCCCACCACCGCGCACGCCGACAGCAACCTCACCGGTGCCGGCATGCAGGGTCAGCAGCGGCCGGACTTCACCCTGCACGACCTGGAAGGTGAGTCGCGCCACATCAGCGAATGGGACGAGCGCGTGGTGTTGTTGAACTTCTGGGCCACCTGGTGCCCACCGTGCGTCAGGGAGATGCCCCTGTTCGTGGACATGCAGGAGGAATATGAGGAACAGGGCCTGACCATCGTCGCCGTGGCCATCGACGAACATCAGGCGGTGAGCGACTTTCTGGACACCTACGGCGTCAACTTCCCCGTGCTCATCGGCGAGGACGATGCCATGGACGTGGCCAGCGAGTATGGCAACCGCTTCGGCAGCCTGCCCTACAGCGTGCTGCTGGACCGGGATGGCAAGGTGCGGTATATCCATGCGGGCGAGTTGAAGCGGGATACCCTGGAGCGGGAGATGAAGCCGCTGTTGTGAGCCCCGTGCCGTGACTGCCCTCACCCCAACCCCTCTCCCGCAATCGGGAGAGGGGCTCACGCCCCACCCCAATCTCGTCACAAATTCCGCAGAAATTGCCCCAAACTCCGGGCAAAATCAGTGTTCCCTTATTTAACGGCTGGACACCCCCCCGCCCTTGAGGCACAATCCTGGGCACCTTTGGGGGGTGTCCTTTCTCTGCGCATCGCTGCGGTTTCATCCCGCAAAGGTCGGGTATTTCCCACTTTCAAGCGTGCGTGAATCCACATGGCCAAGTTCCTGCTGCTGAACGGTCCCAACCTGAACCTCCTGGGCACTCGCGAGCCGGGCATTTATGGCGCGCAGACGCTGGACGACATCGTCCACTCCCTGCAGCAACAGGCACACCAGTCGGGCCACACCCTGGAGGCCTTCCAGTCCAACGCCGAGCATGCCCTCATCGATCGCATCCATGAGGCGCGCACTCAGGACGTGGACTGCATCCTGATCAACCCGGGGGCCTTCACGCACACCAGCATCGCCCTGCGCGACGCCCTGCTGGGCGTGGCCATCCCTTTCATTGAAGTGCATCTATCCAACACCTTCGCCCGCGAGGCCTTTCGCCACCATTCCTACCTGTCGGACGTGGCGGCCGGCGTGATCATCGGCCTGGGGCCGCAGGGATACGCGCTGGCGCTGCAGGCGGCCATCCAACAGACAACCCGAAGCTGAGCACCATGGATATCAGAAAGATCAAGAAACTCATCGAACTACTGGAAGAATCGGGCATCAACGAGATCGAGATCCAGGAGGGAGAGGAATCCGTGCGCATCACCCGGGCCGCCCCGAACAGTGGCCAGGCGTTCATGATGCCGCAGAACTTCATGGTTCCCGGCGGTGCCCAGCAACCGGCGGCGCCCGCGGCCCCGCCCGCCCCGGCAGCGGCAACCGCAGAGAGTGACAGCGGCCCCCGCCTGCCCTCCGGCCATCAGGTGCTCGCCCCCATGGTGGGCACCTTCTACCGAGCGCCCACGCCAGGCGCCAAATCCTTCGTCGAGGTGGGTCAGCAGGTGGAGGAGGGCGACACCCTCTGCATCATCGAAGCCATGAAGATGCTCAACCAGATCGAAGCGGACAAGGCCGGCGTCATCAAGGCCGTGCTGGTGGAAAACGGCCAGCCGGTGGAATACGGCGAGCCCATGTTCATCATCGACTGAGGGGCAGCCACCCATGTTCGACAAGATACTGATTGCCAATCGGGGCGAGATTGCCCTGCGCATCCTGCGCGCCTGTCGGGAGATGGGCATCAAGACCGTGGCGGTGCACTCCGAGGCCGATCGTGACCTCAAGCATGTGCGCCTGGCGGACGAGTCCGTGTGCATCGGCCCGGCCCGTTCCGGGGAGAGCTACCTGAACATCCCGGCCATCATCAGTGCCGCCGAGGTGACCGACGCCGAGGCCATCCACCCCGGCTACGGCTTTCTCTCGGAGAACGCCGATTTTGCCGAGCGAGTGGAGTCCAGCGGCTTTGTCTTCATCGGCCCCCGGGCCGACACCATCCGCCTGATGGGCGACAAGGTGTCCGCCAAGGACGCCATGCTCAAAGCGGGTGTGCCCTGTGTGCCGGGCTCCGGCGGCGCCCTGGGGGACGACGCCGAAGCCAACCTGGAACTGGCCCGCAAGATCGGCTACCCGGTGATCATCAAGGCGGCCGGCGGCGGCGGTGGGCGCGGCATGCGCGTGGTACATTCCGACGGCGCCCTGATCAATGCCATCTCCCTGACCCGCAGCGAGGCCGCTTCTGCCTTCAACAACCCCGTGGTGTACATGGAGAAATACCTGGAAAAACCTCGCCATGTGGAGTTCCAGGTGATCGCCGACGAACACGGCAATGCCATCAGCCTGGGCGAGCGGGACTGTTCCATGCAGCGCCGCCACCAGAAGGTGATCGAGGAGGCCCCGGCCCCGGGCATCACCGACGAGGAGCGCCAGCGCATCGGCGAACGCTGCGCCGAGGCCTGTCGGACCATCGGTTATCGGGGCGCCGGCACCTTCGAGTTCCTGTACGAGGATGGCGAGTTCTTCTTCATCGAGATGAACACCCGCGTGCAGGTGGAGCACCCGGTCACGGAGATGGTCACCGGCCTGGACATCGTCCGCGAACAGATCATGGTGGCCGCGGGACACCCCCTGAGCATCAGCCAGGAGGAAGTGCAGATCCGCGGCCATTCCATCGAATGCCGCATCAACGCCGAGGATCCGGCCACCTTCATGCCCTCCCCCGGCACCATCACCCAGTATCATGCCCCCGGCGGCCCCGGGGTGCGGGTGGACACCCATATCTACAACGGCTACAAGGTGCCACCGTATTACGACTCCATGATCGGCAAGCTGGTCACCTTTGGCGCCACCCGTGACATCGCCATCGCTCGCATGCGCGGGGCCTTGTCGGAGATCGTGGTGGAGGGCATCAAGACCAACATCCCCCTGCACCGGGATCTGCTGGCCGATGTGTCTTTCCAGAATGGCGGCACGGACATCCATTACCTGGAGAAGAAGCTCAAGCTTTGAGCTCCATTCACGCAGTGCAAGAGACCGACCGATGATCCAGATCACCCTCCCCGCCACGGCGGAACAGACTGAAGCCGTCGAGGATGCCCTGCTGGGTCATGGGGCGGTCTCGGTGATGCTCCGCGACGCCGGGGATGTGCCCCTGCTGGAGCCGCTGCCCGGTGAGGAACCCCTGTGGCCGGACCTGCTGGTGACCGGGCTGTTTCAGCCCGAGACCGATCTGAATGAAATCACCCGCATCCTGGCGGCGGAACTGAACATGGACGCCTCGCGCATCCACCATGAGGTGCTGCCGGATCGCGACTGGGTGCGGGCCTGCATGGATGATTTTCATCCCATCCGCTTTGGCCAGCGCCTGTGGATCGTGCCCACCTGGCACGACACCCCCGACAGCGATGCGGTGAACATCCGCCTGGACCCGGGCCTGGCCTTCGGCACCGGCACCCACCCCACCACCGCCATGTGCCTGCGTTGGCTGGATGCTCACCCGCCCAAGGACCGGGAGGTGTTGGACTATGGCTGCGGCTCCGGCATCCTGGCCATCGGCGCCCTGAAACTGGGGGCGGCCAGCACCTGGGCCGTGGACATCGACCCTCAGGCCATGACGGCCACCCGGGAGAATGCCCAACGCAACGGGATCCCGGACGAGCAACTGATCACCGGTCTGCCGGACATCCTCCCCGAAGATGCCCGCTTTGACCTGACCCTGGCCAACATCCTGGCCAGCCCGCTGATGACCCTGGCACCGGCCCTGGGTGGTCGCACCCGCCCCGGCGGCCAGATCATCCTGGCCGGCCTGCTGGACCGCCAGGCCAATGATCTGATGTCATGCTACGAACGCTGGTTCGAGATGCGCATCGCCGACCAGCAGGACGGCTGGACCCTCCTGGAGGGCACCCGCCGGCAATAACAGGATCCACCTGTGGGAGCGGCCCTGGCCCGCGAAACAAGCCCCCGGAATACAACCGCCCCTCGTGGGAGCGGCCCTGGCCCGCGAAACAAGCCCCCGGAATACAACCGCCCCTCGTGGGAGCGGCCCTGGCCGCGAACAAGGCGCCCCGGACCATGACCGACGACACCAACACTCCGGAAGACCCGCCCCGCCCCCGGCGTCGCGCCCTCAACCCCAACGCCTTCGGTGTACAACGCTACGACGACACCCACCGCCCCGGACAACCGCGCCCGGCGGTGCCCCTCGGCCAGACCAGCAGCCCCTTTGAAGACGTCTTCCCCCCCGTATCCAACGAGCTGGATTCGACCACGGACCCTGGCATTCCTCATGCCCTGCGCGAGGATCTGGAACGATCGGGCACCCGGCCACGCAGCACCGCCCGCACCCTGGCCTGGGGCAGCGCCTGCCTGATGCTGATCCTGCTGCTGGGCGCCCAGGTGGCCTATCAGGAGCGCTATCAACTCCTGACCATGGAACCCCTGGAGCCCTGGGTGCGCGCCGCCTGCACCCCGCTCGACTGCCAGCTACCGGACCGCCGCGACCTGGCCGCCCTGCGCATCGCCCAGCGCCAGGTGGCCAGCCACCCGGACCAGCCCGACGCCCTCATGGTGACGGCCCTCATCGAGAATCGCGCCGGATTCGCCCAGCCCCACCCGGTGGTGGAGCTCACCTTCATGGACGTGATGGGCCGCCCCCTGGCCGCCCGTCGCTTCCAGCCACTGGACTATCTGCCCGGCCCGACTCCCCCCATTCCGGCAGGCCAGAGCGCCGAACTCCGGCTTGAATTGAAAGACCCGGGGGGTGACGCCGTGGCCTTTGAGTTCCGATTCCTCTGAGTCAAGCTTTAACCGCTGCAGCGCCGTGGGTATCATGGGCGGTCCGTCGCACGCCCGTGCTTCCCAAGGCCCCCTGGACTCATGCAGATCGGACCCCACACCCTGGACACCCCGCTGATCCTGGCCCCCATGGCCGGCATCACCGACCGACCGTTCCGTCAACTCTGTCGACGCCTGGGCGCTGGCCTGGCCGTCTCCGAGATGGTGCATTCGGATACCCGGCTGTGGACCACCGACAAATCCCGCCTACGGCTGGATCAGCGCGGTGAGCAGGGCCCGCGCAGTGTGCAGATCGCCGGCTACGATCCTCACATGATGGCGCGGGCCACCGAGTGCGCCATCGAGCGCGGCGCTCAGATCATCGACATTAATATGGGCTGTCCTGCAAAGAAGGTGGTCAACCGCGCCGCTGGAGCGGCCCTGCTGGGAGATGAGGACCGGGTGCGGCAAATCCTGGCAGCCGTGGTAGGCGCCTCGTCCGTGCCGGTCACCCTGAAGATCCGTCTGGGCATCGATCGGGCTCATCTCAACGCCCCTGTGATCGCCCGTATCGCCGAGGAAAGCGGCATCCAGGCCCTGGCCGTGCACGGCCGCACCGGTACCTGCCGCTACAGCGATCCGGTGGATTACGCCGGGATTGCCCAGGTAAAGCAGACCGTGCAGATCCCCGTCATCGCCAATGGCAACATCCGCAGCCCTGAAGAAGCACTTCACGCGCGTGAAGTTACCCATGCCGACGCCCTGATGATCGGCCGCGGCGCCCAGGGCCGGCCCTGGATCTTCCGGCGCATCGCCCACACCCTGGCCACCGGGGAGATATTGCCCGAACCGGGGCTGCGGGAGGTTCGGGCGATCATGAACGAACATCTGGATGCCCTGTATGAATTCTATGGGGAATCGGTGGGTGTGCGCGTGGCAAGAAAGCACATCGGCTGGTACCTGGCCGACCGCCCCGGCGCGGCGCAGGCGCGCCCCCACATCCTGCGCGCCCCCACCCGCGCTGCCCAGCGTGAGTTACTGGACGCCTATTTTCAGGCGCTTTGCCAAGGCGAGGACATGGCGGCATGAACCAGCCCAGCGTGGAGAGTACCCAGGAGAGCGAAACCCTGGCCGTGGCCGTGGAGCAGGCCCTCACGGAATACTTCGCCAAGCTCGACGGCCATGAACCGGACAACCTCTACCGGATGGTGATCGAGGAAGTGGAGCGCCCCCTGCTGGAATGCGTACTCCGCCACTGCGACGGCAACCAGAGCCGGGCCGCCCAGTACCTGGGGCTGAATCGGGGGACGTTGAGGAAGAAGTTGCGGCAGTATGAGTTGGGGTGAGCCACTCACTTCTGGAGCCGAGGATCGTAGGAAAAGGTGGAAACGGGGCCCACCTGGAGTTTATCCACATCCGGGTGAGCCGGATTCAACAGAAAATTGTACTCCCCCGGAATTGATGCGCTGGGAACCTGCAGTATGACGCTGACTTGCTCCTCCACCCAACGATCACCCACCTGCCTGACCGGCGATGCCATGGACGGAGTTGCCCAGTTTTCGGGCAAATCATCGATGCGAATATGAGAGACCAGAGCGTCCTCGAAGGAGACCTGCACCTTGTGGTACGCCTCCAGTACCTCATGCCTGTCCAGATGCACCAGTAGTTCCATGGCTGCCTGGGCAAGACTGGTCCCCAAGTACACCATGCTCACACCTCTACTGTTCCAGCGACCGCCGTAAAGATAGGCCCCCTCACCCGACAGCATCTGCTCCGGAGTACGCGCGAAGTCTGGGTGTGCAATGCGCCATCCTGAAAGAATCAACTAAAGACCCCATGTCGAATCCTCCCAATCAGGTCTTCCACTTCACGGGCACCGACCTCCGTGTTGGCCCTCACCATGGGAGATTCATTTCCAAGAATCTCTCTGGGAGCACGCAACCAAGCGACGGCAGCCTGGTCGTCCCCATGCATCATCCCCAGAGCCAGATCCTTGATTCGCGCAAGCCGGATCACTCGGTCGGACTCGTCCACCGTGAGTTGCTCATCCTGCCTGAGACGCCGGCGCAGAGTGGTCAGCGGTATGCGCAGAGCCTGCGCGATCTCCGACTGAGTTGCGCCGTAGGCGATTTCCAGGCGCCTGATGACTGAAGCAGACAAGCCTTCACGCACCAGCGATAACAGGGCGCCATGATCCTCAGGATCAACGCCGATGATGGCATGCACAAGATCCCCATAATCCGCTGGGGCGCGAGACGCGCCTACCGCTCCGGGCACCTGTACCGGGGTGGAAACTGCCCCTTCCCTCAGAACCGGGGCGAGTCCTTCCTTAGGTTGAGCCAAGGACGAACTGACCATATGGATGCCTCCAAGTATTCATATGGCATTATGGCCATGATGCAGTCGCAGAAGCAATCCGGAAACACCAACGCCGGGAGCTAAACTCCCGGCCGGTCATTATCCCTGAGTCATCAGGACTCCAATCGACTCAGCAACTCCTCTGCCTCCTGACGCTCGGAGAACTCCCCGGCCTCGGCCAGCAGTTCGCGCAGGACCGATGCAGCCTCGTCCGCACGACCGTTGCGCTCCAGAGCCACGGCGTAGTGATAGCTGATGGCGGCCTCCTCGGGCGCGGCCTCGCGGGCCTCGCGGATCAACTCCAGAGCCCGGGACCGGTCGCCGTGATCCAGCATGGCCATGCCCAGGGTGTCCTTGATACTCGGGTTGTCCGGCAAGAGTTCATGCGCCCGCTGCGCCAGGTCCAGTGAACGCTCATCTCCCTGGCGCTGATAGATATAGGAGAGGTTGTTGAGCACGATGGGATTCTCGGGGAACTGCTCCACCAGGATCTCGTAGTCCTCCCGGGCCGCCGAGAGGTCGCCGGCACCCAGCACCGTGGTCGCCAGCATCATGCGTGACTGGTGATCCTGAGGGAAATCCTCCAGGTGCGCCCGCATCTGCTGGCGGGCTCCGGCCTCATCGCCGGCACGACGCTTGACCTCAAAGCGCTTGATGGCCACTTCGCTGGACACCTGCGCCTCATAGGAAGATTCATAGGCACGGGCCGCATCAGCATAATCCCCGCGCGCCGCCCGGATATCCCCCTCCATGAGATACCCCACGGCCCGGGTGGCATCCAGATCCTGCATGCGCTTGGCGAGGGTAAGGGCCTGTTCATCGCGGCCTTCCTGGCGCTCCAGTCGGGCCAGGGTCAGCAGCCCCCCAGCGTGATTCTCATCGCGCTCCAGCACCCGCTCCAGGGAGCGACGGGCCTCGCCCAGGCGCTCCGCCTGCCCTTGAGCCACGGCCAGGCGGAAATGCACCTCAGGGGAATCCGGCCGCAATTCGGCCAGACGGCGTAGGGTGCTGATACCCCGGTCCAGACGACCGGCGGAGACCTGCGCCATGGAGAGCACTTCCAGCAGCGCGGCGTTGTCGCCGTGCTGTTCACGAACTCCCTCAAGCACCGACAGGGCCGCCTCCGGCTCGCCCGTCTGCAGACGATAGCGCGCCAGCACGATGCGCGGCTCCAGGGTATCCGGCTCGGCCTCCACGGCCCGCTGCAGGTATTGCCCGGCCTCGGCGGGCTCCCCCTGCTCCACCTCGAACTCCGCCATGAGCATCAGCAGGCGCATGCTCTCAGGGTTGGCCTCAAGGCCCGACTCCAGCACCTCACGGGCCTCGTCCACACCCTCCATGCGCAGTTTCAACATGGCCAGGTTACGGGTGGCCGTCACGTTACCCGGATCCAGCCGACGGGCCTCCTCAAAGGCCGCCACCCCATCCTCGGTGCGGCCCAGGCCGAACAGGGCGATGGCCCTCAGGTTCTGAATGGAGGGCGCGTCGGGATTTTTTTCAGCGAAGTCGTCGGCCTTGCTCAGCGCCTGATCGAACTGTCGCTCTTCGAGCATGCGCACCACACCCGCCAGTTCAAGGCCTTCAGCTTCGGGGGCCATTTCGCTGATGGCCTCCAACTCCCGAAGGCCACCCACCCGATCACCCCCCTGCATGAGGGCTCGGGCCAGATTCATCCGGGCCTGCAAGGAGTCGGGATCCAGATCCACCCGCTGACGCATCAAATCGATACTGGCCTGGGTATCCCCCCGAGAAGCATGCACGCCTGCCATCAACTCCAGCGCCACCCGATCCGCCTCATCCTCCGCCAGCACGCGCTGAAGCAGGGCCTCGGCGTCGTCCACCTGGCCACTTTGCATGCGCACGGCGGCCAGCAGCCGGTTGCCGGCAGAGGACTGTGGGTTGCCGCGCACATAGCGAGACAGATGGGTATCCGCCTGCTGTGTGTTGCCCAGGGCAAAATGACTGGCGCCGGCGAAGAAGCGGGCCGGCAGATAATCCGGATTACGGCGCAGTGTTTCCTCCAGGGATCTCACCGCCGCGCGGTGATCCTGATCGTGGAAGCTGAGCAGTCCGCTGATATAGGAGGTGGCCGGCAGGTCCGGCCCCAGTTCCCGGAGGACCTTCAGATCGTCCCGGGCTTCATCGAAGGATTGCTGCGCCACAAGGGTGAGGGCCCGGTTGAAATGCCCCATGTAGGGGTTGGGCGCCGACTCGATCACCCGGGTATAGGCCTCGGCAGCCTCGTCCAGATTGCCCTCGCTGCGGTGAATGTCACCGGAGAGCGACCAGGCCGGGGCATGCTGCGGATCCTCTGCCAGGGCCTCGGCCAGCAACGCCTTGGCCCGGTCGATATCCCCCTGCACGGCACGCACCTGGGCGAGGGTCGTCAGGGAAGGTGCGTGGGCCGGATCCAGTTCCAGCCCCGCCTCCAGTTCCGCGACGGCGGCATCCGGGTCATTCACCCCCAGATGGGCCCGCGCCAGCAGGAGATGGAACTCCAGCGGATCCTCGAATTCACTGGCCTCGTGGGCCTGCAACTGGCCCCGCACCGTGTCGAACTCTCCCTGCATCAGGCGCGCCCGGGCCATGTAGATGACCGATTCGGGGTCATCCCACCCTAGGGAATGCGCCCGCCGAAACTCCGACAATGCCGCCGACGGCTCGCCCATCTCCAGATGCACCCGACCCAACTCCCAGCGGGCATCCACATGGTCGGGGTTCTCCTGCAACAGGTTGCGATATTCAATGATACTGGCGCGAACCTCGCCGGTGGCCAGGTAATCCCGGGCGCGCTCAAGGCGCTCGTCTTCCGTATAGCTGGTCTGTCCACAGCCGGCCAGCCAGACCGTACCGGAGACCAGCAACCCCGCGATCGCCAGTCTTACGTATTTGGTGAGATGCTTCTGTTCCATGGTGACACCCTCAAGTGTTGCTCAATCGACCGACAGGCCTTCCAGGCCCTCTGAAATGCTCTCGTTGGACTCCTCGACCGAAGGCGTATGCCATAGGGAAACCATCCCGGCCGCGTCCCGCATCCTGTGAGGAGGTTCTCATCCAGTTATGTGAGCATACGCCTCGAAAGGCCTGCGAGGAACACCGTAAAGAAGGCCTCACTGCATGGCTACAGCGCTCCAGATTCCAGATACACAATGACCACGCAACCTGCAACCAAGCCCGACGCACCAATACCCTGGCTCACGAAAACACCTCGGCCTCGCGAAAGAGCGCCCCGGCCCGATCCTTGTCGGACAGATTGACAGCATCCACGGCTGGCCAGTCGACCCCCAGGTCCGGGTCATCGAACCGGATGCACCGCTCCTCCTCGGGGGCGTAAAAGTCAGTGGTCTTGTACAAAAAGTCCGCGCTCTCCGACAGCACCAGAAAACCATGGGCAAAGCCTTCCGGCACCCAGAACTGCCGCTTATTGTCACCCGACAATTCAACACCGAACCACCGGCCAAAGGTGGACGAGGATCGCCGCAGATCCACGGCCACATCGAAGACGACACCATGGGCCACCCTCACCAGCTTGCCCTGCGGACAACCCAGTTGGTAGTGCAACCCGCGCAAGACACCGCGGCGGGACCGGGAATGGTTGTCCTGAACAAACTCCGGCCGGCGGCCCGTGGCCCTCTCGAAAGCCCTCGCGTTATAGCTCTCGAAGAAAAACCCCCGATCATCGCCGAAAACCCGCGGCTCAAATACATACAGATCCGAAATCGGCGTGGGTATGATCTCCATCAGAATACCCTCTCGTGGGCAATGCGATGCAGGTAATCCGCGTAGCTGCTCTTCCCCAACCGGGCGGCCAGGGTCTTCAGTTGATCCAGATCGATATAGCCCCGGCGAAAGGCAATCTCCTCGGGACAGGCCACCTTCAACCCCTGCCGCTTCTCCAGCGTTTCCACAAAGGTGGACGCCTCCAGCAGGGATTCGTGAGTGCCCGTATCCAGCCAGGCCAAGCCGCGACCGAAGAGCTCCACCGACAGGGTACCGGCCTCCATGTAACGACAATTGAGGTCGGTGATCTCCAGTTCCCCCCGCGCCGAGGGTGTCAGCGCCCGGGCATGTGACACCACCTGCTCATCATAAAAATACAGGCCGGTCACCGCATAACGGCTCTTGGGCCTGGCCGGCTTTTCCTCGATGCTGAGCACCTTCCCCGCTGCGTCAAACTCCAGCACCCCATAGCGCTCCGGGTCACGTACCGGATAAGCGAAGACGGTGGCGCCCGTTTCCCGACTCGCGGCACGACGCAACTGTGCACTGAGATCCTGCCCATAGAACACGTTGTCACCCAGAATAAGCGCACACGGCCGCCCGGCCAGAAAGGTTTCTCCGATGAGAAAGGCCTGAGCGATGCCCTCAGGCCTGGGTTGCACCGCATAGGAGATCTCCAGGCCCCATTGGCCGCCATCACCCAGCAATTGCTCGAAGCGGGGCGTGTCCTGCGGCGTGGAAATGATCAGGATTTCCCGAATGCCCGAGAGCATCAGCACACTCAGCGGGTAGTAGATCATGGGTTTGTCGTAAATGGGCAGGAGTTGCTTGGACACAGCCTGAGTGACCGGATACAGACGAGTGCCCGAACCACCAGCCAGTATGATGCCCCGCCGTGCCCCGCCCGTGGTTTCTTCGTGATGTTGCGCCGCCATGCCTTGTCTCCATCATCAATGAATGTGTTCCTGCATACCCGCTTGCCACGCTGGGCCTACTGTCCACCCAGTCTCTCCAGGCGATAGGCCCCCGACAGTACCCGCTCCCACCAGGGTCGGTTTTCCAGATACCAGTCCACCGTGCGGGACAGCCCCGAATCGAAGGTTTCCTGCGGCGTCCAGCCCAGTTCCCGCTGGATCTTGCCGGCGTCAATGGCATAGCGGCGATCATGCCCCGGCCGATCCTGGACAAACTGGATCAACGACCGGTGCGGTCTTGCCGGGGCATCGGGCAGTCGATCATCCAGGAGGTCGCACAGCGCATTGACCACCTCCAGGTTGCTGCGCTCGTTGTGCCCACCGATGTTATAGGTATCTCCCACCCTCCCCTTGAACAGAACCACCATCAGCGCTTCCACATGATCCTCCACGTATAGCCAATCCCGAACATTGGCACCGTCGCCATAGACAGGCAGTGGTTCGCCCGCCAGGGCATTGAGGATCATGTGCGGAATGAGCTTTTCCGGGAATTGGTAAGGGCCATAGTTGTTGGAGCAATTGGAAGTCACTACGGGAAGCCCGTACGTGTGATGCCAGGCCCTCACCAGATGATCGGACGCCGCCTTGCTGGCTGAGTAGGGAGAGTTGGGCTGGTAGGGCGTGTCCTCGGTGAAGAAGCCCTCGGGCCCCAGGCTGCCATAGACCTCGTCGGTGGATACATGATGGAAGCGGAAAGCAGACTGCGCCGGAGCGTTCAGGTCACCCCAGTAGCGGCGGGCCACCTCCAGCAAGACCTGCGTTCCGACCACGTTTGTCTGTACGAAGGCCGCGGGCCCCTCGATGGAGCGGTCCACGTGCGACTCGGCCGCCAGGTGCATCACCCGATCCGGTCGGTGCTTCGAGAAGACCCGCTGGACCTGCTCCACATCGCAGATATCCACGGGCTCGAAGAAATATCGTGGGTCCTTGGCCACCGTTGCCACCGAGTCCGGGTTGCCCGCATAGGTCAGGCAATCCAGATTCACCACGGTATGCGGTGTTTTTTGGATCAAGTGGCGCACCACGGCGGAACCGATGAATCCCGCGCCCCCTGTGATCAGCAGGGTCATGGGTGATGCGGTGTGAGGGCTATCTGTTTTCGACAATATCGGGTCACTCTGTCGTATGTGCTGAGCAGCGGCAAAACGATGCGCCGCTCCACCGAACATAATGCCACTGAACACCCGCAGCAAGGATGCAAGACCAACAACCGTGCGCGAACCGGATGATGGTGTATCATCCGGGGCAATTCCAAAGATCTCGCCAGATCGCGAGGGGCGCCATGCGGACAGTTCAATACGCCGGGTTCAGGCCGCGGATATCAGGCTCTCTGGTGCTGTTGCTGTGCCTGCTGGCCCTACCCCAAGCAGCCCCCGGGGCGGACCCACGACCGGTGACCATCCGAACCCTGGAGGCAGTGGGCTTTTACCCCGTGCGCAGTGCGCCGGCCACCACCATCAGCCTGAACGACACCCGCGTGAGCGCCGAGATCCATGGAGTCGTGCAGGAGATGCCGGTGCGCGTCGGTGATGAGATCGAGTCCGGGGCCTTACTGGCGCGACTGGACTGCGACGAGCATGCCCTGGACCTGCAGCAGGCAAGGGCCATGACGCAGGCAGCGCGGGCCGACGCTGAATTCGCTCAGTTTCAGCTTGAGCGGGCTCAGGAACTGGCTCGCCGTCAAGCAGTATCTGCTGAGGTGCTAAACGAACGGCAGGCTCAGGCCTCACGCACCCGCGCCGAGGTTTTGCGTCTGGAGGCCGCGAGTCGTGCTGCCCAGCGACGCGTCAATCATTGCCAGATCAGGGCCCCGTTCGATGCGGTGGTTATCGAACGACTGGCCAGCACGGGTGAACTGGTTCAGGCAGGCACCCCCATCGCCCGGATTCTCGACGCCCGGGACCTGGAAGTGAGCGGCGACATTCAGCAACGGGACCTACCCGCCCTTGAAGCCGCTGGATCCATCCGTTTTGTGGCAGCGGGTGAGCATTACCCGGTGGAGTTGCGTGCCATCTCTCCCATGGTTGATCAACGACTGCGCAGCGTGGATGTACGCTTCGTGTTCACCGAAGAGGCCGCCCGCCCCGGCCAGGTGGGGCGGATCGAATGGGTGTCGGATCGGCGCCATGCCCCGGCCGATCTGCTGGTGCGTCGGGATGACATGTTGGGCGTATTCGTGGAAGAGGAGGGTCAGGCACGATTCATCTCGACCCCCGGCGTTCGGGAAGGGCAACCGCCGCCCCTGGATCTCCCTGATGAAGCAAGACTCATCTTCGACGGACGCTTCGGCCTGCGCGACGGCGACCCCGTGCGCATCATCGAGCGCTGACCGAGGCCCCTCATGTATCGCCGCTTCCTGGAAAACCACTTTCTTGCCAACGCAATATTTCTCGCCATCCTGATCATTGGCGTCGTCTCGTATTTCCAGTTACCCAGACAGCAGGACCCGACCGTCAACCTCAACTGGGTAAACATTCAGACCATCATGCCCGGAGCCTCCGCCGCGGATGTGGAGCGGCAGGTCACTGATGTTCTGGAGGAAGCGGTAGAGCGTGTCCCCGATATCCGCTTCATTTCCAGTATCAGCCAACGGGACGTGTCGCTCATCATGTTGCGCCTGGAAGACATGAGCGAGCGTGAGGTGGATGAGCGCATCAACGATCTTCATCGTGAAATCCAGAATGTGGAGGGTGATCTGCCCGACGAGGCACGCCGACCCACGATCACCACCGTCAGCAGTGCCAATGCCTACCCCACCACCATGATCGCCGTGGTTGGGCTGGATGATGATGAGAATCTGCGCTTTCAGGCGCAGCGAATCCAGCAGGACCTGGAAAGGCTGTCCGGCACAGATCGGGTTGAACCTGTGGGACTTAGGGACCCTGAACTCCAGGTGCTTTTCGATCCAGATGAACTGGTGGGCCTGGGGCTCACCCCCTCGACCCTGGCACAGACCGTGAGCACCTATTTCCGTGACCTGGCGGCGGGCACTGTGGGCCTGGGAGATCAGGAGTGGCTGGTGCGTCTGCAAGGCACGGAAAATGACCCTGAATATCTGGCCGACATACCCCTGCTCTCGGCACATGGGGAAATCCCCCTGCGCAGCGTTGCCGAGGTGGTACGTGGACGAGAAGACGCCGATGACCTGGCCCGTTACCTGGGCGGCCCCGCCGTCCTGCTGCCGGTCTTCAAGCAGGACGATGCCAATGAACTGGAATTCCTCGACCGGATTCGCGATTACCTGACCGATTACAATGAACGCGCCAGCCCCATCACCGGCGTTCAGATGGTGTTACTGGACGACCAGACCTTGGTCACCCGTCAAGCTATCGGCACCATGCAGCGCAATGCGGCCATCGGCCTGCTACTGGTACTCATCACCACTTGGCTGCTCCTGGGCTCACGCATCGCCTTTGCCACCTGCTTCAGCCTGGTGTTCGTCATTGCCGGCACCTTCCTGTTTCTCGGGCTGATCGGACAGACGCTCAACGTGATCGTTTTGCTCGGCCTGATGATCGTGCTGGGCATGCTGGTGGATGATACAGTGGTGGTGGCCGAGGCGATCCACCGACGACTCCAGGAGGGCATGTCCGCCATGGACGCGGCCATGGACGCACTGCGCGAGGTGGCCGCTCCGGTCACCGCCGCCGTCCTCACCACCATCGCAGCCTTCCTGCCCCTGATGCTCGTACCAGGCGTGCTGGGCGAGTTCATGAAGGTTGCCCCCATCGTGGTCGCTGTGGCTTTGGTGCTCAGCCTGGTGGAAGCCTTCTGGATCCTGCCCAGCCATATCGCCGCCTCCCGCCCCCAAGCGGATCGATTCTCCCGCTCCGGTCGCCTGCGATCCAGACTGGTCCGAAGGGCGCGGGTGCGCTATGGACGAGTGCTGACCAAGGCCCTACGGCGCCCCAAGACGACGTTGAGCCTGTTCACCGGCCTGCTGGTCCTGGCGCTCGCGTTCGTGGCCCTGGGGCTAATCCGGACCGAATTCTTCGCCACAGATTCAGCCCGACTGTTCTTCGTGAATGTGGAAATGCCCGCGGGCACACCGCTGGGGAAAAGCCTGTCCACCACCCTGGCGGTAGAATCAGCCATCGCCGACGAATTCCGGGAGGGCGAACTGCGTTCCAGGGCCAGCTATGCAGGCATTCAGTTCACCAACGCGGAGAGCCTGTTCGGCGCCGCCAAGGGTCAGATCCAGGTGAGCCTACATCCGCAAACCCGGACGGGCCGGGATGTGGACGACATCATTGAAGCCGTCCGCGAAGCCGCAGCGCGGGTGCCAGGCCCGGAGTCCATCTGGATGGAACGCCGCATCGCCGGCGCCCCTCCTATGGGACGCCCGGTCAGTGTGAAGGTAAGAGGCAACGATCTGCAGGACATTCGCGTGGCAGCGGACCGTGTCATGGGCATCCTCCGGGATATTCGCGGCACCTATGATGTGGTGGACGACGCCTATGCCGGCGGCATGGAATTGTCCGTTCGTCTCAACCCGGATGCCATCCTGCGCGCTGGCCTGGATCCGGGCCATGTCATACGGGATCTGCGACTCCTCACGGATGGCGAAGTGGTCGCATCCATGCGGGATCGTGGCGAACGCATTGGTGTGCGCGTGCGCGCCCAGGTGAAGGCGGTGGAAGACATCGAGCGCTTCCTCGATACCCCCATCAGCGTGCCCGACGGGCGCCCGATCCTGTTGGGACAACTGGTGGATCATGAAATCATCCGGGCCGAAGGCAACATCCGCCACTTCAACCTGAGGCGCGCCATCACAGTGGAATCCGAACTGGACGAATCCGTGACAGATGCCGCCAGCGTACATCGCGCCATCCAGCGGGAATGGAATAACCGCTACGCCAGCCTGCATCCCAACATCGACCTGGATTTCACCGGCGATTTTGACGACATCGTTGAGAGCATCGAGGCACTGATGTGGCTTTTCCTGCTGGGCCTGATGCTGGTGTATTTAATCCTGGGCACCCAGTTCCGCAGTTACGCCCAGCCGCTCATTGTGCTCACCGTGGTCCCCATGGCGCTTACCGGTGTGCTGATCGGGCTGTTGATCAGTCAGCAACCGTTGAGCGTATACACGCTTTACGGTGTCGTCGCCCTGGCGGGTATCGCCGTGAACGACGCCATTGTCCTCATCTCCGCCGCCAACGATCGACTGCGTGGCGGCATGCCCCTGATGCATGCGGTGCTCTATGCCGCCCGGCGTCGCTTCATCCCCATCATCATCACCTCGGTGACCACCATCGCGGGCCTGTTCTCGCTAGCGGTGGGACTGGGCGGCCAATCCCTCATGTGGGGGCCACTGGCCAGCGCCATCGTCTGGGGTCTGCTGGTCTCCACCGTGCTGACCCTGTTCGTGATCCCCATCATGTACAGCCTGGTCGTTCGACCCACGGCCCCTCAGGAGGCCACCGCTCTGCCCCTCCCGCAAGCGCTGGGGGACGACGGTGCTTCGCCCTTTAGAGGCCTGCTGCGGATGATCAGCCAGGGCGCCCTGAGTGGTCGTCCCATGCAGAGTGCCGATGAGCAACTGGCCACCATCGTCAACTACCCGGCCCTGCGCAAGCTCTACAACGAAGGCCAGCGCGCCCTCGCGGAGGCGAAATACGAATCGGCCATCCGCCTCTTCGAGACTGGCGCCCGGGAGGCGCCGCAAAGCCCGGTATTCCACCTGTGTAGCGCTCAGGCCCTGGCCCTGTTCATGCAAAACTCCTACGGGGCGGACCTGGGCTATCTGGCAAGGATGCGGCGTTATCTGAGCGCCGCCCGGCGGCTTGCGCCGGATGATCCGCGCCTGCCCTTGCTGGAGCAGATGGCCATCGAGTTGGAAGCGGTGGCGGAAGACCCCACGCAAACGTGACCCAGCGTGTCGTGTACGCCCACTTTAAAGCAGGATCAGGCACTAACCTCATCCGTCTACCACTGTGAGGTCCATTCAGAACGTATGACCCTGCAGATATAGGCAAAACAAGTCGACTCCTCGCCAACGCCGCATGTTACGGCTTTTGTCCAGTAGACTGAGCGCAGACGACGGAGGTGCGTGCATCGCCCCTCACAGCAAATCAGGGGCCAACCGAACCGGCGCTTTGCCGGCAAAGGGGTTGATGACTGAATCACCTATGACACCCTGTCACATCTGTCTGGAAATTTTACACTTGGATTCACTTGAGCTTCGCATGGTGTTCCATGCCTAGCCTGAAGTTTCAGCGCGAACCATTCTCATGTTCTTGGTAAGTCGCTGGTGGTGTTCGAGTTTTCGGTGAGGTAGGTCAATTTTTAGTCGAAAATGTACCCATGTAAATCAATTTTTTGTTTTCATTCCATGGCGTTGGGCTATAATCAGTCCATGTACATCGACATTGT
>NZ_KK214998.1:0-12255 GCF_000633935.1 Ectothiorhodospira haloalkaliphila ATCC 51935 | reverse complement strand
CATCGTCCGTAACACCTGCCGCCGCCGTCATCATGAGGCCGAAGAACCGACGTTCGAACTCGATACCAAACCCAACGCCAAACAGCGTTGCTGCACTGGATCGGATCAACGATATCCGGTTGTAGCCAGACGCCTGAACCCTGAATCGCTTTTTAAGTAAGTAGATTCAATGGTTTAGCGTTACTGGTAGGCTGGAACTTCAGCCTAGCCGTTTACCATTGATTATTGGTCCCTTTCCCGACTTGGCATGATGCATGCTTTATTGACGACAGGCTCGAGTTTAACCCGCAAGGTCCGACCGGCCTGCAAAGAAAACACCATCATTGACGACCGGGGGTAAAGCACTCATGAAACTCAAACACTTAACAATGGGAATGATCGTGATCGCGCTGGGTGGTGGTTCCATCGCCTCATCGCAGGCGGCGAGCATCACCATACCCGACGGCGACTCCGCAGGAACTTACGCCAACTTCGGCGGCTTCGACTGGAGTGCAGGCGGCAAGGCAACGGTGTTCGACTGGTGGACCGATCAAGACACCGTCTCGGCAGGCGATACGAGAGATATTACCCTGGACTTCTGGACAATCGCGGGTAGCGTCTCTGACCCGTTCCAGAACAATCTCACCGGTCCAACCAGGGGCATCTTAGACGGAGATTACGAGTTCACTTTCTCTACGCAACTTACGGAGAGAGCGACCTGCTTAGAAGCTGTAGGCGGCGCCTGTATCCAGTCCGAGTTTGAGCTTTTGGCTGGCAGCTGGCAAATCTATTACGATCCCAATCCCAACGCCGATCAATTGGCCGGAACCGGATTCCAAGATGGAACGCTTATCTTGGAAGGGGATTTCGATCTTGGTTTTGCGGGGGTGTTCACAGCAATTGCAGACGCAACCGGGTTCGTCGGCGGCACGGGTAGCAACACGCTCCAAGGTACAGTGACTTACACCAACAGCGACTTCTTCACTCCGGACTTGGTAGGCACCACTGTTGGCACTGAGTTGAAGTTTGGAAACGACAGGACCGATGGAGGAGTATTGGTCACGGGAACCCCCTTTAACTCCCCGGTGACTTGCAGCGTAGAGGACGGCACCATTTGCCTCCAAGCTGATGCCAATCAGTCTTTCCGTGCCGCCGAGGTGCCCGAACCGGCAACAGTTGCTTTGCTGGGTTTTGGTTTGGTGGGCCTGGTTGCGCTCCGCCGCCGAATGAGCTAGCGTCATCGACACGGGTGCACTGATTGCCGAAAAGAGCCGCCCCCGCTTCGGGCGGCTCTTTTCGTTGGCCAGGACAGGGCGCATAGGCTGCCTTGCGGATCGACGCCTTGCATCCAAACTGCCGGGCGGATCACGGTACATTTCATCGCCACTTGGATTAAGATGATGACCTTTCGGCATGAAGGCATTGAGACATCTCTAGCGAGGGTGAGGAACAACGTGGGCACAACCACCAAAGCGAAAGGCACTGAATGCAATTTGTGCGGGAGCGACCGGCAAAAGCCCTTCTCGGAGACTCGTGACTATATCTCCGGGGAAACCTTCCGGGTTGTGAGATGCGAGGAATGCGGATTGGTCTACGTGGATCCTCAACCCCCACTCGAAAATCTGCATCGCTACTATCCTGTCATTCACCAGATGGCCCCCCCCGCTGCCTACGAGCGTCTAGACGCGCGCGGCCGAGTCCGGGCGGTGAAGAGGATTGCCGGCCATAGCCCTAGCAGGATTTTGGACATTGGTTGCGGGAAAGGGCTGCTACTGAAAGCACTGTCCGACTGTGGCTGGAGCGTGGCTGGCACAGAGATGTCCGAATCTTCCTGCGCGTATGCTAACAGCATCGGCGTGCCGGTATTCGCTGGGGCAATCGGCGATGCCCCTTTCGAGCATGAGTCTTTTGACGTGATCACTTTATTTCATGTGCTCGAACACCTGCCAAGGCCGAGAGAAGCGCTCAGCATCATCCTTGAATTGTTACGGCCGGGCGGCATTCTCATCGTTGAGGTACCTAATATTGGGAGCTGGTATGCACGACTCTTCGGGAACGACTGGTTTCACTACGACGTTCCGAGACACCTCTATCACTTCGATACAAGGACACTAACCCGAATCCTTCGCACCTCAGGCTTCTCCATTATCGAAACCAGCACGCGGAATCTTCAGTACGACGCGTTCGGCGCCGTTCAAAGCACCCTCAACCGTATACTTGACAAACCAAACCTGCTAAACGATTTCAACACCGGGCAGGTCAAATTGCGCGACCTCTGGAAGAACGAAGACCGACTTTCGAATCTGGGCGCCTTAACCCTGAGCCAGCTAACGCTCTCCTTGGGTTTCCCCTTATTCGCGGCAGCAGGGTTCATTTCGTCACCCTTGATTCAAGGGGGAACGCTTAGGTTCGTCGCGACGAAGGAAACCGCCCTAGACCAGCCTCGCTAACGACGGCACCCACATCAAGCATCCCAAAACAGGAACGTGACGACTCCGTGCTGGGCTGCAAACCACCCACAAGAGATACGTTGTACTCACAATATTTTGAATCGCCGATTCGCAACCACAGCCATCAACCAAGGGAGGCCCACCGACGGTCTTAGAATCGCTATTCCACAGTGAACGCGGGACTCTCGCTTTCGTAAAACCCCGCTGCCCTAGGTGGCATAAAACAAGCCACCGGACGGTACATTTAGTTGCAGTAGCGTAGAGCGCTCACACCGGACGATCGTGATACACCAATACCAGCCCGATAGGGGAAACGAGCGCCACGATGCTCGCAGGCTTGGCCTATACGCTCGATCGGAATCTGCAAACGATGCATAAGCCGTGCAAGCGAAGGGCGAACCAAGAAGTAGAGCGCCTCACCGCCTCTCTTTGCTACGACACTAGCCGCAACATGAAACAGTTTTGAAATCACCGCATTACTGTCGACCTTCGCATCCGCCAACTTAGAGGTGTTCTCTGGAGCGTCATCGAACGCAAAATCCTGCAAACCCCGACGCGCCCGAACATCCATGCATTCGCCGCTGTCGGCCCCCCCGGACCAAGAATACTGGGGGCGGATTTTCATACCACGAATCACACCGTCATCGCGCCGAAAACCGCGAGGGGCGCCGCCCTGATCAACTCCTCGCCTCCATCCCCATCCGGCGTTACCTATGACCCGCCGCTCGGCTTTCCGCCGATACACCGAAGGAATGCAAACCCTTGAGATTTCCCACGCGCCCGCACCGCCAGCATGATCAGCGCCGGGGGCACACCCCATCAAGTTGAAGATCGGTAGCCGCCCATCCAAGGAGGGGATAAGTCGCATGGTCCCAATCCACTCACCGGACGGTCGATGCCTGACCAGGAAGGGGATCGAATACTCATCCCACTCATCCCGCTCCATTCCATCGGGAAAGGCAGCGGGGTCTTCGTAGCCCGTTTCCAGGCAGTACACCTGGTAGCGAAGGCGATGGTGAATGCGACGCATCTCCCTGGTGTCGGCAACGACAACTTCGTAGTCATTCTCGATCATTTTGGTCAAGTTCGCGTTGGTTAAAGGCTATTGGAGTGTAAACACTCATTTCGCCTGATCACTGAACGCGCGTCACATTCTGGGAATCAAGTTACTGGGCTTGACAAAGATCGCGAACAAATCTCGCGCCGGCCCCATACGATTGGAAAGCGGCTATGGGGAGACGCATCAGCAGCACGGGGTATATACTCATGCAAGCCACGCGAGGGCTGACGATGGGGGAGGAGTTGAGCCCCTGCTCCCTGCATGCCTAACCAAGAAACCGCCACATGCTTGCCATCGATCATTTCTTCAAGTACTTCAAGCTGGACTTTGCCCGCACCCCGGACCAGCTCCGGGCGGTGCAAAGGGCACGGTACGACGTTTACGTACGCGAATTCGGCTTCGAGAACCCCGCCGACTGTCCCGATGGGCTGGAGCGTGACAGCTTCGACCCCCAGTCGCTGCATTGCATGGCGGTATACCTTGGGGACAACAAGGCAAAGCAACACGCGGATGGGGAGACCGTAGCCGGGTGTGTACGGGTGGTGCTGCCCACCCTCAAGGATCCAGATGGCCTGATGCCCCTGGAAACGTACTGTCAGGAGAGTCTTGAGCCGGACAACCCGAAACACCCTCAGCGCACCGCCAGAGATTCCCTCTGCGAGATCTCCCGGCTGGCAGCACACCCCGAGTTTCGCAGGCGGCCAAGGGAAGATGAAACCCGGATCGGTGCGTTGCCGGACAAGATCGAACTGCCCTCGGAAGAGGAGATGCGCACCTACCCACTGGTGAGCATGGCCATGATATGCGCATCCCCTGCCGTCGCACTGCTGGTGGGCCGACCTAACATGTTCATCATGGTGGAGAGTTGGCTCGCGCGGCTGCTCAAACGTATGGGCATCCCCCTTGAGCAGATCGGCGAGCCCACCGATTATCACGGCACCCGCACCGCCTACTACATCCGCGCGGAGGGCATTGTGGAAGGATTCAACCAGGACATGCGTCAGTTATACGATCGAGTGGAGGCCACGCTGCGGGATAACCTGGCGCGCGACGACCTGGGCGCCATGATTCGCGCCGGAGATCACCCCATGGGACGGGAGATGAAGGAAAACTCATAAGAACGAGTTGGGACGAGGCAGGATGATGAGCACACAAGATTTCGATTACGCGCACGCCTTTTCGCGCAATCTGGGGTGGGTGACCGAGGCCGAACAAATCCTGCTCAGGAACAAGCGCATCGCCATTGCCGGCATGGGCGGTGTCGGCGGAACGCATCTTCTGACCCTGACCAGACTGGGTGTCGGCGCCTTCAACCTAGCGGACCTGGATACATTCGAGCAGCCTAACTTCAACCGGCAGGCTGGCGCCATGATGAATACGGTTGAACGCTCCAAGGCGGAGGTGCTCGCCGAGATGGCACGGGATATCAACCCGTCGCTTGACCTAACCGTATTCGGCGAGGGCATCCATGCAGACAACCTGGATGCTTTTCTGAAGGATGTGGATCTCTTCGTGGACGGCCTGGATTTCTTCGCGCCGGAGATTCGGGCCCGGGTCTTCGCCCGTTGCCACGACTTGGGCATTCCCGCCATCACAGCCGGCCCCATTGGGATGGGAACCGCCTACCTGATCTTCACGCCCGACGGCATGAGCTTCGAGGACTACTTCCGGATGTCGGGGCTGCCGGAAAAGTACCAGTACGTGAACTTTTTGGTGGGCCTGACCCCATCAGCGCCCCATCGGCGCTATCTGGTAGACCCTTCCCGCCTCAGCCTGGGCGAGCGTCGTGGTCCTTCCACCATGATGGCCTGTCAGCTCTGCGCCGGGGTAACCGGCACGGAGGCCCTCAAGATACTCCTGCAGCGTGGACCTGTGTATCCGGCCCCTTACTACCATCTGTTCGACGCCTATCGGATGCGCTATCGGCGGGGGCGGCTATTCTGGGGCAATCGGGGACCCCTGCAATCCCTCAAATGCAGGCTGGGTTATCGCCAGGTGGATCGCATGCTGGCGGAAACGCCAACCCCGGAAGCGGATGCAGCCGTGCCGTCCACGCCGATTCACCAGATCATTGACCAGGCCCGGTGGGCTCCCAGCGGGGACAACACTCAGCCATGGCGATTCGAGATCCACGACGAGAAGCATTTCACCATTCATGGACACGACACCCGTGACCACGTGGTCTATGACCTGCGCGGCCACGCCAGCCAGATCGCCTTGGGGGGCCTTCTCGAAACTCTGGAGATTGCCGCCAGTGCCCAGGGCATGGCGTGCGATATTCAGCGTCGCTCGGGCATGCCAGAAAATCACCCGACCTTCGATGTTCAGGTCAGTAAAGCCAGGGTGGAACCGGATCCACTGGCTCCCTTCATCCCTGCCCGCACCACCCAGCGACGTCCCATGAAACGTCGCCCACTGCTCGACGCGCACCGCGATGCCCTCAACGCTTCGATGGGCCCGGACTACCACGTGGTCTGGGTGGAGCAGCCGGCCCAACGTCGGCGCATGGCGCGTTTGCTCTGGGACAACGCACAGATAAGGCTCACGACCCCGGAAGCCTACCCGGTGCACAGCAGTATCATCGACTGGGATGCGCAATACAGTATGGAGCGCATCCCGGACCAGGCCCTGGGCATGGATCCGCTCGGACTCAAGATGATGCGCTGGGCGTTGGGCAGTTGGCAGCGGGTGAAGTTTCTGAACAAATACCTGGGCGGAACGCTGCTGCCACGGCTACAGATGGACCTGCTTCCCGCGCTGAACTGCGCCGGGCATTTCGTGATTGTTGCCAACAAGCCTTTGAAGACGCTGGACGACTACGTGGCGGGCGGTCGGGCCATGCAGCGCTTCTGGCTCACCAGCACAAAGCTGGGCCTGCAATTCCAGCCGGAAATGACGCCACTGATCTTTGCGTCCTATGTACGTGAGCAGGTGGATTTCAGTGATGAACAGCGCTCTATCCAGCGGGCCATTCGGCTCTCCCGGGATCTGCAAGGACTGCTGGGTGAACAGACCGTGGAGCAGGGTGTGTTCATGGGTCGGGTGGGCTATGGGCCAACACCGGCGGCGCGATCAATACGACTGCCGCTTGCACGTCTGCTAAAAGGTTCAGGACAGGGGCGTTGACACGGATGCCTGCCAGCACTTCAGACACTCCCAGGCCACGCATCCTCTTTGTGGGCGAGGCCGTGACCCTCGCCCACATCGTTCGCCCCATGGTGCTTTGCCGGTCACTGCCTTCCAATGAGTACCAGGTTGCGTTTGCCTGCGACGCGCGTTACCTGGGGCTCTTTGATGCCGTCCCACAGGAGTTGCATCCGCTCGAAACGGTGAGTTCCCAGGATTTCATTGAGAATCTGGCCAAGGGCCGGCCGGTTTACGATGCGCCCACGCTGCGCCGCTACGTTGAAGCCGATCGAGAACTTCTTGACACGTTCCAGCCCGATTTGGTGGTGGGTGACTTTCGTATTTCCCTGGGGGTGAGCGCGAGACTTGCCGGGATACCTTACGTCACCATTACCAACGCGTACTGGTCCCCCTATTCCCGATTGGGATTTCCCTTGCCGGAGCACCCGCTCACACGGGTGATTGGTGTCCGGCCGGCAGAGTTCTTCTTCCAGCGCTTGCAACCGATGATTTTTGCCATGCACGCACGCCCCATGAATCGCGTGCGCCGTGAATATGGCCTGCCGTCCTTGGGGCACGATCTGAGAACCGCCTACAGCGATGCCGATGTCACGCTTTATGCGGACATCCCTGAGTTCATCCCCACGGCACCTTTGCCTGAAAACCACCAGTGGCTGGGTCCCATTCTTTGGTCACCAGAGGGTACCAAGCCCGAATGGTGGGAGCAGATCCCGGAACATCAGCCGATTGTGTATGTCGCCCTTGGCAGTTCCGGGCAGAACCGGCAGATTCTTCCTCGCGTGCTGGAGGCCCTGGCCAGGCTACCGGTCACGGTGATGGCGGCCACGGCGGGTTCTCGATTGGCTAACGTCCCCGACAATGCATACGTGGCAGACTTTCTGCCCGGCACGGAGGCAGCGGCCAAGGCATCGCTGGTCATCTGCAATGGTGGCAGCCTATCGACCCAGCAGGCGCTGGCCGCTGGTGTTCCTGTGCTAGGTATCGCGGATAACATGGACCAGCACCTGAACATGTCGTGCATGGAACGCGAGGGTGTCGGTATCAGGGTACGGGCCGGGCAGGCTACGGCAGACCGGGTGCATGAGGCCGTGTCGACCATCTTGACGGAAGGCGGTTACCGCGAAAGGGCCGCCAACTGGGCTCCGGTGGTGAATTCGCGGGATTCGGCGGCATGGTTTGCTTCCCGGGTACCGGAGTGGCTTTCCTTGGGTAAGCGGGGATAGCAGGATCCTTGCGGTAGATTTGCCCCCCCGACGGAGGCAATCGGTCAAGCGGGGGCGAATATGGCACACTGTGGCTCGATCCCCTGCCAGGACGCCGCATGAGCAACCATCACGACACGGGCTACAAGGAACTGTTCAGCTACCCGGAACTGGTTCGCCAGCTCATCGAGGGTTTTGCGCCACCGGAGGTGGCAACCATGATGGACTTTGCCACCCTCACGGACCACAGCGGGAGCTACATCACCCCACTGTTTGGCGAGAAGTTCGAGGATAAGGTCTGGTCGGTGGAGGTGAAATGGAACAACAGGAAAAGGACAGGCACTCTTGACCCTTTTACTCAGCTATCCACCCAGAGGGAGGGACAGGCACTCTTGACCCTTTTACTCAGCTATCCCTCAGCCATCCGCCGACTACCGCCCCGCCAGACTGCCCTCTTCCACTTTTCCTCAAGACCCCGGGCCCGAAAACCACCGTTAGCGCCTGACTCCCCCCAACATCTGGCTCCGGCACACGAACAACTGGAGGGAGGGAGGGACAGGCACTCTTGACCCTTTTACTCAGCTATCCGCCGACTACCGCCCCGCCCAACTCACCTCTCCCGCTTTTCCTCAAGGCCCCAGGCCCGAAAACCCCCGTCAGCCAACGATTTCCCCCAACATCTGGCTCCGGCACACGAACAATAACGGAGGGAGGGACAGGCATTGGCACTCTTGACCGTTTTACTCAGCTATCCGCCGACTACCGCCCCGCCAGACTGCCCTCTTCCACTTTTCCTCAAGGCCCCGGGCCCGAAAACCACCGTCAGCGCCTGACTCCCCCCAACATCTGGCTCCAGCACACAAACAACAGGCATGAGCCATTCTCGGCGCATCACCGCAGCATGGAAAGATCAATGAAGGAGGTGCCGTCAGGCCGCTGATCGTCGCCGCTTCGGCCGGGACATAGCCTCAAACTGCGTACTCTGGGCCAACCACTGATCCGGGGTGAGTCCCAGCCGCCGCAGTATCGGGGGCTGGATGTCGGCAATGGCGCCCTTCTTTCTCGGGTCGATGGCCCGACCCGTGTAGTCCACCAGGGATAGGTAATCCTCGAAGGCAAACGGGATACCGGGCTGTTCCCGGTCAAAGGGGGGGGGAAGGGACAGGCACTCTTGACCGTTTTGGTCAGCTATCCGCCGACTACCGCCCCGCCAGACTGCCCTCTTCCACTTTCCCTCAAGGCCCCGGGCCCGAAAACCGCCGTCCGCAGCGAACCAGAGGGAGGGACAGGCACTCTTGACCCTTTTACTCAGCTATCCGCCGACTACCGCCCCGCCAGACTGCCCTCTTACACTTTTCCTCAAGACCCCGGGCCCGAAAACCACCGTCAGCGCCTGACTCCCCCCAACATCTGGCTCCGGCACACGAACAACAGGCAAGCGCCATTCTCGGCGCATCACCGCAGCACGGAAAGATCAACGGAGGAGGTGCCGTCAGGCCGCTGATCGTCGCCGCTTCGGCCGGGACATAGCCTCAAACTGCGTACTCTGGGCCAGCCATTGATCCGATGTGAGTCCCAGCCGCCGCAGGATCGGGGGCTGGCTGCCGGCAATGGCACCCTTCTTTCTCGGGTCGATGGCCCGCCCCGTGTAGTCCACCAGGGATAGGTAATCCTGGAAGGCGAACGGGATGCCGGGCTGTTCCCGGTCCGCGAACGCACCTTCAAACGACAGCAACGGCTTCACCGGCCCATCGAACCGCAGCAAGGCATCCAGCTTCATCTGCTCGCGCACGGCCTGGGCCAGGTCAAACCGGGGCGCGATGCGTTCCTTGATGCTGGTGTGCTCCGAAGTCTCCGGCGTGTCCCCCATCCCGGACCGCACCGGGTTGAGATCCACGTAGGCCATGCAACTGAGCAGGGCGGCTTCGGTGCGCAGGGCCTGGGACTTGAAGCGGGCCTCCCAGCAAGGGGGGAAGGGACAGGCACTCTTGACCCTTTTACTCAGCTATCCGCCGACTACCGCCCCGCCAGACTGCCCTCTTCCACTTTTCCTCAAGGCCCCGAGCCCGAAAACCACCTTCAGCCGCCGATTTCCCCCAACACCTGGCTCCAGCACACGAACAACAGGCAAGAGCCATTCTCGGCGCATCACCGCAGCACGGAGAGATCAATGGAGGAGGTGCCGTCAGGCCGCTGATCGTCGCCGCTTCGGCCGGTACATAGCCTCAAACTGCGTACTCTGGGTCAACCATTGATCCGGTGTGAGTCCCAGCCGCTGCAGGATGGGGGGCTGGCTGCCGGCAATGGCACCCTTCTTTCTCGGGTCGATGGCCCGCCCCGTGTAGTCCACCAGGGATAGGTAATCCTGGAAGGCGAACGGGATGCCGGGCTGTTCCCGGTCCGCGAACGCACCTTCAAACGACAGCAACGGCTTCACCGGCCCATCGAACCGCAGCAAGGCATCCAGCTTCATCTGCTCGCGCACGGCCTGGGCCAGGTCAAACCGGGGCGCGATGCGTTCCTTGATGCTGGTATGCTCCGAAGTCTCCGGCGTGTCAGCCATCCCGGCCCGCACCGGGTTGAGATCCACGTAGGCCATGCAACTGAGCAGGGCGGCTTCGGTGCGCAGGGCCTGGGACTTGAAGCGGGCCTCCCAGAAGTGCCCCGTGCAGCCGTCCTCCTCGTTGGCCTGCCGGGCGATGGGCTCATTCAGACACTTCATGAACCAGCTCAGGCTGGCCAGCCGTTGCCGGTAGCATTGGGCGAATTCACCCACCTGGGCCAACTCAT
The DNA here is from genome assembly GCF_000633935.1 of Ectothiorhodospira haloalkaliphila ATCC 51935. Lineage (GTDB taxonomy): Bacteria > Pseudomonadota > Gammaproteobacteria > Ectothiorhodospirales > Ectothiorhodospiraceae > Ectothiorhodospira > Ectothiorhodospira haloalkaliphila. The sequence goes on along the minus strand of NZ_KK214998.1, from coordinate 1,627 downwards.
AGCTTTCCTGATTGCCTCCTGCCAGATACCGCTGGACCAGCAGCGGCCCGTTGAACAGACAAGTCCAGCGCCGCAGCACGTCGTCATCGGACCAGGAGTCGGCTTGGGCTGGGTCCAGCTTGACCACCAGATGATAGTGATTGGACATGACTGCATAGGCAGCGATGTCCACGGCAAACAGGGAGGCCAGCAGCCGTATACGATCCTCGATCCACTGCCGTCGGTGTTCAAAGCTTTTGCCGGTGACGTGATCCTGGCCGCAGAGGAAAGTGCGCCGCACACAGCGCGAGACGATGTGGTAATAGGGTGTATCGGCGAGCGAAATCTGTTGGCAGCGGGGGCGCGGCATGGTTCCCTCCAGAGGTGTCCGGCCAGATCCGTGGCTGGTGTGTGGACAGCTTACCGTAGGGGAATAGACCGGCCAAGTTGGGCGCAAATATGGCACACTGTGGCTCGATCTCCTGCCAAGACGCCGCATGAGCAACCATCACGACACGGGCTACAAGGAACTGTTCAGCTACCCGGAACTGGTTCGCCAGCTCATTGAGGGCTTTGCGCCGCCGGAGGTGGCGGCCATGATGGACTTTGCCACCCTCACGGACCACAGCGGGAGCTACATCACTCCGCTGTTTGGCGAGAAGTTCGAGGACAAGGTCTGGTCGGTGGAGGTGAAATGGGATGGCACCAGGCAGCGGGTGTTCGTGTATCTGCTGCTGGAGTTTCAGTCCACGGTGGACCACCGCCTGCCAATCCGGATGCTGCACTATGTGGCCTGCTTCTACGATCATTTGATCAAGACCCAATGTGACAACGGCCCGCAAGGGGCATGCCGCCGATCTTCCCGGTGGTGTTGTACAACGGCTCCAAACGGTGGACGGCGCGGGAGGACATCTATCGGATGATCCGGCCGGAGCCGCCGGGTTTCATGCGGGCGTATCAGCCCCACCTGCGCTACTATCTGGTGAACGAGTCAGCCTTCAGCGAAGAAGAGCTGGCAGAGCGGGATACGCCACTGAGTTGCGTAGACCGCTGAAGGTTGCCACCCATTCCACGTGAAGCCTGCCACCCGGACCGGGGCAAAGCTGCCACCCATCGGAGCGTAGCGACGCGGGGTTTCCTTCTTACTCCGACGTTGCGGTGTCGGTCAACTTGGACNGGGTTTTTCGCATGGACTCCCCTCTGAGATTGATCTTGTAGGCGTTGTGAACCAAGCGATCCAGAATGGCATCAGCCAGGGTGGCATCACCGATGACGTCGTGCCATTGGTCCATGGGCAGTTGGCTGGTGGCGATGGTGGATCGTCTGCCGTGGCGGTCTTCCAACACCTCCAGGAGATCACGGCGGTTTTCAGCATTGAGTTTCATGAGCCCCCAGTCGTCGAGAATCAGTACATCCACTTTGGCCAAGTTGGCCAGAAGCTTTGCGTACTGACCATCCCCCTTGGCGATGCTCAGCTCCCGCAACAGACGGGTTAGACGAACGTAGTGGGCGGTGTGTCCCTCTCGGCAGGCCTTATGGGCCAAGGCACAGGCCAGCCAGGTTTTGCCAACCCCGGTGGGGCCGGTGATGAGGATGTTGAGGTGTTCCTTCACCCACTGGCAGGCCGCCAGGGATTGGATCAACCCCT
>NZ_KK214997.1:261871-386950 GCF_000633935.1 Ectothiorhodospira haloalkaliphila ATCC 51935 | reverse complement strand
ACGCCAGGAGAGCACACGACGACTGTGCCAGTCCATGATGGCCACCAGGTACATGAACCCCCGGGCCATCGGGATGAACGTCACATCGGTCGCCCAGACCTGATTGGGACGATCGATCACCAGATCCCGCAACAGGTAGGGATAGATCCGGTGGCCCTCCCCCGGTCGACTGGTGCGCGGCCTCGGATACACTGCGTGCAGGCCCATCTGGCGCATCAGCCGCTGGACTCGCTTGCGGTTTACCGGGTGGCCCAAGCGGTTGAGATAGGCCCTCATCCGCCGTGAACCATAGAACGGCCTTCGCAGGTATTCCTCGTCAATCAGGCGCATCAACTCCAAGTCGCTATCCTGGGCTGGCTTGGGCCGGTAGTAGACCGAGGAACGACTGATGTCGAGCAACTGACACTGTCGCCGCACGCTGACATCAACCGCCCGTGGCTCCACCAAGGCCTGTCGCTGGGCCCGGCTCAACGACCGAGCCTGCGCGATAAAAAATCCCGTTCCACCGTCAGCTTGCCGATCTCACGGTACAGGGTGTCGATCTCCTCCTGGGTCTTCTGGGCCGCTTTGCCGCCGCCCTTGCCCTCGAAGATCCCCGTCGCCTTGTCCAGCAACTCACGCCGCCACTGACTCACCATGGTCGGATGGATCTCGAAGCGGGCTGCCAGCTCCGAGGTGGTCTGCTCCCCTTTGAGGGCCTCAAGGGCCACCTTGGCCTTGAAGTCGGCACTGTATTGCTTGCGTTTCCTGCTCATGATCAGATTCTCCTGTCGGAATGATCAGAGCTTAACCCCTGGTCCGAATTTTGGGGTCCACCTCACATCGACCTCGATGCCAAGGTAGCGGACGGTACTTTCCAGCTTGCGATGACCAAGGAGGAGTTGCACCGCGCGCAGGTTCTTGGTTCGCCGGTAGATCAACGTGGCCTTGGTGCGGCGTAGTGAGTGGGTGCCATACTCCTGGGGATTACCACCGATCAGTCCCACCCATCCCTTGACGATCCGCGCGTACTGTCGTGTTGAGAGGTGGGGCGAGTCCTGCCGCCGGCTCGGAAAGAGGTAGCTACCACTCGTCAGGCCGGCTTTGGCGATCCAGGCCGCGACCGCGACTCGGGTTGGTTCGGTGAGTTCGAAGCGGACGGGTTCACGGGTTTTTTGCTGGACCACGCTGGCCCGGGTCAGAATATCTCCACCACGGGCCACATCGTTCACCCGCAATTGGACCAGGTCGCAGCCCCTGAGCTTGCTGTCGATCGCCAGGTTGAACAGGGCGAGTTCCCGGATTTTCCCCGCCAGTTCAAGGCGAGTGCGTAGCGCCCAGATCTCTCTCAGTTTGAGAGGCGGCTTCTGGCCAATGAGCTTTCCCTTGTTCCACGGGGCAGGGTGGTCGGGGACCGTCTTTTCGGAATCGTTCATGGTCGGTTTCCTCGTATGAGGTGGAGGAAACACAAGCATGATCCCATAGGGATGGCGGTGTGCGACCCAAACCGGGCATTCGACAGCAAAAGGCGAGGGGCTGCAGTACGCTGTGAAGCTGCCGCCCGACACCCTATGTCGCATCAGTACGGCCAAGTTGCACCAAGCGGATTGCCGGCATTGAAGACATGATCCGCCCGCTCGCATTTCCTTCTGTGCAGCTTCACCACGGTGTGGTTCTCCATTGTTGCAAGTGAATTTTTATAACTCTAATTTATGTAACGTCGCTCGTGTAAGGTATTTCCGAGATAACGGAGTGTCAAAGTTTTTTACATCCTCCGTATTTGGATCAAAGGACCACATGATTAACTTTCTGTTTTCGTTTAACTTCTATCGTAATAAGCCAAATGGCAAGGTAATTGCCTATACAGAGGTAAAGTAAAATAACGCGGCCTTTGACGATCGCAGGGCATGCACATGAGCGACCGAAAGAGACGCGCAGATCGTGCTAATTTATGCTCTAACCGGGGGATTTTGTAATGCTCGTGGCTCGCTCTTTCGTAATGCTGGCGCTGGTTTTCGCCTCACAGGCCGCACATGCGATACCAATCCAGTACGAACTCCAGTCACTTGGTGGTAGCGAGTACCGCTACGAATACACTATCACCAACGACCGGTCACTCGAAGACGAGGCGACGGTGGAGTGGTTTACGATCTTCTTCGAGGCCGCGCTATATGACGAGAACTCATTGTACATCGTGACCGCTGATCCGCCTGCAGCCGAATGGGATGAGGTCATTCTCGCCAGCGCCCCTTTGGTCGATCCAGCGTACGACGCATTCGCCAGGGCCGGCGGTATCGCGGTGGACGAGACGGTGACTGGCTTTAAGGTCCAGTTCGCTTGGCTGGGTAGCGGTACGCCTGGGCCGCAACCCTTTGAGATCTACGACTCCACCACTTTCGAAGTGCTTTTTGAGGGTTCAACCGAACCTAGGACCACAGCCATTCCTGAGCCTGGAAGCCTTGTATTGGTGCTTGTTGGCGCCATCGCTGCCTTTGCTGCTTCTCTGCGCCGAACAGGGCAAGCGGCTTGATCCTAGCTGAAGCTCAAGGGAACTACCCCGACGCCGGAATCAAGAACTGGGAGATCTAGCCGATGGTGCACCTTATTGTACCCCTGCGAAAAACCCTCATTATATCGCTGGCACTCGTCGTGATGACGCAAGGTGCGCCTGCTCAGGCAACGCCCGAGCTTTCGGTTGAGAACTACGAACTCGTCTCTTCTCAGCGTATCAGTCGGTTCGAATTCGAGTACACCTATAAAGCCGAGGTCACCAATTCCGGATCTGGTGCCATGGATGTAGTCGCCACGGTCAGTGTCGACGCGCCAGGCCTTACCGTCTTGGATGACACAGTCAGCTTTGGCGATGTGCCTGCCGATACAAGTGTTAAAAGCGCCGACACATTCAGCATTCGGCACGATCGAAGGCATAGCTTCGGTGTTGACGCGCTGACGTGGTCGGTCACATTCCAACCGGTACTCCTCGAAGTCAGTACCTTCGCAGGTGAGGGTGGGCAGATCAGTCCGAGCAGTCGGTCGGTCGCGCAAGGTGAGACCGCTACCTTTGAGGTTATCCCTGATAGTGGTTTCGCAATTGCATCGGTGACCGGCTGCGATGGATCCTGGGACGGCGGGACCTACACGACTGGAGTGATCACCGAGAGGTGCAACATCAGCGCGGATTTCGCCGCCATGCCAGACAGTGGTGTCGGCCTGACCATAGCTCCGGAGTTGGTTTCAGCGAGCTCTGTAGGTACCGATACGGCCTCTCTGAGTTGGCTTCCTTCCGATCAAAGGGGTCCGGAGTCGGTGCGCTACACGGTGCACATTTCGGATGAGCCGGGCTTCGTTCCCGATTCCACGACGGCTGCCGCAGAGGTGGCGGATCAGTTGTTTGCTCGACTACAGGACTTAGCACCCAATCGTCGTTACTATGCAAAAATCTCTGTGCCTCACCCCGATGATGGGATGATCTGGAGCAATGAACTCAGTTTTGCCACCGGGTCGATCCCGACAACACTGAATCCCGAGCAGGACTTCGAAGTGATCTCTGCATCCACCGTGAAGGCGGTCGAAGAGGACCATGTTCTCCTGTTCGATTCATCAGGTATAGCCGTTGACTCCATCCTTATTAGCGATACCAACGGCGGCTTTTTTCGGCGGGTGGTCGCGGTGGACGATAGGACAGGGCGCGTCGAAACCGTATCAGCTTCGTTGAATGATTTGTTCGACGATTTACACCTAAGCTCGGAAACGCGCCTGGCAAGCCTGCCATCGATCACGAACACGCAGATCCTGCGTCTGCAATCACTCTCTGAGGACGTTGGTGAACGGCGCGAGTTTCACTGGCCGGAGACGGAGCTAAGGCTGGTTCAGGAAACGGAATCCTCGCCAATCTCGACGGAGCCGGAGATACTAGGTGATGGGGGCGGCCTGTTGACTCCACGATCGACTGACGCCGGTGATCTTGAGCAATGGGTTAATGATAGGATCCGTCTCAGGGCGCCAGAGCGTATTCTCGTCGAGCCCGGCTCTACAGTCGAATTCGATGTTATTGCGGATCTCGTCAATGACGCCGACATGGAGTATGAAGTTAGCGAGCTGGAATTGCGCAGAATCAGGGAACCCCGAGGAACTCCTGACGCGAACGTGAGTGTAAGGCTGGTTTCTGGTGGAATCGGCGCCCGGGAGCGGATCATGCGCTTGAACTGGACGCCCCGACCGGAACATTTCGACGGCCAGGGTCGGCCTTACACTTTGGAGTTTCGTGCGACTGCAAGACAGCAGGATTGCATCTTTTGGCGCTGCAATGATCGCGTAACAGTCGAGGTCCCGATCTATGTTGGCTGGAGTCTCCCTGAAGATGAGGACGTCAGAATCGACGAAGTGAGGGGCGACGGCATTACCTTCAATGGGGATATGCGACTGAACTTCGATCCCACGCTGCGGGTGGACAAGAAGATCACTGGGGCCTCCCTCGAGTCTGCCGAGGTGATCGCGGCGGGGCCGGTGACCTTCGACCTCAATGCTCGAATCCAAGCTGCAAGAGCAGACAACGTTGAAACCGAGCAGCGCCTGTTGACGAAACGCTTCGTGAAGGTCTTCGCGGCCGGACCTGTTCCGGTGGTCATGGCTGGAGAGTTTACTCTTACAGCGAAGCTGAAAGCGACGGCTAATGCGGAACTGGATATCAACCAGAACATCACGGTGGGATACGATCTTGAAGCGGGCTTGACGTATAAAAGAGGGCGAGACGATCGTTGGGAACTAGTGCGAGAGGCAACTCCGGTCTATCACTATACGCTCCACGGGGAAGCCGAAGCTCAGGCGGACTTGGACGTGCGAGTGGTTCCAGACCTTCAGATCACTTTTTACGAAGTGGTGACTGGCCAAATGAAGGTTGAGCCTTACATGCTCGCGGCCTTGGGGTTGGAAGGGCAGTTTCAATACGATCAGGCGTTCGATGAGAGAAACTTTACTTCTAGCGGCTTTGACGCAGAGTATCGGTTCACTAAAATGGATCTTAGCGGCGGGCTCGACCTTAAACTACGGGCCGACTTTAGTCCCTTTGATCAGACCCTTGCAGGATATCCGTCCCGGGATTCTGACGACTTTCGCGTTGTTCAAATTCTCGAGGAAACGCTGATCCTTGGGCTGGCGGACATCGACTTGGAGCAAAAGGCAGCTACGCGAGATGACTACCCCGGCGCGGTGGGCATCGCGGCGACCGTGACCGACCGCGCCCCTCTCTTCCCGTTTGAGAGAGGGAGCGAACGATGGGACACATTTCCAAGCCCAGACGATTTGCGGCTGTTGTCCGATCCCGAAGGCGATCCGGCCAAGGTGTGGATATGCATTGACGACGATGCCGCGAATGCGGAGACAGACTACACGGTCCGCTTCTTTGGGCACAGCGAACTCAATGCCTTCGTGCAGCAGTACGAGGAAATCGAGGTTTCGCTGCAACGGTGCATGACTGATGAACCGTCGCCTCCGGACGATCCAGCGTCGCCTCTGGAGTTTGCGACGATTCACGGCGAGGTCTGCACTGACTACGGGTTGTGTGGGCTGGAATTTACGATAGGCGATGGTGTTGGCGTCGAGACGGTCACGGTCTCGGTGACTTGGGGAGACAATCAAAGCCTGGATGAGATGACCCTGCACCAGTGCGTAAATGCCGGGATCTGCAACAGCCTTGGCGACTCCACCTTCCGGATCTGGCACCGCTATCCTGCGGGGGAATTCTCTGGTGAACTCCTTTGGGAAACCACGACCGGTTTGCAGGGTGGAGGGGCGTTCTCGGTGGCCGTAGAGCAGAGTCAGGACCTCGCTCTGCAGGCTCAGGCGGGTGATGGCAGTGTCACGCTGGATTGGCCAGCACTTCCCGCAGATCAGTACAACTTGTGTCGATCCGAAATGTCTGTAAGTCATTTCGATAACTGTCATGTCGAAGGCGGTCGTCACGTCGAACAAGACGTCGGTATGCCGCCGCACGTTGTCTTGGGGTTAACGAATTCACAGGACTACTATTTCCGGCTTGAGGGGCAATTCGGCGACAGACGTATCATGTCGAATGAAATCACGGCCACGCCAACGGGAGATGGTGTGGAGTTGCCTGCGACGCAAGCCCTCAACGATACCGGCATCGACTGGTGTGCCGACGGCGACACCAACTTCCTCGACTGCCCGGTGGCGGGTTATCCGGGACAAGACGGGGAGTTCGGCAGAGACGCGGCGGCCCGTGCGGGTACGCTTGAGAAAGTGGGTGCCGGGGATGCGGGGTTCGATTACACCAAGATCTCCAACGATGGCGCGGAACTCCCGGCCTCAGCCGAGCTCGGCAATGGCCCGAACGACTGGGCCTGCACTCGTGATAATGTCACCGGGCTGATTTGGGAGGTGAAGACGAGCGATGGCGGCTTACGCGACCGCATCAACACCTACACGTGGTATCAGCCTGATGGCCCGAATAAGGGCAATCCGGGCGTGGAGGACGGGGGTAGTTGCGTGGGCAGTGCCTGTGACACACATAGTTTCGCTCAGGCGGTCAACGCCCAGGGACTCTGCGGTGCCACGGATTGGCGGTTGCCGACGCGGGATGAACTGCGCTCCATTGCTCACCAGGGGCGGACCGATCCAGCCATCGACGAAGCGTATTTCCCGAATACGCGCTCGTCCGATTTCTGGTCGGCCTCGCCCTATGCCGTCGATTCGGATCGCGCGTGGCGCGTCCGCTTCCACTATGGCAACGGCACCTGGGGCTACAAGAGCACCCTCAACAGGGTCCGGTTGGTGCGCGGCGGACAGTGATTTTGTGCTTGCTTCTTGATAACGGACATGCATGCGAACAAGGCACCCATCTGGCGCGATGCCCAACGCCTGCTGGTGTTGACGGAGGAGGCGGTACGCCGCTTCCCCCGTTATCACAAGTACACCCTGGGAACTGAGCTGCGCCGCCAGGCCATGCAGGTGTGCCGGCTGGTGAATCGTGCTTGGCGTGACCAGTCCGGCCGGTTGCGCCATGTGGAGCATCTGGTGATGGCGGTGGATGAGTTCAAGCTGCTGTTGCAATTAGGCAAGGAGGTTCGGGCCTTCGCTGGCTTCGGTCAGTTTCAGCAACTGGTGGAACTGGCGGTGGGTCTGGGCAAGCAAAGTGGTGGGTGGCGTCGGCGTCTGGCGGCCCGGCCGGAAGCACCTTCCCGTTGAGGAGGGTGTGCGTGCCGAGTTCACTGTGCGCCGGTGTCCCCGTCTTTCACCATCGAAAGGCGGGAAAGCGATACAGGGCGTCCTACCTTCGGGATGGGCACCCGGTGGGACGGGACCTTCGAGGTTCCGCCAACAAGCGCATCGGCCAATCCGTCCACAACTGATCGGCCTCGCCCTATGCCGGAAATTCGGATAACGCGTGGAACGTCAACTTCAACAATGGCAACGACAACTGGAACAACAAGAGCAACAACAACAGGGTCCGGTTGGTGCGCGGCGGAGAGTGAAGCTGCGGGTATCTTCAGTCTGCGCGAGCTATGGCAGGCCTATGAGGCCTGCCGTCGGCGCAAGCGTGGCACCCGTGATGCTCAACGGTATGATCAGCATCTATTGAACCATCTGGTCGATACCCGGCAAGCATTGGCCACCCGGCAATGGCGCCCCCACCCCTCGACCTGGTTTGTCACCCTGCGCCCCAAGGCGCGGGAGGTGCATTGCGCCCCCTTTGCCGATCGGGTGGTGCACCACTGGTTAGTACCTCGTCTGGAAACGGCGTTTGAGCCAGTGTTCATTCACGACAGTCATTCAAACCGTGTGGGTCATGGTGTGCTGCACGCCGTGGAGCGTCTGCAGGGCCACCTGCGCCGAGCCAGTGCCAATGGCAAACGTCCGGCCTGCTACCTGCAATTGGATATCGCCAATTTCTTCAACACCGTGAACCGGCGCCATCTTTACCGCATGATACGTCATCGGCTGCGGCGCCAAGCAGAGAATAACCGAATGGCGTGGCGGGAAGCGGAAGCCCTGCTCTGGCTTACGGGGCGTATTCTGGCTCAGGAGCCGGCCGAGGCGGCCATCTACAAAGGGGTTCCGTCGCGCAAGGAGCGGGTTCCCCGCCACAAGCGGCTCTCCCTCGTGCCGGATGGATTCGGACTGGCTATCGGCAATCTGCCGAGTCAGCTTTTCGCCAACATTTACCTGAATGAACTGGACCAGTTCGTCAAGCATCAGCTGCGCTGCCGGGGTTACGTGCGCTATGTGGATGATCTTGTTCTGGTTCATCAGCACGATCGCCAGTTGGCGCAATGGCGCACCGATATCAGCGCCTTTCTCGACGCGTCGCTGGGGCTGCAGTTGCGCGATGCCGGGCGGATCGATTCGGTATATCGAGGGGTGGATTTTCTGGGTTATATCGTGCGCCCGGGCTATCGCCTGGTGCGCAACCGCGTCATCCAGCATCTGGATGAGCGGCTTTACCCGGCCGGCCGGGGGCTGGTTCAGGTCACTGGTAGCGGCGTGACCCTGGATTTGCCGAAGGCGCCCCGGGAGGCTCTTCGAGCCACCTTGGCCAGCTATCTGGGGCACGGCCGGCACGCCGCTGCTTGGCGCCTGTTCCAGCGGGTATTTCAGCGCCACCCTTGGCTGAACCTGCTGTTCACTGTGCACGATGACCTGCGCTTGAAGCCTCGCTGGCAGCCCCCGGCAGTCTCGGGCTTGCGCGGGCAGTGGCGCTGGTTTATCCGGCAATGGCCAGGGGCCTTGGTGCTGGTCCAGACTGGCCATCGGTTCGAGGTCTATAACCACCAGGCAGAGGACATCGCCCAGCGACTGCACACACCGCTGGATACCGTGCCCCGCCGGGCCTTTGCCTCCACCTTGTCACGTCCATTGAAGCACCTGAAGGGGCTGCGTCGTCACCTGCGGCGGCAAGGCGTGCCTCACCTGTTCGTAGCTGAAGAGGGACATCTACCCGGCGGGCTCAAGCGGCGGGTGCTGCGCCTGGCCTGGTGGCCCTGCCAACCCCCATTGCCCCCGTGGGGCAAAACCCAAGGACTTTGAATCCATGCATACTCTACGCCCCTTTCTAGCCCTGGCTTTGCTGACCAGCTCGCCTGTTCTGTTCTCGGTAGCCACTGCTGATATTCCTTCAGCCCGTGATGACTGCGCGGGTGACCTGGTGGAGACGACCCCCTCCGCCGAGTTCACCCCTCTGGAAGGCGGGGCCGTGGTGCGCCACGAGCGTACGGGCCTGGAATGGCGTCGCTGCCCCGAGGGCATGAACTGGAATGGCAGTGGCTGTGATGGCAATGCTTCATGGATGAATTGGCAAACTGCCTTGCAGCACGCCCATGATTTGCAGGGATGGCGGCTGCCCAACATCAACGAACTCCGTAGTATCGTCGAGTTTTGCAGACGAGGGCCCGCCGTCAATCAGCACGTGTTTCCAGACACGCCTTCGTCCATTTTCTGGTCGGCCTCGCCCGTTGCCGGCTATTCGGATCGCGCGTGGAGCGTCCACTTCGCCCGTGGCAACGACTTCTGGAACCCCAGGGGCAACGACACCCGCAGGGTCCGGTTGGTGCGCGGCGGACAGTGATTGTCTCTTTGTATTTTTTGTGGATCGAAGAGCGAGTGGAGGCGCTCAGGCATTGCGTCGCGACGGGCGGGGCCCGAAATGGGGCATGGGAAGCGCTTTGCCTGGTAACGGGATTCGGCCTGCAATGAATGGGCGCAGCGCCCTGCCCGGGCCTATGCCGCCAACGCGCCCGATGGGGTTGGAGTCAGGGGGCGCTGTCCCATTTGTGACCTCCCGGTTTGCTCACCGACTCTCAGCCTTACCACGGGTCTTGCTGCAGTCCGGGGAACAGTCGAGATTGGCGCCAACAGCTGTCAAGCGCTCCGAATCGAGAGCGGAGAGGTGGCGGCTTTGAACAGCGTTACGGCCTTTCGCTTTTCGATGTCGGGTGACTGGTAAGGGCCGAGTGCTGCCATTGCCTTGTCGCCGGTCGGGAGAAGCCCCGAAGTTTCGGGGCGCCCTGGATGTCCAAACAACGGGTGGAATACAGGTGCGGCCTGCCTGGGAGTCATCGCAGGCACTTCACGGGGTGACAAGCCGGCCTTCCGGCATCCCTCTGCACAGACCTGAGTCAGCCTCGCCGTCATGCCGATTCACGTCTCGTACCGATCCCGGTTGAGGGCATAGGATCGCAACACTGCAGGGCGCGGTTACACCGCACAAAGGGGCCCGCCAGGCGGTCGGCGGCGGGCAACCGATGCCGTCAGAGAAGGCGTCAAGGCCTTCCCGGAATCGACAGGGTCGTGCCGACTTCGGGAAGGCCTCAAGCCCCTTGGCATCGGGATCCAGCAGTCCATCAGTTGACTGGCCCATGGGGGCGTCGACCGGTCAAGTGACCCGCAGGAGAGGATGCCTCGCACAGCGCTTTCAGGCGGCGCCACACATCAACCAGTGGAACAGGCAGGCCACCCCCGAGGGGGTGGCGAGTTGGGATAGGGGCCCAGCATGGCGCCACGGCTACAGCAGCCCCCGCTCGGCAAAGCTGACGGCATCAGCGGCCTGATGACCGACGACGATGTGGTCCAGCGCCCGCACCTCCACCAGTGACAGGGCCTCCTTCAGCCGCTCGGTGATCATGAGGTCGGACCGCGAGGGTTCGGTCACACCCGAGGGGTGGTTGTGGGCCACGATGACCGCGGCGGCATTGTGGCGCAGGGCCTCCTTGACGACCTCGCGCGGATGAACACTGGCCGCATCAATGGTGCCCCGGAACATCTCCTGATAGCTGATCAGGCGATGCTTGTTGTCCAGAAAAAGCACCGCGAACATCTCATGCTCCAGGGCACCCAGCTTCAGGTGCAGGAACTGGCGGACCAGCGCCGGACTGGTGAAGGGCTCGTGGGCCTCCTCGCAGACCCGGTCCTTGAGACGGGACTCCAGGATCCCGGTGGCATAGTCCACCACCTGGTCATCCGACAGTTCGATGATGGAAATGGCTTCGGACATGGCATCTCTCCTCAAGAAAACCGGGACACGCCATGCCCCGACCGGGGGATGACGCCCCGGCAGGGTGGTTGAAAGTGAACGGGATCCAGGCCCAACGGCCTTGCCCTTCTTCCGGATCCGAAAGGGCTTCACAGGCGCCACTGATACCGCAGTGGCCACGGACAACACCGGCCTTTCCACAAGGCCCGGCCACCGGTCAGGTCCTGGGGAAAGGCCACCCCCGAGGGGGTGGCGTGCATGGATCAGCCCATGCCCTGTGTCTCCAGGGCGCGGACCTGGGCCCGAGTCCGGGCCAGTATGGCCTCGACGCTCTCCTGCTCATCCATCGGGCCGTCCACGCCCAGCGTCTGCTTGGCCTGTTCCACCACCGCCCATGGCAGGTAGTCGCTGCGGCCACCGGTGAGGACGTACTCCGCTTCCTGTTTCGTCATGGAGCGTCCGCCTTGATAGACCGCATCCTGATTCATGCGACCGCCTTCTCAGGCTGGGTCCAGGACCGACCCACCGGGTTGAACTGAAAACCCAGTTCCTTGAGCCGTGTCGCCTGGCGCCGCAAAAGCGAACGATCCACGGTGGGATCGAGCTTGAACGGCGCTTGCGGCAGTGGCCACAGGCCAGCCGGTGAGAACAGGGCCGCGTCGTCCTCATCGGCGGGCGCCCCTACTGCTTCCGGTTCGGCATCAGCCGCCTCGATGGGCGGCTCCGGTTCGCTCGGCACCGGCCGGGTATCCACGTCGATCAGGGCGATGGCATCAATATCCGCCCGGACTTCGACGATGGAGCGCCCCCCGGCAATGTAGTTGGCGGGGTAGATTCGCGAGATGGCGAACTCCCCCGCATAGGTGCCAGGGTCGAACTCCTCGATCCCGCGCTTGGCCGAGAACTCACCAATCTCGGTGAGTAACCGCCCCACGTTGAACGGACCATGACGCCCATCGATGGTCTTGATGACCACCTTGCCCGACAGTTTGATCATGACGTCTCTCCTCAAAAAAACCGGGACACGCCATACCCCCACCGGGGAATGACGCCCCGGCAGGGTGGAAGGGCGGCCAAGGCCGCCCGGTGATGGACAATATCAGGCGGCCAGATCCGCCCCCTTGAGTTTAGCAAACCGCTCGGTCAGCCGCCACAGGGCCCGGTTCAGGCGCACGTCCTCGGTCACCGAATGGATGGGCCGAGTGCGGGTTCTGCGACCGGATCGACTCCGGCCGCGGATACCGCCCTTGAGCAGATTCTCCTGGGCCTTGTTGAACGCACCCCACAGGGTCTGATCCTGCGCATCCTCACGCCGGCGCGCCTCCAGGAGGTTCTCCGGCTTGATGGGGGCCTGGCGCTGCCAGTCATCCCCATAGCGCAGTTCCAGGGCCGATGCGGCGAACAACTCGGCTTCACCCCGATCCACGCTCAGGGACCGAAAGGTCTCCATCGCCGTCTGGATGTTGGGCACGTGACCCACCAGGGCCACCGAGCCCTCCAGGATCTCGTCCACCACGTTCTTGCCGTGACGGACCCGGATGCCGCCGGTCTCGCCCACCGGCGTCACCATGCCGTTGAGGCAGATGAGCCGGAACAGGCCCAGGTCAAGCTGATAGGCCGAACTGCGATCATGGCTGTTGGTCAGCACCAACTCCGCGACCGAATCCCCCACCGCCATCTGGCGGTCAGGATCCTGGCGAAAGCGGATCATGTGCCTGGCCACGCCCACCCGCTCCAGATCCCGGCAGTTCGTCTGCTGGGCCCGCACCGGGTACCAGCCTTCGTCCCGCAGGGCATTGACCACCTGGATGGTGGGCACAAAGCCATACCGCTCCGAGACCGCATCATGCGGGGCCTGTGCGAACACAGCCGGCGCCGCGCGGCGCAGATGGTCATCGTTCAGCATCATCATGGACATGACATCTCTCCTCAAAAAGCCGGGACACGCCATGCCCCGACCGGGGAATGACGCCCCGGCAGGGTGGTTGGAATGACACTGGATTCAGGCCTGAAAGCCTCGCCCTTCTGCCGAATCCGCAAGGGCTTCACAGGTGCCACTGATACCGCAGTGGCCACGGACAACTCCGACCTTTCCGCAGGGCCCGGCCGCCAACCAGGTCCTGGGGAAAGGCCGCCCCTCAAGGAGGGGCAGCCAGGGGTTTAAGGCTTCGCGTGCCGTTGCCACCATGCCCGCAGCAGGGCCTCGGCGCCTGCCACGTAGTGGTGGATTTCCCGGCGTGGGCTCATGTCCATGGCCAGGACGGCCAGCACATCCGCCTGGATCGAAGGATCCAGACCGCGCAGGTCGTTGAGGTTCATCGGCCACGCATCACCGTTGTACAAACCCAGCAGGAAGCGACGCACCGTGGCGGCCTGCCCCCCATGGGTCTGGGCCACCTCGAAGAGTCGCATCAGGGCCGGCAGACCCGCGGCTTCACGAGCGGCCTGCGTCCTCTGCCACTGGGTGTCGTCCTGCTCCATCGGGTCGGCCAGTGCATCAGGATTCATGACACACCTCCCGGCAAACGCCAGGTCCGGCTCTGGCCATCGAAGCGATATCCCTGGGATTTCAGGCGATCCTTCTTGGCGGTAAACGCCGGATCATCCCGGCTCAGGCACACCTCCTGGGGCAGCAGGGCATCCAGGTCATCATCGGACGCATCCGTCACCGGATGCTGTGCCGCCGCCGGGTCGGCCACGGCATCACCTGCAAGTGCCTCAGACCGGGGCGTGCGAGCGGTGGCCTCCACCTCCGCAGCTGATGCCGAGGACGTCGGCTCCCGCTGCGCCTGGTAGACCATCCGGCCATCCACCTTCAGCCAGTGGAGCTTGAGCAGCCGGGCCTTGAGTGACACGCCGATCTGGCCTTGTCTGGAGCCCTTCTGGTGGGTGAACACCTCCGGGTAGAGATCCCCCAGACGAAAGCCGGCCAGCACCTTGTGACGCAGGGTGGTGCCATCGGCCGCCAGGCGCCCACGATCGTTGATCTGATCCAGGTACTGACGGATCAGTGCCTGGGCCTCCTGGCCGTTGACCCGGCAATCGAAGCGGGTGTACTGCGGATCGTCGGCCGCCCCGTGCAGGGCATTGACCTCCACGGCCAGAAAGGGCTCGCCGCGCCGGACGGACACCTCGCGGGCCCGGTTCAGGTAGCCCAGGCCGCTGATGTGAAGATCGAAGTACTGTGTATCGGACATGGTCTCGCTCCTGTCGATGAGGCAGGAAAACACCATGTCCCGATCGGGAAGGTGTCTTCCCGTCGGGGTGAACTCAAGATCCGGTTCGGTCTTGAGGCAGTGGGATGGCATGCTCGCCCGTGAAGCTGGACGGGGCATGGCCTTGTGGATCCAGGCCCGCGGGCCTTGCATCTCCACCGGATCCGAAGATGCTTGCTGGGCGCGGCGATACCCTCGCCGCCAGGGTTGAACCCGTTCAGGGTGGCGATCCCGGTCGGTGCCGGGCATCCCATGAAGTACGCCGCTCATGCGTCGGCATCCGGCGGCGCGTCATCGGATGCCTGGCCGCTCGCCGGTGGGGCAGTTCGGGGCTTGAGGGTCACGGTGTCCAGGCGGGCCAGTTCCAGGGTGAGCTTGTCGGCGGTCAGACGCAGTTCCACCCGCGGCCCGTCCTCACTATCCCAGGCATGTTCGCGCAGTCGCCCCTCCACCCGCACCCGCATGCCCTTGTGCAGCACATGCGCACAGTGCTCCGCCAGGCGTCCCCAGGTGCTGACGCTGAGCCAGAAGCCCCCTTCGTCGGCAAAGCCCCCATCCTCCAGCGGCACTGGCCGATCGAAAAAGATCCGCATGTCGGCCACCGCCCGGGTCTCGCCATCCACGTCCACCTGCCGCAGGCTGGGCGCACCGCCCAGATTGCCGCTCGCGATCAGTCGTGCGCTCATCATGGCCTCCGGATGTCGTCGCATGTGGGGCCATCACATCACCGCCGGGTGGTCGGCGCCATGAAAAACCGTTCATCCGCCGCATGAGGGTTTTTCCGCCCACGCGCTCAGGGCCTCCAGGTGCTGACGGTAGGCCCTGAGCCGGCGCAGTTCATAGCTGGCCAGGTTGAAGTGCAGGCTCAGATGCGCGGCGCGCCGATCAAAGTCCAGCATCACCTGCACCACCGCCGGGGACAGGGATCGCAGCAGTGCCTGGCCGGCTTCACCCGTGAGCTCCAGATAGGTCTGTGCCACCGGATGGGCCGCGCGTCGCCGCCAGCGCAGACTGGCCCCGGGGGCCTGGCCATGGATGCTGAGCCACACCGGCGGCTGGCGGAACTGGCTGCGCCAGAGGCGACACAGCTGGCGCATCTGCTGGCCCAGCACCTCCCGTCGCTGGGCCACCTGCTGACAGCGACGCCGGGCCTCGCCCAGGGAGGTGAGGGGGCCGAAGACATCCGGGTCCAGGGGCCCCTCGGGATGGTCTCTGAAGTCCGGGTAGAGGGGATTCACCGTGGATCACCGCAAGGCAAGATCAAGGTCAAGGGCAGGGGGACGGGTGAGGGGAAGGGTGACAGGACGCTGCCCCTTACCCTTAAAGGGTAATAAAGGGCCCTTTGGGGGATATATCTAGCCAGTGGGGCGGGCAGGGTCGTCATCGTCATCCTCCTCGTCCAGGCACCTGGTGCCCTCTGCGCCGTCCTCGCCTGTGTGAGATTTTTCGCCAGTACGGGCCGAGGCCTCCAATGGATTGATCTGCGCGTCAGCCGCCCGCGACGGCTTGCGGATGTCCGGGGCGATGCGCGGGCGCGTCTCCCCCTGGATGACATCCGGGGGCAGGGTGCCCATGGCCTCGATGGCAGATCGGGCGCGGGCGTTATCGGCCAGCAGATCCGCACGGGTGACAGCGCAGTGCTTCCAGGCCTGGGCTGCCGCAAAGGCCCGGCGCACCTTGCGCCCACCCTGGTAGAGCATGCGCTCGCTGGTGTCCCGATCCAGCATGCCCACGTGGCGGGCGGTGAGCAGGGTGCGGGCCAGGCGGTCGAAATCGCAGATCAGATAGGCTCCCATGTAGCCATAGGGGTTGGCGAAGTTCAGCGGAATGCGCACCGGTGTCAGGGTCTGCGCCAGACCGATGGCGATCCCGTCCACACCATCCAGCTGACCCTGAACCCGCTGCTGCAGCTGGTTGACGTCCTCGCGCCCCTGTTCCAGTGCCTCGAGTATCCGCAGCAGGGCGGCATCGGCATAGGGATCATCCCGGGCGGCGCTGTCCCAGATGCGGCGCACGATCATCCCGAACCGGACCAGGCCGATGATGGCGGGCTTGTCGGGACCGGCGGCCCGGCCCAGGACCAGGCGCTGCGCCTGGCGGGTCTGGATCTGGAGAACCACCTCGCTGCGTAGGCCACCGGGGCTGTCCGTGGCCGTGCGGTAGGCCACGGCCGGATCGCTCGGGAGCGGGTGGCCCAGGGGCGACGCGCAGGCCTCAGGTGCGCTGTCCAGGGGGATCATGTCTCACCGCCTGCCGGCCGCTGGGCGGCCTGGATCAGGTTCTGGACCTGCTGGCGGATGCTCGCCGGATGGCGCAGGCCATGCCAGCGGATGTCGATCTCGCCGGTGCCGGCCGAGGCAAACTCCAGATGGCCGACGTTGAACAGGCGCCCCCACAGGGATTGCTCCAGGCCGATGGAGCGAATGTGCGTCAGGTTCACGCGCCGGGTGCGTCGGGCGATCAGACCGGTCTGCACCTCGATGGCCCCGTCCCTGAGGCAGTAGCGATGGCTGTAACGCTGGACCATCCAGGCGATGGCGCTCAGCGACGCCATCAGCAGGCAGAAGCCCATCGCCCAGAGACCGGGATCCAGTGGCAGTGCCTGCACCGCATGCTCGAAGGCGCGCTCCCCCAGCAGCATTGCCAGCCAGGGATCGGCGGATTCCACGGCAGCCACGGCCAACGCCAGGCTCAGCAGGATCACCAGGCCGTGGTACCAGCCATTGCGCCAGGCGGGCCGTAGCACCCGGGCGGCGGCCTGGACGCCCTGAGGCGGGCTCGGCCCGGCGGTGGCAGTCGCTTGCGCCGCAGCCGTCCCAGGGGGCGAGCGAACCAGCTGGAAGCCCTGCCTGTCCCGCCGGACCAGGTAGGGCCGCCCGGTCTCGGCGATCAGCAGGTCACGCAGTCGCGCAGCAGCCTCGAAGTCCTCGAGCGACGGCCAGGCAATGGGCGGCGGCTGCCCCGGCGAGGGGGCACGCGAACGCGGATCGAGCTGAGACATGACGACTCCTCGGATTGACCCACCACAGAGGATCCGCAAACCGCAACCGGAATGCAGCCGAAAACGGTTCATCCAAAACGAACGGTTTTTTGCGGATGGGGGGTGGGCGACTCGCCCAGGTAATTTGTAGGGTTATTTCCCGGCGCTGAGCCGGTGCTGGCAGGGGGTGAATCCTCCCCGCCAAGGGGGTGGGCGACTCGCCCAGGTAAATTGTAGGGTTATTTCCCGGTGCCGTTCCGGTGTCGGCAGGGGTGAATCGGTCCCGCCAGGGGGTGGGCGACTCGCCCAGGTAAATTGTGGGGTTATTTCCCGGCGCCGAGCCGGTGCTGGCAGGGGGTGAATCGGTCGCGCCAGGGGGGTGGGCGACTCGCCCAGGTAAATTGTGGGGTTATTTGCCGGCCCGATCTGGTGCCGGCAGGGGGGGAATCGGCCCCGCCAGGGGGGTGGGCGACTCGCCCACCCCCTACGAAGTCTTGGATTTCTTCCTGGTTCTCATGGCCTGGATCCGTTGAACAAGCGGATGATCCGGATCACCGGCGGGCAGTGGATCGGGAGATTGCATCGGTTGGCCCTGAGGGGCCCGTTCCGCCCGCTTCTGCCGGGCCTGTCGGACCCGCAATCCCGCGCTGGTGAGCTGGAACTGCCCCTCTCGGGCCCGCTTGCAACTGGCGATGAGCCAGCCGACCGGGTTCTTGATCGGATCGCCGTGTGGGCTTTGCAGGCGCCCCTGGAGCTCATCCAGGACGTCCTGGGCCTGTGCCTGCGCCAGTCTGCGACAGGCTGGGGCCACCAGCAGGCGCTCATCCGCGCTGAGTTGCGCGGGCCAGGTGAGTCGGGCGGGTTCGCATTGTCCCGTATCCTCTTCGTTTAACCTTGGGGGGGTTTTTGTAGTAGTAGTTTTATTTTTTTTACTACTACTACTACTACAAGGAGCCGAGTACAGTTTTTGGACTCGGATGTTATCTTGTTGTTTTTCTTGAAAAACTTCATTTTTTCCAGCGGAGTACAGTTTTTGGACTCGGCTATCGGGCACCGAGTCCAATTTTTGGACTCGGCTGGAGGCCGGTGCATCCCCCTCGCCAGCCTCACTGAGGGGGTGTGGATGGGGTGGAATGCATATTCCTCTCAGTGTGTCAAGGCTAAACTGTGCACTCGCTTCGAGGAACTTCAGGCGTCGCCAGGCGGTGGTTTTCAGGTCTTCGGGCTGTGTGATGTCGTCACCTTGCAAGACGGATGTCTCGATGGCGGCGAGGGTGTCCTGCGCAAGGCGGCGAATCCGGGCCTGGGCGTGGCGGGTCAGGGTGTGGAGAAAACCGATGTGGCCGGTGTCCAGGTGCATGGCGTCGGCGAGGGGAATCGGTTCGTCATGCAGGGCGTAGATGTTGCCCACATGGCGCCCGGCCGCATCACGCACCCGGGCGCACAGGGAAAGCCATCGGGCAATGCGCAGGACCAGCATGGCCGATGATATGGTGCTGCGTGAGGCCACGTTGGTGTATTGCGCCAGTGTGGTGTAGTCCGGCATGACCGCCGGTCCATCGGCGCCCACCAGGGTGCGCATGACCGCCCAGAGACGCACTTCCACGGGTTTGAGGACCGGATCCCGGATCAGTCGCCTCGGGATGCTGTCGTTCCAGGTGCCCAGGAACAGCAGTCCGCCCGCGTCTCGCTGGAAGGCATCCGGTTGTTGCCGCAGATGGGCGACCGTACGCTCTATGTATTCCGCCAGATCCCGGGTGTGGGAGGAGACGGGGGGTGAGTGATTGCCTGATGACGGAGTGGACATGAGTTCGGATCTCAGGGGCTGAGGACACGGTATCGCTGCGTGTCATGCCCTCAGTGATCCGACGGCATCAGACCGGCCTGTTCCCAGGCCTGCAGCAAATGAACGACCATCCCGACCGAGACCTGGGCCGCCTGTGCCGTCTCCAGGTAACGCTGTGCAAGGGGGTGGTGCTGATGGGCTTGCCACAGATCCCAGATGTTCTGCTCCTGGGCTTCAGTGGGTTTGCCGGGGCGGCCGCAAGGACTCTGCACCCCCAGCAGCTTGCGTCGCTGGGCATATTGCAGGGCGCCCCAGCCAAACAGGTCGGCCATCAGCGAACGCGGCGCGCCGGCCTGCAGCAGGGCATCCTGCAGGGCCTCGCTGTGAGCCTCTTCGCGCACCCGGTTGAGCATCGTCCGATAGGTGTCGTGGTCCACCTGCATGCGCAGAAAATGTCCGCTCAGCCGACTCAGGTGGGAGAGATCCTTGAGAGTGAGCTGCTCCATGCCCCGGATCTCCTCCAGGGTGAAGCCCAGCTCCAGGGCGGCCCCCAGGTCGCCATCCTGCACCCGCTGCAGGGCAAAGCGCAGGATGTGGAAGGACACTTCACTGGCGGCGTTCATGATTCGTGCTCCCCGTCAGGTGGCCACAGGCTGTTGCCCGCCGGATCCCGGGCCTGCTGGCGTGTCTGGCGGCAACTGTGGAGGAGTTGATGCAGGATCTGTATGTCCCGCTCCGCCAGTCTTGGGGAGGACAGCAGTTCATTGCCCAGCCGGGTCCAGTCCGGTGTCCGCACCCGAGCCTGTGCATCCGGATCCGCTGGCAGATAATCGATCAGTTCATGTTCGATCAGGTGCGCGGCGCGATCCTGATCGGCATGGAACTCCGACAGCACGAACAGGAACCACCAGATCCAGTGCGAGAGAGTGTCATCCGGTACGCTGGGATCCACTGCCTCGGCGGGGAAATCCACGAGAAACCCCAGCCCCAGGCGATAAGGGCGGATGCAGTCCCCTAGTCCATGGTGCTGAGCCAGTTGCAGGCTCAGCACGTAGTTGCGGCTGCGCAGGGACTTCAGGTCCGTGGGCAGTGATGGGTTTGGGCGGGGGTTTGCGCTATACGCGGTCTCGCTATCCTCCTGGCCATCGCCATCGCCATCGCCATCGCCATCGCCATCGCCATCGCCATCGCCATCGCCATCGCCATCGCCATCGTTGTGGGAGGTCGACTCTTGGTGCTCGCCAGGAGCCGCCTTCAGGCTGTGTGGGGCCATGGATGGGTCAGGCATATCACCCGGAGAGGGCGCCTCCTCGGATGCAGGCGCTGACTGGGCAAGATCAGGGCAGGCCGCCTCAGGCGGCGCGATGGGCTGATCTTGTGTGTCGGACACGGGTTCCTGAGGCTCGCCCATCAGCCGTCGACCTGCGATCAGGGCGTCCACCTCCAGGCGGATGTGGGTCAGGGGGCGTTCCAGCAGGGTGGCCAGGCGGTTTTCCATGCCCTCGCGTACCAGTTCCACATCGAAATCCGGACCGTCCAGGTCCGTCAGCACGTCACTCCAGATGCCGTCGAACAAATCCGGTGCTTCACCGGCCTGTGTCCAGAGTGTCTGAAAGGCCTGCTCCAGGGTGCGCAGCCCATCAATCTGGGGTTGCCCCATACCGTTTCGCAGGGCCTCGGGGATGAGGGGATACAGGATCCGGGCGGCATACTCGAACCGGCGCAGGTGACGTCGGGAGAGGGTGTATCCCAGGTCCGCCAATTGGCGGGCGAGTTCACTGCGGGACAAGGGCTGCTGAATCTGGGCCTCCAGTTGGGCGCGCAGATCCTCAAGACCCAGTGCCTTGTCGATCAGTGTCAGTTCGCCACGCAACTCGTTCTCCACCAGGTGTGCGGTGAGCACGGCGGCTTCATGGGTCCAGGGGTGAAACAGACAATGCACCTGAGCGAAGCAGGGGTCACCGGTTTGTGCCAGCAACTCCTTGAGGATTTCCAGGCGGGTGTTGCCACCGGCGCGCACCATATAGTGCGGATCCCCCGGCCGCCGGGTGATCTCCAGGGCATTGTTCAAGCCCCGCTGGGCCCGGATGGACTGCTTGATCTCATCGTAACGCGGGTTGCGCTCGCGCCGTGGATTGCGATCATAGGGCTGGATACGGCTGATCTCGAGAATCATCTGCGTGACCGTCACCGGATCCGCTGAGGCCGGTGGTTCGTCGGGCCGGGCGAAGTGGCCCTCGCGCAGCATGGCCCCGACATCGGGTGATTCCGGGCGACTCATTGCACACCTGCCTTGTCGGTCGACAGACTCCAGCGTGGCGCTTGCCCCCGCAGGTGCGGGAACACTTCATGGACCAGGGCGGCCATGGTCTGCAGTGCCGGCGCCGTGGGGCCGGTGCGCCGGGTCTCCCAGCGATGCACCGGGCAGCGATGGGTGGCGGCTTCACGATAGGCCACCGTGGCCGGTATCACCGTCTCGAGGATCGTGATGGCGCCCCGCGAGGGCACATACGAGGCCTCGCGCAGTTCCTGGGCGATGATGCGGGCATCCCGGGTGTGATCCATCCGGTAGAGAACGCCGCGCAGGGGGCCGACGGGCGCCCCCATACAGGCCATGGGGCGGAGCCGCTCGAGCATGGCGACGGTGCCTCGGGTGAATTCCCGGGCGGAAAGGATTTCCGGGGGGATGGGCGAGATCAGTAGATCGGCGGCCAGGATGGCGGCATCCTGCAAGGGCCCGACGGCCCCCTGGGTATCGATCAGAATCACGTCATACCCGGACTCGAGCTGCATGAGCAGGTGACGCATGCGTACCCGCCCATCCGGCTGATGCAGCACCCAGTTCTGCAGGTGGCCGCCGGGATCATCGGAGAGCACCAGGTCCAGTCCAGCGACACTGCAGCGGCTGATGATGCCCTCCAGCGAGGCGGTACTGACCAGTTGCATGAGCCCGGCGGGGGCCCGGTCGGTGATGGCGTAGTAACTGGACAGGGTGGGCTGGATGTCGGCGTCCACGGCCAGGACACGTTGCCCCAGATCGGCCAGGATGCCCGCCAGGTTGGCACACAGGGTGGTCTTGCCCACCCCGCCCTTGGTGCTGGTGATGGTGACCTTGATCGCCATGGGTCACCTCGCCACCGGATGCCGGCTGGCATCGATCCGTTGCTGCAGCCACTGATCCACGTCCTCTTCCACCCAGCCCACGGCGCGACCGCCCAGGGAGATGGGTTTGGGGAAGACCCCCTGGGACACGCGCAGATAGATCGTGCTGCGGGACAGGCCGGTGCGTGCCTTGACGTCAGGCAGTCTGAGAATGGTGTTGGCCATGACAATGCCTCCTTGGGCGTGTTGGGACATGGCCTGGGAGTGTCGATGGGCCGAATCGGAAAATCACCGCAACTGCGGCGGCCCCGACCGCAATTGCGGTGAACGGATCAGCTGGCGCGAAAACGTTGGTTGGCAGCGGCCAGCTTGGCCTGCAAGGTCCGCTGGGAGAGCCCGGGCTTGCCCTCGTGACGGGCCAGCAGGGCCTCGATGACATCGGCCTGGCGCCGGAAGCGTGGCGCAGGCGAGGAATCGCCGGGGGAGGGCAGGAGGAGCTCCATCAGGGCGGCGATGATGTTCAGGTAGGTGGTCTCGGCGCGCTCGCCGAGCGGGCGATGCTGCTGCGCTTCCTCCAGCTGGTGGCAATGGGCCTTGAGGCTTTTTTTCTGCCCCTGCAGCCTCTTGCAGCGGCGCTTTTGCTTGATCAGCTGTTTTTCCAGGCGGTCGTGTTCCGCCTTCAGGGCCAGGAAGGTTTCAACGCTGATGCCGGATCGCCGCTGGCGTTCCACCGCGTCGAACAGCAGGGAAGGCTTGTCGGCGGGAAACTCCCGCTCGATCCAGTCCTTGAAATCCCGTCGCTGGATGGTACGCATGGCTCTGGGTACTGGATCCTGGGAATGCAGGAGTTGGCCATTGCCCAGTCGGCCACAGGGCAACTGGTCCTGCTCAATGGCTTCGTGGATGACACGACAGCGCTCATCAAGGCAGGCGATCTCGGGATGGTGGAAGATGCCATCCTCAATCGGCTCGGCCTCTTGCAGGAGGGTCTCGATGGTTTTTGGGGGAACGCCGCACCACAAGGCTGCGGCGGTGGGGACTGGGTAGTAGGCGTGATAGGACTGAAGGATCTGGCAGTCATCTGCTGTGCTGGGCTTGGTCATGTCATCCGCTCCCTTAACACTGCCCCTGACGAATCCTTTGGCGTCCGTTTTTGATAAAACTTGATATGCTCTCTAAGATTGTTTTGGGATAAATCAATTCTCTGGAGTTATAGGGCCTCTGTATCCCATCGCGTGTCTAGGCTTGAATCCCGCTGGGGGCAGGTATTGCCAGGTCTGGATCTCCGCTGGTCTTCAGGGTTTCCGATCGGGTCTCAGGAGGCCAGGGATTGATCGCTCGAGGGCAGGGCATCGGTACCGGTCTTGCCGGATTTGATCGCGTCAAGGTAATCCGCCCAGACCTGCATCATCTTGCGGCGTTCGTCCAGGTGAGCCGTGCGGTTGTAGGCTCGTCCATGGGGGTCGCGAACCCTGTGCGCGAGTTGGTGTTCAATGTAGTCGGGGCGAATCCCGAGCACTTCGTCGAGAATTGTCCTGGCAACGGCCCGAAAGCCGTGGCCCGTCATTTCATCCTTCCCGATGTCCATGCGGCGCATGGCGGCCAGGATTGCGTTGTCACTCATTGGCCGGCTGGGGCTTCTCGCACTGGGAAACACGTAGCGGCCATTGCCGGTGATGTGGTGTATTTCTTGCAGGATCTCCAGGGCCTGCCGGGAGAGGGGTACAATATGGGGGGTTGCGGTTTTGCTGGCCTGGTATCGCCATTCAGCAGCCCCTAAGTCGAAGTGTGCCCATTCGGCTTTTCTCAGCTCCCCGGGCCGCACGAAAACCAGCGGTGCCAGTCGCATAGCGCAACGCACGGTAGTTGTTCCGTGGTACCCATCCATCGCGGTCAGCATGAGACCCAGTCGGTCCGGATCAGTGGTTGCCGCAAAATGCTTGGCCTTGACTGCGGTTAAGGCCCCTTTAAGGTCGCCCGAAGGATCCCGTTCAGCACGGGCGGTGGCGATGGCATAGCGGAAAACCTGACCGCAGTTGCTCAGGGCGCGGTGGGCTGTCTCGATGGCTCCACGTTTTTCAATGCGACGCAATACGTCCAGAAGTTCGGGGGCGCTAATCTCGCTAATAGGTCTCCTGCCGATGCGCGGGAAAACGTCACGCTCAAGGCGGCGAATAATCCGGTTACCGTGGTCTTCAACCCAGTCCGTTGAGCGCCTCTCAAACCATTCCCTTGCCACTGCCTCAAAGCTGTTGGCCGAGCTTTCAGCGCGGGCCGATTTCAGAGCCTTTCGGCTGACGCTGGGGTCAACGCCGTTTTCCAGTAGCTGTCGGGATTCGTCTCGCCGTTTTCTGGCCTCCTTGAGTGAGGTCTCAGGATAGACACCAAGAGATAGGCGTTTTTCCTTCCCTCCATAACGATATTTCAGGCGCCACCAGCGGCCACCGGAGGGGGAGACTTCCAAATAAAGTCCACCACTATCAAAGAGTTTCTTCGTCTTGTCGGAGGGTTTGACCTTGCGAACGGCGACGTCAGTCAGGGGCATGGGGGCAACTCCTGCAGGGGGCTACAGAGTTGCCCCCAATGTTGCCCCCACTTGCCCCCGGCTGTCAAAGAACTTTCCTGGATTCGGGTGGATGCCGGACACAAAAAAAGCCCCCGTTTCCGGGGGCTTAGAGACTTCATTGGACTGCTTTGAATGCTCACTTGGTGGAGGCGGCGGGAATCGAACCCGCGTCCGCAAGCCCTACGCCCTTGGTACTACATGCTTAGTTCGTCTTTTAGGTTAACGCCTTGGTCTCCGACGAACAGGATACCGCAGCGCGAGCCCGCTTGGTTTTAACGGTTAAGACCCGGGCAGGTCCGCTCCGCGAGCTTGTGTGCGATGACCTCTGAGTAGAACCCACAAGCAGGTCCCGTCAGAGGCTGACCGGTTTTTAAGCGGCCAGAGCGTAGTTGTCGTCGTTGGCAACTATAGCGTTACAGCATGATTTACGAGGTAAGCTGTATCCTCGGCATGCACCTCAGGTTTCACGACCCACGTCGAAGCCAGGTCGCCCCCGGTGTTGTAACAATAGACATGGTACCCGGGGGGGAGTTCCCTGTCACTAGCGCGCCCGGAAGAAAAAAGGGGTGGCTGCTCTTTCCTGATCGCGTTCTGAGGGGGGATTCGCGGCCAGGGCCGCTCCCACGGAGGTATGCAAGGAGCATGGGGTGGGGGCTTTTCCGGGAGCAGCTCCCATGGGGAGCTGCTGTGGTTCCAGTAGGGGCAGTCGGGGGCTTTTGGGGCGCTTTTCAAGTATCATGGACGGCTTTTCAAGCCTGAGTTCGGGGTCTTCAATGCTGTGTCTTCCGGGTAGTCCCTCCCTGTCCAGTTTTCGTCGTCAACGCCTGCTGGAGGATCTGCGTCGTCAGGTGCCGGAGATCAGCGGGGTGTGGGCCCGATTCGAGCATTTCGTGCAGACGGAGCGGGAGCTGACCCCCGATGAGCACCATGTGCTCGGGCAGTTGCTCAACTACGGCGAGCAGCCTGATGACGCATCGGCAGAGCAGGGGCAGCTGGTGCTGGTGGTGCCGCGCCTGGGTACCATCTCGCCCTGGTCCAGCAAGGCCACCGACATTGCCCGCAACTGCGGGCTCGATGGCGTGGTACGGCGGATCGAGCGGGGTACGGCCTTCTGGCTCAAGGCTGACACTGCGCTGGGCACCGAGGCGCTTCACCGGGTATTGCCATTGCTGCATGACCGCATGACCGAGACCGTGCTCACCGACCGGGACGAGGCCGAAGGGCTGTTCTCCACGGCCTCTCCGGCGCCGCTGCGGGTGGTGGAGCGGGGCGCAGATCCCAAGAGCGCCCTGCAGAGGGTGAACACGGAGCTGGGTCTGGCGCTCACCGACGATGAGATCGATTACCTGGTGGAGGCCTACGAGGCCCTGGGTCGCGACCCCACCGATGTGGAACTGATGATGTTCGCCCAGGCCAACTCCGAGCATTGCCGGCACAAGATCTTCAACGCCGACTGGGTGATCGACGGGCGTCCTCAGGAAAAATCCCTGTTCGCCATGATCCGGAATACCCATGCCCAGTCCCCCGACGGGGTGCTCTCCGCCTACCGTGACAATGCCTCGGTGATGGAGGGCCATCGGG
Organism: Ectothiorhodospira haloalkaliphila ATCC 51935; assembly: GCF_000633935.1. Classification (GTDB taxonomy): domain Bacteria; phylum Pseudomonadota; class Gammaproteobacteria; order Ectothiorhodospirales; family Ectothiorhodospiraceae; genus Ectothiorhodospira; species Ectothiorhodospira haloalkaliphila. The sequence goes on along the minus strand of NZ_KK214997.1, from coordinate 360,757 downwards.
CCCATCGCCTGATCCCTGATGCCCGCACTGGCGAATACCAGTCCGTGGAGATGGATCTGCCCATCATCATGAAGGTGGAAACTCACAACCACCCCACCGCCATCTCCCCCTTCCCGGGTGCCGCCACCGGCTCTGGCGGCGAGATCCGTGACGAGGGCGCCACTGGTCGCGGCTCCAAGCCCAAGGCGGGCCTGTGCGGATTCTCCGTATCCAACCTGCGCATTCCCGGCCTGGAACAGCCCTGGGAGGAGGATTTTGGCAAGCCGGAGCGGATCGAGTCGGCCCTGAACATCATGCTGGAGGGCCCCATCGGTGCGGCGGCCTTCAATAATGAATTCGGGCGCCCGGCCCTGGCGGGCTATTTCCGCACCCTGGAGGCTGAAGTGCCCGGGCCTTCGGGCCTCGAGCTCAAGGGCTACCACAAGCCCATCATGATCGCCGGCGGGGTGGGCAGCATGCGCGCCGAGCATATCGAGAAGCAGGCCCTGCCCGAGGGCACACCGGTGGTGGTGCTGGGTGGGCCGGCCATGCTGATCGGCCTGGGTGGCGGTGCGGCCTCGTCCATGGCCAGTGGCGAGAGTGCCCAGGAACTGGATTTTGCATCGGTGCAGCGAGGCAATCCGGAGATCCAGCGCCGCTGTCAGGAAGTGATCGACCGTTGCACGGCCCTGGGTGAGGCCAACCCGGTGCTCTCCATTCACGATGTGGGGGCCGGCGGTCTGTCCAATGCCATTCCCGAGATCCTCAACGATGCCGGTCGTGGGGGCAGCATCGAACTGCGTACCGTGCCCTCCGATGAGGAAGGCCTGTCCCCCATGGAGATCTGGTGCAACGAGGCCCAGGAGCGCTATGTGCTGGCCATCGAGGCGGATCGCCTGGATGATTTCGTGGCCCTGTGCGAGCGGGAGCGGGCGCCGTTCGCGGTGGTGGGTACGGCCACGGCGGAGCAGCGCCTGCTGGTAGGCGACGCCCTGCTTGATGCAACGCCTGTGGACATGCCCATGGAAGTGCTGCTGGGCAAGCCCCCCAAGATGCTGCGCGATGTGCATCATCAAACCTTCCAGAAACCGGAAGTGGATACCGGTGTGGTGGATCTGGCCGAGGCCGTGCAGCGGGTGCTGCAACTGCCTGTGGTGGCCTCCAAGTCCTTCCTGATCACCATCGGTGACCGCACCGTGACCGGCCTGGTGGCCCGGGATCAGATGGTGGGCCCCTGGCAGGTGCCCGTGGCCGACGTGGCGGTGACCGCCAGTGATTACGATGCCTACACCGGCGAGGCCATGGCCATGGGTGAGAGAGCGCCCATCGCCATGGTTCACCCGGCCGCTTCGGGGCGCATGGCCATTGGTGAGGCGATCACCAACATCGCCGCCGCTGCGGTGGAGGATCTGTCGAGGATCTGCCTGTCCGCCAACTGGATGGCGGCCACCGGGCACCCCGGCGAGGATGCGGCCCTGTTCGATACCGTTCGCGCCGTGGGAGAGGAGTTGTGCCCGCGCCTGGGGATTGCCATCCCGGTGGGCAAGGACTCCCTGTCCATGCGCACGGTCTGGGAGCAGGACGGCGAGCAGCGCCTCATGACTTCGCCCTTGTCGCTGATCATCTCGGCGTTTGCGCCGGTATCGGATGTACGACTTACCCTCACGCCCGAACTGCGCACCGATCAGGGTGATACTGACCTGATCCTGGTGGATCTGGCCAAGGGTCGCCAGCGCCTGGCCGGATCGGCCCTGGCCCAGGTAACCGGTCAGGTGGGGCATCACGCCCCGGATCTGGATGATCCGGACACCCTCAAGCGTTTCTTCTCTGCCATCCAGGATCTGCGGCGCGAGGGGCATGTGCTGGCTTATCATGACCGTTCCGATGGCGGCCTGCTGGCTACGCTGTGCGAAATGGCCTTTGCCGGACGCACGGGGGTGACCGTGCACCTGGACGATCTGGGTGATGACACCCTGGCGGCGCTATTCTGCGAGGAGCTGGGCGCCGTGATCCAGGTGCGTCACGATGATACTGAAGAGGTGTTGTCCATGCTGCATGGTGCCGGCCTGGCGCATCACAGTCATGTGATCGGCACCCTGAATGACACCGGGCAGATAGAATTCCGGCGCGGTCATCAGGTGGTCTTTGCTGACAGCCGGTCCAATCTTCAGCAGTGCTGGGCTCGCACCAGTTACCACATGCAGGCCCTGCGGGATGACCCCGACTGCGCCCGGGAGGAGTTCGAGGCCCTGATGCCGGATGATGATCCGGGCCTCAATGCCCGTCTGACATTCGACCCGACAGATGACCTGGCTATGCCCTTCATTCAGACGGGCGTGCGGCCCCGGGTGGCCATCCTGCGGGAGCAGGGCGTCAATGGTCAGCTGGAGATGGCGGCAGCCTTTCACAGGGCAGGCTTCTGCGCCGTGGATGTGCACATGACCGATCTCATGGAGGGCCGGGTGGATCTGGCCAGCTTCCAGGGGCTGGCAGCCTGTGGTGGATTCTCCTATGGTGACGTGCTCGGTGCCGGCGGGGGATGGGCTCGATCCATCCTGTTCAACGCGCGCCTGCGGGACGCCTTCCAGGCCTTCTTCGAGCGTTCGGACACCTTCTCCCTGGGGGTGTGCAATGGTTGCCAGATGCTCTCCCAACTCAAGGACCTCATCCCGGGGGCAGGGCATTGGCCCCGTTTTGTGCGTAATCGCTCCGAGCAGTTCGAGGCCCGTTTTTCGCTGGTGGAGGTGACCCACAGCCCATCCATCATGCTTGAAGGGATGGTCGGTTCGCGTCTGCCGGTGGCGGTTTCCCATGGTGAGGGTCGTGTCGCACTGGGCAATGTGGATGTGGATGCCTTGTCGGGTTCCGGGTTGGTGTCGCTGCGTTATGTGGATCATTTTGGTCAGACGACGGAGCGTTATCCCTTCAACCCCAATGGTTCCCCTGAGGGCATCACCGGGCTGACCACTCACGATGGTCGTGCCACCATCATGATGCCGCACCCGGAGCGGGTGTTCCGTACCGTGCAGCATGCGTGGGCCCCGGCCGAGTGGGGCGAGGATGGCCCCTGGCTGCGGATGTTCCGCAATGCCCGGTTGTGGGTCGGGTGAGGGGCATGGTCATGTCTGCCAGTGTTGAGGAAATACCGGTCCTGGTGTTCACGCGCGCCCCGGTGCCAGGGCGCACCAAGACCCAACTGATCCCGGCAGTGGGCGCCGAGGATGCCTGCCGTATCCACAAGGCCATGGTACGTCACGCCATGATGGTGGCCTGTGCTGCCGACTGCGGTTCGGTGATCATCCATGGTGCCCCGGATGCCAGTCACGCCTTTCTGCGCAAGCTGGCCGTGGATTACGGCTGCGCGCTGACCTCCCAGCAGGGTATCGACCGGGGTGATCGTATTCAGGAAGCCCTGGGGCGTGCCCTGGAGTGCTTTGGTGGGGCCATTGTCATCGGGACTGACTGTCCGGAGATGACGGTGCAGGATATCCGCCAGGCTGCGGACAGCCTGCGGTCGGGTCGGGATGCGGTACTGGGGCCAGCCCATGACGGGGGCTATGTGCTGATCGGCATGCGTCGGGTGGAACCGCAGGTGTTCCAGGGTATCGAATGGGGCACGGATCAGGTGTTGGCGCAGACCCGGTCGCGGTTCGAGGCCCTGGGGTGGTCCTGGGATGAGCTTGAACCCCGGCAGGATCTGGATACGCCTGAGGACTGGGAAGTTTTACGAGACAGCTATCCCTGGTTGAGCCCCGCTGCCCTTGCCCTGAACGAGTGAACTTTTTCCGGAGCGCCCCTTCACCTCATGTCGGAATACCCCCAAGTCTCCATCATCATCCCCGCCTGGAACGAGGCCGAGTGGATTGGCCGGACCCTGGAGGCGGTGAACGCCGCCCGTGCGGAGCAGCCGGAGATCTCGGAGGTGATCGTGGTGGACAATGCCTCCACGGACGATACCGCCGCCACCGCCGAGGCTGCCGGTGCCCGGGTGGTCTTCGAGCCGGAACAGCGCATCGCCCGCGCCCGTAACGCCGGTGCCGCCGAGGCCCGCGGTGAATGGCTGATCTTCGTGGATGCCGATACCTGGCCCGATGGCGCGTTGCTTCGGGCCACGCTGCAGGCCCTGGGTAGCGGCCAGGTGTGTGGGGGTGGGGCGCGTATCCGCTTTGATCGTCTCTCCCTGTCGGCTTATCGACTGGGCGTGATCACCTGGAATGGGTTGTCCTCCCGGCTGCGCCTGGCGGCTGGCTGCTATCTCTTTTGCACCCGCGATGCCTTCGAGAGGGTAGGGGGCTTCACCGAGCGGGTGTATGCCGGAGAGGAAGTGTTCCTGTCCCGACGTCTGGCCCGCGATGGCCGTAGCCGAGGCCAGGTGTTTCGCATCCTGGATGACCCCCCGGTGCTCACTTCAGGGCGCAAGACCGAATGGTTCGGCCCCTGGCAGCATCTGCTCATGACTCTGGTGGTTTTGCTGGTGCCGTTTGCCTTGCGTTCACGGCGGCTGAGCTGGTTCTGGTATCGGCGCCCATCGTGATCGCTCACAGGGTGCTCAGGCTCACCTCGTACACCCCGCCGATCACCAGATGTTCCCCTTCCCCCCTCAGGAGTCCGGGCAACAGTTCCTGAAAACAGCACACCTTGGCCAACGGCACCCGAACGGTGAGGATGTAGTCCCCGAATTCGTCTGCTCGCTCCCGATGGCTGGAAAAGGCGTTCACGTTGTTGAACAGCACCACGGCCCGCTTGCCCCTGCGCCAGAGCACTTCGTGATCCTCCAGGCCGTTCACCCCTCGGTATAGGGTGAGGTGAGTCTGCTCCGGATATTGTCGGCCCAGTTCGTACTGACAAAAGCCGAACAGCAGATCCATCTGCGATTCCAGTGCATTGGTGTTGTAAAGCCCACAAGTCCGTTCGTGCATGAAGCGGGCATAGCCTTCCCCTTCGTTGTCCGTGAGCGGCTGGCGGTGAAATCGGGTCATCAGCCCGAAGCGTGATTCCACCCAGCCCTTGAGCACCGCCGCCTCGCGCCCGTCCGGGTTGAACCACCAGCCCCGCACCAGGCGCAGGTAATCCGCATTGCCGCGCCCCCCGTCCCCTTCCAGTCCGCAGGCCGACAGGTCATCCAGGCAGAAATGACCGCGCATGTAGGCCTTGAAGTCCTCGGCCCTGAGTTCGGGTGTATCGAGTGTGTCCAGGTGTTGCCACAGGTAGCGATGCAGATCACCCAGACCATCGAGCATGAGCGGTGTTGGATGCTGTTGGTAGGTGAGGCTGCCCAGGATCACGGCCGGCAGGTTGCAGCGGTTGATGGGCAGGCGGGCGCAGGCAGGCAGGCTGGGGGGAGGGGACGTGTCGTTATCCATACAGAGTTAGGGTCTTTGTCGGGTATCCCACGCGTAGTGACGGTCCGGTTGTTGTGTTTTAAAGTTTTTAAAAACAGTGATTTAATTGTTTAAAGGGCAGCTGGCACGTGCCTTGCAATCCCTCCTGATGAAGACACACACACAGTCCACAGCTCAGGCAGAGGAGATTGAAAGCCATGCCCACACGTCAATGTGCAATCTACGGTAAAGGCGGTATCGGCAAGTCCACCACCACCCAGAATCTGGTCGCCGCCCTGGCGGAGTCCGGTAAGAAGGTCATGATCGTCGGCTGCGACCCCAAGGCTGACTCCACGCGTCTGATCCTGCACGCCAAGGCACAGAATACCATCATGCAGATGGCTGCTGACGCCGGCAGCGTTGAAGATCTGGAACTGGAAGATGTTCTCAAGACCGGCTTCGGCGACGTCAAGTGCGTCGAGTCCGGCGGTCCCGAGCCGGGTGTCGGCTGCGCTGGTCGCGGTGTGATCACGGCCATCAACTTCCTGGAAGAGGAAGGTGCCTACGAGGACGACTTGGACTTCGTGTTCTACGACGTACTGGGTGACGTGGTCTGCGGTGGCTTCGCCATGCCCATCCGCGAGAACAAGGCCCAGGAAATCTACATCGTGGTGTCCGGCGAGATGATGGCCATGTTCGCCGCCAACAACATCGCCAAGGGTATCGTGAAGTACGCCAGCTCCGGCAGCGTGCGCCTGGCAGGCCTGATCTGCAACAGTCGTAATACCGACCGGGAAGATGAGCTCATCGAGGCCCTGGCCAGCAAGCTGGGTACCACCATGATTCATTTCGTGCCCCGCGATAACGATGTGCAGCGTGCCGAGATCCGTCGCATGACCTGCGTGGAATACAACCCCAAGTCCAAGCAGTCGGACGAGTATCGCGCGCTGGCCCAGAAGGTGGTCGATAACAAGCACTTCGTCGTGCCCACTCCGTGCAGTATGGATGAGCTGGAAGACCTGCTCATGGAGTTCGGCATCATGGATGTGGAGGACGAGAGCATCGTCGGCAAGTCGGTTGAGGCGGATCAGGCCACCGCCTGATGCCTCGAAAAGCGGTCGGGTAAGCCCCATGGGGCTGCCCGGCGGTGAACCCAGTCCCACCCCATTCCACCTGACGCATGTCCACGGATGAGTGGCGGCGAACAGAGGAGTCCATCGAAATGTGCGCTATGAAACGTGACGAGGCTGAAGCCCTCATCCAGGAAGTGCTTGAAGTCTATCCGGAAAAGGCCAGGAAGGATCGCGCCAAACACCTGACCGTCAACGACCCCAATGTGGAACAGGCCAAGAAGTGTCTGGTGTCCAACCGCAAGTCCGTGCCTGGTGTCATGACCATCCGTGGGTGTGCCTACGCAGGCTCCAAGGGCGTGGTTTGGGGCCCCATCAAGGACATGATCCACATCTCCCACGGCCCGGTGGGTTGCGGCCAGTATTCCCGTGCGGGGCGTCGCAACTACTACACCGGCCACACCGGGGTGAACACCTTCGGCACCATGAACTTCACCTCCGATTTCCAGGAGAAGGATATCGTCTTCGGCGGTGACAAGAAGCTGGAGAAGATGATCGACGAGATGGAAACCCTGTTCCCCCTGAACAAGGGCATCAGCATCCAGTCCGAGTGCCCGGTGGGCCTGATCGGGGACGACATCGAGTCGGTGGCCAAGAAGAAGACCAAGGAAACGGACAAGCCCGTCGTGGCCCTGCGCTGCGAAGGTTTCCGGGGTGTGTCCCAGTCCCTGGGTCACCACATCGCCAACGACGCCATCCGCGACTCGGTGCTGCCGCGCCGGGATGATGATCACAGCTTCGAGTCCACCCCCTACGATGTGGCCCTCACGGGGGACTACAACATCGGTGGTGACGCCTGGGCCTCACGCATCCTGCTCGAGGAGATGGGCCTGCGTGTGATCGCTCAGTGGTCCGGGGATGGCACCATCTCCGAACTGGAACTGGCACCCAAGGCCAAGGTGAATCTGCTCCACTGCTACCGTTCCATGAATTACCTGGCGCGGCACATGGAGGAGAAGTACGGCCTGCCCTGGATGGAGTACAACTTCTTCGGCCCCACCAAGATTGCCGAGAGCCTGCGCAAGATCGCCGATCTGTTCGACGACAAGATCAAGGAAGGTGCCGAGCGGGTGATCGAGAAGTACCAGAGCGAGATGGACGCGGTCATCGCCAAGTATCGTCCGCGCCTGGAAGGCCGCAAGGTCATGCTGTATGTGGGTGGCTTGCGTCCCCGTCATGTGATCGGTGCCTATGAGGACCTGGGCATGGAGATCGTGGGGGCCGGCTACGAGTTTGCCCACAACGATGACTATGACCGCACCATCAAGGAAATGGGCGATGCCACGCTGCTGTACGACGACGTCACCGGCTACGAGCTGGAGGAATTCGTCAAGCGGGTGCGTCCGGATCTGGTGGGTTCGGGGATCAAGGAGAAGTACATCTTCCAGAAGATGGGCATCCCCTTCCGTCAGATGCACTCCTGGGATTATTCAGGCCCATATCACGGCTACGACGGTTTTGCCATCTTCGCCCGGGATATGGACATGACCCTGAACAATCCCTGCTGGGACAAGCTGCAGGCCCCTTGGAAGAAGGTCGCCTGAGGAAAAACCTGCCCGTGGCGCCGACGCGACCGGCGCCACGGTGACCACCTGATGATGTTCCCCAGACCGTAGTCCACAGATTGGTGGCGCGGCAGGAGAAGAGACCATGAGCCAGAATCCCGAAAACATCAAGCCCTGTTACCCCCTGTTTCAGGAAGAAGACTACCAGCAGGTGCTGGCCCGCAAGCGGGAAACGTCCGAGGAGGCCCACAGCCCGGAGAAGATCCGTGAGGTCTTCGAGTGGACCACCACCGAGGAATACAAGGAACTGAACTTCCAGCGCGAGGCCCTCACCGTCGACCCGGCCAAGGCCTGCCAGCCCCTGGGCGCGGTGCTCTGCTCCCTGGGTTTTGAGAAGACCTTGCCCTATGTGCATGGCTCCCAGGGTTGCGTGGCCTACTTCCGTACCTACTTCAACCGGCACTTCCGCGAGCCCATCGCCTGTGTGTCCGACTCCATGACCGAGGACGCCGCGGTGTTCGGTGGCCAGAAGAACATCATGGATGGTCTGCAGAACGCCAAGGCCCTGTACAAGCCGGACATGATCTCCGTGTCCACCACCTGCATGGCCGAGGTGATCGGCGACGATCTGAATGCCTTCATCGGCAATGCCCGCAAGGAAGGATTCATCGAGGAAGACTTCCCGACGCCCTACGCCCACACGCCTTCCTTTGTGGGCAGCCACACCACGGGCTGGGACAACATGTTCGAGGGCACCATCCGTTACTTCACCCTCAATCACATGGAAGACAAGGAGCCGGGCAAGAACGGCAAGATCAACCTGGTGCCGGGTTTCGAAACCTACCTGGGCAACTACCGGGTGATCAAGCGCATGATGAATGAGATGGGGGTGGACTACAGCCTGCTGTGCGATCCGGAGGAGGTGCTGGACACCCCGGCTGATGGCGAATACCGCATGTACGCCGGTGGCACCACGCAGGACGAACTCAAGGATGCGCCCAACGCCCATGACACCCTGTTGCTGCAGCCGTGGCAGTTGGACAAGACCCGCAAGTTCGTCAAGAACACCTGGCATCACGAGGCCCCGAAGATCAACATCCCCATGGGGCTGACGGGCACGGATGAGTTCCTGATGAAGGTGTCGGAGATCACGGGCAAGCCCATCGCCGCCTCCCTGGAAAAGGAGCGGGGCCGCCTGGTGGACATGATGACCGACTCCCATACCTGGCTGCATGGCAAGAAGTACGCCTTGTACGGGGATGCGGACTTCGTGATGGGCATGACCCGCTTCCTGCTGGAACTTGGGGCCGAGCCGCGTCACATCCTGTGCAACCATGCCAACAAGCGCTGGAAGAAGGCCATGGAACAGATGCTCTCGGAAAGCCCTTATGGCGCGAACTCCGAGGTGTATTTCAACAAGGATCTGTGGCACCTGCGCTCCCTGGTGTTCACCGACAAGCCGGACTTCCTGATCGGCAATTCCTACGGCAAGTTCATCGAGCGTGACACTTTGGCCAAGGGCAAGGAATTCAAGGTGCCGCTGGTGCGGATCGGCTTCCCCATCTTCGATCGTCACCACCTGCACCGCATGACCACCCTGGGCTATGAGGGCGGCATGTACATCCTCACCACCCTGGTGAACTCGGTGCTGGAGCAACTGGATGACGAGACCCAGGAGATGGGTGTGACGGACTACAACTACGACCTGGTGCGGTAAGGGGTGCTGGCTCCTCGCCCCTCACCCCAACCCCTCTCCCCCATGGGGGAGAGGGGCTCTCTTCTCCTCGGGGGAGGTGAGTTCCCCCCCTGGGGGGAGAAGGGCCGGGGATGAGGGGCAACGGAGGGCAGGAAGCCTTCCCAGGCATCCAGTTTGCCCCCTCCCGAAAGGGAGGAGGGTCAATATTTCCAAGCGAGAACACACCATGCCAAGCGTCATGATCAACAAGACGGAGTCGGGGATGTCCTTCTACGTCCCCAAAAAGGACCTGGAAGAGGCCATTGTCTCCATGGAGCATGAAGGGCCGGGGCGCTGGGGTGGCGAGATCACTCTGGCCGATGGCTCCCGTTATTTCCTGGAGCCCATGGACGAGGCCCCGCGGTTGCCCATCACCCTGCGGGCCAAGCGTCTCTGACCAACTCTCTCTAAAGATATGATCCAAGCCCCTCTCCCCCGTGGGGGAGAAGGGAGTGTTCGTAGCTGAACCTTGGTTCTTTCACGTGAATACACATGCCCGGGGCGGGGTCCTGCCCGCGAAGAAGTGCCCGCCCGCCAGCGAATCAAATCCCGATGAGGTACCCCCATGTCCACCGATATCCTCGACCGTGAATGCGCCCTGCGCATTGCCCTGGCCAAGAAGGTCCTGCCCGGGATTGAACTACCCCGATTGCTCGAGATCATCATCGAGCGCATTGGTGCTCCCATCAAGGAAGAGGCGCTGGCCTCGATGACGGCCGAGGATCTCAGGCAGGGCCTCAAACGCACCCGCCATCCCGACATCGAGCAGGACGAATGCAACAGCCAGAGTCTGGAAATGGCGGTGCGCTATCTGTCTGGCGAACGGGAGGTGGAGCCGGATCTGCCCGCCGTGGAGTCGCTGGCTGATGATGATATGCCCGGCTCCATCCGCATCGCCCTGGCCTCCAATACCGGGGACATACTGGATGGTCATTTTGGTTCCTGTGCCCGGTTTCTGATCTATCAGGTGTCCCAGGCTGCGGCGCGGCTGGTGGAGATTCGTTTCACCGACGAGGCCGACAAGGCCGAGGATCGCAACGCCGCGCGAGCGCAACTGCTGGCGGATTGTCAGTTGTTGTATGTGGAAAGCATCGGTGGCCCGGCGGCAGCCAAGGTGATCCGTGTGGGTGTGCATCCCATCAAGTTGCCGGACAGTCCTGCGGCGTCCGAGGTGATCGCCCGTCTGCAGGCGGTGCTGGAAGGTACGCCACCGCCCTGGCTGGCGAAGGTGATGGGGCGCGAGCCAGGAACAGTGGCCCGGTTCGGCGAGGGCTGATTTGTTGCCTGACCTCCCTATTGTCGCCTTTGCTACATGCCGCTGAGTCAGGAAATTCATAATAAACAATAAGTTGAAGATGGCCCGCCTCTTGCAATACTCCCTGCAAAGCCGATTCCGCAGCGGAGCAGACAATGAAGGCACAGGACATCAAGGCATTGCTGGATGAACCGGCATGCGACCACAACACCAAGGAAAAGTCCGGTTGCGCCCGCCCCAGGCCCGGGGCCGCGGCCGGGGGGTGCGCATTTGATGGGGCCCAGATCGCCCTGTTACCGGTGGCGGATGTGGCCCACATTGTTCACGGCCCCATCGCCTGCGCGGGCAACTCCTGGGATAACCGTGGTACCCGTTCCTCAGGGCCCGACCTGTTCCGCCTGGGCCTCACCACCGACCTGACCGAGCAGGACGTCATCATGGGGCGCTCCGAGAAGCGTCTGCTGCATTCCATCCGCCAGGCGGTGGAGTCCTTCAATCCGCCAGCCGTCTTTGTATACAACACCTGCGTACCCGCCCTCATCGGTGACGATGTGGAGGCGGTCTGCAAGGTGGCCGAGGAGCGTTGGGGGGTGCCGGTGGTGTTCGTGGACGCCGCAGGCTTTTATGGCTCCAAGAACCTGGGTAATCGCATTGCCGGCGAGTCCATGGTCAAGCAGGTGGTGGGCAGCCGAGAACCCGAGCCGCCGCCCGAGTCGGCTCAGCGCCCCGGCATCACGGTGCATGACATCAACCTGATCGGTGAATACAACATCGCCGGCGAGTTCTGGCATGTGCTGCCGTTGCTGGATGAACTGGGCTTGCGTGTGCTGTGCACCCTGTCCGGGGATGCCCGCTATCACCAGGTGCAGACCATGCACCGGGCCGAGGCCAACATGATGGTGTGCTCCAAGGCCATGATCAACGTGGCCCGAAAGCTCCAGGAAGGCTACGGCACCCCCTGGTTCGAGGGCAGTTTCTACGGCATCAACGACATGTCCCACGCCCTGCGTGAATTTGCCCGCTTGCTGGGCGATCCGGACCTCACGAGACGCACTGAAGACCTCATTGCCCGTGAGGAGGCCCGCATCCGTGCCGAACTTGCCCCCTGGCGGGAACGCCTGGCGGGCAAGCGGGTGCTGCTCTACACCGGCGGCGTGAAATCCTGGTCCGTGGTTTCGGCCCTTCAGGACCTGGGCATGGAGGTGGTGGCCACCGGCACTCGCAAGTCCACAGAGGAAGACAAGGCCCGCATCCGCGAACTCATGGGGGAGGACGCCCGCATGATCGAGGACGGCAATCCCAAGGCCTTGCTGGGCATCTTCGAGGAAACCCGGGCGGACGTGCTCATCGCCGGGGGACGTAACATGTACACCGCCCTCAAGGCCCGTATTCCCTTCCTGGACATCAATCAGGAACGCGAGTCCGCGTACGCCGGCTACCAGGGGATGCTGGAGCTGGCCCGTCAACTGGCGTTGACCCTGGAGAGCCCCATCTGGCCCCACGTGCGTCAGCCTGCCCCCTGGGACAGTACCGGCATGCCCCTGGACACCCACACCCATCAGGAGGCCCGCTGAGATGGCCCGGATCATTCGTCGTAGCAAGGCTCTATCCGTCAGTCCCCTCAAGGCCAGCCAGCCCCTGGGGGCGGCGCTGGCCATGCTGGGCATGAATCGCGCCATCCCCATGTTACATGGCTCCCAGGGCTGCACGGCCTTTGCCAAGGTCTTTCTGGTGCGCCATTTTCGGGAACCCATCCCCCTGCAGACCACCGCCATGGATCAGGTCAGTGCCGTCATGGGCGCTGATGAGAACCTCGTGGAGGGTCTGGCCACCGTATGTGGCAAGTCCCGGCCCGACCTGATTGGGGTGCTCACCACGGGGCTTTCGGAAACCGAGGGCGCCGACGTGGAGCGGGTGATCCGGGAATTTCGTCAGCAGCATCCGGAATTTGCCGATGTGGCCGTGGTGCCGGTGTCCACACCGGACTTTTCCGGATCGGCGGAAACAGGCTTCGCACTGGCCGTTACGGCACTGATTGATCACCAGGTACCGGAGTCAAGACAGGCGGGGGCGGCCCCCGGGCAGGTGAACATCCTCGCTGGCGCGGCGCTCACACCGGGCGATGTGGAATGCCTCAAGGACATGGTGGAAGCTTTCGGTCTGGAACCCCTGATGGTGCCGGATCTCTCCGGTTCGCTCGATGGGCATCTGTCCGAGGCCCGTCTGTCAGCGCTCACCACGGGTGGGACACCGCTGAGTCATCTGGATCGGCTGGGGCAATCCGCCGCCACCCTGGTGATGGGGGCCTCCATGGGCAGCGCAGCGGAGCATCTTGAGGCTCGCACCGGCGTACCCAATGTCCGTTTCGACAGTCTCATGGGCCTGGAGGCTACGGATGAGCTCATGCTCACCCTGTCCCGACTCAGCGGCCGCCCAGTGCCGCCACGCCTGCAGCGGGAACGTGCCCGCCTTCAGGACGCCATGCTGGACACCCATTTCATGCTGGGCTTCTCCCGTGTGGCCATCGCCGCCGACCCGGACCTGCTGCATGGGTTTTCACATCTGATCAGGGAGATGGGGGGTGAGGTGGTGGCCGCCGTGGCGCCCACCCGGGCGCCGGTGCTTGAGCGGGTGGCGGCAGAGCAGGTGAAGATTGGCGACCTGGAGGATCTGGAAGCCCTGGCTGGCGAGAGAGGGGCCCAGTGCCTGATCGCCAATACCCATGGCGTGGAGCCCGCCCGACGCCTGGGCATCCCCCTGCTGCGCGCGGGCTTTCCCCAGTATGACTGGCTGGGGGGATTTCAGCGCACCTGGATCGGATATGCGGGTGCCCGCCAGGCCCTGTTCGATCTGGCCAATCTGCAGCTTTCGAACCCGAGCCATGACGTGGCGCCGTACCGATCCATCTACGCCCATCCCGAAGCCCAAACCTGGGAGGAACCGCAGCATGACACTACAGCGTCGTCTGCAAGTGATCACGCCATCTGGCACTGAGTCTGCCGCCATGGAAGAGGGGAATGCAATGATTCGGGTGGCCTTTGCCAGCACGGACATGATCCGCGTGGATCAACATTTCGGGTCCGCCCGGGGGATGGCCATCTACCGGCTGACCCAGGAGCGCGCCGATCTGGTGGAGGCGGCTCAGTTTGGCGAGCAGGCCCAGGACGGTGGCGAAGACAAGCTGCTGGCCAAGTTCGAATGCCTGGAGGGGTGTGCGGCCGTTTATTGCGCCGCCGCCGGCTCATCTGCCGTGAAACAACTCCTGGCGCTGGGTACTCAGCCGGTGCGGGTGTCCCATGGCACGCGCATTTCCGACCTGCTGCGCGAATTGCAAACCTGCCTGAAAGAGCACACCCCACCCCCCTGGATGGCCAAGGCCGTCCAGCGTCAGCAAGGCGACCCGAGTCGCTTTGACGCCATGGCCAGCGAACCCTGGGAAGAGGAGGGGTGACCGGCCACCCGGTCCATCGCCTCTTGCCAACGCATGACATCAACGTCCGATCAGGAATTCGACCATGACCACCGATACAGCCACCGCCATCATTGCCACCGACGACCCCATCCTGGAGACGGATTTCATCCGGGAGGTGATCCGTCAGGTGCGCGCTCTGGATACCTATGGCACCCGCGAATCCGAAGCCGATGCGCAGCTACTGGAGCAGTTGATCCTCACCGCCGAGCAACGCCGGGCGATACCCATCGTGGGCGATCCCGATGCGGGCGCCATTGCCCGTCTACACGTGTTCTACAACGCCCTGGCCATGATGATTGAACGGGAGTGCGGGCTGCTGGCCTCGCCCATGATGAGCCTGAATCGCGAGGGTTTCGGTCGCGTGATCATCGCGGTGGGCAAGTTGATCGTGGTGGACAAGAGCCTGCGTGACGTCCACCGCTTTGGCTTTGACAGCCCATCAAAGATGAAGAACGAGGCCGACAAGCTGCTGTCCGTGGCCCTGAACATCATTGGTGACCACCCCAAGGTGGCCGGTCTTTGATGACCGAAACGATACAAGACACAAGATCATAAGACATACGAGAAGAGGCACAGAACCATGAACCCCATTACCGGCGTCACCCGTGGCGGCACCCAGTGGACACCCGCCTTCATCATGGAACTCAAGGAGGAGAACTGCATTGGCTGCGGCCGTTGTTTCAAGGTCTGTACCCGCAACTGCTTTGAACTGGTGGAGCGGGAGATGGACGACGACGAAGACGACGATGACGACGGCTTCTCCGACGACACCTCCATGGTCATGCGGCTTGCCGATGCCATGGACTGTATTGGATGCGAGGCCTGCTCTCAGGTCTGCCCCAAGAAATGCCACACCCATGCCCCCGCCGCTCTGGCGGTATGACGGCACACACCCTGGAGGGTCAAGATCATGTGGGATTATTCCGAGAAGGTGAAAGAGCACTTCTTCAACCCCCGCAACGTCGGCGTGGTGCGTGACGCCAATGCCACCGGCGAGGTGGGTTCCATCAGTTGCGGCGATGCCCTGCGCCTCACGCTCAAGGTGGACCCGGAGAGTGGCGTGATTCAGGAGGCGGGTTTCCAGACCTTCGGCTGTGGTTCCGCGGTGGCCTCCAGCTCGGTGCTCACCGAGATGATCATTGGCCTGACCCTGGAAGAGGCCGAGCGCATCAATAACGAGGATATTGCCGATGCCCTGGGCGGGTTGCCACCGGAGAAGATGCATTGCTCCGTCATGGGACATGAGGCCCTGCAGGCCGCCATTGCCAATTATCGCGGCGAGGTCTGGAAGGATGATCACGAGGAAGGTGCCCTGATCTGCAAGTGCTTCGCCATCGATGCGGTGAAGATCGAGCAGACCATCCGCGCCCATGGCCTTCGCACGGTGCAGGACGTGACGGGTTATACCAAGGCCGGGGGCGGTTGCTCCACCTGTCATGAAGGGATCGAGGAAGTCCTCACCCGGGTGCTGGCGGAAAAGGGGGAGGCGTTCGACCCGGAAAATCACGCCACCGAGGCGCCGCGGTCCAGCAAGGGGGCCCTGCCTCCCATGAACGTGCGTGCCATGGCCATGGGGGAATAGACCATGAAACCCATCTACATGGACAACAACGCCACAACCTGCGTGGATCCCCAGGTGGTGGAGGCCATGCTGCCGTTCCTGACCGAGCAGTTTGGCAACCCCTCTTCCATGCACAGTTTTGGTGATCAGGTGGGGCGAGCCCTGAAGCAGGCGCGTGAGCAGGTGCAGGCCCTGGTCGGGGCCGAGCATGCCTCGGAGATCATCTTTACTTCCTGTGGCACCGAATCGGATTCCACGGCCATCCTGTCCGCCGTGCGTGCCCAGCCCCAGCGGCGGGAGATCATCACCACGGAGGTGGAGCACCCGGCGATACTCAATGTCTGTGAGCAGCTGGAAAAGGAGGGCTACACCATCCATCGCCTGGGCGTCGATGGTCAGGGTCGCCTGGATCTGGCTCACTACCGCCGGGTATTGTCGGACCAGGTGGCCCTGGTGTCGGTGATGTGGGCCAATAACGAGACGGGCACCCTGTTTCCGGTGGAAAGCATGGCCGAGATGGCCCGCGCCAGGGGTGTGATGTTCCACACCGATGCGGTTCAGGCCGTGGGCAAGCTGCCCATTGATCTCAAGTACACCTGCATCGACATGCTCTCCATCTCGGGTCACAAGCTGCATGCACCCAAGGGCGTGGGGGTGTTGTATGTACGGCGTGGCTTGAGGTTCCGGCCCATGCTGCGCGGTGGGCATCAGGAGCGGGGCCGTCGGGCCGGCACGGAAAACGTGCCGGGCATCATTGCCCTGGGCAAGGCCGCGGAACTGGCCTTGAGCCATTTGGACGAGGAGCGCCAGCGGGTACGCGCCCTGCGAAATCGCCTGGAGGCCGGGTTGCTGGAACAGATCCCCAACGCCTTTGTCACCGGGGATGTGGACAACCGTCTGCCCAACACACTGAACATGGCCTTTGAGTACATTGAGGGCGAGGGCATCCTGCTCATGCTCAATCATCAGGGTATCGCGGCGTCCAGCGGTTCGGCCTGCACCTCCGGCTCTTTGGAGCCCTCCCATGTGATGCGGGCGATGGGGATCCCCTATACCGCTGCTCACGGGTCGGTACGGTTCTCCTTGTCCCGGTTCAATACGGAGGAAGAGGTGGATCGGGTGATTCAGGTGATGCCGGACATCGTGGCCCGTTTGCGCAAGATGTCGCCGTATTGGGGTGAGGATGGTCCGGTGGAGAATCCTGAGCAAGCGTTTGCGCCAGCCTATGCGTGATGGTTTTCCCCTCACCCCAACCCCTCTCCCCAAAGGGGAGAGGGGCTCACGGGCGTGAAGCGTTCACTCCTGTCTCACTGTCTGCCGTGTCCCCCGAACCCCGACCCATGTAGCAAATCCCACAACTCCCTCCCGGAGGTCGCAAAACGACACCCGGAAACACGGCGATCACACAGAAAATTTCGCGTAATCAGTCATCTGTAAGTTGGCATGGAACTCGCTTAATTATTTCTGGAACCTGTGCTGAGCGAGCTGCCCATGACCCACCCCCCTACCATCGTCATCGACGACACCACCCTTCGGGACGGTGAACAATCCGCTGGTGTCGCCTTCAACGATGCCGAGCGTGTTGCCATCGCCCGCGGGCTGGATGAACTGGGCGTGCCGGAGCTGGAGGTGGGGATCCCGTCCATGGGGGACGAGGAATGCGACTCCATCCGCATGCTGGCAGGCTTGGGACTCAACGCCCGTTTGCTGGTCTGGAGCCGCATGCGCACCGATGATCTCAAATCCTGCGCCCATCTGGGTGTGGATATGGTGGACCTGTCCATTCCCGTGTCGGATCAGCAGATCACCCGCAAGCTCGGGCGCACTCGGGAATGGGTACTGGAGTGCATCCGGCGCCATGTGGCCGAGGCCCGGGAACTGGGTCTGGAGGTGGGCGTGGGAGGGGAGGATGCCTCTCGGGCCGACGTGGATTTTCTGGCGCGGGTGATGGAGACGGCACAGCAGGCCGGAGCCCGACGTTTTCGGTTTGCCGACACCGTGGGCATCCTTGAG
Organism: Ectothiorhodospira haloalkaliphila ATCC 51935; assembly: GCF_000633935.1. Lineage (GTDB taxonomy): Bacteria > Pseudomonadota > Gammaproteobacteria > Ectothiorhodospirales > Ectothiorhodospiraceae > Ectothiorhodospira > Ectothiorhodospira haloalkaliphila. Next base: position 342,786 of record NZ_KK214997.1, on the reverse strand, counting down.
CCGTTCACCGTTCTGGAACGCCTGCGCCGACTTCGGGCCACTTCGGACCTGGAGATCGAGATGCATGCCCATGACGATCTGGGGCTGGCCACGGCCAATAGTCTGGCCGCTGCCCTGGGAGGTGCCACCCATGTGAACACCACGGTCAACGGCATTGGGGAGCGGGCCGGCAACGCTGCCCTGGAAGAGGTGGTGCTGGGTCTGCGGCAGTTGCACGGCATCGACACCGGCGTGGATCTGCGTCGTTTTCAGACCCTGTCCCACCTGGTGGAAACGGCCACCGGTCATCCCATTCATTGGCAGAAGAGCCTGGTGGGTGAGGGCGTCTTCACCCATGAAGCCGGCATCCATGTGGACGGCCTGCTCAAGGACCCAGCCAACTACCAGGGTGTGGACCCGGCGGAACTGGGCCGGGAGCATCGGCTGGTGCTGGGCAAGCACTCCGGCAGCAGTGCGGTGATCCAGGCTTATGCACGTCTGGGGATCACCCTGGGCCGTGCCGAGGCCACCCTGCTGCTATCCAGAATCCGAAGCGCCGCCTCGCGGACCAAACGGGCACCGACCGAGCGTGAACTGGCGCTGTGGTACCAGGAACTGGACAGCCTGGCCGCCGCCCCCATATCAACCGCGCATCACGCCCTCACCTGAAACCCCCAAAGAGGATCACGCCATGAACGCTGAAGCCCTGCAAGACGACCTCCAGGATCTGGAATCCGCCGAGGACTTTCTGGAGTACTTCGACATCCCCTACGACGAGGCCACGGTCAAGGTGAACCGCCTGCATATCCTGCAGCGTTTCCATGACTACCTGGCGGCTCAGACACCGGGAGAATCCGGCGACGCTGGCGCATTGAGGGACCTGTACCGGGGCCTGCTGGCTCAGGCCTACAGCGATTTCGTGAATTCCGATGCCCAGACCGAGAAGGTATTCAAGGTCTTCCAGCGTCCCCCTCCGGGCGTGGCTTACGTATCCCTGGACGAGGCCTTCGGCCGCAAGTCATGAACCCATCCACGGGCACCCGCCCGAGACTCAAGGCATGGCAAGGATAAGGAACAGCACATGAAGCCCATGTACGAATATGGTGAACGGGTGCGCGTGGTGCGCCCGGTCCGCAACGATGGCAGCTATCCGGGCATGGATCGGGGAAGTCTGCTGGTGCCCAGGGGCAGTATCGGCGTGGTGATCGATATGGGCAGATTCCTTCAGGATCAGGTCATCTACACCGTCAACTTCATGGAGCATGGCCGCATCGTTGGCTGCCGCCAGGAGGAGTTGCTGGATGCCGATGCCCATTGGGTGCCCACCCGCTACGAGTTCCGCGACAAGGTGACGCCCCGGGTGCCGCTTGGCATCAAGGGGCAGCCGGTGGTGGAGGCCGGTGTGGTGGGCGAGGTCTGCAAGGTACTGCGGGACCTGCCCGATGGGGTGGAGTACCACGTGAATTTTGAGGGGCGTGTCCTGCAGGTCCCCGAATCGGCCCTTGGAGACCCTCCGGGGGAAGACATGACACCGTGAATCCACATCAAGCATTTTGAGCGGGAGGCCGTATGACGCCCACACTGGAACATCGCCCGGAGCTGGCCTACATTGAACTGCGCACGGCGCTGGACAGCTTCGAGAAGCCACTGGGTAAACTGGATGAGGCAGAGCGACGGACTGTGCGTGCCCGCTCGGCCCGGGCCTATGAGATCGGTGCTCGGGCACTGGCATCGGACCAGGCGCCGGATGTGCATGTGCCGCGGGAGACGCTGGACCATGCCCTGGCAGAGATTCGTGGTCGCTACCCGGACGAGGCCGGCTTTGCGGCAGAGTTGGAAGCTCATGGGTTCGACCTGGCCAGCTTCCGCGAGGCGCTGCATCGGGAGCTGCGCCTGGAAGCCGTGCTGGATCGCGTGGCCAATCGCTCGGCCCAGGTGAGCGATCTGGATGTGAAGCTCTTCTACTACCTGCACCTGGAGCGGTTCCAGGTGCCCGAATCACGCACCGTGCGCCAGATCCTGATCACCATCAATCCGGACTATCCTGAAAATACCCGCGATCAGGCGAGACAGCGACTGCAGGCCCTGGCCGACGACCTGACCGGGGATGTGGAGCAGTTTGCCGCCCAGGCCAGCCGTCACTCGGAGTGTCCCAGTGCCATGAAGGGCGGCCTGGTGGGCAAGGTACCCAGAGGGACCCTGTTCGCTCCCCTGGATGAGGCGCTCTTTGGCATGAAGGCGGGGCAGGTGAGCCCGATCGTCGAGACAGAAATGGGGTTTCACGTCCTGCTGTGCGAGGGTATCCACGCGGCACACACCATACCCCTGACCGAGGTGGAAGGGCGTATTCGCGAGAAGCTGGAAAAGCGTCGCCGCAGCGTCTGCCAGCGGGAGTGGCTCAAGGGCCTTGAACCCTGAAACCCCCATGCTTCCATGCAACCGTGGGAGCGGCCCTCGGCCGCGAAGAGGGCTGCAGGCAAGCACCCACGTCCTTGCCGCGGCAAATCGCCGGCAGGTCGGCCCCCACGCAAGGGCAGGGCGCTCCTTGCCCTTTGGAAGCATCAGCTTTGACTGCCCTGGGCTCCCACCGGCGCCTTCTCCGGCCCATAAGGGCCACTGCGTACCCGATCATGTTCTTCCATGCGGTAATGCACGAAGGCCGCCTCGTCCTCGAAATGCATGAAGGGGTTTCCCTGAGCCTGTTCCGCCAGGGTGGAGGTGGGCTGCACGCCATAGTCATGTCCGGGATGGATGACCGTTCGACCCGGAAGCTCGTCCCGCAATCGCTTCAGGGAACGGAGCATCGCCTTGGGGTCTCCCTGCTTCAGGTCGCATCGGCCGCAACCGTACACGAACAGGGTGTCTCCGGTGATCAGATCATCACCCAGGTGGTAACAGGTGCCGCCCGGGGTGTGTCCCGGTGTGTGTAGCACGCGGATCAAGGTATCGCCCAGACGGATTTCGTCACCATCGTTATGCAGCACGGCATCCGTCGGAGCCTGGCCCCAATAATCGGCCTCGGCCTGGAGCAGGTGTACTTCGGCCCCGGTCTGCGCACGCACCTCGTCCAGACCGTTGATGTGGTCCTGATGGGTGTGTGTGAGCAGGATGTGGGTGATATCAAGCCCCAGTGAGCGGGCCCTTTCCAGGGCTTCATCCACTTCCCAGGCCGGATCCACAATGGCGGCCTGACGGGAGGCCTTGTCTTCCAGCAGGTAAATGAAATTGTCCATGGGGCCCAGTTGCAGGGTATGGACGACGTGGGTGGGGGATGCGGTCATGAAGGTCCTCCAGAAGGCAAGGGCACGGGTCCAGGACCACCCCCCTCCCCGAAAACGGGAAGGGGCGGTAGTCAGTTCACCCCCAATGATCAAGAGGTGGGCTCAGGCCCTGGGGTCGCCACCCGCTAACCACGGGCATGGCATGAGCCGGGTCGAATTCAGCTGAAGGCTTCGCCCGGTTTCATGCCGAATTTCTTGAGCACGATGGCCAGCGGGCAGAACCCGGTGAAGGCCGATTGCAGCAGGTTGAGGCCCACAAATGCCGTGAGCCACAGCCACAGGGGGCTGAGCAGCGACAGCAGCAGGCTGAGCAGAATCATGCCACCGGCAAATGCCAGTACTGCGCGATCAATCGTCATGGTGCTTCCCTCTCCGTTGATTTAGGGTCTCCTAATATAGAGGTGCGCTCAACGCTTCTCAATGGGCACGTAGTCCCGGGTGGCGGCGCCGGTGTACAACTGACGGGGGCGGCCGATACGGGATTCGGGGTCCTGCATCATCTCGCACCAATGCGCATTCCAGCCCACCATGCGGGCCAGAGCGAAAATGGCGGTGAACATGTTCAGCGGAATGCCCATGGCACGCAGGATCAGGCCCGAATAGAAGTCTACGTTGGGGTAGAGCTTGCGTTCCTTGAAGTACTCGTCCTCCATGGCGATGCGTTCCAGTTCCATGGCCACCTCGAACAGGGGTTCGTTCTCTGCGCCCATCTCCCGCAGCAGTTCATGACACATCTTGCGGATGATCTTGGCACGGGGGTCGTAGTTCTTGTACACCCGGTGCCCGAAGCCCATGAGGCGGAAGGAGTCGTCCTTGTCCTTGGCGCGATTGACGAAGTACTCCACCGACTGGCCACTTTCGACGATGGACTCGAGCATCCGCACCACCTTCTCGTTGGCGCCGCCATGCAACGGGCCCCAGAGGGAGGCGATGCCGGCGGAGACGGCAGCAAAGGGGTTGGCCTCGGAACTGCCGGACAGGCGTACCGTGGAGGTGGAGGCGTTCTGCTCATGATCGGCGTGCAGGATCAGGATCAGGTCCAGCGCCTTGGCAAATACCGGGTTGGGCTCGTAACGCTCCGTGGGCACCCCGAACATCATGCGCAGGAAGTTTTCCGAATAGCCCAGTTCGTTGTCGGGATACAGGAAGGGCTGGCCGACGGCATATTTGTAGGACCAGGCGGCGATGGTGGGCATTTTGGAGATCATCCGATGGGCGGCGATCTCCCGGTGGCGCGGGTTGTGCACATCGGTGGTGTCGTGGAAGAAGGCCGACAGGGCGCCGAACACACCCACCATGATGGCCATCGGGTGGGCATCGTGCCGGAAGCCGTCATAGAAGCGACGGATCGCCTGATGGGGCATGGAGTGCTTCTGGATGATGCGGGTGAAGGTTTCCAGTTCGGTGGCAGTGGGCAGCTCACCGTAGAGCAGCAGGTAGCAGGTTTCCAGGTAGCTGCTGTGTTCGGCGAGTTGCTCGATGGGGTACCCCCGGTACATGAGGATGCCCTGATCGCCATCGATATAGGTGATATCGCTGCGGCAGCTGGCCGTGGACATGAAGCCCGGGTCGTAGGTGAAGTAGCCCAGTTCCTTGGACAGTGGCCGGATGTCCACGGTGGCCGGGCCCTGGGTGCCTTCAAGCACGGGCAGTTCCACCTGCTTGCCGGTGGCGTTATCGATAACCGTGACGGTACGGGATGTCATGGGTTGTCCTCGTCGTCCGTTGTTCGGATGATTGGTCTCGGGGCCGCGCCCCTGATATTTGCTTCGCGACCAGCCCACTGGGCGGCCCCAATGCCACACTTTATTGCGATGCAGCACCCAGCGTCTACGATTTCTTTCACTGGGGTGATGTCTTACTTGATCTCGCGACTGGCGGCTGTGAACCCCATCAGTGAGACATCGGCCACCAGGATTTGCTCACTGTTGAAGGGCCGGAAGCCCACACGCATGTTGGTTCCCGCGCGCATGGCCTCTTCCAGTTCCGGGTTCAGCGGGCGGGCCGTCAGGCACCCTTGTTCGAAGCAGGTAAGGAACGGCGCGTTGTATTCCTCGCCGTCGTCCACCTGCATGACGATACCCGCCCGCAGATCCAGCCCCAGGGGCAACAACACCTCGATGATGCGGGTGCCATCGCGCATGTCGCGGATGTTCACCTGCATGGCGGGTCCGCGACCTTGGGCACCATCCATCTCCAGGGTCTGCTGAATCTGGCAACGTTCGGTACCTTCAACCTCCAGGCATACGCTCTGCCAGTCCTGATGCATGGTACGGGTGGGCTCGTTGGCGCCCGCGCTCCACGGCAGCATCAGCAGGGCCATGGCGGCCAGGCCGGAAAACAGGGTGAGGTGGCGTATTCCAGGGGTGCGTGACTGCGGGCTATGGTTCGACATTGAAACCTCCATGGTGGGGCAAGGTGGATGCTTGAAAGAATGGCGCCCCGGGCAGGGTTCGAACCTGCGACCTTCCCCTTAGGAGGGGGACGCTCTATCCAGCTGAGCTACCGGGGCATGTTGGGCCGGGACGATGAGGGTATGCCTGCTGTGGCAGGGGCCGACTCAAGGGTCGTATAGGATAGCCAAGATCCCGGGAGCCCGAAAGTGCGGGCTGCCGACTGGCCCTGCAAGGTCGCGCGATCGCGGCATTTGCGGTATCTTTCCGGCTTCGAGGAAACGGCCTGGAAGGATGCTCCCATGAGCGAAAAGATCGGTGTCATTGGACTGGGTTATGTGGGGTTGCCCGTGGCCCTGGGCTTCGCCCGCCACTATCCCGGCACCATCGGTTTTGACATCAGCGAACGGCGTATCAAAACCCTCAAGGAAGGGCATGACTATACCGCCGAGGTCACTCCCGAGGAATTGGCGGAGCACGATCTGCTCTACACGCGGGACCCGGCCGACCTCAAGGGCTGCACCTTCTTTGTGGTGACCGTGCCCACCCCCATCGACGAAAACCGTCAGCCGGACCTCACTCCGGTGATGAAGGCCTGTGAGACCGTGGGGCAGATGCTCACCCCCGGTGCCGTGGTGGTGTTTGAATCCACCGTGTATCCAGGCGTGACCGAAGAGATCTGTGGCCCCATTCTGGCCCGGGTGTCCGGTCTGCGTCAGGGCCAGGACTTCAAGCTGGGTTACTCCCCGGAACGCATCAATCCGGGCGACAAGGAACATACCCTGACCCGCATCGTGAAGGTGGTCTCCGGCGAGGACGCGGAAACGCTGGATCGGGTGGCCGAGGCTTATGGCCGCATTATCGAGGCCGGTGTGCACAATGCCCCCACCATCAAGGTGGCGGAGGCTGCCAAGGTGATCGAGAACACCCAGCGAGACCTGAACATTGCCCTGATGAATGAACTGGCATTGATCTTCGATCGTCTGGACATCCGCACCAAGGACGTGCTGGAGGCAGCGGGCACCAAATGGAACTTCCTGCCCTTCAGCCCTGGTCTGGTGGGCGGGCACTGCATCGGTGTGGACCCCTACTACCTCACCGCCAAGGCCAAGGCTGTGGGTTACTACCCCCAGGTGATCCTGGCCGGGAGGCGCATCAACGATGGCATGGGCGCCTACATTGCCCAGCGCCTCGTCAAGCTGCTCATCGAGCAGGATCACCCGGTGAAGCGCGGTCGTGTGGGCGTGCTCGGGCTCACCTTCAAGGAAAACGTGCCGGACCTGCGCAATTCACGGGTGCCGGACATCATCCGCGAACTGCGTCAGTTCGGTATCGAACCCCTGGTGCACGACCCCCTGGCCGACCCGGAAGAGGCCCGCCATGAATACGACCTGGAACTGGTCGACCTGGATGCCTTCACGGAACTGGATGGTCTCATCCTGGCCGTGCCCCATCGGGCCTACCTGGAAGACGGCGCCGGTGCCCTCTGCACGCGCCTGAGCGAGGGCGGCGTGTTGCTGGACGTGAAATCAGCCCTGCATCCCGACGACATCCCGCAAATCACTCGCTACTGGAGCCTGTAAGCCACGGCTGGCGATGGTTTGCGACGGCACGGCCCAAATTGACAACCAAGGCAACATGATATGAAGGTTCTTGTGACCGGCACCGCCGGATTCATCGGTTCGGCCCTGGCCATGCGGTTGCTGGATCGGGGAGATGAGGTGATCGGCGTCGATAACCTCAACGATTACTACGACGTGAACCTCAAGCTGGCCCGGCTGGATCGCATCAAGGACCATGCCGGATTCACCGAGGTGCGTGCCGATATCGCCGACCGGGCCGTGATGGAAGAGACCTTCGCCCGTCACAAGCCACAGCGGGTGGTCAACCTGGCAGCTCAGGCGGGGGTGCGCTACTCCCTGGAGAACCCCCACGCCTATGTGGAAACCAACCTGGTCGGGTTCATCAACATCCTGGAGGGGTGTCGGCACCACGGGGTGGAGCATCTGGTGTATGCCTCCTCCAGTTCCGTGTATGGGGCCAACACCACCATGCCTTTCACGGTGCACGATAACGTGGACCATCCCATGAGCCTGTATGCGGCCAGCAAGAAGGCCAACGAGCTCATGGCCCACACCTACAGTTCCCTTTACGGCCTGCCCACGGCCGGCCTGCGCTTCTTTACGGTGTATGGCCCCTGGGGGCGACCGGACATGGCCCTGTTCATGTTCACCCGCAATATTCTCGAAGGCAAACCCATCGACGTCTTCAACTACGGCCAGCATCGCCGCGATTTCACCTACATCGACGACATCGTGGAAGGCGTGATCCGCACCCTGGACAAGGTGGCAGAGCCCAATCCCGAATGGTCCGGCGACAACCCGGATTCAGCCAGCAGTTTCGCCCCGTATCGCCTGTACAACATCGGCAACAATCAACCGGTGGAACTGCTTCACTACATCCAGGTGCTTGAGGATTGCCTGGGACGCAAAGCCGAGAAGAACCTGCTGCCACTGCAGCCTGGCGATGTGCCGGATACCTACGCGGATGTGCAGGACCTGGTGGCCGACGTGGGCTATCGGCCCGCCACCCCGGTGGAGCAGGGAGTGGAGAACTTCGTGCGCTGGTACCGGGATTTCTACCAGGTCTGAACATTCAAGCCCACTCAAGACGACAGGTTTCCCATGTCCGCGCCGCTGCCCTGTTTCAAGGCCTACGATATCCGTGGGCGCATCCCCAATGAACTCAACCCCGATCTGGCCTACCGTATCGGACGAGCCTACGCCGGGGTGATCGCCCCCAGGGGCGCGGTGGCGGTGGGTCAGGATATCCGACTCAGCAGCCCGGAACTGGCCCAGGCCGTGATCCAGGGCCTGAACGATGCCGGTGTGAATACCTGCTCCCTGGGTCTGTGCGGCACCGAGACGGTCTACCACGCTGCCTCACTGGGTGGCATGGGCGGCGGCATCATGGTGACGGCCAGCCACAACCCCATGGACTACAACGGCATGAAGCTGGTGCGCGAACAGGCCATCCCCATCAGTGGGGATACCGGGCTCAAGGAGATCGAGCGGCGGGTTCGGGAAGGAGATCCCGGGCCGGTGGCTGACGTGCACGGTGAGGACCGCAGCCTGGATGTGATGCAAGGCTATGTGGAACGGGTCCTCGGTTTTGTCGAGTTGTCGACCCTGCGTCCGTTACACCTGCTGGTGAATGCCGGCAATGGTGCCGCTGGCCCGACCTTTGATGCCCTGGCGGCGCGGCTGCCGTTTCGTGTGACCCGCATCCACCATGCGCCCGATGGCCGTTTTCCCAATGGCATTCCCAACCCCCTGCTGCCGGAAAACCGCGCCGTCACCGGCGAGGCGGTGGTGGCCCATGGTGCCGATCTGGGGATTGCCTGGGATGGGGATTTCGATCGCTGCTTCGTCTTCGATGAACGTGGCGAGTGCGTGGAAGGCTATTACATGGTGGGCCTGCTGGCGGCACAGATGCTGGAGAAACAGCCGGGCTCACGCATCGTTCATGATCCACGGCTCACCTGGAACACGCAGCAAATGGTGCAGGCCGCCGGGGGTGTGCCGGTGATGAGCAAGACGGGCCACGCCTTCATCAAGGAGCGCATGCGCCGGGAAGACGCCCTCTACGGGGGCGAGATGTCAGCTCACCATTACTTTCGTGATTTCAGCTATTGCGACAGCGGCATGATCCCCTGGCTCCTGACCGCCGAGCGCATGAGTCTCACGGGCAAGCCGCTGTCTGCCCTGGTGGAGGAGCGTATCCGTGCCTACCCCTGTAGCGGCGAGATCAATTATCGGGTGGAGGATGTGCCCGGCACCCTGGAGCGGGTGACGCAGTTCTATCTTCCCCAGGGACCGCAACTGGACGACACCGATGGGCTCAGCATGGAATTTGCCGAGTGGCGCTTCAACCTGAGGGCCTCCAATACCGAACCGGTGATTCGCCTCAACGTGGAAGCCCGGGGGGATGCCGGGTTGATGCGGGAGAAGACGCGGGAGCTGGGTGGTTTGATTACCTGACTGCCCGGGGCAAGCTGGAGCCCGCAGGGGGCTCCAGAAACACCAACCTGGCTTACCGCAACCGATCTTCGTGAATCTCGATGGTCGCCCGCTCGCGCAGTTCGTCCACGTAACCCTGCAGCGCCTCGGTGGCCAGGATCTGTTCCAGGCGACCCCGGGATGCCTCGAAGGTGGGCAGGGTCAGTTCGCGGTTTTCCTCATGCAGGATCACATGCCAGCCGAACTGGGACTCCACCGGAGAATCGGAGTATTCACCGGCCTCCAGCGAGGCCAGTGCCTCGGAGAACGCCGGTACCATCATGTCCAGCCGGAACCAGCCCAGGTCGCCACCGGACTCGGCGGAGGTGTCCTGGGAATATTCCCGGGCCAGATCCGGGAACGAATCCCCCTGATCCAGGGCCTCGATCAGCACCCGGGCCTCCTCTTCGGTGTCCACCAGGATGTGCCGGGCCCGAAATTCGCGGGCGTCCAGAGCGGCGATCTGTCGGTCATACTCGGCCCGCAGTTCTGCCTCGGAGAAATCCTGTTCCTCCAGGTAGCGCTCCACCAGCGTGTTTACCAACAGATTGGTGCGGGTGCGCTCCAGTTGGCGAAGGATTTCCGGATCCTCATGCAGACCCTTTTCAAGAGCCTCCTGGCGCAGCAGCTCCATGTTCACCATCTCATCCAGGGCCGACTCCGGCGATTGCAATTCTCCGTGATGGTGCCCGGACATCTGCCGGAGCTGCAGAAAATCAGTGAGGTCCCGATCCGTGATGGGGATGTCATTGACCACGGCCATGGCGTCACTGTGGTCAGCGCGCTGGTCGGGCGACGGTTCCGATGAACAGGCGCCCAGAGCGAGGATCACGGCGGCCAGCAGCGGGAGAGACTTGAATGGGGTCATGGAATGCGTGTCCTTTGAATGATCCTGCTCAGGGTTCAGGGAAAGACCTTCTTGAAGGGCTTGACGGTCACCTGGGCATACACGCCTGCGGCCACGTAAGGGTCGGTGTCGGCCCAGGCCTGAGCGGCGTCCAGAGAGTCGAACTCGGCCACCACCAGGCTGCCGGTGAAGCCGGCGGGACCCGGATCGGCACTGTCGATGGCCGGATAGGGGCCGGCCAGCACGAGACGACCGGCATCCTGCAGGGTCTGCAGGCGCTCAAGATGGGCAGGGCGGGCCGAGCGGCGTTTTTCCAGACTGTCTTCCACGTCCTGACTGATGATGGCGTAGAGCATCAAGCACCTCCTGGCGGGCAACGGATAAACGTCGGGAAGGGTAACCCACCCAGTCCATGGAATACAGCGCCCGCCACGGCCCCGCCGAGGTTCACCCCGATGCCTTCAAGCCGGGCGAAACCATTCGGGCGATGGCCGCTGGGTCTGATAAACTTGCGGGTTCAACTTCCGACCGCTCAGGGATACAGCATGAGTCGCGTGATCGAGATCCATCCGGTAGACCCCCAGGCGCGCCTGATCAGGCAGGCTGCGGACGTGGTGCTGGAGGGTGGCGTCATCGTCTACCCCACGGATTCCTGCTATGCCCTGGGGTGTGCCATGGGCAACAAGGCGGGCATGGAACGTATTCGCCGCATTCGCCAACTGGATGAGCAGTATCACCTCACCCTGGTATGTCGAGATCTCTCGGAGATCTCGGTGTATGCCAAGGTGGACAACACTGCCTACCGGCTGCTCAAGGCGCTCACGCCGGGGCCTTATGCCTTCCTGCTCAAGGCCACCCACGAGGTGCCCAGACGCCTGCAACATCCCAAACGCAAGACGGTGGGGCTGCGCATCCCCGATAATCCCATCTGCAACGCGCTGCTGGAGGCGGTGGGGCAGCCCCTGATGAGTTCCACCCTGGAGCTGCCGGGTGATGATCATCCCATGTCCGATACCTTCGAGATCCGCGAACGCATGATGCCGCTGGTGGATCTGGTGATCGACGGTGGCGCCTGCAGCCTGGAGCCCACCACGGTGATCGATCTGGAGGGGGATGTACCCCGGCTCATGCGGCGTGGCCGGGGTGAAGTACCCCCGGGTCTTGAGGAGTAGGGCTCCATGGACGGCATCTTGCAGATCATCGCCATCTGGGCCCTCCCGGTGCTCTTTGCCATCACCCTGCACGAGGCCTCTCACGGACTTGTGGCCAAGCAATTGGGCGATCCCACGGCCAAGATGCTGGGCCGGCTCACGGCCAACCCCTTCAAGCACATCGATCCGGTGGGGACCGTGGTGGTGCCCATTGGTCTCTTGCTGTTCACCGCGCTGACCCCGGCGCCGCCGTTCGTCTTCGGCTGGGCCAAGCCTGTGCCGGTGAATACCAACAATCTCAGAAATCCGCAGCGCGACATGGCCATTGTGGCCGTGGCCGGGCCCACTGCCAATCTGCTCATGGCCATCTTCTGGGCCCTGATGATCAAGCTTTCCGTGCTACTGCAGGGCAGCCTGGACTGGGTGGCCACGCCGCTGTTCTACATGGGCATTGCCGGCATCACCATCAATATCCTGCTCATGGTGCTCAACATGCTGCCCCTGCCGCCGCTGGATGGAGGGCGCGTGGTGGCCGGTTTTCTGCCGCCCCGGGTGGCGGCCCGCTATGAGCGCCTGGAGCCTTACGGGCTGGTGATCATTCTGATTCTTCTGTTTACGGGCATTCTGGGGGCCATCCTGTTCCCGGTTTACGGTTTCTTCGTGGATCTGCTCCAGACCGTGTTTGCCCTGCCATCCTGGCGTTAACCGATTCGTTTATCCAACAGCATGTGTGAGGAGTCCACTTGAGTTCCCTGCCGACACAAAATCAGCGCGTCCTGTCGGGCATGCGTCCCACGGGCCGACTGCATCTGGGCCATTATCACGGCGTTCTCAAAAACTGGGTTGAACTGCAGCACTCCTACGAGTGCCTGTATTTCGTTGCCGACTGGCACGCCCTGACCACGCATTACGAAGACCCGCGCGTGCTCGGTGAGAGCGTATGGGAGATGGTGGTGGACTGGCTGGCGGCCGGGGTGAGCCCGGGTTCCTCGCGGATCTTCATTCAGTCCCGCGTGCCGGAGCATGCGGAGCTGCACTTGCTGCTTTCCATGATCACGCCTCTGGGCTGGCTGGAGCGGGTGCCCACCTACAAGGATCAGCAGGAGAAGCTCAAGGAGCTGGACCTGGCGACCTATGGGTTCCTGGGTTATCCCTTGCTGCAAAGTGCCGATGTGCTCATCTACAAGGCCGGTCTCGTGCCAGTGGGCGAGGATCAGGTGTCCCACCTGGAGGTGACCCGCGAGGTGGCCCGGCGCTTCAACCACCTCTACGGCTGCGAGCCCGGCTTCGAGGAAAAGGCCGAGGCGGCGGTGGACAAGATGGGCAAGAAGAACGCCCGCATGTACCGGGATCTGCGTCGTCGCTACCAGGAGAAGGGTGAGGACGAGGCCCTGGATGTGGCCCGCGCTCTGCTGGAGACTCAGCAGAACATCTCTTTGGGGGATCGTGAGCGCCTGTTCGGGTATCTGGAAGGCGGCGGTCGCATCATTCTCCCCGAGCCCCAGCCGCTCCTTACCAAGGCCTCCAAGATGCCGGGACTGGACGGGCAGAAGATGTCCAAGTCCTACGGCAATACCATCTCCCTGCGCGACGAGCCGGCGGATGTGGAAAAGAAGATCCGCACCATGCCCACCGACCCGGCCCGTGTGCGTCGCACCGATCCGGGTGATCCTGACAAATGCCCCGTATGGCAGCTGCATCAGGTGTACACCACTGAAGACGTGCACAACTGGGTGCAGGAGGGGTGTCGTTCGGCCGGTATCGGCTGCCTTGAGTGCAAGCAGCCGGTGGTGGATGGGGTGCTGGCGGAACTGGGTCCCATGCAGGCCCGTGCCAAGGACTATGAGTCCGATCCCAATCTGGTGCGCTCCGTGGTGGCAGAGGGCTGCGAAGCGGCTCGCGACATTGCCCGGGATACCCTGGAAGAGGTCCGGCGCGCCATGGGGCTGGCCTACCGATGAACGCCACCGATGAGTGATGTGCCGTCTGTCCTCTCGCCTGCGTCCGAGTGCGTGGGCGAGGATGAGGCGGTCACTGCTCGGGTCCGCGGAGAGCCGCTGACCCTCACGCCCAAGGATCTGTACATCCCGCCGGACGCCCTGGAGGTCTTCCTCGAGACCTTCGAGGGTCCGCTGGATCTGCTGCTGTATCTGATCCGCCGCCAGAACCTGGATGTGCTGGATATCCCCATCGCCGAGATCACCCGGCAATACATGAAGTACATCGAGCTCATGCAGGAACTGCGTCTGGAACTGGCGGCGGAGTACCTGGTGATGGCGGCGGTGCTGGCAGAGATCAAATCCCGCATGCTGCTGCCACGTGCCGCCGAGGTGGAGGATGAGGAGGATCCCCGCGCGGCGTTGGTGCGTCGTCTGCAGGAGTATGAGCGTTTCAAGCAGGCGGCTGAGGATCTGGACGACCTGGCGCGTCTGGAGCGGGATATCTTCATGGCCGCCATGGAACCGCCTCCCATGCATCATGAAAAGCCTCTGCCGGACGTGGGCCTGGACCAGTTGCTGCGGGCCTTTCGTGAGGTGCTGGGGCGGGCCGATATGTTCAGCCACCACCAGATCCAGCGGGAACCGCTCTCGGTGCGCGAGCGCATGAGCCGGGTGCTGGCCTCCCTGGGTGAGCGGGGGCATGTGGAGTTCTGCGCCCTGTTCACTGTGGAGGAGGGGCGACGGGGTGTGGTGGTCACCTTTCTCGCCATCCTGGAATTGATCAAGGGACATCTGGTGGAGTGGGTGCAGTCAGAGGTGTATGCGCCCATCTACCTGCGCCCGGCAGGCCCCCACCCCGGCTGGGATGATGCCGGTGACACACAGCCGAACACATGACCCCGGAACGATTGCAACGCATTCTGGAAGGCGCACTGATGGCGGCGCAACGCCCCTTGTCCGTTGAAGAGCTGGAACGGCTGTTCGAGGGCGACGCCAGCCGCCCCGAGCGGGCCAGCATCCGCGAGGCCCTCAGGGAGATTGCCGAGTCCTGTCAGGATCGCGGCTATCACCTCAAGGAAGTGGGCAGCGGTTACCGTTTTCAGGTGGATGAGGAGTTGGCGCCCTGGGTGTCGCGGCTATGGGAGGAGAAGCCTCCCCGGTACAGCCGGGCCCTGCTGGAAACCCTGGCCCTGATTGCCTATCGGCAGCCCATCACCCGGGCGGAGATCGAGGAAGTGCGAGGGGTGGCGGTGAGCTCCCACATCATCCGCACGCTCACCGAGCGGGAGTGGATTCGCGTGGTGGGGCACAAGGAACTGCCCGGGCGTCCGGCGTTGTTCGGGACCACCCGGGGGTTTCTGGATTATTTCAACCTCAAGTCGCTGGATGAGCTGCCCACATTGGCAGAGCTTAGGGATCTGGATCAGCCAGCCAGGGAGTAGGGCAGGCATGCTCGCCGCTCCTGTTGGATGGGTATGGCCAGTCTCGAAAAGACCTGCGGCTTCCCTCATACTACGGAGTCGATGGGGATCGCGGCCAGTGTCCCCGGCTTCCCCTTCCATCCACTGACTGTCTCTCCAGGGAACCCTTCATGACCGAACGCCTCCACAAACTGCTCGCCCAGGCGGGCCTGGGCTCGCGCCGCGAAGTGGAGCGCTGGATTGCCCAGGGCTGGATCACCGTCAACGGCAAGGTGGCCAAGGTGGGCGATCAGGCAGGTCCCGATGACGAGATCGCCATCCAGGGTCGCCCGGTCACCGTGGAGTCGCCGGATCTGCGAGTGCTGGCCTACCACAAGCCCGAGGGGGAGGTGAGTACCCGGTCCGACCCGGAAGGGCGGGTCACCGTCTTCGATCACCTGCCCAGGCTGCGCAAGGGTCGTTGGATCAGTGTGGGGCGTCTGGATATCAATACCTCGGGCCTGCTGCTGTTCACCACGGACGGGGAACTGGCCAATCGCATGATGCATCCGTCCCGCCAGATGGAACGGGAATACGCCGTGCGGGTGCTGGGAGAAGTGGATCCCGCCGTGATTCAGCGCCTCCAGGAGGGGGTCACCCTGGATGACGGCGAAGCCCGTTTCGATGAAATCCGCGAGGCCGGCGGCACCGGCGCCAATCACTGGTATCACGTGGTCCTGCGCGAGGGCCGCAATCGGGAAGTACGCCGTTTGTGGGAATCTCAAGGGGTGACGGTGAGCCGCCTCATCCGGGTGCGCTACGGGCCCGTGGAACTGGATCAGGGTCTGCGCTCGGGGCGCTGGCGGGAGCTGGCTCCCGATGAGATGAAACGCCTGTATTCGGAACTGGAACTGAAATGGAAGCGCCCCCGTAAACCCGCGCGGATCGCCCGCCCGCCCGGCACCCGTCGTCTCCCCAGGCAGTGAATGCGCAGCGCCTGAAGCAGGTCTTTGATCGCCTCTCCAATCACCATGGCCCCCTGAACTGGTGGCCAGGTGACAGCGGGTTCGAGGTGATGGTGGGCGCTATCCTCACCCAGAACACCGCCTGGAGTAACGTGGAGCAGGCCATCGCCAATCTAAAAAGGGCCCAGGCGCTTGCACCTGAGCGCATCCTGGCGTTACCGCCCGAAGAGCTGGGGCAACTGATCCGCCCTTCCGGGTATTTCAATGTGAAGTCGAAGCGCCTGCGGTCCTTTTGTCAGTGGTACCTGGAACAGGGCGGTGAGGCGGTCCTGAGCGCATGGGATACCGGGATGCTGCGTACCCAGTTGCTGTCGGTGAACGGAGTGGGGCCGGAAACCGCCGATGACATCCTGCTGTACGCCTTTGAGCGCCCGGTGTTCGTGGTGGATGCCTATACTCGCCGACTGTTCTCACGGCTGGGAATGGTCGACGGCGATGAGCCTTACGAGAGCCTGAGGGCCTCGGTGGAAGCAGTGATCGGCGACGACGTGCCGATGCTCAATGAGTTGCATGCGGTGATCGTGATCCATGGCAAGGATGTATGCCGTCCCCGGCCCCGTTGCAGTGACTGCGTGCTGCTGGGTGAATGTCCGACGGGGCAGGGGCTGAACCGGTTTCCACCCGCCACCCCCCGTTCCTCCTGATTGCCAAGAGGTCGGGTTTGGTCAGAAGCTGAGCCTGATCTGCCCGTAAACACCCCGACGCGTTTGAGCCGGCTGGAACGTTGGGGCCACGGAAAAATACTCGGTCCGTTCGGAATCCAGCAAATTCTGCGCCACCAGGGCCAGCTCTATCGCGCTGTCAGGTCGCCAGGCCATCCTGAGATCCATGGTGGTATAGGCATCCAACGGGGGCAGAAAGGGTCGGTCGCGCTGGTCCACGTGCCGGACCCACATGTCCAGATCCGTTTGGTGATTGAGGCTCCATGAACTGCGCAATGAGGTGATGTGTCTGGGGATGAAGCTGGAAAACAGTTGATCCCCCCCCGTGAACTCACCCGTGTCATTGAAGCTGTAGGCAAGTTGGAAACGCAGCCTCTCCGTGGGTCTCCAGTCCCCTGAAAGCTCCACACCCGTTACGGTGAGTTCGCCGGTATTGATGAAATCATTGGGGGCGATCAGGTATTGCTGATCTTCGCTGATCAGGAGGTCGTCGGGATCCGTGATCAACGCAGCTGTTCTGAGATTGTCGTAACGATGCATGAAGGCCGTCACGTCCAGGTAGACTTCGGGGGAGAGCTGCCCCCGGTAACCTGCCTCGAACGCCGTCAGGCGTTCTGACCCAAAACGATCGTTACCGCGCACTTCGCCTTGTATGGGCAAGTCGGCCACTGAGTCGTCCAGCGGAGAGTCAAACGAGACCACGCCGGGGGGTGCCACTGTCAGGATATAGTCTGCTGTGCGTTCCCCCCGTGAAGGAATGCGTTTGGCCTGGGATAGCGAACTCCACAGACTGTGTTGGGGGGTCATGTTCCACAGCATGCGGATGGTGGGCTGGATTTCGGTGCTGGTGTAGCTGTTGTAATCCAGTCTTCCCCCCAGCGTCAGTCTCAGACCGTCGGTGAGTTCAATCTCGTCTTGAGCAAACAGGCTGGCAAGGTGCAGGGTTTCCCTGGACTGTGCAATGCGCGTGGTCAGGCCGTCGGAGAGGGTGTCCCGATACCAGCGATAACCGGCACCCCAGGTGAGCGTATGCTGGCTCGAAAAACCGATGCGCTGCTGTAATTCAAGATCAACGATATGCTGCTGTTGATCCGCCAGCATGGTGGCCTCCAGGTCGGAGTAACTCCAGGAGGCATTGACTCTGATTTCAGAGCGCTCCGAAGTCTTTCGGGTCATGCTGGTTTGCAGATCAACGCCAGAGAAACGGTCGGTGATGTTTTCCACCCGTCGGTACGTGGGGGGAGGCTGGAAGGGATCCCTGACAACACCGATCCCATCCGAGTCCGTTCGATAGAGATTGCCGGAAACCATCCATTGGCCCGCCATCTCGTCTCCATCCATACGAAATCCTGCTGATAGATGATTGGCTTGATCACGGTGATCGTCGCCGGATTCCTTCAAGGAATCACGGTGGCCACTGTTTCGCAGATACACGCTGAAGCTGCTGTCTTCTCCAAGGCTTCCTCCCTGTCTCAGCAGGGTGAACGGCCCGGTCACATCACCATACCCGGCACTGACCAGCGTGCCATGGGTGCTGTGTGACGAACGGGTGATGATGTTGATGACCCCATTGACCGCATTCACCCCCCAGACGGCTCCACCCGGGCCCCGGATGACTTCGATACGCTCGATGTTCTCCAGGGGAATCTGCAGCGTATTCCAGAGCACCCCGGAAAAGCTGGGGCTGTAGGCACTGCGCCCATCCACCAGTACCATGAGCTTGTTGGAGAGGTATTCCGTATGGCTGCGAATGGAAACGGCCCATCGGTCGGCGCTGATACGGGCCACATCCACACCAGGGGCCAGACGCAGCGCCTCCGGCAGGGAGCGGGCGCCCGACCGCCGTATATCCTCAGCGGTGATGACGTGTGCGGCGGCGGCCACATCGGAGAGAGGCTGGGCACGACGGCTGGCGGAGATCACCTCCTGCTGGAGCAGATCTTCCAGAGACAGATCAAGAAAGCGCTCAATGCCCGAGTTCTGTGCGTTGGCAGCGGCGCTGGCACCACAGAAGATGATCAGAAGACAGGAAATGACGGGGATGCATCTGCGGGTGGCTGACCTGTCCATGACATGCGCGCTCATGATGTTATGAAAGACGATCAAAATCCCAGTTCTGTCCGAGCAAGTCCGGGATCTGTTCTGCTGCAACGGGCTTACTGAAATAATACCCCTGAAGAGTGTGGCAGCACTGCTGCATCAGGATCTTCACCTGCTCCAGGTTTTCCACACCCTCGGCGGTCACCGTGAAGCCCATGCTTTCACTCAAGGAAATAATGGCTCTTATGATCGCCAGGCTTCCGGCATCATGGGGGAGTCCATGGACGAAGCTGCGGTCCACCTTGAGGTTGTGCAAAGGCAGCCGCGTCAGGTAGCTCATGGATGAGTAGCCGGTACCGAAATCATCCAGAGAAAATTTGACCCCCAGTTCCTGCAGTTCATGCAGGGTTTGCAGTGTGGTCATGCTCTCGTCCATGAGTGTGGTTTCCGTGATCTCCAGTTCAAGGAATTCTGCGCCCAGCCCGGTGTCCTCGAGAATGTCCCGCACCTTGCGCGTCAGGCTTCCGTTTCGGAATTGCACGGGCGAGAGGTTGACCGCCATCGCCAGTGGCAGGCCCATGGCCTGCCAGCGAGCGGCGTCCTGGCAGGCCATGCGCAAGACCCATTCGCCAATGGGGACGATCAGCCCATTGCCCTCGGCCAGGGGGATGAACTCCGCGGGTGATATCAGCCCCTGCTGTGGGTGCCGCCAGCGGATCAGGGCTTCGACGGAGTGGATTTTCCCCGTCTGCAGATCCACCTGGGGTTGATAGACGAGGAAAAACTCCTGTGCTTCCAGGGCACGGCGCAGGTCGCTCTCCATGTTCAGACGCCGCATGGCCTCATGGGTGAGCGAGGGGCTGTAAAACTGAGCATTGTTCCGCCCCAGAAATTTGGCATGGTACATGGCCGTATCGGCATGTTTGAGCAGTGTGTCGGCATCTTCCCCATCATCCGGAAATACGGCAATGCCGATGCTGGCGGTGACGACCATCTCCCGACCGGCAATGAAGAATGGCTGTTGCATGAGTTCCTGTATCCGGTGGGCTGCCACCAGGGCATCCTCGGGATGGTTCATGTCCGGGATGATGACGGTGAATTCGTCCCCACCAAGACGGGCCAGGCTGATGTTCTGATGCTGGGTCGAAGGGCGGGATACCGTATCCGTGGGACGCACACCCAGTCGCAGGCGGTGGGAGGCATGCTTTAGCAAGATATCACCGGTGGCGTGGCCCAGCGTGTCGTTGATCTGTTTGAAACCATCCAGGTCCAGGAACAGCACGCCCAGCTGGCTGCCACTGCCCTGGGCACGATGGATTTCACCCGCCAGGCGATCCACGAGATGCTGGCGATTCGCCAACCCTGTCAGCGTGTCGTAATAGGCCAGTCGGTGTATCTCATCGTCTGCTTCCTTGCGTCGTGTGATGTCTCGAATGAGGCAGAGTGTTTCCTGATCGTCGATGATCACGATACGGGTCTCGAAGTAGCGAACGGGCCCGTCCACCTCCTGAAGCGAGTATTCAATATCCTGCAACTCGCCGGCTGCACGCGCCTTTCGTATGGCCTCCGTATAGGCCCGGGAAACCTCCTCGGGCAGGCTGCCCTGCACACTGGCCCCGGGTCCGGGATGAGCCTGGTCATGGTGCCCCGCCAGCCGATCCAGCACGATCCCTTCATCACTGAGCCGCAGGAGGGTGTCCGGTAGCGCACTCAGGATGGCGGCGTTGCGAGCATTGGCCCGTTGCAGATCAAGTCGGGTCAGGTGCGTGCGCCACAGGTACTTGATCCGATGTCCGATGAGGTTCCAGTGGATGGGTTTGGAGATGAAGTCGGTGGCGCCGGCCTCGAAGGCTCGGGCAATGGAGTCCACGTCATCCATGCCAGTGACCATGACGATGGGGAGTTCATCACCAGCCAGGTGACGCAGGCGTCGGCAGGTCTCGAAACCATCCATGCCGGGCATGTCCACATCCAGCAGCACCATGTCGCAAGGCGTTTGTGCGAAAGATGCCAGTGTCTGTTCACCATCCTCGGCTCTGATCGTCAGGAAGTCCGCCGCCTCCAGAGCAGCGGTCATGAGCATGAGTGCGGTGACATCGTCGTCGGCCAGCAGAATCCTTACAGGCTCGTTCATGGGGCCGCCTTGATCCGTTCGCGGATTTCATTGAGGGTTGCGCGTGATACCTTCTGGAAGGGTGTGGACAGGGCATCGGTATCACGCATGCGATTCTCACGTGCGCAGACTTCCAGTTGCCGGCAGATCTCGGAGAGTCGCCTGGCCCCCACGTTTCTGGAGCTGGATTTCAGGGCGTGGCTGGCGCTGCGCAGGCCTTCCACATCGCCTTTTGTCAGGGCCTCTTCGATCTTCTGGATCAGCGGGGGGCCGGTATCCAGGAAGGCCTGCAAAACTCTGGTCAGAAGGTCCTGGTCCGGGGTCAGCGCTTTCAACTCATCGAGATCCTGCGGATGCAGCATGGGGAGGTCATCGACATTGCATTCCTGGGCAGAGGGCGCCGACTGGTTGGGGGCGGTGGTGGTGGCAGTGGGAAGCCATTGGCGCAGCAGGGTGTGGAGTTGCTCGATGGTGTAAGGTTTTGGCAGGCAGGCCTGCATGCCGACTGCCAGGCATCGATCCTGTTCCTCTCTGGAGGCATTGGCCGTCAGCGCGATGATGGGGGTCTTGTCGCGGCCTGGCACGCGACCTTCACGTATGGCCTCGGTTGCCTGATAGCCGTCCATGATCGGCATGCGACAGTCCATCAGAATCAAGTCCACCGCGTTGGCCGTCAGCATGGACAATGCCTGCTCTCCCTCATGGGCCAGGCGGACCCTGAGCCCCAGCTGCTCCAGCATGGCACGGGCAACCAGTTGGTTGACCGGGTTGTCTTCAACCAGAAGGATACAGCCATCCAGCCTCTGGGCCCTGTCGATATCCTGCCCTGGTCTGGCTTCCTCGAGTGTATCTTGCGTATCGGTGGGGCAGGTACCCAGCGGTAGTTCCAGATGAACGCATAAAATCGACCCTTGTTCAGGAATGCTATCCACATGGATGCTGCCTCCCATCAGTTCTACCAGCCGTCTGCAGATCGCCAGCCCCAGGCCGGTCCCTCCGTAGCGCCGGGTCGTTGATCCGTCTGCCTGCGCGAAACGCTCGAAAATCAGATCTTTGGCCTGAGGCGTCATCCCGATGCCGGTATCCTTGACCTGCAGGTGAATGGATCCCTTTTGGTCGGGCGTGATCTCGATCGTGGCACACACCTGAATGCTGCCTTGATGGGTGAACTTCACCGCATTGCTCAGCAGGTTGGTCAATACCTGGCGGAGTCTGAGGGGGTCGCCCCGAAACCAGAATGCCTGATTCGCGGGACAGAACTCCGTGGAGAGGCTCAGGCCCTTTCTGGCGGCAGGTTCCTGAAACAATTGGACGCAGCCATGGACCAGCGCCACCAGATCAAAGTCCACCGACTCCAGTTGCATATGGCCAGACTCCGCCTTGGAAAAGTCCAGGATATCGTCAATGATGCTCAGCAGGTGTCGGCTGGTCTGGAGAGCCGTTTCCGCATATTGGCGCTGCCTGGGGTCCAGAGGGCCGTGCAGCAGCATCTCGTTCATGCCCAGCACGCCATTCATCGGGGTGCGGATCTCGTGGCTCATGTTGGCCAGAAACTCGCTCTTGGCCTGGTTGGCGGCTTCTGCGGCCTCCTTGGCTTGCAGCAACTCGGCGGTTCGGGTTGATACTTCTTCTTCCAGACGCACCTTTTGCAGGCCCAGGCGTCGATCCCTTTCCTGGATTTCTTCCAGCATGCTGTTGAAACCCTGTGCAAGTGTACGGATTTCAAGGATATCGCTGTTGCTGGCACGCACACCCAGGTCGGCATCTTGCGTGACACGCTTCATCAGTGCAGTCAGGGCCGAGACCGGCTGGACGAGGCGGGCTACCAGAGTCGCCATCAGGATCCGGCTGGTGAGCAGAGCCAGGGCGGCGGCCACCGCGGTGATCAGGATCAGCACCACCATCTGGATGTAGAGCGATCGCAGGCCGATGACGGTCTGAATGGCTCCCAGGGTGTCGTCTTGCAGTGTGATGGGTTGGGTCAGCCTGACCGCAGTCAGACCGTAGCGGGTCTCTTCCTGAGGGTTCCACTTATGATGAGCCCGAATTCCGGGTGCCGATTCATAATGGGCGAAGGGCTCACCATGGCGGTCGTGGATGACCGCCGCCTGGACATCGGGGGAATGACGCAGGGAGGCAAGTAAATCTCCGGCGGCCTTCCTGTCATCGAACAGCAGGCTCGCTGCGGCGTTTTCCGCCAGGACCCGGGTCTTCACCCGATTGGCATCCACCATGCTGAGCAGGTTGACGGTCAATCCCCCGAGAATGGTGATGACGGCCATGATGGTGACCGAGATCACCAACGCCGCGCCATTGATACGTCGCAGTCGGTCCGCGAGGGAAGGGGGTGGATCACTGCCGGGAGCGGAGGTGGTCATTGCTCCACCTCTTCTGCCAGGCGAAGCAATCTGGAACTGAGATTCAGACCCTGGGCGCGGGCCGCGGTCAGGTTCGCTTCAAAGGCGATACGATTTTGCTGCGTGATCATGTTGATCGCCACTCCCCGACGCATGGCGCTGGGCGAGTCGGCCACGGTCAACACGGGTGAGCCATCCACTGTCCCGAGGATCTGCGGCAGCTGACCGATGGCGGAGCGGCTGATGAAGACCAACTCGCAGTTGCTCAACTCGTTCAGGGTGGGTGTCAAATGGACGCTCAGTCGGCGGGTACCCACCGATCGCTCCTCAAGCTTGAGGAGGTCGGCGCCGAACGGGTCACTGCCGTACACACACAGGTTCAGGGTATCACCAACGTGTTCCGGCCACTCGGTGAACAGAGCAAAGTTATAGAGAAAGGCGGCCTTGAGCTGGTACTCGGAAGGGGCGCCCGCGGCCATGTGGGCGGGCAGGCAAACAAGCAGACAAAGAACCAAAGCCTGTGCGGCCCTTCTCATTCGCGGCATCTCACCCGCCCGCGATCGCGTTCCATATCTTCGAATCCTGTTCCGATACGCATTACGAAGAGCGATGCCGCCAGGATCTTGCGTCAGGGCGGGATCTTTACAGGGAGTTTAGGACAAGCCCGGATCGCTGTCTTCTCCCGGCTGCCTCTTGCCTCCGGGCCGCCGGAAGGCGTGGGCATCAGTGACCGGAGATCCCGGCGCACCCCCTGTCAGGCCAGCTTGAGATTCTGCCCGGTCGTCTCCCCTGCATCCGGACCCAGGAGATAGAGATAGGGTCCGATCACCTCTGCCGGTTCAGGGTGTTGAGTGGGATCCTCTCCGGGGTAATGATCGGCCCGCAACTGGCTCTGCACCGGGCCGGTATCCACGCCGTTCACCCGGATGCGTCGGGCGCCCTGGTACTCGGCTGCCAGGATGTCCAGTAATCCGCGCTGGCCCGCCTTGGCCACGCCGAAGGCGCCCCAGTAGGCGCGTTGGCAGTCCTGAGTGGAAAAGACAATGGCCGGGTCTGCTGCCTTTTCCAGCAGTGGGAGCGTGGCCTGGGTCAGCAGGAAGGTGGCGTGCAGGTTCACCGTGATGACGCGGGCCCACATTTCCAGATCATACAGCTTCACTGGGGTGAGGGCGCCCACCCAGCCGGCGTTGTGCACCAGGCCGTCGAGTCGCCCGAACTCGTTCCCCAGGTTCTCGGCCAGGTCCTGGTAGTCCTTGGCGGTGGCGCCCTCCAGGTTCATGGGGTAAATGCCCGGCTGCGGGCCGCCCTCGGCCTCGATTTCGTCATACACCTTTTCCAGGGTCTTGATCACCTTGTCCAGCAGCACCACGGTGGCACCATGTTTGGCCAGTGCCAGGGACAGGGCACGACCGATACCCCCGGTGGCGCCGGTGACCAGGATCACCCGGTCCTTGAACAGGTCGGGTGCGGGGGTGTAGTGCAGGAGTTGTTGCGGGATCATTGCGCTTCCGTTGTGGCTGGGGTCTGTTGAAGGATGGCCTGGGCGCATTGTAAACCACTGATCACGGCCCCCTCGAGTGTTGCGGGCAGGCCGGTATCGGTATAGTCACCGGCCAGCCACAGGCCCGGTTGTGGCGTGGCGTTGCCCGGCCGCAGTCGGTCGCAGTCCACGCTGGCGCGAAACGTGGCCTGCTTTTCACGGATCACCCAGCTTTTCTCTGGGAAAGGCCAGTCCGGGAACAGCATGTGCAGTTCTGCCCGCACCTGGGCCGCCAGTTCCTGGTTGTCCATTCGCATGTGCGGCCCCGAAGCCGAGATGACCACGGCCATCAGCCCGGGCTGGCCCGTGATGCGGCGGTCGAAGGTCCATTGGCCAGTGGTGCCCAGCATGCCGAAAAACGGCGTCTGCAGGCGCACCGATTCGGGATACTGCAGGTAAACCGTGCAGATGGGTTCGGTGCCCAGGCCCTCGAGACCCTGGGTCATG
The DNA here is from genome assembly GCF_000633935.1 of Ectothiorhodospira haloalkaliphila ATCC 51935. Taxonomy (GTDB): domain Bacteria; phylum Pseudomonadota; class Gammaproteobacteria; order Ectothiorhodospirales; family Ectothiorhodospiraceae; genus Ectothiorhodospira; species Ectothiorhodospira haloalkaliphila. The sequence goes on along the minus strand of NZ_KK214997.1, from coordinate 317,553 downwards.
TCCGTCAGGTCAGACAGGGGCTTGAGCAGGCGGACGGCGGCAGGGTGCGCTGTGGCCAGGATCACCTGCCGGGCGTCCAGCGTCTGGCCATCACGCAGGGTCAGAGTGAAACCCGTGTTCGTTGCGGCGATGCCACGCACATGCGCGCCCGTGCGGACTGTTCCACCATGTTCCTCGATCCACTGGCGGGCCGGCTCCGGCAGGCAATCCCCCAGGCTCACTCTCGGGATCAGCAGGTCCGCATGACTGCGGTGACCCGAGAACGCGCCGCGCAGCACCGCGCAGAACAGCCGGGCCGAGGCCTCCGTGGGCGGGGTGTTAAGGGTGGCCAGGCAGAGGGGTTCCCAAAGGCCGCGTACCAGGACCTCCGGTTGTCCGTGTTCGTGCAGCAGGCGGCTGACCGAGATGTCCTCGGCTTGCTGCCAGCGCATCAGTCGGGCCAGGCCGGGGAGGGCGCGCAGCCGGTCACGCCCCTGCATGCCACGGGCGCTGAGCAGGCCGGCCAGAAGGTGCAGGGGTGCGGGCAGATAGAAACTGGCCAGGCCGATTCCCGGGGAGCCGGCCTCGCGCATGTTCAGGTCCAGAGGCAGGCGCACAAATGCACGGGACTCTTCCATACCCAGCGTCTTCATCAGCCGGAGGGTGTGCTCGTAGGCTCCCAGCAGCAAATGCTGGCCATTGTCCAGGGGTATGCCGTCCACATCCACGCGACGCGCGCGTCCACCCAGGTGTCGGGCGGCCTCCAGTACCGTGACCTGGTGCCCCGCCTCGGCAAGGCGCACGGCAGCGGAGAGCCCGGCCCAGCCGCCACCGACGATGCAGATGTCGTGCTGCGTCATCCTTTCATGGCCTTGCGGTGAAGACGTTTTTCGCGCCGCGCGGTCCGCCAGGCAATCCAGAGCTTGCGCACGGGCGTGAGCCGGACACGCTGTTCCAGTACCCGGTAACCATCGGCGGCGATCTCGTCCAGCAGGGTGCGGTAGATGGCGGCCATGATGATGCCGCTGCGCTGGGCATGACGGTCGGTCTCGGGCAGGTGCTCGAAGGCGCGCCGGTAATAGTCACGTGCCCGGTCGGCCTGGAAGGCAAACAGGCTGCGCAGCCGCTCCGAGGTCTGGGGGCGTTGCAGGTCCGCGGGCTGAACCCCAAAGCGCTCCAGTTCGTCCAGCGGGATGTAGATGCGGCCGCGGCGGGCATCCTCCAGTACATCACGCAGGATGTTGGTCAGCTGGAAGGCCATGCCCAGATCGTGGGCATAGCGGGCGGTCTTGCGGTCCTCGTAGCCGAAGATCTCGGCAGACATGAGCCCCACCACCGAGGCGACGCGGTAGCAATAAAGTGACAGTTCGGTGAAGGTGGGGTAGGCGTCGAATTCCAGGTCCATCTGCATGCCGTCAATGATCTCCCGGAAGTGCTCCTCCGGGAGGTTGAAGCGTTCAATGCATGGTTGCAGGGCCTGGCACACCGGATGGGTCGGCTGGCCGCCGAAAGTTTCCGATATCTGGCCTCGCCACCAGTCCAGCTTGGCCCGGGCCACGGCCGGATCCGTACATTCGTCCACCACGTCATCCACCTCGCGGCAGAAGGCGTAGAGGGCGGTGATGGCCCGGCGGCGTTCCGGCGGCAGGAACATAAAGCTGTAATAGAAGCTGGATCCGCTAGCGGCGGCCTTTTCCTGGCAATACTGATCGGGAGTCATGGATCTGGTTCGCTTGGGCGGTGAATGCGTAAACTACCATACCTGTCATACGGGCAGGCGCCCGGGCAGCAGTCCGTCCCGGAGGATGACCAGGTAATCCCGGCTGCCCAGGCGTGGACGGGAGAACAGGTCCTCCTGCTGGCGCTTGAGATGCCAGACCACGCGGGCGCCGGCCACGATGATCAAGCGGATCTCCAGCCCCACGCGACCGGGCAGCATCGCCCCCAGGGGCGCGCCGCTGCGCAGTAGTTGATCTGCGCGCTGAAACTGTTTGCTCATGAGCTGTCGGAAGGGGGCGTCCGTGATCCGATCGCGGAAATGGGCTTCGGTGACACCGAAGGCCTGCATTTCCTCCGTCGGGATGTAGATGCGCCCCATTTCGTGATAATCCTGGGCCAGGTCCTGGTAGAAGTTGATGAGTTGCAAGCTGGTGCAGACCGCGTCGGACAAGGCCAGGCGCCTGGGGTCTGCCTGGTCGCTCAGGTGCAGGAGCAGTCGCCCCACCGGGTTGGCAGAGCACCGGCAGTACTGGATCACATCGCCGAAGGTGGCGTAACGGCGGGTGGTCACATCCTGACGAAATGCGGTAAGCAGGTCATGGAACAGCCCCACGGGGAGGTTGAAGCTCCGGATGGCATGGGCCAGGGCGATGAAGGTGGGGTCCTCATCCGGCTCACCCGCGGCGGCGGCATCAAGCTGTTTTGCCAGGTGATCCAATGCCCGCAGGCGGTCTTCGGCAGGGCGCTCACCTTCGTCCGCCAGATCGTCTCCGCGGCGAGCAAAACTGTAGATCGCGGCGACCGGCCTGCGCAGATGGGCTGGAAGCAGGCGCGAGGCCACCGGGAAGTTTTCGTAATGGCCATGGGCCTGACGCAGGCATTCGCGGTAGGCCTGTTCCACATTCTGGCTGACGGCGTGCATGCTCCCACCGGGCATGGTTCAAAGGGTCTGGAGTTTACCATGGCCAATGGCGCGAAGAGATCAATGGGTTTCCTGGACGAAGAGATGAAGCACTGCTGATGTGGTATCACCCGGTATATCTTGACTTGCGGGCCGCGTCGGTCGAGGACATTACGGCCTTGCGGCGCTTGCCGCGCAGCATTGAGGAAGTGGCTTGGGCCTTCCCCGATGCTCCCAGGCCCCTGCATGATGCGGGTTTGAAGGACTGCATCACCCGTTGTACGGAAACCGTCGTCGGGGTCTACCGGGGACGGGTGATTGCCTTTGGTGGTCTGGGCAGGATTCAGCCGGGGGGATACGCTTTCTTGCGCCACCTGATCGTGCACCCCGACTATCGCGGGCGCGGCGTGGGCACCAGGGTGCTGCGTCATCTGACCCAAAGGGCCTTCGAGCATCATCGCTCCCGGGAGATGCATCTTCGGATTTCCTCCCGCAACATACCGGCCACCCTGTTCTTCTACGAGTTGGGCTTTTTGCCTTATGGGATTTTGTCCGGTGAAGCCGACCCTTACGGAGGTGGCTTGATGCGGCTGCGGCTGCGGTGGGGCGACCTGGAGGAGGAATAGGAGAGGGAAGCCCCTGACCCCCGTCAAGTTGGCTGGGATTTGCCAGCGGCGCGGCGGGGGTTGCCTTTGTTTTTTTGCGTCGTTTGGGGGAACATAGCCGGCTTTACGCTGCGGCGCAGGGGCATGCTCGGTACGCACCGCCGGGAGGGTCTGTTAAGATCGCCTCCGCATCGCACCTCAAAACCGGCAGAGGCATGGATTTTTCCGTGCACGGCCGCTACCTAAGGCAGAACAAACAGACTATGGCTTTGACGTTTCCGTTTTCGGCGATTGTCGCGCAGGACGAGATGAAGCTCGCCATCCTTATCTCCGCCATTGATCCGAGTATCGGCGGGGTGCTGGTGTTCGGGGATCGGGGTACCGGCAAATCCACCACGGTACGCGCCCTGGCAGCCCTGTTGCCGCCCATGGAAGCGGTGGTCAACTGTCCCTATGGTTGCGCCCCCGGCAAGCAGGCAGGCCTGTGCAAGGTCTGCGATGGGCCCGAGGCCAAGGATCCACCCAAGACCCGCCAGGTGCCGGTGCCGGTGGTGGACATGCCGCTGGGTGTGACCGAAGACCGTGTTGTGGGTGCCCTGGATCTTGAGCGAGCCCTCACGCAGGGGGAGAAGGCCTTCGAGCCGGGCCTGCTGGCCCGTGCCCACCGGGGCTTTCTGTACATTGATGAGGTCAACCTGCTGGAAGATCATCTGGTGGACCTGCTGCTGGATGTGGCCGCCTCCGGTGAGAACGTGGTGGAGCGTGAGGGCCTGAGTGTGCGCCATCCCGCCAAGTTCGTGCTCATCGGTAGTGGTAACCCGGAAGAGGGCGAACTGCGTCCGCAGTTGCTGGATCGCTTCGGGCTCTCCGTGGAGATCGGCACCCCCGAGGATCTGCCTACCCGAATCGAGGTGGTGCGGCGTCGTGATGCCTTTGAAAAGGATCCGGAGGGCTTCACCAAGCGCTTCGAGAAGGAAGATGCAGAGCTGCGTAAAAGAATCACGGCCGGCCGTGACCTCCTGCCGGAGGTGGTGGTGCCCGATGCCGCCCTGGAGCGGGCTGCCCAGCTTTGCCTGGCCCTGGGTACCGACGGCCTGCGCGGCGAACTCACCCTGATTCGTGCCGCTCGCGGCCTGGCGGCCTTCGAGGGTGACAAGGAAGTGACCGATGAGCATCTCAAGCGCGTGGCACCGCCGGCCCTGCGCCATCGCCTGCGCCGTAACCCGCTGGACGACGCCGGTTCCTCCGTGCGTGTGGGGCGTGCCATTGAGGAGCTGTTCGGCGCATGACCGAAACCATGGCCCCCGAACTCACGCCGTGGGCATTGGCCAGCATCGCCGGCGGCCTGTTTGCCGTGGATCCCTCGGGTTGCGGCGGCGTGGCGGTGCGTGCCCATGCCGGCCCGGTGCGTGACCGCTGGCTGGAACAACTGCGACAGTTGTTGCCCGACAAGGCACCCATGCGGCGCCTGCCCCTGCATATCGCCGATGGTCGCCTGCTGGGCGGGCTGGATCTGGCCGCCACACTCAAGGCGGGAAAACCCATTGCTGAACGAGGTCTGCTCGCTGAATGTGATGGCGGAGTGGCCGTCATGGCCATGGCGGAGCGGCTGACCTCGTCCACGGCCGGCCGGGTGGCGGCAGTGATGGATGCCCACGAGGTGGTCCTGGAACGGGATGGGCTGGGAATGCGCGTGCCCACCCGGTTCGGGGTGGTGGCCCTGGATGAGGGCATGTCCGAGGAAGAGCAGGTGCCCGATGTCCTGATGGACCGGCTGGCCTTCCATATGGACCTGATCCCCATTGCCGTGCGCGACATGGACGAGCCCCTGTGGACCAGCGAAGATGTTGGCCGGGCCCGGGAATTCCTGCCCAATGTGGAGGTGAGCGACAATATTCTGGAGGCCTTGTGTGGCACCGCCCGGGCTCTGGGTATCGCCTCCCTGCGGGTGCCGTTCCTGGCCCTGCGCGCAGCCCGCGCGGCTGCGGCACTGGATGGTCGGGATCAGGTATCGGAAGAGGATGCAGCCCTGGCCGCGCGCCTGGTGCTGGCCCCTCGTGCCACCATGTTGCCCCCTTCCGAGGACGACATGCCCGAGGAGCAGGAGCCGCCACCGCCGGAGGAGCCACCGGAGGAGGAGCAGAACCAGGAGGATCAGGAAGATCAGGACCCGGCAGAACTGGACAAGCCACTGGAAGATCGGGTGCTGGAGGCCGCCAAGGCCTCATTGCCGGCGGGCTTGCTGGCACAGTTGCAAGCCGGGCTGGGCGCCCGCTCCCGCTCTTCTGCCGCCGGCAAGGCCGGTGCACTGCAGCAGGGTAACCGCCGTGGTCGTCCCATCGGCACCCGCCGCGGGGAATTGCGGGCCGGCGCCCGATTGAATGTGATTGAAACCCTGCGTGCCGCTGCCCCCTGGCAGCCGCTGCGGCGGGCACAGGCCCTGGCCGATGGCAGTTCTACCAAGAGCCTGCGGGTGCATGTACGCCGGGATGATTTCCGCATCACCCGTTTCAAGCAGCGCACCGAGACCACCACCATCTTTGCGGTGGACGCTTCGGGTTCTGCCGCGCTGCACCGACTCGCCGAGGCCAAGGGTGCCGTGGAATTGCTGCTGGCGGACTGCTATATCCGTCGTGACCGGGTGGGCCTGATTGCCTTCAGGGGCACGGAGGCTGATCTGCTCCTGCCGCCCACGCGTTCACTGGTGCGTGCCAAGCGCAGCCTGGCGGGCCTGCCTGGCGGCGGAGGCACGCCACTGGCGTCTGCCATCGATGCGGTGCGGGAACTGGCCGAGTCGGTCAAGCGGCGAGGTGAAACCCCCGTGGCTGTGTTCCTGACCGACGGTCGGGCCAATATCGCCCGCGACGGCAGTCAGGGGCGCACCAAGGCGACGGAGGATGCCCTGGGGGCGGCCAAGGAGTTGGCGGCGGAGCAATTCAAGATCATCCTGGTGGATACCTCACCAAGGCCCCAGCGCAGTGCCCAGGAACTGGCCATGGCGATGCAGGCGCAATACCTGCCATTGCCGCACGCCGATGCGGCGACCCTGTCCAGCGCAGTCCAGACGGCCAGCAGTTGATCGCTGTGGGCAAACCATGATCGGAATGACCCGGTGGCCGGACTGGGAACGGGAGGGCAAGGGCTGGCCCAACCACCAGTCCAGTCGCTTCGTGACAGCTGGCGGCGTGCGCTGGCATGTGCAGCGCATGGGCGAGGGACCCTGCGTGCTTTTGATTCACGGCACCGGTGCCGGCACCCATAGTTGGCGGGATGTGATGCCCCTGCTGGCCCGCGATCACACCGTGATCGCCGTGGACCTGCCTGGTCATGCTTTCTCCCGCCCCCTGGATGATGATCCGACCCCCTTCACGTTGCCCGGCATGGCCTGCGCCCTGGGTCGGTTGCTGGAGGCACTGGATGAATGGCCTGCTCTGGTTGTGGGACATTCTGCGGGGGCGGCCGTGGGCGCGCGCCTGTGTATCGACGGCTGGGCCCGGCCGGGCACCCTGGTCAGTCTCAATGGCGTGATGTTGCCTTTTCCAGGGGCCGTGACCTTGATGTTTTCCAACGTTGCACGACTGCTGTCCATGATGCCGATGCTGCCCCAGATGGTGGCCTGGCGTGCCACGGATCGGCGCGCGGTTGAGGATTTGCTACGCAGTACCGGTTCCACGGTGGATCCGCGAGGCACCGAGTTTTACGGACGCCTGATCCGCCACCCGGGACATGTGTCGGGAGTGCTGAAGATGATGAATCACTGGGATCTGCAACCCCTGGCGGAGGACCTGCCGCAATTGCCGGTCGAGCTGGCACAGATTGTCGGTGACCGGGATCGCATGGTACCCCTCTCCGAGGCCTTGCGTGTGCAGACCCGTGTGCTCGGATCGAGCCTGTTGCGGCTGCCAGGGCTGGGACATCTGGCTCATGAGGAGCGACCCTCGCTGCTGGCGCAGCAAGTGGGGCGTCACGGCGTCAGTGACCCGGTCGGGGTGTCTTGATTCGTCTTGTGTAATCGAAGTCAATTACTCGGGGATTTTACGCCTGCATCCTGTCTGGTCAGGGGTGGGGACCCCTGCTAGACTGCCAACCGAGACTTACACTTCATAGGGTTGCCCGTGACCACAGTTGCCGAGCCTGCCACCTCGTCCCCTTCTGTTGATGATGCCCGCCCGCATGCCGTGGTGATTGGCAGCGGTTTTGGAGGTCTGGCGGCAGCCGTCCGGCTCGGTGCCCGCGGCTATCGGGTGACCGTACTTGAAAAGCTGGATGCCCCCGGTGGGCGCGCCTATGTGTTTCGTCAGGACGGTTTCACGTTCGATGCCGGGCCGACCATCGTCACCGCCCCCTTTGTGCTGGAGGAGCTCTGGCAACTCTGCGGTCGGCGCATGGAGGACGACATTGACCTGCGCCCCATGGACCCCTTCTACCAGATCCGTTTTCATGATGGCGAGGTCTTCAACTACTGGGCCGACGTGGAAAAGGTGCGCGAGGAGGTCAAACGCTTCGCTCCCGATGACCTGGAGGGTTACGACGCCTACATGAAGGCCAGCGAGGCCAACTACAAGGTGGGCTTCGAGGATCTGGCTCATGTCCCCTTCAATTCCATGCTGGACATGGTCAAGGTGGTTCCGGACCTGGTGAAGCTGCAGAGTTATCGCAGCGTGTACGGGATGGTGGCCAAATACGTCAAGAATCCCCGGCTCCGCGAGGTGCTGAGCTTCCACCCTCTGCTGGTGGGGGGGAATCCCTTCCGCACCACCTCCGTCTACTGCCTGATCTCCTACCTGGAGCGACGCTACGGCGTGCACTTCGCCATGGGCGGCACGGGCCGCCTGGTGGAAGGGCTGGTGGATCTCATCCGGGGGCAGGGCAACGAAGTGCGCTGCGGCCAGGAGGTGGCCAACATCAATGTGCAGTCCGGGCGGGTGACCGGGGTGCGCATGAAGTCGGGTGAATCCATAGCCGCCGACATCGTCGTCTCCAATGCCGATTCCGCCTTCACCTATCGGAGCCTGGTGCCACCGCCGGCCCGCCAGCGCTGGACCAACAACCGCATTGAGCGGGCCCGTTACTCCATGAGCCTTTTCGTATGGTATTTCGGCACGAAAAAGCGCTATGAAGATGTACCGCATCATTCCATCATCCTCGGACCGCGCTACAAGGAACTCATCGAGGACATCTTCCAGCGCAAGATCCTTGCAGAAGACTTCAGCCTGTATCTTCATCGGCCCACCAAGACCGATCCCTCCCTGGCGCCGGAGGGATGCGACACCTTCTATGTCCTCTCTCCGGTCCCGCACATGCAAAGCGGTGTGGACTGGGCCGAAAAGGCCGAGCCCTATCGGCGCAAGATCTCCGAATTCCTCTCTTCCAGCATACTGCCCGATCTGGAGCAGCAGGTGATCAGTTCCCACATGATCACCCCCCAGTACTTCCAGGACGACCTGAACTCCTTCCACGGAGCCGCCTTCGGTCTGGAGCCGATCATGCTGCAAAGTGCAGGATTCCGGCCCCACAACAAGAGCGAGGACGTGAAGGGGCTCTACCTGGTGGGCGCGGGAACACATCCCGGCGCCGGTTTGCCGGGTGTGATCTCCTCGGCGCGAGTACTGGATAGCGTGGTTCCGGATGCAGCCCAAGCGAAAGGTGCCCGATGATGCAAGCAACCCCCAAGACCAAGCGGCCCACCCGGGCTGCAGACATGGCGGCCTGCCGATCCCTGTTGTGTGATGGCTCCCGGTCCTTCTATGCGGCCTCCCTGTTCCTGCCCCGACAGATCCGCGAGCCTGCCACGGCCATGTATGCCTTCTGCCGGCTCGCTGATGATGCCATTGATCTGGACGATGGCCGAGGGGATGGCCTGGAGCGCATGCAGGATCGCCTGGATCGCATCTACGAGGGAAAGCCCCGCGATTTCTCCGCGGATCGGGCCTTTGCCCGGGTGGTACAGCGTTTCTCCATCCCCAAGGCGCTCCCCCAGGCCCTGCTGGAAGGCTTTGAGTGGGATACGGGCGGGCGTACCTACCCCGACCTGGCGTCGCTGGAAGCCTATGGGGCCCGGGTGGCGGGCACGGTGGGCGCCATGATGACCCTGGTCATGGGAGTACGCTCCCCCGATGCCCTGGCACGGGCCTGCGACATGGGCGTGGCCATGCAATTGACCAACATCGCCCGCGACGTGGGCGAGGACGCCCGGAATGGTCGCATCTACTTGCCGCTGAACTGGATGGAGGAACACGGCATTGATGTCGAGGCCTTCCTGGCCGATCCGAAATTCACCCCGGAAATAGGGCAGGTGGTCCAGCGTCTGCTGGAGGCGGCTGACAGGCTGTATGAGCGTGGCGCTGTGGGCGTTCAGACCCTGCCGCCCTCATGCCGGCCGGGGATTCAGGCGGCGATGGCGCTGTATTCCGAGATCGGCCGGGAAGTGGAACGCAATGGCCTGGACTCCATCAATCAGCGCGCTGTGGTGTCGCCATCCCGGAAGATCTGGGCCTTGACCCAAATGTTCCGTCGCTTCAGCGACAAACAACTGACGGTGATGAACCGTATCCTCGTGGAAGAGCCGCTGGAGGCCAATCGTTTTCTGGTGGACGCGGTGCGCGAGCATCCCTTTGGTCGCGAGAGTATCCGTCCCACGGCCATGGCCATGGGACGGGTGGAGCACCGCCTGATGTGGCTGCACAACCTGTTCCACCGTCTGGAGGAGCGGGATCGTTCCATGCGCATGGCACGCAAGACCAGCGCGCTGGCCCGCAATCGGGATCGCGGGGACGTGGCCCTGGGCTAGCCCCGGGCCCGGCGGGGCATCCTGAAGGGCAGCATCAGCTGCACCACCGGACTCTCGAAGCGATTCAGCGAGAGGCTCTCGTGGAAAGCCACGGCCTTCTCCCCGTGGATGCGGGCATCCACCAGGGAGCGCGCGTAGAACGGGGTGTCTTCCAGGGTGTGCCGGATGGTTGCGCTGCCGGCGTCGGCGCGGGTGGCCCTGGGGGCGCGCCAGATGCGTGCCGTGGGGAGGCCGTGCGCTGGCGGTGCTTCCACCTCCCGCGCCTTTCCGTCTGCATCGAAGCGCAGTGAAAGCAGGCTGTGACCACCGTCCCGGCGGTCCGCCTCGTAGAGCACCACGGTCTCCTGATCTTCCATCACGGCCCGTGACCAGTCCCAGTAGCGGAAACCTTTCTCCACGGGCTCCTCACCCCGGTTGCTGTCCAGGTAGCCGCGTCCCTCCCATTGCAGGCCGGGTTGCTCCAGATCCACTTCCACCCGCGCCGAGGGCGCGATAGGGCGCCACTGGTGCAGGCCCTTGCCGTCCAGGGCGAAGCTGTATCCGGTGAGGCAGTGGGGTGTCAGACGCACCTGTCCTCGCAGTCTGGAGGGGATGGGTGCGGTGGTCTCATCGATGGTCACGGTGAGTGCCTTGCCATCCCAGGACATGGCGCTGGGGCCGATGATCAGGTTGTGGCTGTCCCGCGCCAGATCGCCCCGGCCCCGTTCCGTCATGGCCCAGCGCTTCACGTCACCGTACAGGGCGACATTGATGGCGCAGTGGTGATTCGGATCGGGATTGCCGCGGCGGCGGGCCCAGGCGTAGTAGGGGGAGAAGACACTGCCCACGAAGCCGATCAGGGTGATCCCGTAGCGGCCGTCATCGCTCAGGGCGTCCAGGTACCACCACAGATAACCTCCGGGGGTTACCGTCTCCGTGAAGTCAGGTCCTGACGCAGGGCCGATGCTGCCAGACGTCCCGAGAGGCTCGCCATCGGCACGCCCGCGCCCGGATGCACGCTCCCCCCGGTCAGGTACAGCCCCGGTATCCGGCTGCGGGCCCCCGGACGATTGAACGTAGCCCTCCATCCATGCGTGGCCTGGCCGTAGAGGCCCCCGCCCGTTCCCGGAAACAATCCCTCGAACTGGGTCGGCGTGGTGACCACGGGTTGGTCCGGACCCGTTTTCACCTGCAATCCACAGCGTTCCAGCACCCGGAAGGCATTGTCCTGACATTGAGCGATCTCCTGTTCATCGAAGGTATGGCGGTCGCCGATGGGCGGGGCATTGATCAGGCACAGCATGCGTTCGGGACCGGATACCCCGTTGCCGTCCCGATCGCCACGGTCCTGAGCGCAGATGTACACCGTGGGTTCAGCCGGCACTCGCCCTTGCTTGAAGATATGGTCAAATTCGGCTGGGTAATCCCGGCAGAAAAACACATTATGGCGTAGCAGAGGGAATCCGTCAGTGGGTGCCACCAGGTTCCAGGTCATGGCCGACAGGGAGCGCCCTTCGCGGGCCACCGGCGCCACGGCACGACAGGCCTCCGTGCCCAAAAGGCCCTGGCTCAGGGCCGAGATGTCCGTGTTGGAGATGACCGCATCGGCGTTAAGGGTGTCGCCGTCGCTCAGACGCACCCCGGTCACTCGGCCGCCGCGGGTTTCGATGGACTCCACACGGGTGCGATAGCGCACCGTGGCACCACGTTCCTGGGCGAGGGAGGCGAGGGCCTCGGGAATGCGGGCCATGCCACCTTCCACCATCCACACTCCTTCCTGCTCCACATGGGCCACCAGCATCAGGGTGGCCGGCGCCAGGAAGGGGGATGAGCCGCAGTAAGTGGAATAGCGCCCGAACAGTTGCCGTAGCCGCGGGTCCTGGAAATGCCGGCCCAGGGCGCTCCATAGGGTGTCGTAGGGCGAAATCCGCATGAGTCCGCCCAGGCCCCGGATACCGGCGCGCCCCACCAGGCTCAGTGGTGTGGGACGGGTATCGCGGATGAAGGGGCCTTCCAGGGCCTGGTAGGTGCGTCGTGCCCGCTCGCAAAACTCCTGAAATCGCCTGGCTTCAGCGGCGCCTGCGAAGCGGCCCACCGCATCCACCGAGGCATCATGATCCGCGTGCAGGTCAAAGCGCTCATCCTCGCTCCAGGCGTGGCGAGCCAGGATTGACATGGGTTGCAGATTCAGATGATCGGTCAGGGAAGTGTCAACCGAATCGAACAGTTCCTCGAACACCCAGCGCATGGTGAACACGGTGGGTCCCGCATCGATTCGGGCGTCGCCGACACCCACTTCCCGGATTTTGCCGCCGGGGCGGGCGGCCTGCTCGAGAACCGTCACATTCATGCCGGCGTGAGCCAGTTCCAGGGCGGCGGAGAGGCCTGCGATGCCCGCCCCAATGATGGCGATATTGGGTGTGCCCATGTGATTCCTTGTCGTTCGGCCAACGCCTTTGACTCGGCCCTGGCTTGTGTCTATGCTGAGCGAAACGTACCAATGACAACCTAACCTTACACTACGGGGCGGAGGCATACCATGGAAGCCACGACGCGAATCGAGCAGGCACTTGAACAGGCTCTGGCTGATGGCGAGTCGCCGGCCGGGCCGCCCTTATTGCTTGAAGCGATTCGCTACGCAGTCTTCCCGGGCGGTGCCCGGATCCGCCCCCAATTGGTGCTGGCCGTTGCCCAGGCCTGCGGTGATGATGCCCCGGAAGTCACCGATGCCGCCCTGGCCTCCATCGAACTGATGCACTGTGCCTCTCTGGTCCACGATGATCTGCCCTGTTTCGACAGCGCCGACATGCGTCGCGGCAAGCCCTCGGTTCACGCTGCTTATGGTGAGCGTCTGGCGGTGCTGGGTGGAGACGCCCTGATTGTCCTGGCCATGGAAGTGCTGGCCCGGGGTACGGCCAAGTCACCGGAACGGCTTGCACCCCTGCTGCTGACGGTGGGGCAGGGCGTGAGCGTGCCCTCGGGCATCATCGCCGGTCAGGCCTGGGAGTGCGAGCCCAAGGTGGATCTGGCCGAGTACCAGCGTGCCAAGACAGGCGCCCTGTTTGCGGCGGCCACCATGGTAGGGGCTGCGGCGGCGGGTCATGACCCCGCGCCCTGGCGTGCCCTGGGCGAGAAACTCGGAGAAGCCTTCCAGGTGGCGGATGATCTGCGCGACGCGGTGTCCAATCCCGAGGAACTGGGCAAGCCGGTGGGTCAAGACGAGGCCCTGGATCGGCCGAATGCGGTTCGCCAACTGGGCGTCAAGGGCGCGACCGAACGCCTCAAGCGTTTGCTGGAAGAAGCCATGGGTTCCATCCCGACCTGCCCGGGTGAGGCCGAGTTGCGTGTGCTCCTCATGAAGCAGGCCGCCAAGTTCCTGCCCAAAGAGCTGGCCCAGCAGGCCGCCTGAACCCAGGCAACTCTCCCATGACAAGATACTGGAAGCGGATGGCGACAGGTTCGTCATCCGGAGCCCTGTGGCGCGGCGGCTTCCTGTCGCTGCGTAATCGCATCCTCTCCAACCCTGCCTTCCAGCGCTGGGCGGCTGCATTCCCTCTCACCCGGCCCATTGCCCGTCGGCGTGCCCGCCACTTGTTCGATGTGGTCGCGGGCTTCGTCTATTCGCAGGTGCTCTACACCTGCGTGCGGCTTAAACTGCTGGAACATCTGCATGCTCAGGGCCCGCAAACCGTACCGGAGTTGGCCCGGTATCTGGATCTGCCTGAGGAAAACTGCCTGCTGCTGCTCAAGGCGGCGGCTTCGCTCAAGCTGACCGAATATTACGGTCGTGGCTGTTACGGGCTGGGCGCGCAGGGGGCCGCCATGATGGCCAATCCCGGTATCGCTGCCATGGTGGATCACCACGCCATGCTCTACGAAGACCTGGTGGATCCGGTAGGCCTGCTGCGCGGGCATTACCCGCAGACCCGTCTTGGGGGTTACTGGGCCTACGCGGGAGATGGTCCGCCAACGACGCTGGCGGGTGAGCAGATCACGCCCTACACCCGACTCATGTCGATCTCTCAGCAATTGGTGGCGGAGGAGATCCTTGATGCCTTCAATCCCAAGGGCTACAAGCGGCTGATGGATCTGGGGGGTGGCAATGCCACGTTTCTGTCTGCGGTAGCCCGGCGCGCCCCGGACATCGAGCTTGTGCTCTACGACCTGCCGGCGGTGGCGGAGCAGGCTCGGGCAAATTTCCAGGCTCAGGGGTTGGCCCATCGAGCCACTGCCATGGGCGGAGACTTCTTCCAGGATGAGTTGCCCAGGGGCGCGGATCTCATCTCCCTGGTGCGTGTCGTTCATGATCACAATGACGACCATATTCTGGGCCTGCTTCGCGCCGTCCGCGAAGCCTTGCCTGAGGACGGTGCCTTGCTGTTGGCAGAACCCATGTCCGGCACCCGGGGTGCCGAACCCATAGGCGACGCCTATTTTGGCATTTACCTCTTCGCCATGGGGCGCGGGCGGCCCAGAACCCCTGTCGAAATCGAAATTTTGCTAAGAGAATCAGGGTTTAGCCGGGTGCGCTTGCTGAATACCAGAAACCCCTTATTGACCCGTGTCATGTTGGCCCAGCCGTGACCTCGGGTGCGTGTTAGTTTGGGTTGACAACCTCTAGGGTCACGCTAGACTTACACGCATATCTCGTAGGGGCAAGAACGCCCCGGGTCAAATTGCCATGAAAGCGACAGCCGTCGTCATCGAAAAGCCTGAGCATCTTGTGATCAGTGAGCTGGACCTGTCCGTTCCAGGCGATGCTGACGTGGTCGTTGATATTACCTTCAGTGGTATCAGTACCGGCACGGAGCGCCTGCTGTGGACCGGACGCATGCCCAGCTTTCCCGGCATGGGCTATCCCCTGGTGCCCGGTTACGAATCGGTGGGGCGCATCGCTGCTGCCGGTCCTGAGTCGGGTCGGCAGGTGGGTGAAGAGGTCTTTGTGCCGGGCGCAGCCTGTTATGGCGAGGTTCGCGGTCTTTTCGGCGGTGCCGCCTCCCGCGTGGTGGTGCCGGGCGCAAAGGTGGTGCCGCTGCCGGATGATCTGGGTGAGGAAGGTGTCCTCCTGGCGCTGGCGGCCACGGCCTATCACGCAATCTTTCAGGGTAAGCCGGTGGATGGGCTGGATAAGGCGGCTCTGCCTGAGTTGATCGTTGGTCACGGTGTGCTGGGTCGCTTGCTGGCCCGCGTCGTCGTGGCGGCCGGTGGGCAGCCGGTGGTCTGGGAGCTGGATACCGAACGGGCCCTCGGTGCCGAGGGCTACACGGTGGTCCACCCGGATAAGGATGAGCGCCGGGATTATCGCTGTATCGTGGATGTCAGTGGTGATTCAAAGATCCTGGATACCCTGGTCGCTCGCTTGGCGCGCGGTGGGGAAGTCATCCTGGCTGGCTTCTACAGCCAGCCGCTGAGTTTCGAGTTCCCCCCTGCCTTCATGCGCGAGGCCAGGATCCGATGTGCGGCTGAGTGGCATGCATCGGATCTGATTGAGGTCAAGAAGCTCATTGAGTCGGGTGGGTTATCCTTGAAAGGCTTGATTACCCATCGGTATCAGGCGGCCCAGGCAAATGAGGCTTACCGCATCGCCTTTGGTGACCCCCAGTGTCTGAAGATGATCCTCGACTGGAGGAGTGGCCAGTGAAGAAGGCAGACGGCCAATCCTCCGTATCACTTGAAAGCCTCCGTGGCCAGCTCCGTTCCGGGGCCGGCATGGACTCCAGTCAGCCTGAAGGGGACGTTAGCGTGCAGAGCTCTTCCGCCAAAGAAACCCAGATTATCGCCATCTACGGTAAGGGCGGGATTGGCAAGAGCTTCACCCTCTCCAATCTTTCCTACATGATGGCGCAGCAGGGCAAGCGCGTGCTGCTCATCGGTTGCGACCCCAAGAGCGATACCACTTCGCTGCTGTTCGGCGGGCGTGCCTGCCCGACCATCATTGATACCGCGGCCCGCAAGAAACAGGCGGGCGAGCAGGTGGAGATCGGTGACGTCTGCTTCAAGCGGGGTGGCGTGTTTGCGATGGAACTGGGCGGGCCCGAAGTAGGGCGCGGCTGCGGGGGGCGTGGCATTATCCACGGCTTCGAGATCCTCGAGAAGCTGGGTTTCCATGAGTGGGGTTTCGACTACGTTCTTCTGGACTTCCTGGGTGATGTGGTCTGTGGCGGCTTTGGCCTGCCCATTGCCCGTGACCTGTGTCAGAAGGTCATCGTGGTCGGCTCCAATGACCTGCAGTCCCTGTATGTGGTGAATAACGTCTGCTCTGCAGTGGAATACTTCCGCCGTTTGGGTGGCAACGTGGGGGTTGCAGGCATCGTGATCAACAAGGATGACGGTACCGGCGAGGCTCAGGCCTTCGCCAAGGCAGCCGACATCCCGATTCTCGCGGCAATCCCAGCCAATGAAGACATCCGCCGCAAGAGCGCCAACTACCAGATCGTGGCCCATCCCGATGGGGAATGGGGTCCGCTGTTCGCCGAACTGGCCACGCAGGTGGCCGAAGCGCCACCCAGGCAGCCTCATCCGCTGAGCCAGGACGAGCTTCTGGGTCTGTTCACCAGCGAAGAGGTTGGTCGTGATGTGGTGCTCGAACCGGCCACCCAGGAAGACATGCATGGTGGCACCATCGTCAAGAAGCCATCCCTCGAGGTGATCTATGACGATGTCTGAAGGACATCGCGGTCACCCGGGCGACGCCAGTCTCGTTGAGACCGCCTCCGGCGCGGGAGAGGGTGTATCTGCTTCCGGTGTTTACAACGCCTCGGCGAGAACATCGGTTGAAACCGTCCCCGTGACTGTAGAGACCGCGCAAAGTGCCCAAGGTTCACACTCGGGTAAGTCGGCCAAGGGCCCTCATGATCAGCCTCAGAGCATGTGCCCGGCGTTCGGATCCCTGCGTGTGGGTCTGCGCATGCGTCGCACCGCCACAGTGCTTTCCGGCTCCGCGTGTTGTGTCTATGGGCTGAGCTTTACGTCGCATTTCTATGGTGCGCGTCGCACCGTCAATTACGTCCCCTTCGACTCCGAAACCCTGGTCACCGGCAAGCTGTTCGAGGATATCCGCGAGGCCGTGCACCAGTTGGCCGACCCCGCAGTAAACGATGCTGTGGTGATCATCAATCTGTGTGTGCCCTCAGCTTCCGGTGTGCCGCTCCGGCTGCTGCCCAAGGAGATCAATGGAGTTCGCATCATCGGACTGGATGTTCCGGGCTTTGGGGTCGGCACCCATGCCGAGGCGAAGGATCTTTTGGCGGGCACCATGTTGCGCTATGCCCGGGGCGAGGCAGAGCAAGGCCCGGTGCAGGCTCCGCGCGAGGGCCGCAAGGATAAACCCACCGTGACGCTGCTGGGTGAAATGTTCCCGGCCGATCCCATGGGTTTGGGCGCCATGCTCGAGCCTTTGGGTCTGGCGACCGGGCCGGTGGTGCCGACCCGCGAGTGGCGCGAGCTCTATGCAGCTCTCGATTGCGCTGTGGGCGCTGCCATTCACCCGTTTTATACCGAGTCCGTTCGCGAACTGAATGCTGCGGGCCGTGAGGTGGTTGGCTCTGCCCCGGTGGGGTACGACGGGACAGCGGCATGGCTGGACGCCATTGGTCAGGCCTGCGGTGTGAAGCAGGCCGCGGTGGACGCGGCCAAGAACCGCTTCCTGCCAGCGATCAAGGGTGCCTTGAGCAGTGCACCCATCAAGGGCCGGATCACGGTTTCCGGTTACGAGGGTTCGGAACTCCTCGTGGCCCGTCTGCTGATCGAAAGCGGTGCGGATGTCCCTTATGTGGGCACGGCCTGCCCCAAAACGCCTTGGTCCGCATCGGATCGGGAGTGGCTGGAGGCCAAGGGTGTACGTGTTCAGTATCGCGCCACTCTGGAGCAGGATATTGCCGCCATTGAGGAATTTGGTCCGGATCTGGCTATCGGTACAACACCGGTGGTGCAGCACGCCAAGGAGCGCGCCATTCCTGCCCTGTACTTCACCAACCTGATTTCAGCTCGTCCCTTGATGGGACCTGCCGGGGCCGGCTCCCTGGCCCAGGTGATCAATTCAGCGCTGGGCAACCAGGCGCGTTTCGATCGGATGAAGGGCTTCTTCGGTGATGTGGGCAAGGGTGCCAATGCAGGTGTCTGGGATCACGTACCCCAGGATGAGTCTGAATACCGTGACCGTTTGGCCAGGCAGCGCAAGGCCTCCAGAAAAGGGGGGGCAGTCTGATGCTGGTACAGGATCTGGATCGCGCGGGTGGTTACTGGGGCGCAGTCTATGTGTTCAGTGCCATCAAGGGCCTGCAGGTCATCATTGATGGTCCCGTAGGCTGCGAGAACCTGCCCGTCACCTCGGTGCTTCATTACACCGATGCCCTGCCGCCCCATGAGTTGCCCATTGCGGTGACCGGTCTGGGCGAAGAAGAGCTGGGTCAGAGCGGAACTGAAGAGGCCATGAAGCGGGCCCACAGCACGCTTGATCCCGAGTTGCCGGCAGTGGTGGTGACAGGATCGATTGCAGAGATGATTGGTGGGGGTGTCACGCCGGAAGGAACGAACATCCAGCGTTTCCTGCCTCGCACCATCGATGAAGATCAGTGGCAGTGCTCCGACCGTGCCTTGAACTGGCTCTGGACCCAGTACGGATTGAAAAAGGTCCCTGAGTTGAAGGCGCGCAAGGCGGGCGAAAAGCCCAAGGTCAATATCATCGGCCCCAGCTATGGCAACTTCAACATGCCATCGGATCTGGCTGAGATTCGTCGCCTGATCGAAGGGATTGGCGCCGAGGTGAACATGGTGTTCCCCCTGGGTAGCCACCTGGCAGAAGTGCCGCGGCTTGCGGACGCCGAAGTGAATGTCTGTCTGTACCGGGAATTCGGGCGCCAGCTTTGCGAGACCCTGGAGCGTCCCTATCTGCAGGCACCCGTGGGCCTGCACAGCACCACAAAGTTTCTGCACAAGCTGGGCGAGTTGCTGGATCTGGACCCGGAGCCATTCATCGAGAAGGAAAAGCACACCACCATCAAGCCTGTGTGGGATCTGTGGCGGTCGGTGACGCAGGACTTCTTCGGTACGGCCAGCTTCGGCATCGTGGCAACTGAAACCTACGCCCGGGGGATACGGCATTTCCTGGAAGACGAGATGGGCATGCCCTGTCACTTCTCCTTCTCGCGTAGCGCGGGTGTCAAGCCGGATAACGCGGCCGTGCGCAAGGCGGTGCACGAAAAGACCCCCCTGGTGTTATTCGGAAGCTACAACGAACGCATGTACTTGTCGGAGATCGGTGGTCGGGCCATGTACATCCCGGTCTCTTTCCCGGGCGCCATCGTGCGGCGTCACACGGGGACCCCGTTCATGGGCTACGCCGGTGCCACCTACCTCGTGCAGGAGGTGTGCAACTCATTGTTTGATGCCTTGTTCCACATTCTGCCTCTTGGGACGGATCTGGATCGAGTGGATGCCACGCCCACGCGGATGCACCGTGAACTCTCCTGGGATGACGACGCGAAGGCGGCGCTGGACAAGCTGGTGGATTCCTATCCTGTGCTCACCCGTATTTCTGCGGCCAAGAGATTGCGGGATGCCATTGAAGGCGCCGCCCGCAAGGCAGGAGAGGAGCGTGTGACGTTGGAACGAGTCACGCAGAGCGCGGCTGGTGTGTCGGCTGGGAGCGTGGCATGAACGCGGTTTTTCTTGATTGTTGCCGAGTGGGCTGTGTCAAGGGCCTGGCGGCGGCGATCATGACCTCCCAGCGGGGAGGTTATGGGTCGATCGTGGTGGGGGCTGCAGAGATGGAGGAACCTCCGTTCTCGGATGGCTTCGACCAGATTCGGGGATTTACCTGTTCTGGATCACGATCGTTGAACCTGTCGTAGTGTAAGGTTTACTGCGACGTAAGTGATCGCGTTGAGTCAACGCGGTATTTGCCAATTAGGCTCATTTGGAGGGTATTTAAATGGTTGATGAAACGAAAGGTTCGCTCTCGGGGCTGAATGAAGAGGAGGCCATGGAGTTTCATGGCGTCTTCATGACCAGCATGATGGGCTTCCTGGCGGTTGCCGCTGTGGCCCACGTTCTGGCCTGGATGTGGCGTCCCTGGGGTGTGGCTTGGTAAGACGCTTCGCCTGAAAGGCGAATCGAGTCTTAAGCCGTACCTTTAGCGAAGCATTAAAAGCAGTTTCTTTCCAATATAGGAGATTTCAATATGTGGCGTGTTTGGCTGCTGTTCGATCCGCGCAGAGCGCTGGTTGCCCTGTTTGCGTTCCTGGCCGTGCTGGCTCTTCTGATCCACTTCATCCTGTTGAGCACCGAGCGCTTCAACTGGATGCACAGCGCCTCTCTGGTCGATACGACCGAGCAGGTTGCGGTGCAGGCTCAGACAGGCAAGTCAACCCTGGGCTGAAGACGTCTGATGCCCACGCTCCCGGGCGGGATAATGGCTGTGAAATATTCATCCCGCCCGGTATCTGGGCCAATACGTTGACCAGAGTGTTGAGAGTATAGGGCAGCGGCCGGAATCTCCGGCCGGTGCCTTCTGACCGGAGGTTCTAGGAATGTCCATGCTGAGCTTTGAGAAGAGATACCGCGTACGCGGGGGGACGTTGATTGGGGGCAATCTATTTGACTTCTGGGTAGGCCCATTCTACGTTGGTTTTTTTGGGGTGCTAACGGCCATCTTCGCAGCGCTGGGAACGCTGCTGATCGTCTGGGGCGCGGCGATGGGCCCAACCTGGAATATCTGGCAGATTAGTATCGCCCCACCTGACTTGAGTTATGGCCTGGGTATGGCTCCTCTTGCTGAGGGCGGCCTGTGGCAATTCATTACCATCTGCGCCATCGGTGCATTTGTCTCCTGGGCACTTCGCCAGGTAGAAATCTGTAACAAACTGGGCATGGGCTACCATGTGCCGATCGCGTTCGGTGTTGCGATCTTTGCCTATGTCGCGTTGGTGGTCATCCGCCCGGTTCTGCTGGGTGCCTGGGGTCATGGTTTCCCCTACGGGATCATGAGCCACCTGGACTGGGTGTCCAACGTCGGTTACCAGTTCCTGCACTTCCACTATAACCCGGCACACATGCTGGCCATCACCTTCTTCTTCACCACGGCCCTGGCCTTGTCGCTGCATGGCGGCTTGATCCTGTCCGTGACCAACCCGAAGAAGGGCGAGGCCGTCAAGACTCCCGAATACGAAGATACCTTCTTCCGTGACACCGTCGGCTACTCCATTGGCGCCCTTGGTGTGCATCGTCTGGGTCTCTTCCTGGCCTTGAATGCCGCTTTCTGGAGCGCCGTGTGCATCATTCTGAGTGGTCCCTTCTGGACCCGCAGCTGGCCGGAATGGTGGAACTGGTGGCTTAACCTTCCGATCTGGGCTTAATGTAAGGGGACCACAATGGCCGAATATCAAAATATATTCAATCGAGTGCAGGTCCAGGCGGAGCCTGAGGCCGGCGTCCCGCTGGAAAATGAACGGGAGCGAATCGGCAAGCCGATGCTGATGCATCTAGCCGGCCGGTTCGGAAACGCCCAAATTGGCCCCATCTATCTGGGTTATACGGGCCTGTTCTCGATCCTCTTTGGTTTGATCGCAATCCTGATCATTGGTTTCAACTTTTGGGCCCAGGTGAACTGGGATCCCGCGCAGTTTGTACGTCAACTGTTCTATCTGGGTCTGGAGCCGCCGCAGGCGGAGTATGGTCTGGGCATTGCGCCGCTGGCTGAAGGTGGCTGGTGGCAGATGGCAGGATTCTTCCTCACGGCTTCGATCCTGCTGTGGTGGGTACGTGTCTATCGTCGGGCACGGGCGCTGAACCTGGGCACGCATGTGGCCTGGGCGTTCGCGGCGGCGATCTTCCTGTATCTGTCCCTGGGCTTCTTCCGTCCGCTGTTGATGGGTGACTGGTCCGAAGCGGTTCCGTTCGGCATCTTCCCTCACCTGGACTGGACGACGGCCTTCTCCCTGAAGTACGGCAACCTGTACTACAACCCGTTCCACATGCTATCCATTGCCTTCCTGTATGGCTCGGCGCTGCTGTTTGCCATGCATGGTGCAACGGTTCTGGCAGTGGGCCGGTACGGCGGTGAGCGCGAAATCGAGCAAATCACTGACCGCGGTACAGCTTCCGATCGTGCCGCTCTGTTCTGGCGCTGGACCATGGGCTTCAATGCCACCATGGAATCCATCCACCGCTGGGCCTGGTGGTTCGCCGTCCTGACCGTGATTACCGGCGGTATCGGCATTCTGCTCACGGGCACGGTGGTTGATAACTGGTACATGTGGGCGATTGATCACGGCGTCGCACCGTCGTATCCGAACATCTATCCGCCCGTCGAAGATCCGGCCATGCTTCAAGGGATGTCGCAATGAATACCATTACGCGCAAAACTGTGACAGTGGCGGCACTGACAGGTGCTGCACTCCTGGTGACTGGCTGTGAACTGCCAGTTGGAATCGAAACCGATCAGAAGGGTTATCGCGGACTGGGTATGGAGCAGGTGACCAAGCGTCATCTGGAAGCCAGAAAGCGGGTTGACCTGGTGATCCCTGAGGCCGAAAGACCGGCCAGCAGTGCCGGCCCGAAGGCCGGAGATATCTACTCCAGTGTGGAAGTGCTGGGCGATCTCAGCATTGCGGAGTTCAACCGCCTGATGAACGCGATCACCGCCTGGGTGTCGCCGGAACAGGGTTGTAACTACTGCCACGTGCCGGGTGACTTCGCGGATGAGAACATCTACACCAAGATTGTCTCCCGCAACATGCTCGAGATGACCAAGACCATCAACACCGAGTGGGATGCTCACGTGGGTGAAACGGGTGTGACGTGCTACACCTGCCACATGGGTCAGCCCGTGCCTGCGGAGATCTGGTTCGAGGACCCGGGTCCGAGACAGGCCGCTGGTGTGGCCGCGAGCCGGATGGGCCAGAACCTGGCTGGTCCGAATGTGGCTTCCACATCGCTGCCCAACGACGTGTTCAGTGCGTTCCTGGCGGATGATCCCAAGGATCTGCGTGTGACCCCGCGTACCACGCTGCCCATGGGTGACAATCCCCATAACCTGATGGACGCCGAGTGGGGTTTTGGTCTGATGATCCACATGTCCAAGGCGCTGGGTGCCAACTGCACGACCTGCCACAACACGAACAACTTCCCGGACTGGCAAACCAGCCCGCCGGAGCGTGTGACGGCATGGCACGGCCTCGAGATGGTTCGGGCGCTGAACGTGGACTATCTGGATCCGCTGCAGCCGGTGTATCCGGACACCCAGTTGGGCCCCCTGGGTGATGCACCCAAGACCAACTGCGCCACCTGCCACAACGGCCTGCAACTGCCTCTGGATGGGGCCAACATGTTGGCAGACTACCCCGAACTCAACCGCGTGCAGCGGCGTGAGGGCTGGGCACCTACAGAAGCCGATGCCGAGTTGAGCGAGACCCAAGTGGATCCCGACATCTCTGCGGATGACTTCGATGATGACGCAGCCGAGGAAGCGGCTGGTATCTAAGGTTGGAACGGGCTCAGGCCTGCTGAAAACCTGAAGCAGTATCACAGGGGACCCGCAAGGGTCCCTTGTGCGTTTTGGACAGCCCGGTTCGTGTTCAACTCAGGTGGTGGACCTGGGTGGGTGAATGAAGGGATTTTCCGGATGCAGTGCTTCCTGGGTTTGTGTATCGTTCAACAGATAAAATCTCCACTTCTCAAGCCTTCCAGGCGGCCATACGATCGTGATACCCGAGCGGTTCAGTAAATCCATACCCTTCTCCTCAAGCGAAAACCTCGGCACCTGGCACTGGTTGCTGGGCGCCGCTGCGGTCGTGGTCATCCTCGCCGGGCTCAGGGAGGTGAGCCACATACTCACGCCTTTCCTGCTAGCGGCATTCCTGGCCATCATCTCAGCACCGCCGCTCACCTGGATGGAACGCCGCGGAGTACCTGGTGCCCTGGCTGTGCTCATTCTCTTTCTTTGTGTGGGATTCACGTTCTTCCTGCTGTTTCTGGCCTTGAGGGGGGCGGCTGAAAACATGGCCAGTCAGGCGCCGCTTTACCAGGAGCGCCTGGAGCAGTGGTTGGTGGATCTGCGGGAGGCTTTCGAGGCGAGGGGCTTGCCGGTGGAGGCGTTACCGGAGGAGGTCTCCTTACCGGGAGCGGCTACCTTGACCAGTGCGGCTCGAGGGATTGCGGGGGGCTTGGGGGCGTTCACCGCGAGTACTTTCCTGGTCCTGCTGGCTTACATGTTTCTGTTGCTGGAGGAACGTACGCTGGCTGCCAAACTCAATGCGGCGTTCCCGGGGCGCCCTCGGGCCCGCGTTCGCATGCGCCGTTTCCTGCGGTCTGTGTATCGCTACCTGCTGATCAAGAGTGCGGCCAGCTTCACGACGGGCATCGTCATCTGGGCGGGCCTCGCCTTGATTGGGGTCGACTTCGCCGTGCTCTGGGGCATTCTGGCCGGCTTGCTGAATTTCATCCCCAATGTGGGGTCCATCATCGCGGCGGCGCCCGCGCTTTTGATCGCGTTGCTGGGGATGGGTATCCCCGAGGCGCTGATGGTGCTTGGCCTCTATGTAGCCGTGAACGTCACCATTGGCAGTGTTCTGGAGCCGCGTTTCATGGGGCGCACGCTGGGGTTGTCGCCGGTGATCGTGCTGGTGTCATTGCTGGTGTGGGGTTGGGTGTTCGGCCCGGTGGGGATGATATTGTCCATTCCGCTGACCATGATCGCCAAGTTGGCCTTGGAGGCGCAGCGGGATACCCGGTGGATTGGCATCATGATGAGTGACCGGGTGAGACGCGGTGACTGACGGGCGTCCCCATAACGGGTCTGGCGAGTAAAGCTCATAATTGGATGAATCAATATGGAGATCTCCGTGGGTATTGTTCCTGTGATCCTTTCCGGTGGCGCCGGTACGCGGCTGTGGCCCATGTCGCGCCAGCACTACCCCAAGCAGTTCTTACCCCTGACGGGTCAGGGTCAGACCATGCTTCAGGCGACACTGGAGCGACTGCCCAAGGACACTGCTCTGGTAGCCCCCGTTGTCGTGTGCAACGAAGCGCACCGCTTCCTGGTGGCCGAGCAATTGCGGCAGACGGGTGTGGATCCATGCCAGATCATCCTGGAGCCGGTGGGCCGCAATACCGCCCCTGCGGTGGCATTGGCGGCACTGGAGCAGACGGCGTCCGGGGGCGATCCGGTCATGGTGGTGATGCCTGCGGACCATCTGGTTGCCGATGTGGAGGCCTTTCAAAAGGCCCTGGATGAGGCCGTATCCCTGGCCGAGGACGGTGATCTGGTGACCTTTGGCGTGGTGCCCACCGAGCCCCATACAGGTTACGGGTATATCCTTGCGGATCACGTCAAGGATCGCTCTGGCGCGCCGGTGAAGGCGTTCGTGGAAAAACCTGATCGGTCCACTGCCGAGGACTATCTGGCCTCCGGAGATTATTACTGGAACAGTGGCATGTTCGTGTTTCGCGCCTCGGCGTATCTGGAGGAGCTTGAGCAGCATGCACCGGATATCCTGGAGGCCTGTCGTCGTGCCATGGAGGGCACGCAGGCAGATCTGGACTTTTTGCGGGTGGACCGGGAGGCCTTCGCCGCCTGTCGTTCCGAGTCCATCGACTATGCGGTGATGGAGAAAACACGCCGTGCGGTCATGGTACCCCTGGATGCCGGCTGGAGCGATGTGGGCTCCTGGGAGTCGCTATGGTCGGTGGGCAAGCAGAACGGGGATGGCAACGTGGCTGTGGGCGATGTGATGACGGTGGGTGCCCGCAATTGCTATGTGCACGGCAGTCATCGCCTGGTGGCGGCCGTGGGTGTGGAGGATCTGATCGTGGTGGAGACCTCCGATGCGGTGCTCGTGATGCACAAGGACCGCAGTCAGGATGTGAAAGAGGTGGTGGCCCGCCTGAAGGCCGATGGTCGACAGGAATCGGAGAATCACCGCTGTGTGGCACGTCCCTGGGGAACCTACGAACAGATCGACATGGCCTCGCGTTTTCAGGTGAAGCGGATCACGGTGAAGCCGGGTGAGACCTTGTCACTGCAAATGCATTATCACCGGGCCGAACACTGGGTGGTGGTGAGGGGCACTGCACGCATCACCCGGGGCGAAGAGCAGTTCGTGCTCACGGAGAATCAGTCCACCTTCATCCCGTTGGGGGTGACGCATCGGCTGGAGAACCCGGGCAAGATCCCCCTGGAACTCATCGAGGTGCAGTCGGGGAGTTACCTGGGGGAGGATGATATTGTCCGGTTTGAGGATACCTACGGGCGGGCATGATTTGAGGTGAGGGCCGGCCTCAGGCCGCGGCATCCTGCTTGATCTGCAGCCGCCCCAGCAACTGGTTTACGCTCTCGACGCGCTGATCCAGACTCTCCATTTCGGCGGTGAAGCGCAACGTATCCTGGCCATCAAGACGGAAGCTTTCGGGCTGGGATTGCACCAGCTGGATCACGCTCATCGGGTCCACCGATGGGTTGGTGTGGAAGATCAGCCTGCCACCCTTGGGCCCGACTTCCAGTTTGCGCGCCCCCAGGGGCTGCAATCGCAGCTTCAGCCGCGTGGCCTCCACCAGGTTCTTGGCCTGCGCCGGCAGCAGTCCGAAACGGTCCACCATCTCCACTTCCATCTCCCTGAGTTGGTCCGTGTCCTGGCAGGCAGACAGGCGCTTGTAGAGGATCAGGCGCGTGTGGATGTCGGGTACATAGTCATCGGGTAGCAGTGCCGGCAGACCCAGGTCCACCTCCGTGGTATCGGATGTGGTGTGATCCAGGTCGGGGACCTTGCCTTCCTTGAGGGCCTTGACAGCCCGGTCCAGCAGTTCATTGTAAAGGGTGAAGCCGATCTCCTGGATTTGTCCACTCTGCTCGTCCCCCAGCAATTCGCCGGCACCCCGGATCTCCAGATCGTGGCTGGCCAGGGTGAAGCCGACCCCCAGGTCCTCCAGGGACTCGATGGCCTCCAGTCGTTTGACGGCATCCTTGGTCATGCCCGACGGATGCGGGGTGATCAGATAGGCATAGGCGCGATGGTGGCTACGTCCCACTCGCCCCCGCAACTGGTGCAGCTGGGACAGGCCCATCTTGTCGGCCCGGTTGATGATGATGGTATTGGCGGTGGGCACGTCGATGCCGGTTTCGATGATGGTGGTGCACACCAGAACGTTGTAGCGCCGGTGATAGAAATCCAGCATCACCTGTTCCAGTTCCCGCTCACGCATCTGGCCATGGGCAATGCCAATGGTGGCTGACGGGACCTGTTCCTGAAGCTCCCTTGCAGCCTTTTCGATGGTCTGAACCTCGTTGTGCAGGTAGTACACCTGCCCACCCCGGCGAATCTCTCGCAGACAGGCCTCCTGGATCAGGGCACTGTTCCACTGGCTGACGAAGGTCTTGATGGTCAGACGCTCCTCCGGCGGCGTGGCGATGATCGACAGATCACGCAGGCCCGACAGGGCCATGTTCAGGGTCCGGGGAATGGGCGTGGCGGTGAGGGTGAGCATGTCCACCTCGGCTCGCAGGGACTTCAAACGCTCCTTGTGGCGGACCCCGAAGCGCTGTTCTTCATCAATGATCACCAGCCCCAGGTTCTTGAAGCGCAGGTTGCCCTGGATCAGCTTGTGAGTGCCGATGACGATGTCCACCCGACCATCTTCAAGGCCCTTCATCACTTCCTGGTGCTGTTTCTGGGAACCGAAGCGGGACAGGGATTCGATGCGTACAGGCCAATCGGCGAAGCGGTCGCGGAAGTTCTGGTCATGCTGCTGGGCCAGCAGGGTGGTGGGCACGAGCACCGCCACCTGCTTGCCGCCCTGGATGGCCACAAAGGCCGCCCGCATGGCCACTTCGGTCTTGCCGAAGCCCACATCCCCGCAGACCACCCGGTCCATGGGACGCTCGGAGGCCATGTCGTCAAGCACGGCGTCGATGGCACTGAGCTGGTCCGGGGTTTCCTCGAACGGGAAGGCGGCGGCAAATGCAGTATATTCCGCGCCTCTTGCCTGGTAGGCATGGCCCTGGCGCGCCGCCCGGCGGGCATAGATGTCCAGGAGCTCTGCGGCCACGTCGCGGGCCTTTTCGGCTGCCTTGCGCCGGGCCTTCGACCAGGTTTCGGTTCCCAGCTTGTGCAGCGGGGCGTGTTCGGGGTCGGCCCCGGTGTAACGGCTCACCAGATGCAGCGAGGCCACCGGCACATAGAGTTTGTCGCCGCCCGCGTATTCCAGGGTGAGAAATTCCGTTTCCTGACCACCGGCGGTGATCTTCTGCAGGCCAAGGTAACGCCCCACGCCATGATCCTCATGGACCACGGGGGCGCCTGCGTGCAGGTCGGTGAGGTTGCGAACCACCGCGTCTGCATCCCGGGTGGGTTTGCGCCGACGACGTTCCTGGCGGGCCTTCTCCCCGAACAGCTCGGATTCGGTAAGTACCGCAATCCCCTCGCCGGGCAGGCAAAGGCCTGATTGCAAGGGGCCGATGGTGATGGCCGGTGAGGCATCTGACGCCAGAAATTCGGCCCAGGATTCCACGTGGTGCGGAATGATGCCGAAGGGTCGCAGGGTATCCAGCAGTACCTCTCGACGCCCGGGGGATTCCGCCATGAGCAGCACCCGGCCCGGGAAATCCTTGAAAAAGTCGTTGAGTGCCCTGGCAGGCTCGGCCTGGCGAGTCTGCAGGCGCAGGTCGCCGTGGGCATGGGCGTTGGCGTTGTGGGTGCTGGCCGGGCCGTTGTCCTCCAAGGGCTCGCTGGTCAGTTCCAGCGTGGGCCAGTCGCGCGTGCCGTTCGCTACGTCCTCAACACCGAGGAAGAGGCTATCGGGGGGGAGCAGGGGGCGTTCGCGGTCGTGACGGCGCTGTTCGTAACGATGGGCCACTTGATCGGCAAAGGCCTGTGCGGCAGCCAGGGTATCCCCGACGTGAACCGCCAGGGTATTGTCGGGCAGGTAGTCGAACAGGGTTTCCATCTGCTTGAAGAACAGCGGTAGATAGTACTCGATGCCCGCCGGAGCAGAACCCTGGCTCACCTCCCGATAGATGTGGCTGGCCTGGGGGTCTCCCTCGATCACGGTGCGGTAATGCTGGCGGAAGGCCTTGATGCCGGCCTCATTGAGAGGGAACTCATGGGCGGGCAGCAGGCGCACTTCCTGGATGGTTTCACGTGAGCGCTGGGTTTCCGGATCAAAGGTGCGGATGGTCTCGATCTCGTCGTCCAGCAGATCGATGCGATAGGGGGCGTCGCTGCCCATGGGGTAAACATCCATCAGGGCACCACGCACGGCGTATTCCCCGTGCTCCATCACCTGACTCACATGCTGATAGCCGGCCTGCTCGAAACCTTCCCTGAGTTTGTCCCGGTCGATTCGCTCACCCTGTTGCAGCATCAGACACTCCGATTGCAGCCAGGCTCGAGGGGGCAGGCGCTGCATGAGCGTGGTGACGGGAATGATCAGGGCGCCCCGTCTCAGGGCGGGCAGGTGGTAGAGCGTTTCCAGTCGCCGGGAGACGATGTCCTCGTGGGGAGAAAACACGTCGTAAGGCAGGGTTTCCCAATCGGGCAGGGACAGGGTCGGAAGATCCTCGCCGGCCAGGAAGAAATTCATCTCCTGTTCAAGACGCTCGGCAGTCTGCGTGTCTGGCGTGATGAGCAGAGAAACGCCACGGTGTCGACGAGCGGCTTCCGCGACGGCGAGCCACAGGGCGGAACCAGAAAGACCTCCCCACCGGGCCAAGTGGCCGGCGGTGGGGAGTTCAAGTGCTTCAAGCGGGTTGGACTTGCTGTTTTGTGGCATTCGGTATGCGTGTGGCCGGGGTGTGTTTCACTAGGCCGCCGATTATACCGTGCCCTTTTTATTTACGCGCCCGATCCCCGTAATCAGCGGATCGGGGTCCCCCGGTCAGCCTGAAGGCGAATCAGGCTTCTTTGTCGGGATCGGTGTTCATACCCAACAGGTTATAAGCCGGGCACCAACCAATGGTGGCGGTGGCCAGAGGGATCAGTCCCAGCCAGCCCCAAGGGGTTTGCGGGCCGACAAAAACCAGGGCCAGCAGCACCAGGCCCACGACGACACGAATCATGCGGTCGTTGGAACCCATGTTCTTCATTTCTTCAAAATTCATCTTTAAAACCTCCTCGGTTTGGTACAGCAACCCCTCACTCTACCGGGAAATGGGGGCCGTGTCGTTGATAAGATTGGAATCATCGCCCGAAATTCCGTCCGGGATCGGCTCAGTCATCCCGGTAGCGTTTGAGCAGGTCCTCATAGGCATCGATGCGTCGATCCCGGAGGAAGGGCCAGATACGCCGCACAGCCTCGCCCCGGGCCAGATCCACATCCACCAGCAGGCAGGCCTCCTCATCGGTGGAGGCCTGGTCCAGAAATTCCCCCTGCGGGCCGCAGACGAAACTGCTGCCCCAGAACCGGCTCCCGGCGCCGACGCCGGAGGGATCGGCCTCGAAACCCACCCGGTTGCAGGCGGCCACAGGCACACCATTGGCCACCGCATGGGCCCGCTGCACGGTGATCCATGCCTCCCGTTGGCGCGCCTGTTCCTCGGCGTTGTCGTCCGGATCCCAGCCAATGGCTGTGGGATAGATCAACAACTCGGCGCCTGCCAGTGCCATGAGCCGAGCGGCTTCCGGGAACCACTGATCCCAGCAGACCAGCACCCCCAGCCGGCCCACGGAGGTGTCCACGGGATGAAAGCCCAGGTCGCCAGGGGTGAAGTAGAACTTCTCGTAATACCCCGGATCATCTGGGATGTGCATCTTGCGGTAGCGTCCGACCAGGCGGCCATCGCTGTCGAGCACCACGGCGGTGTTGTGATAGAGACCGGCAGCACGACGCTCGAACAGCGAGCCGACGATCACCACGCCCAGTTCCGCCGCCAGTTCCGAGAGGGTCTGCGTGGTGGGGCCGGGGATGGGTTCGGCCAGATCGAAGATTCCGGTGTCCTCCGTCTGGCAGAAATAGGGGCCCGTATGCAATTCCTGCAGGATGACCAATCGGGCCCCCTGCTCGGCTGCCCGGCGGATGCCCGCCAGGCTCTTGTCCAGGTTGGCCTGGATGTCATCGGTATTGGATTGTTGAATGAGTGCAATACGCATGATGTGGGGTCTGCGGGTTTCAGGAGAGATCAGAGCCGGCGTCGGAAGCTGCGCACGGCCAGGTAAAAGTGAAAACAGGCCAGCAACATCAGGCCCAGACTGACGAGGAAGATCCCGCCATACGCCCCGAACAGCATCAGAATCCCCAGGGTCATCAGGCAGGCGCCGGTGGCGCCCTGGATGATGAGGCTGTTGATGGGGCCGGCGTTCCAGGTGGACATGGTCAGGAACCACCAGCCCATGGGGATGCCTGGCGCAGAAAACAGCAGTACGAGTTGCCGGGGCACGCCCCCCAGGTAGCCCACGCCGATGTAGATGCCCAGCCCGGCCACCATCAGCAGGCCCACACCCACGGCAGCAATCCGGTAGGTGGGCTGACGGGAACGCAGCCAGGGACGTCTGGCTGGCCGTGGATAATCGCTGGAAGATGGTTTCTTGACGGGTGGCATTGGATTCCTGCCGGGACAGGCTTCTGATCCCGGTCCAAGGGGGGCTTGGGGATGGGTGTCGGGTGTCAGCGCAGGATCAGCAGCGGTATGCGGCATGTCTTGAGCATTCGCGTGGTCGTGCTGCCCACGAAGAATTGTCGGACCTTGGAATGTCCGAACGCGCCCATGACCAATAACTGGATGTCATGCTCCTCCAGGTAGCTGATCACGGACGCTTCCACCGGGCCAGGGCGCAACGCTGCCTGCATGGAAAAGCCCTTGCGCTCAAGCATGCTCTGCGCTGCGTGGAGCATGGCGCGGTTGTCGCCGGTATCCTTGCCCACCATGAGCAGGTGCCCGGACAGTCCGCTGAGCAGACGGCTTTGCGCCACACGGGCCACCACTTTGTTGGCAGTTTCACTGCCATCGTAGGCAATCAGGAAGCGCTCCGTGGGGGCGTAGTGTTCTGGGGCGATCAGTAGCTTGGGACCCAGGGTACGGATGATGGTCTCCAGGTGGCCACCCACATGCCGCATGTCCTCCCCGGAGTCATTTCCCCTGCGCCCCACCACCACCAGGCGGGCCTCGCCCTGCAGTTCCCTGAGCACCTGCGCGATGTCACCCTGGCGCAGCAGGTTGCCGGGCTCCAGGACACCCTGGCGCATCAGGCGGTCCGCGGCATCATTCAAAATGGCCTGCCCCTGTTTATGCAGCAGTTGTCGTCTTGTCTGTTCTGTCTGCTCCAACTCACCGTGGAGTGCCTCGCGGTGTCCCAGGGTCAACTCCTCGCGGACCTGTTGGGTTGTGGCGGTCTCCGGCGGTGTGCTCACATGTAGCAGCATGACAGGGAGGTCCATGCGTCGGCTCGCCCAGGCCGCGTAATCACAGACGGACGGAGAAGCACGGGATCCGTCGACACAGGCAATGACGTTGTTCATCTGGGATCACCTCCAGCACATCGGTCGGCGGCGGGCGGGACAGGTGCCTGCCGCCGTGATATCCATTTGGACTGATCCGATGGAATATGGTGCCCGGAGCCGGACTCGAACCGGCACGGCCTGGGGCCGAGGGATTTTAAATCCCTTGCGTCTACCAATTTCGCCACCCGGGCGGGATGATTGCGGGCGCTGTGCCATGTTCTACTGGTGCGCCGGCAGGTGGCAGTATAACGGCCCCGCCAGAGCGGTCAAAGCAATGGGCTTAAGCCGGGGCCTCCGATGCCGCTATCCTGAAGTGAGTGTCCTTCATGACTGATCAAGGAAAAACAAGATGAGTGCCAAATCCGAGAGCTTGATGAGGCTGGTGGCCCTGACCCGCGGCAGCGAGGAGGTGGGTCCGCTGCTGGCGGATTATGTGCAGCGAAAGTACCACGTCAAGGATATATCCTCCTTCATCTCCGGCGATGTGGAGGGCGTTGACGACAAGGAAGCCCTGTATGAGCAGTGGGCGCAGTGGATCGAGAATGGTGAGCTGGATCGATTCGTCATTGATGAGCCTCCCGAGGGCAACGACGATGCCGATGACAGCCAGCCCTTTCAGGACCCTGAAGAAGCCCTGCTGGACATGGTGGGTTCCGAGCCCGAGCGCCGCTCGGCACCCACCCCGCTGCACCCCGGGATGATCCCTGAAGCGGCACCCGAGCCCGAGCCGGAGCCGACGCCTGATCCAGAGCCTGTCCCGGAGCCAGAACCGACGCCCAACCCGGAACCGACCCCGGAGCCAGAGCCGACCATGACACAGCAGGACCCACAGGAGGAGGCCCATATGGCCGCAGAGCCGGAGAACACACCGCCATCCGAGAGCCTCGCCGAGGCTCGAGCACCCACCGGAAGCCTGGACGCAATGGTGGCATCCATGATCAGCGATCGTCTGGAGGCGTTGCCGCCGCCGGAGTCGCCCATCTCGGAGGAGCGCATCCGGGAAATCGTCCGCGAGGAGGTGCGCTCAATGCTGCGCAACATGCTGTCGTAGGCGGTGTCTGGCCATGAGAAAGGCCTTGCGTGGCGCAGGCTTCAGCGATGGAAGCAATACCGGTTGCGTCCTGCCTGCTTGGCCTGATACATGGCGTGGTCGGCTTGTCGCAGTAGACCATCCGGTTCCACGGGCGTTGACTGGGGGTAGAAGCTCACGCCGATGCTTACCGAAATGGATGCTTCGCCATGGAGGTTTGAATCGCACAGGCCCTTGCAGGCCCCGAGGATGCGTTCCAGCACGGGCTGGGCATCCGCCGGGGTTTTCAGGTCCAGCAGGATACCGGCGAACTCGTCCCCGCCGATACGCGCCAGGGTGTCTTGCTGGCGCAGGCAGGCGTTGAACCGCGTCCCTGCCTGTACCAGCAGGGCGTCCCCGGCGGAATGGCCGAGTAGGTCGTTGACCTGCTTGAAGCCGTCCAGGTCCAGATAGATCACTGCCAGCAGACCGTCTGAGCGATCGGTCATGGCCATGGCCTGGTGCAGGCGGTCCTGAAACACCGCCCGGTTGGGAAGTCCCGTGAGCAGGTCGTGACTGGCATTGTGCTCCAGTTGGGCCTGCAGGGCCTTGCGTTCAGTGATGTCCGAAAAAACGACCACGAAGTGCCGGGTCTGCCCGGAAGTGTCCGGAACCGCACGGATGGTGGTCTGGGCTGCGAACAGGGAGCCATCCTTGCGGCGGTTCCAGAGTTCGCCTTCCCATTGGCCGGTGGCGAGCAGCATTTCCCAAAGCTGGGTAAAGAACGGCTGATCATGCTGATCCGACCTGAGCAGTCCTGGGTTCTGGCCGACAGCTTCCCCGGCGGTGTATCCGGTGAGCAGGGTGAAGGCCGGGTTGGTTTCCAGGATGATGCCATCGGCATCAGTCACGAAAATGGCATCCCCCGCGGCCCTGAAGACAGTGTCACTCAGCACCAGGCGGCCCTGTTGGCGTGTCTGCTCGATAGCCAGGCGGGTCAGGTTTGAGAAGGCTTGTACGGTCTGGATCTCATGTTCATCGGGGCTGCCGGGATCATCCCGGTAGGTGGCGAAGGTAGCGATGACCTGGCCCTGGGAGTCCAGGATCGGCTCGGACCAGCAAGCCCCAATCCCTGCTTCCCGCACGGCATTGGCCAGTGTTTCCCAAAAGGGGTGGGTGGTCACATCATCAATGATCACTCGTTGCAGGGTGGCTGCGGCCGTGCCGCAGGACCCGACCCCCTCGGCGATGGCCAGTCCATCGCAGGTGATGTTGTATTCCATGGGTAGGCTGGGTGCGGCGCCCAGCAGCAGGAGCTGGTTTTCCTCGTCCACCAGCTGAATGGCTGCCCGCCGGTTGGACAGCAGTCTCTCGATACCCTCGGCGATGGTGCGCAGGATATCGCGCAGGGGGGCATGCTCCAGCACTTGCTCAAGTACCTGACTGTGCACCCGGTTGGTGAGCTCCGCCTCCTTTCGACGGGTCACATCCAGACAATGGCCGATATACCCCAGGAAGGCGCCATCCGCCCCGTAGCGAGGCTGGCCATCGTCCTGAATCCAGCGGAACTCACCGCTGTGGTGACGCAGTCGATAGTCCATGCTGAAGGGTTGTCGCCGCTCGAAGGCTTCGGTGTAGATCGCGATACAGTCATCCAGATCCGCCGGGTGGACCCCCTCGGTCCAGCCTGCGCCCCGTTCCTGATCCATGGTGCGACCCGTAAATGCCAGCCAGACGCGGTTGAACCAGTCACACTGCATATCCAGGCCAGAGGTCCAGATCAGCGCCTGGCCGGCGTCGGCCAGGGCACGAAACCGCTCCTCATCCCCTCGGGGAGGCTCCGGGGATGACGTCTTGGCATCGTTTTGAGGGGGGAGCGATTCGGTCATGGCGCCTGCCGGTATTCGAGATTCTGGGGCGTGATCAGGACGCGCCAGTGGACGCTCAAGGGGTGAGGGCAAGAATGTAGCATGTTAACGAGATTTCGCCCTCGTGGCGGCGTAAACTGCGACGAGAGGGCGGTAAACCGGATAGGTGCGCGGCGTCACGGCGTCCCCCTGTCAGGGGGAGGCTTGAATATTTTTGGCAACGACCCTGGGAGGTCGATCTATGTGGTTGCGGGTGGGTTGTACCCTTGAGATGGACTTTCAGGTGGAGAGTCCCATGTTGTTGCTCATGCGACCGCGTAGCGATGCACACCAGTGGGTGGCCCAGGACCGCTACACTGTGTCGCCCGGCATGCCGATCATCGAATATACCGATATGTACGGCAATCTTTGGCAACGTTTGACGGCGCCGCCCGGGCACTTCCAGGTGCAGGTGCAGTCAGATGTGCGCGTGCCCCCCAGACTGGATCGGGTGCCGGGAGCGCCCTTTGTGCTGGTGCAGGACTTGCCGGATCACACGCTCATGTATCTGACGCCCAGCCGCTATTGCGACTCCGATCGCCTGGGGCAGCAGGCTGCGCAAATCGTGCGTGGCAAGATTCCCGGTTACGACCAGGTGGAGGCCATTGCCCGCTGGACTCATGAGCACATGACGTATCTCACCGACTCCGATCCCACTCCCATCTCGGCCCAGGAGGCCATCGACCGGGGCAACGGGGTATGCCGCGACTTCGCCCACATCGGGGTCGCCCTATGTCGAAGCCTGAGTATCCCGGCGCGCTATGTGGTGGGCTATCGGTACCGGTTGGTGCCCATGGACCTGCATGCCTGGTTCGAGGCGTACGTGGGTGGCCAGTGGTTCACCTTCGACCCCACCCAGTCCGAGTCTGAGGCGGGGCGGGTGCGGCTGGGCTACGGTCGGGATGCCTCGGATGTGCCTGTGTTCAACCAGTTTGGTCCACTGGTGATTCCCTCGCGCATGGATGTGTCTGTTGAAGAGATTGATGGCCTGATCCCTTGAGCTGCCCCTTGATTTGAAGGGAGCAGATCGGTTCACTCCAAGGGTTCTACCTGCTGCAGGCGCAGACTGCGCCCTTCCTCGGGGGCGTAATGGAAACGGCCGGTTACCTTGACGGTTTCCCCCAGGTGGGGGGCAATCAAGTCGTCGGGTTCCACGGCCACACGGCGCAGTTGCTCATCCTCGATCCAGTAGTGCGAGGGTTCCTCCAGATGGCGCACCACCCCCTGGGTGGTGATCAACTGGCCGTCATGACTGGCGGGTTGGGAGGCCAGCACCATCAGCGGCACTTCCGAGGCGGTTTCCTCGCCGCCGCAGGCGGACAGCATCACCCAGGTGGCGGCGGCGGCGATCATTGTCAGGGTACGGGCAAATTTCATCAGAACTCCTTTGCATGGGGAATGCCGTGGTACGGCATCGGGTCAGGCACGGGTGTTTCGCTGCAGCCAACGATCCAGTTGATTGGCAAAGGCCTGCCGGTCGCTCTGGCTGAGGGCTGGAGGGCCGCCGGTATCGACGCCGCTTGCCCGCAGGGTGTCCATGAAGTCCCTCATTTGCAAGCGTTGGCGG
Source organism: Ectothiorhodospira haloalkaliphila ATCC 51935 (assembly GCF_000633935.1). Lineage (GTDB taxonomy): Bacteria > Pseudomonadota > Gammaproteobacteria > Ectothiorhodospirales > Ectothiorhodospiraceae > Ectothiorhodospira > Ectothiorhodospira haloalkaliphila. Next base: position 280,672 of record NZ_KK214997.1, on the reverse strand, counting down.
ATGGTGTCCTGGGTGTATGACTCACCGCGCGGGTTGAGCGCCTGGCCCTGTTTGTCCAGTACCTGTGAGGCCAGGGGGATGTCGGCGGTGATGACCAGATCTCCCGGTGACACCAGACGAACGATTTCATCATCGGCCACGTCATAGCCGGCACCCACCTGCATCGTCTTGATGAAGGGTGAACGCGGCACCTGGATGAACTGGTTGGCCACCAGTGTGACAGGGATCCGTGTGCGCTGTGCCGCACGAAACAGGATCTCCTTGATCACCACGGGGCAGGCATCCGCGTCCACCCAGATGCGGGGGCCGGGGTCATGTGAGGTGGGTTTGGCAGAAGTCATTGCCCCAGTATAACCACATGAATCACTTCTCTGCCCCCGGTCAGGCCGCGAGGGCCCTAACGGGTGTTCACGGCATCCATCGGTTCCAGCAGCTCTCCCTGGTCGTTCACCAGGTTCGCGGGCCGATAGGGGGACTGCTCCGGGGGTAGTTGCGCGCTCTGCTGGATGCGATCCAGGGTGGCCTGGTGGACCATGGCGTTCCGTGCCATGCCCAGACCAGCCCGATGCCGGGCCTGAGCACCGATGAGGCGTGGGCGGTTGTCGTCGATCCATGGCCAGTAGGCGGTGAGCTTGTATTGGAGATTCAGGGAATCATGGGCCGGGGCAAAGGGGTTGGGAGACAGCCATTCATCCATCACATCATCCTCCATGTGCAGCCCCAGCGCCTGGGCTTCGCGCAACATCCACAGGAAAGGCACATCGGCCAGGGCCTTGTTGTCGTAGCCGCCGCCCACATCGGAATGAACGCCAGGGAACCAGGCCTGCACCACTTGCTGTTCCACTGTGCTGCCATCAAATCGCCGTGCCTGGGGCGGGGTTCCATCCGGCATCGTCCAGAGGGTGGGCTTGAAAGGGCCACGTTGCTCGTCGATGGCCAGGGCGTGAAATGCGTTCTCCACCAGGGGGCCCAGCGTGGTGTCATGGAAGTTGACCCGTCGTCCCCCCTGGGCAAACGAGGCCAGCGTAGGGATAGGTACACCCAGGGCACCGACCGTGTCGAAAACCCCCAGCATGCGCACGCTCAGGGTCTCTTCCGGATGACGCGTGATGCGCTGGAGTCGACGGTGTTGGCGGCTTTGCAGCCTTCGTTCGGGGGGTGCCCGGTAGTAATCCATGGCCAGATCCGTGTCGTCCCGATGTTGCCTGCAGAAGAGGCCGGATGTGCCGATCATCCCGCAAAGAGACCGCGCCGTGTAGGCACCTCGCGAAAAACCGAAACAGAAGATCTCATCACCGGGTTCGTAATGCTCCACCAACCAGTTGTAGGCCCGTTGCAGGTTTTCATTGAGTCCGAAACCAAAGGCCCCACCGCGAAAACGGGTCCATCGCGAGGAGCCCACGCCGGGTACGTATTCCTTGAGTTGATAGGCATCGTTGGCGGGCGCCTCGGAAATCATCCTGAACAGGCGGAAGATATGGGTCTCGTTTTCTTCCTTGGCCCAGGTGCCGTCGCAACAGACCACAAGGCGTTTTCTTGTCATCTTGGTTCATCCCCACGCAGTCGGCCCGAGCGGCCCTACCATGAGCGTAGCAGGGGATTCACGAACGGTGAGGTCTTGCACGGGCCGAATGCCGTCGGCACCCGCAGGGGCGCCGACGGAGGCGAGCACAGGGTGAGCGGGAGCGCAGGCCCTAAAGCGGGACTTCGGAGCGGCTTGCCCTGGCCTGGCATGCCTGGACGGCCTTGACCAGTTCGTCGTCCTCGGCAGGGGCATGCCCCCAGCCATCCACATGGATCAATTGCTCCAGCGGTAACCGGGGACGCCAGCCGGCGGCTTCCAGTTCGGGCTTGTCATGGAAGTGGCTGACCCGGCCAATGCATAAATAGGCCACGGGGACGATCTCATCGGGCAGATTCAGTACCTGTCGGATGTCTTCGGGCCGGAAGATGCTCACCCAGCCCACGCCCAGCCCCTCGCTGCGTGCCGCCAGCCACAGGTTCTGCACGGCGCAGACCACGCTGTACAGGTCCATCCGATGGTCGTGGGTGCGACCGATCACCACCGGGCCGGCGCGGTCCCGGTCGCAGGTGATGCACAGATTGATGGGCGCATCCAGGATGCCTTCCAGGCGCAGGCTGCGATACGTCTCCTGCTTTTCGCCTTCGAACATCCCTGCTGCCTCCTCATTGGCGCGGGTGAAGGCCTGATGGGCCCGATGCTTGATCTTTGGGTCCTTGACGACCACAAAGCTCCAGGGCTGCATGTAGCCCACCGAGGGTGCAAAATGGGCCGCGGTCAGGATGCGGGCCAGCATGTCATCGGGCACCGGGTCGGGCAGGAATTGCCCCCGCACGTCCCTCCGGCAGAGCATGTTGCGATAGATGGCCTTGCGTTCGGCCTCGTTGAAGCGGTGTTGATCAGGTGTTGAATCACCAGCCTGCATGTTGTTCCCCTTGTTCAAGCAGGTGGGACGGCAGCCCGGCCTTGCTGCCGTGCAAAGAAACTGTCGGGCCGGTCTTCTGACTCGGGTTCGTCCCGCGCGGACGCCTTCCCGCCCATGGCAGTGGCTCGATGTCTGCGCGATCCCCCTCACAGCGCTGGGCGCGTTGCGGACTCGGTGATCCTTGATCGATCACCCCACCGCATTCCCGATTCTCCCGTGGACGAACGGGCACCCGACAGCGGGTTGATGAATTTTCGGGCACAGTATAGCGGATCGTTCGTCCGGTATACTGTGGTGATGGATGCCCCCACCTACGCCGTCACCGCTGACCCCTTGCTGAAACTGACGGGTTTGCAATCCGATCATGTAGGGCCGGTCGATCTGGAACTGGCGCCTGGGGCGTTGCTGCTCATTGCCGGGCCCTCCGGCGCGGGCAAGTCGCTGCTACTTCGGGCCATTGCCGATCTGGACCCCCATCGTGGTCAGGTGTGGTTGGCCGGCCAGCCGCGGGCCACCATCCCTCCGGCCTTATGGCGGCGTCAGGTAGGGTATCTGCCGGCAGATCCCGTGTGGTGGGCGGACACCGTGGATGAGCATCTCACGGGGGTGCAGGACGACTGGCTGCAGCAGTTGGGATTCACCCCGGAGGTGCGCCAATGGGAGGTGGAACGTCTCTCCAGCGGCGAGCGTCAGCGCCTGGCGCTGGCAAGGATGCTGGGCAACGGCCCGCGGGTGCTGCTCCTGGATGAGGCCACGGCCAATCTGGATCCTGAAAACACCCTGCGCATGGAAGCGCTGGTCATGGGGTATGTGAGGGAACGGGAAGCCGGGGCCATCTGGGTCAGCCATGATCACGAGCAGCGCGACAGGCTGGGTGGCCGTTTGCTGATGATGGATCAGGGGCGGCTGGCCGACCCGGCAATGGCATCGAGGTCCTGAGCATGGATGTGATCTACCTTTCTCCCTGGGATCTGAGTATTGCCGCTCTGCTGGTGATTGCCCTGGCGGTCCTGACGAGCCGCGTGGGCATGGGGCTTTCCCGAAGCCTGCTGGTGGCGGCGGCACGCACGGTGATCCAGTTGCTGCTCATTGGTCTGGTACTCACCACCCTGTTCGAACACGCAGCCCTGTACTGGGTGGCCCTCATGGCGCTGATCATGCTGCTGGTGGCGGGCCGCGAGGTCATGGCCCGCCAGGCCCGGCGGTTTCGGGGCTGGTGGGGATACGGCATTGGCACGCTGGCCATGTTCACCTCGGCCTTCACGGCCACCATCCTGGCCCTCACGGTCATCATCAGCCCGGCCCCCTGGTGGGAGCCCCAGTACGCCATCCCGTTGCTGGGCATGCTGCTGGGCAACACCATGACGGGCATCGCCCTGGGGCTGGACCGTCTCACCACCACGGCCTGGCAACAGCGGCGCACCATCGAGGGGCGCCTGATCCTGGGGCAGACCTGGTCGGAATCCATTCAGGATATCCGCCGCGATGCGGCCCGCAGTGGCCTCATGCCCATCATCAACGCCATGGCCGCCGCCGGTATTGTCAGTCTGCCAGGCATGATGACCGGCCAGATCCTTGCCGGCACACCGCCCATGGAGGCGGTGAAATATCAGATTCTGGTCATGTTTCTGATCACCGCCGGCACGGGCTTTGGCACCCTGGGCGCGATCTGGCTGGGGGCCCGGCGCCTGTTTGATGAGCGCGAGCGGCTGCGACTGGATCGGCTGGCCTGACAGAAGCGATGCCTCTTCGGGGGGCGGCGATTCAAGGGGTCTGACCCATCGCCGTGCCGCGTTCATTCAATAACCACGAGAACAGCCAGGCGACACTCACTCCCACGATGGCGAAGAGCATGAAGGTGGTCACATGGCCTTGGGTGTCCACCAGCCAGCCGGCCAATGGGGAGCCGGCCACCTGGCCCAGGGACGTGGCCAGCAGCGGCATGACCGGACCGAGGGCCGGCGCCTGGTCCATGATCTGGATGCTCCGGACCAGGTAGAAACCGGTAAGGATCATGTATCCGACGCCAAACAGGGCTGCGGATGTCAGGGCCAGCGCGAAACTTCCGGGATTCAGGGCCAGCAACCCGATGGCGGCTGCCATCACGGTGAGTCCGCCAGCATGGCTGAGCGCTGGCCCGAAGCGAGAAATGAGATCACCGGCGGTGAATCCCGCCATTCCACCCAGCCCCACCGCCAGCCACATCCAGGCGGTCTGGCTGGACACCAGTCCGCCAGAAGTGATCACTGCGTCGGGGGCAAATACCCAGTAGGCCGCGCTGACCAACCCCATGGCGAAGGCCATGCCACTCAACCGGCCGATCGCAAGCCACTGCATCCAGTGTATGGGCGGGGTGGTGGTGTGATCGCTCGACCGGGAAGCGGGACGTGCATCCCGGGGCAGATAGACCAGGGCCGCCAGGACGCCCACAGCGGCCAGAGCCGCAAAGCCCACGTAGGCGCTACGCCAGGCCTCTGCCCAGATCAATACGGCGGGCATGGCAAGGGCGATGCCCAGGCTGGTGCCCGCGTTGATGGTGGCATTGACCCTGCCGCGAAGGTGGGAGGGCACCACGCGGTGAACCGCTTGCGCCATGACCGGCGAGGACAGCCCGGTGCTGATACCGCAGATCAGCACACCTGCAGCCAGAAATAGCGCTGAAGGTGCCTGGGAAATGGTCAGCAGCCCCAGCGTGGCGAGCCCGGCGGCCGTGACCGCCCCGCGACGGACCCCGAGTCGGCGCGTTATCCAGGGGGCCACGACGATGGCGAAGGCAAAGCTTAAAAAGGGCAGGGAGCCGATCACGCCCGCCATGGTGGGTGTGATGGTCAGTTCCTGACGCATTTCGGGCAAAAAGAGCCCGAACACGAAGCGAGCCAGGCCGTAGGTGATGGCAATGATGCCGCCGCCCAGTGTGGCCATGCCGAGGGGAGATAAGGGTTTCATTCAGTTTTGCCTTGGGCCACCGAGAGCAGGGTGTCCGTCAGTGCTTGCGTATCCGCCAGGGCCGTTTGTGTGCCCTGCAGGGCCACGGCCGTGTTACTGCCTTCCAGCACCATGAAAAGCTGTCGCGCCAGGCCGTCCTGGTGATCCAGCCCGTCGCGGGCCAGGCTGGCCTCGAGGCGCGCCAGCAGGTCGGCCTTGGCGGCAACTGCCAGCGCATGAATCTCGGTGCTGTGCTCGGCGAACTCGCCCATCGCCTTGACCATGATGCAGCCATGCGGACTGTGGTCTTCCAGCCAACGACCATGGGCATCCACCAGGGCCCGGGTCACCTGGCCCGGCACCGCGGAGGCCGTTGCCGTATCGAGGCTGGCCATGAAGCGTTCATGACGCGTCGCCAGCACGGCGGCCACCAGGGCCTCTTTGGAGGCAAAGTGGTTGTAGAGCGTCATGCGCACGACCCCGGCGGCCGCGACGATGCGGTCGATCCCCGTGGCATGAAAGCCCTCCTCATAGAAGAGTTGCTCGGCCGTGGCGAGCAGTTGGTCGCGTTTGGAGGCTGGCATGGGCTGTCCGTATATAGATGGATCGGTCTATATAAAGATGAGGCCTCCATCCCACGGTTGTCAAGCGCTCTTTATTTCTTATGACCATTTTTGGATTGTGTTTTTAGAACCTTATAGAACATGATGCGGTCCGAATAACTGATCAAGGCGTCATCAATCATCCGCATTTTTCAGCAGGAGGGCAGGGCCATGCTTTGGGTAGCTGTTTGCGTATCGCTCGTGACGATCCTGGTGGGCGTGTGGTCGGCCTCCCTGTCAGCCCGGTCGGCGGATATGACTGCCGCCGCCGTATCGAGAAATGACTTTTGGGTGCGTGTGCTGGGCGTGTCGCTCACGCTCTTCATCGCAGAGCGCATGTTTCGCGTGGAGCAGGCGGGTTTGATCCTGGGCTTCGTGGTCTGGTGGGTCGCTCTGAACCCTATTGTCGCCTTCATCTCCATCTTCGCGGTCATGGGTTTGAGGCAGATGGTGATCGCGATTGTCGAGCCGGAAGACCCGGATGCCGGTTCGGCCTGATGGCCGATACCTCACTTTCTGCCCGGTTATTCGAATGACGGGCGGATCTCCCGCATACTCAAGTGCACGGTTCAGAAACTCCCCAATCCATTGCCTCACCGGCGTTTCTCGAGGACGACCGACCCCATGGCCACCGTCAAAAGTACCTGCTACGAGTGTGATGCCAACTGCGCCATCGACGTGACCCTCGATCCCGGTGGCGAGCCCGTGAAGATCGAGGGCCCCGACTGCCCCCGGTGTTATGTGCAGCTGGATCGGCGCAACCATCCGGATCGACTGATCCATCCGCTGCGGCGGGTGGGGCCCCGAGGTGGGGGCGAGTTCGAACGCATCTCCTGGGATGAGGCGCTGGACACCATTGCCGAGCGCCTGAGTGCCACGCGCGCGCAACATGGCGCCGAGACGGTGGCCTTTTTCGCAGGCTACACCAAGGAGGCCCGCCCCCAACTGCAGCGCCTGGCCCACGCCTTCGGATCGCCCAACTACATGACCGAGAGCGGTTGCTGCTTTTCCTCCACCAAGGTGGCGGAGGAGGTGACCTTTGGCACCAAGATCAAGACATCCTCCACGGTGGCCTCAGAGGCCACTCGCTGCCTGCTGGTGTGGTCCACCAACCCGCGCGGGTCAATTCCGCCCTTTCATCAGCATGCCCTGGCCCGCGCCAAACCCGGACGGCCCATGATCGTGGTGGATCCGCGCGTCACGCCCCTGGCGGAGCAGGCCGAGGTTCACTTGCAGATCCGGCCCGGTACCGACGGGGCCCTGGCACTGGGCATGCACCACCTCATCTTCGCGCATGGCTGGCAAGACCAGGCCTTCCTGGACGAATGGGGCAACGGTGTGGAGGCGTTTCGGGATTACGTGGCGGCATTCACGCCGGAGCGGGTGGCGGCCATCTGTGGCATTGCGGTGGCTGATCTGGAGCGTGCAGCCCGGTTGTATGCCACCCATTCGCCGGCGCAGATCATGCTCTCACCCACGTCCACGGTGCAGCACAGTAACGGCTTCCAGAATCACCGGGCCGTCATCCTGCTGGCCGCCGTCACGGCCAATATCGACCGCGAGGGCGGTAATCGCTTCTTCAATGACAAGGTCACTCCCAAGCCCATCGATCTGTTCGATCACTGCCTCAAGAACCTGCCACCGCGCATCGGCGATGAGACCTTCCCGGTGTGGACCCGCCATTGGCCGGCGGCGCAAAGCATGCTCTTGCCCGATGCCATTCTGGAAGGGCGGCCTCAACCGATTCGTGCGCTATTGGCCATGGGCATCAACACGGTGATGTGGCCACACTCGCAGCGCATGGAGCAGGCGCTGGGGGCGCTGGACTTTTTCGCCGCATCCGATTTCTTCCACAACCCCGCCACGCGCATGGCAGACATTGTCCTGCCCGCCGCCACCAATCTGGAACGCACGGCCTTGATCGCCTATCCGGGGTGCAATTTCCGTGGCGAACTGCGCTACCGGCGCGCCGCCGTCAAACCCCGTGGTGAGGCGCGCCCGGATGCGGAGGTCTTCCTGGATCTGGGGGTGCGCCTGGGGATGGCGGATCAGTTCTGGAACGGCGATCTGGAAGCCTGCTGGGCCGAAGCCGCCGAGGGGATTCCGGAAAACATCCGTGAACAGGTGTACAACGACCCGGATGGAGTGACCGTGTTTGCGGGAGTGCTGGATGAACTGGTGGAACATGGCTTCCTGGAGGGGGATCGCCAGTATCGCCTGAAAGGATTCAAGACCCGGAGCGGTAAGGTGGAATTCGATGCCGGAGAGCTGCGCGATGCCGGGCACGACGGCCTGCCCGTGTGGTGCGAGCCCGCGGAAAGTCCTGTTTCCACACCCGAACTGGCCCGGGATTACCCGCTGGTGCTCACCAGTGGTGCCCGTCACAAGCATGCCACCCACTCCCAGCATCAGTATCTGGAACGCATGCGTCGGGCAGTGCCCGATCCTCTGGTGGAACTGCATCCTCATGATGCTGCCGCCCGCGGTATCGGTGATGGGGACGCGGTCGAAGTGGCCTCGCCGCGCGGGCGGGTCCGGTTTGTGGCGCGCGTGACCGACCGTATCAAGCCCGGTGTGGCGCACTGCGCCCACGGCTGGAATCACGCCAACGTCAACGAACTCACCGACGACCGAAGGCTGGATCCCATCAGCGGCTTCCCGGCATTCAAGTCGCTGCTGTGCCAGGTGACGCGGACGCATGAGGACTCCGGGGATCAGCTGGCGGAGGTGGGTTAAAACATGCCCTTTGTTGGCGTGCTACCGGAACGCAGGTACCTGTTCCAGCCTGAACCTCGGCGAGAGGTGGCCGTTTCGGATGCGGCTGCCTGGCGACTGAACCCGCGTTACCGCGATGTCTACGACAAGTTGCGGCTGGCCCTGGACGCAGGTTTGAGCGCCGCCCCCTGCGGCGTGACGCCCATGGATCTGGGTATCGCGCCGGGGGATGAAGTCTTCGTCAAGCCCATTACCAATCTGTCTGGCATGGGGCTGGATGCCCGGGCGATGCGGGCGGGTGATGTGCCTGCGGAGCCCGGAAGCTTCTGGTGTGAGCGCTTGACCGGATTGCACACCAGCACCGACTGTCTGGTTCAGGAGGGTGTGGTGCGCTGGTTCGCCCACACCCGGGCCTCGGCCGAAAAAGATGCCGCGCGGCCCATTTACTGGGAAATCGGCGCTTCCCTGCCGGAACTGGAGCCCTGGATTCATGACTGGGTGGGGCGTCATCTGTCCGGTTACAACGGCCTGTGCAATATCGAACTGATCGGTGGGCGGCCCATCGAGGTCCACCTCAGGGGGTCCAATGGTTTTTTTGACTTCTACGGCCCGGATTTTCTGCCGGCCTGGGTGGCGCTGGCTGATGGGGCGCCATTCACCCCGCCATCGGCCCCCGAGGGCGGCTTCGTGATCTCCGTGTTTGGCAGTGCTGATTTAAGCAAGGCCAGCCTGAAGGCCGCTGACGCCGCCGGGGTGCGGGTGCAGCCGGATAACGCCACGCCTGGTCGGGCCGCCATCCTGCGCTGTCACGATCTTGAAGCGGGCGCTCAGGTGTACGAGCGGTTGTCAGGGGGCACGCTGGAACGGGATGGTGGAGACTGAGTGCCGGGTTGGCGGGGTATCCCGGTCCTTGGCTTGTCACGTCAACCTTGCATCACGGAATTCCTGGGAGATGACCAGTCGGTTGCGGCCTGATTCCTTGGCTTGAAGCAGGGCCTGATCCGCCGCGTTGAGCAGGGCCCGCGCCCGTTGCTCGGGGGGTTTTCCCTTCAGCAGTCTTGGCGGCAGACGGGCGGCGCCGATGGAGACAGTCACGTGGATTTCACCCTCTTGATCCATGGGCACGGGGGTGGCTTCCACCTGATGGCGCATCCGTTCGGCCACGGCATGTATTTCAGCGGGCTCCAGAGCCGGTAGCAGAATGACGAACTCCTCTCCGCCATAGCGGGCCAGCAAATCGAACCTGCGCAGGTGGTGCGCAAGGCGCTGTGCCACGGCGGTGATGACATGGTCTCCGGTGGCATGCCCGTGATCGTCGTTGACCCGCTTGAAATGGTCGATATCCACGAACAGGCAGGCCAGGGCATGGCCCTCCCGTTCCATGCGCAGGATCTCGTCCTGCAGTCGCTGGTCGAAGAAACGGCGATTGCGCATGCCCGTGAGAGGATCCGTCACACCGATTTCCCGTAGCCGCCACGCGGAAAGGGTGTTCTGCAGGCACACCGATACCACCGCCGCCAGTCGCTTGAGCAGGTAGGTATCCTGGTCGGTGCTGTAACGTTCAGCCCGGCAGCTGCCCAGCACCAGCAGACCGATGGGGTCCGTGCCCCGCCTGAGTGGCAGCAGGGCCCGACTGCTCAGTTTTTTCATGCCGCAAAAATCCAGGACGTGGGGATCGTCATCCCCCGGTGAGCCCAGGGTGGGTTCCCGCAGGGGGCGCAGTGGGGCAGGGTCTGCGATCAGTCGCAGCGGCCAGTGCTCGGGCAGACTGTGACTTTCCAGTGCCGTTTGCAGGTCATTCTGGTCGTCGCAGAGCACCAGGGCCACCTGGTCCAGGTCGAAACCGGTCTTGAGATCTTCCAGGAGAATCCCCAGGACCGCCGGGAACTCATGCGCTTCCAGCAGTCGCAGTTCGAGAGCGGCGAGACGGTTGAGCTTTTGTTCGGTTTCTCGAGCCGCGTCGATCAGGGACTCCAACCGCGTCCGCAGCCACTGTTTCTCCGTTGCCAGGTGTCTTTCCATGTTCAGGTATGCCTTTTGTTGGGACTCGCGAGGGAGTACTGCGCAACTGTTCGATAGACTAACCGAGCCGGCGGCCAGTGCACAGCCTCTCTGTCATATGCCACCTCCTGTGCCGGGAGGTGGTATTGCGGTGGGCTTGTGAGATTGTGATAGTGCTTTTATGATGTAGCTTGATCAGGTTGGATAATGCCTCTCGTTTTATTTTTAACTTTTTATAAAACAAAGATTTAATCGTTTATTGTCCACTAAACATTTATCGCCCGAAGTGCTGAATGAGCGCCGCCTGGAAGCCGTGCGGCTGCGCCTGGATGGCCACACCGTTGCCCAAACCGCCGCCCGGGCCGGGCTTTCTGCACCCACCGTGTCCGCAGCCTGGAAGGCCTTCCGGGAAGGGGGGTGGACGGCGGTGCCTGTGCGCCCACGGGGGCGCAAGACGGGGCAGGGGGGCACACTCGATGTCGCCGCTCAACAGGTGCTGTGCGCGAGGCTCACCATGACCCCCGATTCCGGCGAGCCGGCCTGGAGCAGTCGTGGGCTCGCCGATGCCTTGAGCGAGGTGGGGCACCCGGTCTCGGCTCGCGCCATCGACCACTGGCTGGAGGCCCGTGACCTCAAGCCCGAGCCACTGGCACTGACAGCCCTGGCGCGGCAACGCAGCAGCGCTGGCCGTTGGTATCGCCAGCAAGTACAGCCGGTGCTGGAGGCGGTGCGCAAGGCCGGCGGCGGCGTCTGGCAGGGGGGCGTGAGGGTGACCGGGACGCGGTCTGAGCCGGCCTCCGTTTGGCCCCGTTATCAGCTCTATCTGCACGGCAAGCGGGGGGTGCTTCACACCCGTTGCCTGTGGGCGCCGCCGGCGGCGGGTGAGTACATGGCGCTCTTCCAGCGCTTGCACGACTTGCTGCCTGACAGGCCGACAGCGCTGGTGTTCCAAGGCGCGTATTTCCAGGCCAGCCCCGAAATTCGCCGGTGGCTGGAGGCACATCCGGATTTCTATCTGATCAATGTCCCCCCCGGTCACGGGACCGGATCGACCTTTTGAGACAGGCCAATGCCATGACAGCACTCACCCATCTACAAAAGCTGGAAGCCGAGAGCATCCATATCATGCGCGAGGTGGTCGCCGAGACCGAGAACCCCGTGATGCTCTACTCGGTGGGCAAGGACAGCGCAGTGATGCTGCACCTGGCACGCAAGGCCTTTGCCCCGGCACCGCCCCCCTTTCCGCTGCTGCACGTGGACACGCGCTGGAAGTTTCGCGCCATGTACACGTTTCGGGACAACATGGCCCGGGAGATGGGCATGGACCTGCTGGTGCACATCAACCCGGAAGGGGTGGAGAAGGATATCAACCCCTTCACCCATGGCTCGGCCATCCACACCGATGTGATGAAGACCGAGGGCCTCAAGCAGGCCCTGAACCAGTATGGCTTCGATGCGGCCTTTGGTGGGGCGCGCCGGGATGAGGAAAAGTCCCGCGCCAAGGAGCGGGTGTTCTCCTTCCGCACTGCCCAGCACCGCTGGGACCCGAAGAACCAGCGCCCGGAGCTCTGGAAACTCTACAACACCCGCAAGCACAAGGGGGAGTCGATCCGCGTGTTTCCCCTCTCCAACTGGACCGAACTGGATATCTGGCAGTACATCTACCTCCAGGACATTCCCATCGTGCCGCTTTACTACGCCGCCGAGCGCCCGGTGGTGGAGCGCGACGGCGCGCTGATCATGGTGGATGATGATCGCATGCCGCTTAAACCCGGCGAGGTGCCGATGATGCGCAAGGTGCGGTTCCGTACCCTGGGCTGCTACCCGCTCACGGGGGCCATTGAATCGCAGGCCGACACCCTGCCGGCCATCATCCAGGAAATGCTTCTCACCAGGACATCTGAACGCCAGGGCCGCGTCATCGACCACGACAGCGCCGCCTCGATGGAAAAGAAAAAGCAGGAGGGGTACTTCTGATGGCACACGCATCCGACATGATCGCCGGCGATATCGAAGGCTATCTGAAGGCCCACGAGCACAAGGGGCTGCTGCGCTTCATCACCTGCGGCAGCGTGGACGACGGCAAGAGCACCTTGATCGGGCGACTGCTGTTCGAATCCAAGCTGTTGTTCGAGGATCAGCTGGCCGCCATCAAGGCGGACTCCAAGAAGTATGGCACCCAGGGGGAAGAGATGGACTTTGCCCTGCTGGTGGATGGCCTGGCCGCCGAGCGGGAGCAGGGCATCACCATCGATGTGGCCTACCGCTTCTTTTCCACCGACAAGCGCAAGTTCATCGTTGCCGATACGCCCGGGCATGAGCAGTACACCCGCAACATGGTGACCGGGGCTTCCACTGCCGATGCCGCCATCCTGATGGTGGATGCCCGCCATGGCATCCTCACCCAGACCCGCCGCCACAGCTTCCTGATGGCGCTGATTGGTATTCGGCACCTGGTGGTGGCCATCAACAAGATGGACCTGGTGGACTACTCGAAGGCACGCTTTGACGAGATCGTGGACGAATACCGCGCCTTCGCCAAGCAACTGGGTCTGGAGGACATGACCTTCATCCCTCTATCGGCGCTCAAGGGCGATAACGTGATCGAGCATGGTCATCACATGCCCTGGTATCACGGGCCCACCCTGATGGGCTATCTGGAAACCGTGGAGGTGGACGAGGAACGCCTGCAGCACACCCCCTTGCGCATGCCGGTGCAGTGGGTGAACCGACCGAATCTGGATTTTCGGGGGTTCACCGGGATGATTTCCAGCGGCAGCGTGAAACCGGGGGATGCCATCCGTGTGCAACCCTCCGGCAAGACCAGCCGCATCAAGCGGATCTACACCTACGAGGGTGACCTGGAGCAGGCCATTGCCGGGCAGTCGGTGACGTTGCTGCTGGAGGACGAGATCGATATCTCCCGCGGTGACGTGATCTCCGGTGTGGACGCGCCGGCCGAGACGGCCGATCAATTCGAGACCACCCTGGTGTGGATGCACGATCAGCCCTTGCTGCCGGGGCGACCCTATTTGCTGAAGCTGGGTACGCAGACGGTGTCGGCGACGGTGAGCCAGGTGAAGTATCAGGTGAACGTCAACACGCTGGAGCATACCGCGGCCAAGCAGCTTGATTTGAACGGTATTGGGGTGTGTACCCTGAGCCTGAGCAGGCCGGTGGCCTTCGACCCCTACAAGGAGAACGCTGACACTGGTGGCTATATCCTGATCGACCGGATGACCAACAACACCGTGGGCGCTGGCATGCTGCATTTTGCCCTGCGCCGCAGCCAGAACATTCACATGCAGCATGTGGATATCGACAAGCAGGCTCGGGGGATCGCCAAGGGGCAGAAGCCGGCCGTGTTGTGGTTTACCGGCCTTTCAGGCGCGGGCAAGTCGACCATCGCCAACCTGGTGGAGAAGAAGCTGCATGCTGCCGGCCAGCATACTTACCTGCTGGATGGCGACAACGTTCGCCATGGGCTGAATCGGGACCTGGGCTTTACCGATGCCGACCGAGTGGAGAACATCCGTCGGGTGGCGGAAGTGGCCAGGCTGATGGCGGATGCCGGTCTGATCGTGCTGACGGCCTTCATTTCGCCATTTCGCAGTGAGCGCCAGATGGCGCGGGATCTGATGGAGGAGGGTGAGTTCATCGAGATCTTCGTGGATACGCCGCTGGATGTGGCCGAGGAGCGGGACCCGAAAGGGCTTTACAAGAAAGCCCGTCGCGGTGAGCTCAAGAATTTCACCGGCATCGACTCTGCCTATGAGGTCCCGGAGAGCCCGGAATTGCATCTTCGGGCGGCAGAGCTGAGTACCGAGGAGGCCGCCGATGCTGTCATTGCGCTACTGCGTGAGCGAGAGTTGATTGCCTGTGACTAGTTCAACCTATGAAACGGTAAGAATCGGCGTTGTTTCCGTCAGCGACCGGGCCTCCAGCGGTGTATACGAGGATAAGGGGATTCCTGCCCTGCAGGACTGGCTGGGACGTGCATTGCACAACCCCTTGATCTGGGAGACGCGTCTGATTCCCGACGATGAGAAGATCATCAGCGAAACCCTGATGGAGCTGGTCGACGAGGCCGAGTGCCATCTGGTGCTGACCACCGGAGGCACCGGTCCAGCGCCGCGCGATGTCACGCCGGAGGCCACTCTGGCGATAGCCGACCGGGTCATGCCGGGTTTTGGTGAGCAGATGCGCCAGATCAGCCTGACCTTCGTCCCCACCGCCATTCTCTCGCGCCAGGTGGGGGTCGTCAGGGGCAGCGCCTTGATCATCAATCTCCCGGGGCAGCCCAAGGCCATTGCCGAAAC
Organism: Ectothiorhodospira haloalkaliphila ATCC 51935; assembly: GCF_000633935.1. Taxonomy (GTDB): domain Bacteria; phylum Pseudomonadota; class Gammaproteobacteria; order Ectothiorhodospirales; family Ectothiorhodospiraceae; genus Ectothiorhodospira; species Ectothiorhodospira haloalkaliphila. The sequence goes on along the minus strand of NZ_KK214997.1, from coordinate 265,663 downwards.
CCTGGCAGGTCTTCCCGATGCCTCACCGCCCGTGTATGGCATTTTTGCTGCCGTGCCCTACTGCATCGATCTGATCGGTGGCCCTTATCTGGAAGCCGACCCCAAGGTGTGCAAGGCATTCCGGCCGGCCGGTCGACGTCCTCCTCCTAGCGATGGTCATCGGGGGGCATGAATCCAACGGACCTCTGTTGGAGGGGAAGGTGATCCGCGACGGTCAGGGGGGGCTTGTTCTCGCTTTCACAGGGGTTCCCTGGACATTCCGCGTACGACAGCTATAAACCAAGTAAGGGAGTGGGGATTGTCCTTTCTCCACACACAAAGGAGGTCAATCGAACCAAATCGAAACGACATGTCAGTCTCATGAGGAGTACCCCCATGCACGGTGAATATCTCAGAGGCCATTGCCCTCAAAAGGGCGTATTCGGCCAAGCCGGCCGTTTCGGCCGGATGTTTCCGCATCTGCGCTCCCTCAAGGAGTCGCATCTTCCTCAACCTGCGCAACCGCATGCCCTGGGGGCCGCTGATGGCCCCATGAAAGATGACCTTGGGGAGGAGGGCGACAATCCCGGTATACCGGCCGGTTTCACTTTTTTCGGTCAGTTTGTCGACCACGACATTACCTTCGACCCCACCTCCAGCCTGGAATCCCAGAACGATCCCCAGGCATTGCGAAACTTCCGCACCCCCATGCTGGAACTGGACTCCCTGTATGGCGCAGGCCCGGCGGCCCAGCCCTACCTTTATGATGGCGTGGGCCGGTTCCTGACCTCGGCAGAGGGCGATCATGACCTCCTCAGAAATCATCGTGGCACCGCCGTCATCGGTGACCCACGAAACGACGAGAATCTGATTGTCTCGCAACTGCACCTGGCCTTTGCCAGGTTCCATAACCATGTGTTCGACGAGGAGGCAGGCCGGGATTTCGAGGAGGCCCAGCGACTCGTGCGGTGGCACTATCAGTGGATCGTCCTGCACGACTACCTGCCGCGTATCTGTGGTCAGGCGCGGGTGGACGACATCCTGGATAACGGACGACGCTACTACTGGTTTGCCGAAGAGCCTTACATGCCCGTGGAGTTCAGCGTGGCCGCCTTTCGTTTCGGACACAGTCAGGTGCGGGCCGGCTACCGCATCAATGCCACCGCGGGCGGCGCGCGACTGTTCCCGGCCGAGGCGGATGCACCCAGGGATGGAGGGCTCAGCGATCTCCGCGGCGGGGTGCCCGTGGCCAGGGAGCACACCGTGGATTGGTCGGGTTTTCTGGGGGAAGGCGAGGGTGTGCAGCCCAGTCGCCTGATCAACACCCGGCTCAATGAGTCGTTGCTGTTTCTGCCGGACTCGGTGGTACCCGCGGGCGTTCCGGATGAAGCACGCTCGCTGGCCACCCGTAATCTCAAACGGGGCGCCGCCTTCTCCCTGCCGTCCGGTCAGTCAGTGGCGGCTTGCATGGGGGCCGATGTGCTGAACCAGGAGGAACTCTGGGGCCAGGTACCCGGCCTGCCGACACCCCTGCCGGTACCCGCTCCCTTGTGGTACTACATCCTGCGCGAAGCCGAGGTGCGCGAGGCTGGCCAGCACCTGGGCGAGGTGGGCGGTCAGATCGTGGCTGAGGTGCTGATTGGTCTTCTGGAAGGTGACCGGGCGAGTTTCGTGAATCATGCCCCCCACTGGAGGCCCACCTTGCCCTCCAAAGAGGAAGGCCACTTCACGCTGGAAGATCTGGTCAACATTGCCCAGCACAGTCACCAATCCCAGGCCGCCGCCTGATCGGCAAGTGCGAGCGCCTGTAGACCTCAACGACACCATGGGCATGGAAGCCCCTGGTGACACCCCATACCCCGGTTGCCCTGCCGGACTGTTCGCCGCGTGTGGGAGTTCAACCTGGCCACCTGCAAGGGCAGTTTCGGACCGATCGTCCATGCCGTGATGCTGCTCAACCGGCATCGGTCCTATGGGGTGCGTCCCCTGCCTACCCCTGAAAGCCCTCGTCCGAGGGGCCTCAAACAGACTTTCTATCGTCTTTCGTGCGAGTAATCCAGTCGAAATTGATGTATCTCAGGGGTAGTATCGCGTCCTTGTCTAGAATTCCGACACTCTATCAGCACTTTTGCGGCTATCTTCTTTTCACGGCAGCTTTGGTGGTCGATCGGCAGTCGTGCGCGCTGGCTGGGGACGTCAGCGCCAAGCGAACGGGCGTCATGGTCACCCGCGTTGAGACCGTTTGGCAATGTGCGTCGTTGTCCCCGGTGATGGGGGCCATGGCCTGGGAGGGGTTCAGTGTTTTTCCAACGATTCCGATTGACGCCCAAGCTACTGATACTACTCGGCATCCCCATGTTGCTGGCGCTTCTTGTGGTGGCGCTTATCGTGATTGCTCAGGTGAACCATCGCGTGGTGGGGTTGATGCACGACGCCGCTCAGAATCGGGCCAGCGCGGGCTCAGATAACGTGGGTTGGTGGTTGGAATCACACATGGGGGTGGTGCGCACGCTGGCGCAGACCTGAGGTGGACCCCAAAATTCGGACCAGGGGTTAAGCTCTGATCATTCCGACAGGAGAATCTGATCATGAGCAGGAAACGCAAGCAATACAGTGCCGACTTCAAGGCCAAGGTGGCCCTTGAGGCCCTCAAAGGGGAGCAGACCACCTCGGAGCTGGCAGCCCGCTTCGAGATCCATCCGACCATGGTGAGTCAGTGGCGGCGTGAGTTGCTGGACAAGGCGACGGGGATCTTCGAGGGCAAGGGCGGCGGCAAAGCGGCCCAGAAGACCCAGGAGGAGATCGACACCCTGTACCGTGAGATCGGCAAGCTGACGGTGGAACGGGATTTTTTATCGCGCAGGCTCGGTCGTTGAGCCGGGCCCAGCGACAGGCCTTGGTGGAGCCACGGGCGGTTGATGTCAGCGTGCGGCGACAGTGTCAGTTGCTCGACATCAGTCGTTCCTCGGTCTACTACCGGCCCAAGCCAGCCCAGGATAGCGACTTGGAGTTGATGCGCCTGATTGACGAGGAATACCTGCGAAGGCCGTTCTATGGTTCACGGCGGATGAGGGCCTATCTCAACCGCTTGGGCCACCCGGTAAACCGCAAGCGAGTCCAGCGGCTGATGCGCCAGATGGGCCTGCACGCAGTGTATCCGAGGCCGCGCACCAGTCGACCGGGGGAGGGCCACCGGATCTATCCCTACCTGTTGCGGGATCTGGTGATCGATCGTCCCAATCAGGTCTGGGCGACCGATGTGACGTTCATCCCGATGGCCCGGGGGTTCATGTACCTGGTGGCCATCATGGACTGGCACAGTCGTCGTGTGCTCTCCTGGCGTGTGTCGAACACCCTGGACACCGACTTCTGCATTGATGCCCTTGAGGAGGCTCTGACACGCCATGGGCGGCCCGAGATCTTCAACACGGACCAGGGCTGCCAGTTCACCAGCAAGGCGTTCACCCAGGTGCTCGAAGACCATAAAATCCAGATCAGCATGGACGGCAAGGGCTGTTACCAGGACAACATCTTCGTGGAGCGGCTCTGGCGCAGCGTGAAGTACGAGTGCGTCTACCTGAAGGCCTTTGAAAATGGAGCCCACTTACGCCAGGACCTGAAGCAGTACTTCGCCTGGTACAACGCAGAGCGGCCCCACCAAGGGCTGGACGATGCAACACCGGATGAGGTCTACTTCAACCAACCTCTGACTCGGGCGGCCTGACGCCTGAGAGATACAACCCGGTTAGAGCTTAAACCCCCTGTCAGGTGGTCCAGCAGATGGGGTCCACTTCACTGGCGTCTCTGGGGACC
>NZ_KK214997.1:137750-261771 GCF_000633935.1 Ectothiorhodospira haloalkaliphila ATCC 51935 | reverse complement strand
ACGAGTGCGTCTACCTGAAGGCCTTTGAAAATGGAGCCCACTTACGCCAGGACCTGAAGCAGTACTTCGCCTGGTACAACGCAGAGCGGCCCCACCAAGGGCTGGACGATGCAACACCGGATGAGGTCTACTTCAACCAACCTCTGACTCGGGCGGCCTGACGCCTGAGAGATACAACCCGGTTAGAGCTTAAACCCCCTGTCAGGTGGTCCAGCAGATGGGGTCCACTTCAACCCGGGTGCTCGCTTCGGGCAATACCACGAGCATCTCGGGCGTTCTTCAGCACTTTGGCCAGCGCATGAGCGATGAGTACGAAGTGCTGTTCTTCGCCGACGATGCCGGCGAAGCCTACTACCACAATGAACATCGCTCGAATCTGGCCGATCGGGGCTATTTTCAGCGTATTGTACGGGACCAGACGGATATCTCCGTGATCACCGATCCGGTCTACTCGCGCAGCACCGGTAATCCCATCACCGTCCTTGCCCATGCCGTGGAAAATGTGCGAGGCGAAGTGCTCGGCGTGCTGGCCGCTACCGTGACCCTGGACACCCTGTCCCGCATTGTTGCTCAGGTCATCGACCAACCTGGGGCCATGGCCTGGGTGCTGGATTCTGGTGGCATGACCATTGCTCATCCGGATACCGGGCGACTCATGTCGGAAAACGCTCTTGATTCGACCAATCAGGAGTACGCCGCCATTGCCCGGCGTATGGTGGCGGGTGATCAAGGTATTGGTGCGTATGTGGATGATGATGGACGCGCGTTCAATGTAGCTTACCAGCCCATACCTGATACGCCGGGCTGGTCCTTGGCGGTAGCCATCCCAACGGATCATTTGCTGGCAACTGCGCGCGAGCTGCGAACAACGCTGGTTGTCGTTTTCGGCATCACCCTGTTGTTACTGGCCGGGATCATCGTTTGGGTTGCCAGCATGATCGTGCGCCCGGTGCGTGAAACGCGTCAGGCGCTGGACGATATTGCTGCCGGGGATGGCGATCTCACGCAGCGGCTCAATGAGGATCGCCATGACGAGTTCGGAGATCTGGCGCGCAGTTTCAACACTTTTGTGGATGGTGTTCATACCCTCGTGAGGCAGGTTTCGGAAGCAGCCAGTCAGTTGTCGGCGGCGGCTGAACAATTATCCGTGTCCAGCCGCGAAGCCAGTGAACAAGTTCAACAGCAACAGTCCGAGACCGAGCAGGTCGCGACCGCGATGACCCAGATGGCGGCTACCGTGACTCAGGTGGCCGGTAACGCCAGCCAGGCAGCCGATGCTGCTGCTGCATCGGACCGCGCGGCCCATTCGGGTGCCGAGGTGGTGCAACTCACCTCACGGGAGGTGGGCGACTTGGCCAAGGAGGTGCAGAGTGCGGTGTCAGTGATCAACCGCCTGCAGGGCGACGCCGAGAGCATTGGTACGGTGCTGGAGGTCATCCGTGGCATTGCCGAGCAAACCAATCTGCTGGCGCTCAATGCGGCCATCGAGGCTGCGCGTGCCGGTGAGGCTGGTCGCGGGTTTGCGGTGGTGGCCGACGAGGTGCGGACCCTGGCCACACGTACACAAAGTTCCACCCAGGAGATCCGGAGTATAATCGAGAAACTTCAGGGTGCCGCCAATGATGCGGTCAAGGTCATGGATGCCGGGCATGCCAAGGCCACCGATGGGGTGTCTTCGGCCGAACGCGCCGCCAAAGCTCTGGAGGATATTACTCAGAGTATCGGTACCATTAACGACATGAACACCCAGATTGCCAGTGCCGCAGAGGAGCAGTCAGCCGTAGCAGAGGATGTGCACCGCTCGTTGACACGAATCAGTACCGGCGTGGAACAGGCTGCCAATGGTTCCACGCAAATCGCAGCGGCCAGTGACGAGTTAGCGCGACTGGCGGCGGACCTTCAAACACGGGTGGGGCGTTTCAAGGTGTAACTTTATTTGATCCCGCTCATCCGGGGCCTGGTATCTCAAGCGATGGCCTTCCATGGCCGGCCTGGCAGGGAAGACAGCCTGTCTCAAGCTGCCCCTGAACCCGACCCTCAGAAGCTCAGGCTGTACCCGGCCACGAATAGATCCTGGGCATCGCTTTCGTTGCGCGAGGCATAGGTCAGGGAGATATCCCCCATCTGGGTGGAGCGGGTCACGCCCAGGGCCCAGAAGGTGGCATTGTCGTCTTTCCTGGGTTTGTCGTACCCGATCTCCGCGTGGAAGGCGGTGTCGGGGAGGAACTCATGGCCGGCGCCCAGGTGGTAGACCGTGTCACCCTCCGCGTCCCGGTCGTGGGCACGGGTTACGTAAGTGATCTCCCCGTAGAAGGGGCCGTGTTCGGCGGCGACAAAGATTTCCCCCTCGTATGTCTCGCCTGGCAGTCCGGAGTAATAGAAGTACTCATAGCCGAGTTCGAAGGCGGTTTCACCGAAGTCGAAGCCATAACCGATGAAGGGTGCGACCTCTTGGCCATCGCCGGGTGCCAGCGTGGACATCTGCACCCCGAGGAACAGCCCGGTGTCCAGGGTGTATTCCATCCCCCCCTGGACCACGGCGTTGTTGTCGGATCGGCTCTCTCCGTGATCGACGTAGTCGCTGAACACCCCGATATTGAATTCCAGCTCCGCCTGGGCGGTGAGAGGGGCGGCCAGGCCCAGGGTCAGGGCCGTCATGGAGAGGCCCATGAGGCGGGTGTTTTTCTTGAGGTAAGTCATAACGATAGTCCCAATGATATTGTTTGCTTACTCAATCACGTCCATGGCGTCGCCGAAGCACAGCACGCCGGCCAGGCGACGGCGTTCGTCCAGCACCGGCAGGATGGGCAGGTCGGTCCGTTGCAGCAGGCGGGCCGCCTCGGCCTTGTCCTGGTGAATGGAAGCGGTGAGGCCACACCTCCCGGAAATCACAATTCATGACGGCTGAATGATAGCGTTTCCGGTTTTTTTTAAAGAACCCTTTTTCGGCTTTAATTTGCCCGAAATTGATTTCATTTTTATTCATTGAATGAACGTTCAATTTTACTTTTAACACGAGCGCACATGCCCTCCATGAAATAAAATATGGAAGACAAGCGGGCTCGCTCTCATAGGTTGAACGAACCGGTCCCTAGTTGTCCCGCGTCGATGACACGACGGAGGTTCGGCAGGTCCAGGGTCTTCGGGCAAAGGGGCACTCTCCTCACGTATCGGCTGATGGATCGAGGAGACAGAGAGGGCGTGCAGGCGCTGGCACGGTCGACAACCCGGGTGGCCGGGGTCGATACAGGGGGCAGGTGGGGTGGGGCGGGTAAGCCGGATTCCCGCTGGGCATGGCACAAGAGGCCGCGCCAGCGGGGTTCCAGGCATCAGGCGGCGTGAGAAGGCCGCAGAGGGGAACGCCGATGGCGCGGGGCACATGCCATGACCAGGCCGCTGGGGCCCTGGGTGTGCCTTTTTCTACAACAATCGCTGTCCATCGATGGTGTTCAGCCTCGTCTGATGATCGGCGTCGCTGACATAAGCGACATCGGGGGGAAGTGTAACCGCAAGTGTAGATCAAATAAACCCCTGACTCATATTTCAAGCGTGCTGATTTGTTGGGCGCCTCTCCAGACGTAATGAGTCAGGCAGGGTTCCCATTGAGTCACTTCAGGTGTAATCTTCGCTTCTATCTTGCGGGGTGGCGTGTTGCATTTTCATATTCGTCATGTAGCCTCGTTTAGATCTTCAAGGCATTCGCTGGGCAGTGTGATTCGCTACGGGAATCGTCCAGTGGCCAGATGTGCGAAACCGACGGAGCATTCCTGATGCAATGCGACGTCTTGACCGGAGGACGTGGCCCATCCATGGACAGCAGCTGTTGTCGATCCATGTACGGTAATGCCGCTCAAGGCTGGCGGCTGACGTGCGCCGGTGTCGCTCAGGTCGTGCCCGCCACGCGTCATCCCTGACGCATTCCGGCCCCCTGATCGACCCGGTATCGTCGGTCCATCGGGGGACATTTCATCTTCTCCCTTCCTGCCGCCGTCACTCACTTGTCATCAAGTGTCGTGATCCTTGAGTGCGTTTGTGGGCACCGTGTCGGGTGCCTTCAGATTCAGGAAAAGGTGATGTGATGGAATTGATCAATCTGGTGGCCGGCATCCTGCTGGTCCTCTTCGGGCTGCGTTTCCTGCGCAAGGGATTCGCGCGGATCATGGGCGGCGACCTGCTGGACTGGCTGCAGGGGTTCACCCGCACCCGCACCCGGGCCTTCTTGGGTGGCGTGGCCGGTGGTGCGGTCATGCCCTCGTCCACGGCCACGGCCATGCTCTCGGTGCAGATGACACGCCGTGGCCGTGTGTCCTGGCGCAACGTGCTGGCGGTGCTGCTGGGTGCGCAACTGGGCACCACGGTGCTGGTGCAGTTGGTCTCCTTCGACTTGCAGGATTTCAACGGCCTGTTTCTGGCCGTGGGCGCGTTCCTGTTCCTGTTTGTGGAGTCCAGTCGGCCAAGAGGGGTGGGGCAGTCCCTGCTGGCCTTCGGCTTCATGCTCATGGGCATGGGGCTGTTGAGTGAGTCGGCCATCGCCATGGGCTCGGACCCGGCGGTGGAGGCACTGTTCGCAGCCCTGGCGGAACTACCGTTGCTGTTCATGCTGGGCGCGGTGCTGCTCACCCTTGTGGTGCAGAGCGCTACTGCGTCCATCGCCGTGGCCCTGGCCCTGGTGTCGGGCGGGCAGATCAGCCTGGAGATGCTGCTGCTGTGGGTGCTGGGGGCCAACATCGGTCTGTGCCTGACGGTGTTGATGGCGGGTTGGGGCGATTTCCAGGGCCGGCGCCTGGGCCTGGCCGTGCTGATGGTCAAGCTGCCCCTGGCCATGGCCCTCGCTGCCGTGGTGCTCACCCTGCCCGGACTGCCGCCGGAAGGCTGGGTGGGTGGATTGCCACAGCAGGCAGCCTGGGCGCATACCCTGTTCAACCTGCTGGCCTGTCTGGCCATTCTGGTGGCCCCCACACTTGAGCGCTGGGTGAACGCCCTGATCCAGGAGCCGGAGCGTCCGGAAAAGCCGGCCATCACCCGTCTCGATCCGCTGTTGCTGCAAAACCCCACTCTGGCAATCAACGCCGCCATGCGTGAAACCCTGCGCGTGTTCGATGCCCTGCACCTGATGGGGGAGACGGTCATGCAGGGGCTGCGCCAGGGCGAGCTGCCACCCGGCGTGGGCATGGACATCGACGTTCGCACCCGCGACATGCAGCGGGTGTGCCGCGAACTCACCGAGTTCCTTGACGCCATACCGGACGATTCCCTGAGCCCGGAAGATCAGGCCCTGAAGGATACCCTGGATGATTTCATGCGCGAACTGCCGCTGATCGTGCGTACCCTGGGCGAAGACATGCACGATGAGGTGCGCCGGCTGCTTGAACACGACACTGCGTCGGTGGAGGCCGCTCGTCCACTCCTCCTGGAGGCCGCCTCACGCTTCACCCAGCAGATGAACACCGTGGCCCGCATGCTCATGCGCGAGCGCCCGGAACTGGGCCGCAAGATCCTGGATCGCAAGCAGGAGACCAGCCGCTGGCTGATTCAGGCCAAGCGCAATCAGCCGGGACTGCCGTACGCGGCCTGGGAGGTCCTGGATGGCTTTCAGCAACTCAACCGGCGTCTCAGTGGCGTGGTGTATGTGTACTGCCACGACGAGCCAGGGGCGGAGGCCCTGCAGGACGACAATGGTGATGAGCCGCAGGTGGTGGTCAAGGGAGAAACCGGACGTTGATTTTGAATGAATGTAGTACGCATTCATCAATACTCCCCACCCGGGGGCCACAGCGCCGGCGTGAAACGTACCACCTGATTGCGGCCGTTATCCTTGGCGGCATATAGGGCCACGTCAGCGTATTTGAGCACCTGCCAGAAGGCCTGGGCATCGTCCGGGTAGGCGGCCAGGCCGATGGAGAGGGTCTTGTAGAGGTCGCCACCCGCCACCTTGAAGGGATGGGTCTCCACCGCCTCGCGAATCTTGTTGGCCACTTCCATGGCCGCTTCGGCGCCGGTGTCCAGCAGGATGACCATGAACTCCTCACCGCCGTAGCGGATGACCAGGTCGGATTCGCGCAGGTGAGCCTGGAAGATACCGGCCAGCTCCCGCAGGATCTGGTCGCCCACATCGTGTCCGTGGGTGTCGTTCACCGTCTTGAAGTAGTCCAGGTCCAGCATCATCAGTGTCATGGGCATCTTGCGACGCTTGCATTGGGACACCAGGCTGTCGGAATACTCCTCCAGGAAACGGCGGTTGCGCAGGCCGGTCATGGCGTCCTTGAGGCTGGACTCGCGCAGGCTGGCCATCAGGCCCTTGGCCTGAAGCACCGGTGCCGCTTCGCGCAGATAGGCGCTTATCAGGGGGCGCGAGCGAGTGAGCGCCGGGATGTTCTGAGGCGGCACCACCAGTTGCACGACGCTGCCCACGCCGCCGGACTGGATGATGGGCAGGCAGAGATAGCTGCGTCCATCGGCCAGGGCGTCCTGGTCGAACGCACGGCATAGACGGGGGTTTTCAAGGCCGTCGATGGCATGACCGGTGCGTACGGCCCGGCAGGTGGTGCACTGCTCCAGAATGTCAGGATGGCACCAACGTATTTCGTCATGTGGCACCCCGTCCACGATCACCGTTTCCATCAAACGCTTGTCCTGGTTCACCTGATAGATGGAGAAATGCTCCAGCCCAAACTCGGTGCGCAGAACCTCGCTCAAGCGGAAGAATACCTCCTCGGTGGTCTGATCCTCCTCGATGGCCTGCTTGAACTGGGCCACTTTCACCAGCCCGGAGACGGTGGACGCGGTCTCCTGCAGCAGGTTGGCCTTGGGGTCTGGCACGGTATTCACCAACTGGGCCACGTGGTCCCGAATCTCGGTGAGTTTGTGGGTGATGGCATCGGCCATCTGATTGAAATGGAAAGCGATCTGCCCGATCTCATCATGACTGCGACTGCGTACCCGCTGGCTGAAATCTCCGCTACTGGCCAGGCTGGCAGCCTGACGGATCTCCTGGGTGGTCTCCACCAAAGGCCGAAGCATGCGCTTCAGAAAGGCGATGGACAGGATGGCGAACAGCCCCATGATGGCCACCAGAAACAGGGCCGTGGCCATGCCGGCAGTCTTCATGTGATCCACGGATGCGGTGAGGGTCACGGCCCCCAGGGCCGCTCCCTCGGGCGCCTGATGACAGGCCATGCAGTTGATGTCTTCGTTGGAGGAGGCAATGTAGGGAATGGTGGCGCGGAACTCCTCGCCGAGCAGCCCCCCCATCAACCCGAAATAGGGCTGCCCGGTCTCCAGTACCTGGCGGTCGATGTCATCGGCCGGGGTCTCCATCGCCAGGCCCTCGCCATACTGCTCGATCACCTGTTCGCCGCGGATCACCCGCACCTCATTGAGGCTGTTCACCTCCGCAAGCCGTCGGAGCATGGAGGCCCGGCGGTCAATGGTGTCATTGATCATGGCTTCGGTGAGGGAGACGCGGATCATCTCCGCCGCCGTGCGGGTGTGCTCGGTGGCAGAGCGCACGGAAAAATCCCGGATCAGCACCATGCTGGACAGCCCGATGACCAGCATCATGATCAGCATGACCAAAAGCAGGGCGCCCATGGTCTTGGTCTGCAGGCGACTGATGGTCACGGGAAACCTCGCGATTGGGTGAGTGACTTAACCCTGCGAGGATACGCCTTCAACCCCGCGTAAGTAATATGAAATGAATCAATTGGCCCAACAAGAAGACCACTCCTCAAGCAGGCTCTGTTCAAGTCTGGCACTGCACCCGCAAAATCCGCAGCCCCCTGTTGCAGGGTGCTGCGGCTTGCTTCACCATCCCCGTATCGATCCGCCAGGGATAGGCTGCCGCCGCCCGGTCGGTCACAATGTCGATATTCAGCCCTCCATCCGGTGAGCCACATGTCTCGTATCGACCCCAAGCCGCTTTCGGCTTATCCCTGGTTCATTCGCTGGTTTCTGGGCCGTCAGCGGCGGGTCTATGGCGCCGTGCTGGCCCCGTCCTGGCTATGGGGCCGTCTGCCTGGCACCTTTCTCGGTATGCTGGTGCTGTTGTCGATGTTTCAGCGCCGGTCCTATCCGGTAGACACGGCATTGCGTTCCCTGGTCTCGATCCGCATCGCCCAGCTCAACGGCTGTGGGTTCTGCGTGGATCTCAACGCGCACAATTTCCTGAAGGCGCGCGGGGAGGAATCGAAGGCGAAGGACGTGGCGCAGTGGCGCGACAGTGAATTGTTTTCCGCTCGCGAACGGGCGGCGCTTGGCTGGGCAGAGGCGGTGACCCTGACCTGCGCCGACATCGAAAGCGACGCCATCGACCGGCTCCGCAACGAATTCAGCGAGGACGAGATCACGGCGCTGACCGCCTGGATCGGTTTTCAGAACATGAGCGCGAAGTTCAATGCCGCGCTGGGCGCCGAGGAGCACGGCTTCTGCGCGCTGCCCGGGAAAGGCCATCAGCAGGACGTGTGACACTCATCCGACCTGCGGGCATGTATCCCGCACACTCGACCGGGGGCCTCCCCTTGAGGGGAGAGCGGCAATTCGCCCCGGCAGGGCAGGGGGGCATTCGGAGTAGGGGCGAGGGGCCTGGAGCGTCTCTTTGGCAAAACAGCCCTGGAGGCTCCGCCAATAATATGGCGAAATACCCGCCATGGATCAGTTCACCTTGCCCCTGGCGTTGTTCAATTTCCTCCCTGTCCTGCTGACGGCAGTGGGATTGGGTTTTCTGGTGCATCTGCTCGGTCATCTGCGTTCCGACCTGAGGGGATGGGCCATGGTTGGGGCCGCCCTGGTGGTGGCCGGCGGTCTCTCCAAGGCCATCTGGAAACTGCTGGCAACCCTCACGGGGCAGGACGTGGTCTGGCTCTCCAACGCCCTGTTCCTGTTGATCGGGCCGGGTTTCATCCTGCTGGCGGCCATCGCCTGGGCCGTGTTTCGCCGGGTGGACATGGCCCCCCGGAAGTACGTGGTTCTGGGTTGGGGGCTGGTGGGCATTGCGCTGGCCTGCATGGTGGCCGGCGTCCGCACCTGGGGGCTGGAGATCACCCGGGGGTGGTTTCTGCCGTTCATGCTGCTCACCACCTTGGGTAATCTGGGCCTGATGGCGCTGCTCATCCGGCGTGGTTGGCAGGCGCGGCAATGGGGTGTGATCGGCCTTCTGCTGGTGAATGTGCTGGTGGTCTTCGCGTTGCAACCCATTGCCATGGCCGGGGCGGATACGCTGGCCATGCAGTGGCTGGAACAGGTGATCACTGCATCGGGTAGCTTGTGCCTTGCCGTCGCTCTATGGTTGCTGGTGCGCGCCGCTGGAGACTCAGGAGATGAGCCGAAACCCATCGGCACATAGTTCACGGCGGTGGCCGCGCCGTCCTATCATTACGGTTTGTAAGCGGATTGCGCCCATGGGTCCGTGCGACGGCAAGAGCAGATGACACATGCCGCGTACGGACCATCCGGGTCATTAACCAGATGGCGAGGCGATGCCTGAAGTACCCACCCGGATCCCGAGACCTGTTCATCACCATCGTTCCCGTTGGCCCCGACCGGATCTCGCGGTCCTGCTGACCATCGTCTCGCTGTTGCTGTTGCTCGCCCTCGGTGTCTGGATGTGGGCACCCGCGTCCTTGCCTCCCGCCTATGTCGCACCCGCTGGAGATGGGAGTGGCCACGTGGAGGATGATCAGTTAACGCCGGTGCCAATGGTGCCGCTCACTCCGGAGGAACAGGCGTACATCCAATCGATCGGACCGATCACGGTGGCTCCGGACCCCGACTGGGTTCCCTACGAATACGTGGACGAGGACGGTGACTTTACCGGCATTGCGGCCGACCTCCTGGATCTGGTGCAGGAGCGGCTCGGGATCGAGTTTACCTATGTTTTCCCCGGAGACTGGGGTGTGATTCTCGAGGAATCCCGGGCAGGGAATGTGCTGATTCTCCCGTTCCTCAACCAGACTCCGGACCGGGAAGACTGGCTGGTCTTTACCGAGCCCCTGCTGGTGGACCCGAGTGTGTTCATCACCCGCGAGGAGCACCCCTTCATCTTCGACGCCACCGGCCTTACCGATGAGAGCATCGCATTCCCGGTGGGCACCTCACTTGAGGAGCGGGTTCAGCGGGATTTTCCCAATCTGCACATCGTGCATGTGGAGCGCGAGAACGATGTCTTCCAGGCCGTTGCCAACCGTTCTGCCGACATGGCCCTGCGCCCACTCACCGTTGCAGCCTACACGATTCGCAAGGAGGGCCTGTTCAACCTCAAGATCGCCGGGCAGGCCCCCGAACACTATACCAATCACCTTCGGATGGGCGTGCTGAAAGAGCACGCCATGCTGCGCGACATCCTCGACCGGGCCATCGCCACGATCAGCCATCGTGAACGCGAGGAAATCGTCAACCGACACGTGAACATCACCGTCGTCCAGGCCTTCGATTATGGGATTCTGATGAGATTGGTCGTGGTGGCGGGGATCCTGCTCATGCTGACCAGTTACTGGAACCTGCGTCTGCGGCGGCTGAACGCCGCACTTGCGGAGAGCGAACGGAGTAAATCGGTATTGCTGGCCAACCTGCCGGGGATGGCCTACCGAGGGCTCCTGGATCGGGACTGGACCATGGAGTTCGTATCAGAGGGCGTGAAGTCACTGACTGGCTGGCAGCCCTCCGACCTCACCGGTGAATCCGCCATCCGCTATGCGTCGCTGATTCATCCTGAGGACGTGGAGGTCGTCTGGCAGGCCTGGAGCGGTGCGACCGAGTCGTGGCAGCCGGTCAGCGTGGAGTACCGGATCCGCACCCGTGATCATAAGGAACGCTGGGTATTCGACCAGGGGGTGCCCATCGGTCGGGACAGTTCAGGAACCCCCATCATCGAGGGTCTCGTGATCGATATCACGGACCGCAAGCATGCGGAGAAAGCGCTTTACGAGGTGTCCATCCACGATCAACTCACGGGCATCTTCAACCGTCGCCACATCTTCAACTGCCTGAATGACATGCTGATCAAGGCCGCGCGTGAACATACGGGGTTGTGCGTGGCAATCATCGATCTGGACCACTTCAAGACGATCAACGACACTCTCGGACACGGTGGCGGTGATACGGTGTTGCGCGGGTTCGCGCAACGATTGAAGGCGTCCGTGCGTCCCTATGACCTCGTGGGCCGTTACGGCGGTGAGGAATTCATCGTCGCCGTCAGCGACGTGGATCTGCCCACGGCAGCATCCATGCTGGAACGTTTTCTGGAGCAGATGAACGCGGACGGATTCGAAGTGGCTGGCGAGGGCCTGAAGGTCACCTTCAGTGCCGGAATTGCGGACATCGGCGAGCCTGGCACGGAGCCGCTGCTGGAACCACTGCTGGCACGAGCCGACGCACGCCTCTATGCCGCAAAGCGTGCCGGAAGAAACTGCATCGTCACATCCGATTGACGGCCGTATGGCCGGTACCAAAAGGTACGCATCTCCTCTAAACACGGATGACCGGCAGGTTGATGCCCCAACGGATGGCAATGAGGCGCAGCGCCACTACGGTGGCAAAACCTGCACCGAAGGCCATGAGGTCGTTGATGCCAGCGGCCATCGCCAGCAGGTAAACCACCACGCCACACAGGGCGGCGGTGGCATAGATCTCCTTTTGCAGGATCAGGGGTACGCGAGCCGTGATGACGTCCCGCAACATGCCTCCCATGGTGCCTGTCATCACCCCCATGATGATGACGATGAGGGGAGAATGTCCGGCGGCCAGGGCCAGCGTGGCACCGGATAGGGCGAACAACGCCAATCCCAGGGTGTCGGCCACGAGGAAAAGCGTCCCGGGTGGGGGGCGCCACTTCAGGTACAGGATGGTGGTGACGGCCGAAGCCATGATGACCACCAGATACCAGGGATCCACCACCCAGAAGATCGGATGCCGGTCCAGGAGCAGATCGCGGATGGTGCCGCCTCCGATGGCCGTCAGGGTGGCGACCATGATCAACCCGAAGATATCCAGATTCCGGTCCCGCGCGGCGAGCACACCACTGGCCGCAAACACAGCCACACCCATCAGGTCGAAGTAGTAAAGCATCAGGAGGCTCGCTGAACAGGCCGATGGGGGGAGCATCACTCGGCTCTGGGCCGTTCACATGCGCATGTTCGGTAGGATAGGTGAACTGAGGGAAACGAAAAAAGCCCTTCTATAAGTTACTGAATAAGAAGGGCTTTTTTGTTTTTTCTGGTGGAGCGGATGGGAGTCGAACCCACGACCTCAGCAGTGCGATTGCTGCGCTCTCCCAACTGAGCTACCGCCCCGTGCACGTTGAGTATAGGCCAGCGCGAGGGGTGTTCGCCAGAGGCGACGCTCAGGTGGAAACCGGTTTGAGCAGGATGCCTGCCAGCGGCGGCAGGGTGAGCACCACGGAGTAGGGGCGGCCCATCCAGGGCAGATCTTCGGCCTCGACCTCCAGGTTGCCCAGGTTGCTGCCGCAGTAGAAGTGCGAGTCGGAGTTGAAGATCTCCCGATATCTCCCCGGGGCGGGCACGCCAATGCGGTAGCCCTCTCGGGGGGCGGGGGTGAAGTTGAGGGTCGCAAGGATGAAATCGTCCTTGTCTTCCCCCTTGCGGATAAAGCTGAGCACCGATTGGGCGGCATCGTGACAGTCGATCCATTCAAAGCCCTGCCATTCGAAATCAAAGTGATGCAGAGCCTTCTCACGGGCGTAGAGGGCGTTGAGATCGGCCACCAGTTGCTTCACGCCCGAGTGGAAGGGGAACTGCAATAGATACCATTCCAGTTCCTTGGCATCGTCCCACTCATTGCCCTGACCGTATTCGCAGCCCATGAACAGCAGTTTCTTGCCCGGGTAGGACCACATGAGGGTGTACAGAAGGCGCAGATTGGCGAAGCGCTGCCACTCATCTCCCGGCATGCGGTAGAGCAGGGAGCGCTTGCCGTGCACGACTTCGTCGTGGGAGAAGGGCAGCACGAAGTTTTCGGTAAAGGCGTACAGCAGGCCAAAGGTGAGCTGGTCGTGATGGTAATGGCGGTGGATGGGGTCCTTCTTGAAGTACTCCAGGGTGTCGTTCATCCACCCCATGTTCCACTTGAGTGAGAAGCCCAGGCCCCCGAGCCAGGTGGGGCGTGTCACCTGGGGCCAGGAGGTGGACTCCTCGGCCATGATCAGGGCACCCGGATGGTTGCCTTGCACGCTGCTGTTGAGGTCCCGGAGGAACTCGATGGCGTCCAGGTTTTCCTGCCCTCCAAACTTGTTGGGCACCCATTCGCCTTCTTCCCGGGAGTAGTTCAGATAGAGCATGGAAGCCACAGCGTCCACCCGCAGGCCATCGATGTGGAACTCCTCCACCCAGTACATGGCGCTGGAGACGAGGAAGTTGCGTACCTCGTTACGCCCGTAGTTGAAGATCAGCGTACCCCAATCACGGTGCTCGCCCATGCGCGGGTCTTCATGCTCGTACAAGGCGCTGCCATCGAACCGGGCCAGGGCGTGGGCATCCTTGGGGAAATGTCCTGGAGCCCAGTCCAGTAGCACGCCAATGCCATTTTCGTGACAGTGGTTGACGAAATCCCTGAAGTCATCGGGGCTTCCAAAGCGGCTGGTGGGGGCGTAATAGCCAGTGGTCTGGTAGCCCCAGGAGCCATCGAAGGGGTGTTCGGTGACTGGCAGTAGTTCGATGTGGGTGAAGCCCATTTCCTTCACATAGGGCACCAGCGTGCGGGCCAGCTCACGATAGTTGAGGAAGTTGCCATCCTCACCAAGACGCCAGGAGCCCAGATGTACCTCATAGATGGACATGGGACGGTGCAGCCAGGCATCACCGGCGCGCTGTTTCAGCCATGCCTCGTCGGACCAGGAGAATGGTTCGGGGTCATGGACCACGGCGGCGGTCTGTGGGCGCAACTCGAAACGCTGCCCGTAGGGATCGGTCTTTACCTGGGTGGCCCCGGTATCCCGGTTGCGGATCTCGTACTTGTACAGGGTTCCGGGTTCAAGGCCGGGGATGAAGAACTCCCACACGCCACTGCCCCCGCGCACCCGCATGGTATGGCAGCGGCCATCCCAGCGATTGAAGTCGCCCACCACGGAAACGCGTTCGGCGGAGGGGGCCCACACGGCGAAGCGCACGCCCTGGATGCCGTCCACCTCGTGGGCATGCGCCCCCAGGAAGCGATAGGCATGCCAGTGCCGGCCTTCGTTGAACAGGTGGATATCGAAATCCGACACGACGGGTCCGAAGCTGTAGGGGTCGTAGCCAACGTGTTCATGGCCATGACCGTCGTTCCAGCGGATGCGATAATGGCCTGGCAGGGCATCCAGGGGGCCACGCCACTCGAAGATTCCCCGGTCGTGGACCTTTTCCATGGGGTCATCCAGCTCGTCGATGCGGGCCTGGGTGGCGTGGGGCAGGTAGGCACGCACGACTCGCTGCTCCTGTTCCACGTGACTACCCAGCAGACTGAACGGGTCATGGTGTCTGGCGTCCAGGATGCGTTGAAGGTCTTCACGGTTGGTTGCACGCATGTGGGTTCCCGTCCTGGTTCGGCGGTTGGGCCTGCCTTGATGTGGCGGCCGGAAAATGTAATAGAATCGAAACGATCGCGTACCATGATGGCATGGGGACGCGATGTACCGGTCGGATGCAGCCCGGCGGAAAAAACCTTAACATGCTCCAGGGGCCACGTCCTCCACACACCCGGGTCACAGAAGGCAGGTATGAAACCACAATCCCAACGCTTCGTCAGCCGCATCACCCGAGATACCCTGGCACTCATCCTGGCAGGAGGGCGTGGCTCTCGCCTCAAGCAGTTGACCATGTGGCGGGCCAAGCCAGCGGTGCCCTTTGGGGGCAAGTTCCGGATCATCGATTTCCCGCTCTCCAACTGTATCAACTCGGGCATTCGCCAGGTGGGCGTGATCACCCAGTACAAGGCCCACTCCCTGATCCAGCATGTGCAGCGGGGCTGGAGCTTTCTGCGCGGCGAGTTTGGTGAGTTCATCGAGCTTTGGCCGGCCCAGCAGCGCATCGAGACCTCCTGGTACAAGGGCACGGCCGATGCGGTGTTTCAGAATCTGGACATCATCCGTGACCACGACCCCAGCTATGTGCTCATCCTGGCCGGTGATCACATCTACAAGATGGATTACGGAGACATGATCGCCTACCACGTGGAGTCCGGTGCCGACATGACCGTGGGTTGCCTGGAAGTGGACCTGGAAATGGCCCGGGGATTCGGTGTCATGGCCGTGGATGCCGATGGCCGTGTGGAGCGCTTCGACGAGAAGCCCGATCACCCAAGGTCCGTCCCCGGCAAGACGGACAAGGCGCTTGCCTCCATGGGCATCTATGTGTTCAACAAGGACTTCCTCTTCCAGCAACTGGTGGCCGATTCCGACACGCCCGGTTCCAGTCACGACTTCGGCAAGGACATCATCCCCAAGGTGCTCGAGTCCAGCCGGGTGATGGCCTACCCGTTCCGCGACGTGCAGACGGGCACGCAGGCCTATTGGCGGGACGTGGGTACCATCGATTCCTACTGGAGGGCCAATCTTGAGCTGATCGGGGTGACCCCGGAGCTCAACCTCTACGACATGGACTGGCCCATCTGGACCTACCAGGAACAACTGCCCCCGGCCAAGTTCGTGTTTGATGACGAGGACCGCCGTGGCATGGCCGTGGACTCCATGGTGTCCGGGGGCTGCATCATCTCCGGATCGCTGGTGCGGCACTCCCTGCTGTTCTCCAACGTCACCGTGAACTCCCATGCCCAGGTGACCGATTCGGTCATTCTTCCCGATGTGGA
This sequence comes from Ectothiorhodospira haloalkaliphila ATCC 51935, assembly GCF_000633935.1. Taxonomy (GTDB): domain Bacteria; phylum Pseudomonadota; class Gammaproteobacteria; order Ectothiorhodospirales; family Ectothiorhodospiraceae; genus Ectothiorhodospira; species Ectothiorhodospira haloalkaliphila. Next base: position 245,979 of record NZ_KK214997.1, on the reverse strand, counting down.
TATCGGTCGTAACTGTGTGGTTCACAAGGCCGTGATCGACAAGGGATGCCGGATTCCCGAGGGCATGGTCATCGGACGGGATCGCGAGCAGGATGCCAAACGCTTCTACGTATCTGATGGCGGTGTGACGGTGGTGACACCGGATATGCTCGGCAACATGCCTCATCATGGCGTCTGATCAGCCGAACGCGGTCCATCCGCCGTTACGGGTGGTACTGTGCTGGCACATGCATCAGCCCCAGTACCTGGACGGCCATACCGGTGAATACGCACTGCCCTGGACGTATCTGCACGCCATCAAGGATTACGTGGATATGGCGGCGCACCTGGAGGCGGAGCCGGGCGCGCGGGCGGTAGTGAACTTTGCCCCGATCCTCCTGGATCAGATCGAGGACTACGCCGGCCAGGTAAGTGCCTTTCTCAAGGGCGAGGGCGAGATCCATGACCCGGTACTGGCCCTGCTGGTGGCCGATCGGCCACCCCATGAACCCTCCCAGCGACTCAACCTGGCAGAGGCTTGTACACGTGCCAATCGTCAGCGTCTGATCGAGCCGTTCGGCCCCTACCGCCTGCTGGCGGACATGGTGTCCTGGCTCAAGCAGCACCCCGACTATGTGTCCTATCAGGGGGATCACTTCTTCTTTGATCTGGTCACCTGGTATCACCTGGTCTGGCTGGGCGAGACGGTGCGCCGTACCGATCCACGGATCAAGCCCCTGATGGAACAGGGGCGGGATTTCACGCCGTCGCAGCGCCGGCTGCTCCTGGAGGTGATCGATGAACTGCTGGGTGGCCTCCTGGATCGGTATCGCCGTCTGGCGGACTCGGGTCGGGTGGAACTGTCCTTCAGCCCTTATGCTCATCCCATCATGCCGCTGATGCTGGACATGGCATCGGCTCACGAAGCGGCGCCATCGGCGGAATTACCCCTAAGCGGCCAGTATCCTGATGGCCGTGCGCGGGTGCAGTGGCATCTGCAACAGGGGCTGGAGAGCTTCGAGCGGCATTTTGGGCGGCGGCCGGCCGGCTGCTGGCCGTCCGAGGGCAGCGTCAGCGATGCGACGCTGGCTTTACTGGACGAGGCGGGTATCCGCTGGTCTGCGTCGGGGGAGGGGGTGCTCACCCATTCCCTCAGGCAGGGGCGGGACGAGGAGCTGCCCGAGGACCGTGACTGGCTGTACCAGCCCTACCGTTTTCAGGACCGTGAACTGTCCCTGTTCTTCCGCGACGATGGTCTTTCGGATTCCATTGGGTTTCGTTATACCGACTGGCACGGTGACGACGCCGTGGGGGATTTCGTGCATCATCTGGAGGGCATCGGTCAACGCTGGAACCGTGTCCATGGCAGCCAGGGGCGCGGCGCCCTGGTCACGGTGATTCTGGATGGTGAAAATGCCTGGGAGTATTACCCGGCCAATGGTTACTACTTCCTCTCCGCTCTGTACCGTCGGCTTGCGGAACACCCCGACATCGAACTCGCCACATTCGCCGATTGTCTCAACGTGAGTCCGCGGGAGTCGTTGAAGCATGTGGTGGCAGGGAGCTGGGTGTATGGCAACTTCGATACCTGGGTCGGTTCCCGGGACAAGAATCGAGGCTGGGAAATGCTCATTCAGGCCAAGCAGTGTTTTGATCGGGTGATGGCCCAAGGGCGGCTGACGGAGGCGCAAGTGGAGGCAGCCACCCGGCAACTGGCGGTATGCGAGGGGTCGGACTGGTGCTGGTGGTTTGGCGACTACAATCCGGCGGGCACCGTCAGCCTGTTTGAACGCCTGTATCGCCAACACCTGGTTCACCTCTACCGTTTGCTGGGAGAGGCCCCGCCAGAGGAGTTGTCGCACGTGCTCAGCCGGGGCAGTGGCGAACCCGCCGCCGGGGGCGTGATGCGGCAAGGACAAAAAACTGACGGGTGAGCCCGTCAGTTCGCCGAAGACCCGGAATCCCACGCACAGGACGGAGGAACTGTGGCAGAACACAGCGCCCAAGCATCATCCACGCTGGACCGGCGTCGTGCCGGCATCCTGCTCCATCCCACCTCCCTTCCCGGATCAGGTCGACAGGGCGCGCTGGGGTCACAGGCCCACCGTTTCGTCGACTTCCTGGCCTCTGCCGGCGTCACCGTCTGGCAGGTGCTGCCCCTGAATCAGCCCCATGAGGGCGGCTCACCTTACCAGTGCATGTCGGTGCATGCCGGCAGCACCCAGTTGATCTGCCTGGCCGATCTGAAAGCGCGTGGCTGGTTGGTGGATGATGCCCTGCCGGATGAGCAAGGGGCGCTGGATCCCTTCAACTCCGTGACTCTGCGCAAGGCCCACGAAGGGTTCATGGATGGGGCCAACGGCGATGATCGTCAGGCCTTCGAGGATTTCAGGGCGCAACATGCCTTCTGGCTGGAGGACTATGTCCTGTATCTGGCCCTCAAGCGTGAGCACGACCTGGCCCCCTGGTGGGACTGGGCGCCGGCGCTGCGCGACCGGGAGCCCGAAGCCATGGCCGGGGCGCGGGAGCGCCTGGCGGACAGCCTGGCGCAGTATCGTTTCGAGCAGTTTTTGTTCTATCTGCAATGGGCGGCGGTCAAACAGCACGCCAACCACCGGGGTATCCTGCTGTTCGGCGATATGCCCATCTTTGTGGCCCACGACAGCGCGGATGTGTGGGCCCATCGCGAGCTCTTCGATCTGGATGATCAAGGGCGACCGGTTCACGTGGCCGGTGTGCCACCGGATTATTTCTCTGCCACGGGCCAGCGCTGGGGCAACCCTCATTACGACTGGGAACGCATGCGGGAGGAGGGTTTCGCCTGGTGGATAGAACGCATCGGTGCTGCGCTGGAAATGGTGGATTTGATCCGAATCGACCATTTCCGTGGCTTCGAGTCCTACTGGTCCATCCCGGTCGAGGACGATACTGCCATGAACGGGCATTGGACCGTGGCGCCGGGCAAGGCGTTGTTCGAGCGCCTGCGGGAGCACTTTGGCAGCTTGCCTCTGGTGGCCGAGGATCTGGGGGTGATCACCGATCAGGTGGAGGCCCTGCGGGACGATAACGGTCTGCCGGGGATGAAGATCCTGCATTTCGCCTTCGAGGGCGGGGCGACAAACCCCTATCTGCCCCATCAGCATGTTGCCAATTCGGTGGTTTATACCGGCACCCATGACAATGACACCACCCTGGGGTGGTTCGAGACCTGTGACGAGAGCCTGCAACATCATGTGCTGGACTATCTGGGGCACCCGTCAGAGCCCATGCCCTGGCCGCTGATCCGCAGTGCTCTGGCCTCTGTGGCCCGCCTGGCGGTGGTGCCCATGCAGGACGCCCTGGCGCTGGACGGATCACATCGCATGAACGTGCCCGGGACCACGTCAGACAATTGGGCGTGGCGTTTCCAGTGGGAGGATGTGCCGCAGGAACTCGCCTCCGATCTGCGCCGCCTGGTGGAGTTATACGGGCGGGATTAGCCGGGTTGCAGTGTGCCTTGATGGCGCGATCCGGAGCGGTTCAGCTCGCTGCTGGGGAGACGGACGTTCAACGCAGGGCTGTGGGTGTGTCCATGTCGTCGGGCCAGGTCACTGTGTAGGAGAAGCGCAGGGTGAGCTCCTCGCCCGCTTCGACGGTGCGGTGCCAGGCCAGCAGGCCACGGTCGTCATTCATGTCCCGTTCCGAGGGTTCACTGGCGTCTTCGGCCAGGGTGACCGTGATGCGCTCGTCGCGGGAGACTGGCAGACGGTCAAGAATGGTCATCTCCACATCGCGGCCATGACTGTTGTGAAGTGTCATCAAGTAACTGCGTTGCAGCCTGTTCTGACGCCGAAGGCGGCCTTCCTGACCCTTTTCGTCACGCTCCATCCGGTAATCAATGCCGATGCGCTCGTCCACGCCGAAAGCCATCTCCAATTCACTGTTCGGGCGCAGCCCAGCGAGCTGATGCTGCCCCACCAGTGCGCCATCCTGAAACAGGGTCAGTGGACCCGGTAGCAGCGGCGTCTCACCCTCGAATACGCTTTCGGCAAACAGGTAGGCACGCGGCGCCATTCGGGGCGCGGCGCGCACCGAAAGCCGGGCTTCCATGACCTCTTCACCCAGGTTGTGGCGATGAGGCTGGTTATCCGAGGCGATGTTCACGCGGCCGGGCACCCGATAACGGGCCGTGAAGGTCGTGCCCTCCAGTTGTGCCGTGTCGGCTTCGGCCGCCAGGGCCGCTTCCGGCAACGACCTTGAGAGTCGTGTCGTGGTGGGTGCGGGCCTGGGGACATCCAGGTACCAGGGAGGAGGTAGCGGCAGATGCCCCCCCAGTCGAGGCTGGGCCGTGGACAGGTACAAGGGGATGTCCGACCAGTCCTGGCCGGTGTTCTGACGCACCTCGGCACGCTGGATCAGGCGCAGTTCCTGGGTATCGGTGTCCAGGCGGGCCTCGTAGAGCGGAGTCCAGCGGGCGTCGCGGACGGTGTATTCCAGGGTGACCGTGGCACTGGCCGCCTCGGGGCTGTGATAGTGAATGCGTGCCTGGAGGCTGTCGCGTCGGCCACTTTGAAGTTGCTCAAGCTCGCGGCGCACACGCTGAATCTCGGCTTCCAGGGTGCGGCGGGCCCGTTCCTGTTGATGGATGGCGTCGAGAACGCTCAAGGCCCCTTCGCCCACCCGCCCCCAGGCCTTTGGCCATTCACCAGCGTCTGGCAGGGCCTCGGGATGCGTACCCAGTTGCTCAATCAGGCGCATCTGCACCTGATGGGCACGAATCCGATCGTCGATGTGGCGCTTTTCATCCTCCAGTTCCTGGAGTTGCTCTGTGAGCGCCTGCTCACGTGGATGAGCGAGATCCCGTCCCGGGATGGTTCGGGTTTCCAGGGCCCCCAGCCGCATGCCCTGTGGCCCGCTGGCCCGCACGCGAACGGTGTTCACATCCAGCCGGGCGGGCAACCCATCGATGCTGACCACGCCTTCTCCCGCCTCCAGGGTCAGTTCCTTTTCCATGATGATGCCGGCCCGATCCGGGTAGACGGTCACCTGGGTGATTTGTCCGGCCTGGGCGGGAAGGGCAATGGCCAGGGTCATCAAGGCGGTACAAACAACAGGCTGGAGAGCGCGATGCATGATGGATTCCTGTCAGGCCGTGGGGAACTTCATCGCCAACGTACCTCGAATACGCAGTGGGCGGCGCCTGCTGCGGCGCATTGTGTTTCCGTTACCCGGGTTTCGGGATGCACCAGCACCTGGAACAGACGCTGGAAGGTGCCCGCGTAGTAATCGCAGACCGGGTGCGCGGACTGCGCATCTCGGCACAGGGGGCTATTGGTGATGGTCAGCGTGAGGTTGGGGCGATGGTTGACCTGGAACTGGCCGCTGCCGGTGAAGGTCCAGGCATTGCGCTCGATGGCTTTGAGCAGTATGCGACTGGACGGGCCAGCAGGGAGGAGTTTCAGGATGGACTGCACCGGTTTGGGAATGCGGTTGGCCAGCAGGTAGTCGCCGGTGAGGTGACCTGCCTCCAAGGATACGGCGGCCGCCTGCTCCGGGGAGAGTGCTTCTCGCAGCGCCCGATGCAGGGCCGTCACGTCGCGCTCGTCCACCATGGTGGTGGGCGGGTGCGTCAGATGATCGGTGAGCCCTGCAGCCTCGAAGATGCGTGTCGTCAACGGCTCATCGTGCTGGTGGCGCAGCGCCTGGGCCATGCGAGTGATGGAGTTCGGCCCGATCCGGGCCACGGTTGGGTTGTGTTCGGTCATGGTGTGCAGTCAGTAACGAAGGCGACTGGGACTGACGGTCAGGCCCGGCGAGGGGGAATTCTTGTCCGGGTCGTTGGCCGCCTTGATGGTTGGGTAGATGGGCCTGAAATGGGCCTCATCGGGTTGGCGCGAGCGCAGCGCCCAATTCCATAGAGCCTGGGAGGGCAGGGGCAACACCAGGAACCAGTGTTCCAGGATCGCGAGGATCATGAGTATCGCCAGGAAGGTCGCGCCCGCCACCTGATGAGTGGTGGCAGATGGGTCCATGGCCGTCTGCACGATCAATACCGCGACGATGGTGGATGCGGTGACCGAGATCGGAAACAGCAGGTTCATGGGCTTCTTGCGGAAATAGCTTTCCAGATAGCGCAGATGATCGGGCAACCACTCTTCATTGAGGTTGCGAACACCCAGGAATACGTTGAGCTTGGTGCTGGTTCGCATCACCCACAGGATGAGGAAGGTGTACAGCCCCACCATGTTGGCGCCCCCCCAGGTGACCAGCACGATGGCCAGGGCTGCGATGATAAGGGCGAATTCATGGTAGAGGATGGCCTGAACGGCGTAGATGAATCGTCGCCAGCCCAGGGCACCTTCAGGGCAACGACTGCGCCTGGAGCCGGTGATCATGCCCATGAGGAAACTCATTTCCACCCAACCCCAGAGGATGATGGCGCCTGTGAAGGCCACATAGGCCCCAAACAGTGTTTCCTGATGGGCGGTCAAGGCCAGGGCGTAAAGCGCGATGCCCGCGAGCACCGAGGCGCCCAGCATGCTCCAGCGGTAGGTCCGTTGTGGCAGTCCGTCCAGATAGATGATGGCTCCGGTGCTGAACCACCAGAGGAATATCACGTAGAGGATAGGCAGACCGTATTGAATCACCGGCCCCTCACCGTGCACAGGTTATGGACACCCGGGCGGGCGTTGTCGTGGGTAGTGGGTGGGGCAAAGCGCTTGCCACGGTGCCGTTCATCGCTGAATTCTCCTCATTTTCCCGGCACGCATGGGATCCCGGGGAACTGGGTTCGACTGCGGCCTGAGTCGATGGGCGAAACTTTACCGTCTTTTGGATACCGGTGGCGAGTCCCGCGAGGCGCTGCTAAGGAGAAGGCTCAGGAATCTTGAGCCGAATCAAGTAGCTCTGCAAAAGCAGCGGCGTTGGTGGAGCCAAACGCGTTGAGCTTGTAGCGGTTGCCGGTCACGGGATCTTCAAGGCTCAGACCACCATCCGACCAACGGGTCAGCAGGAAGGGTAGATCTTCATGGTCATCCAGATGCCGACGGTCCAGGGCAATGATGCGCAGGACGGTGCGCATGAAACCACCGCCACTGGGTTCGATGAGCTTGAGCACCTGGTTGGTGTCGGCGTCGACGATTTCCATGTAGCCGCCGGGCTTCTCCCGGGGCTTCAAGCGCACGGATTGCACAACCGTCAGATCCTGCTCGGCGGGTTCCGCTGTTGTCGCGGGTTCCGTCGAAGCCGGAGGGGAGACGGCGCTGCTGGCCAGATAGTACACGCCGAAGGCGATGGCCAGGAGAATAACGCCGATTCCTGGAAACAGGAATCGGCGCGGGGAACGGGAGGAGCCGTTGGAGTCAGTCATCAGGCAGTTTCACCGGCGGCTTGTCGGTGGGTCTGGGGTGCGGATGCCGTGTCAGCTGCTTCGGCCTGATCCGGGTTTTCGGCACGGTTCTTCTGATCTTCGGCCATGGCCTTGGCGAGGATATCCGCCACGCGCCGGGCATTGGGCACTCCGCGCAGCATGGGCTGTGGAGCCATCCAGCGCCAGGGTTTCACATGCGGCCAGAGGATGATGTAGGACACGCGCTCCGGCGGAATGAGCGTCAGCGGAATATCACCTGTGCCGTCCTTGTAGAGCTTGGCCGAGGCAGACTCAATCACGGAATAGGGCAGGTTTACACTCATCTGCAGTGCCACGCCAAATCGTATGACAATGCGCTGATTGGTGATGGTGTAGACCGAGGCTCTCGCCGTGAGCCAGGCCAACAGCAACAACAGGCCGACGGCAGTCACGGACAGGGTGAGCAGGAAGCTGGTGGAAGCGAGGGCCGTCACGAGGGACTGCGTTTCACCATAGGTAAAGATGGCTCGCAGGCCGATCAGGATGGCCAGATAGAGAATGACCTTTCTGACGTGAAATGCCCGAATGGCGAAGGTGCTCCAATGAGGAGCACCTTGCCACAAGATGCGCTCCCCCGAAGGGGGGAGCTCAGGCAGACCACGTATCGGTTCAGCGGCGTGGTCGTCGTGACTCACAGCAGGGGTTCCCTACGCTCCGGGGATGCATAGAAATGGCCACCACCGAAGTAGGCCATGATGCGGTCTTCTTCCAGACGCGTCACGCTCTCCATGCTCTTCGTGGAAGGGGCATCGGCGAAGTGCTTGGCCATCACGGAAGCCACACGAACCTCATAGGGGCGGCCGTCCTTCAGGCGCTGATCCATGGGCAGCTTGGGATCGGCATACTTGGCGCGGGTCACCTTGGAGAGGAACATGGGCACCAGGATACGGCGGGAGCTACCCTTGACTTCCACTTCCAGGTAGCGGGGCATGGCCTCGGAGCGGTCCACCCACACGTCGCGAACGGTGCCGGCGGGCTTGTCGTCGGCGGCGAACACGGTCATGCCGCGGGGATCGGGATCCTTCTTGGAGATCCCGAAGCCATGCTTGGTGATGCGCATGGGCACGATGCGGGCCTCGCCGTTCATGGTTACGTCAGGCTCATCGGCACGGTTGGCCCAGGAGGAGGGACCCACGCCGTCGATCATGGGGTTGCCAGTGGGATCCAGAGGGGCGCCGGGGAAGGGCCAGGCCGGCTTGGCATTGATGTCACGGGTATCGGGGTTGCCGTTGGCAATGATGAAGGAACCGCCGTCCATGGTGGGGTATTCCTTGGGACCCGGGGCAGCCGGATAACCTTGCACGGTAATGTGGGGGGAGCGGTCGGACTCCAGCGGGTAACCTTCCCGCTTGTTCTCCCGATGTAGATACCAGATTAGACCTGCGAAGAACAGCCAGAAGACGTACAGGGTGACCTGCGCGACGTCCATATATTCAGTAATGGCACCGGTTGGCATTGCTTTTCCTCCAAGTTTCGGGTGGGTTAGCCGGGTGATTTGGCTGGACCGAACCTCGATCAAGATTGCTTTCGGGTGACGCCCCCGCCATGCATGGGCGGCCCGAAGGCGTTGGGTGATACAAACAACATCAATTTCACTAGATTTTAGACCACAACATCGCCAATTTCCGGGTCTATAGGCCCCCTCGACCCGAAAAATCTTGCTTTCCCAAACGCTCCATACCTTGGGTGACCATACGGGCACACACCAGCTCTGGAGCGCTACTTTGAGATAATGCCAGACAAACCGTCAGGGTGTTGGTGTGAGCTGGCTTGAGCATGATCTGGATCAGCTTCGTCGGTCAAAGGCCGTGAACAGGGTGGATCAGGCCGGAGCCCCTCGCTTGAGTTCAAGGGCTTGCGAGGTATAAAAGCCACGAGAGATTCGCCGGGTACGCTCCGCACGCCACTCGTCCAGGGAGGGCTCTTCCCCGATCAGGCGCAGCAGCTTTTTCTCGGCCACCGGCTCAATGGCCGGGGAGCGGTCGCTCTTGGGGAACAGCTTGCCCACGGCGTGCATGACCGACAGGGCCGGGGTGCGTGGGGCGAAGGTGAACAGGATGGCAGCATGGGTGCGGCTCGTCAGGCCGGCCAGCACGCCCACAATGTCGGGCGCCTTGTAGTGGATGAAGGAATCCATGGCCACCACATAGTCGAACTCACCCAGTTCAGGACTGAGGAAATCGCCTACGCGGAAGTCGATTCGCCCTTCGCCCAGGTCCTCTGCCTCGGCACGTTCACGGGCCATGTCCACCAGATTGCCGGCCAGGTCAATGGCCACAACCTGGGCGCCGCGCTGGGCGGCAGCCACGGAGAGCATGCCGGTTCCGCAACCGGCGTCTAGCAGCCACTTGCCGCTGAGGTCGTCGGGCAGCCAGTCCAGCAGGTTCTGGCGCATCTCTTCACGCCCGGCGCGCACAGTGGCACGTACGCGCCCCACGGGGGTGTCGGAGGTCAGCTTTTTCCAGGCATCCACCGCGGTACGGTCGAAATAGGTCTCGAGCTGACCCCGGCGTTTTTGATAAGAGGGCGTTGGCATCAGTGGAATCCGTTGGCTTGGCTAACGCGTCAGCGCCCGAAGTGGGCCTTGGCGTCATAGAGCGTGTCGATGGAGATCTCGTGGAGACCCTTTTCCTTGGCAAAGCGTTCGGTGTTGCGGCGGGCCTTGCCGCGCACGAAGAAGGGGATCTTGCGAAGCTCCTTCTCGGCATCAGCTGACCACACGGGCTCACCGTCCTGCGCGGGTTCGGGGGCGGCGTCGGTCGTCACGGCTTCCGGTTGTACTTCCGCTGGAGCGGCCGCGACGCGGCGCTCGGTGGTGCCGGTACCGCCCAGGTGCGAGGGGGCTGCCTCGGCGTGGAATTCGAAGTCTTCCCGGAACATGCCCAGCAGGTGTTCCTCCAGGCCCATCATCAGTGGATGGACCCAGGTGTCGAACAGGACGTTGGCGCCACCAAATCCCATCTGCGGGGCGTAGCGGGCCGGGAAGTCCTGAACGTGTACCGGGGCCGAGATCACGGCACAGCCCACGCCCAGGCGCTTGGAGATGTGCCGCTCCATCTGGGTGCCGAGCACAAGTTCAGGCTGCAACTCTGCCACTTGCGCTTCCACTTCAAGATAGTCGTCGGTAATGAGCGGCGTTACATCGTAGAGCTTGGCCGCCTCACGTACCTCGCGGGCGAACTCGCGGCTGTAGGTGCCAAGGCCCACCACCTTGAAACCGAACTCTTCAGTGGCCACACGGGCGGCGGCGACGGCGTGGGTCGCATCGCCGAAGATGAAGACACGCTTTCCGGTCAGGTAGTTGGAGTCCACCGAGCGGGAATACCAGGGCAGGCGCGACTGGGCATTTTCCAGGGCAGGGCCAGGATCCACCTGGGCGATCCCGGCGACTTCCTGAATGAATTCCCGGGTGGCGCCCACGCCGATGGGGATCACGCGTGTGTAGGGCTGCTTGAAGGTTCGCTCAAGCCATTTGGCGGCGGTCTGGGCGATTTCCGGGTACAGCACCACGTTGAAGTCGGCTTCACCCAGGCGGGCGATATCGGCCGGAGTGGAACCCATGGGGGCGGTCACGTGAACGTCAATGCCCAGGCTGTCCAGTAGCTGGGTGATTTCCTGGATGTCGTCCCGGTGGCGAAAGCCCAGGGCCGTGGGGCCCAGCAGGTTGCACCGGGGGCGACGGGAAGCGGCCTCATCTGCGGGGCGGGCTTCAGCATTGCCAGCCAGTGAGCGCACCAGCTGATAAAAGGTTTCGGAGGCGCCCCAGTTTTCCTTGCGTGAATAGGAGGGCAGTTCCAGGGGGATGGCCGGCACCGGCAGGCCGAGAGTCTGGGACAGACCGCCCGGGTCGTCCTGGATGAGTTCGGCCGTGCAGGACGAGCCCACCAGCAAGGCCTGAGGCTTGAAGCGCTCGTAGGCCTCAATGGCAGTGTGGCGAAACAGCTCCGCCGTATCCTGACCCAGATCGCGAGCCTGGAATGTGGTGTAGGTCACGGGGGGGCGCTGATTGCGCCGCTCGATCATGGTGAATAGCAGGTCCGCATAGGTATCCCCCTGGGGGGCATGCAGGACATAGTGCAGACGTTCCATGCCGGTGGCCACACGCATGGCGCCCACGTGGGGTGGCCCTTCATAGGTCCATACCGTCAGTTGCACGAAATCAGACCCTCAATTTGGCTCGGCGCATCAGCGGCCGGGCAAACAGTTCAGCAAGATCGGCCGCCTGATCGTAGCCCTGAATCGGGGTGAAGACCAGTTCGATCGACCACTTGGTTGTCATGCCTTCTGCCTCCAGCGGATTCGCCAGGCCCAGGCCGCAGACCACGACGTCCGGGTGTGCCTCGCGGCAGCGGTCCAGCTGCTTGTCCAGGTGCTGTCCTTCGCTCAGGCAGGTGTCCTTTGGCAGCATGGCCAGCTCCTCGGCCAGGTGCTGGCGATGCAGGTAGGGCGTGCCCACCTCCACCAGTTCCATGCCCGCTTCACGGTGCAGGAAGCGAGCCAGGGGGATTTCCAGCTGGGAGTCCGGGAACAGGAAGATGCGCTTGCCCTTGAGCTCCTCGGCAATATGAGACAGACCGCGCCGTGCCCGCTCAATACCTGGTGCGGTGACTTTATCGAATAGCGCCGGATCCACACCGAAGGCATCGGCTGCGGCCCGCAACCACCCGGTCGTGCCTTCCACCCCAAGCGGGAACGGGGCTGACAGACGTGTGGCACCCAGCCCCTCCAGGGCGCGCGCCGCCTCATTGAGGAAGGGCTGGGCCAGGATATAACGTGTGTTCGGCCCCACCGCCGGCAATTGATCGGAACGCCGGGCCGGCAGGTAGCGCACGTCATGGATGCCCATCTCCGCGAACAAGCGGGTGAACTGATCCTCGACGATATCCGCCAGCGAACCCACCACCAGCAAGGAGGCGGGATCGGCGTCGGTCTCCCGGGGGAGTTCCGGCACCAGGGCGGCGAGGCAGGTGTCCTCGCCCTGGGTGAAAGTGGTCTCGATGCCGCTGCCGGTGTAGTTGAGTACCCGTACCTGGGGCATGTGCTGCTGGGACAGGCGGGAGGCGGCCCTTTCAAGATCCAGCTTGATGACTTCGGAAGGGCAGGAACCCACCAGGAACAGCATGCGGATATCCGGGCGACGCTCCAGCAGCCGCGCCACGACGCGGTCCAGTTCCTCGTTGGCATCCGCCAGCCCGGCCAGGTCGCGCTCTTCGATCAGCGCCGTGCCGAAGCGGGGTTCGGCAAAGATCATGACGCCGGCCGCCGATTGCATCAGGTGGGCACAGGTGCGCGAACCCACCACAAGGAAAAAGGCATCCTGAATCTTGCGATGCAGCCAGATGATGCTGGTCAGACCGCAGAAAACCGCATGCGGGCCGCGCTCGCGGATGATGTTGAAGTCCACCGTCTGCTCAGGACCGGCGCTGCTGGAAGGTTGCACTGGAACGGTCATTTGGAAGATTCCCCGCCGGAAGCAGCGGCTTGTGCCCGTTTCGCCTCGGCTTCGCCCAGGCGCGCAGCACGCAGCTTGATCAGGAACTGGGCGGCATTCACCACATACACGGCATAGGCCACCAGTGCCAGATACATCTGCTGCTCCACGGTCAGGAAGCTCCAGAACAGGGATGCCATGTAGATTGTGTGCAGGGCAATCACCATCATGCTGACCATGTCTTCCCAGAAGAAGGCCTTGGCGAACAGGTAATGGCCGAACACCACCTTCTCCCAGATGGCACCGGTCACCATGATGGTGTAAAGGATGAGGGTTTTGATGACGATGGAGGCGTGCGCCAGCCAGAGACCTTCTCCGGTCATCAGGTAACGCAATACCAGCCAGGTACTGACGATGAAGACCAGGAACTGCAACGGTGCCAGTATGCCTTGCACGAGGGTCCACGGGGTTTCATCCCGCCGCCGACGCTCCTCGGGGGTGTACAGGGGGCGGGTCTTGCGATCCCCGGCTCCGGCGTGCTGCATCGGGTATTTCTCCAGTCAACTCAACGTGGTGCGCTGAGTTTGTACAAGCCCCCCGGCTTTGTCAATCAAGCTGGACGTAAGGATTGGTTGACAATCCCGGGTGTCGTAACCATGATTTTCGTAGGTGAAAACGTTCGCAGGCCTGCTAAACTGCCTCCGTTGATGATGTCCGGACCGGTGGTTGGGTTTTCCGGGCAAATGGGAGGCCGCGTCGTTCCGGGCGGTCCGCTTTCAGCCTTTGGGGGAGATGTATGGTCACTGCGAGACGTCAGCTTGGTCGCGAGGGTGGGGAGTCCTCGCCGAACCCGAGACGGGAGGCCGACCGAAGTGCTGCGACTCGGCGTGATGCAGGAGCGGATGGGGCCTCTCGGTCGGCGGTGCCAGGCACCCACGGAATGTGTCCAGAGTCCATGCGCAAGGAACTCTCCCATGTGATCGAAGGCGAGATCATTCCGCGCCTGATGATGGCGCATCGCTCGGACGAGAGGACCCCGGCAGGCAGCACAACCCAGGACGCCCCCTCGGAAGGCGGCCACACCGGGGCAGTGCCCATTGGCGCACCGGTGGTGGAAGAGTTTTCGCGGATGGTGATCGAGCACGATGCCGCCGCAGCGCTGGCTTATGTGGAAACCCTGAGGACACAGGGTACGGCGCTTGAAAGTGTGTTCGTGCACCTGCTGGCCCCCACCGCGAAGCGGTTGGGCGAGTTGTGGGAAGAGGATCAGGCCGATTTCACCGAAGTGACGGTGGGGCTCTGTCGCCTGCAGCACGTTCTCCGGGAGTTGGGAGGGGCGTTTGAAGGGGAATTGGCCCTGCAGCAATCGGGTGGCAAGCGCATTCTCATGTCTCCCATTCCCGGGGAGCAACATACCTTCGGCCTGATGATGATTTCCGAATTCTTCCGTCGGGAGGGCTGGGACGTGACGTGCGACCCATCCCTGTCCACGCGGGACCTGAACCATCTGGTGCGCCAGGAATGGTTTGACGTGGTGGCTCTTTCGGTGAGCTGTCAGACCTTGCTCGATAAGGTCACCGCCACCGTGCGCGGGGTGCGGCGCGTTTCCCGCAATGCCTCCGTGGGGATCATCGTGGGGGGGCGCCTCTTTACCGAGAACCCGCAACTGGTTTCAGTGGTCGGTGCAGATGAAACGGCCGCCGATGGTGCCTCCGCAGTGCGCCGGGCAGAAGCCATGCTGGCGCGACGCGCGGGGTGTTTCTCGCAAGGCCTCGGCCCGATGTGATGTTTTCAACCAGGATTTGAAACCGATAAGCGTGGAGCTCGTGAAGCCGTTCAAAGCCCCAAAGCAGGTGCTCGGGGATCTGGAGCCCGACGAAGTCGCCTCCCTGGTGGCTACGGCGGCCGATGTGTCCTTGGTGCTCGACGAGACGGGGATCATCCGGGATTTGGCCCTGGGAAGTGACGACCTCACCATGGAGGGGTATGGGCAGTGGGTGGGCAAGCCATGGGTGGATACGGTCACTGTGGAGAGTCGGGGCAAGATCGAGGCCTTGCTTCGTGATGCCTCCTCGCCGGCCAATGTGCGCTGGCGCCAGGTCAATCATCCCTCCAGCCGTGGCCACGACGTACCGGTCATGTACTCTGCCATTCAGGTGGGGGAGGGCGGGCGCGTGGTGGCCATGGGGCGGGATCTGCGAGGCGTGGCGGCGCTGCAACGCCGCCTCGTGGAGGCGCAACAGTCCATGGAGCGGGAGTATGCGCGCCTGCGCCACGCCGAAACCCGCTATCGCCTTCTGTTTCAGGTGTCTTCCGAGGCCGTGCTGATCATGGATGCGGCCACCCACAAGGTGGTGGAAGCCAATCCTGCGGCGGGGGAGCTCCTGGGGGATTCGCCCCATAAACTGGTCGGACGGGTCTTTCCGGAAGGTTTCGACCTGGAAAATACGCAGGTGGTTCAGGACATGCTGGCAACCGTGCGTGCCACCGGCCGGGCTGAGGATATCCTGGTCCACTCGTTGGGTGCCGAGCGGGAATTCATCATCTCTTCCTCCTTGTTCCGCCAGGATAACGCCTCGCATTTCCTTGTACGCCTCCGGTGTCCTCGTTCCGAGGCCCTGGCCTCCGTGGGGCCACAGAGTGCCTCCCGCGTGCTCCAGATGGTGGAGCGGGCGCCGGATGGCTTCGTTGTCACCGATATGAGCGGCCGTATTCACAGTGCCAACCCGGCCTTCCTCGAAATGGCGCAACTACCCACCGAGGAGCAGGCCCGTGGGGAGTCCCTGGGTCGCTGGCTCGGGAGGCCAGGCGTGGACCTGGGGGTGCTCATTGGCAACCTGCGTGAGCACGGTGCAGTGAGATTGTTTGCCACGGCCCTGCGCGGTGAATACGGGTCTGCCTCCGAGGTGGAGATCTCCGCAGTGGCCGTGCTCGGCCTGGATGAGCCCTGTCTGGGCTTTACCATTCGCAACGTGGGCGCGCGCCTGGCTCGCGAGACCATGGTGAATCGGGATGGGCCGCGCTCCGTGGAACAGCTCACCGAGCTGGTGGGCCGGGTACCTCTCAAGGACCTGGTGCGCGAGAGCACCGACATGATCGAGCGCTTGTGCATTGAGGCAGCCCTGGAACTGACCAACGACAATCGGGCCTCGGCGGCGGAGATGCTGGGGCTGAGCCGGCAGAGTTTCTACGTGAAATTGCGCCGGTACGGGCTGGGTCACCTGGCTCACGAGAACGAAGAAAAGCTCTGAAACTTGACCTCCGTCAAGACGCCTTGCGACGCCCTTTCATTGGTGTCTATCTGACATTACTTATGGTGCTTCCTCGGGGTGTAAATGGTGCTTGACGAAAGGGGGGGGCGCGTATAATTTACCCGCCATGTCGCTCCCTCAGCCCCGTGCCATTCTCGAAGTCACTCACCCGGTCACCTGGTTTCCGCCCATGTGGGCCTACGCCTGCGGCGTGGTCTCCGCCGGCGTGGCGCTGGGAGAACGGTGGGTCCTGATCATCGTCGGTGTCATGCTGGCCGGCCCGCTGATCTGCGGTACCAGTCAGGTGGTGAACGACTGGTTCGATCGTCACGTGGATGCCATCAACGAGCCCCACCGACCGATCCCCTCAGGACGTATCCCGGGTCAATGGGGGCTTTGGCTGGCCATCATCTGGACGCTGGCCTCGCTGGCTCTGGCGACCGTGCTGGGTGTGTGGGGCTTCCTGGCTGCCGTCTTCGGCCTGATCCTGGCCTGGGCCTACAGCGCCCCGCCGACCCGACTCAAGCGTAATGGCTGGTGGGGTAATTCCGCCGTGGCCATATGCTACGAAGGTGTTCCCTGGTTCACGGGTGTCGTGGTCATGGCGGGCGTCTTCCCCGACTGGCGCATCATTGCCGTGGCTCTCCTTTACAGCATCGGCGCCCATGGCATCATGACCCTCAACGACTTCAAATCAGTGGAAGGCGATCGGCAGATGGGCCTGGGCTCGTTGCCGGTCAAGCTGGGCGTGGATCGCGCCGCCAAGCTGGCCTGCTGGGTGATGGCCATTCCTCAATTGTTCGTGGTTGCCTTGCTGCTGCTCTGGGGGGCTCCCATCTACGCCGCTGCCGTGGCCGCGTTGCTGGTGGTTCAGATCGGCCTGATGGTGCGCCTGCTCAAGCGGCCCAAGGAACTGGCTCCGTGGTATAACGCCACGGGGATCACGCTCTACGTCAGTGGCATGATGGTGACCGCCTTCGCCCTGGGCAGCATGGACCTGATGGCGTCGTGAGGGCCGATTGGGCAGGCGAACGGAGCTTGATTCAGGCGCCGTTCCCGGTCCCCGCCGCCTATCTGCAGGCGGCGCGCCCCGCTTCAGCGAGGGCCATGCCCGTCTCCCGTGACGACCGTTCGTCCATCAGGGCCCCGCAACCGGGCTCGGTGCATGCCCCACATGTCCTTGATCATCTTTCCTTGATCCCGTCCCTGATACCCTTTCGCGCGGGTAACAGAGACCGTGCGGGTGACCGGAAAGGCGGCACCCTCAGGTACAGTCTCCATCGTGGCGCTCCCCGGGGCGCACTCTTCCCTGCGGCGACCCTGGGCGTCGTGGCAACCGGAACAGGTGAATGTAATGGCTGAAACACAGACCTTTGATATTGTTGTCGTGGGCGGTGGCCCTGCGGGGGCGACCGCGGCCAACGATCAGGCCCGCGCGGGCCGCAAGGTATTGCTGCTGGATCGTGGTGGGCGTATCAAGCCCTGTGGCGGGGCCATCCCGCCGGTAACCATGACCGAGTTCGATCTCCCCGAGTCGGTGCTGGTGGCCAAGATCCGCTGCGCCCGCATGTTCTCGCCCAAGGACCGCAAGGTGGACATGCCCATCCAGGGAGGTTACGTGGGCATGGTGGATCGCAAGACTTTCGACGAGTGGCTGCGCAAGCGTGCCGCCGAAGGTGGCGCCGAGCGACGCACCGGCACCTATGAGCGGATCGATCGTGACAGCGATGGCACGGCCATCGTCCGGTATAAGGATGAGTCGGGCGAAGAGGTGGGTGTGCGCGCCCGGGCGGTGATCGGCGCCGATGGCGCACGCTCCACGGTGGCCCGCCAGGAGGTTCCCGGTGCCGACAAGATCCCCCATGTGGCTGCTTATCACGAGATCATCAGCCGTCCCACCGCCAACGACGCGGAATTCGATCCTGAGCGTTGTGATGTGTATTACCAGGGCAAGCTGTCACCGGACTTCTATGCCTGGGTGTTCCCCCACGGCGACACGGTGAGCGTCGGCGTGGGCTCGGCCCACAAGGGCTTTTCCCTCAAGGGGGCTGTGGCGGATCTGCGCAAGGCTTCGGGCATGGAGGATTGCGAGACCCTGCGTCGTGAGGGCGCGCCAATTCCCTTGTACCCCATGAAGTGCTGGGACAATGGCAAGGACGTGCTGCTGGCAGGTGATGCCGCCGGTGTGGTGGCACCCGCCTCCGGTGAGGGCATCTACTATGCCATGCTCGGCGGGCGTCTGGCTGGCGAGGCGGTGGCGTCCTTCCTGGACTCCGGCAACCCGGCCATGCTCAAGCAGGCACGCAAGCGCTTCATGAAGGCCCACGGGCAGGTGTTCTGGATCCTGGGAATCATGCAGCGCTTCTGGTATAGCAGTGACAAGCGCCGCGAACGGTTTGTGGCCATCTGTCAGGACAAGGACGTACAGGAACTCACCTGGCAGGCCTATATGTACAAGAAGCTGGTCAAGGCCAAGCCTCTTGCCCACATCCGCATCTTCTTCAAGGACATGGGGCATCTGCTCGGGTTGTCCCGGGTGTGATCCGGCCTTGAGGCGCGCATGTCGGAACTCTTCGCCAACGGTCGCATTGTTGATTTCATCCTGCTGGCGATGCTGCTGGAGGGGGCCTTGCTCCTCTGGTGGCATCGTCGCACGGGGCGCGGACTTCCTGCGGATGTGATTGTGACCACGCTGCTGGCCGGGGGCTTTCTGTTGCTGGCGTTGCGTGCGGCCCTGACCGGTGCCGACTGGCCCTGGATATCCTTGTGGTTATCTGCAGGTCTGCTGGCCCATCTGGCTGACCTCTGGCGCAGGCTACGGTGATGCATGGGGTTTGAAACGCACGAACCCGCTGGCGACGATTGCCGGGATCCCGAATCCAAGGGGCGCCATCTGGACGTATGCCTCTCGGGACCGGTGGGCTATCGCAAGTCCACTGGACTTGAGTGCTATGACCTGCTCAACCAGGCCTTGCCTGAATTGTGCCTGGACGAGATTGACCTGTCCGTCTCGCTGGCCGGTCGCATCCTGCGGGCCCCCCTGATGATTGCCCCCATGACGGGGGGCGATGCGCGTACCCATGAGCTCAACCGCATCCTGGTGGCAGCGGCTCAGCGTTGGGGGTTGCCCATGGGTGTGGGCAGTCAGCGGGTGGCCATCGAGGATCCGTCCCGTGCTCGCTATTTCCAGCTTCGGGAGGAAGCCCCGGATGCGGTGCTCTTCGCCAATATTGGCGGGGCACAACTGGTCAAGGGCTGGGGGGGCGCCGAGGCCCGACGGGCTGTGGAGATGATCCGGGCCGATGCCCTATTCGTGCATCTCAATCCCATGCAGGAGGCAGTGCAGGGGGGCGATCTGGATTTTCGCGGTCTGGCCGGCCGGCTGGCCCGGCTCTGTGAGGAGCTGGCTGCTGATGGCGTCCCGGTGTTTGCCCGTGAGGTCTGTTTCGGGCTGAGCGAAGGCGCCGCCCGGGAGCTGCTGGCCTGTGGCGTGGCCGGCGTGGATTGCGCGGGTGCCGGCGGCACGTCGTGGGCCCGAGTGGAGGCCCTGTGTACCGATGGCGAGGGGGAGAGACACCTGGGCCAGGTCTTTGGTGAATGGGGGATTCCCACCGCCGAGAGTATCGTCAATGTCCGGCGGGTGGCGCCAGACCTCCCTCTGATCGCCTGCGGTGGCCTTCGTACCGGGCTGGACGTAGCCAAGGCTCTGGCCCTGGGGGCGGATGTAGCCGCCATGGCGAGACCGTTTCTGATCAAGGCCGCCCAAGGGCCCGAAGCACTGGACGCATTCATCGCGCAGGTGCTCAGGGAGTTGCGGGCGGCCATGTTTGCCAGCGGCGCCGGGGATGTGTCGGCCCTGCGCGGTACCCTGACTCCCCGCTGAACCAAGCCCTGTCCTCCTCTGTGCGAGTCCTGATGGCGGGAGCCGGCCTTGCCGGCGAATGGCGGTGTCCGCCGTAGCCGGGCTCTCGCGGCCAGGGTCGCTCCCACGGGGGGTCAGATCAGGGGGAACATCACCGTCAATGTCCACCCCAGGAAGGCAGCCAGGGCGAAGCCATCCGCCCAGGGCCGCTGAACCGGTCGGCTGACCAGCAGGGGCAGGGCCAGCATCACCGGCAGCAGGGGCAGGATGATCAACAGGAACATCATGCCATCCACCAGGGCGGCGGCGACTCCCACCGTGACCATGGTGATCAGGGCCACACCCAGACCAACACCCAGTCCTCGCCAGCCGGCGCGTCCCTGCAGCGCCGTGGCAAACGCGATGGCCCAGGGCAGGATCAGCAGGGTCAGGATGGGCAGATACGGCAGTCGATGCAGGGGCGGCCACCAGGCCAGCCAGAGCGCGGCCCCCATCACGCCAAAGCCCAACACCAGCACACCCAGCATGATGGGACCCCACGCCAGGTCAGGCCATTCCGGCCGGGGTGGCCGGGTACCCAGCGCCAGCCAGATGCCCCCGGCCAGGGCCAGCCACAGGGCAAACTGGGGGCTGACCAGGATTCCGCCGATCCCGTCCAGATAGATGATCTCCCCAATGCCGATGAGCAGCAGGGTGGCCAGCGCACCACTGATGGCGGCGCGTACCAGGGGGCGTCGGGTGCGCCCATGGGCCTGTGCCTGAGCCGTATCCAGGCGCAGCCGATCGTCATCCACCCAAAGCGGGGCCAGGGCACGCCAGAGGACGATGATGCCCACCAGGTTCAGCAACCACCAGAGCATGGGGCTGACCCTGGTGGCCGGCTGTGGGGAGATTTCCGATACCTGCGCCAGCCATTGAATGGAGGCTGCGTGCGCCTGGGGGCTGAACAGCACACCGATATGTTCCACGCCGGGAACCACTTCAAGGGCCCGGGCAGTGCCTGTGGTGGGGTCCCCCCCTGGGCCACCCGCTTTTTCCAGCAGGTTCTGTGCTGCTTCCAGGAATGGTCCTTCCCAGGCCCCGGCCATCAGCAGCAGATTGGGTGGGCTGGACGGGGTGACCTCGCTCTGGCCTGGGGAGACTGCCACCACGGCCTGGATTGGCTGGACGGTGTCCATGGCCGCGTCGATCACCGCACCAGCACCCAGGGAGTGCCCCAGCAGGGACAGTCGCCTGGCATCCACTTCCGGCTGTTCGCCCAATAATGCCAGGGCCGACTGTACGTCACGCTGGAATTGCTCGGGGTCGTTCCACCAGTCCAGTGGTGCTCGGTTGCGCCCGTGCCCGCTCAGGTCGGGCAGGGCCACGACGAAGCCCGCGTCGGCGAGCGCCAGGCCCCAGCTGCGCATGAGCTGGGCGGAGCCCGCAAAACCATGGGCGACCACGACGCCGGGGGCATGGCTGGCATCGTTCGGCAGCAGCAAGGTGACGGGCACTCCATCGCGCTGCAGCTGGCGCTGCTCCACACCCTGTCCGGTATCGATGACCATGATCCAGGCCGTGATGATCACCGCGAGGGCGAGCAGGGCGGTGATGATCCTGAGAGCGGGACGGCTTGTGAGCATGGGTTGGATGTTCCTTGTGAGCGTGTGCCTGCTAAGCCCTGAGGCCCATTTCGTTATGCGTGGTCACGACGCCTGTCCGAGTCCCACCGGTGCCGGTAGCCAGTCCATGATGTCAACGGGGTGCTGGATGAAGCCATCAGCGCCCCAGGCGTCCGGATTCTGGGTGGCATCGATATAGCCGTAGCGGGCCACCAGGGTGCGCATGCCCGCGGCCCGGCCCGCCTCGATATCCCGGTGAGCATCGCCGATATACAGACACTGCTCGGGCGTGCTCCCGGACTGCTCGCAGGCCAGCAGCATGGGCATGGGGTGGGGCTTGCGTTCAGCGGTGGTGTCGCCACTGATGACCGTGGCAGCGCGATCATACAGACCCATGGAGCGCAGCAGGGGGTCGGTCAGAAAGGCCGGCTTGTTGGTGACGATCCCCCAGTTCATGCCTCGGGATTCAATGGCTTCCAGGACCTCTTGCATGCCGGGGAAAAGTCGGCTTTCCCGATGGAGGTGGGCTGAGTAGATCTCCAGAAAGCGCTCACGCAGGCCATCGAATACCGCCCCGGCGGCTTCGGGGAACCCCAGGGTCACCAGGGCCGCACTGCCATGGGAAACATGATCCCGCACCTGCTCGAAGGGCAGGGGCGTGAGGCCCCGTTCCTGTTGCAGGCAGTGCAGGGCGTGGTGCAGGTCCGGCGCGGTGTCGGCCAGTGTGCCGTCCAGATCGAACAGGATGGTGCGCAAGGGTCACGCTTCCCGCACGGCGTGGGCCAGGTAGTTCACGTCCACGCCCGGACCCAGGCGGTAGCTGCGATTGATCAGGTCGTAGTGCATGCCCGTGAGATTGCGCATGGATAACCCGGCCTGCCGCATCCAGGCCTCCATTTCGGAGGGCCGGATGAATCGGGCATATTCATGGGTGCCCGGCGGCAGCATGCGCATCAGGTATTCAGCACCGAGAATGGCCATGGCAAACGACTTGGGCGTGCGATTCAGGGTGGCCACGCACAGATGGCCGCCCGGCTTGAGCAGACGCGCACAGGCATCGAGCACCGAGCCCGGATCGGGGACGTGTTCCAGCATTTCCATGCAGGTGACCACGTCGAACTGGCCCGGCATTTCCGCAGCCAGTGCCTCGGCGGAACTTTGCCGGTAGTCCACTTCCAGGCTGGATTCCAGCAGGTGCAGGCGGGCCACCCCCAGGGCGTTTTCACCCATGTCGATACCCATGACCCGGGCGCCACGTCGCGCCATGGCCTCCGACAGCAAACCGCCGCCGCAGCCCACATCCAGCACCTTCTGGTCCTGCAGGCCACCGGTGCGTTCGTCGATATAGTCCAGCCTGAGCGGGTTGATCTCGTGCAAGGGGCGGCATTCGCCCTCAGGATCCCACCAGCGGTGGGCCATCTCGTCGAACTTGGCGATCTCGGCGGCGTCGACGTTCGTGTGTATCTCGGACATGGGAGTTGTTATCACGGGTCAGGTGGGCGGCTCAGTCGGCCTCTGCAATACGGGTTTGCCAACTGGATATCCGTTGGCGCAGCTGAGTGTCATCAATGGTGGTGAGTTGGCGATCCCGCAACAACGGGCGGCCTGCCACCCACGTATCGCTGACCTGGTGACGACCCACGGCATACACCAGATGGGAGACGGGGTCATACACGGGCTGACTTTCCAGTTCGCCCAGATTGACGGCGACCATGTCCGCGCTCTTGCCGGGGGTGAGGGATCCGATTTCATCGGCCAGGCCCAGGGCGCGAGCACCGTTGAGGGTGGCCATGCGCAGTGCGGTATGGGCAGGTAGTGCGGCGGCGTTGCCGCTGACGCCCTTGGCCAGCAGGGCGGCGGTGCGCATCTCGCCGAACATGTCCAGGTCGTTGTTGCTGGCTGTGCCGTCGGTGCCCAGGGCCACATTCACCCCCGCTTCCACCAGGGCCTGTACCGGGCAGAAACCGGAGGCCAGCTTCAGGTTGGATTCAGGGCAATGTACTACGTGGGTGCCGGCACCGGCCAGGTGCGCGATCTCGCCGCTTTCCAGCTGGGTCATGTGCACGGCCATGAGGTTGGGACCGGACAGCCCCAGTCGGGCCAGACGTTCCAGGGGGCGCACGCCAAAGCGGGCCTTGGATTCCTCCAGCTCGTGAGCCGTCTCATGCACGTGCATGTGCACGGGAATGTCCAGTTCTGCCGATAGGGTGGCCAGGCGCTTGAGGGGTTCATCGGCCACGGTGTATGGCGCATGCGGAGCAAAGCAGAACGACAGCAGGCTTTCGCCCTTGTGGCGGTCGAAGATGTCCAGCCCTTTCTCGATGTACTCGGATGCCTGCGACGCCCAGGCGCTGGGGAAGTCGATCACGATCAGGCCGATGGCGGCGCGGATGCCCACCTGGCCGCTGACCTGGGCGGTGGTCTCCGGGAAGAAATACATGTCGTTGAAGCAGGTGGTGCCACCGCGCAGCATCTCCGCTGCCGCCAGCAGGGTGCCGTCATGGACAAAGGCCTCACCCACGAAACGTCCCTCGGCGGGCCAGATATGGTTCTGCAGCCAGTCCATCAGCGGCAGATCATCGGCCAGGCCGCGCAGCAGGGTCATGGGAGAGTGGGTGTGGGCGTTCACCAGGCCGGGGATCAGGGCGTGCTGAGCCAGGCGACGATGGGTTTCACCGTGATAACGTGCTTCCGCCTCTGCGGTCGGTAGCAGGTCCAGGATGCGACCCTCGTGAACCACCAGGCTGTAGCCTTCCAGCACCGTCTCGTCCGGCTCCACTGGCACGATCCAGCGGGGGGTGATGATCTTGTCGACGCTTTGCATCCGCGCAAGATAACGATTACGCGGGGGTTGGACAAGTATTCAGCCCGCTGCAGAGCGGTGGGGTCGGGGTAGGGGGCTGTGGCACGGGGCGACATATCCTGGCAAAGTACCGGGCCTCCCACCGGCAACCCGACACGTCATGAGCACACACACGCACGACTCCATCCGCGCGGTCCAGTGGACCGGCACCCAACTCAGCCTGCTGGATCAGCGCCTGCTGCCCCATGAGAGTGTCTATCTGGAGATGGACACGGCGACCGCGGCGGCCGATGCCATCCGTGACATGGTGGTCCGCGGGGCGCCGGCCATCGGTGTAACCGCTGCTTATGCCGTGGTGCTGGCAGCTCGGCGCGCCTGGGCGGCTGATCAGCGTGGCTGGCGCGCCGGCATGGCGCCCGATCTCAAGGCCCTGGCCGATTCCCGCCCCACAGCAGTGAACCTGTTCTGGGCCCTGGCACGCATGGGGCAGGTGATGGAGGGGCTGCCCGATGATCAGGATCCGGAGCCCGCCCTGCTGGCGGAGGCCGAGCGCATTCATCAGGAGGATGTGGATGGCAATCGGCACATGGGGGATCTGGGGGCGGCCCTGCTGCAGGATGGCCGGGATGTGCTCACCCATTGCAATACCGGGTCGCTGGCGACCGGTGGCTATGGGACGGCCCTGGGCGTGATTCGCAGCGCCTACGCCCAGGGCCGGGTCAAGCATGTGTATGCCGATGAGACCCGCCCCTGGTTACAGGGGGCGCGCCTGACTGCCTGGGAACTGGTGCAGGACGGAATTCCCGTGAGCCTTTTGTGCGAAGGGGCGGCCGCCAGTCTGATGCGCGAGGGTCGCGTAGGGTGGGTGATCGTCGGTTCTGATCGCATCGCTGCCAACGGTGATGCTGCCAACAAGATTGGCACCTATGGGCTGGCGGTGCTGGCCCGTCATCATGGGGTGAAGTTCATGGTGGCGGCACCCACCACCACCATCGACATGGAAGCGGCCACCGGGGCGGATATCCCCATCGAGCAGCGCGGCCAGGAAGAGGTGCTGGAACTGGCCGGGCGCCGCGTGGCCGCCCCCGGGGCGAATGCCTGGAATCCGGCCTTCGATGTGACCCCGGCAGAGTTGATTGACGCCATCGTCACGGAGCGTGGTGTGGTGGAGAATCCCGACCTGCAGAAGATGAAGGCGCTGTTCGCGGCTGACTGAGCCGAGCCGGCCCGGCAGAGGCCGCAACCGTTCGCGGGCCGGTCATCCCGGCCCGCATCACTGCTGCCCCCTTCGTCGATGTGGTATCATCCGGCGTTTGTTTCAGTCCTTCCATGTCAACTACAGCGCCCTGAGACTGAATGGTCGAATTCGCCAAAGAAATCCTGCCGGTCAACCTGGAAGACGAGATGCGTCAGTCCTATCTGGACTACGCCATGAGCGTCATCATCGGTCGAGCCCTGCCAGACGTGCGCGACGGGCTCAAGCCCGTGCACCGCCGGGTGCTCTTCGCCATGCGGGTGCTGGGCAACGACTGGAACAAGCCGTATAAGAAATCCGCCCGCGTGGTGGGTGACGTCATCGGTAAATACCATCCCCATGGTGATTCGGCCGTGTACGACACCATCGTGCGCATGGCTCAGTCCTTCTCCATGCGCTACATGCTGGTGGATGGGCAGGGCAACTTCGGCTCGGTGGACGGTGACGCCCCGGCGGCCATGCGGTACACGGAAGTGCGCATGGCGAAGATTGCCCATGAGCTGCTGGCGGACATCGACAAGGAGACCGTGGATTTCGTCGATAACTACGACGGTTCCGAAACCGAGCCCTCCGTCTTCCCCACCCAGCTGCCCAACCTGCTGATCAATGGATCGGCGGGCATTGCCGTGGGCATGGCCACCAATATCCCGCCTCACAACCTCACCGAGGTGGTCAACGCCTGCGTGGCGCTGATCGACGATCCGGGCCTGGGTGTGGAAGGCCTGATGGAGCACATGCCGGGTCCGGACTTCCCCACCGCCGGCATCATCAACGGTGACCGGGGTATCCACGAGGCCTATCGCACCGGGCGGGGGCGCATCTATGTGCGGGCCCGCTCCCATGTGGAGACCGACGAATCCACCGGGCGCAACAGCATCGTGGTGACGGAGTTGCCCTACCAGGTGAACAAGGCGCGCCTTCTGGAGCGTATTGCCGAACTGGTCAAGGACAAGAAGCTGGAGGGCATCAGCGAGTTGCGGGACGAGTCCGACAAGGACGGCATGCGCATGGTGGTGGAGCTCAAGCGCGGGGAAGTCCCCGAGGTCGTGCTCAACAACCTCTACCTGCAAACCCAGATGCAGAATGTATTCGGCATCAACATGGTGGCCCTGGTGGACGGGCAACCCAGGTTGCTGGATCTCAAGCAGATTCTCGAGGCCTTTTTGCGCCACCGGCGCGAAGTGGTGACCCGCCGAACCATCTTTGAACTCCGCAAGGCCCGTGAGCGGGCCCACGTGCTGGAAGGCCTGGCCGTGGCCCTGGCGAACATTGACGAGATCATTGCCCTGATCAAGGCATCGGGCAGCCCGGCAGAGGCCAAGGAAGGGCTTCTGGGTCGCGTATGGGCCCCCGGTGTGGTGCAGGACATGCTGGATCGTGCCGGCGCCTGGGCCTCGCGACCGGAGGATCTGGCCAGCGACTTCGGGCTGCAGGAGGGCGGCTACCGGCTTTCCGAGGCCCAGGCCCAGGCCATACTGGACCTGCGCCTGCACCGCCTGACCGGTCTTGAACAGGACAAGATCGTCAATGAATACCGGGAACTGCTGGGGCGCATCGAGGAGCTGCTGGAGATTCTGTCCAGCCCCGGGCGCCTGATGGAGGTCATCCGTGAGGAACTGGTCGCCATGCGCGAACAGTACGGCGATACGCGCCGCACCGAGATCCTCAGCAATCACGTGGATCTCACGCTGGCAGATCTGATCACCGAGGAAGATGTGGTGGTCACCCTCTCCCACGCCGGTTACGCCAAGTATCAGCCCCTGACCGCTTACCGGGCACAAAAGCGCGGCGGGCGTGGCAAGACGGCCACCACCTTCCGCGACGAGGACTTCATCGACCGTCTGGTGGTGGCCAATACCCACGACACCATCCTGTGCTTCTCCAGTCGCGGCAAGGCCTACTGGCTCAAGGTGTATGAGTTGCCCATGGGCAGTCGCGCCGCGCGCGGGCGGCCCATGGTGAACCTGCTGCCCCTGGAAGAGGGCGAGCGAATCAATGCCATCCTGCCGGTACGCGAGTACCGGGAGGATCTGTTTGTGTTCATGGCCACCAGCAGTGGCATTGTCAAGAAGACCCCCTTGGTGGACTTCTCCCGCCCCCGTTCGAACGGCATCATCGCCGTGGGCTTGCGCGAGGACGACTGGCTGGTGGATGTGAAGGTGACCGATGGGCATCAGGATGTGATGCTGCTCAGCTCCGCTGGCAAGGCAGTGCGGTTCAGCGAAGACACCGTGCGAGCCATGGGGCGCACCGCCAGCGGTGTGCGCGGCGTGCGTCTGGGGCCGGACCAGCAGGTGATTTCCCTGATCATCGTCGATCAGGGCAACATCCTGATCGCCACCGAGAATGGCTACGGCAAGCGCACATCACCCGAAGAATTCCCCTTGCATGGCCGCGGCGGCCAGGGTGTGATCGCCATCCAGACGGGAGGCCGCAACGGTGCGGTGGTAGGGGCTACCCTGGTGGGTGATGAGGATCAGGTGATGCTCATCACCAACGGCGGCACCCTCGTTCGCACCCCGATCGGGGATATCCCGGTGTTGGGGCGCAACACCCAGGGCGTGCGTCTGATACGCCTTGCCGATGACGAGAATCTGGTGGAACTGGCGCGCGTCGAGGGCCTCAATGGCGACGACAACGAGAGCGGTGATGGCAACGGCGATGAAGCCGACGACGGTGGGTCGCTGCCGGAAGACGCCTCCTGACCCGATTCGCCCCGTAATCAATCTGTCCGTGATCCAAACCAGGAGTGAAACATGACACGTGTCTATAACTTCAGCGCCGGCCCTGCCGTGCTCCCCGAACCGGTGCTGGAGCGCGCCCGCGCAGAGATGCTCGACTGGAATGGCACCGGCATGTCGGTGATGGAGATGAGTCACCGCGGCAAGGCCTTCGTGTCCATCGCTGCTCAGGCAGAGCAGGATCTGCGCGACCTGCTCAAGGTGCCGGACAACTACAAGGTCCTGTTCCTTCAGGGGGGCGCCTCGGGTCAGTTTGCTGCCGTGCCCATGAACCTGCTGCGCGGCAAGAAACAGGTGGATTACGTGAACACCGGGTCGTGGTCCAAGAAGGCCATCTCCGAGGCCAAAAAGTATGCAGACGTTAACGTGGTCGCCACCAGCGAGGCAGACAACTTCACACACATCCCCGCATTCGACTCCTGGCAGTGCAATGGCGAAGCCGCCTACCTGCACTACACCCCCAACGAGACCATCGGTGGTGTGGAGTTCCACTGGGTGCCCGAAACCGGTGACGTGCCCCTGGTGGCGGATATGTCTTCCAACATCCTCTCCCGCCCCATCGACGTCTCCAGATATGGTGTGATCTACGCTGGCGCCCAGAAAAACATCGGCCCTGCCGGTCTCACCCTGGTGATCGTGCGGGACGACCTGATCGGTAACCCCATGCCCGGTCTGCCCAGCATCCTGGACTACAAGATCCAGGCAGATGCGGACTCCATGTCCAACACCCCTCCCACCTATGGCTGGTACCTGGCCGGACTGGTCTTCCAGTGGCTCAAGGAACTGGGTGGTCTGGAAGCCATGGAACAGATCAATCGCCGCAAGGCCGAGAAGCTGTACACCGCCATCGATAACTCCGCCTTCTATCACAACCCGGTGGAGGTGTCCGCACGGTCACTGATGAATGTGCCCTTCACTCTGGCAGATGCCGAACTGGATGGGCTGTTCCTCAAGGAGGCCGAGCAGGCCGGGCTGACCACTCTCAAGGGTCACCGCTCCGTGGGTGGTATGCGGGCCAGCATCTACAACGCCATGCCGGAGGCGGGCGTGGATGCACTGGTGGAATTCATGGTGGACTTCGAACAGCGCAAGGCCTGACATGTACAAGATTCTCACGCTCAATAATATTTCCCCCAAGGGCCTGGACCAGTTCGGGCACGAGCACTATGAAGTGGCCTCGGAGATGTCTCAGCCGGATGCCATCATGGTGCGCTCAGCCAACATGCACGACATGGATATCCCCGGTAGCCTCAAGGCTGTGGGCCGTGCCGGTGCCGGTGTGAACAACATCCCCATCGATGCCATGAGCGAACGGGGCGTGGCCGTTTTCAATGCCCCGGGCGCCAATGCCAATGCCGTCAAGGAGATGGTGCTGGCAGGGATGCTGCTGGCAGCACGCAATATCCCCCAGGCCTGGGACTACGCGCGGCAACTGGAAGGGGATGATGCCAGTGTTCACAAGCAGGTGGAGGCGGGCAAGAAAAAATATGCCGGCTTCGAACTGCCCAGTCGCACCCTGGGTGTGGTGGGCCTGGGTGCCATCGGTGTGCAGGTGGCCAACGCCGCCCGCTTGCTGGGCATGCGGGTGGTGGGCTACGACCCCCACATGACCGTGAACCGGGCCTGGCAACTCAATGCCGGCGTGGAGCAGGCGGTGAGCGTGGATGACCTGCTCAACCGCTGCGACATGGTGACCTTCCACATACCCCTCAATGATCACACCCGTCACCTGATCAACAGTGACCGGCTGCACAACATGAAGCGTGGCTCGGTGGTGCTGAATTTCGCTCGGGACGAAATCGTTGACGAGCAGGCAGTGCTGGCGGCACTGGCCTCCGGGCAATTGCACGCTTATGTATGCGATTTCCCAAGCAATGGTCTCAAGGGGCAGGACAGGGTGATCGCACTGCCACATTTGGGCGCCTCCACCAGCGAGGCAGAGGAGAATTGCGCCATCATGGTGGGGGAGCAGCTGCGCGACTACCTTGAGAACGGCAACGTGCGCAATTCCGTGAACCTGCCCGAGGTCATTCTGCCGCGCGCGGGCAAGTCGCGCCTTGCGGTCATGAACCGCAACCGTCCGGACATGGTGGGGCAGATATCCCACGTGCTGGGACAGAGCAACATCAACATCGTGCACATGGTGAATGAATCCCGCAACGGCATTGCCTACAATCTGATCGACGTGGAGGATGAGATTGATGAAGAGGCGGCGCGGGGTATCGCAGGTATTGATGGCGTGTTGCGTGTGCGCGTCCTCTGACGGGGCCGAGACGGCGGGGCAGATTGATTGATGAGTGCCGGGGACGAGACAACGCTCGCTGATATCCGTCAGCGTATTGATTCGCTGGATGCGCAGATCATGGCACTGATCAGTGATCGTGCCGCCTGTGCCCAGGAAGTCGCCCGCATCAAGCGGGAGGCCGATGAGCAGGCGGAGTTCTATCGCCCGGAGCGCGAGGCCCAGGTGCTCCGACGTATCCATCAGTCGAACCCCGGCCCCCTGGATAGCGAGGAGATGACGCGGCTGTTCAGGGAAATCATGTCTGCCTGTCTGGCCCTTGAGCAGCAACTGTCGGTGGCCTTCCTGGGGCCGGAGGGCACCTTCACCCAGGCAGCGGCCCTGAAGCATTTTGGCCATTCCGTGAAGACGGTGGCCATGAGCGCCATCGACGAGGTGTTCCGGGAGGTGGAATCCGGCAGCGCCCACTATGGTGTGGTGCCGATAGAGAACTCCACCGAGGGCGTGGTGACCCACACCCTGGACCGCTTCATGCAGTCTCCGCTGAGTATTTGCGGTGAGGTGGAGCTGCGCATTCATCATCACCTGCTGTCCACCGAGAGGGACCTGGCTCAGGTGGAGCGGGTCTACTCCCATCAGCAGTCCCTGGCCCAGTGCCGGGAATGGCTGGATGCGCGCCTGAGCCATGTGGAGCGGGTCGCCGTGAGCAGCAACGCCGAGGCCGCACGCCGCTCCGCACGGGAACCGGGCACGGCGGCCATCGCCAGTGAGGCGGCAGCGGAGTTGTACGGCCTGGGTGTGCTCTCTGCCAATATCGAGGACTCCCCCGATAACACCACCCGTTTTCTGGTCATCGGGCCGCGCTCCAGCGGCCCTTCCGGCCATGACAAGACCACGCTGCTGCTGTCTGCGCGCAACCGTCCGGGCTCCCTGTTTGCTCTTTTGTCACCGTTTGCCAATCACGATGTCAGTCTGACCCGCATCGAATCCCGACCCTCCCAATGTGTGAACTGGGAGTATGTCTTCTTCATCGACATCGTCGGGCACGCCGCCGATCCTCCGGTGGCCGGGGCCCTGAAGGAATTGCGGGAGGCGGCAGAGTTGGTGAAGGTGCTTGGCTCTTATCCCAAGGCAGTGCTGTAGTTCTGGCCATCGATGGCCGGACCGCTCCCAGGGGACGGGGCGCCCATCGACACAAACAGGAGAGAGTATGAGTTGTGATTTCCAGGCCCTGGCCAACGCCGGGGTGCAGAAACTGATGCCCTACCAACCCGGCAAGCCGGTGGAAGAACTTGAGCGTGAGCTGGGTATCTCCGAGAGCATCAAGCTGGCCTCCAACGAGAACCCCCTCGGCCCCAGCCCCCGCGCCATCCAGGCCCTGGGAAGCCTGCTGGATCAGCTGGCGCAGTACCCTGATGGCAACGGTTTTGCGCTGCGTAACCGCCTGGCAGAAAAGCTCGGCGTGGAGGCTGAGTGCATCACCCTGGGTAATGGCTCCAACGATGTGCTGGAGCTCATCGCCCGCGCCTATCTGGCGCCTGGCCGCAGCGCGGTGTTTTCCGCCCACGCCTTTGCCGTTTACCCGCTGGCTGTGCAGGCCGTGGGCGCAGAGGCCCGGGTGGCCGCCGCTCATGCGCCAGACCATGCCATGCCCTGGGGGCATGATCTTGCTGCCATGGCGGACCAGGTGACCGCTACCACCCGGGTGATCTTCGTGGCCAATCCCAATAACCCCACGGGCACCTGGGTGGATGGTCAAAGCCTGCATGATTTCATCGCCGCCCAGCCGGCCGATACCCTGGTGGTGGTCGACGAGGCCTATTGCGAGTATGTGGAAGAACCGGATTACCCGGATGCCACGCGCTGGCTGGCCGAATTCCCCAACCTGATCGTGACCCGGACCTTCTCCAAGATCCACGGTCTTGCCGGGCTGCGCATTGGTTATGCCGTCTCTCACCCGCAGGTGGCAGACATCCTCAATCGGGTGCGCCAACCCTTCAATACCAATGCCCTGGCTCAGGCGGCGGCCCTGGAGGCCCTGGATGACGACGCCCACGTGAGACAGTCGGTACAGGTGAACCGCGAGGGCCTGCAGCAGCTCGGTCAGGCCTTCGACGAACGCGGTCTGGGTTACATCCCTTCCGTGGGTAATTTCATCTGTGTGGACGTGGGTGGCGAGGCCGAGCCGGTCTATCAGGCACTGCTTCACCAGGGGGTGATCGTCCGGCCTGTGGGCGGCTATGGCTTGCCCCGTCATCTGCGCGTCACTGTGGGGCGTGCCCATGAGAACCGGCGTTTCATCGACGCCCTGGACCAGGTGCTGAAGCGGTGATACGTCGTCTGACCATCTTTGGGGTGGGCCTCATTGGAGGCTCACTGTCCCTGGCCCTGCGGGCCGCGGGCACCTGCCAGGAAGTGGTGGGTTGCTCCCGCTCGGAAAGCCATCTGCGCGAGGCAAAGGATCTCGGCGTCATCGACCGCTACACCCTGGACCCGGTGGAGGCCGTCAAGGGTGCGGATATGGTGGTGCTGGCCGTACCACTGGGGGCCATGCGAGGGGTTTGCGAGGCCATCCGCGGCCATCTGGAGCCGGATGCCTCCCTCACTGATGTGGGCAGTGCCAAGGCCAGCGTCGTCGAGGCTGTTCGTGAGGGGTTCGGCGAAATGCCGTTGGGGTTCGTTCCGGGGCACCCCATCGCCGGCACCGAGAAGAGCGGCGTATCGGCTGCCTTTCCCACCCTGTTCCATGAGCGACGAGTGATCCTCACTCCCCTGGAGACCACGGATCTGGGTGCCCTGGCCCGGGTTCGGACCATGTGGGAAGAAGCCGGTGCGGTGGTTGAGACCATGTCGGTGGAACACCACGACGAGGTTCTGGCCGCCACCAGCCATCTGCCCCATCTGCTGGCCTTTGGCCTTGTGGACAGTCTGGCGCGCATGGGTGAGCGAGAGGAGATCTTTCGTTATGCCGCTGGCGGTTTTCGGGATTTCACCCGCATTGCATCCAGCGACCCGGTCATGTGGCGGGATGTCTGCCTGGCCAATCAGGAGGCCATCCTCAAGGTGATGGGTCGTTACCAGGAAGATCTGGGCATGATCACCCGGGCCATCGAAGCGGGTGATGGCGATTCCCTGCTGGAGATTTTCCAGCGTGCCAAGGGTGCTCGTGACCGTTTTTGCCCATGAGGGCGGCATCCAGCACCGTTTTTTGTTTTCAAGACCGAAGGCTACCTGATATGTCCGAGATGACCCGGCTGACCGCTGCCGAGGAGAGCATGCATGACTGACCCACAGGAGGTGATACTGCAGGTGGAGCCTGGCGGTCGGCTGCATGGCCAATGCCGGGTGCCCGGAGACAAGTCCATTTCCCATCGGGCCATCATGCTGGGTGCCCTGGCCGAAGGTGAAACCCGCATTACGGGATTTCTCGAAGGCGAGGATTGCCTGGCCACCCTGAAGGCTTTCCGTGCCATGGGCGTGGAAATCGATGGCCCTGAAAAGGGGCAGGTGCATGTGCGGGGCGTGGGCCTGCATGGCCTCAAGGCGCCCGAGGGCGCCCTGGATGTCGGTAACTCGGGCACCTCCATGCGCTTGATGGCCGGGCTGCTCTCCGGCCAGGCCTTTGACTCCACCCTCACCGGCGATGCCTCCCTGACGCGTCGCCCCATGCGCCGGGTCACCGAGCCCCTGGCTCGCATGGGCGCACGCATCCGTACCAGCGATGATGGCACGCCGCCTCTTTGCATCGAGGGTGGTGCGCTGCTCCAGGGGATCGACTATCGCATGCCTATCGCCAGCGCCCAGGTGAAGTCCAGCCTGTTGCTGGCGGGGCTGTACGCGCAGGGGCAGACCTGCGTGACCGAACCGGCCCCCACCCGAGACCACACGGAGCGTATGCTGGCCGGCTTTGGCTACCGGGTGCAGCGTCATGATGGGTGTGTGTGCCTGCGCAGGGGAGGCCAGTTGCAGGGGGGCGTCATTGATGTCCCGGCAGATATCTCCTCGGCAGCGTTTTTCCTGGTAGGGGCGAGCATTGCCCCGGATTGCGAGCTGCGCCTGGAACACGTCGGCATGAACCCCACGCGCACAGGCATCATCGACATCCTCAAGCTCATGGGCGCCGATATTCAGGTGGAGAATCCGCGTGAGGTAGGGGGCGAGCCGGTGGCGGATCTGCTGGTGCGCTCGGCGCCACTGCGCGGTGTGCGCATCCCTCCTGAACTGGTGCCCCTGGCCATTGACGAATTCCCGGCGCTGTTCGTGGCAGCGGCCTGTGCCCAGGGCGAAACCGTGCTCACCGATGCCGAGGAATTGCGAGTGAAGGAGAGTGACCGGATCCAGGTGATGGCTGAAGGCCTGACCACGCTGGGCATTCGGGCTCGTCCCACGCCGGATGGGATCGTGATCGAAGGTGGGCAGTTCACCGGGGGAACCGTTGACAGTCACGGCGACCACCGGGTGGCCATGTCCTTTGCGATGGCCGCCCTGCGGGCCCAGACACCGATCCGGATACGCCACTGTGCCAATGTGAACACTTCCTTCCCCGGTTTTGTACAACTGGCGGGGCGCATGGGGCTCAATATTCAGCAGCAGGAGGGTGGGGCATGAGTGCGCCTGTCATCACCGTGGACGGGCCAAGTGGTTCGGGCAAGGGCACCATCAGTCGCCAGGTGGCCGAAAGGTTGGGGTGGGGCTTTCTTGATAGTGGTGCGCTGTATCGTCTGGTGGCCCTGGCTGCACTGCGCCGCGAACTGCCCCTGAATGATGCGGATGCCCTGTTCGATCTGGCCCGTAACCTGGATGTGCATTTTGAAACCGGGGGTGAAGAGGGTCCGCAGGTCTTTCTGGACGGCCAGCGCGTCGCCTCGGAACTGCGCACCGAGGCCTGTGGCGACGCTGCCTCCCAGGTGGCAGCCCTGCCGCCGGTTCGCGAGGCCCTGCTGGCCCGCCAACGGGACTTTCGCGTGGCCCCGGGATTGGTAGCCGATGGCCGCGACATGGGTACGGTTGTCTTCCCCGATGCACAGTTGAAGGTCTTTCTTACAGCCAGTCGTGAAGAGCGCGCCCAGAGGCGTTACAAGCAGTTGATGGAACAAGGACTTAGTGCTAACCTTCAGTCCCTTTTAGACGAGCTTGCCGAGCGTGACCGGCGTGACACCGAGCGGGCCGTGGCCCCGCTCAAACCGGCGGAGGATGCCGTTGAGGTGGACTCCACCCACATGAGCATCGACGCGGTGCTCGATGAGATATTCTCATTGGCGGCCAAGCGCGGCTTAAATACCGTCCCCGGCAGGTAAGCCAGGGATTCTTTTAAAAACAACCGGTTTGCAAACGGACTTATTGCAGGCCTTAATCAATGCAGGTTCAACTAACCCATGACAGAAAGTTTCGCGCAAATGCTCGAGGAGAGCATGGCCAGCACCCAGATGCGGCCCGGCTCCATCCTTCACGGCACCGTCATCGACATCCGCAACGACATGGTTGTGGTGAACGCCGGTCTGAAATCCGAAGGTGTGATTCCGATCGAGCAGTTCTATAACGACAAGGGAGAAGTCGAAATCCAGGTGGGTGACGAGGTTGAAGTCGCCCTGGAAACCCCCGAAGACGGCTTCGGCGAGACCCGCATGTCCCGCGAGAAGGCCAAGCGGGCCAAGGCCTGGGAACGCCTGGAAGAAGCCATGGAGAAGGACGAAACCATCTCCGGCATGATCAGCGGCAAGGTCAAGGGCGGCTTCACTGTCGAACTGGGCGATATCCGCGCATTCCTCCCCGGCTCCCTGGTGGATGTTCGCCCCGTGCGCGACACCGCCTACCTGGAAGGCAAGGAGCTGGAATTCAAGCTCATCAAGCTGGATCGCCGCCGCAACAACGTCGTGGTGTCCCGCCGTGCCGTGGTGGAAAAGGAATACAGTGCCGAGCGCGAGGCCCTGCTGCAGAACCTGCAGGAAGGCATGATGCTCACCGGTATCGTCAAGAACCTCACCGACTACGGTGCGTTCCTGGATCTGGGTGGTATCGACGGCCTGCTGCACATCACCGACATGGCCTGGAAGCGGGTCAAGCACCCCTCCGAGGTGGTCAATATCGGTGACGAGATCAACGTCAAGGTGCTCAAGTTTGATCGCGAGCGCAACCGTGTGTCCCTGGGCCTCAAGCAACTGGGTGAGGATCCGTGGGAGAACATCACTCGCCGCTACCCCGTCAGCACCCGCCTGTTCGGCAAGATCACCAATATCACCGACTACGGCTGCTTCGTGGAAGTGGAAGACGGCGTCGAGGGTCTGGTGCACGTCTCCGAAATGGATTGGACCAACAAGAACGTCAATCCCGCCAAGGTGGTGACCGTGGGCGAGGAAGTGGAAGTGATGATCCTCGATATTGACGAGGAACGTCGCCGCATTTCCCTGGGCATGAAGCAGTGCCAGCCCAACCCGTGGGACGAATTCGCCGCCATGCACAACAAGGGCGAGAAGGTCACTGGTGTGATCAAGTCCATCACGGACTTTGGCATCTTTGTGGGCCTGGACGGCGGCATCGACGGTCTGGTTCACCTGTCCGATCTGTCCTGGAACATGCCTGGCGAAGAAGCCGTGCGCAACTTCCGCAAGGGCGAGGAGATCGACGCCGTGGTTCTGTCCGTGGACCCCGAGCGTGAGCGTATCTCCCTGGGCCTCAAGCAGCTGGACAAGGATCCCTTCTCCAACTTCGTGGCCGAGCACAGCAAGGGCAGCATCGTCAAGGGTGTGATCAAGGAAGTGGACGCCAAGGCAGCCATCATTGATCTGGGCGATGGCGTCGATGGCGTGCTGCGTGCTTCCGAACTGTCCCGGGATCGCGTTGAAGACGCCCGCACCATGTTGAATGTGGGTGAGCAGATTGATGCCAAGTTTGTCGGCGTGGACCGCAAGAACCGCACCGTGAGCCTGTCCATCAAGGCCAAGGAAACCGATGAAGAGCAGGAAATGATGCAGGACTACAGCAGCTCCTCGGTGGCCACCACCTCGCTGGGTGACATCCTCAAGGAACAGCTGGCCGGTAACGATTCGGATAAGAAGTAATCGGGAGGGCACCAAGCACGCTGGAGCCAGGGATGGCTCCATCGGGCCGCTGACTCCGCGCTCGAAGGCACCCGGCGAACCAGCCAGGGATTGTCATGGTGGTGTAACGTGCAACAGGGCAGAACGATGACGAAATCGGAACTCATCGATATACTAGCTCGCAAACAAAGCCATCTCGCGTACAAAGATGTCGAGCTGTCTGTGAAGACCATCCTCGAACAGATGAGCCAGGCCTTGGCGACTGGGGATCGCATCGAAATCCGTGGTTTCGGAAGTTTTTCCTTACACTTCCGCCCGCCACGGGTGGGGCGCAACCCGAAGACGGGCGAGACCGTGTCTCTTCCCGGGAAGTACGTGCCCCATTTCAAGCCTGGCAAGGAACTGCGGGAGCGGGTGAACGAGCCGGAAAAGCCTGACAAGGTGGCGATCCGCTGACGTGGCAACAACCAATGTCCACAATCGGGAATGCAGCCCATGAGTCGATTGATACTTATCTTGTTTGTTATCGTAGCCGTTGTGCTGGGAGCCAGCTTCACGGTCATCAACGCAGGGGACGTGGATGTCAACCTGTACCTGGAGACCTACCAGGTGCCCCTGTCCATCGTGGTGTTCGTGAGTCTGCTGCTGGGGGCCATCCTTGGGGGGTTGGCCACGTCCGGCATGGTGATGAGTCGGGGCCGTGAGGTGCGTCAGATGCGCAAGCGCTGCAAGCGTGCCGAAGACGAAATCGCCAGGCTGCGCCAGTTGCCCAGTAGCGGGAAGGTGTAAGCCTGCATGCTCGAACTCCTGTGGCTGCTGCTACCCGTAGCAGCAGCTTCGGGATGGCTCGCAGCGCGCCGTGCCCAACAGGGGTCCGAGGCCCCGGGTCGGGGCGCTGCCTTTTCGTCCGAGTACATCCAGGGCCTCAATTATCTGCTCAGTGAGCAGTCTGATCGTGCTCTGGAGGTCTTCATCGATATGGTGGAGGTGGATCCAGAGACGGTGGAGACCCACCTGATCCTGGGCAGCCTGTTCCGGCGAAGGGGCGAGGTGGACCGGGCCATCCGGATACACCAGAACCTCATGGAACGCCCCGGTCTTGAACCGGCCCAGCGGGCCAACGCCTTGATGGAACTGGGGCGTGACTACATGAAGGCCGGCGTACTGGACCAGGCAGAACATCTGTTCAAGGAACTGGTCGAGCTTGGCTACCTCCAGGCCGATGCTTACAAACGCCTCAGGTCCCTTTACGAACAGGAAAAGGACTGGTCGCAGGCCATCTGGGCCAGCGAGCAACTCTGCGAATTCTCCAGCGAACCCCAGAACCAACGCATCGCCCACTATCATTGCGAGTTGGGCGAAATGGCGCGTGGGCGGGGCGATCGCGAGGAAGCGGGGCGCTGCGCCCGCAGGGCGCTGAGCTTTGATCAGCATTGTGCCCGGGCCAGCATTCTCATGGGAGATCTGGCGCGGGAGGAGAATCATCCCCACCTGGCCATCGAGCACTACAGTCGGGTGATGCGTCAGGATGCGGGGTTCGTCACGCTGGTGCTGGAGCAGGCCCGGGAGGCATTCCAGACGCTGGGCGATACAGCGGGCTATGAGAATTTCCTGCAATCAGTGCGCGAGAATGATGCCTCGGTCAGTTCAGCCCTGGCGTTGGCACGACTGCTCCACGACAAGAACCAGAGGGAGCCCCTGGATCAGCTGTTGACTGAAGAGATGGGGCGGGATCGGGTGCCTTTGCGGCTGGTGAAGGAATACCTTCTCATCATGTCTGCCCGCGGCGAAGCCGCTGATGTGGATGCGCTCGACAAGGTGGCCAGGGCTCTGGGCGCCTTCCTGAAAGAGCGCCCTCAATTTGGCTGTGTGCGTTGTGGCTTTCAGTCCCGTAACCATTTCTGGCATTGTCCAAGCTGCCATGCCTGGGGCAGTATCCGGCCCCTGGAACGGCCTCAGGTAGCCCGTCCGGAAACCTCCCTCACACCTCCGGCAGGTAGCTGAAGAGGCGGTGTGCACCCAAGCCTCCGTGCGTTGACCTCGCCTCTATCCATTTCATCCCTCACCCGAACTTCCGTTGCCCACATGCTGATCCAAAACTCTGAACCACGCATCATCATCGCCCTGGACTTTCCCGACGCCGATACGGCACTGTCGTTCGTGAAGTCCCTGGATCCTGCCCAATGTCGTCTCAAGGTGGGCTTCGAGTTGTTCGTGGCCGCTGGTCCGACGCTGATCGAAGCCTTGCAGACCCGCGGTTTCGAGGTCTTTCTGGATCTGAAATTCCATGATATCCCCAACACCGTCGCAGGCGCCTGCCGCACGGCCGCAGCCTTGGGTGTGTGGATGATCAACGTTCACGCCAGCGGTGGCCGACGCATGATGGAAGCGGCGCGGGAGGCGCTGGAAGGGGAGGGCAAGCGTCCTTTGCTGATCGCGGTGACCGTGCTCACCTCCATGGATGATGCGGAGCTGGAGGCCTGTGGCATCGGGCGGGGTGTGGATGGGCAGGCCCGTTTCCTGGCTGGTTTAACCCAGGAAAGTGGCCTGGATGGAGTGGTGTGTTCGGCTCGGGAGGCCCCCGTTCTGCGACAGGAACTGGGTACCGAGTTCCTCAAGGTGACCCCGGGTATTCGCCCTCGCGGTAGTGAGGCGGGGGATCAAAAGCGCATCGTCACGCCCGCAGATGCCATCCGCGATGGGGCCACGCACCTGGTCATTGGTCGTCCCATCACCCGGGCGCAGGATCCGTCTGCCGTGCTTGCCGCCATCCATCAGGAGTTGTTGGGCCTGGAGACTTGAAGAACCCGCAGACTTGGGTAAGATAGCGGATGTGGGCCACAGGATGGCAGGACAGACTGGCTCACGACACACCATGGATATGCCAAGGAGGCAATTGGTCATGAAGCATCTCTCCGTTTTGATCCTGTTTTTTCTTTGCACCTTCACCGCGGCTGGTTTGCAGGCCGGCGGCCCGGTGGATATCAACCGGGCGGACGCCCAGGCCCTTTCACAAGCCCTGCAGGGTGTGGGGCCTGCCAAGGCTCAGGCCATCGTGGAGTATCGCGAAGCGAATGGCCCGTTCCGGTCAGTCCACGAGCTGACACAGGTGGGGGGTATCGGCGTCCGGACTGTGGAAATCAATCTGGACGTCATTACGCTGGATCAGGATGTGGCAGCCAACCAATAGACGTCGGGAATATTGACCTGGCGACGAGGACCAAGGGGCAGCAGCGCTGCCCCTTGTCTTTTTGTGGGGCGGTCGCGCATGCTTCCACTACCACTCAACTGGACGCTGAAGACTCATTATGCACAAGAAGATTCGCAAGGCCGTCTTTCCCGTGGCAGGGATGGGAACGCGTTTCCTT
The DNA here is from genome assembly GCF_000633935.1 of Ectothiorhodospira haloalkaliphila ATCC 51935. Classification (GTDB taxonomy): domain Bacteria; phylum Pseudomonadota; class Gammaproteobacteria; order Ectothiorhodospirales; family Ectothiorhodospiraceae; genus Ectothiorhodospira; species Ectothiorhodospira haloalkaliphila. The sequence goes on along the minus strand of NZ_KK214997.1, from coordinate 205,019 downwards.
CCGGCCACGAAGGCCAATCCCAAGGAAATGTTGCCGGTGGTGGATAAGCCGTTGATCCAGTACGCCGCCGAGGAGGCTGTGGCGGCCGGGATTGATGTTCTCGTGTTCGTCACGGGCCGTAACAAGCGCTCCATCCCTGACCACTTCGACAAGGCCTATGAACTGGAAACGGAGCTGGAAGAACGTGGCAAGGAGAAGATGCTGGAGATCGTGCGAAATATCCTGCCACCCCACGTGACGTGTGCGTATATCCGTCAGGCCGAGGCCCTGGGCCTGGGGCATGCGGTGGGCTGTGCCCGTCCCGTGGTGGGAGACGAGCCCTTTGCGGTGATCCTGGCCGATGACCTGATCGACGGCGAAGGAGGCGGTTCCGCCCTCAAGCAGATGGTGGACGTCTACGAGGAATATGGCTGCAGCATCCTGGGGGTGGAAGATGTGCCCAAGGACGAGACGCACAAATATGGTGTGGTCAGCCCCGAGCGCGTGACCGACAGGCTCTGGGATGTGAAGGGTATCGTGGAGAAGCCGGCCCCCGCCGACGCACCATCCAACATGGCAGTCGTGGGTCGTTACATCCTCACGCCCCGCATTTTTGACCTGATCGAAAACACCGGCAAGGGGGCCGGGGGGGAAATTCAATTGACGGACGCCATCTCCGATCTCTTGGGAGAGCAGCGTGTGTTGGCCCAGCGCTTCCAGGGGACCCGTTACGACTGTGGCAGCAAGCTGGGTTACCTGCAGGCCACAGTGGAATATGCCCTCAAGCACCCGGAACTGGCTGATGATTTCCGTGGTTATCTACAAAACGACGTGTGTAAGCGCATCCTGGGCTGATGATTCGATAGCTGGTCCGTGTCTCTTGTGCCATGGCGTTGTCCGCGGGCGGTCGTCGCCCGCGAGGCGGTGCACTGCCTCCCTGAGGACAGTCCCCGCAGGCTCCCACGGAATGACTTGAAGTGAAATGGAGCCAGTTCAGTCGTTTTAGGCGCCCCCGACAGCAGGACGGTGTTTCCCTGGGGCGGGCGGAAAACGAGAAGATGGAACGCGTGACGCGGGCCGTCAGGCGTGTGCGCGTCTCCCGTAATCTCCTGAAGCTTGTCTGGACCGCCGGTCCGGTCACCGGCCTGGGCCTCTACGGTGGCTACTACATCGGCTACGGACAAGCTCCGTCTCCCCAGCTTCTCACCTATTTCATCAGCTTTACCATCCTCTCGGGCCTGATCGGTCTGCTTGCCACGATTGTTTACGACAGCACCCACGGCATGTCCAAGGAGCAGGCCCGGGCGGATGTGCTGGAAACCATTGATATCCTCGGTGACCTCATTCTGGCTGTTCGTGATCTCTCCATGGAGGGTTTTGAAGTGGATGTTCGCCGCCGGGAGGCGGCTGTCCAGCTGCTGCAGCGCGTGGATCTGTCGCCGGATGGGGTGGCCTTTGCCTGCGAGGAGCTGATCGGAGACCCGGAATTGGGCCAGACACTGGCCCATATTGATCATCTTCGTCGGGCGGGCCTGTACAGCCGTATCCGGGATCTGCATCTGGAGCATGGGAAGCGTTTCGACAAGGCCCTTTCGGAGCTTCAGCCCGTGGCTCCCATCGCTGCCTCCATCCTGCGCGAGCGTTACATGGGTGGGGCGCCCAAACTGCAGCATGGTACGCCCAGGGACGAGTTCTTCGTGGAACGCGTGATGGCCGCCATCGAGCAGGACAATCCCCTGTTGATGACGGCAGCCGACGTGGAGGCCATGCTGGTATTGGCTTTCGAACTGATCAATGGTCGCGAGATTCCCCTGCTGCTGTTCAGTTACAGGGGAAAGTGGCGTCTGGCCGCAGCACTGGACCGGCTGGAGGAGCAGCGCAGTCGCTACCGCATAGCCCAGGCCGCGGGGGGCAACCGGATCCGTGCGCTGGCCTCCTGGCTGGTGGAGGCCGAGGCCCTACCCTACGAGGAGGTGCCGGAAGGATTGTCGACACCCGTGCTGGTGGAACGTGTGCTCCAGGCACTGGATGGCATGGCACGGGATCTTTCCGAACTGAGCGGGCGGGTCGGCGATCTTCCTGACGGCGTCACCTCGGGTGATATACGGCGCCAAGGCGATATCCTTGCCAATGCCGTACGGCTTTACCGCATGGCTCATGAGGCCTTCAAGGATATCGGTCGCGTGCACGCGGAGTTTCTCAAGGCAGCGGAGGATTGGGAGCGGTTCGTTTCTGCGTTTGGCGAGGAAACCGGTCAGTTGCGCCTGGGGCCAGGCAGCAAGGGCCTGCGGATTGTCGAGAAGGTGGTCAGCCTGGATGAGGATGCCCGGGAGGCTTTTTGCAGCCACATCGTCAATTACCTTCACGGTGAACATCTGGAGAAACGTGGTCGGCGCTTTTTCACGCGTCAGGACGGGCGTCGTCGTGCGCTGACCCTGGAGGGGGCCCGGCAATTGGCCGTGGAAGTGGCCCTGGCGCTGGAGCCGCATGTGCAACTGTCCCGGGCGGAGGTGCAGCGGGGTGTGGGTGCCACCAATGCCAGTTACCTGGGGGGGCTGGAGCCGGGGATGAGCGCTCAGGATAAGCGTGCCCTGGGCGAGGCGATGGCTCAGGACGTGGAACAGGATATGAGCCAGCCGGCAGAACGGCTGGCCCTGGTCCTGGTGAAGCACTACCGGGTGCAACTGACAGAGGATGCGTGTGAGTTTCTCAAGGAGACCTACGGGGCCAGAGAGCAGGTGTTGAGCATGATTTCCCAAAGTCAGGCCGAGGAGATGCCCCGAATGAACCTGCTGAGTCAGCGTCCCCCGGTGGTTCCCGCGCCCCGACGCAAGTGGTACCGGGCGCTGGCCCAGGCCCGCCGGGTCCTGCCGTGATCAGGGCTGGGGTGGGCGGCTCTTGGCCTGCTCTGGCATGTGTCGATTCAGGCGGGCCAGTGTGCTCTCCGGCAGCCCCCGGGTGAGGCGTCGCGCCGTGTGGTCATCCAGGCTGCGTAGCACAAGGATCTGCGACTTTTCCGCCAGTTGCAGGAAGTTCAGGCGGGCGGAGCCGAATTCACCGTGGCAACAGGCGCGATAAACGACCTTCGGGCTGACGGGGCGGCCAGCGGGGCTGGTGCCGGGTGTGTTGGGAAAATCCACCGACAGCATGGCGCGATTCAAAAGACGGGTGAGGTTATGGGCAATCCGGTTCATGGGCCTCTCCTGGCTGCCGGGGGCAGCACGGGTTGACGATGCATGGGGTACGTGACGGCCTTGTTGGCCGTGTGGGCATGCACGAGAGGACCTCGAAGAGCGGTCGAGAGGAAACACAGGCAGACACAAAACCCGAGGCGCGAACCTGAGTTGAGGTCACGCGTCTGGGTGAATGCCTGCGGGGATTTCAAGCTCCCTGACTGCGCCGACGGCGGCGACACATCAGGAAGCCCTGGAGCGGCAAGGGGTTACCGCGCGGAGGACTGACCCTGACGGACGTCGCGGCATGTCGGTCGCGGGCCAGCGAGGGCCTCGGCGCGCATGCATCTACAACAACTGTCCATCGTTGGAAAACGCCTCTGTTGCTAGACAAGTGCCGTGCGCACAAGGGCGCGACAACGTACACAGTTTACCGCGGGGTGCGCCCCATGTGAAGCCGGCAGGGTGGTCACCTCAGGAACGGGATAACAGCCCATCGCCCAGGCGAAAGCCGATCAGCCCCATGAGAACGATGGCGCTTACCAGTACCTCGGGACGGTCCCCCCGGTCCACCAGGGCGAAATGCCAGATGCCACCGGCCGCAGATAGATACCCCAGCCGATGCAGCCATTGCCATCGGCGGGGACCGAGTAATGCCTGGGCGCGCCGCACGGATGTGAGCACCAGTGGCACAAGCAGCAGCAGACTGATCAACCCCACCTGCAGGTGCAGCATGCGGGCCATCTCCTCGACGATGAAGTCCCAGAACCAGGCCTGCTCCAGGCCGAGCCAGACCAACAGGTGCAGGCTCAGGTAGGTGAAGGCCCAAAGGCCCATCTGCCGGCGCACGGCCATGAATGCCGTCCACCCGGTCAGGCGAAACGCGGGCCCCAGGGCCAGGGTGGCCAGCAGCCAGTAGAGCCCCCAGCGACCCAGGTGATGCAGCAGGGTCTCCTCCGGGAACACCCCCAGATGATCCGTATGCCAGGCCCACGCCATCCAGAACAGTGGTGTCAGCGCGGTGGCCAGTACGGCCAGGCGCGCCAGGGTGTGCCAGGGAAACGAGCGCGTGCGCTGTTGCTGCATCAGAAATGCTTCTCCAGATCCATGCCGGTGTACAGGGCGGCCACCTGTTCCTCGTAGCCGTTGAACATCAATGTACGCCGGCGCCCACGTTCGCCCAGGCGACGTTCCGTGGCCTGGTGCCAACGTGGATGGCGCACGTTCGGGTTCACGTTGGCGTAAAAGCCGTATTCCCTGGGTTGGCTGGCCTCCCAGGATCCTACCGGCTGATCCTCCACCAGGCGGATGGCGACGATGGATTTGATGCTCTTGAAGCCGTATTTCCAGGGGACCACCAGGCGCAGCGGCGCGCCATTCTGGTTCGGCAGCACCTCGCCATACATGCCCACCGCCAGCAGGGTAAGGGGATGCATGGCCTCGTCCAGACGCAGGCCCTCCCGATAGGGCCAGTCCAGGATGTCGCGACGCTGGCCCGGCATCTGCTCGGGGTCGTGCAGGGTCTCGAATTCCACAAAGCGGGCGCGGGAAGTGGGTTCAAAGCGCCGGAGGAGGTCCCCCAGGGGAAACCCCACCCAGGGGATGACCATGGACCAGGCCTCCACGCAGCGTAGCCTGTAGATGCGTTCCTCCAGGTCATGGGGCTTGAGAATGTCCTCCAGGGTGTAGACACCTGGCCGGTCCACCTCGCCTTCGATACGCACCGACCAGGGATCGGTACGCAACTGCTGGGCATGCCTCTTGGGGTCTTCCTTGCCGGTGCCGAACTCGAAGAAATTGTTGTAACTCGTGGCCGTCTCACGATCGGTGAGGGCTTCATCGGTGTTAAAACGCCCTGGTGCGACGTCGGATACCCGGTCGCGCCAGGCCAGGGCGCTGCCCGGGAACAAGCCGGGGAGAGCGGCGGCACCCAGCACGACCGCAGCCTGCTTCATGAAACGTCTGCGTTGGGCGTATAGCTCCCTGGGGGTGATCTCATGACTGGGTGGAACGGGATAGCGGTAACGGGCCATGCAGGCACCCCTCGCATTGTAATGGGTGGTTAGTTGATCAGGCTCATGGCTTTGACCATTACTGGACTGAATACGTTGAACAGCCCCGAGGTTCGTCGTAAAAAGGTATTTAGAATTAGTCTAATTCAATGAGACGCAACAGGTGAAGTAAAAGGAGATCATGATGAAAACATGGGCACGTACGATGGCTGGCGTTCTTCCAGCAGCGTTATTGATGGGGGCTGCGACCCTGCAGACGGCCACTGCACAGGATTTTGAAAGCTACAGGGACTATTTTGAACCACTGCCGGCGTTGCCGCCGATCCCGGCCGACAACTCCCTGACCCCTGAGAAGATCGAATTGGGCAAGATGCTGTTCTTCGAACCACGCATCTCCGCCAGTGGCGTGATCAGCTGCGCCTCCTGCCACAACCCCGCCCTGGGCTGGGCAGACCGCATCCCCCTGGCCGTGGGGCATGAAGGGCAGGTGGGTGAACGCAACACTCCCACGGTGCTGAACTCCGGCTTCCTGGAGGCTCAGTTCTGGGACGGTCGCGAGCCCGACCTGGAAGGGCAGGCCCTGGGGCCCATCGAGGCGGACGTGGAAATGGCCATGGACCTGGGCGATGCCCTGAAGGAGCTGGCGAAGTTCGATGAGTATGTGGAACGCTTTGCCGAGGCCTTCCCCGAAAAGGACGAGCCCCTGGAGGCCGACAGCGTGGCCCAGGCCCTGGCCAGCTTCCAGCGCACCCTGAACACGCCCAACTCACCCTTCGATCGCTACCTGCGCGGCGACAACCAGGCCATGAGCGAACAGCAGAAGCGGGGCATGGTGGCCTTCGTGAACAGTGGCTGCATCGCGTGTCACCGGGGGCCCAACATGACCGACAGCCGCTTTCACCGCTTCGAGTTGCCGGGCTCCACGGATGAGGGACGTTACGTGATCACCGGCGAGGAACGGGATCGGTTTGCCTTCCGTACCCCCACCCTGCGAAACGTAGCGGTCACCTATCCCTACTTCAACAACGGCAGTGTGGATAATCTGCACGATGCCGTGCAGTTGATGGGTGAGCAGATGCTGGGCCGCAAGCTGGAAGAGGATGCAGTGGACGACATCGTGGCCTTCCTGCATGCCATGACTGGCGAGATGCCGCAGGTGACCTTCCCGGCGCTGCCGTGATCATCCTCTGATCATCGGCCACCTCGTGGTGCCCGGCATGGTCCGGGCGCCACGACTTTCGGGCATGTCAATGACCGGGGTTCGGGAAAAAACCGCACTGCCCGTCTATTCTCGGTGGAGAGACAGATCACCCGGGTCACGGCCCGGCGTGAACCGGGAGGGCACCATGCGTCGGATCTTCACCCTGGTCACCATGTTACTCGTGGCGACGGCCACGGTTTCCGCCTCGTCCGAGGAGGCATCATCCCTGGGTGAGGGGAATGCTGCCTTCAGGCATCTACCTCAGTACGAGTCCTATCTGAAAAACAACGATGACACGGTCATGACCGAGTTCGGTGGGTCGGTGCCCCATCGCAAGCATGACGACTTCAACCCCCTGCCCATCGGCTACAAGCACGCCCAGCCCTATCTCAAGAATCTCTGGCTGGGCTATCCCTTCATGTATCACTACGACCGGGCCCGGGGACACACCTTTGCCCTGACCGACGTGACCAAGACGGACCGGGTGAACCGGTTCAGCGAGCATGCCGGCCTGCCGGCCACCTGCTGGAACTGCAAGACCAACACCATGCCGCAGTTGCTGGAACGCCACGGCGATGATTTCTGGTCGCAAAATTTTCATGACTTTCGGGAAATGCACGATCCCGTACACCACACCGTGGGCTGCACCAACTGCCATGACCCCGCCGACCGGATGCGTCTGACCCTCACCAGTGTGCCCCTCAAGGAGGCCCTGGCGCGTCAGGGCCGCGATTGGCGAGAGGCATCCCGGGACGAGATGCGTTCCCTGGTGTGTGCGCAGTGCCACGTGGAGTATTACTTCGAGACCGGCGAGCACGGCGTGGCGGCCAAGCCGCACCTGCCCTGGGCCAAGGGCATGAACCCGGAGGACATCTACCGCTTTGCGGCGTGTCATGAACGCTACATGGAGGCAGCCGAATTCTGCATGGCCTGCCATGAATTGGGGCACGTGCTCAGCGTGAGGGCACAGCGGGATCGCTGAGCGCACCGATGTGTCCGGACCCTCATCCCCACCCGTGATGGTACTGAAATGACCCGGGTTCCAGCCGATTCCGAGGCTCGTCTGCGCGAGCGCGAGGAACTCCTGGCTCAGTCCACAAGGTGCTTCTCAGGTGGCTGGAGGCAGACGACCTGTCGGATCAGGGCCTGACTTGATGGATGCCCCCGGCGCGGGGCTTCAGAGAGCGGCTCGAATGCCGATATATCAGAAACGTCCTTTTCGGCACGGCCCAAAGCCTGTTGTGCAGCGCGATTACCCAGGCACGATCATCCGGAGAATAACAGGTGCTCAAGAATATCAGTCTCAAAGTGCGTTTGATTGTGGTGATTGCCTTCCTCTCTGCGTTGCTGATGGTGATCGGTGGCATGGGTTTGACCGGGATGCAGGCTGCCAACGATGGTCTCGAGACCGTCTACGATGATCGGCTCATCCCTTCCCAGCAGATTGCCGAGATCGAGAGTCTGATGCAGGCCAATATCATCCAGCTCAACCTGGCGGCCATGCACGACCCGCGGCTGGAAGAGAGCCGACTGCATGACCATCCCATTCAACTGCACACCAACCAGGTGAGGGAAAACATCCGTCGGATCGACCAGGTCTGGAGTGCCTACATGGAGACCTTCCTCACCCCGGAAGAAGAGCGCCTGGCTTCGCAGTTCGCGGATCGGCGAGGGCGCTTCGTGCGTGAGGGCCTGTTGGAGAGCGTGCGGCTTTACGAGGAAGGTCAATACGCGGAAGCCAACATTCGCATGATCGAGGTGACCAATCCCCTGTTCGGGGAGGCGACTGAGTTGGCGCGGGCGCTGCTACAGCTGCAGTTGAATGTGGGCAGTCAGGAGTTCGAGTCGGCAGTTTCTGCCTATGAGACCACCCGCAACCTGGCCGTGATCATGATTGCGGCGGGCGTACTGATTTCGGCCTTGATGGGCTTCCTGCTGATCCGCGCCATCGTTACGCCGCTGAACCGGGCGGTGGGCTATTTTGAGGCCATTTCGGACGGCAATCTGGATAACGAAATCGTCATCACCCGCAACGACGAGATCGGCAAGGTCCTGGGCAATCTCGCCGACATGCAGGGCAAGCTGAAGGCGGATATCACGGAAACACGTCGTGTGGCAGCGGAGAATCTGCGGGTGCGCTTTGCCCTGGACAATGTGTCCTCAAGCGTCATGGTGGCGGCACCCGACATGAAGATCATCTATACCAACCGGGCCCTCGAAACGATGTTCCAGGAGGCCGGTGAGGATATCCGCACCGAGTTGCCGGGCTTTGACGCCGGGGCCTTGCTGGGGGCAAAGCTGGACGTCTTCCGTGACAAGCTGGGCGAGGCGCGCCAGAAGATGGAAAACACCCGCACACTGGTGCGCACGGAGCTGGACATCGGCGGTTGTATATTCCGCTTGATCGCAAGCCCGATTGTGGACGCCCAGGGTCAGCGTGTGGGTACCGTGATGGAGTGGGTGGACCGCACCAGCGAGGTTCATGTGGAGACCGAGGTCACCTCGCTGGTGGATGGGGCGGTCAAGGGCGACTTCAGCCGTCGGGTGGATACCGAAGAGCTGGAAGGGTTCTTCAAGCGCCTGGGGGATGGCGTGAACACCCTGATGGCGACAACCTCCGCCGGTTTGTCCGAAGTGGCCGCCGTGCTGGAAGCCGTCTCCGAGGGCGACCTGACCAAACAGGTGACCGGCGACTATGAAGGCACTTTCGGCGAGCTCAAGGACGATACCAACAAGACCGTGGCCCGCCTGCGGGATCTCATCGGTCAGATCAAGGAATCCGTGGATGCCATCAACACCGCCTCCCGGGAGATCGCCGTGGGAAATACGGACCTGTCCCAGCGCACGGAAGAGCAGGCCTCGAGTCTTGAGCAAACCGCCTCGAGCATGGAGGAACTGACCTCCACCGTGAAACAGAATGCTGACAATGCGCGCCAAGCCAGCGAGATGTCCAATCAGGCCAGTTCCGTGGCCCAGCACGGCGGCCAGAAGGTGGATGATGCGGTGGAATCCATCAAGGCGATCACTGCCAGTTCAGAGAAGATCAGCGACATCATCACCGTGATCGACGGCATCGCCTTCCAGACAAATATCCTGGCCCTGAACGCTGCCGTGGAGGCGGCACGTGCGGGTGAACAGGGGCGGGGTTTTGCGGTGGTTGCCGGGGAGGTGCGCAACCTGGCGCAACGTTCTGCCTCGGCTGCCAAGGAGATCAAGGATCTGATTGCAGAGAACGCCGAAACCACGGAGAAGGGCAGTCGGCTGGTGCTGGATGCCGGCAAGGCCATGGAAGAGATGGTCGGGCAGGTGAAACGCGTGTCGGACCTGATCAACGAGATCGCCGCCGCCTCGGACGAGCAGACCACGGGCATCGAGCAGGTGAACAGCGCCGTCACTCAGATGGACGAGGTGACCCAGCAGAATGCCTCGCTGGTGGAAGAAGCCGCGGCAGCAGCCGAGTCGCTGGAGGAGCAGGCCCAGGGTCTGGCCAGGGCCGTGAGTGTGTTCCGGGTGGATGACCTGGGCAGCGGCGGCAAGCTGGTGGGCGGCAACACCCCCGCACCGGCGCTGCCGAAGCCCTGATGGTCACGTGCCCGCCGCGCCCCTCACCCCTGACCCTCTCCCCGCAGGGGAGAGGGGGCGCTGGCTGGACCTGGGCCTGTTCCACTTTCCCCACCCCTCTCTCCGCAGGGGAGAGGGGCTTGATGTGAAAGCACCAAGGTTCAGTTATGGACGCTCCCTTCTGCCCCTCGGGGAGAAGGGCCGGGGATGAGGGGGGTGTTCAATGATGCGTGAGCGTTGGCCCCGTCAGCCCCGCATCTGCTTCTCCAGCTTGGCCCAGGTATCCCGCAGCGTCACCGCCCGATTGAACACCGGCCGCTCCAGCGTGCCATCCGGGTCCGGTACGAAATACCCCAGGCGCTCGAACTGAAAGCACTCACCCGGCGCGGCCTTGGCCGCAGCCGGTTCCAGGCGAGCATTTTCCAGGATGACCAGGGATTCGGGATTGATGTGTTCGATGAAATCCTTGTCCTTGTCACCCGCCGGATGGGGTACCTGAAACAGCCTGTCGTACAGGCGTACCTGGGCGGACACCGAATGCGCCGCCGACACCCAGTGGATGGTGCCCTTCACCTTGCGATCCGCCCCCGGCTGCCCGGAGCGGGTCTCCGGATCCAGGCTGCAACGCAGTTCCACCACCTGGCCGGATTCATCCTTGATCACCTCGTCACAGCGGATGATGAAGGCATTACGCAGGCGCACCTCGCCGCCCGGCTTGAGCCGGAAGAACTTTTTCGGGGCCTCTTCCATGAAATCATCCGCCTCAATGTAGATCTCCCGTGTCATGGCCACCTGTCGCGTGCCCATTTCCGGTTTCTGGGGGTGCACGGCGGATTCCAGCCATTCCGTCTCGCCCTCGGGGAAGTTGGTCAGCACCAGTTTCAAGGGTTTGAGCACGGCCATGGTGCGCGGTGCCCGCTCGTTCAGGTCGTTGCGCAGCGCGTTTTCCAGTACACCAAAGGGAATGATGGAATCCGCCTTGGTGACACCGATCTCCTGGCAGAACTGGCGGATGGACTGGGGCGTGAAACCCCGGCGACGGATGCCAGCCAGGGTGGGCAGACGTGGATCATCCCAGCCATGCACATGGCCCTCGTCCACCAGTCGGGTGAGACGGCGCTTGGAGAGCACGGTGAAATCCAGGTTCAGCCGCGAGAACTCGATCTGCACCGGGCGCGAGGGCACCGGCAGGTGCTCCAGCAGCCAGTCATAGAGGGGGCGATGATCCTCGAACTCCAGGGTGCACAGGGAATGGGTGATGTGCTCGATGGCATCACTCTGACCGTGTGCGAAGTCGTAGCTGGGGTAGATGCACCATTGATCCCCGGTGCGCGGGTGAGTGAGCCGGCGGATGCGGTAGATCACCGGATCGCGCAGGTTGATGTTGCCCGAGGCCATGTCGATGCGCGCCCGCAGTACATGGGCACCGTCCTGGAATTCTCCGGCGCGCATGCGCTCGAACAGATCCCGGCTCTCCTCCCGGGGTCTGTCGCGGAAGGGGCTTTCGATGCCCGGTTCGGTCAGGGTGCCCCGTTGCTGTCGGATGGTGTCGGCGTCCTGGCTGTCCACATAGGCCAGCCCGTGGTCGATCAGGTAGAGGGCCCACTCGTAGAGTTGCTCGAAGTAGTCCGAGGCATGGCGCTCGTGTTTCCAGGCGTAGCCCAGCCATTGGACGTCCTCCTTGATGGCGTCGATATACCGCTGCTCCTCCTTGGCCGGGTTGGTGTCGTCAAATCGCAGGTTGGTGTAGCCCCCGAACTCCTCGCCCATGCTGAAGTTCAGGGCGATGGACTTGGCGTGGCCCAGGTGCAGGTAGCCGTTGGGCTCGGGCGGGAAACGGGTGATCACCTGCTGGCATTGCCCGGCCTCCAGTTCCTTGCGAATACGGTTGCGGATGAAGTGGGTGGGGGCCTGGGGTTCGGGTGTGGTCATGGGGTCCAATGCGTTATGAGTAAGTCAGGGCGGGATTATAAGTGTCCGCTCAACCGGGAGCCAGCGCGGGCCGTTCGCAAACACCCTCTGACGCGCTTCCCGGCTGGTGTGAAATGTCGATGGATGAACCCCTTCGGGAACGGGCAGTCCCATAGGGCAGGCGTGCAGGTTGCCGGTCGGGGGACAATCCCCCGCAAGATTGAGTATGCTGTTTTCACTCACCAACGCGAGAGGTCCCATGAACGATCAAGCGAGAACCCAATCCCTTCCAGGGCCCGATTACTCCGACCAGGTGACCAACCAGGCGCTGCTGCAATGGGTGCAGGAGACAGTGGCCCTGTGCAAGCCCGATGCGGTGTATTGGTGTGATGGCTCCCAGGAGGAATACGACTTCTTCACCCAGCAGCTGGTGGATGCGGGCACATTCATTCGCTTGAACCCGAAAAAACGGCCCAACAGCTTTGCATGCTTCTCCGACCCCAGCGACGTGGCCCGGGTGGAGGATCGCACCTATATCTGCAGTCTGCGCAAGGAGGATGCGGGCCCGACCAACAACTGGGAAGAGCCCCGCGCCATGAAGCAGACGCTCAACGGTCTGTACGATGGCTGCATGCGCGGACGCACCCTGTACGTGATTCCCTTCAGCATGGGTCCCATCGGCTCGCCCATCTCCCAGATCGGCGTGGAACTGACCGACTCCCCCTACGTAGTGGTGAACATGCGCATCATGACCCGCATGGGCAGGAAGGTCATCGATACCCTGGGGGATGGCGACTTCGTCAAGTGCCTGCATTCGGTGGGCGCCCCCCTGGAGCCGGGTCAGAAGGATGCCCCCTGGCCCTGCAATCCGGAGGTGAAGTACATCGTCCACTTCCCGGAAGAGCGTTCCATCATGTCCTATGGCAGCGGCTATGGCGGCAATGCCCTGCTGGGCAAGAAGTGCTTCGCCCTGCGCATTGCCTCTTCCATGGCCCGGGACGAAGGTTGGCTGGCGGAGCATATGCTGATCCTGGGGGCGGAGTCACCCGAAGGCGAGAAGACCTACCTGGCCGCCGCCTTCCCCAGCGCCTGCGGCAAGACCAACTTTGCCATGATGATTCCCCCCGAGGAGTTGGGTGGCTGGAAGATCACCACCGTGGGTGATGACATCGCCTGGATCAAGCCGGATGAGCATGGCCAGCTCCATGCCATCAACCCCGAGGCAGGCTATTTCGGTGTGGCACCTGGCACCAACTACAAGACCAACCCCAACGCCATGGAGTCGGTGAAGGAAAACGCCATCTTCACCAATGTGGGCGTGACCCCCGATGGCGATGTCTGGTGGGAAGGCATGGAGGGCACCCCGCCCGAAGGTACCCTGAACTGGAAGGGACAGGTACATGAGCAGGCCTCCACTACCCCTGTGGCCCATCCCAATGCGCGCTTCACCGCGCCTGCCCATCAGTGCCCGAGTGTGGATCCCGAGTGGGAGAACCCCAAGGGCGTGCCCATCAGCGCCTTCATCTTCGGCGGCCGGCGCAGTACCACCATCCCGCTGGTATATCAGTCCTTCAACTGGAACTTCGGTGTCTACCTGGCCGCCACCATGGGCTCGGAGATGACGGCGGCTGCCTTTGGCAATGTGGGCCAGGTGCGTCGCGATCCCTTTGCGATGCTGCCATTTGCCGGCTATCACATGGCTGATTACTTCAACCACTGGTTGCAGTTCGGCCGCAATCTGCCCAATCCGCCAAGAATTTTTGGTGTGAACTGGTTCCGGAAGGATGAGTACGGCAATTTTGTCTGGCCTGGTTTTGGCGAAAACATGCGGGTGCTCAAGTGGATCATCGAGCGTTCACGCGGCCAGACATCGGCGGTGGAGAGCCCGGTGGGCTGGATGCCCCATTACGAGGACCTGGACATGCGGGGTCTGGACTTCTCGCACAAGGACTTCGACACCGTGATGGAGGTGGATCGGGAGGCCTGGAAGGAGGAACTCATGGGCCACGAGCAACTGTTCTCCAAGCTCTATGACAAGTTGCCCAAGGAGTTCTTCTTCATGCGCGAGTTGTTGCTTTCGGGGCTTTGGCGGTCGCCGGAGCACTGGCACCTGGCGCCTGAACGGGAAAACTGAAACCGTTCCAGCCGGCCCGGCGGAGAATCCGTCGGGCCGGTTTTTCGACCCTCCCATAGTATTCCCGAAGAGAAGACGTTGATCATCCGGCTGCCGGCTCTATACTTGGGCGGTTTCAGGGGGATCCTGCCCCTTATCCTGGAGCATGCTCATGGGTGGCCATACGCGGGAGACCCCACTCGCATCAACATTCACGCCTGCCCCACGACGGCGGGCTGCGCTTTCCCTGCGTTGGCTGATCGCTATCCCCATGGTGCTGATCACTTTCATTGCCTCGGGCGTCGTGGCATGGCTGGCCATCGTGGACGGTCGGGATGCGGTGAACGATATTGCCCGGCAACTGCGCACCGACGTGCTCGCGAGGGTGGAGGATCAACTCACCCAGTATCTGAGCATTCCTGCACAGGTCAATGAGAGCAATGCGCGTGCACTGCGCAGTGGTATTCTGGATCTGCAGGATTCAACCACGGTGCAGCGTTATTTCCATGGGGTGATCGAAAGCCAGCCATCACTGGCGTATTCCTTTTTCGGTACCACTGAGGGCGAATTCTACGGGGCGCGACGCATGGCCGATGGGGATGTGCAGGTGGTGCGTGCAGGGGAGGTCACTGGGGGGGATTCCCATAATTTTTCCACCAGCGAATTGGGTGATGCCCTGGAATTGAAGCAGGTCTACCCGGGCTTTGATCCCCGCGCCCGGCCCTGGTACCAGGCTGGCGTGGCTGCAGGCCGCTCCACCTGGACGCCCATTTACCGTCACTTCGTCCTTCATGACCTGGCGCTAACGGCCTCTCGACCCCATTACGACGCCGACGGGCGGTTGCTTGGGGTGTTCGCCGTGGACTATGTACTCACCCAGATCCACGCCTTTCTCCGGTCGCTGAATCTGACCCCCAATGCTCAGGTATTCGTCATGCAGGGCGATGGTCACCTGGTGGCGGCTTCCACGGCACCGGAAGGGGGATTTTTCCGGGAGGAGGCAGGGCAGTTCCTTCCTGTTCCCGCTACTGAGTCCGGAGTGGCGTCGGTGGAGGCTGCCGCTCAATTGCTTCAGGAGCGCCCGGGGGGCCTGGTGGCCATATTCCAGGACGAATTCCTGAATTTTTCAGCGGAAGGAGAGGAAAAATACCTTCAGGTCAGGCCCTTCGCTCCAGCGCCAGGGTTGGACTGGATCCTGGCTGTGGTAGTACCCGAGCAGGATTTCATGGGCGGGATTCGGGATCAGACCCGCACCACCCTCATGATCATTGCGGCCGTGCTTTTGCTGGCCGGATTGCTGGGGTTCCTGATGGCCGGTCGCCTTGCCGCGCCCATGGAGCGACTGGGGCGGGACGCCGATGCCCTGGCCAGGGGACAATGGGAGCGCAATCCCCGTCGGACGACGATCCGCGAATACAATCAGCTGGACCGGGCTTTCCAGGCCATGGCCCGGCAGTTGAGCGATCAGTTCCAGCGCGTTCGGGAACAGTCTGATGAGATCCAGGAACAGAACCGCCTGCTTGAGCAGCGAGTGGCCGAACGCACGGCTGAACTGGATCAGACCACCAGCCGGCTGCGTGCCTTCTTCGAGAATATTCCTGGCTACATCGTCATCATTGATCGGCAGTACCAGATTGTCAGTGCCAGCCAGAGTCTGCTGGAGGTGTTCGGCATCAATGATCTGGAAAAGGTGCTTCATCAGCCTTGTTATCAACTGGCCTGGGAGCAGACCAGGCCTTGCCAGCAGTGTGCGCTGGAAGAGTGTTTTCGAACCCGGCAGCCCGTGGTGCGCTACTCCACGCCTGAAGAGGAGGCAAGATTCGGCGGCCGCTCCATGCAGATCTTCAATGGTCCCATCCTGAACGACCAGGGAGAGGTCATCGGTGGCATGGTGTATTACTCGGACGTCACCGATCTGCGTGCCCTGGAGCGGCAGTTGATTGCGGCTCGCGAGGTGGCTGAGGCGGCCAACCAGGCCAAGAGCGAGTTCCTGGCCCGCATGAGTCATGAGATCCGCACTCCCATGAATGCCATCCTGGGCCTGAGCGAGCTGGTGATGCTGGAAGGCGTGCAGGGGCAATCCCATGAGTTCATGCAGATCATTCAGCATTCGGCCCGACACCTGCTCGCGGTGATCAACGACATCCTGGATCTTTCCAAGATCGAGGCCGGACGCATGGAATTGCTGGAGTCCGATTTTGATCTGCACCATGCGCTGGAACAGATGGTGGGCACCCTGAGAATGTCTGCTCAGGACAAGGATCTGGAACTGGCCCTGGAGATGGCATCCGACGTGCCCCGCTACCTGCATGGTGACATGCACCGTCTGGGGCAGATACTCATCAATCTGGTGGGGAATGCCATCAAGTTCACTGCAGAAGGCGGTGTTCGGGTGACAGTCCGGGTTCTGGGTACCCGGGGGACGCAGGTGGATCTGGGCTTCGAGGTGATCGATACCGGCGAGGGGATTCCTGAAGACCGTCAGGCGGAAATCTTCGACACCTTCACTCAGGTGGATGGTTCGGCGAAACGCCGCCATGGAGGTACCGGGCTCGGACTGGCCATCACCCGCCAGCTGGTGGAGAAGATGGGTGGGTGCATCAACGTGACCAGTCGCCCCGGGCAGGGGAGTACCTTTGGCTTCAATGTGGTGCTTGAACTCGGCGATCCCGAGAAAGTGCCCATGACCGAGGGCGCCCACCCGGCGGTATTCCACAATGCCCCTCGGTCCCGTGTCTGGCGGATCCTGCTCGTGGAGGATACTCCCGCCAATGTGGTGGTGGCCGAACAACTGCTCAAGCGTCTGGGACATGAGACGGTTTCGGTGACCCATGCCGAGGCTGCCTTTCAGCAACTGAGCCTTGAGCATTTCGACCTGGTGTTGATGGATGTAGAGATGCCTGGCATGAACGGCTTTGATGCCACCCGGCATATCCGCGACGGAGGTGCCGGGGAGGGCAACCGCATGTTGCCCATCATCGGACTGACCGCACATGCTCTGAGTGAGTATCGTGAGCGGGGGCTGGACTCGGGGATGGATGACTACATCTTCAAGCCCATCAGCCTCGGTGAGCTTGGGCGGACCATCGATCATGTGATGGGTCACTGCAATACGGGGAGTGCAAGCTCCGGGGCCTCCAAGCCCCGGTCCACTGCGCCCTGCGTGGACCTGGCACTGGTGATGCGGCGCCTGGGTGGGGATCATGAACTGCTCATCGAGATGCTGCTCACGATTCTCCCGGACTTGCCTGAAAAGATGGGCGCGCTGGCCCAGGCCCTGAATGAGGAAGATGGCGATACCGCCGCACGGATCGCGCATACCCTCAAGGGGCATGTGGCTACCATCGGCGCCCAACGGGCAGCGGAGCTGATCGAGGCCCTGGAGGCGCTGGTGCACAGGGGTGATTTTCGGCAGGCGGCGTCCCGGCTGAGCGGCATCATGGCCGAGCTGTACCGCATCTATCAAGGCACCCCCGCCGCCCTCAAGGGCGTCTTGGCGGGGATGCCCGTGGATGAGCCCGCCGTGCGCCATGGACTGCCTCAGGTGGAGGCGCTGACGCGCGAACTGGGCCCTTCAGGCCGGGCACGAGAATATTGAGAATGATCCATCCATCGCGGACGAACCACTGGAAATTGATGAATCATGATCCTTGAGGCCTGGTTTACCGCCTCGCTGATCGTGGGCATGCTGGCCATGCTCACCTTCACGCGTGCAGCCCCGGATCTGGTGTTCGTGGGGGCCGTGGTGATCCTGCTGCTGGCGGGCATCGTCAGCCCACGGGAGGCCTTTGCCGGTTTCTCCAACGAGGGCGTGATCACCGTGGCGGCCCTCTACGTGGTGGTGGCCGGCCTGCGCGAGACTGGAGGCATCCAGTGGATCGTCCAGTCCCTGCTCGGGCGGCCGCGCTCCCTGTGGCGGGCGCAAATGAGACTGACCACGCCAGTGGCGGTGATGAGTGCCTTTTTGAACAACACCCCCGTGGTGGGCATGCTCATCCCGGCCGTGAACGAATGGGCCCGCAAGCTGGATCTGCCGGTGTCGCGCCTGATGATGCCCCTGTCATTTGCCGCCATCCTGGGAGGGACGATCACGGTCATTGGCACCAGTACCAACCTGGTGGTCAATGGCCTGCTGATCGATCAGACCGGCACCGGTCTGGGCCTGTTCGACATCGCCTGGGTAGGCGTACCCGCGGCCTTTCTGGGTCTGGGCGTGATGCTGGTCTTCGGGCGATATCTGTTCCCCGATCGCCGACCGCCCATGAGCCATATCGACGATCCCCGGGAATACACCCTGGAGATGCTGGTTGAGGACGATGGTCCTCTGGTGGGGCGGAGCATTGAGGAGGCCGGCCTGCGCCACCTGCCTGGTGGATATCTCATGGAACTGGACCGTCAGGGCACCCTCATCCCCGCTGTGTCGCCCCAGGAAATGCTCCGGGCGGGCGACCGGCTGATCTTCGTCGGGGTGGTGGAGTCCATGGCCGACCTGCAGCGCATTCGTGGTCTCACCCCGGCCACCGGGCAGGTGTTCAAGCTGGATGGCCGGCGCTCCGACCGGGTGCTCCTGGAGGTGGTGGTGTCCAATACCTGCCCGGTGGTGGGCATGACCATCCGCGATGGGGGGTTCCGCAACCGCTACAACGCGGTGGTGATCGCCGTGGCCCGCAACGGTGAGCGACTGCGGGGCAAGATCGGCGACATCGTTTTGCGCCCGGGCGACACGTTGCTGGTGGAGGCGGGTTCGAGCTTCCTGGCCCAGAATCGCAACCGCCGGGACTTCTTCCTCATGACCCAGGTGCAGGATTCCGCCACGCCCCGACATGACCGGGCCCTGGTGGCCATGGGGATTCTTGTGGCCATGGTTGGCAGCGCCAGCCTGGGCCTGCTCAGCATGCTGGAGGCCGCCCTGGCGGCGGCGGGGCTGATGATCCTGAGCGGGTGTGTGAGCATGTTCACCGCCCGTGGCAGTCTGGATTGGTCGGTGCTGCTGACCATCGCCGCTGCCTTCGGCGTGGCCGCCGCCATGAACAATACCGGCCTGGCCCAGGCCGTGGCCTTGAATGTGACCGGGCTGGCCGGTGATCAGCCCTGGTTGAACCTGTTGCTGATCTATCTGCTCACCGCACTTTTCACGGCACTGATCACCAACAACGCCGCCGCCGTGCTCATGTTCCCCATTGCCTGGGCCGTGGCACAGGATCTGGGTGTGAGCCTGATGCCCTTCGCAGTGGCCATCATGTTCGCTGCCTCCGCCAGTTTTGCCACGCCGTTTGGCTACCAGACCAACCTGATGGTCTACGGCCCCGGGGGGTATCGGTTCAGTGACTATCTGCGCGCGGGCATCCCCATGACGCTGGTCACCGGAGCCCTGGTGATCCTGCTGGTGCCACTCATCTGGAGCTGGTGAGCCACACTTTCCCGACAGGAAACATTGCCCATGACCTTGCAGGAACTTCAACGCCTCCACCTGTTCGAGCCCCTGAACAACGACCAACTGGCGCGCATCCAGTCCACCCTGCGGGAACGCCACTGCCGGGCGGGTGAGCCCTTGTTTTCCCAGGGAGATCCGGCGCCGCATTTTTTCCTGGTGAAGAGCGGGGCCATGAAGCTGTACCTGCTCTCAAGGGATGGTGACGAGAAGGTGGTGGAGGTGATTCAGTCCGGGCAACTGTTCGCCGAAGCGGTGATGTTCATGGATGAGCGGCGTTATCCCGTGAATGCCTCAGCCCTGTCGGACACCCATCTGGTGATCTTCGACACCGAGTGCTTCCTGCAGCTTCTGGGGGAATCCCCTGATCTGGCCCTGAAACTGCTGGGCGGCCTGAGCCGCCGCATGCACGGATTGCTCAGTCAGATCGACGAACTCACCCTGCACAATGCCACCTATCGCCTGGTGTCCTACCTGCTGGCCCAGGCCCACTCCCAGGCCGGACAGGTGCGCCTCTCCATCCCCAAGCAGGTGATTGCGTCACGGCTGTCCATGAAACCGGAGACCCTCTCACGCATTCTGGCCCGCCTGCGGGAACGGGGCCTGCTGGAGGTGCAGGGTGAAACCCTGGTGCTGCTGAATGAGTCCGGGCTTCGGCGAGTGCTGGAGTAGTCGGGGCAGGGCGCGACAGGCGGGATGCCCCCGCAATGAACATCCGGCATAATTAGCAGTCTCTAATAAACACTCACATCGCCCACAAGGCTGCATCATTCATGTCCGATCATGGCAAACGCCGTTCCAACCCCGTCCCCAGTTCCCGTTTTGGTCGCCTGTGGCACCTGGGCATGGCCTCCGGCACGCTCGCGGCCGGGATCGGCTTCAAGGGCCTGACGGAGCTCACCCGCAAGAGCAACGGCAGTCGCCCGGCACGCATCGATCTGCCCGGCAAGCATGCACAGCGTTTCACCAATCGCCTGGCTCGCATGCGCGGGGCGGTGATGAAGATGGGGCAGCTCATGTCCATGGACGGCACGGACCTGCTCAGCGAGGAGGCCTCGGAGATCATGGGTGCCCTGCGCCAGGGCGCGGAGCCCATGCCCCTGGGGCAACTCAGTGGCGTGCTCAATCGGGAATATGGCAAGGGCTGGGAGCAGCAGTTCAAGCACATGGATCTCACCCCCATTGCGGCTGCCTCCATCGGTCAGGTGCACAAGGCCGAAACCCGCGACGGTCGCACCCTGGCGCTGAAGATCCAGTTTCCCGGCGTGCGTGAGAGCATCGACAGCGACATCAACAACCTGGCCTTCCTGTTCCGCCAGTTCCGCATCATGCCTGCCGGCGTGGACCTGGGGCCCTTGTTCGAGGAGGCTCGCCTGCAACTGCACCGCGAGACCGATTATCAGACCGAAGCCGAGTCCCTGACGGCCTATGGCGCCATGGTGGGGGATGATCCGAACCTGTTCGTACCCCGGCTGCATCCCGATTTGTCCACGGAGAATATCCTGGCCATGGACTTTGCCCCCGGCGAGCCGGTGGACCGGATGATCTCCGGCGACTATCCTCGGGAAGATCGTGACCGGGTGGCGACCCTGCTCAGTCGCCTGGGCTTCCGGGAGCTGTTCGATTTCGGGCTGGTGCAGACCGATCCCAACTTCAGCAACTATCTCTACGACATGGAGTCCGGGCGCGTGTCCCTGCTGGACTTCGGTGCCGCCCATCGCGTGCAGCCCCATTGGGTGGAGGTTTACCGCCATCTGGGTCAGGCGGCGTACTCTCAGGATCGAGAAGACATGCGCCAGGCCTGCATCGAGCTGGGGTATCTCAAGGAGGACTCGGATCCGGCCGATGTGAACGAGATGCTGGACCTGCTGTTGCTCTCCGGCGAGCCGCTGCGGCACGAGGGCCCCTATGATTTTGGCGCCTCGGACCTGTTCGAACGGGTGTATTACCGGGGCAAGGATCTGTTCCTGGACGAGCGCTTCCGCCACATGCCCGAACCGGCCACCCTGTTCCTGCATCGCAAGTTCATGGGTATGTTCCTGCTATGCCGCAAGCTGCGGGCGCGGGTGGATATCGGCCGGATGATGATGCCTTACCTGGGCCTGGACAACCCGTAGACCCTGGATATCGACCGGACGATGACGCCACACCCGTGTCCGCTCCAGCCCTTGCAGCCGCCAGGCAGGGGTTGGGCCACCGGACAGATACGTCCAGAAACGGTTGATCTGCGCTTGTCTGCATCGATTGGATGCTACAATCGCCTCATATTGATGCGGGGTGAGCTATGATCAGTCAGCCGGAGAAAGAAGAAAGTCGCGTCAGCGTCGCTGGCCGGAAGGCCAGGGCCTATCGCCCATCCGTGGATGCCACTCGTGAGGTGGTCAGAAAAAAGCTGGGGGACATTCCGGAAGAGGTGTTCTCCAGTCGCAAGATGTTTATCGATGTCTCTCGCAAGGGCATTCCTGGTGATTGGGTTAAAAGTGTGGTGGAGGCCACGGGGCTGCGAGAAGCATTTCTGGGGATTCTGAACATCGATTCTGGCAATCTCAGTCGCGTTTACCGTAGAAAAGCCCTGCCCAAGGAGACTTCTGAGGAGGTGCTGGATGCCGTCCGGTTGCTCCGCCAGGCAGCAGATGTCTGGGAGTCGTATGACCTCGCCATGCAGTGGTTCAAGAGTCCGGTACCGGCTCTGGGTGACGAGCGCCCCCTTGACCTGATCGACACCTTCGAGGGTCGTCGCTGGATTTCGCAGGTACTGAACAAAATCGAGTATGGGGAATTCAGCTGATGCGGATTTTCCGCATCACGAAGGAAAAGTACCTGGAGGTCTATACCGGGTTGGGTGGCAGCTACAAAGACGGGGCTCGCTGGAATCTCCCTGGTACGCCGGTGCTTTATTTTGCATTGTCGGCGCCGCTCGCCATGCTGGAGATGGCGAATTACACCGTAACCCCGAGAATGGTGCCTCCGTCTTATCGCCTTGGAGTGTACGAGATTCCTGACGATATTCCCATTGAGTATCTGGCGCAGGAACATTGGCCTGAGGATTGGGCCCGCTTTCCTCATCCCGAATCCACGCAGAGGCTCGGCGATGAGTGGCTGAGAGAGGGAACGGGCCTGGGCTTGATTGTCCCGAGCTGCGCTGTGTCGGCAGGCCTCGGTGAAATTATGGTTGTCAATCCGCGGCATGAGTTGACCGAGCAGATCAAGCTCGTGGAAGCGCGGAGGGATATTTTCAATCCCAGAGCGTTTCCAGGTCTTGGCGATTAGCGACCCAGAGCCGCCACTCGGCCTCAACCGATGAGGGTCTCCAGCCCTGCCTCAAGCGGACATTCGTCACTCGCCCTTCGGTGTTGGGGGCAGGCAGGCCAACGGTTTCGCTGAGCTTGATATCCTGAAGGCCAGCAGAATCTCGCACGGATGAGACCATATTGCCGTTGGCGGCTGGCAGGGAACCCAGCAAGGGTGTGGATGCACCGACGAACGTGCGCCACCGCCCGGAGCGTACCCTGTCTCTATTAAATCGTTGAGGAACACTTCCCAGCGCCCAAGGAGCGTCGGCGGCAGCATGCCCTGCATCTCTCGGACTCCTTCTACGTTGATGCCGAGTGTCTGGGTGATTCCAGCCCGGTAAGGGGAGGTTTGCATCAAGACACGCCAGCGCGTGACCACGAGTGAACTATGGTTCACAATACGGTCCAATGGTCACGATCCAGACAACCAGTACGTTCGATGCATGGTTCGAGTCACTCCGGGACCGTCAGGGCAAGGCCCGGATCGCAGCCCGATTGCGGCGCGTGGAGATGGGGCACATGGGCGACGCGAAGACGGTCGGCAAGGGCGTGCAGGAGATGCGGATCGACTGCGGACCCGGATACCGGATCTATTTCACCCGGCGGGGCATCGAGATCGTGATCCTGTTGGCCGGTGGCGACAAGGACTCCCAGCAACGGGACATTCGCGCGGCCACCGAACTGGCCCGGCAGATTGGAGACTGACGACATGACCAACGTGACACTGAAGCCCTGGGACGCAGTGGACCACCTCCACACGGACGAGGACATGGCCCTCTATCTCGATGCCTGCTTCGCTGAAGATCCCGGGGACGGGAGCCTGATCCGGGCCGCTCTCGGAGACATTGCCCGAGCCCGCGGTATGACCCAACTGGCCCGGGACACCGGCATGGCTCGCGAGGGACTGTACAGAGCGCTGTCCAGCGAGGGAAACCCTGAGTTCACCACGATCATGAAGGTTGTGCGCGCCCTCGGGCTTCGGCTGCACGCCCAAAGCGCGAACGAGAACCGGGAACCGGGCGCTTCGGTGCAGTAGCGGCCACTCGAACGCGAAAGCCCCGGTCTTGCCGGGGCTCAGACGGAAATGGGGGTACGGGTCTCTCAGTCAGTCCCGGGCGCGACGCTACAATACTCCTGCTCGCGCGGCTTCCCCGGTCTGCCGGGGACTCTTGCCGACCCATAGCGGACGGTCTGTGGAGGTGTAGAGAGACTCCACTCGTACTCACAGCTGCCACTCGAAATACCCCGGATGCGATGGGATTGAAGACCACAGATCAAGCCCCCCGCAGGATGAACTGTAACTTGATGAGTGCGTATGTCGACCAGCGCCGGGGCCGTCGGGTGATCCTCGCCAACTTACCATCCGGTACCACGTTATTTCGGGCGCATTCCCCGCAGACCCAACACTAAGCCGCCTTGCCGTGGCGCTCACGCCAAAGATCGTAATCGAGTTGCATTCCCGCCCAGACTTCGGCACGTCCGCCTCGCTCCACACCCAGCCAGCGCTCGATGCGCAAAGCCATCTTCGGTGAAATACCCGCGTGACCGTGAAGCACACGGGACAGCGCTGCCCGCGTGACGCCCAGTTCGCGAGCCGCGGCCGCCACCGAAAGCCCCAGCGCTGGCAACACGTCATCTCGCAGGATTTCTCCGGGGTGCGGTGGATTGTGCATCGTCATCATGACCCTCCTCAGTGGTAGTCCTGATAATCGACCAGGATTGCATCACCGTTATCGAACTTGAAGGTCAGCCGCCAGTTGCCGCTGACCGAAACGGACCAATGCTCCGACAGGTTGCCTCTGAGTGGGTGCAAAGCCCAGCCTGGCAGATTCATGTCCTCCGGGGTGCTAGCCCGATTCAGCACAGCGAGTTGACGGGACAGTTTGGCAGCATGCCCGCTCTGGATACCCACCTTGGACCCAGTCTCGAAGAATTTTCGGAGGCCTTTGTGCCCGAAGCTCTTGATCACGCCCCTGATCGTATAGTATCGGTATACGTCATGCAATGACGTCCATCACGTGACGCACCAAGTTTCATCCACACCTGGTTCCGACTGCTGAGACCAACTTTGTGAAACCCGTAAAACCTTCACCCTTCAACCTCGAAGGCCTTCCCGAAGCGCTCCCCATGTGGATCAGGCTGGTTCGGCGTGCCCGTTAGAGAATCGACTTCAGCCGCTCAGATCCAAGCCCTCCAATGTCCGCTCAGGGCCGGTCAGCGTCCTTGGAGGGGGGATCACTGACCGGCCCAGGCAGATCAGCACTCGGTGCGTTCGGCCATCTCCAGGGCGTCATCACTGCGGCCCAGGTCAACCCAGTGACGCTTGTCGTGATCCCGGGCAATGAAGAGCAGCAGCACGGAGGCACTGCGGATGGCCTTCTCCTGCCGGGCGGCCTCACTTTCCGGTTTGACCTGCTTGGTCATGATCCAGCGTCCAAACCACCGGGGAATCGTAGGGAACCCCAGGGCCTGTGCGGTCAGGCCATCCCTTTGCTCCGATGCTTCTCGTCGGGAAAACCGGATCCACGACACGAGTTCCGTGACGAAGGCCGGGTCGTTGAACTGGGCGATGTTGCCCTCCCGGACAAAGCCGATGATCGGTTCGATATCAGCATGACCGACCCGGAACGATCGCAACATCACGGACTCGCAAGGATTGGCCTCCAGAAGCCGCACTGCAGCCTGGTGTCCAAAAAAAAGGGCGGCTATAGGGTCTGGCCCGGCTGGGTCCGTGCCTGGCAGGAGGGGCCCGTGTGCTAAGGCTTGTACCCCAGTTCCAGTTCTGCTTGTTGCTCCGTGCGCGGATCCAGCTCGGCGGCTACCGCCGATGTGCGGGTGATGGGCACGAAGCCAGCCTTCTCTTCGGGAGCGACCGCCGGTTCCCGCAGGATCCGCCAGAGGGCAAACAGGGACAGCCCCGAGGCGATCCCGGCCACCAGCGCGCCGACCACGCCCACTGGCGTCCTGTGGTAGAGCGCCTTCAGTGACAGGGGCTGGGCCTTGATGGGGGTAGGCTGCAGGGCCGGGGTCAGGGCGATGGGGATCAAGCCCAGGCAGAACAGGATGGCCACCAGGGCAAAGCTGGCCAGGTGGCCCGGCCCGTAGATCAGCACCAGAAACTGTCCCACGCCGAGCATCACCAGGCAGATCATCATGTAGACGGCAAAGATCTGGCCCCGGTTGTGTCGAGCCCGTTCATTGAGCCAGCTCTCGATGACCATGTAGAGCCCTACCACCGAGATGCCGTTGAAGATGCGCAAGACCCACCACACCCAGGGGTCGAAGATCAGTCCTGCATCCTAACGCTTTGAGCCAATTGTTCCACCCCTTGCCCGAATCCTCGGAGATCCGCGGCATGAGCGTGTTCTGTTACGTCAAGCGCAGGATTTCATCGTGTTCCATGCGAACCAAGTGACAAGTCATCCGGAGGTCGTCCAAGGGAGGCATGACAGCCATGTCGCTCCGGGACCAAGAAGGCGTGGGAACCAGAAGCCGCTCGAAACGGACATGTCAGTCCTACCTTTTGGACTCAGTTCGAGATGCAGTCTTCATCTCACCTCCCAGAGGTCGGGATAGAAAGCCTTGGATAGGGTGGGACGTAACAGGGGGCTTGAAGGACGCGCTGCAAGCGGGCGGCTCTTCGTCGTCGCCGACCCAACGGATCCGGGCCCGGATCCGTGATCAGACCTTGAAGCTTCCCACCCGGTGTTGCAGGTCTGCGGCAAGGCGCGCCAGTTCCTCGCTGGCGGCGGTGATCTGTTCGGCACCCGCCGCCGTTTGCTCACTTCCATCGCTGATATTGACCACGTTGCGGTTGACCTCCTCGGCCACCGCGGACTGCTCCTCGGCCGCACTGGCGATCTGGGCATTCATGTCGTTGAGGGTCCCGATGGAACGGCTGATCACCTGCAAGGACTCTCCCGCTCGTGCCGCCTGCTCCACACCCGCCTGGGCCTTGGTGCGCCCTTCGCCCATGGACTTGACCGCCCGGGCGGCACCTGACTGCAGACGTTCGATCATTTCCTGTACTTCGTTGGTGGAGGCCTGAGTGCGGGAGGCCAGGGTCCGGACCTCGTCGGCCACCACCGCAAAGCCCCGTCCTTGTTCACCGGCCCGGGCAGCCTCGATGGCGGCGTTCAGGGCGAGCAGGTTGGTCTGCTCGGCGATGCCCCGGATCACATCCAGCACCTTGCCGATCTCGTCGCTATCGGCCGATACGGTACCGATGACCTCGGCGGATTCTTCCACCTGATGGGCCAGTGCCCGGATGGTTTCGATGGTCCGCTCCACTTCCTGAGTGCCTTCCCTGGACTGCTCGTCTGTACTGCGTGTGGTGCTGGCTGCTTCGGAGGCGTTGCGGGCCACTTCCTGGACTGTGGCTGCCATCTCATTCATGGCGGTGGCCACTTGCTCCACTTCCGATTGCTGGTTACGCACCTGCTGGCGTGTTTCGCCACTGGTGGCGGACAATTCTTCGGCCGCTGCCGCCAACTGCGCGGAGGCTCCCACCACCTGCTTGACCAGCCCATGCACGCGGTCGGCAAAGCCATTGAAGGCTCGCGACAGGTCGGCCACCTCGTCGCGCCCCTGCACCGGCAGGCGCTGAGTCAGATCCCCATCTCCCTCGGCGATGGCTTGCAGATGAGCGGTTGTGGCCTTGAGAGGGGTGACGATGACCCGGGTCAGCAACCAGCCCAGCATGACGGCCGAGGCCAATGCCGCCAGGGCAGCGATGCTCATGGTGGTTGTGGATGCCACGGCGGTACGCTCCGCCTGAGCACTCACGAGCTCTCGCTGGCGCGTGAGCCCGGCCCCCAGATCATCCAGCAGGCCCCGGAGTGTCTCCAGATGGCCCAGGGTCTGCCCCTGATAGATCTCCAGCCCCTGCTCGCGATTCCCATTTTCCACGGCGCGCAGGATACGGATGGCGGTTTGATGCAATTCTCGATGCGGTTGCTCAATGGCATGGAAGGTACGGCGAAAATCCCCCGGCGCCCGATCAAAGGCTTCGCTGTTGAGAAAGCTGTAATACCACTGCCCAAAGTCGCATTGGGTGTGGTCAAGTTGCCCCTGAAATGCGGTGCCCAGCACGAAGACGTTGGCCAGGTCATTCACCCAGACCAGATGGTCCACCTCCTTTTGCACCTGGAAGATGGCCTGCTCGTAGGTATCAGCCACGCGCGCCTGGGCGTCGCCCATACGACTCAGGCCGTTCCATCCGATCAAGGCGATCACCAGCAGGATCAAGAGAACGATCGTAAAGGAGGCCGCCAGCTTGCGACCGATGGTCAGGTAAGACAGCATGGTTCAGGTATCCGTGTCGAGCGCGTCAGGCGCATCTTGTACGTTTTGAAGGTTATCGGCATTGTCTGGCGGTTCTTGATTGGCATCCTGGATGTGCCCCGACTCACGGCGACGCACCCGGCGCGGCTATTCTCCCGTGAAAAGGTGTTCGCCCCCTTTTTGGGGCATCGTTTCGGATTATTGCCGGCGATCCTGTGGCCGTGCGGGCACGGCATGAGCACAGGGCATGGTTCCAGGGATGGAGTCATCCCAAAGCTTCAGGGGTTGTCCAGCAGTTCCAGCGTGGATACCCGCAAGCAATTTCGACCGGCATCCTTGCTGGCGTACATGGTGAGATCAGCCCGTGCCAGCATGTTCTCCAGCACATCACCCGGGGGAGGATGCCGCCGCGGCCCCTCCAGCACCAGTGTGCAGATGCCGATACTGGCCGTGATCCGCTGCGGCCCAGAGTCATCGAACACCCACGCCAGGCCGGCGAGAGCCTGGCGGATGCGTTTACCCACACCAATGGCTCCGTCCAGGTCTGTGCCCGGTAGCAGCAGCACGAACTCCTCGCCGCCGTAACGGGACAGCACATCGCCCTCCCGCACCAGTTGGCCAAGAGCCAGTGCCACATCCTGGAGCACCTGATCACCAGCGGCGTGGCCAAACTCGTCATTGATCCGCTTGAAGTGGTCCAGATCCAGCAGGATCAGCGAAGCGGCCGAGCCCTGGCGCAAGCCGCGGGCCAGGATGGCACGGGCTTCGGCGAAGAAGAATCGCCGGTTGTGCAGGCCGGTGAGGTCATCCAGCACTGCCAGGCTCTGAAACCGCTGCTGCAACTCACGGGCCTCCTCCAGGGCCGACTCCAACTCACGGGTTCGCTGCCCCACCTGCTCCTCCAGGTTGTGGACATGCTGCCAGTTGACCAGCATCTGTCCAAGAAAATGGGCGTAGAGGGTAAGCAACCGCTCTTCATCCGGACCGAAGGCATCGCTGTCGGTGTGAGAGACGTTCAGCACACCCAACACGTTATCGGCAATGCGGATGGGCACGGAGATCAGGCTGGAGACTGCCGGACTGATATCGGCGGGCAACGACAGGAAAGCCGGATCGTTGCGGCAATCGGACGAATACTGAACCACCCCGGTGGTCACCGCGCGACCCATCACGCCATCTCCCACCGGGAAGGCGCGGCGTACGGCTTGACCGGGTAGCCCGATCAACTCGGCCCAACTCAGGCCGGCAGCATTCACCAATTGGTCGTGCTCACACAGGAAGACAGAGCAACGTGACATATTCTGGTTCTCGAGCAGGCCCTTGAGGGCCTGGTCCAGCATTTTCCGTTGGTCGGTAACAGCGGGACCCACCTCGGACAAGGCATGCAGGGCGGAAAGGAAGTCCAGCAACTGGACCATCCGCCGGTTGGTTTCTCTGTAGGCTTCAGCGAAGGGTGTCAGATCCACGGTGTCCTCAAGGGGCGGACATCTGTCGGCTGGCCGCGACAATGGCATCCCGCTGCTCACGACAAACCTCGACAACCTTATCGACGGCAGACGCCGGCAGATCCAGCCGATCCAGAGTTTCCACGGTCGGACAGGCCTCGACTTGGTCGAACAGCGATTCGGCCAGGGTATCGCAGACTCCGACCAGGCCCACCAGCAATTGATGATCTCCGCGGTAACCTGGGTCGGCGTAATGACGCATGGCTGTGGCCGCCTCGGCGGGCAGGTGCCAGCGTTCGGCCAGGATCCTACCTGCCATGTGGTGATCCAGTCCAAGCTCTCGCTGGGCGCGGGCTGCCATCACGCGGGCATCATCCTGGCCATTGCCAGCCAGAGCCTTGTCCATGCCCTGAGGCTCAAGATCGCACAGGACGATGACGCCCAGTTGGCGCAATAGCGCAGACAGATAGGCCTGATCGGCGGCCAGGGTCCCGGACTCCACGTATCGAGAGAGCTCCCGGGCCAACCGGGCCCCCACCATGGAGACAAACCAGTAGCGATCCAGGTCCAGGGAGCGGCAGCGGCGGGGTGAGAGGTGGTCGTTGATCAACAGGCCCAGGGCGAGCCCGCGGACCATGTTCAGGCCGAGGCGGGAGATCGCGGCCTGTACTGAGAACACCTGGCGTGATCCTCCGAAATAGGCGGTATTGGCCACACCAATCACTCGGGCAGTCAGGGCCGGCTCGGTACCGATCAGATCGGCCAGTTGCCCGATGGCCGCGTCATCAGCGGCCAGCTCGCGAAGCAGCGAGTCAGCCACCTGGGGCAGCGGCGGCAGATCCTGCAGGCGCCGGATACGTCCTGCCTTGGTGTCCAATCTTTCGGGCATGCGGGGACTATACACGTTCGATCGGGAAGTCGGACTCCGTCAGCCTGCGTATTCCGGAGCAAGGTTGCCACTGATTCCACGGCAAGCCTGCCACCCATTCCAGGGGAAAGCTGCCACTGATTCCACGGCAAGGCTGCCACCCAGGCAGAGGCGCTGAGTCGACTCATCGAAGTGTCCAGACGCGGGATAACTTACCGGTAGGCTGGTCCTTTCCATCCGGGGAAGGTCAGATGCCAGCGAAGAGGTTATCCATGCGGAAGATCAAAGAAGTCCTACGCCTCAAATGGGAGCGAGGGCTGAGCAACCGCCAGGTCGCATTGGCCTGCGGTATCAGTCGTCCCACCGTGAGGGAGTATCTTCGGCGTTTTGCCGAGGCGGGTTTGAGTTGGCCATTGCCAGAGGACCTGGGCGAAAGTCGCCTGGAGCAGTTGTTATTTCCGCCCCCTCCAGACCTGCCAGCCCATGCCCGGGTCGTACCGGACTGGCATCGGGTCAAAGAGGAGTTGAGGGGCAAGCACGTCACCCTTTTCCTGATCTGGCAGGAGTACCGGGAAGCCCACCCAGAGGGGTATCAGTACAGCTGGTTTTGCGAGAACTATCGGGCCTGGCAGGGCAAGCTGGACATGGTGATGCGTCAGGACCACCGGGCTGGAGAGAAGCTGTTTGTGGACTATGCCGGCCAGACTGTGCCAGTCATTGATCGCAATACCGGGGAGATCCGCGAGGCTCAGATCTTCGTGGCAGTACTTGGGGCGTCCAATTACAGCTATGCAGAGCCGACCTGGAGCCAGACACTGCCCGACTGGATTGGATCCCACATCCGGGCCTTCGAGTTCTTCGGAGGTGTGCCAGAGCTGGTGGTGCCGGACAACCTGAAATCGGGCGTCACCAAGGCGCATCGTTACGATCCGGATCTCAACCCGACCTATCAGGACATGGCCGCCCATTACGGTGTGGCCGTTGTCCCCGCACGATCCCGAAAACCCCGGGACAAGGCCAAGGTGGAGGGTGGCGTGCTGATCGTTGAGCGGTGGATACTGGCGGCACTGCGCCACCGTCAGCACTTCTCTCTTGGGCAACTCAAATCCAGCATCCGTGAACTGCTGGAGAAGCTCAACAACCGCCCGTTCCGGAAGTTGCCCGGTTGTCGGCGCGAACACTTCGAGCAGTTGGACAAGCCGGCCCTGCAGCCTCTGCCGGCAGAGCGTTATGTCTATGCCGAATGGAAGAAGGCCCGGGTACATATCGACTACCACGTGGCCATCGGGGGGCACTACTACTCGGTGCCTTACGCCCTGATCAAGAAGGAGGTCGAGGTCCGGATCACCCACAACACCATCGAGTGTTTTTACCGGGGCAACCGCATTGCCAGCCACCCTCGCTCCGATCAGAAGGGTCGGCACACCACCGTGGCCGCCCACATGCCCGAATCCCATCGGCAGTCAGGTGAGTGGACGCCCAAGCGTCTGATCGCATGGGCCGCCAAGACCGGGCCTGCAACAGAAAAGCTCATCTGCACCGCCCTGGGTGCCCGAAAGCACCCCCAGCAAGCCTACCGTTCCTGTCTGGGCATCCTCCGCCTGGGGAAGACGTTTGGTGATGTTCGCTTGGAGGCCGCCTGTCAACGCGCGCTGACGCTTGGGACGTGCCGCTAAAGAACATCGAATCCATCCTCAAACACCGCCTGGATGAACAGCCTCTGGAAGAACAGCAGGAGCTGGCCTTACCTGATGGCCACGACAACATCCGCGGCCCAGCCTACTACTCTGAGGGGGTCTGACATGCTCAAACATCCCACCCTGGATAAACTCCACGCCCTCAAGTTAACCGGCATGGCGGCCGCCCTGGCCGACCAGGTGGCCACACCCGACATCCAGGAACTGAGCTTCGAAGAACGCCTTGGACTGTTGGTGGACCGCGAAACAACCGAACGGGAAAATCGGCGCATGGCGAGCCGGTTGCGCCAGGCCAAGCTGCGACACACAGCGAGCCTCGAAGACCTGGATTATCGGAACCCGCGCGGCCTGGACAAGGGGTTGATCCAATCCCTGGCGGCCTGCCAGTGGGTGAAGGAACACCTCAATATCCTCATCACCGGCCCCACCGGGGTTGGCAAAACCTGGCTGGCCTGTGCCTTGGCCCATAAGGCCTGCCGAGAGGGACACACCGCCCACTACGTTCGTCTAACCCGTCTGTTGCGGGAGCTGAGCATCGCCAAGGGGGATGGTCAGTACGCAAAGCTTCTGGCCAACTTGGCCAAAGTGGATGTACTGATTCTCGACGACTGGGGGCTCATGAAACTCAATGCTGAAAACCGCCGTGACCTCCTGGAGGTGTTGGAAGACCGCCACGGCAGACGATCCACCATCGCCACCAGCCAACTGCCCATGGACCAATGGCACGACGTCATCGGTGATGCCACCCTGGCTGATGCCATTCTGGATCGCTTGGTTCACAACGCCTACAAGATCAATCTCAGAGGGGAGTCCATGCGAAAAACCCAGTCCAAGTTGACCGACACCGCAACGTCGGAGTAAGAAGGAAAACCCCGCGTCGCTACGCTCCGATGGGTGGCAGCTTTGCCCCGGTCCGGGTGGCAGGCTTCACGTGGAATGGGTGGCAACCTTCAGCGGTCTACGCAGTCAGCCGGGAATACTCGACCTCCCGGAACGTAGCTCCTTGCTGATGTCTCTAGCCGACCCTGAACGGCCACCGTCCCCCCGCTCACGAACGACTCTTTACCGATTTGCTGCGGACGTCCGAAACCCACCCATGCGCGCGCCGTTCAAACGGGTCGACCCGCTTCAAAGGCGGTATCCGCATCTGAAGGGTCCTGGTAGCGCTGCCTGACCCAACGCAGGCCGCCTCCGGAAAATGCGGGTTGGTTCAGGGTGAAACCTGCCTAAGAGGTGTTCCGGGGTGGGTACTCCTGTTACCTTGTGGACTCAGACGGCTATCTATGGGAGGTCGCGCACAACCCGCTCTCCTGGGTCGGCCCGAAAGATGAAGATGGAGAGCCCAGGCATGCAGCCGACCCTAGGGCTGTGCACGGGTGAGGTCCGGCGTATGGAAGACGTCACCATGAAGTTGATGGCTTTACTGCTCCTGGTTGCTGCCGCCAACGCAGCGGCGGAATCTGCGCCGGCGTTGCACCTGTGTTTGCCTTATGTGGAGAAATCACCCGTCGGGGAACCGACAGGATCGTGGCTGGCGAGTTTGCATCCAATTGACCGAATCAGGTGCCATCAGGCTTGAGAACTTCACGCAGGCGAACGTCGGCAGCGTAATTCGCATTGTCATCGGTGATCGCGAATTCTCAAGAGCCGGAATCGCGGCGCCGATAGACAGTGGAAAGTTGCAGGGCACATTCAGTTCGCAGACGGCAGCCCTGGTATGGCAGCGAATGCTGGCCGGGGAATTTCCGGTAACGCCATGCGGGGTTGAGAGCGCAGAAATTGCAATCGGTCACTGAGGTAGGACAGCGGAATCGCGCCACAAAAGACCATGACGATCCGGAATTCGTCCCAAGAGCCATCTACCGCTCCCGCCATCGGGGTCTATCGCGCTCTCCTGTATGGCTTAGTGGTCCTGCTGGCAGTGGCCTGCTCGCCATCAGTGGACAAGCAGGGCAGCGCGGGCGAGTGGCTTGTTGATCTCAATTCGGTCTATTGCAGCGCCCTGCCCGTGGCCAGCTTCTCAGCCGACAAGGACTGGATGTTGTTCTGGATTCGGCATTTCCGTGGTGACCCGAGCACGGGCAGTCGCACATCGGTGATGTCGCCAGCCCTGCTGCAGTTCGAAAGCCGACGGCTTGTGCTGCCCGCCGGACCGGCCGATCGATCCGAAGGTCTCTCGTTTTCTCCATCCAGCCTGTGTTGGGATGACGCCGAAAAGGGGGTGTACGTGCGTGGCAGCGGGCGGCGAGCGGCTACCGAGCGCCCTTGGTATCGCGCCGAACTCAAACTGGACTCCGAACTGGTACCAGTTGCCTCACCACCCGAATCCTGTCGTCAGCCGCTCGAAGTCGAGTGGCAGTCGCACCGGGATCCGGTTATTCCAAACCAAGCCCGCGGCGATCTGGAGATTATTCGTGACGGCTGCTGCGCGGTCGAACTGCGCCGACGTAGTGATGGACTTCTGCTCGCTCGCCACGAGGCCCGAAGCGCGCTGTCGGACTTGGTCATGGTCAGCCGCTATGCTTGGTCCGAGTCCATGACTCGACTGGCTTACAGAGTGAGCGAGGAAATCAGTTGGTGGTTCGGCCGACCCACGCGGAGCTTCGTGGTTGAACGGCGCGGTCAACCTACGCCGTTGCGCGGTCAGGTCTTCGCCTTCGTGTGGCGTGGAGATGACGAACTGATCGCGTGCGCCGGGCGTTCTTCTGACGGAAGCGACGGCAGGGGCACGAGCATGAAACTCTGGCGCTTCGAAACAGCCCATCATTGACGCGCGATGAGCACCGGAAAGACGACGATTGCGAGTTCTGCCCGGCGCCGGGGTGGCCCAGCCTCGCCCTGGCTCTATCCCGTCGCCCTGATCCTCATATTCTCGGGTCTTGTAGGCCTGTTGCCCTCCGCCATCCTGGGTGAGGGCTTGCTGGAGTGGGTGCTTATCGCTGTGGTCGTTCTTGCCCTGGCCACCAACCTCATTTTTGCCCGAGTCCCGCAAGTCACCCCGGAACGAACCCTCTGGGATTTCGTGGTGATTGCGCTGGTTGCGGTCTTGCTGACCAGTTTTTACTGGTTCCGCGTTGCGCTGGGCGTTTCGGGCTGGGATGTGATCGGCCTCAAGATCGTCATGGGCCTCGCGTGGTGGTTGCCCGCCGTGGCCTTTGCTGTGCTCTATCGGCACCCGGGAGAACGCTGGTTGGAGCAGGGGCGGGGGCGCTTCCTTGCGCGGGTTTCGGTAGCGGTGGTCGCCAGTCTAGCCGGTCTGCCCACCCAGAGTGTATTGAAGGAACAGCACGCGTTGCACGTTGAGCACGCCGGGCTTCCCCAAGCGGTCGAAGAACTGGCGGCGCGCACGCTGCCCGATGGCGCGACGATGCGTTTCGAGCTCGAGGGTCGTGTGCTCACCTTGCACGTTGGCTGGCCCGAACGGGGCGCGGGTGGGAGCTACCGCCAGCTCGCGATGCTGATCAATTTGGCAGGAGATGCGGGACGTATGCAACCGGGAGGCGCCGATCGCCTGGTCCGGCGCGTGAATGTTGACCGAGTGAATCTGGAGGTCCGCAGGGGTGATCAGATTCTGGCAACCATGGACTGGCCGCAGGCCGGCCTGCAACGTGGCGCGCAGGCACTGGAGATCGACTACGACGCCGCCGGGCTGAGCCGGCTTCCGGATCAGGCCGACCTGGACGATCTCCTGCGCAGCCTGCCGCCGCACGTCCGAACCGGGGAGCTGTGCAGCCGCGCGCTGGACGAGCAGGTGTGGATCGGGCGCTGTAACGAGATTCCGAGCCCGGTGACCGCTCAGGAGTTTCGTGCCTTGAAACTTGACTGGAGAGGCGCCAACATCCTGATCCGGGAGCTCAGCCGGGTCTTCCCGGCGATCAGCGGGTTTCGGCTGGAGCTCGCGGGTTACGAGCTGGACGTCCCCCCGCCTGCTGCGGCCGACTGGGTTGACGCACGAAAATGGCTCCCAGTGCCCGATGGGACGGCGCGCCTATGGGTTTCGGACGACCCGGATGGGCAACCGCCGGAAGCGGAGTCGACGGCGGCGCCGGTAAACGTTGTTTGGCGGGACGGGCACTGGGGGCCCGGGCATAACCACGTCGAACTGTGGCCTTGGCAAGTCGGGGAACTATCGGCGGCTGGACTCAGAATCTACCTCCTGGAACTCTCCCCAGAGGGCGGGTTGCGTCTTTTCCTCGAGCCGATCGACCCCCGCTCTGGCGTCCCAAACGCTGTCACGCTGATGCCCGGCGAGTCGATCGACTGGGAAGACATCCACCTGCGTCATCTCGGTTGGTAAGCCTTTCGGTTACAGGCCTTTCAGTCGGTCAGTGTGAAATGTTTCAGTGCGGCCACATCCGTCACCCGGCCTTCGAGCATTAGCTTGAACAGGACTTCGGGATCGTGCGTTGGCAACCCCTCCAGCGGGTGGATGATGAATCGCAAGGAGGAGGCGATCCAGTCTTCGTAAAGCTCCACCGCTTAAGGCGTTGCTTTAGTGCGTCGAGCTGGGGACTCGCCAGCGGTGAGAGGTTGAAGGCTATCCCTCGCTGAGCATTGACAAGCGGACTCGGGGCATCCCCCGAGAGTTGCTGCCTTTCTTCCATTCCCGGCTAAATGGCTATGAGTGAATGAAGGTCAGAAACGTTCTCCAGCGGGCCTCATACGACAATATGTCACCGCCGAATGACAATCGCACCCTTGGGGCAGCGCTCAAGTAAAAGATCCGTGATCAGTTTGAAATCGGCAGCCTGGGTATAGATCAGGTTTCGTGTCATGTTGCGGGCAATCAGCTTGATCACGCGCTTGCGCTCGTAGACCACGACCTTACGGACACGCTTGAACGGGGTGTGCATGCTCTTGCGGGACAAGGCGAGCAGGCTCGCGCCGGCGGCTGAAGGATTGCCGGAGGCCAGCCCTGCCAGGAAGCCGACCCGCGCCATCAGATCCAAGCGCTT
Organism: Ectothiorhodospira haloalkaliphila ATCC 51935; assembly: GCF_000633935.1. Taxonomy (GTDB): domain Bacteria; phylum Pseudomonadota; class Gammaproteobacteria; order Ectothiorhodospirales; family Ectothiorhodospiraceae; genus Ectothiorhodospira; species Ectothiorhodospira haloalkaliphila. The sequence goes on along the minus strand of NZ_KK214997.1, from coordinate 168,097 downwards.
GACGCCTCTGGACGGCATCTCGATGTGATCGATACCCTTGTCATCCATCTCGAACAGGATGGAATAGCGTCCGCCGCTCATCAGAACGTAGATCGGATAAGCGATGATCATCAGACAGAGCATGATGCCGGCAACGATCGCGTAGACCTGGCCAAAGGCCTGCAAACCCCGCATGAATGACCCTTCCAGGGTCTCGATCACCAGGAGCAGCAGGGCCGGCATCAGGGCGGCCAGCAGGGTGATCTTGAGAAGCATCATGGGGATGACGGTATCCCGCCATAGACTGACATCATGGAGCCATCGGTACTCCGTGCCACGCCGGGTGATGTTTTCCGAAACTCTCTCGACGCTGGGGCCAACTGATTCCGGTGACCCATCGGCAACGTCTGCGCCCCTGGTGGTATTGTCTTTCATGATTCTCTATCCAGCCCTTGTGTTTGTGGCGTGACCCCTGTCAGTCAACACTGGGCGCCCAGCCGCCGAACGGGTTTCCCGATCCCTGAGAGGGTGGTCTTTCTACCAGAACATTGGTTTTACGTCCGCGTTCGAACTCATATTGGTAATGGATCTCGCCATCCCTGTAGTAGGTATATACGCCATGCGGGACGAATCGCAGGGTCGGTGCCTCCTCTGGCGAACCCATCAGCATTTGTCGGCACTCATCCGGTATGATCTTCTCGACATGATATCCCGTGGCCCCGCCCATATACGCCGAGAGATTTCGGAAAAGCTGTTGCCGCTCAGGTGCGGGCAGTTGATCTATCCAGGCTCGGCTGACCAGCATGAAGCCCTGCTGCCTATAGTCATCCTGAAGCTCGAATACCCGATTGATACAGGGGTCCTGCCAAGGGAGTTCATAGGTGACGCTGTGCAATGTGCGAACCAGATCTCTCCTCAGACGACCGGTTGGCTCAATCGTTTTCTTGACCACTTCTGGGCCCAGGCCTTCGTAATTGACATCGAATGAGGCCAGTGTGGTGCCTTCGTATGTGAGGTTGACCTTGTATCTCAGTGAAAGCTGAGACGGGTTCCCAATGGGAAAGGCCCATACCCACGTCGAGTAGTCACCGGTGGAATCTCGATCGGTCGCATTGAGAAGAGTCAGCCTATTGTGGAGGGTGTCTATCTCGGGTGGGCTTTCGGTAATTCCCAGCCCGAAGCGATGTATTCCCCCGCGGGAGTCAAAAGCCTGATGCAGACCCAGAAGGTTGTTGTCGCCCATGTACACGTAAACAGGTCGGCCACTCTCGGGTACCAGTTCCACCTCGACACGTTCCATCCATTCTTCGATGCTGGAACGCTCCGTTGCATCACGCCAGTGCCCCAGCAGTTCCTCTTCCAACGTGAACTGCAGCAACTTGCCGGAGGGGGCATTGTCATGAAAGTTCACCTCGGCCCAGGCGGTGACATCTTGAGCCCCGATGAATCCGTTCGGACGGCGTACGGGAATACCCAACAGGTCATCCCGGCGCATGGAACCTCCACCCTCGGGTGATCCAAACACGATGCCATTACCGATGCGGCGCTCAGTCTCCGGACTGAATTCGCGCACCACGAACTGCCTCGACAGGTCTTCCGCACGTATTAGCACATCGAGTTTGTCGTAATCCACGAACAACTTGAATCGACCGTGGCCGCTCACCGTATAGGATCCACTTGCCTGTTCCGGGCGGTGATTCGTGAACCCATCCATGTTGACAACGAAGGCCATCGGTGGCCGGTGGAATCGGTCATGTTGCCAGAACCATGCACTGGCGTTCCGGTATCCAGTGGTGCTCCCTTCGCTGCGTAGTGATTCAATGCTCTGCAATTCGGCGTGGTCAATGTAATAGCTCATGACCATGTCAGTGAGCATGCCGGCGTATTCCAGGGTGTCCAACGACAGCAAGGCTTCTGGGGCGCCGTCCAGAACCACCTTGCCCAGCAATTTGTTGCCGCTGTAAAGCGTGAGGGTGCTCGATACGGAGGCGATCCCTGCGTCGGAAAGCCGCTGGGCCTGTGGCTCGACGAATGCACGTTCGATGATGGGGGCCACCACCGAATACCCGGAATACAGGGCGGCACCCGTGCCTGCAACCGGCGCGCCAAAGGCCAGCTTGCCAAGGCCCAGGAGATAGCTTGCGCCGCCCACGGCATTTTTCAGCATGGAGTAGTATTCGTGCGTGCTGTACTCGTAGATCCTGGGGGAATAGAGCCGGAGCGTGACGTGGGTCTTGTGCTGGCCGGGTTCGATTTGAAGGTAATCCAGCAGCGCCTGCTGGAAATAGTCTATCGTCGGCCGATGAGGATACGCAGCGGGGCTGATGACATAATCGCCCGGAATCTGGAGGTCCAGGTGGGGCTCGTGGCCGAAGAAAGGCAATACACGTACATCAAAACCCGGCAGCAGCACCTGATCCTCGCCTTCCAGTATGGCCTTTGTCAGACGCAACCCCCAGGGTGCGAAGGTGCCCAGGTAGTATTCGGTCATGTCCCGCAGGGAGAGCTCACCCCCATAAACGTGATCCCTTGAAAAACCTGCGAGTCGTGAATCTGTTCCAGTCTGGTCGGCGAATCCTTGGTCCTGGCCATCCTGATCGAGTGCACGGACCGCCCGGGCAGCACGATCCAGGTGATGCAAGCCGTCAAGATAGCGTCGGCTGGCCGTCCTCGCTCCTTGCTCATGTCCGAGGCGCATGGCGGCATCAGCCCGCAGGAACATGAGGCGGGCACATAGCAATTCCCGGGCGGCATCAAGGTCGGCGTTTTGGCTGTCTTCTTGGCTGTCTTCCATACAACAGGGCAGTTCCGGGACAATGCCGCCCCCATGGCTACTTCTCGCGGTGGCCGAACGGACAAGCAGACCCAGCCAGCGCGGTGAGGTGGGTGGAGGGTACAGCCCCGCCTGGGAATCCCGTTGAAACGCCGCCAGGAAGGCGGCCTGGTCGGTGAGGCGGAGTTGTTCGAGGTGTGCCATTCGGGCAAGCGGATGCTCCGCGCCTGCGAGTTCCGGTTCGCCCGCCTCGGGCGCGTCGGCCACCGTCAATAGCCAGGGCATCGGAACACGTTCGAGGTTGACCGCGAGCCCCGGGTCACCATTGGGCAGGGTCACGTTCCTGGCCGGCAACCGAATCCACTCACCCAAGGAAAAGAACATGACGGCCGGATTCTCTCCCGAGGCCGGCAACTGAATCTCAACGGGCTTGCCGGGGGGGGGCGGCATCACCCCGTCCACGGCGATGGCGGTCCCTTTTTGCTCGAACGGCGCCGTGGAAGGCGGGTTGGGTATCTCCCGCAGATCCAGCGTGACATCTTGATGCAAGGCTCCCTCCGGGGAGATCAGCACGGTGCCGGAGGCATGTTCGACCCGGTCTCCTTCAGCGGTGGGAGCGAGGCCGGACTCGGGTAAGGAGGTCAATGAAGGCGGGCTGGGCCTGGCAGCGGGTTGCGGCTGCTGTGCCTTCAGCCGCTGGTAACGTTGATAGGCGTTCCGGTATTCGGTGAGTGCTTCCTGTTGAGCTCGTCCCAGATCAGGCTCGTCTCCACCGCCTCCGGTGACAAGCGATGTGTAGCGCTCGTATGCGCGCCGGTACTCGGCATAGGCCTGCTCCAGTTCAGACGTGGCATCCGGTGCGAGTCCCGAATCCTGCTGGGCCAATAACATGAACTCCGAGGCCCGAGCATCTTTCAAGAGGCCGCCGCCAAGCAGGACGATTACCGTCAGCATCATGACCAGGCATCGAGCGATCTCATGAACAGGATTGGTGGCTGTCCCCGTATTGGGCCACGTGATGTGGACCCAATCCGCCTGAGTGCCCGGCTGGATTGAACCAGTCCGGCTGTAGTGATGAATCGTGCGGGGCGTCTGAGGCATGCTTGAGCTCTCCGACAAGGGTACGATCATGTCTGCCAGGGCACTGAATTCAGGATTTGCCGTCTGATTAGATCTCACAGTGTCTCCGGCAGGGCTGTCAGGTACAGGTCGTAGCCTCCGCTGCCACCCGGGCGATTGGATGAAAACAGCAGGAGTCGCCAGGGATAGTAGAGTTCTCCCTGGTCGAAGAACCATCGTTTCAGAAGGAGCGGTCGGAACTCGTCAGCCTTGGTATTGAGCGAGACGCCTTCGGGCAGGAACTGCTGCAGATTCCTGGGTGATTGCCAACGGCCACCGCGAAAGCGCGTCACGAACAGATCGAACTGCCCGTGGCGGTCGGAAGCAAAGACCAGCAGATCGCCGGCCACATGAGGCGCCAGGGTGTCACCGTGCTCGGCCCACTCATCGACGGGCTCGATGAGCCCGGCGAGCGTCTTGTCGCCCAGCCATGCGCGGAAGTCGGTGTTGCCATCGGGATTGTCAAACCGATAGATGCGATACCGTCCCGAGCGGTTGGAACTGAAGTAGAGTTGGTGGCGACGATAATCGTAGGTGAGGTAGGCCTCATCAGACTTCGCTGTGTTGCCAAAAAACGGTCGTGCCTCACCCTTTTCATCCACAAAGTAAAGGTTTCGATTTCCTTCGTGATCGGAGTCGAATACCCACACGACGTCCTGCGCATTGGTCTCTTCCATCCAGACCGCAGGGGCCGACCGCTGGGTCAGCGCGATTGCGTGGGGATCAGTATGTTTCCGTGGTGGGACGTAGGAGACTGCCGCTGTCCTTTCGGTCAGCAAGGCAGTCGGCCCCCGCTGGTTACCCGGAAGTTCTGGAATCGAGGGGAAGCGGCCCTGTCGCCGGGCCTGGATCATCGGTGGCCCGGGCCCCTGGTCGCGGCGCTGGTGATAGGGGCTTTGAAGGATCTCCAGGTGGCCTTCGACAATATCAAATTCCGCGCCGTGTTGGTGTGCATTGCTGGCGAAGGCCAGGGGCATCACATAGTGTAGTGGCGGAGGTGGGGCAGCCACATTGAAATCATCATAGGGGGTATTGAGACCTTCGATCGAGTGAATGCCCGGCGTCATCTCCAGACGGTTGTCCAGGCCGTAATCCAGCACACAGCCCGTGGCAGCCGGGCAAAGAATGAGAAGAACTGGCAGCAAGCGGGCCCATCCCGTTATTGCCTTGGTGCCATGGCAACTTTCCATAGGCGGGCCTGCACGGTTGACCAAGCCCAAGTTGAAAGCGGACCCTGGTTCATTTATGCAGCCCCGAAGACAAAACCGTTCTCGCGAAGATGGATCAATGTTCCATTTCATGCGATCAGTGTCATGTGCCAATGGCACTTGGGCAAGTCGACTGATTGTCGACCAAACGCCCGCGTCTTTGGCGAAGAAGGAGTTGGTGCTTGCGACAGCCTGTGCAAGGCGTGGCAATGTGGCCTGGAAAAGTAACGCTGTTCGCCCATGGGTACTGGGCGGAGCATTGTTACCCCTGCCCCATCCTGGCCTCCCGCCCTCGCTGAGGCGAAATAAAGAGGTCGTCCCACACTGAGTTCCCCAAAAGGTGGGAATAACCTGTCGGGTTTGGAGCGGTTTGCGGCCGCTGGTCAGTGCAGTCCAAATGCCCGGTCTGGGCCGGCCACTGCCAACAGCATTCATCAGTTGTCGCAAGCCGACCCGAAGCGGACGGCAGAGGTAGATGTGGCGAGGTCCGTTCCCTCTCACACTGCGGACATGCTGTAGGCTCGTATCCGTAAGACCATGATTTCGAGCCGGCCAATATCTGGCGGATGGCCATTCCGGGCTTAAAAGGTGGCGATTGTTCTCCTGGACGTAGTCCCATCAAGGAAGGTAGGTCTGGGCGCAATGCATGCCCCATGCAGGGCGATGTTCCCTGCGAGACGTGGGTCCTGGATGTGAGGGGGCAGACGGTCAGAGACTGGCACGTGCGGAAGGTGGTGGTCTTCTGGCGACCAATGCAGATGCGGTCAGCGCGTTTGCGTTTCGCCGGCCGACGAGGCGTATGCTGAGCATGCCCCCCCCCCAGGGTGATTGAGGCTCACCGACGGCTCCCAGCGCCAGGAGGTACCAGCCCGCCGCCACCGTTAAATCCTTGTCGCGAGTGTAAACGTGACGAGCTTTGATGGATGGGGTCATCGCGGCGCGCATTCGGGCAGTCCGGATCACCAGGGGACGGCCGGTGGCGCTGGCAACGCCCTGGAGTCCTGATTTGGAAACATTGGGCTCGCGGATTTGATGGCGCGCCGTGGTATCGACTAGGCTCTTGAAGCGCTGTCATGCCACTCCGCAGCCCGGGAGGAGCAAAGACTTGAAACAGCCGGTCGTCGTGATTACCGGTGGCACCCGTGGCATCGGCTATGGTCTGGTGCGTGCCTTTCTGCAACGCCAATGCAGGGTGATGACCTGCGGTCGCGATGCCGAACAACTGGCGCAAGGCTTGTGGCGACTGCGAGACGCAACCGCTGCCGATGAGGCCCGGTTACAGGGGCAGACCTGCGATGTCGCCGACCCCTCAGCTTTGCAGAGGCTCTGGGATGCTGCGGTCGAGCATTTCGGCGGCGTGGATATCTGGATCAATAATGCCGCCGTCAACTCGCATGAAGTGGATTTCTGGGAGCATGACCCAGCCACAATCGAGCAGTTGATACGCATCAATCTGCTCGGCACCCTGCACGGCTGCCACATTGCGGCACGCGGCATGCTCGCCCAGGGTCATGGCCGGATTTACACCCTCGAGGGCTGGGGAAGCAGCAACGAGCGTCGCCGCGGCAGTACGCTATACGGTACCAGCAAGGCCGCACTGCGTTATTTCACCCGTTCCCTTGCTGATGAGCTGCAAGGCACGCCCGTCCGGCTGGGCAGTATCAACCCCGGGGTGGTGCCGACCGATCTGCTCGCATTGAGTATCCACGACGGCAAGGCCCGGCAAATACGTCGCTTTATCAACATCTTTGGTGACACTGTTGATACCGTCGCCCCAGGGCTCGCCGAACGCGTGCTGAACGATCGTCGCCATGGTAGCCGCATCCGCTGGCTGACACCCGGGCGGGCCATCGGGCGATTGCTGCTGGCACCGTTTCGTCAACGAACCATCATTGCGCCCGATTCAGGTACCGGGCCTGGCGACACGGTCAAGGAGGACCGTGAAGACCCGGGCCGATGATCAGCGCATGATCCTTCGGGCAGATCTCCTGCCCTGGGTGCATTCAGCCTCGGGCCGGGCCGGCGTTCATCAGGGCACGTGTGGCATCGGCCAGCAGCAGGCAGGCCAGGGAATCGTGAGCCGTATCCTGAGTGGTGCGTGAGAACGCTTCGTGACTCTTGTTCCACACTCCGATGCATGGGTTCTCGAATGAAATACCACGGCTTCGCTCGGTTTCGCCTCCCGGCCCGCGCGCTGCCCTTGATGGCCGTGCTTGCAACACCCGTGGCCGCGGACGGCAGGGGCGGGGCGCACTCCACGCCGGAACCTGCGTCAGCACCTCTTGGGGGTGATTCGCCCAGTCATAGCGTGTTCGTGTATGCGGGCCAATGGAGCGACAACCGCCTTGGCGAAATCCTGACCACACGCACCAACTTCCGCAGTTCTTACCTGGTGGCGGCCGGATTATCAGGCGTCTTGCACGGATTCAGCGAGCACCTGGACCTGGAAGGCGAGATCAACGCGGCACAGCACTGGGGGAAACAGCACCACCTTGAAATCAATGCGGCCGCCAGCCTGCGCTGGCGCACCTTCCCCTGGGATCATTACCTGGATACGTCCTTTGCCCACGGTCTTGGTCCATCGTATGCATTCGAACGGCCGCCCGTCGAGTCACGCGGGGACCAACGCGCGAGTCGCGTGCTGGTGTTTATGATGACGGAGTTGGCATTCGCACCGCCAAAGGCATCTTACACCGCGTGGGAGGGCTTCATCCGAATCCATCACCGTTCCGGAGCCTATGACATTGTCAGCAAGGCGTCGGGTTCGAATTTCGTCACTTTCGGTCTCCGCCATCGCTTTTGAACAATACTTGCGGGCAGGGTGACGCCTCTCACGAATCGGACATGAGCAGCCCGATCGCCAGCGGGGCAGGCATCAGTTGTCTCGACGCGACCCAAACCGGGCATGTGGCCTGCACTGACCAGCGACCCCAAACCGCTCTGAACCGGACAGGTTATTCCCACCTTTGGGGGACTCAGTTCGGGACAACATCTTTGTCTCGCCTTAGAGAGGGGGGGATGGGAGGCCTCGGATAGAGCGGGACGTAACATCATCCAACCGCCCGGGCGGTAGCGGCGGCTATGACCTGTATCTGACAGCCCTACTGGAGACACTGTGAGACACGGAATCAGACGGCAGATTCTGAATCCAGTGCCCAGGTAGACCAGAATCGGGCCTGACCTGTGCCGCTGAGCTGGGACTGGTGAGGTCAGTCGCCTCCTAGGTTGTTTACCCTGGCCGACCATCGGCACGGGGACGCCATAGCATGGGGCCGTAGTAGAGCACCCAGGGGGTGATGAAGGTCAGCCAGATCAGTGCGGTGGTCAGGTTCAATGGTCCCGTGTATCCCCCCGGTAGCCAGGGCGCATCGGCCGCCACGCGAGTGAGGGTGGCTCCAGAGAGTGATAGGAAGCAGGCCCAGGTGAACCCGTTGACCTGAAGGGCACGTCCTGAGTGCCCCAGCGTGACCCGGGTGGCCATGCCCAGGGTCATGGTGGTGATGAAGCCCAGGGCAAGGACATGCTGAGGTGCGTGAGCGAACCACCCGTGTCCGGTCGTCATCAGGATCAGGCTCTGCACTCCGTGCAGGAGCATGCCCACGGCAAACCAGGCCCAGGCGATGTGCAACACGGCCAGCAGACGGTGGGCGAGGGCGCGGCGAAAGCCCCAGTGCCAGGCGTGATGCAGCGCCAGAAAGGCGAGGGCAAAGTCGGCGATGAATCGCCATTGCCAATGCCCCGTCAAGGACAGCACCACATGACCGGTCACGGCGACCGCCATCAGTGGTATCGACCAGCGTGGTTGCACCGGGGTGTAGGGGCGAAGCACGCAACTGGAGAAGAACGGGATCATCCGGTGAGCGACGATCACCAGCATCGGGATCAGGAACAACCAGAATCCGGCCTTCAGGGAGAACGCATACCAGACGGTGGGAGCGCCCAGCCGCCACCCGAGCCAGGCTGCCGCGCCCAGCCATCCCATTACCAGGGCTGCGTTGAGCCAGGTTTCGTAGTAACGGTCGGCGGCGGGGGCGCCACGATACACGGCCCACAGTGCCGCCAGCGCCCAGGCCCAGCCGGCCAGAAACAGCACAAGCCCCAGGGTGACCCAGATGGGCTGAGTGAACAGGCCCAGGTAGAACAGGCCCATGCCGACGGTGAGGCCTGCCCAGGCCGGCACATAGCGGGACCGGGGGATCTCGGTCGTGTTCATCCAGCGGGGATAGGTGGTCATGAGAAAACCGAACATGAAGAACGGAAAGACCCCATAGAGCATCAGGAATGGATGAAGGGCAAAGCCCGGTACGTTCAGCGTGAGGGGTGACCACAACGTGGTGTACCGCCCGGTCAGTTCGATGCCCCAGTGGATCATGATCAGCAGCAACTGGATCATGCCGGGCAGGAACATGAGTCGATGGGGTGCGGCGCTGTACTGATTCCAGGTCTTTGTCGCCAGGTTAAGCATAGGGGTACCGTGGGCGGGGAAATCAGAAGGGGAAGGCCTGTTTGGTATGAGCCACCAGCAGCATGTAGCCGAACGCGAGGATGGCCAGCAACCAGGCGGTGGCCCGACTGGCATCATTTCGGGCGAAGCGGAAAGCGACCATTCCCAGGACGATATACGCCAGCAGGGCGGTGAGCTTGGCCATCAGCCAGGGCTGAAGCACCACGTGCATCTGCCACATCCAGGCCAGCCAAAGCCCGGTGAGCAGAAGACAAGTGTCCACCACATGAGGGGCAATGCGCACGAACCGGTGCCTGACCCTGGGCGAGTGGCGCAGGTGCAGCAGGCCACGAGCGATGAACCCGGAGATGGAGATCAGCGCCAGCGCGACGTGCAGGTGTTTGATGGTCAGATACATGGGGGGATTGTCGCGAGTGTGTGGCCATTGCCCCCTTGATCCTGATCAAGCGGTGCCAGCCGATGAGGCCATCGCCACGAATTGACCGATCCAGTTCCGTGCTCCGGCGATGTCGCGGATCGACCGCACCACCTGCGCCCACACCTCAGGCCAGGCCATCGCGGCGCTGGCCGCCGGGGCGCGCATCTTCGGCGACGAGGAATGACTCGACCTGGCCGACACCGCCGCCGCGGACCTCGACCCGCAAGGCCGGCTCGACAGCCTCAAGGCGTTCTTCAACGAGGATCTGGGCGCCCATGCCGAACGGCTGGGGGATGAACTCGATCCATGGATCGAGGTACCGACCCAGGCGGCGCTCGCTTGGTGGCTGCACTACCTGCCAGCCGAGGACGTCGCGGCCAGCCACGTCGACCCCGAAGCGGTCCGGGCCCGGCTGGAGATCCGGCCCGGCGCCGACCCGGACGACATCGCGCTGGGCTTCTTTGCCCTGCAGCGCAGCCTGTCAAAGGACGAATAAGGCCGAGCGCGGGTGAGTCGCAGACATAAGCGACATCGGGCAGGATGTGTAACCGCCGACAGGGGTAGCCAGTACGCATCGCGTGTGTACCGGCAGCGCCTGGAGAAGTACCAGATGGTGGCCTCCATGAGCAGGAAAGGTGACTGCTGGGACAATGCTGTCATGGAGCGCTTCTTTGGTTCACTGAAAAGCGAGTGGCTGGCCGGCCAGCGTTACCTCAACCGTGAGCAGGCCCGGCAGGACATCGTTCAGTACATCGAGACGGAGTACAACAGCGACCGGCTCCACTCGTCCCTGGGGTACATCACCCCACAGCAACATTTTCTAGCGGTTGCTGCTTAATCCGTGTCCGCTGCGACTTGACCAGAACAGGGCCAAGAGGTGGCCGAGTTGTCCGGAGCCATGCTTGCTATGCCCGTAGCCGACCCAAGCCGGGCATTGGGCCTGCGCGGACCAGCGACCTCAAACCGCTCTGAACCGGACGGGTTATTCCCACCTTTGGGGGACTCAGTTTGGGACGACATCTTTATCTCGCCTCAGAGAGGGCGGGATGGGAGGCCTCGGGTAGGGCGGGACGTAACAAGGGGGGTCTGCGCGGCAAGGATCTCAGCTGACATCGGCGGGCTGCTGGATCAACCGTGATGATGTTCGATGGACATCGGGCCCGCGAACATCATCATGCCCAATCCGATCAGGATAAGCACCACGCCCACCGGGCGGACGATCTTATCGCCGGCACTTCCTGTCTTCTCGTAAAGCATCAGCAGTGCCAGAGGCGCCATCCAGGCAAGGTTTGCGATGCCCACGGCGAACATCACCAGCATGAGGGCCCAGCAGCATCCCAGGCAGAATAGGCCGTGCCTGAGACCCAGCTTCAGTGCTGCGGGCACGCCACGCTGGTAATGGGCCATCAGGAAGGCAACGGGATGGCGGCACTTTTCCATGCAGCGATCCTTCAGACCCGAGAACTGGAAGGCCCCCGCCAGTATCAGTACGCCACCCACACCCACCTGCGGCCGCGATGCCAGCCAGTGCCAGTGTTCGATCACTGCGTGAACGCCCAGGTACGTCAGGGATGCCGCGATGCCAAAGCCGGTCCATACGATCAGATATCCCATCAGGAACGCAGATCTGGCCGCGACAGGGCGGGGTTGCGCCGCAGCCATATGACGAAAATGGCCGATCATGGGCAATGTGGACGGCAGCATCATGGCGGCGATGTGGATCTGCCAGGCGGCCAGAAACAGTCCAATGCTCGCCCAGGCCGCCATGTCCGGACTCAGCAGGTGATGATGATGGACCCAACCCGGGACGCCGGTGAATTCCGAGGCCAAAGCCAACGCCCAAGCCAACAGAATGGCTGTCAGCACCAGCGGCGACGCGCTCCATACGCGTCGCACCGGAGTGCCGGCCATCGTATTCACGGCTGATGCTCCATGTGCCATGCGGTCTGAATGGAATTACGTCCCTCGAAAGACCAGGTCATGTCATGATTCGGCAGGGTTACTCTATAGCTGGTCGACTTGCCGATATAGGCCGGTGCATCCTTGACGGTCGAAAAGGCACTGTCACGCAGCGTTGCCGTGGTGCCATCCGGAGACGACTGGATGGGCGTAATCTGCGCCTCGACAATGCCCGGGATCCGGAACTGACCGTTCGCCTCGTTCACCTCGTGGATCACCGGGGCACGCTCGACGGCCACCAGTTCCCCCACCAGTCCCGCCAGATCCGCGAGGCTGCCGCCTAATTGGCCTGAAAAGGCGGACACCAGGGCATTGTGCTGGTGGTCGGTTGCTTGATCATCGATGATCAGTACGCTGCGCCAACCGCCGGCCAGGGCATTGCCCGGGATGTGCGCCACATTGACAACCGTGAGTCCGGAGACATCCTGGTCTCCGATCATTCCCTTATGCAGATGAAAGGCGATGACACCAAGGCATTCGCCCCCATCAGGATCCTCGCCGATGAAGCAGGGGCAAGGCACTCCGCAAGAACAGATTTCCAGCAAGGTACCATCGAGTTGATAGGCAGATTCGGTTGATTGGGACATGGGTACGCTCCTTTCGCCGGCTCAATCGCGCTGAGCCAGGGTCTTGATTGGGTCGATGCTGTCGCGCTCAGCGTCCGGTGCGATCTCGAGCAGCCGGTCCGCCCAGTCGCGCTGCTCCACCGCCAGCCGTGCCGGAATTGCGGCGAGGTGGAAGGCGCCGGGAAACGTCCCCTGGTGGGGATGCTGGTCGAATGCGGCCTCGCGGATGCTTTCTGCTGCTGAATCCTCCGTCGCACGCGCCTGCTCAATGGCCTCTCGGCCACGGGCGATCTTGGCATCGCTTGGCGTCGTGGCCCACAGCGGTTGGAACAGTGTGGTCGCCACGCCCCAGTGGGCCATGGCGCAATCGGGGTGGGCCTGGGCGATGGCGTCGAACTCGTCGCGGGCCTGAACGTACATCATGTGGTGCATCAGCCCCAGGGCATGATCAAATGCCTGCTGGGCGTCATCGACGCAGTCCGCACCGAACGCGACGGTGCCGATCTGCTGATCGTCACTGACCGATGTGTCGGTCTGTCGGTCATGCTGGGCTGCAACCGCTGGGGCGAGCATCGCGGTGAGTAGAATCACTGAAACTCTTGTCATCATCGACCTCCCGGCTCCGATCTCGGGGTGGGTGAGCACGAGAGGAGCCTTCACTCTTGCCAGGGTGGCCAGCGCAGTGGATTCCCGACATGGGATACCCGACTGGCAGCCTTGGTGATGAGCCTAGGAGTCAGATTGGACAAGCGTTTGCATAATCTTGCGCATGGGCGACGGATCTTGCGGGTTTATTGTGGACACGTGCGCAGAATGAGTGTCCGGCTACTTCAGCCGAATCACCGTGGGACAGGTGGCCGAATGGCGTGGAACATGTGGATAGGGTAGGAAGTAATATGCCTTCAGCCATCCGATCGGGCCAGGACCGGGGTCTAGTCACGAAACTGCTGACGGTAGGTGCCGGGGGGTATGCCGGTGGTCAGACGAAAATGGCGCGCCAATTGCTGATGCGAATAGCCCGTGGCCGATGCGACCGCGCAGATGGGTAAGGAGGTGGTTTCCAGCAGCTCCCGGGCCCTCTGCAGGCGCAGGCGCGTCAGATAACGATGGGGCGGGTCCCCATGGGAGTGTGTAAAGGCCCGGGAAAAGTGCCATGGCGACAAGTCACACAGCGACGCGAGCTCGGCCAGCGTGACGCGCCTATCCAGGTGGCTCTGCATGTACTCGATCACCCGTGCCGAGTGGTGTGGAGCCAGGCCCCCTCGACAGTCCTCCGCCCTGGCGACCTGTTGGGACAGACGGCTCAGACGGACCACCAGGGCGGCCGTTATGCCGTCCACGAAGATCCGCGCGGCCGGGTCTTCCCTTTCTATCTCCTGCCACAGAAGGGTCAGACCCTGGATGATCAACGGGTCGCGGTGATGGCGTGTGTGGATGGCGCCGAAATCCAGAGGATCGCTGGCATCACGCTCCAGGCAGGCGCGTGCAAACTTGCCGGGAATACCCAAAAAACGCAGGCGGGCTGGGCCGGCAACGCTGCAATAGGTATCCACGTTGGGAGCAACCGCAACAAAGTCCATCGGCTGGGTCTGTCCCGAAAATCGACCGGCCCCGATGTCGCAGACATAGTGGAAAGCAGGACCAACCGACTGGCTCAGCATCAGGTCGCTGACGGCCGGCGTGGAGAATTCGCCGGCATCCTGGGCGCCCTCCATCATGCTGAACCCACGATCCGGCGCCACACGAGACTCCCGCAATGACGGCACCGAACGTTCCCGGGCATAGGCCTGCAGCATGTGTGAGCGCCCGTGTTGCATGACGGATCACCCCTTGTACGTCCCCGCGGTAACCAGCATGAAAGCCAGTCTTATTACCTAGTATTTTAGTATATTATTTGGGGTTGTGAATGACAGTCTCTTTTGGAGCGGGACTCGACGGAGTCGATTTCCTGAGATGCTCGTCCGAATATTGCTCCAGCCCCCATGGCACTCACTGGGTCTGCACTGCACGGCAGTGTATCTACCCCGACCGATCAAACTGAGGGCGGTACAGATGGGTACTTTTGGGGGCGGTTAGACCCAAAGCGGGCATAGGGCCTGCACTGACCAGTGACTCCAAACCGCTCTGGACCGGACAGGTTATTCCCATGTTTTGGTGAGGCTCATGCGGGGCGAGCTCTTTATTTCGCCTCAGAGAGGGCGTGATGGGGGGCCTCTGATAGGGTGGGACGTAACAAACGGTCAAGGCAGGACTGTCGCCGGGCATTGGCGGGCTGAAACTGGGGGGCCGGGTCGGCCCCGTGATGGCGGTAGTCGTGGGCGTCGGGATACTGACCGGGTGGATCACCATTTGAACGCTGTGCCGAGCGGCCGCCGCGCCTGACTGGCTGCTCAGGTGGATCAAAATGTTCCTGCAGATCATTCCTCACTTGACTGAACGCCAAGCCCCATGACGGTAGCCGGGGCGTGCACCTTCCGGCGGGGGAAGCGGCCCCGCAACCTTTCGGTACTGGGGCCGCTTCCCCGTGCATCGAGTGGATTGCCGGTCAGGCATAGCCGTGCTTGATCAGCTTCAACTCCTGATAGAGCGCTATGCCCAGGCTCACACACATGAACAGCAGCACAATGGTGAATGGCAAGCCGGTGCTGATCGCGCCGGCCTGAAGCGCATTGAGGGCCGCATCGCCACCGATGGCCAACAGCATGCCGGCCACCGTGCCCTCGAGCACAGCCCAGAAGATACGCTGTGGCGTAGGCGCGTCCAGCTTGCCACCCGAGGTGATGCTGTCGATGACCAGCGAGCCGGAATCCGAGGATGTGATGAAGAACACGAGGACCAGCACGATGGCCAGGAAGGAGGTGATGCTCGTGAACGGCATTTCATTGAGCATCTGGAACAGGGCCAGCGAGGACTCGCCGATGCCGCCGGCCAGTTCACCCACGCCCTCCCTGACCTGATCAATGCCGCCACCACCAAAGGCGCTCATCCATACCACCGTCACGAGCATGGGCAGGATCAGAACAGCGGTCATGAATTCGCGCACGGTACGACCTTTTGAAACACGGGCGATGAACATGCCCACGAACGGGCTCCAGGAAATCCACCAGGCCCAGAAGAAGACCGTCCAGGAATGATAGAAGGTGGTGTCCTCACGGCCGACCGGATTGCCCAGCGGCAGTATGTACTGGACGTAACCCCAGACAGTCGTGCCTGCATTGGCGGCGAAGGCGATCAGGCCCCCGGCAATCATGACGAAAATCAGCAATGCCAGGGCGACGAGCATGTTGATGTTACTCAACAGACGAACACCGCCGTGAATGCCCCGGATCACCGAAATCACGGCTATGGCGGTGATCCCGATGATGATCGCAATCTGAGTCATCAGGCCGCCATCGACGCCGAATAGAAACGCCATACCGCTGGCCGCCTGCTGCGCTCCCAGGCCCAGCGACGTCGCCAGACCGAACAGTGTGGCCAGAACGGCGAGTGTATCAATGACATGGCCGAACCAGCCCCAGACCCGGTCGCCGAGCAGCGGGTAGAACGTCGAGCGAATGGTCAGTGGCATGCCCTTGTTGTAGGCGAAAAAGGCCAGCGACAAGGCCACGACGCCGTAAATCGCCCAGGGATGCAGGCCCCAGTGGTACATGGTGGCCCCCAGGGAAGCCGTTGCATCACCGCCGCCCACATTGAGCGGGGTACCGAACCATTCCGTGAAGTAACCCACGGGCTCGGCCACCGCCCAGAACATCAGGCCGATCCCCATGCCAGCGGCGAACAACATCGCGAACCATGACAGATAGCCGAACTCGGGTTTGGCATCCTGGCCACCCAGTCGGACTTTTCCCACCGGCAAGATGATCAGGGCCAGGCAAAACAGAACGAACAGGTTGCCGGCTGTCAGAAACAGCCAGTCGAACTGCTCTCCAATCCAGACCCGAGTCGACTCCAAGGCCTCTTTCGACACTTCGGGGAGGATCAGGGACAGAACAACAAACACCAGGATCAATGTCGCGCTGATGACAAACACAGGATTGTGAATGTCCATCCCCATGGCTTTGATGTTGTCCTGCCCGACTTCGTAGTCCGTGTCGTAGATTCGCTCGATCCTTTTTATTTCTTCTGGTTTGGGTCGACGCCCTTTGTGCTCGCTCATGAGTCATGTCTCCTTGGATAAGACCCGGCATCCAGGCCTCCCAGGTTGATCCATGGTTGGCTTTTAGCTGAGTGTAGTGCTCATTGGCATAAGATCAACCGGGGTATTCTCTCCCGGGGCTATATGTGCACCTGCCCAACACGGGCCGCTACCTTGCTCCAGGAACTCATGTGGTCACTGCTGTCCCAATCCATGTAAGCCACCAGAAAAAGGAGGCAGTCATGAAGATCGCCGACGCAATGACAAAGAGTATCGACACCATCACCGGTGGATCATCGATCACGGACGCAGCCAGGAAAATGCGGGATATGGGGACTGGTTTTCTACCAGTCACCGATGCTGACCAGGAGCGGTTGATCGGTGTCACGACTGACCGGGACATGGTCATTCGTTGCCTCGCCGAGGGCAAGGATCCTTCCCATACCCCGGTCCGGGAAGCCATGAGCGAGAAGGTTCTGTACTGCTTTGCCAACGACGAGCTGGATGCCGCCGCGCAAAGCATGGCCGATCAACAGGTCTATCGGCTGGTCGTCCTGGACAGCCCGGAATCCAAGCGCCTGAGCGGCATCATCACCGTGGGTGATATTCGCCGACATGGGGACGAAGCGGCCGCCGAGCGGGCCGCAGAGAGGATTGCGGACGCCGCTTGAACCTCAGACGGCCTGCAGGACCGCCGCCCTGCGGAAGGGATTCCGCTCGACTGACATGCACCGAACCTGCATCGACATGAGGAGTTCTGACATGAAAACCATCGATCGTGAACAACTCAAGCGAATGAATGAAGAGCATCATGAGGATTTCGTCCTCATCAACGTGCTTCCCCGGGAGGTCTTCAATAAACGACACATCCGGACTTCCATCAACATCCCCGTGGCATCCGATGACTTTGCCGATCAGGTGGATCGCGTCGTCGGGGGCAAGAATCGCAAGATCGTGGTCTATTGCGCCAATTTCGACTGCGACGCCTCCCGCAAGGCCGCGGCGAAGCTCGACAATACCGGCTTCACTGATGTCCTCGACTATGAGGGCGGCACCCAGGACTGGTTCGAGCAGAAAAAAGCCGCCTGAGTATCGTGTAGGTCAATCGGTCTGAAGCATGCCTCGGACAATGTTCCGGGGTTTTTTGCCAGACCCGCGCCGGAGCAGGAGACACGATCCTCGTCTCCGGCGCGGTACTTACCGGTCCCCCGCACACTGACCGCCCTCGGTATCCCTTGCGCTGGGATAGATGAATCCGTAACGACCCGAGACTGTAAAGAATCACCCGTTGCGTGCCGGCGGTGCCATGAACTCAGGCCCTACCGGGTCGGTGATGTGGGTGTCGAGGATGCGGTCGATCTGATCGCGGTCTTCCCCGGTCAGCCCGATGTCCATGACCCGATGGACGGTGGCGACCTGCTCGGGGCGGCGTGCACCCCACAGGGCAATGTCGGCGCCCTGGTCCAGCAGCCAGCGCACCGCCAGATGCAGGACATCGCTTTCGAAACGCTCCCGGGCGAAGTGGTCCAGGGCCTGGACGGCCGCAAGATACTGGTCAAACCGGGGCGACTGGAACTTCGGATCGGACTGGCGCAGATCATCGCCGTCGAAGCGTGTGTCGGCCCCCATGCGACCGCTGAGCAGGCCCCGGCAGAGTGCGCCATAAGCCAGGATCGTGATGCTGTTTTCCCGGCAGTAGGGCAGGACATCCGCTTCGATGCCCCGTTCGAAGAGGTTATAGGGTGGCTGGCAGGCGTGCAGGGGACCGATCTCGCGGAAGGTGTCCATCTGCGCGGGACTGAAGTTGCTGACACCGACGGCGCGTATCTTGCCCTCCCGCAGCAATCGGGTCATGGCCTCGGCAGTTTCCTCCATGGGTGTTGCCGGGTCGGGCCAGTGGACCTGGTAGAGGTCGATGTAGTCGGTCTGCAGACGGCGCAGGGAATCTTCCACCTCGGCCCGGATGCGATCGGCGCTGGCGTTACGCAGCACCGCCTCTTCGGCGGTCCATTCCAGGCCCACCTTGGTGGCGATGAGGACGCGGTCACGGCCGCCACGGCGGCGGATGGCCTCGCCAACCAGTTCCTCGGACTTGCCGAACCCGTAAACGGGCGCGGTATCAATGAGGTTGATGCCCTGGTCCAGGGCGGCATGGATGGTGCGGATGGAAGTCTCGTCATCCGTACCACCCCACATCCAGCCACCGATGGCCCAGGTGCCCAGGGCAATGCGCGAGGCCTCGAAAGGGCTGCCTTTCAGTGGCGTGGTTTCCATGGTACCTCCCGTGCGTGTTTCGGATTGTTGGTGGCGATGCAGGACCAGACCGGCTGACCCGGGGGATCACCCCATGCGGCGCCGTGCCCCTCAGTCCCTGTGCTCTTCCCGGTCATCGTCCTCGGGTTGGACCCCCAGCTTCTGGCGTTCGAAGGCCACCGAGAAGGCGGCGATCTCTTCCAGGGTGAGGTGGATCTCGCGTATGCCGATGTCCCCTTCCTCGATGGCCTCGCGGCCCGGGTGATCGTCGCGGTTGAGCCACTGCCAGGTGATCTGGCCCGGGTAATACACCTGCAATTCGGTCCATTCCACCTCGGCGGTGTCCAGGTCGCCCTCCACGCGCTGGGCCACGATGTCGGCGTCGTCCACGCCCAGGCCCAGGGTCTGCGGGTGCGAGACCAGGTGCCAGCGGGCGCCGGAGGCATCGGTATGAACGGCAAAGGCCACCTGATAGCTTCCGCCATCCTCCAGTGACTTGCTGTCCAGCGGGTTGGGGGCTTCCAGAGTACGGGTCAGGTGAATGCGCCAGGCGCCCTCCTCATAGCCGCCCGAGGCGGCGATGGCGCCTCGGCTCCCGGTGGGCTGTCTCAGGAAGCGCTGGGGCAGGACATCGCCCTCCTGCCAGTCGTGATTCGGGTCGAAGGGGACAGCGATTTCTTCGGACAGGTAGTACCAGTCATCCTGTCCGTAGTCACGGTCCATGAGGCGTTGCCGATCCATGGCCTTGAAGCCGGTGATGCCGGGGTTGAACATCCAGGCGGGTCGCTCCGCCTTGTCGTCCCAGTTGTCGGTGAAGGGCCCCTGGCCCTCGCTGTTCAGGCGATAGTGCAGCACGTAGTTGTTGTCCGCATGCCCCACCGGATGGCTGCGATGGGCGCGCCATTGCCACAGGTCCAGGAAATATCCCTGTTCGCGCAGGGCCTGTATCTCGTCATCGGACTTGAGCTTGTCCCAGGAGACTTCATCATCGGCTGCGTCGCGACTGCCGGGGAGGTATTTGCGCACGTCGGAGCGGCCCATGTCTTCGCCCAGGACGGGATGCGCGCGCACTGCCTCGCCATCCGCGGCATCGGTGAGGGTGCGCATACCTTCATGGACGGTCATGTAGGCGCCATGCTCGCCAAAGTGGGGCACCGATCCGTCGTCCAGCATCATGGAGATCCGGTCCTCGTACAGCCCATGGGGATCCGGCCCTGGAGATCCGCGTCCGTAACGGATCCATTCCCCGTCCTCGAAGATCCAGTACTGGTGATACCAACTGGGATTGTCGGTCTCGAATTCATAACGGATCTGGATGTGCTCGTCGTTGTAGACCGCGCCCACCCGCAGGGTGCGCAGACGCTCCTCCTGGGCGGGGATGTACACGTTGCGGGCTTCGTCGACGAACTCCGGCTCGGCGGCCAGGGCCGATCCCGTCACGGTCATCGCCAGGACAGTGAAAACCGTACCCGACAGGTGAAGCGGCTGGTGTTTCATGGGATCTCCTTGATCAAATGCAATATCCACCGATGCCTGACCCTATTCGATGGCTTTGCAGGAAATCAAGCATGGCCATGGCATGCATTCCCACCGGGCGTTCGGTGAGCCGGATTTTCGGGCATGGAGATGCCCGCTACAGGGTGATGACGATGCCGCCAGCGGCCAGGATGATCACCACTGCCCAGGCGGGCAATTTCCAGACGCTGAGCAGGAGAAAGCCTGTGAGTGCCAGGGCAAACTCGTGGGGACCCAGGATGGCGCTGGTGAAGACCGGGTGATAAAGGGCAGCCCCCAGGATGCCCACGACAGCCGCATTGGCACCGCGCATCAGTGCCTGTGCGCCCACTCACCCACTCATCTGATCGAAGGCTTCCAGAGCCTGGGCTCCATAGACATAGGACGGGCCGCCGCCCATGTAGATGGACAGGCCGATGGTTTCCATGACCTCCTCGCGGGTGGCGCCGTGCTTGATGGCCGCCTTGGTATGGAAGGCAATACAGCCCTCGCAGCGCAGGGCGATGCCGATGGCCAGGGCCATGAGTTCCTTATGCTTGGCGGACACCGCTCCCTCGTGGCACGCGGCCTTGTCCATCGCACCAAAGGCCTTGGCGACCTCCGGGATGCCACTGCCCATTTCCTGCATGAGCCCACCCAGTTGCTTCGCGGTCTGATTCCAGTCTTTGTGCATATTCGTCTCCTGCGTGTTTCTATTGATGGATGTCAAGGTTTAATATCTAACGGTCGTTAGAGTGTGCTACAGACAATTTGAGTGCCGCAACCCTTTGCCATGACCCAGACCCATCGCACCCTTCAGGATCTGCTCTATGAGCAGGTGGCCCGCATCGGCAAGGCGCTGTCCAGCCCCAAGCGTCTGGAGATCCTGGATCTCCTGGCTCAGGGGGAGAAGTCGGTGGATCGCCTGGCGGAAGAGGCGGGTATCGATATCAAGCTGGCCAGCGCCCACCTGCGGGTGCTCAAGGAAGGCCGACTGGTCATGACGCGCCGACAGGGGCGTTTCATCTTTTATCGCCTGTCCGGCGAGGACGTGGCCTCCCTGAACGTGATGGTGCGATGCGTGGCCGAGGAGCACCTGCTGGAACTGCGAGCCACCCTGGAACGGATGTCGGGTGACATCGAGACGCTGGATGCCCGGAGCCGGGCTGATCTGCTGGCCCGGGCGCGCCAGGGGGAGGTGGTGGTGATCGACGTGCGTCCGCCGGAGGAGTATCAGACGGCTCATCTGCCCTTTGCCCGCTCACTGCCGCTGGCGGAGATCGAGGCCCGACTGGCCGAGTTGCCCACGGATCGGGAGATCGTGGCCTACTGCCGGGGGCCATTCTGTGTCCTGTCCGACGAGGCCGTGGCCTTGCTGCGGCGCCGGGGATATCAGGCTCAAAAGCTCAGCGATGGCGTCTCCGAGTGGCAGGCAGCCGGTCTACCGCTGGAATCCCCGGCTGCGGTTTCATCCAATGATCACGCGCACATGAGTGACCGCTAGTCCGTTCTGAAAATCTAAGGAGCCCACATGTCCACCTCATCTCGCCAAGGCATGGCCACCCGCGCCATTCATGGAGTATCAAGCCGGGATCCTCAGGGGAGTCCACACACCCCCATCTACAACACGACCACGTTCGGATTCGAGTCCACCGCCGATCTGCTGGAGGTGGTGGACGGCAATAGGCCCGGCAGTCTGTACACCCGCTATGGCATGAACCCCACCATCTTCGCCCTGGAGGAAACCCTGGCCGGTCTGGAAGGGGCCGAGATGGCCTGGGCGTTTTGCTCGGGGATGGCGGCCGAGACCGCCTTGTTCCTGACCCACGGTCGCGAAGGCATCATCTGCATGGGGGATGCCTACGGCGGCACCCTGGAGTTGCTGGAGAGCCAGTTGCCCCTGCTGGGTATCAAGACACACCTGATCCTCGGGCACGAACTGGACCGCCTGGATGCATTGCTCGCCGATGGGGCCAGACTGGTCTTCTTCGAGACCCCCACCAATCCGGCCCTGGAACTGTTCGACATCCAGGCCATTGCCGAGCGGGCCCATGCCCAGGGTGCACTGGTGGCCATCGACAACACCTTTGCCTCCCCGGTGAACCAGCAGCCTCTGGCCCTGGGCGCGGACCTGGTGGTGCACAGTGCCACCAAGTACCTGGGTGGCCACAGCGATCTCACCGCCGGCGCTCTCATGGGCTCCAGCGAGTTGCTCATGCCCGTGTGGAACTGGCGCAAGAACCTGGGATCCATGATCGCCCCGGAAACAGCCGCATTGCTGGCACGCAGCCTGCGCACCCTGTCGGTGCGCGTGCAGCGGCAGAATGCCTCGGCTCAGGCCATTGCCGAAGCCATGCTTCGCCATCCCCGTGTGGAGCGGGTGCTGTATCCGGGCCTGCCCGATTTCCCGGGCCACGACCTGGCGGCCCGGCAGATGCAGGGTTTTGGGGGCATGCTCACCATTGAGGTGAAGGGCGGCGGGGAGGCCGCCACCCGGGTGGCGGATCGTCTGCAGCTTTTCGCCCTGGCCCCGAGCCTCGGGGGTGCCGAGAGTCTGGTGACCCAGCCGTGCACCACCACCCATCATGGGTTATCACCCGAGGAACGCACCCGCCGAGGCATCAGCGATGCCATGCTGAGACTGTCGGTGGGCCTGGAGGATGTGGAGGATCTGATCACCGATCTGGAACAGGCGCTCGAAGGCAGTTAGCTTGCACGGAGCCTTCGGGGGAACTGCCGGGGAGTTCTCCGTGCCTAGCGCCCCACCACAGCCGTCTCAGTAGGGGATGCGTGTCCGCAGCCTGGGTCATTGCAGCCATTGTTACCGGAAGACTGGGTGGCTGGTCTGGGCCGAGAGGTGGCCGCACGGCAGCTCAGGGCCGACCACTGCCAACAGCGGTCATCAGTCGTCTCTTGGCGACCCGAAGCGGGCACTCAGGCGCCGCCCACGAACGACCCTTCACCGACATTCTGCCGACGCACGGAAACCTTGATCCTGAGATGGATTTCAACGTATGCGACCAGATTCCCGAAACCGGAATCGACCCCGCATCCGTCAGATCGCCACCTTCCAGTCCCGTAACTGGCCGACGGTCTGTGTCAGCCCCTGCTTGAGCAGCGTGTCCAGGTACTCGTCAACCGTCTTGGGCGGGTTCTTCAGCGATCGGCGATTCGTCGTGGATCCTCTCCGTCCAGCGCGCCCGGTACAGATCGGTCAGTGCCAGGCGCATCAGCAGGTCGCGCAGCGGTGCCGGGTAGAGCACGCACGCGTCGTAGATGACGGTGAAGTGCGAACTCATTCATTCGTACCCCATCTTGAGCGCCTGGGCCTGCTCGGCTAGTGCATCGAGGGCCTTGCTGCGCTCAGCGTCGATCCGCTCCTTGTACGCGACCACATCCTGGTAGCGGACGCGCCGGTGCGTTCCGATCTTGTGGAACGGGATCTCTCCGCGCTCCAGTAACTGCACGAGGAAGGGCCGCGAGACGTTGAGCACGTCCGCTGCGTCCTGGGTCGTCAGTTCGGCGTGAATCGGGATGATGCTGACCGCGTTGCCCTCACCGATTTCGGTCAGGACGTCGACGAGCAGCCGCAGCGCCGACACCGGGACGCGGACTGGATGCGACGCGCCTTTGTCGTCGAGGATCTCGATCTGCTGCGTTTCCGCGCGTGTCTGCAGGAAGGCGGACAACGCTCGGCCGCTCTCGCGGGCGATGGCAACTTCTTCGGCTGTCGGCAACGAATGGGTGGGAGAGAGTGTGGTCATGGCAGCCTCCTGGGAGCTTTTGACAGCGTCATGAGGCAGAGTGTAAGCGAAATGAACGAATAATCGAAATATCCGAAATAAGATGGTCTTTCCGGGCGGGCAGGCAGAAGGCACGCACCTACACCCATTTCGGCGCCAGACCGCCCCACAGTTGGCTCGTGGGAGGAAACGAGTGTCCTATGCCACTAGACGCGCTCAGCGCAGACTCGATCACCAGTCCCGACCGCGCTCGTTTTGGGCCTGGCGGTTCACCGCGAACGCAATGACGGTGTTTATCAGAAACAGCCTCGACGGTTCCGTTCCATCATACCTACCCAAACCTATTCATAAGCATCTAAACAGGTTCAGTGCTGATTTCCTGCTTCACAGAGGCCGGTTTCACTCCGGTCTCGCGACCTGAGCCAGCGCCTTCCTCTCCACAGGCTGACACCGTGGAACTCACGGCGTAATGGGCAAGATTTCTTGCCGCATTCACATCCCGGTCGTGGTGTACGCCACAGTCCGGGCAAATCCACTGCCGCGTGGATAGTGGCATTGCCTTCTGCACTGCTCCACAGACCGAACACATTTTGCTGCTGGGGAACCAGCGGTCGGCCACCACCACCTGTCCACCCCGCTGATCTGCCTTGTACGCCAGTTGCCGACGGCACTCATGAAAACTCATGTCGGCAATAGAGCGGGCCAGATGCCGGTTCGCCATCATGCCGCGCACATTCAGATCCTCGATGCCGATGGTATGAAACCGACGGGTCAGATCCGACGTGAGCTTGTGCAAGGCATCTTGGCGAATGTTGGCAATGCGGGCATGCAGTCGTGCCAGTTTTGCCTTGGCCTTGTTCCGGTTGCTGGAACCTTTTTGCTTGCGTGACAGGCTGCGTGATACCCGCCGGAGTCGCTTGAGCAGGGCGGTATGCGCCTTGGGGCCGGTGATGGTGTCTCCCGTCGAGAGCGTGGCCAGTGCCGACACCCCCAGATCCACCCCGACCGAGCCTTGGTTTTCAGTTGGTCGCCTGGGTGGATCTTCGGTCTCCACGGTGATGCTGACAAACCAGCGGTCGGCGACGCGGGAGACCGTCGCAGACATGATTTTGCCGGCAAAGCGCAACGACTCCCGCATCCGCACCCAGCCAAGGTTGGGGATGCGGATGCGGGAGCCTTCGACGCGGAACTGGTCATTGGTGAGGGTGAAGCGGTCGTGGACGCCTTTTTTGCGGAACTTCGGGTACCTGGCGCGACCGGCGAAGAAATTCCTGAACGCTTCGCCCAGCTGGATGATCGCCATCTGCGGTGCCGTTTTGGTGACCTCCAGCATCCACGGAAACTGCTCGCGCTTGATGGCGTTCAACTGGCGCCGCAGTGCGACCTGCGAGGGCTTGGGCAGGCTGTTGTCCTGCTTCCATGCCGCGTACTGGCACTGCCATTCGGCCAACGCCCAGTTGTAGGCGAAACGCGCCGTGCCGGCCGCGCGGGCAAAATAGGTCGCCTGCCTGTTGTTGGGCGCAAGCGCAATCCTGTGGGCACGGATCATGTCGCGTCCTCCACGGCCTTCTTCACGTCATCCAGCAGCTTCTGGTTCTTGCGCGAGCGGCTGCCATAAAGTCGGGCACTGAACACGGTGATGATCTCCAGCACATCCTTCGCCAAATCCTCCTCAAAGGTCGTATCTTCACCCTGGTTGAGAATCACCACCTCGACCTCCCTGGCTTCGCAGATGGCAAAGACCAACTCGGCCCCGAAGCGCAAAAGCCGATCCTTGTGGGTGATCACCAGTCGCCCGACTTCCCCATCGACGATGGCATCAAGCAGTCGCTTCAACCCTTTCTTGTGGTAGTTCATCCCCGAGCCAAGGTCGGAAATCAACTCGAATGTCCATCCCTGCTGAGCGCAGTAAAGTTCCAGAACCTGTTTCTGTCGCTCCAGATCCTCCTTCTGATCATGGCTGGGCACACGGGCATAGGCCACGGTGCGTCGCCCTGTGTTTTCCTCAGCCCGGAACATCTCGGGCCGGAGTTTCGCCAGGTCGTAACGGCGATGGCCGCCCGCTGTGTGCTCAGGCACCAACCTGCCCGATGCCTCCCAGCGGCGCAGTGTCGTAATGGACACGCCCAGCGCGTTGGCGGCCTCACCGATGCTTGACAATCTTTTCATATTGGAAAGTATCGGTAATATATGAATAGATTTCAAGCGAACTGCTCAAGCCCTCAGAGCGCGACCAACCATTGCAGCAGTTCCTCGGGGTAAGGCAGCAGCCAGATCAGCACCCCCAGGAGGATGCAAGCGGCAATGGAGCCCAGTGGGAAGTCCGGTTGCAGGATCTTGAGGGCGGAACCGAAGGAGCGTCGGATGCGGGCGTTGTTGATGTCGACGCTGTACAACTCGTCCAACACCAGGTGGATCAGGAACCCCAGGAAGATGGCGACGCCCTGCAGCCAGATCACCAGCACGTCCGCCGTCAGACACTGCAGACCCACGTAAACCCACCCCAGGCTCCAGCACAGGCCGACGACCAGGCTGTGGCACAGCCCGCGGTGTCGGCTGAGGCGCTGAAACAGCATCGCCAGGGGGTAGCGCACCACAAACCAGGCCAGCAGGGCCAGGGCGAAGATCTCGCATCCAATGGGCTCGATCTGGGGAAGCCAGTCCACCCGATGGTTGTAGGAAGCGGGCAGTATTGCCACCACTGCGGTGGCAGCCACCAGCGAGAGTGCCCCGAACAGGGCCCGCTGGGGCCGCCCGCCATCCACATCAATGTCGGGCAGAAGGGTGCCGGCCACCAGGAAGAGCATCAATCCCAGGGATTCCCAGCCATCCAGATTCCCCGTGGCCAGAGTGGCGCCGGCCAGGCCTGCCGCGAACATCCCCGCGACACTTACATGCGTTGCGAAATTGGCCATTTAGTATTTGTTGTTATTAAAAATCGCATTCATTCAGAATGTTATCATCAAAGCTGAATGAATGGACAGAGGTGCGGGGGGTGGGTTCCGTGGATCGCGAACTACCTGAGCCTTTTGCGGCGTTCACCCCCTGCGTTGTCACGGGGTGTGGGGCTGGTGCAGGCTGGTGGCCATGTTTCATCACGAGGTAGGGAATCAATGGCGGCAGGCATGAACCTTGAGCCGTGGAAGGCTGGGCGGCCAGTGGGGGCGTTCGCGGCAAAGGCGATGATCCTGTGCGGTATGGTGGCTCTGCTGACAGGCTGCGGCGCCACCATTGTCAAGCCGGATTCACCGCCCGAGGACCCGGTCACGGTGCTGCTCTTGGACCATGGGCGCCACTCCAGCCTGGTCCTGCCGGGGCCCGATGACACCGCCATGACGCGGTATTCCTACGGTGACTGGTCTTACTATGCCGAGGCCGACATGGGTTGGAAGAGTGGGTTCAGGGCATTGATGTGGCCCACCCAGGCGACCTTGGGGCGTCGTGTGCTGGAAGGCCCACCGGATGAGACAACGGTGCGCTCCCGCGTGCGCGTGGGAATCGCCGAGATCATCCCCCTGGAGGTGGCTTCCCGCGAGGCGCGTTCTCTGCAACAGGCACTGGACGCAGTGTACGAAGAGCAACTGTCCACCCGCCTTTACAACGCCCGATTCGACCTGGAGTTCGTGGAGCACCCCCGGGATTACAGCCTGAGCTCCAATTCCAATGGGATGGTGGCCGAGTGGTTGCGGGATCTGGGCCTGGAGGTGAGGGGGCAACCGGTCTGGTCGCGCTGGCGTGTTCAATCGGGGGAGTGATGGCCGCCGACCGTTACAAGGCTGAAGTCTTCCACTGCTAGACTCTCCCCCATGGAAATTCTCGCCTGGGTTCTCTGTGTCTTGCTGGTTGTTGCGGGTGTCGCGGGGTTAGTGCTCCCCGCCATCCCGGGGCCATTGTTGTTGTTTCTTGGCCTATGGGCGGCGGCCTGGGCCGAGGGCTTTGCGTAC
Source organism: Ectothiorhodospira haloalkaliphila ATCC 51935 (assembly GCF_000633935.1). GTDB lineage: Bacteria > Pseudomonadota > Gammaproteobacteria > Ectothiorhodospirales > Ectothiorhodospiraceae > Ectothiorhodospira > Ectothiorhodospira haloalkaliphila. The sequence goes on along the minus strand of NZ_KK214997.1, from coordinate 140,041 downwards.
GTGGGGCTGGGTACCTTGCTGGTGCTGGGTGCCATGGCCGCTCTGGCCTCCCTGGCCGATTTCGTGGCCGGCGCATTCGGGGCACATCGTTACGGAGCCTCGGCGCGCTCCGTGGCCGGGGCCACGATCGGTGCCGTGGTGGGCCTGTTCTTCGGTTTGATCGGCCTTCTGCTGGGGCCTTTCATCGGCGCCGTATTGGGGGAGCTTTCTGCCCGTCGGGACCTATTGGCGGCGGGCCGGGCAGGTTGGGGGGCCACCCTGGGCCTCATTCTGGGCACGGCAGCCAAGGTGGCCCTGGGGCTTGCCATGGTGGCCCTGTTTCTGGCGGTGCGACTCTTCTGAACCGGGCGGTCGGTCGGTATCGGAGTCAGACCGTCCGTTCTCCCTGAGCGCCGTTTGTCCCTCGGTCGACAACTGGTCGACTTGTCATCTGCCGGGTCCTGCACAAAGCTGGGCACGTGGTTCGGGTAGAACCCGACCGTGTTCCATGCCAAGACCTTACAGGTGATTCTCATGTCTCGATATCTTCTGATCCTGATCTTTTTCGGCGCCGGCTTTCTGATGGCCTCACCCGCTCACGCCCTGGATTCCAGCAATTGTTACTGGGGAAAACTCCCCAATGGCGATTACCACGTGGCCTGCAACACGGCGGCCCTCACCGGGCGCGGCATCCTCCAGAACCGAAATGCCAGCGAAATCACCGGCCCTCGCTCCTATGACGAGATCGTGAGCCGCTTCTGCAATCAGTCCCAGTCTCCCTCTCCAGGCAACTGGCGCACCAACTTGCCTCGTCAGGGGGGTTGCAACTGACACCTGATCAAGCAGGGACCGAGATGAGCACAGTGGATGGTTTTCTTCGACCGGGTGGCGGTCCGTCTTCTTGTCGCGTGCTGTGGTTGGCGGTCTCGCTGGCAGGTACATGAGGGGTTGGAGCGGTGAGGTGGAAGACATGGCCCCACGGCTGGAGGTCATCACGAAGTTCGGTCCGCGTTGACTGCGGGGTAATCCTGAGAACAATGGGGGAATCATGGCCGCCGCTACCCCATTTCCCGTGAGCCCAGAAGATCACTCCCAGCGACAGACAGTATCCGCGTCTGATAGCATCCCGAGGCCACATCGGGGACATCGAAGCATGCGCACAATGAATACAAGCTTGCAGGAGTGCGCCGTTTGAGCCAGGAAGGCCAACTCCTCGACCAAAAGTCCTTGCGGTCCGTGATCGGCAAGAGCGCCGACTGGAACGAGCTGGTCAAGGATTGCATCGCTTTCGCCAACGCGACGGGCGGTCGCCTGTTGCTCGGCATCGAGGACGGTCAGGACGCGCCACCCGCGGGCCAACAGATTCCCACCGATCTTACGGACACCATCCGGCGTAAGATTGCCGAGCGCAGCGTCAACGTGGCCGTGCTTCCGGATGTGGTCACCGCAGCCAATGGCGGTCAATACATCAACCTCGCTGTTCCCCGGGCCATCGCGGTGGCATCGACCACTGATGGCCGCTACTTCCTGCGCGTGGCCGACCAGAGTAAACCTGTCACCGGTGACGATGTACTCCGGTTGGCGGCGGAGCGTGCGGCGCTGCCCTGGGAAACCCAGACCACGCTGCAGGTGCCCAGATCAGCCACCGATCCTGACAAGCTCGGCAAGCTGATGAATGCGCTGAGGGCATCGGACCGCGTCAAGCCATCCGTCAAGGAAAAGTCCGATGACGAGCTGCTCGACCATTACCAGCTCGCACAAGGTGGCTACCTAGCCCAGTTGGGCATCCTGTGCCTGGGGCAGCAGCATCAGCGTGCGCAGCTGACCACAGCACCGGTAATCCAGTTCATCAAGTACGACGAGCGCGGCCAGAAGGTCAACAAGCTGGTGTGGGACGACCACACCTTGAATCCGATGGAACTGATCGAGGCTGTCTGGTTGGGGGTGCCCGACTTTCGGGAGCACTACGAACTGCCGGATGGCCTGTACCGACAGAACGTGCCCGCCTTCGACGAGGTGGTGGTGCGCGAGCTTTTGGTCAACGCCCTGGTGCATCGCCCCTACACCCAGCGCGGCGACATCTTCCTGAACTTGCACCCGGTGTTGTTTCCCAGATTATTCCACGCCCCTTTTCCCACACAGATCCTGGCTACAGGCCGAGTGTTTTCCCGGATTATGCCCTCGGGTGGAAGATTCCTGGAAGGTGAACGGATGCGGGAAGCTGGGGGCGCGAGCCTTGGGTGACTCGCGCCCGGGGGCAAGGACTCAGAAGGGATCCTGCTCGTCGTCGAACAGGGAGGTCTGGCGGGTGT
>NZ_KK214997.1:131067-137650 GCF_000633935.1 Ectothiorhodospira haloalkaliphila ATCC 51935 | reverse complement strand
ACGCACATCATCTGTTAAGTAGCCATTCGTATGCACTTGCGTTAGGGGCAAACTCCATACAGCATTGCCTTCAATAATCACCGGCCCCTCCGGAGTGTACGCAATGTCCCAACCCACCGACCTAACCCCAGATATTGATTTTGCTGCCCGTTCACAAACCTCTACGATGGAATTCCACCCGGGCACTTCTCTACCTTCTAAATGGACTTGGGTATCCGGGTGAAAAGCGGTCCAGCGGCCACCGTAGGATGGCTTTGACACGCCCTTGCCAAGACGCCCTCTCTTCAGATCGACCGCCACAGATAATCCACCCTTGTCCCAATTATCAGCAGAACTCCCTTGCCGCCCCAAACGTAGCGCAGCCATCTGAACCTTACAGTGCCCCGATTGGTCAATAAATGTGATAACTCGAAACGTATTAACAGTATAGGGACCAATTTCCTTCATGAAGGGATGCTGATCAATGTATTCCTGCACCAGCCATCCATCATATCCTCCCCCATAGTCGAGGAAAGCGTCTCTGGGCAACAAACCCGTGAACTCTTGTAAGCTAAACTTTTTTCCGGAAAACAAAACATGAACCGATTCACCATCACCTCGACCGACCTCACAAACGATAATATTTTGCCCTTGCCGCCCACCTCTCGGCTTGAATACCAGACGAGTCGGAAAATCACAATTTCGAATAAACGCATCTCTTAGGTCATCTGCCGTCCTCAACGGCCGCCCGCCAGCGGTCACGCCGTGCTTTTCGTGAAACATACCGTAGGTTTTAGGCACGGGCAACGATAGGGACAAAAAATATAGATGTGTAACCCACTTATCTTCGAGGACATGCCTTTGCTGACAACGATTGATTTTTGGACGAAAATAGAGGTCATTCCAACGATTAGAAAGGTATTGAGTCGCTCTAGCGGGGTCCGACAGTCCTCCAAGTCCATATAATTCATATTCCTCATCGGTAAACCCAAGACCCAAAATCCGCAATTTCTTGAACATCATCACTGCCCCCTCCACGACATGAAATCCACCTGGAGCCCCAAGAGCCTCCAAAAGAATATAAGCAGTAAGTATCCCCCGGCAAAGCCGGGGGCTTTAATTTGTGAGCCGCTCAAAGCGGCATAAACATGGAGCCACCTGAAGGTGGCTTTCAGCTCCAGAGCTTCATCTGGTCAAGGCGCTTGTCTTCGGCTTCTTGGTGACGGATGTACTCTCGTATCGTCTCCTCGTCACGCCCCACCGTCGACACAAAGTATCCCCTGGCCCAGAAACTCTGTCCCACAAAATTCCGCTTCCTCTCTCCGTACACCCGGGCAATGTGAATCGCACTCTTGCCCTTGATGTACCCCACCACCTGCGATACCGCATACTTTGGTGGGATCGAGATCAACATATGGACATGGTCCGGCATCACATACCCTTCTTCAATCCAGCTTTCCTTCTGCCTCGCCAGCCGATGGAAAACTTCCCCCAAATGTCGCCTCAATTGGCCAAAAAGGGCCCTGCGGCGATATTTCGGGATGAATACCACATGGTATTTACACTCCCACTTGGAGTGGCTTAGGCTCTCATATTCGTCCATTGGGGTTGTTGTTTCCCAGATTATTCCACGCCCCTTTTCCCACACAGATCCTGGCTACAGGCCGAGTGTTTTCCCGGATTATGCCCTCGGGTGGAAGATTCCTGGAAGGTGAACGGATGCGGGAAGCTGGGGGCGCGAGCCTTGGGTGACTCGCGCCCGGGGGCAAGGACTCAGAAGGGATCCTGCTCGTCGTCGAACAGGGAGGTCTGGCGGGTGTCGATGGAGGGCGCTCGCTCGGCGGCCAGGGCTTCCTGCAGGGCGAGGTCGTAGCGCTGGCCGATATGCTCGGTGAGGATCTCCAGCAGTTCCCACACGGCCAGAGCCTGTTCCGGGGTCCAGTGGCCTGGCAGCGGGATGGTGAGGGTGTGGTGGTGGTTCATGGTCGCAGTTCCTCCAGGGCGGTCTGCAGGTGCTCGGCACTGACCTGGCGGACCTGTTGCTGGGCGGCGCAGGTCAGGGCGTAGTGGGCCAGGCGGCCGACAGGGCGGGGCATGCCGTGGGTGGCCTGATAGAGGGCCTCGATGGCCTCCGGCTCGAACAGGGGCAGTTCGCAGCCGACCAGGCGCAGACGGTGGGCCAGGTAGTCGGGCAGTTCCTCGCGGCTCAGTCCCCCCAGGTGATGGCGCACGACGAGTCGCTGGGCCAGGGACTCGTGCACGGCCATGCCCAGGCGCCGGCGCAGCTCGGTGAGGCCAACGAACAGCAGGCACAGACGGGGATCGGAGTCCATGGCGTAGTTGGTGAGCAGGCGCAGATCCTCCAGGACATCGTTGCGCAGGTGATGGGCCTCGTCGATGATCAGGACCGGCAGTTGCTTGCTCTCCAGGGTGAGCCGGGAGATTTCGGCGCGCACCTGGCGGAAGGCGCTGGCGCGATTGCGTTCGGTGGGCAGGCCCAGTTCCCAGGCGATGGACTTGTACATGTCCATGACATTGCCGGTGGTCAGGGGGATGTAGAAGGTACGATAGAGTCCCGAGTGCAGGGTGCTGGTGATGCGTCGGCAGGCGGTGGTCTTGCCGCTGCCGGCCTCGCCGGTGAGCAGGCCGATGCCCCGCAGGCGCAGCAGGTGCCTGAGCCGGGCCTGGGCCTCGCGCAGGGTCTGGGACTCGAACAGGTCTTCACTGGCCACGCTGGGTTCGAAGGGATAGGCGGTCAGGCCGAAGTGCTTGCGGTACATGGCCTCAGTCCTCCCCCGCCTCGATATCGAAGTCCCGCCAGTGCATCCCCGAGGGGCTGGGTTGCGGGCCCTGATCCTCACTGCGGGCCTCGCGCGAGGGCGTGTTGCGCTTGACGAAGCAGTTGGCGTACAGGTCCACGGGCCTGGCGGTTTCCACGTACCGGCCTTGATGGACGATCTGCACGGTGCGCCGGGTGGCGCCGGGGTCGTAGCGCAGCGTGACGCGCTCGCCGATGAGGGCGGCATCCACTTCGTAGATCACGCCGTCGAGGCTGACGGTACGGTCCTTGTGGACCTTGCGTACCGCCTCGAACAGGCACAGATCCTCCAGATCCAGACTCGGGTCCAGATAGCGCACCTGGTCACCGTCCTGAGCCCACCGCTCCAGGGGCGTCATCCCGTCCAGGCCGCGATGGGGGTTGTGGTGATACTCCCCCTCAACCCAGGCCCACAGGCGCCGGTTGAGGGCCTCCAGGCTGGCGGTATCCTCCGGGGTGAGGGTGTTCAGTAGCTGGGCGCGTAAGGTCCTGAAAAAGCGTTCGATCTTCCCCTTCCCCTGAGGGCGGTAGGGACGCGCATGGATCAGAGCGATACCCAGCCGGGCGCAGACCAAGGCCAGGTGATGGGAGCGGTAGTTCGCGCCATTGTCAGTGTATAAGCGTTCAGGGAGTCCGCGCTTGCTCAGAGCCTGGCGCAGCACGGGCAGGAAGGCGCGGGTGTTCTCCGAGAGGGCGAAGGCGGCATGGGGAACCACCCGGGTGGCATCGTCCATGAAGGCGATCAGATAGGTCTTGCGGCGCACGCGCCCTTCGACGGTGACACTGGGGCCGTGCATGACATCGCTGGACCAGAGCTGTCCGGCTCGGGCGAAGGCGAAGCGGCGGCGATCCTGGTCATGAGTGGCCTCGGCCTGGCGCTGCATCAGCCCATGACGCACGAACAGGCGGTGGACCGTGGAAGGTGGCAGCGGCAGATCCGCGTCCACCGCGCCGTTGTCACGCAGGTGCCGGATCACCTGGCGCACGGACCAGGAGGCATGTTCCTCCTTCAGGGCGATCAGGGCCTCGGTGACGGTCGCTGACAGGCGCCGGGGCTGGCCACGATCCTGGCGCGGCTTGGGCAGCAGGGCGTCAAAGCCACCCTGGCGGTACTTCTTCATCCAGTCCCGCAAGGTCTCGGCGGCCACATGGGTGCGATGGCTGCCAGGGATCTGATGGGTGCGGGCGGCAATGGCATGGAGCTGGGTATAGAGCCCGGGCGCGCCGGGCGGCCGACGCACCAGGTCGGCGATCAGCCCGAAACGGAACAGGGCGATCTCGTGGCGCAGGTCATGAGAGGGATCGGGCATGGCAGCGTCTCCGGGGAAAACGACCCAAACGGTCGCTCCACGACGCTACGCCCCGCTGCCAGGCGGGTCAGGGCCCATTGTGTGTTGGCGCGACGGGGAGGTGGACACACCGCCACTGCAGCGGTGGGCAAAACCGAATGGCGGCGGTAACTGATCGAGCCAGGGCGCGGCAATCTCACGCAGGGCGGGGAGCAAGGGTGTCTGACCTAATGCGATCTGGCAGGCGGTCAAGGTGGGGGCGCAGTCGGTGAGCAGGTCGAGTAGCAGTCCCCTGAGGCGGTGCAAGCAATCGTCTATCGCATCCTTGCGGCGGCGTACCCAGCGCACCGCCCCTGCCTCCTCGATCTCGGGGCGCAGCATCCTGGCGGCCGCCACCAGACTGGGCGCGATCTCCGCGGTCATCACCGCCACTTCCACCGCCTGTAGCTTCCCCGACCAGCGGGCCGCCAGACAATCAGGTATCAGGGAAAACGTGCGGTGCCCCTGCGGGCAATACCAGCGGGCGATCCGTGCCCCCCGAGGCCGCTTGCGCGCATAGCTGCCGTGGCGGGCAAAGCCACAGCCCCCGGCAGGATGCAGCGGACAACACGTCAGGCTTGCTTTCAACCAGCCTTGCTGGGTAACGTATTGTTCGCCGGTCAAAGGCGTTCTCAACCGCAATAGCACACCGGCCACCGGCCCGCACGGCGGCTACCGTGGCGGGCCACTTTTATGGGTTGGCCTCAGATCATGCCCCTGTCCGCCCCGATCCGCCAGCCCGGTGAATCAATCCGGGCACTTCGCCTCACACCCGACTCACACTCTGCCACCACGCTGGCTCTATCAACGAGGAAATAATCCGCTTCAGATCAGGCGGTGATCAGCGATTTGGGGTGGGAAACAACAGGGGTTCTCCTGTGTCGTGTGCTTGGCGGCTCACAACCGGGAGTTTTCCCAATGGACTCCCTACAATGTCAAACTTCTACTGTCACCCCGGCAGAGCCGGGGGATTTCCCAAATCTGGTTAATTAACCTCTCTTACATTAACATCCCACACCGCTCGGGTACGGTAACTGTTCAGCCCACCTGCCCACAGTCTGCCCATTTTCTTTCCGATAGGCTATCCTGCTCCGTATGAAGCTCCAGCGCCCCAGTCAAGCAGAACGCGACGCCATGAGCCACGCGCAGAAGGATGCGCTGATCATGCAGTTGTTCGATGCATTGGAGACGCTCAGTGCCCGATTGGCCGCGCTGGAAAAGAAGGTCGAGAAGAGCAGCCGCAACTCCAGCAACCCCTCGTCCTCGGAGGGTCTGCGTAAGGGCCCGGCCCAGCCGCGCCAGAAGGGTCAACGATCCGGTGGTGGTCATAAGGGCCACAAGGGCGTGACCCGGCAGATGGTGAAAAACCCTGACGAGGTGATGGTTCACGCCCGGCGAGGTCATGAAGCCATGGACGAGGCCGGTATTCTGCCCCACTTTAAAGGGGTGGCTGTACCTGATCACTGGGCTCCCTACTGGCGCTACACCGGCTGTGAGCACGTGTTGTGCAACGCCCACCACCTTCGGGAACTGAACTACAGCGATGAACTCACCGCTCATCTCTGGCCGCGCCTGCTCAGGGAGTCGCTGCTGCAGGCCAATGAGGCCGTGGCGCAGGCCAAGGAACAGGGCCTGACCCACTTACCGAGGGATCAGATCGGAGCATTCCTCGAGGCCTATGACGAACACGTGGCCGAGGCTGGCTGCCAAGCCGCCCCAGGTCGCCGAGGACGGCAGTCGACGCCGCGTCAAACCGCATCCGGCCAAGAACCTGCTGCTGAGGCTGAGGGACTTCCGCGATGCCATCTGGCGTTTTGTGACCGACTGGCGAGTCCCCTTCACCAACAACCTTGCCGAGCGGATGGTCCGTCCCATCAAGGTGAAACTGAAGGTCATCGGTGGCTTCCGGGCCATGGGGGGCACCCGTGCCTTCTGCATCATCCGCTCTGTGTGGGAAACCAGCAAATTACGCGGGCAGAATCCCTTCAAAGTCCTGCGCGTGGCTGCGACAGCTTGAGCAGCTAAGATTTTTTGGCCACTGGAAAATCAAAAATGAACATCAACTTCACAGCACACAACATCCGTCTTGATGATGGAAGCTTCACGAAGCCTGAGGCTAATTTTGCCATTGACTCTGATCCAAGGCTTATAGCAGCGGGGCGTATTCTAGAGACGGCTTTTCCCGGCAAAAAGGATCACCTTCGTATAGCAGATGTTGGGTGCCTAGAGGGTGGGTATGCTGTGGAGTTTGCGCGGATGGGATTTCAAGTTTTAGGGATTGAAGTTCGGCAGAGCAACATTGACGCATGCAATTATGTCAAATCGAAGGTTAATCTGCCTAACTTAATGTTCGTTAAAAATAATGCATGGAATATTGCTGAATATGGCGAATTCGATGCGATTTTTTGCTGTGGCTTACTATATCATATAGATAACCCCAGACAGTATCTTAAACTTC
>NZ_KK214997.1:0-130967 GCF_000633935.1 Ectothiorhodospira haloalkaliphila ATCC 51935 | reverse complement strand
CTTGCTGGGTAACGTATTGTTCGCCGGTCAAAGGCGTTCTCAACCGCAATAGCACACCGGCCACCGGCCCGCACGGCGGCTACCGTGGCGGGCCACTTTTTATGGGTTGGCCCTCAGATCATGCCCCCTGTCCCGCCCCGATCCGCCAGCCCGGTGAATCAATCCGGGCACTTCGCCTCCACACCCGACTCACACTCTGCCACCACGCTGGCTCTATCAACGAGGAAATAATCCGCTTCAGATCAGGCGGTGATCAGCGATTTGGGGTGGGAAACAACACCCGGACCGGCTGGAAGTGGTCAACCCGGGTCCGCTACCGCTGGGCGTGACGCCGCAGAACGTGCTGCACACCACCGTGCGTCGCAACGAGCACTTGGCCCGCCTGTTTCATGACCTGAAACTGATGGAGCGTGAAGGCAGCGGCTTCGATAAGATCTTCGAGGTACTGTTGTCGCAGGGCCGCCCGGCGCCGGATCTGATCGAAACGCACGACCGCGTGCAAGTCACGGTACGTCGCCGCATCCTCAAGCCCGAAGTCATCGACTTCATTGCCAAGGCGGACCAGACCTACCAGCTCACCCAGCGCGAACGCATCGCCCTGGGCCTATTGGCGCAGCACGACGCCATGACCGCCCGCGAACTGGCCAACGTACTGGAACTGCCTTCCGTCGAAGCGCTGCAACCCTGGATCAAACGGCTGCTGGAGTGGGACCTGATCCAGAGCGCTGGGCGCACCCAAGCCACGCGCTATTTCGTCGATCCGGGACTGCTACGCCATCTCGATTTTGCCGGGGAAACGACCCTGAAGCGGATCGAACCGCACCGCCTAGCGGCCCTGATTCTGGAAGACCTCAAGCGCTACCCCGAATCCGCGATCGGCGATATCCGCCAGCGCATCGGTAGCGAAATCCACCCAAAGCAGGTCAAGCGTGCGCTGGATGGTCTGATCGAGAAGGGCGAGGTGCGCTTTGCGGGTGACAAGCGCTGGCGGCGCTACTGGGCAGTGTCATGAGTAGCCTATCGGACAAAGCCCGCCCTATCGGCAGCAGTCGGGCGATAGAAAGTGGGCGATACGCTGGCGCAGATCAAACAAATCAAAGCCTTATATCGATCATCGCAGGTGCGGCATGGTCAATAGCGGCAGAACAGAATCCCTTGAATTCCAGGACCTACGCATGAACGCCGGCTTTCAACAACTCGCCAACTTTATCTGGTCGGTCGCCGACCTGCTGCGCGGCCCCTACTGATGTGGCCACCCTGATGGAGGCCATCACGAAGTTCGGTTCGCGTTGAGCGCGGGGTTCGGGGTGGTCAGTATCCGGTGCCAGCGGCGGAACTGACGGGCACCGTGGGCAAGGTTCCAGGTGAGCAGGCCGTTGGAGGCGGCCAGCAGGAGCAGGGCCGGGGTAAACAGCACTGACCAGAACAGGGCGCCCACGGTGCCTGCCAGGGCCAGCCAGTGCAGGTAAAGTTGCCAGCGGGTGAGCCTGAGCGGGATGACCTCGTGCATGTTGGGGATGGGGGCGCGCAGATTACCGGTGCTCAGGCGCTGGTTGTTCAGGTGCAGCCACACCAGGAACGGGACGATCTTGTAGAGCATGCCGTTGATGATGGACATGGCAAATCCGGCCAGGAACAGCCAGGCGGGCAGGAGCGACAGGGGGCCGCGCGGGTTCCAGCCCGGCAGCAAGTGTGCCAGGGCCCAGAGGCCGATGGCGGCCAGCAGGGCGATCAGCCCCGTGCGCCAGAAATGGACGGTGACGTCGGCATTGCGCCGGCGTCGGCGTGACTGCAACCACAGGGTGATCGCGGCGAAGGCTGCCAGGGCCGCCGCCAGGGTGGCGCCGGCCAGCGGTGCAAGCCAGCCCGGCACGGGCAGCCAGATGGGCAGGGTCAGCAGGATCAGCAGGGTGAAGACCAGCGGCGCGTAGCCACGGGCGAAGAGCCGGGGATATTCCGGTGTCATCTGGAACATGGGCACCACCTGGTAGGCCACGGCGGCAATCAGCAGGGCAATCCATCCGAAAAAGGCCCAGATCAGGTGAATATCCGTCATGTAGCGGGGCAGGGGCCAGCCCTGGCCCAGATGACCACTGGCGAGCCAGCCACCCAGCACCATGGCCATCAGCAACGAGATCACCGCCAGCCAGAGCCCCGTGAGGGTCGGCCCGCGGGCCCGGCTGCGCCACAGACTGATCAGGGCGCCGATGATGAAGATCGCCATGGCGCCCAGCACCAACGCACCTCCCACCTGCACCGCCCAAGGCTGTGTGGTGGCCAGACCGATCCCCAGAAAAGGCGTACCCAGCGCAAGTAGTCCATGGGTGACGCGACTGGTAAGCAGATCCCGGGGCAGGGGGGAGCCGGCCACCACCGGCAGCAGTTGCTGCATGGCCCCGAACATGACCATGGCCAGATAACCCAGCACCAGTACGTGGGTGGCGCCGATCAGGCCCGGCATCCATCGGGAGAGCAGGGTCTGCGGGCCCAGCCAGAGCATCAGCAACGCGAAGAGCACGGCGAACAGCGGTGCCGTGATCATGAACTGCAGGGGCACCCACAGCGGGGGTGTGCGGTCCAGGGACAGACGGGACAGGTTGATCATGCGCTGGGCTCCGGCCCGTCCGCACGCCAGATGAGGATCTCGAAGGGCACATCCGGCGGAGTGAGTACCCGATAGGCAAAACCCATGTCGGCCAGCATCGGGTAGAGGGGAAAGGGTTCGCGGCGGTGTCTCATCCGCAGCACATCCCCCGGGGCCAGGTCGGGCAGCCTGTCCAGTACCTGCTGCATGGGCTCCGGGGGTGGCAGGTCGCACACATCCAGCACATGGGTGGTGCCCATGGGCTCAGGCCGGCGCCAGGGTCCGGACCTGGTCCATCAGGGCATCGCGCTGGCCGCTCAGGTGCTTGTCCGCCATGGGGTAGAGGATCTGCTCCTCCTTCACGTTGTGCAGCTGGATGAGGGTCATGAGCGTTTCGATATTGCCCAGGCAGGCATCCACCTCTTGTCGTGCCAGGGTGTCCCGTACATCAGCCAGCAGGGCACGCATCTGATCGTGCTCCCGGCGCATGACCTCGGTGGGGCCGCCGCTGCTGCCGGTGAAGGTCTCGATGGCGGGAAAGAGCAGGGTTTCCTCACGCTGCAGGTGACGCTCCAGGTCGTGTTGGAACTGCACACAGGCGTTTTCGGCGGCAGCCCAATCCTTGTCGGCGACACTGGTTTCCAGATCGGCAAGGCGATGGTCACAGTCGCGGTGGTCATGGGTGAAGAAGTCCTGAATCGTTTGCATGGTGGTAGCCTGTGGATGGAAAAATGGCAGGAACATGGACACGTTACCCAACCGCTGATGGGTTTGAACTTGACCCGGGTCAAGGCCCTGAAATGGCCTGGGCAGGTCAAGTCAATAAGAATTATTATTGATTGCGCCAGGGTCTGGTTGCGTTAGAATTGAGCCTGAACACGGCCCCCGGGGATTCAGCCCCGGACCCATTTACATCCTCCATTCCCAAAGGAGTCCCCTGTGAAGAAATACCTGATGATCGCTGCCCTCACGGCAGGGATGACCCTGTCCTCCGGCGCCGCATGGGCGGATCGGGTTGACCATTTCAAAGGCAAGTCTGCTGATACCCTGGAGCAGGCGCTGGAAAACTTCGTGGAATACAACCGCAAACTGGAAACGGCACTGGCCGAGGGTGAATTGACGCCAGAGGCCGTGGCTCACATCCATGAACTCACCTACACCCTGGAAAACGCGCTGGAGCGCATGAACCAGGATCTGGCCGACCTGGCCGACACGCTGGAAGAGGTGCACCTTGCATCTGAAGTCAACGATGTGGAGAGACTTCGCGAAGAAGGCCGCAAGTATCTGGATGTGGCCAACAAGATCGCTCGCTGAATACTGAGTTGTTACCTCGCCCCTGCAAATCCCGGCAGGGGTGGGGTATTTCCAGTGCATGACCTTGCATCATCCCGCCCGGCCGTTTGCCCCCGAACGGCCCGCTCCCAACCCATGAATCAACTCCCGTAGTGCCCTGTCCGTCCGCGCATTCATCCATTCCCATGGTCGTGGGGGTGCTTGACAGAAAAGCATGAAATCATGCAGAAAAGAGGGGCATGCCCGCCCCCAGCCCAGGTTTCCCGGGATCCTGACCACCATTGGTCAAAGGCCGCTCTGATGATGGATCGATCAGTCTCCTTGGCACTACGCGCCTCGCTGCTCTACGCCGTCTGTGCCGGTGTTTGGGTCTTTGCCTCGGGTTTCCTTCTCGACCTCGTTCTGACCGACCCCGACGTCATCGTCCGCATGGAGCTGTTCAAGGGGCTGGTGTTCGTTCTCGTGACCTCCACGCTGCTCTATGTGCTCCTGCGCTCATGGCAGGAGCGACAGTTGGAAGCCGAGGGGGCGGACAGCCAGACCTGGGAGCATGAGGTCAGACGACCGGCCACCGTGGGCCTGATCGCCGTGATCATGACGCTGGTGCTCCTGGCCCCGCTCATGGGTATTGTGGTGAAGAAGATCCACGGCCCGCAACTGGAGAGGGAAGCGCGGGACACTCTCCAGGCCATTACCCAGCTCAAGCTGCGACAGGTTCAGCAGTGGCTGGATGAGCGGCGTGCTGATGCACTCACACTCACGACACACGAGGCGTTTGTCGATCAGGTGGCGCAACTGCAGTCGCCGGAGCAGGCGGTGCAGCAGCCTGCGCGCCTCGAGGATGTCACCAACCGCCTTGCCGGCGTACGCGAACACTATCGCTACGCGGGCATTGCCATCCTGAGTGAAGAGGGTGAAGGGGTGTTGCAACTGGGCCGCATGGCGACCCCGCCCCAGGTGGACGCGCAGCTCCTGGAACAGGCGGTTCGGCAAGGCCAGATGGTGCAGGGCCTGACGAGGATCGATGGCATGGCATCGCCGCAGTACCTGGATCTGGTCACGCCCATTCTCAAGTCCCTCGAGGAGGGCGTCGAGCATGTGGGTTTTCTGGTGATGCGTGCCGAGGTGGATCGTTTTCTTTCGCCGCTGCTGGGCGTGTGGTCCTCCGCCAGCCAGTCCGGAGACATGTTGCTGCTGCAGGCCCATGACGATGACGGCTGGCGTGTCGTCTACCCGCCCCGGCATGAAGCCCCGCCACAGCCGATCCCGGGGCTCCATGATCTGGTAGGTAACGATACCTGGCTGTGGGCGAGCCAGGAGGTGCCTGGCACTGATTGGCTGTTGTTGGCGCGGAGTCCGCGGGACGAGATCTTTGCATCGCTTCAGGTTCTTGTCTTTTGGGTCAGTGCCATCACCTTGGGCGCCGTGGCGGTGATCGCGGCCGCCCTGATGTGGGTGTGGCGTCAGCAGGGGCGCCTGCAGCGCCTGGCCTTGCGGGCCCAACGGGTGGCCAGCGAGCAGGCGGCCGCCGACGCCTTGCGGGAAAGCGAGGCCCGTTACCGTGCCCTGTTCCAGAACAATCACTCGGTGATGCTGCTCATTAAGCCGGAGGATGGCCACATCGTGGATGCCAACCCTGCCGCCTGCGATTTTTATGGCTGGGATCGGGACACCCTGTGCGCCATGCGCATCATGGACATCAATCAACTGGAAGCGGAACAGGTCAAGGCCGAAATGGCCAGCGCCCGTGAGAGGTCAATCAAGTTCTTTCTTTTTCCGCACCGATTGGCCGACGGCAGCATCCGCCACGTGGAGGTCTACAGCGGTCCCATCCAGTTCCAGGGGCAGACCCTGCTGTATTCCATCATTCACGACGTCACTCAACGCATCGAGGCCGAGCGCAAACTGCGCCACAGTGAACGCCTGATGCAGATGGCTGGCACCCTGGCGCGCATGGGCGGCTGGATGGCTGATCTGGGCAGCGAAACAGTGGAATGGTCCGACGAGGTCTGCCGGATCCATGACCTGGAGCCGGGCAGCGGGGTGAGCATCGAACAGGCGTTGGCCTTTTACATGCCGGGGGATCGGCGCCGTATGGAGGAGGTGTTTCGTCGCTGTGCGAACATGGGCGAGCCCTTCGACGAGGAAATGCGGATATGCACCGCCAGGGGCAGGGAAATCTGGGTACGGGCCATGGGGGTCGCCGTGCAGGGTGAGGGGGGGCGCATCACGCATGTCCAGGGGGCGTTTCAGGACATCACGGATCGCAAGCGCGCTGAGGAGAGCCTGCGGCAGTGGTCCACGGTATTTCGGGCCACCAGCGAAGGGGTGATGATCACGGATGCGAAAGGGGAGATTCTGGCCGTCAATCAAGCCTTCACCCATATCACAGGTTATGAGCAGCACGAGGTGACCGGGAAGAACCCGCGTGTGCTGAAGTCAGGGCGTCATCAACCCTTGTTTTACCGACGCCTATGGGATGCCATCAGCCTGTCGGGTTTTTGGCGCGGTGAACTGTGGAATCGACGCAAGAGCGGCGCCATTTATCCCCAATGGACGGTGATCAATGCGGTACGCGACGAGAGCGGCGTGCTCAGCCACTTTATCGGGGTGTTTTCCGACGTCTCGGATCTCAAGGACTCTCAGGATCAGATCGAACGCCTGGCACATCGGGATCCGCTCACCAACCTGCCCAATCGTCTGCTGTTCCGTACCCGCCTGGAGCAGGCCCTGGCATCCGCCAAACGCGGTCAGTCCGGAGGGCTGTCGGTGCTGCTGGTGGATCTGGATGGCTTCAAGCACATCAACGACAGCCTGGGCATTCGCGTGGGGGATGAGTTGCTTTACGAAGTGGCGGAACGATTCGGTTCGGTCATGAAGGATGACGAGGTGCTGGCGCGCCTGGGCAGTGACGAATTTGCCGTGATGGTGCCGGGGGAAAACGGACAGCAGTGTCGCGCTGACCTGGTGGCGGAGGCCATCCGCCAGGTGGTGGAGGCGCCGGTCCGGATTGCGGATCGAGATATCTTCATCACCACCAGCATCGGGATCGCCAGTTTTCCCAGGGATGCCCATGACGCCGAGGAGTTGATGCAATTCAGTGATGCCGCCATGCATCATGCCAAGGAGCAGGGTGGCAACGTGTATTTTCATTACACGGAGGACCTCACCGACCACGCTCGAGATCGGGTGACGCTGTCCTCGGAACTGCGTCATGCCCTGGATTCGAATCAACTCCTGCTGCATTTCCAGCCTCAGGTGGATCTGATCGATGGCTCGGTGGTGGGGCTGGAGGCGCTCGTGCGCTGGCGTCACCCGGAGCAGGGCATGATTCCGCCCAATCGGTTCATCCCCATAGCCGAGGAGACCGGTCTGATCCTGCCGTTGGGTCGCTGGGTGTTGCGTCAGGCTTGTCTGCAGGCCCGACACTGGGCGGCGCAGGGACTTGAGTTCGGCACCATTGCGGTCAACGTCTCGGGCATTCAAGTGCAGCGCAGCGACATGGTGCAAACGGTGGCGGATGCGCTGCAGGAAAGCGGTCTGGATTCTTCGCTGCTGGAACTGGAAGTGACCGAGAGCTTCGTGATGGACCGTCGTCAGGGGCCTTCGGCTTTCCTCGGTGAGCTCAAGGCCATGGGGGTGCAACTGGCGGTGGACGATTTCGGCACCGGGTACTCCTCTCTCTCGTATCTCAAGGATCTGCCTTTTGATGTGCTCAAGATCGATCAGAGCTTCATTCGGGGGCTGCCGGAAAACCAGCGGGACATGGCCATCGCCCGTGCGGTGAATACCCTGGGCGCCCACCTGGGTATGGAGGTGCTCGCCGAGGGTGTGGAAACCACCGAGCATCAGGAGGCCCTGCTGGACATGGGGTGTCACCGGGCACAAGGCTATCTATTCAGCCGGCCGGTGCCGGCCGAGGAGATTCCGGCCATCCTGCGGGCCCGCTGCCGGGCCCATTCACCGTCGTGAGGCCCAGGGGGCGTGAGGCCCAGGGGATGGTGTTGGTCTCCGCATCCATGGATTCCATGAGGCTGTTGAGGCTATCCTCATGCGATTGCCAGGAAGACAGGACAACAGCATGAGCCGATTTGTCTACGCCGATCCCGACTCTCTGCCGCACCGCGATCGACAGTCCATCAGCAAACTGTATCGGGCCGATGAGGCCGTGGCGGCGAGGATGCTGCTCGAACGCCTGCCCCAGGACGAGGAGAGTGGCACCCGCACCCGGTACCTGGCCCGGGGGCTCGTCAAGGGGATGATCCAGGCGCAGAAGCGCCAGTCCGGCATGGCGGCGCTGATGCAGGAATATGATCTCTCCAGCGATGAGGGCATCGCCCTCATGTGCCTGGCAGAGGCCCTGCTCAGGGTGCCGGACAAGGCCACGGCGGACCGGCTGATTCACGACAAGCTCACTGCCTCCCATTGGGATGCCCACCTGGGGCGTGATCGGCCATTCCTGGTGAATGCCGCCACCTGGAGCCTGTGGTTGAGTGAGCGCATCATTGATA
This sequence comes from Ectothiorhodospira haloalkaliphila ATCC 51935, assembly GCF_000633935.1. Taxonomy (GTDB): domain Bacteria; phylum Pseudomonadota; class Gammaproteobacteria; order Ectothiorhodospirales; family Ectothiorhodospiraceae; genus Ectothiorhodospira; species Ectothiorhodospira haloalkaliphila. The sequence continues at coordinate 122,579 of NZ_KK214997.1, read as the reverse complement.
CGGATGATCGCCGACGCTGGTTGTCCAGGGTGGTGCATCGCATGCTGGCCCGTATTGGCAGCCCGGTGATCCGTACGGCGGTGCGCCGCACCATGGGCATGCTGGGAGACGGTTTCGTCCTGGGTCGAACCATCGACGAGGCCATGAAGCGGGCGCGTCGAAACGAAAAGCATGGCTATCTGTATTCCTACGACATGCTGGGCGAGGCGGCCCGCACCGAGGAGGACGCCCAGGCCTATTTTCAGGCCTACAAGGATGCCATCGTGCGCATCGGCAAGTCGGTGGACCCGCGCATCACCATGCGGGAGCGCCCGGGCATCTCGGTGAAGCTCTCGGCCCTGGATAACCGTTACGAGCCCGGACATGAAGAGCGGGTGCACCGCAGGCTGATGCCGCGCATCCTGGAACTGTGCCAACTGGCCCGGGACTATTACATCCCCCTGTGCATCGATGCCGAGGAGTCCTGGCGCCTGGACCTGTCGCTGGATGTGGTGGAACGCCTGCTGGATGAGTCCAGCCTGGAGAACTGGGAAGGTCTGGGGGTTGCCGTGCAGGCCTATCAGAAGAGGGCCTGGGAGGTGCTGGGGTGGCTGGAGAACAAGGCCGCCCTGAAGCGTCGCCAACTCATGGTGCGCCTGGTCAAGGGAGCCTACTGGGACACGGAAATCAAGGACTCACAGGTTCAGGGCCTGTCCGACTATCCGGTGTTCACTCGCAAGGCGGCCACGGATGTTTCCTACCTGGCCTGTGCCCGCCACCTGCTGCACGACTGCCCGCACCTGTATCCGCAGTTCGCCACCCATAATGCCCATACGGTGGCCGCCGTCATGGAAATGGCTCAGGGCAAGGAGTTCGAGCTGCAGCGTCTCCATGGCATGGGTGAGGCGCTTTTTGATCAGTTGGTGGGGCGTGATACCCCCAAGGTGCCCTGCCGCATCTATGCGCCGGTGGGCAGCCATGAACACCTGCTGGCCTATCTGGTGCGCCGTTTGCTGGAGAACGGTGCCAATTCTTCGTTCGTGCATCGCATCCACGAGGATGATCTGGAGCATCTGATTGCCGATCCCGCAGCACAGTTGCGCATCTGCGAGCCGTTGCGCAACCCGCGTATCGCCCTCCCCAAGGACATCTATGGCAAGGCGCGGCGTAACAGTGCGGGGCTGGACTTTTCGGATCGCTCCTTGCTGTTGAAGCTGTCCGCTCAGATGACGCAACTCGCCGGGAAGGGCTGGCGTGGCGGGCCGCTGGTGGCCGGGACGATGCGTACGGATCAGGCCCAGGCCGTCATATCTCCAGCGGATGCCCAGTGCCAGCCGGGCAAGATGACCTGGGCCGGTGAGCGGGATGTGAAGGCGGCACTGGAAGCGGCGGATGCCGCCTGGCCGGATTGGGAGGCCACACCCGCCGAGGATCGAGCCCAAATCCTGGAAAAGGTCGCTGATCTTTACGAAAAGCACCAGGCCGAACTCATGAGTCTGTGTGTGGAGGAGGCGGGCAAGAGCCTGCGTGATGCCCACGCCGAGGTGCGCGAGGCGGTGGATTTCTGCCGGTATTATGCCGCCCAGGCCCGCCGCCTGTTCTCACGGTCTGCCGTATTGCCGGGGCCCACCGGAGAGCGAAACGAGTTGAGTCTGCGTGGTCGAGGCACCTTTCTGTGCATCAGCCCCTGGAATTTCCCCCTGGCCATCTTTACCGGGCAGGTCACCGCTGCGCTGGCAGCCGGTAATGCCGTGGTGGCCAAGCCCGCGGAGCAGACCAGTCTGGTGGCCACCCGGGCCGTGACGCTCATGCATCAGGCCGGTATTCCCGTCAACGTGCTGCACTGCCTCCCCGGGCCCGGTGGTGAGATCGGACCGTTGCTGGTGAGCGATCCTCGCATCAAAGGCGTGGCCTTCACCGGCTCTAATGAGACGGCGCGCCTGATCAACCAGGGTCTGGCCGAGCGCGAGGGTCCCATTGTTCCCTTGATCGCGGAGACCGGCGGCATCAATGCCATGATCGTGGATTCCACTGCCCTGCATGAGCAGGTAGTGATGGACATCGTGCGCTCGGCCTTCCTCAGTGCGGGTCAGCGTTGCTCGGCCCTGCGGCTGCTTTGCGTGCAGGCGGATATCGTCAAGCCGCTTTTGAAGATGCTCAAGGGCGCCATGGACTCCCTGGTGGTGGGAGATCCCCGCTGGCTGGTGACGGACGTGGGCCCGGTGATTGATGCCGAGGCCCTGGAGCGGCTCGAGGCCCATCATCAGACCATGGAGGAGCACGGCCGTGTTCTGCACCGGGCGCCGCTGGGAGGGGACTGCGAGCAGGGTTTCTTCATGGCGCCCTCTCTGTACCGCCTGGAGAGCATTGATGAGTTGATGGCCGAGGTGTTTGGCCCCATGTTGCACGTGGTGACCTGGCGTGCCCGGGAACTGGATTCCCTGGTGGATCAGATCAACGATCTGGGGTTTGGTCTGACCCTGGGCATCCACAGCCGGATCGATGCCCATGCCGAGGCCGTGACGCGAAGGGCACGGGTGGGCAACGCCTATGTGAACCGGGATATGGTGGGGGCGGTGGTCGGCACCCAGCCCTTCGGTGGCGAAGGGCTTTCAGGGACCGGCTTCAAGGCCGGTGGCCCCCATTACCTGTTGAAGTTTGCCACCGAGCGGGTGGTGACGATGAATACCGCCGCAGTGGGCGGCAATGCCAGCCTGTTTGCGATGGCCGAAGGGGATGGCGGCGGTGGCACGAATGGCCATGGTGGCGGCAATGGGCAGAAGCGACTGCCGCCACCGCAGTCGGTGAGCCGCCGGCGCTCGGCAGGCTGAGAGCCCGCCGCGGCCGGGGATGCGGGGGCGGGTGCCCCGTTGTTTCAGGAAGTGGTGCTGCTCCCGGAGGTGCTCTTGCTCCGCGCCCGGCTGCGACGTGCGCGGGGCTTGGGTGCGGGCTTCTCCTCGTATTCTTCTTCCACCATCAGGACCGGATCATCATCGTGACGGGACTGGCTGGAAGGCCAGAAGCCATCCCGGGCACGTTGTAGCCAGGCGTTCACGTATTCTTCGATGGCGTCCTGGGTGTCCAGCGGCAGATCGCGGAAGATCAGGGTGCCGACCAGGGCGAGCACCATCAGGCCGCCAAGCAAGGTGAGCAGCGGTTGCAGAAAGACGATGGTGATCAAAGCGGCGATGCTCAGGAGGATGATGCGTGTTCTTGCGGGCATGGTGTCTCTCAATGGATGTTTGCGGCTCAGGGCGATGGGCCGATTGTCAAGGGCAGGATGATCCGAAAGGGCATTATTTTGCCCCAAGCGCTGGCTCAAGAATACCCCTCATTTCTGTACGGACAAGGTTGCATGCGTGGTTACCGGCCGGGGACAGGGGGTATTCAGGAGCCCTCTTTTTTCCGCCCATCCGGATGAGGCCCCTCCACGCGCCGCAGCGAACGTGATGTCTTGCCGTCGATCACCTGCTGGGTCACCCGATCCCGCCCATTGCGCTTGCTGGCATACAGGGCCTCGTCGGCAATGCGGATCATGGACTGCCGGGAAGGCGGCGGCGTGTGAGCCGGGCAACTGGCCACGCCGATGCTCACGGTGATCGGGATGTGCGTGCCGCCGACCTCCACGGGATTGTCCTTGATCTCCTGGCGCAGGCGCTCGGCCACCATCAGCGCTCCTTCCGGACCCGTTTCCGGCATGACGAGCAGGAACTCCTCGCCCCCGTAGCGGGCAGCCAGATCCGGTTGTCGGGCCAGATCGGTGAGAATCTGGGCGATATGGCTCAAAACCTCGTCACCCACCGGATGTCCATGGGTGTCGTTCACCTGTTTGAAATGATCGATGTCCAGCATGAGCAGGGAGAAGGCGTTGCGATAGCGGCGGCTGCGCTGAATTTCCCGTTCCACCAGTTCCTGCATATGGGCATGGTTGAACAGGCCGGTCATGCCATCCCGCTGAGCCCGGTCCGCCAGGTCGTGGGCTTCGACCAGTGTTCGGATGATGGGCCGCAGAGTGGCGACGGTCAGGACGAAGATCACCAGGACCAAAAGCCCGAGTATCAGGGTGAGGCGACCCAGCTGTTCGTTGGTCTCCGCGAAGAAACGCTGCTCGTTCACCACGGCGAACAATTGCCAGTTCGTGCCCTCAAGGTCCAGGACGCGGACGAGATGGCTGGATGTCTGTTCTTGCCCCCGTCGAAAGCGCTCGAACGCCTCCAATGAGTCCATCGGTGCCTGGGTTCGTGGCCAGAAGAGAATGTCCCCGGTCGGACCGGCCAGGCCAAAGGTCATGGTCCGCAGATCGCGTTCCTGGGGTCTTTCGATGACCGCGTTCAGGGCGCTGGCGTTCACGTAGAGTAGATCCGAGCCCACCCAGCCGGCGGCAGGGTCGATGATGGGGGAGCAGTAAACCAGTGCCTGGTACTCACCCAGCGGCATGGGTTCAAGCAAATGGATACCGGAGTCCTCTCGTGCCAGGCAGGCCTCGGCGGGGCTTTCGTTTGGCAACAGGCCGACCTGCAGAAACCGCTCCCCCGACGGCCCGAGGCGCTCAATGCCCAGCAGCTCGTCATTGGCAATGAGGGCGTCGGCCAGCTTCGGGTTGCTGAAACCACGCAGGGTTTCCAGGGAGATGCGTCCTTGCAGGTGCTCTACCTGTCGTTGGCGGATGGCGGTCCGGCTGGCGGTCTGACGTGCCAGGGCAAAGTGACGGTCGAGAACCCCCTGTACGAGCCATTGGGAAGCACGCATGGAGAACTCGATCTCTGCTTCATGTCCCGACCGCAGGCGATCCGCCAGGGGCTTGAAGCCGCCCAGATAGAAGGTGGTCGTGAGCAGCAGGCAACTGAGGCCCGCCACCAGGTAGACCATGAGTATGTTTGGCTTGACGCTGTGAATCACGGATAAGTGTCAGTGTATCCCCACGCGGAGGGCTGCCATCTTGGCCACCCGAACCGGTGATCCGATGGGGCCGGGGTGTTATATTCGCTACAATTCTTTACCATGATACCAGTCTATCGCCCCGACACGGGCTCCCTCGACATGCCACAGATCTACAGAGAAACCGGCCATCATGTCCTTGTAGTCGAGGACAGCCGCTCGGTGGCCGGTCTGCTGGCCAACAAGATCGCTGAGTTGCCCGATCTTCAGGTAAGAGTGGCCGGCTCCCTGGCCCAGGCCAAGGCGGCACTTGAGGAAGGTGCCGAGCAGTTCTTCCTCGCCGTGCTGGACCTGAATCTGCCGGATGCGCCGGACGGGGAAGTGGTTCCCTGGGTGCTTGATCAGGGCATTCCGGTTCTGGTCCTCACGGCAGGTGTCAGCGACGATGAGCGGGACAGGCTCATTGATCTGGGCATTATCGATTACATCAATAAGGACAATCTCTCCGAGATCGACCATGTGGTGCGCTCGGTGGAGCGTATCCATCGTAATCGCAACATTGGCGTGCTGGTGGTGGATGATTCCACCTCCGCTCGAGCCTACCTCATGGCTCTGCTGCATCGCTACGGCTACCGGCTGCTGGAGGCAAAGGATGGGCAGAGCGCACTGAAACTGCTGGAAGAGCGGGGCGATCAGATTCACCTGATGCTGTGCGATCAGCACATGCCCGGCATGGATGGCATCACCCTGATCACCCGGGTTCGCCAACATTATTGCCGCACCCGGCTGTGCATCATCGGCATGTCCAATCATGGCTCGGGCATCCTTTCAGCCCGTCAGCTCAAGGCCGGGGCCAACGACTTCATTACACGGCCCTTCCTGGAAGAGGAGTTCTTCGTGCGGGTCAATCAGAACGTGGCCCTGATCGAACTGATCCAGGAGATGGAAAACGCCGCCAACCATGATCCGCTGACCAGCCTGTTCAATCGCCGATATCTGGCCGATGCCGGACAGATGCTGCACGAGGCAGCCCGCAGGGGTGGGCGTGGTCTGGGCGTGATCCTGATGGATCTGGATTTCTTCAAGCACATCAATGATCGTTTCGGTCACTTCGGGGGAGACGAGGTGCTCACCCAGGTGGCCAAGGCGCTCAAGGCTCGGGCGCGTGCCTCGGATATCCTGGTGCGTTACGGTGGCGAGGAGTTCTGTCTGGTGGCGCAGGACGTTGATCACAAGACGGCCATCGCGCTGGCCGAGACCCTGCGTCAGGCGGTGGCCAGCATGGAGTTCTGTCTGGACAGCGAGTGCGTGAAACTTACCCTGAGCGTAGGGGTTACCACCCGCCTGGGAAGCAGCCTGGAACAGATGCTTCACGAGGCAGATAACGCCCTGTATCAGGCCAAGGAGTCGGGCCGCAACAGGGTGGTGGCCACCCCGGTCGCGGAGTCAAGCTCAGGGGCGCAGGAGCGCAACTGAGCTTGATCAGAATTCTCCCACCCAGGTCACGCCCAGGCTGCGGCCCGGTGCCCGCAATTCCTGCACTCCCGGCCCACTGGCCAGGCGCTCATCCGTCATCTCGTTGACGTGTTCCCGATAATTCCGGTCCGCCAGGTTGGTCACCGCCAGGGTGAGTGCCTGTTCCCGGAAGCCGCCCCCGGGCCCGAAGCGGTAACCCACCCGCACATCGGCGGTGGTGAAGCCGCCGGTCTCGCGTTCGCTGCCGTTGCTGAAGCGTTCCGCCACCCGATCCTGTGAGGCCACGGCGCGCAGTCGCGCCTCCCATTGCCAGCCCCGGGGTGCGCCACTGAGCAGGCCCAGGGTGAGTTCCGGTGGGGGCATCTGGTAGAGGGGTTCGTCAAACCGGGAATCCCGGTTGTCCCCGCGCAGCCAGGTACCGCTGGCCAGTGCCGTGAGCCGATCGGTGAGGTCGTGCTCCAGGCTGAACTCGGCGCCACGGATGCGGGCTTCGTCCAGGTTGACGGTCTGTTTCAGGCCGGGGCTGACCACCTGGCCGCCAATGTGATCCTTGATTCGGCTCTCATACACCGCCAGGGTGTAGCGAGTGTTGCCCAGCTCGCCGCGGGCGCCGATCTCCAGGGTGCGGTTGCGTTCGGGGTCGAGTTGGGGATTGCTCAGCCAGGTGAAGCCATCACTGTAGGCATAGGTGAGGTAACGTTCCAGCAGGCCGGCTGAGCGATAGCCTTCCGAGAGACTGGCATAGGGTGTGAAGGCGTCGTCGACATACCAGGTGATGCCCGTGGACCAGGACAGGTTGTAGTCAGTGCTATCCAGCGGCCCCGGAACACCCAGGGCATCACGGGCGCGACCCTGCACCTCATCGTAGCGGGCACCCAGCGAGATGGTGACGTTGTCCAGGTGGATATCGTCCTGGATGAACAGGCCTCGCGATTCCAGACGTCCCTGGTCGATCAGCTGGAATTCATTGACGGGATCATAATCCGGGGGAAAGCCGATATAGGAGACCGGGCTGGCCTGCAGCCGCCAGGCTTCCGCGCCGACCAGGAGCACGTGCCGAGGCAGGGGGGAGGACTCCCACTGAATCCTGACGCCATCCGTGGTGAAATCCGTGTCGGAGGTTCGGTAGTCGGTCCGTCGTTCCCGGTTCCAGTCGTAATTACCTCGTGTGAGTTCCTGGCGGTAGACCGAGGCGGATAGCTGGTTGCCCCATGCGCCTCCCAGGTCCGCGTCGTAGCTGAGTTCCAGCAGATCCCGGGTCTGCCGGGGCGTGTAGTGCGTGTTCAAGCCCTGGGGCTGGGGCAAGCCTTGTCCTGCCGGCGGCTCGAATGCCTCTTCCAGAAAACGCCGCGACGCCAGATACCACACATCCTCCCGCCGATCCCGCTGCGCCCGGAACTGCAGTTCGTGGCCGTCGGTCACCCGCACCCGGTAACGCAGATGCACCGCCTGCTGTTCAGTGCCGCTGTCGCGAAGCCTTTCCCCCTCGCCAGTGCGATAGTCGTCCGTATCCAGATAGGCGGCGGATACATCCAGCACACTGCGTGGCCCCGATACGGATGCCCCCAGGGAGCCGCGAATGCCGGTGTCCACCGACGAGTAGCCCAGGCTCGTCCAGCCCCGGGTCTCGGGCTCCGCACTCATGCCGCCACCGCGGGTGATGATGTTGATCACGCCCCCCATGGCACCGGCGCCATACAGCACCGAGCTGGGTCCCCGGATCACCTCGATGCGTTCCACCAGGTCCATGTTCACGTACGAGGCCAGCGATCCCCGGGCCGGGGGCTGCATGGCATTGATGCGAACGCCGTCCACCAGCACCAGTACCTGGTCACGCTTGAGCCCCCGAATGATGGGATCCACGCCCACCGAGCCGTCCACCGCCACCGACAACCCCGGCTCTCCCCGGAGCACATCGCCCAGGGTGCGCGCCTGGCGCCACCGCACGGCATCCCCTTCGATCACGTTCACCGCGGCGGCGGTCTCCGTGATGGCGGCTTCATAGCCCTTGGCCGTGACCGTCATGGGCGGGAGGGTGACGGAGGTCTCCGCCAGGAGCGTGACGGGGAGGGCAGAGGTGGTGATCAGTGCAGTGAGGGCACGCAGACGCATGGGCTCTCTTCCTCAAGGTGGCTGTTTGTCATCACCCGCTTCTTCGGTGCCCATGGGCGGCCAGGCGGGCTTATCAGGCGGAATCATATGGATTTATCATGGAAATTACACGATTTAATCTGTGGGGTTATCGCGGCCGTGCCAGGCACCTGTTCCCACCAATGAGGCAACTGATGAAAACCATACCCGCTCTGCTGATCACCCTGTCGATCGTCGTGCTCCTGATGGGGTGCGCCACCCGCTATCCCCTGGATATCCCCGAAGAACAATGGGAGGCCATGACAGCGGAGCAACGTTTGCAGGCCCGTCAGCAGCAGGCGGCTCTGGATCAGGCTCGCGCGGAGCAGCGGGCCGCCGAGGCCCGGGCCCGTGAGGAGGAGGCCGCCAGGCAGAGGGCGGAGCTGGAGGTGCGGCGTCAGGAGGCGGGATTCGGTGAACGGGTTCAATGTGTGCTGAGGGAGGCCGAAGCCTATCTGGGCGGCAGTTGGCGCAGCGTGCAGCCCCTGGCCCTGGATGTGGTGCAGGGCATGGAATGGGGGTTCGAGATGCAGGCCGTGGAAGACGGACGGGTGCGTCGTCGCGGCACGGGGTATGCCCATTTTGATGGCACGCGCCTCACCCTGTGCCCCCGCTCGGGGCAGTATCAAACCCATGCCGCCGCCTGTGCCCAGGTGGTGGGCACCACCAGTGATTATCGCCGGGGGCTGAGCGAGCGGATCGAGGGTCATCGATTCCTGCGTGGGCAATTGCGGTGTGATCTGCACCCTGCCAGTGTGGTGCCGCGGCGGCGGAACTGAGCGGCCTGGCCCTCACCCCAGCCCCTCTCCCGCGAGCGGGAGAGGGGCTCCTTCCCTGATTTCCCCTTGCTGACTGGCCTTCGGCGGGCGCCCTGTATTGATCTCTCCGTGAAAAGTTCCCAAATGCGTCCTGATAGGATTTGACAATAGGATTGATTATCAACAACAATAGCGCCACTGCCCTGGAGGTGTCTGGCTGCGGTGGGTGCCCGCCGGGCACCGGGCGCTGCGAAGACGTCCGCGAGATCATCCGATGAGCCAGCATAATCCCAAGCATCCGGCAATGCCCGATGCCCTCAGCACGCAGGAGGGAGCCGGCCATTCCGGGTTGTCCTCCGGTCGTGCGGATCTGCTGTCCAGTCAGCGCTTGTTGCAGGGCAGGCGGCAGTTGCAGATCGAGCACATGGGGGAGATCTACACCCTGCGTGTCACCAGTAAGGGAAAACTGATTCTGACGAAATGATTGAATGCCGGGGCAGGCCTCACGTCCCCGGCAGTTATCCGCCAGCCAGCCAGAAGTCCCTGGACTTCAAGCCAGCCATTTTCTCGACACATACTAAAACGCTGGAGTCTTAACTGTGCAAGTCAAAAATACTTCGCTGGTCACTGCGGTGGCCTTGGCACTCGGCACGATGGGGAGCGTGAGCACGGCCATGGCTCAGGAAAGGGCATTCCAGCTGCCCCGCATCGATGTCGTCGGACAAACCGAAGCCGAGCGGGCCAGGATTCCAGCCGCGGTGAATGTGTTGACCCAGGAGGATGTGGATCGCATCCAGCCTCGCTCCACCGAGGATCTGCTGCGCAGGGTGCCGGGTGTCTATATCAAGGGCGAGGAAGAGTCTGCGGTAGTGACCAATTTTGGTGTGCGCGGCATCCCCGCCGGCGATTTCAAGACCCTGGTGCTGGAGGACGGTGTGCCGGTCCAGCCCGGGATATTTATCGGTAACTCCAGGTACTACAATCCCCGGGTGCAGCGCATGGAAGGGGTTGAAGTCCTGAAGGGCGCCTCCTCCCTGCGTTATGGACCCAACAATATCGGTGGTGTTATCAACTTCCAGACCAGAATGCCTGAGGATGGTGTGTCCGTCCGCGGCAAGGTGGGCTCCTGGAATACCCAGGAGGTGGTCGCGGAGCTCGGCGGCAGTTCCCCCAGTGGCGATTCCCGCTTCGGCATCATCGCCACCCGCGCCGAAAGTGATGGCTGGATGGATAAGGGTTACACCATGACCGATGTGATGGTCAGGGCAGGCACGGCCATTGGTGAAGACCAGTACATCAGTGCGAAATTTGTCTACTACGACAATGAGGCCAATATCTCGTACCGCGGACTCTTTGAGGATGCCTACAAGGCGGGCAAGACATTCAATCCCGCACCGGATGACTATTATCTCACCAGTCGAACATCGTTTGATGTGAACCATGAATGGCAGATCAACCGGGATGCCGAGTTGAGAACGCTGGTTTACTGGAGCGAGATGGATCGTGGCTATTGGAGGCAAAACGTTGACGGCACCAAGCAGGTTGATGGGGTGACAGTCTGGGATTACGGTCCTGACAATAGAAACGCTTTTCGCGGCGCCGTCCGTGAGTTCGAGCGTATCGGGGTCGATTCACGCTTGACGTTGAATCACGAAACGTTTGGTATCAATAACGAGGCTGAGTTTGGTATCCGGTACATGGAAGAGGAGATGCTTGATATCGACGCAGGAAACACTCCTTTTGCCTTGCGCTACGACACCACCCATCAAGCCGGTGACTTGAGGCAGGATCGCACCCTGAGTGCCTCCAATATTGGGCTTTTTGCACAAAACCGTTTTGACGTGACCTCGGACCTCTCCATCACCGCAGGATTGCGTACAGAACGCTATAAGGTCGAGCGAGAGGATAGAAGGAACGCCGACAATGACGGTTCATTTTCTGATTCCCATTTCCTTCCGGGTATTGGTGCAACCTATCGGCTGAATCCGTCGGCACAGTTGTTCGGTGGCATTCACCGGGCGATGGCGCCTCCGCAGGTGGCCAATGCCCTGGATCCGGATCTCGTCTCCGATCCCGAAAAATCCACCAATATCGAGATCGGGGTTCGTGGCGCCACCGGTTCCATGCGCTACGAAGTCGCTGCCTTCAATATGGATTTCTCGAACTATGTGGAACCCGGCATATCGGCCATCGCCGACCCCAAAGAGGGTGATGCTCGGATCAGAGGCGTAGAGGGTGCTGTCGGGTATGATTTCGGAAATGGATTCATGCTGGATGGTAATTTAACCTGGATCCCGACTGCTGAATTTCGATCCGGTATTCCAGAGAAGGACGTAGATGCTGGGAACCGACTGTCTTATTCCCCGGAATGGATGGGTAATCTGACGCTGGCTTATCACACAGGCCCGCTGGAGGCGGCCCTGCTTGTGAACTACACAGGGGAAGTTTATGGCGAGGCCCGCAACCGTAAGGAGATCGATCCTGAGAATCATCGGGATGGACTGCTTTCCAGTTACTACACGGTCGACCTGACCGGGCAGTATGCTGTCAATCAGCAGTTCAGTGTCTTTGGTGCCGTCAAGAACCTGACCGATGAGCGTTATATCTCGGGTCTGCGGCAGGGCATCTATGTGGGGCCGGAGCGCAGCTTTGAACTCGGTGCGAAGTACCGCTTCTGAGTATTGAATCCAGGGTGCAGGGGGCGGGGGGCAGGCCCTCCGCCCCCTCACCTGGGTTGCTGTTCAGGCATAAAAAAGGCCGGGCCCGCCATTCACTTGGCGGGCCCGGTCTGTTTTGCGTGTCAGTCAATCATGACACGCACAATCACGACAGGCAGGGAGCCTGCTTACTTGCCACGCTCCATGGTGCGCTCCATGCGCTGCATCATCTCCCGCAGGCGAGCATTTTCTTCCAGGGCGCGGTCGGCCTTCTGGTTGGCCTCATTCGCGGTGCGCTGAGCGCTATCGGCACTGGACTGGGCCCCCTCGGCGGTGCGCAGGGCGCGGTCGGCGGTGACGCCAGCGTTGTCGATCATCTGACGATGTTCTTCCATATTCTGGGTGGTGGCACAGCCGGTGCTCAGCACCAGAGCGAAAGCGGCGGCGGGAACCACGGCAAATCTGATCATACCTTTACGCATCGTAACCTCCATTACAAAGGATCGTTGTTTTTCGGGGCATGTATGGCTCCAGCCCGGGGGTGCCCCAAGGCGCGGTGGCCATGACTCCATCGGACTGAATTCTGAAAAAATTCACGCCACTTGAGTGTAACAGGTCAAGTGGAATATCAATACTGCCGGGTCATCACTCTTGTAAGTCGTTCACAAAACCGGAAATTCCGCGGTGCATCATTGCTGCGCGAATCCCCGAATGGTTGCACCCTTTTGGTGCGAGCTGATGCTCCAAAGGAATCGATGAGTCCTTTTGAATCAGTGAGTTATGATTTGGCACGCCGGTTGCTCATCCTTGAGTGTCTGGCAAGATATGCATCACCGCCTTGTCGGTCATCTCGTTCACTCCTCCTGCTTGCGGGGTATCTTCGGATGCCCCGTTTTTTTGTGGGCGCGTCAGTCCTCGCGCTCCAGGCGGCTGACCGTTGCCACGGGCGAGCCGGCCTCCACCAGCGGATTGCGCCGGATCGAGGTCAACAGGCCGCTCACGGGTGTTTTGAATTCCTTGATGAGGGCACCGGTGCCGCGATCGTAGAGATAGCCGATCAGGTCACCGCCATGGAGCCAGTGCCCCGGATCCTGCCGGAACACGAACAGGCCGCGGGCGTCGCTGGTGAGTTCGAAGACCTGTTTCTCACCAAAATAGTGCAGGTCATCCTCCTCCTCCGCGAGGCTGATGTCCTGAATCACCTCGGCATGGGTGAGAAAGGTCACCAGGGCCCGGAACAGGCGCTCGCACAGGGCCGGCTGCAATTCACCGGCGCGGCCGGCCTTGAGATAGAGGTTCTCGCCGCCGGCTTCCCGCCAGGCGGGCAGCCAGGGGGCGTCCCCATTCATGTGTTCCGGGTGTTCGATCACCGCAGCCAGGCCGAACAGGCAGGCGGATGATCGTTCATCGTCGCTGGGATTGATGAGAAATACCTGGGGCAGGGCATCCATGCCGTCCGCCCCGTGGCCTACCTCCACCCGGTAAAAGGCCTGACGGGTCTGCTCGGCAACGTTCCGGGCCTGGTCGGACCCAGGGCAGGGGGCAATGAGGATGCGCTCCCGCAGGCGCCCCCGGGGCGATTCGCCCGATTCCAGGCTGGTGAGAAAGGCGCTGAGGCGCCCCAGCACGAACTGGCCGTTGATGTTGGCCTCGCCCCCCGGGTTGACCAGTGCCACCCGGGGTCGCCTTTCGGCGGGTCCCAGGTCGTGAACCGGGTTGGCGGTTGGGGTGCTTTGATCTGCCATCGGCATCCGATCCTTCTGGGTTGTGTGGCCCTTGGAGCGCTATCCGTTACAATCGCGGGTCTCGATCCCGAGTGCAAGAGTAAGCTGCCATGCCCCTGGGGCCCGTGATGCTGGATCTTGAGGGGACCACCCTCACCGCCGCCGAGCAACGCCTGTTATGCCATCCCATGGCGGGTGGGGTGATCCTGTTCACCCGAAATTTCCAGTCGGTGGAGCAACTCACCGAACTGGTGACCCGGATCCATGCCCTGCGGGATCCGCATCTGCTGGTGGCGGTGGATCATGAGGGGGGCAGGGTACAGCGTTTCCGTGAAGGTTTCACGAAGCTGCCCCCCATGGCCCGCCTGGGTGAAGTGTACGACAGGAACCCCACTGAGGCACGGCGCAGATCCCGCCTGCTGGGCTGGCTGATGGCGGCGGAGTTGCGCGCCGCCGGCGTGGACTTCAGCTTTGCACCGGTGCTGGATCTGGCCCACGGCTGCAGCGGTGTGATCGGGGATCGCGCCTTTCATCGCTCGCCCCATGTGGTGGCCGATCTGGCCGTGCAGTGGATGCGGGGGATGCGCTCGGCAGGCATGGAGGCAGTGGGCAAGCACTTCCCCGGCCATGGCGGCGTACGCGCCGATTCCCACCTGGAATTGCCGGTGGACGAGCGACCGCAGCGGGATATCCTCACTGATGACATGCTGCCCTTCGAGCGGCTGATCGAGCAGGGCATCGCCGGGCTCATGCCTGCCCATGTGGTGTACTCCCGGGCCGACGGGCTGCCGGCGGGGTTCTCGCGCTACTGGTTAAGGGACATATTGCGTGGGCAGCTGCGTTTCCAGGGGGCGATCTTCAGCGATGATCTGAGCATGGCGGCCACCGAGACCTTCGGGGACTACGGCGAGCGGGCGCTCAAGGCCCAGGCTGCCGGTTGCGACATGATGCTGGTATGCAATCATCCCGACGGTGCGGCCCAGGCGCTGGATGCCCTGGCGGGTCACGAGGCACCCGTGGCCATGGCCAGGCTGGCCAGGATGCACGGTCGGCGGGCGCCGACCTGGGAAGCACTTCGCAAGGATCCGGACTGGGAGGCCGCCGTGGCCCTGGCGGGGTCCATGGACGACTCGTCAAACATGGAATTGCCGGTGTGACAAGGGCTTGGCTGATCCGTGAATAAGCCGGGCTTATGCATTGGCGGGAGTGGAATAGCCTGCCTATAATGCCGCCTGAACCACCAAAGGAGTTAAGAGAATGGCCGACAAATTACTAATTATCATGGTCAACACCGATCCCAAGAACCCTTCTGAGCTGGGGGCTCCCTTCTTCCAGGCCACCGTGGCAGCGGCCATGGAATATGACGTGGAAGTGGTCATGACCGGCCGTGCCGGGGAGCTGGCCAAGAAGGGGGTGGCCGAGAACCTGTTCGTGCAGGAAGGCAGCCCCAAGTCCGTTTACGATTTCATCAAGGATGCCCACGAGGCGGGCGTTACGTTCAAGGTGTGCACGCCCACGCTGGATCTCTGGGGTGATGATATGATCCCCGAAGTGGACGAGACCGTGGGTGGGGCCTACGTCATCGGCGAGGCCATGGATGATGATACGGTGACGTTCACCTACTGAGTTGTCTTGCGGGTCTCCTCTCTCACCCGGGAGAGGAGATCATGGCTTGATCGATCACTTCACGCAGCAAACACGCAGCAAACACAAAGGGTTGTCATGTCCGTTACCCCGGAGCACGTCGCACAGGTCTACGCCGAAGCCGATTGTCTGGTCTCGAAGCAACAGGTGGAGGCGGCGATCGACCACATGGCCGAGGCGATCACCCGGGACATGAAGGATCAGAACCCTTTGCTGCTCTGCGTGATGACTGGTGGGGTGGTCTTCACCGGTCACTTGCTGACCCGCCTGCATTTTCCGCTGCAGGTGGATTATGTGCATGCCACCCGTTATCGAGGCGAACTCAAGGGGGGCGACACCCTGCACTGGATCATGGAACCCCAGATAGAACTCAAGGATCGCACCGTCCTGGTCCTGGACGACATCCTGGATGAGGGCCATACCCTGGCCGGCCTCCTGGAGTATTGCCGTCGGCAGGGGGCCCGCGCGGTTCACAGCGCGGCCCTGGTCCTCAAGCATCATGATCGCCGCGTGCCCGGTCTGGAGGCCGACTACGTGGGCGTGGAAGTGGAAGACCGCTATGTCTTCGGTTATGGCATGGACTACAAGGAATACCTGCGCAACGCCAACGGCATCTACGCCGTGAAAGGATGTTGAGCGGGGTGTCCTGACCGTATCCTCGCCGCCAGCGGGCGGCCCGAATTTTCCCAAAGTAAGAGAGATCCATGACTGACAGCACCATTGCCATCATCGGTGGCACCGGCCTGACCTCCCTCAATGGCCTGGAAATCACCCGCCGCGAGGTGATGCACACCCCCTATGGCGAGCCCTCCGGGCCCATCACCCATGGGGTGCTGGCCGGGCGGGAAGTGATGTTCCTGGCACGCCACGGCTATGGGCATACCATCCCCCCGCACCGCATCAACTACCGGGCCAACCTCTGGGCATTGAAGAATGCCGGCATCAGTCGTGTGGTGGCGGTGGCTGCCGTGGGGGGGATCACCGCCGAGATGTATCCGCCCCGGATCGTCTTTCCCGATCAGATCATCGACTACACCTGGTCCCGGGGGCACACCCTGTTCGAGGAAGACCTGAGTCATGTGACCCATGTGGACTTCACCGAGCCCTATTGTTCGGAATTGCGTCAGTGCCTGCTGGCCAGCGCCCGGTCCATCGGGCTCGATGCCCATGATGGCGGGACTTATGCCGCCACTCAGGGCCCGCGTCTGGAAACCCGCGCCGAAGTGGACCGACTGGAGCGGGACGGCTGCGACGTGGTGGGCATGACCGGCATGCCCGAGGCGGGCCTGGCCCGGGAACTGGGGCTGGGTTATGCCACCTGCGCCGTGGTGGCCAACTGGGCCGCTGGTCGTGGCGAAGGCGCCGGGGAGATTTCCATGGAGGATGTGGAGAAGAATGTCAGCGAGGCCATGGTGAACGTGCGTCGTCTCCTGGAGGCGGTGATTCCGACCATGTAGGTCCGGTGGGTGTCCCTCAGGGCAGCACGCCCCAGAACGGTTGCACCTGCACCGTTTCGCCCGGCGCCACCTGGTTCTGCTCCATCTCCAGCACAATGAAACAATTGGCCTCGCTCATGGAACTGAGCACGCCGGAGCTCTGGGACGGGGTGGCCCGGACCTGCATCTGCCCCGCCTCATCCCGCTCCAGCACCCCGCGCTGAAACTCGATTCGCCCCGGACGCTTCTTCAGCGCACTCTGGCAAGTGGCCGGGAACAGCGGGGGCAGCCCGGGTTCGGCAATCCCCATCATCCGTTGCAGCATGGGCTGAACCAGTTGATGAAAGGTGACCACCGCCGAGACCGGATTGCCCGGCAGGCCCACGAAAACGGCTTCCCCTACGCGACCGAAGGCCAGAGGACGGCCGGGCTTGATGGCCACTTTCCAGAAGTCCACCTGGCCCACCTGACCCAAGATGTCGCGGATATAGTCTGCTTCTCCCACCGAGACACCACCGGTGCTGATCACCACATCAGCGCAGGTTGACGCATCCTCGAAGGCCGCCTTCAGGCTCTCGCGGGCATCCGGGATCACCCCCATGTCCAGCACGTCCACGCCCAATGCGGTGAGCATGCCAAAGAGGGTGTGGCGATTGCTGTCGTAGATGCCTCCGGGTGGCAGGGGCTGACCCAGGGGCGTGAGCTCGTCGCCCGTGGAGAAAAAGGCCACTCTCGGGCGGCGACGCACGGTGACTTCCACCAGCCCCAGGGAGGCCAGCAGGCCCAGACGCGCCGGGGTGATCGCCGCTCCGGCGTCCAGCACCGTCTGACCCTGTTGCACATCCTCGCCAGCACGGCGGATGTTCTCGCCGGCACGCGGCCCGGCGGGGATGATGATCTGATCGCTTTCGCGCGTGACCTTCTCCTGCATGATCACGGTGTCGCAGTCTTCCGGCACCATGGCACCGGTCATGATGCGCACGCATTCGCCTGGGCCCACAGAGCCGGTGTAGGGCTTGCCGGCCCAGGCGGTGCCCATCAGTTCCAGTCGCACCGATCCCTGCCCGGGCAGGTCGGCGCCGCGCAGGGCGTAGCCGTCCATGGCGGCGTTGTCGTGGCCGGGCACGGCAATGGGGGCCAGGACCGGCTCGGCCAGCACCCGGTGCAGGGCGGCCCGCAAGCCAAGCCGTTCGTGACCAGTCACCGGGTTCACGGACTCGAGCATCCGTTGCCGGGCCTGGTGCAGTGTCATGGAGTCCGGGTCGTGATCATCGTGGCAGTGCGAGGCGGCACGGGTGTTGGCTTCAGTCATGGTCTGAACCCCGGGTTGTGTGGTGAGTTTTGAGGCGGTCATCCACCGGTCACGCTCATGTGCCGCAGGATCACCGGCTTGACGCTCAGATCAAAGGCATGTCCCTGCGGCTTGATCTGCATCGCGTCGATGATGGCCTGGGTCAGCGCCCGGGAATCCCCGGGGTGCTCGCGCACCACACGGCGCAGGTCCACCGAGTGCTCCTGGCCCAGACAAAGCAGCAGGCGCCCCTCGGCGGTAAGCCGCACCCGGTTGCAGTCACCGCAGAAGTTGTGGCTATGGGGCGAGATGAAGCCCACCCGGGTGGGGCCATCGCCCAGACGGAAATAGCGGGACGGGCCGCCCGTGGATTCGGTGGTGGGGATCAGGGGGTAGTGGGCCTCGATATCGGACCGTACCCGATCGCTGGAATAGAACACCTCAGCCCGGTCGTGATCCGGATTCACGCCCAAGGGCATTTCCTCGATAAAGCTGATATCCATGCCCCGGTCACGACAGAAGTCCACCAGGTCGATGATCTCGTCCTCATTACGGCCCTTGAGGATCACGCTGTTGATCTTGACCCGCTCCATGCCCGCCTCGCGGGCTGCTTCAATGCCATCCAGTACCCGTTGCAGGTCGCCCACCCGGGTGATGCGTCGAAAGCGCTCTGGTCGCAGGCTATCCAGGCTGATATTGATGCGGCGGACGCCTGCAGCCCGCAGCGCCGGGGCGTGACGGGCCAGCTGGGAGCCATTGGTGGTGAGGGTGAGTTCCTCAAGGCCGGGGAGGCTGCCCAGCCCCCGGAACAGCCCGGTTACGCCCCGCCGTATCAGGGGTTCGCCACCGGTGATGCGGATCTTGTCCACTCCCAGCGCCACAAAGGCCTGGGCGATCTGCTGGATCTCTTCCAGGGTGAGTACCTGATTTCGGGGCAGGAACTGCATGTCTTCGCTCATGCAGTACACGCAGCGAAAATCGCAGCGATCGGTAATGGAAATCCGCAGGTAGTTCACGCGGCGTCCAAACCGGTCTACGAGGGCGGGCGGGGGTGTTGGACTCATGAGGCGCGGTCCTCCGGCGGCGTGGGCATCCCGGGTAATTGGCCGGTGGGGAGCGTGGCAGCCAACAGGCGATGCTCTTGGGGTGTATTGATGTTGGTGAAGGCCCGGGCGCAGTGAGAGAAATCGGCCACGGCCGCATGATGGCGCTGGCACCAGATCCAGGCCTTGCGTTCACCGGCGCTGATAAAGGCCTCAAGGTCGGGCAGCAGCGACTGGTGCAACAGGGCGAAGACGGGCTGCGGGCGTTCACCATCATGGGCGATGGCCAGCCTCCCGCCCTGAGCCTGGAGGGCCCGAGACAGTCGTTGCAGCAGGTCATCGGGAAGTTGTGGGCAATCGCAGGGGGTAGTGAGTATCCAGGGCGTGGTGGTGGCGCTCAGCGCCGCGGCGATGCCCGCCAGGGGGCCGGCAAAGCCGGGCTGTGTGTCGGCCACCACGGGGGCACCGAAGCTTGCGTAGGCATCTGCATGGCGATTGGCACTGATGATGAGCCTGTCCACCTGAGGCGAAAGCCTGTCCATGACCCAACGCACCATGGGTTGCCCGGCAAGATCCACCAGGCCCTTGTCGCGCCCGCCCATACGCTCGCCCCGGCCACCGGCCAGGATGACGCCGGTGACGGAGGCTGGAGTGGGCGCTATGGGCGTGGGTTGGGTCATAAGGTTATATCGGAGTGTAACCCGATCCGGCGGGCTTGAGTAACCGCAACCTCATCCTCAGCCGATCAATAACAGCCACAAGGGCAAGGTGATGGCCGCCGCCAGGGTGTGCGTGGCGATCAGGGCGGCCACGATCTGTCCGTCGCCGCCCATGCGCACGGCCAGGATATAGGCCGAAGAGGCCGTGGGCAGGGCGGCCAGAACCAGCGCGGCGGCCAGATAGACGCCACTCACCCCCAGGAGCATGGCGGCGCCCAGGGCGATGGCCGGCACGGCGATGAGCTTGACCACGGTCAGGTAGGCAATGGCCGGGGCATGCCGGCCCACCCCCGCCAGGCGCAGGCCGGCCCCCACGGCAATCAGCCCCAGGGGCAGGGCGGCTTCACCCAGAAAGCCCAACGAGGTATCCAGCATCGTCGGCAGGGGCCAGCCAGTGATGGACCAGGCCAGACCGGCAAAGGTGGAGAGCACCAGGGGGTTGCGGGCCAGTTCCCGCAGCAGGCCGTGGTTGCCACGGCGGGCCAGGGCCCACACGGCACCTACATTGGCCAGGGGTACCATGAAGCCGGTCAGGATGGCGAACACGGCCACACCCTCAGCCCCATGAAGTCCGCCGAGAATGGCAAAGCCGATATATGAGTTGAAACGGAAGGCGCACTGGAAAGCCGAGGCGAATTCACGCTCCCCCAGCCGCATCCACCGCTGCCCCAGATAGCCCAGGGCCATGCCCCCCAGCATGAAGATGAACCCGGTGTAGATCATCCCGGCGGCGCTCTGGATCTCCAGCGGATGCCGGGCCAGTGAGCCAAACAACAACGCCGGGAAGAGGATGTAGTAGATCAACCATTCCAGGTCGGACCAGAAGCCCTGGTTGAAGGCGGCGTGTCGTTTCAGCAGGAAGCCCAGAACGATCAGGGCAAAGGTGGGGATGAGGATCTGCAGTGTGGTCATGAGGCAAGGATATCGGCAATGTACCGCCACGGGTCAGCGGCATGGATCGCCCCTTAGAAACTCACCTCAACCGCCTGATCTCCCGGGGCCTCGATCCCGCGGCGCAGCAGCAGCGTGCCACTCTGACGATAGAGTTCGGTGAGGGCCTGACGATGACGGATGATGGCCTCGGCTTCCTCCAGCTGGCTCTCCAGCAGATCCCGCTGCGCCTGGGACAGGGCCAGGGCTGTGCCGGTGCCCACGCGGAAGCGGGCCTGCTCGCCACGCAGCACCTCTTCCTGAAGCTCCCGGGTGAGTTGCGTGGCCTGGATCTGTTCGCGGGTGCGGTTGGCCTCGAACCAGGCGTTCTGCACATCCAGGGCGGTGAGTTGCTGCAGATTCCCCAGCGCCTCCAGGGCCTGCTGGCGGCTCAGGCCGGCCCGTTCGGCATCGGCCCGGGCGGCCCGGTTGCCGATGGGATATTCCAGTTGCAGGCCCACGCTGTAGTCGTAGCCGGGGCCGTCCACCTCGCGCCAGGCATCGCCGAAGGCGGAGGCATAGCCGCTCTGGCCCAGGGTGACGAACAGATCCAGGCGCGGCAGCAGGCCCTGACGGGTGCGGATCAGTTCCAGTTCGCCGCGCTGTACGCGCAGGCGCGCTTCATTGAGTGCAGGGCGCAATTCACGGGCCAGTTGCATATGGTCGCCCACCGGTTCCAGAGCGGGTACCTGTGGGTCAGGTGCGTCCAGGGGGGTGACATGGGTGCCCCAATGGGCCACGGACGGGTTGATGAGCTGTAACAGGCGGATGCGGGTCTGAGCCCGCTGCGAGCGCGCATCGATCAGACCCTGACGGCGCAGGGCCTCCTCGGCACGGGCGGAGATCTCCTCGCTCTCGGGCCGATCACCCACGCGGATGCGCTGACGGGTTTCTTCCAGTTGCTGACTCGCCACCGCCAGGGACTCCTCGAAAATCTGGGTGCGGCGACTGGCCAGGACGTAGTCCCAGTAGGCGGTTTCCACGTCGGCCACCAGGGATTCGGTAAAGCCCCGGAACTCGTACAGGGAGCTCTGTGTGTCCACCCGGGCCTGCCTCAGACTGGCCAGGTTGGAATCGATGCGGGCACCGCGCAGCAGGGCCTGGGTGAGGGTGAGGCCGGCACGGGAGGTGAATTGCTCGTCGGTTCGTGTCGACTCACTGCGCACGGTGCGCAGGGAAAGCTCGATGTCGGTGCCGGTGGGCAGACTCTGACGCAGTCCGGCTTCGGCACGATCCCGCTGAGAGCGGGTCACCTGATCGGGGATCTGGGCCTGATCGAACTGCCGCACCGTCTCATCCTCGGACAGGCTCATCTCCGCGAACAGCACCGGATCGAACACCGCCCGTTCCACCGCCTCGAAGGTGCCCGTGATCAGTGGCTGCAACTGCTCCATGGCCAGGGAGCGATTGTTCTGCAGGGCCATGAAGACGGCGTTTTCCACCGACAACTCCAACTGCCCGGATGACACCTGCCCCGGACCGGGGGACCAGGCCGCTGGCGCACCGGGCTTGGGGGCTCCTTCGGGAAGCGTATGGGGCGCTGGGCCCCAGGCATCCAGGCGTTCCTCCAGCCAGGGCGGGGTGGGCAGATCATCGGCCTGAGCCTGGGTGGCAGGCAGCAACATCAGACCGGAGAGGGCCAGGGCCAGAAGGGTGGGGCGCAGGGTTCGGTTTGGGGACATCATGTCGACCTGATCGGGTTGGCAGCGGGAGCCCCCGCATCTTCTCGATGGAACAGCGTGTAGAGCACCGGCATCAGTAGCAGCGTGATCAGGGTGGAACTGAACAACCCGCCGATCACCGCCCGCGCCATGGGCGCCTGGACCTCGCCGCCCTCACCGATGCCGATGGCCAGGGGGATCAAGGCCAGGATGGTGGTCAGCGAGGTCATCAAAATGGGTCGCAGGCGCCGACGGGCGGCCTCACGCACGGCAGCACGGGGTGTCATACCCTGGCTGCGATGCAGTCTGGCGCTCTGATCCACCAGCAGGATGGCGTTATTGACCGAGATGCCCACCAGCATGATGATACCAATCAGGGACTGGGCGTTCAGGGTGGTGCCCGTGGCCAGCAGCATCGCCACCACGCCGATCAGGGCCAGGGGCACGGAGAACATCACGATGAAAGGATCCCGCAGGGATTCATACAGGCTGGCCATCACCATGTACACCAGGGCCACGGCCATGAGCAGAGCCAGACCCAGCTCCGCGAATGCCCGTTGCTGTTCCTCCACGTCCCCCCCGAAGGTGATGTCCACGTTGCGGGGCAGGGGCATATCCGCCAGTTCGGCCCGCACGTCGGCGACGATGGAACCCAGGTCCCGACCGGCCGTATTGGCAAACACCTCGTTGATGCGCTGCTGTTCCTTGCGTTCGATCTGCAAGGGGGCGATCGACGGCTCCAGGTCCACCAGGTGGCGCAGGCTCACCGGCTCGCCGTCGCGACCAGGCACGGTGATATTGAGCACCTCCTGAAGGGTCATGTGCTCGGCATCCCGCAGTTGTACCCAGATGCGGGTCTCCGTGCTGCGATCCCGGAACTGACCGGCGCTACCGCCGCTCAGGGCAGTCTCCAGGGTGCGGGCCACCTGGGAAACGCTCACGCCCAGGTCGGCGGCGCGGGTGCGGTTGATGCGCACCAGCTGTTGTTCGCGGCCTTCCTCGCGACCCAGTCGCACGTCGGTGATGCCTTCGATCCGCGCCAGTCGCGTCTCCAGTTCGGCGGCCACCTGATCGATGGTTTCCAGGTCGAATCCGCGTACCTCCAGGCTCAGGCTCTCGTCATTACCCCCGCCGCCGATACGGCCCATCATCATGCCGCGGCTGGGGCGCACCCGAATGGTGGCGCCGGGCATGTCGCCCAGCTGGCGGCGCAGGTCGGCCGCGATCTGGTCGGTGCTGCGGCTGCGCTGATCCTGGGGCACCAGGGAGATACGCAGCGAGGCAGTGGAAGGCGAGGTGGAACGGAATGTGGAGCCCCCCACGCTGGTGACCAGGTTCTCCACCTCCGGAACATGCGTTTTCAGGACATCTTCCATGCGGCGTACGGCCTGGTCCAGGATCTCCAGACGGGTGCCGGGCTCCATCTCGATGCTGACCCGCAGTTCGCCCTCATCGGTGGCGGGCATGAATTCGGTGCCCAGGCGCGGGATGAGGGCCAATGCCAGCACGAACAGGCTCAGTGCCAGCACGATCACCGTCCAGCGATGGGCCAGTACGGCATCCAGAAGTCGCAGATAACCCGTTTCCACGCGCCGGACGATGCCACCGGCCACGGCGGCGGCACGTTGGGTCAGCGGGTTGCCCGGGCGTTCGCTCACCGTGCCCTTGCGCCCCATGAGCATGGGTACCAGGGTCAGGGCCACCAGCAAGGAGCAGAACAGGGCGAAGGCCACCACGAAGGCCAGCTGCTTGAATAGCACCCCGGCCATCTCCTGGGCAAAGAACATGGGCAGGAAGATGGCCAGGGTGGTCAGGGTACTGGCGGTGATGGCCGCGGCCACATCGGATGTACCTTCGGTGGCGGCCTGTGCGGCGGGCAGTCCGTCCTCGGTGCGGCGTCGGGCGATGTTTTCGATCACCACGATGGCATTGTCCACCATCAGGCCGACCCCCAGGGCCAGACCGCCAAGGGTCATCAGGTTGAGGGTGAAGCCGCCGAAGTAGATCAGGCCGAAGGTGGCGATCACCGAGACCGGGATGGCCGTGGCGGCCACCAGGGTGAAACGCAGATGGCGCAGGAAGAACAGCAGTACCAGAACGGCCAGGCTGCCGCCATAGAGGATGGAGCGGCCCACGTTGGCGATGGAGCGTTCAATGAAGCGGGAGCTGTCGATGGCCGCGACGATATCGAGCTGAGGATTCTCCCGGTTGAGGCGCGCGATCTCTGCGCGCACCGCTTCGGCCACCTGCACGGTATTGGCATCGGCCTGCTTGCGCACGGCCAGGCGCACCCCGGGGGTGTCGTTGATGCGGATCAGGCGAGTGATGCGCTGGTGGGTGTCCCGTACCTGAGCCACCTGATGCAGGAAGATGGGAGAGCCCTCCCGGGTGGCGACGACGGTACCGCGAACCTGGTCCAGAGTCTCGAACTCCCCGGGAACCTGCAGGCGCAGGTCCATGCGACCCCGCACGATCTCGCCCGCCGGCACCGTGACATTGGCCTCACGCAGTGCCTGACGGATATCCTCCAGGCCCAGTTGCAGGGATTGCAGCCTGTCCTGATCCACTTCCACCCGGATCTCCCGTTCCAGGCCGCCCCAGACGTCCACGGCCGCCACGCCGGGCACCCGCTCCAGGCGGGTGCGGATACGGTCATCGATGAGTTGGCGCAGTTCGATGGGGTCCAGCTCGGCGGCCACGCCGATGAGCATCACCGGCAGGTCCGAACTGTCGAAGCGACGCACCCTGGGTCGGTCGGCCTCCTCGGGAAGGGCATTGACGATACGATCAAGCCGGTCGCGCACCTCGTTGGTGGCGTCGTCCAGGTTGGTGCCCCAGGTAAAGGAGATCCTTACGGTGCTGGAACCCTCGGATGAGGTGGATGTGACTTCCTCCACGCCAGGGACGGCCGAGACGGCTTCCTCCACGGGGCGGGTGATCAGTTGTTCAATTTCCTCCGGGCCGGCATTTTCGTAGGTGGTCATCACCGAAATGGTGGGAAAGGTGATGTCCGGCATCAGATCGATGGGCAGGCGGAACAGGGACATGAGCCCCAGGGTGACCACGATGGCCGTCACCATGGAGGTGAATATGGGGCGAGGGACGGTAAAGCGAGCGGGATTCATCAGCGCTCGTCCTCGGCACGGGCCTCGCCCTCGTCGGCAATACGCAACCGCACACCGTCACTGAGCAGGTGCTGCCCCAGGGTGACCACCCGACCACTGATCTCGGGTTCGGTGATTTGCACCTTCCCGGCTTCCTCAATGCCGGTGCTCACGGCCACGAACCGGGCAATGGGGCCATTGTCCGCTTCTTCCACCTGGAAGACGCCGCGCTGGCCGTCCCGTTCGAGCACCGCATCAATGGGCACCACGGTCACATCTTCCACAGTGCGGGTGCTGATCCTGGCCTCCACGAACATGCCCGGGCGCAGGCGTTGGTCGAGGTTGGGCACCTGGATTTCCACCCGAGCCTGGCGGGAAGCCTCACGGAACTCGGGAGCGACGCGGATCACCTCACCTTCAAAGGTCTCGCCGGGATGAGCGACGGTGGAAAGCTGGGCCGACTGGCCGGGCGCCAGGCGGGCGTAATCCCGCTCGGTGACAAATACCCGGGCCCGCAGGGGTTGCAGATTCACCAGCGCCAGGATGGGGGTGTTGGCCTGCAGGATGCTGCCCTGATCCACCATGCGGTCGGCCACCAGCCACTGGCCTTCACCGTTATCCAGTTCCGCCTGAATACGGGTGAAGTCCAGACGGATCTGGGCATTGCGCAGGGCCGCCTGGCGCTGGGCGATCTGGGAACGGGCCAGGGTGACACCCGCCTGGCGGGCCTCCACGTCGGTTTCCGCCGATTCCAGTTCGGACTGGGAGGCCACCCGCTGTTCGCGCAGGTCCCGGGTGCGGTCCAGGGCGCGCTGTGCCGAGGTCAGCGCCGCCTGGGCCTCGATCAGGTTGGCATTGGATACCGCCAGTTCGGCACGGGCCTGCTCCAGGTCCTGCTGGAATTCGTCATCGTCCAGTTCTGCCAGCAAATGTCCCGGCTCCACCTGATCGCCAATGTCCACATGCAGGCGCTTCAGACGCCCGGCCACGCGTGTGGCCACTTCCACCCGGTGAGCAGCCACCAGGGAGCCGGTGAAGAACGCACGGTCCGTCAGATCTGCGCGCGTGACGGTATCCACGCTCACGGCCACGGCGCCCTGGCCGGCACCCGGGCCCGGCCCGGTGTCTGAATCGGATCCGGTTCCCCACCAGATGAGCACCGCCACCAGGATCAATACCGGGGCGATCAGGATCGGGAGTCGTTTCATCGGGTCTTGTCCATGGCCGGAAGGGCGGGGTCGTGTGGGCTTGAACGGTGGCTGATTCAGGCCAGGGATGCCACGTCGGGTGGCAGCCGCAAAGGCCTGGATGAGGGGTAAACGCATGACGCTGTCATGCGTTGACAGCGGATTCGCCGACAGGGTATTTGCGGTGATCTGCCCTGCGGATAGACACCATCGGTGGGCGCGGGTTTCATGCACCGGCCACGCGGGCGGCGTTTGTCATGCAGCGGGCGCAGTATACTCAGTCCAGACCAGCAGATGCCATCCGGCCCGGCCCCCATTGCCACCGGCATCATAGTAGAATCCGCGCTCCCGCTGCCTGTTTCGACGTCATCCACGAGGTTTGTCCCGCCACCATGACCGTCCGTTCCACCGGTTTCCGGCTTGAGCGTCTGCCCTATCCCGGGGATGGGGCGCGGCTGTTTCAGGTGCTGGCGGATCGACCCTGGGCGGTCTTCCTGGACAGCGGCGGCACTGCCGGCCGGCGTGGTCGCTACGATATCCTGGCCGCCGACCCCTTCGTCACAGTGGTCACCCGGGGGGGCGTGACGCGCATCCAGGAACGCAGTGGCGTGCGCGAAAGCGGGGACGATCCGCTGCGCCTGGTGGCGACCTGCCTGGGGCCGCGATTGCCGCCCGTGAATGGCCTGCCCTTTTCAGGGGGCGCGCTGGGTTATTTTGGCTATGACCTGGCACGTCGGTTCGAACGCCTGCCTTCGTTGGCCCAGGACGGCGAGAACCTGCCGGAGATGGCGGTGGGCATTCATGACTGGGCGGTGGTGGTGGACCATCAGGAACAAGTGGCCTGGCTGGTGGGGCGCGGACTGGATCCTCATACGGCCCGGATCTGGCCGGAGTTGCTGCGCATGCTATCCAAGGCCGGCCGGGGGCGGATGCGATCGGGATTCAGGCTGCGTGGCGGTATACAGTCCAATATGTCACGGGAAGACTATCAGGCCCGCTTCGCCCGGGTGCAGGCCTTCATCCGCGAGGGTGACTGTTATCAGGTGAACCTGGCGCAACGCTTCAGCGCCCTGGCTCAGGGGGATGCCTGGGGCAGCTACCAGCGCCTCAGGGGCATCAGCCCGGCGCCCTTCGGGGCCTTTCTCAAACTGCCCGAGGCCAACATCCTGAGCAACTCACCGGAGCGTTTTCTGGAGGTGCGCGCTGGCCAGGTGAGCACCCGCCCCATCAAGGGGACCCGTCCCCGGGGTGCCAACCGGAGCGCCGATCAGGCGCAACGGGCGCAACTGGCCTCCAGCGCCAAGGATCGGGCCGAGAATGTGATGATTGTGGACCTGCTGCGCAACGATCTGGGCAAGACCTGTGCCATTGGCAGCGTGCGTGTGCCGGAGCTTTTTGGCGTGGAGAGCTATGCCACGGTGCACCACCTGGTGAGCGCAGTGAGCGGGCGCCTGGCAGCGGGTCGTGATGCGCTGGACCTCTTGCGGGGATGTTTTCCCGGGGGGTCCATCACTGGAGCGCCCAAGCTTCGAGCCATGGAGATCATCGAGGCTCTGGAGCCGCATCGGCGCGGGGTGTACTGCGGGGCCATCGGCTATGTGGGCTTTGATGGCGACATGGATACCAGCATTGCCATCCGCACCCTGGTGAACAGTCATGGGCAGGTCCGATTCTGGGCCGGCGGGGGCATCACCTCAGGCTCCGATGGCGAGGATGAGTACCAGGAGACCCTGCACAAGGCCAGCGCCATGATGAGCCTGTTGCGCGGGCCGGCAGGGTGATCACGGTGCGGGGGATTAAGGGCGGGGGATTAAGGAATGCCCGCTGGCGGCCGATAAGAAGAATGACCGCTGGCCGATACCGGATGACCCAGGGCTTCAACAAGAGACGTCAACATGCTGAATAATATAACGATCCAGGCAAGGCTGATTCTGTTCGCGGTAGTTGGGCTGACGGTGGTGGGGCTGGTATTCCTGCTGGTGTCCTATCACAGCATGGCCAATACCTCCCGTCAGTTGGTGGATCACAGTCTGCTGGTGAAGGCGGAGGGGGACCTGCGGGCCGCCCGGGTGTATCTGACGCAGTATTACGGCAGCGTTGGGGTTTCCAACGGACGACTGGTGGATGCGGATGGTGAACCGCTGGAAGGGCGTCACGAGATGGCCGATGCCATCAGTCGCGATCTGGGGATCGTGTTCACCATCTTTGCTCGCGACGGCAACCAGTTTCCCCGGGTGATCACCAGCGTCACCCGGCCGGATGGCAGGCGTGCCGTGGGCACACCCTTGGGCCGTGACACGGCGGCCTACGCGTCGGCGATTCAGGGTGAGCGCTACACCGGTGTTTCCGAGATCGTGGGGGTACCCCATCTGACGTCTTACGAACCCCTGTTCAACGAACGCAACCAGGTCATCGGCATCATGGGGCTGGGTATCCCCAAGGAACAGGCCGATTCCATCGTCGCCCGCGGTGTTACCGAGCTGGTTGGCGGGATGCTCATGGCCTTGTTGGTGGTTGTGGTCGTTGGCATCGTGGGGGCGGTGTTCTTCGCCCGCATGATCGTCGGACCCATCCGCGAGGCGGCACATACCCTGCGTGACATCGGCGATGGCGGTGGGGATCTGACGCGGCGACTCGTCGTGAAGGGCAGAAACGAGGTGGCCGACCTGGCAGATGGGTTCAACCGGTTTGCCGACCGGGTGCATGAACTGGTGCGCCAGGTGGGTTCGGCCACGGCCCAGCTTTCCTCGGCGGCAGAACAGCTCTCCACCACGTCGGAGGAGACTCGCGAGCAGGTGAAGCGGCAGCACTCGGAGACGGATCAGGTGGCCACGGCCATGAACGAGATGACGGCGACGGTGCAGGAGGTGGCCCGCAATGCCTCTCATGCGGCCCAGTCAGCCCAGGACACCCAGCAGGAGACCTCCACGGGGAGTCAGGTGGTGAAGGAAACCATTGCCTCCATCGAGGAACTGGCCCATGAAGTGGAGAACGCCTCTGAGGTGATTACCCGCCTGTCCGCCGACAGTGACGAGATCGGCAAGGTGCTGGATGTGATCCGGGGCATTGCCGAGCAGACCAACCTGCTGGCCCTGAATGCCGCCATCGAGGCGGCTCGCGCCGGTGAGCAGGGGCGGGGTTTTGCCGTGGTGGCCGATGAAGTGCGCACACTCGCCAGTCGTACCCAGAGTTCCACCACCGAGATCCAGGACATGATCGAGCGGTTGCAAAGTGGTGCCAGCGGGGCGGTGCGCGTGATGGAACAGGGTCGTACCAAGGCCCAGGATAGTGTATTCAAGGCCGCCAAGGCCGGTCAGTCACTGGACTCCATCAACAACTCCATCGTCAGCATCAACGACATGAATGCGCAGATCGCCAGCGCCGCCGAGGAGCAGTCCGCCGTGGCCGAGGAGATCAACCGCAACATCAGCACCATCTCCCACTCGGTGGATCAGACTTCCAATGGCGCCCAGGAAATCGCTGCCGCCAGCGAACAACTGGCGCGACTGGCAGCGGATTTGCAGAATCGGGTGTCGGGTTATCAGGTGTAGGGTCGAGGGGGGCTACACACGGCTTCCTTCGTCCAGCAACTGCTCGGTTAACGCCTCCAACGCCTGAGCGCGTGGCTTCGACTCCACGCCATCAGCTCGCTCATTCAAACGCGACCAGCGGGGGTGGAGCCGCGCCTTGCGGACCGGGGCAGGCAACTTGCCCCGGCGCCAGGTGTTATCCGTAGGAGTATTGAGTTCCAGGGCCTTTTCGGCGCCATGGCCGCGACGCGACAGGGCCCGGGCCAGCTGCCGCTGGCGCAGGGCCAGCAGACGCAGTGTGGTGTCATTGACCCTCAGTTCCCGTTGTCCTCGCATGCGCTGACCCAGGCGCCGACCCAGGCCGACGCCATTGCCCATGAGTGCACCGGCGGTGGCACCCGCGGCGGTACCCGCACCCAGGGTGGTGCCCAGGGCCATCACGTCGATGGCCAGCCCGATGGCGCCGCCGACCGCTGCGCCCTCACTGGTACGCAACCCGTAGTGACGCAAGGCGTCGGTGGTGAACAGATCCATGCCCCACTGACCATCCTCCAGTGGTATCTGGGTGGCCAGATAATCGCTGGCGCGAAAGCGATACAGGCTGAGCAGGGCATCCACGCAATCCTGCTCCCGTCTGCGGACGAGACGCTGCAATTCTTCCATGCCGGCCTCCGTGGCCGCGGGTTCACGCGGCACAAGCAGCGTGCAGGCGGCGATGTCCAGCAGCATGTCGGCGACACTCTCTGCCGCGGATCTCTCCAGCCACTGGGCCTCCCGGGTGCGGGCCTCCATGAGGCGGCCCAGGGGTTCTCTGTAGGCGTCCAGCAGACTGCGCAGCTTTTCGTGCAGGCGCAGTTCCCCCTGCAGGTCATAGACCACCGAGTCGAAGGTGATCACGGCATGCAGGCCCAGGTTGGCCAGGGTCTCCCGCCACTGTGGCTCACGGTTGTCCTGGGAGGCGACGAAGTTCAGCACGGGGATCAGCGGTCTTGCACACATGCCCAGTACGGCCAGTTCATCCCGGTATTTGCCCAGCACCGGCTCGCGGGCATCAATGACGTACAGGCCCACATCGCTGCTGCGCAGCTGGCGCAGTACCTTGCTCTCCTGCTCAAAGCGTCCACTGGCTTCGGGGGCCTGCAGAAACCGCTCCAGCGCTTCGGCCCCGGCGTGGCGATCCTGTTGACCGGTCTCCAGCCAGTCCAGGATGCCGGAGGCATCCTCAAGGCCCGGGGTGTCAAACAGGGCCATGACCGGCCCGCCGTCTACCAGAATCTCCGTGCCCTCCACGTGCCGGGTGGTGGCCGGGGCGTCGCACACCTCGCCAAAATCCGTGTCGCGGGACAAGGTGCGCAGCAGGGAGGTCTTGCCTGTGTTGGTGTGGCCGACCACGGCCACCTGCAATAGCGGACTCATGACGCGTGATCCTTGGTAGGGTCGAAGGCATCCAGCAGGATTCGGGCATCCCGATGATCGGCCTGGCCCGGGTCATCGGGCAAGAGGCGATCCAGACTGGCCCGTTCCGACAGCGCTTGCCAGGCGCGATACCGGGCCGCCAGGTCGACCTCCCGCTCCCGGGCAATGCGCGCCTCGTCCAGCAGCAGCCAGACGGGTGCGGTGGTGCGGGAACGGAGATCTGCCAGGAAGCCTTCGGTGCTGCGATCCGGGGTGCGGGCCAGGGAGCAGACCACCACCACCACCGAGGGTGCGGGGTCCTGTGCCGCCAGCGCCGCCAGGATGTCGCGGCGGGTATGGCGATCGTCCACCTGGCCCAGGGGGATGCACCGGGGGTGACGCGTGTTCTGGATCCAGTGATCCCGGGCATGCTCCAGTTCAAAGCCCACCAGGGCCATGGGGGTGCTGGTGTCTCGTGTGTCTCGACGCTCCTGGGGGGCATGCCCTGGCGGGGGTGGGGCGGGTGGTGGATCAATCACGCCAAGGCGATGGTGGTCGGGCTGCAGGCGCGGGGCCAGGCGGGCATATCCGGGGGCGCTGAGATCCACGTGGGTGCGGGCTGCTGAACGGCGCGCCAGACCAAGACACAGCAGGCCGAGCAACACGCGGGGCAACAGCCCGTAAAAGAGCAGACTGCCCAGCAAGAAGCCCGACCAGGCAATGCGACCGTCGGCACCCTCACTGACGCCCAGGCGGCTGGCGCGGATGAGTTCCTCATCGGGTACCGGGATGCCCACCCAGGCGGGCAGGGCGCCCAGGGTATGAATCAGGGTGATGAAGTGGGCTTCGCTGAGCAGGGTGGTTCCCCAGGCGAAATCATACTGGCGCACGCTCAGGCTCCAGATGCACATGAGCAGGGCCCCGGCGCCAAAGGCGGCCCATAGCAGGTGGGTCACGGTACCTGCCGACCATCGGGCCAGTCCGCCCCGGCCCAGCAGATTGAGGAGGGCGCGCACCGCCAGTTCATGGGCCTGGGCGCGGGACAGCCAACGCGCCAGGCCACCACCGGCCCCCAGCACCCCATGTCCCAGGAGTCCACCGCCGGCTCGAGGCAACAACAGCATGACCAGCAGCCACAGCAGCAGCAGCAGGGTTTGTACGCCCAGCAGGCTGCCCAGGGCCCAGAAGATGTTGATGCGTGAGGCATCGTCCATCAGTGGCGCGCCCAGAGAAGCACCGGCAGCGCCCACGCCCAACAGGCCGGCCAGCAGCAATGCCAGTATGCCCATCCAGGTACCCAGGCGGCTCACCCCCTGCAGGGCATCCTCGACCCGTGCCCCCAGGCGGGTGGCTGCGGCCCGGGCCAGTACCCGGGCCTCCAGATCACCAGACGTCTCGCGGCCCACCTTCCAGGCCATGGCATCATCAATGACACGGCCCTCGCGATCCTCGTGGATGCGCACCGCCTCGGCAACGAGGCGCTGTCGGAAAAGGGGCTTGCTGGGAACGTCGGGCTGGGTTCGGGCTGGCTTGTCCATGGCGTGGTCACTATAAGGCGCGTACTGGTCTGCGCCAACCGGGCCAGCCCGCGGGCCTCGGGCCGTTCAGGCGGCCTGGCAGACTGGCTGGTGGTCGGTCGAGACGGTAAAGTGAATGGCGCCAGAGGCGGGCATGGCGTGTATCCATGCCTTTAAAGCGCATGAAAAACGGCGGATTATAAAGTAAACCTTGTAAGGAATCTCATGCTTAGATGGCTCTTGATCATCCTCGGTAGTCTGTTCACGCTGGGACTTCTGGTCCTGCTGCTGGGCCCATTTCTGATCTCCAGCCAACCCCTGAAGGGGCTCGAATCGGCCCAGGCGGTCGCGACCGAAGAGAGCCGGTTCGTGACCATTCCCTTTGCGGGGACCGATGGATTGAAACTGCATTATCTGGAGGCCGATGGGGGCAGCGAGGCAGATGCGCCCACGTTCGTTCTGCTTCACGGTTTCACCTTCAATGCCTATACCTGGAATGAACTCCTGCCTGGCCTGGCCGAGCACGGGCGGGTGGTGGCCCATGACCAGGTGCCCTACGGGCTGAGTGCCAAGCCCACCCGTGATGAGTGGTCGGGGCCCAACCCCTTCACCAAGGAGGCGGCCTTGACGCACCTGCTGGCCTTCCTGGATGCCAGGGGAATCGATCAGGCCATCCTGGTGGGCAACTCCTCCGGGGCCACCCTGGCCATGGAGGCGGCCCTGGAGGCCCCGGAGCGGGTCAGCGGCCTGGTCCTGATCAACCCGTGGGTGTATGTGGATCGGCCCAGCTTCCCGGACGCGGTGACCCAATTGCCCCAGATCCGGCGTCTGAACCTGTTGCTGGCCCGGCAACTGGGCTCTCGTGGAACCCTGCTGGATCTGTCTTATCATGATCCGCAGGCCATCAGTGATGAGCGGCGCGCGCTCACCATGATTCACACCCGCGTGGAAAACTGGGATCTGGCCTGGGGTGAGCTTTTTGTGCGCGCCATGGCCAGTCCGGTGGATGTGAGTGCTCATCTGGGGGAGCTGACGCAGCCAAGCCTGGTGATCATCGGGGAGGAGGATCGGGTTGTACCTCCCGAGGATTCCAGGCGCGCAGCGCAGGCACTGCCCCACGCCACGGTGGCGACTATTCCCGGGTGCGGTCACGTGCCCCAGGAGGAATGTCCTGATGCTGTTCTGGAAGCGGTTGTGGAGTGGTTTTAGGTCCCCGCTGCTTGATGATCTCCAGCCTTGGCGACCCCCCCCTGTCGGCGTGCAGGCGCAGCCTGAGTGCGGCAGGGGAGGGCTCCCGGATATGTTGCGTGGGACGATAGATGAAACCGGTGGCGCGACCCTGCTCCGCTGCCAGTTGCAGTCGGCGCAACTGCCGGGAGGTCAATCGTTGAGGCCAGACCAGTGCCGCACCCACGGGGCCGGCACGCAGGATCTGCTCCATGGCCCAGAGGATCTCCGTGTCATCCCGGGGCGTGATCCACAGCAGGTGTCGAAGGTGGATGCCTGCCTGCCGAAGGGCCGGTGCATAGGGAACATAGGGCGGAGCCACCAGGGCCACGGCGCGCCCGCCCTGGGTGAGGGCGGCCAGGGCCGGTAGCAGCAGGGAAACCTCTCCGATGCCGTGTTGGTCCAGCAGCAGTTCCACCAGGGCCCCCTGTGGCCAGCCGCCGCCCAGGCGTTGATCCAGGGCTGCATCACCACTGGACAGGGTCTGCCTGTGATGGCCATCCTGGCCGCCGCCACGCCAGATGTCCGGGCGCTGCAGCAGGCTCTCCAGGGTTGGCGTGGCGTCGCTGGGGGCCTGCGGGTCAGGCATCCTGATTACGGATGATGCCGACGCTGACGCCCTCCACGTTCAGTGCCTCCTGGCGCAAATCCACGACAATGGGTTCAAAGTCCGGGTTTTCCGGCAACAGCCGGACCGTGTGCCCCTCCTGCTGGAAACGCTTCACGGTGACCTCGTCCTCCAGGCGGAACACGGCGATCTGGCCGTTACGCACCTCGGGGGTGCGATGGACGGCCAGCAGATCTCCGTCCATGATGCCTGCACCGATCATGCTG
Source organism: Ectothiorhodospira haloalkaliphila ATCC 51935 (assembly GCF_000633935.1). Classification (GTDB taxonomy): domain Bacteria; phylum Pseudomonadota; class Gammaproteobacteria; order Ectothiorhodospirales; family Ectothiorhodospiraceae; genus Ectothiorhodospira; species Ectothiorhodospira haloalkaliphila. The sequence continues at coordinate 87,459 of NZ_KK214997.1, read as the reverse complement.
AGCCCCTGCACCCGCAGCAGGTAATCCGGCCGGGGATTGAACAGGCGTGGGTCCAGCCGGTAGTGATCTTCAATATGCTCCTCGGCCAGGACGGGTGCCCCGGCGGCCACCCGGCCCACCAGGGGCAGCCCCAGGGGTTCGCGCAGACGAATCCCGCGGGAAGTGCCCGCCAGGATATCGATGGCGCCCTTGCGGGCCAGGGTGCGCAGATGGCACTCCGCCGCGTTGGGGGACTTGAAACCAAAGGCACGCATGATGTCCTCCCGGGTGGGCGGCATGCCGCTGGTCTGCATGTAGTCGCGGATGAATGCCAGGATTTCCGCCTGCCTGGGGGTGAGCTTTTCCATACCGGTCCTCGCTTCTATATCTATAGACAGTATTTCAAGGCGGCGCGTTTGGCAAGGGGCAACACCCGGCAAAAGGTCGGGTTGCTGGCGTCGCCGGCCCGCCACTTAGTAACATGATCGGTCAACTCAAGGGACGTTGCATGGATACAGTTGCTTTAACCGACGATTTCACCACTGCGCAGACTGCGGATGGACCGCACATTGCGCGGGCCTGCCGGCTGCTCAAGCGCTACGACGGCCAGACGGTGGTGGATCACATTGATCTGGAGGTACGCCCGGGGGAATGTTTCGGGTTGCTCGGGCCCAACGGGGCAGGCAAGACCACCACCCTGCGCATGATGCTGGGGCTGACCCCTCCTGACGGCGGCACCTTGCATGTGCTGGGCGAGCCCATTCCCGCCAGGGCGCGTGAGGCTCGAGTACGGCTGGGTATCGTGCCTCAGTTCGATAATCTCGATCCGGATTTCACCGTACGGGAGAACCTGACGACCTATGCCGGATACTTCGGCCTCAAGGGCGATGCGCGTCGCCGTCGCGTGGACGAACTCATTGCCTTTGCCAACCTGGGGCAACGGGAAAACATGGGCATTGATTCCCTCTCCGGAGGGATGAAGCGCCGCCTCACTCTGGCGCGGGCGCTGATCAATCGCCCGGAACTGGTGGTGCTGGATGAGCCCACCACCGGGCTGGATCCCCAGGCGCGCCATCATATCTGGCAGTGCCTGCGAGGCCTCAAGCAGCAGGGTACAACGCTGATCCTCACCACCCATTACATGGAGGAGGCGGAACGTCTTTGTGATCGGCTGGCCATCATGGACCGGGGGCGGATCGTTGCCCAGGACAGCCCCAATGCCCTGATTGCCGAGCATATTGATCCCCATGTGCTGGAGATCAATGGCAACGCGGCCATGCGCTGGCTGGACGGTCAGACGGACGACCTGCCAGCGCGGGCCCACCGGGTGGGGGATATGGCCCTGCTGTACTGCCGTGAGGCGGCCCCCGTGCTGGAGCGCCTGGAGCGGGCCGGGCTGCGCTACCTGCATCGTCCGGCCAATCTGGAAGATGTCTTCATGAAACTCACCGGACACGAGTTGAGGGACTGAACCATGATGACCTCCCTGATGCCGCAGCTGAGTCTGCGGTTCATTCCCGTGTGGCGCCGCAATCTTCTGGTGTGGCGCAAGATCATGGTGCCGTCCGTGCTGGGCAACTTCGGTGAGCCAGTGCTGTATCTGCTGGCCTTCGGCTATGGATTCGGCCAATTGGTGGGAGACCTGGGTGACCTGCCCTACATGGTCTTCCTGGCCTCGGGCATCATCTGTTCCAGCGCCATGTACACGGCCAGTTTCGAGGGCATGTATTCCGCGTACACGCGCATGTCCGAACAAAAGACCTGGGACGGGCTGCTGGGTGCGCCATTGAACCTGGATGACATTGTCCTGGGGGAGATCATGTGGGCAGCCACCAAGGCCCTGATGAGCGCCACGGCCATCCTGGTGGTGGCGGCTCTGCTGGGGCTGGTCAGCGACCTGCGGGCACTGCTGGCGCTGCCGGTGATCCTGCTGGCAGGGTTTGCCTTTGCGGCCTGCGCCATGATCGTCACGGCCCTATCACGCAGTTATGATTTCTTCCTGTACTACTTCACCCTGGCGATCACGCCCATGTTGCTGCTATCGGGGGTGTTTTTTCCGCTGGATCAGTTGCCGGACGTGATCGTGATCCTGGCCCATCTGCTGCCGCTGGTGCATGTGGTGGAGGTGATTCGGCCGCTGATGATCGGCGAATGGCCGGTGAATGTGCTGCTGCATCTGAGTGTGGTGGCCGCTTACGGTTTGGTGGCGTTGAGCCTGTCCACGTGGCTGCTGCGGCGTCGTTTGATGTGCTGAGCCCCTGCGCGGGTTGAACCTGGCCGGGCGGAATGGGATCTCATTCAATGAATTGCTGGAGTCGATGATGACGTTGAAGGTGGGTTGTATCGGTTTGGGCATCATGGGTGGCCCCATGGCCCTGAATCTGCTCAAGGCCGGCCATGAAGTTCATGTATGGGCGCGACGTCCCGAGGCCACGGAGGCCTTCAAGGACGCGGGTGCTCAGGTGGACACGAGTCCGGCCAAGCTGGCCCGCCAGGTGGACGTGGTGCTGACCAACGTCTCCGATACCCGCGATGTGGAGCAGGTGCTCGTGGGCAATAACGGCGTGATCGAAGGTGCCCAGCCGGGCCTGGTAGTGGTGGATCACAGCACCATCTCCCCCACGGCCACCCGCAAACTGGCCACGGCCCTGGCCGATCGGGACGTGGACATGCTGGATGCACCGGTCTCGGGAGGTCAGCAGGGAGCGAAGGAGGGCAGCCTGACCATCATGGTGGGCGGCAAGGTCGACGTGCTGGAACGGGTGCGTCCGGTGCTCGAGGTGGTGGGCAAGTGCATCACCCATGTGGGCGACCACGGGGCCGGTCAGATCACCAAGGCCTGCAATCAGTTGATTGTGGCCCAGACCATGACCGCCGTCTCCGAGGCCATCCGCCTGGCCGAGGCCGCGGGCGTGGACCCGAAGGCCATGCGCGAGGCCCTGCTGGGTGGATTGGGTTACTCCAGGGTACTGGAGGTGCATGGCCAGCGCATGATCAATCGCTCCTACCCGCCCGGTTTCAAGACCCGGCTGCACGCCAAGGATATGGGGATCGTGCTGCAGACCGCCGCCGACCTGGGTTTGCCGCTGCCGGGTACGGCCCAGGCGGCCCAGTGGATCAACGCAGCCGTGGGGCAGGGATATGGTGAAGATGATTCCGCGGTGATTGCCGAGGTATTGCGCCGCTTGACGCCACCACCCAAAGAGGCAGGAGATCACTGATGACGACCCCGACCCAGGAGTCTTCCATCGACCCGGATGAGGTGGCCCGCTACACTGCTCTGGCCGATCTGTGGTGGGACGATCAGGGGCCTTTCTGGGCCCTGCACACCCTGAATCGGGTACGCACCCGCTACATCCTGGAGCGGCTTTGCCAGTATCTGGGACGCGACCCGAATGCCGAGCGCCCACTGGACGGTCTCACCATGCTGGATATCGGCTGCGGAGGCGGGATTCTCAGTGAGTCCATGGCGAGGCTGGGTGCCCATGTGCACGGCGTGGATGTAACCGGCCGCAATATCGTCGTGGCGCGGATGCACGGGGAACACTCCGGTTTGCCGGTCACCTATGAAGAGGTCTCCGTGGAGACGCTGGCGGACCGAGACACCCAATACGACGTGGTGCTCAACATGGAGGTGGTCGAGCATGTGGCGGATCTGCCTGGCTTCATGCAGGCCTGCAACCGCCTGCTGCGCCCCGGGGGCTATGGCTTCATTGCCACCATTAACCGCACGGCGGCTTCCTTTGTCGCCGCCATCGTCGGTGCGGAGTACATCCTGCGCTGGTTACCCCGGGGGACTCATCAGTGGAAGCGCTTCCCCACGCCGGGTGAACTCGAGGCCCTGCTCACGCCGGATGGTCTGGAGGTGATCGAACGCACGGGGGTGCGGGTCAATCCGTTCAACCGTCGCATGAGTCTGGCCGGGTACATGGGTGTGAACTACATGCTCATGACGCACAAGCCCGGCCCCCGCCTATCTTGAGGGCAAATCCCATGAATACCGCCGAAAACAGTTCCGTCTCTTCCAGTCCGTCGCAAGACGATGGCTTCGATGGCAGACCCATGGTCTTCTACGATGGTGGCTGCCCCCTGTGCCGCCGCGAGATCGGCCACTATCGGCGCCTGGACAAGGCCGGACGGGTCAACTGGCTTGATCTGCACAGTCATCCCGAGCAGCTCGATCGCCTGGGAGTGACCTGGGAGCAAGCCATGAAGCGGATGCATGCCTGCGATGCCGAGGGTCGGCTGACCACCGGTGCCTATGCCTTTGTCACCGTCTGGAGCGCCCTGCCAGGTTATCGCTGGCTGGCCAGGGTGGTATCGGCGATCCCGGGCGTGTTGCCGGTGATGGATTTTGGTTACGGCATCTTCGCCCGCTACCGCCGTCGGCAACCCGCGACCTGTGAGTTGCCCAAGGACTCCTGATTTCCATGAACAAGTTACCGGAAACCGTTTTCAAGGCCCTGTCCGATTCCACACGCCTGCGATGCCTCACCCTGCTCTGTCAGGAGGGTGAGCTTTGTGTGTGCGAGCTCACCCACGCCATTCAGATGCCCCAGCCCAAGGTATCCCGCCACCTGGCCCTGCTGCGCGAGAGCGGCATCGTCGCCGATCATCGACGTGGCCAGTGGATCTTTTACCGGATCAATCCCGACCTCCCTGTCTGGGTGCGCGACATCCTTGAACGCACCGCCCGGGAGATTGCCCCCACCGAGCCCTTCGTTCGCGACCATGAACGCCTGACCACCATGGCCGAGAGGCCCGGGGCCACGTGTGTGGTGTGAGGGGCAGTGAGTGTCGTTGGCAAACCATCGGGCCGACTGACGCCCGAGTGCCGGCACATCAGTCCTTGCGCTTGGGGCAATCCTTACAGCGCTTGCCCTCTTTGTATTTCTTGCAACATTTGTCCTTCTTCTTTTTTGACATCAGGGAGCTTTTCGCGCGGCCGGATTGTGGTGGATGTCGGTCATCCTGACCATGAAGCCAGCAGGTGAAGAACCGGTCAGGCGACCGACTCTCCCTGTCCCATACTCTTTGCGGCGGCGGCCAGCTCGTTGTCGATCATCAGCAGCCCTTCGCTGCGGTCACCGAACAGGCGCAGTCGACCAAGGATGTCGCTGACGGTGGCTTCCTCTTCGATCTGCTCGGTGACGAACCAGTGCATGAAGATGTTGGTGGCATGGTCCTTTTCGCTGAGCGCCTGGTCGACGATGTCGTGGATGGCCGCGGTGACCTGCTGTTCGTGCTCCAGGGTGCGCTCGAACATGGCCAGCAGCGAGCCCGTCTGGGAAGGTGGTGCGGTGATCGCGCCGTGGGTGACTTCGGCGCCCTGGTCGAGCAGGTAGCGCACCATCTTCAATCCGTGTGCAGACTCCTCGTGGTATTTCGCCATGAACCACTCGGCGGCGCCGCGCAGGTTGGCGTTGTCGGCCTCGGTGGAGAGGGCGAGGTACAGGTACGCCGAGTAGAATTCGCGGTTGATCTGGTTGCTGATCTTTTCGGCCATGGCAGTGGAAATCATGATGAAGACCTCGGGGTTGTGAAGTGAAAAAGCCTTGAACCCGTCTTTTGAGGCAAAGAGCATGCCGAGACTGGTGGATGGAGACCTGAAAGACGCTCTCCATGGGGCCAGGGTCCGAGGTGTCATCATACCGTGTTTCGTCCACCCCGGAGCCCGACGCGCGCTATCGGGCCTATGATTTCAGACCATGGCCCTTTGGATTTCAACCCGGTTCGCGTAAAGGGATCAAATGTCCCGTTGCTTCCAGATATCCTGATTGGCCTTGCGGCGGTCCTTGCCAGAGCGTCGTGGGTCCTTTTCCGGCTCGAAGCGGAACATTTCCCGACGGTCGTGCTGGCTCTTGCGGCGCTCGCCCTTGCGGCGCTCCGGGCCGGTGTAGGGCCTTGACGGGGCTTCGGTCTGTGGGTCGTCTTCGCTCATGCCGGAGTCCTTCGCAACGAATGTGTGATCAAGTGGAGGGCTAACCTGAGCCGGATGGGCGGTCGCTGGAGATCTCCTTGCGCAGCTCCCGGATTTCCTGGCGCAGTGCCTTGAGGTCTTCGTGCAACTGGGTGTTCTCGGCGTGGACCACTTCCTCGATGGTGTCATGCTCGAACTGCTGCTGATCCTCCTGCATCGACTGCATGGTGTTGACGATGATGGCGATGAAAAGGTTAAGGATGGTGAAGGTGGCAATCAGGATGAAGGGCACGAAGAACACCCAGGCCCAGTTGTATTGTTCCATCACCGGTCGGGCGATGCCCATGGACCAGCTCTCCAGGGTCATGACCTGGAAGAGGGTGTACATGGATTGTCCCAGGCTGCCGAACCACTCCGGAAAGCTCTTGCCGAACAGGCCGGTGGCAATCACCGCGAACACATAGAACAGCAGCACCAGCAGGCCCAGGATGGACAGGATCCCCGGGATGGCCTTGAGCAGGGCCTCCACGATGAAGCGCAGCTTGGGCATCATGGACACCAGGCGCAACAGTCGCAGCACCCGCAGCACGGCCATGGGGCCGGAGGCCGGGACGAGGGCGATGCCCACCACCAGGAAGTCGAACACGTTCCAGGGGCGTCGGAAAAAGCCCCAGCCCTGGGCAAAGAGCTTGAGCAGGATTTCCACCACAAAGATGCCCAGAATGACCTTGTCTGCCACCAGCAGCCACGGCCCCACCGTGTGCTCCATGACGGTCGGCGAGGTCTCCAGACCCAGCACCGCTGCATTGATGAGGATCAGCGCGATGATCCAGCGCTGAATGCGGTCGGATTCGATAAAGGCGCCCACACGGGCGCGTGGACCGGCCACGGCGTGCATTTGAGGATTCCTTGGGTCTTTCAAGCCATTAAAACCCTTCTGCCCGATGGGGAGAAGGGGGTCGGGACCCGTTCAGTCGGGCCTTTGTCGTTCAATCGATGGACATGCCCTTGAGGCTGTCTCTGAGGACCTGCGCCGATGCCTGCATGCCCTTGAGTTCCGCATCGTTGATCAATGGCGCCACACGGGACTCAATGCCATCCCGACCGACGATGCAGGGGACGCTCAGGCAGACATCCTCAAGGCCATAGTCTCCCTGAGGGTCCACGCTCACCGCCAGAACACTCTTCTGATCTTCCAGGATCACGCGCACCAGATAGGCGATCACCAGGCCAATGGCGGTGTTGGTGTAGCCCTTGCGCGAGATGATATCAAAGGCGGCAGTCTTTACCTGCTGAAATAATCTCTCCATGGCCTGGGCGTCGAACTGCCGCCCGTTGACCGTCTGCTCGAACAGGTTAAGCCCGCCCACCTTGGCGCTGCTCCAGATGGGAACCTCGGAATCACCGTGCTCGCCCATGATGTAGGCGTGCACCGAACGGGGGTTCACGCCATAGTATTCACCCAGTGCGGCGCGGAACCTGGAGGTGTCCAGCATGGTGCCGGTACCGATCACGCGTTGGGCCGGTCGTTGTGTGAGGCGCTGCATCGCGTAGGTGAGGATGTCCACCGGATTGGTGGCAATCACCAGCACGGCGTCGGGCGCGTGGCGGTCAAGATGACCGGCGATCTCGCGGAACACGGCGGCGTTGCGGTTGAGCAGTTCCAGGCGCGACTCGCCGGGTTTCTGGTTGACGCCGGCAGTGATGACGATCACGCTACAGTCGGCCAGGTCGGCATAGTCGCCGGCCCGGACCATGACCCGTCCCACCAGGGACTGGCCGTGCATCAGGTCCATGGCCTCGCCTTCGGCCCGCTGATGATCCCGGTCCACCAGGATCAGATTGCCGGCGATCTGTCGTTGAAAAATGGAATAGGCGGCGGCAACCCCTACGTTGCCGGTGCCGATGATGCCTACACTATTCTTGGCCATGGCAGAACTCTCCTGGGCTGGGTGCCCCCCTCAAGAGGGGCAATGTATCTGCTGTGGTATGGCAACGCTTGTCATGATGACTGATTCTGGTAGAACATCACAAAACTTCCGCAGGTTTCACGGCATAATCACGGACTGGTCAGGGCCTGTTTCTCTTCAGGCCTTTCAAGAGGATACGCGGTATATGACAGCTTCTCCGGATAATCCAGGCGACGATCACGAGGAACGCTCCCCCACGCAGCGGATCAGTGCGGAGAGCATGCGTGCACTCTATGACCTCAATGCCCGTATGGTGTTCGGTTTGCACGGGGAGGAACACTGGTTTACCGCAGGTGCCCGGGTGTTCGTGCTGGGCCGCAGCCATGACTGCGACCTGATGGTGTCGGTGCCCGTGGCCTCAAGGCATCATGCCCGGGTGATCTATCGCAAGGGCAAGTTCGTGCTCATCGATCAGAGCACGAATGGAACCTATGTGCGTTTGCAGGGCAATGACGAAATCTGCCTGCTCAACGGGGAGGAATTGCCGTTGGTGGGGGAGGGGTTGATCAGCCTGGGACGCCCGGTGGCCGAAGACGATACGCATCTGGTGAGCTTTTCCGTGCCCCACTGAGCGTGCCCCGGGCCCGGCGCACGACCGGGCCTACACGACAGGAAGGCCTGCCCGCTCCATCATGCTGCACAGCCGGATGAGCGGGAGTCCCACCAGCGCCGTGGGGTCGTCTCCCTCCATTGCCTCGAACAGTGCGATTCCCAACCCTTCCGACTTGATGCTGCCAGCACACTGGTAGGGCTGTTCCTTGCGCAGGTAGTTCTCGATCTGCTCGGCGCTCAGTGAGCGAAACCGCACCCTGTAGGTTGCCAGGTCCACCTGCGCCTCGCCGGTGACGGCATTCAGCAGGCACAGCCCGGTGTGAAAGACCACCGTGCGGCCCGAGGCCGCCCCCAGTTGTTCCACGGCCCGTTGATGACTGTCAGGCTTGCCCAGTATCCGACCATCCAGCTCGGCGCACTGGTCGGAGCCAATGATGAGGCTGTCGGGTTTTTGCGCGGCACCCGCCCGGGCCTTGGCCTCGGCCAGGCGGGCCACCATGGCACCCGGGGCCTCTCCTGCCTTCGGGGTCTCATCCACCTGTGGTGAGCAGGTATCGAAGGGCAGGGCCAGGCGCTGCAGCAATTCGCGGCGGAACGGCGAGGTCGAGGCCAGGACGAGTCCGGGGTTCATCAGCTGCCCTCGATCTCCACCAGGGCGTCGTCGGGGTTGACGCTGTCACCCTTGGCCACATGAATGGCCTTGACCACACCGCCCACGGGGGCCTGGACTTCGGTTTCCATCTTCATGGCTTCCAGGATCAGCACCCCGTCACCGGCCTTGACCTCGTCGCCTTCCTTCACCAGCACATCAATGATGGTGCCAGGCATGGAGGTGCTCACGTGGCCGGGCTTGGTGGCACGGGGACGACCGCTGCCCCGCGGGCCATCGCGTCGGGCACCGCCGTCACCATCCAGCGCCAGTTCGTCCAGGGTCTCGACGACAATCTCTTCCGGCATGCCGTCCACGGTAACATAGAAGGGACGCTCGTGGTCCCGTTTGTGGCCGGTGCCGGTGACCTTGATGTGGTAGGTCTCGCCATGCAGGGTGGCCTTGAATTCCACCGGGGCGTTCTTTTCCTCGGCCTTGGCGCCCACGGGCTCCAGGGGTTCGGGCACCAGCTTGCCGTCGCGGCGATGTTCCAGATACTCGCGACCCAGGTCCGGGAACATGGCGTAGATCATCACGTCCTCTTCCGACCGGGCCAGGTCGCCCACCTGCTTGCGCAGTGCGTCCATCTCGTCCTGCAGCAGATCGGCAGGGCGGCACTCGATCACCTCCGCATCCCCGATGGCCTTGCGGCGCACCACGGCGTTCACCTGACCCGGGGTGCGGCCATACCGACCCTGCAGATAGCTCTTCACCTCGTTGGTGATGGTCTGATAACGCTCTTCGGTGAGCACGTTCATCACCGCCTGGGTGCCCACGATCTGGGAGGTGGGCGTGACCAGGGGCGGATAGCCCAGGTCTTCTCGCACCCGGGGGATTTCGGTCATCACCTGGTTGACCTTGTCCAGGGCTCCCTGGGCCTTGAGCTGGCTGACCAGGTTGGAGATCATCCCGCCCGGCACCTGGGTGGTCTGCACGCGGGTGTCCACGCCGGTGAACTCGCTCTCGAACTGGTGGTATTTCTTGCGGATCTCCCGGAAGTAAAAGCCGATCTCCTGGAGTGCGGCCAGATCCAGACCGGTGGTGTACTGGCTGTCATGCAGGGCCGCCACCATGCTCTCCGTGGGGGCGTGGCTGGTGCCGCCGGCAAAGGCCGACATGGCGGTGTTGATGTTGGCTGCACCGTGCTCCACCGCCTTGAGATGGCACATCTCGGAGAGACCTGCAGTGGCATGAGTGTGCAGGTGGATGGGAACGGCAACCGCGTCGGTGAGGGCCGAGACCAGCTCGCCCGTGGCATAGGGTGTGAGCAGGCCGGCCATGTCCTTGATGGCAATGCTGTCGCAGCCCATGTCCACCATCTCGCGGGCCATGGTCACGAACTGCTCCGGGGTGTGCACCGGGCTTGTGGTGTAGCTGATGGCGCCCTGGGCGTGCTTGCCTTCCTTCTTGACGGCCTCGATGGCCACGCGCACGTTGCGGGTGTCGTTCATGGCGTCGAAGATGCGGAAGACATCCATGCCGTTATCGGCGCTCTTGGCCACGAAGCCGCGCACCACGTCGTCGGCATAATGGCGGTAGCCCAGCAGGTTCTGGCCGCGCAGCAGCATCTGCAGGCGGGTGTTGGGCAGGGCTTCGCGCAACTGGCGCAGGCGCTCCCATGGGTCTTCCTTCAAAAATCGCAGGCAGGCGTCGAAGGTGGCGCCGCCCCAGACTTCCAGGGACCAGAAGCCCACCGCGTCCATCTTCTCGCAGATGGGGAGCATGTCCTCCGTGCGCATGCGCGTGGCGATCAGGCTCTGGTGGCCGTCTCGCAGGGTCAGGTCGGTGATCGTTACCTTGGACATCAGTGCATTACCTTCTGGTCAGAGACCCTTGTGAGCGGAAATCGCAGCGGCGATCACGGCCGCCAGTTCCCGGGTGGGGCGACGAACGGAATATTGGGTGAGTTCCGGGTGGGCATCCACGTAACCCGTGTCGAAGCTGCCCTTGCGGAAGGCCTCGCTGTCCAGGATCTCCAGATGATACGGGATGGTGGTCTTCACGCCGTATACGCCCATGTCGTTCAGGGCGCGGCGGGCCCGAGGGATCAGGGATTCCCAGTCCAGCGCCCAGACAATGAGCTTGGCGCACATGGAGTCGTAATGGGGCGGGATGTGGTAACCGGTGTAGATGGCACCGTCGGTGCGTACCCCCGGTCCACCGGGGGCAAAATAGCGGGTGATGCGACCAAAGCTGGGCAGGAAATCGTTCTTCGGGTCTTCGGCGTTGACACGAAACTCTATTGCGAAGCCTCGGCAGCTGATCTGATCCTGGCTGTAGCGCAGCGGCTCACCAGCGGCGATACGGATCTGCTCCTGCACGATGTCGACTCCGGTGATCATTTCGGTAACCGGGTGCTCCACCTGCAGGCGGGTGTTCATCTCCATGAAGTAGAAGCTGTCGTCGGCATCCATGAGGAATTCCACGGTGCCGGCGTTCTCGTAACCTACCGCCCGGGCGGCGCGCACGGCCAGTTCGCCCACGTATTCACGCTGCTCGGGGCTGAGCTGGGGCGAGGGGGCGATCTCCACCAGCTTTTGATGGCGCCGCTGGATGGAGCAGTCCCGCTCATAGAGGTGGATCACGTTGCCGTGGCGGTCGGCCAGGATCTGTGCCTCGATGTGGCGCGGGTTGACGATGGCCTTTTCCATGAAGATCTCGGTGCTGCCAAAGGCCTTGGTGGCTTCGGATCGCACGCGGTCATAATTGCGGCGCAGGCTGGCCTCGTCATCACAGCGACGGATGCCGCGGCCACCGCCCCCGTTGGTGGCCTTGAGCATGACCGGGTAGCCGATGTCGCGGGCCAGGCTGACAGCCTCCTCGACGTCGGAGAGGTTACCCTCGCTGCCCGGGATGACGGGCACGCCCGCCTCGATCATGGCCTCACGCGCAGCCACCTTGTCGCCCATGCGGCTGATGACCTTGCTGTCCGGCCCCACGAACTGGATGCCGCGGTCGGCGCAAACCCGCGCAAATTCGGGGTTTTCGGAGAGAAATCCGTAACCCGGGTGGATGGCATCGCAGCCGGCCGTGCGGGCCATGTTCACCATGCGGTGCACGTTCAGGTAGCCGGACAGGGAGTCGGGGCCGATGGAATAGGATTCATCGGCCTTTTTGACATGCAGCCCGTGGCGGTCCGCATCGGTGTACACGGCCACGGAGGTGATGCCCATCTCCGCGCAGGCGCGGATGATACGAACGGCGATCTCACCGCGGTTGGCGATCAGAAGCTTCTTTATCACGAACAGGTCCCGCGCCTGCGCTGAGGCGATTGATTCATGGATTGGTGCCTGGCCTGGTCGGGGCAGGATTCGCTGCCCGGGGCCTGGCCCGTGCACCTTGAAAAAGCCGACTCTCGACCCAAGCATGGGGAAGAGGCGGGGGCCGCGTGCAGCCCGCAGATTGTCATCAAACCGTCAGTATCCGTGAACGAAGCACGGTTTTTCAAGCCGTGATCGCGAATTCGTTTTGACAGTTCCGCGATAAGCCCTCTAGAATTGCGCGCTTATGTCCGAGACCACCCTTCCCGAGCGGGTCGACCCGTTTCGCCTCGCCGGTAACACGCGCCCTCTGGAGGGCCTGCTGGAAGCATCGAGCCTGCCGCGTCTGGTTGCAGCGGGTATCGCACTGGCCGCGCCAGCACGGGTGTCGCTGCGATTCGGGCGGGAGCATGGTGGGCAGGTGAAGGTGTTCGGCAGCGCCCAGGCTGAGCTGGCCTTGCAATGCCAGCGCTGCCTGGGGTCCATGACCTGGCCAGTGGATACCACCTTCGAGGGCGTGGTGCTTGATGAAGGACGCTCCATCGAGGAGCTGCCGGTCGAGCTTGAGCCGGTCATGCTGGAAGACGGGCGGATTTCGGTCTGGGCGCTGGTGGAGGACGAACTGCTCCTGGCGTTGCCGACGGTCCCCATGCATGCGGATGACCGCTGCCCGGATCAGCCATTGAAAGAATTTTCGCAGGCGGAGGTGGAGACACTCCGCAAGCAGGAAGACAACCCGTTCGCTGCCCTGGGTGCCCTGAAGGGGCGCCTGGACGACGACGGTTGATTGACACGGCCGCCGGCGGGGAAACCCCGGCGGCATAGAACGCTTTATCATTGGAGAGACATCATGGCTGTTGCACAAGGTCGTACCACCCGCTCCCGTCGCGGCATGCGTCGTTCCCACGACGCCCTCACCGGTCCCACCCTGTCCGTTGAGCCCACCACCGGTGAGCTGCATCGTCGTCATCACATCAGTGCCGACGGTTTTTACCGTGGTCGTCAGGTGATCAAGGCCAAGGATCTGGAAGAAGACGACGAGTAAAATCGGGTCCCGGGTTGCCGGTGATGTTGATGCATGACCCTTGGAATACCGGTGTCACGCCGGTCAGGGGTATGAGTCGACGGACTGCCGGGCAACCGACGAGGCCATTGCCGGTGGGCCGTTTGGCCCTCCGCTATCGACCTCGTGGGGTCAAGTATCCCGCGAGGCTTTCCTGTGCAGATCAAAAAAGAGTTTGTCCATGAGCGGTCTCTTTACCATCGCACTGGATGCCATGGGGGGTGATCACGGCCCCCATGTGGTTGTTCCGGCGGCACTCAAGGCACTGGCCGAGTTTTCCGATATCCACCTCATCCTGGTGGGCGACAAGGCGAGGCTGGAGAAGGAACTGGCTGCCCTTGGCAAGGCGCCCTCGGATCGGCTGCGCATCCATCACGCCGCCCAGGTGGTGGGCATGGACGAGCCCCCGACACAGGCTTTGCGTAACAAGAAAGACTCCTCCATGCGGGTGGCCATCAACCTGGTCAAGCACCAGCAGGCGGATGCCTGCGTCAGTGCCGGCAACACCGGCGCCCTGATGGCCACGGCCCGCTACGTGCTCAAGACCCTCCCGGGGATCGATCGCCCCGCCATCATCACCGCCATCCCCGCCATCAAGGGCCACACCCACATGCTGGATCTGGGTGCCAACGTGGACTGCTCGGCCAGTCATCTGTACCAGTTCGCCGTGATGGGCTCCGAGCTGGCCAGCGCCGTGGACAATGTCAGCAATCCACGGGTGGGCCTGCTGAATATTGGTGAGGAGGACATCAAAGGGAATGACCAGGTGAAGGAAGCGGCCCATATGCTGGAGCAGAGCCACCTGAACTACATCGGTTTCGTTGAAGGCAACGACATCTACTGCGGTGACGTGGATGTGGTGGTCTGCGACGGCTTTGTGGGCAACGTGGCGCTCAAGACCAGCGAGGGCGTGGCACGGATGGTCTCGCATTACATGCGGGCCGAATTCAAGCGCGGCTTGCTGAGTCGCCTGGCCGCCCTGGTGGCCATGCCGGTATTGCGCAAGTTCCGTGGTCGCATTGACCCCCGAGCCTATAATGGGGCCAGCCTGCTGGGGCTGCAGGGCGTGGTGATCAAGAGCCATGGTGGGGCCGATGCAGTGGCCTTCGAGAACGCCATCCGCATTGCCCGCATCGAGGCGCGCAAGCGGGTACCGCAGCGCATCGACAAGCGGCTGGGAGAGCTGCTGAATGAGGAGTCGGCATCGTGATCTATTCCCGTATAACAGGGACCGGGAGCTATCTTCCGGAGAAGGTTCTGACCAACCGGGATCTGGAAAAGATCGTGGAGACCTCGGATGAGTGGATCCGCGAGCGCACCGGCATTGCTCAGCGCCATGTGGTGGCGGACGACGAGAGCACCTGCGATCTGGCGGAGCAGGCGGCCCGTCGAGCCATGGAAATGGCTGGGCGCCGCCCCGAGGACATTGATCTGATCATTGTGGGTACCACCACCCCGGACCAGGTCTTTCCCAGCACGGCCTGCCTGTTGCAGCAGCGTCTGGGCGTGCACAACGGCTCCCCGGCCTTCGATGTGCAGGCCGTGTGCACGGGCTTTGTCTATGCCCTGGGCGTGGCCGACCAGTTCATTCGGGCGGGCAGTGCCCGTTGCGCCCTGGTGGTGGGAGCAGAGACCATCTCCCGTATCCTGGACTGGAACGACCGGGGCACTTGCGTGCTCTTTGGAGACGGTGCCGGCGCCGTGGTTCTGGAGGCATCGGACAAGCCCGGTGTACTCTCCACGCACCTGCACGCGGATGGCCGTTACGAGAATCTGCTGAGCGTGCCCCGGGGAGTGGGGCGTGGCTACAAGGACATGATTGCCGGCGAAGCCTATCTGCAGATGAAGGGCAACGAGGTCTTCAAGTGGGCGGTCAACACCCTGGGGCGGATCGTCGAGGAAACCCTGGAAAAGCATGGCCTGGAGCAATCCCAGGTGGACTGGCTCATCCCTCATCAGGCCAATATCCGCATCATTCAGGCCACGGCGCGCAAGCTGAAACTGCCCATGGAGAAGGTGGTGGTGACCGTGGAGAATCACGGCAATACCTCGGCGGCCTCGGTACCCATGGCCCTGGATGAGGCGGTGCGCGATGGGCGTATCCAGCCCGGTCAGCTGGTGCTCATGGAAGCCTTTGGTGGCGGTTTCACCTGGGGTTCGGCGTTGGTGTACTTTTAGGCTCGCTCCTGCCCGTGGGCCTGGCGTTTGCGTGGGCGTGAACCGAATGTCCGTCGATCATGCTAAGGTATGGGTCGTCGCAATCTTTCGGTGGTGCCATGGGACAGGAAATCGAAAAAAAATTCCTCGTGGTTTCTGATGCCTGGAAGCAGCATGTCACAAAGAGCGTGAAGCTCAGGCAGGGTTATCTGTGTGGTAACAAGAGCGCTTCGGTGCGGGTGCGCGTGTCCGATGAGCAAGCGGACCTGAACATCAAGAGCGCCACGCTGGGTGTGCAGCGTCAGGAGTTCGAGTATTCCATCCCGGCGGCCGATGCTCATGACCTGCTGGAATCCCTGTGCCATCATCCCTTGATCGAGAAGACCCGTCATTTCGTGCCGGTGGGGAATCACCTGTGGGAAGTGGACGTGTTCGAGGGAGACAATGCCGGTCTTGTGGTGGCTGAGGTGGAGCTGGAGCATGCCGAGCAGGAGCCGGCCATACCCCCCTGGGCCGGCGAAGAGGTCTCCCATGACCCGCGCTATTACAACACGAGTCTTGTGCAACACCCTTACAAGGATTGGTAGTCGCAATGTCCCGAGATCACGACGGAGCCGGTAGCGGGTTGAGTCCGCGCATGGTGGACGTGCTGCTGGTGGATGATCACGAGCTGGTGCGCATCGGTATTCGTGGGTTGCTGGAATCCCGCTCTGCGCAGACCGGTATCCATGTGGTGGGCGAGGCCGGTTCCGGTGAGGAGGCCCTGGAGCAATTGCCACGTCTGCGCCCGGATGTGTTGTTGCTGGACCTGAACATGCCCGGCATGGGGGGGCTTGAGACCACCCGGCAGGTACTGGCCCGTTACCCGGGGACCAAGGTGATCGTGCTCACCGTTCAGGACGAGGGGCCGTTCCCCCGCTGGCTGATGGATAGCGGGGCTTCGGGTTATCTCACCAAGGGGTGTCAGGTAGACGAGTTGATCGAGGCCATCGGGTTGGCCGTGCGCGGTGACCGGCATGTGAGCCCGAAAATCGCCCACCAACTGTCGGGGGGCGATAGCGCCGGGACGAAGGATGCCCTGGCCCGTCTTTCTCCCAGAGAGCGCCAGATATTGGTGCTTCTGGTGAAGGGATGCAAGCAACAGCAGATTGCCAATGAGTTGGGCGTGCATGTGAAAACCGTCAGTACCTACAAGGCCCGCCTGCGGGACAAGCTGGAGTGCTCCAGCGATATCGAGCTGCTGCGCATGGCCATGGATCATGGCATCACCGCTCCGGATCCTTCCGAAGACGCTTGAGGTCTGTGCGCTGTCGTGTCCCGAACCGTATTTGACCTCCACTGTACCCGGTGCCCCCGACTGGTGGGGTTTCTGTCCCAGGTGCGCGAGGCGCATCCGGGTTATCATGCCGCCCCCGTACCTCCCTTCGGTGACCCCGATGCCCGCTTGCTGATTGTCGGGCTGGCGCCGGGCATGCACGGTGCCAATGCCTCGGGCCGGCCCTTCACCGGCGACCATGCGGGCATCCTGCTATACCGCACCCTGTACGACATGGGCTTTGGCAGCCATCCTGAATCCCGTTCCCGTGACGATGGGTTGACCCTGAAGGATTGCCGCATCACCAATGCGGTGAAGTGTCTGCCGCCCCAGAACAAACCCCAGGGGGCAGAGGTTCGCGCCTGCAATGATTATCTGGCCGCGGAACTGGAAACCCTGCCCAATCCCGCCGTGGTGCTGGCCCTGGGTGCCATCGCCCATCAGGCCGTCCTGAGGGCACGGAACCTGAAACTCAAGGATCATCCCTTCGGTCATCACCGCGTGCATGATCTGCCCGGCGGTCTCACCCTGGTGGACTCGTACCACTGCAGTCGCTACAACACCCAGACCCGCCGCTTGACGCCGGAGATGTTTCAGGCTGTCTTCGCGGATCTGCGCCAGCGCCTGGACTCCCGTTGATCCCATGGTGACGGAAGAGTCTGCACCGGAACCGGGCTTTGATGCCAAGTCCTTCCTGGCCGGACTGACCCGCCATCCGGGTGTCTACCGGATGCTGGACGAGGATGGCGTGGTGCTCTACGTAGGCAAGGCGAAGAACCTCAGAAACCGGGTGTCCAGCTATTTTCGCCGCAACCTGCCCAGCCCCCGCATCCGTTCCATGGTGGCGCAGATACGGGATGTGCAGGTCACGGTGACCACCACCGAGGCCGAGGCCCTGCTGCTGGAGAACAACCTCATCAAGCAGCACCGGCCGCGCTACAACGTGCTGCTGCGAGATGACAAGAGCTACCCTTATATCCACCTCTCCCAGCACACCTATCCACGCCTGACGTTTCATCGTGGCGCCCGCAAGAAGCCAGGGCGCTACTTTGGGCCGTATCCATCCACCCCGGCGGTGCGCGACACGCTCAACCTGTTGCAGAAACTCTTTCTGATCCGCCCCTGCAAGGACAGTTTTTTCGAGAATCGCTCACGCCCCTGCCTGCAATACCAGATCAAGCGTTGCACCGCTCCCTGCGTGGGGCTGATCGATCCCCTGGCCTATGACCGCGATGTGAAGCATGCGGTGGATTTTCTCGAAGGCCGCAGCGATCAGGTGATGCGGGATCTGGTGGCCGAGATGGAGACGGCCTCGGCTCGCCTGGAGTTCGAGCGGGCGGCCCAGCTGCGTGATCAGATCACCCGACTGCGGCAGATCTCCGAGCGGCAGTATGTGAGCGGTGAGGGCGGCGATGTGGATATCATCGCCGCGGCCCTGGAGGGGGGGCAGGTGTGTGTGCAGGTCTTCTCCATTCGCGGTGGCTTGAACCTGGGCAACCGGGCCCTCTTCCCCAGCCTGCCGGAGGAAACCAGTGGCGAAGCACTGATGACGGCCTTCCTGGGGCAGTATTACCTGTCCCGGGAGGTGCCGCCCCAGATCATCGTCAGTCATGCCCCGGAGGAACCGGACCTGCTGGAGGAAATGCTTGCCATGCAACGGGGCCACAAGGTGACCCTTGCCTGGAACGTGCGCGCCGAGCGTGCGCGCTGGCTGGAGATGGCCCAGCGCAATGCTCAGATGTCGCTGGCCACGCGTCTGGCCGGCAGGGCCGGGATGCGTGAGCGCCTGGAGGCCCTGCGGGAAGCCCTGGAGCTGGAGGAGGTGCCCACACGCATGGAGTGTTTTGATATCAGCCACTCCCAGGGGGAGGCCACTGTCGCCTCCTGTGTGGTCTTCAACCCCGAAGGTCCGCTCAAGTCGGATTACCGACGCTTCAACATCCGTGACATCACCCCCGGGGATGATTACGCGGCCATGCACCAGGCCTTGCATCGGCGTTACACCCGTCTCAAGGAGGGGGAGGCGCGTCTGCCCGACATCCTGTTCATCGATGGTGGCAAGGGGCAGGTGCGTCAGGCCTTGGAGGTGCTGGAGGAGTTGCAGGTGGAGGGTGTGATGGTGGTGGGCATCGCCAAGGGCGAGGATCGCCGGCCGGGCCTGGAAACGCTTATATTGAGCGATGAACGCGGCCCGTCTATACTGCCGCCCAGCTCAAAGGCACTGCACCTGATTCAGCAGGTCCGCGACGAGGCGCACCGGTTTGCCATCACGGGACACCGTCAGCAGCGTGCCAAGGCACGCAATACGTCACCGCTGGAGCAGATTCCCGGTATGGGGCCCAAGCGTCGCCAGCAACTGCTCAAGCATTTTGGTGGCTTGAGGGGCGTCAGCAGTGCCAGGGTGGAAGAGCTCGCCAAGGTGCCCGGCATCAGTCGCAAGCTGGCGCAGCAGATATTCGATTCGCTACACGACGACTGATTCATGACATTCTCCATCCCCAATCTGCTGACCTGGCTGCGGATCGCCCTGATCCCTTTGATCGTGGTCACGTACTACTATCCTCACCCGCTCTCCGGCCCGGTGAGCGCCTTCATCTTCGCCCTGGCAGGGGTGACGGACTGGCTGGATGGCTATCTGGCGCGGCGCCTGGAGCAGACATCCCAGTTTGGTGCCTTTCTCGACCCGGTGGCCGACAAGCTCATGGTGGCCACGGCCCTGGTGCTGCTGGTAGACAACCCAGGTGGCGTTCTGCTCACCCTGGCGGCGGTGGTGATCATCGGCAGGGAGATCGCCATCTCCGCCCTGAGGGAGTGGATGGCGCAGCTGGGGCAGTCAGGGGCGGTGGCGGTGTCCTGGATCGGCAAGCTCAAGACCACCGCGCAGATGGTGGCCATCTTCCTGTTGCTCTACGGCCAGCCCATCCTCGCTCTGCCCAGTATGAGCATTGGCATGGTCCTGCTCTACGTGGCCGCTGGCCTCACCCTGTGGTCCATGTTCCACTACCTGCGGGCAGCCATGCGCATCAGCGAGTAGCCTGAGCCATCGGTTCAGGCGGAGGCGGCCTGGGCCGCTGGTCGCTGAGCGGCCGATTTGTCGAAGCGGACCGACTGGCGATACGGGAAGACATCGCCATGGATGCCTTTCTTCACGTCCTCCTGTCGCGCCTGCCAGTAGCGGTAGTCGAACAGGTCGGGGTGCAGCTTGATCAGGGTGCGGCGCACCCTGGGGTCGGTGCTCAGGAAGGTGGGGAATTCCTCGGGGAAGACCTCGTTGGGTCCGGCTGAATACCAGGCATCCGAGCTGAGTTCGTCCTCGGGGAAGGGGGATTCGGGGATCTTGCGGAAATGGCACTCGGTGAGATAGCAGATCTCATCGTAATCATAGAACACCACCTTGCCACTGTCGGTGACCCCGAAGTTCTTGAACAGCAGGTCGCCGGGGAAGATGTTCACGCCCATCAACTGCTTCACTGCCAGTCCCCATTCATGCAGGGCATGACGTGCTTCTTCCTCATTGGCACTTTGCAGGAAGACGTCCAGCGGCAGCATGCGCTTTTCGATATACAGGTGCTTGATCACCAGCATGCCGTCGCTTTCCTCCACCTGGGAACCCACCTCGTTCTGCAGGGCCTCCAGCAGTTCCGGGGAGAACCGTGACAGGGGGAAGGCCACCTCGGAAAACTCCAGGGTGTCGGCCATGCGGCCCACCCGGTCGTGCATCTTCACCTGCAGGTAACGTCGCTCGATCAATTCGTGGGTGACATCCTTCTGCGGCGGGAAGCGGTCCTTGATCACCTTGAATACATACGGGTAGGAGGGCAGGGTGAAGACCATCATCACCAGGCCCGGCGTACCCGGGGCCAGGGCGAACAGGTCGTCGCTGTCGGCCAGGTGGTGGAGGAAGTCCCGGTAGAATTCGTTCTTGGCCTGCTTGTGGAAGCCCAGGCTCATGTAGAGTTCGGCCACGGCCTTGTTGGGCATCAGATCCTGCAGGAAGGCCACGGTGGCCGCAGGGACCGGGGTTTTCACGAGGAAGTAGGCCCGGGCAAAGCTGAACACCGCTTCGGCCTCCTCCTCGGTGGTGAGCAGCGCATCGGCGACGATGCCGCCGTGTTCGTTGTTGGTGAGCGGCACGATGAACGGGTGGCAGTGCCCCTCGTGCACCACACGGCCAATCAGGTAGGCGGCCTTGTTGCGAAAGAAGGGGAACTCCAGCACGTCGATGCGCAGATCCGACATGGCCTCGGAGCCGAATGCGGATCGCTCGATCAGGGCCTCGGTGATGTTGCTCACATCCTGGGACAGGTCGGCGTGGGGCAGGTTGAAGTAGAAGGCGGAGAGGATCTCCCAGATGCAGGTTTCCACGCCCCCATCGCGGGTATGGAAGGATAGATAGCCCCGGTAACGCTCGGCCAGTTCCTGCCGGTTGGCCACGGATTCCAGGAAGATCATGTCGTTATTGTAGTATTTGCGCTCAAAAAGGCGGCAGAACACCGAGTTGTAGAAGGTTTCTGCCAGTTCCGGGCGGGAGTGGTGCTGGAGCAGGTCCATGTAGGAGATCTTCACCCGCTGCCACAGTTGTTCCTCCAGGCCATTGATACCGAAGGTGGCGCGCACCTTGGAGAGGGTTTCCTGCACCCGCCCGTCGTAGGAACTGATCCGTTTGACTGACGCGGCCCGAACGGCCTCCCAGTCGGCATGCTCGAAGCGTTCCCGGGCACTGCTGGTGATTTCCTGGAAGAACGAGAAGTGGCGTTCAAAACCCGTGAGGATGGAGCGGGCGATCTGCCGCGCGCGGTCATTCATGGTCTGCTGGTCGCCTTTGGTCGCCTGAGCGGTGTGTGCCGTCGTCATGTCGAATTTACTACAGTATTTACTCTGTTTGCATCAGTTGCTATGTTGCATTGCACCAGCAAATGGTTACTATTGAAATTTCTTGCTGGCTTTTGTCTGAGTCTAGACTACGCTTGGCCCCTCCATTCGAGAAGTCGGGTGGAGTCGTCGGGTAAGCAGATAAGCGGGTTTCCGGTCTGCGTCACCGGGGCCCACACGAGAGCGTTCGGCCATACGTTGTCCTGTCCGGACCGAGAGACCCCCGCCCGGGATACGGGCCACAACGATATAGTGACAGAGGATTAGGCATGATGAACCGAGATGAACAGATCAAGGCGCTCGAAAAGGACTGGGCAGAAAATCCGCGCTGGAAGGATGTGACGCGCGGCTACACTGCTGAGGACGTGGTGCGCCTGCGTGGCTCCGTTCAGCCTGAGCACACCCTGGCCCGCCGCGGCGCCGAGAAGCTGTGGAAGCTGGTCAATGGCGACGCGAAGAAGGGTTACGTGAACTGCCTGGGCGCCCTGACCGGTGGTCAGGCCGTGCAGCAGGCCAAGGCCGGTATCGAGGCCATTTATCTGTCCGGTTGGCAGGTGGCGGCGGATGCCAACACCTCCGAGACCATGTATCCGGACCAGTCCCTGTACGCCTATGATTCCGTGCCCACGGTGGTGCGTCGCATCAACAACGCCTTCAAGCGTGCCGATGAGATCCAGTGGTCCCGTGGCATCAGCCCGGAAGACAAGGACGGTATCGATTACTTCCTGCCCATCGTGGCAGATGCAGAAGCTGGCTTCGGCGGTGTGCTGAATGCCTACGAACTGATGAAGAACATGATCACCGCCGGCGCCGCGGGCGTGCACTTCGAAGACCAGCTGGCCGCGGTGAAGAAGTGCGGTCACATGGGTGGCAAGGTGCTGGTGCCCACCCAGGAAGCGGTGCACAAGCTCATCGCCGCCCGTATGGCCTCCGACGTGATGGGGGTGCCCACCCTATTGCTGGCCCGTACCGACGCCGAGGCCGCCAACCTGCTGACCTCTGACTTTGATGAGAACGATCGTCCGTTCGTCAGCGGCGAGCGCACCGCCGAGGGCTTCTACCGGGTGAAGAATGGTCTGGAGCAGGCCATCTCCCGTGGTGTGGCCTATGCCCCGTATGCTGACCTGGTGTGGTGCGAGACCGGCACGCCGGATCTGGGCTTTGCCCGTGAGTTCGCCGAGGCCGTGCGCGCCAAGAACCCGAACCAGCTGCTGGCCTACAATTGCTCTCCCTCCTTCAACTGGAAGAAGAACCTGGACGACAAGACCATCGCCCATTTCCAGGAGAAGCTGTCCGAGTACGGTTACAAGTACCAATTCATCACCCTCGCCGGTATCCACAACATGTGGTACAACATGTTCGATCTGGCCTACGACTATGCCCGCGGCGAGGGCATGAAGCACTATGTGGAGAAGGTGCAGCAGCCCGAGTTCGCGGCACGCGACAAGGGTTACACCTTCGTGTCTCACCAGCAGGAGGTGGGTGCCGGTTACTTCGACGACATCACCACCGTGATTCAGGGTGGCACCTCTTCGGTGACCGCGCTGAAGGGTTCCACCGAGGAAGATCAGTTCAGCGGCTAAGGCCTGCCTGGGCTGACCCGAACTGATCGGGACCTTCAAGGGCCGCATCAACCGGAAACGGGGGGTGCGGCCCTTGTTGTTTGTGGGGCCTGTGTTTCGGTGGCTTGCGAACGGGCCTGGGTGGGGCCAGGTCCTTATTCATTATATGCGGCCCCTGTGGGGGGGTAGGTAGTGGGCCGACGGGCATCGGGGCCTCGAGGTGTCCTGACCGCGGGACGCCGTGAATACGTCCTTGTAGGCTTGGCAGCCGCATCCATGCGGCTGACACCCGCTTACAGGCCACCTCGAGGCCCCGATACCCTTGCATTCCGACTCCCATTGACATGAGTGGAGAGAAAAAACATGACATCCGAGCGATTGAATTTTCAGGGTACGGCGGACTTGTGCGATGAACACGAGGACGGCGATATCCAGGTGTGTGAGCCGATCTTTCGGGATTTTGGCGGGGAGAAGGCCTTCTCCGGCGAGATCGTGACCTTGAAGTGCTTTGAGGACAATTCCAAGGTGCGCGAGATGCTGGGCACCGATGGACGCGGCAAGGTGCTGGTGGTGGATGCCGGGGGCTCCATGCGGTGTGCGATGCTGGGGGATCAGCTGGCCATCCTGGCGGTGAAGAATGGCTGGGCCGGTGTGGTGATGTATGGCTGCATTCGGGATTCCCGGGCCTGCGGGGCATTGTCCCTGGGGGTGAAGGCCATGGCCACGCATCCCCTCAAGAGCAGGAAGATGGGGGTGGGGCAGGAGAATATCCCGGTGCGCTTTGCGGGCGTGGAATTCCGGCCGGGGGATCTGCTGTTCGCGGACGAAGATGGTATTGTGGTGCGCCCTGGCTGATTGTGTCCCGTTTTTGAGGTGAAACCATGCGGATCCCACGACTTTTTGCTGTGCTGTGTTCTTTCTTGCTGCTGGCTGCGGGGCATGCTTCGGCAGAGGTCCAGATCAAGGAGATCGAGGCGGGCGAGGGTGATCGGGCAGCGATGCACCACACGTTGCATGTGCATTACACCGGCTGGCTGGAGGATGGTACGCAGTTTGATTCCAGTCACGACCGGGGCGAGCCGCTGCGCCTTGTGCTGGGCCATGGGCAGGTGATTCCTGGTTGGGAAATGGGTCTTGAGGGAATGAAGGAGGGCGGCAAGCGGGAGCTTGTCATCCCGCCGCACCTGGCCTACGGGTCCCGGGGGGCGGGTGGTGTGATTCCACCGGACGCGACGCTGCGCTTTGAAGTGGAACTGGTGCGCGTGGAAGGGCCTGCCTACTCGAACGTGAGCAATGCTGAGTTGGAAGCCCTGCTGGAGTCGGGTGTGACCCTGATCGACATCCGCCGTCCCGATGAATGGCAGCAGACCGGCGTGTTGGAAGGGAGCGTGCTGCTCACGGCCTTCGATGAGCAGGGGCGTTTCAACCCGGCCTTTCCGGCGGAGCTGAACCGGTTGGTTGAACGGGACGAGTCCTTTGCCATCATCTGCCGCGTGGGCAACCGCACGGCCTTCCTCTCCCAGGCCATGGCGGAGCAGGGGGGGTATGAGAACGTACACAATGTCACCGAGGGCATCATGGGCTGGATCGAGTCGGGCAAGTCGGTGACCCGTTCCTGCCCTGAGCTGACCTTTGGTGCACGTTGCTGAGGGTCTGTCGGTGCCTGGTACACCCGTTCGTTTTCGCCTGACGGTATCCTGCCCGGACCGGGTGGGTATCGTGGCCGCCGTGAGCGGGTTTCTGGCGGGGCATGGGGGGTCCATCACCGAGGCGAGCCAGCACTGTGATCCGGTGACCGGCTGGTTCTTCATGCGCTATGAGATCGACGCGGGCACGCTCCCCTTCGATGCCGATGGCCTGAGGCACGCCTTTGCGCCCGTGGCCGAGGCCTATGGCATGCACTGGCAGGTGACCGACGCCAGCCGGCCCCGCCGGGTGGTGCCGCTGGTGAGCCGTCAGGATCACTGTCTGACGGATCTGCTGTATCGCTGGCGCAGCCAGGAGATGTTTCTGGAGATCCCCTGCGTGATCTCCAACCACGAGACCATGCGGGACTACGTGGAGTGGCATGGCATCCCTTATTACCATGTGCCGGTGGATCCGCGGCACAAGACAGCCGCCTTCGAGCGGATATCATCCCTGGTGGAGGAGGCCCGGGCCGATGTGGTGGTGCTGGCCCGGTACATGCAGATCCTGCCCCCGGAGATGTGCCAGCGCTTTGCCGGGCGGGTGATCAATATCCACCACAGTTTCCTGCCCTCGTTCGTGGGGGCCCGCCCCTACCACAAGGCCTTCGAGCGGGGGGTGAAGCTGATCGGCGCCACCTGCCATTACGTGACCGATGAGCTGGATGAGGGGCCCATCATCGAACAGGACGTGGTCAGGGTGCGGCATGACCATACGGTGGATGAACTGGTCCGCCTGGGGCGTGACGTGGAGCGCACGGTGCTCTCCAGGGGGCTGCGCTACCACCTGGAGGACCGTGTGCTGATTCATGGGAACAAGACGGTGGTCTTCAGCTAGTTCGTCAGGGGTGCTCAGAACATCCCCATCAGGTCGCGCAGGTTCATCACCTGACGGCCTTCCACCTTGAGGACGCCGTCCTCCAGTTCCAGGGCCAGGGTGACGCGCTGGTCTTCCCACTCGGTGACGAAGGGCATCATGCCCAGGATCACCGACCATTCCCGCCACTGCTGCTCCACCATCTGCGCCAGATGGGCCTCACTCACGTGGGGCCATTGGGCCCTAAGGGAGCGCTCCATGATGGACTGGACCAAAGGTTCGTCAAAGGTGAGCCGCAGGCCGCCATACAGGTTGTGCAGCTGCTGGAGTTCTCCGTCCAGCTCGAAGTCGGGGTCTTCCCTGAGGCCGAGGCTGACCTGGCCCGAGAGGGCGCCGGTATCGTCCCTGGCCACTGACGCCTGCTCCAGAATGATCTCACCCCCCTGGCGGAGCAGGGCGGTGACGGCCCGTTCCAGCCGTTCCTCGTCCTGCCGGGTCAGGTCGGCCTCCGGATCCAGATTGTTTGCCAGGGCCGCCAGGTCGCGCAGGGCCTCGTAGCCGAGATCAGAGCTGAGCTGAAGTTGGGCCTGATCCACCACCCGTTCGCCATTGAGGGAAACGCGCCCGAGGGAGAAGGCCACGCGGTCGCGGAACCGATCCCCATCACGGTGGTTGTTCCAGTTCATGGCCA
Source organism: Ectothiorhodospira haloalkaliphila ATCC 51935 (assembly GCF_000633935.1). Classification (GTDB taxonomy): domain Bacteria; phylum Pseudomonadota; class Gammaproteobacteria; order Ectothiorhodospirales; family Ectothiorhodospiraceae; genus Ectothiorhodospira; species Ectothiorhodospira haloalkaliphila. The sequence continues at coordinate 60,967 of NZ_KK214997.1, read as the reverse complement.
GCTGCTTCAGGGACAGGGTGCCCTCTGGTTCCTCCACGGAGAGATGCCCGAGGGACAGCCGGGAATCGCCCACAATCAACAGGCCCCCGTCCAGCATGGCGTCTTCCAGCCACAGGTTCAGGTCCTCCAGCAGGGCATCCAGTTCCCCGTCCTGCTCCCGCAGCCACAGGCGTGGCAGCGAGGCTTCCAGATGCGCCAGTCGGTCCTCATTGGCCAGGCGGGCATGCAGGGACCAGGTGCGCCAGGAGGCTTCGCCCGTGCGCTCGCCCTGAGCGTCCAGGATACGACCGGCGTAGGCGATCCCGCTCAGGGCGGCCTGATGCCGGCCCCGTGTGTGCACGTCCACCTGGTAGCGAAGCCAGTCATCGTCCTCAAAGTCCGGCAGGATGGATCGCCAGGTGTCGGAGAGCGTGAGGCCGCCCTCCACGCGGGCGATCGTGCCCAGCAGGCCGGCCAGTCCCCGCGTGGTGACCTGGGCGGTGCCGGAGGTTTCCAGGCGGGGCGTGCGGGTGTCCTGCAGGTCGGCCAGCAGTTCCCGGACGGGGCCGTGTGCCTCAGGGATGTAGCGCAACCGGTATTGGAGTTCCCCGGTGGCACGATCGTAATCGGCCCAGCGCAGATGCAGTCCGGGCGTGTCGGTGTCCTGATCCTGCCAGGCCTGAAGCGTCGCCTCGACCTGTTGTGCAGCGGCACGATGCACCAGGTGGTTGGCGCCCAGGACGATCACCGCCAGGATCAGGAGCAGCGCCAGAATGATCAGGGCGGTCCGTTGGCGGGCGGGGGGCATGTTGCTGGGTGGGGCCATGGCTGATCTCGTCAACAGATGAGGGGTCAAGGGTAATGCCTGAGTGGCCGGGGATCCACATCACCGGCGCGCACGACGAAAGGCCTTGAGGCCGGCATTGCGTTGGGTGAGCTGGGAGGGTGGCACGGGGTGTGGAACCTGTTCGCCCAGGTAGCGTAGGTGACTGATGCAGCCCGCCCTGCAATCGCTGGCCCCGAACCCGGGGATCAGGCTGTCTCCGCCCATGCGGGCGTTGAGAGCGCATTCGGCTTCGTGATGCAGTGTGACGTGAACCACGCGGGCGTCCGCGCGGGTGAGCAGCCAGTCGATGTGCCAGCGTCGGGTCTTTTGGCGGCGCAAATGCCGCTCGATACGGGCATCGAGATGTTGCCGGGCGCTGCCGGTGTAGATGTACCAGCCGGCCGGCAGTCGATGGGTGGGAAGTCGCCCTGCCTGTATCCGGCAGGGTCGACGCAGATGAATGTACAACTGATAGGTGGTGGGCAGGGACATGGCCCGTTCAGTATGCCATGTCTCCCACCCACCTGGCGTGGCGTCACCGGCAGGTGACGCCCGGTGGCATCAATGCTCTGCGGCCTTGTTGATGCCGATACCCGTCTGGGAACGGATGTACTGGGCCTCGAACCGGCGACGGTCTTCGGCAGCCCGCTTGGAGCGGTCCAGTTTGGAGAAGACCCAGATACCCAGGAAGGCAATGACCACCGTGAACAGGGCCGGGTTGCTGTAGGGCACGATGGCCTCTTCATTGCCCAGTACCTGCACCCACACGTTGGGGCTCAGCACCACCATGACCACGGCGGAGATCAGGCCCAGGGAGCCACCGATCACCGCGCCCCGGGTGGTCATGTCATGCCAGTACATGGACATGATCAGCACCGGGAAGGTGGTGGAGGCGGCAATGGTGAAGGCCAGGCCCACCAGGAACGCGATGTTCTGGCTCTGGAAGGCGATCCCCAGCAGGATGGCGATGATGCCCAGGATGATCGTGGCCACCCGGGAGACACGCATCTCCTGCTGGCTGGTGGCTTTCTTGTTGATCACGTTGGCATACAGGTCGTTGGAGATGGCCGAGGCGCCCGCCAGGGTCAGGCCGGCCACTACCGCCAGGATGGTGGCGAAGGCCACGGCGGAGATGAAGCCCAGGAAGAGGTCACCGCCCAGGGCGTGGGCCAGGTGGACTGCCGGCATGTTGTCGCCGCCGAACATGCGCCCGGTCTCGTCGAAGTAGTTCGGGTTGCCCATGACGAAGGCGATGGCGCCCATGCCGATGATGAAGGTCAGCACGTAGAAATACCCGATGAAACCGGTGGCGTAGAACACCGACTTGCGGGCTTCCTTGGCGCTGGGCACGGTGAAGAACCGCATCAGGATGTGGGGCAGACCGGCGGTACCGAACATCAGGGCGATACCCAGCGAGATGGCGGAGATGGGATCGCTCACCAGACCACCCACCTTGAAGATGTCCTCACCCAGGGCGTGACGATCGGCGGCCCCCTGGAACAGGCCCTCCAGGCTGAAGCCGTAGAAGTAAAGCGACATCCCGGCGATGAAGGTGGCACCAGAGAGCAGCAGCACGGCCTTGATGATCTGCACCCAGGTGGTGGCCAGCATGCCGCCGAAAGTCACATAGCCGATGATCAGGATGCCGACGATCAGTACCGCCACTTCGAAGCTCATGCCGAAGAGGGTCTGGATCAGGGCACCCGCGCCCACCATCTGGGCGATGAGGTACAGCAGCACGATGGTGATGCCTGCAAAGGCGGAGAACACCCGAATGGGGATCTGCTGAAAGCGGAAGGAGACCACGTCGGAGAAGGTGAACTTGCCCAGGTTTCTCAGGCGCTCGGACATGATGAACATGATCACCGGCCAGCCCACCAAAAAGCCGATGGAGTAGATCAGGCCATCGAAGCCGGAGGTGTACACCAGGGCGGTGATCCCCAGGAAGGAGGCCGCCGACATGTAGTCGCCGGAGATGGCCAGGCCGTTCTGGAAACCGGTGATGCCGCCACCGGCGGTGTAGAAGTCGGAGGCGGTCTTGGTGCGGCGGGAGGCCCAGTAGGTCACACCCATGGTGCCCACCACAAAGACGATGAACATGATGCTGGAGGTCCAGCTGCTGCCACCCACGGCCTCGGTGATGTCGCTGGGCTCGGCCAGGGCCACGCCCACGGTCAGCAGGGCGGCCAGCAGCAAGAAGGTCAGTAAGGGTTTCATTCAGCGTTCTCCCTGACGGCGGCGGTAAGCTTGTCAAATTCCGTGTTGGCCTTGTACACGTAGATGCCGGTGAGCATGAAGGCGAACAGGATGATGCCTACGCCCATGGGCACGCCCAAGGTGATGATGCTGTCGCCAAAGGGACGGATGGCCAGGACGTCAGGCAGGAAGGCCACCAGCATGATGAAGCTGTAGTAAACCAGCAGCATGATGGCGCTCAGGCTCCAGGCGAGGCGTGAGCGCTTTTTCACCAGCCTCTGGAAGTTGGGATCCGCCTTGATGCGGTCGATGGTGCTTTGGTCCATGAATGCTCCCGCTTTGTGCACAGAAGAATGGATATACCCTTATGCTTTTTATGTGGGTATAAGTGCAATGATTAAACGGGCGGATGTTCTTACATCGAGGGGCATGTTGCAAGGCAGCAGCGGCGCATTGCGGCTTTTAATGCCCGGGATCAAGGTTTGGCGATGAGGGGGGGGCACAAATGAAAAAGCCACCATTTCGGTGGCTTTTCGGTGCAATTTGGCGGAGAGGGAGGGATTCGAACCCTCGATACGGGGTTACCGTATACACACTTTCCAGGCGTGCGCCTTCGACCGCTCGGCCACCTCTCCAAAGTGCGTCACCCTGACCGGATAGTCCGGGTCACAAGGGTGTCTGCCAGGCTGGAGGGAAACCCCGCCTGACAAGGTGCGCAAAGATACATCAAACTTCGGAATTTGGCAAACGGGATCGCACCCGGGATCGCGCCATGGTGTTGCGGTATGAGTGATCGGATGATGCGGGCCCCGATGGCTGGCGAGGCGGCCCTTGAAGCGGTGTGGCCTGGGACAGGGGCGCGGGCCGGGCGATGCCGTAGCCTTGCGCAAAATCCACGCCCAGCTCGGCCAGAGTGGCCAGCACCGCATCGTCTTCCACGAACTCGGCAATGGTATGCAGGCCCATCACCCGGCCGATGCGGGCGATGGCGTCCACCATGGAACGATCGATGGGGTCCCGGGCGATATCCCTCACCAGGCTGCCGTCGATCTTGAGGTAGTCCACCGGGAGTTGCTTGAGATAGGTGAATGAGGACAGGCCGGTGCCGAAGTCATCCAGGGCGAAACGGCAACCCCGTTGGCGCAGTTCATTCATGAACAGCCCGGCCCGGGTCAGGTTGGCGATGGCCGCCGTCTCGGTGATCTCGAAACAGATGCGCGAGGCAGGGATCTGGTAGCGCTCCAGTTGCTGGATGACGAAACCGGGGAGTTGTTCATCGTTCAATGAGGCGCCAGAGAGGTTGATGGCATAGATGGTTCCGCTGGAAGAGGATGCATGGCGGGGATCCTCCCTCAAAACATGGGCGAACTGACTGAAGAAATGGTGCACCACCCAGCGGTCCACCGCCGGCATCAGGCCAAAGCGCTCAGCGGCGGGGATGAAGGCGCCGGGCATGACCACCCGGCCTTCCTCATCCAGCATGCGCAACAAGATCTCCTGGTGCGGGGGATGTTGCTGATCGGTAACGGGCACAATGGGCTGCACATCAAGCCTGAAGCGATGCTCCGCCAGTGCCTGGTTGATCCGCGAGACCGCCTCCATCTCTCCGTGTCGCTGGATGAGCTCCTGATCGTCAGGATGGTAAACATGAATGCGGTCGCGACCACGCTCCTTGGCCGCGAAACAGGCCATGTCGGCGGCGCTGAGGACTGCCGTCATGTCTTCGGCGGTGGATTCGAGCATGACGGCGCCGATGCTGATGCCCACCTCGAAGACCCGCCCCTGCCAGACGAACCGGAACTGACGCACCGTCTGACGCAGGTTATTGGCGATCTCCAGGGCCTTTTCGCGAGGGCAATGCTCCAGCAGGACCCCGAATTCATCGCCACCCAGGCGAGCCAGCGTGTCAGAGTCACGAATCTTCGCCAAGAGGGTAAAGGCCAGTTGCTTGAGCAGTTCATCTCCGGCCACATGCCCGCAGGTGTCGTTGACCACCTTGAACTGATCCAGATCCATGTAGAGCAGGGCGTGGTGGGCTTGGAGTTCATGGGCCTGCTTGAGCGCCACCTGCAGGCGGCGCTCGAATTCAAACCGGTTGAACAGCCCGGTGAGGGGGTCATGGGTGGCCTGCCATGACAGCTTGCGTGCCATTTGTCGGGGCTTGGTGACGTCATGAAAGACCAGCACGGCGCCGATGGTGTTCCCCTGACGGTCGCGGATCGGTGCGGCAGAGTCCTCGATGGCACGGGTGCGACCATCGCGGGTGATCATGACGATGTGATTGGCCAGACCCACATTGCGCCCCTCGCGCAGGCAGGCGTCCAAGGGGGTGCGCACCGTGGCACCGCTGGTTTCATTGACCAGTTGAAACATTTCGTCGGGGCGCTTGCCGCGGGCTTCCAGGATGGGCCAGCCGGTGAGGGCTTCGGCCGCTGGATTGAGGTAGTCCACGCGTCCATCGGCATCGGTGGTGACCACCGCATCGCCAATGGAATCCAGCGTGACCTGGGCGCGCTCCTTGGCATTGAAGACGGCTTCCTCGGCCCGCTTGCGTTCCGTGATGTCCTGCACCGTGCCGATCACGGTGCCCACCTGCCCATCCGGACGGCGGATCACCTGCGTCTGTTCATGGACGTGACGCACGTTTCCGTCGGCCCCGATGATGCGGTAGTCCAGTTCGCCGGCGATGCCTTCTTCCATGGCCTTGCGGTCGGATTGTCGCGCGGCTTCCTGGTCATCCGGATGGATGCGTGCGATGAAGCTCTCGTAGTTGAGGTGGCGTTCCGTAGGGGCGGTGCCCAGCACACGGGACATCTCGTCGCTCCAGTAAAACGCCCGCTCGGGCAAGTGCATCTCCCAGGTGCCAATGCGGGCGGTGCGTTGGGCCCGTAACAGCCGTCGGTCTCGCTCTCCAAGGGTGTGCTGGGTCTCGGCGATGCGGGTGACCATCTGATCGAAGGTGCGGCCAAGATCCGCCAGTTCGTCGCCTCCAGTCACGCCACTGCGGGTATTCAGATCACCCTCGGCAAACTGTCGCGTGGCCCGGGCCAGACGCTCGACACGCTTGGTCACTGTCCAGTGGAAGAAGATCAGCCCCAGGACGGCCAGTAGTGCCAGGTAGCCGATGAACCGGAGCACGAGTTCGCGCACATTGCTCTGGGCTGCTGCCTTCGCCGGTATCAGGTTCAGCTGGATCAGCATCAGCCCCTGCGATGGAACCTGCGCCGAGAGGCTGGGCGTGTCGGATATCTGATTGAGCGTGAAGGCGGCCAGGAGGGCATTGCGGGATTCACTGGTGAAAACTTTTCCGACACGGCCGGTGTCGTCGAGCAGGGCCGCGATCGACAGGTCGGGATAGAGGGCCGGGTTCAGGGGATGGGGAATCAGGCTTTCCCAGGGCTCTCCCAGGCGTTGGTCATCCATGCCGACAAGGATCTTCCCTTGCGCGCCCAGGATCACGGCCAGATTGACATCGAGTTCCTCGCTCATGGATTGCAATGTCTGCTGCAGGCGCGCGTGCTCACCTCGCGCCAGCATATCCGCGGCATGATCCTGCAAGCGCTGGGTCAGTGCCTTGAGGTGGCGTGCTTCGGAGGTTTCCACATGATTTGCGGCGGCGTTGAGGCCGAATCGGTAGGCCAGCAAGCTGCTCAGGGCGATAAACACCAGCAGGATCAGAACCGTCAGATAGCGCAGCGGGATGCGCGTCATGTTGGGGCCACTCCTGGGTTACCTCGCGTCCACCCCGTGCCGCCCGGGGAGAGTCGCATCTTCACTTGGGTTGCAGTAAATCCCTGCCGAGTGAAGGTTAACGCAGAAAGCGTGCCGGATGTGCCCGTATGACACCGATCAAGGAAAAGAAATTTCGATTATTGTGGCCCCATCCGCATGATCGAAGCTGCGGGACGGGGCTCGCCGTGCCTCTCACCAAAGCGTGCCGTTGCGCCAGTCCCTGATCACGAGGCCGATGAGCACAAAGATGCACAGCGTGGTGATGATGGTTGCCACCGTCACGACAATGGAAAGAATTTCGACAGATGCCATGAGATTAACCCCATTCGGATCAGTGTTTTGGCGGGGGTTCTTTAAGTTGTTCCCAGTCGAACTCCTGGGGTCTGAGCCAGGTGGTGAGGAGCACGATCACCATGGACACCGCGGCTCCCACCAGGGCACCCACGTAGAACCCGATCTGGAAATAGGCGGTGATACCGGCCGCGCTGCCAGCCACCATGGCCAGTGTGGCGCCCCACCGGTTGGTACGACGCCAGTACAGACCGGCGGCAATGGGCCAGATGGTGCTGGCCACGAACGCACCGGTGAAGTGCAGCAGTTCCGCCAGGGTGGTGATGCGGGGCAGACATAACAGCCACGTGACCACCCCCAACAGCAGGATGGTGACCTTGGTGGCGGTGCGCAGATGATCGGCACTGGCTTGAGGCCGCAGATGACGATAATAGATGTCACGCACCACCAGCATGGCGGTGGCTGCCAGCAGTGAGTCCAGACTGGAAGCCAGGGCGGCGAAGACCATGATCAGTACGATGATGGCACCCGCCAGACCCAGCAACTCAGCGGAGATGATGGGGCCCACCATATCCGCGGCGGGGATGTTGGTCCCCAGGGCAGGTCCGGCCAGGGCGATGAAGCCGGCCACGATGGGGATCGGGGCCCAGAACAGGCCGGCCAGCAGGTAGGCCCACAGCCCGACGCCCTCACGGAACGAGTAGGCGCGTGTCCACCAGACATTGGAATGAAAGATCTCCCCCATGCCGAACAGCAGGTTGTTGAACAGGAACATGATGGCTGCGGGCATCATCAGGGTCAGCAGTTCGGGTCGTTCCAGTTCCAGGCTGAAGTGAATCTCGTCAAAGCCGATGCGGCCAATGACCATCCAGGCCAACACCACCAGGCCGATCAGGATCAGGATGGACTGGATGAAATCGGTGCCGATGACCGCCCGGAAACCGCCGATGAGGGTGTAGGCCACGCAGGCGGCCAGGATCACGGTCATGCCCTGCCAGTAGGGGATGCCCGACAGGGCATGTGTGAGCACGCCACCCGCCATGCCCAGGCTGACCAGCCAGCCAAAGCTGTAGAAGATGGAGATGCCCAGAAAGACCCGCCAAGCCACGTTGCCGTAGCGCAGGCGCACGAAGTCGCCACTGGTATAGCCATGGGGCATGAGTGTGCGAATGCGCTTGGCCAGCGGGGCAAACAGCAGTAGCCCGACGGCGCCCAGGGAATAACCCACCATGCCCCAGATGCCCATCTGATAGGCCAGTTGCGGGGCCATCATGGTGGTGTTGCTGGTCACCCAGGTGGCCATGGCGGTGGCGGTGCCCACGGCCAGCCCCACCTTGCGGCCCGCCAGGACGAACTGGTCCAGTTCCTTGTCCTTTCGACCGAAATACCAGCCCAGCCCCACGTAAAGGGCGGTGAACAGGGCAATCAGCAGCCAGGCAACTCCTGGCTCCAGGATGGCGGTTTCCTGGATGCTCATAGGCGCTCCTCATGCCGGACCCGCCAGCAGGCGGACCCTGAATGTACCGTAGTCGGAGTCATGAATCCTTGGGGATGATCCGGTTGGCCCGGGTGCCGAAGGCGATGACGCCGGCGGTGGCCAGAAAGACCACCCCTCCCAGGGTGAAGATCCCGAAGGCCTGGGCGATAGAGTGGTGCCTGACCTCCACACTTTGTGTCTGGCTCCAATCGGTCTGGCTGCCATCGTCCAGCTGGGCCCGAACCCGGTAATGGAATGTGCCGTTGCTGCGCCCGCTGATCACCGTGGCGCCATCGGCCCCCTGGTAGAACACCTGGGCGTCGGAGAAGTCCTCCTCCGTGGCTTCCTCAAGGCGGAAATGGTCCACCTCGCCTTCATCGAGAGACCAGCGCAACTGGAAATATCCGGCCCGCGCAAGATCCGTGGTGCTTTCCAGGTGGGGTTTGGGGGCTTCGGCCAGGATGGGGACGGGCAGCAGGAACAGGGCCAGCACTGCAGGGACGGCCACCCGAAGGGTAAGCGAAAAACGGCCTGAATGTCGTGAGGACTGAGGCAAGTCACGCTCCTTTGGCCACCGGGCCACCGGCATGCCGTCAGAGGGCCGACGCGCTCACAAGACAATCACTGAGGAAATCGGCCCGTCTGCATGCGATTGAGGCGATGTCTTATGCACTTACCCTAGTCGTGTGCTTTTCGGGGGTCAAGCGCGGGCCACGACGTTTGGGGCGGCTGCCCGGGCTGTCGGCTTTGCCCGGGCGGCCCGGGTGGCGTACATTATGCGCCCGCTCACCATCCGGGTTTCTTCATGCACTGGGCCTCCGTGCTGCGCGTTGTCGGGCTGCTGCTGATGCTTTTCAGCGGGACCATGCTGCCCCCGGCCATTGTCTCCGTGATCTACGACGACGGCGGGCTGTTGCCGTTCGTGGTCTCCTTTGGTGTGTTGCTTGCGCTGGGGTTGCTGCTCTGGCTGCCGGTGTGCCGTTCCCGCCAGGATCTGCGCACCCGGGATGGCTTTCTCATTGTGGTGCTCTTCTGGACCGTGCTGGGCCTCTCCGGGGCTTTGCCTCTGAGCCTGTCCCAGGCCCCTGCCGTCTCGTTCACCGATGCGGCCTTCGAGAGCATGTCCGGGCTTACGACCACCGGCGCAACGGTGCTGATGGGCATTGATGACCTGCCGGAGTCGATCCGCTTTTACCGCCAGCAACTGCAATGGTTGGGGGGCATGGGCATCATCGTGCTGGCCGTTGCCATTCTCCCCATGATCGGGGTGGGGGGCATGCAGCTTTACCGTGCCGAAACCCCGGGCCCGGTCAAGGACAACAAACTCACCCCCCGCATCGCCGAGACGGCCAAGGCCCTCTGGTATATCTATCTGTCACTCACGGTGGCCTGTGCGTCGGCTTACTGGCTGGCGGGGATGAACTGGTTCGACGCCATCGGCCACAGTTTTTCCACCGTGGCCATCGGCGGGTTCTCCACCTACGACGCCAGCATCGGGCATTTTGACAACCCGGTGATCTCCATGATCTGTGTGGTTTTCATGCTCATTGCCGGCATCAACTTTGCCATGCATTTCATGGCCTGGCGTACCCGATCCCTCACCCATTACCTCAAGGAACCCGAGGTGCGCTGGTTCCTCGGTATCATGGGAACGTTGATGATGGTGGTGGTTGCCAGCCTGCTCATTCAGCAGCACTTCGGCCACTGGGGAGAGGCACTGCATCATGGCGTCTTTCAGGCCGTCTCCATCGGTACGACGGCTGGATTCACCACCGATGATTTCGCCCATTGGCCGATCTTCCTGCCGGTGCTTCTCGTCATGGCCGCTTTCATCGGCGGTTGCGCCATGTCCACCGGCGGTGGGATCAAGGTGATCCGATTCATGCTGTTGATCAAGCAGGGCTATCGGGAGGTGATTCGCCTGGTGCATCCCCAGGCCCTGGTGCCCATCAAGGTGGGTGGGAAACCCGTGCCGGATCGCGTGATCGATGCAGTCTGGGGTTTTTTCGCGACCTACATTGCCCTGTTCGCCTTGATGATGCTGACCCTGATGGCCACTGGGCTGGATCAGGTGACGGCCTTTTCGGCGGTGGCGGCCACCATCACCAACCTGGGCCCGGGCCTGGGGGCAGTGGCAGAGAACTATGCGGCCATCAGTGATCTGGCCAAGTGGGTGCTCATGTTCGCCATGCTGCTTGGACGCCTGGAGGTCTTTACCTTGCTGGTGTTGCTGACGCCGGCCTTCTGGCGGCACTGAGCCGGGATCATGGGTCTTGACCCGACCCCGCCGCGGGCAGGCAATGGGCCCGATAGTCACCATGGGGGATGCGATCCGCAGGTCGGGTAGGGCGGTTGTACAGGTAGGTGTGAGCCTGCAATCGACGTCCATCCTGCAGCGTGACTTCGCGGGGAACCCGCAGATACAGGGAATGCGCCGGGTGTTTCGGGTCATAGTCTTCGATGCGGTCGAGACGGGAGAGCGTGAGTGGATCCACCTCATACACCTCGCCATGGACCTTGCCCTGGCCCGTCTTGAGGCCCGGGTAGCTACCCAGGTTGAAGAGTTGCCCGCGGGTGTGGGCGGGCCCAAGAAAACGGGCCGTTTTCAATGCATCGTGACGGCACAGCCCCCGGAGCAGGGTGCCGTAAACGAAGATACGGATGGACAAATCAAGGCCTCCCCAAAGCTGTTCCCATCCCGGGATTCACGATATGACCCACTGGCCCATGGACCGGCGTATCATTTTGAGGTTCCGCTGGTCTGTCAAACGCTTACCGTTGCTTTAAGATAGTGAACCCAACACCCTTGCGGGGAGAAGAGTCCGATGCCGAAGGGGAAAGGCCTCCTGGAGCGATGTTACCTGGCGCTGATGCTGCTGGGGTTGGGCTTGCCTGCCAGCGCTCAGGATCTGCGCGAATACTGGCCGATGGAGGCTTTTCTGGAAAGGCATGCTGAACAGCGTCCGTTGATGCACGCCTTTGAACGCCGGGTGAGCGAATCAGGCAGATCGATACCCGCCGAGCAGAGGCCTGATGTCCCGGTGACGGTGTCCGTGATCTACCCGGGATTACAGATCTCCGATTACTGGCGGCGTAACCTGGTGGCCTTCGAAGGTCGGGCCCGTGAACTGGATCTACCTCTGGATTTGCGGGTGTTTTTCAGTGGTGATGCACGGGATCAGGCCGTTCTGCAGGTGCAGCAGTTGCGGGAGGCCCTGGCCCATGAACCGGACTTTCTCATCTACACCCTGGATACTCCCGCGCATATGGCCTTGATTGATCGGTTGCTGGCGCGGGCCCCAGGGGCCGAGAGGCCCCATATCATCCTGCAGAACATCACCACCCCCGTGCGCGCCTGGAATGGCCTGCAGCCCCTGATGTATGTGGGCTTCGATCATCTTCAGGGCTCGCATCTGTTGTTGGACCATATTCGTTCCCAGGCCCGGGAAGGCGATGAGATCGTGGTGCTGTATGGAACGGACGGCTACGTCAGTCGCGCCCGTGGAGATACCCTGACCCGATCCCTTGTGGATGCGTCGGCGCCACGACTGCGTGATACCTATCTGACCGATCAGAATGTGGATATCGCCGAACAGGCGACGCTGGATGCCCTGGCGCGCCACCGGGATTTGCGGTTCATCTTTGCGTGCACCACGGATACGGCCCTGGCCTCGGTGCGCACCCTCGTTTCCCAGGCGCGCGCCGATGTGCAGGTGACCGGTTGGGGTGGCGGTGGCGCGGAACTGCAGGCCATCCGTGAAGGCACCTTGTCGGCAACGGTGATGCGCCTGAACGATGATGCAGGTGTGGCCATGGCCGAGGCCATCGCACTCCAGGTTCGTGGCATGGGGCACGAGATCCCGCAGATCTATTCGGGGGGAATGCACCTGGTGACACGGGATACTCCTGCCGAAGAACTGGAGGCATTGATGCAGCGCGCCTTCCGTTACTCCGGTGTGCCCGACTTAGTGCGTCACTAGGACGACCGGGGATCATGTTCACCTCCCTTGGGACCCAACTTTGTCGCCCCACACTCACCCGAACCATCATTCTGGCCGTGGGCCTGGCGATGATGCTGATTGCCGGGCTGGCGGTGATGCTCACCATTCAGGGGGCCCGTCAGGCCAACCTGCAGGAGGTGCACCGCAGCTTCGATGGCAGTGCCGCCATTGCCTCCCTGATTCTGGACAAGGAGATTGAATCCGCCGAGCGGGTGGCCAGCGAGCTTGTGAGGCTTCCGGCCTTGCGAGAGGCGGTGTACGCCGATGACCCTGAAGCCGCCATGCACCTGATCAACCTTCACGATCGCTTGCAGGGGCGCAGCCTGTTCGACGCCCTGGTGATCACCCGTGAGGACGAACTCCCCTGGGTGGCGGGCGGTTTTGCGCTTCGACACAGTGACGCCCTGATTCGATGGCTTGCGCATCAGGAACAGGCCACCGTCGCCACCCCCAGCCGGCTTGTGGCGGTCGAGACGGGAGAAGGGGAGTCCATCATGGCGGTGGTCACGCAAGAGAGTTTCCGGGACCCTGACTCGGGTCGGATGGTGGGGCAGTTACTCGGCCTGGTGGCGCTTTCGGCACGGGTCTCCCTGTTCACGGAGATTCGTGCTCGGGCGAATCTCACGGGTGTGGCGCTGGTGCTGGACGGGCAGCTATTTCCCGGCCCTTCGGAGGTGGCCATGCAGATTGCAAACCTCGAAGATGTACCCATCGGCGCTCCTGAGCAGATCGCGATACTGAATCAATGCCGTGTGGCCTGGCGATTGCTCGAACCGGACAGTGTGGAGGCCGATGTCGGCATCGTCATGAGTACAGAGGGTGCAGGCGAGGAGGGATCCATCCTCATTCGAACCGTGTCCATGCTCGGTGCGCTCATTTTGCTGGTGATGGGCGGGTTGCTGGTGTTTCTGACCCGTTCCATCGCCATTCCCATGCGGGATCTCTCCCTGCAGACGCGACAATCCCCCGCGGGGCCCTTCAGCCCCCTGGCAGTTCCCCGGATGCATCGTTACGATGAGCTGGGGCAGGTGGTGGGTGCGTTCAACGATCTGATCGAGCGGATCGGCAAGCATCAGACGGAACTGGACAGGATTGCCCACTATGATCCTCTGACCGGGGTGCCCAACCGGCGTCTGCTGGCTGACCGCATGGACCAGGCCATCGCCCGCAGCCGGCGCAATGGTTGGCCTCTGGCGATCTGCTACCTGGATCTGGACGGCTTCAAGCCCATCAACGATCATCATGGCCACGCCATGGGGGATCAACTGCTGCTGGCCATCACGGCGCGCCTGCGCAACCTGCTGCGGGTTGATGATACCCTGGCGCGTCTGGGAGGGGATGAATTCGTCATCCTTTTTAACAACGTACGAACCATGGAGCAGGCGCATCAGGCCCTCTCCCGGTTACTGGAGGCGGTGGCAGAGCCGGTGACCATCGAAGGTCAACGCTTGGAGATTTCCGCCAGCGTGGGTGTGACCTTTTATCCCACGGACCAGGCCGATCCGGATACGCTTTTGCGACATGCAGACCAGGCCATGTATCGGGCGAAGGAGTCGGGCAAGAACCGCTACCATTTCTTCGAGACCGGCTAGTCTGGAACTTGTGCTGGTGTCAGAATGCTGCGATGCAGCAGGCTTCTGTGTGACTGCAGTGGGCATTTGAACGGAGCAAGAAGGCGAAACATGAACGAACCCGATGACAGGCGGGACAAGCGGGTCAGGGAACAGGCGGCACAGGCCCTGAAGTCAGGGGATTTTGAACTGGCCGAACGCCTGCTGGCTTCGGGCGACGTGGATCTGGCAAGACTCACCGAGACCTTGCGCACCTATCAGGTGGAACTGGAAACCCAGAACGCCGAACTGCGCGAGAGTCAGCTCACCTCCTGGAAGCTTCAGGGATGCTATTCCGCCCTGTTTCACGGCCTGCCCCTGGCGGCCCTGGTGGTGGACCCGACCGGTATCATCCTGGATGCCAATCAAAGGGCCGTGGACCAGTTCGGGCTCTCCACTCAACAGATGCGCGGGCAACTGCTAAGGCGTCTGTTTCATGTGCAGGGGCTGGACCACGTGAACCGCACCCTTGAGGAGGCGGGCCGAGAAGGTGAGGCCGTGCTCAGGGACATACAGCTCAGGCATCAGGAGGGCCGTGCCTTTCCGGGGGATCTGCACGTGCATCGGCTCCCGGGGCGAGACGGGCGGGATTCGGACTTCGCCTGCGTGCTGGTGGACCTGAGCGTCCACAAGGATGCCGAGGCCCGTCTGGAGGCGGCCCTGCAGGCCCTGGAGGCCAGTGAGCGGCGCTACCGCATTGCTGCCGATTACTCGCCGGACTGGGATTACTGGTATGGCGCCGATGGCAGCCTCAAGTATGTCTCGCCGGCCTGTGAGGCCGTGAGCGGCTATACCCGGAAGGACTTTCTCAGGGATCCGGAACTGCTCAAGAGGCTCATGCCTCCCGAGGACGCCGCGCGCTGGCAGGCCCACATGGACGAAATCAATGCGGATGGTGCCTCGTTGCCCAGGCATCAGATGGAGTTTCGCATCCGCCATCGCAATGGCGAAGAGCGCTGGATCGAGCATGAATGCCTTCCAGTGGTGGCTGAGAGCGGCGAATACCTGGGGCGTCGGGCCGTCAATCGAGACATCACCCGGCGCCGGCGGGCCGAACAGTCCCTGCGCGATCGCGAACACCGGGATCTGCTATTCACTCAGTCCATCATCGATTCCCTCAAGTCCAGCATCTGCGTCCTGGATCGTCGCGGAGACATCATTACCGTTAATCGTGCCTGGCGGGAATTTGCCAACAGCAACGGCGGGGTGAACGGTCGTGTGGCGGAAGGCGTGAATTACCTGGAAATCTGCGATCGGGCCATTGCCGAGGGCGAGGAAAGCGTTCGGGCGATCGCTGATGGTATCCGTCAGGTGCTGCGGGGTGAGAGCGATGCCTACGAGGCTGACTATGACATGGGAAATGATTACTACATCCTGCGAGTCTCATCGCTTCGACACGAGACGGAGCAGCCGGAACATGTGGTGGTCAGTCATGTGGATGTCTCGGAGATCAAGCGCGCCGAGACCGCCATGCGTCAGGCCAAGGATGAAGCTGAATATGCCAACCGGGCCAAGTCGGAGTTTCTGTCTGCCATGAGCCACGAGTTGCGCACCCCCATGAATGCCATTCTGGGTTTCTCGCAACTGCTGGAAGCGGATCCCAGCCTGGGTGAGGAGCAACAGGAAAACCTTCAGGAGATCCTCAAGGGGGGGCGGCACCTGTTGGCCCTGATCAATCAGGTGCTGGATCTGGCCAAGGTGGAATCGGGGCGCATGGATCTGTCTCCCGAAAATCTGGGGCTGGAAGAGGTGGTGGAAGAATGTGCGCAACTGGTCATGCCTCTGGCGGATCAGCGAGGCATCGTCGTGGATCTGGGGGAGCCGGCTGGCCAGCGAGTGTGGGCCGACCGGGTGCGACTCAAGCAGGTGCTGATCAACCTGCTATCCAATGCCGTGAAGTACAACCGGGATGGCGGCCGGGTTCAACTTCACTATTGGCCCAAGGAGGCCGAAAGGATACTGCGTATTGGCGTTGAGGATACGGGCCCAGGTATCAGCGAGGCCCGTCAGGCCCAGTTGTTCGAACCCTTCAACCGGCTGGGGGCTGATGCCACCGGGATGGAGGGGACCGGCATCGGACTGTCCCTGTCGCGCAGCATGATCCAGGCCATGGGCGGCCAGATCGGTGTCATCAGTACGCAGGACGAGGGCAGCACCTTCTGGATTGAACTCCCCGTGCCCGAGGACGATCATCCGGAAGCCACAGGAGAGATCAGTACCGCACGGACTCCAGATCCGCATGGCACGACGGAAGATCAGGTGATCCGCCACACCGTGCTCTATGTGGATGACAACCCCTCCAATCTCAATCTTGTGGAACAGATCCTCAAACGGCGGCGCCAGGGCGTGCGGCTCATCGGAGCGCACACCTCGGGCACGGGCCTGGAGTTGGCCCGTGCGCAACGACCGGATTTGATCCTCATGGACATCAACATGCCACACATGAACGGCTTTCAGGTGCTCGATCGTCTGAAGCAGCACCCGGAAACGTTCGATATACCCGTGCTGGCCCTGACGGCCTACGCTTCCCAGCGGGACTCGGCCAAGCTCAGTGAGGCGGGATTTCAGGGTCATCTCACCAAGCCCCTGGACGTGGAAGGCTTTCTGGCCGAAGTGGATGCCTGGCTTGGCTAGTTGCCCTTGAACACAATCCTGCCGCTGCGCTCAGCGCTGCGTCGATGCCCTGTACTGTTGTGCGGGATGCGTCCCTGATCTGGCCCAGTCCAGAATGAATTCAGCGATGGCCTCCGGGTTGTTCAGATCCAGAATCGGCAGGGGGGTGTTGAGGGAGCCGGGCGCATCCGTGGCCACGGCGATGATGTCCGGATCGTCCGGATGCAGCGGTGGCTGGCTCAGGGAGGGGCGGTATAGTTCGATCTTGGGGAAGCACTCCGACTTGAATCCCTCCACCAGGATCAGATCTGAACGTGCCGGGTCCAGGTGTTCCACCAGGGTCCGGAGATCCGGTTCTTGGGGTTCTTCCGCGTCCACCATCAGGGCAAAGCGGTGACGGGAAGCGATGAGCATCTGGGCCGCGCCGGCCTTGCGCAGTTCGAAGCTGTCCTTGCCCGGCTTGTCCACGTCGAAGGCATGGTGGGCATGCTTGATCATGGCAATGCGCAGTCCCCGGGCCCTGAGCAGGGGGATGAGTTGTACCAGCAGGGTCGTCTTGCCCGTGCCGCTCCAGGCGGCGAAGCCCAGCAAGGGCAGGGTGCTCGTGGTCATCGGGTCTCCGGGGGTGTCATGGCCGTCATGCCCATGGCGCCGGTGCGGCAGTCGGGGCAGATACTCAGGTGGGCGGCGCTCACATTGTTAACATGAAACAGATCGGTGCGATAACCCAAGCAGCATCAGGGGCCATGCGGGTGCTGGCCATCATGGTTTTGTCTCCGGTAAGGTGAAAGAGGGCACGTGGTGAATCCCATGCCTGTTTTAGGCGCTCATGAGCAAAATCATATAACAGATCAGGCGTCGAGCTTCCCGTTCGACCGACCCACTCGATGAACCGCAAGGACCGACCACGGTCACAGGACACATGACAGCAGACCATCACCCTCAATCCCGCCTCACTCCTCGCTCCCTTCCCGCTTACCGCGTAGCCCGCAGTCCGCTGGCTCGCTGGACACTCCCGCTGGCCTTGCTGGCGTCCCTGGTGTTTCCTGCCTGTTCGGGGGATGCCCAGGACGACGAGAGTGCAGGGCCGGGCCCCTCGGGCCGGGCCGTGACCATCACCTATGTGGAGTTGGAACCGGAAACGGTCACCCGTACACAACGGGCCCTGGGGGAACTGCGGTCAAGGAATGACCCCAGGGTGGCCGCCGAGGTATCCGGTGCGGTGAAACGACTGTTGGTGAACGAGGGGGACCGGGTCCGGGCCGGGGATCTCATTGCCGAGCTGGATGAGGAGGACTACGTGCTCCGCCGGGACCAGGCCGAAGCTGACGTGAAGCGATTCAACGCCCGGTCAGCCCTGCAGGAACTCACGGTGGTGCGCTATCGGGAGTTGCATGAGAACAACCACGTGTCGTCCCAGGAACTGGACGAAGTGGAGGCGGAACTGGATGTAACCCGGGAGGAGTTGGCGGCCTCGCGCCTGGCCTTGCGTGCCGCGGAGCGGGATCTGGAACGCACGCGTGTGAAGGCCCCCTTTGATGGCGAGATCGATGAACGCCTGGTCAGTGAGGGCGATTACGTTCAGACCGGCACCGCCCTGTATCGGTTGACCACCTCGGATATGTTGCAGGTGCGGGTGTCCTTCCCCGAGACCCTGGCCAACGATTTGGAGATCGGCATGCCCCTCAAGGTGAGCAACCGCGCCGCCGGGGTGAGCGAGCTGGACACCGAGATCAGCGAGATACGTCCGGCCATCAGCCTGGATGGGCGCGCCATCCGGGCCATCGCCCTGGTGGAGAACCCCGGCGGCTGGCGCAGCGGCTCCAGTGTGAACGTGGAGTTGGTCCTGTCGGAGCGAGAAGGTCTCACGGTGCCGCGCCAGGCGCTGGTGCAGCGACCCGACGGGGATACGGTTTACGTGCTGGATGCGGACGAAGAGACGGTGGAGGCCCGACGCGTGGAAGTGGGGCAACGCACCGCCGACTGGGTGGAGATCCTGGATGGTCTCGAAGCCGGTGACAAGGTTGCCGTGGATGGCGCCGGGTTCCTCACTGACGGTGCCTCCGTGAACGCCTCACCCCAAGAGGGTGACGACGAACAATGATGACACTCTCCGAGCTCTCCATTCGCCGGCACGTGCTGGCGGTGATGATCAGTGCCGTGATCGTGCTGTTTGGCTTGATCTCGCTACAGGACGTGGGCACTGACCGCATCCCCAATATCGATTTCCCGGTGATCAGTGTCACCGTCACCCAGACCGGAGCGGACCCGGAGATCATCGACTCCGCCATCACCAGCGAGGTGGAGCGGGCGGTGAACACCGTGCCCGGGATCGACAACATCACCTCCCAATCGGTACCCGGGGCCTCCATCGTCAACATCATCTTTGACCTGGAAAAGGATGTGGACGTGGCCTTCAACGAGGTGCAGGCCCAGGTGAGTCAGGTGGTGGCTGAGCTGCCCTCCGATGCGGATCAACCCGTGGTGGACAAGGTGGAGTTCGATGCCCAGCCCATCATGTGGCTGGCCCTGCAAGGGGACCGCACCCGACAGCAACTGGATACCTACGCCCGCAACGAGATTCGCCAGCAGATCGAGAACATCAACGGCGTGGGCGAGGTGCGCATTGGTGGGGGGCTTGAGCGGAACATCCGTGTGGAGATCGACCCCGACCGGCTCAATGCCTTCGGTGTGACCATCCCGGATCTGATGGCCGCCTTCGAGGAAGAGCACGTGCAGATGCCCGGGGGCTTCCTGGTGGGCGGTGACCGGGAGGATCAACTCAAGCTGGACCTGGAATACCATAGCCCCGAGGAACTGGAAGAGATGGTCATCGGCGCCCATGGCGACTCGCTGGTATACCTGCGGGACGTGGCCGATGTCATCGATGGGCTCGCGGATCGTCGGGGCCTGGCCCGCTTCAATGGCGAACCCACCGTGGGCCTGGGGATCGTCAAGGTCTCCGGTGCCAATACCGTGGCCATCATCGAGGAGGTGAAGGAGATCCTGGATGATCAGATTCGCCCTCAGTTGCCGCCGGGGATGCAGATCACCATCTCATCCGATGAATCGGTGTTCATCCTGGAGCAGATCGACTCGCTCTATCTCACCATCGCGCTGGGGATACTGTTCTCGGCACTGGTCATGTGGCTGTTTCTGAAGAACCTGCGGTCCACGCTGATCATTGCCCTGTCCATTCCCGTCTCGCTGATGGCGGCCGTGGCGGTGGTGTACTTCTTTGGCTACACCCTCAATTCCATCACCATGCTGGCCATGTTGCTGCTCATTGGCATTGTGGTGGACGATGCCATCGTGGTGCTGGAGAACATCTATCGGCATCGGGAGCAATACAAGGAAGGACCCGTGAAGGGAGCCATCTCCGGTTCAAAGGAAGTGTTCTTCGCGGTGATCGCCTCCACCCTGGCCCTGGTGTCCATCTTTGCCTCGGTGATCTTCCTGGAAGCAACGGTGGGCCGGTTCTTTGAATCCTTTGCCGTGGTGGTCACTTTTGGTGTGCTGGCCTCCAGCCTTGTGGCCCTCACCCTGATTCCCATGCTCTGCTCCCGGTTCCTGACGGTGCAAACAGAGCATGGACCGGTGTACAACGCCCTGGAAAAGGGCTTCCGGGGCCTGGAGTCGGTTTACCGGCGCAGCCTGGCAACAGGTCTGAACTGGCGCTGGACGGTGCTGGCCGCATCGCTGGTGGGCCTGGTGGTGGTGGGCAGCCTGATCTTCCCCCGGGTGGGCGGGGAGTTCGCACCTTCCGAGGATACGGGGCAATTCGTGGTCATTTTCCAGACCCCGCAGGGGTCGAGCATCGATTATACCGATCGGCGCATGGCCGAGATTGAAGAAATCGTGCTGGATCAACCCGAGGTGGATCGCATGTTCGCGGCCATTGGCCTGGGGGATGCGGGGCAGGTGTACGAGGGGATCTCATTCATTCGCATGGTGCCCCGCAATGAGCGCAGCGCCAGTCAGCAGGAGGTGATTGACCGTATCTCGCCCAAGCTCGGGCAACTGGCGGGTGTGCGGGCCTTTGCCACCGAGGTGCCGTTTGTGCCCGGGCAGCGGGGTGACCCGCTGCAGTTCGCCATCACCGGGCCCGATCTGACCGAGGTGGCCCGCCTGGCTCGCGAGATGCGATCGCGCCTGGAAGAGGTGGATGGCATGGGGCGTCTGGACATGCAACTGGACCTGGAGCGGCCGGAACTGGCCTTGAACGTGGACCGTGAACGGGCCCGCGACCTGGGTATGTCCGCTCGTCAGGTGGCCCAGGCCGTGGAGGTGATGGTGGGCGGCATCGACGTGGCGCGTTTCAACGACCCGGACGGCGGCGGACAGCGTTATGATATCCGGCTCAAGGGCCGTGAGGATGCCTTTACCCGCCCTGATGATCTGCAAAAACTGTATCTGCGGGCGGGCAACGGGGAACTGGTGCGCCTGGATACCGTGGCCAGCATGGAGGCGGGCATCGGGCCGGCGGTGATCAACCGCTACAACCTGAACTATTCAGCCGAGTTCTATGGCAGCCCGAGCATGCCCCTGGGCGAGGCGGTGGAAACACTCCAGGCCATTGGCGACGATGTGCTGCCTCTGGGTTACAACGTGGAGCTGATGGGGCAGGCCGAGGAGATGCAGCGGGCCATTGGCGCCATGCTGTTCGTGTTGTTCCTGGCGGTTTCGCTGGTCTATATCGTGCTGGCCAGTCAGTTCAATTCCTTCACCCAGCCGTTGATCATCATGGCGGCCCAGCCCATCGCCCTGGTGGGCGGTATCGTCGGGCTATGGGTGGGCGGATTCACCCTCAACATCTTCTCCATGATCGGCATGGTGCTGCTCATGGGGCTGGTCACCAAGAACGGCATCCTGTTGGTGGATCTCACCAATCAGTACCGCCGCAATCGGGGCCTGAGCGTGGATGAAGCCCTTCAGGAGGCCTGTCCCATCAGGCTGCGCCCCGTGTTGATGACCTCATTGACCCTGATCCTGGCCCTGTTGCCGGCGGCTCTGGGTTTTGGGGCAGGGGCGGAGACCAATGCGCCCATGGCGGCCGCCATCATCGCCGGCATGATTGCCGCGCTGGTGCTCACCCTGCTGCTGATCCCCATCGCCTACTCGTTGGTGGAGAACTTCCTGGAACGCCGTGGCTTTGGCCAGCGTACCCGTGAGATCCAGGAGGAACCGGTGTAAGGGTCAGGCCTTGCCGGTATCCTTCTTCAACAGGCCCTCCAGGCGGGCGACTTCCGCCTGGGCCTCCACCAGGTCGGTGACGTCGTATTGCACCCCCAGGTAATAGATGAGGTTCCCTTCGGAATCGAACAGCGGGCGGATGTTCAGGCGGTTATGGAACAGGGAGCCATCCTTGCGGTAGTTGCGCAGGGTGACTTCCACCTGCCGATGCTCCGCCAGCGCCTTGCGGATCTCGTCAAGGCCGGGCTGATCATGTTCCTCGCCCTGCAGGAAGCGGCAGTTTCGGCCCAGGATCTCCTCCTGGCTGTAACCGGTGAGCTGTTCAAAGACCGAGTTGGCATAGACGATGGGGTTGTCCGGTTGATCCGGGTCCGACAGGGTGACGCCGTTGACGCAGGTGTCCAGAATCTGGGCCAGCACGGAAGGGATCAGGCCCGGGTCTTTTTCAGCGGTGAACTGCATGGTGCGATGACTCCGGTAAGAGAATCGATGGTCAGCGTGGGGGCGGGGTTGGGCTGGCTGGTTCCAGTTCGGTCTCGGCCAGGCCCTTGATGTTCCGCGCCGTCCTGTCGGTACCTTCCTGCACGGCAATGCGGATGAGCTTTTCGAAAGGCCGCATGGCAAAACCCAGCTTGGCCAGTTCAAAGGTAAAGGTCAGTTCCGTGTGTCCATCCCGCGGGGTGAACTTATAGTCGATCTGGAAAGGATCCTTGATGCCGCGGAAGGAGACGCGTGATCCGGGCTCGAGTGTCACCACGCGAAACTCCGTTTCTGTTCGCCGCCCCTGGTCCACGCGTACCTGATGGCCCGTCCAACCCGGTCGCAGCGGACCGCTGGTGAGCGCGCGCAGGGATTTGACCTCGGGTGACCAGCGCGGATAGTTCTGGATGAAATCATCCACGATGAAACTGAATACCTGCTCCAGCGGACGTTTGATGAGTGTCCTGGATTGGGCTTTGACCATAAGCGGCGCCTTTCCTGCTGTGCGGGTTTCCCGTGGGGCTTGATCCCTCGAGTATAGACAAAACCCCGAGGCTTGTACGGTCAGTGCCGTGCGGCGGCGATCTCCCGTGCGCTGCGCCGGCCCCGGTGCAGCGCCCAGTGGATGGAGGGGGCACACCCGTATTCACCACAGGTCCACACGAATTCGCTTTGCCTGAGCGCCACTTCGGCCGGGTTTTGAACCGGCGGTGACTGCACCGGCAGGGCATGGGGCAAGGAGTACACGGTCAGCCGTTGCCAGTCCAGGACTTCGTCACCAAACCAGGCGGCCAAACCGCTTCGCACCCGGGCTTCCAGTTCATCAAGATCATGCTCGGCGCCATGCACGTTCACGCTCACCAGGGTCTTGCCGGGCGGTGCATAGTGTTCGGAGAGCACCGATGGACAGAGCACGTTATTGATGCAGCCCTTGCCTTCCCCGTTGAGCATGAGGTAGGGGCCGTCGATGGGTGCCCGGTTGGCGGAGAAGTAAAAGCAGGTGGTTCCACGGGTGGGTACATCGGCGGCATTCTGCCCCAGCAGTCGAGCGGTTTCCGGGCCTTCCGTCGCAATGACGATGACCCGTGCTTGCAGCACCTCGCCTGAGGTCAGGTGCAGAAGGTTCTTCTCGATTCGCTCCACACGGGTGTGCAGTTGTAACGTATCCGCCGGCAGGCGGGCAGCCATCTGTTGGGGGATCTGTTCCATGCCTTTGGCCGGCAGGGCGGTATCGCCCAGGGCAAACGCCCTGAACACGAACTCGAAGGCTCGGGATGAGACATGCAGATCCGGCTCGAAGAACACACCGCTGAAGAAGGGTTTGAAGAAACGATCGATGATCCGTTGCGAGAATCCCAGTTCCGCCAGGTGGGTGACCGCATCCCGTTCATGGCGCTGATAAAGATCGTTCAGATCGCCCTGCAGGCAACGGTGCCGCAGATGCAGCAGCCGGATCTTGTCGCTCAGATGGCCCACGGGAGACCAGAGCATTTCCGGTAGCCGGGTGGGTTGACGCCAGACATCACTCACACGGCGGGCGCGCCCATTGATCCTCACCAGGGCGCCTGTCTGAAAGGCACGCAGATCCAGGGCTTCGTAGTCCAGGAATCGCTGCGCCTCCGGATACCAGGTTTGCAGCACCTGAAACCCACGATCCAGCAGGAATCCATCGTGATGATCCGTGCGGATTCGGCCGCCCACGTTGTCGGAGGCTTCAAGAATGAGAGGCTCGCGTCCCTGTTCACGCAGGGTGAGGGCGCATGCGAGCCCGGAGAGGCCGCCGCCAACGATGGCCACGTCAATGCTCATGGGGTGCTCCCGCGGGCTGAATGATCAACAAGACAACAAACTTCGCTTCCAGGCATTTGTGTCTGGTCATTTGATGGATAATATAACGCTGTAACGCGCCCTGTCATTGTCTGCCGGGCCGGCCAAACACGCAGCGTCAAGGAACCTCACCATGAACGACGCCTCATTCGAGCGCCGAGTGCATCTGATCGAAAACACCTGGATCACCATGGCGGACGGCTGCCGTCTGGCGGCGAAGATCTGGCTGCCGGAGGGTGCCGAAGAAAATCCCGTGCCGGCGGTTCTGGAATACATCCCGTATCGCAAGCGGGACCACAAGGCGCTGCGGGATGCGGAAATCCATGGTTTCTTTGCCAGTCAGGGGTTTGCTGGGGTGCGAGTGGACATCCGCGGCAGCGGGGATTCCGAGGGCATCCTGCGGGGCGAGTATCTGCAGCAGGAACTGGACGATGGGCTGGAGATCCTGCGCTGGATTGCTGCCCAGCCCTGGTGCTCCGGCAAGGTGGGGCTGTTCGGGCTGTCCTGGGGGGGCTTCAACGGCCTTCAACTGGCCGCTTTGCAGCCTCCGGAACTGGGCGCCGTGATCTCCGTGTGCTCCTCGGACGACCGCTATGCCGATGATGTGCATTACATGGGCGGCTGCCTGCTCACTGACAACCTCTCCTGGGCCTCGACCATGTTCGGCTTCAACTCCTGCCCGCCGGACCCTCAGGTGGTGGGTGAGCGCTGGCGAGACATGTGGCTGGAGCGGCTGGAGGGCAGTGGTCTGTGGATTCACAACTGGTTGCAGCATCAACGCCGGGATGCCTTCTGGCGTCATGCCTCGGTGTGCGAGAACTATGACGCCATCCAGGTGCCGGTGATGGCGGTCAGCGGATGGGCCGATGGCTACTCCAATACCGTATTTCGTCTCATGCGTCACCTGAAGGGGCCGCGTCGCGGTCTGGTAGGCCCCTGGGGCCACAAGTATCCCCATATGGGCGGTCCAGGACCCACCATCGACTTCCTGGGGGAATGCGTGCGCTGGTGGGATCACTGGCTCAAGGGCATCGACAGGCAGGTGGAGCAGGATCCGATGCTGCGGGTGTGGATGCATGACCGCCGCAACCCCCTGCTGCCCGAGACCACCGGAGGCTGGGTGGCCGAGCCACACTGGCCCAGCCCGGCCATTCGCCCCCGGGAATACCAGCTCAGTAACGGGCGCCTTGTCCCGGGAGAGGATGATGCGGGCGAGTCGGAGACGCTCACCATCCAAAGCCCCCTGAGCGTGGGCCTGTTCGCCGGCAAATGGTGTTCCTATGCCGAGATCACCGACCTGCCTTCGGATCAGCGTCTGGAGGACGGCGGCGCGTTGGTGTTCGACACACAGCCCCTGCACGAAGACCTACAGATGCTGGGGGCCGCCGAGGTGGATCTGGAAATCAGTGCCGACAAGCCCGTGGCCATGGTGGCGGTGCGCATCTCGGATCTGGCCCCGGATGACCGTGCCACACGGGTGACCTTCGGTATCCTGAACCTCACGCATCGAGACGGCCATGAAGATCCACAGGCGCTGGAGCCGGGGCGCCCCTACCGGGTGACCGTGCGCCTGAATGAAGTGGCTCAGCGATTTCATGCGGGGCATCGCATCCGCCTGGCCATCTCCAGCTCCTACTGGCCACTGGCCTGGCCGGCACCCGAGCCGGTGAGGTTGACCCTGCATACCGCCGGTTGCCGCCTGCGTCTGCCTCAGCGTTGCCCAGAGTTCGACGATGCCAGCCTGCCCAGCCTTGGGCAGCCCCGTCAGGCCCCCACACCACCCAACACCTTGATGGCTCCGGCCCAGCGTGAGTGGCAGGTGGTGCATAACCTGGCCAGCAATCAGGTGGCCCTGGATGTGGTGAACAATGATCCACGAATTCGTCTGGATGATATCAATCTGACGTTCGGGCGCCAGGTGCGCGAGCGCTACAGCTACAGTAACGAGCGCTACGATACCCTCAGGGGCGAGGTGACGCACGAGCGCCAGTTTGCTCGCGGCGACTGGGATGCACGCACGGTCACCCGGACGGTGCTCACATCCACCCGGACCCACTTCATCATCCGTGCCACACTGGATGCCTACGAGGGGGATGTGCGCGTCTTTTCCAAGACATGGGACGAGACGCTCCCACGTGATCTGGTGTAAACACGAACGCTTTTGCGGAGACAAGCCAAGTGCCCAAGAAAAACGTCTTCATCATTGGTCTGGACGACTTCAACCGGGACAAGCTCGAACGCTTGCCCCAGGCTGAGGAATGTGAATTCCACGCGGCACTGGATATCAGTGACATCCGTAACGTGGATCAGTACGACATCAAGCACCTGATCGACAAGGCCACACGCACCATGGAAGCCTTTGACGGTACGGTGGATGCGATCACCAGCTACTACGACTTCCCCGGCACGGTGATGACGCCCATCCTGGCCGAGCGCTTTGGATTGCCCGGGCCCACCCTGGAGTCGGTGCTCAAGTGCGAGAACAAGTACTGGAGTCGCCTGGAACAGCGCAAGGTGATCCCGGAACATATTCCCCAGTTCCGGGCCTTCGATCCTTTTGATGAAGAGGCCTATGGTGGCCTGGGTCTGTTGCCGCCGTTCTGGATCAAGCCCATCAAGTCCTTCCGCTCCTACCTGGCCTTCCAGATCAACGATGAGCGTCAGTTCAGGGCGGTGATGCCCCTGTGCCGGGAAAAGGTGGGTTTCATGGGCGAACCCTTCCTCTACCTGATGCGTCATTTCGGCGCCCCGCCGGAAATCGCCGAGATGCCCGAGAGCTTCGTGGCCGAGAGCCCCATCGGCGGTTGGCAGTGCACCCTGGAGGGCTATAGTTACAACGGGCGGGTACACATCTACGGAGTGGTGGACTCGGTTCACGAGCAGGACAGCTCATCCTTTGCCCGCTATGAATACCCCTCCTCACTGCCGCTGGAGATCCAGCATCGCATGATGGACGTGGCACGCATGGTGGTGCAGCAGTTCGGGCTGGATAATTCCGCTTTCAATGCCGAGTTCTTCTACGATCAAACATCCGATCAGGTGTGGTTCCTGGAGATCAACCCCCGGGTATCCCAGGCCCATACGGATATCTTCGAGAAGGTGCATGGTGTATCGCATCTGTCGGTGATGGTGGATCTGGCCCTGGGCCGCAAGCCCAAGCCCATGGAGCGCAAGGGTCAGTTCAATGTGGCCGGCCACTTCATGTTCCGTACCGTGGAGAGCGGCAAGGTGGTGCGGGTTCCCAGCACCAAGGCCATCGACAAGCTGCGGCAGCGCCAACCCGGCACCCATGTGAAGATCCCGGTCAAGCC
Organism: Ectothiorhodospira haloalkaliphila ATCC 51935; assembly: GCF_000633935.1. Classification (GTDB taxonomy): domain Bacteria; phylum Pseudomonadota; class Gammaproteobacteria; order Ectothiorhodospirales; family Ectothiorhodospiraceae; genus Ectothiorhodospira; species Ectothiorhodospira haloalkaliphila. The sequence continues at coordinate 33,431 of NZ_KK214997.1, read as the reverse complement.
GGGTCAGCACCTCAAGGACCTGCAGGGGCAGGATATGTACAGCTTCGAGATCGCCAATGTCTTTATCGGCGGGCGCGATCAGACAGACATGCTGGACAAGTACGACGAGGCACTGGCGGTGCTGCAGTTTGATATCGAGAAGGACCCGGATCCGGTCATTACCTGATGGGGGCTTCGGTGGCCAGTATCTGGCCCCACTGCTACCATGGCGCGACATTCATGTATCGGAGAGAGCTCATGCGCGTCCGTCCACTGATCCTGACCGCCGCCGTCGCCTTGCTGTTGCCGTTGGGCGTTCAGGCCGATGAACTGGATATCCAGCCCGGGCAATGGGAATTCACCAACGTGACCAGTGTGGAGGGTGATACCCCGTTCCCGGAGCAGACCCACACCAGTTCGGAGTGCATCACTGCCGAAGACGTGGCCAGGGGGCCGGACTTCCTGCAGGTGGAGGAAAACTGCGAGGTGTCCAATATGGATATGACCTCATCCACCATGACCTACGACATGGTCTGTGTAGAAGACGGCATGGAAGTGGATATGCGTGCCGAGCTGCAGTTCATGGGTGATCGCATTGAAGGTCACATGACGGCCAACCTGGAGAGCCCCATGGGTCCGCTGGTGATGCGCACGGACATCACGGGGGAGCGCATCGGCGAATGTGAGTGAGCTCACTGATTACCGCCATCATCATCCTGCTCACCTGCCAACTGGCGGGTGAGGTGATTGTGCTCTGGCTGGATTTGCCCTTTCCGGGGCCGGTGCTGGGCATGCTCATCCTGTTCGGGGCACTGTTGATTCGTGGTGGCGTGCCCGAGTATCTCAAACAGACCACTGACACCCTGCTGCGTCACCTGGCCCTGTTGTTCGTTCCGGCAGGCGTGGGCCTGATGGTCCATTTCGGCCTGGTGGCCCGGGACTGGGCGCCGATCCTGCTGGGGCTGGTGGTGAGCACGGTCCTTGCACTGGGGGTGACCATGCTGATACTGAGCCGGTTGATCCGGCTGCGGAGTCGGCGCGCCGAAGATGGCTGAAGAGATCACGGACATCTGGGCCTTCCTGGCCGCCAGCCCATTGCTCTGGCTCACCATGACCCTGGTGGTGTTCCAGGGCAGCCTCTGGATCAACAAGCGACTGGGAGGCAGCCCCGTGCTGCACCCGGTGCTGATATCCATGGCCATTCTCATTGGCATCCTGTTGCTCACCGGCACTGACTACGACACCTATTTCGACGGTGCCCAGTTCATCCATTTCCTGCTTGGCCCGGCCACGGTGGCCCTGGCCATCCCCCTTTACGAGAATCGCCAGCAGATCCGGGCACTGCTGCTGCCCCTGCTGGTATCGGGGTTGGCGGGCGCGGCGACGGCCGCCCTGAGTGCGGTGACGATCGCTTATCTGATGGGCGCGGAATGGGTCACGCTGATGTCATTGGCGCCCAAGTCAGTGACATCACCCATTGCCATGGGGGTGTCCGAGAAACTGGGGGGCCTGCCTTCGCTGACGGCCGCCCTGGTGCTGCTGACCGGGGCCATCGGTTGCATCCTGGCGCCCGGCCTGATCCGGCTGCTGCGTATCCGCGATGATCGGGTGAAGGGATTCGCCATGGGGTTGTCAGCCCACGGGTTCGGTACTGCCCAGGCCTTCGGCATCAGTGCCACAGCCGGGGCGTTCGCCGGCCTCGGCCTCGCCCTGGCCGGCATCATCACAGCCTTCCTGCTACCCGCCTCGTTCAACTGGCTACCGATCCTGGTGGGCGGTTGACTGCCTCAATCACCCTTCGCCTCGGCGAGTTTCAACCTTTCTTGACTCAGGTTCCGCTGGCCGCTCGCATGGCTATGGGATCAGGGAGGGGCGGCCCAGTGCATGAATCATGACAAGGATCTATATATCATAAGCGAATATTGATATGCTTGTTCAATGAATTCCATCCACTACCAACTGTTCCCCTTCCTTCGCTGGCAAAAGCCCAGCCGCGAGATTCTCAAGAGCGATCTGGCGGCGGGCACTGCCGTGGCCCTGGTGTTGGTGCCGCAGTCCATGGCCTATGCCCAGTTGGCGGGCATGCCGCCGGTCTATGGCCTGTATGCCTCCCTCCTGCCCGTGATCGTGGCGGCCCTATGGGGCTCTTCCAATCAGCTGGCCACGGGGCCCGTAGCGGTGGTCTCGCTGCTCACGGCAACGGCATTGATTCCGCTGGCCGCGCCGGGTTCCGGCGAATACGTGGCCCTGGCGGTGGCGCTGGCCTTTTTGGTGGGGGTGGTGCAGTTATCCATGGGTGTGCTGCGCATGGGGGCACTGGTGAGTTTCATCTCTCATCCGGTGATCGTGGGCTTCACCAATGCAGCAGCGCTGGTCATCGGCCTTTCGCAACTCAACAAGCTATTGGGCATTCCGGTGGACACCGGAGGGCATTTCCTCATGGGCCTGTGGGACATGCTCGGCGATGTAGCCTATCTGCATTGGCCCACCCTGGCCTTCGGCGTGGGCGCCATCCTCATCATGGTGGGGCTCAAACGGTTCATCCCCCGGGTGCCTGGTGTGCTGGCCGCCGTGATACTGGCCACTGCCATCAGCTGGCTGATGGGCTTTGAGCGCAAGGCGGATGTCCACCTGGATCAGGTGTCGCCTCCAGCAGTGGCGGAACAACTGCTCAAATGGGGCGACTTCAAGGAAGAGAAGGCCGATCTGGAGCTGCAGATCCGCGAACAGCAGGCGCTTCTGGAAGCGGCCGACTCCACCGAGGCGGCAGCGCTGAGATATAAGATCGAACTGCTCTCCTTGCGTCAGGAGCACGTGTCGCGGGTGCTCAAGCTGTACCGGGAAGAAATGCGGGATGTGCGTTTTGCTCGCCTTCCCGGAGAAGACGGGCAGCCGGATGCCTTTGTGGCAGCTCAAGCCCTGGATGAGAGGGGGGAGGAGGTCCACCCTAAATGGCGAGTGACTCAGGTCGATGGGGTACAGATCCGCATGGATGCGGGGGGCCGGGTGATCGGCAGTATCCCGGCGGGTCTGCCGTCCATCTCCATGCCGGATCTCACGCCTGCTACATTGACGGCGCTTTTTACCGCGGCCTTTGTCATTGCGCTGGTGGGATTCACTGAGGCCATCGCCATTTCCCGTGCCCTGGCGGCACGAACCGGCCAGCGGCTCAATCCCAACCAGGAGTTGATTGGCCAGGGGCTGGGGAACCTCTCGGCCAGCGTGAGCCAGGGCTACCCGGTGAGCGGATCCTTTTCCCGTTCGGCCGTGAACCTCAATGCCGGAGCTCGAACCGGTCTGTCTTCCGTGTTCACCGCGGTATTCATCCTGCTGGTGCTCCTGTTCTTCACGCCTTTGTTTTACCACCTGCCTGAGGCGGTCCTGGCTGCGATCATTGTCATGGCAGTGGTGGGGTTGATCAATTTCAAGGCCATTCAGCATGCTTGGTTGGCCAGCCGGCATGATGGCATCGCCGCCATTGTGACCTTCGTGGCCACTCTGGCAGTGGCACCGAATCTGGATGTGGGCATCCTCATTGGTGTGGCCCTGGCGGTAGGTCTGTTCCTGTACCGCACCATGCGGCCGCGCGTATCCGAGTTGACACGCTACGAGGATGGCACGCTGCGCGAGGCGCGTCGCTACGGCCTCAGGGCTGACGAGGAGATCGGCCTGCTGCGGTTCGACCGCTCACTGTATTTCGCCAATGCCGGATACTTTGAAGACGCGGTGCTGGAGCAGGCCGCCCGCTATCCCCACGCCCGCTACATGATTGTGGTCACCCAGGGCGTGAACGAGATCGACGCCTCCGGAGAGGAGGTGATCCGTTCACTGGTGCAGCGACTACGGGCGCGGGGTACCACGCTGGTGTTTGCCGGCATCAAGCCACAGGTGTTGATGGTGATGAAGCGCACCCACCTGGTGGATTTCATGGGCGAAGACAACGTGTTCCATTCCACCGAAGGGGCGATTGCCACCATTCGGGATCGTCTTGCCAAGCAAAAAGCCGAGGAGGGTCAGGCAGACCAGGAAGAGGGCGAAAACGAGCGCGCCTGAGATTCGGCACGAGGTCGATGCCCCAGGTGGGGGCCGCTGGAACGGGCGTGGTCAGGATGGACGGGCACAAAAAAGCACGGGCACAAAAAAACAGAGGAGGGGTGGCAGTGCCAACCCCTCCTCTGCTTGATACCGCTACTTCAGTGATGCAGCGGAAAACGCCTTCTTAGTAGAAGGGTCTCCACAGGTACACCAGGAAGTGGGCGGCGGCAGCCAGCACCATGAACACGGTGAACGTGGTCTTGAACTGCTCGTGGAATTCCTTGGCCTGTTCTTCGGTCAGACCGGAAATGCTGTCATTCATGGTAGATACCCTCTAAGTTAGGACAAAAGTCAGTCTGAAGCTCGGTTGGAGCTCGAGATTACTCGGAGACTTCCGCAGACGCATCATAGGTCAGCGGGTTGTAGTTGTCGTTGGAGTACACGAAGGCGTGCACAACCAGGGCGACAACCAGCACGGCCATCAGGATGGGCATCAGCCAGGTGCCAGGATTCACGACCAACCACAGCTTCCAGTCGTCCTTGGGGTTGCTCGGCTTGCTTGCTCTGTATTCGCTCATTGATAACACCCTCTTGGTTTGTAACCGGGCCTCTCGCCAAGACCCGGAGCATGGAAAACCTCAAAGCTCTGCGACGGGGTGACCTTGGTTCCAACGGCTTGCCTGTCGCGATGGGTGTGAGTCTACGTTGACAGGGTTGGATGTCAAGCAAGCGTAACACTCCACTTTCGTGAATGGATGAGAAAGTTGAGCAAGATCAGGTTTAGCCCCCGGAAGGGCTTGCGAGTGCGGGTTACATACATTGGTGTCGGTAATGTAACATCCCAGATTCCCCACCTTTACGCAAAGGAATGATGTGCCCGATGTCCACGCCCGGCCGCATTGACCAGCAAGAAGATCGCCTGAGCATCGCCGGCGACTGGGTGCTGGCTCATTACCGTCACCTGCGCGGCCAGGTGGAGCGATCAGCCGCTGCCGAGTTCGGTGGCGCGGTCAGTCTTGAGGACCTGGGGGAACTGGATACCGCCGGTGCCGCCTTGCTGGTGGAGTTGCTGGGGGCGGCGCGCCTGGAGGCTCTGGCCTCCGAGGCGGCTTATCTGCCCGAGGAGCGTCGGGCTCTGCTGGAGACAGTGGCCCGCGCCATGGGGTCAACCCGGTCGCCCGAGCCACCCCCGTCGCGACCGATCCGCGACTTTCTGGCCGGAACCGGCCAGGTGGTGGAAGCCCTGTGGCATCAGCAACGGCTGCTCATGGGCTTTATCGGCATGACGCTGGTGACCATCCTGCGTTTGCTGCCGCGCCCGCATCGCTGGCGCTTCACCGCCCTGGTGGTCCATCTTCATCAAACAGGGCTGAATGCGGTGCCCATTGTGGCCTTGCTGACCTTCCTGGTGGGTGCCGTGGTGGCCTTTCTGGGGGCCACGGTGCTGGAAGAGTTCGGGGCCACCATTTACACCGTGGACCTGGTGGCTTATTCCTTCCTGCGGGAGTTTGGCGTCTTGCTGGCGGCCATCCTCCTGGCGGGGCGCACGGCCAGCGCCTTCACCGCCCAGATCGGCTCCATGAAGGCCAACGAGGAGATCGACGCCATTCGCACCCAGGGGTTGAGCCCCATGGAACTGCTGGTGGTGCCCAGGGTGATGGCGTTGATGATCAGCCTGCCGCTGCTGACCTTCATCGGCATGATGAGTGGCATCATGGGCGGCGCAGTGGTGTGTGCCGTGTCACTGGATATCCCCTTCAGCCAGTTTTTCATCATTCTCGAACGTGACATCCCTCTCCAGCATTTCCTGGTGGGCATGGTCAAGGCGCCGGTGTTTGCCTTTTTGATTGCCGTGGTGGGCTGCCTGGAAGGGTTCAAGGTGAGCGGCAGCGCTCAATCGGTGGGGGAACACACCACCTCCAGCGTGGTGCAGGCCATTTTCATCGTCATTCTCATGAATGCCTTGGCAGCACTGTTCTTCATGGAGATGGGCTGGTGACGGACGATCAGGGTACACAGCCGCCGCTAATCCGCGTGCGGGGGCTCCAGAACCGATTCGGAAGCCTGGTAGTGCACGATGGGCTGGATCTGGATATCCGCCACGGCGAAATCCTCGGCGTGGTGGGTGGGTCGGGCACAGGCAAGTCAGTGCTCCTGCGCAGCATCGTCGGCCTCATGCGGCCCTCGGCGGGGCGCATCGAGGTGTTTGGCAAGGAACTGCAGAGCCTGCCGGATCGAGAGCGATCCCGGGTGGAGAGGCGCTTTGGCGTGCTGTTTCAGGGTGGGGCATTGTTCACTTCCCTGAACCTGCAGGAGAATATTGCCCTGCCGCTGATGGAACACGCGGGCCTGTCGCGGCGGGATGCCGAGTATCTGGCACGCATCAAGCTGGCCCTGGCGGGATTGCCAGGCGAGGCCGCGCTCAAATACCCGGCTGAACTCTCCGGCGGCATGGTGAAGCGGGCGGCACTGGCCCGGGCCCTGGCGCTGGATCCGGAAGTGTTGTTTCTGGACGAACCCACCGCCGGACTCGATCCCATCGGCGCCGCGGGCTTTGACCGGCTCATCATGACCCTGCGCGACGCGCTGGGACTGAGCGTATTCCTGGTGACCCACGATCTGGATACGCTGTATACCAGTTGCGACCGGGTGGCCGTGCTGTCGCAGCGCCGGGTTTTGGTAGCGGACCGCCTGGAGGTGGTGGAGAACACCGCTGATGAATGGATTCGTGACTATTTCCATGGCCCCCGTGGCCGCGCCGCCCGTGAAGCGGCGGATGTTCTGGAGAATCGCTGATCATGGAACCTCGAGCCCATCATGTAGTGATCGGATTATTCACCCTGCTCACCTTTCTGGGGGGGCTGGTGTTCGGGCTGTGGTTGCACAAGGCTGCCTCGGACCGGGAATATGATTACTACGAAATTGTCTTTACGCGGGCAGTGAGCGGCCTGGCCGAAGGCAACATGGTGCAGTTCAGTGGCATTCGCGTCGGTGACGTGATGGATCTGCGCCTGAATCCCGATGATCCCAACGAGGTTCGGGTACTGGTTCGTGTGGACAGCGAGATCCCGGTGCATGCCGATACCCGTGCCACCCTCAAACTGGTGAACATCACCGGCGCCATGAGTGTGCAGTTATACGGTGGCACACCGGATACCCCGCGGCTGGAGGGCAGTCGCTCCAGTCCACCGCGGATCGAGGGGGACCCCTCTCCGCTCAATACCTTGCTGGACGAGAGTGAGAGCCTCATCGAGGCAGTGGGGCAACTGCTGCACAACGCCAATCGGCTGGTTTCCACCGATAATGCCGATAGGGTGACCCGTATCCTGGATGATGTGGAGCAGGTCACCTCCGCCCTGGCGGGTCAAAGTGGCGATCTGGCCAGTGCCATGGGGGCGATCACAGAGGCCAGCCTGCAGGCGGAAAAGACCTTGGTGTCCTTGCAACGATTGGGTGATGAGGCGCATATCCTGGTGGCCGGGGAGGGCAGGGCCATCCTTGAGCATGCCCGCCAGACCATGGCCTCGGTGGAGGCCACGGCGGCGCGCATGGATAAACTGCTGGCCACCCATGAGGGTTCGCTGGACCAGGGGCTACAGTCATTTGGTGAACTGGACCCGGCCATGCGTGATCTCAGGAGCAGCCTGCGCAACCTTAACCGCGTGATCCGTCGACTGGAAGATAACCCGGCGCGCTTCCTGCTCGGTCAGGATGGCATTCAGGAGTTCAACCCGTGATATCCCGTCTCTTCATCGTGCTCGTGCCGGCCCTTTGGCTTTTGGGGTTGGCGGGCTGCACCCTGCTGCCCGAACAGACACCGCAACGGGTGTTTCTGCTGTCGCCACCCGAGCAGGAGACGGCTTACGAAGTCCTGCACGACAAGGTGCTCAGGGTGGAGAAACCCGAGGCCCCCTTCCCGTTGACCACGTCCCGCATCCTGGTGGCGCCCAGCGGCAAGGAAATCAGCTTCTATGGGGGGGCTCGTTGGGCGGATCGCACGCCCCCGCTGGTGGCAGCCTACATGGTGGAGGCACTGCGCCAGGATGGCCGAGTGGCCTCGGTGATCAGCGATTCCAGCTCTGCACGCAGCCAGGTCTCTCTGGTGAGTCAGCTCGGTGCCCTGCGTAGTGAATACCCGTCTCAAGGCGCTGATGGCCCCCCCGAAGCCTTTGTTCGACTGGATGTACAGCTGATGGAGGATGCCAGCCGCAATATCATTGCCAGCCGACGTTTTCAGGTCCGCCAGCCCAGCGAGGGTGAGGAGATCGAGGCGGTGGTGGAGGCGATGAACCAGGCCATGGAGGTCTTGAGTCGTGAGGTGGTGGATTGGGTGGTGGAGCAATTGGCGCCCGGCCATCGTCTGGAAAAAGGCTCTTGAAGTTGACCCGGCAGCCTCGAATGGGGAGGATGCGAGGCTGAGAGGGCAGCTTGAGCGGAACAGTCATGAAGCTGACAAGTCCTTCGTTCCCGGATGGTGGTGCCATGCCTGTGGATGTCTCGGCCCGCCACGCCAACGAACTCCCTCCGCTGGAGATCCATGATGTGCCGGGAGATGCCCACAGTCTGGCGCTGCTCCTGGAGGACCTGGATTCGCCGCTGGGGGAGGTGACCCACTGGCTGGTGTGGAATTTACCCCCGACGACCCAACGCGTGGACTCGCTGAATCTGCCCAGCCAGGCAAGGACCGGCATGGATGCGTTCGGCAAGGTCGGCTATCTGGGGCCGGTACCGCCGGAGGGTTGTCATCATTATCGTTTCCGCCTGCTGGCGCTGGACGCCGAGCTTGACCTGCAGGCAGGTGCCACCCGTTCGCAATTCGAACACGCCGCATCGGGGCACGTGCTGGCCGAAGCCCGTCTTACGGGCGCGCTGTGCATGCCAACGCCGGATCACGGATCATGAGACCGTATCGCCCAGGAGCATTCTTCGCCACTGTCAATCCCACGGTTTTCATCGCCTCGGCGATCATGGTGCTGGCGTTCGTCGGCTTCGGAGTGAGTTTTCCCGCCACCGCCAGCCAGGTGTTCGAGGGGATCCAGGGCTTCATCACCGAGTATCTGGGCTGGGGTTATCTGCTGGCGGTGACCGTGTTTCTGGTGTTCCTGATCTGGCTTGGTTTCAGCCGCTACGGGTCCATCCGCCTGGGTCAGCCGGATGATCGTCCGGAGTTCGGCTACGGGGCCTGGTTCGCCATGCTTTTCTCGGCCGGCATGGGCATCGGGCTGGTCTTCTGGAGTGTTGCCGAACCCATCCTGCACTATCAGCACCCGCCCACGGGGGAGGGCGAAACCATGGAGGCCGCGCGCCAGGCCATGGTCTACACCTTCTTCCACTGGGGGCTTCACGCCTGGGCTGTGTATGTGGTGCTGGGGCTGTCGGTGGCGTACTTCAGCTTCCGCCACCGTCTGCCACTGACGATTCGTTCGATCTTCTACCCGCTGCTGGGCGACCGTATCTATGGGCCGATCGGTCATGTGATCGATATTCTGGCGGTATTCGGCACCCTGTTTGGTCTGGCCACATCGCTGGGTTTCGGTGCCATGCAACTCAATACCGGGCTCAATGTGCTTTTCGACATGCCCGTGTCCCACTGGTATCAGGTGGGGATCATTACCGGCATCACCCTGGTGGCCGTATTCTCGGTGTTGTCGGGGCTGGATCGGGGTCTCAAGTGGGTGAGCGTGTTCAACCTGGGGTTGGCAGTCGTCTTCATGTTGTTCGTGCTGTTTGCTGGTCCCACCCTGTTCATCCTGCGTTTCCTTCTGGACTCCACCGGTGCCTATCTGCAGCAATTGGTTGAAATGTCCCTGTATGCCGACGCCATCGGCGGCTCCCAGTGGCAGAAGGACTGGACCATGTTCTACTGGGCATGGTGGATCGCCTGGTCGCCCTTTGTGGGCATCTTCATCGCCCGCATCTCTCGCGGACGCACCATCCGCGAGTTCATTTTCGGGGTGCTGGCGCTGCCCTCGTTGTTCGTGTTCGCGTGGATGGCCATCTTCGGCGGCAGCGCGCTGCGAGCACTACCTTGACATGGTTGGTAAGCGCCGGGCCGGCCAAAGAAAAAACCAATCATTACAAGACCTTAAGATCATTTAAAAGCATTTAAGGTCATCCTTAGTCAGCAAAACGCGTAATTCATGGGCTCGGATTGCCCAACGCAGAATTCCTTAAATTGCGGTATAGTGCTGAGCACTACCCTGGCGACATCAGGATCCGCAATTGGCCAAGCCGCGCTACCTTGATATCCCCCTCGACTCCATCCAGATAGCGAACTCAGAAGCTGAGGTCAGACGCTGGATTCCTGGCGATTCCTGTCTTGCTGCCGCCACTCGATTTACCCCGGAAGCCGTACGTCATTTGCTGTTGGCTCACCCGATCTGTGTCACTCCAGCGGATGAGGGCCAATACATTATTCGGGCAGGCCACCGTTCATTGCAGTTGGCCCGAGCAGTGCTGAGCCCTGGTATCCTTGTTCCTGCCGTCTCCCTGGATTCCGGGTACGACGTAGACTCGCTGGCTTACCTGGATGATCTGCTCAGCCCGGTTCTGCTAGGCTCCGGGTCTGAGGATCTTTCCATCCTGCGCTGGCTGGATGCTCGAGAAGCTGGAATGCTGGATGGTGGCCTCGCCCAACAGATGGGGTTCCCGAAGTCACCCAGCCTTTTCGAACTCGCTGACTTCCTTGGTATCTCCCACAGCAAGATGGACCGCATGAAGAACAAGCACCGAACCCGCCGCCAGGAGTAGCGGCATGGCGCCACGCACAGAAGCACCGCCCCTTGACGCCATACTCGATGAGATGCCCGCTGGCAGTCGGGAGTTGTGGAGTCACCTCGAGCAGGAATTCCCCATTCCTCCCGATGCACGCGGCTTATTCCCCATCGCCGAAAATGTGCTCGAACTCAAAGAGAATATCGAATGCCTGGCGAACCAGGCGGATGAGGATTTCTCTCACCTGATCGCCTGGGCTGAAGCAGTAGGCTGTATCCCCCTTGAATCCGAACTGCGGCAATTACCCGCCCTTACGCGAATCCGTGAATCCTCGGGCGCGTTCAAATCACCGCTGCATGGCTACAACGGAACCTATCCAGTGTGGTGCGCCCTCTGGTGGAGGCATCAACTGGATCCACATAGCTCGCACATACCCGGGATTTACAAATGGCTCCAGGCCCACATGGTTGTGGCCCACATCCTGCTGCGGCGTAATGAGGTGCACATTTCCAAAGACAGAAAACCAGGGTGGAAGGACTCGGCGCGAAGGATTCGTTGCTGGCATGAGGCACGTTATGACTGGGTCTTTGATTATTTGGCGGGGGATATCAGTAAACCCGAATACCTCATCGGGGCGCTTGATGAGCTCACAGAATGGCTGAATCCCGCTGATCATGACCCTCGACGCATGGGAAGTATGCAATCGAGTGATGTGCTTGGACAGCGACATGGTATTCCAGAATTCAAGAACAATATTGCTTTCGCCCATGGCCTGATGAGGCCTCCAGAATTTGAGGGTGGGAAGAAGCTAAATAAAAATAAGGGTAAACGCGGCCCCCGTCGCATCCAGCACTACATCTATCCTGATCATTCCTATTACCAAGTATTGTCAGAATATGGTGCCACCGAGGTATCCTGGGGTGGTCGTATGGGACAAATCAAATTGAATCGTCCCGATGAAAAAATTCAAACTGAACTGAAAGAAGCAGGTCTGGACCCGGATGAGTATGATGACTTGTCAAATGTGGAACTGGATATTGGGTATCTGTTGGGAGAAGAAGATAGGGATATCTCGTCGGAATCTGAACCTCTTCCACCGCTGAGCACGATTTTTGCCAATGCTCGTGCAAAAGCCCGCCATGTAGCCATGCATGCGCAGCGCCTGTCAGTAGAGCGGCGCAGGATTCGTCTCAGTGAGATACGACTCATTATGTCCGTCCTGGAAGAGCTATTTCATGAGTCCGACCGAAGTTTCAGATTGACGGCCTTGCTGGGTGCCGTCTCCTTGGTCACAGGCACTGCTTATCAATCGGTTTGTTCGATGGTTGTTTTACGTTCACTCACCCGCCATGAGAAAGTCCGACACCTGGCTTTTAATCCCGATCACGACATGTGGATTCGATCTCTTTTTTATGCTCCCATACGTGCACCCATGGGCCAGGAGATGTCGGGGAAACAGGCAGTTGAGATGTCACCTCGCGTAGTATTTCCAGATGTCTGGGGCGTTTCAGATCATTTGAAGAATGAGTTCGTCCAAGAGCTGATTGAATTTTCGATAAACCCTCGGGCCCGTATCCAACCATTCCGATCAAAAAGTTGGAGGCCAGCAGCTTATCTGAGGAAATGGGACGAGAAGATTGCTGAAAGGATGGCTCTTGCAGGATTGGAGCGGCGGTGGCAGAAAATTGATAACATGGGCGATGTCCTACCATCCTGGTTTGCGGGATTAGAAGAAGGGGCGCATCTGGAGAATCGTCTGCTTTTCGATAGACCTGATCCCATGGCACAGACACATGCATATTATACCGCTTTCCAGCGTGCTGAGTTGGCGGGGTACTATGCCAATGAATTAGGGGGATTGGCAGAGCGGTTAGATCTTCCGAGTCGGGATTCAAACACGCATGCACTGTTTGCCAGCAAGGCAAGTTGTGTGACGATCGATGAGAGCTGGGTAGGTAATGACCGTGCGCCCCGAGTTGAGCATCTCAAAGCCTTTATGGAGCGAGTACGCGCGAAGGCTCCGCAGGTGGGCAGCCCATATCACCGCAGGGACATGAGCAGATTATGTGAGCAACACAACTGGCGAACGCTTTACGTCGGCTTGGCACTGGCTCTGGGCACCGGGTTCCGCTCTGTTCGCACGCCCGTTACCGACCTGACCGCAGTCCATGAGGCGTCACAGACCATGCTTCTCGCCGAAAAGGATCAGTGGGACGGTCGGCATACCAGGCTTGTGGTTTTGCCTGAAGCGCTCGTGACGCTGGTTAAGGCTTATCGTCGACATTTGAGTCAACTGTTCCTGCAATTTCCCGTTAGCTTTCCCTTGCTGCTCAAGGTTCCAGCGACAAAGAACCGGGATCGAAGTCGTTACGGATCGGCCGGTTTTCATCTCGACCTTCGGCGAACACTCTTTTTCCTTGCTTGGCAAGAGCGGGGGAGGTGGCATCCCGAGGAATTCACCGGCGCCACGTTGAAGAAACACTGCGATGCGATAGAGCCGGATGCCTGGCCCGTGGCGAATGCAGGTCGCCACTTTCTTCGCACCTACCTGACTCACCAGGGCGTGGCGGCCACCGCCATCAACGCGCAGATGGGACATTGGTCCTACGGAGAAGAGCCTTGGACACCCCATTCAGCGTTTGACCCCGTGCAGTTTCGAAACGAGGTGCGTCCCGCGCTCGATGCCCTGATGGAGCAGTTGGGGTTTGATGGAAGACTGCCATGACCGATGAGCCTGATAATCCCGAGGCAGGCAATCGGCCATCTGACCTGCCAGGTGACGTGGATGTTGCGCGCTTGTGGGCGCGTTGGCGACAGCTCTGGGCCCCTTACGTGAATCTGCTGGATCCAGTCATACCCCAGTTTCAACCTGTTGAGTCCTGGTCCCCCCCGGCAGAGTATTTGCCGGTACTGAAGGCGTTGCACAGAAGTTTCCCGCTGCTTGCCCAGGGCGGCGGAACTGCTGAAGAGAAAGACCCCCCAGAGGTGCCCTTTGAATTCGGTGCCGTCATCACAGAGGTCGGCACTCGGGCCCCGGCGTACAAAAATTTCATAACTCGCTGGCGAGCTCTGGAGGTGCTTGATGCCGGAAACCGACTTCGACGGTGGAATATTCCCGTCACTCGCATCCCGGCACCACTGCCCACCCCCACCGGCTTGCTCTTTTCAAGTCAGAAGTTCGAAGCCTTCGTTGCCGGAGAGCCAGTTTTCGACGCCTTCATGGAGTCGATTACGGATGTCCAGCGCTTGGAGCAATGTGACCATTGCCAGGCCTTGAGCTGGGGTCGGCTGTTGTTCTCTCTGATCAGTTTTTCAGGAGTGTTCGACTCCAAATCCCTTCTGGCTGTGCCCCAGGCAATGTTCGATTCGCCTGCGCATGGCTACTGGTTGGATATATCGGTTCATCACCCAGATCAAGGTCCAGCCACCTTTCGACGCTACTTTCTCGATCCCATCTCTCGTCATCTGCTGCTTCGGCAACGAAGGCTGCTGGTGGACCCGCAGGCAGTAAAATCACCATTCAAAGTCCGGAATACCCGTTCGCTTTACAGAAATATCATAGCCTACGCTGATGCCCAGGGATTTGCTAACCGGATGCCGAAAAACTGGGCTGAGCTCAAAAGCCTGGCGACAACACGCCTATCAATTTATGTGCCAGCACATCTCGTTGGGTTCGCGAAGGGGTATTACGCCTCGGCCTCACTGCCGGTGAGGACGTTGGATCGTCTGTTCAACCCCCCCAAACATGTAGCGAATATGGAGGTATGGGAAGAGACCGAAATCCCGGTCGCCCTGTCGCCGGACTCCGAGCTGGATGAAAGCGACACGGAGGGGAATGGGTTTCCAAATATTCTGCATCATGCGCTGGTTTCACTGCTCGATGCGATCAACGATGCGTCAAGGGAGGCATCGATTGCAAGGGTCAGCAACTGGGTGGAGGGTGCAAAGCGATTCCTGGATGGCGAAAACCGTTACATCCCAGCGAGTGTATTTCGCTTGTCCGGTTGGGTGCTTTATGTGCTAAACAGGCAAAAAAGTGATCATTGTCGTGAACTGCGTGCCAACCTATATGCGATTGCCCCTGGTCTGGTGGGCCAAATGGGGTGGTCAGATTTCACCGAGATCCAGGCAGAGGACGATTTTATTGCAATCTATACCAATGTCCTGGATGAAGCAGAAACAGGGGCACGGCGAAAACGTATTGTGAAGGGCCTTCGGTCGTTTCATGAGTTTCTTGTCGAAAAGCATGGGGTTCCCCCGCTTGATGAGTCGGGCATGTTCAGTCAAATGTTCCGTCAACCTCACTCAGTCGATGCCAACTTTGTTGATCCAGATACGTTTGACTGGATTTGTCGTTATCTTCGCCACACACACGTGGATGATCCGGAAAAGGGCACAATCCGTATCTTGATCGCGGTTTTGGGGTACTTTTCGGGGCTTCGAAGAAGTGAAGCCGTAGGCTTATGCGTGGGGGACTTTGATGGCCCGCCTGAGTATACACTGGTGGTCAACCCCAACAAGCTGAGATCGCTCAAAACAGATAATGCCAACCGTGTACTGCCCATTCGATTTCTGGTTCCCAAGCACTACCTCGAACTACTCATTGGTTGGATTGAACGTCAAAAGGAAAGAGCGGTTGAAGCTGGAGTGAAGCCATCCGAAAAACTTCTATTCTCCTCGGAACTACAGAGTGCCCGCGAGCGTAAGTTGCGACAGTTCGACCTGGATCTGGACGCAGTGACGCAGGCCTTGGTCAGAATGAGTGGTGATCGAACACTGCGTTTTCATCATTTCCGGCATTCCTTTGCCCAGAGGATGTTGATGGGCTTGTGGTACTACGAGAACCAGGATCGGGACGTCGATTTTCAGGGGTGGTTCGGTCGACTATTGGGCCTGGAATCAGCATGCCATACGCGAGAGCAATTGCTAGGCAAGGCTAAGTTACAGCGACGCAGTCTCAGACTGATCAGCATGCTCCTTGGCCACTCCACAACCGACATCACCATGAACCATTACATACACTGCGCCGATCTTCTTCTGGGACGTGCTGTTCGGGCCGCAATCCCGGATCTACGGGTTGAAGAGGTGGCCGCCCTTGCGGGCGTACGTCCCTCAACCGTGTACGACGTAGCGCGGGAAATGGAATCACAATCGGTATGCGATCAACTCGATGCGCTGGGGGACGCGGCATTACCCAACCACAAGCGCCTGACCTGGCCGGAGCCGATGAATCAAAAGTTGCTTCGTACTCCTGAGGATGCATACGAGGAATTGCTACTCCGTACTGAGGCACTCAACCATCGTGTGGATGGAGTAGGGCAGGACGAAGGCTTCGTGTATCCTTATCCACCTAGAAAGCTGGATGCTGCGCGGGCTTGGCTGGCAGATCTCCCCGAGCACTTTCGAATGTCAACCCGGGGTGCCGGGGCCCCTTTGCTGGAACCTCCGCGGACACAGCAAGATCGCAACTTGGCGCGTCGACTCGTACATCTTCTGCTCAGTGATCCGCGTCTGCTAAGATCCGAGCAACTTGCCAAGCTTGCAGCCGGATATATCAGTGGAAAACTGGCAGATCATCCAATGATGCTGGTCTGCGACCGTATACCTCTTTTTAATCTGTGGTGGAGGCTTTTCTCTGCGACAGAGCTACAGGATGACGTTGAGTTGCTTCACCTTTCGACTCCGCGAATGGCCAAGGACACACAACTGGCGTATTGGAGAAAACGAATGCCGGAGGGCGCGATGATCCGCGCAGGGGGTACGCTGGAACTGAATCGGGGGCAGCAATTCCCAGAACGAGGGGCCGTGTTGTTCTCTCCACGTCTTCAGCCAGCCACGCGTTGGAAGTACGGATTTGCTTGGGCGATGACGTGCGTTGCGCTGGATCGACTGCATTGGCGGGTGACGCCCTTGGGTGTCACAGGCAGATCGGATTAAGGTATGGCCATATCCAGAGTGTCCTGAATGTTCCATCATGCAGCTTACGTGCAAGCGTTACATACGATCAACTACTGCCCTTGATCATCCCAGTCGAACACAATCGCGTCCGGTTTTGCCAACGTATCCATGCCGACATCATCCAGAGAAGGGGCTCTATCCAGTTGCTGATGGGCACCTGCCAACGCCACCAAGGTAGATACCCGGTTCATGGACAACAACTGGCAATAAGCCAGTGCAAGCGCATCCCCCCGATGCAGTTCCTCCAGTTGAGGACCTTTGAGGGCTTTCAGGGCTCGTTCGTTGACCCTGAATAGGCCATCAATCAGGTGTACGCTCTCGTCGGTCTTGCGGATGGCCATGGGCCAGGGCTCGAATAAATCATGCTTGCCCAGCAGTGCGCAGGATTCGATTGTCTTCAGGCGGTTGTCTTCGAATCGCCGAAATGAATCCATGATTCGCTGCAAGGGCGCTGAGAGAACACCATGCGCATCAAAGAAGGGTGTGGCCTCTTCATCCTTCGTGATCAGGCCGCTGCCCTCATCAAAGCACAGTACCGTGTCCCCGTTTTCCGAGGTCATTGCCCGGAAGGGATAAAGACGCATGAGGATCGGGGTATAGTCCGCAATCATCAGGCCGTTACGCGCGATCATGAGGTTTCTACCCGTCTCGAACCCCATCAGCATCTGTGGAACCCAGGCCTCTTGGTGGCGTGTCATCACGATGGGGGCAGCAAGCGCCGCCTTGGGCAGTTCTGCCGCCACCAGCGGAATCAATGGCTTGTCACGAGCAAAGTCCTGGGAGGTGGGAGCCCTCCAGTGGTGGCGCTTGTGCTCAATAGGGGAAATGGGCACCAGGTTCATCGAAGGGCTCCTTGCAAGGCTTCAGCAAAAGGGAAGGAATGCATTCATCCTGCATGTGCACGGGGTGCGGCCAGGCCGCTGTAAAGGTCGAAATACTGTTCTCCCATGACTGTCCCCGAAAAGTGAGTTTCAAACCGATTCCGTGCGGCTTGTCCCATGGACCTGGCTAGACTGGGATTGTCCCATAGACGATCCATGGCGGCGCGCAGTGCCTCAGGATCCCCGCTGGGAACCACGATGCCTGTTTGTTCGTGAATATTTACAAAGCTTGTACCGGTGTGGAGATCCGTGCAAATCAGCGGGCGTGCCTGCATGGCACCCTCCAGCAAGGACAAACCGAAGGCTTCGGAACGAAGATGTGAAGGTAGAACCACTGCGCGGCAGCGTCGCATCAAATCGATTTTCTGCTCATCGGAAATGTGACCCAGAAAGAAAACGTTATCCAGGTTCAAGCGCCTGGCCTGGGCCTTGAGCCGTTTTTCCATGGGCCCACGCCCTGCAATGACCACTTTGAAAGATGCGTTTTGGGCAGCCTCGAGCAGGATGTGTAAACCCTTGTAAGCCCTGAAGACACCCACAAAAAGAAAGAACTCTTCCCGGTCTTCAAATGGCAGAGGACATGCCCTGCCAGGGGGAGGATATCTGCATTCATTCAAACCCAAGGGGATGACACGTAATTTATTTCGAAACCGCCTGAGAATCGGGCTGCTCCGCGTGTAATTCGGGGAAGTCGGTACGATGATATCAGTGGCGTCAAGAAAAGCGTGCATCAGTGGTGCATAGACCTTGCTCAAATGGCGTTGCCTAACAATGTCCGAGTGATAAGTCACGACAGAGGGTTTGTCTGGTCGGCGCAAGAAATGCAGCAGATCAGCAAACGGCCAAGGAAAGTGGTAATGCAGAACGTCAGCCCAGCGGGCGAGTTGGCCAAATTGCGTCAAGGCGGACAGGGAAAAACCGCAGGATGCCAGCTCGAATAACTGCTTGGCCTGATAGACTTCAATGTCGTCCACCCGGATAGGGTGACCCACGGGAGAGGGAGTGAGCGTCAACACCCGGCTTTCAACGCCCCTGGCATGCGTATTGAGGCAAATTTGCCTAATGGATTCTTGTATTCCTCCTTGGGTCATGGGGTAGAAGGTTTTGTAGACATGCAGTACACGAATCTTCCGTTGCACAACGAATTCCTCAGGATTTTGCCTGTGCGGAGGCCTCAGCCCGCAGAATGTTCCATAGCTGATCGGCCGCTGTTTGCCAGGTAAAGGCTTGCGCTCTGGCCGAGGCTTGTGTGGACAGCCTGGATCGCAGATCGACGTCGCAGAACAGCCTTTTGAGGCCTCGGGTCAGGCCGCTGGGGTCGTTTGGGTTGATCATATACCCGGCGTGGCCCGCAACCTCGGGAAGGGAGGCACGATCAGAAATCAATACCGGCTTACCAAAGCTCATTGCTTCAACCACTGGGAGACCAAAACCCTCATGCAGGGACGGCATGGTCAGAAAAAGCGCATGTTCATACAGGGTGGATAACTGTGAGTCCGGGAGCCTGCCGGTAAACACCACGCCAGTGGATGGTGGATAGCGTTTTGAGAGCGATGCTCGAGAAAGGCCACCCCAGCCATCGGCTCCTGCGATGACAAGTTGATGGTGGTTGCGCAGTTCCTGACTCAGTCCACAGTATGCCATCAGCAACTGCTCAATGTTTTTTCTGGGCTCCAGCGTTCCGACAAAGAGCGCATAGGGCTGATGAATGCCCAAGTGGGCCAACGAATCGAAGGTGTCGGGGGGTGGCCAGTGGGACGCCCCAGGATAGATCACCCGAACCTTTTCACGTGTCTTGGGGAAACAGTCCAACAGATGCCGGGCCGTGTAACGTGAGACACAAATCACACGATCGGCGCGCTGCAAGGCCGGAGGCATCAAAGCCCGTTCCTGAAGCTGGTTGAGGCGCGGCATGGTATCAGGTGCCGCTTTCCATACCAAGTCGTGAATGGTGACGACTTTACCCATACGGTCCGGAAGAAGAGGCGGCAGTCGGTGTGCGGGGCCCCAAAAGACATCGACCTTATCCCGTCGTACTTGCAGGGGAAGCCAGGACTGCCCCCAGATGGCCTTGGCCATTCTCCCCCGTAGGCAGGCGCAACGCAGGGTGACGGGTTCAGTGATCCAACGCTCGGCATGCAAGGGGCGGTGGGCATAAAGAAAAAACCGGGCATCGTAGCTGAGCAGATGCTGGACCAATTGATCCGCATAGCGCCCAATGCCCGCGAGTGGCCCTGCCAATATACGTGCGTCGATGCCGATCTTGAGCAAGAGTTCTCCATTCGTTGATGAGACCTGGCGCGTCTATTGAAGGCCCGAAGGCACACCGGGGGCCAGGGTTTCCGGAAAAAATTGCGCCTGTTGTTCGCTGATTCTCCATAGATGCCGCCGCAAGGCCCATTGGCGGACGGCATCATCCTCTACCGTATCCAGCCAGCGCATCAATTGGCTGATGTAGGCGCCTGGCTCATGTTGAGTACGCAGATACGCCCAGCCTGCCTGCGCCACGGCGTCGAGTGGGAGTGCCCGATTGGCCAGATTATCCAACAGGATCAAGAGATCCTCCCTTTCCTGCTCAGGCGGTCGGACCTTGAAAACCACGTTATCGGGGAGTCCCGCATACCAGTCGGTATCCGTGACAACAGCGGGTACGCCATTGGCCCAAAGCCGAAGCTGGCTGCCCGAAGCCTCTCCCATGCTGGGGTAGCGCAAATTCAGGGCAAGATCAGCGGAGCGTAATAGCGCATCGAGCTCCGTATCGGATACATAGCCATGCCAGCGAACCTGTTGGGCAAGTCCAGCCTTGCGCAGCTGCTCCCGCAGGGAAGGCCAATCCGCCAATTGCCCCGCAATATTGAGGCTGAAACGGTGACGCCAGGGAGAGGAACGCCATGCCTCAATAAACTCCGAGAGCCGGCGGTTCATACCCATGAAGCCGAACGCCACCAGACTTATACGTTCCTCCAGGCCTCTTTGACGTTTGCTGGGATCAAAGCCGCCTTCCGCCGCCATGGGCAGTGGCAGGTGAAGGCATGGCATGAGCGGAAAACGCGTCCTGACCTCATTCGTCACCGAAGGGTTATGGGTGATCACTCCCAGCGCGGCATCCAGTGCCTCTTCAAAAAGTGGAAAGTGCGCGGCAAAATCATCAGGCGTGGCGTCCCCACCCAACAGATTCTGTGCCGCGATGTATCCTTCCTGACCATACCACTGTCCCATGCTCTCCAGATACTGAACCACCTCTTCGGCTTGCGCCGCACCATTTCGAAGGTTCAGGAAGTCTGCATATAGCCCGTGTATCGAGCGATCATGCAGCACCACATAGCCGGGATGGCGTCGACTCAACCGGAAAATGTCTTCGTGGAATGTCAGGTTGTTACCGATGTGATAGATGCAGATATCGGCCTGATTCAGCTCACGCGCTGAGAGGCTTTCGAGGCTACGCCAAGGTAAATCCGTAGCGCAGGGGAGGGCGGCTGGCGTGCAGAACTGAACATCAGCGGATTTTATCAGCTCAGGGGCGAGCCGCAGGGTGTAATTGGCGATATCCGTCCTGGCTGGCGGCAGAGGTGAAATCCATAAAATGCGTTTCATGCCAGCAGCGTACTCACGACATGGTCCCAGCTGATCCCGCGGCTCAGGTATGCCTCCCGGCCATCCCGGCCCCAACGGGCTGCCCGCGAAAAGTCACTCCAGAGTGTGTCCATGCTCTGTGCCAAAGCGACGGGCTCGGGCTCGGCAACCAGCCCTGTCACTTCGTGCTCAACAAATTCCAGTGGCCCACCGGCATCCTGGGTGGTGACCACGGGCTTGGAAGCGAGCATGGCCTCCAACGTCACATACCCGTAATCTTCATCATAGGGCGGAAACACAACGCCCAGACATCGGGCATAGAAATCCAGTTTTTCCATCTCGGTAATCGACCCAAGCCAGCGGACTCTGTGGGAAACGCCAAGCTCCACTGAAAGTGCCTTGAGTTCCTTTTCGATATACGTGCTCTCGAACGCGCCCGCAAAGAAAACCTTGACATCCTGCTTGCAATGGGAAAGCGCGCGAATCACCAGTGACTGACGTTTGATGGCGTTGACCCGGCTCGGGAAAAACAGGAAACCCTCGGCCGGCTTGCAGTAAAGCTCTTCAGCATGGGGTGGGGGATGGTAGAGCGGCTTACTTTCGACATCGCAAAAATGCCGCATCCGTGAAGCCACATTAGCGGAGTTGGCAAATACAGCGCGGGCCTCCGGGATATACTGGCGATCTGCCTGGGCGATGGCATCTCGAACGGAGCGAGCTCCGATCTGCTGGAAAAGATCACCAAAGTCGGGGTGATCCCAGAGCTCGTAGGCGGTGCGATACTGATGTATCACCCACAATACCTTATTCGGGTGCGGGATCAGGTAAGCCGGAAATCGCAGCCCTATGAGCCGATCCACCGGTTCCCCAGTACTCTCGTCCAGAGACACCAGGCGAGCCATCAGAATCTGGTCCAGAAGGACTTCGGCAGGGTACCACTTGAAAGGAAGGGTCACCAGTTCTGCCTGATGCCCGCCGCGGCGAAGGGCCTGAACCAGATTATCGGCATGACTCTCTGCGCCGCCGCTGACAAAGGGGATTTGGGTGTTTGCGACGACCACGCGCACGAAGGGTTCCTTTCTTCAGGCTTCAAGAGGAAAAGTGACGGGCGTTTCTGACCTGTTGCAGCTGGCGAGCCCGGATCCGCGATAGATGGTAAGTTCTTTGCACGGGATCAGCGATCTGCGCAGGATCCTGGTATGCCGGTACGTCCAGACGGGTGGCAGTACCGACGAGGTGCCGCATCATATCATGATTGCGATTCACGATCAGAAAGTGCCGTAGCTTGTGCTTGACACGCGGCATCCGCCGCAGTACCCACAACGCCAGCCGCCTCACTCCAGGCCGTCGGGCTGCATGCCCGGCAGCCGCCAGCAGCAGGGGTTTCGCGGCACCTTGCCACCCTGACCTGCTCCAGTTGCGTAACCGCTCCATCTTGCCATCAATGCTCTTGAAGTCCGTGTAGGCCGCCAATTTAGAGCTTGGGGAACGATCTGTCGAGTCTTGCCTTGGCCTTTGCGGGTCCTGATAATGCCGCCCATGCTGCGAGCCGCCTGGGATTACCGAAGCTTCATTCTTGGCAGTGTCAAACGGGAATTCCAGTCCCGATACCGTAGCTCCATGCTCGGTATTTCCTGGACATTCATACAGCCATTGGCCCTGATCATCGTCTATACGGTGGTGTTCTCCCAGATCATCAGTGTCAAGCTCCCGGGGGTTGAGAGTGGCTTTGGGTACAGCATCTATCTGTGCGCAGGGATCCTCACATGGGGATTGTTCGCCGAGATCACCCAGCGCGGAACGGCTGTCTTTCTGGAGCAAGCAAACCTGCTCAAAAAGATCTCCTTTCCCCGGCTGTGTTTGCCCGTGATCGTGGTCTCCACGGCGCTGCTCAACTTTTCCATCATCCTTGGGCTGTTTTTGATCTTTCTGTTGCTGGTAGGGCAGTTCCCAGGGTGGGTCATCCTGGCGATGATCCCGGTACTCCTGATCCAGTTGGCGCTGGCCGCAGGACTGGGTGTCACCCTTGGCGTGCTCAACGTGTTCTTCCGTGACGTGGGGCAACTTTATGCGGTGATCCTTCAATTCTGGTTCTGGCTTACGCCAATCGTCTATCCCGTCGCCATACTCCCCGATGCTGCACAGCAACTCATGCAACTCAATCCCATGGCTCCACTGATAGGTGCCTATCAAACCATATTTGTCCAGGGTAGCTGGCCGGATTGGGTATCTTTATTACCTGTCACCCTCCTGGCCATCCTGCTGTGTGTGCTTGGCATGCACCTCTACCGTAAGCATGGCCACGACATGGTGGACGAGCTGTGAGGGGAAGCATCAGGGTGACTGAGCTGGGAAAGGCCTACAAGCGATATCCTCATCGCTGGGCACGACTCCTGGACTGGCTAGACCCCTTTTCCCACCAACGCCACGACCTGCATTGGGTACTGAGGGACCTGAATTTTGTTGTGGAGCCGGGGGAGGCCGTAGGCGTTATCGGGGTCAATGGCGCTGGCAAAAGTACGCTGCTCAAGATGATTGCAGGCACCACGAGACCGACAACCGGATCCATCCATATCGGCGGACGGGTGGCCGCGTTGCTTGAATTAGGCATGGGGTTCCACAAGGACTTCACTGGCCGACAGAATGCCTACATGGCGGGTCAGCTTCTGGGGCTCACTGCACGCGAGCTTGATGCACTGATGCCGTCCATCGAAGCCTTTGCCGACCTCGGTGACTACATGGACCAGCCGCTGCGCGTGTACTCCAGCGGCATGCAAATGCGCTTGGCGTTCAGCGTGGCCACGGCCCGTCGACCTGATGTGCTGATCATTGATGAAGCGCTATCCGTTGGGGATCAGTACTTTCAGCACAAAAGCTTTGACCATATCCGGGGCCTGGCAGAGCAGGGCACAACACTGTTGCTGGTGAGCCACGACAAGCAGGCCATCCAGAGCTTATGCGACCGTGCCATCCTTCTGGATAACGGGGCGATCGCCATGGAGGGTGAGCCGGAAGCCGTCATGGATTACTACAATGCCAAGCTCGCGGCAGACCAGAACCAGGTCATCGACCAGAACATGACAGGCGATGGCAAGATCCAGACCCGATCCGGTACAGGCGAGGCGACCGTGCGGGATATCTGCCTGTGCGACGAGTCAGGGCATGTCCTTAAAGTGGTCCACGTTGGGCAGCGGGTCACACTGTCCATCACGGTGGATACGTTGACTGACCTGCCAAGACTCGTGCTGGGGTATGGGATCAAGGACCGCCTGGGGCAAGTGGTTTTCGGGATCAACACGCATCACACCCAACAGGTGCTGGAACATGTGAAAGCCGGCAGCCAATGTCAGTTTGAGATCACCTTTGAGGCAAACCTTGGCCCAGGTACCTATTCCGTGCAGACCGCGCTGACCAGTGCGGACACCCATCTGAACAATAATTACGAGTGGTGTGATCGAGCATTACTCTTCACCGTCATCAACAAGGATAAGCCAGACTTTTCAGGTGTCTCCTGGATGAATGCAAGGATTGTGATTGAAAAGACATGAAGTTCATTTCCTACGCAGAAAATTTTGAAGACGTCATGCTCTGGCGGGCCTTGAAAGGGATCGAAAGCGGTTTCTATATTGACATTGGTGCCGCCTGGCCGGAACAGGATTCCGTAACCCATGCCTTTTACCAGCGGGGATGGCGAGGTATTAACGTAGAGCCGAATCCGGCGCTCCATGAACAGCTGATCCAACAGCGGCCGCGGGACGTTAACCTCAAGATGGCAGTCGCGGATGCTGAACAGACAGGGCAGATTCATGTCATTCCACATACCGGGTTATCCTCACTTGATGCCAGTATCGTGTGTCTACATGAGCAGGCCGGATACGTGGCCGACACTCACCCGGCAAAATGCATCACGCTGAAGGCTTTGTGGCAGCAGTACGTTCCCCCCGGTCAGAGCGTCCACTTTCTCAAGGTGGATGTGGAAGGGCTCGAAACTGCGGTCCTGAAGGGGCACGACTGGGCGTGTCTGCGGCCCTGGATCGTGATTGTTGAAGCCACTGTCCCATTGTCGCAGACGGAGTGTCATGAGTCCTGGGAAAGCATTCTCATGGATGCGGATTATCAGTTTGTCTATGCCGATGGATTGAATCGATTCTATGTGGCCGGTGAGCACGCGCAGCTGGGCGAACATTTCACGTACCCGCCCAATGTATTCGATGGCTTTATACGCCGTACGGAGTTCGAGGCACATGCGCGTGCCATCCGCTCGGAGAATCAAGCATGGGCCGCGCATGGTGAGTTGCAGGCGCTCCATCAGAGCCGCTCCTGGAAGCTGACGGCGCCACTGCGTGCCTTGGTCGAGCGGGTGCGACATGCCCGCAACGGCAGGCAGTCTGATTCGGCGCCGCTTTCACCGGGCAGTCTCAAGGCCGCTTTCGCCCGGGCTCTAAGTAGAGAACCCTCACCCGATGATCTGGATGTAGGTAGCCTGCCGGCACACTATCAGCCTGAATGGAACTGGTTCGACGGTGAGGCCTATGAAACGCTGCGCGTGGGGGAGTTGACCCTGCACTTCCACCTTGGCGCCTTGCGTGATCGGCGTGGTTTGGGGCGTCATGCCCGGGAGCTGCTGTATGAACTCAGGCGCTTGTGTTCATCCTCCGGGCCTGACCAAACCTCACCGGCGGCCATGGAGTATTACGTGTTTTCCACATTGCACTGGTGTCCTGAGAGCCTTCCCAGGCCCTCTGCAGTCATGATCCATGATGTGACCCCATTGCTCATGAGTGAACGGTTTGGTCATTGCGCCCAGCGATTCGAGGGGGATTTCCAGCGGGTGATTGCTCAGGCAGATCGCCTGTTGACCGTGAGTGAATCCAGTAGCAAGGACATCCAGGCACGTCTGCCGGAGAGTAGACCGCCAGTCGAGGTGGTAGCGAATGGCGTCACCGTCATGGCGGGGGAGGCCCGCCCGCCCGTATTACTGCCCGATCGGCCGTATTTCGTTTTCCTCGGAACCTGCGACCTGCACAAGAACCTGGATGTTCTTTTCGAGGCCCTCTCGTTGTCCGATGGCCTTATTCATCTTGTGCTGATAGGCCCTACCGAGGGCTTTGTGGAAAAGCTCAAACAAGCCCCGCTGGCGCAGGATCATGTCACCATTGCCGGCAGGCTGAATGATCAGGAGGCGGCCTGGCTCATCAAGCGTTCAGTGGCCATGGTATTCCCAAGTCTTTACGAGGGGTTTGGTTTACCCCCATTGGAAGCGGCTCTGCTCGGGGTGCCATCCATATGCAGTCGACGCCCGGCGATGGTGGATGTGCTGGCAGGGTCAGCCATTTTTTGTGAACCCGACAGCCCCTATCAATGGCTCATGGCCATGCACGAACTCATGAAGAACCCCGGTCGCAGAAATGCCCTGGGGGAAAAAGCCTTCAAGCGGGCGAGTGACTTCACCTGGTCTGCTGCTGCCCAGCGCCTGGTGGCACTGTTGAAATCTTCCACCCACGGGCCACACGAGGCACCATGATTCCGGATATTGGCATGCCGTTGATGCGCGGGATGGGTAGCCCGCTGCTGAATCTTCCCGCCGGAATGCGCTCCGCCTCCGTGGCGGTGAATCGGCAGCGCGAGGCGCCATTGTCGCGCGCCAGCGTCGTGCGTGCCACAGGGCTGCTTTTCAGTCTCAGCCTTCTGGCTATTTTGCTGATGCTGGTACAGTTTTATCCTGGTGTGGCGGCAGGCAATGAGCAAGCAGCGAACCTTGCCCGCAACATTGGCTTTGGCGGCGGTGTTTTCGGTTTGAGCCTGGTCATGCTTACAGCATTCTACCGGCATTGGGCCCCCTACACAGCGCCTGTCTATGGCTTTTCCGGCGGGCTTTTCATGAGTGGATTGGCGCTGGCAATGGAGCAGCGTTTCCCGGGTATCGCCGTACAATCCATCGTTGTGACCCTCTGCCTGATGTTATCGCTTTACAGCCTGTATGCCATGCGGGTGGTTCAGGTCTCACGACGGATGTTCGTGGTTGTGTATGCGCTGACGGCAACCATTGCACTCGTTTATCTGCTGGGATTCGTTCTGATATTGACTGGTGTGTCCCTGCCGTTCCTGCATGGGACCGGTGTGGGTGGCATGATTTGGTTTGCTTTCATTGTGGTGGTGGCCTCAATGAACCTGCTCGTGGATTTCCGACGCATTGATCTGGCATGCCAGCGACCGCAACCGCTGTGGATGCGCTGGTTTTTGGCGCTCGGCCTGCTGGTGACCATGGTCTGGCTGTATATTTCCGTGCTCCGATTGCTGGCCAATATCAAGCGCTGACGGATGATGTTCAATGTTTTCCCAATTGTGCAGAGGCGAAATCGACGAGCTGCTGGTAGTGACGCTGCCGGATGATGTCCAGCACGATGTTGGCATCCAGATTCAGGTAGTCATGTACCAGAGCATTGCGCAGCCCGATCACCTTGGTCCAGGGCGTGCCGCTGACGTCATGTCCAAGCGCTTGCAGTTTGGCAAAGGCCTGACGGGCGTCGCTTGGGACAGTCGTGCCAAGAGACTTCAACCTCTGTTTTGCAATCCCTATGCAGGCCTCCGTCAATAGTTGCAGGTTGCGCTCTGCCGCACGATATATCAGGGGCGATAGGCCCTGTGGCGCCTGGCTCAATGCGTGAAGCTGCTCAAGCTCTTCAGTCAGAGTGGCCAGATGTTCTCGCATGGCGCTCACGTACTCAATTTCCACAGTCAGGCTCCTGGGTGTCAGAGGTGGCAAATTTTCGCACATGAAACTGGTAATCAAGCTCCCACATTGAACTGATCCGGTTCTCTTCACGAGCCAGACGCAGGGGATCGTTGACCTGCAGAACCCTTCCTGTGCGAATAATCACCATGGCCAGCGGTATGGGGGCCTGATTGATATCGACAACCGAGAGCATGTCCTCCGCAAGGTCGAGCTGGTTCCGCCAATGCTGAGCCAGTAACTCAGGCCTCAGGCGCCGCTCCAAAGGACGTTTTTCAGGTGTGTGGAAGGCAACCGCCAAGTCGTAGTCGCTCGTCTCGGTAGCGGTATTTTTCGCACGGGAGCCATAAAGCCATAGCACGGCAATTTCCCCGTCGGCCGATGCCATTTCCGTCAAGCGTTCCAGTGTTGTTCTCACTCAGATCCTCGTGGCCGGGTTCTTAGGCAGCCTGCCACCCCTGACGGGTGTCTGCGGCACCTTGAAACGTGACGAGGTCGCTGGGCAGGTCGATGGCAACTTGCATGGTATGTCTCCGTTCAGCTGCTGCCATGATCCGGCGGTTGGGCTCAGGCAAAGCACTCCCCCAACGTCAGCACCAACTGCGGCTCCCAGTGGGGCAGGTCGATGCCCAGATCGGCTTCCAGCTTATCCACACACAGCCGCGAATTACCGGGCCGCTGTGCCGGGGTAGGGTAGTCACTGCCGGGGATCGCCGCCACCTGGGCCGGGGTGAGCTTCAACGCCATTCCCGACTCCGCCGCCCGCCGGAAGATCTCGCAGGCAAACCCATGCCAGCTGGTCTCCCCATGGGGCGCCAGATGATACAACCCCTCGATGCCACGCCCCAGCCGCTGCCGATACACCGCCAGGGCCGTCACCTCGGCAATCAGGCGCGCCGGCGTTGGGGCGCCGATTTGATCATTCACCACCTTCAGGCTGTCCCGCTCCTGGCCCAGGCGCAGCATGGTCTTCATGAAATTGCTGCCCCGGGCACTGTACACCCAGCTGGTCCGGAAGATCAGATGCTCGGCCCCACTGGCCATCACCGCCTCATCCCCCGCCAGCTTGCTCTGCCCATACACGGACAAAGGCCCCGTGGGGCTGTCCTCCCGCCAGGGCGCATCCCCGTCGCCGGGATAGACATAATCACTGGAATAGTGGATCACCGGGATGCCGGCAATGGCCGCAAAGCAGGCCAACTGCGCCGGCAACTCGGCATTCAGGCGAAAGGCCGCCTCGCGCTGCGCCTCGGCCGCATCCACCGCCGTCCAGGCCGCAGCATTGACGATCAACGCCGGACGAGCGGCCCGCAACACCCCGGCCACCGCATCCGGACTGGACAGATCCAGCTGGGCACGGGTGGGGGCAATCAACGACCCCAATGGAGACAGCGCCCGCAGCAGCTCAAAACCCACCTGACCGGTGGCCCCAAGAATCAGAATATTCATCAGTCGGCTCCATGGGCCTGTTTGTTTTATTCCCACCCAGGTCTCGATAATGCCCCGTGCGTTAAGGTTTCATGTAAGGTATCATGTAACTAGACACGAAACCAATGGGGGCATCATGCCATCAATCAACGAATCATCTGGCAAGGTAGCACGTCACCGCGAACGGATGCGTGCTGCGGGGCTGCGGCCCGTGCAGTTTTGGGTGCCAGATACCCGCTCGCCAGAGTTCACGGCGCGATTGCGCAAGCAATGCCAAAGCCTGAAGGAGGACCCGGCAGAAGCCGATGTTTTGTGCTTCACTGAAGAGGCCGCATCGCTCGTGGAGCGTTGGGATTGATGCAGCGAGGCGACTTGGTGGCGGTTTCTTTGCAAGGTAACTATGGCAAACCGCGCCCAGCCTTGATCGTTCAATCAGACCTTTTGACGGATTTGGAGAGCGTCGTGCTGTGCCCAGTCACAAGCGATCTGCGCGATGCAGTATTTCGCGTGACTGTGGAGCCGAATCCCGCCAATGGGTTGAGCGCGCTGTCGCAGATCATGGTGGACAAACTTTCGACGCTGCCGCGCACCAAAATTAGCGAACCGTTTGGTCGTCTCGATGAAGAAAGGATGAAGGCGGTAGATAGGGCCTTACTACTGGTTGTTGGCGTGATCTAACCCGAACATTTAATTATTAAGGGGTAGTTGACAGAGGAAAGGGTGAGGCCAATGAGATATGTATTGACTGAATTTCTATTGGTAAGCTTCCTTGCGATGGGCAAATAGATAAGAGCCGTTGGCGAGCAACTGTTCGATCAGTGGCTTGGCCTCTGCAACCAACCCGGACTGTTTGGCTCGAAGGATGATCCCCAGCGTGCCAACTAACGGAATTTGGTGCGCTTGCGCTGCCGCACGGGCTTCGCCATCGTCTAGTACCGCTTTGCTGCCATTGTGGCGCATACATTGTGCGAGGACTTGTGACTCACCCGCGCCAATATCCCATTTGAGGATCGATACCGGAACAGCAATATCGGGGTGGATGTGGCGCTGGGCCCAGTTCAGGGTTGATTGTATTGAGCGGTCTTGGGTGCCGGCGGCAATTTCATCCGTGACAGATTGTGGAACGATCAGACGGGATGCCAGCCGTTCAACAAGCTCAAGCTGGTTGATTTTGCCCAGCAGAATCAAGGGCGATGCGTTGATCACCCAGTTTTGTTCAGTCATCGGCGAGTTCCGCATCCAGTTCGTCTTCATCTAACTGAATGGCTGGTACTTTGCGCTGGCGTAGTTCGTCGATGAACTGTGCCCGGCTTTGGCCAGCAATTTCGGCAGCTTTCTCTTGTGAGATGCGCCGTTCTGCATACCATTGCACTGCAGCGGCGATGCGCATTTCCCTTGCAAATTCAGCCGGGGGCAGGCGCAAGGCCGAAAAGATGTTTTCTGGGAGTTCGAGGTCTAGGTGTGTCATTTCGTTGCCTTCGTAGCAATGGAGCAGTCAATGGGCACGGCTTTGAGGGGTGATCAATCATTACCAGTTTCTGTCCGCAACATAGCCGAATTGCTCCAGCAGGGCCTGGGCCAAACTGATAAGTGTACATCCGCTCGGCAAAGGCGTCTTCCGGCTCACCCTGAACCCCAACATGGATCAGCACCCAGGTCTCCGCCCCATCACGGGCCTGGACCTTGATCAACTTGTCCGCATGGCGCAGGCCACTGTCGGCATCCGCCGTGATCTGCTGCAGTTCCTTGTCCATGGGGGTATATCCCCGCGACCAGTCCACCCCGGCATGGATTGCCGGGAACAGCAGCTGGGTGAATTCCTCGAAATAGGATTCCAGAGCCTCCTTCCACGGGCTGTCATGATCCGTGGGCCGGGCGGTGTCTTGATCGGTCATCGGCGAAAAGTGGGTGTCCTTTAATTTAATTAAGCCCGCCGCTCAAACATCAGCGGGGGCTCCCATGGGCCTGTTTGTTTTATTCCCGCCCATCAGCAGCACGCCTTGCATCCAGACCAAAGAACAAGGCAGCGCCCAGTAAAGCATCATCCTCCGTGATCAAGCAGGCTTGGTAATACTCGGCACAAGCAAGGTGAAGTGCATCCAGGGTTCTCAAGCTTGTCTTGCGCATGCCGATCCAGTGGATGGCGCGTTGATAGTGGAGGATATCAATTGCGCAACGCATAAAACGGCCCTGCCGAACATCATCACCGAATGCATTTTCAATCCGATTTGCATCGGGCTCAGTCAGCTCTCCCATCCGCACCCATCGAGCCAAGGCGCTAGCAACTTCCACCTCGGTCAAGTGACTGATCAGCACGGGCTCGGACTGGCTGAGTAGCAGGGCCTGAACCTGCTCACTGGCCTGCTCCTGCCGATAATAGGGGAGCAACGCGCTTGTATCGAAGTAAAGCATCAATAACGTGATTCGTTCCGAAGGTGCCGAACCACGGCGGCGGCACTTTCCTTGGATGGAGGCAAGGCAGCCCGGAGCGTGGAACGATCGAGAAAACGAACCTGCCTGGATTGCGGTGCTGTCAAACGAGCCGCCGGCTTTCCATGACGAAGAATGACAATCTCCTCGCCCTGCGCAACGGCATCCAAAAGCTGAGAAAGCCTTTCTCGAGTTTCCCGAACATTCATCGTTTGCATTGCGATCACTCCGGCCCCGTGTCCTGAATAAAATGGTCATTAAGCCAAGGGGTTCCCCTCCGATGGCATGACCAGCTGACCAGAAAACTACACCATATTGGTGGGTGTGTACAAGACTTGAGTACACATTGACATCAACGACGCCGCCCCCCAATCGCTCACCCTGATTGATAGCGGCCATCCAGCATACGCTGCCACCAGGCTGGGTTGTCCAGATACCACTGCACCGTCTTGCCCAGCCCGGATTCAAAGGTTTCCTGCGGTGTCCAGCCCAGCTCCCGCTCGATCTTGCCGGCATCAATGGCATAGCGCCGGTCATGACCGGGGCGGTCCTGCACCGGCACGAAGGTGATCAGGTTTCGATAATGCCCCGTATTGATTGCCGGGAACAGCAGCTGGGTGAATTCCTCGAAACAGGATTCCAGGGCATCCTTCCGCGGGCTGTCATGATCCGTGGACCGTGCCCATCCCGCGCAGGAATTTGAATTTTGCTTGGCGGCAGGCCGCATGTTCCACCAGCTTCGCCAGCTTGCCCACGGCGTGGCCGAATGCCTGCAACAGGCTCGTGCCGTGGGCAATGAAGGCCTCCGCGTCCATGGGTGAGGGTCTCAGGGTGGGTGGGGGAGGTCGGCGAAAAGTGGGTGTCCTTTAATTTGTCCGGTTTGATATCGATATCCTCGGACATACGGTAGAGACTACGATGAGTCTTCGCCAAGCTGGTGCCTCCAGCAAATACCAGCTCAAAATGAGGTGAATTCAGCTGTGAGAGCAGGCTCAACAGCTTCACCGCATAGACATCCTTTTCCACAATGGCCGGACTGTCGATACCCAGCGCATCGGCTACATCGGCAAACAGCCCAGGATCGATCGTCACGCAGTGACCCGCTCTACACCCAGCTGATAGCGGCCGAAGGCAATACGCCGATGAAAGGGGCCCTTGACCTTGACCACGACCCTGGCCGGCACCTGCGTGCCTCCCGCCTGGTAGGCTTTTTCGGCGCTGGCAGGCTCCCACTTCACACCCAGCCGGTTCAATGCCTCCTTGGCGACCTGCTCGAAGCCACCTGGAGCTGCCAGCATTGGCTGCCCCGTAATGCGGTTCTTGCGTGCCTTGGCATACAGCCCTTGGCCAACCCGTACCAAGCGCCCTTGCGCCTCCAACTGACGCAGTGCTCTGCCCACTTGGTCGTACCCCGCCAGTGAGGTGAAGTCATCACGCAGAAAGACCGTCCGACGGCTTTTGCGGATCTTGTCGCGGATTCGGGTTTCGAGGGTATCTGAAGTGGACCCCATCTGCTGGACCACCTGACAGGGGGTTTAAGCTCTAACCGGGTTGTATCTCTCAGGCGTCAGGCCGCCCGAGTCAGAGGTTGGTTGAAGTAGACCTCATCCGGTGTTGCATCGTCCAGCCCTTGGTGGGGCCGCTCTGCGTTGTACCAGGCGAAGTACTGCTTCAGGTCCTGGCGTAAGTGGGCTCCATTT
>NZ_KK214996.1:637879-860745 GCF_000633935.1 Ectothiorhodospira haloalkaliphila ATCC 51935 | reverse complement strand
AGCTGCGACACACAGCGAGCCTCGAAGACCTGGATTATCGGAACCCGCGCGGCCTGGACAAGGGGTTGATCCAATCCCTGGCGGCCTGCCAGTGGGTGAAGGAACACCTCAATATCCTCATCACCGGCCCACCGGGGTTGGCAAAACCTGGCTGGCCTGTGCCTTGGCCCATAAGGCCTGCCGAGAGGGACACACCGCCCACTACGTTCGTCTAACCCGTCTGTTGCGGGAGCTGAGCATCGCCAAGGGGGATGGTCAGTACGCAAAGCTTCTGGCCAACTTGGCCAAAGTGGATGTACTGATTCTCGACGACTGGGGGCTCATGAAACTCAATGCTGAAAACCGCCGTGACCTCCTGGAGGTGTTGGAAGACCGCCACGGCAGACGATCCACCATCGCCACCAGCCAACTGCCCATGGACCAATGGCACGACGTCATCGGTGATGCCACCCTGGCTGATGCCATTCTGGATCGCTTGGTTCACAACGCCTACAAGATCAATCTCAGAGGGGAGTCCATGCGAAAAACCCAGTCCAAGTTGACCGACACCGCAACGTCGGAGTAAGAAGGAAAACCCCGCGTCGCTACGCTCCGATGGGTGGCAGCTTTGCCCCGGTCCGGGTGGCAGGCTTCACGTGGAATGGGTGGCAACCTTCAGCGGTCTACGCACCGTGCGCGAGCAGATGCAGATGGACGCCCTGCTGCGGTTCGATGGCAACGTCAAACCGCTACTGCACTTTGAGAGTGCATGGGTGCAGGAGGAACAGACCGGCATCCCGTTCGCCTTCGAGGATTATCTGGCCCTGGTGGACTACACCGGGCGGGCCATTGATCCGAAAAAGAAGGGTGCCATTGCCAACGCACTGCCTCCGATCCTGCAGCGGCTGGGACTCAACCCGGAGCAATGGCTGGATCAGAGCACTCGGTTTGAGGCCGTTTACCGGCAGCAGCGACGACGATCAGCGGCCTGACGGGCTTCCCCGAACGACTCCCCCTGCTGCGGTGATGTACCGAGGATGGCCTCTGGGCGCCGTTCAGGTGTCGGGCAAGAGATCGGGGGGAATCGGGTGCTGAGGGCGATTCAAGGCCGGGGAATGGGGGAGGGTGGTCGTTGACATAATCGGTAGCAGGCGAACATCCGACCGAAATGGTCAAGAGTGCCTGTCCCTGGAGTCAAGAGTGCCTGTCCCTGGAGTCAGAGTCAGATAACCAGTTAACCGATCCCGTGCCACCGCTTCGATGCGCAGATCTTCGAGTTCATCGACAAGGTCTTGATACGCCTGGACATTCATCATTACCGCAACGGGCTGATTATCCTTGAAGATGACAAGCCTGTCGGTCTGCCGGGCCGATACTTCCTTGAGATGAGCGCTGAAACCTCGTGCCATGGATGTGGCAGAAACTGCATCTTCAGGACGATCCAATAGGGATGTCATCGCGATCCTCCGTGGGACGTCCCTTGTCTGTCCATGTGCCGCCCCTTCCCACGCCTCGCACGGGAGAGGGGTGGACAAATTGCCTGGCACGAGCGCTGCTGTTGCAGCGCGGTGCCCATAGGGTGGCTGTCAGAAGCTGATCTTCAATGACAGGGATACGGCGCTGGCCGTGAAGGCATTGTCGCCATAGCCGGTGGTGGACATGTCCGCCCAGATGTAGCGGTATTGCCCGCCGATGGCGACATCCTCGCGAATGTTGTAATCCAGCCCGAGGGTGGCATTCAGAGCCAGTTCGGTGTCGGAGGAGGTGTCACCTTCCAGGTCCTCCTCAAGCGAAGCCAGGCCGATGCCGCCGCCGAAGTAGGGCTCGAACAGCGAACCTCGCATGGGGCGAAAGTGGGCGTTGACGAAACCGAACCATCCGGACATCTTGCCGGAAACCGACTCTGAAACGGGCGCTTCCAACCCGGTCGTGCTCTCTCGAACGCGGCCTTCAAGCTTATCGAATGGTGCCTCGAGATGGCCAAGCTCGAATTCCATATCCAGCCAGGGAGTCACTTCCCTGCCGAGTGCGATGCTGAAAAGCTCCCCGTTCCTGAATTTGGCATCCCCGGAAAAGTTGAAGTCGTCGAAATCCTCGTCAATATCCCGATCATTGGCCAGTAGCACCGCCCCCGAGAAGCGCAGATAGTTTTCCCCGGCATTCCCCTGTGCAGCGACCAGCGCTGGTGCCGTAAGTAGCGTAAGAGCCGAGGCCAGCGCTACTCCCTGGATGATCCCTTGCTTCATCGTGATTCTTCCCCCCGAACTGATGGATTCCTGGCTGCGAGGGCTGACGCGCCCCATTTAGCCGCCCGCTCTGCGAACCTCGTTGAGCAGTATAGGCCCTCGCAAAACAAAGCGACAGGGGAGGGGGCATGCTCGGGCATGGGAGTAAAGGGGCCCCAAGAAAGATGACCGCTTCAGTCCGCTTCACCACCCCAGTAGGGAGTACTTGTATCCGGTGCCACCTTCAGCTCAATGGTACTGGTGCCTCCATGCGCGCCAATTCTACCTTCGGCGACGAAACCAATCTCGCTGTCAAAACCTGGCACCGCCCAATCCTTTGAAGAATCGCCACTGCCTGATGAGAACTCATTCACCAAGGGGGTTGCGTGTGCGGCCGGTACAGCGCCTGCACACGCTATTGTCATGGCGATGGTTCGAAAAAGGGGGAGAGTCATGGTTGCTCCTTGGACGCGCTTCTTCTTGCCCTGTGTGAAGAAGGGCTCTTGATCTGTTTAGGTTTCTAGTCGCCTCTTTCCTCATGCAATAAGTTGGCCAGTGTATAAAAAACAATGAGTTAGGTGTTGACTGAGATCTTCGTCACAGAATAGCTGGCAATTTTGTAAGTTTCTTCGACGTTATTGGCTGTATGTGGTCCGTCGGTGGTTGTTTCAGCTTGAAGCCAACTTGCCACCGCCTGGCAAGAAAATCGCGCCGCTCGACTCCCGCGCCTTGAGTTTGGCGGCTGCAGGGCCTAATAGTGAATGTGAACTCATGTCAATAGTACCTGCGCATGCCCCGTAATGGCGGATTCACCTTGGTCGAGTTGATGATCACCATCACCGTGATGGCGATCCTCATCGGCGTGGCCGTGCCTGGCTTTCAGGGGATGATTCAGAATCATCGTGCCAGCACCACGGCCAACCAGCTCATTACCGGGCTGCTGTTCGCGCGAAGCGAAGCCGTCAAGCGGGGCGAGCAGGTCTCTCTTTGTCCCCTCAATTCAGCCTGGAGCGGCAGCGGTGGTGGCTGGCAGGTGCGGGTTGGCAATGACTGCTCTGGCGAGCAGCTTCGGGTCTGGGAACGCTTGCCGGCCAATACGGATGTGTCGGCCAATTTCTCCAGCGGTAATCGGGTGACCTTTGGCGCACTTGGTGACCGAGTCAGCGCCGGTAGCGGCGGAGACGGGAACCACTTGTTCCGCGTCGAGCCGCAATCCTGCACCGGAGAGCGTGCACGAGAGATATTCGTGGGACGCGGCGGCGCGGCATCGGTCGGTCGTTCGCCATGCAGTTCATGAGAGGCAAGCCCCACATGATGCATGTAAAAGTTTCCCGGATTACCCGTCGCCGGTCGAGCCCCCCCCCGCGCCAAACGCAGCGTGGCGTCACCCTCATCGAGGTGCTGGTCGCGCTACTGGTGCTCTCCATCGGCCTGCTCGGGCTGGCGGGCCTGCAGACCGTGGCGCTTCAGCATAATCAGGCGGCCTACATGAGATCCCAGGCCACCAACCTGGCCCATGATGTGGCAGATCGTATGCGCGCCAACCGCGAGGCCGCGCTAGCGGGCGACTACGACACCAACGATTGTGACGCACCAACCGAAAAGGATCCGGACGACAGCGACCTGGGAGAGTGGTGCGCCGCAGTGCGGCAACTTCCTGGTGGAACCGCCAGCATTTCCAGGTCGGACAACCGTTTTACGATCACCATCCAATGGGGCGAGGAGCGACTGGAGGGTGATGACGGAACGGATCAGTTTGTCACCGTGATAGGAATCTGATCATGGCACGACTCATTCACGTTATTGCCTTTCCCAGAGCGCGAGGGCTGTCGCTCGTCGAGTTGATGGTGGCCATGGTGATCGGACTGATCCTGATTGGGGGGGTGATCCACGTATTTCTGGGGAGTCACCAGACCTATCGTAGTCAGCAGGCGCTGTCCCAGCTGCAAGATGCCGGCCGTAGTTCATTGCAGATGATTACCTACGATGCAAGGATGGCTGGGCTTACAGGATGCAGAACAGGGGCTCGGATAAATAATCTTCTTGATGAGACTGACCAAGCCTACGACCCGGATCTTTTTGATACATCGAGACCATTCCAGAGCGCGGATATGTCTGATTCGGGTTTTGATGTGCAAGGGGACGTGTTGTCGATTTCAATGATGCGAGCACTCCCAATTAACTTGGTGGCCTCTGGGTCTGGGCCCGGGAGTGCTAATAATATTCCACCGATCGTTTTGAATAATCAAGAGTCTGATAGCCCCCATGTGCCGCAGGGCACCATAGTAATGGTCGCGGATGACTCAGGTACTCTCTGTGACTTATTCCAACAAACCACAACAGCGACTGCAAATAATCTGCAGCGTGCAACTGGCGGTCAATCTCCTGGAAATAAGAATAGACCTGACGTCAATGCGGATCCGGACCTGTCATACTCAAACTACAGTGGGGCGATACAGGTTTTTCAACCTTCCCGCATCACATATTTTGTCGCTCCAACCCAAGCTGGCTCATCGTCGGTCGGACATAGTTTATACCGAATAGATGGTGGCAATGCCGAAGAGGTGGCGCTCGGTATTCGAAACATGCAAGTGGAATTTGCGCTTGATCGAGATCGCGATGGGTTGGTGGATTCCGACTTCATTCGCGCTGGAGCTATGGATTCCGAAGATTGGAGGTATGTCGCTGCCGTGAGAGTGCATTTGTTGGCCTACAGTGCGTCTTACGATAATGTTAGTTTAGAAAGCGGGTATAGCGTTTCTGTCGGCGACCACGAATTCACCGCGAGTGACCGGCGATACTATCAAGTATTCACAACGACTGTTGGTGTGCGGAATCGATTAAAATGAAGCTATCAAGCAAGATGGTGGAGGTTGTTCAGTTAGAAGCTGCTGATTTGGTCAACCTTGTGAATCGGGACTCTCGCCATTTTCAGAAGGGTTCGGCATTAATTGTCTCATTGGTGCTCTTGCTGGTGATCACACTCCTTGCTGTCGCGGGTATGCAAAATACCACTCTGCAGGAGCGGATGTCAGGCAACTATCGCGACAGGGATCTTGCCTTTCAGGCAGCGGAATATGCGCTCAGAAGCGGCGAGGCTCGATTGGAGGCAGCAACCCTACCGAGCTTCGGCGGCACCGAGCCCGGTCTGATTCAGGTCTTGCCGGGGGGGCATGCAGTACAGGTATGGAACGGCTATAGCTGGGATTCCGCTTCTGCGACACCAGTTCACACGGCTGCTTTTGATGTTGCGTCTGCACCCCGATATGTCGTGGAGCAGCTACCCCCCATGCCCGACCCGCAGTCTTCACTGGCGGTCGACGAACCCGTGGGGGATATCGAAGTATTCCGCATCACGGCCCGCGCCACCGGCGGTACAGCCGATGCCGTCGTGATACTCCAGTCTACCTATCGACGTTGACTTAGTTGGCTCCTTCCGGCGTTAGTTGGGGCCATTTAACAAGATCCGTTCAGCCCGGATGCCATGTCTGCCTGATGGATCGAACCAGAGCTGTTATCTACCACAGCGTGATGTTTTCGTCAGCCCTCGGCTCGTGCTGGGGTAGATGCTAGGAGATCTCCCGATGCCTTCCTTTTCGAAAAAGCCACACGCCATCTCAATCTGGCTGGTGCTTGGGCTCTTGACACTCTGGCCGGCTGCTCTTTCTGCAGGCTCTGTCTCCCAGCTCCCGTTGTTTCTGGGGCAGGTCGTGAATCCTCTGGTGATGCTGAATCTGTCAAATGATCATCAGCTTTATTTCGAGGCTTACCCGGATTACATCGACCTTACGGGCGATGGGGCGGCGAATCGGACGTATGCTCACGAGGTCGACTATTATGGCTATTTCGACTCTTATCAATGCTATGTGTACGATGATGGAGTCTTTAAGCCTAGTGGCCACACAGCAGATAAGTATTGTTCCGGTTCAGCATGGAGCGGGAACTTCCTGAACTGGGTATCCATGGCTCGAATTGATGTGGTTCGAAGGATTCTCTATGGTGGTTTGCGGTATCAGGATGAGGTGGATTCCACCGTGCTCGAGCGCACCCACCTGCCCAATGACGCGCATTCGTGGGTCCGCTACTACGATGGCGAGGATCTGCCCGACCTGACGCCTTACAGCTCGGTCCCTACTGCAACTATTGCTAGCAGTACAAACAATCATAGCCTCTCGACGGGCGAGAAGTGGTTTTCGGCCTCCTTCGATGACAGCGAGATCCAGGTGGGTGATCAGTTGATCATTACTGATAATCAAACCGCTGGAAATGAGATGTTCGGCGTGGTGACAGATATCTCGCGATCGAGTGGCGTACAAGTGAAGGTCGAGGTTACTCGATTCAAGGGTTCAGGATCTTCTAACGACTGGAGCCTGGAGAACCGATCTCGTCGAGGCATCACGTTTTGTAATACGAGCGTGCAGGATGGGACGTTCTCCCAAAATGTCACTAACCCACCTCTGATTCGCGTGGCTCAAGGCGATTATGCCCTATGGAGGGCCAATGAGCGCCATCAATGCAGGTGGTATGAAGAGGTAGGGCACACTGGGCACGCCTCGATGGCGATTGGTGGGATTCGATTCAGCAACGGGAACGACGCAGGTTTCACGGGTATATTCTCCAACGCAAGCAACCCCCGAAGGGATTCAGCTGCGGTCTCTGGGCAAGAATTTCATGCTCGGGTTCAGGCGTGCGTTGAGGGTTTTATCAGTAGTGAGGATGGCAATCGATGCAAGCGTTATCCTTCGGGAAACTACAAACCCGTCGGTCTGCTCCAGGAGTTTGGCGAAGAGGGCCGAATTCATTTCGGGCTCTTTACGGGTAGCTACGCAAGGAACCTTTCTGGCGGGGTGCTCAGGAAGAATATCTCTTCCTTCGTGAATGAGATGAACCTGGAAACCGGACAGTTTCAGGCTGATCCTGTGGGCGGGGGCATCGTAGACACTCTCGATCGATTTAGAATTTATGGTTATCGACATAGCAGCGGTAGTGGTAATAATGATGCGACATACAATTCAAGCGCCTCAGGCGGAGACAACTGCGCTTGGGGGCTGACAGATCCAGCTGAGGGTCGTTGTACGAATTGGGGTAATCCCCAAAGCGAGCTATATCTCGAGAGCCTTCGGTACTTGGCCGGGATGAAGGATCCTCTATTTGATTTCTCCGGTAATGATCGCATACCAGGGTTGGAATCCCGGGATTGGAATGATCCACTAGGCTCATCCAATTACTGCGCCGCGATCAGTATGGTGCACTTTAACGCGAGCGTGTCATCCTATGATGCCGATAATCTTTCGGGTGCATCAGACCTCCC
This sequence comes from Ectothiorhodospira haloalkaliphila ATCC 51935, assembly GCF_000633935.1. Taxonomy (GTDB): domain Bacteria; phylum Pseudomonadota; class Gammaproteobacteria; order Ectothiorhodospirales; family Ectothiorhodospiraceae; genus Ectothiorhodospira; species Ectothiorhodospira haloalkaliphila. The sequence goes on along the minus strand of NZ_KK214996.1, from coordinate 853,230 downwards.
GGGCCTGGGTTCGGTCAGCACTTGGACGAACAAGGTGGGGTCTGAGGAGGGGATACATGGTGGCGATTGGTTTGTGGGGCAAACAAACTCTGTAAGTGATCAGTTGTGTACCCCAAAGACTGTTAGCGCTCTGTCAGAAGTGCGTGGCTTATGTCCGGAAGGTCCCAGGCAGAGAGGGTCCTTTCATATCGCTGGGTTGGCACATTACGGGTGGACTGAGGATTTGCGCCCGGATCTGCCAGAAGAGCAACATGTCAAGACATTTGGGGTCACGCTCGCTCCAGCGGTGCCGAGAATCGATATCCCAATGCCAGGTGGGTCGGAGCCGGTGGTTTCGCTGCTCCCTGCCTGCCGCAATACCTCGACGTCGCCGGATTCAAATTGTGCCATAGTGGACTTCCGGATCGTTGATCAAGATATTGCCGGTGGTACTGGTCGTTATTTCGTGCAATGGGAGGACAGTGAGCAGGGCGGTGACTTTGATATGGATATGAACGGCATACTGGAATATCGGATAATTGGAGATCAGATAGAGATAACTACCAACGTCTTCGCAGAGTCGACCGATCAGAAGCTGGGTTTTGGTTACGTGATTAGTGGCACAAGTAACGCTGGTTTTCATGTGCATTCGGGGATCAACAATTTTAGCGGTGGCGACTGCAACAACTGTAAAACTGATGATGCAGGTTCGTCCAGGACGTTCGTAATTGGTGGAGCAGGAGCTGCTGGTGCTTTAGAGCAACCTTTATTCTATGCGGCTAAGTGGGGTGGGTTTGAGAAGGAGGAAGGCGTGCCCGCTCCCGGAGACCAGCCGGATAACTATTATTTTGCAATCGACCCGGCACAACTTGCGAGTGATCTTCGGGCGGTCTTCCGGGCTTTGCCTGACGAAACCTCGTCATCCGCCGCAGTGGCGACCAATTCCACTCGGCTTGACGGTGAAACGGTGGTCTATCAGGCCAGGTTTAACTCGGGAGATTGGTCTGGCCAGTTTCTCGCTTTGCCGGTGGATGAGCAGGATGGCAGTGTGGATTCATTGCCACTCGGTGTAAGGTGCTCAGAGTACGCGGGCTGCGAGTGGGACGCTGCTGAAAAACTCGATGTGATGGATTGGCAGGATCGAAGGATTTTCACGGTAAACAACTCGGGCGAGGGTATTCCGTTTCAATGGGACGCTCTCGATCAGGCGCAGCGAGACGCGCTGGGCACCGAGGCGTTGTTGGAATACTTGCGTGGTGATCATGCTGAGGAAGAAAGGAACGGGGGCTCGTTCCGGAATCGATCATCTCGGCTTGGGGATATCGTGAATTCCGATCCCGCCATCATGGGGGCGGAGAACTTTGGATATGCGGACCTGACATGCGATGGTCAGTCGTACTCGGCTTTCCTGAACGACAAGTCGAATCGGGATCAGGTGCTTTTTGTTGGCGCCAATGATGGAATGCTGCATGCATTCGACGCGCAGACGGGGGAGGAATTGTTCGCGTACGTGCCGAATGCCGTGATTCCCCGCCTTGAGGAGTTGGGTGACCCGGACTATGGGCATCGGTACTTCGTGGACGGCTCACCCAGAATAGGCGATGCCTGTCTTGATGATGGTTGGGCCACTGTGCTGACAGGTTCCACCGGTGCTGGCGGAAATGCAGTGTTTGCCTTGAACGTTACCGATCCCTGGAACTTCAATGGGGATGATGTGCTTTGGGAGTATAGCCATAGCGAGATCGGATACTCGATCTCGCAACCTACAATTGGGCGACTCGCTGACGATGACGCCAGTTTTTGGGTCATTTTTGGCAATGGCTACGGTGGCACGTCTGGTACTCCCTACCTGTTCTTGAAACCATTATCGAGCAGCGGTGATGCCATCGAGATATCCTTACTTTCTTCCACCGGGGGCGAACCGTCAGGCCTGTCCTCACCCATTCCCATTGACAACAGTGGGGACAGAAAGGTCAATTATGTCTACGCCGGGGACTTGCAAGGAAATCTATGGCGCATCGATCTTCAATCTAACAAAAGCCAGTGGAACCATCAAAACAGGAATAACATCACGAAACTCTTTCAGGCCAGAGATGACAGTGATCGTACGCAACCCATTGTTGCCCGCCCGGAGGTTGGCAGACACCCTGATGGGGGGTTGATGGTGTATTTCGGCACCGGGAGCTTCTTCCGTGTGGGTGACAATATGGTGGAGTCGGGTGGTGCGAGACAATCGTTCTATGGAATACGGGACTCCCTTGATAGCCAGACAGTATCCCGTTCGGACCTGGTTAAACAGGAGATTCTATTTGAGGGGGCGGTGGAAGGTCGGCAGTCCCGAGTCGTTTCCTTTAACCGGTCTGCTTCTCCATCTTCGGATCGCGGGTGGTATGTCGATCTGGTTTCGCCGGTCCGGGGGTATGAGGGGGAGCGTGTGGTCAGCAGGGCAATCTTGCGCATGGGACGCATCATCTTTGTGACGGTGATCCCGTCAGATGACCCCTGCGCCTTTGGCGGGAACTCGTGGCTCATGGAGTTGGATGCGGTAACTGGTGCCAACCTAGGGTATTCGGTCTTTGATATGGATGGTGACGGCCGTTTCGACGAGGCTGATTATGCTCCGAACGTGGTCATTGACGGAGAGGAGCAGTCGGCACCGGTAAGTGGTCTGCTTTCCAGCGTGGGTATCATCAAGGACCCGAGGATCGTGTCGGCTGGGGAACGCGAATACAAGTATTTCTCTGGATCGACCGGCGAAGTGGAGGTGATAGAGGAAAAGGGCGGTGGCCGCGAGTTGGGCCGTCAATCCTGGCGGCAGTTGCGGTAATGCTGGGCTATGGATTTGCAAGCCCCCCCGAGTGGCCGCTGCTGGCGGCCGCACGCTTGGATTGGGAATGGGATTTGACACTACCTGAGGACGATCATTCATGACTAGGCAAGGACACGGTAACTATTACAGGCAGCGGGGGTTCACGCTGATCGAGGTGATGATCGTCGTGGTCATCATCGGGATTCTTGCGTCGATTGCATATCCCGCTTACACCCGCTACGTGGAACGGGCGCAAGTATCGGATGGCAAGAGTGGCTTGCTGCAGGCTGCGCAGATGATGGAGAGGTGTTATACGACCTATATGAAATACACAGGTCCTGAACCTTCCGATGATGAGTGCCCGATACCATCTGCGTCACCTGAGGGTTATTATTCCATCTCGCAAACAGCCACCGCAGCGACGTTCCAGTTGGTCGCCACCGGTCAGGATGGGCGCGTGCAGTCAAGCAGTGCCACTTGCCATACCCTCACCATCGACCATCGTGGGCAAAGAGGCCCCGCCGATTGTTGGTGATCTGAAGTTTCTTATCACAAGCGACTGGCCGAAATACGAAGCCCGCGCTCCGTGCCTAACTACTGTGTTCGAACTGGAGCGTGGGCTTTGTGCATGCTCGAGGATCAGGGGTTGGGTCACATGAGGTTTCGGCGCTCGTAGCTACCCCCTTGTCTTGGATGGGGATCACCCCCGATTCCCCTTCGGGGGTGAGTTCCATCACCCCATCAATTCAACATCGACTCCTCCACCACTTTCGGCGTCACGAAGATCAGCAGTTCCGCCTTGGTCTCTGACCGGCTGCGCTGTCTGAAAAGGTTGCCGATGATAGGCAGATCGCCAAAGAAGGGCGTCTTGAGGAGTTGTTCGGCGCTGTCTATCTCATAGATACCGCCCAGCACCACCGTCTCGCCATTGCGGACGAAGACCTGGGTTTCCACCTCGCGGGTCTCGATGGACGGGGTGCCCTGCACCTCCCGGGCGCCCGGGTTGTCCTTGTTCACCTTGATGTTGAGGATGATGTTGCCGTTGGGGGTGATCTGAGGCGTGACCTCGGTGGAGAGCACGGCGTCCACGAACTGGATGCTGGTGGCGCCGGACGCCGTAGCCTCCTGGTAGGGGATGCTCTCGCCCTGCTTGATCACGGCCGTCTGTCCATTTGCCGTGATCACGCGTGGTGTGGAGATGATCTCGCCGCGACCTTCGACCTGCAGGGCGGTCAGTTCCAAGTCCAGCAGAATATTGGGTCTCAAAATGGAGATGCCCACGCCGCCGGTTCCCGCTGCAGTCACTGGTAAGTTCACATTGAGGCGATCATTTATTGCAGTTTCACCGAAAGACTGATTTGAGTCAGTCCACGCGCTACGCTCGGCTGCTGCGGCATCTAGTCGGCCACTGTAGGCCGCGCTGGTCCTTCCTGTCGCGCCCCGGCCCGTCACGCCAAACCGCACGCCCAAGTCACGGGCGAAGTTGTCGGTGGCGACCACGATGCGTGTTTCGATCAGTACCTGCTGTACCGGCACATCCAGGCTGCCCACGAGGCTCCGAATTTGCTCGAGCTTGTCGGCGGTATCCTGCACTAGCAGTGTATTGGTACGGGAGTCCACGGTGAGGCTGCCCCGTTCGGAGAGGAAGCTGATCCCGTCACTGCGGATGATGTTGGCCACATCCTCCGCCCGCGCATAATTCACCTGAATGAACTCGGCCCGCAGCGGTGCCAGTTCGGCCGTCTGACGCTGGGCTTCCATCTGCTGGCGCTCCCGTGCGGCAATCTCATCCGCCGGGGCCACATACAGCACATTGCCGCTCTCGCGCATGTCCAGTCCCCGCGTCTGCAGGATGATGTCCAGGGCCTGGTCCCAGGGCACGTTGCGCAGGCGCAGGGTGATGTTGCCGCCCACGGTGTCGCTCACCACCACGTTCAGGTCGGTGAAGTCGGCGATGAGCTGCAGCACGGAGCGCACTTCGATGTCCTGGAAGTTGAGTGACAGGCGCTCGCCGGTGTACTGGAAGCGTTCCCGCTCCAGAGCTTCGCGTTCCTCACGGGTGAGGGGTTTGACCTCCAGGGTGAATTCGTTGTCGGTCTGATAGGACAGGGCGTCGTATTCGCCGTGGGCGGCCACGGTGATGCGCACACGGTCGCTTTCGCCAATGGCGTCGATGGTTTGCACCGGGGTGGCGAAGTCGGTGACGTCCAGGCGGCGCTCCAGTTCCTCGGGCAGGGCGGTGCGGGCGAAGCTGAGTTCGATGCGGCCGTCTCGCTGGCGCACGTCTACGGGGGTGCGCGGGTCGCTGAGGCGGATGATCACCCGGCCTTCGCCCTCGGGGCCGCGGCGAAAGTCCACGTTGTCGATCTGGCGCTCGCTGGGGGGGGCGGCGCGGCGTTGTTCGGTGGTGAGTGGCGTGGGCCTTGAGGGGGCGGCGGCCTGGGTGGGGCTGGGGGTGAGGGTGAGCACCAGGTTGTTGCCATCCACGCGGGTGTCGAAGCCCATCATGCGCACCAGGTTGAAGACCACCCGGGTGCGACCCCGGGCCTCCACGGTGTTCACCGACTGGGTGAGGCCCACGTTGATGTCCTGGCGGCGCTCGCGCAGGGCGGAGCGGGTGTTGGGGAAGTCCAGGGCCAGGCGGGCCGGGTTGTCGATGGTGAAGCTCTCGGGGGCCGGAGGCGGTTCGGAGAATCGCATGATCACCTGCAGGCGGTCGCCGGGCAGGGCGTTGTAGATGATCTCCTGCAGCGCGCGGTCGGGGCTGGCGGCGGCCGTGTGCCCCCACAGGAGCAGCAGGCACAGGACCATGAAGGCCGTGATGCGCCGGTGGAGAGTCCCGGCGCCGGAAATCCGGGGCGTGGAGCGTCGCTGGGTCGCCAGTGTCATGGGGTGTGTCCTCGTTACCTTATTCTGTGAGCGCGACGGAGCTTTCCCGCTCCTGATAGCCGCCGAAGCCGTCGGGCACGATCTCGGTGATTGCGATGCGCGTGTCCGTGATCTGGTCGATGCGTCCGTGGTTCTGGCCCATGTAGTTGCCTTCCCGCACGCGCTGGATGTTGCGTTCCGGGGTGCGGATCAGGGCCCATTGCACGTTGTCCTGCTCCATGGTGCCCACCATGCGCAGGCTGTCCAGGGGGTATTGTTCCAGGAATTCCGGGGGACGGTCGGGGTCGATGGTGACATCGCTTTCCGGGCCTACCTCTTCGGTCACCCGGGTGGCGATCACGGAGCGGTCGAAGGGATCGCGTTCGTTGCCCGGGTAGATGAAGGTCTCCTGGGGCGGGATTTCCGGGATGGGTTCGATCTCGCCGCCGGGGCGCTGCTTGGTGCGCTCCACGTAGCGTTCCAGGTCGGAGATGTCACCGCCGCAGCCGGCCACGAGCAGGGCGATGGCCAGGGCTGCCACCAGCCAGCCCGGTCGCAGGGGCCTGGCCCGGGGGCGTGCGTGCGTGCGCTGTGCAGGATCAGTTATCGACATCATCCAGGTACCGGTAGGTCTTGGCGGTGGCTTCCATGGTCAGCCGTGTGGTGTCGCCATCCGGGCGCAGGGTGATGTCGTGGATGGTGACGATCCGGGGCAGGGCGGCGACGCCGCTGGTGAACTCGGCCACCTGTTCATAATTGCCCTTCATGCGCAGCCGGATGGGTTTCTCGGCGTAAAAGCCGCGGCGGCGCTCGTTTTCGGGGCGGAACAGGTCGATCTCCAGGCCGGCGGAGAGGCCGGTCTGGGAGACGTCCACCAGGAGGTTGGGGATCTCGGTGCGGCTGGGCAGTTGCCGCAGCATGGTGCCGAAACTGCGCTGCATCTCTTCCAACTGGGCCTTGTAGTCGTCCAGCAGGGCGGCGCGGCGCTGGCGGGTCTCGAACTGCTGGCGCAACTGGCTCTCCTGGGCCTGCACCCGTTCCAGTCGCTCCAACTGGTTTTTGGTGTCGAACCAGTAACCCAGGCCCAGGATGGCGGCGGCCACGATCACCAGCAGGAACACGCGCACCGCCAGCGGCGCGGTGCCTACGGTTTTCAGGTCGACGTTGTTGAGTTCGTTGAGGTCCTTGAGGTCCAGGCTGCCCAGTTTCATTACGAGGCCTCCTCGTCATTGTCCGGGCCGGGGTCGCGCTGGCTCACGGTGAGGCGGAAGTCGCTCAGGCGCACGCCGTTCTGTTCACGGGTTTCGATGACCTGGAGCACGGGGTCGTTGAACCAGGGGGAGCCCTCCAGGTTGCGCATGAAGGCGGATACCCGGGCATTGGATTCGGCCCGGCCGGTGATCTCCAGGGACATGTCCCGCTGGGTGAGGCCGGTGAGGTAGATGCCGTTGGGCAGGGTGTTGACCAGTTCATCAAACAACCGCACGGCCAGGGGGCGGCTGGCCTGGAGTTCCTGGATGATTTCCATGCGGTCCAGCAGGGCCTGGCGGGTGGATTCCAGTTCCTGAATCTCGCGGATCTGGCGGTCCAGGATGCGAATCTCGTTCTGCAGGAAGTTGTTGCGCTGTTCCTGGGCCTGGATCTGACCGTTGATGGCCACATGGGTGACAAAGACGATGATCAGGCAACCCAGGGCCACCAGGGCGGCGAGGACGGTGAATTCCTTTTGCTGTTCACTGCGCCGTTGCTCGCGCCAGGGGAGTAGGTTGATGTGCGACATCAGTCGAAGCTCCTCAAGGCGAGCCCGGCGGCGATCATGAGGGCGGGGGCGTCGTTGCCCAGGCGTTGCGGGTTGATGCGGCTGTGCAGCGCCATGCGCCCGAAGGGGTTGGCGATGCTGGTGGGGGTGCTCACCCGGCCTTCGATGACTTCGTCCACGCCGGGGATGGCGGCGCAGCCGCCGGCCAGCAGGATGTGCGAGACGCGATCATGGGGGCTGGCGGCGAAGAAGAACTGCAGGAAGCGGTTCACCTGCTGGGCCATGGTTTCCTTGAAGGGTTCCAGGATCTCGGGCACGTAGTTGTCCGGCAGGCCGCCTTCTTTCTTGGCTCGGCCGGCCTCCTCATAAGAGAGGCCGTAGCGGCGCATGATCTCTTCGGTGAGTTGCTTGCCGCCGAAGGACTGCTCGCGGGTGTAGATGAGGTGATCGTTCAGGAAGATGTTGATGGAGGTCATGGTGGCGCCCACATCCACCACGGCTATGGGGAGTTCGGTATCCAGGTCGGGGATCTGCTCGGTGACCAGTGGGTAGCTGTGCTCGATGGCGTAGGCTTCCACGTCCATCACTTTGGGGGTGAGGCCTCCAAGCTCGGCGGCAGTGACGCGCATGTCCACGTTTTCGCTGCGGGAGGCGGAGAGCAGGACCTCGACGGTTTCGGGGTTCTTGGGGGTGGGGCCGATGACCTCGAAATCCAGGTTCACTTCTTCCAGGGCGTAGGGGATGTACTGGTCGGCTTCGATCTGGATCTGGCCTTCCATCTCATCCGGCTTGAGGTTGGCCGGCATGTTGATGGTTTTGGTGATCACGGCGGAGGACGGCACGGCCAGCGCGCACAGGCGCGTCTTGCTGCCGGTTCGCTTGTAGGCCTTGCGGATGGCTTCGCCTACGGCTTCCACTTCCTGTATGTTCTTTTCCACCACCGCGCTGCCGGGGAGTGGTTCCACGGCGTAGGCTTCCACCCGGAGCTTGCCGGGCGAGCCCGCCAGTTCCACCAGTTTCACGGAGGTGGAGCTGATGTCGATGCCTATCAGCGCGGGGGTTTTGCGGCCGAGTCCTAACACGGTAACCCCTTATCTCATTGCGGCTCGAGGGTTGGATAGCTTATATTTTTTCATAAATACTAGTCCCAACTCCCGGTAATTACTACCGTAGTCTTCTGCAAAACGCGACCCCCTTCGGTAAGTGCCCGAGGGGCGGTGGTTTTAGGCGGATGACCTGCCGTCCGATGCCAATGACGGACCTTTTTGATGAAATTTTTCCTTGTATCCCTGCGCGTTTTTTTCTCCGCTGCCCTGGCGGCGCTCACCCTGGGCGTGCTCGTGGTGGCGGGGGCCTATGTCTACGTGGCACCCCAGATGCCGGAGGTGGATGGCCTGCGGGATGTGCAGTTGCAGGTGCCGTTGCGGGTGTTTACCCGCGATGGCGAGTTGATGGCCGAATATGGTGAGCAGCGCCGTGAGCCGGTGTCGGTGGATGAGGTGCCGGAGCTCATGCGCCTGGCCTTTCTGGCTGCCGAGGATGAGCGCTTTGAGGAGCACCCCGGGGTGGATGTGGTCGGCCTGACCCGGGCTGCGGTGAACCTGATCTCCACCCGGGAGAAGACGCAGGGTGGCAGCACCATCACCATGCAGGTGGCGCGCAACTTTTTCCTCGACCGGGACAAGACTTACACGCGCAAGATCACGGAGATCTTCGTCGCCATGCGCATCGAGCGGGAGCTTTCCAAGGATGAGATCCTCGAGCTCTATCTGAACAAGATCTTCCTGGGGCAGCGGGCTTATGGTGTGGGCGCTGCCGCGCAGATCTATTACGGCAAGGCGCTGGATGAGCTCACGTTGCCGCAGATTGCCATGATCGCGGGCTTGCCCCAGGCGCCTTCGGCAGCCAATCCCGTGACCAATCCGCGTCGTGCCACGGCCCGGCGCAATTATGTGCTGGGGCGCATGCATGACCTGGGCTATATCTCCACCGAGGACTTCGAGGCCGCCCGCCAGGCGCCCATCACGGCCCGGTTGCATTCCGCGGTGGTGGAGGTGAGCGCGGGGCACGTGGCCGAGATGGTGCGCATGGAGATGGTGGCACGGTATGGGGAGGCCGCCTATGAGGACGGTTATCGGGTGTATACCACCCTGGATCGGGACATGCAGGAGGAGGCCACCCGTGCACTGCGGCGGGGGTTGATCACCTATGATCGGCGGCATGGTTATCGGGGACCGGAGGCGGAAGTGGACCTGGATGAGTACCCGGGCGAGGCCGCCCGGGATCGCCTGTTGGCCGGGCACCCCCGTGCCGGGGGCGGGCTCTTGGCCGGGTTGGTCACCCAGGCGAGCAGCAACACCGCCACGGTGTATGTGGGGCAGGGTGAAGAGATCGAGCTGAACCTGGCGGCCATGGAGTGGGCGCGGCCCTATATCGATGCATCGCGGGTGGGCAATGCGCCGCAGCGGGTGTCGCAGGTGGTGAGCCCGGGGCATGTGATCCGGGTGATGCGGGGCGAGGGCGGCGAGGGCTGGTCGCTGGCTCAGGTGCCGGCGGTGGAGGGGGCGATTGTGGCCCTGGACCCGGAAGACGGGGCGGTGCGTGCCCTGGTGGGGGGGTACGACTTTTTCCGCAGCAACTTCAATCGGGCGGTGCGGGCCGAGCGTCAGCCGGGGTCGGCCTTCAAGCCGTTCATTTATTCGGCGGGCCTGGCCCATGGGCATTCGCCGGCCTCGGTGTTTAATGATGCGCCGGTGGTGGTGGCCGATATTTCCCTGGATGGGGACTGGCGCCCGCGGAATTACTCAGGGCGTTTTTATGGGCCCACGCGGTTGCGGGAGGCCCTGGCCCACTCCCGTAACCTGGTATCCATCCGGCTGCTGGACGAGGTAGGGGTGGAGCGCACGCTGGATTTCCTGGGGCATTTCGGGTTTGAGCGCTCGCGGCATCCGTCGGGATTGTCCCTGGCGCTGGGCAGTGGGTCGGTGACGCCGCTGGAACTCACCCGGGGCTTTGCGGTGTTTGCCAATGGCGGGTATCGGGTGGACCCCTGGTTCCTGGATCGTATCGAGGATCCGTATGGCGAGGTGGTGTTCCGCACCGTGCCGCGCCGGGTGTGCCCGCCGCCATGCCAGGTGCCGGCGCATCCGGATGGGGATCTGGTGGCGGTGGAAGGGGCCGCCCTGGATGGGTCGGCCGCCGGCACGCCCGCGTTCGTGCCGGCCGAACGCACCCTGCCGGCCACCAATGCCTATCAGATGGTGAGCATGCTGCAGGATGTGATCACCAGCGGCACGGGTCGCCGGGCCACGGCCCTGGGTCGGGATGATCTGGCCGGCAAGACGGGTACCACGAATGATCTGCGCGATGCCTGGTTCAGTGGCTTCAACGGGGATCTGGTCACGTCGGTGTGGGTGGGTTTTGATGACTATTCCTCCCTGGGGCGTCGGGAAACGGGTGCCTCGGCAGCCCTGCCGGTGTGGGTGGATTTCATGGGCAAGGCCCTGGAGGGGCGGCCGGAGCGGTTGCCGGAGGAGCCCCGGGGCATGGTCACGGTGCGCATTGATGCGGAGACCGGGAAGCGGGTGACCCACCGCACGCAGCGGGCAATCTTTGAAACCTTCACTCAGGATCAGTTGCCTCATCTTGGAGTGGAGGAGCGTTCCGGGCCCAGTCGGGATGAAGTGACGCCGGATCAGATTTTTTGAGGTGAGGGCCCGTTTTTCACCGAATCCAGGAGGCCTTCAATGTCCATCAATGACGTTCGTGTACGGCAGATGATCGCCGAAGAGGCTGCGCGCATCATCCTGGATGAGGGTGTGGTGGATTACCGTCTGGCCAAGCGCAAGGCCGCCGATCGCCTGGGGGCGGGGCAAACCCGCAACCTGCCCCGTAACACCGAGATCGAGGAGGCGGTGTTCGAGCGTCAGCGGTTATTCGAGGATGACGAGTCGCGGCAGCGGCTCACGCACCTGCGGCGGATGGCGGTGCAGGCCATGCAGTTGCTGGAGCCGTTCAATCCGCGTTTGGTGGGGCCGGTGCTGGCGGGGATCGTGAACGGGCGAGATGAGCTCACGCTGCATGTGTTTGCCGACAGCGTGGAGGAGGTGATCTTTTATCTACAGGATCGAGGGGTCACCTGGCGCAGTGACGAGCGTCGTCTGCGGGGTGCGCAGGGGCATGTGTTCTACCCGTGCATCGAGTTTGGTGCCGAGGGGGTGGATGTGGATGCGGTGGTGTTCCCCGTGGACGGCATCAGGCAGCCGCCACCGAGTCCGGTGGATGGGCGTCCCATGCGGCGCGCGGGGTTAAGGGAGGTGGAGCGGTTGCTGGAGGAAGTTTAATGGGGACGGATCAAGATCCGTCCCCACCACGACAATCTGGTTAGTCGTGGTACTTCCGACCTTCCTCGTGCACCGTTTCCACCATGGCGGCTACGTGCTCGGGGTTGATCTTGGGGTGGATGCCGTGGCCCAGGTTGAACACGTGGCCGCTGCCCTTGCCGAAGCCGGCCAGGATCTTCTTGGTCTCTTCGCGCACCTTCTCGGGCGAGGCGTACAGCACGGAGGGGTCCATGTTGCCCTGCAGGGCCACGCGGTCGCCGACGCGCTGGCGGGCTTCGTTGATTTCCACCGTCCAGTCCAGGCCCAGGGCGTCGCAGCCGGTGTCGGCCATGTCTTCCAGCCATTGAGCGCCACCCTTGGTGAACAGCACCACGGGCACGCGGCGGCCATCGGCTTCGCGGGTGAGCCCATCAACGATGCGCTGCATGTACTGCAGGGAGAACTTGCGGTAGTTCTCGGGGCTGAGGGCGCCGCCCCAGGTGTCGAAGACCATCACGGCCTGGGCGCCGGCGGCAATCTGGGCGTTCAGGTAGGCGATGACGGTGTCGGCCAGCACGCCCAGCAGGTGGTGCAGGGTGTCCGGGTCATCGAACATCATGCCCTTGAGCAGGGCGAAGTCCTTGGAGGAGCTGCCTTCCACCATGTAGGTGGCTAGGGTCCAGGGGCTGCCGGAGAACCCGATGAGCGGCACGCGACCGTCCAGTTCCTTGCGGATCAGGCGCACGGCGTCCATCACGTAGCGCAGTTTGTCTTCCGGGTCGGGCACGCCCAGGGCGCGGATGGCCTTGGCGTCCTGCACCGGGCGCTCGAAGCGCGGGCCTTCGCCTTCGGCGAAGTACAGGCCCAGCCCCATGGCGTCGGGGATGGTGAGGATGTCGGAGAACAGGATGGCGGCATCCAGCGGGAAGCGATCCAGCGGCTGCATGGTCACTTCGCAGGCCAGCTCCGGGTTTTGGCACAGGTCCATGAAGCTACCGGCGCGGGCGCGGGTTTCGCGGTATTCCGGCAGGTAGCGGCCCGCCTGGCGCATGATCCAGATGGGGGTGGTGTCCACCGGTTGGCGCATCAGGGCCCGGAGGAAGCGGTCGTTTTTCAGTTGGCTCATGAGTTCTCAGTGCAGTGGGGTTAAACTTCCGATTATACGAAGGGTTGGCTGCCGGAGTACATGGATGCGGGGCCGAATGACGACCTGAGTCAAGCGGGGGACTCAGGACAACCTTGCCTTCACCATGCCGCTCACCGCTCCCATGTCCGCACGACCCTGTAGCTTTGGCTTGAGCACGCCCATGACCTTGCCCATGTCGCGCGGGGATTCGGCGCCGGTCTCGGAGATGGCGGCTTCGATGTGGTCGCGGATCTCGTCTTCGGAGAGTTGCTGGGGCAGGTAGGTCTGGATGATGTCCAGTTCGGCCTGTTCCTTGGCGGCCAGGTCTTCCCGGTTGGCGTTCTGGTACTGGCTGATGGATTCGCGGCGCTGCTTCACCATCTTGTCCAGGGCGGCGAGGATCTGGGCGTCGTCCACTTCCGTGCGGGTGTCCACTTCCAGTTGCTTGATGGCGGACTGGATGAGGCGCAGGGTGCCCAGGCGGGGTTTGTCGCCGCTGCGCATGGCGGCCTTGGTGTCTTCGGTGAGGCGGGTCTTGAGGGGGGCGGCTTGGGTCATGGGTGTCGGTTACCTGGGCCGGCGCTGGACCTGTCCGCCGGCTGGCGACCGCACGACCGGGGGTGGGTCAGGGGCGAGGCCCTGAGAGGGATGCATTGACCAGGTCATGGCACCCCGCGCCAACGGGAGGCGGGCGCGGGGCTGGAATCTGTGCGGATGGCCTCAGTAAAGGCGTTCGCGACGACCGATTTCCTTGGACAGACGCTTCATCTGACGCTTGACCGCGGCAGCAGCCTTGCGCTTGCGCACTTCGGTCGGTTTTTCGTAAAACTCGCGGCGACGGACTTCCGTGAGCACGCCGGCTTTTTCGCAGGTACGCTTGAAGCGGCGCAGGGCCACCTCAAAGGGTTCGTTCTCTTTTACTCGTACATGAGGCATAGGGTCACATTACCGTTGTTCGGTTCCAGTATCGGGTTCAGGGCAAAGCCTCTCCACCTCCGGCGGAGAATCCAGCATTATAGTGGCCTTCCCGTCAAAATCCAAAGCCCTTAACAATAAAATGATTTTATCCACCGAATCCGCCCCCGCCCGGGATCTTTGTGTGCTGGGCATCGAGACCTCCTGCGACGAAACCGGGGTGGCCTTGTTCCATACCCGTCGGGGGCTTTTGGCCCATGCGCTGCACAGCCAGGTGGCCATGCATGCCGAGTATGGCGGCGTGGTGCCGGAGCTGGCATCGCGGGATCACGTGCAGCGGGTGTTGCCGCTATTGCGGCAGGTGATGGACCAGGCGGGGGTGAGTGCTTCCCAGGTGGACGGTGTGGCCTATACCGCCGGGCCGGGGTTGCTGGGGGCGCTGCTGGTGGGGGCCTCGGTGGGGCGCAGTCTGGCCTGGGCCTGGGGTGTGCCGGCAGTGGGGGTGCACCATATGGAGGGGCATCTGCTGGCGCCGCTGCTGGAGGAGCCGGCGCCCGAGTTTCCCTTCGTGGCGCTGCTGGTATCCGGTGGGCATACCCTGCTGGTGGATGTGCAGGGGGTGGGGCGGTATCGCATCCTGGGGGAGAGCCTGGACGATGCCGCCGGCGAGGCCTTCGACAAGACGGCCAAGCTGCTGGGTCTGGGCTATCCCGGCGGCCCGGCGTTGGCGCGGCTGGCGCAGCAGGGTGATCCGGGCCGGTTCCGGTTCCCGCGCCCCATGACGGATCGGCCGGGGCTGGATTTCAGTTTCTCCGGTTTGAAGACCCACGCCCTGACCACGCTTCGGGATACCCCGGCGGATGACACCCTGGCAGCGGATGTGGCCCGGGCCTTCGAGGACGCGGTGGTGGATACGTTGATGATCAAGTGTCGGCGCGCGCTGCGGGAGACGGGAGCCGGTCGTCTGGTGGTGGCCGGCGGCGTGGGCGCCAACCGGCGGTTGCGCGCGGCGCTGGCGCAGATGGCCGAGGCCGAAGGTGGGGCGGTGTTTTATCCGCGCATCGAGTTTTGCACCGACAATGGGGCGATGATCGCCCTGGCGGGCGCCTTGCGACTGGCGGCGGGGGCGTCGGCCGGACCGGAGATCGAGGCCCGGGCAAGGTGGTCGATCGAGGAGTTGAGTTGAAGGGAGCATGAGCCCCTCTCCCGCTGGCGGGAGAGGGGTTGGGGTGAGGGCAGGTGGACTTCAAAAAAGGTGTCAGTCACCTCTCTCAGCTCTTGCGGCCGATTTTGGGCTCTGTCCCCGCCAGGATGCGCTGGATGTTGCTCCAGTGACGCCAGTACAGCAGGATCATCATGATGCAGCCGGTCATGGTGAGCCAGAAGTCACCCAGGATGAGGGCGATCCAGATGGGGGTGAGGGTGGCGGCCACCAGGGCGCCCATGGATGAGATGCGGCTGATGCCGGCGGCGAGTAGCCAGGTGACCAGGGCCGCGACGCCCACGGCCCAATGCAGACCCAGCAGCACGCCCAGGCCGGTGGCCACGCCCTTGCCCCCCTTGAAACCGTGGTAGGCAGGGAACAGATGCCCCAGGAAGGCGGCCAGGGCCACCAGGGCCAGTGCCAGGCCGGAGAGGCCGAATGCCTGGGCGATCAGTACCGGTATCAAGCCCTTGAGCAGATCGCCCGTCAGGGTGATGATGGCGGCCTTTTTGCCGCCGGAGCGCAGCACGTTGGTGGCACCGGGGTTGCCTGAGCCCTGGGTGCGCGGGTCGGGCAGACCCAGGAGCTTGCAGGTGATGATGGCGGTGGATAATGAGCCGATCAGGTAGGCGGCGATGATCAGGATAATCTGGAGGATCATGATGAAACGGTATCCTTGCGACCGGGATCCGGTGGGTGATCTGGATGTGAGGGGATCATAACCGATGCAGGCGGGAGTTCTGAAAACAAAAAGCGGAAAAGGGGGCTGTCCCCTTGTCACCCTCATCCACGGCTGGGGGCTCAATGCCGGGGTGTGGGACGATCTGGTCCCGGCGCTGCAGGACGCGGGCCCGGTGCGGGCGGTGGATCTGCCCGGGCATGGACGACTGGCCGGGGAGGGGAGTCTGGGTGAGCTGGATGAGGTGGCCGATCGGGTGGTAGCTGCCGCGCAGGCCCCTGACGTGGATTCACCGGAATCCGATGCCCTGACGCTGATCGGCTGGTCCCTGGGCGCCCTGGTGGCCATTCGCGCGGCGAGTCGGCATCCCGACCGGGTGCAAAAGGTCATTCTGGTGGCCGGCACGCCCCGGTTCGTGCAGGGGGAGGGCTGGCCCCAGGCCATGCGTGGGCCGGTGCTGGATGCCTTTGCCCAGGGGCTGGCGGCCAATTATCGCACCACGCTGAACCGCTTTCTGGCCCTGCAGTTCCATGGGTTGGATAATGCCCAGGACGCCCTGCGTGGATTGCGGGCTAGGTTGCTGAGCGATCCGCCGGCGGAGCAGGCCCTGCATGAGGGGCTGGACTGGCTGCGCCATCTGGATCTGCGCGACGAGCTGGCGGCTCTGGAGTGCCCGGTGCATGCCATCCTGGGGGAATACGACACTCTGGTGCCGGCGGGCGTGGGTGAACAGCTCAGGGCCCTGCGACCCGACATGAAGACCCCCGTGATCGAGCGGGCCGGACATGCGCCGTTCCTGTCCCGGCCCCAAGCCTTTGAAGAGACCCTGCGGAGCCTTTTGCATGACTGATGCCTCACCCTATCGCCTGGACAAACGGCGGGTGCGTGCCACCTTCGACCAGGCGGCGTCCTCGTATGATGAGGCGGCGGTGTTGCAGCGGGAGGTGTGTTCGCGGCTGCTGGAGCGCTTGCAGTGGGTGAAGCTGGACCCGGCCCGGGTGCTGGATGCCGGGGCGGGCACGGGGCAGGGGGCCCAGGGGCTCAAGCGGCTGTACAAGGGCAGTCGGGTGGTGGCCCTGGATCTGTCGCCCGCGATGTTGCGGCTCACGGCCAAGGGGGCCGGCTGGTGGCGCAAGCCGGGGCTGGTATGCGCCGACGTGGAATCCCTGCCCTTTGCGGATGCCAGCTTTGACCTGATTTTCTCCAGCCTGACGGTGCAGTGGTGCAATGATCTGGACCGGGCTCTGGCGGAGTTTCGGCGGGTGCTTTCGCCCCAGGGGCTGTTGATGTTCACCACCCTGGGGCCGGATACGCTGGTGGAGCTACGTCGGGCCTGGGAGGTGGTGGATGGTCGCGCCCATGTGAATGCCTTCATGGACATGCACGATATCGGCGATGCCCTGGTGCGGGCGGGGTTTGCCGATCCGGTGATGGATGTGGAGCGGATGACGGTGACCTACCCGGATGTGCGGGGGTTGATGCGGGATCTGAAGGCGATCGGGGCGACCAATGCGTTGTCGGGGCGCGGGCGCGGGCTGACCGGGCCCGGGCGGTTGCGGGCGCTGGAGGCGGCTTATGAGGAATATCGGCAGGAGGGGCTGTTGCCGGCCAGTTATGAGGTGGTATACGGGCATGCCTGGGTGCCGGATGCGCCAGCGCCGAGCGGGTTGCCCAAGGGGGCGATTCCGATTCGGGCGGGGTGAGGGTGGGGTGGCTGCCCTGATCACTCACCCTTTTACCCCCATTAATTTCCTTTGTTCGCTTTCATTAATTCCTTGGATTAGAGTCAGGTTTTGCCGGCGGCCTTGAGCGGTCGCAATTTTCCACGGAAAGGTCTATACCTTTTCCAAGGGAATTCATAAGAGACCAGATCATGGCCCAGTCGAGCACCGCAGATGCAGCACGGCCAAGCGCGCCGGTTGCCCCCTCCGAGCAGTATAACTACGCCATCGTCAAGAAGTTTGCCATCATGTCCCTCGTCTGGGGCGTGCTGGGGATGGGCGTGGGGGTGTATATCGCCGCGCAGCTGGCGTTCCCGTTCCTCAACTTCGATATCGCACAGATCAGTTTCGGGCGATTCCGCCCGGTGCATACCACCCTGGTGATCTTCGGTTTTGGCGGTAACGCCCTGTTTGCCACCTCGTATTACGTGGTGCAGCGCACCTGTCAGACGCGACTGTTCGGCACCCGATTGGCGGAGTTCACCTTCTGGGGATGGAACGCGGCGGTGTTCCTGGGGGCGATCACCTACATGGCGGGCTTCACCCAGGGAAGGGAATACGCCGAGTTCACCTGGCAGATCGACATCCTCATCACCGTGGTCTGGGTGGCCTATTTCCTGGTTTACCTGATGACCCTGCTGCGCCGCACTCAGCCGCACATCTATGTTGCCAACTGGTTTTTCATGGCCTTCATCCTGGCCACGGCCATCCTGCATATCTTCAATAACCTGGCGGTGCCGGTGAGCCTGTTCAGCCTGGAGTCGTACTCCCTGTTCTCGGGGGTGCAGGACGCCATGACCCAGTGGTGGTACGGCCATAATGCCGTGGGCTTCTTCCTCACCGCGGCCTTCCTGGGGATGATGTATTACTTCGTGCCCAAGCAGGCGGGAAGGCCAATCTATTCCTACAGGTTGTCCATCGTGCACTTCTGGGCGCTGGTGTTCCTGTACATGTGGGTGGGGGCGCACCACCTGCACTGGACGGCCCTGCCGGACTGGGTGACCACCCTCTCGGCCACCTTCTCCATCCTGCTGCTCCTGCCCTCCTGGGGGGGCATGATCAACGGGGTGATGACCCTCTCCGGGGCGTGGGACAAACTGCGTACCGATCCGATCATGCTGTTCATGATCACCTCCCTGTCCTTCTATGGCATGGCCACCTTCGAGGGGCCGATGATGTCCCTCAAGAGCGTGAACGCCCTGTCCCATTACACCGACTGGACGGTGGGGCATGTGCACTCCGGGGCCCTGGGCTGGGTGGCGATGATCACCTTCGGCTCCCTGTATCACCTGATCCCGCGGCTGTGGGACACCAAGCTCTACAGCATCCGCCTGGTGTATGTGCACTTCTTCCTGGCCACCATCGGCATCGTGCTCTACATCGTTGCCATGTGGGTGGCCGGCATCGGCCAGGGCCTGATGCTCAGGGCCTTCGATGAGTTCGGGAACCTGTCCTACACCTTTATCGAGACGGTGGTGTTCCTGCATCAGCCCTATGTGGTGCGTGCGCTCGGCGGTGGGTTGTTCCTGGCCGGGATGTTGCTGATGGCCTTCAATATCTACAAGACCGTCATGCCCGTGCATCGCGCGTTGAAGGCGGCGGAGTCGCGGACCGCGGGTGGCGCCACGGCCACTGCCCGGGCCTGATCAGGGAGCCATAAGCAGCCATGAAGATGAAGCACGAAACCATCGAGACCAATGCAGGCCTGCTGGTCATTCTCACCCTGATCGTGATCAGTATCGGCGGCCTGGTGGAGATCGTCCCCCTGTTCTACATCGACGACACGGTGGAGGAAGTGGACGGGGTGCGCCCCTACACGCCGCTGGAGCAGCGGGGGCGGGATATCTATGTGCGCGAGGGTTGCTACAACTGCCATTCCCAGATGGTGCGGCCCTTCCGGGACGAGATGCTGCGTTATGGGCACTATTCCCTGGCGGCGGAGTCCATGTATGACCATCCCTTTCAGTGGGGCTCCAAGCGCACGGGGCCGGACCTGGCCCGGGTGGGCGGCAAGTATTCCAACGAGTGGCATGTGCGCCACCTGATCGACCCGAAATCAGTGGTGCCCGAGTCCATCATGCCGGGCTATCCCTGGCTGGCCCGGCGTGATCTGGCCTACGACGACATCGAGCGGCGCATGCGGGCCCTGCGGCGAGTGGGCGTGCCTTACTCCATCAACGAGGAGGAGTACCAGGCCAACGTGGAGCGTTTCGGCGAACAGACCGCGCGCATGCTGCATATCGATGATGCCCGGGAGAACCTGGAGGCCCAGGCGCGTCGGGGCAACTATGACGGCGATCCATCGCGCATCACCGAGATGGATGCCATGGTGGCCTATCTGCAGATGCTGGGCACGTTGGTGGATTTCAGTCAGTACGACGAGGGTTACTTCGTCGAATTTCGATGATGGGGTGTTGACGTGGCAGACCTCTGGCTTTGGATCACGGACCTGGGCAACAGCAAGATCGTGGCGCTATTGCTGTTCTTCAGCACCTTCGTGGGTATTCTCATCTATCTGTTTTCCAGTCGCAGTCGTTCGGATCGTCTTGAATCCTATCGTTATATTCCCTTCGACGATGAAGACACGCCTGAACAACGCGACCAGGACAGGAAGGACCGGCCATGAGCGAATCCGGACAATCACCTGAAGCTCCCGCCGGCAAGGGCGTGCCGACCACGGGTCACACCTGGGACGACAACCTGCGTGAACTGGATAATCCCTTGCCCCGCTGGTGGCTCTGGGGCTTTTATGCCACGGTGATCTTCTCCCTGATTTACTGGCTGCTGTATCCGGCCTGGCCGGTGGCCGACACCTTCACCAAGGGGCTGAGCACGGTCACCTTCGAGGTGGATGGCGAAGAGCGGACAACTCACTGGAACAGTCGCGCGCTGCTGGTGCGGGACATGCAGACCGGTGATTCCGCGCTGCGCCAGCGTGAGTTCTTGCAGGTGATTGACGATAGCACCCTGGACGAGGTGCTCGGCGATACCAACAAGCTGGCCTTCGTGAACTCCTATGGCCGGGGGATGTTCGGTGACTTCTGCGCCGCCTGCCATCAGACCGGCGGGGCGGGGCTCATGGGTGTGTATCCCAACCTGGCCGACGATAACTGGCACTGGGGCGGGGATGTGGAGACCATTGCCCAGACCATTACCCACGGGCGACTGGGGTTCATGCCTGATTACCGTGAGGTGCTGGACGAGCAGCAGCGGGACCATGTGGCGGCCTATGTGCTGAGTCTGGCGGGATATGAGGGGGATGCAGAGAAGATCGCCCGGGGCGGGGAGATCTTTCAGGGGCGTGAGGGTGGCTGCCATGCCTGCCATCGGCACGATGGCACCGGCCTGCGCTCCCAGGGGGCCCCGGACCTGACCAACGATATCTGGCAGAACATTGATGTGGCCGGCGCCGAGGACGATGCGGCCCGCCGCGCCCTGATCAGTCAGCTGGTTCACGACGGGGTGCGCCAGGAGATGCCGGCCTTTGGTGATCGCCTCTCCGATGCCGAGATCAAGGTGCTGGCCACCTATGTGCACCAGTTCGGGGGTGGTCAGTAGCGCGCATGCCCGACACTCAGTACCAGGCCCGTATTCCCATCTACCCCCGGGCCGTCAAGGGGCGTTTTCGCAACCTGAAGTGGAGTGTGCTCGCCCTGGCCTACGGGGTGTACTTCCTGCTCCCCTGGCTGCGCTGGGAACGTGAGCACGCAGCCAATCAGGCGGTGCTGTTCGATATCCCCGGGCGCCGTTTCTATCTCTTTGACCTGCTGGTGCACCCGCAGGACATCTTCTGGCTGGCGGCGTTGCTGATCATACTGGCGCTGCTGCTGTTCATGGTGACGGGCATTGCCGGGCGGGTGTTCTGCGGCTATTTCTGTTTTCAGACCCTGTGGACCGATGTGTTCATGCTCATCGAGCGCTGGGTGCAGGGGGATCGGGCGGCGCGCATGCGCCTCGCCCAGCAGGGCGGTCCCCGGGCCATGGCGCTCAAGGGGGCCACCCACGGGCTTTGGCTACTGGTGGCCTTTGCCACCGGGCTCACCTTCACCCTGTACTGGGCCAATGCCCCGGATCTGGTGGTGGCCTTCTTCACTGGTCAGGCGGCCTTTGCCGCCTATGCCACCACCGGGTTTCTCACCATCACCACCTACCTGCTGGCTGGCCTGCTGCGCGAGCAGGTGTGCACTTATATGTGCCCGTATGCCCGCTTTCAGAGTGTGATGTTCGACAAGGACACCCTGATCGTGTCCTACGATGCCGCGCGGGGGGAGGGCTCTGAAGGCCGCTCGAAGCCCGTGCGGGGCTTGCGCAGTCGCGAGGAGCGTCAGGCCAGGGGCTTGGGTGACTGCATTGATTGTGGCTATTGTGTGCAGGTGTGCCCGGTGGGCATCGATATCCGTGACGGGCTGCAGTACCAGTGCATCCACTGTGCCCTGTGCGTGGATGCCTGCGACACGGTGATGGATGGTCTGAAATGGCCCCGGGGGCTGGTGCGCTATACCTCGGAGAACGCCCTGGAGGGGCGGCGCACCCGGTACTTCAAGCCCAAGACGCTTGGCTATGCAGCGCCGCTGGTGCTGATCACGGTGTTGCTGGTGTTGGGCATCGCTCATCAGACGCCCCTGGATGCCTCGGTGAGCCAGGTGCGTCAGCCCCTGTTCGTGCAGCTATCGGATGGCTCCATCCAGAACAGTTATGAAATCCGCCTGCACAACAAGGCGCAGCACCCGGTGGTGCTGGAGTTGAGGCTCACCGGGCTGGACGGTGCGGCGCTGGACACGGGGCGTATCGAGCGGGTGAGCCTGATGCCGGAGCAGCGCACCACGTTGCTGGCAAGGGTGCGTTACGACGTGCCGGCGGGGGCGCCGCGGCAGCAGGGGGTGGTGTTCGAGGTGGTGCCGGTGGAGCCGGAGGGGATGGATGTGGTGCGGGTGGAGTCGCAGTTTATCTTGAGATGAGCGGGAGGCGGGCGCTGTGCCTGAATTGATAGCTACTTTCAGCAGGTTAACAACATCATGGATCCATTAGTCCTCACTCTCGGCCTGGGCGTCCTCGCGGGCATCGTCCTGTTCTTCGTGCTCTACCGCTTCACCCGGCTGCGGGCCTACCAGACCTCCCTGACGGTGCTGGTGTTCACCATGCTGGTGTTCATCCCCATCTCGGTGGTTTTCTGGCCCGGGGCGGATGTGTTTGCCATCCATCTGGCCTTTTATGTGATCACCCCCTACGGCCTGGGCATCATCATGAACCAGATCGAGAGCCAGAAAGGCCGGGGTGAGAAGGTGGGGCGACTGCAGGTGCACTGGGCGCCGGCCACGATCATCGGTTTTTTCCTGGTCATCGCCACGGTCAACGGCATCCTGGTGACTGTGGCCCACCAGGGTATGCCCAGTAATCTGGTGGGGCGCATCCTGCCGGAGCCGCGTAGCGGCGCTGAAGAGGTGACGTCCTTCTTCCCGGGCACTGCCGCCCACATCTCTCACAAGAATCAGGCCCTGGCCCAGGAATATATGCAACAGGCCAAGGTGCAGGCCGAGCGGGGTTGGCAGGTGCGCCAGGGGTGGCTGGAGGCGCCCCGGCTGGATGAGCTCAGCACCTTCCAGGTGAAGGTGACCGATCGGGAGGGTGAGCCGGTGCGCCGGGCGCAGATCGTGGGGGAGTTCATGCGGCCATCCGATGAGCGCATGGATCAGGTGTTCGAGATGCGTGAGGTGGGGCCGGGACTGTATCAGACGCAATTGCGCTTCCCGGCTCCGGGGCGCTGGGATCTGCTGCTGCAGGTGTACCGTGGTGAGGATCTCCATGAGCAGCGGGGCGTCACTTCCGTGAGGGAAGGGTGACCCGGGAGCCTTGTTACCACTGCGGCTTGCCTGTCCCCGAGGGCAGCCCCGAGGGCAGCAAACTCCGCCGGGTAGTGCTGGGGGAAGAGCGGGTCTTTTGTTGTCCGGGTTGCCTGGCGGTGGCGGGTGCCATTGTCGACGCCGGTCTGGAGGACTATTACCGGCATCGTACCGAGACCCCCGACGGCCCACCGGACCCGTTGGCGCCTCTGGCAGGCCTGGATCTTTACGATACCGAACAGGTACAGCGCAGCTTCGTGCATGTGGCCGAAGGGGATGTGCGCGAAGCCTCGCTGATGCTGGAGGGCATCACCTGTGCCGCCTGCGTGTGGTTGAGCGAGCGCCATGTGAAGGCTCTGCCCGGGGTGCTGGATTTTTCGGTGAACTATTCCACCCATCGGGCGCGGGCTCGTTGGGACGCCAGTCGGGTTCAACTCAGCCGGATTCTTCAGGCCGTCCATGAGATCGGTTACCGGGCCCATCCGTTTGATCCGGGGCGCCAGGAGGCCTCGTTCAAGCGTGAGAGGGACCGTGCCCTGAGGCGCCTGGCGGTGGCCGGGCTGGGCATGATGCAGGTGATGATGATTGCCGTGGCCCTGTGGCTGGGGCACGGCGTGGCCGGGCAGGAGGACATGATGCACTTCCTGCGCTGGGTGGCCCTGTTCATTGCCACGCCAGTGGTGGTGTATGCGGGTGCCAGCTTCTTCACCTCGGCCTGGCGGGATGTGCGCCAGCGTCGCTTGGGGATGGATGTGCCGGTGGCCCTGGCCATTGGTTCCACTTATCTGGCCAGCGTGTGGGCCACGGTCACCGGCAGCCATGAGCATGTGTATTTCGAGTCGGTGACCATGTTCGTCTTCTTCCTGCTCACCGGTCGTTACCTGGAGATGGCAGCGCGCCAGCGGGCCGGCCAGGCCACGGAGGCACTGGGTCGGCTGTTGCCGGCGGTGGCCACGCGTCTGATCGACACGGGGGAGGAGCAGGTGTCTGTGACGGAGCTTTTACCGGGGGATCGGGTGCGCATTCGCCCGGGTGAGCCGGTGCCTGCCGACGGTGTGGTGGAGTCCGGGCGCTCCAGCGTGGATGAGTCCCTGCTGACGGGGGAGAGCCTGCCCAGGGCGCGGGCACGGGGCGATGGGTTGACCGGGGGCACGGTGAACGTGGAGAGCCCGCTGGTGATGCGGGTGGAGCAGGTGGGCGCCGATACGGTGCTCTCGGCCATCCAGCGCCTGCTGGATCGCGCCCAGACTCAGAAGCCGCGCCTGGCGGTGATGGCGGAGCGCGGCACCGGCTGGTTCGTGGGGGCGGTGCTGGTGCTCACGGTCCTGGTGGGGTTGGTGTGGTGGTTGTGGATTGATCCGGCCCGGGCTTTCTGGGTGATGGTGGCCATGCTGGTGGTGAGCTGCCCCTGCGCCCTGGCCCTGGCCACGCCGGCGGCGATCACGGCCGCCACCGGGGCGTTGACCGGCCGGGGCCTGCTCACCGCCCGGGGAGAGGCCCTGGAGGGGCTGGCCGGTGTGACCGATGTGGTGTTCGACAAGACGGGGACGCTGACCGAGGGGCGGTTGAGTCTGCGCGGGGTGGAGGTGCTGGGGGCCCTGGATCGTGGTGCCTGTCTGCGGATGGCTGCGGCGCTGGAGGTGGGGTCGGGGCATCCGGTGGCGAGGGCGTTGCTGCAGGCGGCGGAGGATGAGGCGACTGCCGGGGCTTGTGAGGCTTCGACATTCGCGGCCGAGGGCCGCTCCCACGGGGGCGGAGTTCTGGCCCCGGAGGCCGGTGCTGATGGGGATGGCATGTGGGAGCGGCCCTCGGCCGCGAAAGGGGAGGCACCGGACGATGACGGGCCCCGGACCTTCCCGGGCCTGGGTGTCGAGGGCTGGGTTCATGGTAGGCGGGTGCGCCTCGGCAGTCCCCGGTTTGTGGCGCAGCTGATCGGTGGCGAAGCGGGGGATCGTCTGATCGAGATGGCCCGTCGCCACGCCGACCAAGGTACTGTCATCGCCCTGGGTGACGAGGCCGGCCCGCTGGCCCTTTTCACCCTGGAGGACCGGCTGCGGCCCGATGCCCTGCCCACCGTGGAGGCCCTCAGGGAACGCGGCCTGAACCTGCATGTCTTCTCGGGTGATGATCCGGCCACGGTGAAGCGCCTGGCCGAGGGACTGGGCATCGAGGATGCCCGGGGCGGCCTCACCCCCGCCGACAAGCTGGCCGCCCTGGAGGCCCTGGAGGCGCAGGGCGCCCGGGTGGCCATGGTGGGGGATGGGGTCAATGACGCGCCGGTGCTCTCCCGGGCCACGGTATCGGTGGCCATGGCCGGGGGCACTCAGCTGGCGCAGGCCAGCGCCGACATGATCCTCTACCGGGATCAGCTTTCGGTGCTGCCGGCAGGGCTGGACAAGGCCCGGGAGACGGCGCGGGTGATCCGCCAGAACATCGGCTGGGCCATTGGCTACAATTCCATTGCATTGCCCGTGGCGGCTGTGGGGCTCATCACCCCCTGGATTGCGGCGCTGGGGATGTCCCTGAGCTCGCTGCTGGTGGTGGTGAATGCCCTGAGGCTGCGCGATCAGGGTCTGACGGGCGGGAGTGAGGGCGCATGAACATTCTTTACTTGCTGATCCCTCTGGGGATCATCTTCATGGCAGTGATCCTGGCGGCGTTCCTGTGGACGGTGCGCGCCGGGCAGTATGATGACATGGAGGGTCCGGCCCACCGGATCCTCATGGATGACGATGACCCGAGGATCCCGCGTCGGGATCCGGCATCCCGGGAAACCCGGGAGGAGGACAGGTGATGCTCGACAGGTTGAACGAATGGGTCGCGGCGGCCCGCCGCCTACCGGTGCTCAGACACCCCATGTTCAGTTTCGAGAACGGGGCGATGACCTTCATCGTGTTCCTGATCATCCTGGGCTGGGTGAGCTTTTTCTCGGTGATCCTGCTGGGATAGCCCCCCAAAAGGGGTGCCTCCATTCCCAAGGCGCAACCGTGTGGGAGCGGGCCTCGCCCGCGAAAGCGGTGGGCACATGGTTTGGTTCGGGCGCTGCTGTCGCAGCGCGTCGCCGGCGGGCCGGCTCCCTATCAGGGGGTGCAGGAGACAAGGGGCGAACCCCATGCATTTTGCTTTACAAGCCCCTCTCCCGCTGGCGGGAGAGGGGTTGGGGTGAGGGTGGAGGAGCGCTGATCAGGCCGCCATGGCCTTGCGTAACTTGCCGATGGCGTTGTTTTCCAGTTGCCGGATGCGTTCGGCGGATACGCTGTATTCGGCGGCCAGTTCGTGCAGGGTGGCTTTGTCTTCGGCCAGCCAGCGCCGGGCCAGGATCTGGCGGCTGCGGTCGTCCAGGGCCTCCATGGCTTGCTGCAAGCGGGTGTGGTGGTAGCTGTCCCAGTCGCTGCGCTCCAGGGCCTGGGCCGGGTCGTCAGTGTGGTCGGTCAGGGACTCGGACGGGGGCAGGTAGGGGGTGTCGTCGTCCTGGGGTTCCGGGTCGAAGCTCATGTCCTGTCCGGCCATGCGCGACTCCATCTCCATGACCTCGCGGGGGGTGACGCCCAGATCCCGGGCCACGGTGTCCACTTCTTCCTGGCTGAACCAGCCCAGGCGCTGCTTGGCGCTGCGCAGGTTGAAGAACAGCTTGCGCTGGGCCTTGGTGGTGGCCACCTTGACGATGCGCCAGTTGCGCAGCACGAATTCGTGGATCTCGGCGCGGATCCAGTGCACGGCGAACGAGATCAGGCGCACGTTCATTTCCGGATCAAACCGCTTCACCGCCTTCATCAGGCCGATGTTGCCCTCCTGGATGAGATCCCCCAGGCCCAGACCGTAGCCGGAGTAGCCCCGCGCGATGTGCACCACGAACCGCAGGTTGTGCATGACCAGCGTGCGCGCCGCCTCCAGATCCTGGTGGTCGCGCAGGCGACGGGCCAGCGACTTTTCATCGTCGGCCTCCAGCACGGGCAGCTGATTGACCGCCTGGATGTAGCTCTCCAGGTTGCCGACCGGTACGGCCAGATTGTCTTTCGTGGCGACTAGCGCGGTGTTCATCGTTGGCGTCCTCCCCATTCCTGCCGGAATGCCGTGATTTTAGCAGTCTGCTCGTTGGAGTGCTAACCGGTGGGGGAGTTCCTGCAAATTGTAGGGTCCAAAAAGGGGGGCTGTTCCCTTTCTTGCTTTTTTGCTTGTGGGAGCGGGCCTTGCCCGCGAAAGCGGCGGGTAGATGGCCTGGCCCGGGCGCTGCTGGCGCAGCGCATCGCCGGCAGGCCGGCTCCCACAGGGAGGCGCCAACAAGAAGGTAGACAAGATGCCTGTCCCCATTCAGCGTCCCATTCTCGCCGGCAGGCCGGCTCCCACAGGGAGGCGCCAACAAGAAGGTAGACAAGGTGCCTGTCCCCATTCAGCGTCCCATTTAGAAAAGGTGTCTATCCTCTGAGGGGGTCAGGAGGGTTCGATGTGCTTGAGGTGGCGGCCTACGGTGATCCAGGAGCCGGCGAGGCCGAGGAGGGCTCCGGTGGCCAGGAGGGTGAGGCTGTCGGTGGGGGTGAGGCCGCGGATGCCGTACTGGCCGCCGTAGAGGGCGGCCAGATCCTGTACCGGGTAGGTCAGCAGGATGCGGGTGGTGGCGACGATGAGCAGGGCGATGAGGGCGCCGCCCAGGCCCAGCCAGAGGCCGCCGTAGAGGAAGGGGCGGCGGATGAAGGCGTCGGTGGCGCCCACCAGCTTGGCTACCTCGATCTCCTCGCGGCGGTTCTGGACGTCCAGACGGATGGTGTTGCCCACCACCAGGATCACCCCCAGCCCCAGCAGCAGCGCTAGGATCAGGGTGGTGCGCTCCAGGGTGTCCATGATGGCGTAGAGGCGCTGCACCCATTGCATGTCCAGGCTGGCGCTGTCCACCTCCGCAAGTTCATTCAGGGAGGCCACCAGGGCCTCCAGGTTGGCCGGGGTCTGGGTGTCCAGGGCCGGAGTGACCAGGATGACGGCCGGTAACGGATTCTCCCCCAGGGCATCCACGGCGTCACCGAACCCGGAATGGGTGCGAAACTCCTCCAGGGCCTGATCCCGGGTGATCCCTTCGGTGGTGGCCACGTCGGCGCGCTGGGCCAGGCGGGTGGCCAGGGCCGGGACATCGTCATCCGCCACGGAAGACGCCAGGAAGACGGAGATCTGCGCGGTGCGGTCCCACTGGGGCGTGACCTGCTGCAGATTGACCAGGATGAGGTACAGGATGCTGGGCAGGGTGAGCGCGATGGCGATCACCAGCAGGGTGAGCAGGCTGGAGAAGGGGGCCCGATAGAGCTTGCCCAGGCTGAACACCAGGGCCCGCAGATGATTGATCCCGTAGGCCTGGAAGCGGGCATGGGTGGTGGGACGGTTGAGCCGCCGGCGTGACCTGGAACTCATGCGGGCTCCGGCTGGGCTTCGCGCTGCAGGCGTCCCTCGTGCAGGCGCACCATGGGCTTGCCCAGGCTGGAGATGAGTTCCAGGTCGTGGCTGGCGATCATCACCGTGGTGCCCACCTGGTTGAAACGGATGAACAGTTCCATGATCTCCCGGGACAGATCCGGGTCCAGATTGCCGGTGGGCTCGTCGGCCAGGAGGATGGCCGGTTTGTGCACCACCGCCCGGGCGATGCCCACCCGCTGTTGTTCGCCGCTGGATAGGGTGATGGGGGCAGCGCCTTCCTTGTGCAGCAGGCCCACCCGGTCCAGGGCGGCGCGGGCCCGGCGAGCGATCTCGTGCTGCCGGTAGCCCTGGATCACCAGGGGCAGGGCCACGTTGTCGAAGACGCTGCGGTCATGCAGCAGGTGGTGATCCTGGAAGATGATGCCGATCTGACGACGAAAGTAGGGGACCTGCCGGGGGGCGAGCCCGGCCAGGTCCTGATCATTGACGATGAGACGCCCACGGGTGGGCCGCTCGATCAGGGCGATCAGCTTGAGCAGGGTGCTCTTGCCGGCCCCGGAATGGCCGGTGAGAAAGGCCATGGCGCCCTTGTCCAGCTTGAGATTGATGCGGGACAGGGCCTCATGGCCGGTGGGGTAGCGCTTGGTGACGTTCTTCAGGTGGATCATGGATTGGGGATGGCGCCAGGGGCGCCGTCACTCCTTTTGAGCGCCATCCGACAGCAATGCCCGGGCAAAGTCCTTGGCGTCGAACTCGCGCAGATCCTCGATGCTTTCCCCCACGCCGATGAAACGCACCGGGATGCCCACCTTCTGGGCCATGGCAAACAGGATGCCGCCCTTGGCGGTGCCGTCCAGCTTGGTGACGGCGATGCCGGTCACGCCCATGGCCAGGTCGAAGTCCTGGGCCTGGTTGAGGGCGTTCTGGCCGGTGCCGCCGTCCACCACCAGGAGGATTTCATGGGGGGCGTCCGGTTCCAGGCGCTGTACCACCCGTTTGACCTTCTTGAGTTCGTCCATGAGATTGGTCTGGGTGTGCAGACGGCCGGCGGTGTCGGCGATGAGCACGTCCATGCCGCGGGATTTGGCGGCCTGCAGGCCATCGTAGATCACCGAGGCGGAGTCGGCCCCCTTGCCCTGGGAGATCACCGGGGCCTGGTTGCGCTCGCCCCAGGTCTGCAGCTGTTCCACGGCGGCGGCACGGAAGGTGTCGCCGGCGGCCAGCATCACCGACAAGCCCTGGGACCGCAGGCGGTGGGTGAGCTTGCCGATAGTGGTGGTCTTGCCCGAGCCGTTGATGCCCAGCACCAGGATGACGTAGGGCTTGTGGTCACGGTCGATCTTCAGGGGCGCCTGTACCGGCTCGAGCACATCCACCATGGCCGCTTCCAGGGCCTTGACCAGGGCTTCGGCGTCCTTCAGTTCCTTGCGTGCGACGCGGGTGGTGAGGTTATCGAGGATCTCCTCGGTGGCCTCGATGCCCACATCGGCCATCAGCAGACGGGTTTCCAGTTCCTCCAGAAGCTCATCGTCGATGGCTTTCTTGCCCATGACCAGACCAGACATGCCCTCGGTGAGGGTGGAGGAGGTCTTGGACAGGCCCTTGCGCAGCCGGGAGAAGAGGCCGGACTTGCTGGTGGGGGCTTCTTGCGTGGGGGCGGAGGGCTTGGGTGCCTCGGCCTTGGGCTCTGCAGGCTTGGGCTCCGCGGACTTGGGTTCGGGGGCCTTGGTGGGCTGGGGCGACGGGGCTTCGGCTGTGGTGGCCTTGCTGGGCTCCGGCTTCGCGGCCGGGGGCCGCTCCCACGGTTTTTCCGGGGGCTTGGGGGCCTCGGTGCGGGCCTGGGGGGGCTGAGTCCGGGAGGGCTCGGGTTTGCGGGCCTGATCGGGGGACGGTGCCGGTGCCGGGGGCGGCTGGGTGGCCCGGGCTTCGGGTGTCGGGGTCTTTGGGGGCGTCTGCCTTGCGGGCTCGGCGGCAGGGGGGGCGCTCGCCGGGGCCTTGCCGGGCTCGGGATGCCGGGCAGGGGGCGCTTTCGCCACCGGGGAGGGCTCCGTCGGCGTCTTCGGGGGCGCTGCGGGCCGAGGGGGCTGAGCCGTGGGTGCAGGGGCCTTCTCGGGTTCCGGCTTCGCGGCCGGGGGCCGCTCCCACGGTTTTTCTGCGGGCTCGGGGGCCTCGGTGCGGGCCTGGGGTGCGGGGGCCTCCTTCGGGGCGGGGTCGGCCTTGTCCCTTCGGGGAGACCTGATACTCTCGGGGGCCTCGATGATCTCCAGGGCCTCGAAGCTCTCGCCTCCCTCGGAGGACTTGGGGGCCTCGGAAGGTTTCGGAGCCTGGGTGGGCTCTGCGGGCTTTTTCTTTTTTCGGAAACCGAACATGGGTTGAGAAGGTCTACGGTGATCGAGTTGCCACATCCTACCACTGAGGAACGTCTGCCGAAATGAAACAGAAGGCCCTGCTGCTTTGCTTTGCACTGCTCCTGTTCGGCAATGGCCCCGCGCTGGCCGGGCCAGGGAGTGAGGTCCACGAATTCGAACTCGACAACGGCATGAAGGTGCTGGTGCGACCCGACACCCGGGCGCCGGTGGTCTCGTCCATGGTCTGGTACCGGGTGGGTTCCAGTCATGAACATGGGGGCATCACCGGGATCTCCCATGCCCTGGAGCACATGATGTTCAAGGGTACCGAGGAATATCCTGCCGGGGAGTTCTCGCGGATCATCGCCGAACTGGGCGGGCGCGAGAACGCCTTTACCAGCCGCGATTACACGGCCTACTTCCAGCAACTGGCCGCCAGGCATCTGGACCGGGCGCTGGAGCTGGAAGCCGACCGGATGCAGAACCTGGCACTCCCCGAGGATGAATTCATCCAGGAGATGCGGGTGGTGCGTGAGGAGCGCCGGCTGCGCACCGAGGACAACCCCAATGCCCTGACCCGGGAACACTTCAATGCCACGGCCTGGCTCAACAGCCCCTATGGCATCCCGGTGATCGGCTGGATGGTGGATATCGACGAATACACCGTGGCCGACCTGCGCGACTGGTATGACCGCTGGTATGCCCCCAATAACGCCATTCTGGTGGTGGTGGGGGATGTCGACCCCGATGAGGTGCATGAGATGGCCAGGGCCCGTTTCGGCGACATCCCGGCCCGGGATCTGCCCCAGGTGAAGTCCCGCACCGAGACCCGTCAGCTGGGTGAGCGGCGCATCACCGTGAAGGCCCCGGCCCGGGTGCCGCAGTTGCTCATGGGCTACAAGGTGCCGGTACTGCTTACGGCTGAGGAGTCCTGGGAGCCCTATGCCCTGCTGGTGGCCGCCGGAGTGCTGGATGGCGGCGAGAGCGCCCGCATCCCCCGGGAACTGGAGCGGGAGCGGGAACTGGTGGCCTCGGCGGGGGTGAGCTACACACCGTTCTCGCGTCTGGACAACCTGTTCATGGTGCGTGCCACGCCCTCTGCCGACGCGGATCGTGACCAGGTGGAGCAGGCCTTGATCGAGGCACTGGAGCGGCTCAAGGATGAACCCATCAGAGAGTCGGAACTGGAGCGGGTGAAGGCGCAGGTGGTGGCCCGGGACGTGTACCGCCGGGACTCCATCCAGGGGCAGGCCATGCAACTGGGGATGCTGGAGAGCGTGGGGTTGTCATGGGAGGAAGGCGAACGCTTTGCCGAGCGGGTGCGTGCGGTCACGGCGGAGCAGGTACAGGAAGTGGCGCGGCGTTATTTCGACCCGGATCAGCGTACCGTGGCCTGGCTGGATCCCCAGCCCATCGATCCGGATGATCCGCCGACCTACTTCGAAGGCCATCTGCGGTGAGGAGGTGGATCATGACTGGAATCCGGATTGCTGAGGAGGATCGTACGGTGACTTCGATATTCGCGGCCGAGGGCCGCTCCCACGGGTGGAAAGGCTTGGTTGTGGCGCTGGCCCTGGCGCTTGGGGTCCCAATGGGTGCCACAGCCGGTGAGGGTGATATCCAGCACTGGGAGACCGACAACGGGCTGAAGGTGTATTTCGTGCCCGCGCCGGCCCTCCCCATGGTGGATATGCGACTGGTCTTCCATGGCGGCAGTGCCCGGGATGGAGATCAGCCCGGCCTGGCACGACTCACCAACAGCCTGCTCTCCGATGGGGCCGCGGACTGGGATGCGGATACCATCGCCGAGCGATTCGAGGGCGTGGGTGCCCAGTTCAGCAGCAATTCGCAACGGGACATGGCCATGGCCTCGCTGCGGACCCTGACCGAGGCAGACTGGATGGAGACGGCGGTCGAGACCTTCGTGACCACCGTGAGTCAGCCCCGTTTCGAGCAGCGCGGGCTGGACCGGGCCCGACGTCAGGCCCTGGTGGCCCTGCAGGCCCAGGAGCAGAACCCGGGTGCCATTGCCAGGCGCACCTTCTTCGAAACGGTATACGGCGATCATCCCTATGCGCGCATGCCCATCGGCACCCAGGAGGGGCTTGAATCCGTGACCACGGATGACCTGAAGGCCTTCCACGAGCGCTACTACGTGGCCCGTAACGGCGTGCTGGCCCTGGTGGGCGGTCTGGATCGCGAGCAGGCCGAGGCCCTGGCCCAGCGGGTGTCCGAGGCCCTGCCCGAGGGGGAAGCGGCACCGGCACTGCCGGAGGTGGAACCCCTGGAATCCGCCGAGACGGTGCGGGTGTCCTTCCCGTCCGAGCAGGTGCATGTGTTCATGGGGCAGCCCGGCATGGCCCGTGGGGATGCGGACTACTTTCCCCTTTATGTGGGCAATCACCGCCTGGGGGGCAGCGGGTTCACTTCCCGGTTGATGGATGAGGTGCGCACCCAGCGGGGGCTGGCCTACAGCGTGTTCAGTTATTTCTCACCCATGTCCCGGAGCGGGCCCTTCCTCATGGGGGTGCAGACCCAGGTGAATCAGGCGGATGAGGCCATCGGCGTGATGCGCGACACTCTGGAAAACTTCGTGGCCCAGGGCCTGGACGAGGATGAGCTCAACGCCAGCGTGCGCAATATCGTGGGTGGATTCCCGCTGCGCACGGCCAGCAATTCCGGGATCCTGGATCATGTGGCCATGATGGGCTTTTATGGCCTGCCCCTGGATTTCCTGGACACCTTTACCGATGAGGTGGAGGCCCTCACGCCGGAACAGGTGAACGAGGCCTTTGCCCGCCGGGTGGATCCGGAGCGCCTGGTCACGGTGATCGTCGGAGGCGAGGGTTGAGGGGCGCGCCGCGCCGGGGCGCCCCCGGGCGGCTGCGGATCATCGGCGGACAGTGGCGCAGCCGTCGCCTGCCGGTGCCCCATGCGCCGGGCCTGAGGCCCACTCCGGATCGGGTGCGGGAGACCCTGTTCAACTGGCTGCAGCCGGTGCTGCCCGGGGCCCGATGCCTGGATCTGTTCGCCGGATCCGGGGCGCTGGGGTTTGAGGCGGCGTCCCGGGGGGCTGCCAGGGTGGTGGTGGTGGAACGCGATCCCCGGCTGGAGGCCCACCTGCGGGAGCAGGTGGCAGCCCTGGGCGCTGAACAGATGGAGGTTCAGGCGCGGGATGGACTGGGGTATCTGCGGCAGTGCGAGGAGGGCTTTGATCTGGTGTTTCTGGATCCGCCCTACCGGCAGGGCCTGCTCGTGGACGCCATCGAATGCCTGGAGCGCCCCGGGCTGTTGCGCCCGGGGGCGCGGGTGTATCTGGAGCACGAGTCGGATGCGTTCGCACCAAAATTGCCCGAGGGCTGGGAGGTGCTGCGGGAGACCCGGGCGGGGGATGTGAGGGGGGTGTTGGTTCTTATCCCTTGACCTCCGCCAGCAACCGCCGTGCCAACCGCTCCGACTGACCCGCATAGCCACCGCCAAACAGGTTGAAGTGGTTCAGCAGGTGGTACAGGTTGTACAGGTCCTTGCGAACCCCATAGCCCGGATCGCGCGGCCACGTGGCGTCATAGGCGGCGTAGAAATCCCGGTCACAGCCACCAAACAGTTCCGTCATGGCCACGTCCGTCTCCCGGTCCCCGTAGTACACCGCGGGATCGAAGATCACCGGGTTCCCCTGGGCGTCCGAGTCGTGATTCCCGCCCCACAGGTCACCGTGCAGCACCGAGGCTTGTGGCCGATAGTTCGTGAAGAAGGCCGGCAGGGATGCCATCAACTGTTCCACGGCTTCCACCAGGGTCCGACCGGCGCCCTGGTCGTGCGCACGGCCCAACTGATAGCCCAGGCGGTGCTCACGCCAGAAATGCACCCAATCGTCGCTCCAGGTGTTGATCTGCGGCGTGCTGCCGATGGTGTTGTCCCGGTGCCAGCCATGGCGGGGCTGGGTGTGCTGGTGCAACCGGGCCAGTTGCTCGCCGAAGGCTCGTGAGTTGCGCGGCCCGCCCAGGGGGATGTGCTCCATGATGAGATAGCTGCGTCCATCGGTGATGCCATGACACAGGGGCGTGGGAACGCGGATCTCTCCTGGTTCTCCCAGGGCCTGCAGGCCTTCGGCCTCGGCGGCGAACATGTCCTTCAGGTCCGGGCGGTTGAGCTTGACGAAGAAGCTGCGCCCGTCCTTGCCTTCCAGCACGGCTGCCTCGTTGATGCAGCCGCCGCCGGCCCCCCGGTAGTTCTTGAGGGTGAAGCACTCGCCGCTGGCTTGAGTGATCTGGTTGGAGAGGTTTTGCCAGAGGGTCATGGTCTACCTTGCTTACAGACAGGGGTTCTCGGTATACCCCGGCGCATCACAGATCTGCGTCAGCGGCTGGCTCAGGTTGTCGTCGCCGGACCAGCGGGTCTGATGCAGGATCTGCGACTGGCTCAGGCGGGAGCGGGGCGTCACCGGGGGCAGCAGGCTGCTCAGGGTGGTGGGGGTCAGGCCCATGCGCACCTCGTAGATCACCTGGTAGGCCAGCACCCGGCGCACATAGTCGCGGGTCTCGCGGAAGGGAATCAACTCGGCCCACACATCCGCGGGCACGGCATCCTCGGGCAGCCAGCTGCGCACCCGGCCCGCCCCCGCGTTGTAGGCGGCGGTGGACAACATGGGATGGCCGCCAAAACCCTCCAGATTGCGCTTGAGGTAATAGGTTCCGATGCTCACGTTCACTTCGGGATCCAGCAACTGCAGGTTGTGATTGATGCTCAGGCCCACGTTGGGGGCCATGGAACGACCGGTGGCGGGCATGATCTGCATCAGTCCCAGGGCGCCGGCGTGGGAGCGGGCGTCTTCCATGAAGGCACTTTCCTGACGGGCCACGGCCATGGCCCAGGCGGGGTTGATGCCCTGTGCGGAGGCCTTTTCGGTGATCAGTCGGGCGTGCGCGAGAGGGAAGCGCAGGTCGATGTCGTCGAACCGCTGGGCCCGGGCCGCGGCAAAGATGGCCCGGTCGTGCCAGCCCACGCTGCGAGCCAGGATGGCAGCGGCGGCCAGGTCGTCGCCTTCCAGTTGGTTCTGCAGGTGGAACCACTCCCGGCGAGCGTCGATATGGCGCCCCAGGGCGCGCAGTTCCATGGCGCGACGCAGGGTGTCGTTCCGGGCGACGTCCTGCAGACGACCGGATTCCACGTCCAGCGGGCGGTGGCCGATGCGATACGGGGCATTGATGCGGTCGGCGGCAAGAAAGCCATAGAAGTTGCGGCTCTCGGCCACCTGCGCGTATAGGGCACGGGCACTCCTGTCGTCGCCCATCTGTTCCAGCGCACGGGCATGCCAGTAGCGCCAGACATCCTCTTCGCGGCTGTCGGCCGACATGTGGGTGATGGTCCGGGCCACGGCCTCCCAGTCCTGACCCGCCAAGGCGGCGCGGGCCTGCCATTGCCGGAGTGTGTCGTCAAAAACCGCATGGGAAAGGGATGCCAGGTGGGGCAGGGCATCCTGGCGTTCCCGCACGGCCAGACGCAGGGCGATGAAGCGCTGGGTGTCCAGGGCGTCCTGGCGGCTCAGGCCCCAGTCGGAATCCGAGCTTTCCCAGATCTCCAGGGCCTCGCGCGGATCCCGGCGGGTGAGGCGATTGAACGCATGGGTGATGATTTCGCTGGCGCGGGGATGGGTATCGGCCCGCCAGTTGATGTCACTGATGCGTTTCGGGTCTTCGTGGAGGTAGACCCAGCGGTTGGCCCAGGTCCGGTCCTCTTCGGGCATGTAGCGGCGCAGGTACCGGGCCAGGCCGGGTTGGCCTGCCTCCATGGCCAGGCTGAAGCGGCCCCAGGCCAGTTCAGGGGTGAGGCGGCCTGCATCCCGCCAGGCATTGAAGATGGGGTCGCAGGCATCGGGCTGGGAACGGCCCACCAGCCAGAGTTCCTCCACGCCCTCCAAGGCGCGCTGGCGCTGCCCTGTCCTGAGCAGGGCCGTGTGATGGTGGCAGGTGAGGGTGGTGCCCAGCCCCTCACGATAGTGTTCCCGATAGGTCGTCCAGTCTTCATCCTGGGCCAGTTGGGTGAGCCAGCGGATCTGCAGGCGGCGCCCCGGGGGGGTATCGCCCCAGCGCTCCAGGAACTGCTCCACCTCGCCGGGGCGAAGCTGCGAGAAGCGTTTGTTCAGATCGGCATGCAGCAGGTAGGGCAGCAGGGGGTAATCCTGGAGGGCCTTGACGCCACTCTGGAAGGCCTGGCGATCGCCGCGGTTCAGGGCCGATTCGGCGCGCTCGAAGGCGGCGCGCTCGGCGGTGGTCTCGGAGATGAGGGCCGCTGCCATTCCCGGCAGCAAGAGCAGGACCGGAATGAGCAGGCCGGCCAGTCGGATCGATGACATCAATAAACCCCTTCCGGGTAGGTGCCCGGTTCACTTCAATGACCGACTCTAAGACCGTGACGCAGGTTCCTGCAAGGGACATCACTGTGGAAGCGGCCTCTGGAATGACGAGGCCCCGTGGGAGCGGCCCTTGGCCGCGAATGCCGGTGTCTTGGGATGCCTTCGCATGCGTGGGCAGGCCCGGTCCCACAGGGGGGAGGCTGCGATACCACGGGTGATGCCGGATCAAGGGTGCAGGGCATACCATGCCCCAGGCACCAGGCCGTCGAGCGTCCATGAGCCCACGCGGTAACGGATCAGTCTCAGGGTCGGATGGCCCACGGCGGCGGTCATGCGCCGGACCTGACGGTTGCGGCCCTCCGACAGGGTGAGTTCCACCCAGGCGGTGGGGATTTGACGACGCTCGCGGATCGGTGGGTCACGGGGCCAGAGGCTGGCGGGTTCTTCCATCAGTCGCGCGCGGGCGGGCTGGGTCAGGCCGTCACGCAATTCCACGCCGTCGCACAGGGCCTTGAGGGCTGCGTCGTCCGGGATGCCCTCCACCTGGGCCCAGTAGGTCTTGCTCATGGCGTGATCCGGGTGGCTGATGCGCGCCTGAAGCTGACCGTTGTCGGTAAGCACCAACAGGCCCTCACTGTCCCGGTCCAGGCGACCGGCGGCATACACGCCGGGCACCGGGATGAAGTCGGCCAGGGTTTTGCGACCCTCCTTGTCAGTGAACTGGGTGAGCACGTCAAAGGGCTTGTTGAACAGGATGATGCGGGTCGGCTCCTTGCCTGAGTCCTGAGGTTTATGTCGGGAGCGGGTCATGGCTAGAGTCCCATGGGGTGGGGCACGCGGGTGGTGAAGCTGCCCAGGAGCAGGATCAGTCCCATGCCCAGGATGAGCATCCCGCCCAGCAGGCCCACGCCGTGGGCGGCGACCTGCGTCTTGACGCCCAGCCCGCCGGAGAGTCGCGTGGCCAGGGTGCGGGCCTGCACGGCCATGATGGCCAGGATGGATACGGTGATGGCCGTGCCGATGGACATGGCCAGCACCGCAGCGATCCCGGCAGTCCACAGGCCCATGATATGGGCCACGACCAGGACCAGGATGGCCCCGGTACAGGGACGGATGCCCACGGCTGTCACCGTGGCCAGCATGGCCCAGACGCTGTCGGCACGGGCAGCCTGGGCCGGGT
Source organism: Ectothiorhodospira haloalkaliphila ATCC 51935 (assembly GCF_000633935.1). Lineage (GTDB taxonomy): Bacteria > Pseudomonadota > Gammaproteobacteria > Ectothiorhodospirales > Ectothiorhodospiraceae > Ectothiorhodospira > Ectothiorhodospira haloalkaliphila. Next base: position 814,728 of record NZ_KK214996.1, on the reverse strand, counting down.
CCACGTGATGGGCGCAGCCGCAATGGGGGCCGTGTTCATGATGGGCTGCATGGCCGTTCATGGACGGGCCGTTCATGGACGGAGCGAGGGGGGCGGGCGTCCCTGACTGTGACGGCCCCGCCATGAACACCGGCGCGGCGCCCGCCGCGGGGGAAAGCGTGGGCGCACGGCGACGGCGTCGCTCCCGGGCGATGCGGATCAACTGTCGGAGTGCCCGCAGCATGAGCCAGGCCCCCAGCAGGGCCACCAGGGCAAAACTGGCCTGTTCCAGCGCCGGTGCCTGCCCCATGGCATCCCGGGCCGTGCGGCCGATGACGAACAGCACGGTGGCCACGGCGATGATGGCGGTAAGCCCCTGCATCAGGGCGGCGGCGAAGGACAGGGTCAGCGCTCTGCGCATGTGCTGCCGATGGGTGAGCAGGTAGGTGGTGATCACCGCCTTGCCATGGCCGGGCCCGGCGGCGTGAAAGATGCCGTAGAGAAAGCTGATGAGGATCAAGGCGCCGGCATTGGCCGCCGTGGGGGCATCCTGCAGGGCCTCCATGCCGTCGGCCAGCTGGCGATGCAGGGCCCGTTGCTGGGTGATGGTCCAGGCGACGAAGCGGTCCAGGAGACTGTCGGTTCCCGTGGCCTCTGCCGGGGCTTCCTGCTGCTCTGTGCTTTCCTGGTCCGGGTCGCCGCCGGTCAGTGGGGAGGCTGAGGCAGGCCCGGGGATGAGCAGGGCGGCGATGAGGAGGATGATCAGCGGGAACATTCGATGGTCACCCGTTCGGCGAAGTGTTTACCCATGTTGGGGTCGCCCTGCTGGTCGAAGTCCAGCATGGCGGCCCGGGCCACCATGGCAGGGTCGGGGCGGGGGATGCGCAGGTCCATGTCACAGCGCTCGGAGCCGCCCTCCAGGTGGATGCCGCCGCTCTCGGCATGCAGGATCTCGATGAAGTAGGTGGGATCAAACACCGCGTACTTCAGGGGGGCATCGGCGGGGTCCAGCGGTTGCTCGAAGCTGAGCGTGAAGCTCAGTTCCAGGCGCCGCTGTTTCTGAACCAGTCGGGGGTTTTCCGCCCTGGCGTCCTGGATGGCGGTGTCGCCATGATGAATCTCGGTGAAGTAGTGGTAATCCCTCAGGTTCTTGATGATCTGCCGGGCGATGCTGTCCAGTTGTTCTTCCTGGGTGTCGCCGCTGGCGTCCTGGGCCATGTCGTCCAGCAGGAAGGTGCTGTAGAAGGGGTCCATGAGCCAGGCCTGGCGCAGTTGGGTGATGTGGCCCTCGTCATTGAAGACGGCGCTGACCTGCAGGTCGATCCAGGCATGGGGGTGGCTGTGGGCCGGGGCTGCCCAGAGCAGGGTGAGCAGCAGGGCGAGCGCCACTGCCCGGCGAAGGGGGCGTGTGCATTGTCCGGTGCTGGCGGTATGGGTGTGTAGGTCCATGGTCTCCACGCGTGACGACGAGGGGCTGTATTGTGCCAAAACCCAAGGGGCGCCTTGAACGGCTCCCCTGCCGGGCCGTGCCTTTGGGTGCCGAAGGGACGGGCTCCCGCTCCGGGTGGGGCGCCTGTCTAGATCCTGTCCCAGTCAAATCGCCGGGACGGGGGCAGGGCCAGTTGGTCCATCAGGTCTCCCAGTCGAGCCCCATCCGGACGCCGGCGCTCCAGGTTCAACCCTGCCGGCAGATCGGCCTCACAGTGGATGCCTGTGAGCTGACGAGCCAGTTGCACCGTGTCGCGGTGGGTGTCCACCAGGCCCATGAGCCGTTTGGCACCGCGTATGGGCATGTGGGCAATGGCCGGGATGTCCTCCAGCAGGGCCTCCAGGGTGTCGGTACGGCGCAGCAGGCGGGCCGCGGTGGCCATGCCCACACCGGGGATGCCCGGGATGTTGTCCACCTTGTCTCCGGCCAGGGCCAACTGATCCGCCACCTGGTCGGGGCGCACCCCCAGGCGCTTTTCAATACCCTGGGGGTTGAGCCGCTGACTGCGGTGCGGGTCCCACCAAAGGTCGTCCTCATGAACGAGCTGGGAGAGGTCCTTGTCGCCGGTGACCAATACGACCGCGCGACCTTCCTGGCGTTCCCTGGCGGCGAGTGTGCCAATGAGGTCATCGGCTTCGAAGGTGGGGCTGGATACGTGGGCCAGACCCAGGGCATTCACGAATTCCCGGCACCAGCCGAACTGGCGCTTGAGTTCTTCGGGGGCCGGTGGGCGGTTGGCCTTGTAGGCGGGGTAGAGGGCATGGCGATAGGAGGTGCCCCGGCTTTCATCGAATGCAAAGGCGATACGGGCCGGTCGTTCGCTTTGCAGCAGGGTGTGCACGAAGCGCACGAAGCCATGGGCTGCATTGGCCGGGTGGCCGTCGCGGCAGGTGATGGTCTCGGGCAGGGCGAACCAGGCGCGAAAGACGAAGATGCTGGAGTCGATCAGGTAGGTGGGTGTGTTCACCGGTCGCAGTTTACCTGCCGCGATGCAGCAGGGCCATCCTGAAGGCACCCCTGCGCGGTTGGGCAGGTTTTGGTAACGTGTGCGCATGGGGTGGGGCAACACGCCGTGCGACTTTACTTTTGTCCTCCCCGGTCACAGCATTGCAACAACTGACAGGCGAAGGAGTTTCCATGAAGATCAATGTGGAGGTGGATGCCACCCCCGAAGAAATCCGCGCCTTTCTGGGCCTGCCCGATGTGGCTCCTCTTCAGAAGGAAATGATGGAGGATGTCGCCAAGCGCATGCGCGAGGGGCAGCAGGGTTACGAATCCCTGGCCATGATGCAGCCGCTGATGCAGAGCGGCGTGGCCAACATGGATGCCATGCAGAAGCTGTTCTGGCAGGCCTTTACCCAGAGTGGCAGCAAGGACGACAACAAAAAATAGGCCCCCACGATGGGCCGGGCATCGGCTCACGATCGGAGGCCATGCGGAAAACCAAGGGGTGGAGGTGTATCCTTTGTCCGTTTCCGAGCCGCTGGCCCCAGGGTGCGGCGCCCGGAATCGAGCATTTACACCCTATTAAAGACTTTACTGGAGGTAGCTTCATGAAGAACCCCATGCGCGTCGCCGTTACCGGCGCTGCTGGCCAGATCTCCTACAGCCTGCTGTTCCGCATCGCCTCGGGCGACATGCTGGGCAAGGACCAACCGGTGATCCTGCAGTTGCTGGAAATCACTCCGGCCATGGACGCGCTGCGCGGTGTGGTCATGGAACTGGAAGACTGCGCGTTCCCGCTGGTGGCGGGGATCACCACCTCCGACAAGCCGGAAGTGGCCTTCGACAAGGCAGACGTGGCCCTGCTGGTGGGTGCTCGCCCACGTGGCCCGGGGATGGAGCGCAAGGATCTGCTGGAGGCCAATGCGGCCATCTTCTCCGAGCAGGGCAAGGCGCTGAATGCTGTGGCCAGTCGCGACGTGAAGGTGCTGGTGGTGGGTAACCCTGCCAATACCAATTCCCTGATCGCCCAGCGCAATGCCCCGGACCTGAACCCGCGCAATTTCACTGCCATGACCCGTCTGGATCACAACCGTGCCCTGGCGCAGTTGGCGGGCAAGACCGGTGCTTCCACGACGGACATCAAGAAGATGATCATCTGGGGCAACCATTCTGCCACCCAGTACCCGGATATCAGTCAGGCCATGGTGAAGGGCGATGCCGCGTCCGGTCTGGTGCCGCGGGACTGGTACGAGTCTGACTTCATTCCCACCGTGCAGCAGCGTGGCGCCGCCATCATCAAGGCCCGTGGTGCCTCCAGCGCCGCTTCCGCCGGCAGTTCCGCTGTGGATCACATCCGCGACTGGGTGATGGGCACGCCGGACGGTGACTGGGTGAGCATGGCTGTGCCCTCCGATGGCAGCTATGGCATCGAGAAGGGTCTGATCTATTCCTTCCCGGTCACCTGCAAGGGCGGGGACTACAGCATCGTGCAGGGGCTGGAGGTCGATGATTTCAGTCGTGAGCGCATGCAGGTCACGGAGCAGGAACTGCGCGAGGAGCGTGACGGGGTGGCACACCTGCTGCCCTGATCAGAAACGGGGGGCAGACCCGCCCCTCTTTCCCCCATATTGAGCCCCTCTCCCCTGAGGGGAGAGGGGTTGGGGTGAGGGGCGAGGGCCGGCACAGTGCCTCCCCCACCCCCTCATCCCCAGCCCTTGTCCCCCATGGGGGATAGGGAGCTTCCGTAGCTGAACCTGGGTGCTTTCACGTTAAGGTTCAGTCCAGGATGCGCAGATCCGCTGGGTGCCGGATGCGGATTCGGGGTTGGCCTCGGTGGGTGTAGACGAAGCCGCGACCCTCCACCTGTTCGCCACGCAGGGCGTCGATATCCAGGTCGGGGAAGTACTGCATGTCTTCCCGGTCGATGCGAAAGGCGACATTGCCCTCAAGATTGATCCAGTGGGCGCGCTGGCTCAGCCCTATGCGCACCACTTCTCCTGTGACGATCCGGAAGCCCTCGGCATCACGGGGCAGTTCCTCTGCCTCGAAGGCTTCCAGGTGCTCCAGCGACCAGATCCTCAGGGCCTCGCCACGGGCGAGTGCCTCGGTGTCCCGGTAGCACTCCACATGCCAGTCGTTGGGGGGGATGGTCAGGGCCGTGGCCAGGCCCTGGCGCAGCATCAGGGCGGTGATGGGCTGGCCGTCAGGTGTGAACAGGTGGGCCAGGGTGCGTTGATAACGGTCCTTGCGTTCCGCATCGTGCACCAGGAGCACCTGGTTGTCGTGCTCCCTCAGTAACTCCACGAGAGCATCCCGGGCCTCGTGGCCGTAAGGCTCGGCGGTCTGTTCACGCCAGAAGATCTCGGGCGTGTCCAGGCCGATGAGGCGCACCCGCGTGCCATTGGTCAGGCGTACGGTGTCGCCGTCATAGACGTGGTCCACCTGACCCTGGCTGGTGCGACCCTGCGGTCCGCCACAACTGTCGGGCAGGTCGGCCGCCTGGGCAGTGCCCAGGCATAACGCAACAAGGGCGCCGATCCACGGCGCCCTTGTGCCCCATTCGAACCTTCTTGCCATGGGGCATGCCCCCGGCATTACATACCGTAGCGGCGACGGAACTTGTCCACCTGCCCGGCCGTGTCGAGAATCTTCTGCTTGCCGGTGTAGAACGGATGGCATGCAGAGCAGACTTCCACGTTCAGGGCGTCGCCTTTGTGAGTCGAGCGGGTCTGGAACGCATTCCCGCAACTGCAGGTCACGTTCACTTCATGGTAATCAGGATGGATTTCCGGCTTCATGCAAGCACCCTCGAAAGCCTGTAGCGCTGAAAAAAGACGAGTAATATACTGGACCCCGCTTCGGGTGGCAAGGCCCGGCCCGGGCCAGGCGATGAGCCCGGAAGATCGGTCGCTCGGTTTACCCGCTTTTTTCCAAACGTGACTTGAGTCTTTGCAGCTAAATCCTCCCCGGCACTTCATTTTCTCCTGTTTTCCACAAAACCTGTGGATAACTATGTGGATGAATTGGGGTAAAGTGCCTCCAGGGCGCGTGCCGACACGGCTCGAGTCAAATCGGTCATTTTTTGTACATGTTTTCAACCGTCTGTTTTTATTGGAGTTAAATTTGTTCAACACGACCTGTTGCGGTCTGGGAGATAAGCGTGTATGCACTGCGACGCCCTTGATCCCCGGTGTGCATAAATGCCCGCCCCTTCTGGCGGACATCCGTACCGGGCGGGCATCGTGAGCGGCCCGCAGGAGGTGATGCCCCAGGTGGGTTTCGTCAGCCTGGGCTGCCCCAAGGCGTTGTCGGACTCCGAGCATATCCTCACCCGATTGCGGGCGGAGGGCTATGGCATCACCGGCACTTATCAGGACGCCGACCTGGTGGTGGTGAACACCTGCGGATTCATCGATGCGGCGGTCACCGAGTCTCTGGAGGCCATTGGCGAGGCCATGGCGGAGAACGGGCGGGTGATCGTCACCGGGTGTCTGGGTGCGGATGCGGATAAGGTGCGGGCTGCGCACCCGGGGGTGCTGGCGGTCTCCGGTCCCCATGCCTTCGAGGCGGTGATGGGCGCGGTGCACGCGCATCTGCCAGCCCCGCACGACCCCTATCAGAGCCTGGTGCCGCCGCAGGGCGTGCGTCTGACCCCGCGCCACTACGCCTACCTGAAGATCTCCGAAGGCTGCAACCATCGCTGCAGTTTCTGTGTGATCCCGCATTTTCGGGGCGATCTGGTGAGTCGCCCGGTGGGCGAGGTGATGGCCGAGGCAGAGCGCTTGGTGGAGGCCGGGGTGCGCGAGTTGTTGGTCATCTCCCAGGACACCAGTGCTTACGGGGTGGATGTGAAATACCGCACGGGTTTCTGGGGTGGCAGGCCGCTGCGTACCCATGTGCAGAACCTGGCCGAGGCCCTGGGCAGCCTGGGCGTGTGGGTACGCCTGCACTATGTGTATCCCTATCCCCACGTGGATGATCTGATCCCGCTGATGGCCGAGGGTCGCGTCCTGCCCTATCTGGATGTGCCCCTGCAGCATGGCAGCACACGGGTGCTCAAGGCCATGCGCCGGCCAGCGGCCACGGAGCGGGTGCTGGAGCGGATTCATCGCTGGCGCGAGATCTGTCCGGATCTGACCCTGCGCAGCACCTTCATCGTCGGCTTCCCCGGGGAGACGGAGTCGGATTTTCAGCAGTTGCTGGATTTCATTCAGGAAGCGCAGCTGGATCGGGTGGGTTGCTTTACCTATTCGGCAGTGGAGGGCGCGCCGGCCAATGCCTTGCCCGACGCGGTGCCCGAAGCGGTGAAGGAGGAGCGTCTGGCGCGTTTCATGGAAGTGCAGGCGGAGATCAGTCAGGCCCGCCTGGGCCGTCGCGTGGGGCAGACGTTGACTGTGCTGGTGGATGAGATCGATGCCGAGGGGACGGCGATTGCGCGTTCGGCGGCAGACGCGCCGGAGGTGGATGGTCTGGTGTTCGTGGAGGACGGTGCGGGGCTGGCTGTGGGTGAGTTTGCGGAGGTGGAGGTGGAAGCGGCCTCCGAGCACGACTTGTTTGGCAGGCGCACCTGAATCTCTCTTCTCGCCTTGGGGGTGAAGAACTGGGGAAGAGGGGGGCGGTGGGTATGGTGCTGACGACGGCCCTCACCGCAACCCCTCACCCGCAGGCGGGAGAGGGGCCTCTGATGCGGGGAGTATGTCTACTGGGTAGGGTGCAGCCCCCCCGGCAGCAGCTTGCCCAGGCCCAGCTGATTGAGCATGCTGACGGCCTTGGACCCGGCGCGTTCTCCCAGCACCGCGTGGATGTGGCTTTCCCAGTCGGGCTCGGCGGTGTCCAGAAGGTTTTTCAGGTACAGGCCGGCCTCGGTCTCGCCTTCCAGGTCCAGGCGGCGGCTGAAGAACAGGGTGTCCGGGTCCTCGGCGCGGGCAGCCAGGCGCCAGAAGTCTTCGAGGCGGCCGCGGATGCGCACGTCCCAGTCGTCGTCGGCCTTGCAGTCCCAGGGGGTGACGCCGCCTTCCTTCACCAGAAAGCAGACGCCCCCATGGTGATCCGTGACCGATAGGCAGATGCGCTTGCCTTCCAGTGGGCCCAGCTCTTCCGCGGCCGGTTGTCCCTTGAGCAGGTGATTGACCAGGGCCGAGAAGAGGCGTGTATGAACGGCGTCGGGCAGCAGTCGCAGGGCGACGCCGAGGGGGAGCAGGACGGGTGGTTTGGGCAGTTGCATGGTGTTGGGTACCTGTCGAGAAGGTCGGTTTGGCCTTGAATCCTTGGGGTAAGTCTAGCGGGGATTGGGTTTTGTCCCAAGCCGGGCGGTGGGATCAGGTCAATTGTCGGTCCAGCGCCGCCAGTCGTTCGGGGGTGCCGATGTCCAGCCATTGTCCGCGGTGATGTTCGCCGCTCACCTGGCCGCGATCCATGGCCTGGCGTAGCAGCGGGGCCAGGGGGAAGGCGCCGATGGGGGCATCCGCGAACAGGGCCGGACGGTACCAGCCGATGCCGGAGAAGGTCAGGCAAGGGGCTGCGTCTGCCACGCCGTGATGCACCCGTCCTTCCTGAAGCCGGAAGTCCCCCCCGGGATGATGCGGCGGATTGTCCACCAGGACCAGGTGGGCCAGGGTGTCGTGGGCCAGCGTGGGCGGGGCGAGCGGGTGGTCGCACCAGACATCCCCATTGATCACCAGGAAGGGATCGGATTCCAGCAGCGGCAAGGCCTGACGGATGCCGCCACCGGTCTCCAGTGCCTCGGGCTCTGGGGAGTACCGGATGTTCAGGCCCCACGGGCGACCCTCACCCAGGTGATCGCGGATCTGTTCGCCCCGCCAGGCCAGGTTGATGACCACCTGTCGATAGCCGGCGGTTGCCAGGCGCTCCAGGTGATGCACGATGAGCGGGCGGCCTCCGGCGCACAGCAGGGGCTTGGGCGTGTGATCGGTGAGCGGGCGCATGCGCTCGCCGCGACCGGCTGCCAGGATCATGGCATGCATGTTCAGGCCCCCGGCCGGATGCCGATTCGGGAAAGGGCGTTGTCGGAGCACGCCAGCACGCCGGCCTGCAAGGCCAGGCGCCGTTCGGGCGGCAGGTGGGCGTCGAACCACTGGCGTACCGGGGTGAGCGCCGGATGGGCCAGTTCCTGTTCCAGCAGGCGCCACAGCCTGGGCAGGTGACGCAGATACGAGGGTTTGCCGTCGCGTCGCCACAGGCGGGTGAAGATGCCGATGATCTTGGTGGTGCGCTGCGCCCCGAGTATCCAGAAACTGTCGTCCAGGGTGTTGGCGTCCAGGCCCTGGAAGGCATCCCGGTAGCGGGCCACCATGGTCTCGGCCACGACGGGGTCCACGTCCCGGCGGGCATCCCGCAGCAGGGAGACCAGGTCGTAGGCGGGCGAGCCGATCAGGGCATCCTGGAAGTCCAGCAGTCCGCAGGCAGCCACACCCTGGCGGCCCGCCAGCACCATCAGGTTGTCCACGTGGTAGTCTCGCAGTACCAGGGTGGGGGGCAGCCGGTACACCGGCTCCAGGGCCTGTTGCCAGGCCTGCTGGAATCTTTGCTGCACGTGGGCTTCGCACGGGGTGTCAAAGGCCTCGGGCCAGTACCATTGAGTGAACAGATCGGCCTCGCGCAGCAGCGCGGCCTCGTCGTAAGGGGGGACGCGGCGGGTATGATGGCGTGACCAGTTGCGATGCAGTTCAACGAGGGTGTCGGTGGCCAGGCGGTAAAGGCCCGCCTCGTCGGCCCCCTCGCCCAGGGCACGACTGAAGGTGTGATCACCCAGGTCTTCAAGCAAAAGAAACCCCTGGGTCTGGTCAAAGGCATGGATGCGGGGCGCGCTCAGGCCCAGTTCCCGCAGGATGTCGGCTATATGGACGAAGTCTTCCGCGGACTCCTTGTCGGGCGGGGCGTCCATGATCACCCGGGAGGTGTTGTGATCCCGTAGCCGGAAATAACGGCGAAAGCTGGCATCGGCCGACAGGAGGGTGGGTTCGGGCGTCTCGGGCCCCAGGGTTTCCCGTAGCCATTCCTGCATGGCCTCAAGTCGCTGGTCCGGTTCACTGATGAGGGCTGTCATGGGGGGCGAGGCTCTCCGGAGCGGTGTTTCTTGCGCCGTGTCATTATTACACGCCCGCAGCCTCAGCCAATGCCCCGGTGGCCATTGACCGACAGGGTGATGGTCGGGTGATCATAGTACGAGTGGTCGTAGCGGCCGCGTGTTTTCCATGGGCGCCCACAGGCGCAGAAGGTTATCCGCATGAGCCAACCGAACTGGGCCATCTGGCCCGGCAGTCCCTATCCCCTGGGTTCCACCTGGGATGGTGAAGGGGTGAATTTCGCGCTGTTTTCCGAGCATGCCGAGCGGGTGGAGCTGTGCCTGTTCAGCGAAAGTGGCCGGCGGGAACTGGAGCGCATCGAGATGCGCTGGCATACCGATCAGGTCTTTCATTGTTACCTGCCGGAGGCGCGCCCGGGGCTGCTCTATGGCTACCGGGTGCATGGGCCTCACGATCCGGCCGCCGGGCATCGGTTCAATCCCAACAAGCTGCTCATCGACCCCTACGCCAAGGCCCTGCATGGTCAGGTGAAATGGAACGATGCGCTGTTTGGTTACCACATCGGCGCCGAAGAGGCGGATCTGGTCATGGACAAGCGGGATTCAGCCCCCGGCATGCCCAAGGGGCAGGTGATTGACACGGCCTTCACCTGGGGGGATGACAAGCCGCCGAAGACCCCCTGGCACGAGACGGTCATCTACGAGCTGCATGTGAAGGGATTCACCGCCCAGCATCCCAGGGTGCACCCGGAGCTGCGCGGTACCTACGCCGGGTTGGCCACGGCGCCGGTGGTCTCCTATCTGCAGCGCCTGGGCGTGACGGCGGTGGAGTTGATGCCGGTGCATGCCTTTCTGGATGACAGGCACCTGGTGGAGAAGGGGCTGCGCAATTACTGGGGCTACAATTCCATGTCCTTCTTCGCGCCGGACATGCGTTACAGCGCATCGGGGCATGTGAACGAGTTCAAGACCATGGTGAAGACGCTGCATTCGGCGGGGATCGAGGTCATCCTGGACGTGGTGTACAACCACACGGCCGAGGGCAGTCACCTGGGGCCCACCCTGTCGTTTCGCGGTATCGATAACCGGGCCTATTACCGGCTGGTGCACGATGATCAGCGTTATTACATGGATTACACCGGCTGCGGCAACACCCTGAACATGCAGCACCCCCGGGTGCTGCAGTTGATCATGGACTCTCTGCGCTATTGGGTGCAGGAGATGCACGTGGACGGCTTCCGTTTCGACCTGGCCTCGGCGCTGGCGCGTGAGCTGCACGAAGTGGATCGCCTGGGGGCCTTCTTCGACATCATCCATCAGGATCCGGTGTTGTCCCAGGTGAAACTGATCGCCGAACCCTGGGATCTGGGCGAGGGGGGCTATCAGGTGGGCAACTTCCCGGTGGGCTGGACCGAATGGAACGGACGGTACCGGGATACGGTGCGGGCCTATTGGAAAGGCGAGGACGGGCTGATCGGCGATATGGCCTATCGTCTCACCGGTTCATCGGATCTGTACGAATCCAGCGGTCGCAGGCCCTATGCCAGCATCAACTTCGTGACCTGTCACGATGGCTTCACCCTGGATGACCTGGTGAGCTTCAACGAAAAGCACAACGAGGCCAATGGTGAGGAAGGCCGGGACGGCGAGAGCCACAACCTTTCCTGGAACTGTGGCGAGGAAGGGGCCACCCGCAACAAGCACATCATGGACCTTCGGGCGCGGCAGAAGCGCAATTTCCTGTCCACCCTGTTCCTCTCCCAGGGCATCCCCATGCTGTTGGCCGGGGATGAGCGCGGTCGCAGTCAGCAAGGCAACAACAACGCTTATTGCCAGGACAACGAGATTTCCTGGATGGACTGGGCCCTGGACGAATATGGCCGTGACCTGTTGCCCTTCGTGCAATACCTGATCACCCTGCGACGCGAGCACCCCGCGCTGAAGCGGCGGCATTTCTTTCAGGGGCGCCCCATCATGGGGGCTGGCGTGAAGGATCTGGCCTGGATCCGACCCGATGGCGAGGAAATGGACGACGAGGACTGGCAGCAGGGTTTCGCCCGCAGCCTGGGCATGTTCATCGCTGGTGACCTGTTCGAGGAGTATGACGAGCGCGGCCGCCGGGTGCGGGACACCGACATGCTGCTGTTGATGAATTCGAATCACGAGGCCATCTCCTTTCGGCTGCCCGCCCAACCGGAGCGTACCCGTTGGGATGTGCTCCTGGATACGGTCTACCCCCGCGGACCCCGTCCGGACCATCGCAAGTTCCACAGCCACGAGGTCTACCCGCTGCAGGGGCGCTCCCTGGTGCTGATGATCAATGCCAGCCGACCCGTGCCGCGTACCAGCAATGGCATCGAATGAGTCGCAGTGGGTGCCTCCCGTTCGCAGACCGGCCCGCTGCCACAGGGAAGCGGGTACACGAATCAGTGGTACCTGGAATGGTCATGCCCCCGTGGGAGCGGCCCTTGGCCGCGAATGGCGGCGTTGCCGAAGGAGTGGATGCCTGGGTCTGCCTCAGGATCCACACAGCCGCCATGCGGGGGCTTGGGGCAGGTATTCCACCCGGGTGTGGATACGGCCATCCGGGAACAGGTCCAGACGCCGGTAACCGGGTGGCAGGTCATCCAGACGCACGGTCTGACTCCCGGGTGCAAACTGTGCACCGGTGGAAGGCGCGCACAGCAGGCGCACGCCGTTGCGGGTCTGGTCCACTGCCTGATGGGCGTGACCGAAGAGCACGCCGCGCACCTTGTCGTGCTGATCGATGACTCCCCAGAAGTCATCGGCGTTGCGCAGGCCGATGCGATCCATCCAGGGGGTGCCCACGGGGATCACCGGATGATGCAGGCAGATCAGTGCATGCCTTGCCGGGTGTCGGGACAGGCTTTCCTCCAGCAGGTCCAACTCGGTGTCTTCCAGTCTGCCGTGACTCCCTTCCGGTACCGCACTGTTGAGCAGGACGACAAGCCAGTCATCCAGACTCAGAATCTTGCCGCAATGCAGGTTGCTGCCTGCAAGGGTATCCTCCATGAGGTCGGCATCATCATGGTTGCCGGGCAGGCAATGCACCGGGCAGGGCAGGGCGTTCAGCTGTTTGCTCGCCCGCTGGTAGGCCTCGGGCACCGGATCGTGAACCAGATCCCCCGTCACCAGCGCCCGGTCCAGGTGTGGCTCCTGTCGCTTGACCTGCGCGAGCACACGCTGGAGGCTATCATCGGTGTTGATGCCCGACCCCATGACATCTCCCGGTTGCGGGCATAGGTGGAGATCGGTGATCTGAAGGATTCGCAGTGGTGAGACGTGCGCGCCCATATCGCTCATGATGACTACCTCCGTGAGCCGGGATAAGGCATTTTCCAGACAGAAAGTGTATAAAAAGACATCATCCTGTCTCCGGATGGGCGAAGTATAACCGAATTCTCTGACAAAGCTCTGACGGAACCGTCACGGCCCGACGACACAGCACGCCAAGGAGTCACCTGATGTCCAACCTGACCACGCCCATGGACGAGCGCCTGCAGGCCTACATGCGCTCGGTCTCCCTGCGGGAGCCCGCCTTGTATCGGTGCCTGCGGGAGGAAACCGCCCATATGCCCGAACACAACCTGCAGGTGGCGCCCGAGCAGGGCCAGTTTCTGGGCCTGCTGGTGGAGTTGCTGGGGGCGCGGCGCATCCTGGAGATCGGTACCTTCACCGGTTACAGCGCTCTGTGGATGGCGGGGGCCATGCCGGAGGATGGTCAGCTGGTCTGCTGCGACATCAGCGAGGAGTGGACGGCCATCGCCCGTCGTTACTGGGCCGAGGCAGGGTTGGCCGACCGCATTGACCTGCGCCTGGCGCCGGCTCTGGACACCCTGGATGGGCTCTTGGCGGACGGTCAGGCGGGTCGGTTCGACCTGTGCTTCATTGACGCCGACAAGGCCAATTACGTGAATTACTATCGGCGCTGTCTGCGCCTGATGCGCCCGGGCGGAGTGGTCTGCCTGGACAACACTCTGTGGGGTGGCCGGGTGGCCGACCCGAACGACCACGAACCCGATACAGAGTCCATTCGCGCCTTCAACGCCCTGGCCCACGAGGACCCGGGCGTGACGGTGAGTCTGGTGCCCATCGGCGACGGCCTCACCCTGGCCCGCAAGCGCTGAGATTGTCTCAGGCGAGCTTGCGACGCGTGTGTCGGGGCTGCAGTGGCTTGATGAAGATCTTTGAATTTCGCTGGATGTTGTACATCTGCTGCCGGCTGATGGGCAGGGACTGGATCTCCCCGGGCTCGAACCCCCGCTCCCGGAACCAGTGGGCGGTGCGGGTGGTGAGCACGAACAGCCGGGTGATGCCCAGGTGGCGGGCCTGGGCCTCCAGGTGTTCCACCAGCATGTCGGCGCGACCACCGCCCCGATGTTCGGGGTGCACGGCCACGCAGGCCACTTCCGCCACGGCCTCTTCCGTGGACGGGTACAGGGCGGCACACGCCAGGATCATGCCGTCCCGCTCGATGACGTAAAACCGCTCGATCTCCAGCTCCAGTTGCTCCCGGGAGCGGCGCACCAGGATGCCCTCCACCTCCAGGGGCTGGATGAGTTCCAGGATGCCGCCCACATCCTCGATGGTGGCCTGGCGCAGGCGTTCGTAGTTCTCCCCGGTGATCAGGGTGCCTGCCCCCTCGCGGGTGTAGAGTTCCATGAGCAATGCGCCGTCCCGGTTCCGATCCACCAGGTGCACCCGTTCCACCGATTGCCGCGAGGCGCTGATGGCGCATTTCAGGTGCAGGGCCAGTTCCTCGGGCAGGCGACGACGACCGTTCAGGAGCGCCTGGGCCTGGTCAGCGGTCATCTGGGTGATGGGACGCCGGCTGGCGTTGCGCAGAGCAGAGGTGTCGCTGAAGAAGATGAGCTTGTCGGCCCCCAGGGCGGCGGCGGCGGCGGTGGCCACGTCCTCGGCGGTGAGGTTGAAGATCTCGCCCGTGGGGGAATAGCCCATGGGCGGCAGCAGGACCATGTCGCCGGCTTGCAGGTGGTGTTTCATGCCCTCGGTATCCACCCGCCGGACTTCGCCCGTGTGCTGATAGTCCACACCATCACGCACGCCCAGCGGGCGCGCCGTGACGAAGTTCCCGGATGATACCCGCACCCGCACGCCGGACATGGGGGTGTTGGCCAGCCCCATGGACAACAGCGCCTCGATCTCTGCGCGCAGCGAGCCGGCTGCCTCCTTGACCGCCTGCAGGGCGGAATCGTCGGTGAGCCTCAGGCCGTTCACGTACTGTATCTGTGCCCCCCGCGCCCGCAGCCGTTCCTCGATCTGCGGGCGCGCCCCGTGCACCAGGACCAGTCGCACGCCCAGGGTCTGCAGGATGGCGATATCGTGCAACAGGGCGGCAAAGCCCGGTTGCAGGGCTGCCTCGCCACCAAAACAGATGACGAAGGTGCGTTCCCGGTGGGCGTTGATATAGGGGGCGGCGTCCCTGAACCAGGCGACATGGGGGGATGTGGGGTTTTTCTTCAAGGCCATCAGGTCCTTAGGCGGTGCGAGCGTATGCGGCACGATCATAAGCAATTGCCCGCCCCGCTGCCAAATACCGGCGCGATCCGCCTGCGGGCAACCGATGAGTCAACGCGCTGTTCGGCGGAAGTCACGCATGGATGCAGAATCGCTGGATCAGGCCGCGCAGGATCTTCAGCATCGGTTCGATGCGGTCCAGGGCCAGGTATTCATCCGGTTGATGCGCCTGCCGGATGTCGCCGGGGCCCAGGATCACCACGTCCATGTCCATCTGGCGCAGGAAGGGGCCTTCCGTGCCGAAGGCGACCGCCTCGGCGGCATGGCCGGTGAGCTCCTCGGTGACCCTCACCAGTTCACTGTCGGCGGGCGTTTCCATGGGGGGAACGCCCGGAATCAGGCGGAAGACCTCGTGATCCAGGCCCGTATCCTGCAGGGCCTTGTCCACGCGCTCGGTCAGGGTTTGGCGCAGTGCGTCGGGCTCCATGCCGGGCAGGGGGCGCAGGTCGATATGCAGCTCGCATTGGCCGCAGATGCGGTTGGGGTTATCACCGCCGTGTATGTGACCCAGGTTCAGGGTGGGTACCGCCACCTGGAACTGCGGGTTGCGATGCCGGGCCTGGAGTTCGTCCCGCCAGGCCAGGACCTCGCCCATCACCCGATGCATGCCTTCCAGGGCGCTGTTACCCAGGCTGGGGTCGCTGGAATGCCCGGCCTGCCCCGTCACCCGGATGCCTTCCATGAGAATGCCCTTGTGCATGCGCACGGGCCGCAGGTTGGTGGGTTCGCCGATCACCGCCTGGCGCCCCAGGGGTTGTCCGGCTTCAGCAATGGCCCGGGCCCCGCGCATGGAGCTTTCCTCGTCCGCCGTGGCCAGGATCACCAGCGGGTGTCGGAAATCTTTTGGGTCAAAACCAGCTGCAGCCTCCAGGGCCAGGGCCAGGAAACTCTTCATGTCGCAGCTGCCCAGGCCGTACAGGCGGTCGTCACGGAAGACCCCCTGGAAGGGATCCTGGGACCACAGGTGAGGATCGCAGGGCACGGTATCGGTGTGCCCTGCCAATACCAACCCGCCAGGCCCTTTGCCCAGGCTGGCCACCAGGTTGGCCTTGTCGGCCACGCCTTCCAGGGGCCTGACCTCCACTCGAAAGCCTCCCGCCTCGCACCAGCCGGCCAGCTCGTCGATCAGCGGACGGTTCCCCATGTCGTGGCTCGGCGAGACGCTGCTCACCGAGGGGATTTCGATGAGGCGCTTGAGCATGTGGTTTAGCGAAGTGTGTGACATGGTGGGCTCCGGTAAAGGGCCTTTGGGGAGGGGGTCTAGCAATGAATCAGGTGTGGGTTCGTGTGCAGCGTGTTTCCATATTGATACACCCGGCTCCGCATAGCCCAAGGTCAGTGCCCTTGCGCATCCGCGGCCTGAAATGAGCTTTATATGTTGTTGAATGTATCAGGCTCGAAACACTTTTGGTTACTCGAAGTGTATCGCAGCCCACATCAGAAATGTGTCATGTGTCCCAACCTGCAGATCTTGCGGGGTTTTTTGTTGTTGGCTCGATGGTTGCAATTGCTCTTCATCGCGGACCCGGGGTTCATGGGATACCCGCAGGGGGACCGTCGATACGTTGAGGAGGAAGAATCGATGTTGAACTTCAAGAAGACTGCAATCTGCGCTGCTGTTGCCATGACATTGGGTGTGGCTGCGCCTGCCTGGGCTGAAGATGGTATTCCGGGGGGCGCCAGTAACGCGGGCGAAGGGGAATTCGGTGGACAGAGTGCCTACAGTGGGCTGGATTCGTCCTTTAACAGTTCCACCGCAGACTCGGGCAACGCTAGCTATGCCGATTCCAAAAACACGAGCTATGCGGATTCCAATAATACCAACAAGGAAAGCAGTTGGAGTTCCTCTGTGGCTGACTCCGGTAATACCAGTTACAGCGATTCTCATAATACGAACAAGGAGAGCAGCTGGAATGCTTCTTCGGAAAGTAGCTGGAGCTCCGATATTTCTGATTCGGGCAATAAGTCCTGGACCGATTCCAATAACTCCAGCAGCACCAGTGAGAGCAGCTGGACCAGCAGTATGGAGAAGGATGATAACTCCAATCACAGCACCAACGATTCGTTCAACAAGGCGATGGCCGACTCCTACAACTCCAGCAGCTCCAGCGAGAGCAGCTGGACCAGCAACTGGGAGAAGGACGACAATTCCAATAACAGCGTGAACGATTCCTTTAACAAGGATGATAACTCCAACAACAGCATCAACGACTCCCAGAACTACAGCAGCACCAGTGAGAGCAACTGGAGCAGTAGTATGGAGAAGGACGATAACTCCAATAACAGCATCAACGACTCCCAGAACTACAGCAGCACCAGCGAGAGCAACTGGAGCAGCAGTATGGAGAAGGATGATAACTCCAATAACAGCACCAACGATTCATACAATACGTCGGATTCCCATAATTATGCGGACAATTCCGACAGCAGTAAGAATGACTCGTTCAATACGAACATGAGTTGGACCGATTCAAACGATGACAATTCCGATTACAGCAACAATGATTCGTTCAATACAAACATGAGCTGGACGGATTCGAATGATGATAATTCGGACAACAGCCAGCACACCACCACCAACACCACCAACAACATCGACAACAGTGTGACGGATTCATTCAACGTCGAGACCATGGTGGTGTCCGAGAATGACCTGAGTGGCAGCGTGAGCTTCACCGGGCTCAATATCGATGCCGAGACCACCTACACGGCGTACAACTACATCGGCGAGGGTGGCGTGAGTAACTCGGCGGGTGTCACGCAGGTGGCCCAAAACAGTGGTACCAATAGTCTGGTTCAGCAGCAGGTCTCCGTGCAGGCGCATCTGGGCCTGGGCAACGGCAATGGCAACTGATGAACCACGGTTAGGCTGACCGTGTGTTGGGGACGGCGGCGGGCGTGTTGCCCGCCGCCGTCATCGTCCACCGAGTTACAGGGGTGAACGCGTGATGAGCAGTCAATCCGTTCTTGGGCGATATTCAATGCGTCTGGGTGCCTGCCTCGTGGTCGGCACCTGGCTTTGCGTGATCGCGCTGCCAGCTGCCGGGGACTTCGCTGCACTTGAGGGAGCGCTGTCGGATGCGGAACTGGAAGGGGAGCGCGCGATGAGTGATGTGGGTACCCTGCAGATGACCCGGGTGACCTCCAATGCCTACATGTCCAATACTTACATCGAGCGGGGAGTCAGCGGCGACAACATCCTGGCTCCGGGCGCACTGGCGCATGCCCAGGGTATCAGCACGGTGATCCAGAACTCTGGTCATAACGTGATCATCCAGGATTCAACCGTCATCAACCTCAACATGGCGCCGTGACTCCGTCATGTCGTCGCGTGGATCGAGCATCATCGGTGTGGTGGCCCTGGTCTGGGGTGGATGGGCGCTGATGGCCCCGTCGCACGGTCATGCCACGGGCATGGTGCATGTTCCGGGCGCCATGGGCAGTCACGAGATGACCGTGACCAGCTTGCAGGGGATGCGTTTCAAGACGGTGGTGCGCCAGCAGTATGACTTCAGCTGCGGCTCGGCAGCCCTGGCGACCCTGCTGACCTACCATTACGACCGTCCCACCCAGGAGCGTGACACTTTCGAGGCCATGTATGAAATGGGGGATCAGGCCCGGATTCGTGAGCAGGGTTTCTCCATGCTGGACATGAAGCGCTATCTGGCGGGCCTGGGAATCGCTTCAGATGGCTTTCGGCTTCCTCTGGAAACGCTGGAGGAAGTGGGTGTGCCGGCCATCGCCTTGGTGGACATCGAGGGCTACCGTCATTTCGTCGTGGTCAAGGGGATCAAGGGGGACCGTGTTCTGGTGGGCGACCCCGCACTGGGTGTGACCGATTACAGTCGCGCCGAATTCGAGGCCATTCGCAGTAACGACATTCTGTTTCTGATTCGTGACCAGCTGGACCTGGGGCGGGCGAATTTCAACGCCCCGGTGGCCTGGGAATCCTTGGCGGCACCCCCCTATGGTACCGCCCTGGCACGTAATGGGTTGGCGGATTTTATCCTGGCATTGCCACGTCACTCCGACTGGTAGGCCGAGGTACAGGCAGATATGGAAGCGCTATCTTTCGAGCGGGTCGATACACCGCCTCGTGCTTCGGGGCTCTGGATGCGTTTTTTGTGTCTGAGCCTTGTGATGGGCAGCGTGCTGCCGACCCTCTCGATGGCTCAGGGTGAATGGTCTTATCCTTCGGACCCTGCCGGCACGGGTGACCCTTTGGAGATGATGGCCTGGGCGGTCGTGCCGGATCATGAACTGGCGGATCAGCGGGGTGGGCTGATTCAGCGCGGTGGTTTTGAATTGGCCTTGGGTATCGAGCGCACCACGGCGATCAATGGGGAGGTTGTGGCACGCACGGTACTCATGGATCCCTCTGGAACCGGGATGAATGCGGCTCCGGGTAGCCTGCGTATCCGCAACACCCTGGATGGGGTGTCGGTTCATGCCCTGTCGGGTCCAGGCTGGAATACCGTCGTCCAGAATCAATTGAACCACCAGGTGATCAGCAACCAGACCATCCTGAACGTGGACATGGCAGGCGTGAACTTCAACCGCATGGAGATGCGCCGCATGCTGGACGCCCAGATGATCCAGGGGCTGAGGGGCTACTGAGCCGATTCAAACCCTCAGAAACGCATGGGCAAGCGAAGTGTAATCTGGGTATCGGGCGCAGCCGAGGTAGCTCCTATGCCCACCGACAGGTTCATGCTGGTGCGGTCGGACACTCTGTGTGACAAACCCCAGAGGAAGGTCCCCACCTGTATGCGGTCGAAGGCCGGGTCCAGCGGTGGTGCATTTTCATACCGGGTCTTGAAGACCATGCTGTGATCGTAGCCGAGGCTGATGGAAGTCCGGTTGTTCAGGGCGATACCCACGCCCATGCTCATTCCCAGGGCATCCCCCGGGTTGATTTTGCCCAGATCGTTGCCCACGTCGCGCTCAACGTTCCACAGGTAACTGATGTTGCCGTAGATCACGGCCGGATCGGTGGGGTAGGTCATGGTCAGGCTCGGCTGGACGGCCCAGAAACCCGAGCCGGTGGGCTGTTCGATGAAGATTTCCGTGATGGGGCGCCCATCATCGTCGAGGATGAGCTCGCGTTCCACATCGAACGGGGAGGTGCCCGTGGGGGCTTTGACGCGCAGGTTGCCGATGAAGAACGGCTTGCCCGTCACGGCCCGGTTGAATTGGTAGTGCAGGGCCAGTTCCACGTCCCCAAGGCCATGGCCATCGGAACCCGTGACCTGTTCGGCAGAGGTGCCCACCAGGACTTCCCGCCGACGCAGCGATTCATCCCGCCAGACGTAAGGTATGCGAATACCCACTTCCATGCGATTGGACAGGCCATAGCGGAAGGAAAGCGCTGCGGTGAGCGTGTCCCTTTGGACTTCGGTCAGGTCGATCAGGCCGATGGCAATGGCCGGCAGGATGGTGAACCCGTCGATGGCCACCGTGGTGGATGAACTGTGCACGTACTGCAGCGATGGCTCCACCACCCAGCCCCCCTTGGGGGTGAGCAGACCGCGCTCCTGGAACACCGCCGCCACGTCCGGCTGGGCCTCTTCCTGGGGCGGCCTCTCACCCACCTCTTCTGGCGGCTGTCCCTGGGCCCAGGCTGCTTGAGTCAGCAGCAGTGGCAAAGTGGAGCAGGCAATTGCCAGGCGTTTGCGGGTGAATCTCATGACCTATGGGCTCCCTTGTATGGATGCTTCAGTGCGGCAGTTATTGAGCGGGCACGTTGAGCGATGCCGTGTTTGCCTTGCCGTTCGGGTCTCTAGCTCTTGATTGCCGCTTGCCCCTGCAGGGAGATTTCGTGACGTCGAGCCAGACGGTAGAGTGTGATGCGCGAGACGTTCAGGCGACGGGCAGCCGCCGAGACGTTGCCCTCGCAGGCCCGCAGGGCGCGGACAATGGCGGCGCGTTCCGCCTCTGCCCGCACCTCCTCCAGAGAGGCCTGGGGCAGGGTGTTCTCCAGTGCGTCCTCGAGCCCCAGATCCTCGGGCTGGATGAAGCGGTTCTCGCACAGCACCATGGCGCGCCGCACGCGATTGATCAGTTCCCGGACATTGCCGGGCCAGTGGTGCTGGCGGATGGCTTCCAGGGCGGACGCGCTGAAACCCTTCACGCGGGCGTTGCGGTCGCGTGCGAAGGCCTGAAAGAAGTGATGAGCCAGCAATACGCCATCCCCGTCCCGTTCCCGCAGGGGTGGCATCTCGAAGTGCAGGACGTCCAGGCGATAGAACAGGTCCTCCCGGAATCGCCCTTCCTTCACTGCCTCCGTCAGGTTGACATGGGTCGCAGCCACGACGCGCACATCGACCTTCTCTTCATGATCGCTACCCACCTTCTGCACTGTCTGGTTCTGCAGGAATCTGAGCAATGAGGCCTGTACCTCCAGGGGCAGGTCACCGATCTCATCCAGGAACAGGGTTCCACCATGGGCAGACTGCACCCGGCCACCTCGGGTGCGATGGGCGCCCGTGAAGGCCCCGCGCTCGTGCCCAAACAGCTCCGACTGAATGAGCGAGGCCGGCACCGCGGCGCAGTTGATGGCCTCGAAGGGGCGGCCTGCCCGGGGGGAGGCCTCGTGCACGGCGCGGGCCGCCAGCTCCTTGCCAGTGCCGCTCTCACCGGTGATCAGCACCGGGGCGGCGACGCGGGCCACCTTGGAGATGGTGCGGCGGATCTGATCCATGGGTGGACTCTCGCCGGTGAGAGGGTCCTTCTGATCAAGGGAGTTGCAGTGCACGTCGGAGTGCATGAGCAGCTCAGCCATGCCGAAGGCATGCCCCAGCACCACCTCCAGGCGATAGGTATCCACCGGGAGGGAGTGGAAGTCATAGCACCAGTGGCGCAGGATCTCGCGAACACGCGGGTCCCAGAGCAGGTCTGGTTCCACCAGTGCAATCCACTCCCGGGTACCATGCTGTTGCAGGAAACGCTCGAGGGCGGGCAACTGGTTCAGCAAATCCTGCCTGAGCGGGAATACCCCTATCATCACGCTGGGGTCCCTGAGGATTGCTTCCGCCTCGGCGAGGCAGGGGACCACCAGGATCTCCCAGGAATTCGTCAGATCAGGTGGCTCTGTGTGTTCCGAGAGGTCCACCCAAAGAAGTCGGTGTGCTTTTATCGCACCTGAGTCCACGCCTGATTGCCTGCAATCCGCTTATCCTTAACTTGATCAGCATATCTCGTGCCGTAAACTGAGTTGCTAATGAAATCAGAGTGTTGAGCGTTTTTTGGGTATGCATCCTGGCGTGTGCTGTAAAGAATTTTGACGATTCAGCCATTGCTGCCGGCATGATCAGCCCCGGCCTTTCAGGCTTCTCCCGGCGAAGGCTCCACGGGGCGATCCGACCTTGTTACCGTTGCAGATACTCGGAACGGGTCGGGTGCCGGTGTAGACTGTGCGCCATCAGCAACAATCTTCGGAATCACCCCATGCCCCAGTACAGATCTCGCACCACCACCCACGGACGCAACATGGCCGGGGCCCGCGCCCTGTGGCGCGCCACCGGCATGAAGGACGGGGACTTCGACAAGCCGATCATCGCCATCGCCAACTCGTTTACCCAATTCGTGCCCGGGCACGTCCACCTCAAGGACCTGGGACAACTGGTGGCGCGGGAGATCGAGAAGGCCGGTGGCGTGGCCAAGGAATTCAACACCATTGCGGTGGACGATGGCATCGCCATGGGCCACAGCGGCATGCTTTATTCCCTGCCCTCCCGGGAGGTGATCGCCGACGCGGTGGAGTACATGGTGAATGCCCACTGCGCGGATGCCCTGGTGTGCATCTCCAATTGCGACAAGATCACCCCGGGGATGCTCAATGCCGCCATGCGTCTGAACATTCCTGTGGTGTTCGTCTCCGGCGGCCCCATGGAGGCGGGCAAGGTGCGCCGCGGCGAGCAGGTGATCAGCCTGGACCTGGTGGATGCCATGGTGGCAGCGGCCACGCCTGGGGAGAGCGATGAGAGCGTGATGGAATATGAGCGCTCCGCCTGCCCCACCTGCGGCTCCTGCTCGGGCATGTTCACCGCCAATTCCATGAATTGCCTGACCGAGGCCCTGGGCCTGTCGCTCCCGGGCAATGGCTCCCTGCTGGCCACCCATTCGGGTCGTCGGGATCTGTTCCTGCAGGCCGGTCGTCAGGTGGTGGATCTGGCGCGGCGCTACTACGAAGGTGACGATGACTCCGTGCTGCCCCGCTCCATCGCCAGCATGAAGGCCTTCGAGAATGCCATGAGCCTGGATATCGCCATGGGCGGTTCCACCAACACGGTCCTGCACCTGCTGGCGGCGGCCCGGGAAGGAGAGGTGCCCTTCACCATGGAGGACATCGACCGGCTCTCACGCAAGGTGCCCAATGTCTGCAAAGTGGCCCCGGCCACCCAGAAGTACCACATGGAGGATGTGCACCGGGCGGGCGGGGTCATGGCCATCCTGGGCGAACTGGAGCGAGGTGGTCTGCTCCACACGGAGGTGCCCACGGTGCACAGTCCCAGTATGGGACAGGCCCTGGATGAGTGGGATGTGGCACGCACCACCCGATCGGAAGTGGCCCGGGAGCGTTACCTGGCGGCCCCGGGCGGGGTGCCCACCCAGGAGGCCTTCTCCCAGTCGAAACGCTGGGACGACCTGGATCTGGATCGCGAACAGGGTTGCATCCGCAATGTGGCCCACGCCTATTCCCGGGACGGGGGGCTGGCGGTACTGGCGGGTAATCTGGCCTTGGACGGCTGCATCGTCAAGACCGCGGGTGTGGACGAGAGCATCCTGAAATTCTCCGGTCCGGCGCGGGTGTTCGAGAGTCAGGATACGGCGGTCGAGGCCATCCTTGCGGATCAGATCAAGGCAGGGGATGTGGTGATCATCCGCTATGAGGGCCCCAAGGGTGGCCCAGGGATGCAGGAGATGCTCTATCCCACCAGTTACCTGAAATCAAAGGGACTGGGCAAGGCCTGTGCCCTGATCACCGATGGCCGCTTCTCTGGTGGCACCTCGGGACTGTCCATCGGCCATGTGTCTCCGGAGGCAGCCGAGGGGGGTGCAATCGGTCTGGTGGAAGAGGGGGATACCATCGAGATCGATATCCCGGCACGCAGCATCCGCGTGGCCGTGGAGGATGCGGAGCTGGATCGCCGGCGCCAGGCCATGGAGGCCCTGGGCGAGGAGCGGGCCTGGCAGCCGGTGAGCCGCCAGCGGGTGGTGAGCCAGGCCCTGCAGGCCTATGCCCTGATGGCCACCTCGGCCTCACAGGGCGCAGTGCGTGATCTTTCCCAGTTGAAGCTCAAGCGCTGAGGTCAGATCTCCACGGTCTGTCCCAACTCCGGCACCCGGGCATCGCGTTTGGCCCGGGTGCGCAGGGCCTCCGCAAGCGCCTCCCGGGCCTCGGGTTCCCCGTGCACCATGTGGAACACCGGCTGGTTCTTGAAGGCCCCGGCCCAGTCCAGCAGAGCCGACTGCCCGGCATGGGCGGACAGCCCCCCCAGGGTGTGGACCTTGGCGGCCACCGCCAACTCGTTGCCGAGCACCTTGATCCTTTTGGCTCCGTCCACCAGTTTTCGTCCCAGCGTGCCTTGTGCCTGAAAGCCGACGATGACCAGGTGTGTCTGGCGGCGCCACAGGTTGTACTTGAAGTGGTGGGTGATGCGTCCGCCATTGCACATGCCGGCACCGGCTATGATGATGGCGCCCCCCGTGATCTGGTTGATGGCCATGGATTCTTCCACCCGTCGGGTGAACTGCAACTGGGGCAGATAACGCTGGAGATCGCCCCCTGATGCCCGGTCCAGTTCATCCATGTCGGCGCCATTGAGCAGTTTGCGGCGTCTGGCGTAAAGCTCCGTGACCTGGATGCCCATCGGGCTGTCCAGAAAGACCTTCTGCTGAGGCAGGCGCCCTTGATGATGCAGTCGGCCCAGGTGGTAGAGCACCTCCTGGGTGCGACCTACGGCGAAGGCGGGGATGAGCACGTTACCGCCGGCCTCATGGGCCTCTTTCAGGATGCCGGCCAGTTCTTCGATGGTCTCTTCAAGAGGGCGGTGATCCCGGTTGCCGTAGGTGCTCTCCAGCATCACCAGGTCGGCATGGGTGAGCCGGGCCGGCGTGTTCATGAGCACCGAGTCCGGATTGCCCAGGTCTCCGGAGAAGACAAGATGACGGGAGCGCCCGCCGTCCTGGAGGACCATCTCGACGATGGCCGAACCCAGGATATGTCCGGCATCGTGGAACTTGAGCTGGATGTTCTTGCCCACCGCCTGCAGGTGGCCATAGTCCACGGCGCAACACTGGTCCAGGGCGGCTTCCACATCGTCCATGTTGTAAAGCGGTTCGATCAGATCCTTGCCGGCGCGTTGGCGCCATTTGTTCTCCCATTCCACATCCTTGGACATGACATGCGCGGAGTCCCGCAGCATGATGTGCAACAGGTCCCGGGTGCCGGTGGTGCAGTAAATGGGGCCCCGGTAACCATCCCTCACCAGCTTGGGCAGGAGGCCGGCGTGGTCCAGGTGGCCATGGGAGAGGACGACCGCATCCACGCTGTCGGCCAATGCCTTGAGGGAGGCCTGGTTGGCCTCGCCGGCCTGGCGTCCGCCCTGCTGCAGGCCACACTCCAGCAGCAGACGGGTGGTTTCGGTCTCGATGAGGTAGCGCGAGCCGGTGACTTCGCCGGTGGCGCCCAGGAAGGTGAGCTGGGCCATGGCAGGGCCTTGATCGATGGGCTTGCACCCAGCCTACTCCCGCTCAGCGCGGGGTAACAGGGGCCTGGGTCAACGCTCGCGCCGGTAGAGCAGGTCCATGCTCTGGGCCTCGCTGCTGGAGCGGGTTTCAAGGCTCAGGGTACGGGTGAGCTGGTAACGCAGCATGACGGTATTCACCCGATCGAACAGGCCCACGCTGTAGCGCAGGAACAGGCGCGGCGAGAGATACTTGCCCATCATCAGGGCCGAATCCTCCAGTTCTGTGCCCGTGTCCACGGTGAACTCGTCCAGGCCCACCTCCTGACCGATGCGGTCGGTGATGAAGCCACCTCTTTCGATGCCGAACATGGCCACCGCCGACACGATGTCGGTGGCCTCTCCCTCGCCTGCGCCCGACAGGGGGCGCCCCGTCACCAGAAAGGCCAGGGCATCGCTGTCCTCCATGGGGGGCTCCGAGAAGACCCGTGAGCGGGGCTCTTCCAGGGTGCCACCGATCTCCAGCCCCACGACCACGTCGTAGGCGGGCACACTTCTGGACGCCCGGATGTTCAGCCCCGGGTTCTCCGGCGGACCCTGGAATACGATGATGCCCCGTTCCACGGTCAGGTCCTGTCCGTAGGCCTTGTAGCGGCCCTCAGCCACGCGCACTTCGCCCACCAGTCTGGTGGGCCTTCCCGGCGAGTCCTGCACGGCGATGTCGCCGGTCAGGCGGGCCTCCAGGCCATAGCCGCTGATGCGCACGTCATCTCCCAGGATGACCCGCACCCGGGCGATCACCACCAGCGCCTCACCCGCCTCTTCCTCGTCATCCAGGATCAGCTCGTCCCGGGAGACGGACACCGCCTGGGGCGGCAGTTCCACCAGTTCCACTCGTGCTTCGGGAATCTCCACCTGACCGGTGACGATGGCCCGCTGGCCGATGAGGGTGATGCGCAGATCCGGGCTGACCAGGGCCTGCACATCGGGGCGACGCGCGGCCTGGAAACGATCCCCGCGCACGTTGATGATGATGGGCATGTCCCCGTCGGCCAGCTGCACCTCGCCATCCACCTCCAGGGCGCCGGGGCCGGAGCGCATGTCACCCGCGAACACCAGGCGTTCCAGGCCCTCGTTGCGCAGCTCCAGATTCAGGGCCTCCACGGTGATGCCCGCCTCGGTGATGAAGGCCGTGCCCTCGGTGAGGGTCAGCAGGCCCTCGATGCGGGGATCCGCCGTGGTGCCGCCCACGGTCAGGTCCACACGCAGGCGCCCACCGGGGTCTGTCACCTGGGGAACCAGCGGCATCAGCCAGCGGAATTCGTCCAGGGCCACCTGGACGTCGCCGTCCAGGTCCAGGTCGCCGTCGTCCCGTTGACGGGCGTCCAGTCGGCCGTCAACCTGTCCGCCCTCCAGAAAGCCCAGTGCCAGGCGCGCGGTGATGTCCCGGTCCTCAACGAGCAGATCCACCTGGCCGTCCTGGTAGGGGATGATGTGTTCCTCGTCGTCCAGGTCCCGCAGACGCAGCTCTCCGGCGCTGGGCTCCACCCGTGCCTCGAGCCATAGCTGATCGTCCAGGCGCAGGCTCGCCGTGGCACCCAGCGAGCCGTCAATCCGCAGGTTGGGGGGCAGGAAGGGGGTCAGAATCTGCAGGGAGAGCTCGGTCAGTTGCAGGTCGGCTGCGGCCCCCGCCTCGGCGGACCAGTGGCCGTCCAGACACAGGCGACCCTCGTTCTGTGCCAGGCAGAGGCTGTCCTCCAGGCCTGCCGCATGGGGAGAGGCATGGAGGCCTACGGCGGTTTGCAGCTGCCAGGCACCTGCCTGGGGCTGATCCAGATCCAGGCGGGTGAGCTGGCCCGCCCAGGCGGGGCCCTCGTCCAGGGCGCCTTCCAGGGTGAGCCCCAGTTGGCCCTGATCCGCCTCCAGGTCCAGGTTGATCTCATGGGCCTGCGCGGTGCCACTGCCCTGCAGGCTGAGGCTGCTCAGTTCCAGGTCCTGCCCAAGCCGCAGGTCGCGAGCCTCCAGGTCCAGGCGCAGGGGGCTGTCGGGACTCACCCCGGCCTCCAGGTCCAGATCCAGTCGAGCCAGGGAGAGATCCCCCAGGCCCAGGTCGCGGATGTCTGCCCGGGTGGAGACCACCGGGGCCTCCAGGGGGCCGCTCACCTGTCCGCTGGCGTTCACCCGACCTTCCAGTCCCGGCCACAGAGCAGGCAGGTCCGGGGCATTGAGATCAAAGTCCAGTGCCAGGGTGTCGCTCACCCGACCGCGGGTGCTCAGGCGGTTCTCGCCCACGCCCAGTCTCAAGCCGGGGGTGTTGAGGGTAGTGCCTTCGATGGCTACCTGCCCCTGGCCCGTCACGGGATAGTCACGCAGTTGACCCGCCAGACGCTGCAGGTCCACCTGCGCCACCACCCCCTGTTCCGGATCCAGGCGCCCCCGGGTGTGCAGGTCCAGGTTGAGGCGGCCGGTCAGGTCCGCCACGAACTCAGCGGGATTCAGGTCCCGTCCACGAACTTGTAGTGCCCAGTCCGGGGCGTCGACCCAGCCCAGGCGACCGGCCACTTCCAGGTTGCCGGCCGGACTGGTCACGGACAGGGGGGCCAGATTCAGGGATTCCAGGTTCCCATCGGCGGCGAGGGCCAGGTTTGCAGCGGGCAGGTCGGTGACCTGCAGGGCCGCGCTCAGACCCAGTTCATAAGCCTCCAGACCACCTCGCGTGGTGAGGGTGCCCGAGGCCACGGACAGGCGCTGTTCGGGTGCCAGATCCAGCTCGAAGGGTTCCCACTGGTGGGTCAGGTCAAGATTGAGATCGGTGATCGGTTGATTGATGCGACCCGCGCTGACCAGGGACAACGGACCCAGCAACCGATGATGGATTGTCAGGCTGTCCAGATCTCCCTCCAGGGCCAGTCGCCCGCGGGCGGGTTCGTCCGGCAAGAGCTCCCGGGCGGCCTCGGGCAGATCCAGTTGCCAGTCCAGCGACAGGGCAAGGGGGTAAGGTTGGGCCAGGGCCGCGCGACCGGAGGCCCTGGCCTGAATGTCGGGCGTCTGGGCGTTCAGATCACGGATGAGGGCACGCTCGGCATCCAGGTGCAGGGTCAGGCGCACCTCATCCACGAGGATCGGTTCGGCCTGCTCCTGGGTGCGAAAGCGGATGTTCTGAATCACCCCTTGGGTCAGATCCACCGTGACCGGCATGGGGATGGCATCGGGCAGGGTGAAGGGCGCATCCGGGTCCGGCGGTGGCGCGTCGGGATCCGGTGTGAGAGTGAGCTCCAGGCCCTGGGCATCCAGTGCATTGATATGCACTGCCAGACCGGTCAGGGGCAGCAGTTCCATCTGCAGGTCGAGGCTTTCCAGGGACGCGTTCAGGGCCTCGTGGGTGTAGACCACCCCCTCGGCCCGCAGGCCGGTGAGCAGGGTGCCGCTCACCTGTTCGATGCGCAGTTCCCCCGGCACGAAGCCCACGCCCTGCTTGACCACCAGGCGGGCGCCGGGTTCGGTGGCCACCAGGGCCGTCACCAGGCCGGTGATCAGGGCCACCAGCAGCAACAGCACCACGACGAAGCTGATCAGGGCGCGTCGTATCACAGATCCATTCCCATGGTCAGGTGCAGCCGGAAGTTGTCATCGCCATCGGTGGGATGGGCGATATCCACACGAATCGGCCCGATGGGCGAGCGCCAGCGTACACCGGCCCCGACGCCGTACTTGGCGTTGTAGTCGTCCAGGCGCTCGAAGGCGTTACCTCCGTCCACGAACACGGCGGCACTCCATTGACCGACGATGGGATATTCGGCCTCCACGCTGGCGGTGAAGAAATGCCGTCCACCGATCACCTCGCCGTCATCATTGGTGGGCCCCAGCTTTTGGTAACCGTAGCCGCGCACGCTGTTGTCGCCGCCGGCGAAGAACCGCACGGAACTGGGCAGCTCGGCAAATTCATCCACTGCCGTGGTGCCGGCATCTGCCCGGGTGAGCAGGCGTCCCTGGCCCAGGGGAGTGATCAACTTGGCCCGGCCCGTGGCCTGGCCGAAGGTGACGGTGGAGAGCAGGTCTTCGGATGCGCCACGCACGTTGGCGCTCAGGCGCCAGCCCTGGCGCGGGAAGATGGGGTGATCCGCCTGGATGCGTGACCATTCCAGACCGGGGGTCAATAGCCTTGAGGTGCCCCGGGTGTCGGAGATCTTGTAGTCCTCGTGCTCGTAGCGCAGGAAGCGGGTATGGGTCCAGCCCGAGGGTCTTTGCCGGATGTGGGCGACCCCCAGGGTGAACAGGTCACCGTCGGCGGTGTCGGTACTTTCGGTCTGAAAGCCCGCGGTGAGATCCAGTCGTTCCCGGGCCGGGTCCCCCAGGGGGATCTGATAGTTGAGGCCGATACTGGAGCGCACCGGTGACAGTTCCAGGTCTGCACCATAGCGGTGTCCGGACAGATTGGCTCGGTGGTTTTCCAGGCCGAGGCGCAGCCGGGGGCCGATGTCCGTGCTCACCCCCACGCCAGCCAGATAGGACCATTTGTTGCGGGCGCCCAGGGTGGCCGTGATGGGGATTTCCAGATCTTCGGCATCCTCCGGGTGGGTATCCACGCGCACATCGGAGAAATAACCGCTGTCGATGAAGGCCTGCTGCAGCTGGATCAGGCGTCGACTCTCAAAGTCGCTGCCCTGCTGGAAGGGTACGAACTTCTGGACCAGTTCATCGTGGAGGATGTCCTGCTCCACGCTGACTGGGCCAAAGCGGTAACGGGGGCCGCTGTCCATGTGCACCACCACATCGGCGGCCTGCTCGCTGACCTGAACCCGGATCTGGGTGGTGGTGAACCGGGCATAGAAATAGCCACGGGAGGATGCCAGCCGGTTGAGGCCACTCTTGATCTGCTCGTACTGGTTGTGGCGCAGGCGCTGGCCTTCGCGCAGGGGCAGGTTGCCCAGGAACTCTTGGAAGGCCGAATCCTCACTGGCGGCACCGGTCAATGCCACATCCATGGAACGGATGCGTACCGGCGGACCCGGGTCCACCCGGACGTTCAGTCGCCAGCAGTCGTCGATGCGTTGGAAATCAATGTCGATCTCCGGGCTGTAATACCCCAGGGCTCGCAAGGCGTTGCGGGCATCCTCCCGGGCCGCCCGCACCAGCGGGCGTTCCCGCCAGGGGGGCAGGTCGCATCCCTCGCGGGCAAGACCCAGGTGGGCGCGAATGTTATCCCGAATTTCACTGTCGCCGCCGGAGATCTCCACCCTGGGGCTGCCCCAGGCACTCGACGCCATCACCAGCAGTAACACGGCCGCGAACGCCGACGTCAGCCGGGTCCTGGGGCGTGGCCGTCGCGAGGGATGGATGGAGACTTCAGGGATGAGGGCGGGTGTCATGGGGCGATTGAGGATCCTTTTCCATCGGACACCGGGAGGGTCGCTTGGTTCACGTGGAAGCGGGGCCGGGTCCTTGGTGATGATGCCAAGGATAACCCATGGGCATGGGGTATGCCTCCTGCGGGGCCACTCGGGGTTTACCGCGCTGGCCTCGCAGGGGGCAGGGGCTTCAGCCCTGTAGCTGGCGTCTCTGCAGGTTGCGGGGGTCGTGACGGCGATGGTTGAGGATGACCACCACGCCCTGGCGTTTGCCCTCGGGCAGGGACTGCACGATGGCACGACCCAGATGACGGGGCAGGCGCTCGAACAGGCGGGCGACGGTGTAGGTGGGCAAGCCGCCTGCCAGGCGAACGGCATCCTGCTGGGGGATGTGCTGGAGAACACCGATCTGGGATGACTCGGCCAGTTTCAGAAACCGGGTACGGGCAGTCTGGTAATGCCCTTGTCTAACGGCCCGGTCCACAGTCTGCAGTGCGGGGTCCTGGCGCTCATCAATCCAGTGGATGGCCTGGTTGCGGCTGGTTTCGAAGTGGTCATTGGCCTTGGTCATCATCTCGGTCATCTCATCGTTTCCTTCTTGCCCGGGGGCGTGCTGCGCGGTCTGGCGGATATGGCAACGGGCGGAGGGTGGGGAGAGATGATCCCGACATCAATGCCGTACCCCCACGGGACCGGCCGGGCCGGGCGTGGGGACGCGAAGTCGGGTGTCGGGCTCTCCCGTGCGTGCCGGATGGCGGCGCCTGGGGGAGGGCCCGGGAAGGTCAGATGACCATTGCGGGGCGCTCGTCCCGATGGACGCTGCACACCATCCTGGGCAAGGCCGGAAGGGCCGCCGCGCGTGTGCCGTTTGTACTGCAACTGTCCATACGAGAGGTGAATCCTCTATTGCCTCACAAAGGCCCCCGGGCAGGGTTTTCAACCTGCACGGGGATGCGGACGGGGTGGCCAGGGGCCAGGGTTCGCATCCCTCCGGGAACGGGCGCCACCATAACGCTTCGGGACGCATTTTTGAAGGGTTTTAAAGGGCTTTTTTCATGCCATTGGTCTGCCCTTCAAAGCCATGCCCGGCGGTGATATGTTCATGCCTCCTCCCACGGACCAGGGAAGTCCTTCGATGCCCATGGATGTGCCTGCCAGACAGCCCCATCACACCCCTTTATCCCGGGTTGTCCCGGATTCGACCTTGCGCCTGACCCTGGGCGGCCTGGATCTGCCCGTCGTGGCCCTTCGGCTGCGCGAGGGGTTGTCCCGTATCACCCGCATGGAGGTGGAGGTGATCCATGCCGGATCGGCATGTCTGGAGCGTCTGGGGGCGTCGGCCCGTTTGACGCTGTCTGCCGCCCCCGGCTCTGTGCGTGAATGGCAGGGCATTCTGATGGCCTGTCGCCCCAGTGGTCTGGCTGGGGACGTGGGGCGGCGCTGGCGCCTCACCCTGCGCAGCCGCCTGGCGGGACTGACCCTGCATCGCCACACCCGCCTGTTCGCCGGTCTGGATGCGGTGGACCTCGCCCGTGAACTGCTGGATCCGCTGGGGGTGGCGGTGGATGCCCGGTACCTCACCCTGGATCACCCGCGTCGCGGGGCCATCCTGCAGGCGGACGAGAGCGACGCCGATCTGCTGTTTCGGGTGCTGGCCCGGGCCGGTATTCACACGCGGCTGGCCGTGGTCCAGGGAATGGAGACGTTGCGACTGGCAGACGGCCTGGATGCGAACCCGCCACGGGTGCTGGACTGGCTGGGATCACCCGGGGGGTGGGGGGATCGAGCCCCGGGGGTTTTCAGCGTCCGGGAGCATCATCGCCAGGTCTGCCGGCAGGTACGGGTTCGGGGTCGGCTGGCAGATGGCCGGCCCTGCGAGGCCCTGGCGGATACCGGGCATGGCGAAGGGATTCAGGACCATCCGGGCTGGGGGCTGCATGACAGCCAAAGCCTGGAATGGCGTGCACGTATCCTGGCCCAGCGAGAGGCCTGTCGGGCTCGTACCGTGTTGCTGGAGACCACGGTGCAGGATCTGCAGCCCGGAGACCGGGTGCGGATATCGGCCCCGGACCACCCCTCAGTCCCCCCGGGGGTTTGGCGTGTGGAATCCGTGCTGCATCGGGCGCGCTCCGATGCGTCGGGTCGATGGGCTTATTGCAATCGGGTACGGCTGTGCCCCGGGGATATTCCCTATCGACCCGACGAGCCCCGTCGTCACGGGTCGTTGCCGGATATGCTGCAAGCCCGGATTCAGGGATTGAACGTCCCGGACCTGGATGAGGCCGGGCGCCAGCGGGCCCGCGGGCTGTTCGAGGATGCGGGCCTCGTGGAGCCCGACAGGAGGGGCCGCTGGGGGCGCCTGACCCCTTACGTCGCTCCACCTGGGCAGGATGGCCGGGCCAGTGGCTGGCATGCGCCGCTGCATCCTGGTCAACCCGTGAGCCTGCTGATTCTGGGCGGTGATCCGGATGGCTTTGCGGTGATCGCCGGCGCCGGCTTCGATGGGGCCCATGCCAATCCGGTGAACGGCCCGGATGACACGACGAACCGCTACCGCAGCGCCAGCGGTCACACCCTGCTGATGGACGATCGGGAGGGGCGGGCGCTGCTGAGGTTGTTCACCCGCAATGAGCAGCATTTGCTGGCCCTGGATTCCCACGCGGATGCGGCCATGCTGTCCCTGATCTGCCGGCAGGGGGCGCTGATTGCCACCACCGGTGGTTGCCTGCACATTCGGTGCGGTGGCGATCTGGAGGCGCGGGCCGGGGGGGATCGGCATGAGCGTGTGGCAGGCGAAGCCTCGGTTCAGGTTATGGGGCAATGTCTCCATGGGGCTGCGGCTGACTGGTGTGGGCGCGCTCGCCGCCACGTGGCCATGGTGACTGAAGGGGGGCTGCAGGTGACGGCCGCCCGCGAACTGAACCTCGCCAGCGGTGATCGGGTGGGCCTGGAGGTGGTCGCGGGGGATGGTCGCTGGCAGGTGCAAGGGGATGTGTACCTGTGGGCAAACCGGGATCTGCATATCCGATCCCGGCGTGGGCGCCCCATCGTCATCGGCACCCCCGAGGCGGGGATCACCCTGCTGCCGGCCCGTGGTGTGGTGATCCTCCATGGGCGAGCCATCCATCTGGCGGGCAGCGCCGTGCAGCTGCGGGGCCGGGTGGAGCATCACCTCAGCGGGGGAAGATGACCAGATGATTGAAGCCCAGTTTGAGGGGGATGCGTTCCCCCAGGGCAAAGTTGTAATGGGAGGGGGTCAGGCACAGCACCCGGGTGCCGCTGCCCAGCTGCAGGTTGTACAAAAAGCTGGCGCCACGGAAGGCCTTGTCCATCACTTCCCCGAAGATCTCGCTGTCGTCGTCGGGCATGATGTCGTCGGGCCTGACCAGGACATCCACCGGGGCCCCGGGGCTGCAGTCCTGGGGGACATTGCCGGTGATGGTGCCCAATTCCGTCTTCACCTCGTGCTCGCTGAGCACCTGGCCGGGAAGCATGCGGCCCTGACCGATGAAGTCGGCCACGAAGCGGTCACGAGGTTTGTGATAGAGGTTGTAGGCGGTATCCCACTGCAGTACCCGGCCGGCATGGATCACGGCGATGCGGTCGGCGAAGGCAAAGGCCTCGTTCTGGTCATGAGTGACCAGCATGGCGGTGATTTCCTCCTGCTTGAGGATGGCCCTGACCTCCCGGGCCAGGCCCTCGCGCAGTTCCACGTCCATGTTGGAGAAGGGTTCATCCAGCAGCAGCACCCGGGGGCGGGGTGCCATGGCCCGGGCCACGGCGATGCGCTGCTGCTGCCCGCCGGAAAGGGCATGGGGGTAGGCCTCACCATAGCCATCCATGGAGATCAGGCCCAGGAGCTCCTTGACCCGCTGACGGCGCCGAGCCGCCGTTTGACTGCGGATTCCAAAGGCGATGTTCTCGGCCACGGTGAGGTGCGGGAACAGGGCAAAATCCTGGAAGACCATGCCCACCTGACGACGTTCCGGCGGCTGGGTGCGGCCCGGTCGACTCACCTCCTGGCCCTCAAGCCGGATCTGTCCGTCGCTGATGGGCTCGAAACCGGCGATGGAGCGCAGCAGCGTGGTCTTGCCGCAGCCGCTGGGGCCCAGCAGGCAGCCAATGACGCCGGTGTTCAGGTTCAGGGTGACATCGTGGACGACGTTGGTACCGTCGTAGCCCACGCTGACGTGGTCGATCTCAAGCAGGCGTGTCATGTCCGGGTCTTGAGCGGCTGATGGTGCGGCTGATCAGGATCACGGGGATGATCCCGACCAGGACGATGGCCAGCGCGGCGCTGGCCGAGTCTGCCAGGCGTTCATCGGAAGCCAGCTCGAAGGCGCGCACCGCCAGGGTGTTGAAGTTGAAGGGGCGCAGTATCAGGGTGGCGGGCAGTTCTTTCAAGACATCCACGAACACCAGCAGCAGGGCGGTGAGGATGCTGCCGCGCATGATGGGCATGTGCACGCGCCTGAGCACGGTGCGCGGCCCCGAGCCCAGGGAGCGGGCGGCATCATCCATGGAGGGCTTGATCTTGGCCAGGCCCGCCTCGACCGTGTTCAGCGACACGGCCAGGAAGCGCACGCAATAGGCAAACACCAGGGCCACCAGGGTGCCGGAGAGGATCAGTCCGGTGGAGATGCCGAAGGCCTCGCGCATGAAGCTGTCGATGGTGTTGTCGATCCAGGCGAAGGGCAGCATGATCCCCACGGCGATCACCGTGCCCGGGATGGCGTAGCCCATGCTGGCGATGCGCACGGCGGCGTTGGTGGTGCGGGAGGGGCCCAGGCGTTTGCCATAGGCCATGATCAGGGACAGGAACACCGCCAGCACCGCGGCGATGGCCGCCAGGGACACGCTGTTCCACACCAGCCCCAGGAACTGCGGCTGCATCCACATGTGGGTGGTCTTCAGGGCCCACTGGAACAGCTGCGTGGAGGGCACCAAAAAGCCCAGCACGATGGGCAGCAGGCAGGCCACCAGGGCACCGATGCGGGCCCAGCCCGTGAGGCGATAGCGGGGCAGGCGGGAATAACGGGCACTGGTGTGATGGAAGCGGGCCCGGCGCCGGGAATAGCGCTCGAGCACGATGAGCACCAGGACGAAGGTCATCATCAGCGCCGCCAGTTGCGCCGCCGCCCCCGGGTCGCCCAGGCCGAACCAGGTGCGGAAGATGCCGGTGGTGAAGGTGGGGATGCCGAAATATTCCACGGTGCCGTAGTCGGCCAGGGTTTCCATCAGGGCCAGGGTGAGGCCGGTGATGATGGCTGGGCGCGCCAGCGGCAGGGCCACGCGCCGAAATCCGGACCAGGGGCTCGAGCCCAGGGTGCGGGAGACCTCCAGCACGCAGATGGATTGCTCCAGGAAGGCGGCACGGCTGAGCAGGTACACATAGGGGTAGAGCACCAGCGTGAGCATGGCGATGGCGCCCGAGAGGGAGCGGATCTCGGGGAACCAGTAATCGCCGTAGCCCCAGCCGGTGAGCTCGCGAATCTGCGTCTGCACCGGGCCGGCGAAGTCCAGCATGCCGGTGTAGGTGTAGGCGATGATGTAGGCGGGCATGGCCAGGGGCAGGAGCAGGGCCCATTCGAAGATGCGCCTGCCCGGGAAGTCGCACATGCTCACCAGCCAGGCCGTGGGCACGCCGATGAGCAGCACCCCCACGCCCACGCCGAGCATCAGTATCAGGGAGTTGACCACGTAGTCCTGCAGCACGGTCTGCCGCAGGTGCTCCCATACCTCCGAGGCGGGTATGAACACGTGGGCGAAGATCACCAGGATCGGCAGGGCCAGCACTGCCGCGATCAGCAGCGTGCCAATGCTCCAGGCGTCCGGTCGCCGCCAGCGGGGACCAGACAGCGCCCCTCCGAGAGTGGCCAGGGCCGATTTCATGAAACGCTTGGATGATGGGTCATGGGTACGTGAAGCTAAAAGCCCGACATGTTAACGCGTTGCGGCCCGGATGACAGCCTGTTGTGCGGCGTCCGGGGGTGAATGCGGGCTTGCGGGCGGGGTGCCATCCAACCATCGAGATGGCCATGGACCCTATCACAAGTGCGGGAGAGGGATGATTGTGGGAGCCGGCCTGCCGGCGATGGGCTACTCACCCCTCACCCCAACCCCTCTCCCCGCAGGGGAGAGGGGCTTGTCACGGGTGGTGCTTGAAAGTCAGCGCCAGTTCACCCGGTCCATCAGACGCACGGCTTCGGCGTTGTACTCACCCAGTCGACCCAGGTTGACCGAGTCAGCCTCAAATTCACCCAGGCTGGTGAGGGTGTCACTCCATTCCACGCCGGGTTTCACCGGGTATTCCTGGTTGGCCTCGGCATACCATTGCTGAGCCCGGTCGCTGGCCATGAACTCCATCAGCTTGATGGCGTTGTCCACGTTTTCGGTATGGGTGATCAGGCCCGCGCCACTCACGTTCACATGGGTGCCCCGATCCTCCTGATTGGGCCAGAACACGCCGATGGCCTCGGCAGCGGCCCGCTCGGCATCGTCGCTGGAGTTGAGCATCTGACCCAGGTAGTAGGTGTTGGCGATGGCGATGTCGCAGACACCGGCGGCTGCGGCGCGGATCTGATCCCGGTCGCCGCCACGGGGTGGCTGGGCCAGGTTGGCCACCAGGCCCCGTGCCCATTCCTCGGTTTCGGCCTCACCGTGGGCGATGATCATGGAGGCCACCATGGACTGGTTGTACACATTGCTGGAAGAGCGTACGCAGATGCTGCGGCGCCACTGCTCGTCCGCCAGGGCCTCGTAGGTGGAGAGTTGCTCCGGGTCCACCTTGCCCTTCACATACATGATGGGCCGGGCGCGCATGGACAATCCGTACCAGTAGCCATCGGGGTCACGGTAGCTCTCCGGTATGGCCTCCTTGAGCACCTCCGATTCGATCGGACGGAGCACACCGGCCTCCTTGGCGCTGTGCAGGTTGCCCGCATCCACGGTGATCAGGACATCGGCGGGGGTGTTACGGCCCTCGCTGCGCAGGCGCTGCAGCAGGGCGTCGGCCCGGGCGCTGACGATGTTGACGCGAATCCCGGTCTTTTCGGTAAATTCATCCATGAGGGGCTTGATCAGGGCTTCCTGTCGGGCCGAGTAGACGTTCACCTCGCCGTCGGCCAGGGCCGGCAGGGGCAGGGTGAGTGCGGTCACGGCGGCCACGGCAAGGCTGGCCAGGGCGGTGATGGGGCGTTTGATCATGGACGGGGTCACTCCCTATCTTGAAGGTGCGGGACTCGGCTGTGGCCGAATTAAACAAGAACGATTGTTATTTTGTTTCGTGTCCATGTCAACAAGATCCGCATGGCGGTCTTCGTCAGCGCAGGATGTTTGCGGCATACTGTCCCGTCATCCGTCGATGATCGCCAGATCCTCCATAGGGGGCACCCGTGGACAAAGAAGCGCTGAAGATTCCCAAGAAGCTCAAACCGGTCAAGGTCTGGGTGCATCCTGATGGCCTGGTCGTGGGCTCCCTGTTCGTGCATCTGCAGAGTGCGCAGCATGCGGGCGAGGAGACGCCGGCGGAGATTCTCAACGGGGCCGAGCCGTTCTTTGTGATCCAGTGCGGCGAGGAGGAGACGCGGTTCTACAACAAGCACTCGGTGGTGCGGGTGGAGCACGAAGTGGATGCTCCCGGGCCCGATGAGCGCGGCGTCTGCCTGGGCGCGCGGCTGCATCTCATGGACGGCTCGAACCTGACAGGCACCATCCGGGAGTTGCTGGATCCGCAAAACGCCCGCCTCTACGACTACATCAATATCCACGATCAACGCTTTGTGCGCCTGTTCCTGTCGGACACGGAAGTCACGCTGGTGAACAAGGCCTACATCGTGCGTGTCTCGCCCGATGATGGCCCCCGGGACTGAGCGTCTGTGTGCCCCGCGGCGTCCCGGCAGACGGGGTGATGCCATCCTTCGCCTGCCCGCCGGGGGCTTTGCGGGGAGCTGCCCATGAGCGTGTTCAGCGATTTTCGTGCCGAACGCCAGATCCAGCGCCTGTTGGAGGCAGCGGATCTGGACGAAGCGGAAGCGCAAAAGCGCCTGAACAAGCTGAGGTCCCTGGGGGAAGCCGGCGTGCGGCGCCTGCTGCATGGGCTGGCCGATGCGTCGGGTGACGGTCTGCCCCGGACCATGGAGCTGTTGCGGCGGCTGGTGAACGATACGACCCTGCCGGTGTTCCTGCGGGCGCTGGCCGACATCAACCAGACCCGGGTGGACCGGGTTGCCCAGGTGCTTGAGGGCGCCAGTGGTTTCGACCCCAGCCCCCTGGCCCGTGCCTTTCGGGACCCCACTGTGTCCAAGTCGGCCCTGGTGCGGGTGCTGCATGCCCACCGGCACCGGCTCAATGCCAGCCTGCTGTTGCGCGAGGCGTATGACTTGCAGCCGGTGGACCGCAATGCGCTGTTCCGTGTGGTGGACGAGGTGGCTGACGAATCGGTGCTGCCCGACCTGGTAAGCCGTGCCTCCGGGAAGGATCCCGTGATCCGGCGGATGGTGGTCAAGGTGCTGCGCCGCTTTGATACCCCTCAGGTGCGCGCCGTCCTGCAGGAACGGCTCAACGACGAGGACAAGGGGGTGCGTGGCGCCGCCCTGGAGGCGCTGATGGCCATGGGCGCGGTGGACATGGAGGCCGGCTCCCTGTGCACCTTGCTGCATGATCCTGACATCAACGTGCAGCACAAGGCCATCGACGCCATCATCCAGCTCGACGACCCCCACATCATGCGTCACTTGTTGCCGGTGCTGCAGGACGAGTCGGAGTATGTACGCCGGGCCGCCGTGGAGGTGCTCAACGGTGTGGGTAACGCCAGCAACATCAAGGAACTGCTGGTCTCCATCAAGGATGAGGACTGGTGGGTGCGCGCCCGTTCCGCCGACGCCCTGGCGCAGATCGGTGGGCCCCGGGTGGTGCGGGCCGTGGTGGAGCTGATCCGTGATGAGGATGAATTCGTGCGCCGCTCGGCGGTGGAGATCCTCAACTCCACTCGTGATGAGACGGCCCTGACCTATCTCATCGATGCCCTTGAGGACTCGGACTGGTGGGTGCGGGAGCGCGCCGTGGATGCCCTGGGGAGTATCGGCAATGCCTCGGCGGTGCCGGCCTTGCTGAAGATGCTGGATCGGGACGCCGATGCGGCCCCCGTGGTGGTGCGTAACCTGGCCCGTCTGCAGGATGACCGGGCCGTGGAACCCTTGATGCGGCATCTGGCAGGCAACGATCGTTCGGTGCGCCTGGAAGCGGTGAATGCCTTGGTGGAACTGGCCGATGCCCGCACGGCTCCCGAAGTTCTCAGGGCCATCCAGCAACACACGGCGGATGCCGACGAGGAGTTGCAGGACATGGCGCGGGATGCCAGTGCCCGGCTGGAGGCCAGGTTTGCCATTTCTTCGCTTGGGCAGGGGGGCTCCGGTCAGGCCCTGCCTGAAGCCACTTCCATGCTGGATAGCGATACAGGGCAGATCGCCCTGACCCTGGGCGGGGCGGACGAGACCGCTGCAGGCACCCGTCGCTTCAGTGCCCACGGCGCCGGTCTGAACCTGGAGGCCCTCAGGCCGGGGGAAATGCTGGGCGAGCGCTACCGCTTCATCCGCCGCGTGGGCAAAGGGGCCTTTGGCACCGTGCTGCTCATGGACGATGTGATGATCTCCGAGACCATCATTCTCAAGGTGATGAATCCGCAGCTGGCCACCGATGACGAGATGATCAAGCGCTTCGTTCAAGAGCTGCGCCTGTCCCGCAAGATCACCCATGAGAACGTGATACGCATCTACGATTTCCTGACGGTGCAGGGGGTGCTGGCCATCTCCATGGAGTATTTCCCGTCATCCACCCTGGGTGTGGTCCTCAAGCAGGAGCGCCCCATGCCCCAGGACAGGGCCGTGGGGTTTGCCGCCTGCATTGCATCCGGCATCGGTGCTGCCCACGAGGTGGGCGTCATCCATCGGGATCTCAAGCCGGGCAATGTGCTCATCAACAACCGGGAACAGGTCAAGATCGTGGATTTCGGCATTGCCTCGGTGACCGGTTCGGCGGATACCCGCCTCACCCGCACCGGTATCCTCATCGGCACCCCCAAGTACATGGCCCCGGAGCAGGTGACCGGTCGCAAGATCACCCACAGTGCCGACATTTATGCCTTGGGAGTGATGCTTTACGAGATGATCACCGGTCAGGTGCCCTACAGCGGCGAGGACCAGATGGCCATCATGTATCAGCATGTGCAGGGTCAGGCGACACCGCCCCATGAGGTGAACCCCGGAATCGACCGTGAGCTCAGCGCCATCGTCATGTCGATGATGGCGGTAAACCCTGAGGATCGCTTCCCCACCATGCAGGATGTGCGCAAGACTCTGTTAGAGTTCCAGCAAGAGCGGCGGGCCTGATGGCCTGCGCGGCTGGATTGGCTGACTGAACGAGACCTCGCCATGCCCAGAATCGACGCCTTTCTCAAGCTGGCCCGGGAACAGGGGTGTTCCGATCTGCACCTGGCCGTGGGGGTGCCCCCCATGCTGCGCATGAACGGCGAGCTGATGCCCATCCGGTTTCGCGACCTGGGTGATCGGGAACTGGAGGCCTATGTGATGGAGATCCTCACCCCGGCTCAGAAGGAGCGGTTTCGAGACGGTGACGACCTGGATTTTTCCTATGTGAACGACGAGGTGGGCCGGTTCCGGGCCAACCTGTTCCGCAAGGCCACCGGGGTGGGGGCCACCTTCCGGCACATCCCGGCCCAGGTGCCTTCCCTGGAAAGCCTGGGCCTGCCGCCGGTGGTGACCCGGATGGTGGATCATCACCAGGGCATGGTGCTGGTGACGGGCTCCACGGGTACCGGCAAGTCCACCACCCTGGCGGCCATCATCGACTACATCAACACCCGGCGTGCGGTGAACATCATCAGTCTGGAAGATCCGGTGGAGTTCGTGCACCGCTGCAAGCGGGCCCAGGTGATCCAGCGGGAGGTGGGTACCCACGTGCCCAGTTATGCCAAGGGCTTACGGGCGGCCCTGCGCCAGGACCCGGACGTGATCCTGGTGGGGGAGCTCAGGGATGTGGATTCCATCATCATGTCCATGGTGGCCGCCGAGACGGGCCACCTGGTGCTGGGCACCTTGCACACCACTTCGGCGGTCAAGACCATCGACCGCATCCTGGATGCCCTGCCACTGGAGCAGCGCGAGCAGGGCAAGACCTT
This sequence comes from Ectothiorhodospira haloalkaliphila ATCC 51935, assembly GCF_000633935.1. Lineage (GTDB taxonomy): Bacteria > Pseudomonadota > Gammaproteobacteria > Ectothiorhodospirales > Ectothiorhodospiraceae > Ectothiorhodospira > Ectothiorhodospira haloalkaliphila. The sequence goes on along the minus strand of NZ_KK214996.1, from coordinate 772,478 downwards.
CCTTTCCCAGAACCTGCATGGCGTGGTCACGCAGAACCTGGTCAAGTCAGCCGACGGTCGGGGGCGGCGGGCCATTGTGGAGTGCCTGGTCATGAACCGGGCCATTGCACGCATGGTCATGTCCGACAAGGTGCATCAGATCCCGTCGCAAATGCAGACGGGCCGGGATCAGGGCATGCAGCTCCTGGATCAGGCCTTGCTGGAGGCCATACAGCGCAATGAAGTGGACCCCGACGATGCCTACCAGTACGCCACCGACAAGCAGGCCTTCCAGCGGTTCGTCACCGACTCCAGCCTGTTACCCCGGATCAACCTGGCGGGAGGGTGAGTGATGCATCAGGTGGATGGTTATCTGCGGGAGCTGATGGCGCGGGGTGGCTCGGACCTGCACCTGATCGGCGGGGACCCGCCGCGTGTGCGCATCAACGGTGAGTTGGAAAATCTGTCCGAGGAGGCCCTCACCTCCCAGGCGGTGAATGACCTCACGGCTGAGATCCTGCCCAATGCGGCGCGCCAGACCTTCGAGCGGGAGGATGGCGCGGATTTCGCCTATGCCATTGAGGATCTGGCACGTTTTCGTGTGAACCTCTCCCGCCATCTCAACGGCCTGGCGGTGGTCTTTCGTGCCATCCCCGCCCGGGCCCTGTCCCTGGACGAGCTGAAGATGCCGCCGGTGATCGCCAGCCTGGGGATGCAGCGCCACGGCCTGATCCTGGTGACCGGCAAGACGGGTTCGGGAAAGTCCACCACCCTGGCAGCCCTGGTGAATGACATCAACGAGCGCCGTCGTGGTCATATCATCACCATTGAAGACCCCATCGAGTTCATCCATGAGCGCAAGCGCTGTCTGATCAGCCAGCGTCAGCTGGGCCTGCACACACCCAGCTTTGCCGCCGCCCTGCGCTCGGCACTGCGCGAGGACCCCGACGCCATTCTGGTGGGGGAAATGCGTGATCTGGAGACCATTTCCCTGGCAGTGACGGCAGCCGAGACGGGCATCCTCGTGCTGGGCACCCTGCACACCAACGGGGCCGCCGCCACTGTGGACAGGGTCATCAATGCCTTTCCGGCCATGAAGCAGGCGCAGATCCGCACCATGCTCTCCACCTCGCTCAGGGGGGTGATCTCCCAGCAGCTGGTGCGGCGGGCCGATGGCGGTGGCCGAGTGGCTGCGGTGGAAATCCTGGTCAATACGCCCGCCGTGGCCAATCTGGTGCGCGAGGGCAAGACTGACCAGTTGCCCGGCACCATGCAGTCCGGTGCGTTGGTGGGCATGCAGACCATGGATACCGCCCTGCGGCGATTGGTGGATTCAGGCCAGGCCACCCCCGAGGAGGCCCGGCATCATGCGATCAACAAGTCCGACTTTGGCGGCAGTGCTCCGCCTTGAAACCCAAACCCCACGCTCTCGAGTTGCCCTGATGACCCTGCCCGCCCCCGAAGATCTGCCATTGGATGCCGTGCCCAAGGCGGCCCGCGCGAGTGTGAGCCATCTCGCTGACGACTTCCTCAAGGCCTGCGAGCGTGAGGGGCTGTCCCTGGATGCCTGGCCGGCGTTCACGGGGACCATCTGGTATTACAGTGACTTCGTCGCCCGGGCCTGCGTGCGCCGGCCGGCCTTGTTGGTGGACCTGGTGACCTCCGGTGACCTGGAGAGGGTGTATGAAGACGGTGAGATGACCCGTCACGTGGCGGATGCCCTGCAGGATGCCGCCGACGAGCCGGCCCTGATGCGTGCCCTGCGCCGGGTGCGCAATCGGGAGATGGTGCGCATTGCCTGGCGTGACCTGGCGGGCCTTTCCGACCTGAATGAGGCCCTGGAGGATCTGACCTGCCTGGCCGAGCATCTGATCGACGAGGCCCTCACCTGGCAGCATCGGGAACTGGCACGCCGGCACGGCGAGCCCCGGGATGCCCAGGGCCATGCCCAGCGGCTGGTGGTGCTGGGCATGGGCAAGCTGGGGGGGCGTGAGCTGAACTTCTCCTCGGATATCGACCTGATCTTCGCCTACCCCCAGCCGGGGCAAACCGATGGGGAGCGCTGCCTGGAGAACCAGCAGTTCTTCATTCGCCTGGGCCAGCGCCTGATCAAGGTGCTCAACGAGAAGACCGCCGATGGTTTTGTCTTTCGCGTGGACATGCGCCTGCGGCCCTTTGGCGATGCCGGCCCCCTGGTGATGAGTTTTGACGCCCTGGAGGACTATTACGAGAGCCATGGCCGTGAATGGGAGCGCTATGCCCTGATCAAGGCCCGGGCCGTGGCTGGAGATCGGGAGAGCGCCGAGCAATTGCATACCCTGCTCAGGCCCTTCGTCTACCGCCGCTATCTTGATTACGGGGCCTTCGCGTCGCTGCGGGATATGAAGGCCATGATCAACCGCGAGGCGGCGCGCAAGGGCAAGGAGCGGGACGTGAAGCTGGGCGAGGGAGGCATCCGCGAGGTGGAGTTCGTAGGGCAGGCCTTCCAGCTCATCCGTGCCGGCCGTGACCCCTCGCTGCAGTTGCGCGGTATTCGCCCGGTGCTGGATCAGCTGGCTCGCCAGGAGGTCATGCCGGAATACGCCGTGGAGCAACTCAAGGAGGCCTACGCCTTTTTGCGGCGTACGGAAAATCGTTTGCAGATGGTGGCGGATCAGCAGACCCATTGTCTGCCGTCCGACAGTGCGGGTCAGCTGCGCCTTGCCCTGTCCATGGGTTTTTCCGACTGGGAGGAGTTCGAGGCTGCCCTCGGGCGCCATATGCGTCGTATCCACGGGCACTTCGAACAGGTGTTCGCCGCGCCCCAGCGCGCCGACGAGGAAGAAGAGGCCGCCGCCCAGCCCGAGGCGCAGCGTGATCTGGCGGCCCTGTGGGCCGGCAGCCTGGGGCAGGAGCGTTCCCTGAGCGTGCTCGTTGGATTGGGGCTGAAGGACCCGGAGGCGGCCCTGAACGCCGTGGAACAGTTGCGTGAAAGCAGCGCCTGCCGTTCGCTCACCTCCACCGGGCGGGAGCGTCTGGACCGCCTGATGCCCCTGATGCTGAGCGTATTGAATGGCCTGGAGGAAGTGGATGCCACCCTGATCCGGCTGGTTCGGCTGGTGCAGACCATCGCTCGGCGCTCCGTATACCTCTCCCTGCTGGTGGAAAACCCCCTGGCCCTGTCGCAGCTGGCGCGTTTGTGCGAGGCCAGCCCCTGGATCGCCGATCACCTGACGCGCTACCCCTTGTTGCTGGATGAACTGCTGGATCCCCGCAGCCTGTATGCTCCGCCGGATCGTCAGGGGTTGCGCCAGGCGTTGGAAGATGAGCTGGTGCAGGTGCCCCTGGATGACCTGGAACAGGTGATGGACCGCCTGCGCATGTTCAAGCAGGTTCAGGTGCTCAAGGTGGCAGCGGCTGACATCATGGATGTGTTGCCGGTAATGAAGGTGAGCGATCACCTCACCTGGATCGCCGAGGTGGTGCTGGAGAAGGTGCTGGCGCTGGTGCTGGAGCAGCTCATCGCCAAGCATGGCCGCCCCCGCTGCATCATGGATGGCGAGCCCTACGAGCCGGGTTTCGCCGTGGTGGGGTATGGCAAGATGGGCGGGCTGGAACTGGGCTACGGTTCCGATCTGGATATCGTCTTCCTGCACGATAGCCGGGGTGAGCAGGCCATGACCGATGGTGATCGCCCCCTGGACAATAGCGAGTTCTTTGCCCGGGTGGGGCAGCGCATCCTGCATTTTCTGGGGGTGTTCACCGGGGCCGGACGGCTCTACGAGGTGGATACGCGCCTGCGCCCCAGCGGTGCTGCCGGGCTATTGGTGATCGGCCTTGAGGCCTTTGAGGACTATCAGATGAATTCCGCCTGGACCTGGGAGCATCAGGCCCTGGTACGGGCCCGCCCGGTGGCGGGGGATGCCCGCATCGCCGAGGCCTTCCAGGCCATGCGCCAGCGCGTGATGGAGCGGGAACGCGATCCTGAAGAGCTCAAGCGCCAGGTGCGGGAGATGCGCGAGAAGATGTGGAAGGAGCACGCCAGCCGCGATCCAGCGCGCTTTGACCTGAAGAGAGACCCCGGCGGTATCGCGGATATCGAATTTATGGTGCAATATCTGGTTTTGGCGCATGCCAGAAAGTATCCGGAGTTGTCCACCTATCCGGACAATATCCGTATCCTGGAATCACTGATCGAGACCGATCTCATGTCCAGGGACGACGCCGTGTTCCTGATGGATACCTACCGGGCCTTCAGGGATCGCATCCACGAACTGACGCTTCAGGATCAGACGACACGGGTGGATGCGACCCAATGGTCCCGGGAGCGGGACCAGGTGCGCGCTTACTGGCGGCAATTGATGACCTGACCCATCGCCCCAACCGGCGATGTTCCATCCCCCGGTGGGGGACCGATGACCGAATATTCAAGAGGAAGCATTGCATGTCCATCATGGCCGATCGCGATGGTCTGATCTGGTACGACGGTGAGATGGTGCCCTGGCGCGAGGCCAAGACCCATGTGCTCACCCACACCCTGCACTATGGCATGGGGGTGTTCGAAGGCGTACGCGCCTACCTGACCGACCGCGGTCCGGCCATTTTCAGACTGGGCGACCACACCCGTCGTCTGTTCCGCTCTGCCCACATCCTGGGCATGACCATTCCCTATACACCCGACGAGCTCAATGCCGCCCAGGTGGCCGCCGTGCGCGATAACAAGCTCACCAGCGCCTACCTGCGCCCCATGTGCTTCTTCGGGGCCGAGGGCATGGGTTTGCGGGCCGATAACCTGAAAGTGCACGCCATCGTGGCTGCCTGGGAGTGGGGCGCCTACCTGGGGGATGAGAGCCTGGAGCGCGGCATCCGCGTGAAGACCTCCTCCTACAGCCGTCACCATGTGAACGTGACCATGTGCAAGGCGAAGGCCAACGGCAACTACATGAACTCCATGATGGCACTGCAGGAGGCCCAGGGTTGCGGCTGCGACGAGGCCCTGCTGCTGGATACCGAGGGCTATGTGGCCGAGGGCAGTGGCGAGAACTTCTTCATGGTGTACGACGGCGTGATCTACACCCCCGAACTCACCTCGGCCCTGGATGGCATCACCCGGCGCACCATCATCACCCTGGCCGATGAGTGCGGCATCGAGGTGCGCGAGAAGCGCATCACCCGGGACGAGGTCTATGTGGCTGACGAGGCCTTCTTCACCGGCACCGCCGCAGAAGTGACCCCCATCCGCGAACTGGATGGCCGCAGCATCGGCAATGGCAGTCGCGGGTCCATCACCGAGAAACTGCAGACGTTGTATTTTGATGTGGTCAAGGGCCGCCATCCCAAGCATGATGAGTGGCTGACCTATATCTGACGTGCCCCAGGAGTGAGACGCCATGCCCAATCCGAATACCGCACTGCATCAGGATGAGTATCAGGTGGCCAACCAGCAGACGGCCATCCGGGTGACCCGCAAGGATCTGCCCCTGCATTGCCCCATGCCGGGCACAGCGCTGTGGGCATCGCACCCGAGGGTGTTTCTGCCCATCGAAGACAGCAAGGATGGTCGGATCCTGTGCCCCTATTGCAGCACGGAGTTCACCCTGGAGGACTAGCGGTCGGTATCCCTTCGGCTTCCCCCTGCCTCTCTCAAGGGGCAGGGGCGTCGAACCGGTAACCGAACATCTCGATATCCGGTCGGTAATGGGCCTCCACGATGCGGGCAGTCTCGTCCGTGTAGTAGCGCCGGTAATCGTCCCGCCCCTCGGCCTTGCGCCGATGGGGTAGGGCAATCCGGGGAATGCCGATGCGGTCGCAGGCCGTGTCGAAATCCGCCTGCAGGCTTTCGTAGTGGCCGATGAAGTCGACGATGCATCGTCCGCTCATGTCGGTCACGTAGTCCCGTTGCAACTCCTTCGAGGTATCCAGCATGTAGTTCCACTCCCGCTCGGGATCGAACTTGAGCTTCACGAACTGCTCGAAGCTCTCCACCCCCTCCAGCACATGAGGCCGCTCCCTGCGGATATGGAAGAAGGAACTCACCTGAAGATCCCAGGGGTTGCGCACGAACACGAACTTGAAGAGGTTGTCGTAAAGCTCCGCCGGCAGCATCTCCCGGGCGGCAATGGCCTTGGCATGACGGGGGAACTTGGCACCGATCCGGTGCCCACTGATCTGATCCAGCTTGTCGGCCAGAAACAGGGGCACGCCCCAGGGCCCCCGGTAACGGTAGCGGGACAGCGCCGCCCGCACGCTGGTGCCGCCGGTCTTGGCGATGTGGACGAAGAGGAAGTTGTGCTTGAGGGAGAGAAGCATGGGGGATCAGCGGGTTTCGGCGTGGGGCAGAGTATCCGGTCCCAGGGGGTGGGTGTCTACCGGTGTCTTACCGCACATCGTTTGTGTTTATTCGGGGACGTCAAGGCCCATCACTTCCAGGTAGCGGCGGGCGCTGGTTTCGGCGTGGTATTCGCTCACCGCCGCTCGTATGTCATCGGATGGTAAGGGTGTATCCAGGGTTTCGAGTATGGCCTTCCCCAGTGCTGACACATCGCCCACGGGTACCAGCGGGCCATATCGCCCATCCTGAAGGATCTCCCGGGGGCCGCTGCGACAGTCCGTGGAAACCACTGGCACCCCAAGTGCCATGGCTTCGGTGAGGGCGTTGGGGGAGCCTTCCCAGGCGGAGGAGAGCACGAACAGATGCGACCGGCTCAGCCAGGCATAGGGATTGACTGCGAAGCCGGGCATCGACACCTTGTCCTGCATACCCATTGACCGGGTCAGGGTGGCCAGGGCCTCGCGGTCGCCGCCTTCTCCCAGAATGATCAAACGCGCAGGCCGGTGGACCTGAATATCGGCAAAGGCTCTCAGCAAGGTGGGAAAGTCCTTTTGCCGGGTCAGCCGCCCCATGCCGATGATGACCGGGTCACCCCCATCTTCCAGCCAGGGGTGTGGAGCGGGTTTGGCGGCCAGCGCCTCAAGCCCCGGCGTGATCACAGGGTTGCGTACCACGTGCACCCGGTCTTCTGGCAGGCCTGTAATCTGGCGTACGTCATCCGCAACCCCTCGGGATACTGCTACGATCCCGTCTGCCAGGGGGTAGAGTTGTCGCATGGGTCGGTAGCGTAGCCATTTGCGCAGTCCCGATCGCCCCTCGAGTGCTTCGGAAAGGGTGGTGCCCAGGCGGATGAAGACGCGGGTGTCCACGCCCGCGCGCCGTCGGGCCTTCAGTGCAGCCCTCCCGGCCCGGTCCTTGGCAGCCAGCAGGAGGGTAGGGCGGTGCTCCTGAAGATATCGGACCAGAGGGGCAACGCTCAGGGCGCTGTGCCGAGTGCCCAGGCGGACGACATTGACGTTCTCGTGCAGGTCCTGCAGGTGCCGACTTTCCTCGCGGATCAGCACAAGATCGATGCGCAGATCCATCTCCGCCAGTGCACGCACCAGATTCAGGACCATGCGTTCGACACCGCCTTCGCCGGAAAGGGAGATGAGGATAGCCAGGCTGTGGGGGGGGGTCACTTGATGTCCTTCAGCCAATCAGGGCTTTGAGAATAGTCGAAACGCTCGAAATCTTGCCGATAAACCCGGGCAATAATCCCTGCCGTGTCGCGGCTATAATAAGCCTTGAGTTTTTGATCGGCGTCGGTGCGATGTCTGCGTTGGGAGCCGGCATCTCCAAGTTTTCGTGTGCTATCGATACGACTCATGATGACTTCCAGTTCGTCATTCAGGCTTTCCATCTTCCCCACGTGCGCCATCGTGCAGATATCGCGGGGGATGAACCAGTTCTGAGGATACCAGTGAGGATCATGCTTGAACCCACCATGATCCAGGTAGTTGCAGAATTCCCCGAAGCTGATCTCGCTCTCCAGCGGTTTCTGGAGGGCACGACACGCCCTCTCCTTACGCTTGCCCTTGACGATCTTGTCAAGATATGCGGAGAGTACCCTTGTGTAGGGGTCGCGCGTGATGGTGAACAAGAAGAACTGCCGGTCCAGTGTCTTTACCTCGTGCGCTCGCAGCTTGCTCGGGCGTATGAATGACCTCTTGCCCTCATATGAGTTGTATCGTACGTCCTTTTCGCTGGTAAGGAGGCGGATTACGGTTGAATTGGCGGCTTTGGGGATGCGGAAATATATGAATCCTCTGGTTCGGTCTACCGCGATGCGCTGATCCAGTTGAGGTAGCGCGTGCAAAGGCATGTCATTGAAACGGCGGTAGAATGGGCGGGAGCGAAGGTTCAGGGCCTTGAACCAGTCAGTCATGCTGATGCCTCCAGGTTGTCTTTGCCAAGATGTCGGAGTACGCGTACCAAGGCTTTCTCCACGGGCTCTCTTGCGTTGCTTGTCTGCATGCGCCACCACTCTCTACTGATGTGATGGACTCTGACGGGTACTGATGTCAAGCCCAGCACTTGGGCCATCGCCAATCGATGTTTGCCGCTGGATATCTTGAGCAGTTCGCCAGCGGCGGAAACTGCAATGCCGAGTTCATGCGGATCGGCATCCTCTCGGTATCCGTGGGTTTGCATATCCTTCATGATGGCCAGATACCGCGACATGTAGTTGAGCAGCTTTGTCTCCGTATCGATCAGGATGTGGCGCCTGCCCTTGCGCTTAAAGGCCTTTCCGCGACGAATGTCGGCCAAAAGATCCTGGTAGGTGGCACTGGTAGTAAGATCGTCCTGGTGATTCTAGATGTCTTGGATCAACTGGTATTGGTATGATTTACGGAAATCGGTCTGCAGCCAGCCCCCCTCGTCCTTCAGGAAGAATCTTCTTCTGCGGGCTCGACTTGATTTTTCGGGTTTGCTCAGGCGCTGCCTGATGCTGTGAGGATTGATTGCAATCCTCGTGGCGCCCGGGAATGACTGGATGACTGTGGTTTGGTCCTGCAAGGGTTCCAGTAGTCTTCCAGCCCCTACGGGTAGGCGTCGCCAGATTCCGCATATTGCCCGCGCGGTCATGTTGGTATTAGTCATGGAGGGGGTGTTGGTGTGGTTCATGTTCATATTTGCAGAGGGTGTGACAGCCGGCTGCTGGTGACTCTGGGTTCAATACATGACAAGTCCATTGTTTTCCATATTCATTCCAGCCTATAACCGGGGGCAGGTTATCGCTCGTGCGCTTGATAGTATAACAGCTCAGTCCTGCAGTTCCTGGGAGATTATCGTTGTCGATGATGGCTCAACCGATGCCACCGATGATGTCGTGGCCCGTTGGTCGAAAGTAAATGGTATAAGCGTGCGCTACATTTATCAGGCCAATGGTGGGAAGCATGTAGCTCATAATCGGGGTGTCTCGGCGGCAAAGGGTGAGCTATTCATGGTTCTGGACTCAGACGACAGGTTGACCCCGGGTGCTTTGGGTATACTGGCCAAGGCCTGGTTGAGTTTATCTCCGGAGCAACGACTGACATGCGCGGGTGTTGAAGGGTTGTGCGTTACCAGTGAAGGTAGGTTGCATGGGACGGCTTATCCACGCGATATCTGGGATGGGAACTATCTTGAGCTGCGTGGCTTGCAGGGCATTTGTGGAGAAAAGCGATCCGCTTTGCGGGTTGATGTATTGAGGCAGTATCCCTATCCGGTTTTTGCTGGTGAGACTCATGTTCGACCTAGCTACATCTGGAAGCAGATTGCACATCGATATAGCCTCCGTTGCGTCAATCAGCCGGTTCAGATAGTTGATTTTGCCAAAAATGGGTTGACTGCCACCTCTTCGAGGCGACGTCTACGCAATGTGAAGGGATTGCTGGCTTATTGGAGAGATGATGTATGTTTTCATCAGTGTTTCTTAAGTACGTCTGAGCGGGTCAGGCATTATGCGGAGTTCATTCGGTATGGACTGCACGCCGGTTGTGCCTTGAATGAGCAATGGCGCGAGGTTCCCCGTCGACTTCTCTGGTTGCGTGCATTGCCAAGAGGGGTGGCCAACTATCTGGGCGATCTCCTGAAAAAATACCATCATCGCTGATTTCTCAGGAGGAGGTATTCCTGGCTAGCTGCTGGATAGTGATTTCATCCATCCATTTGGCGATGGCTGATTTTACGGGAAGGTCATATCTATTGACGCAACGTCGTGCCCATCGACTATGGACAAGGTCTATCTGAACCTTGACAGCCTTTAAGTTTAGAATCCTGGCAATGGCAAGTCTGTGGGTGCCTTCGCCGCATTTGATGAGCCTGCCATCTCTGTCAATCCGGACCATGATGTCGGTATTTGCCTCATGATGCCGGGCTGGTTGATATCCATGTTCCCGCATGCTTGAAAAGAGGGCTTTAACTTCTTGAAAATAAAGCTCAATTTCCTCCTTTGATTCGCATCTTGGAAATCGTGTACGTCCATGGCGTTGTAACTCGTTCACTAGCCGTTTGTAGCTGGCAGTTCTTGAATGATCTCCGTTTTCCAGTAAGAACTCCCTCAATTCAGCTTCCCTGAAGGCGGCCTTGGGCGAATCGCAAAGATCCCATTGACCCGGGCATGCTAGCCAAGGCCAGTGCCTGATATAAAAAGGCCATTCAGCGCTTTTCCTTGTGTAGATAACTTGGTATGGGTCAATCCAGCCCTTGAGGTTGTTTCGGCGAGTGGCGATCAATGCGGGGCTGAATTTATTGGAGAGATCCATCGGCAGTCAGCTCGCGGTTTTTTGGATTGATTGGGCCTTGGTGTTTTTTTTGGAAAATATTGCAAGCCCATAAAATGATAGCAGAAATAGTAAGAAAGCTCGTCCCTCTGGTTGGCCAACGCGTATTTCGAAACTTAGGATGATTGCGGTAAACAATGTGATTGCAATAACGCTTGAATAAATGGTATCCGGTATTCTTTCTGTTTTCCTTGCGTTGATCAATGTGTGTATCATTAACATGATCAGGGTCAGGAATCCGACGAGTCCCGCAATTCCGTACCCAATTGTGAATTCAATGTAGAAGTTATGAAAATGACGGTATTTTATCTCGCTCAGTATGATTTGGCCAGCACCTCCTCCCCAGCCTAGTACAGGTCTTTCGCGGATGGCTTCGATTCCCACTATCCACATATGCAATCTTGATCCCACGGATTGACCTTGTGCTGCGGCAGCAGAAAATTCACCCTTGGCAATAAGCGAGATTGTCTCGTTCTCTGCTTGGATGCGGTCGATCAGGGTAAGCTGATTCCCGGAAGCATGAAGTGCAGTAATGATGATGGCAGGAGCGATAATGAGGGTGGATGTAATGGTGGTTATCCTCCGGCGTAGTTGCGGTTGGGAGGCCCAGTTGCTCATCAGCATGAATATGAGGGCGATAGGTAGCGCTAACCAAGCTGATCGCGATTGGGAGATGATTATCATGGATGCGAAGAGGATGCTGGCTATCGTCAGTAAGAGTATGGAGATTGATTTCTTTTCCTTGCCCAAGGTCAGTATGGTCAGGCAGATAATTAGCCCCGCGCCAGCAATCAGGCCAAGAAAGTTGGGTTGATATCCCCATGCGTACCGGGATGAAAGGTCTATTTCGAGTAGTTCGGTGAGCATTAATTCACGACTCATTCCCACTAAAAAACCAAGGAATGCCACCAATAGTATCGGTTTCACATGATGTTGATGCTGGTTTAGCCACCACCCCATTATGATTGGTATTGGTAGGCTTATGATGATGAAGTGTCTCCAGTGTGGATTCCTCATTTCATTGAGTTCCGGGAATTCCGTTACTGCGGCGATAGAGCGAGCCGCTATGTAGAGACCGAGCAGCAGGCTGATCCAGAAGATGGGTTCGTTTTTGAGGTCTCTCCACAGAAAAGCAGTAGCCCCTGCTGATGCAATTGCCGTGACGAGCAGGCCCAATGCGGCGCCGGAAGGGGAGTGGAGTGCAAAGAATGCAAATAAATACCAGCCCAGCAGGGCCGTATAGGATACAAGGCCTGTTGGCTGATCAGGAGGCTGCAAGTGATGGGGCATTGTTAATCCGGAAAATGAGCGGCAGTGGCGATTGCCTGTTGCGATATCCTTTTCTCGCGTCGGTGCTTTTGAAGCTGCCCGCAGTAGTAACTTATTTACTATTTAAATTCATGTCTGGAATTCAATTCTTTCAAGTATCTTATGGTAGGTTTCGAGGTCAAGTCGAGAAATTATTCTTGTGCGTTCTTGTTTTGAGAATGTGTTGTTGAATTTTGATTCAGATAAATTTATTTCGTTGGTGGTATTTTCTTTCCATTCTTCTTTTTTTCGGAAAATTCTTTTGTCGTCGATTTTTATTTCTGGCCACGACTCCCGGCGGGTGTTCATGCCGAACTTCTTCATGAGTTTGTCAATCGCCCTTTTGGGCTGTTTGCAAAACTCCTCATAGGATATTGCGCAATGGTGCGTTCTATGCAGGTTTGCGGCAGTGGCCTTTATCGCCTTGTTCCAGTTCCGGATTGCATATTCCGGGTTCGATTGCCCCTTGAACCGCCCTGGAAATCTCCTTGCGCGGTCAACGATTGATGCGACGACAGAGGTGCCTTCCCTGACGACATGAACAAAATGGGCGTCTGGCACGGTTTTTTCTATGAGATGTATATGTTTGAAATGTTTCGGAGTTTTTTCTATCCACCCAAGACTGCCATCATGTTGTGCCAGGCTATCCAGTGCTCTTGTGAATCGAGAGGCTGCTTCGGTGATGCTGATGGCATGATGAGGTACCTCGATCGTGATGGAATGCGCATTCAGATCGTCTTGCAGTCTCTCCAGGGCAGTCAGGTGCCTTTTTCTGGGGGCGCCGGCCAGGCTAAGCAATTGCGCGGCCCTGCCGCCTCCGCCGGCTATCCCGAAGAAGTCGGTTTCTGGTAAAGTGCTGAGGCTCATCGATTCAGAGAGATGTTTCTGGATTATGGTTGTGCCGGATCGAGAACACCCGATAACAAAAAGCCTGAACATCGCATTCCTGGTGTTGTTCATTTTAAGTTGCTGCTCCCTGTTGCCCGGGTTTGGGTTCGTTGAGGTACTTCGCAAGTCAGGGGCGGGTAAGGGGTTGGCCCGTGATCCATGGCTTCCCGGCATGAGATGCTGCTGGCACGTTGCGATGAGCAGCATATTGTATACTGGGCGACTCTGATTGAGGAAGAGGATAAGGGGTTGCATCATGGGTCAGGCATCCCATGAGATGGGCGGCCTTATATGCTGCGTGACGGGAATGTTTCTCACCTACCCATGCTATCATGTGATCTATGTCAAAGATATCCAATGTAGTTGATCCATGTCTTGTGGAGTTGTTTGGTTTTCCTGGTTCTGGTAAAACCAGCATCGCTCGATATGCAGTGCAGGAATTGCGGCACAACTCGAGTGTTTTGCCATTTTACTATGGCAAGCATGGTAAATTGCCATTTCGAACGAGTCATTTTCCGGGGGCATTGGCCCTGTGCCTCAGGGTGATGAGAGGAGCCCTCCATGGTAGTCATGCCCGAGAATTGACTCGCATGGCTCGTGCTGTCGACAGCCTGTTGATTCTTGGGAGAGCTCGTCTTGAGTTGCGGGGAGAGCCCATCGTCCTGTTTGATCAGGCAGTGATTCAGAAGCTTTACCTGATGCGTGTGCAGGATCAGGTTACTGCTGAAGCAATTGAATCCGCACTCGAAGTGCTTGAGCCGGAGCTGTCAGACTTCTACGTGATGGTGGACACGCCACCCGATGTTGCTGCTGAACGGTTTTCCTCACGCAACAAGCGAAGTTCCATTCGCCCTTTCAAGCGCTGGTCGACAGAGGACGTAGCCTCCTTGTATGGCAGGCAGCAGTGTGTGCTTCAGTGGATGGCTGATTGGTTTGAGCGCTCGGAAGTCATCACCTTGATAAGGTTGGACGGACAGTTGCCAATCGAGGAGAACGGCCAGTTGCTGGCCCGAGAGATTGAGCGTCTTGCCACTTGCCACCCAAATGGGTCACTTTGATACCTTCGGCGTCCATTTTCTGGCCATCAAGACATCCGCATGCCTTCGATCCTGATCGTCCGCCTCTCTGCCATTGGTGATGTTGTCATGGCGTCTCCGCTGCCTGCTGCCCTGCGATCCCGTTGGCCAGGGGCAAGCGTCACATGGGTGGTGGAACCACAGGCTGCCCCTCTTGTCGCTCGACTTCCGCTGGTGGATCGAGTGGTGGTGTGGCCCAAGTCCCAGTGGCGCTCATGGCTGCAGAGCTTTCGCTGGATCCGTCTGGGGCGGGACGTGATCCGGTTATTTCGAGAGTTGAGACAGGATTCTCCCGGCCTCGCTCTGGATCTCCAGGGCCTGCTCAAGAGCGGCCTGCTCACCCGGTTGTCTGGTGCCCGTGAGCGGGTGGGGCTGGGCTCCCGGGAGGGGAGTCATCTGCTCATGACGCGGGTGGTGCCCCGGGGGGGCGACAACCGGTTGATCGGTTCCGAATACCGTCACTTGGCGCAGGAACTCGGCCTGGAGGTCGGGGATTTCCGAATGCGGGTGGGCCTCTCCGAAGCAGACAGCCAGGCAGCCGCATCCGTGGCCCAGGGACATCTCCGAGGCTACCTGGTGGCGTGCCCCTTCACCACTCGCCCGCAAAAACATTGGGTGGAGTCCTACTGGGCCGAACTGGCGCCACGGCTTTGGGAGCGCTACGGGATGCGTCTGGTTCTCCTGGGTGGGCCTGATGACCGTGCGGCGGCGGATCGCATTGCTGCCCGGGCGGGTGAGGCGGTGGATAATCGGGTGGGCGAGACCTCGCTGACCGAGGCTGCGGCCGTCATCGCCGGTTCCCGCCTAATGGTGGGCGTCGACACCGGCCTCACCCACATGGGCCCGGCCTTCAATGTCCCCACGGTGGCCCTGTTCGGATCCACGTGCCCCTACCTGGGCACGGGACGGGAGAACACCACAGTCATCTACCACGACCTGCCCTGCGCCCCCTGCAAGCGCAACCCCACCTGCAATGGACGTTTCGATTGCCTCACGGGCATCACCGTAGATGAGGTGCTCACCGAGGTGGAGAGACTGCTGCCGGTAAAAGGGGCGAGTCGGTGAGTCTGACTGTTTTGCACGTGGAGGCAGGGCGGCATCTCTACGGGGGTGCGCTGCAGGTGCGGTATCTCATCGAGGGTTTGAGCCGTCGCGGTCTGCGCAATGTGCTGGTCTGTCCCCGGGGCGCCGCCATTGCCGAGGCGGCGGGCCCGTTCTGCGATCGGGTTGATGAGTTGCCCATGGGAGGGGACCTGGATGTGGGGTTCGTGTGGCGCCTGCGTCGCGTGATCCGGCAGGTTCAACCCGATCTGGTGCACGTGCACAGCCGCCGGGGTGCAGATGTATTCGGTGGTATGGCGGCCCGCCTGTGCCGGGTGCCTGCAGTGGTGTCCCGGCGCGTGGACAACCCGGAGCGGGCCTGGGTGGCCCGCCTCAAGTACCGGCTCTTTCATCGAGTGATCACCATTTCCCAGGCGATTCGTGAGGTTCTGCTGAGGGAGGGAGTGCCCCCGGAACAGGTGGTATGCGTGCCCAGCGCGGTGGATGTGGCTGCATACAGCGGTGGGTGTGATGGGAGGGTCCTGTGCGAGGCCTTTGGTCTGTCCGGCGACGAGACCGTGGTGGGGGTGATTGCCCAGTTGATACCCCGCAAGGGGCACCGTTACCTGCTTGAGGCCGCCCCCCGGATCCTTCAGGCTCACCCTCAGGTACGCTTCGTGTTCTTCGGGCAGGGCCCGCTGGAGGGGGAGATCCGGGAGCAAGTGTCGCGGTTGGGGCTGGCTGCACATGTCCTGCTGGCGGGTTTTCGTGATGATCTGCCCCGCATCCTCCCCTGTCTGGATTTGGTGGTACATCCGGTGGAGATGGAGGGGCTGGGGGTGTCGCTGCTCCAGGCGGGGGCGGCGGGTGTGCCTATGGTGGGGGCCCGGGCCGGCGGCGTGCCCGAGATCCTGGGAGACGATGCCGGCCTCCTGGTGCCACCAGGCGATGTGCCGGCTCTTGCAGAAGCGGTGCTGCGCTTGCTGGACGACCCGGATCTGCGCCTGCGCCTGGGCGGTGCGGCCCGAGAAAGGGTGAGCCGGCGGTTTTCCCTGGATGCGATGGTGGATGGGAATCTCGCGGTCTACCGTAGCGTGCTTGGTAAAGGGGCGGGCTAGCGCTGCCCTTTCGCGGCCAGGGCCGCTCCCACGGGGATGTCAGCGGGAGGGCGCGCGATAGGGGTCCGGTATGCCCCAGCGCTTCTTGTACTTGAAGCGGCGGTGGGTCCAGAAATACTGTTCCGGGGCTTCGCGGATGGCGCTTTCGATCACCTGGTTGATGCGTGTGGCATCCGCTTCCGGGGTGTCACCGGGGAAGTCCTCAAGCGGCGGGTGGATCACCAGGCGGTAGCCCTGGCTGCCAGGCAGCCGGTACCCGAAAAAGGGTACCACCGGTGCGCCGGTGATTTTGGCCAGTCTCGAGGTGGCCGGATTGGTGGCGGCCGGGTGGCCGAAGAAGGGCACGACCACGCTGGCGCGGGTCTTGAATGCCTGGTCGGGGGCATACCACACCACTTCGCCCTGACGCAGGGTACGAATCACGTCTTTGGCCTGATCACGCCGAATGGCCCGGGTGCAGTGTTTTGCCCGGTTGCGGCGAAAGAAGTACTCCACCACCGGGTTCTGGTTGGGGCGGTACATGGCCGACAGGGCCTGATGTCTCAGCATCAGACGCCCGCAAATCTCCAGGGAGGTGAAATGGGCCGAGAGCAGAAGCACCCCTTTGCCCTGAGCCTGCGCCTTCCTCAGATGCTCCAGGCCCTCGATGTGCCCCAGCGGGGCCAATTGCTTCTCCGACGCCCACCAGCCGAAGGGGGTCTCGAACAGGGCGGCTCCCATGGCGCGGAAATGGTCCTTGACCAGGCGCCGCTGGGCCGGGGCATCCAGTTCAGGGAAGCACAGGCGGATGTTGGTCTCGGCGATGCGGCGTCGCACCCGGGCTAGAGGGTAAAGTGCTGCGCCGACGCCTTCCCCGAGACGGACGAGCCAGCGCCAGGGCAGGGCCTTGACCAGCACCCACAGCAGCCCGACGCCGACCCACATGGGCCAGTGAATGGGATGATGCAGTTGGGCGGAGGGTTTGCGCTTGGGCATGGGTTGCGGACAAAACCGCGATTGTATCAAATCGCGCTGTGATCGAGTTTCCTGTGGGAGCGGCCCTGGCCGCGAAGGGGCCAACCCGGGCGTCCGCCCCTTCGTCGGGCACCGGCGTGAACCTTGGTGGGGCGGTGTGCCTGTCCGCGGGACGCCGTGAATACCTCCCTGTAGGCTTGATCGCCGCATCCATGCGGCGAACACCCGCTCCCAGGCACACCGCCCCACCAAGGTTCGGATGCTTCCGTGACTTCGTTTGGAGTCCCCTTCGCGGCCAGGGCCGCTCCCACATCCACATCCACATCCATCTCCAGATCCATCTCCAGATCCACGCCCGGCATGCGCTGCCCCCCATGAGGGTGGACCGGTCTTGTATCATGCCCGGGATTGCTGAGTGAGGTGAATGCTGGTGAAACCTGGAATGCCCCCCTTCGAACAGGCCCGGGTCATGGTGGTGGGTGACCTGATGCTGGACCGCTACTGGTCCGGTGCCACGGCGCGGATCTCGCCGGAGGCCCCGGTTCCGGTGGTGCATGTCAATGAGGTGGAGGAACGCCCTGGCGGCGCCGCCAACGTGGCTCTGAACCTGGCGCGACTGGGTGTGCAAACGCACCTGGCGGGCGTGGTGGGCCAGGACGAGGCGGCTGCCTCGCTGGATCGGCTGCTGGCGGATGCGGGGGTGACCTGCGAGCTCGTTCGGGACCCGGCGGTTCCCACCATTACCAAACTTCGGGTGATGAGTCGGCATCAGCAACTGCTGCGCCTGGATTTTGAACAGCCGCTGGACAACGTGGATACCCAGGCCTTGCTGGATATCCTGCCCGATGCGCTGGCCTCGGTGTCGGTGCTCGTGCTTTCCGATTACGGCAAAGGAACCCTGGCAGCCGCACCTCAGCTGATTGCCCGGGCCCGTGAGGCGGGCGTGCCCGTGCTGGTGGACCCCAAGGGAAGGGACTTCGAGCGTTATCGCGGGGCCACGTTGCTCACGCCCAATCTGGCTGAGTTCGAGGCTGTGGTCGGCGCCTGCCCCAGGGACGACATGCTGGTGGAGCGAGGCGAACGGCTGCGCGCTGAACTGGGTCTCGAGGGGCTGCTGATCACCCTGAGTGAGCGGGGCATGCTGCTGATCCGCGAAGGGCACGATCCCGTGCATCTGCCCACCCGCGCACGGGAGGTTTTCGATGTGACCGGGGCAGGGGATACGGTGATCTCCTTGGTGGCCGCCGCCCTGGCCACGGGGCAGGACATGGCCGCGGCTGCGGCCCTGGCCAACCTGGGTGCCGGGATCGTGGTGGGCAAGCTGGGTACGGGCTACGTGAAGCCCGCTGAACTGCGGGCCGCGTTGCGCGGGCATCATGGCGGCTGGAGCAGTCTGCTGTCGGAGAGCGATCTCATGCTGGCCGTGGAGGAGGCGCGGGCCCAGGGAGAGCGCATCGTCATGACCAATGGCTGTTTCGACATCCTCCATGCCGGGCATGTGGCTTACCTGGAGCAGGCCCGCAAGCGGGGTGATCGTCTGATCGTCGCGGTGAACGACGATGCTTCCGTGGCCCGCCTCAAGGGCCCGGAGCGGCCGGTGAATCCGCTGGAGCGCCGCATGGCCGTACTGGCGGGGCTGGCCTGTGTGGACTGGGTGGTGCCCTTTGGTGAAGATACCCCGGAACGCCTGATCTGCGCGGTGCGGCCCGATGTGCTGGTCAAGGGCGGCGATTATCGCCCCGATGAGATTGCCGGAGCTGGCTGTGTGCGCGAAGCGGGTGGCACGGTGGAGGTGTTGCCGTTCCTGGATGGGGTGTCGACGTCGGGGGTGATTGATCGGATTCGGTCGGGCGGTTAGATGATCGGCCCTCACCCCAACCCCTCTCCCGCGAGCGGGAGAGGGGCTCACCATCGGGGGATGTGTTGCTGATCTGTCCCTCTGGATGCTCGATGATGCATGCACTCTATAATCTCCTGATCCATTTGCTCACGCCCGTTTTCCTGCTGCGACTGCTTTGGCGCAGCCGTCGCAACCCGGCCTATCGGCAGCGCTGGGGCGAGAGGCTGGGGTTTCCAGAGCCGCCTCGTGATAGGCGTGCCCATCTGTGGGTGCATGCCGTATCGGTGGGGGAGGTGGTGGCGGCCACTGCGCTGATCCGGGCCTGGCGGGAACGGCATCCGGAGCAGCCGGTGCTGGTCACGACCACCACCCCCACGGGGGCAGACGAGGTGGTCCGGCGCTTGGGGGATGCGGTGATCCATCGCTATCTGCCATTCGATCTGCCGGGTGCCGTGGGGAGGTTCCTCAAACGGATGCCCATGGACCGGTTGCTGGTCATGGAAACCGAACTCTGGCCCAACCTCTACCGGGCCTGTCACGCCCATGGCATCCCGATCCTGCTGGTGAATGCCCGCCTGTCTCCCCGTTCCTTTCGCGGCTATCAGCGACTGCGCCCGCTGGTGCAACGCACCCTGGGGTGGCTGGAGGGCGTGGCGGCCCGCGGTCCGGAGGATGCTGACCGCTTCGTCGCCTTGGGGGCGTTGCCCGATCGGGTCCGGGTGGCCGGCAACATCAAGTATGACCTGACGCTCTCCGACGCCCTGCTGAATCAGTCCCGTGCTCTGCGTGATGCTCTGGGCATGCATCCGGTCTGGATCGCCGCCAGCACCCATCCCGGTGAGGATGAACAGGTGCTCAAGGCCCACGCCTTCGTGCGCCGGGCACTGCCCGATGCCTTGCTCATCCTGGTGCCCCGGCATCCGGAGCGCTTCGAGACCGTGGCACGCCTGTGCCGTGAGTCAGGATGGGAGCCTGCAAGGCGCAGCGCGGGACAGGTGCCTGACAATACTCAGGCGTTATGGCTGGGCGACAGCATGGGGGAACTGCTCATGCTCTACGGCGTGGCCGATGTGGCCTTTGTGGGGGGGAGCCTGGTGCCTACGGGGGGACATAACCCCCTGGAGCCTGCTGCCCATGGCGTACCTGTGGTGACGGGGCCTGAGGTGTTCAATTTTAGCGAAGTGTTTGCGGCGCTGTCCGACGCGGGTGGGGTGTGCAATGTGAAGGGCGCTGACGAGCTGGGCCAAATCATCCTGCAATTGCTATCCGCAGGTGAGGAGCGTAAGGCCCTCGCCGGGGCGGCCTTGCAGGTGCTGGAATCAAATCGTGGAGCAGTGGCTCGAGTACTCAAATGGGCAGAGGATATGGCGCCGACTCCCCCATAGTGTATAGGGGCGGGTCATTTCCGTTCCCATGAGTGTCGGGGTGACTTCTGTGGGAGCGGGCCTTGCCCGCGAAAGCGGTGGGCATATGGCCTGGCCCGGCCGAGTTATGTGGGAGCGGGCCTTGCCCGCGAAGGCGGTGGGCATATGGTCTGGCTCGGGCGCTGCTGTCGCAGCGCATCGCCGGCAGGCCGGCTCCCACAAGGGGGGGCAGGCCGGCTCCCACAGGGGAGGTTGGCTGGCTCCGACTGAGGGGGCTGGCGATCAGCGGATCAGCTTCAGCAGATCCTTGAAGCGGGGGTGGGTGCACTCGCCCAGCCATTCGAACATCACCGACTCGGCATTGGTCACGATCACGCCGGCGCGGGCCATGCGGGCCAGGGCATTGTCCCGGTTGCGGGGGGCGCGGGAACAGATGCCGTCCTCCACCACGAATACCTGGAAACCCTCCTGGGTGAGCCGCAGGGCCGTCTGCAATACGCACACATGGGCCTCCATGCCGCAGACGATCACCTGCGGGCGGCGGGCGCTCTTGAGGGCATCCATGATGCCTGGGTCGCCGCAGCAGGAGAACGAGGTCTTGTCCAGCACCCGGGCCGTCTCGGGTAACTGTTCCAGGACCTGGCCAGCCGTGTGACCGATCCCCTGGGGATACTGCTCGGTCACGGTGACGGGAATGTTCAGCATCCCGGCGGCCCGGGCCAGGCGGCCTGCGTTGTGGTAAACCCCGGCGCGCTCTGCCTCATCCATGGCCATCGCCAGTTTCTCCTGGATGTCCACAACCAGCAAGTGGCTGCGATCAGGGTTGCAGAGCAGTTCGGCCATGTTATTAATCCAGTCGGCTTAATCCAGCCAGGTGTTCACGCTCACCAGATCTTCCTGGGTGAGGGTGCCCGCAGCCTGCTTCAGGCGCAGGGTGTTGAGCAGGTAATCGTAACGGGCCTCGGAGAAGTCCCGCTCGGCCCGGAAGACCTGGCGCAATTCCAGCAGCACATCCACGGCCGTGCGCGTACCCACCTCGAAGCCGGCTTCGGCAGCCTCGAAGGAGGCCCGTGTGGACTCCAGGGCCTGTTCCAGCGCCCGCACGCGGGAGATGCCGGCATTAACGGAAAGGAAGGCGCTGCGGGTCTGCTGGACGGTGCGGCGCTCCGCCAGTTCCTGCTGCTCGCGGGAGGCATCGAAGTTCTCACGGGCTTCCCGGGTCAGGGAACTCACCCGGCCACCGGTGTAGATGGGCACGCGCAACTGCACGCCGATCTGGGTGTCCCGGCGGTCCAGGAATTGCTGACCTTGCTGTGGGCCCAGGTCGGGCAGGTCGTTGAATTCCTGATCCGTATAGCTGGCCGACAGCCCCAGGGTCGGGTAGTGACCGGAGCGCTGACGCCGGATCTCCTGGGCTGCCACCTCGGTACCCAGGCGCTGGGCCACCAGGTTCAGGTTGGCCTCCCGAGCCGTTTCCACCCACTGGTTCTTGTCCACGGGATCCGGTATCACCAGAGGCATGCGGTCGGAGAGTTCCGACATGCTCTCGTAGTACTGTCCGGTGATCACCGCCAGGTCCTCCCGGGCCTGATCCAGCCGGTTCTGGGCGGCAATCTCCTCGGCCACCGACAGATCGAACTGGGCCTGGGCCTCCTTGACGTCAGTGATGGCGATCAGGCCCACCTCAAAGCGACGATCCGCCTGCTCCAGCTGCCGGCCAATGGCCTCTTTTTCCGCCTCGGCGAAGGAGAGGTTGTCCTTGGCCGAGAGCACTCCGAAATAGGCCTCGGCCACCCGCAGGATCAGTTCCTGACGGGCGGCATCACGCACTGCCGTGGCCTGGGCGATGCCCAGATCCGCCTGGCGCAGGGCCACGTAGTTGGCGTGATCATAGATCGTCTGATTAAGGGACAACTCGAAGCTGCGGGTCTGAAAGTCGAAGGAACTCCGACCCTCCAGATTCGTGTCCGTGTAGGCATACCCCAGGGTGCCCTCGATCTGCGGCAGCAGCACGGAGCGGGCCTGGGGGCGGGCCTGCAGGGCGGCGCGGAACTCGGCCTCGGCGGCGCGCACTTCCGCATCCCGCTCCTGGGCAGTGCGGTAAACCTCCAGCAAATCGGCAGCATACAGAGGCGCGGCCGCCGTGGTCAGTGAAACAAACAGGCCGGCCAGCAGCGGTTTGCGAAAGCGGATCATGGGCATCTCCAGCCGCAAGGGGTGGGGGTCACAGGGAACATCAGCATAATCTGATATCGTATCTTCATCGAGGCCGGATTGGGAACCTTGGCGGACTTCTTCAGTAGGTGGGCAGCTTCGGGTCCACCTGGCGGGCCCAGGCGTCCATGCCGCCCTCCAGATTGATCACCCGGGTGAAGCCCTGATGTTCAAGGTAGTGGGCCACCTGCAGGGAGCGGATACCATGATGACAGATCAGCACCACCTCTTCGTCCGGGTCCAGGGTCTCTTCAAGTTCGTCCAGTTGCCCCAGGGGGAATAGCTGGGCCCCTTCCAGGTGCACGATTTCGTATTCCCAGGGTTCGCGCACGTCAATGAGTTGCGGCGGCTCCTGGCTCGACCGCAGATGATCGTGAAGCTGCTGTGCCGTCAGTCTCTGCATGGGCGGATTCAGAAGACGAAACGGGGGGGCTCTTCGAACCCCTGCAGTGGTTTCAGGCAGGTTTCGAAGAGGCCATGACGGGAGAAATCATTCTCACCCACGCGGATCACCAGCATCGCCTGCATGGCCGGCGGTTCTCCCACCACCACGAACAGACGTCCACCCAGATTCAATTGACGCTCGAAGTCCTCCCGGTAGCGTGCCATGGAGGCGGTCACGGCGATGACGTCATACAGGCCATGGCGACCGGACCAGCCCTCGGCGGCATTGCCGGTGACCAGGTTGACGTTGCGCAGTTGCAGATCCTTCAGTGGCTGCCCCGCGGTACGGGTGAAGTCTTCGTGAATGTCCACGCTCTCCACATGACTTCCCAACTGGGCAAGGCAGGCGGTGAGATAGCCGGAGCCGGTGCCCACCTCCAGGATGACGTCACGGGGCTGAATGTCCAGTGCCTGCAGCAGGCGTCCTTCCACGGTGGGGCGCATCATGGATTCGCCATGACCCAGAGGGACCTCCAGGTCGGCATAGGCCAGCATGCGCTGACTCTCGGGCACAAAACGCTCCCGGGGGGTGTGTTCCATCACGGACAGTACACGCGGATCCAGCACCTCCCAGGGGCGGATCTGCTGTTCAACCATATTGAAACGGGCTTGTTCGAGGTTCATGGTGGTGGTCTCTGCATCTTGTGGTTGTTATGCCGGGCGGCCATGATGGTGCGCCGCCCGGTGATGAGTCGTGAACGGAAGGTTAAGGTCTTGGGCAGGGTGGGGCAAGACCCGCGCCCATCGGGTGCGGGCATCACACGGTGACGGGGTCAGGCATGTTCGAAGCAGCGGAGTTGGGCAGAAAGGTATCGAAGCAGACTTACAAGGAGGCGGTGCCACGACTGCGGGCCGATCTGCTGGAGGCCCAACGCCGTCTGCGGGACACGGACGCCGCTGTGATCATCATCGTCGAGGGTGTCGATGGCGTCGGCCGTGGTGAGGTGGTGAACTGCCTGAATACCTGGCTGGATACCCGGGGGGTGGAGACCCATGCCTTCTGGGAGCAGAGTTCCGATCAGTTGCAGCGTCCGCCCCTGTGGCGTTACTGGCAGTCCATGCCCCGCCGAGGCAGTATCGGCATCTTCTTCGGCGGCTGGTATGCCCGGCCCATCCGTCAGCGCATTCATGATGAATGGGACGAGGCCAGCCTGCATGAGTCCCTCACCCGCATCCGGGATTTCGAGAGCATGCTGGTGGTGGATGGGGCCCTGATCATCAAGTTCTGGTTCCATCTGACCCGTTCCGAACAGAAGGCCCGGCTCAAACAACGCCTCAAGGACCCCGCCAGCCGCTGGTATCGGTTGCCCAAAGGCAAGGATCAGACCATCCGCTATCAGCGCCTGGTGGAGACCGGGGAGCGGGTGATCCGCGAGACCGATAGCGGACTCGCCCCCTGGTATCTGATCGAGGCCACCGATCCCCGGTACCGGGATCTCACCGTGGGTCGCACCCTGCTCGATGCCATTAACGAGCGCCTGCAGGCAGGTGGGCCGCCCCATGAGGGCGTCTCGCTCTCCCACGCGCCGAGCCTGCCTCCCGAGCCTTCTGCCCGTGTGACGGTGCTGGACCATCTGGACATGACTCAGGCCCTGGAAAAGACGGACTACAAGAAACGCCTGGCCCGTGCCCAGGCGCGGCTGCGCGATCTGACCTGGCGGGCCAAGGACAAGGGGGTGGCCATGGTGATCGTGTTCGAGGGCTGGGATGCCGCTGGCAAGGGAGGGGCCATTCGTCGCCTCACCTCCGGGATTGATGCGCGTCTTTACCGTGTGGTGGCCGTGGCGGCCCCCACCGACGAGGAGCGCGCCCATCATTATTTGTGGCGCTTCTGGCGCTACGTGCCGCCCCGGGGACGCATGACGGTGTTCGACCGGTCCTGGTACGGACGCGTGCTCGTGGAGCGGGTAGAGGGGTTTGCCGCCGAGGATCGCTGGCGCCGGGCCTATCACGAGATCAACGACTTCGAGGAGCAGTTGGTGGAGCACGACATCGTGCTGGTGAAGTTCTGGCTGCACATCACGGAAGAAGAGCAACTGGAGCGTTTCCGGGAGCGCGAGAAGGTCGCTTACAAGCAACACAAGATCACCGACGAGGACTGGCGCAATCGCCAGCAGCGGGAGGGCTACAACGCGGCGGTGAACGAGATGGT
This sequence comes from Ectothiorhodospira haloalkaliphila ATCC 51935, assembly GCF_000633935.1. Classification (GTDB taxonomy): domain Bacteria; phylum Pseudomonadota; class Gammaproteobacteria; order Ectothiorhodospirales; family Ectothiorhodospiraceae; genus Ectothiorhodospira; species Ectothiorhodospira haloalkaliphila. The sequence continues at coordinate 747,483 of NZ_KK214996.1, read as the reverse complement.
GGTGCGTACCAGCACCGAATACGCGCCCTGGACGCTGGTATCGGCCAACGACAAGCGCTTTGCGCGGGTGACGGTGCTGGAAACGGCGTGCGAACGCCTGGAGGCGGCGATCAGTTGAGGTGCACGAGGAGCCCTTCGGGCTTGCCAAGCCCTGGCATCTGGGCTAGCTTGGGCGCCTGAAGCTAGGGGTGCCCCCGAAGGGGGCTGAGACAGTCCCTTGGAACCTGAACCGGATCATACCGGCGGAGGGAAGCTTCGGAGGCGCGCAACCGCGCCCCGTGGTGACCGCCGCCCCCTTGAGGTCATCGCATGAGCGCCATCCCCCAGGACTTTGTCACGCAAACCGCCCGTCTGTCCGACGAGATCACCCAGCCCTTCCCGGGCTCCCGCAAGATCCATGTGCCCGGTTCCCGCCCGGACATCCAGGTACCCATGCGCGAGGTCACCCTGGCTGAGACCCAGACCAGCGCCGGTACCGAGCACAACCCTCCCATCACCCTGTATGACACCTCGGGCCCCTATACCGACCCCGAGGCCCGCATCGATCTGATGAAGGGCCTGCCCGCGTTGCGCGAGCCCTGGATTCTGGAGCGGGACAATACCGAGCAACTGGACGGGCCCAGTTCCCGATTTGGTCGGGAGCGGGCTGATGATCCGGAGTTGGCGTCCTTGCGGTTTGAGCATATTCGCGCGCCGCGCCGTGCCCGTGAGGGGCGCAACATCACCCAGATGCACTATGCCCGCCAGGGGATCGTGACGCCGGAGATGGAGTATGTGGCCATCCGCGAGAACTGCCGCCTGCAGGAGATGCGCGCCGACCCCCGATACGCGGCCCTGCTGCGTCAGCACCCGGGGGAATCTTTCGGGGCCCACATCCCCGAGGTCATCACCCCGGAGTTCGTGCGCGACGAGGTGGCCGCGGGCCGCGCCGTCATCCCCGCCAACATCAACCATCCGGAGCTGGAGCCCATGATCATCGGGCGCAACTTCCGGGTGAAGATCAACACCAATATCGGCAACTCCTCACTCACCTCCAGCATCAGCGAAGAGGTGGAAAAACTGGTGTGGTCCTGCCGCTGGGGCGGCGACACCCTGATGGACCTGTCCACCGGCAAGAACATCCATGAAACTCGCGAGTGGGTGCTGCGCAACAGCCCGGTTCCCATCGGCACCGTGCCCATCTATCAGGCCCTGGAGAAGGTGGACGGCAAGGCCGAGGACCTCACCTGGGAGCTGTTCCGCGACACCCTCATCGAGCAGGCAGAGCAGGGCGTGGACTATTTCACCATCCATGCCGGCGTGTTGCTGCGCTATGTGCCGCTCACCGCCCAGCGGCTCACCGGCATCGTCTCCCGGGGCGGTTCCATCATGGCCAAGTGGTGCCTGGCCCACCATGAAGAGAACTTCCTCTACACCCATTTCGAGGACATCTGCGAGATCATGAAGGCCTATGACGTGGCCTTCTCCCTGGGGGACGGGCTGCGCCCGGGCAGCCTGGCCGATGCCAACGACGCCGCCCAGTTCGCCGAGCTGGAGACCCTGGGCGAGCTCACCCGCATCGCCTGGGAGCACGATGTACAGGTGATGATCGAGGGCCCGGGGCATGTGCCTTTGCATCGGGTGAAGGAGAATGTGGAAAAGGAGCTGGCAGACTGCTTCGAGGCGCCTTTCTACACCCTGGGGCCGCTGGTCACGGATGTGGCCCCGGCCTACGATCACATCACCTCCGGGATTGGCGCCGCCAACATCGGCTGGTATGGCACGGCCATGCTGTGCTACGTGACCCCCAAGGAGCACCTGGGGCTGCCCAACAAGCAGGACGTGCGCGATGGCATCATCACCTACCGCATCGCCGCTCACGCGGCGGATCTGGCCAAGGGCTTTCCTGGGGCCCAGGTGCGGGACAACGCCCTGTCCAAGGCACGCTTCGAGTTCCGTTGGCAGGATCAGTTCAACCTGTCGCTGGACCCGGAGCGGGCGCGGGAATTCCATGACGAGACCCTGCCCAAGGAGGCCCACAAGGTGGCCCATTTCTGCTCCATGTGCGGGCCACATTTCTGTTCCATGAAGATCACTCAGGATGTGCGGGAGTATGCGGCGCGCCAGGGCATGTCCGCTGAGGAGGCCCTGGAGAAGGGGATGCAGGAGAAGGCGGTGGAGTTCGTGGAGAAGGGGGGGAAGGTGTACCGGGAGGTGTAGGCTTTCTTGCCTTCCCCCAATGCCTGCGACTACTCAGGTTCCCCGAAGCGCTCCCCGATCAATCCCTCCAGCGCTTCCAGGGCCTGCTCGGCATCCTCCCCCTCGGCGATCAGGCGCACGGTGGTGCCGCGGCTGGCGGCCAGCATCATGATGCCCATGATGCTCTTGCCATTCACGCGGCGGCTGCCCTTTTCCACCTCCAGGTCAGCCGCATAACTACTGGCCAGGTTGACGAACTTGGCCGCTGCACGTGCATGCATGCCCAGCTTGTTGATGATCTCGACTTCCCGCGTGGGCATTTAACTGTGGGTCTCGCAGAGAAGGATGCCGTCGTGGCCACCACTGATGGCCTTGTTGACCAGTTCATGCAGGCGCAGGGTGGGGTAGTTCAGCACCCGCACCAGCATGGGGAGGTTCAGCCCGGCGATCACCTGGACCTTGGGCTGCTGGGTGAGACGGTTGGCGATATTGCTGGGGGTGGAGCCGTACATGTCGGTGAGCACCAGGACGCCGTCCCCCTGGTGGAGTCGATGATAGGCATCGATGGCCTTTCCCAGGAGGATGTCCGGGTCACCGGACTGGGAGACCGCCAGGCAGTACGTTTCCAGCGGGATGGTGCCCATCATGGAACGCGCCGTGTTGAGCAGGTCTTCCCCGATGTGATTGTGTGTAATGATCATGAGTCCGACGGACATGCTGGCATCCCGGTTCAAGGATCAGGAAAGTTCACGGTGACGGGTGCTCACCGCCTCGCCCCTGAGGCCGCGGAAATGTTCCGCCAGTCTCTCCGCTAGATAGACTGAGCGATGCTGCCCGCCAGTGCAACCAATGGATACGGTCAGGTATGAGCGGTTTTCACCCTCGAATCGTGGGATCCAGGTGGTCAGGAAGTCGCGCAACGAGGCAAACATCTCCTCCACCATGGGGTGATTGTCCAGGAATCGGGCCACTTCCTCGTCACGGCCGGTAAGGCCGCGCAGCAGCGGTTCCCAGTGAGGGTTGGGAAGACAGCGTACATCGAAGACAAAATCCGAGTCCACTGGTGCGCCATGCTTGAAACCGAAGGACTGGATCAGCAGGGAGATGCCCCGGTCGGCGGCCTGTTCCACACGCTCACGGATCGTCTGACTCAGCTGGTGCACGTTGGTGCGGGTGGTGTCGATGGCGAGATCGGCATGGTTGGCGATATTGGAGAGCAGCTTGCGCTCCAGATGGATGGCCTCCCACAAGGGCACGCCGTCGCGGGTGAGGGGATGCCGTCGACGGGTCTCGCTGAAGCGTCGCAGCAGGGTCTCCTCCTCTGCCTGGAGGAAGATGACCTGCAGATCCACGCCCATGGCGCGGATCTCCTCGACGATGGTGTCGAAACGATCCAGTTCCTCGATGCCGCTGCGGGCGTCGATGCCCACGGCGGCCTCGTCGTACAGGGTGAGGCGGGGGCTGCGCAGCTGCGCGACCACCGCTGTGAGCAGGCCCAGGTGCAGGTTATCGATGCAGTAATAGCCCGCATCCTCCAGGGCATGCAGGGCCACGGTCTTGCCGGAGCCGGACAGGCCACTGACGATGATGAGCTTCATGGGCTTTCGCTCTGCATCTGCTTGCGCTGTCGGGCAGCCAGGTCGTCGCCGGCATAATAACCGCGCAGGCGCAGCAGGTGGTTGCGAATCGCGCCTTCCACCATGACGGCCAGGTTGCGTCCCGGGGCGACCGGCAGGGTGATGACCGGGATTTCCAGCCCCAGCACCACCCGGGTGTAGCGCACCCCGTGCAGGCGGTCGATATCCTCGGCCTGCACCTTGGCCTGATCTTTGAGATCGATGATCAGGCGCAGGTACTTGCTGTTCTTGATGGCGCTATCGCCGTACATGGCCTTCACATTGAGCACGCCCAGCCCCCTCACCTCGAGAAAATTCTCCAGCACCGGCGGGCAGGTGCCACGCAGGATGTCCGGGGCGATGCGGGCGAATTCCGGGGCATCGTCCGCCACCAGGCGGTGGCCCCGGCTGATGAGCTCCAGGGCCAGTTCACTCTTGCCCACGGCGCTATCGCCGGTCAACAGCACCCCGATTCCCAGCACTTCCATGAACACCCCGTGCAGGGTGGTGGTCTCCGCCAGCTTGTTGCTGAAGAAGTAACGCAGGATATTGATCAGCTCATGGCTGGGCAGGGCGGTGCGCAGCAGCGGCACCGACTGGCGCTCCGACAGGGTGCGCAGCTCCGGGAGGGGCTCCAGGTTATCGGTCACGATCAGCATGGAGGAGGCGCCGCTGCACAATTGCTCCAGAATGTCTCGCTGGGAGTTCTTGCGCAGCGACCACAGGTAGCGCATCTCATCATTCCCCAGCACCTGGATCTGGTTGGGGTGGATGATGTTCAGGTGACCCACCAGGGACGGACTGCCATGGGGGGTGGACCGGTGCGATATGCTCCGGCCACCCCCCTGAGTACCCGCCACCCAGGTGAGGCCCAGGCGCTCCTCCATGACCTCCATGATGTTGCTGACGGTGAGCGAGTCGGTCATGGGCTCATCCCGGGGCTTCGGTGTCCCATTCCCGCACCAGAGTCAGCAGGTCCGAAGGACCGGAGGTGCTGCGCAGCCGGGCCAGCGTCTCCGGATCGGAGAACATCCTTGCCAGCAACGCGAGGATCTGAAGATGCTCGTCCGTGCAGTCTGCCGGCACCACCAGCGCGAACAGGATGTCCACCGGCTCACTGTCGGGGGCATCGTAGTCGACGCCCTTTTCCAGCTTGAGCAGCGCGGCACAGGCCTCGCTGGCGCCGGCCAGTCGACCGTGGGGGATGGCCACGCCATGCCCCAGGCCCGTGCTGCCCAGGCGCTCCCGGGCCAGCAGGCTGTCGAAGATCTCGCCCTGGGTGAGCTTGGGTAGATGATTGGAGAGCATCTCGCCCAGCATCTCCAGCGCACGTTTCTTGCTGCTCACGTCCGTCTGGCAGTGCACCCGCTCAGGGGCGAGAAGATCACCGATGTTCATGAAACGCTCACTCGATGTGGTTGCGGTGGGAGCCTTCCGCCCGGTGGTGGTCCTTGAGCTTCTCCTTGTGCTTCACCACCTGGCGATCCAGTTTGTCCACCAGGGCGTCGATGGCGGCGTACATGTCCGTATGCGTGGCCTCGGCATGGATGCTGTTACCGCTGAGCAACAGGTTGCTCTCGGCCTTTTGCTGCAGCTTCTCCACGGTCAGGATCACATGCACGTCGATGACGTTGTCAAAATGCCGCTCCAGGCGCTCGAACTTCTCGTTGACGTAGTTGCGCAGAGCGTCGGTCAGGTCGACGTGATGACCGGTGAGGTTGATCTGCATGAGATGACTCCTTGGGAATGGATAGGGATGGGTAATGATCAGGACGGCTGCGTGGGTTTGCTTCAAACGAGCCGCTTGCGTTCGTTGGATGGCGGAATGGACATGGCCTCACGGTACTTGGCGACCGTGCGTCGTGCCACATGAATGCCGCGATCCACCAGGACCTGGGCGATCTTGCTGTCACTCATGGGTTTGCCCTGGGGCTCCTCGGCAACCAGCTTGCGGATCATGGCGCGTATCGCGGTGGCTGAACACTCACCGCCGTCGGCCGTGCCCACGTGGCTGGAAAAGAAATACTTGAATTCGTAGATGCCCCGGGGGGTATGCATGAATTTTTGGGTGGTCACCCGGGAGATGGTGGACTCATGCATCTCCAGTTGCTCGGCGATATCGCGCAACACCAGGGGTTTCATGGCCTCGTCACCGTATTCCAGGAAGGCACGCTGGTGCTCGACGATGGCTGTGCCCACCCGCAGCAGCGTTTCGTTGCGGCTTTGCAGGCTCTTGATGAACCAGCGTGCCTCCTGGAGGCTGTTGCGCATGTAGGTGTTGTCCTGGCTGGAATCGGCGCGGCGCACGAAACTGGCATACAGGGGGTTCACCCGCAAGCGCGGCGCGATTTCCGGGTTGAGCTCCACCTGCCAGCGGCCTTCGCGCTTGCGCACGAACACATCAGGGATGATGTATTCGGGCGAACTGCTGCTGATGAGCCCGCCCGGGCGAGGGTTCAGTGTCTGGATCAGGGCGATCACCTGCTGCAACTCGCCATCATCCAGCCCCAGGCGCCGCTGCACGCCCTTGTAGTCACGCGCACCCAGGGCATCCAGGTGTTCGCGGGCCAGGGCGCGGGCCTCGGCCAGCCAGGGGGTGTCCTCCGGGAACTGAGCCAGTTGCAGGGTCAGGCACTCGGCCAGGTCACGTGCGCCCACGCCCACCGGGTCCAGGTGCTGAACCATGTTCAGTACGGCTTCCACCTCATCCAGTTCCAGGTCCATTTCCCGGTCCGTGGCCAGGGCTGCATGGATCTGCTCGATGGGTTCGGCCAGATAGCCGTCTTCGTTAATGGAATCGATGATGGTCAAGGCAATGGCCCGGTCACGCTCACTCATGGACGACAGGTGCACCTGCCACATGAGGTGTTCATGCAGGCTTTCCGAGGGGCCGGTCTGGTTCTCGAAAAGGTCTCGCCCGTCGTGGTCCGACTGTCCGGCGCTGGAAGGGGGCACATCGTAGATGTCGTCCCAGTTGCTGTCCACCGGTAATTCGTCGGGGATCTGCTCCTGACTGCCGTCGGCGTTGCCTTCCGTCTCGGCGGCGGCCTCCGCTGCTTCTGCTGCCTCGGAGGTTTCGGCCTGCTCCTGCTCGCGAGGCTCCTCGCTGGCGGTCTCCTGATCGGCCTCCGTGCCCTCCACGGCCTCGAGCATGGGGTTGGTCTCCAGGGTCTCCTGGATCTGGGCCTGCAATTCCAGCGTCGAGAGCTGCAGCAGGCGAATGGCCTGCTGCAGCTGGGGGGTCATGGTCAGGTTTTGACCCAGCCGGAGCTGGACGGACGGTTTCAACATAGCACGATGTGCGCCATCGGGCCGGGGCCCGGGTCTTTGATGCCTGATGATGAAGGCGGGGGCAGGCCCCCGGCGTAAATGATGCTTTCAGGGGAGATTATACGGTGTGCCAGCAAAAATGGGACCCATGTCCCGAAAACCGCATGCTGAACGGGGGGGCTTGGCTTCACAGGCGGAAGTTCTCCCCCAGATAGACGCGGCGGACCTGCGGGTCGGCCAGTACGTCTTCCGGCGCGCCCTGGCTGATGATGTGCCCGCCACTGAGGATGTAGGCCCGGTTGCAGATGCCCAGGGTCTCGCGCACGTTGTGGTCGGTGATCAGTACGCCGATGTTCCGTGACGTGAGATGGGTGATGATCCGCTGGATCTCGATCACCGAGATGGGGTCCACGCCGGCGAAGGGTTCGTCCAGAAGGATGAAGGCCGGTTCGGTGGCCAGGGCACGGGCGATCTCCACGCGCCGTCGTTCGCCACCGGAGAGACTGACCCCGGCGTTGTCGCGGATGTGCTGGATCTGGAACTCTTCCAGCAGGGATTCCATCTTCTCCAGGCGCTGGGCCTTGTTGAGGTCGCGGCGGACCTCCAGCACGGCCATGATGTTGTCTGCCACGGAGAGCTTGCGGAATACCGATGGCTCCTGGGGCAGATAGCCCACGCCCATGCGGGCCCTCGCGTGCATCGGCAGTCGGGTGATGTCGCGGCCATCCAGACGGATCTGGCCTTCGTCGCAGGGTACCAGGCCCACGATCATGTAGAAGCAGGTGGTCTTGCCGGCGCCATTGGGGCCCAGCAGGCCCACCACCTCACCGCTGTTGATGTGGATGGAGGCGCCGTCCACGGGTTTGACTGCCCGGTAACGCTTGACCAGCTTGTCGGTCTCCAGGCGGCTCATGGGGTGTCGCCGTCCTCCGGCCGGGAGCGAGAACGATCCCGGGGTGCGAAGATGGCCTCCACCCGGCCTGTGTCGCCGGTGCTGGCTTCAAGGGTGGCGGCCTCCAGGTTATAGACGATGCTGCTGCCGCGGAATTCGTCATCCCCCTGCCATACCCGGGCCTCCCCGGTGAGCACCACCCGCGGTCCATCCGGAAAGAACTCCATGCGTCGTGCCTCGGCGCGAACCTCACGGTTGGATTCATCCCGTGTGGTCAGGGTGGCCAGGCGCCCTTCTGAGACCATGCGCTGGAGTTGCCGCTGGGGGGCATGCACCGTCACCTCGTCGCCCGTGATGACGGTATCGCCCTGGGTGATGGTGACGTTGCCCCGGTAAATACTCACCCCCCGCTGATCGTCCAGGCTGGCGCGATCCGCCTCGATGCGGATGGGCAGGTCGGGGTCGTGCTGGCCCTGTGCAACAGGCATCCATGACAGCAAAACGGCCAATAGCAGCCCCGCCACAAACGGACTCGTGGGGATGTCAGTGCGGAACATAGGTGCCTCTCACCTGACTCTCAAGTTCCAGGGTATCCCGGGTCAGATCCAAAGTCATGCCCACTCCCTCCGCCTCCCGATGAGTGCTCACCATGCGGGCCAGTGCATCGGTTTGTGCCTGGCGGGGCAGGGTCCACACCGTGACATCCCGGCTGGTGATGGTGATGGGGGCGTGATCGGGGGCCTCGGGGCGGTCCAGACGCACGTTGCCCAGCAGTTGCACTTCGTCGCCGGCGGGTGAAATCCAGCCGTGTTCGGAACGCAGGGTCCAGTCGGGAGCGGGGGGGTGTTCCATGATCAGCACCGGGGCCTCCACATGACTGGAACGGTCCGCCTGGCGCTGCTCCAGTCGGGCGCCGGAGAGCCGGTACTTGAGGTTGCCGGACTCGTCCATGCTCCAGACCACGAAATCCTCGGCAAAGAACTGATTGGCCTCGGGATCTATCTGGGTGGTCGGCACGACGCGTCGTTCCTGGGCATTCTCGGCGAGCCAGAAGCCGACCACGGCCACCAGGGTGAGTGCCAGGATCAGCAGCAGTCCTGAAAGGCGGCGACTCATTCCAGGTAGGGGGCCAGGGCGACCTGCAGGTTGTCCTGGGCCTCCAGTATGAACTCGCAGGCCTCACGCACCGCTCCACGGCCGCCGCCTGCCCGGGTGATGTAGTGGGCATGCTCGCGCACCAGGGGGTGGGCATCGGCCACGGCAATGGCCATGACGACGCGACGCATCACGGGCAGATCCACCACGTCGTCCCCCATGTAGGCAGCATGTTCGATACCCACGCCAGCCGCCTCCAGCAATCCACCCAGGGCATCCAGCTTGTCGCGACGGCCCTGGACGATGTGCTGGATGCCCAGGTCACGGCAGCGGTGTTCCACCACCTGAGAGCGTCGCCCGGTGAGGATGCCGATCTGAACGCCGCTGTCGGCCAGCATGCGGATGCCATGACCATCACGGCTGTTGAAGGCCTTGTACTGCTGGCCATCGTCCCCCAGGTAGAGGCTGCCATCGGTGAGCACGCCGTCCACGTCAAGGATGAGGAAGCGCACGTCGCGGGCACGTTGTCTTGGCGTATCATTCATGGGGCAAGGATACCACGGGGCCGTCGTACCACTTCAGACCACGCCGGCGCGCAGCAGGTCATGCATGTTCAGGGCTCCAACCAGGTGCTGGCCCACGTCCACCACCGGCAGGGCGCTGATCTTGTGGTCCTCCATCACCTTGAGGGCCTCGGCTGCCAGCATGCCCGACTGCACCGTCTTGCACTGGCGGGTCATGACATCACCGATGCACGTGCCACGGATGTCGATGCCGCGGTCCAGGGTGCGGCGCAGGTCGCCGTCGGTATACACGCCGATCAGGTTGCGGTGCTCGTCCACCACCGCGGTCATTCCCAGGCCCTGGCGGGTGATTTCCATGAGGGCGTCGGTCAGTGGGGCATCGGCCCGCACCAGGGGTATGCGTTCACCCGTGTGCATGATATCCCCCACATGCAGCAGCAGGCGCCGCCCCAGGCGACCACCGGGGTGGGAGCGGGCAAAGTCATCGGCGGTGAAGCCCCGGGCCTCCAGCATGGCCACAGCCAGTGCATCACCCATGGCCAGGGTGGCGGTGGTGCTGGAGGTGGGGGCCAGGCCCAGGGGGCAGGCCTCCGCGGCGACGCTCACATCCAGGTGCACGTTGGCCTCCCGGGCCAGCGTGGAACGCGGATTGCCGGTCAGGGCGATCAGGGGGACGCCCAGGCGGCGGATCAATGGCAGGATGGTGAGGAGTTCATCGGTCTCCCCGGAATTGGACAGGGCCAGCGCCGTGTCCCCGGTGGTGATCATGCCCAGATCGCCGTGGCTGGCCTCGCCCGGATGGACGAAGAAGGCCGGGGTGCCGGTGCTGGCCAGGGTGGCGGCGATCTTGCCGCCCACATGGCCGGATTTTCCCATGCCGGTGACCACCACACGCCCGGTGCAGGCCAGCATGTACTCGCAGGCACGGACAAAGCGTTCATCCAGGCGGGGGATGAGATCGCGGATACCCTGAGCCTCGTTCTCCAGGACGGCCCGGGCCATGTCCAAAGTCTTGTCGGGATTGAGCTTCATCGGCGAAACACTACCTCAAGGCGGGAGCGGATTAAACAATGGGACAAGGCAAGTCTTTCCACCTCACGCTGGGCGCCCGTGACTGGGAGCACCCGGCGTGGGTGGCGCAATTCTACCCCCAGGACATGCCGGCGTCCTGGCGTCTGTGCTTTTACGCCAACGAGTTCTCTGCGGTTCTCGTGCCTGCACAGCGGTGGCAAGGCACAGAGGTGTCGGATTGGCGGGGCTGGCTCGGTGAGGTGCGGGAGGACTTCCGGTTTTATCTGGAACTGGCGGACCCCGGGGGAGTGGATGTGGAGCACCTGGGACGCCTGCGGGAGACCCTGGGGCCCCAATTGGCGGGCCTCGTGGTGCCCGAGGCCATGCGCGTGCCCGGGGAGGGGGGAGGGTACACTCCGGCCATGGGCCCGTGGCCGGATGGCCTGCCTTGTTACTCGGCCAGTGCCCCGGCGACACATGCCCGCTTGTGGACGGGGCCGGACACGCAGGCGCCTTGCGGGCCGGTGGGGCGGGTGGTCCTGCCATCAGGGGCGCACCCGCGTGTCCTGCGTGACCATCTGGAGGCGTTCGCTCGGTGCTCGCAAGGCCGCTCGGGCGTGTTGTTCCTGGATGCCCCGCCCGCCGTCATGGGGCAAACCGTCACCCTGGCCGGCTTGCTGGGGTTCACTTGACAGCCCCGGCGCTCCGACAGATCATGATCGCGGCTCGATTGATATTCGACGATCATTACCCTGCCAAGGAACGTCCCTATTTCCCCCATCCCCGATAAAACCCCCTGGATCGAGATCCGCAATGTGCATTTTGCCCGCGGTGACCGCAAGATCTTTGATGGGCTGGATATCACCATCCCCCGGGGGCAGGTGACGGCCATCATGGGTCCCAGCGGCACGGGCAAGACCACCCTGCTGCGGCTGATCGGCGGCCAGCTCAAGCCCGACCGGGGGCAGGTGCTCGTGGAAGGGCAGGACGTGCATCGGCTTTCCCTGCGGGAGCTTTACCGCCTGCGGCGGCGCATGGGCATGCTGTTCCAGAGCGGGGCGCTGCTCACCGATCTCAATGTCTTCGACAACGTGGCCTTCCCCATCCGCGAGAATACCCGCCTGCCCGAGCCGGTGGTGCGTAATCTGGTGCTGATGAAGCTGGAGGCCGTGGGATTGCGCGGCGCCTGGGCCCTGCAGCCCAGCGAACTCTCCGGCGGCATGGCCCGGCGCGTGGCCCTGGCGCGGGCCATCGCCCTGGATCCGCTGTTGATGATGTACGACGAGCCCTTCACGGGCCTCGATCCCATCACCATGGCCGTGATCGTGTCGTTGATCCGACGCCTGAACGATGCCCTGGGCATGACCAGCATCGTGGTCTCCCACGATGTGGCGGAGGCCAATTCCATCGCCGACTGGGTGTATCTCATCTCCGACGGCCGGGTGGTGGACCAGGGGTCGCCGTCGCAACTGCAGCGGGAGGCCTCGGACTGGTCGCGTCAGTTTCTGGAGGGGCTGCCCGATGGGCCGGTGCCGTTCCATTACCCGGCGCCGGACTACCTGGATGATCTGATGACGGGTGGACGATCCTGATGGGCGCATTCCAGCGGCTGGGACAATGGAGTCTGGGAGTGCTCGAGCGCCTTGGGCGTGGACATCTGTTCCTGTTCCGTACCCTGCTGGCCCTGGGGCCGCTGGCGATGCGGCCCCGGCTGCTGATCCGCGAACTCTATTCGGTGGGCGTGCTGTCCTTGCTCATCATTGTGGTGTCAGGGCTGTTCGTGGGCATGGTGCTCGGGTACCAGGGCTATATCACCCTGGTGGACTTCGGTGCCGCCGAGATCCTGGGTGCGGTGGTGGCGCTGTCGCTGGTGCGGGAACTGGGGCCGGTGGTCACGGCATTGCTGTTTGCCGGCCGGGCCGGTTCGGCCCTCACTGCAGAGATCGGCCTGATGAAGGCCACCGAACAGCTCTCCAGCATGGAGATGATGGCGGTGGATCCCTACAAGCGGGTGATCGCGCCGCGTTTTCTGGCGGCGGTGATCTCCCTGCCCCTGCTGGCGGCCATCTTCAGTGCCGTGGGGGTGATGGGCGGATATTTCATCGGTGTGGGCCTGCTGGGCGTGGACTCGGGGTCCTATTGGTCGCAGATGCAGGCCAGTGTGGATCTGTTCGAGGATGTGATGAACGGTGTCATCAAGAGCATGGTCTTTGGTTTGGTGGCCGCCTGGATTGCCGTCTACGAGGGCTATGACTGTGCGCCCACGTCGGAGGGCGTGAGCCGGGCCACCACCCGCACCGTGGTGCATACCGCATTGGCCGTACTGGCCCTGGACTTTATTCTCACCGGACTGATGTTCGGTGACCTCTGATAACGGGACGGCAAGATGACGACACGCTGGATCGAAATCACCGTGGGCATCTTCGTGGCCCTGGGGCTGGCAGGCCTTTTCATGCTGGCGCTGCAGGTGAGCAACCTGGGTGAATACCGCGGTGGCGAAGGCTATGAGGTGCATGCCCATTTCAATAACATCGGCGGGCTCAAGGTGCGCGCCCCGGTGACCATCTCCGGCGTGCGTGTGGGTCGGGTCACGGATATTCGCTACGATCCCCAGCGTTACCAGGCGCGGGTGACCATGAATATCTCCGCTGCGCATGATTATCTGCCCACCGACACGCAGGCCAGCATCTATACCGCCGGTTTGCTGGGAGAGCAGTACATCGCTCTGGAGCCTGGTGGGGAGGAAGAGGTGCTGGCGGATGGCGACACCATCCTGTTCACCCAATCGGCGGTGGTGCTTGAGGAATTGATCGGGCGCATGTTGGTCAATATGACCAGTGATTAAGCCGTAAGGATTCGCCCGGCCCATTCAGCCCCGGTTCATGCCCCGGGGCGCAGCATCGCAGAACCATCGAACCGGAGTCCGTCATGAAGTCGTTCTTTCATTTACTGCTAGCCGCCCTGCTGGTCGTGGCCACCTCGATGTCCGTCGCCCAGGCCTCCCTGCCCGACAAGGACCCGGTCGACCTGGTCAGGAATACGGCCGACAAGGTCCTGGAAAAACTGCGCGAGGACCCGGAGCGGACCCGCGAGGATCCTGAATTCCTGTTCGAACTGGTGGATGACATCATCCTGCCGCTGATCGACTGGCAGGGCATGTCGCGGCTGATCCTGGCCCGCCACTGGCGCACTGCCGAGCCCGAGCAGCGGGAGCGGTTCGTGAGGGCCTTCCGCAACATGCTGGTACGCACCTACACCCTGCAGATGGCCGAGCACAAGGACAAGGACATCCGCGTACTGCCTCACCGCAGTTTCACCGATGACCGCATGGCCTCGGTGGCCAGCGAGATCGTCATGGGCCAGGGGCGCTCCAACATCAGCGTGAATTACAGCCTGCGGCCCGTGGACGGGGAATGGAAGGTCTTCGACCTGACCGTGGAGGGCCTGAGCTTCGTGACCAACTTCCGCACCAATTTCGGGGCCGAGGTGGATCGTCACGGCCTGGATGCCCTGATAGAGCGCCTGGAGGAGGGTGATGAGTCCCTCATCGAGGAGGCCATCGAGGCGGGGCAGGAACAGTGACCGAGGCCCGCCTGGAATCCGGTGATCAAGGCATGCGTCTGGTGGGGGAACTCACCCAACAGACCGTGCCAGATCTCTGGGCCGAGTCCCGGAAACGCTTCAAGGAGGGGCAAGGCGGCTGCCGGGTGGATCTGTCCGGGGTGACCCGCACCGATTCCGCGGGGGTGGCCCTGCTGGTGGAGTGGATGCGTCTGTGCGGCGGTCCGGAGGGAGGGCTGCGGTTCGTGGGTGTGCCGGATCGCATGTGGGGCCTGATCCGTCTCAGTGACCTGGATGGCGTGATGCCCCTGGAGCGGGACGACTGACGGCCGGATTTCCGCTATCATCCCACCCCCATGGACAAACTCATCATCAGCGGTGGCGGCCCTCTCCAGGGCGACGTGCGTATTTCCGGCGCCAAGAACGCGGTGCTGCCCATCCTGGCGGCCACGCTCCTGGCCGACGGGCCCATGACCATCGGCAACGTCCCGCATTTGCAGGACGTGACCACCACCATGGAGTTGCTCGGACGGATGGGCGTGACGCTCACCGTGGACGAGCGCATGCGCATCGAGGTGAACCCCGACACTCTTCGCGAATGCGTGGCGCCGTATGAGCTGGTGCGCACCATGCGCGCCTCCATCCTGGTACTGGGGCCCCTGCTGGCCCGGCATGGCGAGGCGGAAGTCTCCCTGCCTGGCGGTTGCGCCATTGGCTCGCGTCCGGTGAACATCCATCTGGAGGGGCTGGCGGCCATGGGGGCCGATATCCAGGTGGAGGGGGGCTACATCCGTGCCCGGGCGCGTCGCCTCAAGGGAGCGAAGCTGGTGCTGGACACGGTGACCGTGACCGGCACCGAAAACCTGCTCATGGCGGCCACCCTGGCCGAGGGCACCACGATCATCGAAAATGCCGCCCGGGAGCCGGAGATCATCGACCTGGCCAACTGCCTGAATGCCATGGGTGCCCAGGTGAGCGGTGCCGGCACCGATACCCTGATCATCGAGGGTGTGACCTCGCTCAGGGGGTGCGCCTATGACGTGCTGCCGGACCGCATCGAGACCGGGACCTTCCTGGTGGCCGGGGCCATCACCGGTGGCCAGGTGCGAACCCGCAACACCGAGCCCAAGACCCTGGACGCCGTGCTGGTGAAGCTGGAAGAGGCCGGGGCGGAGTTGGATGTGGGTCAGGACTGGATCAGCCTGGACATGAAGGGTCGACGCCCGCGGGCCGTGAGTCTGCGCACGGCGCCCTATCCGGCCTTTCCCACCGACATGCAGGCCCAGTTCGTGGCCCTGAATACCGTGGCGGAAGGTACGGCCACCATCACCGAGACGGTGTTCGAGAACCGCTTCATGCATGCCCTGGAGATGCAGCGCATGGGAGCGGACATCCGCATCGAGGGCAATACTGCCGTCATCCGCGGCGTACCGCGCCTCAAGGGGGCCCCGGTGATGGCCACGGACCTGCGCGCCTCGGCCAGCCTGATCCTGGCGGGCCTGGTGGGCGACGGCGACACCCTGGTGGATCGCATTTATCACATTGATCGCGGCTATGAGTGCATCGAGGAGAAGCTGTCCCAGCTTGGTGCCATCATTCGCCGCGTGCCCGGATGATTTCATGCCTGAACAGACATTGACCATCGCCCTGTCCAAGGGGCGCATCTACAAGGACACCCTCCCTTTGCTGGCCCAGGCCGGCATCGAGCCGGTGGACGATCCGGAGACCAGCCGCAAGCTCATCCTGGATACCAATCACCCGGATGTGAAGGTGGTGGTGATTCGTGCCACCGATGTCCCCACCTATGTGCAGTACGGAGCCGCCGATGTGGGCGTCTCCGGCAAGGATGTGCTCATGGAGCATGGCGGGGAGGGCATCTACGAGCCCCTGGACCTGCGCATCGCCCGTTGCCGCCTGATGGTGGCCGGGCACCCGGGTGCGACACAACGGGCCGGGCGCCTGCGGGTGGCCACCAAGTTCGTCAACACCACGCGCCGTTATTACGCTGAGCAGGGGCGGCAGGTGGAGATCATCAAGCTTTATGGTTCCATGGAGCTGGCGCCCCTGGTGGGTCTGGCCGATTGCATCGTGGACCTGGTGGACACCGGAAATACCCTGCGCGCCAATGGCCTGGAACCGCTGGAGCATATTGCCGACATCAGCTCCCGCCTGATCGTCAACAAGGCCTCGATGAAGATGAAGTCCGCTCGCGTCAAGGCGCTGATCCAGTCCATGGATACGGCGGTTTCTCAGGCGGCGTGAGCCTCCACCCGGGTGAAGTCGATGCCCGTGACTCAGCCAGGGAAGATCCTCCTCAGACTCGACACGTATTGCCCAAGGTACCCATGCAGCACCCCACCGACGACCTGAAGATCATCAATATCCGCGAGGCCCTGCCACCACGGCAGTTGCACGAGGAGTTGCCCATCAACGAGGCAGCCGCCACCACGGTCTACGAAGCCCGCCAGGCGATTCAGGGCATCCTGCAGGGCACGGATGACCGTCTTCTCGTGATTGCGGGCCCCTGCTCCATCCACGATGTGGAGGCAGGGAAGGATTATGCGCGGCGGCTGAAGGCCCTGCGGGACGAGCTGTCCCGCGACCTGGTGGTCATCATGCGCGTGTATTTCGAGAAGCCGCGCACCGTGGTGGGCTGGAAGGGCCTGATCAACGACCCCAACCTGGACGGCAGCTTCGAGATCAACAAGGGGCTGCGCCTGGCCCGGGGGCTGTTGCTGGACCTGGCCCGGGAGGGCATGCCGGCGGCCACGGAATACCTGGACCTGATCAGCCCCCAGTATGTCTCCGATCTGGTGGCCTGGGGCGCCATCGGCGCGCGCACCACCGAGAGTCAGGTGCACCGGGAACTGGCCTCTGGCCTGTCCTGTCCGGTGGGGTTCAAGAACAGCACCGATGGCAGCCTGCAGGTGGCCATCGACGCCATTCGCTCGGCCTCCAAGCCGCATCACTTCCTCTCCGTGACCAAGGCGGGTCACTCGGCAATCTTCTCCACAGCCGGCAATCCCGATTGCCACATCATCCTGCGCGGTGGGCGCAAACCCAATTACGATGCCAAGAGCCTGGACGAGGCGGCCGAGGCCCTTGGGGACGCCGGTCTGCCGGCTCACATGATGATCGATTGCAGCCATGGCAACAGCCGCAAGGACCCGGCAAAGCAGGTGGACGTGGCCCATTCAGTGGCCCGGCAGGTGGCCAGCGGAGATCGGCGCATCATGGGTGTTATGCTGGAGAGCCACCTGGTGGCTGGACGGCAGGATCTGGTTGCCGACAAGCCCCTCGTTTATGGGCAGAGCATTACGGACGCCTGCATGAACTGGGACGATACCATCCCCGTGTTGAGGGACCTGGCCGCAGGTGTGCGGGAGCGCCGTTCCAAGGCGTCGTAGCTGGAGATATCGTCATGCCAAAGATCAATCGACTGGATTCCACACAGACCGACTTCATGGTCCGGCTCGACGAGCTGCTGGCCTGGGAAGGGGTCTCCGATGAGGCCGTGACCCGCGCCGTCACCGACATCCTGGCAGACGTGCGCCAGCGTGGCGATGCGGCGGTGCTGGAATACACCGCCCGTTTCGATCGCCTGGAGTGCCACGACCTGCATGAACTGGAAATTCCCCAGACGCGCCTGGCCCGGGCACTGGAGACCATTCCTCAGGAACAGCGTGAGGCCCTGGAGCGCGCCGCCGCTCGCGTGCGCAGCTATGCCGAACACCAGAAGATGTCTGATTGGTGCTACACCGAGGCCGATGGCACGATGCTGGGGCAGAAGGTCACGCCCCTGGACCGGGTGGGCCTGTACGTGCCCGGCGGCAAGGCCGCCTATCCCTCGTCGGTGATCATGAACGCCGTGCCCGCCAAGGTGGCCGGAGTGCCCGAGGTGATCATGGTGGTGCCTACCCCGGACGGCGTGGTGAACGACCTGGTGCTGGCGGCGGCGTCTGTAGCCGGTGTTGATCGGGTGTTCGCCATCGGCGGCGCCCAGGCGGTGGCCGCTCTGGCCTATGGCACCCAGACGGTGCCACCGGTGGACAAGATCGTCGGGCCCGGCAACATTTATGTGGCCACCGCCAAGCGCATGGTCTTCGGTACCGTGGGCATCGACATGGTGGCCGGTCCCTCGGAAATTCTGGTGGTCTGCGATGGCAAGACCGACCCGCGCTGGATCGCTGCTGACCTGTTCTCCCAGGCGGAGCATGACGAGGATGCCCAGGCCATGCTGGTCAGTCCGGATGGTGCCTTTCTGGATGGGGTGGCCGCTGCCATGGACGAGCTGCTCACCGAGATGCCGCGGGCCGGGATCATTCGCACCTCCCTGGCGGACCGAGGGGCACTGATCCAGGTGCGGGACATGGAGGAGGCGGTGCAGGTGGCCAACCACATTGCACCGGAGCACCTTGAACTGTCGGTGGCAGATCCCGAGACCCTGGTGCCGGGTATTCGTCATGCGGGCGCCATCTTCATGGGACGTCACACGGCCGAGGCGGTGGGGGATTACTGCGCCGGCCCCAACCATGTGCTGCCCACCTCGCGCACGGCCCGCTTTTCCTCGCCACTGGGGGTGTATGATTTCCAGAAGCGTTCCAGCCTGATCCAGTGCTCCCCGGCGGGCGCTGCCGATCTGGGCCGCACGGCCTCGGTTCTGGCCCGGGGCGAGGGCCTGGTCGCCCATGCGCGTTCCGCGGAATACCGCCAGGACCCGGATGCCCAGCCATGACCATGGCCACGCCTGCGGACCTTGTTCGGCCACAGATTCGGGAACTGTCTGCTTATCCCGTGCCCTCGTCCCAGGGACTGGTTAAGCTGGACGCCATGGAAAACCCCTACGAATGGCCCGCATCACTGCAATCAGCCTGGGCTGAGCGCCTGTCCCGGGTGGCCATGAACCGCTATCCCGATCCTCAGGGCACACGTCTGACCCTGGCGCTGCGCCGGGTGATGCAGGTGCCCGATGCGGCGCGATTGATGCTGGGCAATGGCTCGGACGAATTGATCCAGATCCTGCTCATGGCCGTGGCTGCTCCGGGGCGCGTGATCATGGCACCAGAGCCGGGTTTCGTCATGTATCGCATGATCTCCCGCTGGCTGGGCCTGGAGTTCGTGGGTGTCCCCCTCAATGAGGACTTCTCCCTGGACATGCCCGCCATGGAGCGGGCCCTGGACACCCATCAACCCGCGGTGGTCTTCCTGGCCTATCCCAATAACCCCACCGGTAACCGCTGGTCGCGGCAGGACGTGGAGTCGCTGATTGCCCGTGCACCGGGGCTGGTGGTCGTGGACGAGGCCTATGGCCCCTTTGCCGATGACAGCTTTCTGGCCGACCTGGATCGGTATGAGCGCCTGCTGGTGATGCGGACCGTGTCCAAGCTGGGCCTGGCCGGTCTGCGACTGGGGTATCTGTGCGGCCCTGCGCCTTGGATGGACGAGTTGGAGAAGGTGCGTCTGCCCTACAACGTGAACGTGCTCACCCAGGTGGCGGCGGAATTCGCCCTGGACCATCACGAGGTGCTGGACGAGCAGGCGGCAGCCATTCGCCGGGATCGCGAGGTCCTGCACCAATCGCTGGAGTCGATATCGGGGGTCAAGCCCTTCCCCAGTGAGGCCAACTTCGTCCTTTTCCGGGTGCCGCGAGGCAAGGGGCGAGTGGTGTTCGAGGGTATCCGTGATCGCGGCGTGCTCATCAAGGACCTCTCCGGCCAGGGTGGCCTGCTTGCCGATTGCCTGCGCGTGACGGTGGGCACGCCCGCGGAGAATCAGCAGTTCCTGGAGGCCCTGAAAGGCGCACTCGCCACCGCCTGAAGCGACAGAGGATTGTGTGGGCGGCGGCCCTCGGCCGCGAAAGCGCGAAAGCGGTGGTCGCTGAATCAGCGCCTCGCCGTCGGTCTTTTCCCCACCTCGGCCCGGATCTCGAAGGGCTCCCCATCGCGCAGCCCCTGGATGCGCAGGGTCTTGCCCGGTTTTTTGCGGGCGATGAAATTCAGGGCGTCCTGGGCGTCGTTGATGCGGTCGCCATCGATATGGGTGAAGATGTCCCCGGGGCGGATGCCGGCCCGGGCCGCCGGTCCGGTGCCCAGCACGCCGGCGATGAGGATGCCCCGGCTGTCCGCGAGACCGAAGGACTGGGCCAGTTGCGGCGTGATCTCCTGTACCTCGATGCCCAGCCAGCCGCGCACCACGGCCCCCTGCTCGATGATCTGGGTCATCACGTCCCGAGCCAGATCCACGGGGATCGCGAAACCGATGCCCTGCGACCCCCCCGAGCGGGTGAAGATGGCGGTGTTCACGCCCACCAGTTCGCCATGGGCGTTGACCAGGGCGCCGCCTGAGTTGCCAGGATTGATGGCGGCGTCGGTCTGAATGAAATCCTCGTAGGTGTTGATGCCCAGTCGACTGCGGCCGGTGGCGCTGACGATCCCCTGGGTCACGGTCTGTCCCACGCCAAATGGGTTGCCGATGGCCAGGACCACATCCCCCACACGCAGGTGCCGCGAGTCTCCCACCACGATGCTGGGCAGGGGGCCTTCACCGGATTCGATGCGCAGCACGGCCAGGTCCGTCTCCGGATCCGTGCCCACCACCTGGGCCGGCAGGTTACGCCCATCGGCGAGCATGGTCTCGATCTCGTCGGCGCCCTCAATGACGTGGTTGTTGGTGAGGATGTACCCTTGCGGGCTGATGATCACACCGGAGCCCAGGCTGGTCTGGGTGCGACGTTGCGGAGTGTCGAAGCGATCACCGAAGAACTGACGAAACACCGGGTCGTCCATGAAGGGATGACCCCGTTGCACCACCGTCTTGCGTGTGTGGATGTTCACCACTGCAGGGGTGGCCCGGTCGACCGCGTCGGCATAGGAGACCGGTCCCTCTCCCAGGACGAGCGGCGCAGGCCGGTCGCTCTGCAACACCTCCACTCGCGGCTGCGGTTCCCGCAGCAGGTCGGGGAAGAACAGCAGCATGAGCACGGCCACAGCCACGCCGACGCCAACCACCTGCAGAAGGAAGGGACTGATTCGGATCATGCCGCTACAATAACACAATGCTTATATACGCAGTTTGAAGCGCTGCCCATTACGGAGGTCCCCCATGGTTGCCATCCAGGATCTGGTGAGTCACGTCGATGACCTGCTCAACGTGAGTGCCTTCACCGACTACAGCCCCAATGGGTTGCAGGTGCAGGGGCGACCCCATGTGGGTCGGCTGGTCACCGGCGTCACTGCCAGTCGCGCCCTGATCGAAGCGGCGATCCAGCATGGGGCCGATGCCCTGCTGGTGCATCATGGGTATTTCTGGAAAGGTGAGGATGCCCGCGTCACCGGCATGAAGCGCGAACGCTTGCGCCTGCTGCTGGCCCACGACATCAACCTGCTGGCCTATCATCTGCCTCTGGATGCTCATCCGGAACTGGGCAACAACGCCCAACTGGCGCGGTTGCTGGAGTTTCAGGTGGAGGGCCTCATGCGCCCCGACGGCGTGGGCAACTTTGGTCGTCCGCTGCAGGTCCTATCAGGACAGGAATTGAAGGATCGCATCGCCCGGCGACTGCAACGTGAGCCCTTGTGGATTGCATCCGGCCCGGAGTCCATCCAGCGTGTGGGTTGGTGCACCGGCGGTGCCCAGGGAATGATCGAGCAGGCCGTGGCCCTGGGGCTGGATGCCTTCATCACCGGCGAGGTCTCCGAGCAGACCGTGCATGTGGCCCGCGAGGAGGGCATTCACTTTTTTGCGGCGGGGCATCATGCCACCGAACGCTATGGACCGAAGGCTTTGGGTGAATACCTGGCTCAAACATTAGCACTTTCGCATGAATTTATAGATATTGAAAACCCTATTTAAATCAGAGTGGTACGGATTCTGTGCCAGTTTTCTCTTGACCTCTGGGGCTTCTTCGGGAATGCTACCGCGTTTTGAGTGCCCCGGTGGGCCGAGGGGTTTTAGTGTCAGGCGGCGCGTCTTTCCTTGCGCTCGGTCGGCGCCGGGCGCCCAGCGGCCAGCGGCTTTTTGTTGGAACTCAACGGGAGATCTTAATTAATGTCTTATGAAGACGTGAACCAGAATCGACGGCGATTCCTGGTGGCGGCGACCAGCGTGGTCGGCGGGGCCGGGGTCGCAGCGTTAGCCTATCCGTATCTGGCATCGTGGTCCCCCAGTGCGCGTGCTCAGGCAGCGGGTGCACCGGTGGAATTCGATGTAAGCCAGGTTGAGCCCGGTCAGTTGGTTCGTGTCGAATGGCGCGGCCAGCCTGTGTGGATCACTCACCGCACGCCGGAAATGCTTGATCTGCTTCCGGAAAACCGGCCACGCCTGGTGGATCCGGACTCCCAGGTGGAGTCGCAGCAGCCCGCCTACGCACAAAACGAAACCCGCTCCAGAAAGCCGGAATACTCCGTGCTGGTGGGCATCTGCACCCACTTGGGCTGCTCGCCCAGTTACCGCCCCGAACTGGCTCCGTCCGACCTGGGGGAAAACTGGAAGGGCGGTTACTTCTGCGCCTGCCACGGCTCGCGCTTCGATCTGGCCGGGCGCGTATGGCGCAATATGCCAGCGCCCACAAACCTGGTGGTGCCCGTGCACAAGTATGAGTCGGAAACACTGCTCGTCATCGGTGAGGACGAGGAAGGAGTCGCATTATGAGAGCTCTTCTAGAATGGGTCGACGCCAGGTATCCGCTCACCAAGACCTGGAATGAGCACCTGGCGCAGTACTACGCGCCGAAGAATTTCAACTTCTGGTATTACTTCGGTTCTCTGGCCATGCTGGTGCTGGCCATCCAGATCGTGTCGGGCATTTTCCTGACCATGTTCTACAAGCCGGATGCCGAACTGGCATTTGCTTCCGTTGAATACATCATGCGTGACGTGGAATGGGGCTGGCTCATCCGCTACATGCACACCACGGGGGCGTCGGCCTTCTTCATCGTGGTCTATCTGCACATGTTCCGTGCCCTGCTTTACGGTTCCTACAAGAAGCCGCGTGAACTGGTGTGGGTGATCGGTGTGGCCATCTACCTGGTGCTCATGGCCGAGGCATTTGCCGGCTACATGCTGCCCTGGGGTCAGATGTCCTACTGGGGTGCGCAGGTGATCGTGAATCTGTTCGCGACCATACCGTTCATCGGCCCTGAGCTGGTGACCTGGATCCGTGGTGACTTCCTGATCTCTGATGCCACGCTGACCCGGTTCTTTGCTCTGCACGTGGCTGCCCTGCCGCTGGTGCTGATCATGCTGGTGTTTGCCCACATCGTGGCGCTGCATGCCGTGGGTTCCAATAACCCGGATGGTGTGGACATCAAGAAGTTCAAGGGTGACGACGGCGTTCCTCTGGACGGTATTCCCTTCCACCCCTACTACACCGTCAAGGACATGATCGGCTTCGGCGTCTTCCTGATCCTGTTCTTCGCCGTGGTGTTCTTCGCCCCGGAAGCCGGCGGCTACTTCATCGAGAAGGCCAACTTTGAACAGGCCGATCCGATGGTGACCCCCGATCTGATCCATCCCGTGTGGTACTTCGGTACTTTCTACACCATCCTGCGCGTGGTGCCCGATCCGTTCCTTGGCGTGTTGCTGATGTTCGGTGCGGTGCTGATCCTGTTCTTCCTGCCCTGGCTGGATCGCAACCCCATCAACTCCGTGCGCTATCGCAGTGCCATCCACAAGTTCAACCTGGTGGTATTCGCCATCGCGTTCATCGTTCTGGGTTGGCTGGGCATGCAGGCGGTGGAGCCCTTCTACGCAGAACTGGGTCTACGTCTGACCACGATCTACTGCGCGTTCTTCTTCGTGTTGTGGTTCCATAGCAAGCCTCGATCCTTCACGTTCAGCTGGGCCTCCTTCCTGGTCATCGTGGCAGGTTACACCTACTGGGATTTCCTGCGGGTCGAGGGCGGCGCCGATCCGACCATGGCCATGACCTGGTGGCTTCTGCCCACGGCGTACCTGACGATCTGCCTGCTGGCACCCCTGTACACGAGCTTCAACGAGGAAAAGCCGGTTCCGGCGAGGGTGACTTCGTGATGAAAAAATTTGCGACATTAGCATTTGTAGTGGCCTGCCTGGTGCCGGCGGGTCCGGCCATGGCGGCCGGGCCGTCCGCCCCCCTGGATCGGGCCAACATCGACCTGAGCGATACCGCATCCATTCAGCGGGGGGCCGAGTACTTCTTCCAGTACTGCATCGGCTGTCATTCCCTGGAGCATGCGCGTTACAACCGCATCGGTCAGGATCTGGGTCTCACCGACGAGCAGGTGGCGGAGAAGTTCGTGCACACTCGGGATGCTGCTGGCGATCCCACGGGTGTGGGCGAGTTGATCAAGATCGCCATGCGTCCGGATGATGCCGAGGAATGGTTCGCGCAGCCCGCGCCGGACCTGACTCTCACCGCTCGCGCCAATAGCCCGGACTGGATCTACACCGTGCTGCGCAACTTCTACCTGGATGATTCCCGCCCTCTGGGCGTGAACAACGCCACCTTCGAGGCCATGGGCATGCCCCATGTCCTGTGGGAGCTTCAGGGCTGGCAGAAGAACGTGGGCGAGGACGGCGAGATCAAGCTGGAACTGGTGGAAGAGGGCAAGATGTCCGCTGAGGAATATGACGAAGTGGTCCGCGACATCACCGCCTTCATGACCTACGTGGCCGAGCCGATCCGCATGGAGCGCGAAGCCATGGGCATGTACGTGATCTGGTTCCTGATCGTGTTCACCATCCTGGCCTACCTGTTGAAGAAGGAATACTGGCGCGACGTTCATTGATCGTCATCGTTAGCCCGGGGCAGGGACGCCCCCCGTGTTTGGCGGTCGCGCATGGCGCGGCCTGCCTTATGGAGAGCCTCCATGGCGTTAGTCGCCAACCGTAGATCCGTCATGACGCTCTTTTCAGCACCCGCCTGTCCGCGTTGCCACGCGGTGAGAGTTGTGCTGGCTGAAAAGGACATCACCGTCGATATCACCCATATCGACCCTGAATCCAGACCCGAAGACCTGTCCCATCTCAATCCCTACAATTCCGTACCCACCCTTGTGGATCGGGACCTGGTTTTGTACGGTACGCAGGTCATACAGGAATATCTGGACGAGCGATTTCCTCATCCGCCGCTGATGCCGGTGGACCCGGTTTCCCGTGCCACGGCCCGATTGGCCCTGTATCGCATCGAACAGGACTGGTATCGGGGTGTGGAGAATCTGGAGGCAGCCACAGACAAGGCTGCAGCCAATCGCGCGCGCAAGATCCTGCTGGAGAGCCTCGTGTCCTCAAGCGAGATCTTCGCCATCAAGCCCTATTTTCTCAGTGATGAATTCAGCCTGGTGGATGCTGCGGTGGCGCCGGTGCTATGGCGCTTGCCCACCCTGGGAATCCCCATGGACAAGCTGCCAAAGCCCGTGCGGGACTATGGTCGCCGCGTGTTTGCGCGCGAGGCTTTCCAGCACAGCCTCACCGAGGCAGAAAAGGAAATGCACTGATCACGGGGCCTCGGGCGGTTGTGCTTCCGTTACCGGGCACCGCGCAGGCGCCCCGCGACCCACGTCAGCAAGAGCAGCCCAGTTTGAGCCCTACCATGACTTCCAGTCGTCCCTACCTGATTCGAGCCATTTACGAGTGGATCGCCGACAATGACATGACGCCCCACCTGCTGGTGGACGCGGCGCCGGAAGTGGTGGTGCCGCGCGAGTATGTGGAGGCGGGTCGTATCGTGCTGAACGTGGCCCCCATGGCGGTCAGCGCTCTGAGCATTGGCAATGAAGAGGTGACGTTCAGCGCCCGCTTTGGTGGGCGTCCCATGAACGTGATCATCCCCGTGGATCGGGTGCTGGCCATCTACACGCGCGAGAACGGCCAGGGCATGATGTTCGCCGAGCCCGGCGATGGCGATGAGCCTCCGCCGGAGGGTGGCGGGGACGATAACGGCTCCGGCACCGGCGATTCCGGCGCCCAGAAGAAGGGCCCGAGCCTTCGGGTGGTCAAGTAAACCCTCACCACCCTGTGTGATTCTGACTGTGGGAGCGGCCCTCGGCCGCGAAGGGTCAGAGCCCGCACACCATCCCCCTCGGTTGGCAGCGGAGTGAACCTCGTCGGGGCGGTATGCCTGTCCGCGGGACGCCGTGAATACATCCCTGTAGGCTTGGCCGCCGCATCCATGCGGCGAACACCCGCTCCCAGGCACACCGCCCCGACGAGGTTCGGAGGCTGTTGTGGCTTCGTTTTGAGAAGACCCTTCGCGGCCGAGGGCCGCTCCCACATGCGTGCGCAGCGAAACGCCCGGTGGCCCCCCGGTGGCGGGCTACTGTGGGGCGGGCGGCACGCCCTTGCCAGGATTGAGGATGCCCGCCGGATCGAAGGTGGCCTTGATGCCCTCCATCAGACCGAGCACTTCTGCTCCCAGCTCCCGACCCACAAAATCCCGCTTGGCCAGCCCCACGCCGTGTTCGCCGGAGATGCTGCCGCGCAGCTCCAGTACCAGGGTGAACACCTGGTCCAGGCAGGTCGCGGCGGCCTTCATCTGACGGGCGTCGTCCGGGTCGATCAGCAGATTGACGTGGATGTTGCCGTTGCCGGCATGTCCGAAGCAGACGATGGTGATGTCATGTCGGCGGCCCAGTGACTCCAGACCCCGGATCAGCTCGGGGATGCGGGAGACCGGCACCACTACATCCTCGTTGATCTTCTTGGGTGCCACGCGCCGCAGGGCAGGGGAGAGTGCCTTGCGAGTGGCCCACAGGGCCTTGACCTCGTTTTCGGATTTGGCCAGCGCCACGCTCAGGTTGCCTTTCCCGCGGGCCGCATCGGCCACCCTTTGGGCGGCGTCATCCAGCCCTGCCAGGGGGCCGTCCACTTCAATCATCAGCAGCGCCCCCGCGGCTTCGGGAAGGTTTGCCTGGGAATAGTCGCGGATCATTTCGATGGCTCGGCCATCCATGAATTCCAGGGCGCAGGGCACCACCGGCTGAGCCATGATGCGGGAGACGGCCTGGGCGGCAGCATCCATGGAGTCATACACTGCCTGCAGGGTGCGCTTTCCCTCTGCCAGGGGGGTGAGGCGCAAGGTGGCCTGGGTAATGACGCCCAGTGTTCCCTCCGAGCCGATCAACAGGCGGGTGAGGTCATAGCCCACCACGCCCTTGGTGGTGTAGACGCCCGTGCGAAGCAGGCGCCCGGCCCCGGTGACGGCCGTGAGGCCCAGGGTGTTTTCCCGGGGGGTGCCGTATTTCACCGCCCGGGGTCCGGCCGAGTTGTAGGCCAGGTTGCCGCCCACGGTGCAGTAGGCCGCGCTGGTGGGGTCCGGGGGCCAGAAAAACCCGTGTTGGGCGGCGGCATCCTGCACCGCCTGATTGGTCACCCCTGGCTCCACCACCATCATCCGGTTGTCCGGGTCCACTTCCAGAATGCGGTTCATGCGCTCCATGGAGAGCACCACGCCTCCCTGATCGGGCACGGTGGCACCCGTGGTGCCCGAGCCAAGCCCTCGGGTCACCAGCGGGATCCAGTGGCTTCGGCAGGCATCCACCAGGGCCTGGATCTGGTCCGCGTCTGTGGCGAAAGCCACCGCCTGCGGTGGCGCATGCAGACGCGAGTTGTCGCCGCCGTAGGGCCAGCGATCGGCCGCTTCCGTCAGTAGATTGCCTGCCCCCACCGCGTCCTTGAGGGCCTTGATGGCCGCCTTGGACAGAGGCCTTTCCGGATCGGGAGTGGTCATGGGCGGATACCCAGCAGCTGCCGATCAATCAGATCGCACAGGGAGTGGATGACCACCAGGTGCACCTCCTGGATACGTGCCGTGCGCTCGGAGGGTACACGGATCTCCACGTCGCGCTCCGTCAGTAATTCCGCCAGCGGGCCTCCATCCCGTCCGGTCAGGGCGATCACCTGCAGATCACGTTCACGCGCTGCATGGATGGCTTCAAGGATGTTGGGTGACCGGCCGGAGGTGGAAATGGCCACGAGCACATCACCCCCCTGTCCCAGCACGCGAACCTGCCGGGCGAAGATCTGCTCGAAGGCATCGTCATTGGCGATGGAGGTGAGGGTGGAGGTATCGGTGGTCAGGGCGATGGCGGGGAGGCCCGGTCGGTCATGTTCGAACCGGTTGACCATCTCCGAGGCAAAATGCTGGGCATCCGCTGCCGACCCACCGTTGCCGCAGATCAGGACCTTGTGTCCGCCCAGAAGGGCCCCGAGCAGGTTGTTGGCGGCCAGTTCGATGGCGGGGGGCAGGGCGTCGGCTGCTGCCTGATGGGTTTCCAGGGTTTCGGCGAAGGTCTGGCGGATGATGTCTTGCAGATTCATTGAACGGGCTCGGTTGGATCAGGCTTGCGCCTCAAAGGCATTGGGTATCCACTGGATGCGGTCGTCGGCCTCGATGGCGATCACGTCGAGACGGGCCGGGCGCTGACAGCCGTGGATTTGCAGATAATACGCTGCGGCGCCCAGGATGCGCCGCTGCTTGCGGTGGTTGATGCTGGCGGCCGCGCCCCCGTAGCGCCCCGATCGGCGCTGACGCACTTCAACGAACACCAGGCTGTCGCGGTCCTCCATGATCAGATCGATCTCGCCCACCTTGCAGCGGAACTGGGCGCGAACGAACCGCAAGCCCCGGGATTCCAGATAGGTCCGCGCACGGGCCTCGGCCACGTCCCCCTGCGCCCGTCGGTTCACCATGCCGCGTCACCCAGTGGGTTGATCAGCCCATCGCCAATACCGATGACCCGCGGCTCCCCCTCGATGAAGCGTGCCCAGTTGAGTTCGCGGATGATGCGTCGTTGCTCGTCCAGGTGCAGTCGCCCGGTCAGGCCCTGGTGATACTCGCCCCGCTGGCGGGCCAGTCGTTCCACCATCGAACTCACCTGCAGGGCGTCGAAGCCCAGGGCCACCAGCCGTGGCAACTGCTGTGAGGTGCTCGAGAGCTGGTCGTTCAGGGTCTCGCGCAGTTCCGGGCGAGGGTTGACCTGATCCAGAAGCCAGGGGATGTCGGCAAAGACGATGCCGTTCAGGTCGGCATCGGCGCGGGCATCGGGTCGCCCGGAATAGATATGCGAGGTGGCGATCACCGGCAGGTCGCCGGCCTGGTAGTAGCGCAGTTGCGGGCGGATCAGGCGGGCCTGGCGAGGGCCGCCCGACAGGAAGATGACGTCTACATCGCCACGATACCGGGGCTCATCAGCGTCACGATCTGCCCGACCGTCGTCCGATGGACGGCGTCGATGGGTGGGGCGGGTATCGCGGATCTGCAGTCCCTGGATGATCGTGTCGCTGTAATCGGTGGCCTCGGGGGCATAGAACTGGACATCGCGCACCAGGCCACCCAGGGTCTCGTAACGGTCCTCAAAGGCGCGATGCAGACGCTCACCCAGTTCGGTGCGGGGCACCATCACCACTGCATCATGATGCCCGTCGAGTACCGCACGTTCTGCCGCCTGGACGGCCTCATCCTCCGGGTTCAGCCCGAATTGATAGAGATTGTCCGGGTAACTGTCCCGGGTTTCGGCCCGGTTCAGCGCCAGCACGGGCACCGGCAAGGAGGATTCTCGCGCGAAGCGGTTCACGGCCGAGCGCTCAAGAGGGCCGATCACCAGGCTGGCCCCGGCTTCCACGGCCTTTTCGTACTGGGTCCAGCTGGCGTCCGCCTGCTCGCCCGTGTCGTACACCCTAAGCGTTGTGCGTTCTTCCCTGGGGGTGTCGTAGTAGGCGGCGACGATGCCCTCGAGGATGGCGTTGGCGGAGGACCCGAAACGCCCGGTGAGCGGCAGCAGTACCGCCACGTGATCTGGGTGCCGTGTATAGGCAGCCCATTGCTCCCGCAGGCGCTCCAGGAAGACCGGGTCGGCCGGGTGATCCCGGTGGCGCTCACGCCAGTCATCCAGGGCATCCTCCAGAACGCGCGGACTGGGGGGGGTGGTCCGGGCCACATGACCCAGGTCCAGCCAGCCCCGGGTGGCCGCCCGGTCGGCCTGATCCCGCAGGGCTTCGAGGGCGCCCGGGTCCAGTTCCTGGGTCAGCGCCCAGAGTCGTTCGAATGCTTGCTGGCGTCGGTCGTCATCGGGCTGGCGTGCGCCCAGGGCGTCCCAGGCGTCCACTGCCCTGATCCAGTCCTCTCGATGGCCATGGGCGCGGGCCTCCACCTCCAGGGCCTGGCGGGCGAGGCGGTCGGGCAGGGCCCTGGGGTCTTCCGGCAGCCTCTCGAGGGCAGTGCCGGGGTCCCCCTCCAGTAATGCCAGTCGCGCCGCCAGGATGTCCAGGCGCGCTGGCTCGTCGCCCTCCAGACGACGTC
Source organism: Ectothiorhodospira haloalkaliphila ATCC 51935 (assembly GCF_000633935.1). Classification (GTDB taxonomy): domain Bacteria; phylum Pseudomonadota; class Gammaproteobacteria; order Ectothiorhodospirales; family Ectothiorhodospiraceae; genus Ectothiorhodospira; species Ectothiorhodospira haloalkaliphila. The sequence goes on along the minus strand of NZ_KK214996.1, from coordinate 717,061 downwards.
GGTCGATCTCCTCCAGTAACCGCCCGGCCCGGTTCCGCTGGGCCTGGGTGGCGTCCTCTCGGGTGAGAATCTCCAGGGCCTCCAATTGAACGCGCGCACGGGGTGTGGCTCTCAGGCCCTGAGCGATCTCCAGGTAAAGATCTGCCGCTTGCTGATACTCCTGGGCCTCCTCGAGGGCCTGAGCCTGAGCCAGGCGCTCTTCGGCGTCGTCCATGGGGCGAGGGATGCCAGCGCAAGCGGAAAGCAGCAGCGTGATGACCAGCAGGAATGCCACGATCCCCACCCCGCGCCAGGGGGGGCTTGCCCGGTGGGCGTTTCCATGGAGGGCCTGGCGGGCGTGGGGTTGTCTGTCCATCGGTGATCCACAGGGTCGCATTGGGCGGGTGGCCGAGCCTTCCCGGAGCGCTTCTGCCGGGTTAGACTGACACATTGTTTTCATGGGAATGTCAGTATCTTGGCCGAGGTGCGGTGTGTCAATTGAAGGTGGGGTGCTCCATGTGGTGGCCACGCCCATCGGAAATCTGGGTGATCTGTCCCCGCGCGCCGTGCAGGTGCTCGCTGGTGTTGACCTGATCGCAGCCGAAGATACCCGTCACACGGCCGGGCTGCTCACCCATTACGGGGTCCAGACTCCTCGAGTGAGCCTGCACGAGCATAATGAGGACCGGCAGGTGCCGGCCCTGGTCCAGCGGCTCACACAGGGTGAATCCCTGGCTCTGGTCAGTGATGCCGGCACCCCGCTGATCAGCGACCCGGGCTTTCGGCTGGTGGCGGCTGCCCGTGCCGCCGGCATCCGGGTGGTGCCCATCCCCGGCCCCGCCGCCCTGATCGCGGCCCTGTCCGCCAGTGGCCTGCCTTCCGACCGTTTCTGGTTCGAGGGCTTTCTCCCTGCCCGAGCCCAGGCGCGCCGCCACCGCCTGGAGGCCCTGATGGCCGTCTCCGGTACGCTGATCTTCTATGAATCCAGTCATCGCATTCAGGCCAGCCTTGAGGATATGGCCCACACGCTGGGGGGGGAGCGTCTGGCGGTGGTGGCCAGGGAGCTGACGAAGACCTTCGAGCAGATCCAGGGAGGGAGCCTGGAAGATCTGTGCGCCTGGGTGTGCAGCGACCCCCATCATACCCGGGGGGAATTCGTGGTGCTGGTCTCCGGGGCCCCCGACGCGCCCAGGGATGCCCTGTCGGCCGAGTCCATTCGGGTGCTGGAGCTGTGTCTGGCGCAGATGCCCGTGAAGCAGGCGGCGAAACTGGCGTCGCAGATCACCGGAGTCCCCAAGAATGACCTGTATCAGCAGGCATTGGCGCTCAAGGGGCAGGGGTGATGCCGGCTGCCCTTGGGATCGCCGGCGGTGAGTGAAAAAAAGGATGGCGGCCGCTCTTGAAACTATCGAAATTTACAGTATTATGTTCCCTGGAGTTGGCCAGACAGTCGCTGCGGACCCCACGCCGCAGAGGAAAGTCCGGGCTCCACAGGGCAGGGCGCCAGGTAACGCCTGGGCGGCGCGAGCCGACGGAAAGTGCCACAGAAAATATACCGCCGATGGTCCTCGGCCTTCGGGCACGGACACAGGTAAGGTTGAAATGGTGCGGTAAGAGCGCACCGCGCGGGTGGCAACACGCCGCGGCAGGGTAAACCCCGTCCGGAGCAAGGCCAAATAGGGGTGCGTTGGTGTGGCCCGCACTGCACCCGGGTAGGCTGCTAGAGGCGCGTGGTGACGCGCGCCCCAGAGGAATGATTGTCCACGACAGAACCCGGCTTACCGGCCGACTCCCCTTGTTTTCCCTCCGGGGGCCTCCCGGCCCCCACTTTTCCCCCGCTACCCCTTGGTGAGAAAAAAGCTCGGTGAGCCAAGCTCATGGAGCCTATTCCGTATTCTTTTTTCAGAAGTATTCCGCAACCAACTGACTATTGGTGAAACCCTTTCTGCAGGCTCTGGTTTCCGTTATCCCACCCGTGAAGGTTTTTGTAAGTATTTGTGACGTAAGTATAAATCTTCATGGCTGCTTCCGGCTTTTCCCTTGACACCCCAGCGAGGCCCTACCTATAGTGTCGAAAAGTGGGGAAACGTGGGGATGGGTGGTATCGGGTCGTGCTTCCGGGCATCGGCCGATGTGTTCCCGTGACTCCATCGCCACCCCTGCCGGTGGCGATACAGAGGGCCCGGGCTGTCGTGTTTAGAGGTATCACCAACCTGAATCTGGATGCCAAGGGGCGCATGGCGATGCCGGCACGGTATCGCGAGCGTCTGATGGAGTCCTGTCAGGGCCGTCTGGTGATCACCATTGATCGTGATGGCTGCCTCCTGGTGTATCCGTTGCCCGTGTGGGAACGGATCGAAGAGGCCCTCGTCTCCCGCCCCAATATGGATCGCAAGACGCGCCGCATGCAGCGTCTGCTCGTGGGTCATGCCACTGAATGCGAGCTGGACGGGCAGGGGCGCATCCTGCTTCCAACGCCCTTGCGCGACTATGCCGGTCTGGACAAGCGGGCCGTGCTGGTGGGGCAAGGCAAGAAATTCGAATTATGGGACGAGGATGCCTGGACACGTAGCCGGGATGCCTGGTTGCAGGAAGAAGATGAAGATGGTGATCCCAGCTCGACCCTTGAGTCCCTCGTCCTTTGATGGGGGGGCATCCGCGCCCGACACGCATCGACCGGTGTTGCTGGAAGAGGCCCTGGCGGGGCTTGCGGTGCAGGAAGACGGTATCTATGTGGACGCCACCTTCGGGCGCGGTGGTCACAGTGCGGCCATCCTCGAGCGCCTGGGGCCGGAGGGGCGGCTGATCGCCCTGGATCAGGATCCGCAGGCGCAGGCGGTGGCCAGCCGGCGCTTTGGTGACGAGCCGCGTTTTCAGTTCCTTCGCGGTTCATTCGCCGATCTGTCCGCTCTGCTGGAGGGGTGCGCCGTCATGGGCCAAGTGCGGGGGTTGCTCCTGGATCTGGGGGTCTCTTCGCCCCAGCTGGACGATGCAACAAGGGGTTTCAGTTTCATGAATGATGGCCCTCTGGACATGCGCATGGACCCGGACCGGGGTGAATCGGCGGCCCAATGGCTGGCGCATGCCGGTGAGGGGGAAATCGCCAAGGTCCTGCGGGAACTGGGCGAGGAGCGCTTCGCCCGTCGTATCGCCCGGCGCCTGGTGGAGGCCCGTGAGGAAGCGCCTGTGGAGCGCACCGGTCGCCTGGCGGAACTGATCAGTGAGGCCGTGCCGCGGCACGAGCGTCACAAGCACCCGGCAACGCGCAGCTTTCAGGCCATTCGGCTGCACGTGAATCAGGAACTGGAGTCCCTGGATGCATGCCTGGCCCAGATTTCTCGGGTGCTGGCGCCCGGCGGTCGCCTGGCGGTGATCAGTTTTCATTCCCTGGAGGATCGGCGGGTCAAACGTTTCATCCGACGTCAGGTGGAAGGTGAGCCCGTGCCCCGTGACTTGCCGGTGCGTGATCTGCCGCCAGGCCGCACGCTGCGCCACATAGGCAAGGCCCAGCGGGCTGGTGAGGCCGAGCTTGCGGTCAATCCTCGCGCTCGCAGTGCTGTGCTGCGCGTTGCCGAGCGCCTGTCATGAATTGGCAACTGGCCGGTATCGGTGTGCTGTTCGTGGCGGTGATGGCCAGTGCCCTGGCCGTGATCCACAGCAAGCACCAGAGCCGCCTGCTGTTCATGGAGTTGCAAAGGGAGGTGAACCTGAGGGACGAGTTGAATATCGAGTGGGGGAAGTTGCAGTTGGAGCAGAGTACCTGGGCCACCCATGGACGGATCGAAGATGCAGCGAGTCAGCGGCTGGACATGCGCCTGCCCGATAGCCGCACCACCGTGATCCTGCTGGAGTGACGATGAAAGAAGAAACCACAGGGGTATCCCGCTGGCGGCGCCTTGTCGTGCTGGGCGCCCTTGTGCTCGCCTTTTCAGCCGTGCTCGTCCGGGGCGTGGACCTGCAGGTGGTGCAGCAGGACTTCCTGCGCGGTGAAGGGGATGCCCGGCATCTGCGCGTGGTCGCCCTGCCGGCTCATCGGGGCATGATCATGGACCGCCAGGGCGAGCCCATGGCGGTGAGTACACCCGTGGATACCGTGTGGGCCAATCCCCAGGAGGTCCTGGAAGAACCACAGCGCCTGCATGAGGTGGCCCAGGTCCTGGGTGTGGACCCGACCGCTCTTTATCGAAGAGTGTCGGATCGGGCCGGGCGTGAATTCGTCTACCTGCGCCGGCACGTCACCCCCGAGGTGGGGGCACGCGTGTCTGCACTGGGTGTGCCGGGCGTGGGGTTGCAGCGTGAATACCGCCGCTATTACCCCATGGGCGAGGTGGCTTCCCACGTGCTGGGCTTCACCAACATCGATGATCATGGTCAGGAGGGCATCGAACTGGGCTACAACGCCTGGCTCACGGGTGAGCCCGGGGCCAAGCGGGTGCTTCGTGATCGCCTTGGGCGAGTGATCCGGGACGTGGAAAACATCCGGCCCGCAAGCCACGGACAGGATCTTCGCCTCACCATCGATCAGCGCCTGCAATACCTGGCTTATCGGGAACTCAAGGCCGCGGTCAGTGCCCACGGGGCGCGGGCGGGATCGGCCGTGATCCTCGACGCCCGAAACGGCGACGTGCTGGCCATGGTCAATCAACCCTCCTACAACCCGAACAACCGGGAGACCCTCCAGGGGGACCGGTTTCGTAACCGGGCCGTCACGGATCTGATCGAGCCCGGTTCCACCATCAAGCCCTTTACCGTGGCCGCTGCCCTGGAGTCTGGCCAGTTTCAGCCGGAAACCCTGCTGGAAACCAGCCCCGGCACTTTGCGCGTGGGACGACACACCATCCGCGATATCCGCAATTATGGTCTGATCGATTTGTCCACCCTGCTGGTCAAGTCCTCCAATGTCGGCGCCAGCAAGCTGGCCATGGCCATCGAGCCCCAGGCGTTGTGGGAAACCTTCTTCCAGTTGGGCTTTGGTCGGGCCACCGGCAGCGGTTTTCCCGGGGAGGCAGGCGGCACCCTGCGCGATTTTCTCTACTGGCGGGAAGTGGATCGCGCCACTCTGGCCTTTGGCTACGGTGTGTCCGTGTCCATGCTGCAACTGGCCCAGGCCTATGCCGCCATCGCCAACGATGGGGTGATGCCCGCGCCCCGCTTCGTGCAATCCCAGGAAGTCCGGCCCGGAGAGCAGGTCATGCATGCCAGCACGGCCCGCACTCTGGTGGACATGCTGGAGGCTTCGGTGGAGCCGGGTGGCACGGGTGTGCGCGCCCGCGTGGAGGGCTATCGGGTGGCGGGCAAGACCGGGACCGTGCGCAAGTCCGGTGCCGGCGGTTACACCGAGGGGCGGTATCTGTCCCTGTTCGCCGGCATGGCACCGGCCAGCAACCCCCGCCTGGTGATGGTGGTGATGGTGGATGAGCCCAGCGGTGATCAGTATTACGGTGGGCAGGTGGCAGCACCTGTGTTTTCCAATGTCATGCGGGGCGCCCTGCGTTTGATGGACATCCCGCCGGATGATCTGCCCGCGTTGCGTTCAGTCTCCGGCCCCGGACAGGGCAATCCCGCATGAATACGCGTCGCTCCTCCACTCAAGCCTGCCGCCTCTCGGACCTTCTGAGTCCGCATGTGAGCGTGCCCGTGGAACGGGATCGAGAAATCAGCGGCCTGTGTCTTGACAGTCGCCGGGCTCAACCCGGCGAAGTCTTTTTTGCCTTGGCAGGCCATGATCATCATGGCCTGACGCATGCCAGCGAGGCCGTCCGCCGGGGCGTGGCGGCGGTGGTCTGGGAACCCCTCAAGGGGGTCAGTCCTCCTGACCTGGGAGAAGAGGTCTCTTATATTGAGGCGCCGGACCTTCGCCAGTACCTGGGGCAGGTGGCAGCGCGTTTTCATGGTCATCCCAGTCGGTCCATGAAGGTGGTCGGGGTGACCGGCACGGATGGCAAGACCTCGGTATCGCAGATCCTGGCTGCCGCGCTGGATAGCGAGAGCGCCCCCTGCGGCGTCCTGGGGACACTGGGCTACGGTCGCTGGGGCGAGTTGCGGGATCCGGGGCTGACCACGCCCGATCCGGTCACCCTGCAAGGGCGCTTGGCCGAGATGACTGCCCAGGGTGTTCGCCGGGTGGTGATGGAAGTCTCCTCCCATGCCCTGGCCCAGTCCCGGGTGGCGGGCGTGGATTTTGACCTGGCCATCCTGACCAACCTGGGCCACGACCACCTGGACTACCACGCCACCGCCGCCGCTTACGGCGAGGCCAAGGCCAGACTGTTCGAATGGCCGGGTCTGAAGACGGCCGTTCTCAATCTGGATGATCCCTTCGGTCAGATGCTGGTCGGTCGCATTGAAGATCATGTGCAGATACTCGGCTATGGCTTGCGCGCCGACCCGGGTGGGCGTGATCACCTGCATGCCTCGGACCTGCACTTCGGACCCGAGGGCGTGCGTTGTCGGGTGCACACCCCCTGGGGCGACGGGGAACTGGAAACCCGCTTGCTGGGCCGGTTCAACGTGCTGAATCTGCTTGCCGCCCTGGGCGCATTGCTCACCCTGGACGTCACCCTCTCCGATGCCCTGGAACGCCTGTCACGCAGTCCGGTCATCCCCGGGCGCATGGAGTGTTTTCGGGGCAGCCGGGGGCCGACTCTGGTGGTGGACTACGCTCACACCCCCGAGGCCCTGGCCCAGGCACTGCAAGCGGCACGCGCCCACTGCGCTGGACGTCTGTGGTGCGTTTTCGGTTGCGGGGGGAACCGCGACCGGGGCAAGCGGCCGCTCATGGCCAGGGTGGCCGAACGGTATGCCGATCATGTGATCCTCACCAGCGACAACCCGCGGCGGGAGGACCCCATGGCCATCATCGCGGAGGTGAGCCGAGGGTTCGCGCGCGCAGATGCCGTACGCATCGAGGCGGACCGGGATGCGGCAATCCGCCATGCCTTCATGCAGGCTGGATCCCGGGACATGGTCCTGGTGGCCGGCAAGGGCCACGAAACCGGCCAGACGGTGGGCACCGAGGTCCGGCCCTTCAGCGACCGGCAACTGGCGTTGGCCCTGACAGGGGGTGGCGCATGATGCGGCTTTCCCTTCAGGAAGCAGCGAGCCTGTGTCACGGCAGCCCAAGCGGCGATGACGTCATGGTCACGGGCGTCTCCACTCACAGCCGCCAGGTATCGGAGGGGTCGTTATTCGTGGCCTTGCAGGGGCCGCGTTTCGATGCCCATGAGTTCATCCATGCCGCCTTGCCGGCCGCTGCCGTGATGGTGAGTCGTCCCGTGGCATCCGGGCATCCCCGGATCCTGGTGAAGGATACCCGCCAGGCCCTGGGCGCCCTGGCCGCAGGCTGGCGTCGTCGCTGCCCGGCCCGGGTGGTGGGCCTGACCGGCAGTAATGGCAAGACCACCGTCAAGGAGATGCTCGCCGCCATCCTGCAGCAGGCGGGGAGTACTCTCGCCACCCGCGGCAACCTGAACAACGATATCGGCGTGCCCCTGACATTGCTGGGGCTGTCCACGGAGCATCGGTTTGCGGTGATCGAGATGGGGGCCAATCATGCCGGGGAGATCGCGAACCTCACAGCCCTGGCGGGGCCTCAGGTGGCGCTGATCACCAATGCCGGTCCGGCGCACCTGGAGGGGTTCGGAAGTCTGGAAGGCGTGGCACGGGCCAAGGGCGAGATCTTCCAGGGACTGGGCCCCGACGGGGTGGCGGTGATCAACGCCGATGATCCCTATGCGCAGTTCTGGGAAAGCCTGAATACGGGGCGTCGCACACTGCTGTTTGGCACCAGTGAACGGGCACAGGTACAGGTGGGGCAGGGGGCCGATGGCGTTGCATGGGTTCGTCATGAAGGCGTGTGCCTGCCCGTGAACCTGGCGCTGCCGGGTGCCCATAACCGTCTCAATGCGGCCGCGGCGGCCGCTGCGTCCCTGGCCCTGGCGCTTGACCTTGAGACCATCGCCGCCGGGCTGAGCTCCCTGGCACCGGTGCCCGGTCGATTGATGCGGCGCAAAGGGCGCGACGGCCTGAACATCATCGATGACAGTTACAACGCCAATCCCGCCTCCACGCGGGCCGCCGTGGACATGCTGCTGGACGAGCCGGGGCCCCGGATCCTGGTGCTCGGCGACATGGGGGAGTTGGGGGACGATGGTCCGGCCCTGCACCGGCAGACGGGTGAATATGCCGCTGCCAGGGGGGTGGACCGACTGCTGGCGGTGGGCCCGCTGTGTCGGCATGCGGTGGAAGGTTTTGGAGAACGTGCCCTTCATTTCAAGGATCAGGAGGCCCTGATCCGCGCCCTGGACACCCTCTTGCCCAAGAACGGAACCCTTCTGGTCAAGGGGTCGCGGGGGCAACGTATGGAGCGAGTGGTGGAAGCATTGATCACGCCGGATGAGCGGCAACAGGAACAATCGGAGAGCCAAGAGCATGCTGCTCATTCTGTTTGAGTATCTCAGCCAGTACTACACGGCACTGAGTGTCTTCCAGTACCTGACCCTGCGCGCCATTCTGGGCGTGCTCACGGCGCTGTTGATCGCCTTCTGGGTGGGCCCCACCATGATCAAGCGCCTCACCCTGTACAAGATTGGCCAGCACATTCGTGACGATGGCCCCCAGACCCACCTGGGCAAGGCGGGTACGCCCACCATGGGGGGTGCACTGATCCTGGTGGCCGTGGCCGTCAGTACCCTGCTGTGGAGTGATCTGGGGAATCGGTTTGTCTGGATCGTGCTCATCGTCACCCTCCTGTTCGGTTTAATCGGCGGGATCGACGATTACTTGAAGCTTCGTTACGGCAACAGCCAGGGCCTTTCGGCCCGCAAGAAATTCTTCTGGCAGTCGGTGGTGGCCTTTGCCACGGCCTTCCTGCTCTTCTACACGGCGCAGACGCCTATCGAGACCACCCTGATCATGCCCGTCTTCAAGGACGTGGCCATCGAACTGGGTTTGTGGTTCATCCCCCTCACCTGGCTGGTGATCGTGGGCTCGAGCAACGCGGTGAACCTCACCGACGGCCTGGACGGCCTGGCCATCATGCCCTGTGTGCTGGTGGCCGGCGCCCTGGGCGTGTTTGCCTACGTCTCCGGCCATGCCATCTTCGCCGACTACCTGGGCATTCCCTACGTACCGGGCGTGGGGGATCTGGTGGTGTTCTCTGCCGCTCTGGTGGGGGCCGGCATGGGCTTTTTGTGGTTCAACGCCTATCCGGCGCAGGTCTTCATGGGCGATGTGGGCGCCCTGGCTTTGGGGGCGGCCCTGGGTGTGCTGGCGGTGACCACCCGCCAGGAGGTCGTGCTGGTGATCATGGGTGGGGTGTTCGTGATCGAGACCCTGTCGGTGATCCTGCAGGTGGTCTCCTACAAGCTGACGGGGCGGCGCATCTTCCGGATGGCGCCGCTGCATCATCATTTTGAACTCAAGGGGTGGCCGGAACCCAGGGTGATTGTCCGTTTCTGGATCATCACCGTGGTGCTGGTGCTCATTGGCCTGGCCACCCTCAAGATCCGCTGACAGCGGTGTGGATGTGACGACGAACATGAATACCTTGATCGTGGGACTGGGCAGCACAGGGCTTTCCGTGGCGCGGCATCTGACCGCCCGCGGCGAGTCCTTCTGCGTGGCCGATTCCCGCGAGACTCCCCCCGGTGCCGAGGCCCTCAGGGTGCTGGCTCCGGAGGTTTCCCTGCACTGCGGCCGCTTTGATCCCGAGCTGTTCGCGGGTTTTGATCGTCTGGTGGTGAGCCCCGGCGTCAGCGTGCAGGAACCTGCGGTGCGTGCCGCCGTGGCGGCAGGTGCCCGGGTGGAGGGGGACATCGAACTGTTCGCCCAGGCTGCCACGGCCCCGGTAGTGGCCATCACCGGCTCCAACGGCAAGAGCACCGTGACCACCCTGCTGGGAGAGATGGCCCGGGCCACCGGTCGCCGGGTGGCCGTGGGTGGCAACCTCGGCCCGCCGGCCCTGGACCTGCTCAGCGATCCGGAGCCGGACCTGTATGTGCTGGAGTTGTCCAGTTTCCAGCTGGAGACCACCCATTCCCTGGCCTGCGCCGCGGCGGTGGTGCTCAATGTTTCGGCGGACCACCTGGATCGCTATCACGACCTGGATGACTATGCCCGGGCCAAGGCCCGGATCTATCAGCGGGCCAGGGCCGCGGTGATCAACCGGGACGACCCGGTGGTCAGTGCCATGCATCCGGAGGTGACTCCGGTGAGTTTTGGTCTGGACGCTCCCGAAAAGGGGCAGTTCGGTCTGCATGTTCGCAGCGGTGTGCAATGGCTGTCCCGGGGGGAGCAGACCCTGGTGGCGGAATCCACGCTTCGGCTGGCCGGCAGCCACAACATCGCCAATGCCCTGGCGGCACTGGCCCTGGCCGATGCCATTGGCCTGCCCCTGGAGACCAGTATCGTGGCCCTGGGGGATTTCACGGGCCTGCCCCATCGGTGCCAGTGGCTGACCACCTTCCGAGGCGTGAACTGGTACAACGACTCCAAGGGGACCAACCTGGGCTCCACGCTGGCGGCCCTGACCGGTTTGCCCGGTCGCGTGGTGCTGATCGCCGGGGGGCAGGGCAAGGGCCAGGACTTTACTCCGCTGCGACAGGTAGCCCAGCAAAAGGCCCGGGCGGTGGTGCTTCTGGGGCAGGATGCCGGTGTCATCGAACAGGCCCTGGGGGGTGTGGTGCCGGTGGTGCGGGCTCGGGACCTGAATCAGGCGGTCGATGAGGCGGCGCGTCTGGCGCGCCGCAAGGACAGCGTGCTGCTCTCGCCGGCCTGTGCCAGCTTCGACATGTTCCGGGGCTACGAGCACCGGGGCGAGGTCTTTGAGGCGGCGGTACGGAGGCTGGTGTCATGAAGATGCTGGATCTCCAGGCAAGTCGCGATGCAGGCACCCGCCTGACGGTGGAGATTCACCAGCGGGTCGATGTGGGTCTGGCCCTGGTGGTGCTGGCCCTCTTGTCGCTTGGGTTGATCATGGTGGCATCTGCCTCCGTAGGCATGGCCGAGCCCTTCTATTTCCTGCAGCGGCAGGTGGTCTTCGTGGCGCTGGGGCTGGTGGCCGCCTGGGCCCTGTACTCCCTGCGCCTGGCCTACTGGGAGCAGGCAGGTTTGCTGGTGCTGGTGCTGGTGTATGTCCTGCTGGTGGCGGTGCTGCTCCCCGGCGTGGGCAAGACAGTGAATGGCTCCACCCGCTGGATCTCTCTGGGCCTTTTCAACCTGCAGGTGTCCGAGGTGGTCAAGCTGCTGGTGACGGTCTATCTGGCGGGATACCTGGTGCGCCATGGACGCCAGGTGCGCGAGAGCATGATGGGCTTTGTCAAACCCCTGATGTTGCTGGGGCTGGCCACCATACCGCTGCTGATGCAGCCGGATTTCGGGGCCGCGGTGGTGTTGCTGGCCATCGGTCTGGGCATGCTCTTTCTGGGCGGGGCCCGTCTTTGGCAGTTCGTGCTGCTGCTCGGCGTGGTGAGCAGTGCCATGGCCTATCTGGCCATACAGACTCCTTATCGAATCGCTCGCCTCACCGGCTTCATGGATCCCTGGACCGATCCCTTCAACACCGGCTTCCAGCTCACCCAGTCGCTGATTGCCATCGGCAGTGGTTCCTGGTTCGGCGTGGGGCTGGGGGGCAGCGTGCAGAAGCTGTTCTACCTGCCCGAGGCCCACAATGACTTCCTGTTTGCGGTCATGGCCGAGGAACTGGGCCTGGTGGGGGTCTGCGTGGTGGTGGGACTGTTCGTTTTCCTGGTCTGGCGCAGTTTCGCCATCGGCCAGGCGGCCGAGGCGGTTGGCCATCGGTTCGGGGCCTTCCTGGCCTACGGCATTGGCATCTGGATCGGTCTGCAGGCCTTCATCAACATGGGAGTGAACATGGGACTGTTGCCTACCAAGGGTTTGACCTTGCCTCTGATGAGCTATGGAGGCAGTTCCATGCTGGTGACCTGCGCCGCCATGGGACTGCTGGCACGGGTGCATCGGGAAACCGTGGAAAGCGGAGGCTGGCGTCGCCGCAGCCCTCGGCGCAAGGTCCGAGCGGAGGCCAACGCATGAGCCAGCGTCCCATCCTCATCATGGCCGGGGGCACCGGTGGACATGTCTTCCCGGGGCTGGCGGTGGCAGCCCATCTTCAGGCCCAGGGGGAAGAGGTCTGCTGGCTGGGTACGGCGCGTGGCCTGGAGGCCCGGCTGGTGCCCGAGGCTGGCATCCCCTTTCACACGCTGCCGGTGAGCGGTTTGCGCGGCAAGGGGGTGGGCACCTGGTTGCTGGCCCCCTGGCGTGTGGGTGTGGCGCTCTGGGCCGCCCTTGCCCTGCTCATGCGCATCAAGCCTCGTGCCGTACTGGGGTTGGGCGGTTTCGCCTCCGGCCCGGGTGGGTTGATGGCTGCGGCCCTGGGCCGACCCCTGGTGATCCATGAACAGAATGCGGTGGCGGGTCTGACCAATCGCTGGTTGGCAGGTCCCGCTGATCTGGTACTGGAGGCGTTTCCCGATACCTTCGCCGCCCGTCACGAGGCAGTGACCGTGGGCAACCCGGTGCGCGAACAGATCCTGCATCTGCCGGCTCCCGCCCAGCGCATGGCCGGTCGGGAAGGCCGGCTGCGCCTGCTGGTGGTGGGGGGAAGCCTGGGGGCCCTGGCCCTGAACACCTGTGTGCCCGAAGCCGTGGCGCGGCTGCCCCGGGAAGAACGCCCCCTGATCCGGCATCAGGCGGGCGAGCGTACCGTGGAGCAGGCCCGGGCGGCTTATCAGGCCGCCGATGTGGAGGCCCGGGTAGACGCCTTCATCGAGGATATGGCCGAGGCCTATGCCTGGGCAGACGTGGTCATCTGCCGATCCGGTGCCCTGACCGTGTCCGAGCTGGCGGCGGCTGGCGTGGCCTCGCTGCTGGTGCCCTATCCCCATGCGGTGGACGACCATCAACGCATCAATGGGCGCTATCTGGCCGAACCTGGCGCGGCCTGGTTGGTGCCGCAAACGGAATTCAATCCCGAAGAACTGGCGGCGCGACTGCGGGCGATGACCCGTCCGCGACTGCAGGACATGGCCGAGAAGGCCCGCTCCCTGGCCCATCCCGAGGCGACCCGGCGGGTGGCAGAGGCCTGTCAGGCCCTGGCGCGAGGAGGTGACGGGCAATGAATGCACCCACTGCCATGATCGGTATGCGCCGCATCCGCCGTATTCACTTCGTGGGTATCGGTGGCTCGGGCATGGGCGGCATTGCCGAGGTGCTGGCCAACCTGGGGTATCAGGTCAGCGGCTCTGACATGGCCGAGAATGCCGTGACCCGGCGCCTGGAAGACCTGGGTGTGGATGTGTACCGGGGCCATGATGCGGCCCACATGGCCCGTGCCGACGTGCTGGTGGTCTCCAGCGCCATTCGTCCCGACAACCCGGAACTGCGTGCTGCCCGTGAGCGCCGCATCCCGGTGGTGGCCCGGGCCGAGATGCTGGCCGAGCTGATGCGGTTTCGCTATGGCATCGCCGTGGCCGGCACCCATGGCAAGACCACCACCACCAGCCTGGTGGCCAGCCTGCTGGCCGAGGGGGGGCTGGACCCCACCTTCGTCATCGGTGGACGCCTCAATAGTACCGCCAGCCATTCCCGGCTGGGGCAGGGCAGTTACCTGGTGGCTGAGGCCGATGAGAGCGACGCCTCCTTCCTGTGCCTGCAGCCCATGATTTCCGTGGTCACCAATATCGATGCGGACCATCTGGCGACCTATGAGGGTGATTTCACGCGGCTCAAGGACGCCTTCCTGGAGTTTCTGCATCACCTGCCTTTCTATGGTCTGGCGGTGCTGTGCGTGGATGATGACCAGATCCGCCAGCTGATCGAGCGTATTGGTCGCCCCATGCTCACCTACGGGGTGGAGCATCCAGCCGATGTGCGGGCCACGCAGGTGCAGGCCAATGGCACCCGTACCCATTTCCTTTTGCATCTGCCGGGGCGGGATACGGGCTTCCCGGTCACCCTGAACCTGCCCGGGCGTCACAACGTGCTCAACGCCCTGGCGGCCGTGGCTGTGGCCCACGAACTGGGGGTCGGTGACGAGGCCATCCAGCGGGCCCTGCAGGGTTTCCAGGGTATCGGGCGTCGTTTCCAGGTGTATGGTGAGTTGCAGATCGCCAACGGGCAGGTGCTGCTGGTGGATGATTATGGTCATCACCCCACCGAGGTGGCCGCGACCCTGGCCGCCGCCCGCGCCGCCTGGCCGGACCGCCGCCTGGTGCTGGCCTTCCAGCCTCATCGTTACACCCGCACCCGTGACCTGTTCGAGGACTTTACCGAGACCCTGTCCGAGCCCGATGCCCTGGTGCTGCTGGAGGTCTATCCGGCGGGCGAGGAGCCCATTCAGGGCGCCGATGGCCGCACCCTGGCCCGAGCGATCCGCATGCGTGGACGGGTGGATCCGGTCTTTGTGGACGCCCCGGAACGCCTGGTGGATGCCCTCAAGGGCGTTCTCGAGGATGGCGATGTGCTGCTGACTCAGGGCGCCGGCAATGTGGGCGCCCTGTCCGCCAGCCTGCCGCGGGCCCTGGGCGTGCAAGGGGGGTTGGAATGAGCACCGGCCATCTGCGAGGCGAACTGCGCATCAATGAGCTGATGGCGCGCCACACCTCGTGGCGGGTGGGCGGACCTGCGGATCGCTGGTATCGCCCTGCCGATGCGCAGGATCTGAGCCACTTCCTGTCCGGGCTGCGTGCCGGCGAGCCCCTGATGTGGGTCGGACTGGGCAGCAATCTGCTGGTCCGTGACGGCGGCGTGCGCGGCACGGTGATCGCGTGCAGCGGCATCATGGACGACCTGGAGATATTGGAAGATCAGCGGATTCGGGTCGGGGCCGGCGTGAGCTGCGCCAAGCTGGCCCGTTTCTGCGCCGAGCATGATCGGGTGGGCGGTGAGTTCTTCGCCGGAATTCCCGGTGCCCTGGGCGGTGCTCTGGCCATGAATGCCGGGGCCTGGGGCGATGACACCTGGTCCCACGTGCGGGAGGTGTTGACCATCGACCGCCAGGGGCGGATGGAGCGGCGCCACCCCTCGGAATACCAGGTGGGGTATCGCTCGGTGCGAGGGCGGGGAGAGGCCTGGTTCGTGGAGGCCGTACTCCAGTTCGAGGCCGGTGATGGCACTCGCAGCCGCCAGCACATCAAGGAGCTGCTGGCCCGGCGCGGGGAGACCCAGCCCATTGGTCAGCCCTCCTGCGGTTCGGTGTTCCGCAACCCCCCCGGGGATCATGCGGCGCGTCTGATCGAGGCCTGCGGGCTCAAGGGTTTTGCCATCGGCGGCGCCCAGGTGTCGGAGAAGCATGCCAATTTCATCATCAACACCGGCGGTGCCCGGGCCCGGGATATCGAGGCCCTGATGAGCCATGTGCGGCAGGTGGTGCAGGCGCATTACGGTGTGGCGCTGGAGTCCGAGGTTCGCATCGTCGGTGAACCCCATCGGGAGGATCGGGCATGAATCAATCGAACATGGCGGACTTTGGCAAGGTGGCGGTCCTCATGGGCGGCTGGTCCGCGGAGCGGGAGGTGTCGCTGCGCAGCGGTGCCGAGGTACTCAAGGCCTTGCGTGCCGCCGATGTGGACGCCCATGGCGTGGATGTGGGGCGCGACATCCTGGACGTGCTGGCCCGGGAACGATACGACAGGGCCTTCATCGTCCTGCACGGCCGGGGCGGAGAGGATGGCCTCATCCAGGGTGCCCTGGAGGTGCTGGGCCTGCCTTACACCGGCAGCGGCGTGGCCGGCTCGGCCCTGGGGATGAACAAGCTGCTGACCAAACGCCTGTGGCGCGGCGCCGGTCTGCCCACGCCGGACTTCCGGGTGCTGGAGCAGGACACGGACCCCCGCGCCGTTGTGGATGCTCTGGGTCTGCCCCTGATCGTCAAGCCCGCCCTGGAGGGCTCCAGCATTGGCATGACCAAGGTCTCACAACTGGAGGAACTGGGTCAGGCACAGGAGACGGCCGCCCGCTGTGGCGGCCCGGTGTTTGCCGAACACTGGGTGCGTGGCGCCGAGTACACCGTCGCCATCCTGGATGGGCAGGCCCTGCCGCCGATCCGACTGGAAACGCCCCGGTCGTTCTACGACTACGAGGCCAAGTATCAAGCGGACGATACCCTCTACCACTGCCCCTGCGGGTTGCCCGCTGACGAGGAAGCGAGTCTGCAGCGGCTGGCCCTGGATGCCTTCAATGCAGTATCCGGCGAGGGCTGGGGCCGCGTGGACCTGATGCGGGATGGGCAGGGCGGCGCCTGGCTCATCGAGGTGAACACCGTGCCGGGCATGACGGATCACAGTCTGGTCCCCATGGCCGCACGCGCGGCGGGTCTGGACTTCCAGGCCCTGGTCGTCCGCATCCTGGCCACCACCCTGACGCCGGGAGGGCGGTGATGCAGTGCGCATGCGCAAACGCACCATGGCACGGCGTCATCTGTCGCGACCACCCTGGTGGCGCCGGCCCTGGCTGCGCCGTGGCCTGCGCCTTGTGTGGCTGGGAGGGGTGGCCGTGTTGCTGATGGCATTGGTGACCAAGGGCGTGGAGCGACTCCTGCATCCGGAGACCCTGCCGGTACGCAGCGTGGTGATCGAGGGGGACTTTCAGTACCTGGATCGTCAGGCCGTATCGGAGACTCTGGTGCCCTATGCCAGCGGCGGGTTCTTCAGTCTGGACCTGCGGCCGGTGGAGCGGGCGGTGGAGGCGATGCCCTGGGTGCATGGCGTCTCCGTGCGCCGGGAATGGCCGGACCGCCTGGTGGTGCGGGTGGATGAGCAGGTGCCCGTGGCCCGCTGGGGCGAGACGGCCCTGCTCAACCAGTATGGTGAGCTTTTCCACCCCCCGGTGGAGACTCAGCCCGAGGGATTGCCCGCCCTGTGGGGCCGCGACGGTCGGGAGCGGCCGCTCATGGAACGGTATCTGGCGGTCCAGGCCCGTCTCGCCGATGTGGGCCTGGAAGTGGAAGGGCTCCAGGAGGATGCCCGCCGCTCCTGGGTGATTCGTCTGCAGGACGGCAGTCAGGTGGTCATGGGGCGCGGCATGGATACGGACCGGCTGGATCGCCTGGTGCGCATGTATCCGCGTTTGACGGAGCACCGGGACGAGCCCATCAAGCGCATCGACATGCGTTACACCAACGGTATTGCCGTCGCCTGGGGAGAGCCAGCGGAGGCATTGGAATGAATGACTTGAAGACGTTTATGGCCAATAGGCAACAGCGACAGACAGCGAACGTCCGGGTACGGGAGAGCAAGATTTATGTCGAAGCGATCGGATAAGGGAATGATCGTCGGCCTGGATATCGGGACCTCCAAGGTGGAGGCCATCGTCGGCGAGATCTCCGATGAAGGAGAGATCGAGATCGTCGGTATCGGCTCGCACCCCTCTCGGGGCCTCAAGAAGGGTGTGGTGGTCAATATCGAGTCCACCGTGCAGTCCATTCAGCGGGCCATCGAGGAGGCCGAGTTGATGGCCGGCTGCCAGATCCACTCGGTGTTCACCGGCATCGCCGGTAGCCACGTGAAGAGTCTCAACTCCACCGGCGTGGTGGCCATCAAGGACCAGGAGGTGACACCGGCGGATGTGGAACGTGTGATCGATGCCGCCCGGGCGGTGGCCATCCCGGCGGATCAGCGCATCCTGCATGTGCTGCCCCAGGAATTCATCATCGACGAGCAGGAGGGTATTCGCGAGCCGGTGGGCATGTCCGGGGTACGGCTGGAGGCCAAGGTGCATCTGGTCACGGGCGCCGTCTCCGCGGCTCAGAACATCATCAAGTGCGTCCGTCGCTGTGGCCTGGAGGTGGACGACATCATCCTTGAGCAACTGGCGTCCAGTTACGCGGTGCTCACCGAGGACGAGAAGGAGCTGGGGGTGTGCCTGGTGGATATCGGTGGCGGCACCACCGATATTGCCGTGTTCACCGATGGGGCCATCCGTCACACGGCGGTGATCCCCATTGCCGGCGATCAGGTGACCAACGACATTGCCGTGGCCCTGCGTACGCCCACCCAGTATGCCGAGGATTTGAAGATCAAGTACGCCTGCGCCCTGCGTCAGCTGGCGGACCCGGAGGAAACCATCGAGGTGCCGGGCGTAGGGGATCGTCCCCCGCGTCGGTTGTCACGCCAGACACTGGCCGGGGTGGTGGAGCCTCGCTACGAGGAACTGATGTCCCTGGTGCAGTCGGAACTGCGGCGTTCCGGCTGCGAGGAGATGGTGGCGGCCGGCGTGGTGCTCACCGGGGGTTCCTCGAAGATGGAGGGCGTCGCCGAACTGGCGGAAGAGGTGTTCCACATGCCGGTGCGGCTGGGGTTGCCCCATTACGTGACCGGGCTGGTGGATGCGGTTCGCAACCCGGTGCATTCCACCGGTGTGGGGCTGCTTTTGTTTGGTCATGAAAGCCGTCTGGAGCGTACCGGTGAGGGAGTGCGTGGCGGTGGCATGAAATCGGTTTGGGCGCGCATGCGCAGTTGGTTCCAGGGGAACCTGTGATGCGGGCCGGGTGAGGGAATGGCAAAGAACATACGGGAATGCGGCGGCTGGTTGGGTGAGATCGGGATTCGCAAAATCAATTCGGTTGAATGAACCAATGGGTTCTAGGAGGTAACGGAAATGTTTGAACTGATGGATACTTATCCGCAGAACGCGGTCATCAAGGTCATCGGCGTCGGTGGCGGCGGTGGTAATGCGGTGCAGCACATGGTCAACGCCTCCATCGAGGGCGTGGATTTTGTCTGCGCCAACACGGATGCCCAGGCGCTGAAGCGGGTGGATGCCAAGACCCTGCTGCAGATGGGCGCGCACATCACCAAGGGGCTGGGTGCCGGTGCCGACCCCACGGTGGGCCGCGAGGCCGCCCTGGAGGATCGGGAGCGCATCCAGGAGATGATCGATGGGGCCGACATGGTCTTCATCACCGCCGGCATGGGCGGAGGTACGGGCACCGGCGCCGCGCCGGTGGTGGCGCAGATCGCCAAGGAAATGGGCGTGCTCACCGTGGCGGTGGTCACCAAGCCCTTCCCCTTCGAGGGCAAGAAGCGCATGCAGGTGGCGCAGACGGGCATGGAGAATCTGGCCAAGTATGTGGATTCCCTGATCACCATCCCCAATGACAAGCTGCTCTCGGTGCTGGGCAAGAACGTCACTCTGCTGGACGCCTTCAAGGCCGCCAATGATGTGCTGTTGGGTGCGGTTCAGGGTATTGCCGAGCTGATCACCCGCCCAGGTCTGATCAACGTGGACTTCGCCGACGTGCGCACGGTGATGTCGGAGATGGGTATGGCCATGATGGGCACGGGTACTGCCTCCGGCGGTGATCGCGCCCGGGTGGCCGCCGAGGCCGCCATCTCCAGCCCCCTGCTGGAAGACGTGAACCTCTCCGGGGCTCGTGGCATCCTGGTGAACGTGACCGCCGGCATGGATATGTCCATTGGCGAGTTCGAGGAAGTGGGCGCCGCCGTCAAGGAGTTCGCCTCCGAAGACGCCACTGTGGTGGTGGGTACGGTCATCGATCCGGACATGGGCGACGAACTGCGCGTGACCCTGGTGGCCACCGGTCTGGGCACGCCTGGGCAGGCCACCCGTCCCACCCGGGAGAAGCCGGCCGTCAAGCTGGTGGAGACCCACCAGGTGGCTGCCGCCGGCGGTGCAGCGGCTGCGGCCGTGCAGCACGGTCAGTCGGAACTGGAAGTGGTGGACTACGAGAAGCTGGACCGTCCCGCCGTCATGCGCAAGCAGCAAGGGGGTGGCGGTTATGACTCTTCCGGTAACGCCAACATGGACTACCTGGATATTCCGGCTTTCCTGCGCAAACAGGCAGATTGATCATGGCCCGGGGAGGGCCGGGGGGCCTCGCGGGGCGGGGCACCCCCCGGCGCCGGGTGGGCGCTCATCGGAGAGTTTTGGTCGATGACCGGCCACTTATGCTGCACTGCACATGACATAATGCTGTGCTATAGTCGTCAACTTTTATCGACGCCGCTCCGGCCCTGGCGGGAACGGCAGGGCGCCCTTCCGGGCCGTCCGATGCTCCGAGGACATCGCTGTGATCAGACAACGCACACTCAAGAACACCATCCGGGCCACCGGGGTGGGACTTCACACCGGGGAGAAGATCTACCTGATGTTGCGTCCCGCCCCGGCGGACACCGGTGTGGTCTTTCGGCGCGTGGATCTGGATCCCGTGGTGGAGATCAAGGCCCATCCCGAGAATGTGGGAGATACCTGTCTCTCCACCACCATGGTGGATGGCCCGGTGCGGGTTTCCACAGTGGAACATCTGCTCTCGGCCGTGGCGGGTCTTGGGGTCGACAACCTTTACGTGGAGGTCAGTGCCGCAGAGGTGCCCATCATGGACGGCAGTGCAGGCCCCTTTGTGTTCCTGATCCAATCCGCGGGCATCGTTGAACAGAATGCACCTAAACGCTTTATCCGGATCAAGAAGCCGGTGGAGGTGCGTGAGGATGACAAGTGGGCCCGGTTCGAGCCCTTCGATGGCTTCAAGGTGGCCTTCTCCATCGGCTTTGATCACCCCATTTTCAGCGGTGGCATCCAGAGTGCCGAACTGGATTTTTCCACCACGTCCTTCGTCAAGGAGGTGAGCCGGGCCCGCACCTTCGGCTTCATGCGCGATATCGAGGCGTTGCGAGGCAAGCAACTGGCCCTGGGGGGTAGTCTGGACAATGCCGTGGTGCTTGACGACTTCCGTGTGCTCAACGAGGACGGCCTGCGGTACGAGGACGAGTTCGTCAAGCACAAGATCCTGGATGCCATCGGTGACTTGTACCAGTTGGGCTACAGCCTGATTGGCGCTTTCGAGGGCTACAAGTCCGGTCATGCCTTGAACAATCACCTGATCCGCCAACTGATCCACCAGCCGGACGCCTACGAGATCGTCACCTTCGAGGACGAGTCCGAGCGTCTGCCCATCTCCTATGCCCAGGCGGCCACCGCCTGAGCGTTTCAGCATCAGCCCTGCGTTGCAAAGCGACGCAGGGTCTCCCTCAGTTCCGGATCCTCTACTGAATCCGCTGCCCGGGAAAGGGCTTCGCGGGCGTCCTCGTTGAGCGGGGGCAGAGGCTTGCCGGGGCGTGGCGTGAAGGCCTGCATCACCGGACGCACGCGGATCTTGATGGATCGGGCGCTGATGCCGTGGTGGGCCTTCATCTGCTTGAGCACCTCCCGCTGCATGTAGCGTAACGGGTGCGCCCAGGTGCCGGAGTCGGTCACCAGGACCAATACGCCGTCCTTGATGTTCCCCACCCAGCAATGATCCCTCAATCCCGGCGGCAGCAGTGTGCGCACGCTCTGGGTCATGGCTTCCAGTCGTCGCGCCTGGTCCAGCATCGTGGGATCGAGATAGGTTCGGGGGGCACGCATGGTGAATCTTCCCGGGGTGGTTGGGCGTGAATGGTTTCCCTTGAGCGGGTTCGTTCGCTATTATCCCAAAGTTTGTAGTTCTATACGGGATTGTGTCGAGCGCATCCCCCGGCTAACTCCGGCTCGTGGTTTGGTCGGGTGGTGTCACTCACAAACTCAGGTCGCCATGCAGATCATCCTATTGGCAGGTCAGGGCCAAAACGGTCCACGTCGTATCCAGTTCACCCGCTGGCAACAGTTTGCCATGCCCATCGCCGCCTTGCTGGTGGTCGGTGGTGCCCTACTGTGGGCCGGATACCAGCTGGGCAGCCGTCAGGCGCCCCCGGATGCCATTTTCGTCCAGTGGGAAAGGGCGCTGGTCGAACAACGTGAACAGCTCAGCCAGACCCGGGACACCACCAAGGCCAGCCTTGATGCCCTCACCCTCAGGGTGGCGCAGCTTCAGGCCCAGGCCACACGCCTGGACGCCCTGGGCAGCAAGCTGGTGAACATGGCCGGGCTCGACGACGGCGAATTCAATTTTGCCGGGCTCCCCGGTATCGGGGGGCCTGAGGATCTCCTGCAGGACACGCGGCGATCCGATCTGACGCGGGAGCTGGATGATCTGGCCCGTGTGCTGGACGATCGGGAATCCCAGTTGCGGCTGCTGGGTCGGCTGATCCTCTCGGACCAGTTGCAGGAAGAGGTCACCCCTGCGGGACGTCCGGTGAGGACGGGCTGGATGTCCTCTGGCTATGGCACCCGCACCGATCCCTTCACCGGCCGCCAGGCCTTCCATCGGGGGGTGGACTTTGCCGCCGCTCCGGGCACCGAGATTATCGCCGTGGCCGGTGGGCTCGTGGTCTTTGCCGACTATAACGATGCCTTTGGCAAGTTGGTGGAGATCGATCACGGTAACGGCTATGTCACGCGCTATGCCCACAATAAGGAAATGCTGGTCTCGGTGGGGGATACGGTGCGCAGAGGCGATGTGATCGCCAAAATGGGTGCCACCGGTCGGGCCACCGGCACGCATGTGCATTTCGAAGTGCTCAAGGACGGTCGGCATACCAATCCCCATCGGTTCATTCAGTCCTCCGGCTGACCTCTCCGGATGAGCCATCGGGCGCGGGCCCCGGCCTCCTGCGCCCTGACGGGCGATCAGTTATCATGGCCGACCAGAAACTCAGTCACGCAGCGCGAAACCTTCATGGTCACAACCCTCGTAAGAAAGATCTTCGGCAGTCGTAACGACCGCCTCGTCAAGCGCTATTCCAAGGTGGTGGAGCGCGTCAACGAACGGGAGGAGGAGGTCAAGGCCCTCTCCGATGAGGCCCTCAAGGCCAAGACCCGGGAATTCCGTGATCGTCTGGCCAAGGATGAAGCCCTGGAAGACCTCATGCCCGAGGCCTTCGCCGTGGTGCGCGAGGCAGGCCGGCGATTCATGGAGATGCGCCACTTCGATGTGCAGCTCATCGGTGGCATGGTGCTCAATGACGGTCGCATCGCCGAGATGCGCACTGGTGAGGGCAAGACCCTGGTGGCCACCCTGTCGGCCTACCTCAACGCCCTGCCCGCCAAGGGCGTGCATGTGATCACCGTGAACGATTACCTGGCCCGCCGGGACGCGGCCTGGATGGGGCGCCTCTATCACAACCTGGGCTTGTCCGTGGGTGTGATCAACGCCTCCGGCGGCAAGGGTGTGGACAGCGCTTCCTACCTTTTCGATCCGGATTTCCCCGGTGACGGCGAAGCACCCCTGCACCTGCGTCCGGTGACCCGCCGTGAGGCCTATGCGGCCGATATCACCTACGGCACGAACAACGAATACGGTTTCGACTATCTGCGCGACAACATGGCTTTTCGCGCAGAGGATCGGGTGCAGCGGGATCTGGCCTACGCCATCGTCGACGAGGTGGACTCCATCCTCATCGACGAGGCCCGCACGCCGCTGATCATCTCCGGGCCCACCAGTGAAAACTCCGAGCTCTACACACGGATGAAGGACATCGTCCCCAAGCTCGTTCCCCAGGAGGATGAGGAGTCCGAGGGCGATTATGTGGTGGACGAGAAGGCAAAGCAGGTCTTCCTCTCAGAGGATGGTCAGGAGAAGGCCGAGCAGCTGCTGCTGGAAGCAGGCCTGCTCAAGGAAGGCCAGACCCTGTTCGATGCTGCCAGCATCCCGGTGCTGCATCACCTGAACGCCGCCCTGCGGGCCCATGCCCTGTTCCAGCGGGACGTGCAGTACCTGGTGCGGGACAACAAGGTGCTCATCATCGATGAGTTCACCGGTCGCGTGATGACCGGTCGGCGCTGGTCCGATGGCCTGCACCAGGCCGTGGAGGCCAAGGAAGGGGTGCCGATCCAGAACGAGAACCAGACGCTGGCGTCCATCACCTTCCAGAATTTCTTCCGCCTCTACGACAAGCTCTCCGGCATGACCGGTACGGCGGATACCGAGGCCTACGAGTTCCAGCATATCTATGCCCTGGAGGTGGTGGTGATTCCCACCAACCGCCCCATGGTGCGCAATGACATGCAGGACCTGGTCTACATGACCCAGCAGGAGAAGTACAAGGCCATCATCGAAGAGATCAAGGACTGCAGGGAACGCAAGCAGCCCGTTCTGGTGGGAACCGCGTCGGTGGAGGCCTCCGAGGCCCTGGCCAAGCTGCTCAACCAGGAAAAGATCCACCACGAGGTGCTCAACGCCAAGCAGCACGAGCGCGAAGCCCACATCATCGCTCAGGCAGGTCGTCCCGGCGCGCTGACCATTGCCACCAACATGGCCGGTCGCGGCACCGACATCGTGCTGGGGGGCAGCCTGGATGCCGAGCTGGAGACCCTGGGGGAGAACCCGGATCCAGAGCAGGTGAAGAAGATCAAGAGCGATTGGGAAAAGCGTCACGAGGCCGTCCTGGATGCCGGCGGCCTGCACATCATCGGTTCCGAGCGCCACGAATCCCGCCGTATCGACAACCAGCTGCGTGGTCGCGCCGGTCGTCAGGGCGATCCGGGCTCAAGCCGCTTCTTCCTGTCCCTGGAAGACAACCTGATGCGCATCTTCGCCTCCGACCGGGTCAAGGCCGTGATGCAGCGCCTGGGCATGCAGGAAGGCGAGGCCATCGAGAACGCCTGGGTCACCAAGGCCATCGAGAATGCCCAGCGCAAGGTGGAAGGGCATAACTTCGACATCCGCAAGAACCTGCTGGAATACGACGACGTGGCCAACGACCAGCGCCGCGTGGTCTACGAGCAGCGACGGGAGCTGCTGGACTCGGAGGATATTTCCGACACCATCGAGCCCGTGCTCAATGATGTGCTCGACCAGACCGTGAGTCAGTACATCCCCCCGGGTTCCATCGAGGAGCAGTGGGATGTTCCGGGCCTGACCCAGGCCCTGGAGAGCGATTTTGGCATGAAGCTGGATATCGCCGACTGGCTGGAAAAGGACGATGATCTCCATGAGGAAACCCTGCGTGAGCGCCTGCGCGAGGAATTCCAGCAGGCACTCAAGGCCAAGGGCGAACTGGTGGGGCCGGACATGATGCGCCGGATCGAAAAGGACGTGATGCTTCAGGTGCTGGACAGCCACTGGAAGGAGCATCTGGCCGCCATGGACTACATGCGCCAGAGCATCGGCCTGCGCGGCTACGCCCAGCGCAACCCCAAGCAGGAGTACAAGAAAGAAGCCTTTGCCATGTTCGAATCCCTGCTGGATCGCATCAAGCACGACGTGGTGTCCATGCTCATGCGGCTGCAGGTGCGCTCTCCCGAGGACGTGGCGGCCCTGGAAGAACAGACGCGCACCACCAAGCCCTCGAAGATGCAATTCCAGCATGCCCAGCCCGGTAGCCCCTTGAGTGAGGGTGACGAGGCGCGTGGTGGGCAAGGCGGCGCGCCCCAGCCCGTGGGTTCGGGTGCCCAGGCGGGCAAGGCGGATCAGGGGGAAGAAGCGCAGGAACAGCCATACCGTCGTGAAGAGCCCAAGCTGGGGCGCAACGATCCCTGCTGGTGCGGTTCCGGCAAGAAGTACAAGCATTGCCACGGTAAGCTGGGTTGAGCCGTGGCTGTTCACCTCTCTGAACCCGATCATCTGTTGCCCGTGCCCGGCGTGCGCCTGTGCGCCGTGGCGGCAGGCATCCGCTACAAGGACCGCGACGATCTTGTGCTGATGGAACTGGCGCCCGGGAGCGCGTGTGCCGCTGTCTTCACCCGGAACGCCTTCTGCGCCGCGCCGGTGCATGTGGCGCGGGATCATCTGGCCCGGGAGGCTCCGCGCTATCTGCTGATCAACGCCGGCAATGCCAATGCGGGAACAGGGCAGCCGGGCATGCGCGCGGCGCTGGCCTGCTGTGCCGCCGTGGCCGAAGTGGGGCACACCCAGCCCGAGCGGGTGTTGCCTTTTTCCACCGGCGTGATTGGCGAACCCCTGCCCGTGGAGCGCATCACCGGCGCCTTGTCGATGGCCATCCAGGGCCTGAACCCACAGGGCTGGATGGCTGCCATGCGCGCCATCATGACCACTGATACGGTGGGCAAGGGCATCAGCGAGCAGGTGGAACTCTCCGGCGGCACGGTGACCCTCACCGGGATTGCCAAGGGCTCCGGGATGGTCCATCCGGACATGGCCACCATGCTGGCCTATGTGGCCAGCGATGCGCGGGTGGAATCCGGCCTGTTGCGAACCATGCTGGGGCGCTGCGCCGATCAGAGTTTCAATGTCATCACCGTGGACGGCGATACCTCCACCAACGATGCCTGCGTGCTGGCCGCCACCGGGGCCTCGGGCGTGGCGGTGGAAAGCCCCGGGGACCGGGACGCCTTCGAGGCGGCCCTGCTGCGCGTGTGCCGTTACCTGGCCCAGGCCATCGTCAGGGACGGTGAGGGCGCCACCAAGTTCGTCACCGTGCGGGTGACCGGGGCCCGGGATGCCCGGGAGGCCCGCGCCGTGGGCATGACCGTGGCCCAATCACCGTTGGTGAAAACGGCCCTGTTCGCCTCCGACCCCAACTGGGGACGCATTCTGGCTGCCGTGGGCCGTGCCGGTCTTCCGGAGCTGGACGTGGATGCGGTGACCATCCACCTGGGCGATGTACGCATCGTGGTGGATGGCGGGCGGGCACCGGAGTACACCGAGCAGGCCGGTCAGCGGGTCATGGATCAGGCGGAGATCATGATGACCATTGACCTGGGTGGAAGAGGGCATGAGCAGGCCGAGGTGTACACCTGTGACTTCTCCTACGACTACGTGCGCATCAACGCAGAATACCGCTCCTGAGCCCGGGGAGGGAGGTCATGGGCACCCGTAATGATTGTTCTGCCCTGCCGGTGGTGGTGGCCGTCGTCATGGACGGCCAGGGTCGGTGCCTGATCGCCCGCCGCCCGCAGGGTGTCCATCAGGGAGGGCGCTGGGAGTTTCCGGGAGGCAAGCGTGAGCCTGGGGAGTCGCTGGATCAGGCCTTGACCCGGGAGCTTCGGGAAGAGCTGGGCATCACACCCCTGAGCCACGAGCCCTTGATCAGTCTCACCCATGATTACCCGGACCTGAGGGTCCATCTGGACGTGGTCCGGGTGAACGATTTTCAGGGCACGCCTGGAGGGCTGGAAGGTCAGCCCCTGGAGTGGGTGCTCGTGGAGGCCCTTGATACCCGGGACTTCCCCGAGGCCAACCGTCCCATCATTCGGGCCCTCTCCCTACCGGATCGGTATCTCATCACCCCGGATCACTGGGACCCGGAGCAGTTGCGGGTCCATCTGGAGTGCAGCCTGGGGGATCCTGCCGTGAGCCTGGTGCAACTGCGTGCCCCCCAACTGGATGCCGGGGCCTATGGCTCGCTGGCCCGTGATGCCCTGGCCCTGTGCCGGCGGCAAGGGGTTCGACTGATGCTCAATGCCGACCCCGAACTCGCCCGTGACCTGGGGGCAGATGGCGTCCATCTCAACCATCGGCGTTTGTGCGGCTGGCAGGGGCTTCCGTCCGGTGTACCCTCCGGCTTTCTCGTGGCGGCCTCGGTACATGATGTTGCCTCCATGGCGATGGCCCGTCGGGCGGGCTGTGATTTCGTGGTGGTCTCCCCGGTTGCGCCCACACGCACACACCCCTCAGCCGAGCCGCTGGGCTGGTCGGGTTTCCAGGCCCTGGTCGACGAGGCGGTCTGTCCGGCGTACGCCCTGGGAGGCATGACCCCCGAGGATATCCCTCTTGCCCGTGCCCATGGAGGTCAGGGGGTGGCCGGCATCCGTGGAGTATGGCCCGGTTGTTCATCCGAATAGGAGTGCATGTTCATGAGCCTTCGCAACCCCCGTCCGTGGCAGGTTCTGCCGTTGATCCTGCTGGTACTTGGCCTGAGTATCTGGGGCAGCGAAACCTGGTTGCGCCCGATGCTGGACCCCGGCGCAGGGGACCGGGTGATGCTGGAGGTGCCCGAGGGCTGCGAGCTGAATCGTGCCGGCTGCACCGTGGAGCTGGATGGAATGCGCCTGGTCATTCGTGGTCCGGACACCATCCCGCCCCTGGAGGACTTTGACCTGATACTGGAAGCGCAAGGTCCGGTGGAGCCACTGGAGGTGTCCTATATCATGCCAGGCATGGACATGGGCGTGAACCGGTTTGCCTTCGGGGAGGGGGCCGATGGCGTATGGCTTGCCCCGTCGGCCCTGCCCCTGTGCATGTCGGGTCGACTGGACTGGGTGGCTCAGGTGCGGTTCGCCTACCAGGGTCAGGCTTACGAGGCGCGGGTGCCGGTGCTGCTCGAACGCTCGGTGCGAGGCATGTAGCGCGGCACGGGCGACTCAACCGCTTTCATTTCACGCGGTGGCTACAAGGCGCAGCAAGTCAGTGAGAACCGGATATCCCCCTGACATTGTGGCGCCCTTTCACGCATGTCTCCCGGCTGCAGGAAGCGCACATTGAAGCGCTGTCGACCTGCGCTGATCTCCGGATAGAAGGGCGCGTTCTGGGGCAGGACGATACGGATGATCTGCCAGGGTTGACTGGTGTCCAGGGTCTGCTCAAAGAAGCCCTTGCTGGCGGTCAGTTCCCGCGGCGCGCCGGCATTACGGATGAGTTGCAGGATCAGCCCCACGGCCTCGTGAATGTCGTCGAAGGGGCGGGCCCACTCTTCCAGCAGCTTGCGTCGCTCGGACACCGGTCGCATGAGCCAGAAATGGTAGGCGGGCAGGTCGAAGTCACAGGTGCCACCGGGGATGGAGACCCGTTGGCGCACACTGTTGAAAAAGTCGTTGCCCTTCACCTGCTGATCCAGCTGACCGCTGATGGTGTGAATGTTCTCGATCAGCTTGCGCTGTTGATCAATCACCGCCTGCAGGCGTCGCTGGTCCACGCCGGGATCTTCCCTGAGCCGGCTCAGGTTGGTGGTCTGGCGCTCCAGCTCCTTCATGAGTTCCCGCTTGAGATCCACCCGGTTGGTCAGGTTGAGTAACTCGATCAGGGTGAGCAGGGCATTATGGGTATCGGGGCCACCGTCGTGCTGCAGGCTGTGCCAGAAACGGTGCATCAACACTTCCAGGCGCATGAACAGGCGCATGCGCTCGTGGAGAGGCTGTTCGTAGATGACGGATCCCTTCACAGGTGCGACCGACGGCGGATTGTGAACCACATACTCGTTATTTTCCGCTTTACGGCCGAAATTCACAAACATGTCATCACCTCTGAATTGTGGGGCTGGCGCTATTGGCCGCAGTGGATCCGCCTTGTCTCAGCGGGCGTCGGCCAGGTCCAGATACTGCCGATGCAGCTCATCCACCCGGGTCGCAATGGCCTCGGTGGCGCCGCTGTTGTCGATCACGTCGTCGGCGGCGGCCAGACGCTGGGCTCGGGTGGCCTGCGCATCGAGGATTGCCTGAATCTGCTGTGGGGATACCCCATCCCGTGCGCTGGCCCGGGAGCGTTGCATGTCCTCGGGACAGTCCACCACCAGCACACGATCCACCCGCTCCTGCGAGCCCGACTCCACCAGCAACGGGATAACCAGCATGCAGTAAGGGGCGTTAGTTTCTGATTTCTGGCGGTCTATCTCAGCCCAGATCATAGGGTGTAACAAAGACTCCAATCTGTGACGGGCTTGGCTGTTCTGAAAGATCACTTCCCGCATGGCGGACCGGTCCAGATGGCCTTGGGCATCCAGAATGGTTTCGCCGAAGGCCTCGCGAAGGCGCTCGAGACCCTCGCTGCCGGGTTCCACCACCTGGCGGGCCACCACGTCCGAGTCGATGAGCGCGGCGCCACGCTTCTGAAACAGGCGCCCCACCGTGGACTTTCCGCTGCCGATGCCACCGGTCAGGCCAACGGTCAGCATCAGACAAGGGCCTGCAGATAGGCCCCGATGATGGCGTCTCCCCAGAGCAGGGCGATGAAGCCGGCGGCGGCCAGGTAGGGGCCGAAGGGGATGGGGATGTCGCGGTCGCGTCCCCGGGCCAGGATCAGGGCAATGCCCACCACCGCGCCCACCAGGGAAGAGAGCAGAATGACCAGTGGCAGGACCTGCCAGCCCAGCCAGGCCCCGATCAGGGCGAAGAGCTTGAAGTCCCCGTAGCCCATGCCCTCCTTGCCGGTGAGCAGCCGGAAGGCATGGTACACCAGCCACAGGCTGAGATAGCCGGCAATGGCGCCGATGACGCTGCTGGTGGCATCCGTGAACAGGCCGGGCAGGTTGACGATCAGGCCCAGCCACAGCACGGGCAGGGTGATCATGTCCGGCAGCAGTGTGGTGCGCAGGTCGATCACCGCCAGGGCGATCAGGGCCCAGGTGAACAGCAGGGCGGCGCCAGCGGCCCAGGTGAATCCGAAGTGCCACACCACCAGCATGGACAGCACCGCCGTGGCCGCCTCCACCAGCGGGTACTGGGGGGAGATGCGGGCACCACAGGCCGAGCAGCGCCCCCGCAGGAACAGGTAGCTCAGCACCGGGATGTTCTCCAGGGCCTTGATGCGGTGGCCGCAGTGGGGGCAGCCGGATCGGGGAACCACCAGGTTGTAGGGGCCGGCCACCTCGGCTTCGCCTCCCGGGTGTTGTCCCTGGGTTTGCAGCCAGGCACGGGCCTCGCTCTGCCACTGACGTTCCATGATGATGGGCAGCCGGTGGATCACCACGTTGAGGAAGCTGCCGATGAGCAGGCTGAACAGCCCGGTCACGGTGAGCAGCAGCCAGGGGGTACTTGCCATGAGGTCGATCACACCACTGCTCCCAGCTGGAAGATGGGCAGGTACATGGCGATGACCAGGCCACCCACCACGATGCCCAGGAAGGCCATGATCATGGGCTCCATGAGGCTGGAGAGGCCATCGACCATGTTGTCCACCTCTTCCTCGTAAAAATCTGCCACCTTGCCCAGCATCTCGTCCAGAGACCCGGATTCCTCGCCGATGGCCACCATCTGCACCACCATGTTGGGGAATACCCCGGTGTTGCGCATGGCCTGCTGCAGCTGCGTGCCCCCGGCGGTTTCGTCCCGCATGCGCATGGTGGCCTCGTAGTACAGGGCATTGCCGGTGGCCCCGGCCACCGACTGCATGGCCTCCACCAGCGGTACCCCGGCGGAAAACATGGTGGACAGGGTGCGGGCAAAGCGGGCGATGGAGGCCTTGCGCAGCAGTTCACCCACCACCGGGACCCTCAAGGACCACAGATCCAGTTGGCGCCGGAAGCCGGGAGACCGTCGTTTGCCCTGGGTGAAGGCGAACACCGCCAGACCGATCCCGCCGAAAATGGCCCACCAGTAGTTCTGGAAGAAATCGGAAATGCCGATCACGAACTGGGTGAACACGGGCAGGTCGGCGCCAAAGCCCTGGAACAGGTCCTGGAACTGGGGCACCACGAAGATCAGCAGGATGGCGGTGACGATGAAGGCCACCACGATGACCGCCGCCGGGTAGAACATGGCCTTCTTGATCTTGGCCTTGAGGGACTCGGTCTTCTCCTTGTAGGTGGCGATGCGATCCAGCAGGGTTTCCAGGGCCCCTGATTGCTCGCCGGCCCCCACCAGGTTGACCACCAGGTCGTCGAAGTAGAGCGGATGCTTGGCCAGGGCGCTGGCGAAGGTGGAACCGCCTTCAACATCCGACTTGATGCGCAGGATGAGTTCCTGCATGGAGGGGTTTTCATGGCCCCGCCCGACGATCTCGAAGGCCTGCACCAGGGGCACGCCAGCGCTCATCATGGTGGACATCTGCCGCAGGAACACGGCGATATCCTTGGGCGTGATCTTCTTCTTGCCACCAAACAGGGGCTTGGGTTTCTTGCGGACCTTGAGGGGGTTGATGCCCTGGCGGCGCAGATCCGCCTTGGCCAGGTTCTCGTTGGCGGCCGTGGTCTCTCCCTTGACCCGGGCTCCCTTCTTGTCCACGCCTTCCCAGACAAACACGGTCATTGTCTCGGCCATGGCTTAATCCTTGGTGATACGGTTGATTTCTTCAAGGCTGGTGATGCCGGCCTTGACCTTGAGCAGCCCCGAACGACGCAGATCCGCAATGCCTTCCTGCTCGGCCTGTTCCGCGAGTTGCATGGAGTTGCCCCCCTCCAGGATCAGTCGCTGCATCCCTTCGGAGATGGGCAGCACCTGGTAGATCCCCACGCGCCCCTTGTAACCCAGTGTGCAGCGGTCGCATCCCACCGGCTTGAACAGCTTGATGCCCTCCTTGACCTCCTGCTCCGTGAAACCCTCCTCCAGCAGCACTTCGTCGGGCACATCGTGGGGGGTCTTGCAATGATTGCACAGGCGACGCCCCAGTCGCTGGGCGATGATCAGCAGGATGGAGGAGGCGATGTTGTAGGAAGGCACCCCCATGTTGGCCAGTCGGGTGAGGGTCTGGGGGGCATCGTTGGTGTGCAGGGTGGAGAGCACCAGGTGGCCCGTCTGGGCCGCCTTGATGGCGATCTCGGCGGTTTCCAGGTCGCGGATCTCGCCCACCATGATGATGTCCGGATCCTGCCGCAAAAAGGCCCGCAGGGCGCTGGCGAAGGTGAGACCCACCTTGGGGTTCACGTTCACCTGGTTCACTCCGGGCATGTTGATCTCGGCCGGGTCCTCGGCGGTCGAGATGTTGCGGTCCGCCGTGTTGAGAATGCCCAGGCCCGTATACAGGGACACGGTCTTGCCGGAGCCGGTGGGGCCAGTGACCAGGATCATGCCATAGGGCTTGCTCAGGGCATTCATGTAGAGGTCTTTCTGGTGCGGCTCATAGCCCAGTTGGTCAATACCCAGAAAGGCGCTGGTGGGATCCAGGATACGCAGGACCACCTTTTCCCCGTACAGCGTAGGGCAGGTGTTCACCCGAAAGTCGATGGCCCGGTTCTTGGAGAGCTGCATCTTGATGCGGCCGTCCTGGGGGATGCGGCGTTCGGAGATGTCCATGCGGGACATGACCTTGATGCGGGCGGTGATGCGGGGGGCCAGGTTGGAGGGTGGGTGAGCCACCTCAGAGAGCACCCCGTCCAGGCGAAAGCGCACGCGAAAGTTCTTCTCGTAGGGCTCGAAGTGGATGTCCGAGGCCTTCTTGTTGATGGCATCCAGCAACACCTTGTTGACGAAGCGCACCACGGGGGTGTCGTCGATATCGCTTTCCGAGACGTCCTGGCCCCGGTCCTCGTCGTCCCCCTTGATCTGCAGATCGTCCAGATCCTCGTCCATGAGGCCTTCCATCATGGCCCCGGAATCGTTGAGGGCATCCTCGATCAGCTTGACCAGCTTGTCCTGCTCCACCAGCACCGGCTCGGTGGCGATACCGGTATTGAACTTGATCTCGTCCAGGGCGGTGAGGTTCATGGGGTCGGCCAGGCCCACGAACAGGCGATTGCCACGCCTGTACAGGGGCAGGGCCTGGTGCTGGCGGACCAGCTTCTCGTCCACCAGGTAGGCCACCAGTGGCACGCGCTTCTTGCGCGACTGCTCAAGGGCCCGGTTGGCGTCTGCCTCATTGAGCTGGCCATCCTGGACAAGTCTTCGGGCGAGGCCGCTCAGGGGGATGGAACTGGCAGGTGTGGACATGGGCGACCGTTCAGGCAGAGGGTTGCGAGGGTTTAGTCTCGGGGTTAAGGGCGTCAGGCTCAAGTCCTGCGCCGCCTGTGGAACTGTCTTGATCCATCAGAAGTATATGGGCATTCCTCGTTGACGTCATTTCACGGCAGACCTCTTCGGGATGTCAGGGGCTCTCAAGCCCCAGTCGCCGCAGCCGAAAACCCAGTTGCCGGGGGCTCAGACCCAGCCTCTGCGCCGCTTGCTGGCGATCACCGCTTGCGGCCTCCAGTGCCTCCTGGATGACCTGTCGCTCCTCGTGGGCCAGGCGCTCTTCCAGAGACAGCCTGGACGCGTGCTGGCCCGGGTTCGGTGATTCTGCCCCCCGGGGGAGTTGCAGATCCTCAGCCTCGATGACCGCCCCGTCGCACAAGGTGGCGGCCCGCTCAAGGATGTTTTCCAGTTCCCGCACGTTGCCCGGATAGTGATAGCCCGCCAACTGGCTCGCGGCTGTCTCGCTCAGGCGCCTGGGCGGCTCGCCCCAGCGCTCGGCCAGCCGCCCAAGGATGTGATCGGCCAGTCGCGGCAGATCTTCAAGCCTTTCGCGCAGGCTGGGGACCTTGAGTTCGATGACGTTGAGCCGGTAGTAAAGGTCCTGGCGGAAGCGGCCGCCCTCCACCTCGTTGGCCAGGTTCTTGTGGGAGGCCGAGAGAATCCTGACGTCCACGGAGATCTCCCGGGCCGCCCCCACCGGTTTGATGGCTCGTTCCTGAATGGCACGCAGCAGCTTTACCTGCATGTGCAACGGTAGTTCCGCCACCTCGTCCAGGAACAGGGTGCCCCCCTGGGCGGCCTGGAAAAGGCCCTGCTTGTCGGTGACCGCCCCGGTGAAACTGCCCTTCATGTGCCCGAAGAATTCGCTCTCCATGAGTTCGGCGGGGATGGCGCCACAGTTCACGGGTACAAAGGGCCGCTCCGCCCGGGGGCCCAGCCGGTGGATCTCCTGGGCCACCCGTTCCTTGCCACTGCCCGACTCCCCCAGGATGTAGACCGGGGCCTGGCTGCGAGCCAGTTTGGCGATGGTGCCCTTGAGCTTGCGCATGGCCGGGGCGTCGCCCAGCAGGTGGTCGTCGTCCTGAGCCGTGTCCTGAGTCCGGTCAAGGGGGGGCGTTGTAGATGGTGCCGAAAGTTTGAGGGCGCTGCTCACCAGGTCCCGCAGGGTGGTCAGGTCCACGGGTTTGGAGACGAAGTCGAAGGCCCCGGACTTGAGTGCCTGCACGGCCGTGTCCATGCTGCCATAGGCCGTGATCACCGCCACCGGCAGGCAGGGGTGGTAGGCCTGGATATGTTCCACCAGTTCGATGCCATCACCGTCGGGCAGACGCATGTCGGTGAGGCACAGATCAAAGGTCTCGCTCTCCAGGAGGGCCTTGGCCTCCCGCACCGAGGCAGCAGAGTGGGTGTGCAGTTTCATACGGCCCAGAGTGATCTCCAGGAGCTCCCGGATGTCCGGCTCGTCGTCGATGATCAGTACGTGCTGGATGCCCATGGGGTCGTGTTCAGCTGTGGCTCAAGGGGCCGGTTGGGCGGCGGTGTGTTCGGGTATGGGGAATCGTATGCGAAAGCAGCTGCCACCGGTGGGCAGGGGCAGGTATTCCAACCCGCCTCCATTGTTCTCGCACAGCTCCCGCGCGATGTACAGCCCGAGTCCGGTGCCCTGGTTGCCCGAGGTGACGAATGGCTCGAAGAGCTGACGCGCGATCCCCGGCTTCACTCCCTGGCCCTCATCGATGACATCCACCACCGGTTGTCGGGATATGTCCTGGGTGCCGCCCTGGATGCGGATGCGCGGCGGCTCTCCAGCACGGGTCCCATAGCGCAGGGCGTTCACGCACAGATTCCACAGGACCTGGTGAAGCTGCTCCGGGTCGAAACGCCCACGGGCGTCATCGGGACGGATGGCCACCTGCAACTGCGCCGGTTCGAGATTGTAATGCCGCCGGAACTCCTCCGTGAACTGCTCAAGCCAGGGTTTGAG
This sequence comes from Ectothiorhodospira haloalkaliphila ATCC 51935, assembly GCF_000633935.1. Classification (GTDB taxonomy): domain Bacteria; phylum Pseudomonadota; class Gammaproteobacteria; order Ectothiorhodospirales; family Ectothiorhodospiraceae; genus Ectothiorhodospira; species Ectothiorhodospira haloalkaliphila. Next base: position 681,711 of record NZ_KK214996.1, on the reverse strand, counting down.
GAGCAGGGACTCACCCCGGGGCGAGGCCTGCCGGGACAGGCCGAGGATATTCTGGATCAGCGCGTTCATGCGCTGGCTCTGATCCTGGATGATGCCCGCCAGGCGACGGTCCGCCTTGTCCAGGGATTCCGACTCCCCCAACAGCTGAGCGGCGTGACTGATGGCCCCCAGGGGGTTGCGGATCTCGTGGGCAATGCTGGCGGTCAGGCGCCCCAGGGAGGCCAGCTTGATAGCCTGCATCTGTCGGTGCAGTTCAGCGATGTCCTCCAGGAAGATCAGGGTCCCCACGGCACGGTCCACCCCCAGGCGCGTGAATCGCACCCGTAACTCGGGTCCGTAGGCCCCGGCCTCCAGGGTTTGATGGCCCTGAATGCCCGGCTTTGCCAGCCACTGTTGCAGGGCGGCCTCGATCTGCGGCGATATCTGCCCCAGATCGCTGGGATTGTCGGCGCTGGGGTTGCCCAGCAGCCCCCAGGCTGCCTCGTTGATCAAGTGCACGTGGCCGGTGTCGTTGACGACGATGACGCCCGATTGCATGCGCTCGATGATGTGGGCATTGAGCTCGGCCATGTTGGCCAGGTCCACGCTGTGACGCTCCGCCCGCGCCTCGCTCTCCCGCACCCGCCGGGACAACACCAGCCCCAGCAGTGCCGTGGCGAACAGTGCTGCACCCAGCAGGCCCGTCTGGGTCAGGGCTGCGTCCCGGGTGGGGTCGAACAGATAGCCGTGAATCTGCGCCAGCAACAGGGCGATGGAACCCAGCGCCGCAAAGAACAGTGCCGGGCGCCCCGGCGCCAGGATGCTCAAGCCGGCCATGGCCGGAATGGTCAGCATGCCCAGGCCACTGGTCACGCCGCCGCTGGCATACATGAGCAGGGTGATGCACAGGGTGTCGGTGACGGCCTGGCTGTAGACCTGAGTCTCTGCGGATGGGGTGAAAAGGCGAGCCGCCGTGCCGAACCCGAAGCTCAGTACCAGATAGACGGACGCGCACACCAGAAACAGCCGGGGGTGGGACTGCCCCAGGGTTTCGGGGCCGGTGCCCAGCACCACCAGGGCCAGCAGCATCCCGGCAATGAAGAAGCGATACAGGCTGAACAGGCGGAGCGCCCGCCAGACATCGTCCATCGGGCGCCGTGTCCAGCCGGTAGGGGGCAGGCCTGAGCGCTTCATGCCCCGTCAATCGGGGCTGGCGGTGCGGATGGGCTCATGCCGCGGCGAGTGTCATTCTCGTGTAGACTCTTGAGCCAATGCCAGTTCCCGGTGCTCGTTGGAGCAAAAGGCCCGCGGGCCTTCCTTGACCGCTTCGTTCTCCGGGACGTGCAGGCCACAGTACTCGCAACGCAGCATGTGGCTGGAACTCACCTGCTGTGGGTGCTTGGGTCGTTTCACGTCCGGGGTTTTGAGCAGCAGTCGGACCACCATAAAGACCAGTACGAAGGCAGCGATCAGGAACAGGATGTTCATGGGAGCGGTGATTCGGGTTTGAGTGGTGTATAAAAAGGTACTACATAAAAGGCGTCGGCAGTGAGTATGTGATCAGCCATTGCGGGCCTGGCCCTTGATATCGGGCAGCCTGCCGGCGAAATTCATCCCCTTTGATAATCAGGATCCATGAACCTTCACGAATTCCAGGCCAAGACCCTGTTCAGAGAACACCAGATCCCCGTGCCCGAGGGGGTTTCCATTCAGCGTCCCGAGGATGTGGACGAGGCCATGGAGCAACTGGGCGGCGACGCCTGGGTGGTCAAGGCCCAGGTGCACGCGGGCGGCCGGGGCAAGGCCGGCGGAGTCAGGCGGGTGCGTGGCCGCGCCGAGTTGCTGGCTGCGGTGTCGGACCTGCTGGGCACCACCCTGGTGACCCACCAGACCGGTCCCGAGGGCCTTCCGGTCAACACCCTGCTCATGGAATCCCTCACCGACATCCAGCGGGAACTCTATGTGAGCTTGCTGGTGGATCGCGGCACCCGGCGGGTGGCCGTGATGGTGTCCGCTTCCGGGGGGATGGATATCGAGGAGGTGGCCGAGAAAACCCCTGAAAAACTGCTCACGCAGTTTGTCGATCCGGCCGCCGGCATCATGCCCTACCAGGGGCGTCGGGCGGCTTTCGCCCTGGGCCTGGAAGGCAAGCAGGTGGGGGCCTTCGTGAAGCTGCTCAGCCGACTGTATGAGCTCTTCGTCGATAGTGACGCCAGTCTGGTGGAGATCAACCCCCTGGTGGTGACCGGCAGCGGCGAACTCATCGCCCTGGACGGCAAGGTGAACATTGATGACAACGCCCTGTATCGCCGCCCGGCACTGGCAGACATGCGCGATATCTCCCAGGAAGAGGCGCGCGAGGCCCAGGCCCGGGAACATGAACTGAACTACGTGCGCCTGGATGGCAATATCGGCTGCATGGTGAATGGCGCCGGCCTGGCCATGGCCACCATGGACCTCATCAAGCTTCATGGGGGCGAGCCCGCCAACTTCCTGGACGTGGGAGGCGGCACCACAGCGGCTCGGGTGGCAGAGGCCTTCAAGCTGATCCTGTCCGATGATGCCGTGAAGGCGGTGTTCGTGAACATCTTCGGCGGCATCGTGCGTTGCGACCTGATCGCCGAGGGGATCATCGCGGCGGTCAAGGAAGTGCATATCACTGTCCCGGTGGTGGTGCGACTTGAGGGTACCAACGTGGAACAGGGCCGCCAGCTCCTGGCGGACAGCGGTTTCAACATCATTACCGCACCCAGCCTGACCGAGGGCGCCCAGCAGGTGGTCAAGGCGGCCTCCGAGGCCTGACCCCATCACGCCATCCCCATAGAATCAGCCAGATCAACAAGGGCGGACACGGACTTTTCATGAGCATCCTGATCGACAAGAACACCCGCGTCATCTGCCAGGGCTTCACCGGCAGGCAGGGCACCTTCCATTCAGAGCAGGCCATCGCCTATGGAACCCGCATGGTGGGTGGCGTCACTCCCGGCAAGGGTGGCCAGACCCACCTGGACCTGCCTGTATTCGACACCGTGCATGACGCGGTCCAGGAGGCGGGTGCCGAGGCCACCATGATCTACGTACCGGCTGCCTTCGCGGCCGATGCCATCCTGGAAGCGGCCGATGCCGGCATCCAGGTCATCGTCTGTATCACCGAGGGCATCCCGGTGCTGGACATGCTGCGGGTACGAGCGGCCCTGGCGGGCAGTTCGGCACGACTCATCGGCCCCAACTGCCCGGGCGTGATCACCCCCGGCGCCTGCAAGATCGGCATCATGCCGGGTCATATCCACGTGCCTGGCAAGGTGGGCGTTGTTTCCCGGTCCGGCACCCTCACCTACGAGGCCGTGAAGCAGACCACCGACGCCGGCCTGGGGCAGAGCACCTGCGTGGGCATCGGCGGTGATCCCATCCATGGCATGAACTTCGTTGACTGCCTGGAACTGTTCCAGCAGGACCCGCAGACCGAGGGCATCATCATGGTGGGCGAGATCGGCGGTACCGCCGAGGAAGAGGCTGCCACCTATATCCGGGAACATGTCAGCAAGCCCGTGGTGGCCTACATCGCCGGCGTGACGGCCCCGCCGGGACGGCGCATGGGCCATGCCGGAGCCATCATCTCAGGGGGCAAGGGCACGGCCGACCAGAAATTCGCCGCCCTGGAGGAGGCCGGGGTGGCTGTGGTTCACTCTCCTGCCGACATGGGCGCACGCCTCAAGGAATTGCTGGGCTGAGCCACTCCCATTTCCGCATGACCCGGGCCCGAGGCTGCGCGATGATTCCTGGCGATGGCTTCGGGCCCGTATCCTTTTCGAGATTGCACTGACTCCATGACTCAGACGCTGAAGATCGCCCTGGCCCAGGTGAACCTCATGGTGGGCGACGTGGAAGGCAACGCCGAGCGGATCATTCATGCCGCCAGCCAGGCCCGTGATCGCCATGGCGCGCAGTTGGCCCTGTTTCCCGAACTGGCCCTTACCGGCTATCCGCCAGAAGACCTGCTCATGCGCGGCAGCCTGCTGGACCGCGTCACCCAGGCCCTGGAAGAGGTGGCTGACCAGGTGCGGGGTATCGACATCCTGCTCGGGGCGCCCCTGCGAGATGCCTGTGGCCTGTGCAACACTGCGGTGTGGCTGCGTGATGGGAAGGTACACGCCCGCTATCACAAGCAGATCCTTCCCAATTACAGTGTTTTTGACGAAAAACGTTACTTCTGCCCCGGTGGCCAAGCCTGCGTCGTGGAAGTGGGTGGGCTGCCCATGGGCATCACGGTCTGCGAGGACATCTGGCAACCGGAACCGGCCCGCCGGGCCCGGGAAGCCGGTGCGAGGCTCATCCTCAATATCAATGCCTCGCCCTTTCATCGGGACAAACACCAGGAGCGCCTGGAGGTGCTGCGCGCGCGGGTGGCCGAAACCGGGTTGCCCATCGCCTACGTGAACCTGGTGGGCGGGCAGGACGAGCTGGTATTCGACGGTCATTCCATGGCCGTGGATGCCGACGGCTCCCTGCGCCTGTGCGCGCCCCCCTGGCAGGAAGGGCTGTATCTGCTGGAGGTGCAGCACGATGCCGAGAGTGTGCGGTTTTCCGGTGGAGTCATGGCGCCGCCGCAACCGGCCGAGGCCAGCCTCTACGACGCCCTGGTGCTGGGAGTGCGGGACTACGTCAACAAGAATGGCTTCAAGGGGGCCGTGCTGGGTCTCTCCGGCGGGATCGACTCCGCTCTGACTCTGTGCATCGCCGTGGACGCCCTGGGGCCGGATGCGGTGGAGGCCATCATGATGCCCTACCACTACACCGCCAGCATGAGCCGGGAGGACGCATCAGCCCAGGCAAAGTTACTGGGCGTGCGCTTTCGGGAGATCCCCATCGCGCCCATGGTGGAGGCCTTCATGGGAAGCCTGTCCGACGCCTTCGCCGGCCTGGCTGCCGACACCACCGAGGAAAACATCCAGGCCCGTTGTCGGGGAACCATCCTGATGGCCTTCTCCAACAAGACCGGGCGCATGCTGCTCACCACCGGCAACAAGAGCGAAATGGCCGTGGGCTACGCCACCCTCTACGGGGACATGGCCGGCGGCTTTGCACCCCTGAAGGATCTGGGCAAGCTCTGGGTGTATCGCCTGTCTCGCTACCGCAACCAGCGGGGGCCTGCCATCCCGGAACGGGTCATCGAACGCCCCCCCTCGGCGGAACTGGCGCCGGATCAACGGGACGAGGACAGCCTGCCGCCGTACGAGATCCTGGACGCCATCCTGGAACGCTTTGTGGAACGGGATGAATCCTTCTCCCGCATTGTCGATGCCGGCTATGACGAGACCGTGGTACGACGGGTGATCGGTCTGGTCCTGCGCAACGAGTACAAGCGCCGCCAGGCCCCGCCGGGCGTGCGGGTCACGCCGCGGGCCTTCGGCAAGGATCGGCGCTATCCCATTACATCGGGCTATGGCAGGCTGTTAAGATAATCGTCTATACATTTCATCCTGACCGCGCCGCGCATCCTGCGGCTCAAACGGAATCCGGAACCCATGAAAAAGATCGAAGCCATCATCAAGCCTTTCAAACTCGAAGACGTGCGCGAAGCCCTCATGGAAATCGGCGTCACCGGGCTCACCGCCACGGAAGTGAAGGGCTTCGGACGTCAGAAGGGCCACACTGAACTCTACCGTGGTGCTGAATACGTGGTGGACTTCATCCCCAAGGTCAAGCTCGAGATCGGCGTCGACGACGGTCTGGTGGATGCCTGCGTGGATGCCATCATCAAGGCCGCCCGCACCGGCAAGATCGGCGATGGCAAGATCTTCGTCACCGACATGGAACGCGCCATCCGCATCCGTACGGGTGAAGAGAACAGCGACGCCCTCTAAGGGGAGCAATCGAGCAAGAGGGAAGCAGTAAGGAAGCAGCAAGAAGGAAGGAACGGTCCCCACCCCGATGCAGGTGCGAGCCGGGGGGCAGTGTTGTCGGCGGGTGTTCACCGCATGGATGCGGTGGTCAAGCCTACAGGAACGTATTCACGGCGTCCCGCGGACAACACTGCCCCCCGGCTTGGACCGGTCACAAAGCCCCCGGCCAAGGAAACCTCCGACGGTAAGGGGCCGGGACAGAGGGGACTGTCCCCTTTCTTGGCCGGCTACCGGTAGGTGACCACCTCATCAAGACGCCGCCGATGGGAGGCCTCCGGGATCTCCGCCGGATACCCCACGCACATCAGCGCCACCGGACGCAGACCCGGCTCCAGATCCAGTGCCCGGATCACCGCACCCTCGTCGAAAAAGCCCACCCAGGTGGAGCCCATGCCGGCCGCCACGACAGCCAGTTGCGCATACGCGGCAGCGATGGTGGCATCCTGCAGCGCGAACAGATCCCGCCCCCGCTCACCGTACTGCTGCTCCGCCCGGGCCGCATCCGTGCAGAACACCAGGCATACGGGCGCCTGGGCGATGAAGGCCTGATCATGGGCGGCGCCCACCAACGACTGGCGCAGGGCGGCATCCTCGATACAGATGATCCGGTAGGACTGCAGATCCCCTGCGGATGGCCCTGTGACGGCGGTCTCCAGGATGGCATGCAGCTTTTCCGGCTCCACCGGCATGTCCGGCTGGTAGCTGCGGATGGAGTGACGGTGCCTGACGGTCTGAAAGAAATCCCACATCCCGGTTGTCTCCTCGTGCCTGTGCGATGATCGGGCGGGTGCACGGCGTCAAGCCGGTGCAGTGATCCGGTGCGGCAGGGCCGCCAGTTCGTCGGCTCTGTCCGGGAAATTCTGCCTCAGCACCCGCAGGGCATCCTCAGCCAGATCATCCATGTCCAGCTCCCGATAGGCCCTCACCATGACCTCCAGGGCGTCAGGCACGGACGCTGAGCCGTCATAATGCTCCAGAACGTAACGCCCCCGCTGGGCGGCCGCCACCCAGGCGCCTCGGCGCATGTAGAAGTCGGCCACGTGCATCTCATGGGCCGCCAGCAGATTGCGCAGACGCACCATGCGCTCCCGAGAATCCTGAGCGTAGCGACTGTCGGGGAAATACTGCACCAGAGTGCCAAAGTCCTGGAAGGCCGTGCGCAGCGGCGCGGCGTCGCGGCGGGCCTGATCCTGAGGGATCCAGCGATTCAGAAAACTCTGGTCCCGCTCGTAATTGGTGAGGCCACGCAAGTAGTAGGCGTAATCCGCATGGGGGTGGCGAGGGTTCATCTGCAGAAAGCGGTCGATGGCGGCGATGGCCATCTCCGGCTCCTGGGCCTTGTAGTAGGCGTAGGCGATTTCCAGTTGCCCCTGTTGAGCGTGGCGGCCGAAGGGGAACCGGGCCTCCAGGGTTTCGTAATACTCCACGGCCTGGTCAAAATTGCCCCGTTCCAGCGCGGCCTTGGCCTCTTCATAGAGCTGGCTGGCGGACCAGTCCCGCGTGGGGTCCTGGCGCATGGCGCCGCAGCCGGAGATCAGGACGGCCAGGAGGATCAGGATCAGCGTATTGCGAAGAGCGGACATGGTGGCCACGAGATTGAAGCATCAGCCCCGGAGTATACTAAGGACCCGGGCGGTAAAGCCATCCAAGTGACTTGCGTCCCGGGGTCACCGACACCCACCTGACAGATGCGTTAGCCAATGCCCCAAACCACCATTCACCTGGACGCCACCATCCCCCCGGAACTGGCGGGAAAACGCCTGGATGCGGTTCTGGCGCGTCTGTTTCCCGACTATTCCCGCAGTCGCATCCAGCAGTGGATCGAGGCGGGCTGGGTTCGGGTGGATGACGTGGTGCCACGCATCCGTGACAAGGCGACGGAGGGCGCGATGGTGGTGGTCCGCGCCTGCCTGGATGAGCCGGGAGACGATGCCCCTCAGGATCTGCCCCTGGACATCGTCCATGAAGACGACAGCCTGATCGTCATCCACAAGCCAGCGGGCCTGGTGGTGCACCCCGCCGCCGGTCATCCGCGAGGCACGCTGGTGAATGCCCTCCTGCACCACGCACCGGAGCTGGCGCATCTGCCTCGGGCGGGTATCGTCCATCGCCTGGACAAGGAGACCTCGGGGCTCCTGGTGGTGGCCCGTACCCTGGAGGCCCACACCGACCTGGTGCGCCAGTTGCAAGCCCGTACGGTGGGCCGTGAATACCTGGCCCTGGTGCAGGGGGAGATGGTGGCCGGTGGCACGGTGGATGAGCCCATCGGCCGTCACCCCGTGGATCGCAAGCGCATGGCCGTGGTGGGCGGCGGACGACCGGCCATCACCCATTACCGGGTCGAGGGCCGTCTGGAGGGTTTCACCCTGCTGCGCGTGAGCCTGGAGACGGGCCGTACGCACCAGATCCGGGTGCACATGGCCCACCTGCGCCATCCCATCGTGGGTGATCCGGTCTACGGTGGCCGCCTGAGGCTGCCTGCCGGGCTGTCCGACACGGCGATAGACACCCTCCAGGGCTTCCGTCGCCAGGCCCTGCACGCCACGCGGCTCACCCTGGTGCACCCCGGGCAGGGTGACACGGTGTGCTGGGAGGCATCCATACCCCCGGATATGGCAGACTTGCTGACCTGCCTGCATGGTGGGTGATGGCCCACTAACGGTGCCATTCCATCGAAAGATTCAAGTGACATGATGGGATGTGCGTGATCTCTTTCATGAGCCTTTGATCCTGGGGCTGCCTTATGGAATTTCTGCACGAACGAGACCTGGAGCAAGTCCGGGAATGCCTGGATGCGGGGGATCTTCCCGGTGTGCGTGAACGCCTGGACGAGATGCGCATACAGGATATCGCCCATGTGCTCATGGATCTGGAACCCGATCCCCGCCGGGATGTGTTCCGTCTGCTGCCGCCGGGTCGACGAGTGGACGTGTTCTCCTATCTGGACCCTCACCATCAGCTGCAGCTGATCAATCAGGTGTCCGTGGACGAGGGGCGCTACCTGCTATCGGAGATGCTGCCGGATGATCTGACGGCTCTGCTGGAGGATCTGGATAAGGACCAGGTGCGCAAGCTGCTGCGCCTGCTACCCTTCCGCTCCATTCGCCGGGCACTGAGCCTGCTTGGTTATCCCGCAGATAGCTGCGGGCGCCTCATGACCACAGCGGTGGTGAGCGTTCGCCCCGAATGGACGATGGCCCGGGCCCTGGATCACCTTCGCGTGCAGGCCGGGCGCGGCGAAACCGTCAATCTGGTTTACGTGACCGATGATGAGGGCGTGCTGGAGGGTGTGCTGGCCCTTAAACATTTTCTCAAGCAGCAGACGCAGACGCTGGTGTCCGAGTTGATGACCCGTAGCGTCATCTCCATCGACGCGCATCAGCCTCAGGAGGAGGCCCTGCACATCATGCGCCACTACGACCTGCCGGCCTTGCCGGTGGTGGATGAGGACAGTGAGCTCCTGGGCATCATTACCGTTGATGATGTGCTGGATGTGGAGGAAGAGGAGACCACCGAGGACTTCCAGAAGATGGGGAGTGTCGGGGCCCTGAACCTGAGTCTGCGAGATGCCCGCCCTTGGCTGCTTTACCGCAAGCGGGTGGGCTGGCTGCTTATCCTGGTGGGCCTGAACATTGTGGGTGGCTTCATCATTGCGGGCTACGAAGAGGCTATTGAGGCCCTCGTGCTGCTGGTGTTTTTCCTGCCTCTGGTGATTGCCGGCGGGGGGAATGCCGGGGCTCAATCCTCCACCTTGATGGTGCGTTCCCTGGCGACCGGGGATGCCAGGCCGGGGGACTGGCTTCGCCTGTGGGGTCGGGAATTGGCGGTGGCGGGGGCCCTGGGGCTGACCATGGGGGTGACCGTGTCCATGTTGGGGCTATGGCGTGGCGGCCCTGAAGTCGCCCTGATGCTGTCGTTGGCCATGCTCTTGATCGTCATGGTGGGCAGCATGGTGGGGATGATCCTGCCATTCATCCTGTCGCGCCTGCGACTGGATCCCGCCACGGCGAGTGCCCCGCTGGTTACGTCCATCGCTGATGTGGCCGGCATCTTGATCTACTTCGGCCTGGCGGCGGCCATGCTGGGACTGCCGCGCTAGCGAGGAGGACGCACATGGACATGACAGAGACCATCAGCCCGGACACTTTCAGGGCGCACATGGAAAACCAGGATCCCGAAGCCCTGAAAGAGGTCCTTGAGGCCCTGCAGGATCAGGACCTGGCGGCGTTGACCGAGCATCTGGAACCGGAGGCCTGGGGTGAGTTGATCCGGCTATTGCCCGGCGACCGGGCTCCGGACGTCTTCTCCTACCTGACCCAGGAGCAGCAGCAGCGCATCCTCCGGGACCTGACCGACCAGGAAAAATCGCATCTGCTCAAACGCTCCTCTTATGACGATACCGCCGCACTGATCGACAGCCTGCCGGAGGATCATGCCCGCGAGGTGATGAACCTGTTGCCGGATCGGCATCAGTGGGTCATCAAGAGTCTGCTGGCCTATCCGGAGGAGAGTGCCGGTCGCCGAATGACGCCGGGTTTTCTTGCGGTTCGTCCTCACTGGACCCTGGAGCAGGCCCTGGATCATTTGCGTCGGGAGTTTGAGCAAAGCGAGACTGTCAACGTGGTGTTCGTTACCGACGAGGAGGGGCGGCTGCTGGGGGCCGTGAAGCTCAAGGAATTGCTGGTGGGGTCCCCGCGCCGCCGGGTGGATACGCTGTTACGCGAGGACGTGGTGCGTGCCCAGACCCGCATGGACCAGGAGAAGGCAGCCAGTTTGATCAGACATTACGATCTGGAGGTGCTGCCGGTAGTGGATGAGCGGGACATCCTCGTGGGCATCATTACCGTGGATGATGTCATGGACGTGGCCACCGAGGAGACCACGGAGGACTTTCTCCGCATGGGGAGTGTCGGTGTGGGGCCCACGGTCACCAGTCTCAGGGACGTGGCCCTGGGGGTTCTCTACCGCAAGCGGGTCGGTTGGCTGGTGATCCTGATCTTTGTGAACCTGGCGAGTGGCGCTGCCATTTCCATTTTCGAGCAGGCGATCGAGACGGTGGTGGCTCTGGTTTTCTTCCTTCCCCTGGTCATTGCCACGGGGGGGAATGCGGGCACGCAGGCATCAACGCTCATGGTGCGTTCGCTGGCCACCGGTGATGTGCAGCTCAAGGATGGTCTCAAACTGTGGGGCAAGGAGTTGTTCGTCTCCATCGCGCTGGGGGTCACACTGGGTCTGGCGGTCTGGGGGGCGGGCGTCTGGCTAGGGGGGCCTGAAGTGGGTATGGCCGTGGCGATCGCGATGGTACTGGTGGTGATCGTTGGCAGTATGCTGGGGCTTATGCTGCCCCTGCTGCTGACCCGGCTCAATATGGATCCGGCCACCGCCAGTGCCCCGCTGGTCACGTCCATCGCGGACGTGGGCGGCATCCTGGTCTATTTCAGCGTGGCGACGCTGGTGCTGCAACTCAGCGTCTGAGCATGGGAGCGGCTCTTGGCCGCGAAAAGGTTGGCACCGTAAAAAAAATGGCCCGGAAGAGGGTTCACCTCATCCGGGCCATTGCGTTCAAAGCCTTGGGAGAGGCCGATTACATCTCCCGGCCAAAGGCCTCCTTGAAGCGGGCTTCAATGTCGGCCCGACTGGGCGCGTGGTTCTGCGGACCCACCTGCTCGATCTTGATGGCGCCCATCAGCGAGGCGATGCGGCCGGTGGTTTCCCAGTCCAGATCGTTCATCAGGCCCCACAGCAGGCCGGCGCGGTAGGCGTCGCCGCAACCGGTGGGGTCCTTGATGCCGGCGATGGGGGCGGTTGGCACCTGGATCTTGCCGTTCTTGGTGTAGATGTCGGACCCTTCGCCGCCGCGGGTGATGATCAGGGTGTCCACGTGGCTGGCCAGTTCCTCGTGGCTCCAGCCGGTGCGCTCGCTCATGAGCTGGGCCTCGTAGTCGTTCAGGGTCACGTAGGTGGCCTGTTCCACGAAGCGGCGCAGGTCGTCGCCACCGAACATGGGCATGCCCTGGCCCGGGTCAAAGATGAACGGGATGCCGGCTTCCACGAACTGTTCGGCGTGCTGGATCATGCCGTCGCGGCCATCGGGGGAGACGATGCCGATCTTCACGCCGCTGGCGTCGCTCACCTTGTTGCGATGGGATTCACCCATGGCACCGGGGTGGAAGGCGGTGATCTGGTTGTCGTCCTGGTCAGTGGTGATGAAGGCCTGGCCGGTGTAGTGCTCGGGGACGACGGTGATGTGCTTTTGGGAGATGCCGCACTTGTCCATCCACTCGGCGTAGGGGTCGAAGTCGGCGCCGACGGTGGCCATGGGGAGGGGGTCGCCCCCCAGCAGTTTCAGGTTGTAGGCGATGTTGCCGGCGCAGCCGCCGAATTCCCGACGCATCCCGGGCACCAGGAAGGAGACATTGATCATGTGCACCTTCTCGGGGAGGATGTGGTTCTTGAAGCGGTCGGGAAAGACCATGATGGTGTCGTAGGCGTATGAACCGCAGATGAGAGCAGACATCGGATCTCCTGGCTTGGTTGAATGAGGGACCGACCGCGGGGTCGGCCCGGCGCTCCGGGCGAGCGCCGTGGCCTGTCCATGGGGGCCGGCGCAGGGCCGGGCGGCGTGAGTCCGTGGGACTGCCGCAGGGTCGTGGACAGGCGAGAGAGCTGTTGTAAGTCCCCCATGATAGTGGTGTTGGCCCGCAATTGCGAATCGGGGAGGGCCGGGTGTATCGTCACCGGGGACCCTGAGCCGCTGATGCGGTGGCCGCGAAGAGGAGGATGCAATCCATGAGTGCTGCTTCGAGTACCCTGGGCCGGCGTCGTCAGACGCTGGGTGAGGAGATCGCCAACAGTGTGAGTCACGGGGCTGCCCTGGTGGCGGTGATTGTGGGAATTCCGTTTCTGATCCTGGATGCTGTTCGGTCGGGCAGTGCGGCATTTGTGGTGGGTGTGAGTGTGTTTTCGGCCACCATGGTGGTGTTGTATCTGTCGTCAACCCTGTATCACGCGATGCCGCAGGGTCGGGCGAAGCGGGTGTTCCGGGTGGTGGATCATTCGGTGATCTTTTTGATGATTGCCGGCACGTATACGCCCTTTACGCTGGGGGTGTTGGGCGGGCCCTGGGGGTGGACGTTGTTTGGTCTGGTCTGGGGGCTGGCGGGGCTTGGGGTGTTGCTGAAGTCGTTCAATGGGCTGTCCCATCCTGTGCTGTCCACGGGTTTGTATCTGTTGATGGGCTGGCTGGTGGTGATTGCCATTGTGCCGCTCTATAACCTGATGCCTACACCCGGGTTGATGTGGCTGGTGGCCGGGGGGCTGGCCTATACGGGTGGGGTGGTGTTTTATGCCCTGGATCAGCGGGTGCGGTATGGGCATTTCATCTGGCATCTGTTCGTGATCGCGGGGACGGTTTGTCATTATTTCGCGATTCTTTGGTATGGGGCGTAGGGGCTTCTGGGGCTTCACCCACCCGCAGGCTTCTGGCTGATGTGGTCTCCGCAGGGTGCCCGCCGTGGGGCGGGGGGCTGCTGCTATTGGTGGGCTTCGGTGGGGCAGAGAAGGGGGAGGCAGGTGTTGTCCTGGGGCTGGGCGTCGGGCGATCTGGTCACGGTTTCCAGGGTGCGCTGGTAGAAGGACTCGTTGGGGGCCATTCGCAGTGCGCAGGTGACGGCCTCGAGGGCCTGGGTGTTGCAGCCGCGGGCGTGGAGGACGTGGGCCAGGTTGTTCCAGGCGGCGTGGGCCTCGGGATTTCTCTGGATGAGTTGTCGGAAGGCCTGCTCGGCGCCGTTGTGGTCCTCGAGGGCGTACAGGGTGTTGCCCAGGCCGATCCAGGCCACGGGGTGGTCGGGCCACTGTTGGGTGGCGGTCCGGTAGGCCGTGGCGGCGGTGGTGAGCTGGCCGGTGGCTTCCAGGGCGTTGGCGGCGCGCAGCCAGCGCAGGGGCTGGGCAGTGGCGGGGAGTTGGCCGGGGGGCTGGACGACGAAGGCCCAGTAGTCGCCGCGACGCCAGGTGCGTTCGAAGACGGGCATGCGGGTGACGTGGCGATGGATAGTGCCCGATCGCAGGATGATCTCTTCCTGGTCCAGATCGAATCCGATCACCACGGCGTAATGCCAGTAGGGGAAGGCGTTGAGGCCCAGGTTCTGGAAGACGAGCACCGGGTGTCCTGCGGCCACTTCCTTGAGGAGCGTTTCCATGCGGGGTTCGATGACGTAGGCCACGAGTCCGCGGGCCCTGGCGGCGGCCAGCATTTCGGTCTGCAGGCTGCCCTGGCGTTCGGGGACGTAGACTTCATCCACCAGGTCGTCGGGGTGCACCAGCAGGCCGCGGGCGCCCAGTACGGTGGCCAGGGCGGCCGGTCCGCATTGATAGAGTTCCTGGGGGTGGAAGGGGGTCTGGTCCAGTTCCACCTGTCGGGGGAGTTCGTCGGGTGGTTCGCGCAGCAGGTCGCGGGTCTGCAGAGGGGTGGCGCAGCCGCTGAGCAGGAGGATGGCCAGCAACAGGCCGGTCAGTCCCCAGAGTCGGGCCCGGTCCTGTGGGTGTTTTTGTGGGAGCGGCCCTTGGCCGCGAAGGCCGCGCTCGGCCGGGGCGGTGCAATCCGGAAACACTTCGCGGCCGAGGGCCGCTCCCACAGGGGGTGTTTCGGGCTTATCGACGTTGAGTTTGACAGCCATGTGTCGCTCTTGCGGGGCTGGGGCCGTCCCAGCCCCGCAGTCATGGTCTCAGGTCATGGGGTGTGGGGGATCAGTTCACGGGGCGCACGAAGGGGAAGATGTCGGTGGCGCCGATGGCGTCGGTGATGATGAAGACGATGAAGACCAGGGCCACGACGCCCAGCACGCTCGCCGAGCCCACCGGCATGTCTTCAATACGCTCGTTCAGTTCACGCACTTCCTGGTCGGTCATCCGTGCCACCCGCTGGGCTGCTTCGCTGGGATCCACGCCCATGGCGGTCAGTTGTTGCCTTACATCATCCCTCTCCAGGGTGGCGAGCAGTTGTGCGCGGTCTACCTGGGCCTGTTCGGACAGGATGAGTTGATCCGTTCCTACCATGGAGGCGTGCAGGGGCGCCGTGCCGGCCAGAAGCAGGGCCATGATGCAGACCAGGGTGACCAGGCGTTGCAGGAGGGGATTATTTTTCATGAGGTTGCTCGCGATTGAGTGAAGTGCTCTGTATTCTCGGTTGCTCCCACGGTTCCGGTCAATCGGCATCCTCTCGAGGGAGTGCCTGTAGCTGACTTGGTTCTTTCACGTTAACCTGATCCCACAATCCAGACGATGAGTGCCATGAAGCGGGCCTCTTTCAAGGAAATCTTTGGCTGGGCGATGTTCGACTTCGCCAACCAGGCCTATACCCTGCTGATCATTACGGTGATCTTCGGGGACCTGTTCACGCGGGTGATTGTCGGTGACTCGGAGACCGACTATCGGTTGGGAAATCTGCTGTGGAGCGTTGCCCTGGCGGTGAGCTACCTGATGGTGGTGCTCGTGGGCCCGGTGGCGGGGGCGATCATGGATTTCTCCGCGGCCCGTAAAAGGTTTCTGTTTGCCAGCTACGTGCTCACCGTGGTGACGACGGGGTTGCTGTACTTTGTGGCCCCGGGGTACATCTGGCTGGGTATGCTGCTGATCATCTGCTCCAACTTTGCGTACGCCATCGGTGAGTCGTTCATTGCCAGTTTTTTGCCTGAGCTGGGGCCTCGGGAGCAGTTGGGGTGGATTTCGGGGTTCGGCTGGGCTCTGGGGTATGTGGGGGGGCTGGTGGCCACGGCCTTTGCACTGGTCATGCTAGGGGAGGTGAGCGAGGAGAATTTTGATCGCATCCGCTGGGTGGGGCCGTTTGCGGCGGTATTCTTCCTGTTGGCAGCCATCCCCACTTTCCTCTGGCTTCGCGAGCGGGGGCGGGCGCGGCGGCTCAAGGGTGGGGTTCGCAGTTATCTGGGGATTGGTTTCCGGCGGGTGCGGGCCACAATCAAGGATCTGCGGCATTACCGTGATCTGGCCACGTTGCTGGTTTCGGTCTTCTTTGCGATGGCCGGTATCTATATCATCATCTCCTTCACCTTCATCTACGGTGCCCAGGTGATTCAATGGGATGAGCAGGTGAGGATCTGGATGTTCGTCACCGTTCAGTTGACTGCGGCTGCCGGGGCCCTGGGTTTTGGTTTTCTTCAGGACAGGATCGGCGCCCGCACCACTTATCTGGCCACCCTGGTGCTGTGGATCGTGGCGGTCACCTTGATCTTTTCCACGCCCTGGCTTGGGCGGGTGGTGCCCATGGAGGCCCAGCATGTGTTCCTGATCGTGGGTAGCGTGGCCGGGTTGTGTCTGGGTTCCACGCAATCGGCGGGGCGGGCTCTGGTGGGGGTGCTGGCGCCGCGTTTGCGGGCGGCGGAGTTCTTCGGCTTCTGGGGGCTGGCGAGTAAACTGGCGGCCATCGTGGGCCTGCTGGGGCTGGGCTTGCTGCAGGTGGCGGTGGGTCTGCATGCGTCGATCCTGTTCTGCGCCTTGTTGTTCGCGCTGGCGCTGGTGGTGGCCCTGGGCCTGAACGAGGCCCGGGGTCGCCGTGTGGCGGAGGAGCGCGAGGCGCCTCGCAGTTCAATTCTGCCGTGAGTCTTTACGGTATCACCTGAAGTTGGACATCAATCCTGTCGGGATTCAAATCATGTCAGTTACTGTTGTTTACCCCGGGACCTTTGATCCCATTACCAATGGCCATATGGATATTGTCCGTCGGGCCCATCGGTTGTTTGATCATGTGCTGGTGGCGGTGGCTGCCAATCCAACGAAGCGGCCCACCTTTACGCTGGAGGAGCGGGTGGATCTGGCGCGACAGGCGTTGCGGGGGATCGAGGGGGTGGAGGTGTGCGGGTTCGATGGTCTGCTGGCGGATTTCGCGGCTGCGCATGGGTCGCGGGTGTTGTTGCGCGGCCTTCGGGCGGTGTCGGATTTTGAGCATGAGTTCCAGTTGGCCAGTATGAACCGGCATCTGGCGCCGGACCTTGAGACGGTGTTTCTCACGCCTGCGGAGGAGTATTCGTATGTTTCCTCAAGTCTGGTGAGGGAAGTTGCTGCGTTGGGTGGTGATGTTTCACACTTCGTGGCGGAAAGCGTGGAGGCTGCGTTGCGCGCCCGCTTGGGCTAAGATGCGCGGTCATCCGCCGTGGGCGGGATTATAAGAAGCTGTGACGTGAGGTCTGCCAGTGGTTTGATAGTGGGGCTGGCAGGGGTTTTTGCAGTCACGGACAAGCGACTACATCTTATTGAGTTTGAAGAGGAAAGTGCGTTATGGCCCTGATGATTACCGACGAGTGCATCAATTGCGACGTGTGCGAGCCGGAATGCCCCAATGGTGCGATCTCTCCGGGTGATGAGATTTATGTGATCGAGCCGAGTCTGTGCACGGAGTGCGTGGGTCACTTTGATGCGCCTCAGTGTGTGGAGGTGTGCCCGGTGGATTGCATTCCCAAGGATCCGGATAACGAGGAGAGCCATGATGTGCTGATGGCGAAGTTCGAGCGGATCACTGCCGGGGCTTCCTGAGTCGATCATTTTTTTGGTGTTGTGCAGGGCCGGGGCTGTTACCCGGCCCTTTTTGTTTCTGGGTCGCCGTCTTGGTGGCCTCCTTCCTTGGGTTCGGTGGTGGCCTCCGGGTGGGTAAATCCCTCCGGGGGACGCCGTGAATACGTCCTTGTAGGCTTGGCCACCGCATCCATGCGGTGAACACCCCCGGAGGGCTTCACCCGCCCGGAGGCTTCTGGCTTGTGTGCTCTCCGCAGGGTGCCCTCCGTGGGTTCGGTGGCGGCCTGCGGGTGGGTAAATCCCTCCGGGGGGCGCCGTGAATACGTCCTTGTAGGCTTGGCCACCGCATCCATGCGGTGAACACCCCCGGAGGGCTTCACCCGCCCGGAGGCTTCTGGCTTGTGTGCTCGCCGCAGGGTGCCCTCCGTGGGTTTGGTGGCGGCCTGTGGGTGGGTAAATCCCTCCGGGGGACGCCGTGAATACATCCTTGTAGGCTTGGCCACCGCATTCATGCGGTGAACACCCCCGGAGGGCTTCACCCGCCCGGAGGCTTCTGGTTGTTTGCCTGCTGAGAGGAGTGCGTTTTACGAGAGCAAGTGCTCAGGAAGTCATTTCTGGCAGGTGGGGCAGTAGTAGCTGGATCGGCCGCCCTGGGTGATGTGCTTGATGGGGGTCTGGCAGGTGGTGCAGGGTGCCTGGGGGCGTCCGTACACTCGGAGGGACTGGCTGAAGTAGCCGTGGGCGCCGTCTTCGTGGACGAAGTCCCGGAGGGTGGTGCCGCCCTGGGCGATGGAGGCTTCCAGGACCTGGCGGATGGCGGCGACGAGGCGGGTGGCCTCGGCGCGGGTGAGGCGGCCGGCGGCGCGGCGGGGGCGGATGCCGGCCAGGAACAGGGATTCGGAGGCGTAGATGTTGCCCACCCCTACCACGACCTGGCTGTTCATGATCAGGGCCTTGATGCTGATGCGGCGGCCGCGGCTGATGCGGAACAGGTAGTCGGCATCGAAGCTGTCGCCCAGGGGTTCGGGGCCCAGGTGGGCGAGCAGGGGGTGGTTGCCGGTTTCGGGGTCGAACCAGAGCAGGGCCCCGAAGCGGCGTGGGTCGTGCAGGCGCAGGGTGAGGCCGGAGTCCAGGGTGAGGTCCACGTGATCGTGGGGGCGGGGTGGGGCGTCGGGGGGCACCAGGCGCAGGCTGCCGGACATGCCCAGGTGGATGAGGACGGTCCCCGGGGGGCACTGGATGAGCAGGTATTTGCCCCTGCGCTCGACGCGGGTGATCGTGCGCCCCTGAAGTCGATGGGGCAGGTCGGTGGGTATGGGCCAGCGCAGTCGCGGCTGCCGGATGTGGACCTGGGTGATGCGGCGTCCGGTGAGGTGGGGTTCGATGCCGCGCCGGGTGGTTTCCACCTCGGGCAGTTCAGGCATGCAGGCCTTCGATCTCTACCAGCAGGTCGTCCCGGCAGATATCGCCTCGCAGGTAAATGGCGGGTGCCTTCGGGCCCAGGGCTTCCTGCAGGCGCGAGCGCACGGCGTCCACGTCCTGGGCGTGGCGTACGTAGACCTTGAGCAGGGAGAGGGCGCCGGGGTTGCCTTCCAGGGTGGCCATGGGGTCGCCGGCCGAGCCGATCAGGGCGCGCAGGTTTTCCAGGATTTCGTCCAGTTGTGTGATGACGTCGGTGTGCAGGGTTTCGTGGCCGACGATGCTGGCGGTGCCGGAAATGTACAGGTGCGGTTTGCCCGGCCAGGGCTTGAGGGTGGCTCGGGAGAACGACGGGCTCTTGGGTCCGTAGCGCCGGGGGTAATGAAAGGCGCTGACCTGGCGGGGGTTTTCGATCTGTATGCCCGGTTCGCGTCCGGCCAGGAAGTAGACCACCAGGCCGGGTGCGGTGGTGCCGATGGCGGTGGCGGCGGGCAGTTCTCCTTCGGTGAGGGGCACGCGCTCCAGGGCGCGGTGGCGCCCCAGGCAGAAGGCCTGGTAGCGATCCAGGCCGTCCACTTCGTCGTGCAGATGCGGGAAGTAGTTCCATATCCGTAGCAGGCTGGGGAATCCCATGGCTCGATGAAAGGCGAGCACACGGTCGTAGGCGTACTCCGCGGCCTGGTCCATGTCGTGATCGAAGCGGGCCTCGTCCACGAGGATCCAGCCGAACAGTGCGTCCCGGGTGTGGGCGTAACCCAAGTCATGGTCGCAACCGGCGGCCACCGGTTCGTTGGCCTCCCAGACCTCCACGGGGGTGTCGGCCGCCAGGGGTGGCAGGGCCAGGGTGAGTTCCGTTGGGCGCGCCGGATCCAGGAGATTCTCCTGGCCGAAGCGGATCACGGCCAGGCGGCGAGGGTCGCGCGTGGCAAGCTCGCTTTCGGTCAGTAGCCGGACGGTCAGTGGTGTCGATTCAGAGATGTTCGCCATGGGCCTAATGTTACCGGATCATGGGCGGTCGTCGTATCACCAACGGATGAAAAGGCTTGCGGTCGGGTGCCGAAAACGGTCGGGCTTGAAATATACCTGGGGTGCGTGATACTTGACTGTAAAGCGGGGATACACCCGCTCTTTCACTGTTGCGGGATAGCCAAAGATTGAAGGAGGGGGTGGAGATGTCGAATCTGCAGCATTTGCGTCAGGGTGTGAGTGACGCCTGGGAGAGCATCCTGGGTGGTTGGCAGCGACTCTATGCCCGCGCCTCGGGAGCCATTACCCCGTTCACGCCGGGGAGTCGGTCCGCCGAAGACCTTGAGCGGGATGAGCATGAACTGGAGGCCCGCAGTATCGGCTGGGGCGTGATGGCGGCCGAGGTCTTTGACGACACTGATCGTCTGGTGGTGCGCCTGGAGGCTCCGGGTATGGATCGGGACAGCTTTGATATTCAGGTGATCGATGATCATCTGGTGATCCGGGGCGAGAAGGGTATCCAGAAGGAGCTCAGCAGGGGGCGCTACCATATCGCCGAGTGTGCTTATGGGCGCTTTGAGCGGGCGATCCCGCTGCCGGGGCCGGTGAGCACCGAGGGTGCCCGAGCCACCTACGAGCATGGCGTCCTGCGTGTTGAGATGCCACGGCTCAGTAGCGCCCATGCGCAACGATCCATCAACGTGGAGGCGGGCTGAACGCCCGTCACTGCCCGAGGGGGGATGTGGCATGGAGCAGATCAAGGCCCCCATGGGGGAGGAGATCGAGTTGCGACAGGTGATGCACGAGAGTGGTGTGCCGCTATTGCGGGTGCTCGTGCGAGACGGGGGGCGTTACACCTATCTGGATCTGGATCCCGCCACCGCCAATCGCTGGGGCAGGCTCATGCAGGTCTGGGCTCGGGAGACGGTGGAGCGGATGGAGGCGGCTCAGAGGGAGGAGTGACCGCCGGGCTGGCGGCCCACCGTCATACGGTGGGCCTATCAGCCAGGTGTTGCCGGGTCATGCCGGCAGGCAAGCCGGTATTACTTGATCTTGGCTTCCTTGTACATCACATGCTGACGCACGACGGGATCGAATTTCTTGATCTCCATCTTGTCGGGCATGTTCCGCTTGTTCTTGGTGGTGGTGTAGAAGTGGCCGGTGCCGGCACTGGACACCAGGCGGATCTTTTCACGAATGCCTTTCGCCATGGGTGCGTCTCCTTAGACCTTTTCGCCACGGGCGCGCAGGTCCGTCAGGACCGTGTCGATACCCTTCTTGTCGATGATGCGCATGCCCTTCTGGCTGATGCGCAGCTTCACGAAACGGTTCTCGCTCTCCACCCAGAAACGGTGTTCGTGCAGGTTGGGCAGGAAGCGACGACGCGTCTTGTTATTCGCGTGGGATACGTTGTTCCCGGTCATCGGGCGCTTACCCGTGATTTGGCAGACTCGGGCCATTGGTGTTCTCCGGAAAAACCAGGCTGATTTGAGGAAAGCCGGGAACCTTAGCAGAAGGGTGGGGTGGGGGCAAGTACGGGGCGCCATGTCGGGCCAGGTCGGGGGTGGTGCCCGCGCGGGGCGGCGTATATAGTCCAATTCCATGGACATCGTCTACATTCGTGATTTAAAGGTGAAAACCACCGTCGGCATCTTCGATTGGGAGCGCAGTATCCGTCAGGAGGTGCGCATTGACCTGGAGATGGGCACCGATATCCGCCCTGCGTCGGACTCCGACTGCATTGACCACACTCTGGATTACAAGGCTGTGGCCAAGCGCGTCATCGCCCTGGTGGAAAGCAATGAACGGGAATTGGTGGAGGCCATGGCCGAGGACATCGCCCGCATGGTGATGCAGGAGTTCTCCGTGCCCTGGTTGCGCCTTACCCTGGGCAAGCCGGGCGCCGTGCGCGGGGCTCGGGAGGTGGGTGTGAGCATCGAGCGTGGGGAGCGCGGATGACTCGGCCGGAATCCCCCTTGCGCCGTGCCTTCGTGAGTATCGGCACCAACGTGAACCGCGAGTGGCATGTGGAGGTTGCTCGTCAGGAACTCCTCAACGCTTTCCGGGAAGTGACCTTTTCCCCCGTCTATGAGACCGGGGCCGTGGGTTTCGACGGCAGCCCTTTCTACAATCTGGCGGCAGGCTTCGATACGGATCAACCGCCTGAGGCTCTGGTGGCCAGTCTCAAGGCCATGGAGGCGCGTCATGGTCGTCAGCGGGGTGGCGAGCGCTTCGCCGACCGCACCCTGGATCTGGACTTGCTGCTGCTGGGAGATCTCGTGCTGGAGGCCCCGGGGGTGCAGCTGCCGCGTGATGAGATCATCCGCCACGCCTTCGTGCTCGGCCCCCTGGCAGACATCGCGGCCGACGTGATCCATCCGGTGCTCCAGACACCCATCGGTCGCCTCTGGGAGACCTTTGACCCGGCGGGCCAATGGCTGCGTCGCGTGGACCTCCTGCCGTCGGATTAGCGCGCGGTATTCACTGTGCCGTGGTACGCCCCCCGTCCACAGGGATCACCTGGCCGGTGACGTAGCGGGCATCCCGGATCAGGAACAGCGCCGTGGTGGCGATATCCTCCGGCGACCCCTCCCGTTTTAGCGCGGTGCGCTGAATCATCTCTTCATGGGTGGCTGCGTTCTCTTCTGCCTCCGGCCAGAGAATGGCTCCGGGTGCGATGCCGTTCACGCGTACCCGGGGGCCCAGCTCCCGGGCCAGGGATTGGGTGAGCATCCACAGTCCTGCCTTGGCCGCGCAATAGACCGGGTAGCCCTTCAGAGGACGCAGGGCGTGGATATCCACGATATTGAGGATGCAGCCCTCAGCCTGCGTCAGGGCCGGTGCCAGCGCCTGGGACAGGAACAGGGGGGCCTTGAGATTGGTTCCCATCAGGTCATCCCAGTGGGCCTCGGTGATCTCGCTCAGGGCCGTGGGGTAGAAGGTGGAGGCATTGTTCACCAGCACATCCATGCCCCCGAAGGCGGCTTCCGCCTCGCTGGCCAGACGCCTGAACGCCCCGGGTTCCAGAAGCTCTCCTGCCACCAGACGCACCGAATCGGGCCGCTTGCGATGCAGCTCCTCCCGAAGTGCCTGGGCCGCCTGCCCGGAACTCCGATAGTGGATCACCAGGTTCATCCCCTGCGCGTGCAGTGTGCGTGCCATTTCGGCGCCGATGCGGCGGGCGCCGCCCGTGATGAAGGCGGTCTTGCCGCTCAGGTCGGGGTGTTTGGGCTGTTCCATGCGGTTTCCTTGTGCTGCTCGCGAAGCGGTGTGCCGACGGCTTGAGGCGCAGAGCGGGTGGGGCCACAATGCCCCTCCCCACGGCGCCGATCATCTTGGACTGCATGCATGCCCACGGATTCCCCATTACCCACGCCTGAACCCGAGGCCCTGCAGGTCAGCCAGCAGTTGCTGGAACTGGTCAGACAGGAGATTAACGCAGGCAATGGCTGGCTGTCTTTCCGACGTTACATGGAACTGGCCCTCTATGCCCCGGGGTTGGGGTATTACACCGCGGGCAGCCACAAACTGGGGCGGGGCGGCGACTTCATCACTGCCCCGGAGGTGTCGCCCCTGTTCGGTCGTTGTATCGCCCGCCAGTGTGCCCAGGTGCTGGAGAGGCTGGGGGGCGGCGATATTCTGGAATTCGGCGCGGGCACGGGCATCCTGGCGGTGGAGATTCTCACCACCCTGGAGGCGCTGGATGCCCTCCCGGAACGTTACCTGATCCTTGAGTTGAGCCCCGACCTGCGTCAGCGCCAGCAGGCCGCCGTGGCCGACTTGCCCGAGACCCTGCGTCATCGCGTGCAATGGCTGGATGCCCTGCCGGAGTCGGGCTGTTTCCGGGGCGTCATGCTGGGAAACGAGGTGCTGGATGCCATGCCGGTGCAGGTGTTCCATTGGCAGGATGGGGAAGTGCTGGAGCGGGGCGTGGTGCTCGGGCAGCGTCTGGAGTGGGCTGATCGACCGGCCGATGAGACGCTCACGAGCACGGTACGCGCCCTGCATGAAAGCACCGGCGGCGCATGGCCGTCCGGGTATGTCTCGGAGATCAACCCCGGCTTGTCCCCGTGGATGCGGGCCGCTGCGAACAGCCTCGTTGCCGGCGTGATCATTCTGGTGGATTACGGCTACCCGCGTCGGGAGTATTACAGCCCGGAGCGGTATCGGGGCACCCTGATCGCCCATTACCGTCATCGGGCCCTGGACGAGCCCCTGGTCTGGCCGGGGGTGGTGGACATTACCGCCAACGTGGACTTCACCGCCGTGGCCGAGGCCGGGGAGGCGGCGGGATTGTCGTTGCTGGGCTACACCAGCCAGGCCTGGTTCCTCATGGGTTCCGGGCTGGAGTCAGCCTTCCAGGCCTGTCAGGCACAGGGGCTGCGCGAGCAGATGGATCTGGCGGCCCAGGTGCGCATGCTCACCCTGCCCGGGGAGATGGGGGAACGCTTCCAGGCCATGGCCCTGGGGCGTGGTGTGTCGGGGCCGTTGATGGGTTTTTCCGGGCGGGATCTTATCCCTCGTCTGTAGTCTCTTCGGCCTTGAGCGCCTTGAGGGCCCGAATGCGCTGCTGCTGCAGGGCCTCGGCGATGGCCGGACCCCTGAGCCCTTGCTCCACCAGTTCCCGGGCCTGGATGGCGGCGCAACGTGCCTGGGCACGGCGCACGTAATCTGCCTGGGGATAGGGCCTGGCCTCAAAGCCCGTGCGCCCCCGGTAATCCGCCTCGCAGGCCAGCAGTGCCGATTCCAGCCGCTCGGGGCGACGATAGGCATCCAGCCCCTCCAGGGTGCGCGCCAGGGTCTGGGGGCGCAGCTCGAAAACCCGGTGCACCAGGCCATGGTAGCGGGCCACCAGACGCGCCAGTTCCCGGTACCGGTTCGGGATCCTGTATCGATCGCACAGGGCCTCGATCAAGACCACGCCGCGTTCCTCGTGCCCACGGTGGCTGGGCAGGATTTCTACAGGTGTGTCGCCCTTGCCCAGGTCGTGGGTGAGGGCTGCAAAGCGGACCAGAGGATCCTTGCTCAGGCGGGTGGCCTGATCCAGCACCATGAACACATGCACGCCGGTATCGATCTCGGGATGGTAGCGCGGCGGTTGGGGCACGCCATACAGGGCCTCCAGTTCCGGGAACAGCACCGCCAGGGCCCCGCAGTCACGCAGCACCTGGAAGAAGGCCGTGGGTGCCGGAGCCTTGAGCGCCTTTTCCGTCTCCTGCCAGACCCGTTCGGGGACCAGGGCATCCAGTTCGCCCTCGTCCACCATGCGTTGCATCAGCAATCGGGTCTCGTCCGCCACCCGAAAACCCAGAGGGGACAGGCGGGCGGCGAAGCGGGCCACGCGCAGCACCCGCACCGGGTCTTCCACGAAGGCGGGGGAAACATGCCGTAGCCAGCGCTCATGCAGGTCCCTCTGGCCATTGAACGGGTCGATCAGGTGGCCTTGTGCGTCCCGGGCCATGGCATTGATGGTGAGGTCGCGTCGCGCCAGATCATCGTCCAGGGTCACCTCGGGCGAGGCATGGACCTCGAACCCATGGTAACCGGGGCCGGTGTTGCGCTCCGTGCGGGCCAGGGCATGTTCTTCGTGGGTGTGGGGGTGCAGAAAAACCGGGAAATCCCTGCCCACTTGAGTGAAACCCTGGTCGAGCATCTGCTGCACGGTGCCGCCCACCACGACCCAGTCTCGTTCCTTGACCGGCAGGCCCAGGAGTTCGTCCCGCAATGCGCCACCCACCAGGTAGGTCTGCATGATCAGCGGGCGCTGCTGCGCAGATGCTGCAGGCGGTTATGATGCGTGGTATCGCCCAGATATTGGGGCACCACGGATTCCAGGGCGGTGGGGCAGATGCCTCCTCCCGGGCAGAGACTGTCCCGCTGGAGTGAGTGATAGTTGTCCAGGCTCAAAGGCTTGCCGGGCACGTATTCCATCACCCGGGCCTGCAGCAGGGAGAGCCGGTCAGACAGGCCGATGATCAGCCGGGATTTTCCCTGAAGCCTTGCGGTGTACTCCACCAGTTCCTTCAGGGTGTAAACCTGGGGGCCACATAGATCCAGGCGCTCACCGTGTGTGGTCGAATCCTTCAGGGCACCGACAAAGGCCTCCACCACGTCTCCCACGAACACCGGCGCGAAGCGTGCGTTCGGGCAGGCCAGGGGCAGCACGGGAGTGATGCGCAGCAGGCCGGCAAAGCGGTTGAAGAAACTGTCGCCCCGACCGAAGATCACCGATGGGCGGAAGCTGGTCACCGCCACATCCCCTGCCAGGGTATGCACGATGTTTTCTGCCTCGCCCTTGGTACGCAGATAATGGCTGGGGCCGCTGGCCGCGTCGGCGTTCAGGGCGCTCATGTGCAGGAGTCGTCTCACACCCATCTCGCGGGCCGATTCGATCACGGTATGGGCCAGGTCCACGTGGGTGCGGCGGAAACCGCTGCCATCGTGGCCGCGCTCGTTTAGAATACCCACCAGGTTGATCACGGCCTCGCAATCCTGGAAGTGGGTTCGAAGCACCGACCCGTCGTGGCAATCCGCTTCCACCAGTCTCACCCCGGGGAGCACCATCAGGTGCTTGGAACGAAAGGCTCGCCGAGTCAGAACCTTGACCCGGTATCCCTGGTCCACCAGTCGGGTGACCAGGTGGCTCCCAACAAAACCCGTGCCCCCCAATACACACACCGTCCGGATGTTCATGCTTTTGTTATTCCTGTCTTGAAGTACGTTGAAAGTCATAAGGCAACCGGCATCCGGAACCCTGTCTGTCGCCCCTCCCTTTTCTCTTGGAGGAGAGTGACGGCGGCGGTCCCGTTACATCGTCAAACGGCCAAATATACTATGGTATGGCCCCCTGCTTCCCAAGGAGTTCACCTGTGCCCATGAGTTCTGTCAATCCCGCCAATGGTTCCGTGCTCAACGTGTTCGAGACATGGGACCGGCCGCGTATTGACAAGGCCCTCGGCCAGGCCGAGCGCGTTGCCCGCCCCTGGCGGGATCTGCCGCTGGCCGAGCGAGCCGATTTGATGCGCCAGGCGGCGCATGTCCTGCGCCATCGGCGGGACCACTTTGCCCATATGATCACCCAGGAGATGGGCAAGCTGCTGCGCGAGTCACGGGGGGAGGTCGACCGCTGCGCCACCGTCTGCGATTACTATGCCGATCATGCGGCACAATTCCTGGCCGATGAGGCCGTGCCTGAAGTGGAGGGGGATGCCCGGGTGATCTTCCAGCCCCTGGGCACCATCCTGGCCGTCATGCCCTGGAACTTCCCCCTGTGGCAGGTGTTCCGCTTCGCCGCCCCCACCCTGATGGCAGGCAACACTGCCCTGCTCAAGCATGCCTCCAACGTCCCCCGGTGTGCGCTGGCCGTGGAGGAGGTCTTTCGGGACGCGGGCTTCCCCGCCGGGGTCTTTCAGACGCTGATGATCCCCTCCGATGCCGTGGCCGATGTCATCCGTGACCCGCGGGTCCATGGGGTGACCCTCACGGGCAGCGAGCCGGCGGGGCGCGCCGTGGCCGCCGTGGCCGGTGAGTCCCTCAAGCCATCCGTGCTGGAACTGGGAGGTTCGGATCCCTTCATCGTCCTGGACGATGCGGATCTGGACCGGGCCGTGGAGCAGGCGGTGGTCTCCCGATATCAGAATGCCGGCCAGAGCTGCATCGCGGCCAAGCGTTTCATTCTCCTGCCTGGCGCCGTCGATGGTTTCATGGAGCGCTTCAAGGCCGCAGTGAAGGCCCTCAAGCCTGGCGACCCCACCCGGGAGGGCACCACGCTGGCTCCCATGGCTCGCGCGGATCTGCGGGATGAGCTTCACCAGCAGGTGCAAGACTCCATCGCCGAGGGGGCCATCCCCGTGCTGGGATGCGAGCCGCTGCCTGGCAAGGGGGCCTGGTACGCCCCGTCGATCCTGGATCGGGTGGTGCCCGGCACCCGGGCCTATAATGAGGAGATGTTCGGTCCGGTGGCCAGCATCATCCGGGCCGAGGACGATGCGGACGCAGTGCGTATCGCCAATGACACCCGCTTCGGGCTGGGCGGCAGTGTCTGGACCCGCGACCCGGAGCGAGGGGCGGCGGTAGCCCGACAGCTGGCCTGCGGGGCCACCTTCGTGAATGCCATGGTCAAGAGCGACCCGCGGCTGCCCTTCGGTGGCGTGAAGGATTCCGGTTACGGTCGGGAGCTGGCCCGGGCCGGCATCCTGGCCTTCGTGAACACCAAGACCCTCACCCTGCGTTGAGAGAGCGCTGACCCCTCATGGACATGGTCGAACTGGCAACGGATGCGATCGCCGACTACGGCTACTGGGCTCTGGGGGTCTTCCTGGTCATCCTGGCCCCGGAAGCCCTGATGCCTTTCGCGGGCTTCCTGGCCCACGAGGGCCTGCTGAACCTGTGGCTGTCCATCCTGGTGGGCTCACTCGGTGGCACCGCCGGGTCCACCCTGATCTACCTGCTGGCCCGCCGCGCCGGTGAGGAACGCGTGCGGGATCTTCTGCGGCGTCGTGGCCGCTGGGTGCTGGTGCGTGAGTCCGACCTGGATAAGGTGCTGGGGGTCTATGAGCGCAAGGGCGACTGGATCGTGGCCGGTGGGCGCCTGATCCCTACGGTGCGCAGTCTGGTGTCCATCCCGGCGGGGCTGCTGCCCATGTCCTTCGGTCGGTTCGTTGGGTTGACCTTCCTGGGGACATTCATCTGGAACAGCTTTCTGGGCCTGGCGGGATATACCCTGGGCGCGCAGTGGAGTGCCCTAGAGCCCTATCTCGGCGTGTACGGGGCCCTGGTCACGGCCACTGTGCTGGTGGTGGTGGGCATCTTTGTGGTGCGCCGGTTGCTGGCGCAAGGGATCAAGGGCAGGTGAGAGCGAAGGGGCTGCAAGGCGCGTGATGACGATGTCCAGAGGAGGGAGTGCGTGGGCTTCCTGGGTGATATCTGGGTGTGTGGCGGCCCTGTGCCTGTGGGTTACACCGGTCTTGTCGGAGCCCTCACTCGATGCCCCCGTGATCAGTGACATCCGTTTCGAAGGCAACCGGGTGACCCGTGAATCGGTGATGCGCCAGGAGCTGATCGTCGAGCGGGGCGATCCGCTGGACGCCCAGGCCATTGAGGACACGCGCCAGGCCCTGATGAACATGGGGCTGTTCCAGTCGGTGGAGTCCCGGGTGGAGGTGGTCAATGGCGAGGCCGAGGTGACCTTCACCGTGCGCGAGAAATTCTACATCTTTCCCTTGCCCCGGCTGAGCCGCACCTCCGATGGCGATATCCGCTACGGGGGCGATGTGCGCTTCGATAACTTCCTGGGCTATAACCAGGTGCTGCGTTTGAGGGCCGAATGGGAGGACGCCGGCAGCGACACCTCCGAAGAAGAGTCGCGCACGTTGAGCGCAAGTTACAGTATTCCCCGCATCCCCCACACGGCCTGGGGCCTGACGCTTTCCTTCGAGGATGAGAGGGTGGTGGAATCGGCCTCGGAGGAGGATGGTCATGGTGACCACGACAAGGACACCCTGCAGTTGGGCGCCTCCATCAGTCGCTGGCTGGATCGCCAGGGGCCGAGTGCCGGGTGGCGGGCCAGCCTGGGGGTGAACTGGAACGATCGGCGTTACAGCCCTCATGATGCGGGTGAGGCCGTCCCCGACGATGCGCGCGTGCTGAGCTGGAGTGGGGGCATTTCCTTTACCGATGTGGCGGATCTGGGGGTGCGTCGGGAGGGCGTGGAGTACGGGGCCTCCCTGTCCTTTGGGGGCGAGGCCATCGGCTCGGATACCAGTCACCAGAACCTGAGCCTGTTCTACCGTGCCTACCGGCCGCTGGGCAACGGCGAATTGTCTCCCAATCTGAACTACCAGGCCCGCTTTGCCGTGGCCAGTCGCACTGCCTTTGGCGACGAGGCCTACTCCCTGGGTGGCGGCAGCAACCTGCGCGGTTATCCCCGGGACTACCGGGAGGGAGATCTGCTCATGCTCCTTAATACCGAGTACCTGCACCCCCTGTTCGGTCGCCCCGATGTGCGCGGGGTGGGATTCGTGGACCTGGGCGGAGTCTGGCCGCGCCGCGACGTGGATTTGTCGGACGTACACGTAGGGGCCGGTCTGGGATTGCGCATCAACCTGCGGTGGTTCGTGCGCACGGATCTACGGGTGGACTATGCCTATGGATTCAGTGCCAATGAATCCCGGGCCTACTTCGGCACGAGTCACGCGTTCTAGGTCTGATGCCGTGCCAAAGCTTCCGGCGCGGCCCTTTTACTGCCTGTCGGTCCCTTGTAAAGTATTGATATATGGTCTTCAAGCGTCCCGAATCGGTCCTGGTGGTGGTTCATGATGACGCCGGCCGTGTGCTGTTGCTGCGGCGCCGTACCCCGGCGGACTTCTGGCAGTCGGTCACCGGCAGTCTGGAATGGGGCGAGTCCCCGGTGCAGGCTGCCCGCCGTGAGCTGGAGGAGGAGACGGGTCTGTCTGCCGACGGCCTGGTCAACCTGCATCGGCAGGTTCGCTTTCCCATCGTGCCCCCCTGGCGGGAGCGTTATCCGCCCGATGCCCATGAGAATCTGGAACATCACTTCACCTTGTGGGTCCCGGAGGGGGTGACCGTCCGGATCAGCCCCCACGAGCATGTTGAATACCGCTGGTTACCCAGGGATGAGGCGGCTCGCTGGGTCACCTCCTGGACCAATGCCGAGGTGATTCTGGACCACGTGCCCAAGGGGCCGGGTGCCCGGGATGCGTGAGGCCGTCGTCTACATACACGGGCTGTGGATGACCGGTCTGGAAATGAACCTGCTGGCGCGTCGATTGAGTGGGCAGGGCTTTGCGGTGCACCGTTTCCGCTATTCCAGTATCCTTGCCACCCCCGAGGGCAATGCGGCCCGACTGGATGCCTATCTGCGTACCCTGGATGCGGATGTGGTGCATCTGGTGGGGCATAGCCTGGGTGGGCTGGTGATCATGCACCTGTTCCATCAGTTTCCGCTGCAGCGTCCGGGTCGGGTGGTGATGCTGGGCACGCCGGTCTCGGGTAGTGGCGTGGCAGCCTCCCTGGCCCGCTCCCCCCTGAGCCGCTGGACCCTGGGCCGGAGCATCCAGAGGGGCCTGCTGGGCGATGTGCCCCGCTGGAAAGGCGCGCGTGATTTGGGCATGATCGCCGGCGCCCGCGGTGTGGGAGTGGGCCGCGCCCTGGGGGCTGCGCCGCCAGGGGAGGGGGATGGCACGGTGGATCTGCGCGAGACCTGGAGCGACGCGGTGACTGCACATCTCACCGTGCCCTATAGCCATTTCACGCTGCTCACGGCCCGGCCAGTGGCCCAGGCGGTAGCCAACTTCCTGCGCACCGGAGATTTCGCGGGTCGAACCACGCATTCATGATGCCCCTGAAGCACATCATCCAAGAGAAGAGATCACATGGCCGGACACAGTAAATGGGCAAACATCCAGCACCGCAAGAATGCCCAGGACGCCAAGCGCGGCAAGCTGTTCACCAAGCTCATCAAGGAGATCACCGTGGCCTCCCGCATGGGGGGATCGGACCCCAATTCCAACCCCCGTCTGCGCCTGGCCGTGGACAAGGCGCTGGACGCCAACATGACCAAGGATACGGTGGAGCGGGCCATCAAGCGCGGCGCCGGCGAGCTGGAAGGTGTTACCTACGAGGAGATTCGCTACGAGGGTTATGGCCCCGGCGGCGCTGCTGTCATGGTGGACTGCATGACCGACAACCGTAACCGCACGGTGGCCGAAGTGCGACATGCCTTCAGCAAGTGCGGCGGCAACCTGGGCACTGACGGCTCCGTGGCCTACCTCTTCGACAAGAAGGGCGTGCTCAGCTATCCGGAGGGCCTGGATGAGGAACGCATCATGGAGGCCGCGCTGGAGGCAGGTGCCGAGGATGTGGTGGTCAATGACGACGGCTCCATGGAAGTGCTCACCTCTCCGGACGAATACGAAAGCGTGCGCGAGGCCATGACCGAAGCCGGCGTCAAACCCGAGCGCGGCGAAGTGACCATGCGTGCGGCCACCGCCAGCAGTCTGGATGCCGACAGCGCTCAACAGGTGCTCAAGCTTCTGGACATGCTGGATGACCTGGATGATGTGCAGAATATCTATACCAACGCCGACTTCCCGGACGAGGTGATGCAGGGCATGTCCTGATGCGCATCATCGGCATTGACCCCGGTTCCCTGGTGACCGGCTACGGGGTTCTGGACACCGATGGGCGTCGCAGCACCCATGTGGAGAGCGGCTGCATCCGCGTCAAGGGCGAAGAGTTGCCCGAGCGTCTGGGCTTCATCTTCCGGCAGGTCCAGGAGATCATTGCCCGGCACCGGCCCGATACCATGGCGGTGGAGCAGGTCTTCGTCTCGCGCAACCCGTCCTCCGCCCTCAAGTTGGGCCAGGCCCGTGGCGCCGCCATCTGTGCCGGCGTGGAGGGCGGGCTCGCGGTGGCCGAGTACACGCCACGGTCCATCAAGCAGGCGGTGGTGGGTACCGGCGCGGCGGCCAAGGAGCAGATGCAGCACATGGTCACCCTGATCCTGGAGTTGCAGTCCACGCCCGCCACGGACGCCGCCGATGCCCTGGCCGTGGCCCTGTGCCACGCCCACACCCATGCCACCCTGTCCCGCCTGCCGGCGGGGTTTGCCAGGAGAGGTCGATGATCGGACGTTTGCGTGGCGTGCTGGTGCTCAAGCAACCGCCGCAACTCATGGTGGAGGTCAATGGTGTCGGCTATGAGCTGGAGGCGCCCCTGTCCACCTTTTACGAGCTGCCCCAGACCGGTGACGAGGTGATCCTGCACACCCATCTGCACGTGCGCGAGGATGCCCATGTCCTGTTTGCCTTTGCCAGCCCCGATGAGCGGGCCCTGTTCCGCAGCCTGATCCGGGTGAGTGGCGTGGGGGCCAAGATGGCCCTGGCCATTCTCTCGGGCATGAGTGCCGAGGCCTTTCACCGTTGCGTGATGGATAACGACATCACCACGCTCACCCGTCTTCCCGGTATTGGCCGCAAGACCGCCGAGCGCCTGATCATCGAGATGCGGGACAAGGTGACGGCGCAGATCCAGGGGCAGGTCGCGCCGGGTGGTGGCAGCGTTGCCCCGTTGTCGGGGCCGGCGGATCCCGCCGGTGATGCGGTGGCGGCGCTGGTCTCCCTGGGCTACAAGCCCCAGGAGGCCAGCCGTCTGGTGAGCAAGGTGGAAAAGGAGTGCGACAGCAGCGAGGAGATGATCCGCCGGGCACTGAAGGCCACGCTGAAGAACTGACGCCGGCCGGCCTGGAGCCCAAATGTTATCCTCCACACTTTTGAACGGCACCCCCCCATGACGGACCGCATCGTCACCCCCGCAGCCACCCCCAACGACGACGAGTCACTGGAGCGATCCATTCGCCCCCAGCGGCTCGCCGATTATGAAGGCCAGCCCGTGGCGCGGGAGCAGATGGAGATCTTCATCTCCGCCACCCGGGCCCGCCAGGAGGCCCTGGATCATGTGCTCATCTTCGGCCCGCCGGGGCTGGGCAAGACCACCCTGTCCCACATCATTGCCCAGGAACTGGGCGTGAACCTGCGACAGACCTCCGGCCCGGTGCTGGAGCGCCCGGGCGATCTGGCGGCCCTGCTCACCAACCTGGAGCCCCGGGATGTGCTGTTCGTGGACGAGATTCATCGCCTCTCACCGGTGGTGGAGGAGGTGCTCTATCCGGCCATGGAAGACTTCCAGCTGGACATCGTCATCGGCGAGGGGCCGGCGGCCCGCTCCATCAAGATCGACCTGCCGCCCTTCACCCTGGTGGGGGCCACCACCCGCGCCGGTCTGCTCACCTCGCCGCTGCGGGATCGATTTGGCATCGTGCAGCGCCTGGAGTTCTATTCCACCGAGGATCTGGCGCACATCGTCACTCGGGCCGCCGGCATCCTTGGCGCGCAACTGGACCCCTCCGGCGCCCTGGAAATCGCCCGCCGCGCCCGGGGTACGCCACGGATCGCCAACCGCCTGCTGCGCCGGGTGCGCGACTACGCCCAGATCAAGGCGGATGGGGTGATCACCGCCCCGGTGGCTGACCAGGCCCTCAAGATGCTCAACGTGGACGCCAACGGCTTCGATGCCCAGGACAGGCGTTTGCTGATGTCCGTGATCGAGAAGTTCGACGGCGGGCCCGTGGGTGTGGACAGCCTGTCCGCCGCCATCGGTGAGGAGCGGGGAACCATAGAGGATGTGCTCGAACCCTACCTGATCCAGCAGGGCTTCCTGATGCGCACCACCCGAGGTCGCATGGCCACCAGTCACGCCTATCGCCATTTTGGCCTGCGTGTGCCCGCTGCCCTGGAGGCGCGCAGCGCCCAGCCGGATCTATTCGATACCCCCGAGGCAGCCGCCGATGGCGAGCCGAGTGCTCCCTGAAACGCACCTTCCACTTCAAACTGTGAACTGTTCTCGTGTCCCGATCTTCCCAAAACAGCACAATGTTGCCGGCCTTTCAGTGGCCCGTGCGCGTCTATTACGAAGACACCGACGCCGGCGGCGTGGTGTTCTACGCCAACTACCTCAAGTACATGGAGCGATCCCGCACTGAATGGCTGCGCCACCTGGGGTTTGAGCAGGAGCGGCTCATGCGGGAGCAGGGCGTCATCTTCGCCGTGCGCAGCGCCCGGGTGGATTACCTGCGGCCGGCTGCGCTGGACGACGCCCTGACCATCACGGCCCGGGTGGCCGACCAGCGTCGGGCCAGTCTGCACATTCATCATGAGGTCTGGCGCGGCATGGAAAGCGAAGCCCCGGAACTGTTATGCCGCGGCGAGGTCAAGATTGCCTGTCTGGATGCCAGGCAGTTCACGCCCCGCCCGATCCCCGACACCATTGCTGCCATCATGAATGCCGGAGACCCGCAGTGAGCGTTGATCTGTCCCTTTACCGCCTGATCCTTGAGGCCAGCCTGATCGTCCAGGTGGTGATGCTCATCCTGGTGCTGGCCTCGGTGTTCTCCTGGATGGTCATCGCCCTCAAGTGGCGGGTGCTGCGGGAGGCGCGGCGGGCCGCGGATGGGTTCGAGGAGCGCTTCTGGTCGGGCGCGGATCTGTCGCGGCTGTACGAAGGACTGAGGCGCAAGGACGATGTTGCCGGGCTGGAGCATGTCTTCGCCGTGGGCTTCAAGGAGTTTCTGCGGGGGCGGCGCCTGGCCCGGGATGCCAGCAGCGGTGCCCTGGTAGCCGCCAGCACGCAGCGCTCCATGCGGGTGGCCGTCTCCCGTGAGGTGGACAGCCTGGAGACCTATCTCACCTTCCTGGCCACGGTGGGGTCCACCAGTCCCTACATCGGCCTGTTCGGCACCGTCTGGGGCATCATGCATGCCTTCATCGGCCTCTCCGGTGTGCAGCAGGCCACCCTGGCCATGGTGGCCCCGGGGATCGCCGAGGCCCTGATCGCCACGGCCCTGGGCCTGTTCGCCGCCATCCCGGCGGTGATCGCCTACAACAGCTACTCCGCCGAGATCGATCGGCTCATGGCCCGTTACGAGAACTTCTCCGAGGAACTCTCGGCCCTGTTGCAGCGCCAGCTGGGGAGCGCCGTGCAGGAGCAGGGGGAGGCGCCCGCCTGATGGCTGAAGGTGTCTCGCTGCGGCGTCGCCGCCGCTCCATGTCCCAGATCAACGTCGTGCCCTTCATCGACGTGATGCTGGTGCTGCTCATCATCTTCATGGTCACCGCGCCGTTGTTGCAGCAGGGGGTGGAGGTGGACCTGCCGCAGGCGGACGCGGAGGCCCTGGACACCACGCCCGACCAGGGTGAGCCCATTGTGGTGACTGTCTCGCGGGACGGCCGGATCACCTTGAACCAGGGCCCGCGCGTGGGTGAGGGGCTGGAGCGGGATGAGTTGCGTGGCATCGTCAGCGACCTGCTCAGCCGGCAGCCGGGCACGGATGTGTTCGTGCGCGGTGACCGATTCGTGGATTACGGTCGGGTGGTGGACGCCATGATCAGTGTCCAGGCGGCAGGGGCCGGGCGCGTGGGTCTGATCACCGACCCGCCTGAACAGGACGGCTGATTCCATGTGGTCTTTGCTGACGCAGCATGGCCGCCTGTTCGTGCTGGTGCTGTCCATTCACCTTCTGCTGTTCCTCGTCCTGGGGGTGAACCTGCACTTCAAGCCCAGCGCCGAACCTGCGGCCCGGGTCGAGCAGGCGCCGGTGGAAGTGGTGGAGGCGGTGGCCATGGACGCTGAGGCCTTCGATCGTGCGCAACAGGCCCGGGAGCAGGCCCGGGAGCAGGCCCAGGAGGAGGCGCGGCGCCAGGCGAGGGAGCGGGCCGAGGCCGAGCGTCGCCGTGAGGAAGAGGCCCTGCGTCGGGAAGAACAGCGTCGTGCCGAGGCGGAACGTCAGCGCCAGGAGGAACAGCGTCGTGCCCAGGCGGAACAGGAACGACGTGAGGCCGAGCGCCGTGCCCAGGCCGAGCAGGAGCGGGCCGAGGCCGAACGGCGGGCCCGGGAACAGCGGGAGCGTGAGCAGGCCGAGCGCCGTGCCCAGGAGCAGCGTGAACGCGAAGAGGCGGAACGCCGGGCCGAGGAAGAGCGTCAGAGGGAGGAGGCAAGACGGCAGGCGGAGGCGGAACGCCGCGAGCAGGAGCGTCAGGCGGAGGAACAACGCACCCGGGAGCGAATGGAAGCGGAACAGCGGCGTCTTGAGCAGGCCCAGGCCCAGGCCGAGGCAGAACGTCAGCGCGCCGCCAGGCAGCGGGAACTGGACAGGCAACAGAATGAATACGCAGCCGCCATCCGCTCAGCCGTGGAGCGCCGTTGGCGTCGCCCGGATGGGCATCGGTCCGGGCAGAGCGCTGTGGTGTTTGTCCGTCAGTCGCCCGGCGGTTTCATCCAGCAGGTGAGGGTGGAACAATGCACGGGAGATGCTGTGTTCTGCGATTCGGTAGAGCGAGCCGTGCGCCTGGCTGAGCCCCTGCCGTCACCACCGGACCCGGATCTGTTTGCCCGGGAGATCCGGTTTACCTTTGAACCGAGTTGACCCTGGCCATGGGTATGTTGATGCCCCCAGCGCCGCTGAGAGCCCAGGCTCTGGCACCCTCATCCCCGGCGCTCTACCTGAACATGATCGAGCCAAATAGATGAAATCACTGACCCGACTGCTGCTGCTCCTCCTGGTGATCGCACCCCTGATCGCCCAGGCTGCCCTGGAGATCCGTATCACCCAGGGGGTGGAGGGGGCCATGCCCGTGGCCATCGTCCCCTTCGACTGGGACGGCGAGGCCTCAGAGGCCCCGGAAGACATCGCCGGCATCATCGCCGCCAACCTCAACCGCACCGGCCGCTTCAGTCCCGCCGATCCGGATGACATGCCTCAGCGCCCCCATGGCGCTGACGAGGTGAGCTACGCCACCTGGCGCGACCAGGGCAGTGAATATCTGGTTGTCGGGCGCCTGCAGCAGACTGGCCGGGACCGCTACTCCGTGCGCTTCCAGCTCCTGGACGTGGCCTCCGAACGTCAGCTCACCGGTTACAGCATTCCCGTGGAGCGTGACAACCTGCGCCGCGCCGCGCATATGGTCAGCGACATCATCTATGAGCGCCTCACCGGCGATCGCGGCGCCTTTGACACGCAGGTGGCCTACGTGAGTCTCACCCGTCGGGACGGGGATCTGCGCTTCGCCCTGCAGGTGGCCGATGCCGATGGTCATAACCCCAAGACCGTCTTCAGTTCCAGTCAGCCCATCATGTCTCCCGCCTGGTCGCCAGATGGCCGTCGCCTCGCCTACGTGTCATTCGAGAACCGGCGCTCAGAGATCTACATCCAGGATCTGGATGGCGGTAACCGCACCCGGGTGGCCAGCCATGAGGGCATCAACAGCGCCCCGGCCTGGTCGCCGGACGGGCGTCGCCTGGCCCTGACCCTGTCCAGGGGGGGGCAGCCGGACATTTATGTGCTGGACCTGTCCGATCAGTCCCTGAACCGGGTCACCCAGCACCGCGCCATCGATACCGAGCCGGCCTGGATGCCTGATGGCCGCTCCATCGTCTTCACCTCCGATCGGGCCGGTCAGCCTCAGCTCTACGAGGTGCCCGCTCGGGGAGGTCAG
Source organism: Ectothiorhodospira haloalkaliphila ATCC 51935 (assembly GCF_000633935.1). Classification (GTDB taxonomy): domain Bacteria; phylum Pseudomonadota; class Gammaproteobacteria; order Ectothiorhodospirales; family Ectothiorhodospiraceae; genus Ectothiorhodospira; species Ectothiorhodospira haloalkaliphila. The sequence continues at coordinate 643,853 of NZ_KK214996.1, read as the reverse complement.
GCCCAGCGCCTCACCTTCGAGGGACGCTACAATGGGGGCGTGACCATCTCGCCTGACGGTCGTCGCCTGGCCATGGTGCACGGCTCTGGCGGCCGTTTCCGCATTGGCCTGCTGGATCGGGATTCGAGACTGTTTCGCACCCTCACTGACAGCGGCATGGATGAGTCCCCCAGTTTTGCCCCCAATGGCAGCATGATCATCTACGCCACCTCGGAAGGCGGCCGCGGGGTGCTGGCGGCGGTCAGTGAAGATGGCCGCGTGCATCAGCGCCTGGTGCTGGAAGACGGCGAGGTGCGCGAGCCGGCCTGGTCTCCTTTTCTTGATTGAACCCCTGTTTTCCTGAATCCCTTACCGAGGTAACACCCCATGCTGAATATCCCCGCCTGGCCTCAGGCCCTGAAGATCTTGGTGATGCTGGTCGCCGTGGCCGCCCTTGGCGCCTGTGCCACTGCAGACCGCCATCCTGCGGGAACCCCCGCCGATCAGTGGCCGGGTGCGACCGATCCGGATGCCCGCGCCCCTGGTACCCTGGACCCGGATGTTCGGACGCGTCCCCTGGGTCGAGATGGCCGTCCCCTGGCAGAGGCCCTGGACGATCCGGATAGCCCCCTGTCCACCCGCGTGATCTATTTCGAGTTCGACCGTGACACGGTGCGTTCCGAGTTCGTGGACGTGATCGCCGCCCATGGCGATTATCTGTCCCGTGATCGCGATGCCCGGGTTCGCCTGGAGGGGCATACCGACGAGCGCGGCACCCGCGAATACAACCTGGGCCTGGGCGAGCGTCGGGCTCAGTCGGTGCGCCGCATGTTGATGCTGCAGGGGGCCCGTGGTGAGCAGATTCAGGTGATCAGCTATGGCGAGGAAATGCCAGCCGAGCTGGGCAGCAATGAGGAAGCCTGGGAGCGGAACCGCCGCGTGGAGATCGTCTACGAGGGTGAACAGTGATGTGGCATCGTGTCATACCTTTGCTGGTGTCCGGGACACTGCTGACCGGCGCCGTGGTCGGTCCCGTGCAGGCTCAGGACCGGCTGGCGCAACTGGAAGAACGCCTGGAGCGCCTGGAACGCATCCTTGAAAACCAGGCCCTGATGGAAATGCTCAACCGCATGGAGGGCATGGATCAGGACCTGCGGGACCTGCGGGGTGAGTCGGACGCCCTGCGCCATGAACTGGAAACGGTGAAGACGCGACAACGGGATCTTTACCTGGATGTGGATCAGCGACTGGAGCGACTGGAGCGGGCGGGTCCGGGTCGGCAGGCCGGTGAGCCCCCGTCGGAGCAACCGGCCCTGGTGGATCCCCAGGCGGCCGGCGATGATCGTCAGGCCTACCAGGATGCCTTCAACCTGCTGCGGGAGGGTCGCCATCGTCGCTCCATCGAAGCCTTTCAGGGGTTCCTGGAAAACCACCCCGACAGCCTCCTGGCTGCCAATGCGCAATACTGGCTGGCCGAAGCCTTCTACGTGACCCGGGACTTTGAGCAGGCCCTCAAGGAGTTTTCTCGGGTGCTGGATGAGCACCCCGGCAGCAACAAGGAGGCCGATGCCCGGCTCAAGAAGGGTTTCACCCATTACGAACTGGGGCAATGGGATGCCGCCCGGGAACAACTCACCCAGGTGAGGGACGAACACCCTGGCACCACCGTGGCACGCCTGGCAGAACAGCGTCTGGCCCGCCTGGCCGAGCGCTCCGACTAACTCCTATATGCCAGGGTGGCGAGTCACCCCCGATGATGAAAGATACATTACGAGCCCCTCTCCCCACAGGGGAGAGGGGCTTCCGTAGCTGAACCTGGGTACTTTTACGTTAAGGCCAAGGTCATTGATGAATACACCCAGCCTAGAATCCGCCCCCCCGGCGCCCATCAATCTGAGGATCACCGAGATCTTCCTGTCCCTGCAGGGAGAGTCCCGCAGCGTGGGTTGGCCTACGGTGTTCATCCGGCTCACCGGCTGTCCGCTGCGCTGTGGTTATTGCGACACCGCCTACGCCTTCACCGGCGGACGGGTCATGCCCCTCGAGGACATCCTTGCCAGGGTGCAGGGCTACGGCGTGCATCATGTCTGTGTGACCGGCGGCGAGCCCCTGGCCCAGCCCGCCTGTCTCCCCCTGCTCGCCGCCCTCTGTGATGCCGGTCATGAAGTCTCCCTGGAGACCAGTGGCGCCCTTGATGTTTCCGCCGTGGACCCGCGGGCCATCAAGGTCATGGACCTCAAGACCCCGGGTTCCGGCGAGGTTGCCCGCAACCTGTGGGAGAACCTGGCGCATCTATCCGCCCACGATCAGGTCAAGTTCGTGATTTGTGGCCGGGCAGATTACGATTGGGCCCGGGAGGTGGTGTCCCGGTACGGCCTTGCCGACCGAGTGGAGGTGCTGTTCTCCGCCGCCTTCGGTGACCTGGCCCCGGGCACCCTGGCGGACTGGATCGTGGCAGATCGTCTGCCCGTGCGTTTCCAGTTGCAGCTCCACAAGGTCCTCTGGAACGATGCCCGGGGCAGATGACCGCAAGCGCCCCTCTCGGGGGAGCTTGTTCCACGGGCCAGGGGCATTTGAGCCTCTTCCTCACTGGCGGTAGAGAGAGGAGGGCAATCGCCGGCAGGGTGCAAATGAAGATTGAGGAAATCACCATGAAAAACGCTGTCGTCCTCCTCTCCGGGGGCATGGACTCTGCCACGGTCCTGGCCCTGGCCCGCGCCGAGGGTTTCGACTGTCATTGCCTGAGCTTTCGCTATGGGCAGCGCCACCACGCCGAACTGGTGGCGGCCGCTGAATTGGCGCAATCCCTGGGCGCCGCCGACCATCGGGTGGTGGACCTCAACCTGGGCCTGTTCGGTGGCTCAGCCCTCACCGATCAAGCCATTCAGGTACCCGATGCCCCCTCCAACGGTATCCCCGTCACTTACGTGCCCGCCCGCAACACCGTCTTCCTGTCCATCGCCCTGGCCTGGGCCGAAGTGCTCGACGCCCGGGACATCTTCATCGGCGTGAACGCCGTGGACTATTCCGGCTATCCCGACTGCCGCCCGGAATTCATCCAGGCCTTCGAGACCATGGCCAACCTGGCTACCAAGGCTGGGGTGGGTGGTGATCACTGCCATATCCGTACACCCCTGATTGACCTCTCCAAGGCCGAAATCATTCGCCAGGGCGTTGGGGCCGGGGTGGACTTCGCCCGCACCGTGTCCTGCTACAGCGCCGATGACCAAGGCCGCGCCTGCGGCCTGTGCGACGCCTGCCGCCTGCGCGCCCGGGGCTTTGCCGACGCCGGTCTGCCCGACACCACCCGCTATCGCCTCTGAGCCCTGAGTCTCAGGCGTCCAGGAAGCCCCCGTGGGAGCGGCCCTCGGCCGCGAATGGCGGTGTCTCCGGTGCCACCAGCTTCGAGGCAGGCCGGTCCTGCAGCAGCCCCCCAAGTCCCATTGATCTGCCCATTCAAAACACTGAATGGGTGTGATCGGGCTCGCTGTTGCAGAATGTCAAACTATGATAAGAAAAGTCCGGGCTTTCAGGCCCAAGGACATGGGCGCACAGACGCCCCCCGCTACCCGGAGGAGGAGATAACATGGTATTCGAGAGCTTTACCGCGGCGGCGGCCGTGGTGCTGACATCCATTTTCGTGCTGGCCTTCATCTTCGGCGCGGTGGCCAACAAGACCAACTTCTGCACCATGGGGGCCGTCTCCGACTGGGTCAACATGGGCGACCTGGGCCGCATGCGAGCCTGGTTGCTGGCCATTGCCGTGGCCATGCTGGGTGTGATCCTGTTCGAGATTTTCGGCATGGTGAACGCCGACGGGGCCTTCCCGCCCTACCGATCCCCCCAGTTCCGCTGGATCGAGCACCTGCTGGGCGGCCTGTTGTTCGGTATCGGCATGAGCCTGGCCAGTGGCTGCGGCAACAAGATCCTGGTGCGGGTGGGCGGCGGCAACATCAAGTCCATCATGGTGTTGCTCATTATTGCCGTGATCGCCTACTTCATGATCAATCCCTTCCCGGGTACCTCGCACACCCTTTACTCCACGCTGTTCTACCCCTGGATGAACCCCCTCGCCATCAACCTGGGCAACCAGCAGGATCTGGGCTCCCTGGTGGCAGGCACGGAGCATGGCGCCATCGCGCGCCTGATCATCGGTCTCATCCTGGCTGCCGGGGTCCTGTTCTTCATCTTCAAGAATGCGGATTTCCGTCGCAGTTTCGACAATATCCTTGGCGGCGTGGTGATTGGCCTGATGGTGGTGGGGGCCTGGTACGTGACCAGTCAGGCCATGATCGACGATGGTTTCGGTGGCCAGAACACCCTGAACGAATACGTGCAGGACTGGGATTTCCTGGCCGATGACCCGGACGCCCGCCCGGCCGAAGCGGCCCCCTGGTCGGCGCAGTCGTTCACCTTCATCAACCCCATGGGGCAGAGTCTGCGTTATGTGGGCAGCGGGTTTGACTCGGCGGTGCTCTACATCGGTGTGATGGCCCTGGTCGGTGTCATCCTGGGCTCCCTGTTCTGGGCGCTGGTCACCAAGGCGTTCCGCATCGAGTGGTTTGCCTCGGTAAGGGATTTCGTCAATCACTTCGTCGGCGCCATCCTCATGGCCTTCGGTGGGGTGCTGGCCATGGGGTGCACCATCGGTCAGGGCATTACCGGCATCTCCACCCTGGCCCTGGGTGGTTTTCTCACCTTCGCCAGCATCGTCTTCGGGGCGGCGCTGACCATGAAGATCCAGTACTACAAGATGCTCTACGAGGATGAAGCCAGCTTCGGCAAGGCCTTCCTCACCAGCCTGGTGGACATGCGGCTGCTTCCGGGCAAGCTGAGGAAGCTGGAAGCCATGTGACCTCGAGGGTCATGGGGGGGCGGGCACGGCTGCCCGCCCTCCATCAAAGCCCTTGCAATCCCCGAAAACTTCAGTAGAATACGGGCCCTTTCCGGCCCCCCGCCGGAGCGCATGATCCCCCAGGAACGTCAGTTCAATGGGTCGTTAGCTCAGCTGGTAGAGCAGTGGACTTTTAATCCATTGGTCGTAGGTTCGAATCCTACACGACCCACCATTCAAATCAGGCACTTACGCCGCTCCCTCTCTCACCATCAATCCCGCCTCATGGCGCTGGGCCCCACTGGGCCACCTAAGCGGGACAACTCGGACGGCTGATGCCGATCGCTCGGCCCTGGGACCGGGAATGAAAAAACCCACCTCAGGGGCGGGTCTCTGATGGTCTTCGAGAGTCGTGTCCTGGCGGATCTGATGCTATCCGGGGCTGACCAGACGGCGTGGAAGGCCGCGATCCATGACGGGAATCGTCTGCAGAAGGCGCGTCCCGCCACGGCGACGCGCGTGGGCAGCGCGGTTTGTCAGCGCCTTGAGCGGCTGGAACCGCCATTTTGGCAAGCGCTGCGGGATGGCGATGACCAGCTGGCGACCCAAGTGGCGTTCTGTGCCGCACTTGTATGCAATGCACTCCTGGTTGAGTTCATCGAGACCGTGGTGGCCGATGTTTTCGTCACGCGAGCGGAGATCCTGGAAGTCTACCACTGGGACGATTTTCTTGATGAGCGCGTGTGCCGTGATGCATCGATGGCCGACTGGACGAGCGCCTCCAAACGCAGGAGGTGGATGCCTTCCTCGACGCACTCAAGCGCGAACTGGAAGAGGCGATCCAGTCCAACAAGCGTATTCGCCTGCGCTGATGTGAAGGGAAGACAGTAGGAAATCAGCTATGCGTATTCCGGAGCAAGGTTGCCACTGATTCCACGGCAAGCCTGCCACCCATTCCAGGGGAAAGCTGCCACTGATTCCACGGCAAGGCTGCCACCCAGGCAGAGGCGCTGAGTCGACTCATCGAAGTGTCCAGACGCGGGATAACTTACCGGTAGGCTGGTCCTTTCCATCCGGGGAAGGTCAGATGCCAGCGAAGAGGTTATCCATGCGGAAGATCAAAGAAGTCCTACGCCTCAAATGGGAGCGAGGGCTGAGCAA
>NZ_KK214996.1:605436-637779 GCF_000633935.1 Ectothiorhodospira haloalkaliphila ATCC 51935 | reverse complement strand
TTTGCCCCGGTCCGGGTGGCAGGCTTCACGTGGAATGGGTGGCAACCTTCAGCGGTCTACGCAATCAGCTATGGACAATTTTAGCGACTACATCGTCTACGTGGACGAAAGCGGCGATCATGGCTTGCAGTCACTTGATCCTCATTACCCGGTTTTTGTATTGGCCTTCTGTATCTTTCACAAGTGCTATTACAGCGAGACCGTCGTTTCTGAGCTGCAGAAGTTCAAGTTCCGCCACTTTGGCCATGATCTGGTTATTCTTCACGAGCATGAAATTCGCAAGGAGAATGGCGACTTCACGTTTTTCAGGAATCGCGAGCACAAACAGGCATTTCTCGATGAATTGACGGGCATCATCAATACCAGTCAATTCATCCTGGTCAGCTGTGTGATCGAGAAGGCTCGGTTGACACCACAGCAAGCCGAGTCAGAAAACCCCTATCACCTCGCGCTGGGGTTTTGCCTGGAGAGCCTCTATGAGTTTCTTGCCGAGGAGAGGCAAGAGGACAGGGTGACGCATGTTGTGGTCGAGCGGCGTGGTCGCAGGGAAGATGACGAGCTGGAGCTTGAGTTTCGCCGCCTGTGTGATGGCCATAACCGCCTGAACAAGGCCTTCAACTTCGACATCCGCTTTGCCGACAAGAAGGCAAATTCGGCTGGGCTACAGCTGGCAGACCTGGTGGCTCGCCCCATCGGGCTGCACATCCTGAGGCCTGAGCAGAACAACCGTGCCTTCGAAACACTCAAGCAGAAATTCTACTGCCAGGGCGGCAGGCAGAATGCCGGGGTGGGCTACGAGCAGTGGGGATTAAAACGCTTCCCCCAGAAAAGCGAAGAGCCTCGATGACACTCACCGAAGCTCAGACGCCGACCGGGCACTCCCAGTCCATTTGCCACCATTATAGTCCGGGCTGGCCGGGACGAGCAAGCACGACTACGGCAGCGCTCAGCGAGAGCCGTACCATGATCGTGATCCATCGCTTGCCGTCATCACTGTTCCGCGACGAAGCCTGTCCCATGTCCTGGGACACAGGACAACCGAGAACTGGCGCACGGACCAGGAGGCATGTTCCTCCGTCAGGGCGATCAGGGCCTCGGTGACGACCGCTGACAGGCGCCGGGGCTGGCCACGATCCTGGCGTGGCTTGGGCAGCAGGGCGTCAAAGCCACCCTGGCGGTACTTCCTCATCCGGTGATCGGCGATTGGGGGTGGGAAACACCACCACCACCATTTCCTCAGGCCCCGCCCTCAAACACCTTTCTCAAGCCCATGCGTCAACCATGGCAGGCCGCCTGGGAAAGCCGCGGGTCGTCCATTGAGGCGGTCGCCTCAGTGATCCAGCTTCTTGTCGGTGAACAGCCAGTCGCGTAGTTCCTTGTCGAAGACCGGGTCGCGCCGACGAATCCATTCCAGAACCATGGCGGCGTGCTCTTTCTCCTCGTCGGCGTTGTGCTGGAGGATGGACCGGAGTTCGGCATCCTTGCAGGCGTCGATGCGCTGGTTGTACCAATCCACCGCTTCCAGTTCTTCCATCAGCGAGACGATGGCCCGGTGCATGTCGCGGGTCTCGTCGCTGAGTTCGTCAATGGGCTCGTGATAGCCTTCGTTCGCCATGCCTGTGCTCCAATCTGTGTTGTGGCCTCAGGCCTCAATACTACAGGCATTCGTGCCCGATTTGACCCGGTGCGGTGTTCCCCTTGGATGCTGCTACCTACCCCTTTCTTCTTTACTGCCGCCCTCCTGCAGTCGGCATACCCGGACGGCATATGGCGCTATCGCCTGTTGCCTGGGCACGGTGTGGTGGACTGGTGGTGAAAACCCGCTTTCCGGTCACGGCCTGGTCAGCGGCAGGCAGACGCTGATTCGCAGGCCGCCCAGCGGGGAGGGCGCGGCGGTGATCCGCCCCCCGTGACCTTCCACGATGCGCCGGCACAGGGCCAGACCCAGGCCCGCGCCACCGTGGCGCCGGCTGCGGGACGGCTCCACCCGGAACAGGTGTTCGAACAGCAGGGGCAGGGCGTCCGCGGGCACGCCGGGGGCGGTGTCATCCAGGGTGATGATGAGCTGCCGATCCTTTTGCCGGGTCTCCACATGCAGTCTGCCGCCCGGGTCCGTGTAACGCAGGGTGTTTTCCAGCAGGTTGTTCAGCAACTGCTTCAGGCGGGTCGGGTCGGCCTGGACGAAGGCCGGGGCCGGCAGCAGTGCCTGGGTGATGGTCAGCCGTTGCTGAGTGAAACGGGTCTGGTGCTGGGCCACGATCTCCCGCAGCAGGGCGGTCATGTCCACGGTTTCCCGGTGACAGTCCAGGGAGCCCACATCGCACAGGGCCAGCTGATAGAGATCATCCACCAGTTTTCCCAGCAGGGCCGCCTCCGCCTGCAGTGACTGGAGGGCCTGCATGTCCAGCGTGCGGATGCCGTCTTCCAGCGCCTCCATTTCTCCCCGCAGTACCGACAGGGGGGTACGTAGTTCATGGGAGATGTCGGCGATCCAGCGGCGCCTGGCCGCTTCATTCTGCTCCAGGGTGGCGGCCAGCTGGTTGAAGTCGTCGGCCAGGGCCTGGAATTCATCCCGGGTGCGCAGCTGTACCCGGGCCGAGTAGTCGCCCGTGGTCAGTGCGCGGGTGCCGCCCGTCAGGGCCTGCAGCGGACCCAGCAGGCGGTTGGCCAGCAGGTAGGAGGCGATGGCGGCCACCAGCAGGGCGATCAGGCCGATGAGACCCAGGATCCGTTCCTGCTGGCGCTCGAACTGCTGGGCCAGCCCGTCGGTGATGTGGGTGGACGGCATCACATACAGGATGCCCACGGTGGTGCCGTGCACCTGCACCGGGTAACGCTTGCCCTCGTCCGGGAACGGCAGGGGCGGTCCGATCAGCCTGTGGCCCGTCTCGTCCAGCAGTGCAAGACGTCCCGGCCGCCGGATCAGATCCTGGAGCACTGCGTCTTCGGACGGATAAGCGGGCGGCGCGCCGTCGGCCATCCGCTGCAGGCGCCCCCATAGGCGCGGATTCTGTACCAGGGGCTCCCAACTGCCGTTGACCCGGTAATACGCCGCCAGGGTGTGGGTGAAATTGTGCGCCTGTTCCTGCTCCACTTGCGCCAGATAACCCGCCAGTCCGTGCTGGAAGCTCAGGCGCGTGGCGCCCATGATGGCCAGGGTCAGGATGGCGAAGGTGATCACCATGGCGAGAAACAGCTTGGTGCGCAGCCCAGGAGCGGGTGGGTGGAGTTGAGCCAAAGCTTCAGGGTGCCAAGGAAGTGAAGCGGTAGCCGACGCCATAGACTGCCTGGATCAGCGGGTGTCCCGGCGCTGCAGCCTGCAGTTTCCTGCGCAGGTTCTTGATGTGGCTATCCACCGTGCGTGCCGTTACCACCCTATGGTCATCGTAGAGACCGTCGAGCAGGTCTTCCCGGCTCAGGACGGTGTTCGGCTGATCATGCAACTGTTGCAGCAGACGAAATTCCACGGGGGTGAGGGTGAGTTCCCGGCCGTTGAACACGGCCCGGTGACGCGTGGGTTCAAGATGCAGTCCCAAGGCATCCTGGGTGTGCATCGACGTTGGTATCGGCTCTTGTCCCACCCGGCGCAGCAGGGCCCGGACCCGGGCCATGACCTCCCGGGGGCTGAAAGGCTTGCAGACATAGTCATCCGCGCCCAGTTCAAAGCCCCTGAGCCGATCGGCTTCCTCGATCCGGGCGGTGAGCATGATGATGGGTACGGCGGAGATGCGCCGGATCTCCCGGCACAGGCCCATCCCGTCCATGTCGGGCAGCATGATGTCCAGCAGGATCAGGCTGGGGGGATCGGTGCGGACCTTGTCCATGACCGGCAGCCCGCTGTCCAGCAGGCTGACCGTGTAGTGCTCCTGATGCAGGTAATCCGAAAGCAGGGCGGCGATCTTGGGTTCGTCTTCCACCACCAGGACATGGGCGCGTGTCGTGGGGTGGATGTCGGGTTGGTTTATCGGGATAGCAGACATGCCGTCGTCGGGAAGTCCATGAGGATTGTGGAGATTGTGTGAAGATGCGCCGCGCGTGTCGGTGGGAGGAGAGCGGGCGCTGATAATATTAATTGATATCGATTAACATTCGCACCCTTATTTCTTCCTCCTGTTGCTGTCAGCCAGTCAGTCCTGTCCCCGACGCGGGATGTCGTCAGGTCAGGGCATGCAGCCTGCCAGAACAGTTCAATCCGCATGAAATGGGAGTTTTTACGTCATGGTTTCACCCGTCCGACCTTCGGCATCTTCATTCCCGATCCTTCGTCCCCTGATGCTCAAGACCGCCGTGGCCCTGGCCCTGGGGAGCATGGCCGGTTCCGTCCTGGCTGCGGAAACCCTCCAGCTGGACGAGATCACCGTCATCAGTGCCGCGGGTTTTGAGCAGGCGTTGCGGGATGCCCCCGCCAGCATCTCGGTGGTGACCCGGGAGGATCTGGAGCAGAAGCGTTTTTCCAATCTGGCCGAGGCCCTGGCGGATGTGCCGGGGGTGGATGTTCGGGCGGGCACCGGCAAGACCGGCGGAATGAACATCGGCATCCGCGGTCTGCCCAGTGAATACACCCTGATCCTCATCGATGGCCGCCGCCAGAACACCTCCGGCAATGTCACCCCCAATGGCTTCGGCGAGACCTCCACCAGCTTCCTGCCGCCGCTGTCGGCCATCGAGCGCATCGAGGTGATCCGTGGCCCCATGTCCACCCTGTATGGATCGGACGCCATGGGTGGGGTGATCAACATCATCACCCGCCCGGTCAGCCGACAGTGGGGGGCCAGCGTTACGGTGGAAAACACCTTCCAGGAAGACCGCAGTGCCGGTAACAGCTCCAGCATCAGCCTCTTCACCACCGGGCCTCTGGTTGAAGACCGGTTGGGTCTGCAGTTGCGTGGGCGCCTGTTCGACCGGGATGCCTCGGACCGGTTGATCGAGGACAGCGCCGGGCGCGATCCCCGACCGCCGGAGGCGCGGATCCACTCCCTGGGCGGTCGTCTGACCCTGACGCCCGTGGACGATCAGCAGGTCTGGCTGGATCTGGAACGTGCCCGGCAGACCTATTCCAACGAAAACTGCCGTCTGGGCACACTGGATGGCACCAACCGCAATACCTGTGCCCCAGAGCCCGGCACGGTCTGGGGCTATGAGGATGAGCTGCGCTTCAACCGGGACCAGGCGGTGCTGGGTTATCGCGGCCATTTCGAGGCCGGCACCCTGGAAGGCAGTGTGACCCGCATCACCACGGAGACCCTGGGGCGCACCTTGCCCGCAGGCAGTGCGCCGGACTATGGCTATGAGGCCGTGGGTGGCGAACCCCGTCTGTTGGAGAACCGTGACCTGGTGGTGGACGGCAAGTGGGTGATGCCCGCCGGGGATCACATGCTGACCCTGGGTGGACAGTATGTGGATTCCTGGCTGGAAGACGGCGCGGCAGGCAGCCAGGCCTTCGAGCAGAGCAACTGGTCGGTCTTCGTCGAGGACGAATGGTGGCTCAGACATGATCTGGCCCTCACCCTGGGGGGCCGCTATGAAAATCATGACGCCTTCGACGGACACTTCAGCCCCCGCGCCTACCTGGTCTGGAATGCCGATGATCAGTGGACCCTGAAGGGTGGTGTTGGTCGGGGGTACAAGACCCCCACCCTGAACCAGCTTCATGACGGCATTACCGGTTTCACCAATCAGGGGCGCACGATCACCATCGGTTCTCCCCACCTCAAGCCGGAAAAGACCACCAACTACGAGCTGGGCGCGAGCTTTGACAACCGGGCCGGTCTGTCGGCGGATGTCACTCTCTTCCATACCCGCTTCACCGATCGGATCGCCACCGGCGAGGCGATCCTCAATTGCCAGTACGTGGATGAGAACGGCAACCAGCCGCATGCCAGGACGCCGGGCTGCCTGAGCATCGGCAACTTCACCGAGCAGGAAGACTTCGCCCAGTCCGTGAACATCGACCGCGCGATTTCCCAGGGCGTGGAACTGAGTGCCCGTTATCGCTTTGCACCGGCCTGGGAGATCAGTGGCGGCTATACCTACACGGACACCGAGATCCGCTCCGGTGACCAGAAAGGCCTGCTGCTGACCAACACGCCGGAGCACGCCCTGACCACCCGACTGCTGTGGGATGTCAGCGACCGGCTGTCGGCCCGCCTGGACGGGGAGTTCTATTCCTCCCGCGAACGCTTTAGCGGCGGGCTGCCCACCTCAGGTCAGAACCTTTCCCTGTATCAGCAACTGGGTAACAAGCTGGACAGCTATGCCGTGTTCAATCTGGGCGCCACCTATCGCATGTCCGACCGGGTGCGCCTGACCGGCACCGTCTACAACCTGCTGGACAAGGACTTTGGTGCATCGGACAGCTATGAGCATGGCGGTCAGACCTTCCATGCCTATCGCTATACCCAGACCGGCCGGGCTACCGATGGGGTGTATCTGGACCGGCGGAGTCTGTGGCTGTCCGCCACCTACGACTTCTGATTTGAAGCGGGCAAGTCCCTGTGGGAGCGGCCCTCGGCCGCGAATGAACTGGACGGAAAGTACCCGGCTGAGACATTCGCCGGCAGGCCGGCTCCCACGGGGCTCACTCTATTCAGCAGTGGTTTCTCGCCTTTCCCTCTTGATACGCAGGCGCACTCTTTCATGCTACGCACACTCTGGTTCCAGCTTCACTGGTTCATGGGCATCACGGTCGGTGTCGTGCTGATCATCCTCGGCGTGACCGGGGGAATGTTGACCTTCGAGCGGGAGATCATCCGCGCCATCAACAGTGATGTCCTGCGGGTGGAGCCCCTGGACACACAACGCCTGTCTCCGGAGGCCTTGCTGCGACAGGCCCAAGAGGTCCTGCCGGAACGGCAGATCAATGCCCTGCGCCTGTCCTCCGACCCCCGGGATGCGGCCACCGTGAACGTGGCCGGTGACGGGCCTCAGGCCCGCCGCGGGGTCAATCACTACTTCAATCCCTACACCGGTGAACTGATCGGCGCCGAACTCAAGGGGCAGGCCTTCTTCCGCACCCTGCAGCGCCTGCATCGCTGGCTGCTGATGGGGGATGTGGGAAAGCAGATCACCGGGGCGGCCACCATCATGCTGATGATCCTGGTGCTGTCGGGCATCTACCTGCGCTGGCCCCGGTCCTGGAAGGCCCTGGCCGGTTGGTTCACTTTCAGTTTTCGCCGCTCGGGGCGCGGGTTCGTCTCCAGCATGCATGGGGTGGTGGGTACCTGGGTGTTGCCTCTGTACCTGCTGGCGGCCCTGACGGGTCTGTACTGGTCCTATGACTGGTACCGGGCGGGTCTGCATGAACTCAGCGGCGTCCCCATGCCGGTGCGTCAGGCTCCCCCACAGCGCACACAGGAAGGCGATACCGGTGGCCGGGCCGGGGAAGAGGCCCCCGGTGACCGCCTTGATCAGGTGAACGCCATCTGGCAGACCTTCGAGCAAGTGGCCCCGCTGGGCTATTCCACCGCCACCCTGCGTCTGCCCCAGCCGGGGGGAGACTATCAGTTCATGTATTTCGACCCCCGGCCGGCCCATGAGCGGGCCTGGAACCGCCTGACCCTGGCGGCCGGCACCGGCGACGTGCAAAACCATGTCCGCTATGCGGACCGTCCCCTGAATGAAAAGCTCATGTCCAGCATGCTGCCGCTGCACAGTGGCTCGTTCTTCGGCATGCCCGGCCGCATCGCCATGATGGTGGCCAGCCTGATCATGCCCCTGTTTGCCATCACGGGGCTGGTGCTGTACATCGATCGCCGCCGCAAGGCCCAGGTGGCCCGGTCGGCCCTGCTTCAGGCCGGACTGAAGCCCTCGGGCGACAGCAGCGGCGGGGAGGGCGAGCGCATCCATGTGGTCTTTGCCAGCCAGACCGGCAACGCCCAGACCCAGGCCTGGAAGACGGCCGAGGCGTTACAGGCCGCCGGCCTTGCCGTGGCAGTCCACCCACTGGGCACGCTGACCCCGAATGACCTCAAGGACATGGGGCGCGTGTTGTTCATCGCCTCCACCTTCGGTGAGGGTGAGGCACCTGCGCCGGCCCGACCCTTTGTCAGCTTGATGGAACGACAATGCCCGGATCTGAGCACGCTGGAGTATGCGCTGCTGGCGCTGGGTGATCGCGGCTATCCCCATTTCTGCGCCTTTGGGCGGGATCTGGATGTCTGGCTGCGATCCTGTGGTGCAAAGGCCCTGGTATCCCGCATTGAAATGGACGGTAACCGTCCCGAGGCCGCACTGGCTCAATGGCAGGACCTGTTGCCTTCGATGGCTTTATCCGGAGGCTCGCATCAGAAGGCGCCGTCGGAGGCCTAGTGGCTTTGATAAAACCGTAGGGGCGTTTCAAGAAGCGCCCGGCCAGGGCTCCGAACACCACGATATCCAGCCGCCAGGCCATCGACCCCGTGCATGGATGGGGGCACATGCCGGACAATGAACCTGGTGCGGCAGGCCATGGCTGAGAGGCCGGCGCTTGCTTGCGGTGTGCGGTAGATTGATGGGTAGGTGGATCGTCTGCGCCCTGGTGGTAGAGGTGTTTCATGATCAAGAAGATTCTGGTCTGGTCGCATCGTTGGTTGACGTTGCTGCTATTGCCGCTTTTTGCGCTGATCATCGTCACCGGCGCCATCCTCTCCTTTGCCCCCATGATCAAGGACGCGTCTTCCGGCCCTGAGGCCCAGGAGCCGGTGGAGGTGGAAAGGCTGCTGCAGGTCCTTGCCCGGGTCGATCCCCAGGCTCGTTCACGGGCGTTGGAGTTCGAGGAACCGGGCATCGCCCTGGTGGAGTTCAGTCGCCAGGGGCAGCGGGAATGGCACGCCTTCCAGATGGAGACCGGTCAGCGTCTGGAGGAACGCGCCATCGGCGCCGATTTCTTCCATACCGTACAGCACCTGCACAAGCACCTGCTGCTGGACCTGGACATCGTCGTGGACATTGCCACCTATCTGATGGTGCTGGTGATCATCGTTGGCCCCCTGCTGTCCTGGCCCCGTTTGCGCCACACCCTGGTGGGTTGGCACACGGTGCTGGGCTGGGTGGGGTTTCCCTTGGTGCTCATGGTGTCGGCCACTGGGGTGATGATGGCCCTCTCCTTGGGTACGCCACAGTTCCCTGCGGTGGACCGCGATCAGGGGCACATGCCCATGGCTCAGGCCATTGAGCGGGCCGTCCAGGAGGGGGGGCTCACCCATGTCCGGGATGCCCGGCGCATGCAGACCGCGGCCGTGGCCATCAATGGCCAGGCCGGAGGCGAAGCGGTCGCCTTTGTGGTGACGCGTGACCATGTGACTCAGGTGGGGCGTTATCCCGGTCTGGTCACGGAACTGCACGAGGGGACCTGGGCTGGCGGCTGGTCGGGTGCCCTGAACCTGCTGGCTTCGGCGTTGCTCATGGTGCTGATGTTGACCGGGCTGGTTTCCTGGGGGCGGCGCGGACTGCAGTCCCGACGTCGTACCGGCGACGCGGACGCCGATATCCTGGTGGCCTGGGCCAGCCAGACGGGTACGGCGGCGCGACTGGCGCAGGCCACCACCGAAGCCCTGCGTGATGGCGGCGCCCGGGTGATGGGTGCGTCCCTGGCGGGGCTCGACGCCTCTGAACTCAAGGCCTTCAGACGGGTGTACCTGATTGCCTCCACCGCCGGAGACGGTCAGGTGCCGGAGCCGGCCCGTAGTTTTCTCAAGGCACTTGAGGGTGCGAACCTGAAGGGCGTGCGGTTCGCCGTGCTGGCCCTGGGGGATTCCAGCTACACGCACTTTTGTGCCGGCGGCCTCACCCTGCGCGATGCCCTGCGGCAGGCCGGTGCAGAAGAGTGCCTGCCTCTGGTCAGGGTGGACCG
Organism: Ectothiorhodospira haloalkaliphila ATCC 51935; assembly: GCF_000633935.1. Taxonomy (GTDB): domain Bacteria; phylum Pseudomonadota; class Gammaproteobacteria; order Ectothiorhodospirales; family Ectothiorhodospiraceae; genus Ectothiorhodospira; species Ectothiorhodospira haloalkaliphila. The sequence continues at coordinate 627,950 of NZ_KK214996.1, read as the reverse complement.
CGAGCCGGCCGAGCCCTGGACGCGCTGGTTGCAGGATGTGGGCGAGGATGTGGGCGTTACCCCCGGTGCCGTGGAAGCCCCTCGAGGGGATCAACCTGTCACGCTCACGCTCAAGCGGCGCCAGCAACTCAATGATCCCGACGACCCTGTCACTCACGAGGTGTGGAGCCTGGACTGGCGCAGCGCGGAACCCCTGACCTTCCGTCCGGGTGACCTGCTGCTTGTGGCCCCCGGGGAAGGGGAGCCGGGGCGTCCCTATTCCATCGGCAGCAGCAGCGAGGTGGATCCACGTCGGTTATTGCTCACGGTGGCCTTGACGACCCGCCAGGACGCCAAGGGCAATGATTGCTGGGGCAAGGCCTCGGGCCTGCTCTGCCGTGGTTTGAAAGAGGGCGACACCCTGGATGCCACCCTGCGTCCCCATCCGGATTTCAATCCGCCCGAAGACCCCGCCCGTCCCATGATCATGATCGCCGCCGGCTGCGGCATCGCCCCCTTCGTGGGTTTCCTGGAGGAACAGGCCCAGGGGCTGCGCTCGGGGCCCGCCTGGCTGATCTTCGGTAACCGCAAGCGGGCCGGCGATTATTTCCATGGCGAACAACTGGAGCGGTGGCGGGCCGCGGGGGTGCTCACCCGCCTGGATACGGCGTTTTCCCGTGATCCTGATGGGGGCGGATACGTGCAGGATCGCATGCGTGCCGAGGCCCGGACCCTGTGGGAGTGGCTGCACGCCAGGAACGCCGTGCTTTATGCCTGTGGCAATGCCAAGACCCTGGGCGAGGGGGTACGCACGGCCCTGAGCGAGGTCCTGATGGAGCAGGGTGGACTGGCCCCGGAAGAAGCCCAGGCGCGTCTGCGGCAATGGGAGACCGAGGGCAGGTTGCGCCTTGATCTGATTGACTGAGGGGAATGCGTTGGATGAGGGGCTTGCCTGATCACGTTATCATGATGGGGTTATTTTGATCCCATTGATGGAATCTCGCATGAACCAATCCAAGGTGGAAGTGATTCAGGACGGCGCACGGGTGTCCTGGCCGGGCGTGACCATCTCGCTGGTGGTCCTGGTGCTGTTCATTCTCATGGTCTCGGTGACCTGGCCCCGGATCGAGGACTGGGTTTCGGGCATGGGAACCATCCAGATCGGCCTTCTCGCCAGTCTGGTGGCCGGGCTATTCACCGCCGTGGGGGCCATCCCCATTTTCTTCCTGCGCCGCATCCCCCAGTCGGTGGAGGATGCCATGATGGGCTTCGGCGCCGGGGTGATGCTGGCGGCCACCGCCTTTGAGTTGGTGCTGCCCGCCGTGGAGGGTGCCGAGGCTCAGTATGGCGCCGTGGGCATGGCCATCATGGTGCTGGCGGTGGGCATGGGACTGGGCGGCGGCTTCCTGTTGTTGCTGCACCGGCTGGTGCCCCATGAGCACTTCATGATCGGCCCTCAGAGCGGTGCCGACCCCATGAAGATCCGCCGCGTGTACCTGTTCATCTTCGCCATTGCCCTGCATAACCTGCCCGAAGGGCTGGCGGTGGGGGTGGGTTTCGGCGGCGATGTCAGTGACGGCATGACCCTGGCCGTGGCCATCGGCCTGCAGAACATGCCCGAGGGGCTGGTGGTCGCCATTGCCCTGTTGTCGCTGGGCTACAGCAAGGCCACAGCCTTCGGTGTGACCCTGTTGACCGGGCTGGTGCAGCCGGTGGGCGGGCTGATTGGGGCGACAGCGGTTTCGGTGATGGAATTCCTGCTGCCCTGGGGACTGGCCTTTGCGGCGGGTGCCATGCTCTTCGTGATCAGTCACGAGATCATCCCGGAATCCCACCGCAAGGGCCACGAGGCCAAGGCGACCCTGGGTGTACTGATCGGCTTCATTGCCCTGATCGCCATCGACCTGGCCTTGGGGTGACCGACCGCCCACGCCGGTCCTGCCCAGCCCCCACACCCGGATGCGGGTTTCTTCGGTGACGGGCTGTGTCCGTTGTAGACTGATGCCGTGTGCATTCCGGGAGTGCGACCGCCGTGGTGGTCTTTCTGGCTCTTACCCTGTTGCTGGCGTTGTTCTTCCTGCCGGCCTTCATTGCCCGTTCGGTTCTGCGTCATTACAGCGACGAGCGTGAGGATTTTCCGGGTACCGGCGGTGAGCTGGCGCGGCATCTGCTGGATCGACGAGGCCTGAACGATGTGATCGTGGAAGTGACCGAGGCAGGCGATCATTATGATCCCCAGGCCCGCGCCGTGCGTCTGTCGCCGCAGAACCATGATGGCCGTTCACTCACCGCCGTGACAGTGGCTGCCCACGAGGTGGGTCATGCGCTGCAGCATGCCGAGGGCTATGCGCCGTTGCAGATTCGTTCCACCCTGGCGCGTTCCGCCCAGCAGGCGGAACGCATCGGGGCCTGGGTGATGATGCTGGTGCCGGTGATGGCCGTGCTGACCCGCTCGCCGGTGGGCGCTGGTTTCGTGCTCCTGGTGGGGGTGGTTTCCTTCGGAGTGTCGGCCCTGGTGCATCTGGTGACGCTGCCGGTGGAGCTGGATGCCAGTTACCGCCGCGCCATGCCCATCCTGGCCATGGGCTACATTCCGCCCCGGGATCAGCGCGCCGCCCGGCGCATCCTCACTGCCTGCGCCTTCACCTATGTGGCCACGGCGTTGGCCTCGGTGCTGAATATGTGGCGCTGGCTGGCCTTGATCCGGCGTTGATGGGGGCTCCGCAGTCCAGTCTCCATGGGGACGTATTTGAATCCGTCCCCTGGCCCCTAACGGCTGGCTGGCGGTGCCATGCGCTCCATCAGGTAGCACAGGCAGTCCTGGCGGATGATGGTCTCGTCCAGGGTGAGCATGGAGGGCATCACCCGGCGGGTGAGCACGAGGCGGTCGCGGATGGTTTCGAAATAGCGGGGAGTGACGTCCACGCCCTGCTCGTCGTGGGCCAGCAGGTGCAGCGGCTGGCTTGAATTGACCCTGGCCAGCACGGTGCCCGATGGCAGTTCCCGAAAGTTCATGTGGTCCAGGTCCGGGTCGAAGATCAGCTCGGCCTCGCCAGGGGTGAAACTGATCTTCACGGAGTCGGGGACCTTCACCTGGGCAACCGTGTGGAACAGATCCAGGTCGTGGTGGGCCACCGGAGAGTCGGGGATGTCCGCCAGATTCAGGCAGGCGTGGAGGTAATCCCGGGCATGCTCGATGCCGTGGGCGTCCTCCGGCTTGCCGCATTCCAGGGTGACTGCCGGGCAATGGGCGGCCAGGGCCATGGATTGCACGCCCCGGGGGCGAATGAAGTACACCACGGTCCGGCCAAACAGGGTGGCCAGCTGCAGGAAGCGGTTGTCCAGCCGGTTCACGCAGGCGTAGTGCGGGTTCAGGCCGGTATTGTTGTGCACGTCCACGCTGGCGAACAGCGGCCCCCGGGTCACGGTGTCCACCACCTGCCGCATCAGGTCGGTTTCCGCGCATTCCGGATGGTCGGTGCCCGGCCAGACGCGATTGAAGTCAGGCTGGCCCGGCAGGCGGCGCACGCCCTTTGCGGCGGCTTGCACATTGCCCACAAACAGGTAGAGGGAGCGGGGCAAGCCGGAGGCAGGCAGGTCTTGCAGCAGGGCTTGAACGGCCTGCAGGCCCACCGGCTCATTGCCGTGCAATAGTACGGAAATGAACAGCGGCGGCTCGCGCCGACCCTGGAGGTGAATCAGGGTGGGCGCCGGTAGCAGCTCATGGATCTGCCCGGGCGGGGTCTGGGTGAAGCCTTCGGGGAGTGTGTCGTAGTACTTGAGCATGGGATTGCCGTCAGGGCAGGGGCCATTGGTGGACCGGTTCGTCGGTCATCTGATGGAGGCGGTAGGCCCGGGTCAGGCCCGCCATGTCCCGGCCATGGGCCTTGACCCAGGCCCTTTGCCAGTGGCTGGCGGTGGCGCGGGCCTGCACCCGCTCGGCAACCACCTCCAGATAATGGTGGGCGTCGGCCTGTGCCACGCCCAGATGCTGCAGGCCGCGGCGGGCCCGGGGTAGCAGGTCCTTGAGGATCAATTCCCGGGCACTGATGCGGTCCTTTGAATTCCAGTGCAGATGTGCCTCCAGGCCATGTCGGGCGGCCAGGTAGAAATTGTCCTTGGCGGTGGCGAAGTCAAGCAGGGCCTCGGCGCCCCCGGCGGAGCTCACCAGATCCTCCACCAGCCCGTAAAAGAAGGCCGCATTGGCGATGCTGTCGGTGAGCGTGGGGCCGGCGGGCATGACGCGGTGTTCGATACGGATATGAGGTCTGCCGCTGGCTCCGAACCCGATCAGTGGCCGGTTCCAGCGCCAGATGGTGCCATTGTGCAGGCGCAGATGGGAAAAGGCCTCCGGCGGTGTGTCGCCACACATGGGCAGCAGAGGAGGGAAATGGTCCAGATTCTCCTGGAAGCACTCCATGATGGACTCGCGGGCATACCCGGAGCCGAAGCTCACGCGGCGCATGGGACCGCGCGCGGCATCCTGAAAGCCCCCGACCTCCACTGCCTGTTCAAACACCGGGATGCGCGTCTCTTCCCACAGATCCTTGCCAAACAGGTACGGGGCATTGGCACTCAGCGCCACCATGGGGGCAGAGACCGCGATGGCGGCGTTGTACACCCGGTGAGCCACTTCCAACGGGGTTTGCAGATGAATCTGGAAAGACGTGGTGGCAGCCTCAAGCATCACATCCTTGTGGTCATGCACCAGGTGTTCCCGGCCGTTGATGTCCAGGTGCACCGGCCGGCCCTCGCGGGACTGGAACACCTGTCGATTCAGGGCCCGGTAACGTTTCATGGCGGACATGTTGTCCAGGCACAGGTCACGGGGCATGAGGGTGGGCAGAATGCCCATCATGAGGAAATGGGCATCCAGGGACTCGGCGGTGTCGCAGGCCCGTTCCCAGGTGGTGCGGATCTCCTGATGCAGGGCTGACAGCACGCGTTCACGGAGAGGGTGGACCTCGGTGTTGAGTTCCACGTTGAAACTGGCCAGTTCCGGAGTGGCCATGGGGTCGTCGAAGCGGGCCAGAAAGCGCTCGTTGAGGCTGGCGGGTAACTCGTCGGGGGTCACCAGCCAGGCCTCGATCTCGAATCCGGCCATCGGCTCACCGGACTCAAAGTGGCCTTGCCTCGCCATTTCTCTGGCCAGGCGTGTCTCCTGGGTCACGAGTTCCCGAAACCGCTCGGCGTCACGGGGGGTAAAGCGGGTGTTGTCGATTTCCTGGCCCACGGGCGTCACCGGATGGGGGATGCCTACCGATCGTGCTTGAAGGGCGGTGCCAGGTCAATCGGACACGGGCTGGAGGGGTTCACTCCTCCGGCGGGTCGTACTGGGACTCCAGCAAGTCGCCCCATGCCTTTTCATGATGTTCCATGAATTGCAGTAGTTCCTGGCGAAATTGCAGGATATCCTTCTCGAAGGCGGCGAAGTCTTCGCCGCCGTCCAGGACTTGCAGGCTGCGCTCCACGTGCAGAAGGCTATCGCGCAGGTTCAGGCTCGCCGCCATGGCCCCCTTGACCCTTTCCCGGGGCTGCGGGATCCAGCGCCGGTCGCGGGTGAGGGAGACCAGGTTTTCGCCCAGCTCCAGCCAGCGCTTGCGCAAACGGGGGAGGGTGCCGATCTTCGAGGTCTTTAAATCCCCCCAGAGACTGGTTTCCATCAACGCCAGCCACCGACTGCGCAGGCGCCCGACTGTCTCGGGGTTGAACTCGAAAGAGGCTTCGACGGCGCGCGGGTCCAAGGCCGGAGCCTAGAAGCCGTCGGTGGAGGTGAACAGGCCCACGCGCAGATCCTTGGCGGTGTAGATCAGGCGGCCATCCACAAAGACCTGGCCATCGGCGATGCCCAGCACCAGCTTGCGGGTGATCACGCGCTTGACGTCCACCTGGTAGTCCACCTTGCCGGCGGTGGGCAGGACCTGACCCGTGAATTTCACTTCACCCACACCCAGGGCGCGACCGCGGCCGGGGTTGCCGATCCAGGCCAGGTAAAAGCCCACCAACTGCCACATGGCATCCAGGCCCAGGCAGCCCGGCATCACCGGGTCGCCGGGAAAATGGCAGCCGAAGAACCACAGTTCGGGGTTGATATCCAGCTCGGCGCGCATCTCTCCCTTGCCATAGGCCCCCCCCTCGTCGCTGATGTGGGTCACCCGGTCCATCATGAGCATGTTCGGCACCGGCAGCTGGGCATTGCCGGGGCCGAACATCTGGCCATGGCCGCATTGAAGGAGTTCGTCGCGCTCGTAGCTGTTTTTTCGCATCGGGGGTTGGTCGGTCCTTTAGGGAGCCGCCTATTGGACCGGATTCGGTGAGGAGGCACAAGCCCCAGGGCGTCGGGCTCAGGCGTCCCAGCGCAATTGGGCCAGTTGCGAGCGGGTGAAGAAGCGGCCCTGGCGCATGAAGCCGGCCACAATGCCGTCCTTGAGCGCCGTGATGCGCCCCTGCTCGTCGCGCTCCACCACCCAGTGGTCGGGCAGTCCGTCCAGCAGATGAATAAGTGCCAGGCTGCCGTCGTCGTTTACCGACAGGTGCGTCTCATGGGTATTGATGTCCTTGAATGCGGGGAGAAAGCCCAGCACCGCGGCCCCGGCCTTCATTTCGGGGAACTCGCGATACGGTGCGTACTGGGCGCCAGCTTGCTGTTCCAGGTGGCTTCGGTTCATGGGGGCGTTCTCTTGGTATCCGTGGTCAAAGCTTCTCTCTCATCTTGGCGGCATGGCCGGAGAAAACTTTAGACACTGCCAAGCGGTGCCCTGATGCCCCATAATCTGGGCCCACTCGATCACAGCGTGCCCCGAATGTGTCACCGGATCTCACCTCCGACACACGGGCATTGGGGAGTTTTGCATGAGTCCTGATGGACTGATCGGCCTTTGGGCCGACAGCTTGAGCCTTTCCATCTTTATCTGGCTGGTTGTCCTGATACCGCTGGCCTACCTGGCCCGTGAGCAGGCCGAGCGGGTCATCCGGGCTTTTACCAGGATGCTGTCGTCCCTGTTGCGCCATGCGGGCAGGGGGGTAGGGCGGCGAGCCCAACGATTGCAGCGGTGGCGGCGAGATTACCTGCGCGGTGTGGAGGCGCGGCGCCTGGAGGGGCGCTTCGAGCAGGAGTATCAGGCCATTCATGCCCGCGTGAACCGTGATCTGGGCGGGTATCCTGCCCTGCAGCGGCGCATCAACGAGCAGATCAGTCAGCTGGAACGGGACTATCACACCGCCCAGGATCAGGTGCCTGAAGAGCCGTCGTGGGTGCGTACGGCCAATGCCCTGGCGGCGGCTCCGCCCAAGGGGGATCCGCGGGTGAGTCAGGTGCTGGAAGAGATGCATGACTCCCTGGCACGTTCGGCGCGTGATGCCCTGGAGGAATATCGCCGCTCCAGTCGCGATCGCATTGAAGCCTTGCGGGGGTTGCTGCCGGCCTGGCGTGAATTGAGTGATCAGTTGGGTCAGCTGGACCGCTCCGTGCGTGGGGTGCGTGATCACGCTCGTCGCATCGACGAGATGGTGATGCGTTTTCAACACCTCCAGCAGGGGCGAGTCCCCTCCCGCAGCCTCACCCTGGCCTCCACGGGAGTGCTGGCGTTCAGCAGTTTTCTTCTGGGGTTGCTTGCCTTGTGTGGTGTGGTGCTTTTTCACCTGCTGGAACGTCCCATGTGGGAGGTGCTGGGCGGCCTGCCCCAGGGCGATGGGGTGGGCTTGAGTCAACTGGCAGTGGCACTGCTGATCTTCATGGCGGTGTTTGCAGGGGCCATGATGAGCGAGACCCGGCAAGTGACCCGCATGATTCCGGCTTTTGGTGGTGTTGAGCCCCGGGTGAGGCGTCGTTTTTATCTGGCGGGGATGGTGGTGCTGGTCACCGTGGCCGTGCTCAGCGGTTCGCTGGCGGCCAGTCGGGGGCTCTACATGGCTCAGGAGGATGCGCTGGGGCTCTTGCTGCAGGGAGAACCGGACATGCTGCTGCCGGCGCTGGATTGGCTTTCCACGCTCACGCTCCTGCTGCTGGGGTTGTTGCTCACCTTCGTCCTGTCCCTGGGGGCCGTGCCGGTGCAGATGTTCATGCAGGCCCTGGGGGTGGTGACCGGGACCCTGGCGGTCTTCCTGCTGGAAATCCTCTCCGCCCTGTTGCTGTGGGTGTCCTGGGGCCTGACCCTGCTGGGCCGGTTGCTGCTGGCTCTCTACGAGTTGTGGATCTTCATTCCGGTCCGGATCGAGCGGGCCGTTCAGCGAGCGCGCAATTCTCGATCCGCGCCAGAGAAGCCCTTGGCCGTGATCACGCCCCCCTCGGATTCGCCCTCAGTCGCCCCCGGGGCCGAGGAAAGCCCGCCGGAGGGCGGCCGAGGGGCGTAATGGGTGTCAGCATTGCTCCCAGGGCAGGCCGTGGTAGCGCCAACCACCCACGCTGGAACGTTGGTGCTTGTCGTTGAGGTCGCCTTCAAAGCCCTCGCCCACGTGGAAAACCCTGGGCAGGCCGTCTTCCAGAAGGACTCGGCCAGCCTCCAGGGAGCGCTTGCCGCTACGGCAGATCAGGATGACCGGCGCGCCGCCTTCACCCTGATGCTGCCCGGAGGCGCCTCCCAGCAGCAGTTTGCGTACCTCAGTGGTAAAACGTGGGTTCAGGGTCCAGTCCGGTTCGTCCATCCAGGGGATGTGTACGGCACCTACCGGATGCCCCACGAACAGGAACTCCATGCTGGAGCGAATATCCACCAGCAGGGCCTTGGGGTCGGCCTGGAGCATGTCGTAGGCTTCCCGGGGTGAAAGATTGGCGGGTTCTTGATCGGGCATGGGCAGGATGATCCGTGATGGTTATGATGTTCGACTCTGACAAGTCTCCACGAATTTTGTGTTTGGTCAATGCAGAAGGATGATTCCGTGAAACGCGCCTTGCTTGCTGGTTCCGTCTGTGCCGTGGCTTTATCCATCACTCTGGTGGCCTTGCCGCCGGCGTTTGCGCAGTCCACCGCATACATCACTGATGATCTGCAAGTCGACGTTCGTCGTGGGCAGAGCCTGCAGCACCGGATACTGACTTTCCTCTCCAGCGGTACGCCAGTCACAGTGCTTGAGGAGGATGGCGATTACACGAGGATCCGAACCTCGGGGGGCACGGAGGGTTGGGTGCTGAGCCGTTACCTCATGGACCGCCCCCATGCCCGAGAGCAGTTGGCTGATGCCCGGGAGAGGGTGCAGTCCCTGGCGGCAGAGCGGGACCAGCTTGCCGCCGACCTTGAGGCTGCGCGTACACAGGGCGCCCGAGAAAGCGAGCGCGCTGACGAACTCATGGATCGAGTGTCGGAATTGGAAGCGGAATTGGAGCATTTGCAGGACATGGCGGCGGATCCCCTGCAGACGGCCCGGGAGAACGAAGAGTTGCGCCAGAGCCTGTCCCAGGAGCAGCAGCGGGTGAGCGATCTGCTGGATGAGAACCGTGCGCTGCGGGGTGATGAGCGTCTGAACTGGTTCCTCTACGGCGGCGGTGTGGCCATCGGCAGTCTGATCCTGGGGATCCTGCTCACCCGGGTCCGCCTGCGGCGCCGTCAGTCGGGATGGATAGATTGATCACCTTCGTTCGTCATTGATGCGGCGCATTAAAACGATTGATTTTGATCCAGGACATGCTCTAGCATCTTCAATCTTGAGTGGGCAGCCTGCCCGGGCTGCTGGGCGCCCGGTCCACACCAGGATCGGGCTGGGGAATTCCCGGGCACACGATCCATACACCTGCAACCGAAAGGAGAAAGGCAGCCGCAGACAGCCCTTGTCGCGGCGCGGGGTCCTTGTCAGTCTGGAAATAATGGACCGCGTCACATCGCCGAAATAGATCGCCATGCTGCTCGCTATCCTATCCGGTTTCCTGCTAGCCACCGTCGCCCCCGCGGTCCATCGTCAGACCGGCATGAACAGTGGCTGGGTCCTGGCCATCCTGCCGGCTGCGTTGTTCCTTTATTTCCTCTCCTTCCTGCCGGCGGTGGGCAGTGGCGAGTCCATTGTCATCAGTTATCCCTGGGTGCCAGGGCTGGATATCCAGCTCTCCTTCCTGGTGGATGGCCTGAGTCTGCTGTTTGCCCTGCTGATCTCGGGGATCGGCTTCTTCATCGTGGCCTATGCCGGGCGGTACCTGGAAGGACACAAGGATCTGGGCCGGTTCTATGTGCTCATCCTCTCCTTCATGGCTTCCATGCTGGGCCTGGTGCTGTCCGACAATCTGATCTCCCTGTTCGTTTTCTGGGAACTGACCAGCATCACCTCCTACTTGCTGATCGGCTTCAACCATGAGGACGCCACGGCACGGCGCAGTGCCCTGCAGGGGCTGTTCGTCACCGTGGGGGGCGGGCTGGCGCTGCTCACCGGTCTGGTGATGATGGCGGTGGTCACGGGCAGCTACGAGCTCTCGGAAATCCTCTCTTCCGGTGATGCCCTGCGGGATCACGGCTGGTACGTGGCCATCGTCCTGCTGGTGTTGCTGGGGTGCTTCACCAAGTCGGCCCAGGTGCCGTTCCACTTCTGGTTGCCCCGCGCCATGGCGGCCCCCACGCCGGTATCCGCCTACCTGCACTCGGCCACCATGGTCAAGGCCGGTGTCTACCTGATGGCCCGCCTGAACCCCTCCCTGGGGGCCACCGACCTGTGGCTGATCCTGCTGGGGGTGTTTGGTGCGCTCACCATGTTCACCGGTGTGTTCATGTCCATTCGCTCCACGGGCGTCAAGCAGGTGCTGGCCTACTCCACGGTGATGGCCCTGGGCACGCTGACCATGCTCATCGGCGTGGGTACGGACACCGCCATCATGGCGGCCATGGCCTTCCTGTTGGCCCACTCCCTGTACAAGGGCGCGCTGTTCCTGATCGCCGGCATCCTGGACCACGAGGCGGGCTGCAAGGACTTCCTGCAAACGGGCGGGCTGCGCCATGCCTTGCCGATTACCGCCACCTTTGCCGCCATCGCTGCCCTGTCGCTGGGCGGGGTGATCCCCATGTTCGGGTTCGTGGCCAAGGAGCTTCTCTTCGAGGCCGTGCTCGAGGCCCCCAGCCTGTCGGGTCTGTTGTCCCTGCTGACCGTGGCCTCGGCCATCCTGGTGGTGGCTGTGGCCGCCGTGGTGGGTATCAAGCCCTACTGGGGGCCGCGGGTGGAAACGCCCAAGACGCCTCACCATGAGGCGCCCCCGGCCATGCTGGCGGGTCCCGCCGTGCTGGCTTCCCTGGGGCTGTTGTTCGGCGTGGGCGTGGCCATGGTGGATCGTGGCCTGCTGTCAGCGGCGGCCGGAGCCGTGTATGGCAGCCCGGTGGAGACCTATCTGAGCCTCTGGCACGGTTTCAACCTGCCGCTGATGCTGAGCCTGCTGAGCCTGGTGCTGGGCCTGACCATCTACTTCAATTGGGATCGTTTCCGCACTGCCACCGGCTTCATGGATGACCTCAAGCGCTTCGGGCCCGAAAGGGCCTACGACAAGAGCATGGATGGCCTGGTGTCGATCTCCGAATGGCAGACCCGCGTGCTGCAAAACGGTTACTTGCGTTATTACCTGCTGACCATCCTGCTGTCGACCGTGGCCCTGGTAACGTTCTCCATCGCGCGTGCTGGGGGGCTGGAGATACAGATGAGTCTTGCCGGCGTGCGCATCCAGGAGCTGGCCATCGTCGCCGTGCTGTTGCTGGCCGCGCTGGTCTCTGTGACCACGTCATCTCGCCTGGGTGCCGTGGCCTCGCTGGGCGCCGTGGGCTTCTCGGTGGCGCTGATCTACGTATTGTTCAGCGCGGCCGACGTGGGCATTACCCAGGTCCTGGTGGAAACCCTCACGGTGATCATGCTGGTGCTGGTCCTGTTCCGCCTGCCGGGTTTCCTGGGTCTGACCCCCCAGGCCTTGCGTATCCGTGACGCGGTGGTGGCCCTGGCGTTCGGGGTGATGGTGGCCCTGCTGTCCCTGGCGGCCAGTTCCACCCGCTTTGCCGACAGCATTTCGGAATACTTCATCCGCGAAAGCGAACCCTCGGGCTTCGGGCGCAACATCGTCAACGTCATCCTGGTGGATTTCCGTGCCCTGGATACCCTGGGGGAAATCGTCGTGCTGGCCCTGGCGGCGGTGGGCGTCTACGCCATGATCAAGCTGCGTGCTGAGGACAACCGGAAATGACCCGTGAGCTCAATATCCAGTCGCTGATCCTGAGGTCGGCATCGCAGTTGCTGTTGCCGCTGCTGCTGATGTTCTCGATATTCCTGCTGCTGCGCGGGCATGACGAGCCGGGCGGCGGTTTCATCGCTGGCCTGGTAGCCGCCTCGGCCATCGCCCTGCACATGTTTGCCCAGGACATCCATCAGGCCAAGCGGGTGCTGTATGCGGACCCTCGGGATCTGGTGGGCTGGGGGCTGGTGTTCGGTGTGATTTCCGGGGTGCCGGCCATCTTCAAGGGCCAGGCCTTCTTCACCTCCCAATGGCTGGAATTCACCATGCCAATCCTTGGGAAGATCAAGGTGGGAACGCCGCTGATCTTCGACATCGGCGTCTATCTGGTGGTGGTGGGCAGCGTGCTGCTGATCCTGCTCACGCTGGCCGAAGCCGAAGACTGACCAACCGATCCTGAATTCATAACGCTATGCATGCATTGCAATCACAACGCCGGTCGCACCGGACGGCCCGACTCGGGCGCGTATCGGGGGCAAGGGGGCGCACATGGAAACCTTGATGGCCTTCGTGGTGGGGGGGCTGTTTGCCGCCGCCATCTACATGATGTTGCGCCGTTCCATCGTCAAGCTGGTGATCGGGCTGATCCTGCTCTCCAATGGCGCCAACCTGTTGCTGTTCACCCAGGCAGGGATGCTGCGCGGGGCACCGCCCCTGGTGCCGCTGGGAGCGACGCAACCCGAGGGGGTGGTGGCCGACCCGCTGGCCCAGGCCCTGATCCTCACCGCCATCGTGATCGGATTCGGCGTGCTGGCATTCGCCGTGGTGCTCATCCACCGTGCCTACGAGGTGGTGGAAGCCGACGATATGGACCAGATGAAGGATACTGACACATGAGGCCCGAGGTCGCGCTCCCGGTTGTCTTACCGCTGTTATTTGGTGCGATATCACTGGCGCTTTGGCGCTATCGCACCGCGCAGCGCGTCATCGGCGTGCTGGGCACCGGTACCCTGCTCGCCGCCGCAGTCTGGTTGCTGCTGGCCACCTGGCGCGATGGCGTGCTGGTCATGCACATGGGCAACTGGCAGGCCCCTTTCGGCATCGTGCTGGTGTCGGATCTGCTGGGTGCCATCATGGTGGTCCTGGCGGCCATCAGTGGTCTGGCCACAGCGGTGTACTCGCTCACGGCCATCAGCAAGCGCCACGAGCACTACGGCTATTATCCGCTGCTGCACCTGTTGCTGGCGGGCGTGAACGGCGCCTTCCTCACCGGTGACATCTTCAATATGTACGTGTGGTTCGAGGTGATGCTGGTGGCCTCGTTCGCGCTGCTCATTCTCGGTGGCGAGCGCGCGCAGATGGAAGGCGCCATCAAGTACGTCACGCTCAACCTGGTGTCGTCCGCCATTTTCCTGTCGGGCATCGGTCTGCTTTACGGTCTCACCGGCACCCTGAACATGGCGGACATCGCCGACAAGCTGGCGGATGTGGAAGACACGGGCCTCATCACCGTGATTGCGATGATGTTCCTGGTGTCTTTTGGCATCAAGGCGGGCGCCTTCCCGTTCTTCTTCTGGTTGCCGGCCTCCTATCACACACCCCAGGTGGCGGTCTCTGCCCTGTTCGCGGCCCTGCTCACCAAGGTGGGGGTGTATGCGCTGTTCCGGGTGTTCACGCTGATCTTCACCCAGGATGTGGGCTACACCCACGAGATCCTCCTGTGGGTGGCGGGGGCCACCATGCTCACCGGCGTGCTGGGTGCGGCGGCCCAGTATGAATTCCGGCGGATCCTGTCGTTCCACATCATCAGCCAGATCGGCTACATGATCATGGGGCTGGCGCTGTTCACGCCGCTGGCCCTGGTGGGCGGTGTCTTCTACATCATGCACCACATCATCGTGAAGGCGAATCTGTTCCTGGTCAGTGGCCTAGTGTATCGCCTCAAGGGCACGTATGAGCTCAAGGAACTGGGGGGCATGTACCGCAGCCACCCCATCCTGGGTCTGCTGTTCCTGGTGCCGGCACTGTCGCTGGCGGGGATTCCGCCCCTGTCGGGCTTCTTCGCCAAGTTCATTCTGATCCGGGCCGGTGTGGAGGCTGAATCCTGGTGGATCGTCTTCGTGGCTCTGCTGGTGGGTCTGCTGACGCTCTACTCCATGATCAAGATCTGGGCTGAAGTCTTCTGGAAGGCGCAGCCCGAGGAGCATGCGAACCGCCCGGCTCCCGGGCCCAAGGGAACTGGCGTCATGTACGGCACGATCGCCGTGATGGCCGCCATGACGGTGTTCATTGGATTTGGTGCTCAGCCCATCTATCTGATTGCAGAGCAGGCGGCGCATCAATTGCTTGACCCGCAGATCTACATTGATGCGGTATTGGGGGATCGGTCATGATTGGACCTCTGGCGTGGAATATCCTGCTGGCCATGCTGTGGATGGGGTTCACCGGCAGTTTCACCGGCACCAACCTTTTCATTGGCCTGGCGCTGGGCTATCTGGTGCTTGCCTATGCTCTGCGCGGGATCCCGGCCTTCGCCAACTATGCCACCAAGGTGCCCAGGACAATCCGCTTCATCGGCTTCTTCCTGTGGGAGTTGATCCTCTCCAACCTGAAGGTGGCCTATGATGTGCTGACGCCCACGTATTACATGAAGCCGGGGGTGATCGCCTTTCCGCTGGAGGCCAGGACCGATGGCGAGATCACCATCGTCGCCAACCTGATTTCCCTGACACCGGGCACCCTGAGCCTGGATGTCTCCAGCGACCGCAAGGTGCTGTACATTCACGTGATGTACCTGGATGACGAGGCCGAAGTGGTCAAGAGTCTGCGCTACCTGGAACACCGCGCCCTGGAGGTGCTCAGATGATCCGTGCAACCACGACGGCCTTGCCCGCTCAATGCCATTCCCTGGGGGGCTACCATGCTTGAGGTCTCCATCTTTGTGTCCTACGTGATCCTGAGTATCGCCCTGGGGCTGACCTTCGTACGGCTGGTGATCGGCCCGAGTCTGCCCGACCGGGTGGTGGCTCTGGAAATGATCGCCACCCTCACGGTGGGCTTCATCGCTGTGTACACCCTGTCCAGCGGCGTGACCGCCTTCCTGGATGTGGCCATGGTGCTGGCCCTGACGGCCTTCCTGGCGGCGGTGGGCTTTGCGCGTCTGATCACCAAGGGGGGAGGGGTCCATCATGACTGATGTGGTGGTGAGCCTGTTTCTGTTGATTGGTGCCGGTTTCATGTTCGTGGCGGCCCTGGGGTTGCTGCGCATGCCTGATTTGCCCATGCGCCTCCACGCCACCACCAAGGCCGGCGCCCTCGGCGGTGGTCTGATGGTGATTGCCGTGGGTCTGGAGTTCTTCGGTGACGTGGCCGTGGCGGCCCGGGCGGCGGCGATCATCATCTTCATCGTGCTCACGGCCCCCATTGCCGCTCATTTGATCGGGCGTGCCGGGTACTTCGTGGGCCTGCCCATGTGGTCCAAGACCCTCAAGGACGAACTCAAGGATCGCTACGATCCCCAGAATCAGGTGCTGCTCTCTCCGGGGGAGGTTTCTTCGGAGGACAAGCCCGACCGTGACAAGGCCGAGTGAAACACCCCCGGCGCGGCCCGACCGCGACCACCTTCTTGATTGCCGAGGAATGACCATGCGACTCAGACTACTGACGGCCGCCGTGATGATGGGACTTGCCCCCGTGGCCGCGTCCAATACCCTGGATGCGTATCTGAGCAAGGACACGGCCCAGTTCACCTTCATCACCGATTCCGCCGCGATCGGCTTTGGTGGGGCGGATCTCTCCTTCGGGGTGTTCTTCAATGACGACAGCGACTACATGCTGACCACCGGCCTCAACGTGGTCGGCGTCCCCGCTGGCGAACAGCCGCTGACCTTCGGTGTGGGTGGCAAGGCGTACTTCGGCTTTATCGACACGCCGGACGATCGTTTCCAGTCCGTGGCCCTGGGCGGGGAGGTGCGCTACACCATTCCCGCCAACATGCCCATGTATCTGGCTGCCGAGGCTTACTATGGCCCGCGCGTGACCACCTTCGGCGATGCGCGGGATCTTCTGGATGCTTCGGTACGCTATGAACTGGAGGTCACGCCGGGTGCCCGTGGTTTCATCGGCTATCGCTATCTCGAGGCCGACATGGACCGGCGGCGCGATTACAAGATGGATGAGCACGTCCATTTCGGGGTTCGCTTCAACTTCTGACGCTGACCCGCTGCCATGCCGGATAAACCCTGCAAGGTCGGCTCCATGGATGAAGTGCTGGCCATCATGGCCCGCCTTCGGGATCCGCAGCGGGGGTGTGCCTGGGATCTGAAGCAGACCTTCGACTCCATCGTCCCGCACACACTTGAAGAAGCCTTTGAGGTCGCCGATGCCATCGAGCGTCGGGACTTCGATGAACTGCGCGGTGAACTGGGGGACCTGCTGCTGCAGGTGGTGTTTCACTCACGGATGGCCCAGGAAGAGGGCCGTTTTGACTTCCAGGACGTGGCCGCCACGCTGGCGGAGAAGCTGGTGCGACGCCACCCCCATGTCTTTGGCGACACCCGGTTCGAGTCCGAGGAGGCCCAGCATGCCGCCTGGGAGGCGGAAAAGGCCCGGGAACGTGCCGCAGGCCAGGGCGCGCCCGCTGATGGCAATGATGCCAGGGCCCTGCCTAGCCAGATGGACGGCATCGCCCGCACCCTGCCGGGCCTCAGCCGTGCCGCCAAGATCCAGAAGCGTGCCGCCCGGGTAGGGTTTGACTGGGACAACCCGGCACCGGTGCTGGACAAGATCCTTGAAGAACTGGATGAGGTACGCCAGGAGATGGCCGCCGGTGCCGGGCATGATCGCCTGGAGGACGAAGTCGGGGATCTGCTGTTCGCCGTGACCAACCTGGCCCGTCATCTGAAAGTGGACCCCGAGGCGGCCCTGCGGCGCACCAATCGCAAGTTCGAGTCCCGCTTTCGCTTCATCGAGCAGACCCTTGCCCGGGAGGGGCGCGCGGTGGAAGATCAGCCGCTGGAGGTTCTGGATGAGCTGTGGGAGAGGGCCAAGCGGGAAGGGTGACTTCAAGAAAGGAAAGGGGGCAGAGAAGAGGGGGCGGACGCCTTTTATGCCACGAACTCATCTTCCCGATGGGGGAGGGACCGTGGAGACCCCCCTCTATTCCTCCTCCAGACGCAGTGACAGGTCGACTGCCTGCACATGCTTGGTCAGACCGCCGATGGAGATCCGGTCCACCCCGGTGGCCGCGATGGCGCGGATGCTGTCCAGGTCCACGCCGCCGGAGGCTTCCAGCAGGCAGGCTCCGTTCACCAGGGCCACGGCCTCCTGCATGCCGTCCAGAGTGAAATCGTCCAGCATGATGATGTCCGCGCCTGCCTCCAGGGCCTGGCGCACCTCGTCCAGGGTCTCGGTTTCCACTTCCACCGGAACCTGATCCCCCAGATCACGGGCACGCGTCACTGCTGCGGCGATGGAGCCTGCGGCCATGATGTGGTTTTCCTTGATCAGCACGGCGTCATAAAGCCCCAGACGATGATTGTGCCCACCCCCGCAGGTCACGGCGTATTTCTGGGCCAGGCGCAGCCCCGGCAGGGTCTTGCGGGTGTCCAGGATGTGCGCCCGGGTGCCAGCGACCGCTTCCACATACTCGCGGGTGCGGGTCGCTGTGGCCGAGAGGGTCTGCAGGAAGTTCAGGGCGGTGCGTTCGCCAGTGAGGATGGCCCGGGAGGGGCCCGAGAGAGTGCACAGCCGGGTACCGGTGGGGATGATGTCACCATCCGCCACCTGCCACTGCACCCTGACATCGCCGTCGAGGGCCGCAAAGGTGGCGTCGAACCAGGCCTGACCACAGAGGATGGCCGTCTCCTTGCAGATCACGTGAGCGCGGCAGGTGGCATTCTCCGGGATGAGTTGTGCAGTCAGATCCCCGGGGCCGACGTCCTCGGCAAGGGCGATGCGGACAGATTCGCGGATGGCGCGGTCGGTTACAGGCAGTGTCATGGTTTGGAAAGTCATACAAGGATGGAGGACGGTGAGCATAACGCAAAGCATGGAGCCTGTAAGGCGTCCGTGCAGGTGCAGCATGGAGTCGAGCCATGCAATTACAGTATGCTCTCAAGGGGAAATCCTTCGCGGTACAACAACACACCATAACCCACGTTTCCAAAGCGCAGCCTCTTGAATCAGATCAAGGAATTCTACGAGCTTCTCAAGCACTCCTTCCGGAACCTGCTGCCCATCATCATTGTGGTAGCGATCTTCCAGTTTGCCGTCATGCAGCAGGTACCCGAAGGTTGGCTACCCATGGCAGTGGGCCTGCTGATCGTGGTGGTGGGTGTGGCCCTGTTCCTTCAGGGGCTGGAGATGGGGATCTTCCCCATCGGCAAGAACCTCTCCAACGAGTTTGCCAAGAAGGGCTCCCTGGCGTGGCTGATGATTTTTGGTTTTTGCCTGGGCTTTGCAGCGGTGGTGGCTGAACCGGCCTTGATCGCGGTAGCGAGTCAGGCGGAGATGATCAGTGGTGGCCACATCAGCGCCCTGGTGCTACGCCTGCTGGTGGCGGTATCCGTGGGGGCAGTGGTGGCACTGGGGATCGTGCGCATCATCCTCGGGCACAGCCTGCATTGGTACATGATCATCGGCTATCTGCTGGTGGTGATCATCACCTTCTTCGCGCCCGAAGAGATCGTCGGCCTGGCCTACGACTCCGGGGGCGTGACCACCAACATCGTCACCGTACCCCTGATCGCCGCCCTGGGCATCGGGCTTGCCGTCTCCATTCGCGGACGCAACGCACTCACCCATGGCTTCGGGCTGGTGGGCCTGGCGGTGATGGTGCCCATGATCGCCGTGCAGCTCTATGGCATCGTGGTGTACACCCTGGGGGACCCGGAGATGGTCCGAGGGGCAGCTCCCCTGGCCGAGGCGGTGGAAGACGAAGTGGTCAGCCGGGTAGGGGACAGCGTGTTGCTGGGCATGCTCACGGACCTGCTGGTGATGTTTCGTGATGTGTTGCCCATCATTGCGGTGGTGCTGCTCTTTCAGTATCTGGTGATCCGCAAGGGCATCGCCCATGTGCACAAGGTGATGGGCGGTTTTGTTCTGGTCATCTTCGGCCTCTATGCCTTTGTGGTGGGTTTGAAGCTGGGCCTGTTCCCCATCGGTCGCAGCATGGCGGAACAGTTGATCACCCTGGATGGCTTCCTGTTCGTGTATCTGTTTGCCTTCAGTATCGGGTTTGCCACCACCATGGCCGAGCCGGCCCTGATCGCCATCGGGCAGAAGGCTCAGGAGGCAGGAAGGGGCAAGCTCAATGGCAACACCATCCGCCTGCTGGTGGCCATGGGTGTGGCCGTGGGGATCACGCTGGGCGTGCACCGGATCATCGTCGGTGACTCCATCCATTACTACATCATGGGTGGGTACGCGGTGGTGATCCTGCTCACCGTGCTGGCGCCACGCTATATCGTCGCCCTGGCCTACGACCTGGGTGGGGTGACCACCTCGGAGGTGACCGTGCCCCTGGTGACCGCCCTGGGCATTGGCCTGGCCACCCACATTGAGGACCGCAATGTACTCATTGATGGTTTTGGTCTGATCGCCTTTGCGTCGATCTTCCCGATCATCAGCGTGATGCTCTATGCTATCGCCGTTGAACTCGCCAATCGCTGGAGGCAGCAACCGTCATGAAGTTTGCCGTACTGGTGGCCATCCTGGCCGACAACCTGGAAGAGAAGGCCATTGACGTGGCTCGCAAGGCGGGGGCAGGGGGCGTGACCATCCTCGATGCCCGGGGTATCGGCGGCAAGGAGAAGAAGACCTTCTTCGGGCTGACCTATGAAGGCAGTCAGTCGGCGCTTGTCTTCGTGCTGGAGAAAAAGCTGTCCTTGGCTGTGATGAAGGCCCTGCGCGATGAGCTGGAATTGAAATCCCACTCCCATGGCGTGGTCTTCACGGTACCCCTGGAGCATATCGCGGGTATCGACCTGAGTCAGGTGGAGCGCTTTGAGGAACGCATCAAGGATGACCTTTAGACCTGACCGTTGCCCCACGGCCGTCCTCTCACACTACCCAGAGGTTATTCATGCTGGTTAAAGATCTCATGGTCAAGAACGTGGCGACGATTTCCCCGCTCGCCACCATCCGCGAGGCCATGCAGGAAATGAAGCGCCATCGGGTCAAGTCCCTGGTGGTGGACAAGCAACACGCCCATGACGCCTATGGGATCATCACCTACACCACCATCTTGCGTACCATCGTTGCGGAGGAGGGGGACATTGACCTCATCAATGTCTACGACGTGTGCTCCAAACCCGTCATCACCGTGCCGGCGGAGATGGAGGTGAAGCATGTGGCGAGGCTGATGGTCCTGCAGCGCATTCGTCGCATTGTCGTGCTGAACGATAATGAACTGGCGGGCCTTGTCACCATGAACGACATCGTTTCCGCCATCGTGGACATGTCGGAGCATTAAACTGAAGTTTCAGCGCGAACCATTCTCATGTTCTTGGTAAGTCGCTGGTGGTGTTCGAGTTTTCGGTGAGGTAGGTCAATTTTTAGTCGAAAATGTACCCATGTAAATCAATTTTTTTGTTTTTCATTCCATGGCGTTGGGCTATAATCAGTCCATGTACATCGACATTGTCCCCAATCGCAATTCGCCGCCCGCTATTCTGCTGCGCGAGTCCACCCGCGAAGGCGGTCGCATCGTCAAGCGCACCCTCGCCAATCTCTCGTCCCTGTCCCGCGAACAAGCCGAATCGATTCGTGCCGTCCTCAAGGGGGAGCCGCTGGCTCCCGTCGATAGCCTCTTCGAGGTGGTACGTTCACGGACACACGGCGCGGTGCAGGCGATCGGTCAGGCGATGCAGCGGTTGCACCTGGGACCCCTGCTGGATTCCAAGCCATCACGGCAACGGGATCTGGTGCTGGCGATGATCGCTGCACGGGTACGGGACCCGCAGAGCAAGCTGGCGACCAGCCGCAGTTGGGACCACAGCACGCTGGGCGAGTGGTTCGGGGTTGCCGATGCGGATGAGCATGAGTTGTACGGGGCGCTGGATTGGCTGCTCGAACGTCAGGACAAGATTGAGCGGCGCTTGGCCCGTCGGCACCTGGCCGAAGGGGGGCGTGTCCTCTACGACCTGTCCTCGAGTTACCTGGAGGGGAGCCACTGTCCGCTGGGGCGGCGGGGCTACTCGCGTGATGGCAAAAAGGGCAAGCTGCAAGTCAATTACGGCCTGCTCACCGATGACCGAGGCTGCCCGGTCTCGATCTCGGTGTTTGCCGGCAACACGTCGGACCCGCAGACCCTGATGGACCAGGTAGACAGCCTGCAAGGACGCTTTGACCTGCAATCGGTGATCCTGGTGGGGGATCGCGGCATGATCTCGCAAAAGCAGATCGAGGCCCTGGACAAGCGCAGCGGGGTGGACTGGATCACGGCGCTCAAGAACGGCGCGATCCGCAAGCTCGTCGATACCGGCGCCATCCAGATGGACCTGTTCGATGAGCGCAATCTCTTCGAGTTCAGCGATCCCGCGTATCCCGGTGAACGGCTGATCGTGTGCCGGAACCCCTCATTGGCCACCCTGCGCGGCGAGAAGCGCAATGCCCTGCTTGAGGCCACCACGCGCGAGCTTGAGACGGTGCAACGCATGGTCGCCAGTGGCCGACTGAAGGCGGCCGACAAGATCGGCGTGCGGGTGGGCAAGGTGATCAACAAGTACAAGATGGCCAAGCACTTCGAACTGGACATCCAGGAAGGGCAGTTCCATTTCCAGGTCAACGCGGCCCAGGTCGCCGAGGAGGCGACCCTCGATGGGCTCTACGTGATCCGCACCGCGGTGCCGCGCGAGCATCTCAGTACCGACGATACCGTGCGCCACTACAAAAGCCTCAGCCAGGTGGAGGCGGCATTCCGCAGCCTCAAGAGCGACGACCTGAAGATCCGCCCGATCTACCATTACACCGAAGATCGGGTGCGGGCCCATCTGTTTCTGTGCATGCTCGCCTACTACGTGAAATGGCACATGACCGAAGCCTGGCGCCCGCTCTTGTTCGCCG
Organism: Ectothiorhodospira haloalkaliphila ATCC 51935; assembly: GCF_000633935.1. Taxonomy (GTDB): domain Bacteria; phylum Pseudomonadota; class Gammaproteobacteria; order Ectothiorhodospirales; family Ectothiorhodospiraceae; genus Ectothiorhodospira; species Ectothiorhodospira haloalkaliphila. The sequence goes on along the minus strand of NZ_KK214996.1, from coordinate 605,782 downwards.
ATACCGAACGGGAACATCGGGCACAGGCCGATCCCGTCGCACCGGCCACGCGCTCCGATGCAGCGCTGGAAAAGGTCGCCACCAAAACACTCGACGATGGCACGCCTGCCCACAGCTTTCGCACCCTGCTGAACGAGCTGTCCACCATCGTCCGTAACACCTGCCGCCGCCGTCATCATGAGGCCGAAGAACCGACGTTCGAACTCGATACCAAACCCAACGCCAAACAGCGTGCTGCACTGGATCGGATCAACGATATCCGGTTGTAGCCAGACGCCTGAACCCTGAATCGCTTTTTAAGTAAGTAGATTCAATGGTTTAGCGTTACTGGTAGGCTGGAACTTCA
>NZ_KK214996.1:432927-605336 GCF_000633935.1 Ectothiorhodospira haloalkaliphila ATCC 51935 | reverse complement strand
GCAGCGGGGTGGACTGGATCACGGCGCTCAAGAACGGCGCGATCCGCAAGCTCGTCGATACCGGTGCCATCCAGATGGACCTGTTCGATGAGCGCAATCTCTTCGAGTTCAGCGATCCCGCATTTCCCGGTGAACGGCTGATCGTGTGCCGGAATCCCTCATTGGCCACCCTGCGCGGCGAGAAGCGCAATGCCCTGCTTGAGGCCACCACGCGCGAGCTTGAGACGGTGCAACGCATGGTCGCCAGTGGCCGACTGAAGGCGGCCGACAAGATCGGCGTGCGGGTGGGCAAGGTGATCAACAAGTACAAGATGGCCAAGCACTTCGAACTGGACATCCAAGAGGGGCAGTTCCATTTCCAGGTCAACGCGGCCCAGGTCGCCGAGGAGGCGACCCTCGATGGGCTCTATGTGATCCGCACCGCGGTGCCGCGCGAGCACCTCAGTACCGACGATACCGTGCGCCACTACAAAAGCCTCAGCCAGGTGGAGGCGGCATTCCGCAGCCTCTAGAGGGAAGACGTGAAGATCGGCGCGATCTACCATTATACCGAAGATCGGGTGGTGGCCCATGTGTGTGTGTGCATGCTCGCATACTACGTGAAATGGCACATGACCGAAGCCTGGCGCCCGCTCTTGTTCGCCGATACCGAACGGGAACATCGGGCACAGGCCGACCCGGTCGCACCGGCCACACGCTCCGATGCAGCGCTGGAAAAGGTCGCCACCAAAACACTCGACGATGGCACGCCTGCCCACAGCTTTTGCACCCTGCTGAAGGAGCTGTCCACCATAGTCCGTAACACATGCAGCGGCCGTCATCATGAGGCCGAAGAACCGACGTTCGAACTGGATACCAAACCCAAGGCCAAACAGCGTGCTGCACTGGATCGGATCAACGATATCCGGTTGTAGCCAGACGCCTGAACCCTGAATCGCTTTTTAAGTAAGTAGATTCAATGGTTTAGCGTTACTGGTAGGCTGGAACTTCAGATTAAAAAAACCCTGGGATGGCCTGGCCACCCCAGGGTGATGGGCACGGGGCCGTGGTGTTCTCACACCTTGAAGCGGCCCACCAGATCCTGAAGTTCATTGGCCAGTCGAGACAGTTGCTCGGAGGCGTGGGTGGTTTCCCTCGCGCCCTGAGCGTTCTCCTCGGCGGCATCGGAGATGCTGGTCACGTTCCGGTTCATCTCCTCGGCCACGGCGCTCTGCTCTTCGGCTGAACTGGCCACCTGCGTATTCACGTCGTTGATGGTGCTCACCGCCTGGGTGATGGAATCCAGGGAGTGACCCGCCTCGGCGGCGCTGTCGCGGCTGGACTGGGCATACTGCCGACTCTCCTCCATCACCACCACGGCGCGCTGGCTGGTCTGCTGCAGGCGCTCGATCATCTCCTGAATCTCCTGGGTGGAGCTCTGAGTGCGGGTGGCCAGTGAACGCACCTCATCGGCCACCACAGCGAATCCGCGCCCGGCCTCGCCGGCGCGGGCGGCCTCGATGGCCGCATTCAGCGCCAGCAGGTTGGTCTGCTCGGCAATGCCCCGGATCACGTCCAGCACCTTGCCGATCTGCTCGCTGTCCTTGTCCAGGTCGCGGATGACATCGGCGGCTCGCTGCACCTCTTCAGCCAGTTTTTCGATGCGATCCATGGTGCCGGCCACCACGTCCTTGCCCCCCATGGCTGCGCCATGGGCGTCACGGGTGGCATCGGCCCCCTGCTGGGCACTGCGGGCCACCTCCTGGGCCGTTGCATTCATCTCGTTCATTGCGGTGGCCAACTGGTCCACCTCCGAGCGCTGCCGGCTCACACCGGCATCGGTGCGCTCGGTGATGGCGGCCAGGTCCGAAGCGGCCCGGGCCAGATGAGCGGTGGAGTCCAGCACCCGGCTGATCAGGTCGCGGAAGTTGTCCATCATGGCGTTGAAGGCCTGGGAGGCTTCACCAATCTCATCGTTGCCCTTGACCTGCAGGCGATGGGAGAGATCACCATCTCCTTCAGCGATACCCTTGAGCCCCCGGGTCATGTCGTTGAGGGGGCGCGTGACGAAACGGCGCACGAACAGGAACAGGAATACCAGCACCGGGATGCTCACCAGGATGGCCAGCAGGGTGATGCTCCAGCCAAAACGTTGTACGGCCGTGTTCACATCATCCAGGCGGATCTGCATGCTCGTGGCACCAAGCACGTCTCCCTCGGCGGCCAGCGCATGGCAGGAGGTGCAGTTCTTGCCCAGGTATTCACGTTCGTTGTAAACCGGCAGGACGGCCCTCAGGGTACTGCGGTCTTCCGCAAGCCGGATATGGGGCTCGCCGGTCTCGAGTACGCGCCGCTCCACCGCGTCCTGCGGACGTTCGTGTTCCGTGCCCTCCCCATACTGCCTGGAGACCGGTTCGCCGCGCAGGACGCGAAGGTCGGTGACGCTCTGGAGTTCGACGATCTGCTCGAGGAATTCCTCCCGCCGATGGGTGGTGCCGGTGATCATCATGGTGGTCAGGCCTGCCATGGTCATCTCGTGAATGGTGGACGAGAAGCCTTCTGCCTGCTCGATGGCGGTACTGCGTTGCTCGTGGATGGCCCACAGGATCATGCCGGCCCAGGCGGGCAGGAGTATCAGTCCCATGGCACCTACCAGGCGGACCCATATCGGTAGGTCAGAAATGCGTCGCATTGCGATTCCCCGTTGGCTGCCAGACCCTTGGCAGGATTTTTCGTGTCCGGCTCAGTATATCGGCAGTGACAGCCGCAACTTGATCGTCATCCATCCCTGATGGATGCGCCGGCTGTTTGGGCCGATAAGGGGTTCCCTTCGCGCATGGTGGGCCGTGCTTCGCGAGTATGATGCCACGTGCGCCAGGTGGACGCCGTTGATGGGGGTCAACCTTCCACCGGGACGTTTATCCCGGCAACCGCGTTTCAGTGTTCGCTCTTTTCGTCTCCGAGGATGCGTCGCTTCACCCGCTGCAGGAACATCCAGGCGCTGAAGACCACCAGCGGGGTGGCCAGACCCATCCCCAGGGCCGGGCTGATGGGCACGCCCTGACTCTCCAGACCCTTGAGGGCATAACCCACCAGGCCCACGCCATAGTAGCTGATGGCAATCACGGACAGCCCCTCCACGGTGTCCTGCAGCCGCAGTTGCAGGCTGGCACGACGGTCCATGGATTCCAGGAGGTTGCGGTTCTGGGCCTGCAGGCTCACCTCCACACGGGCCCGCAGCAGGGCGGTCAAGCGCGCTGCCCGCTCGGCCAGCCCCCGTTGCCGGTCACCCACAGACTCGCAGGTGGCTACGGCCGGTGCCAGTCGGGCCTCGAGAAATTCCGTGAAGGTCTGCAGCCCCTCGATGCGCTGCTGACGCAATTGTTGAAGACGCTGCTGCACCACCCGGTAATAGGCCCGGGAGGCCTCGAAACGGTAGGTGGTCTGGGCGGCCACGGCCTCGATCTGGGAGGCCAGATGGGTGAGGTCCGCCAACAGTTCCCCCTGGGTTTCGCCGGAGTTGTGGCTGTTCTGTTCGGTCATGCGGGCCGCCAGTTCGGCCAGGCGGCGGTCGGCGGTGCCCAGGGAACGGCTGGCCTTGCGGGCCATGGGCAGTCCCATGAGTGACATGGCCCGATAGGCGTTCACTTCCAGGATGCGCTTGATCAGCCGCCCGGCCTGGGCATCGGTGAGGTTATCGTTGCGCAGCAGGATCCGGGCAAAGCCATCCGAATGGATACGCAGGTCCGACCAGGCCCGGCCCTTGCCACCCACCACCTCGGAACCGATGAGGATATTGCCACCAAACAACCCGGAGATTTCATCCAGGCTGCGCTCGGGCATGTCGGCGGAATCCATGGCCAGTGTGACGGCGGCAATCAACTCACCGGGGGAGTTCTCCAGCCAGTTGCTCGGCAGGCGCTCGATGACCGGATGGTCGAATGGGTGTGTGAATGGGCCGCAGTGAGTGAAGGTATAGGTGACAAACTCCGTGTGCCGTTCCCAATGCAGCCGGATATCCCCGAGATTCGCCACATGATACTGCCCCACCTGCTCCGGAATGGGTGCACCGAAGTGCTCCAGCAGACGGTGCAGGTGGCGGGTGTTGATGCCGCTGCCCCGTTCGCCGCACAAAAACGCCAGGTGCGACACCCGTGCCGGCGCCTGGGTGGGCTCGAAGGTACGGGCGTGCAACTCACCGTTGAGGGCACGGCGCAGCGCATGTTCCTTGAAGGGCAGTTTCATGGGGCTGGGTTCATTCCACGGCGGCGAAGAGTTCTTCCGCCTCGATGAGATGAATGCCGGCACCCTTCAATTGCGCGATGGCTCGGTCCGGCTGTTCGAACCGGAAGATCAAGGCAGCGCGGTCATTACGGCGCAGCGGGAAGGCGTACATGTATTCGATCTTGAGGTCCGCCCGTCCGGCCACCTGCAGCACTTCGGCGAGACCGCCGGGACGATCTTCCACGTCCACGGCCACCACCTCGGTGAGCCTGACCACCCAGCCGGCCTCCTTGAGGACCTGTTCGGCCTTCTGCCAGTCGCGCACGATGATGCGCAGGATCCCGAACTCGGCGGTGTCGGCCAGCGAGAGATTGAGCAGGTTGATGCCCTGTCGGGACAGCAGTTCCAGGGGTTCGGCCAGGTGTCCCGGGCGATTTTCCAGAAAGACGGAAAGCTGTTGCAGCTTCATGGGATGTGATGCTCCTGTGACGACTTACAGCGAACGGTTGTCGATCACCCGCTTGGCCTTGCCCTCGCTGCGGGCAATGGTGCGCGGTTCCACCAGGCGCAGGCCGACACGGATGCCCACGATGTGCTCGATGGCCTTGGCCAGGGCGGCCCGCACATCCTCCAGGGCCCGGACCTTGTCGCTGAACACCTCCGGCGTGACTTCCACCTCCACGGCCATCTGATCCAGCCCGTTTTCGCGGGTGAGGATGATCTGGTAGTGGGGCAGGGTGCCTTCCACCTGCAGCAGCGCGGCCTCCACCTGGGAAGGGAAGACGTTGACGCCGCGGATGATGAACATGTCGTCGGAGCGCCGACCCACGCGGCGGAAGCGCCGCGTGGTGCGTCCGCAGGGGCAGGTCTCGGGGATGATGCGGGTGATATCCCGGGTGCGGTAGCGGATGATGGGCATGGCCTGCTTGCTCAGGGTGGTGAGCACCAGTTCCCCTTCCTCGCCATCGGGCAGCGGCTCGCCGGTTTCCGGGTCGATGATCTCGGGATAGAAATGATCCTCGAAAACATGCAGGCCGTTCTGCTCCGAGCATTCACTGGCCACGCCGGGGCCGATGATCTCGGACAGACCATAGATGTCGTAGGCCTTGATGCCGGCACCTTCCTCGATATGGGTGCGCATGGCATCGCTCCAGGGCTCGGCCCCGAAGATGCCGGTGTGCAGCGGCAGGTCGCGCATGTCCATGCCCATGTCGTGGGCACGTTCGATGATGTGGGTGAAATAGCTGGGCGTGGCGCACATGGCGGTGACGGAGAAGTCCTTCATCACCATCAGCTGGCGTTCGGTGTTACCGCCGGAGACCGGAATCACCGTGGCCCCCAGGGACTCGGCCCCGTAGTGGGCACCCAGGCCACCGGTGAACAGGCCATAGCCGAAGGCGTTTTGTACCACATCGCCCCGGTGCAGACCGCAGGAGGCGAAGGTGCGGGTCATCACCTCGGCCCAGACCTCCAGGTCCTCCCGGGTGTAGGCCACCACGATGGGCTTGCCGGTGGTGCCGGAGGAAGCGTGCAGGCGCACGATGTCGCTCATGGGGCTGGCAAACAGACCAAAAGGGTAGGTGTCGCGCAGATCCAGCTTGGTGGTGAAGGGCAGGTGGGCGACATCGGACAACTGCTTGATGTCCTCGGGCGCCATGTCCTTTTCCTGCATCCGCGTGCGGATCAGCTCCACGTTGTCGTAGGCGCGCTTCACCACGGCCCGCAGGCGTCTGAGCTGCACCTCGCGCAGTTTGTCCTCGGGCAGAAAATCCGGCGCACTGGCCGGATGGAAGCCACCCTCCACATCGTTCCAGCGTTCTTTGAGCATTTAAACCCCCTCGGTCTCTTTCGCGCGGCCCATCTTTTGTCCCACTTCACGCCCGAGGGCAAAGGCCTGCTCGTTGACCGTGTGCAGTTTTTCGGCAAGACAGGTATGGATGGAGCGGATCCACTGGTCCTCATCGAAGTCCAGCATCACCGACAGGGCCCCCAGGATGGCCACGTTCAGGCTCTTGCGGTTGCGCAGGGCGCCCTCGGGAATGGCCTCGGGGGCGATGAGCACGCCACCGGGCTTGAGCCAGCCCCGGTTGATGTCCACCTGGCTGGACTCGAACACCAGCAGGAAGTCCGCCTCGCCCATGGGCACCATGGGGCTCAGTACCTTCTCCCCGAAACGCACGTCGCTGGTGACCGAGCCACCCCGCTGACTCATGCCATGCACTTCGCTCTTCTTGACCTCGAAACCGGCATTGAAGGCGGTGGTGGAGAGCAGATCCGATGCCTTGACCACGCCCTGGCCCCCCAGGCCGGCAAGTACGATATTGGTGACAGCCATTGCTGATCCTCTGAATTCTTTGGGTAAGTATGGAAGAAAGCCGGGATGCGTCGCGATGGATCAGTCCGTCATGGCGGCGGCGCACTGGGCCTGCTTCTCCTCCTGGGCCTTCTCGAACTTGCGGATCAGCGGCGCCGCCAGGATGCAGGGGCGCTCGGCGATCATGACGGAGAGCTCGTCCTTTTCCATCATGGCCCGCAGGCGGCCCTCGAAGTCCTCATCCGGTTTTTGAGGATCCACCACTTCCACGTTCTTCACGCCCATGGCGCGGCAGACGGCGGCGAAATCCATCTTGTTGGCGGGTTCGTGGTTCAGGCTGCGCCCGGTGCCGGGATGCTCCTGGCGGCCGGTCATGGCGGTGGTGCTGTTGTCGACGATGAGCACCACATGACCGGTCGGCGGCGGGTTGTACACCATCTCGGCGATGCCGGTCAGGCCGGAATGGACGAAGGTGGAATCGCCGATCACGCTGACCACGCGCCGGGCCTGGTCATCGGGCAGGGTGTGGCGCAATCCCAGACCCACGCCGATGGCGGCGCCCATGCACACGCAGGTGTCCATGGCCTCGAAGGGGGGCAGCACGCCCAGTGTGTAACAGCCGATGTCGCCGGCGACGATGCAGTCCATACGGCTCAGGGCCTCGAAGACCTCCCGGTGGGAGCAGCCCTTGCACAGCTCAGGCGGCTTGCCCCGCGGTGGTTTGGCCTCGGGGGTGGTGTCGCCGGAGAGGATGCGGCGCACCCGGGGCACGTTCAGCTCACTGAAGCGGTACATCTCCGGCTTGCCTTCCACGTCAAGCCCTTCCACCTTCAGGGCCTCGTACAGCAGGTGGTCGCCCTCCTCGATGATCACGCAGCGATCCACGCTGGCAACGAACTCCTTGATGCGCTGCATGGGCAGCGGCCAGGTGAGTCCCAGGGCCAGCATGGTGGCCTCGGGGGCCGCCTCGCGGGCATGCATCACGGCCACGCCCGAGGCAATGATGCCCAGGGAGCGGTCACCCGGGTAGATCCGGTTGAGATCACTCTGCTCGTTCCACTGGGCGATCTCTTCCATCTTGGCGCGCACCTTGTGGTGCGCGGGCCGGGCATAGGCGGGGATCATCACCCGGCCGGGGATGTCGCGTTCATAGCCGGGCTGGATGCTGGAGGGGCGCTCGGGGCCCGGGCGGACCTCGGTCTTGGCATGACAGATGCGCGTGGTCATGCGCAGGATCACCGGCACCTTCCAGCGCTCGGAGAGTTCAAAGGCGGCCAGGGTGAAATCATAGGCCTCCTGCGCATCGGCCGGTTCCAGCATGGGGACGATGGCGGCGCGGGCGTAATGGCGGTTGTCCTGCTCGTTCTGGCTGGACGCCATGCCCGGGTCATCGGCGGAGACGAGCACCAGGCCACCGGTCATGTCGATGTAGGCGGCGGTGAACAGGGGGTCGGCGGCCACGTTCACGCCCACGTGCTTCATGGTGGTGAGGCTGCGTGCCCCGGCGAAGGACGCGCCCAGGGCCACTTCCAGGGCCACCTTTTCGTTGGGCGCCCACTGGGCCGGGCCGCCGATCAGGTCGAAGGCCTCGAGGATTTCGGTGGAGGGGGTACCGGGATAACCGGTTCCCAGTTTGACACCGGCATGCAGGGCGGCCAGGGCCACCGCTTCGTTGCCGCTCAGGAGAAGACGTTCGGTCGATGCCATGATCTGCTGCTCAATCTGTCTGTGGGACGACGGAGCCCGGCGACCGACGGCGCGGCAACGCGGGCGACAGCCCGCAAGTCTACATGATTCCTCAATGGGGGAGGAATTTCTGGGGTTTTTTCATGCCCTCACCCCAACCCCTCTCCCGCAAGCGGGAGAGGGGCTTTCATTTTCATGACTGCCTTCCCCGTCGCAGGCGGGAGCCTCTCATTTGGCGCCCTTCTCCCCTCAAAGGAGAAGGGTCGGGGATGAGGGGCATGGAGGGCACGATCCCCTATTTGGCTCCCTTCTCCCCTCAGGGGAGAAGGGCTGGGGATGAGGGGGAGCGGAGGGCACTATCCCCGGATCAGCGGGCCACCCAGGCGGTGCACCAGCCTTCGGCGGCCACATGCTTGCCCGGGAACACCGCGCAGGGGCCCCATTCCTTGGCATTGGGGTCGGAGTAGAGCATGCAGTTCAGGCAGTTGCTGCCCTCCTTGAACTGGGGATGATCCACTGTGCCCGCATCATGGGTGTAGGCCAGGGCCTGGGCGGAATCGGACTCCGGGTCCAGACGTTCCATGCCGGCCTGCGCGGCGGTGGTCCAGCCCAGGCCGGCCAGGGGCACGGCCACCAGGCCATAGGCACCGAACTGCAGGAAACGACGGCGGCTCACGTTGTTGCTCAGGGTCTTCATGGTGTGCTCCTTCTCGCATCGAGGCGAATGGCTGTGTCGTTTGGCCCGGATCATTTCTCCAGGCTTCGGGGCCATTATTCGCCTTGTTCCCTGAACGGCACATGAATGAACGCGCGACCCTGTTTATTCCTCGCCTTCGTCGAAGTCCCCCTTGAACTTGGGGTTGGAGCGGGAACGGAAACGGGAGATCCGCGGTGGCGCGGTGGCGTCCTCGTGATCGGTGCCGTCCTCCTCCAGCAGGATCCGGGCCGGCGGTGCCTGGCCGGCCTTGTCTTCGCCAAAGTACAGCGTCATGTGCGGGAACGGGATCTCGATGCCGGCGGCGTCGAAATGGCGCTTGACCAGGCGGTTGTACTCCCGCCCCACGGCCCACTGCATGCCCGGTGCGGTCTTGATGCGCACCCGCACGTTCACCGAGCTGTCGGCCAGGGCAGTGACGCCGTGCACCTCCAGGTCGCCCAGGACATTGGGGGCCACCTCCGGCATGCTGCGCAGTTCCGCAAAGGCATCCCGCAGGCGGGCGATCACCTGATCCGTATCCTCCCGGTAGGCCACGCCGTATTCGCCCACGTGGTAGCCGAAGTCGCGCATGTAGTTGGAAACGGCGTCCACGGAGGAGAAGGGCATCAGGTGATAGGTGCCGGAGAGGTCCCTGAGCCCCATGGAACGGATGGTGAGGCGCTCCACGGTGCCGGTCATGCCCCCGGCGGTGACCACATCCCCCACGTTCACCGCATTCTCCAGCTGGATGAAGACGCCGGTGATCACATCCTGGACCAGCTTCTGGGCCCCGAAACCGATGGCCAGGCCCAGCACGCCGGCACCGGCGATCAGCGGGCCGATGTTGATGCCGATCTCTGCCAGAACCACCATCACCGTCATCACGATCAGGGCAATGGCGATGGCATTGCGGAAAATGGTCAGCAGGGTGCGCGTGCGTGGATTGGGTTCGCCGTCACCTGCAGCCGGGTTGAGCTTGAATTCGATCCAGCTGGCGATCACCAGCCAAAGCAGCATGGCAAAGGCGATGATCAAGGCCACGGCGACGATCTTGCCGATGATCAGGGTGCCACTGTCCGAGGCCACCCACCCAGCCAGGCTGAAGGGGGTCCAGGCATCCAGGATCACACCGGCCACGATGGCCAGGATGGTGAACCGGGTGATCTTAAGGCTCATGGGGATGTAGGCGTTCAGCCGCTCTTCCAGTTGCGGGAACTTGGTCCGGGTATCCTCGGGCAACTGGATGCGACGCAGGATCACCCGGGTGAGAAACGCCGACAGGCCAATGCCCGCCGCCACGGCGATCAGGGTCTGAAAGGTGGCCGCCAGCATGAAGGGCAGGGCCTGTTCCGGGAAGAGCACGGCGGTGCCGAGAATGGCGGCCAGATACACCAGGGCGATCACATGCCAGGTCTTGGCCACCAGGTTCAGGCTGATCTGGGCAAAGCCGGTTTCCATCCGTTCCGCCAGGGTGATCAGACGATCCTTGACACGCTTGCGGTTCTGCATCACCAGGGCCACACCCTTGAGGAAGGCCATAAAGATGATGATCAGGGCCACGGCGCGGCCCAGTTCCGGCGTCACGGTCTGGTTGACGACCGGCACCACGAACAGCAGGCCATATCCCAAAAAGGCCGCCATGCGCGTGGTCCAGGCGGTCCAGTAGGCGGCCTCCTCGTCGGTGAGGGGCACGGGTCGCAGGCCGGGCCAGCGCTTGGAGAAGACCAGACGGATGGCCGCGCGCAACAACTCCACGATGAGGAAGGCGTTGAGGAAAAGGGTTTCCTGGGCGGTCATCTCGCCCGAGGTGCCCAGTACGAACAGGGCAATGGCATAGCCCGTCAGCCAGGCCAGCAGGACAGTGGCCACATCGATGATCAGGGAGGAAATGATGGCCACACCGCGGCGGATGATGCCCACCGTGCCGGTGCGGGAGAACGCGTACCCGTTCAGGCCCCGGTAGGCGAATCGTGCCAGCCAGGAGAGCAGCCACAGGGTGACCAGGGTGGCGGCGATGAGGCCGGCCAGCAGCCCCACCTGCAGGGTCAGATCCATGAGGTCTGCCGTCATGAGTTGTTGCCAGGCCTCGCGACCGGACTGCAGGGCAGCCTCCACCTCCTCAACGGTCCCCTCGGCCAGGGATTGGGTGAGTTGTGCCACCCGGCCCGGCAGCGAGACGGCGGGTTCTGTCTCCTCGGGCTGCACGGCATCCGCCTCCGCCGCACTGCGCCGCAGCTCCGCGATCAGTGCCGCACGGGCCTGGTCGTCCTCGAGAATATCGGCGAGGCGACTGTCTCCGGAAGGAGAGTCGGCCAGCGCGGGCATGGGCAGGATGAGCACGGCTGTCAGCAGTAACAGCAGAACACGGGCGAGCGTCTGGCGTGTGAGGTTCAACCTGGACTCCTTGGCTGCGTAGGGGTGTTCTTGGATGCAGTCGGCACCTATTTATAACGCATCCGCTGGGGCTGCCTCCACCATCGAACCTGCATGATCGGCCGAACAAGCCCTGATAGGAGCCCCCCGTCACCTGCGCTTGACACCCTCGATGGCCAGGGCTAGCGTCGTAGAGACTGTTGGGTTATGAGGCCTTCTCGGACAGGTCATGATGATCGATGGCAGCGTCGCCCCCGTGGCGGCATTCGGGCCCGTGATCCGGCCCGACGCGCAGCGTCAGTCGCAGCCTTCAGACACCGAGCTGGAGGAGGTGGCCACTCTTGCGCCCGTGGATGAGGCAGAGGAGGGGGATCAGGCCGATCCCGAGACCGAGCGCAATCCACTGGAGCTCACACCCGAGGAGGAACGGGTGGTGCGCGAGTTGCAGCAGCGGGATCGTGCCGTGCGTGCCCACGAGCAGGCCCATGTGGCGGCGGGCGGCCAATATGTGACGGCGGCCCCCAGCTATGACTATGAGACGGGCCCCGATGGTCGCCGTTATGCGGTGGGCGGCGAGGTCTCCATCGATACCTCGCGGCCGGCCGACCCGGAAGAGGCCATTGCCAAGGCGCGGGTGGTGTTCAGTGCGGCCATGGCGCCCGTCGACCCCTCCCCCCAGGATTACCGTGTGGCCTCCCAGGCAAGAATGATGGAGGCCGAAGCACGCCGCGAACTGGCCGCCGGACGCCAGGAAGAGATGGCTGAGCGCCGGGATGAAGCCGCACGGGGCGGGGAATCGGCTCGCCTGGAACCCGGTGAGGCCCGTGACCGCCTGGCAGAGGTGTTCGCCGCAGTGGATCGGCCAGCCCCGGAGCCCATGTTCCGGCAGGTGGCTTGAGCGGTCGGGTACACCAGCCCGGCGGTGAGTAGACGCCGTGACCCCATAAGGACCTGCGATGAGTGATCCCCAGACCCTGGCGATGCAGTATCTTGGGGCCATTGAGGCCCATGACTACGACACCGCCCGTGCCTTGCTGTCGAACGAGGACTTTGTCTACAAGAGCCCCATCTCGCGGTTTTCCGATGCCGATGCGTTCGTTGCGCACATGTCGCTCAGTGGCAGCATCGTGCAGCGTATCGAGGTTCGCCGCGCTTTCGTGGACGGGCCGGACGTGTGTCATTTTCTGGTGTTTCATGTGCAGTTATCGGAGAAAATGGCCGTGGATCTGGTGCAGTGGGTGCACGTGGAGGGAGGGCGCATCGATCGGATCGAGGCCTTGTTCGATGCGCATCCATATCGGTTGTTGTTTGAGCCTTAGGCTCTCATCAGGAGGTTGATTGATGCCCCGGCTTTTCGTGCGTTCCCCCTATTGGCTGTTGCCCGCCCTGGCCCTATTCTTGGTGCTGACCGGCTGCACCGGCATCCCCGATGGCGTGAAACCCGTCCAGAACCTGGAGCCGGAGCGCTATCTGGGGACCTGGTATTCCATTGCGCGTCTGGATCACTCGTTTGAACGGGATCTCACCAACGTGACCGCCCATTATGAGTTGCGGGACGATGGTTCCATCCGGGTGGTCAACCGGGGTTATCATCCGGACAAGGAGGAATGGCGTGAGGCCCGAGGTGTGGCCCGGTTCATCGAATCACCCAACGTGGGCCGCTTGAAGGTGTCGTTCTTCGGGCCGTTTTACGGTGGCTACAACCTCATCGCCCTGGACGATGAGGACTACCAGTACGCCATGGTGAGCGGCCCGACCCGTTCCTACCTGTGGATCCTGGCCCGCTCGCCGGACCTGGACGAGGAGATCGTGGACTCACTGGTGGAACAGGCCCGGGAACTGGGTTTCGATGTGGATGACCTCATCTACGTGCAACATGATCAAGGAGACGATGTGTGAATGCTCACCCGCTGTTGATTGGCGCGGCCGATGGCCGCCCCGTGGCCATCACCCCGCGCATGGCCAACCGTCATGGATTGATCGCCGGTGCCACCGGCACCGGCAAGACCATCACCCTGCAGACCCTGGCCCAGTCCTTCTCGGACCTGGGCGTGCCGGTGTTCGTGCCGGACATCAAGGGGGATTTCTCCGGGATCGCCGCCCCGGGTGAACTCAGCGACCGGGTGCGGGAGCGGGCGGCCCAGGTGGGCCTGGACGAGTTGGAGATGCACGGAGCGCCCACGGTCTTCTGGGATGTGTTTGGCGAGCACGGTCACCCCCTGCGCCTGACCGTGGCGGACCTGGGGCCGACCCTGCTGTCCCGCCTGATGAACCTGAACGAGACCCAGAGCGGTCTGATGCAACTGGTGTTTCGGGTGGCCGACGACAAGGGCTGGCTGCTGCTGGACCTGAAGGATCTGCGGGCCATGGTGGGCTGGGTGGGCGAACAGCGACAGGCCCTCAGCCGCGATTACGGCAATATCGCCCCGGCCAGCATCGGTGCCATCCAGCGGGCCCTGTTGAATCTGGAATCCCAGGGGGCGGACGGCTTTTTCGGCGAGCCGGCGGTGACCCTGGAGGACTTCCTGCAAACCGATGAACAGGGGCGGGGCGTGGTCAACATCCTGCACGCCGAGCGCCTGTATCGCAGCAGCCCTCTGGTGTATTCCACGCTGCTGCTCTGGCTGCTCTCGGAATTGTTCGAGCAACTGCCGGAGGTGGGGGATGCGGACAAGCCCCGCTTCGTGATGTTCTTCGACGAGGCGCATCTGCTGTTCAAGGATGCCCCGCGCTCGCTCACCGATCGCATCGAACAGGTGGTGCGGCTGATCCGCTCCAAGGGGGTTGGGGTGTACTTTGTCACCCAGAGCCCGCTGGATCTGCCCGAGCCGGTGCTGGGGCAGCTGGGCAATCGCATCCAGCATGCCCTGCGGGCCTTCACGCCGCGGGATCAGCGGGCCGTGCGCACGGCGGCGCAAACCTTCCGGGCCAACCCCAAGCTGAACACGGAGCAGGTGATCATGGAGCTCAGTACCGGATCGGCCCTGGTGTCGGTGCTGGATGAGCAGGGCCAGCCCACACCGGTGGAACGTACCCTGATCCGCCCGCCGGCCAGCCGGATGGGGCCGCTCATTGATGCGGAGCGTCGCAGCCTGATCCAGCAGTCCCCCCTGGCAGGGGCCTATGACACACCGGTGGACCGCGAGTCGGCCTATCAGATCCTGGAACAACAGGCCAAGGCGGCCCTGAGCGACGCCACCGTGGAGGCCAGTACGCAGCGGGCCGCCCAGACGCGTCGCCAGGGTCGGGCCCCGGCCCGGCGGGGTGACAGCCTGGTGACCGCCACCGCCAAGAGCACCGCCCGGGCCATCGGCACCCAGCTCGGTCGTCAGATCGTCCGGGGCCTGCTGGGCTCACTGACGGGGCGGCGTCGGTAGGCGCGCCCCTCAGGCGCTGGGGCGGGTGATCAGCCAGCAACGATGTGGGCGGCTGCGCCGAAAATCCTCCGGCACCGTCTGGGCCGTGATCTCCCGGGCCTCGCAGGGGGCCAGTTCGTCCTCGTAAAGCCGAAAACCCCGGCGGTTGTTGGAGAAGAACAGCTCGCCGCCTGGGCTGAGCAGGCCCAGGCAGCGGTTGATCATCCAGGGATGATCCCGCTGCACGTCCAGGGTGGCGTCCATGCGCTTGGAGTTGGAGAATGAGGGCGGGTCCAGCACGATCAGGTCATAGCGTGGCCCCAGGGTCGGCGCCGCTTCCATCCACTGCATCACGTCCACCTGCTCCAGGCGATGTCGGGTGGGGTCGATGTGGTTGAGTTCCAGGTTGCGCCGTGACCAGTCCTGGTAGGTGCGGGACATGTCCAGGGTCAGGCTTTCACTGGCGCCGCCAGCGGCGGCATGCGCGGTGAAACTGCCGGTGTAGGCAAAGAGGTTCAGAAACCGCTTGCCCCGGCTGCGTTCGCGCACCATGGCCCGCGTCTGTCGATGATCCAGGAACAGGCCGGTGTCCAGGTAGGCATGCAGGTTCACCGAGAACGCCAGGCCATCCTCGTGGACGATCATCTCCTGGCCTTCGAGCCCGGTCTTTTCGTACTGGGCCTGGCCCTTCTGGCGCCGTCGCACCTTCATGGCGAGCCTTGTCGGGTCCACCTGAAAGGTCTCGGCCACCTGATCGCGTACCTGCCTCAACCAGGCGCCATATTCGGCATCATCCGCCTCCCAGCGGGTCTCGTACACATGCACATGGGGCACCCCCGCGTACACGTCGATGGCCACGGGGCATTCAGGGATGTCGCGGTCGTAGACACGGAAACACTCGATCCCGCGCCGGCGGGCCCATTTGCTCCAGTGGCGCAGGTTCTTGTTCAGTCGGTTGGTGAAGGCGTTGTTCATCCCCTCATTATGCACGGATGCGCCTCCGTTGATCCTTGTTGACCCATGCAGGGTTGAGGGTCCGGTTGGCTGGTCCGTCACGGGTGCGGGGGGTATGATGCCTGCTGATAGGGAATACAGTGAGGCAGCACGGCAATGCGCATCAACAGTCTGGGACTGAGGGCCAAGTCCATGCTGGCCCTGGGGCTGGCCTGCGTCATTGCCATGGTGCCGGCGGGCTTGGTCGGCTGGAGTGTCCTGGAGGGGGTGCGTGCGTACTTCGGCGAGGCCTTCGCCGAGAACTTCACCCGGCTCAATCGGGAACAGATCCTTGCCCCCGTCTCCCGGGAACTGGCCCTGTCCATGCGCCTGGCCGACTCCCATGTGACCCGCCGATGGCTGCTGGACAAGGATGATCCGGACAAGCGTGACCTGTTCTTTGCCGAGGCGGAAGGGTACCGACGGGATTTTCGGGATCAGTCCTACTTTCTGGTCAGCGCGCAGAGTGGCCACTACTACTTCAATGAGGCCGGCGAGGCTTTCAGCGACAAGCCCCGCTACACCCTCGATCCTGATAACCCGGACGATGCGTGGTTCTTCAATACCCTGGACCAGGAGGCGGACTACAACATCAACGTCAATCCGGACGTACAGCTGGGCACCACCCGGGTGTGGATCAACGTGCTGGTGCAGGAGGGCGAACAACGCATGGGTCTGGCCGGCACAGGCCTGGATCTGAGCGGTTTTCTGGCGGAGTTCATCCACGATCATCCCGAGGGCGTCACGCCCATGATCCTGGACCGTAATGGCGCCATTCAGGCCCACCCTGACCCGGAACTGATCAGTTTTGGTTCCACCACCGGTTCCCCGGGGGAGGGGCAGGCGATCATCACCCTGGCCGGACAATTCTCCGGCTCTGAAGACCGCGCCCGGCTGGAGCGGGCCATGGCGATGGCTAAGGCCACACCGGATCAGGTGCCGTTGCTCGCCGTGAACCTGGACGGGCGCGAGCAACTTCTGGCCCTGGCCTATGCGCCGGAACTGGAATGGCACGTGGTCACCGCCGTGGATCTGGGGCTGGCGCCGGTGATGGAGGGGGCCTGGCTGCGTGGCGGCATGCTGGCCGTCGCCTTCATCCTGGTGATCATGCTGCTGGGGTTTGGCCTGGCGGTGGATCGTCTGCTGCTCAGACCCATCCGGGATCTGCGGCAATCCGCCGGTGCCATCGCCCAGGGAGATTATCAGGTGTCGTTGCCGCAGGCCGGGCGAGATGAACTGGGGGACTTGAGTCGTGCCTTTGCCATCATGGCACAGCGGGTACAGAACCATACCAAGGAACTGGAGGAGAGGGTCGAGGAGCGAACCGCGCGCCTGCGGCAGAGCAATCTGGAGATGGCCGCCGCCCAGCGTCAGATTCGCGAATCCATCGATTCAGCCAGCCTCATCCAGAGGGCCATCCTGCCCGATGCCCGCCTGCGGGACCGTTTTGGTCCCCATCATTTCGTGCTCTGGCGCCCACGGGATGTGGTGGGTGGCGACTTCTACGTGTTTCATCACGACCAGCGGGACCGCTACCTGGTGGGCGTGGTGGACTGTGCCGGCCACGGGGTGCCCGGCGCCCTGATGACCATGCTGGCCCGAAGCGCCCTGGATCAGGCGGTGAATCATCTGGGTGTGGATTCCCCGGCCGCCGTGCTCTCCCATGCCGACGCCACCGTGCGTGAAATGATGCAGGATGCGGATTCCCAGCGGGAGGTGACCACCCATATGGACGTGGGACTGGCTAATGTGGATCTGGAACGGGGTGTGCTGCGCTATGCGGGTGCCCGGATCAGCCTTTACCGTAGCGACGGTACCCGGGTGGAAACGGTCAAGGGTGGCAGACGGGCGCTGGGGGACCGGCGCGTGGGCCAGTACCAGGACACCGAGCTGCCCCTGGATTACGCCAGCACCTATGGAACGGGTGCAATCCCTGGCGGCCCTGGACAAGGCCGAGCTCAAGGCCGCCTACAAGGCCCAGCTGCGCAAGCCCCGCGAGCCGGGTGCGCTCTCGGGCGCCGGGCTTGGCCTGACCGATGTGGCTCGCAAGTCGGTGGAACCCTTGAGTGCGCGACTTTCCACCCTTGAAGGCGATCAACGGGTGTTTTTCAGTCTGCGGGCGGTGATATGACCCTACAACGACGACAAGACCAGGCAGCCATGCAGTCAGCCATCAGCGATCTGGATGTCCCGGAAACCCAGTCGACGCCGTCCATCTCCAGCCATTGGGGGAGGGGGGAGTTGTGCATGAAGGGCAATTCCTACCCGGAAAACTCCTTCGAGTTCTTCGGCCAGGTGTTCGCCTGGATCGAGGCCTATCTCGCCGGGGATAACGGCCCGCTGACCCTGCAGCTTTTGCTGATCTACATGAACACGAGCAGCGTCAAGGCCATGATGGATATCCTGGATCTGCTGGAGGAAGCCCACGGGCAGGGCCGGAAGGTGGAAGTGAACTGGCTCTATGACCCGCGCAACGAGCGCGTGATGGAGATGGCAGAGGAATTCCGTGAGGATTACACCTTTCCGTTCCATATCGTGCCCACCCCGGATGAGGATGACTAAGACGCGACCACCGCAGGCCGGCCCGGAAATCCTCGAGCAGGTACAGGCCCTGCTGGAGGATCCGGACCTCCAGGGTCATCCGCTTCATGAGGCCCTGGCACAGCTGCGGGACTACGCACTGGCCCAGGATCAGCGCCTGGAGCGGCTGATGCGTATCAGCGATGGCTATCATCTGCTGGAGCGCAACCACACCCAGAGCCTGGCCGATCGTTGCGACAGGCAATTGCGGCGCATGCATAAGCTGGCGCGCATCTCGGATCAGTATCAGAAGAACCTTTGGGAAGTCACCGAAAGCCTGCGGGAAGCCGCCAACCAGGACCCGCTGACCGGCCTGGCCAACCGCCGGTTTCTCATGGAACGTCTCAAGGACGAGATTCAACGGGCCGAGCGCAAGCACACCCCCCTGGTCCTGTGCCTGATGGATGTGGACCACTTCAAGCGCATCAATGACCGTTTCGGCCATGAGGTGGGCGATACGGCGCTGTGCGAGATCGCCGGCGCGGTGCGTCAGGGCGTCCGTCGGTATGACGTTTACGGTCGATGGGGCGGGGAAGAGTTTCTGCTGGTGTTGCCGCAGACCAGTCTCGCCGAGGCCGAGGCAGTGATCGACCGGGTGCGCCAGGAGGTGGGCGGCATCACCGTGGGGGAGGGCGAGTCCCTGAGCCTCTCGGCCAGCTTTGGGTATACCTGCCTGCACTCGGGTGAGGATCCCAACGATATCCTCAAGCGCGCCGACATTGCCCTGTTCCGCGCCAAGGAGGCCGGTCGCAACCGGGTGGAACAGGAGGCCTGATCCTCATGCTGTGGGGGCTGTGCGATACTTCGCCCCCATTCTGATCCGGAAGACTCCCATCATGTGGCTTGCACTTCTCATGTTGTTGCTGGGCGTTGCCCTGTTGACTTATGGCGCCGACCGTCTGGTGGCCGGCAGCAGCGCCATTGCCCTGCGCACGGGGATTTCGCCGCTGCTGATCGGCCTGACGGTGGTGGCCTTTGCCACCAGCAGTCCGGAGCTGGTGGTCAGCGTCATGGCAGCCCTGCAGGGACAGTCGGCCATCGCCGTGGGCAACGTGGTGGGGTCCAATATCGCCAACCTTGGCCTGGTGCTGGCGGCGGCCGCGCTGCTCTATCCCGTGCGCTGTGAACAGGAGACCTTCAAGAGGGAACTGCCGGTGATGGTGGGCGCCGTGGCCTTGCCGTTCATTCTGCTCTACAACGGCATGATCACCCGTATTGAGGGCATGGCGCTGCTGCTTCTGCTGGTGGCCTTCGTGGCCTGGCAGGTGCATCTGGCCCGGCGTCAGATGGCGAACCATCAGGTGGCGGAAGAGGTGGGGGCCTATGCGGGGATTACCGTGGGTCGGGCGGCCCTCTTTGTGGTCTTCGGGACGGGCTGTCTATACGTGGGTTCCGAGGCCTTCTTGAGTGGCGCCATCACCATTGGTCGGGCCCTGGGGGTGAGCGAGGCGGTGATCGGTCTGACCCTGGTCTCCGTGGGCACCAGTTTGCCGGAACTGGCCACCACCGTTGCGGCTGCCTTCAAGCGTGAAACCGGCATGGTGCTGGGCAACATCATCGGTTCCAACGTCTTCAACGTGCTGGCGGTGCTGGGCATCACCGCCACCATCATCCCGCTGGGGGCCGGCGGCATTTCCTACGTGGATCTGTCGGTGATGCTGCTGTTCGCGCTGGTGGTCTGGATGGTTTTCGCCTGGCGGCGTGACATGGGGCGTCTCTTCGGGGGGCTCCTGTTGGGGGCTTACCTGGCCTATCTGGCCTGGCTGCTGGTCTAGCGGCCTGCCTTGAAAAGCGCAGGCCCCGCCTTCGGGCGGGACCTGCCGTGGGATGAAACGGACTCAGCGGTCCAGATCTTCACCTTCGGGGGCTTCCATGTCCATGTCACCTTCGGGCGGTGCGCCCATCCCACCGTCCGGGGGGGGAGCGCCCATTCCATCATCCGGCGGCGGGGCTCCCATCCCATCATCGGCGGGCGGTGCGCCCATGCCATCGTCCGGAGGCGGTGCGCCCATGCCATCATCCGGCGGTGCACCCATGCCCTCCTGTTGCTCCATGTCTGGCTGATCGGCCGGCTCGAAGGGTTCGTCCATCTCCGGGCCCGGATCGCCGCAGCCCACCAGCAGTGCCAGTGGGACGGCGGCGAGCACGCCCAGGGTTTTCTTCACGTGTTTCATGGTGCCACTCCTATCGGGATTGACCAGGATCCCGGCCAGCGCCGGGCCGGCCGGGGTAGGCTGAATGATCTGCTGCGTTACAGGCGATCCTGGGTACGCTCGATCACCTCTTCAAGGCGCTCGGGGTCACCCTGCAGGGCCATGGCCACTTCGTTGTATTCCTCCACGTTCATGCCATTGGCCTCGACGGCCTCAACCATCTTTTCCTGAGCTTCCTGATGGATGGCCTGTGCTGCTGCCTGGTCTTCGGCGGCATCCAGCTGCTGGGCAAAGTCTTCCTCAATCTTCTGGACTTCCACGAAGACATCCACAAAGTCGTCGATCACCTGGTCGGTGAGCTCCACCGTGGGTTCGGGGGCGGCGCCAGGGGCGGCTGCGCCGCCGGCATCAGGAGGGGTGCCTTGCTGGGCATCCGGCGGGGCGCCGCCAGCATCATCGCCGAAGCCTTGAGCAGCAGCCGTGCCACCGAGAGCGAAGAGGGAAGTGATGGCCAGGGTCAAGGCTGTCTTGCGTAATGTCATTGATTGCTCCCATTGGGTTGGTGAAATGACAACCAAGGCTAAGCAGGAGATGTGCCAACTGAGTTATTGCGTTGTGAATGTCATCATGAACAGTCACTTATGGGCCTGATGTCACGATGTCTCCGGGGCGGTTGCCCAGGCCGCAGGCGTATCAAAACAGCACATGCGCACAAAGGGTGGTGTCACATCGGCAAAGGCCGGCGCGTGAGTTGGCGTAAGTCAGGTGCATTGACCCTGGAGACCTTGGGGACTATGTTGATCCCACCCCATCCCCAAGGGTCGTGTCCCATGCCCAGAGTCGATAACGAGGCCTTCTACCGCCGTGCCATGGCGGACCACGGGGCGACGCCACAGGGGCTGCACTGGCGCTCGGCCTACACTCAGACGGCGCGGTTTGTTGCATTGGCCCGCTGCCTGCCCGAGGACCTCAGTAGCACAACCCTGGTGGATGCCGGTTGTGGGTTCGGAGACCTCTATAACTTTTTGTGTGAGCACCGTGGCCCACCCGCCGGGTATGTTGGTCTGGAGGTGTGCGAGCCCATGATCCAGACAGCCCGTGAGCGCACGGGATGCCAGATATGGTTGATGGATGTACTAAAGGACCCCCTGCCCAAGGCAGACTTCTATCTATGCAGCGGCGCCATGAACAATCTCACCCGGGATGAAACGGGGCGCTTCATTCAGCACTGCTACGGTGCCACGCGGCAGGCCTTTGTATTCAATCTGCTCAAGGGCCAGCCGGGGCCATCACGCTTCAACTACTATCTGCCGGAGGAGATTCGGGCACACGGGGAGGCGCTGGGGGCACGAGTGGAGATCCTCGAAGACTATCTGGACAACGACTTCACCGCTGCCTTTTACAAGATATAGCCAGAGATATGGCAAGGTGATGAGATTTGACATACAGGGCAAGCTGCCCGGACGTGATTCCCGACAATGCCTGGCGGCGTCACAATGATGTAATCTGGACCTTGTCTCAAGACCACCCCAGTCCATCGTGCCAACACATCCAAAAACAACGCATCCCCCCTTGCCGGTAGAGGAAGTCGCGGCGGAGGCCTTTCGTGCGCGCCGTGGCCAACTGGTCAATGCCGTGGCCTTTCGGATGGGGCAGGATTCCCGGCTAGGGGAATGGCTGGGCAGTCATTCGCCAAGGCTGATGGATAGCACCCGTCGCCACCATGCCGCCTTCATGGGCGAGGTCATGGCGGGGAACGACGCTCGGCTGCTGGAGCAGGCCCTGGCCTGGGTATATGCCACGTATCACAATCAGGGCGTGTCCTTCGAGTTCTTTCTCCACGAGTGGAAAACCTGGGGGGACGTGATCACCGAGATCCTGCCCGCGCGGGAGGCCGAGGCGATCCTGCCCATTTATGAGTGGATGGTGCAGCACCATGATGAGCTCATCGAGGCCGCGCACCAGTACCGCACACGGCGGGTGTCCGTACAGCCTTGCTGGGAGGAAGACTATCAGTACATCGTCGACCACCTTATCCAGGGAGATACGACGGGCGTGATCGATCGCTGCCATGGCCTGTTGCTGGATGGAATGCCCTATGAATCGCTACTGCAAAACCTGTTCTATCCGGCCATGGTGGATGTGGGGGCTCGCTGGGAGGCCGGTCAATTGTCGGTGACCATGGAGCACCAGACCACGGCCATGGTCTATCGGGTGCTGGCAGCACTTTATTACGACCAACCGTTTCCCGAGAGCGACCGGGGTCGCGGGCTGGTGTCTCCCGTGTCCAATGAGTTCCACGAGATGGGTTCCTGGATGCTGGCCGTGAGCCTGGAACTGGATGGTTGGGATATCACCTTGCTGACCGCCGATACGCCTCCCGAAACCCTGGTGGCCACGGTGCTGGAGGAACGCCCTCGTTTCGTGGCCTTGTCGGTCACGCTGGTGGGTAATGTGGCCGAGGCCCGGGCCACCGTGGCCAGTTTGCGGGCGGCCCTGGGGCCGGATGATGCCACCCCCATCGTGGTCGGTGGCCAGGCCTTTCAGGACGCTCCATGGCTGGTGCAGTCGGTCAACGCGGATCTGCATCTTGAGAGTGCCACGGCCGCGGTGGCCTGGGCCCGAAGCCTGGGTGACCCCGCTTGAGACCGGGTACCCGCGATACGCCGCCAGGGCCCGATCTGGTCGGAGCCTTGTACGACTACGTGGTGAATTCGGGACGTTTGCTGGTGCTGGAGGTGGGACGGGACGGCCGGATCATCTGCGCCAATGGCGCCTTCAGGTCTCGTTATGCGGGTTTTGCGGATGTGCGCGGAGAGCCAATTGCCCATTTTTTCAGTGACGAAGATGGGCCCGTGGACATTGAGCCCGGTGAGGCACAGAAAAAGACCGTGGCCCGGGTGTTTCGCGCGGCGGCGGAGGGGGAGCGTTGCCTGTTTCACGCCTATCCCCTGGATGGGCACACCCTGCTGATAGGCGAAGTGGCCGAGTCTGGCGATCATGAAGTGGTAGCCCGTATGGGCAACCTCACCCTGGACATGTCCCGGCTGGTGCGTGACCTGAGGCGGGCCAACCGGGATCTGGCCCGGGTGAATGCCTTGAACGAGGAACTGGCCCGCACCGACGGGCTCACCCGCCTGGCCAATCGTCGCCATTTTCTGGAGCGACTTGAGTCCGGTGTGGCCCAGGCCAGGAGCCGGCAGCATCGATTGTCCATCCTGATGATCGATCTGGATCACTTCAAGCGGGTGAACGATACCTACGGTCACGCAGCGGGAGATCGGGTGCTCGTGGCCTTTGCCGATTTGCTGCGCGCCCTGGTGCGGGTGTCGGATCTGCCGGGGCGTCTGGGTGGTGAGGAGTTCGGTCTGTACATGTTCGACACCTCGTTGGACGTGGCCATGAAGGTGGGTGAGCGTTTGCGGGCGCGGACCCGGGAGTTGCAACCTCTGGGTGATGATTTCAGGCCCAGTACCAGCATTGGCGCAGCCGAATGGCGAGCAACGGAGGATGTGGACTCCCTGATACAGCGGGCAGACGCGGCCATGTACAGGGCGAAGGAGAATGGTCGTAACCGGGTGGTGGCAGACCGATAGGGTGAGGGGGCTCGCCCCTCACCCCACTCCCTGCATTCAAGCTGACGAAAGCCCCGGGTTACCCTCGACTCCCCGCAGCTTCGGCTCGTTCAGTTCGCTGATGGACACCGTCTCGTGGTCGCGCAGGTGGTCGGTCACCACATCCCAGATCTTGCGACCGGTGTCGCCTGCAGGCTGCTCCTGCACGCTGGCCCAGCCGGCCACCACGTAATTCTGGTTGGGGTCGATGGGCTTGCCGTTCAGTTCCATGTCGGCAATGCGTTCGCCAATGGAGCGGGTGGGGTTGATGCTGTATTTCAGGCCACCCACCCGCACCATGTCGCCCCCCTGCTGGTAGAAGGGATCCGCGTTGTAGAGGTTGTCGGCCACGTCCTCCAGGATTTCCTTGATCATGGCGCCGCTCATCTCATTGCGGGTCACTGCCGGATAGGTGAGGCCGGTCTGGTCCATGATGTGCTCGAAGGTGATGGGCATGCCCGGCAGCACCGTGGTGCCCCAGCGGAAGCCCGGGGAGAAGGCGATCTCGGCATCCACCTGCTCCATCAGGGCATCGCAGATGAGCTGATCGAAGGTGCCGTTGAAATTGCCGCGCCGGTAGAGCAGGTCCTCGCTCACCGCCAACTCTTCCGAGAGCCTGTCCTTCATGTTGAAGGTCTGGCCATCAAAGGTGACCTCCTGGTCGCGCACCTGTTCAATGTAGCGGGCCATGTCCGGGTCCGGCTCGATCAGGTTGGCAAACACCGGCAGCAGCCGGTACTGGTAATCGCGAATGCGGCCATCCCGGAAGTCCAGATCCAGCACGCCCAGGAACTTGCCGTTGGAACCCCCGTTGGTGACCAGGCAGATGCCACCCTCCGGCCCCTTCACCTCCAACGGGGCAGGGACCGCGTCGTGGGTATGCCCGCCCATGATGGCGTCGATACCGTCCACCACCTGGGCCAGCTTGATGTCCACGTCCATGCCATTGTGGGACAGCAGGATCACCACTTCCGCCCCCTCGGCCCGGGCATCGTTCACGGTATCCTGCATCTCCCGCTGGCGGATGCCGAAGGACCATTCGGGGATCATGTGGCGCGGGTTGGCGATGGGGGTGTAGGGGAAGGCCTGGCCGATCACGGCCACGTTGACGCCATTCATCTCGCGGATGGTATACGGCTTGAAGATGCGGTCGCCCCAGTCCACGTCCACCACGTTCTGGGCCAGGAATTCGATGTGACCGGCGAAGTCGTTTTCCAGGATCTCACGCACCCGGTCGGCACCGAAGGTGTACTCCCAATGGCCGGTCATGATGTCCACGCCCAGTTTCAGCTGTGCATCCACCATGTCCTGCGCGTTGGTCCACAGGCCCGTGCCCGAACCGCCACCCCAGGTGTCGCCCCCGTCCAGGAGCAGGGCGCCCGGACGCTGATCTCGGATCTTCTTCACCAGTGTGGCCAGATGGGCAAAGCCCCCCACGCGGCCGTAGTGTTCCGCGAGTTTCACGTAGTCCAGGTAGGTATAGGCATGGGAGAGCAGGCCGGGATGGTCAATGCCATAGTGCTCCAGCAGGTTCTTGCCCACCAGGTGCGGTGGGCGGCCATTCATGTCGGCCACTCCCAGGTTGACATGGGGCTCACGGAAATACACGGGCAGCAACTGGCCGTGGCAGTCGGTGTAATGCAGGATCGAGACATTGCCCTTGGGAGGCAACTCATAAGGATCACCGGGATTCTTGCTGGCAGCCCCGAGGCGGGCACAGGCGGGCAGTGAGAAACCGGCCACACCGGCGGCGGCGAGGATCTGCAGAAATTCTCGGCGGGACAGATTCATCTAGCTTCCTCCAGACATGATGCGCCGTTGTCCGGCGTCTTTCCCATGCAAAGAAAAGCCCGGCGAAAACCGGGCTTGCTCAAATGGCAGGTATGATTATGTTGTGTTCCTGCCGTGATCCGCCAACGCTCTGGATGGTCGGATCGCTCCTCCTGGTGGCCGTTCCCGTGGGAACGAATGGCGCGACGTACTGCAAGACCTGTGATCGGACTAACCTGTGATCGGACGGCCCGCGAAGCCTGCGGGGCGCCCGGTCTCATGATCTTGTGATGGTTAGCTGATCCGCACCTGAGTGCTGTCCGATTCCCCGTTGTTGTCCACCCAGGAGATATCCAGGGTGTCGCCGGAGGAGGCACCCTCGAACTGGAAGGACAGATAGGGATTGCGGGAGATGGCCGGGCCCCAGTTAGCGGTGAGGATCTCGCGATCCCCCAAACTGGCTTTGACCTCGGTGATGTAATGGGCAGGAATGGTGTTACCGCCGCTGTCGGTTCTCTGACCGGTCTCCATGGGATGACTGATCAGGGCGCGGACATTGGTTACACCGTCACTGAGCTGAGCGCGTACGCGAATGCTGGACATGGCAGGTTCTCCTGGTTTGGGCCTGGGGGTGCGCGGTCTGGTGGATCAGCCGCCGCAACCGCCGATGGTGACCTTGACTTCCCGCGAGCTGCTGTACAGCTGCCCGTTGGACTTGAGGACGGCAACAATGTCCGAGCTCTCGCCCATCTTGATGCGGGTAGCCACGTAGGCCTTGGTGCCCTCGCCCAACTTGTAGCTGGAGGTCAGCGGGGTGTTGTTGGCGGCCGCCAGGATGGCGATGTCCGTCACGCCGGTGAGGCTGGATTCCACAGTGATGGGAACGACGGCACCATTTTCTGCCAGTTCCGGAGCGCTGATGGTGATGTCACCCGAGTCGTGGCTGTCCGACCCCATCACGGATTGCAGCGCATCGCTGATTGATCCCGCCTCGAAACCCTCCCGGGCACTGGCCAGTACGGTGCTGGGTGTGAGCAGGCCGGCGCCTACGGCCACCCCCACGGTGCCTGCCGCCAGGGTGCCCTTGAGAAACACTCGACGCTTGCTGTTCATGTGGTCTCCTCCAGTTATTTCAATGCGGGGCCTTGCCTGGCCCGTTAACCCATCCCTGAGGATTCGGGGTTGGATCGATCACTCGATCTCATGGTGTGGCAAGCCCTTCAAGCGGCGTGCCAATCTGCGATTCAGATTGCTTTGACGGATCACAATTCACAGCGTACCTAACTAAATCTTTTTTACAAGTGTTTTTTAGTTATATGCGAAATGTCGAATATCAGGATATGCTGAAGTGGTCTATCGGTCGTCCGTAAAGCGCATGGCAATGTCCCTTTTGCTGCGTACCCGGGCCTCCAGGTGCGGGGTGAGGTCCGGTGACGCCAGGGCGCGATCCAGCTGTCTGACCGCCTCCCGGTACTGTCCATGATGAAAATAATATTCTGCCATGCTCTCGTGGCTGATCACCTGGCGATTGGCGCGAGCGGCGGCATCGGCCCGCAGGCGCAGCAGTTCCGGGGGCGGGTGATCCGCTTCCAGCAGTCGGTCGAGCACCTGAATGGCCTGGTGATGGTGGCCGGCGTCTTTCAGGGCCCTGGCGTAGGTCTGAGCCACGGGCAGGTAACCGGGATAGATGTCGTGCAGCCGCTCCAGGGTCTCGAGCGCCCGCGGGTGATCCGGGTTCCGGCCCTCCATATGGACTTCCGCCCGAGCAAGTTCCACGTACAGCGCCAGACTCTCGTTGTCCGAGGTGTCGATCCGCTCCAGGGCCGCCAGCGCCCGGTCTCGCTGCCCGCGCTCGTTCCGGGCAAGGGCATAGCCATAGAGTTGTTCCGGCGTGGGGGGCTCACCGTCATTTCGCCGTTCGT
The DNA here is from genome assembly GCF_000633935.1 of Ectothiorhodospira haloalkaliphila ATCC 51935. GTDB lineage: Bacteria > Pseudomonadota > Gammaproteobacteria > Ectothiorhodospirales > Ectothiorhodospiraceae > Ectothiorhodospira > Ectothiorhodospira haloalkaliphila. The sequence goes on along the minus strand of NZ_KK214996.1, from coordinate 577,675 downwards.
GAAGACTGATCGTGCGCGAGGGGTCCTGGAGTGCCTGGATACGAGCCCGAATCAGCCGGAACTCCTGGGAGTCGCTGCGGTAGTCTCCCTCGTACTGATCGGCGCGTGCGCGACTGTCGCTGATGCGGTTGCTGGTCACCGGGTGAGTGCGCAGGTACTCGGGAACGGCCTCAGCCAGCCCGCCACTGAGTTGCTGCAGACGTTCGAAGAAGCTGGGCATGGCCTGGGGATCGAAACCGGTGGCCGCCAGGATGGAGATGCCGATGCGGTCGGCCTCCTGCTCGTTGGCGCGTGTGAAGTTGATTCGCGCCTGAGCACTGCCGGCCATGCCGCCGACAATGGCCGCCTGGCCCAATTCCGGGGCATACGCACTGGCAATGATGCCCGCCAGGATGGCCAGGCCTGCCGCCAGGTCGATGCGGGTGCTTCCGGCGTAGGCGCGAGCGATGTGGCGCTGGGTGACGTGGGCGATTTCGTGGGCCAGCACGGCCGCCAGTTCGGCCTCGTTGCGGGTGGCCTCGATCAGGCCGGTGTTGACCCCGACGATGCCGCCGGGCATGGCAAAGGCGTTGATGCCATCGTCTTCCACCACCAAAAAGGTGAAGTTGGGGTGCCCATCCGGGGCGCTGGAGACCAGACGCTGGCCCACGGCCTCCACATATCCCAGCAGTTGTGGGTCCTTGCTCAGGGGCAGGTTGCGGCGCACCTCCCGCAGTAGCGAGCGGCCCAGTTGCTGCTCCTGGGAGGGGGACAGCATGGCCGAGGAGGGGTCGCCGATCTCCGGCAGGGATACCTGGGCCGGCGCATGCACGGGCCACAGCAGGGCCAGGCAGAGCAGGGCGGTGACCAGTCGCGCCCAGAGGCGGGGGGCGTGTGCGCCCCGCCCTCGTTGCGACGGGCCGTGTCCGCGAGTGGTGTCGTCTACTTGCCCAGTCCCGGGGACGAAGAATAGGCGGCCATGGAACTTCGGTTTTCCCATAATTTCGGCTTTAACATGGCTTCGGGCAGCATGAAGCGTTTCTTGTCGGATACCGGCAGCGTGCGCACCACCCGCGCCACATCCTTATAAGGGATCTTGAACAGCAGGCCGGACTGGGCGCCGCCGTCGGTGCGGCGGGCGATCATGTCCTGGTCGAAGAGCTGGTGGACATACAGGTTGGCGGGCCGGAGCCGGCCATTGGTGTCACGCAGGGTGACAGCGTACTGGGTGTCAACGGCAAAGGCTTTCTTGTCCATGGTCTGGGGGTCCTCGGCTGATGTGGCGGGGATGGTCCCGGCCCGCTGAACACTACCACGCCTCAGACATCGACGCGGCCCCTTGGTTCAGGAGCGCAATCCCCGCATGAAATTTCCAGAGCGTCTAATTATATGTTGTCTTAGTATATGCTAATACGGTAACGTGTGTCGCAATTGAGTTGTCGCAAATCAACTCGGGCCGACCGGCTATAAGTATGATGCTTCAAGGGATAAAAAATCCTTAAGACGCCAAAGCCCCGGAGCCTGGCGCATTCATGCGATGATCTGGCGGCGAAGGCTTTTCCACATAACATTGGGGACATTGCCGCGGTTGCATCAGAATGCCGCTCGTCCCGCGCTAGAGGAGTGATTGAACCATGGCTGATTTCGACCAGGAACTGGATGCCTCCGGACTGAACTGCCCGCTGCCCATTCTGCGCGCCAAGAAGGCCCTGGCCTCCCTGTCCAGCGGACAGGTGTTGCACATCATCGCCACAGACCCGGGCGCGGTGAAGGACTTCGAGGCCTTTGCCAAGCAGACCGGCAACGAGTTGATGGAGCACAAGGAAGAGGGCGGCAAGTTCTACTTCCTGATGCGCAAGTCCTGACAAGGGCTGCGTGGCCGTCGCCCCGCGACGGCCATCTCGATCAAGAGCCCCTGGATCAAGGGCCAATGACCTGGCAGTTCAAGCAGGCAGATTTAAGGAGGTTGTAGGACGTGTCGGAAAAGAAACTCGCCATCATCGCCACCAAGGGGACCCTGGACTGGGCCTACCCCCCTTTCATCCTGGCCTCGACGGCCGCTGCCCTGGGTTACCAGGTGCAGGTCTTCTTCACCTTTTACGGCCTTCAGCTGCTGAAGAAAAAGCCGGATCTGCAGGTGACGTCGCTGGGTAATCCGGGCATGCCCATGCCCATGCCGATGCCCGTGCTGCTGCAGGCCCTGCCCGGCATGCAGGGCATGATGACTTCCATGATGAAGAAGAAGATGAAGTCCAAGGGCGTGGCCAGCGTGGAAGAGCTGCGGGAGATGTGCCTGGAGGCCGACGTGAAGATGGTGGCCTGTCAGATGACCGTGGATCTGTTCGACATGGCCCGGGGCGACTTCATCGAAGGCATCGACTATGGCGGTGCCGCCACCTTTTTCGAGTTCGCCGGCGACTCGGATATCTGCCTGTACGTGTAACGGCTCGCGAAGTCCTGGAAATGGTCTAGACTTCCTGAACAACTGAAAAGTTGACAGTTTTACTAGGGCATAGATCCATAACGCCCCGCGATATGCAAAGAGGTATCTCATGGCAACCTATGCGGAAATGCAGCAGATCTACGACGACATTCGTGGGGACTTCCGTTACGACCACGAGCTGAACGGGTGTCTCAACTGCGGTATCTGTACCGCCACCTGCCCCTCGGCCCAGTTCTACGATTACAGCCCCCGCGAGATCGTGCAGCTGCTCTGGACCGAGAACGTGGAGCAGATCTACGACGCCATGCAGGAAAAGATCTGGGCCTGCGCCCAGTGCATGACCTGCGCGGCCCGCTGTCCCTTCAAGAACTCCCCTGGCGGCCTGGTGGCCATCATGCGGGAGGTGGCCATCAAGCATGAGATGCAGTCGGCCAAGGATGTGCTGCGGCCTTTCGGCCGGGTGATGCTCAAGCTGATCACCACCGGCAATCAGCTCTCCCCCGACATGATCCAGCCCGACCACTTCCCCGACTGGGGTCCGAACATTCAAAAGGTGGACGGGGACCTGCGCATCCTGCGCAAGGCCATCCCCATGCAGACCCTGCAGACCACCGATACCGCCTGGGAGATCTCCCTGAAAACATCCGTAGAGATGTACACCATCTGGGAGATGACGGGGGTGCTCAAGTCGCTTGAGCTGATGGATGAAAACCTGTTCGACGTGATCGAGGATTTCATCGACGAGAAGAGGGAGGAATACGACGAGTGGCTCGAAGAACAGGAAGAAGATTGAGCCCACCTTCGCCTTGCACCACCACATGCCGAGCGTAGAGGAGTGGCACACCCATGACAGCTAAAGACCAGACCCCCGGTGGGCACAACGCCACCGCCGAAGGCACCGGCGCCGGTGCCATGAAACCCGGTTTTCACAATACCGACGGCCAGGGCGTGGCCGGACACGGTTCCTTCTTCCAGCAGACCCAGCTCTCCCGCGAGGAGGCCGTCAAGGCCACCGACTGGGTGCGCAAGCACGTGGATCGACGCACCATCGATCTGGGTGACCGCATGGATGATGTGCGCGAGCACATGTACGAGCTGGAGAAGGAAGGCAAGATCCTGATCCATCGCATCGAGGACCAGCACGAGCCCAAGATGGTCAAGACCCTCTTCGGCTGGGACAAGAAGGTGCCCACCAAGCAGCTGTGGCACCACAAGTCCTGCGGTCAGTGCGGCAACATCCCCGGTTATCCCACCTCATTACTGTGGTTCATGAACGAGTTCGGCTTTGTGCCGGGCAAGGACTACCTGGACGAGACCGACCAGACCTCCTGCACCGCCTGGAACTACCATGGCTCGGGCATCGGCAACGTGGAATCCCTGGCGGCCGTGTTCCTGCGCAACTTCCATCAGGCCTATGTATCCGGCCAGCAGCACGGCCACGAGGCCGGGCATTTCTACCCGCTGGTGCACTGCGGCACCTCCTTCGGCAACTACAAGGAGATCCGCAAGTACCTGATCGAATCCCCGGAACTACGCGAGAAGGTCACCAAGATCCTGGACAAGCTGGGGCGCCTGGTGGATGGCAAGCTCGTCATCCCCGAGGAGATCATCCACTACTCCGAGTGGGTGCACGTGATGCGCAACCGCATCGCCTCGGAACTGCAGAAGATCGATGTCTCCCACATCCGCACCACCGCCCATGTGGCCTGCCACTACTACAAGATGATCCACGAGGATGCGGTCTATGATCCCGAGGTGCTGGGTGGCAACCGCACCGCCATCATCACCTCCATGGCCCAGGCCCTGGGTGCCCAGGTGATCGACTACTCCACCTGGTACGACTGCTGTGGCTTTGGCTTCCGGCACATCATCTCGGAGCGCGAGTTCACCCGTTCGTTCACCATGAACCGCAAGATCCGCGTGGCCCGGGAAGAGGCCAATGCCGATGTGATGCTGGCCAACGACACCGGCTGCGTGACCACCATGGACAAGAACCAGTGGATCGGCAAGGCCCACGAACAGGACTTCCAGATCCCCATCATGGCCGAGGTGCAATTTGCCGCACTGGCCTGCGGCGCCGATCCTCTCAAGATCGTGCAGCTGCAGTGGCATGCCTCGCCCTGCGAGGACCTGGTGGAAAAGATGGGCATCTCCTGGTCAGAGGCCAAGAAGAACTTCCAGGCCTACCTCAAGGAGGTGGAGCAGGGGAACATCGAATATCTCTACAAACCCGAACTGGCTTATGGGGGGTAAGGCATCATGCAGGATACAGTACTGATCGTCGGGTCGGGGCCGTCCGGCCTGTCGGCCGCCGCGCAGGTGGCCGGCGCCGGCTACAAGGTGGTGATGGTGGAAAAGGAAGAGGTGCTGGGCGGTGCCCCCATCCTCTCCGGCTACGCCAAGCTGGTGCCCTCCGGCGAGTGGGCCAAGGATGCCATCGGTCGCATGGTCAAGCGGGTGGAGGACGACAAGGCCGTCACCATCCACAAGGGAACCCGCGTCACGAAGCTGGATGGCGAGCCCGGCAACTTCACCGCCAAGCTGAGCAACAACAAGCAGGTGAAGGCCGGGGCCGTGGTCCTGGCCACCGGTTTCACCCACTTTGACTCCGTGAACAAGCCCGAGTGGGGCTTTGGCACCTTTCCTGACGTGCTCACCAGCACCCAGATGGAGCAGATGGTGGCGTCCGGCAAGATCGCCTGTCCCTCGGATGGGCGCGTACCCGAGCGGGTGGCCATCCTGCTGTGCGTGGGGTCCCGGGATCGGCAGATCGGGCGTGAGTGGTGTTCCAAGATCTGCTGCACCGTCTCGGCCAACCTGGCCATCGAGATCAAGGAAATGTCTCCCGAGACAGACGTGTTCATCTACTACATGGACATCCGCACCTTCGGGCTCTACGAGGACCGCTTCTACTGGAAGTCCCAGGAAGAGTTCAAGACCAAGTTCGTCAAGGCCCGTATCGCCGAGGTGACCGCCTCCGGGGATGGCCGCCTGCTGGTGAAGGGGGAGGACACCCTGGTCAAGCGACCCATCGTCATTCCCTTCGACATGGTGGTGCACGCCATCGGCATGGATCCCAACCAGGACAACCCGGAGATCTCCAAGGTCTTCGGGGTGGAACTGGAGAAGCATGGTTTCCTGCAAAAGGGTGAGCAGTACACCAACACCTGTGGCACCTCCCGGCCCGGCGTCTATTCCTGCGGCGCGGCCTATGGGCCGGAGACCATCGACGATTCCATCGCCCAGGGGGCGGCGGCTGGTGGCCGTGCCGTGATGGATCTGACGGCCCTGGTCCGCAAGGCGGGTTGACGCGGCCATGGACAAGCACATCCGGCCCGCTCCACTGAAGATCCGCCTGGAGCCCCGCATTGCCGCCAGCAAGCTTGAACAGTTGCTGGAGGACATGAAGGAGCGCGGGGGCGTGGAGACCTATCTGGAGGCGCTGCGCAGCAAGCACCAGGTCTTTACCGCGGCGCTGCCGGATAAACGCCCGGCAGCCTTGCGGGCGGACGTCTCCGGGGTGTTGCTGGAATGCGTCTTCCCGGCCCGGCGCAAGCTGGCCGGGCCCATGCAGAACCTGTCCCCGGAGGCCTTTTCCGAGGCCATCCTGGGGCTGGTGTATGGGCGGGGTGATTTGCTGAGCCGGATGCGCGCCTTCTGTGAGCGCATCCCCACCCAGACCCGCAAGGAATCCGGTGCGGCCTGGGATCTGGCGGCGGAGCTGCTGCATTTCCGTTACCCGGATGCCGTCCCCCTGATGACCCGCTGGGTGTGGGATACGCAGACCATGAGCGGTGCCGTGCGCGAGTTCGTGGCCGGCAACGAAGGCATGAACATCCTGCCTCTGGAGGCAACCCCGGAACACCTGGAGGGGGTGCGCGGCTGGTTTGTGGAGCATCTCACCGCCAGCGGGTTCTACCGGGATCTCCCGTTCGTGACGGATCTCATCCTGGCGCGGGCCTACTCGGATTATGTGCGGTCCATTTCCGGCGGCCTGGGCATCCTGCAGGGCGACTTTGGCGCCAAGCAGGACCCGATGGAGCTGGTGGTCAAACTGTTGGGTATCGATGCACGGCGCGGTGAGCGTCACGCCGCCGCGTCGCAGACATGGCATTAGCCGGCCTGTGTCGAACCCGTTAAAAGCGAGTTTCGGAGAACAGCATGGCGATACACGAGAAGTCCCTCATCGAGCCCGAACGCCTGCTCCACCACGACGAACTGGTGGTGGACGGGGTGGACGTGTCCGGGCACTGGAACACGATGATCACGCCGCGAACCCTCACCGACTACGATGATGATTTCGAGGCGAAGATCCAGGCCATCCCCGGCGGCGAGAACGTGCATCGCTGCTGGCAGTGTGGCTCCTGCACCAACTCCTGCACCATGTACGCCCAGAACGTGCAGTTCAATCCCCGCTACTGGATTTACGCGGTTCGCCTGGGGCTCAAGGAAGAGATCATCAAGGACAAGGACATCGTCTGGCAGTGCGTGTCCTGCAACAAGTGCACGAACATCTGCCCCAAGGACGTGCGGCCCGAGGGCGTCATGAAGGCCCTGGCCCACTGGATGGAAGAGGAGGGCATCACCGAGAAGACGCCGTCCACCATCTTCGACGAGGAATTCACCGAGCAGATCTACGCGCGTGGGCGCATCGAGGACAGCCACGTGCTCATGGGCTTCTACAAGAAGACCGGTCAGTCCATGTTCCAGAACTGGCTTCAGGTGTTCGGCCTGCGCCTGGCCCGGCATCTGCCGGTGAGCCTGGGGCTCAAGTTCGGTCGCAACGTGCTCATGAAGCCCCGCACCAAATCCTGGGGCCGCACTGGCGAAGTGCTCCAGCAATACGTCCGTGAACAGAAGGAGGCCGCCCATGGCTAAGGTTGCATACTACCCCGGTTGCGCGCTGGAAGGTTCCGGCGGTCCCTATGACAAGTCCACCCGGGTGCTGGTGAACTCCCTGGGCCTGGAAATGGAAAATCTGCGGGACTACAACTGCTGCGGGGCCATGGAGGTGAAGAACGTTCATCCCATGCTGCAGACCTATCTCTCGGCCCGCAACCTGGCCATCGCCACCGAGCAGATGGGGCTGGACACCGTCATGGCGCCCTGCAATGGCTGCTATCACAACCTCAAGAAGGCCGAGTTCGAAACCGCCACCTCCGAAGAAGTGATGCAGACCATTCAGGACCTGGCCCGCAAGTCCGATGACCCCGTCTACACCGGCGACGTGCGCACCCTGCACCTGCTGGAGTGGCTGATGGAGGAATTGGGCCCCGAGGGCATCAAGAAGAAGTTCACCAAGAGCCTCAACGGCATCAAGATCGCCAACTACTATGGCTGCATGTACACCCGGCCCCGGCAGATCTTCCCGGAAAAGGACCAGGGCCCGGGCTCCGAGTCCAGCTACAAGCCCCATTTCATGGATGACCTGCTGGAAGCCGCCGGCGGCGTGAATGTGGACTTCCCCCTCAAGACCGCCTGCTGCGGCGGTGCCCACACCCTGTCGGACTCCGACACCTCCACCCAGCTGGTGCTCAACCTGCTGCAGGCGGCGGAAGACTCCGGCGCCGAGGTGATCGCCACCGAATGCCCCACCTGCCATTCGGGGCTGGAGATGCACCAGGTGCGGGCCGAGACCGAATTCGGCATCAAGACCAACGTGAAGATCCTGTACTTCACCCAGCTGCTGGGCCTGGCCATGGGGCTCTCGCCCCGCAAGCTGGGGATTCACGAAAACGTGAGCGACTCCATTGGTTTCCTCAAGGATCGGGGGGTATTCTGACCCGCATGGAATGCAATGGCTGCGAGTTCAAACCGGAGCTGTATTACGACGCGGAGTACCAGATCTGGCTGCGTCTGGAAGAGGACGACACCCTCACGGTGGGCATGACCGATCTCTCCCAGGCCATTGCCGGCCATATCCTCCATGTGCGCGTGCGTCGCCCCGGCACACGGCGGCCACCGGGTAAACCGGTGGCCACCATCGAGAGCGGCAAGTGGGCCGGCCCCATCCCCAACTTCATGGACTGCACCATCGTGGAGGCCAATGAGGCGGTGATGGATCAGCCCGATCTGCTCAACAAGGACCCCTACGGTGCCTGGATTGCGCGGGTGGAAGTGGAGGGGGGCGGCGCGCAGGCACTGCAGGACTACCTGACCGGCGATGCCGCCTACGAGGGCTACTGCGATCGGGCCCGGCGGGATGACATCCACTGTCATCGGGACTGACGGGGCGCACCGTGACCAAGCAGCCGGATTACCTGGACGGAGACGAGCAGACGGTGGTGCTGGTCATGACCAGCGGCCCCAGTACGCCGGCCCGCTGTGCCACCCCGTTCTATCTGGGATCGGTGCTGGCCGCCATGGATGCCGATGTGCATCTATTCTTCACCATGGAAGGGGTCAAGCTCATGCAAAAGGGCGTGGCCGAGGGCTTGCAGGCCATGGAGGGGGGCAAGTACCTGATCGATTTCATCCGGGATGCCAAGCGCGCGGGGGTGACACTGCACGTGTGTGACCCGGCGCTGCCGGGCTACGGCCTGGATCCGGCCACCGATCTCATCGACGAGGTGGATCATGTGGCCCGGGCCAGCGACCTGGGGGACCTGATGTTGCGGGGGGACAAGGTCCTGTCCTTCTAACGCCGGTGTGCCACGCGCCTTGATCCAGATCACCATGTGATGGGGCGGTGACCCGGATACTGATCAAGCGAACATCAATAACCATATAAGCATCAGGAGGAAAGCATGAGCGAAGTCAAAGGTTGTGACCTACCGGAGGACCTGCTCTACAGCATCGAGAACAACGTCTGGGTCCGTCAGGAGTCCGACGGCACGGCCACCATCGGCCTCACTTCCTATGCCGGCTCCCTGGCCGGTCAGGTGGTGTCCTACACCCCCAAGAAGGCGGGCAAGTCCGTGAAGAAGGACAAGTCCTGCGCCACCGTGGAATCCGGCAAGTGGGTGGGGCCTGCCAAATCCCCCATCGGTGGCGAGGTGGCCGCGGTGAATGACGCCGTGTCGGCCAATCCCGCCCTGATCAACAACGATCCTTATGGCGAAGGGTGGCTGGTGAAGATCACGCCCGATAACTGGGATGGCGACTCTGCCGCCCTGAAGACCGGCAGCGATGCCCTCGAGGCCTTCAAGGCCAAGATGGAAGCGGATGGCTTCAAGGGCTGCTGAAGGCCCCATTGCCTCCAGGAGCGGCCCAGGGGCGGGCTGACCGGTCCGCCCCCCGTTCACCCGCCCTCATGGTTCCCATGGCCAGGGGGGCGCCCCGGGGCTTTCCCTGAGCCAGCCTCTCCCCGTAACACGGACCTCAAAAAGGAACCCCATGAGCCTCATCAGCGACACCTCCCCGAGCCCCTGGGAAGACCTCGTGCGCCGCGTGGAGCCCCTTGAGGACATCCCGCTGGACGCGGACCTGGTGCAAACCCTCGAGGCAGAGAACGAACCCCGATTCCGCGGCCGGGGCCATCCCGTGGATCTCTACACCCCCACCTTCAAGAGCTTCCAGACCTCGGAGATCAGCAGCTGTGGCAAGAACGCCTGGCCAGCGGTGTCCATCACCGGGCCCGACTGCAAACTGCGCTGCGATCACTGCAAGGCCAAGTTGCTGGAGCCCATGATCCCGGCCCGCACCCCCGAGGCCCTGTGGCGGGTGGTCAATGGCATCGTGGAACAGGGCGGGCAGGGCATGCTGCTCACCGGCGGCTCCAACCACCGCAATGAGGTGGAGTACGGCCCCTTCTACGACACCATTCGGCGCATCAAGGACAGCTTCCCCGGATTTCGCATCGCCCTGCACACGGCGCTGGTGGATGACGACGCCGCCCGATGCATGGAACAGGCCGGCATCGACGCGGCCATGATGGACGTGATCGGCGCCCAGGAGACCATCACCCAGGTCTATCACCTCAAGCGCTCGGTGGCGGATTTCGAGGCCACCCTGGAGGCCCTGGTGAACACCCGCATGAAGGTGGTGCCCCATATCGTCATGGGCCTGCACTACGGGCACTTCCTGGGGGAATGGGAGGCCCTTAAAATGATCCAGCGTCATCGGCCCGATGCCGTGGTGCTGGTGGTGGTCATGCCCTTCTATGCGCCCGACAGCAAGCCCTTCGTCACGCCCCGGGCGGTGGACGTGGGGCACTTCTTCCATGATGCACGCCGTGCACTGCGGGACCTGCCGCTGCTGCTGGGCTGTGCCCGTCCGGCGGGGCAGGTGAAGGGCGAGATGGATGCCTACGCAGTGATGGCCGGCATCGATGGCCTGGCCCATCCCGCCGATGGGGTGGTGGAGCTCTCGGCCCGCCTGGGCCGCCGGGTGCGGGTGATCCCTTCCTGCTGCTCCATGGCGGTGGGAGAGGAGGTCATGGCCCTGAACGACGGCCAGGCCGCCCTGGAAGTGGATCTGAAGGCCATCGTCGCCGATGAGCGGGCGCGGCGGCGGCAACGCAGTGCCTCGGGAATGGGGCCTGGCGGTATCCCGGTGGTCATGGAACAGGGGGCCTCCGGGCCCTGAATGCTGGTTGGAGATTGATGATGCGCGATGAACGTACCCTGCGGGTTCTGGATACGGGCCTGAGACGGGCCGCCGAGAACCTGGCCCTGAACCGCTCCCTGCTGGAATGTCATCAGGAGGGGCACTCCCCCCATACCCTGCGCTTCCTGCGTTTCGAGCCCTCGGCCCTGGTGGGGTTTCACCAGAACGTGGACCAGGAACTGCTCACCGAAGTCTGCCGCGCCGAGGGCATCGATATCCAGCGCCGCATCACCGGTGGCGGCGCCATCTATTTCGATCCCACCCAGATCGGCTGGGAGCTCTACGTGGACAAGCGTTTCGTGGGCTCGTCGGACATGGAAAAGATCGCCGGGCGCATTTGCCGCGCGGCGGCCCGGGGCATCAGCCGGCTGGGGGTGGATGCCCGGTTCCGTCCCCGCAACGACATCGAGGTGGACGGGCGCAAGATCTCCGGCACGGGAGGGGCCTTCGATGGCGACTCCATCATGTACCAGGGCACCCTGCTCATCGACTTCGACGTGGAACGCATGCTGCGGGTGCTGCGCATCCCCGCCGAGAAACTGTCCGACAAGGCCATCGCCTCCGCCCGGGACCGGGTGGCCAACCTGCGTGAACTCCTGGGCGAACTGCCGCCGCTGGAGACCATCCAGCAATCACTGGCCGAAGCCTTTGCCGAAACCTTCAATGTGGACCTGGCCCCCGCTGATAGCATGGATGGCGTGGAACAGAGCCGTTTCGAACAGGCCCTGCGGGAAATGGACAGCGACGAGTGGATCTACCAGCGCAACCGACCGGCGGTGGATTCGCCGCTGCTGGAAGCCGTGCACCGCGCCCCCGGGGGGCTGATGCGGGCCGGGGTCAGCCTGGATCGGGAGCGGGGGCGCATCGGCCAGGTGTGGATCACCGGTGATTTCTTCACCAACCCCCGGCGCATGCTGGTGGACCTGGAGGCGGCCCTGCGCGGCATTGCCGTGGTGGACCTGGAGCGCACCCTGCACGATTTCTTCGACGACTACCCGGTGGAGATGCTCATGCTCACCCGGGATGACTTCATCCGCGTGCTGCGTCTGGCCCTGGATTCGGACGACGCCGCGCCAGCCAACGGTGACAACCCCACCCATGCCGTCGGTTGACGTCCTGGTGGTGGGGCTGGGCCCGGCCGGGGGCAGTGCCGCCCGGGTGGCCGCCGCGGAGGGCCTGTCGGTGCTGGGCATCGACCGACGGGCGGTGATCGGCCAGCCCGTGCAATGCGCCGAGTTCATCCCCCTGCCCATGGGCAGCTATGCCCGGGACCCGGGCGTGTTCTCCCAGCCCATCCGGCACATGACCACCCTGTTGCCCTCCGGGGCCAGCCAGGCATCGGATTTCCCCGGCATCATGATCGACCGGGCAGCCTTCGATCAGGCCATCGCCGCGCGAGCCCGGGCACAAGGTGCCACCCTCTGGACCGACGCCATGCTGCTGGAGGTGGATCCCGAGGCCCGCCGCGCCCGGGTGCGCCACAAAGGCCAGGAGCAGACCATCACCTTCCGCGCCCTGGTGGCCGCCGATGGCCCCCATTCCCCGGTGGCCGCCCAGCTGGGCTGGCCCGCCCTCGAGATCGTACAGACCCGTCAGTACACCGTCCCCCTGACACAGCCCCGGGACGACACCGTGATCTGGCTCTCCCCCGACTACCCGGGCGGCTATGCCTGGCTGTTCCCCCGCGAGGGGCAGGCCAACCTGGGCCTGGGTATGGACAAGACCCTGGCCCCGGACCTCAAGACCCCTCTGGATGCCTTGCACCGGGAACTGGTGCAGTCCGGCTGGGTGGGGGAGGCGATCCTGAGCCGCACCGGCGGTTCCATCCCCGTGGGCGGACTGCGCCCGCGCGTGTTCGAGGGCGCGGTGGTGTTCGCCGGCGATGCGGCGGGCCTGACGCATCCCATCACCGGCGGCGGCATTGCCCCGGCCGTGGTCTCCGGCGAACTGGCGGGGGAGGCGGTGGCTGCCTGGTTGGGGGGCGACGAGGCGGCCCTGGCGGATTATCAGGAAGACCTGTGCGACCGCTACGGCCCCAGCCTGGAGCGGGCTGTGGCCCGGCGCCGGGAACTGGGCCGCGTTTGGCATCGGCCCGAGGCCCGCGAGGATGCCGTGCACCGGCGTGGCTGGATTGCGTTTGGCGAATACTTCAATGATCCCATCGTCCAGTGAACGGTGCGGATCCAAGAGACAGACGTGCGGGCTGACACCGCACCAGAGGAGGAGACATCCATGAGCACCCCGGAGAGCATGGTCGCCGACGAACCCGTGAACTTCTATCGGCCCGATCCCTATATCAAGACCCCGGAGATGCGTTCGCCCGAGTACGTGCAGATGTCCACGGCGGCGGCCATTACCCTGGGGCTGGTGCGGGGCTGGATGCACCGCACCGACTGCACCCATTGCCTCAACCTGCTGGTCACCTATCCCGAGGGCTGCCGGGCCAACTGCAGCTACTGCGGCCTGGCCCGCCACCGGGAGGAATCCCAGGACTATGCCGATCGCAACTTCATCCGCGTGGACTGGCCCACCGCCCGTTACGAGGACGTGATCCGGCGCATGCAGGAAGGCGCGGACCGGGGCCGGTTCGAGCGCATGTGCATCTCCATGATCACCCATCCGGACTCCGACGCCGACACCCTGGCGCTGCTCAAACGCTGGGTGGAAGCCGTACCCCACATCCCGGCCTCCATCCTCTCCAACCCCACCTCCATGTCCCGGAACGACCTGGTGCAGCTCAAGGAGGCGGGGGCCCAGATCTTCACCGTGGCCCTGGATGCGGCCACACCACAGATCTTCGAGCGCACCCGGGGCGCCACCGTGGACAGCCCCCACCGCTGGGACAAGTACTGGGAAACCCTGGAATGGGCCGCCGAGATCTACGGACCGGAGCGCTTTGGCGTGCACCTGATCTGCGGCATGGGCGAGACGGAACAGGAAATGCTGGAAGTGTGTCAGCGAGTGCGGGACATGGGGGGTCACAACCACCTGTTTGCCTTCTTCCCCGAAGAGGGCTCGCTGATGGAGGACTGGTCCCCGGTGCCCCGGGCCCAGTGGCGTCGGGTGCAGCTGGCCCGCTACATCATCGACTTCATGGATGTCCGGGTGGAAGACATGCGCTTCAACGCCGCCGGCGAGGTGGTGGAATACGGGCTGGAACCGGCGGAACTGGAGGCCCTGATCAACGAAGGCACCCCCTTCCGCACCTCCGGCTGCCCGGGTCGCTCGGACGAGGACACCGTCTCGGCCTGCACCCGCCCCTATGGCGACTCCAGCCCCACGGACATCATGTCGTTCCCCTTCGCCCTCAATGAGCGGGATGTGGCCGTGGTGCGCCGGCAGATGGCGGGGGAGTCGGTGGGCACCTTCGATCACGACGCCGACTGAAGGCCCGGCCCGGGAGGCCCGATGAAAAAGATCGACATCACCAACGTCAGCGACCTGCGCAATCAGCTCAACCGCTACCGGCAGGGCAAGAAGTTCGACATCCACCAGTTCAATCAGGTGGCCCGCCTGGCCTGGCTGGGCAAGGTGCTGATGCAGCCCCTGGAGCCCGAGGACGAGACCTGCAAGGCCTTTCTCATCTATGTGGAACAGCCGGACGAACTGGTGTCCCATTGCCTCAGCCCCGACCAGGACCTGGTGGGGCAGATGCACATCGTCGACGGTCAGCAGGCGCAGGCCCTGATCCAAATCCTCAAGCTGGGGGTGGAGGAGCGGGCCAAACTCTACGACGACCTGTCCCGGTCGGATTTCTACTTACGCTACTTCTCCTGAGGCGCCATGGCACCCCAAGACCCCGCCGACCTGGGGCAGGGCCCCACCATCGAGTCCCGCATGGAGCGGCGCTTCATCGTCATGAGCACCCGGGATGCCCTGCTGCAGTCACTGGAGCCGCTGACGCCGGCGGGCTGGACGCAGGTGACGGGGACGGACCTGGACGATATCGGCCCCTGGAACGAACTCCTGCTGCATCGCTTCATGGTGCTGGATCTGGATGATCCCGAGGCCTTCGATCCGCTGGACGTGATCCAGACCCTGCGCATGCAGTACCAGATCAATCTGCCGGTGTTCTGCGTGGGGGGCGATGCGGATCTGCAGGGAGACATGCGCCTGGCCCGGGCGGACCGGTTTTTCACCGAGGCAGAACTGCAGGAGATGCTGCCCCGGTTTTTCGAGCTCTACGGCTGGGGAGGCTGAACCCGATCAGCCCACCCAGGCATGTTCCGTGGTGTCGATACGGATGTCCTGGGTGAAGGTTTCGCCGTTGCCCTCAATGCTGAGGGTGCCCACCCGGGTGCCGGCGGTGTCGTACTTGAAACGGCAGTCGAAGGTGCCGGGCATCGGGACCTGCGTCTCGCACAGGGTCTTGCCCTCGGCCACAAAGCGGGCCTTGGCGCTGCCGGTGCCGTTCAACACGGCCTGCAGCCGGAATTCCTTGCCCACCGGGCGGCGATAGAACTCCGGGTCGCGATTGGCGTTGTACTGCAGGTTGTTCAGTTTGACCAGCTTGACCAGTGCCATCGGCTACCTCAGTGTCGTCTTGTTTAAGGTTATGTTTATATAACCACATATCCATGCAGCATCGATAGCCCGGGAACCTCGTGAGCGAAAAAAATCATCTCATCCCCGGCGCCGCCACCCGCGCCGCCACCCAGGCCTACGCCGAGGCCCATCAAAGCGCCGGCCGGGTGGCCGAGGGGCATTACAGCGACTTCCCCCGGGAACACCTGCGCCTGTCCAGCCTGGGCGTGGGCAGCTTCGGCGGTGAACCCAGCGCCGCCGTGGACGCCCGCATCAGCGCCATCGTGGCCCGGGCCCTGGGTGCCGGCATCAACGTGATCGACACCGGCGCCCACTACCGCTACGGCCGCTCCCTGGCCGCCGTGGGCGCCGGCGTGCGCACCGCCCTGGAGGCCGGCGTGCCCCGGGAGGCCATGTTCCTGGTCTCCAAGGGCGGCTTTCTCACCCTGCGCGGCGGCCCACCCGCCGACATGGCCCAGTGGTTCCAGGACGAGATCACCGCTCAGGGGCTGGGCAGCCGCGAACAACTGGCCAAGGGCGCCCACCTGCTCACCCCCGAATACCTGAACTACCAACTGGAGCTGTCCCGCCACCTCATGGGCGTGGAAACCCTGGACGCCTTCCTGGTGGACCAACCCGAGGTCCACATCCCCGAGTGCGGCAAGGAGGCCGCCCTGCAACGACTGGAGCCCGTGTTCGAGATGCTCGAGCGCGCCGTGCAGGAAGGCCGCCTCCGCCGCTACGGCCTCTCCACCTTCGAGAGCTTCCGCGTGGAGACCGACGCCCCCCTGTTCCTCTCCCTGACCTCCCTGGTGGGCCTGGCAGAGCGCGCCGCCCGCACCGTCACCGGCGACCCCCAGGCCCGGCACCACTTCAAGCTGGTGATGATGCCCTTCAACCAGGTGATGCTGGAGGGCTTCACCCGCTTCAACACCGCCACCGGCCAGGGCAACGTGGCCTCCCCCATCCAGGCCGCCCACCAACTCCAACTCTACCTCATGGCCTCCCACACCCTCCTCAAAGGCCACCTGGGCAACCAGTCCGTGGACACGGTTGCCCGCGCCTTGGCCGACCTGCCCAATCCTGCCCAAAGGGCACTGCAGTTCAATCGATCGACGCCTGGGGTGGGGACCAGCCTGGTCGGGATCAGTACACCGGAGCATCTGGAGGATGTGCTGGCAGTGGCGGGGCTGCCGGTGATGGCGAGGCAGGCTTATTTGGGGATGTTTGAGAGGGTGGGGGAGTGAAGGGGGTTGGAGGTGCAGAGTTGATGCAGATCACCCTTCCGAGTTGTCCCTATTGGCAAGTCCTGCTTGAAACGTGAAATGGGTTTGGGAATCGGATAGCCTTAAAATCAGGATCACGCAGCGGCACGGAAAAGGACATGGAATACAGGGAAGCGGTACGGCCTGAATGGGGTAGGGTGGGTCCATCTCACCACGATCAGTCCCCGGTCAAATTCCACGCGCTGTACGCGAAGCCGCAGGCATTCCATCAATCTCGTCCCGGTCCTGTAGAGCAGAGAGGCGACCAGCCAAGGAACCCCCGCCAATTCACCAAGCATGCGCCCCACTTCTTCCCTGGAGGGCACCGTGGGCGCCTCTCCATCGCAATGGTGGATGAATCTGCAGATCCAGCCCATATAGGATTTCTCCATCCTGAAGGATATGTTGCGAGTTCGCATCACCGCAAGCAGTTTTTCAAAATCACTCTGATCACACCTTTCCGTGTGCGCCAATCTCAACAGATTCCAAATATCATCAATGGCTTGGATGTGCGGCCGGGGCAGCGGCCCACATCCTGAACCCTCTTGAACGCCCTAGAGTGCAGACAGGGGAATGCCCACGGTTCTTGCCCCGGAATCACTCATCCGCCAGCTGTTGCTTGGAAGGGCTCAAATTCTATTTCAGTTACACCAGATAAGGAAACTATAAGATGAAAGCGGTTCTAAAGACATTCGTATTGTCCATTTTATTTTTGGCTCCTTTCGTCTCACTTTCTGGGGAGATGGATCAAGCCAGGCTGTGTATAACGTCTAGTTGGAAGGCGGTAGATAATGCAGGGAAATGTGAAGCTGGTCAAAAGATCGCGTTTTTGCCGCGTTCATTTGGAAATGAACAGTTACCAATCATGTTTATTGCATTTAATTGTGATGTGCGGTTTGCAGTAAGTTTGACTAAAGGCGGTGCAGTATGTGTTTTTTATCCAATCAGGCAAGTCGTTGAATAATGTCGACGTTTTAAACTTGGCGCGTCGTTTTTGCTCCCGCGACCATAAACGCCCCGGCATTGCCAGGCAGCCTCGCTTCAGGCCGATCGCACCAACTCGGCCTTCGAAAGTTTTTTCAACACCTCATTGATCTGGTTCACCGCTACATCGATGTCACCATCGCTCGTGGCAAAACCGGGACTGAAGCGGATCGAAGAGTCCGCCGCATCGCTGCTCAGGCCGATGGCCTTCAGAACATGCGACGGTTCTGGTATGCCCGACGTGCAGGCGGACCCGGTCGATGCCGCGAGATGTGGCTGCAAGGCAGCCAGGATGTCGTGGGCCGCAAATCCGATGAACCTGATATTCGCGTTTCCGGGATGCCGGGCTTGGCCTTCCGGGCCGTTCAATGTGATCGGCCATCCTAGTAGTTTCAGCCCGGCAACGAGCTTGTCTCGCTTCCGGCGCAATTCCAGGCGTCGGTCCTCAGCGGTCGCGTCGGCAAACATTTCTGCCGCCACGCCCATACCGACGCAGAGCGGAACGGGCACCGTACCCGACCGCAAACCGTTCTGCTGGCCGCCGCCGTAGATCAATGGCTCGATCCGATCTTGCAGTTCCCGTGCAATGTAGGCGGCTCCGATCCCTTTCGGTCCGCACATCTTGTGCGCCGAAAGGCTCAGAAGATCGACCTGTTTGGCCAAAGTGCTCAGATCTAGTGCGACCGGCGCTTGCGCCGCGTCGCAGTGAAACACCGCACCGTAATGCCTCGCGACTTTCGATAGAGCCTCGATATCCTGTATCGTTCCGATTTCGTTATTAACGGCCATGATCGATACAAGAAAAACATCGTCATCGAGCGCGTGTTCGAGTGTTGATACTTCCACGAAACCTTCCGAATTGACCGGAAGGTGCTCGACTTTGAAACCATGATGATCTTCGAGCGCGCGTCCTGCCGCCAGAACGCATTTGTGCTCGGCGCTACCGAGCAGGATGCGGCGGCGGGTGCCGGAGATCACGCGCCGTCCGAGCCCCAGCAAGGCGAGGTTGTTCGCTTCGGTCGCCCCAGAGGTGAAGATGATCTCATCGGGGTCCGCGCCGATCAGCCGCGCGACTCGCGCGGCTGCATTGTCCACGACACGCGATGTGTCCCACCCGAGGATGTGATCCGATGAATGCGGATTGCCGAAAGATTCGCTGAAATACGGCGTCATTTCGGCTAAAACACGTGCATCGACCGGAGTCGTCGCCTGATGGTCGAGATATATCGTTTTTCCGATTTTCATGTTTCCTCAATGACATAGAGGCTCAAAGCCCTGCGGGTTGCCGCTTTCCGGCATCGGCTCGCTTCTGGAGCCCGTCTCCAGCATGCATTGACCGTAGCACGCCATTCGGGGTACAGTCGAGCTGGACGCATCATCCAGCAGCCCGAGGGAGACATGGCGCGCGGACCGCTTTTTCAGAATGACTACAGCCCGCAGTTTTCGGGGCACGAAACCTTCCCGTTGCGCTACGGGTGGCTGAAAAAGGCGTTCGACCGCGTCGCCGAGACAGAGTCCGAAACCGACAACCGCGCTGCGTGTTGGGACGACGAGGCCATAGCGCGTTTCGGTGTCGGCAAGAACATGGTCGGCTCCATCCGCTATTGGGCGAAAGCGGCGCGAATTATCCGGGAGCCTGCCACCAACACGGTTGAAACCACCGAACTCGGCCGGTTGCTGTTCGGTCCCGGTGGACTCGATCCGTGGATGGAATATCCCGCAACTCTTTGGCTTCTTCACTGGCAGTTCGCGGCACACCCTGAACGAACCACTTGGTTCTGGGCGTTCAGCCATTACCCCGCCATTACGTTTGAGCGAGACGGCTTGATCCGGAAACTGGACCGCCTTGCGAGCGATCGCGGATGGTCGCGCGTTGCGCAAACCACGCTCAAGAACGACGTGGCCTGTTTCATTCGCACCTACGTCGCGCGGCAGCCGTCCGGGAAGTCCGGGCATGACGATGCCCTTGAGTCACCGCTGACGGAGTTGGGGCTCATCAAAGCCATAGGCAAGAACGACGGATTTCGCTTCGTGCGCGGTCCGAAATCGACCTTGGGCGACGGCGTATTCGCTTACGCCCTCGTTGATTTCTGGTCTCGCTTCTATCCCAACGCCGCCACGCTGTCCTTCGAGGCCATTGCCCACGCGCCGGGCAGTCCGGGGCGCGTGTTCCAATTCGACGAGAACGACGTGGCCGACCGCCTCGCTGTGCTCGACGATGCTACGGACGGCGCACTCCGGTGGTCGGAAACCGCCGGACTCAAGCAGGTTGTCCGCAACATCGAGATCGGCGAAGAGACGGCGCTTTCCAGGCTGCCCGGCGACTACGCTTCGCGCCCCGGGAAAGAGGCCGCCTAATGCTACTAAAGGAGCGCGTCCGCATCGCCCGCCGTTTCCTGAGATCGGTCCGCATCGACACCGACCTCGGGGACGCCGCTGCCCTCGACGGCTTTGCCTGCCCGCAATCCTCAGCGGAAGTTCTCGCCACGATGGCGCGGCACGTGTCCGAGACCGGACAGGGCGCATTCACCTGGACCGGCCCCTACGGCAGCGGCAAATCCAGCCTTGCCGTTGCGCTGGCCGCGCTGTTGAACGGCGATGTCGGATTGCAAAAACAGGCGGCGAAGGTTTTCGGGCAGAGCCTGACGAATACGATCCGGAAAGCCTTGCCGACAGGCACGAAGGGATGGCGCATCCTTCCCGTCGTCGGTACACGCGCAGATCCCGTTACAGTCATAGGTGAAGCCGCCAAAAGAGCCGGGCTTGTGCCGCGCGTACCGCGCGGCGGATGGACCGAGACCAACCTGATAGAGACGCTTACCGACGCGGCCGCATGTAAGCCGAAGACCCATGGCGGGCTTGTCCTCTTCATCGACGAAATGGGTAAGTTTCTCGAAGCCGCCGCGCAGGACGGCTCGGATATCTACATCCTTCAGCAGCTCGCCGAAGCGGCTTCACGCAGCAACGGGCGTCTCCTGATCGTCGGCGTGCTGCACCAGGCATTTGAGGAATACGCGCACCGGCTCTCGCATGACATGCGGGACGAATGGGCGAAGATACAGGGCCGGTTCATCGACCTTGTCGTCGATACGGCGGGTGAAGAACAAATCGACCTCATCTCCCGTGCGATAGAGAGCGATCATGTCGCGAAGAAGCCGGGCGCTCTTGCGTCTTCGGTCGCCGCATTCGCGCGGCGCGATCGGCCTCGAGAGGACGCTTCGCGGCTGGCTTCGATGCTTGAGGACTGCTGGCCGCTGCACCCGGTCGTCGCCGCGCTACTTGGCCCGATTTCGCGGCGGCGTTTCGGCCAGAACCAGCGCAGTATTTTCGGATTCCTCAATTCATCCGAACTGCACGGATTTCAGAACTTCCTGAACCATGCGAAGGACGGCGAACTCTACGGCCCCGACCGGCTGTGGGACTATCTGCGCGCCAACCTCGAGCCGTCCATACTGGCTTCGCCTGACGGACACCGGTGGGCGCTGGCGGCCGAAGTGCTGGAACGCTGCGAGTCCCTTGGCGGCGATGCGCTGCATGTCAGGTTGCTCAAGACCATTGCCGTGATCGACCTGTTCAAGGAACGCTCGGGCCTACTTCCGAATTCCGAATTGCTGCAATCCTGCTTTCCCGACACGCCGCAAAAGGCAATTGAGAAGGCGCTTTCCGACCTCGACGGCTGGTCGCTCACGATCTTCAAAAAGTTTCTCGACGCCCGCGCCATTTTCGCCGGCAGCGACTTCGATATCGAACGGGCCGTCCGGACGGCGCTCGATGAAATCGACGAGATCGACTTCGGGCACCTGAAGTCGCTTGCCGGTCTTCAGCCGATCCTCGCCAAGCGCCACTACCACGAAACCGGCGCCATGCGGTGGTTCGATGTGAACATCGTGCCGGTCAGCGACATCGTCGAGTTCGCCGCCGGATTTGAGCCGGAAAATGGCTCGATCGGACAGTTTCTGCTGGCGATCCCGATTGAGGGAGAAAAAGAGGGACGGGCTGAAAAGCTTTGCCGGGAAGCGGCCTCCCACAGCGGGAAGGGCAAGGGCGATATCGTCGTCGGCATTTCCAAACAGTCATGGGCCGTCGTGCCGCTGGCCCGGGAACTGATCGCGCTGGAAAACGTCAGCAACAGTCACCCCGAACTGGCCGGAGACCAGGTTGCCCGACGGGAGGTTTCGGCCCGGCTTGCTGCGTTGCAGGCGCTTTTGGAAACCGAACTGCACAAAGCCTTCGACAATGCGCTGTGGTTCCGCAAAAAACATCACAAAAAGCGGCTGCAACAGGCCGATCTGAACAGCATCGCCTCGGAACTGGCGGACCGCCGCTTCCCCGAGAGCCCGCGTCTTCATAACGAATTGCTCAACCGGCAACAGCCGTCCGGCAGCGCCGTAATGGCGCAGAACAAGTTGCTGCACCGCATGGTCGTCAATGAAGGCGACGCGCGGCTCGGTATCGATGGCTACCCGGCCGAAGGCGGGCTGTTTGCTTCCATCCTGGAAAAAACCCGCCTGTACGTCCGGCAGGGCAAGACGTTCCGGTTCGTTGCGCCCACGGACGGTGACGATCCGTGCGGTCTCGCGCCGATGTGGCAGGCCGCCTTCGAATACGTAAAAAAGAATGCCGAACGGACGGTGACCGTTTCGGAGATTTTCGAGCTGTGGCGCGATCCGCCGTTCGGCGTCAAAGACGGCCTGATGCCGCTTCTCGCCGTCGCGTTCATCCAGTCCCAGCGTGACAAGCTTGCGGTTTACCGCGAGGGAATTTTCAGGGTCCGGTTCGACGATGTAGATGCCGATTATCTCGCCAAGGACGCGACCGTCATCCAGTTGCGCTGGATGGACCTGACGGATATCGCGCGGCGTCTTTTGTCGGATATGGCGGAAGTCGTTCGCGATCTCGATCAGACCAACGAGCTTGTGCATCTTGAACCCATCGACGTTGGTCGCGGGTTGATGTCCATATTCGAGCAGTTGCCGAACTGGACGACACGGACAATGCGCCTGTCCGCCAACGCGGCGCGCATTCGCGACCTGTTCAAACGCGCGCACGATCCGAACCGATTCCTGTTCGATGATATTCCGGGAACCCTCGGAGAGGACGTGGCGCTAGACACGGATGCCGATCTGCGCCGGGTGATAGAGAGTGTCCGCGACGGGCTCGAAGAGCTGGTGCAGGCTTATCCGTCCATGCTGCATCGCATGCGCGACCTGATGCTCGCCGAATTGCAGGTGCCGAACATTTCGTCGCAGTCTCTCGCGGAGCTGCGTGAGCGCGCCGAGAATATCAGACAGCTCGCCGGCGACTTCCGGCTCGACGCCTTCGTCGGTCGGCTGGCCCGCTTCGACGGTTCGGACGAGAGTTTCGAGGGGATTGCCAGTCTGGCCGCGAACAAGCCGCCGCGCGACTGGGTCGATCCCGACCTTGACCAGGCAGCGATCGAGGTCGCCGATATGGCGCAGAAATTCCTTCGCGCGGAAACCTACGCACGCGTCAAGGGCCGTCCCGACAAGCGTCATGCGATGGCCGTCGTTATCGGCACGAACGGACGGCCCGCGCCGATTCTTGAAGAATTCTATCTTGCGGACTCGGACCGCGCAGCCGTAAACGCGCTCATAGACCGTGTCGAAGCGGCGCTCGACGAATCCGACACAACCAGGCGCAGCATCATTCTCGCTGCGCTGGCGGAACTGAGCACGCGCTACATGCAAAAGCCTGCACTGCCCAAGAAGAACGGGAAAGGAAGAGCTGCGTCTTGATGAACGGTCCTGTGAGACACGTCCTTGGTCTTTCCGGGGGCCGCGACAGCGCGGCTCTTGCCGTCTACATGCGTCAGCATCTTCCTGAGCTGAAAATCGAATATTTCTTCACGGACACCGGCAAAGAGCTGCCCGAAGTCTACGAATATCTCGGGCGGCTGGAGGGCTTTCTCGGGCAACCGATATTGCGACTGAATCCCGACCGCGACTTCGATTTCTGGCTCAAGCAGTACAATGATTTCCTGCCGTCGCCCCAGACGCGCTGGTGCACGCGGCAGCTCAAGCTTCGCCCGTTCGAGCGCTGGCTACGCCCAATGCTCGACGACGGCATTACGGTGTACAGCTACGTCGCCATCCGCAGTGACGAGGAATACCGTGACGGGTATTCCTCGAAGCATGACAAGCTGATCGTGAAGCTGCCGTTCAAGGAAGCCGGAATCGACAAGGCCGGCGTCCTCGATGTCCTGGAAGGGGCCGGGCTCGGCTTGCCGAAATATTACGAGTGGCGGACCCGCAGCGGCTGCACCTTCTGCTTCTTCCAGCAGAAAATTGAATGGGTGCGGCTTAAGGAGCAACACCCGGACGCATTCGAAGAGGCTAAAGCGTATGAGAAGGACGCTGTCGAACACGGTTCCCCGTTCACCTGGAGCCAGGGCGAATCTCTCGAAGAGCTGCAGCAGCCGGAGCGCGTCGCGCAGATCAGGGAAGAGCACGAACAACGGCTTGCCCGCATGAAGTCGAAGGTTCAGCCGAACCCGCTCCGGCCGGACAGCGAGCCGCTGGATATCGACGACCTGTACGGCAAGGCCAAAGTCTGTCTGGCGTGTCACAAATAAAGAAGGCGGGGGCACGGACGGTTGGACCTGGACTCCTTGATAGATTTTGCAAACGAGGCAACCGAGGAAATCGCCAAGTACACGGTGCCCGTCACTTTGTCGCCAGACAAGATGATGGCGAATGAGCACGCAATCGAGGCCCTTGCGTGGGACTCCATCAGCTACGGTGACGAAGAGCTGGAAAAGGTTCCTGCTGACAAGCGAGGTATCTACGCTTTCGCGATTTGCAGGAATAATGCTGTTCTACCGCCCCACGGGTACGTTCTCTACATTGGAATCGCAGGACGCGATTCCGAACGCTCGCTGAGGGACCGGTATAAGGAGTATCTCAATGCCAGAAAGGTCAAGAAACGCGCACGCATAGCACGGATGATCGGAACCTGGCATCAGGTGCTGCGGTTCTATTTCGCTCCCATCGACGATGATATTTCCTCAAATGATTTGCAGGCGCTCGAAAAACAGCTCAACACGGCGCTGATGCCGCCGTTCTCCGAGGGAGACCTTGAAGCCGATACAAAGCAAAAACGGAGGGCGTTCCGGTAATGGCGAAAAAGCACAAGAAAATCGTACTGCCGGCCCTCCGTGGCGTCATGGGCGACTGGGTTTTCTATTCATGCCTTATGGACGTGGGGGAATTGAGTTCCCGCGTCAACTTCGCGGAGGAAATCCACGAGAACGAAGAGCTTTCGGACATGATCCAAAGACACCTCAAGAGAGGCCGTGCCGCACAGATAGCGGATTATCTCAAGAGGCAGCCCGAGCGCTTCTTCAATTCCCTTGTCATTGCTACATACGGCGGCCAGCCGAACTGGCACGCCCTTTCGGATGTTCGGAGCAAGACCGCCCCGGATGAGTTGAAGAACCTGACCGAGGATACGGTTTCCTCTGTCGGCTTCCTGACGCTGACGGGACAGGAGAAGCTTTTTGCGCTTGACGGTCAGCATCGTCTGGCGGGCATCAAGAAGGCTGTGAAAGACGGTCTGGACAACGACCCCTATGATGAACTCTCCGTCATATTCGTCGGACACAAGGACACCAAAAAAGGATTGGAGCGCACACGCCGGTTGTTCACGACCTTGAACAAGACGGCACGACCCGTTTCCAAGGGGGAAATCATCGCCCTCGATGAAGACGATGTCATGGCCATTTGCGTAAGGCGACTCATTGAAGAAACGAAGCTTTTCGCAGACAACAGGCTCGCTTTTGTCGCCAGCAACAACATGCCGACCGCCAACACGACGAGCTTAACGACAATCGCCAACCTCTACGACGTGCTGACGATCCTGTTTACCAACGCGTATTCGGATTTGAGAGAGCAGAAGGCGGATTTGCAGAGGGTCCGTGCCGACGACCAGACGCTGGATAAATATTTGAGGTTCGCGGAAAGCTATTTCCTTCAGCTCAGAAAGAATTTCAAAGCGCTGGACGAATTTTTCAGCGCGAAGAACACCGAACCGGTGGTCAAGAAGTATCGTGGGAATCATGGCGGGCATGTCCTGTTTCGGCCGATCGGACTGGAAATCATGACTCGTGTGATCGCCCGCTTCACGAAGGATATGAGCCTGGCGCGGGCCGCCAAGCTGGCAGCCGAGTTGCCCGATAGCCTCGATGAAGAACCGTTTCGGTGGCTCATGTGGGAGCCGAATAAAAAGATCATGCTCAACGGCCACAAGGTGACTATTCGTGAAGTTCTTTTGTACATGGTCGGGAAGAACGCAAAGAACTACACTGAAGCGACATTGCTTGAGAGGTATCAAAGAGAAACCGGCGATGATGCGGCTGAATTGCCGGAAAAGATCAGGTGAAACCGTATACCGCGGAGCGGATGGGCGAGAATGCACAAGAATGACATGAACAGGAAAGGTCAGGCGCATCGCACCCGCCGTGAATGAACAATGACCAGATCGACCCACACGCCTGACACCGTACCGGGCATGGCCCTTCAAACCCTGTTGCGCAACGCCAAGGCATCTGCGTTGCGCGAGGTGATCGGTCCGTCGATCGTGGATACGCTTCGGGGGCTCGACCCCGAACTGGACTCCGGCACCCGGCTCGGGGAGCTTGCCGTCAACCTTGTCGAACCCTCCGAAGCGTTGCGCGACCCGGAAATGCGCAGCCGCATCATCCGCATGCTGCCCTTATCCAAGGCGCGCGAGCTGGGCGGGCATCTCGGCGCGAAAGACGGCCGCACGCTATACGACGATCTCTGCGTCGCCGCCGCCGATTCTGCGGCGCTGGCTGTGTTGTACTCGTTCTTCGGCGTGGTCCGGGACGTTCGCGCGCCGGCAGACTCGGCGCCGGACGCCACGAAGGCATCCGCCGGATACGCGCTGTTCGATCACCAGCGTGCCGCTGCCGAGCGTGTGGTGCATGCGCTTGGCGACGCGCCGCGCAAGGTCATTCTTCATATGCCGACAGGCGCGGGCAAGACCCGCACGGCCATGCACATCGTGGCGGAACATCTGCGCCGGAGCGAGCCGACCGTCGTCTGCTGGCTCGCCCAGAATGCCGAACTTCTGGACCAAGCCGCGGGCGAGTTCGAGAATGCATGGAAGTTTCTCGGTAATCGGGAAACCGCACTCGTCCGCTTCTGGGGACACAGGAGACCGGATGTTCTCGACATACAGGACGGTGTGATCGTTTCCGGCCTCGCCAAGATGTCGGCGCTCGACAACCGCGATGCCGCAACCCTGTTGCGTCTGGCCGACCGCGTCTCGTTGACGATTATCGACGAGGCTCACCAGGCGATTGCGCCGACATACGCGGCGATCCTTACGGCCCTCTACAGCAAGCGGCCGCACAACGCCTTGCTGGGCCTCACGGCGACGCCCGGACGAAGCTGGTCGGATATCGGCGAGGACCGCAAGCTTTCGGATTATTTCGACGGCCGTAAGGTCACGCTCGAAGTCGAAGGTTACGACGACCCCGTCACTTTCCTGATCGACCAGAAATATCTTGCGCGCCCAACCTTCCGCACACTAAATTCCGATGCGGGGCTCACGCTGAGCGAGAACGATGTCAATGCGCTCTCATCCGCGATCGACGTGCCGGAACAGATTCTGGAGCGTCTGGGTACGGACACGCAGCGCAACCTGAAAATCCTGTCCGCAGTCGAAGACCTGATGACGCGGCATCGCCGCGTCATCGTATTCGCGCCATCGGTGGAGAACGCGCGCGTGCTTACGGCGATCTTGTCCATACGCGGACATGAAGCATTTGTTGTAACCGGTCAAAGCAATACAGCGGAACGCGAAAGAGTAATCAGGCGTTTCAAAAGTAAAGATAATCGCGCTATGGTGGTTGTAAACTACGGTGTGTTGACCACCGGATTCGACGCGCCCGCGACGAGTGCAGCCGTCATCGCGCGCCCGACACGGTCGCTTGTGCTTTACAGCCAGATGGTCGGCAGGGCGACGCGCGGCACGCGGGCCGGTGGAAATGACGAGGCCGAGATTGTAACGGTTGTCGATCCGCACTTGCCTGGCTTTGGCAGCGTGGCCGACGCATTCAAGAACTGGGAGGACGTTTGGGATGAGCCTGACAGAAGCTGCTGAGTCGCAAAGGCTCGATGGAGAAATCATTCCGCCTGAACTGGCCGTGAAGGCCATGCGCGACAGCGGCTACAAGAACACCGCGTACGCGCTTGCGGAGTTGATCGACAATTCCGTTCAGGCGAACGCCGGCAATGTCGAGGTGATCTGCCTTGAAGGGTATCGGCAGGTCAACGAACGCGCCAGCCGGAGGATTCAGGCAATCGGCATCCTGGACAACGGCGACGGCATGACCCCCGAGACGCTGCGTCTCGCCCTTCAGTTCGGAAACGGCACGCATCTGACGGACCGGAAGGGTATCGGCCGTTTCGGTATGGGCCTGCCGAACTCGTCGATTTCGCAGTGTCGCCGGGTGGAAGTCTGGACATGGCAGAACGGTCCGGACAATGCCATGTATTCCTATCTCGATGTCGATGAAATCGAAGGGCGGCGGCTGTATGCGGTTCCGGCCCCTGCGCACAAACCGCTTCCCGATGAATGGCGCGCCCGTTCCGACGACGTCGAGACGACCGGCACGCTCGTGCTCTGGACGAATTTCGACGATCATCGCCTGAGCTGGCGCGGCGCGCAGGCGACGCTGCGCCACACAGAATCACTTGTCGGGCGTATGTACCGGAAATTCATCGACGACGGACGCCTTTCGATCCGGCTCCTGGCATTGCCCGAAGACGAGGGTGAACCTACCTTCGACGAACCGGTGCGCGTCAACGACCCGCTCTACCTGATGCGCGATTCATCGACCCCCGCCCCGTTCAACACGGAGCCGATGTTTCAGCCCTGGGGTGGCGCGGACGAGGTATTCTCCATCGACTATGACGGCGCAAAGCACGATGTCGTGGTCCGCATGAGCTGGGCGCGGGAAGAAACCGTGCCGGAAGACAGGAGCGACCGCGGCTCGAAGCCCTACGGCAAACACGCCGCTAAGAACATCGGCCTGTCAATCGTCCGCGAGGGCCGCGAACTGGACCTTGATCCCGCATGGACCAATAGCTACGACCCGACCGAACGCTGGTGGGGCGTCGAGGTCGAGTTTCCCTCGACGCTCGACGAGGTGTTCGGCGTTACCAACACCAAGCAAAGCGCGACGATCTTCTCGCATATGGCCCAGTTCGACTGGAAGGCCGAAGCCAATCCCGGCGAATCGCGGTCGGAGTTTCAGGAACGCATACAGGGCGAAGGCGATCCGCGCGCGATTCTGCTGCCCATCGTCGATCACATACGCGACCAGATTCAGGAGGTGCGCAAACGCCTCAAGAAACAGAATGTCGGACGTCGGACGAAAGAAGACAGGCATGACGAGCCTGACGTTTCCGACCTAGCCACGACAAAATTCCGCGAGCGCGCTGAACAGGGACACGAGACGGAGTCTGACCGCGAAGAGTTCACGGAGAAGGATCGCGACGATCTCGAGAAAGACCTGATGGAGGACAAACACTACCGTCAGGACGTTGCCCGGGAAATCGCCGAAGCGACTTTCACGCGCAAGCGGAAGGTCCTGTTCCTTGAAAAGTCGATGGAAGGTTATGCGTTCTTCAATGTCGAACACAAACAAGGCGGGCTGACTGAAGTCGTCTTCAATAGCAACCATCCCTTTTACGACCAACTGATTGAATCGCTGCGACCCCAGATCGGCGACGAGACCGATGCCGAGTTGATGGAGCGGATTCACACGGCTGCCGACACGCTGGAGCTGCTGTTCGCCGCTTGGGCGCGCTACGAGATGGAGGAAGTTCGGCAGAAGAACCGGCTGTTCGAGATGCGGCAGGAATGGGGAAAGATGGCGCGCTTCTTCCTCACCGAAGAGGATGACGAATGACATGGCGGTTGTCCTTCCCGGCGACGGTATTCTCGAACTTGTCAGGGCCGCTAACGACCGGGTGGTCATAGCAGCGCCGTACATCAAATCCCCGACCTTGCGCCGGTTGCTCCATGCCGTCCCCGAGACGGTGTCGGAATGCATCTGTGTCACGCGCTGGCTTCCCGAGGACATCGCCTCCGGCGTCTGTGATCTCGAAATCCTCGAGGACATCGCCGGCGCGCGCGGCGGACGCCTTCTGGTCCATCCGCACCTGCATGCGAAATACTATTCGAACGGCAGGGACTGTCTCGTCGGTTCTGCCAACCTTACAGCGCGAGGCCTCGGCTGGCACACACCGTCCAATGTCGAGTTGCTTGTCGCCCTTCCGGCCGAGCTCGAAGGGCTGGCCGAATGGGAACACGCGCTGCTGGGCTCCGCCGTGCAAGCCACTGAAGAGTTGCGCGACCGCATTCGCCGGCAGGCCGATGACCTGAAAAAAGACAAAACCCCGCGTCGGCTTCCGGAGGTTGAAGACGATGTTGCGACGGAGGTTGAGCAGACCTTGTGGGTACCGCGATGCCCGACACCGGACCGCCTCTGGCAGGTCTATCGCGGGCGCGGCGCCGATACGATGGTGACCAGCGCGTTCGAGGCGGCTCAGGCGGATCTGGCGGCGCTGTCACCGCCTCAGGGGCTGACGCAGGATCTCTTCACAGCCTATGTGGCGGGCATCTTGAAACAGATGCCGCTGCTTGCAGAGGTAGACAAGCTGGCGGCGGCCGGTTTGACGGACACGAAAGCTCACGAGTTTCTGGCTGCCAGCCTTGGCGGCACGGGATCGGAAGAAGAGTACGCGCAGGTCTGGCGCGTGGTCAAACTCTGGCTTGTGCATTTCTTTCCAGACTCCTACCGGCTTGAAACAGGTCAGGAGGTTCTCGTGAAGGGCAGAGAGCTGCCTCGACGATGACTTGTCGTGTGCGTGATCGCTGATAGTGTAGGGATGCTTCATTTAACATTCATGTGAGCTTGCTTGGCGGCTGACATCGGAGAGAGGGTAAGCGCCCATAAACCGACCCCCTTGCGGGATTGGAATTAGGCCGCCTTCGAAGCCCCCGGCAACTGCGCGTTCCAGGGGAGGTAGCAGTGCTTCCAGTTTCTCCACTGTATCGGCCTCGGCAATGTGCTCCAGCACATGGTGGATGTAGGCCGAGGGCTCCAGGCCATTGGCTTTGGCTGTTTCGATCAGTGAGTAACAGGTGGCACTGGCCCGGGCACCCTGAGAGGTATTGGCGAACAGCCAAGCCTTTCGATTATTTGTAGCTGCGCATAATCGAGCTGCGCATAATCGAAATTATGCCCAGTTCTCGATTATGCGCAGTTATTCGGACGCTTCATCTGTAACGCACTGACTATGAATAGAAATCTCTGCCCGGAGGAATGGGTCCACAAGACATATGAGGTGGACCCCAAAATTCGGACCAGGGGTTAAGCTCTGATCATTCCGACAGGAGAATCTGATCATGAGCAGGAAACGCAAGCAATACAGCGCTGACTTCAAGGCCAAGGTGGCCCTTGAGGCCCTCAAAGGGGAGCAGACCACCTCGGAGCTGGCAGCCCGCTTCGAGATCCATCCGACCATGGTGAGTCAGTGGCGGCGTGAGTTGCTGGACAAGGCGACGGGGATCTTCGAGGGCAAGGGCGGGGGCAAGGCGGCCCAGAAGACCCAGGAGGAGATCGACACCCTGTACCGTGAGATCGGCAAGCTGACGGTGGAACGGGATTTTTTATCGCGCAGGCTCGGTCGTTGAGCCGGGCCCAGCGACAAACCCTGGTGGACCCGCAGGCGGTTGATGCGGGAGCGGGCCACGAACTCCACCTCGCCGCGCTCATCCCCCACGCCGCCAGCTGACGTGGCACGGATGCTCAGCCCCAGCCACTGCTGGTTTGGCTCCAGGTCCAGCAGGGGAGGGCGGGTCCTGGGCAGCCAGGTGTCCAGAAGGTAGTCGGTCCGCCCCTCCACGAAGGCGGTGTACCGGGAGCGCATCAGGGCTTCGGCCGTTGGGGGGAGGGAGGTGCCATCCAGAAAGGGGCCGCAGCAGCGTTCGCGGTGGAGGCCGGAGCCGCACGGGCAGGGTGCGTTGTCAGCCCGTGGCGGGTGCTTGCGTTTTGGCATGTGGGTTCTCTTCGGAAGGGGGGTGATCCAGTGTATGGCCGGCGGTAGTGAAATTCCCACCAGATCATATTATGATCGACCCTTTTCCCCTCGCTTCCGTGCGGCGCGCTCATCACGCGCCCGGGAGCGACCCCGAGACTAGGCCCGCAGAGCGCGCAGCAGGAGACCCAGACCGTGGAATTGACCGGTGCCGAGATATTTGTCCGATGCCTGCAGGAAGAGAATGTCGATACCTTGTTCGGCTATCCTGGGGGCTCGGTACTGCACATCTACGACGCCCTCTACCGCCAGGACAAGGTGGAGCACATCTTGGTGCGCCATGAGCAGGCCGCCGTGCACGCTGCAGAGGGCTACGCCAAGTCCACCAATCGCCCCGGTGTGGTGCTGGTGACCTCCGGCCCGGGAGCCACCAACGCGGTCACCGGCATCGCCGATGCCTACATGGATTCCGTGCCCCTGGTGGTCTTCAGTGGCCAGGTGCCCACCAGCCTGATCGGCAACGATGCCTTCCAGGAAGTGGACACCGTGGGCATCACCCGGCCCTGCGTGAAGCACAACTTCCTGGTGAAGGACGTGAAGGACCTGGCCACCACCATCAAGAAAGCCTTCTACGTGGCCACCACCGGGCGCCCGGGGCCCGTGGTCGTGGACATCCCCAAGGACATCACTGCTGACAAGTGCGAGTTCCAGTATCCGCGCTCCATCAAGATGCGCTCCTACAACCCCACGGTGAAGGGGCATCCGGGGCAGATTCGTCGCGCGGTGGACCTGATACTCTCCGCCCGTCAGCCGGTGATCTACAGTGGCGGGGGGGTGATCCTGAGCAATGCCTCCAGGTCGCTGACCGAGCTCACCCGGCTGCTGAATTACCCCATCACCAATACCCTGATGGGCCTGGGCGCCTACCCCTCGTCGGACAAGCAGTTCATCGGCATGCTGGGGATGCACGGCACCTATGAGGCCAATATGGCCATGCATCACGCGGATGTGCTGATTGCCATCGGCGCCCGCTTTGATGACCGGGTGACGGGCAATATCGAGAAGTTCTGTCCCAATGCCCGCATCGTCCACGTGGACGTGGATCCGGCCTCTATCTCCAAGAACGTGAAGGTGGATGTGCCCATCGTCGGTCAGGTGGACAGCGTGCTCAAGGCCATGATCAAGGAGATCAAGGCCGGGGAGCGCCGCCCCGATCCCGAACCGCTGGAGAACTGGTGGAAGCAGATCGACGAATGGCGCTCCATGGACTGCCTCAAGTACGATCGCGACAGCGAGCTGATCAAGCCCCAGTACGTGCTGGAGACCCTGCATCGCCTCACCCAGGGGGATGCCTTCGTCACTTCCGACGTGGGGCAGCATCAGATGTGGACGGCCCAGTTCTACGGTTTCGACAAGCCCAATCGCTGGATCAACTCCGGCGGCCTGGGCACCATGGGCTTCGGTCTGCCGGCGGCCATCGGCACCCAGTTGGCCCACCGGGACGAGACCGTAGTCTGCGTGACCGGCGAGGCCAGCATCCAGATGTGCATCCAGGAGTTGTCCACGGCCCTGCAGTATCATCTGCCCATCAAGGTGGTGGCCCTGAACAACCGCTACATGGGCATGGTGCGCCAGTGGCAGGAGTTCTTCTATCAGGGGCGTTATGCCATGTCCTACATGGATGCCCTGCCGGACTTCGTGCAGCTTGCCGAGGCCTACGGGCACGTGGGCATGCGCATTGAGTCGCCGGGCGACGTGGAAGGGGCGCTCAAGGAGGCCCTGGACATGAAGGATCGTCTGGTCTTCATGGACTTCATCACTGACCAGAGTGAGAACGTCTATCCCATGATCCCGGCCGGTGCGGGCCAGAACGAAATGATCCTCCTGTAATCATGCGACACATTATCTCGATACTGATGGAAAACGAGTCCGGTGCCCTCTCCCGGGTGGCCGGCCTGTTCTCGGCTCGTGGCTATAATATTGAATCGCTGACCGTGGCGCCCACCGAGGATCCCACCCTGTCCCGACTGACTCTGGTCACCCGGGGGTCGGACCAGGTGATCGAGCAGATCACCAAGCAGCTCAACAAGCTGGTGGATGTGGTCAAGCTGCTGGATTTGACCGAGCATCGCCACATCGAGCGCGAGATGATGCTCATCAAGCTCAAGGTGCAGGATGCCGACCAGCGCGCCGAGGTGATGCGCATGGCCGAGATCTTCCGCGGTCACATCATCGATGTGAGTGCCGCCACCTACGTGGTGGAGCTCACCGGCGACAGCGACAAACTGGACGCCTTTGTGGAATCCATGAGCCACTTCGAGGTGATCGAGGTGGTGCGCTCCGGCGTCATGGGGATTGCCCGTGGCGACGTGGCCCTGAAACTCTGATTGCTCTTTCCCTTCAACCCAACGTTCATTTTCCGGGGATTTACCAAATGCAGGTCTATTACGACAAAGACGCCGATCTTTCCATCATCCAGGGGATGAAGGTGGCCATCATCGGTTATGGCTCCCAGGGTCATGCCCATGCCAACAACCTGAAGGATTCCGGCGTCGACGTGACCGTGGGCTTGCGCCCGGGTTCGTCCTCCGCCAAGAAGGCCGAGGACGCTGGCCTGAATGTGAAGAACATCGAAGTGGCCGTGAAGGGTGCCGACCTGGTGATGGTGCTGGCCCCGGATGAGCATCAGGCCGACCTGTATGCTCAGCAGATCGAGCCCAACCTGAAGGAGGGCGGTGCCCTGGCCTTCGCCCATGGCTTCAATGTGCATTTCGAGCAGATCCAGCCCCGTGCTGATCTGGACGTGCTGATGATCGCCCCCAAGGGCCCCGGTCACCTGGTGCGTTCCACCTACACCCAGGGTGGCGGTGTGCCCAGCCTGATCGCCGTCTATCAGGACGCCACGGGCCGTGGCCGGGAGATCGCGCTGTCCTATGCCTCCGCCAATGGCGGTGGTCGTGCCGGCATCATCGAGACCACCTTCAAGGACGAGACCGAAACCGACCTGTTCGGCGAGCAGGCCGTGCTCTGCGGCGGTGCCTCTGCCCTGGTGCAGGCCGGTTTTGAAACCCTGGTCGAGGCGGGTTACCCGCCGGAGATGGCCTACTTCGAGTGCCTGCACGAGCTCAAGCTGATCGTCGACCTGATGTACGAAGGTGGCGTGGCCGACATGCGTTACTCCATTTCCAACACCGCTGAATACGGTGATATCACCCGGGGCCCGCGCGTGGTCAACGAGCAGACCAAGGAAGAGATGCGCAAGATCCTGAGCGAGATCCAGACCGGTGAGTTTGCCCGTGAATTCATCCTGGAAAACAAGGCCGGTGCGCCGCGCCTCAAGGCCAGCCGTCGCCTGGCCCGCGAGCACGATCTGGAAGTGGTGGGCAGCCGCCTGCGGGACATGATGCCCTGGATCAAGGACAACAAGATCGTCGACAAGTCCAAGAACTAAAGCCTCAACGCCCCGGGTGCGCGCCGCGTGCCCGGGGCCGGGATGATCATGTTACCCATTGCTCCGGAAGGACGTGCCTATCTTGCGCTGCTGGCCGTGTTGGTGGCCGTGGCGCATTTGTTTTTGGGCGTGTGGGCCGCCCCCACGTGGCTGTTGCTGCTGGGCGGCTTTTTTGTGTTTCGTAACCGGGGGCGGGATACACCCTCCCGCCCGCTGGCCGTTTTCAGTCCGTTGGATGCGCGGGTGACGGCCGTGGACGAGTGCCACGACCCGTTCCTGGAGCGTCCGGCGTTGCGCATCACCCTGCGCCAGAACTGGCGTGGGGAGTTCAATATGTACAGCCCGCTGGAATGCCGGGTGCAGCAATTCTTCCGTCGCAAGACCGATAATGCCGTGGATGCCAGCGGGCATCTGGCCGTCTGGTTGAAGACCGACGAGGGGGATGATGTGGTTGTGGCCATGCAAAGTCGCTCCTGGCCGCATGTATTCAATTGCGTGGCCGGTAGCGGCGATCGTCTGGGCCAGAGCCGTCGTTGCGGCTTTCTGGGGTTTGGCCGGTGGGTTCAGGTTTACCTGCCGCCCACGTCGCGTGCCGAGGTGCAGCCGGGCCAGCGTGTGGCTGCGGCGACGGATGTGATGGCCACCCTGGTCCATAAAAAGCAGGAAGCCGAGTCGTGAACGACGAAGGTGAGGCAACGCCCCCACGGGGGCGGCGCGGTATCTACCTGCTGCCCAACCTGTTCACCACGGGGGCGCTGTTTGCCGGTTTCTACGGCATTATCGCCGCCTTTGAGGGGCAGTTCACCGCGGCGGCAGTGGCGATCTTCGTGGCCATGATCCTGGATGGCGTGGATGGGCGCGTGGCCCGCATGACCCAGACCCAGACCGCCTTCGGGGCCGAGTATGACTCCCTGGCGGACATGGTCTCCTTTGGCGTGGCGCCCGCCATCATCATCTATTTGTGGGCCCTGTCGGGGTTGGGGCAGCTGGGCTGGGTGGTGGCCTTTTTCTATGCCGCCGCCACCGCCCTGCGTCTGGCCCGGTTCAATGTGAAGGCGGGTAGTTCCGACAAGCGTTTTTTCCAGGGGCTGCCGAGTCCATCGGCGGCTGCCGTGCTGATGGGGATGGTGTGGGTATGGAATGAGTTGGGCTTTGCGGGTCAGGATCTGTTCCTGCTCGCGTTGCTGCTCACGGTGCTCAGCGGTGCGGCCATGGTGAGCAATCTCACCTACTTCAGTTTCAAGGATATGGATTTTCGTCACCGCGTGCCGTTCTTTGTCGTGCTGGGGGTGCTTTTCGCGGTGATGCTGACAGCCCTGGATCCGGCCAAGGTGCTGTGGACGGGGTTCTTGCTGTATGCCCTGTCCGGCCCGGGCCTGGCGCTGCTGCGCTGGCGGCGCAAGCGCATGCTGCGTGCCGGAGGGGATTGACCCTGTTCGCGCATTGACGCGGTGGAAATATGGGTTTAATATCCACGGCTTCCGCGTCGCCTCGGCTGTTTGTGAGGTTGGGAAATCCGGGGTATAGCGCAGTCTGGTAGCGCGCCTGCTTTGGGAGCAGGATGTCGGGGGTTCGAATCCCTCTACCCCGACCATAAAGACCCGGAGGATGCGTGGACTCCGCGCCCGTAGCTCAACTGGATAGAGCATCGGCCTTCTAAGCCGAGGGTTGCAGGTTCGAGTCCTGCCGGGCGCGCCATTTGCCGGGTGACCGGTGGCAGTGTTGAAAATGATGGTGGCCGTAGCTCAGATGGTAGAGTCCCGGATTGTGATTCCGGTTGTCGCGGGTTCGAGCCCCGTCGGCCACCCCATCTTCTGGCAGGGTATCTGGCGACCCTGGCAGTAACCCGAAAGCGGGTACCAGTCAGACGGGCCGTTAGCTCAATTGGTAGAGCAGTGGACTCTTAATCCATTGGTTGAAGGTTCAAGTCCTTCACGGCCCACCATTTTGTGTGTTTCGAAAAGGCCCGGCGCATGCCGGGCCTTTTCGTATCTGCGGCACGGGCGGCGCAATGGGTTATAGTGCGTGTGGCGTGCTTGTATAATCCCGGGTTTGCACGGTTGGTAATGGATGCATGCGAAAGTGGCGGAACTGGTAGACGCGCTGGATTTAGGTTCCAGTGGGGAAAACCCGTGAGAGTTCGAGTCTCTCCTTTCGCACCAATTTACGCGTTTGGCAAGTCGAGCCCGCAGTGGCTGCAAGGCGCCCCAAGGGACGCCGGGTTTGCCACGACTCAAGATTCGAAAATTTAGAGGCGAAGAGGTTTTCATTCCATGCAAGTATCAGTGGAGTCCCTGAGCAACCTGGAGCGGCGGATGACGGTGCAGGTGCCTGCCGAGCGCATTCAGGAAGAGGTGGATCGTCGCCTCAAGTCGCTGGTCAAGCGCGTGCGCATCGATGGTTTCCGTCCCGGCAAGGTGCCCCTCAAGGTGGTGCAGAAGCGCTACGGCGAAGGTGTGTATCAGGAAGTTCTGGGCGAGATCCTGCAGTCCTCCTACCAGGAGGCCCTGGCTCAGGAACGCATCATCCCCGCCGGCACCCCGGACATCGAGCCCCAGTCCATGGAGGCGGGTCAGCCGCTGGAATATGTGGCCACCTTCGAGGTGTTCCCCGAGGTGCAGCCTGCCGACATGTCCGGCGCCCAGATCAAGCGTCCTCAGGTGGAGATCACCGAGGCGGACGTGGACAAGGTGATCGAGTCCCTGCGCAAGCAGCGCCGTGAGTGGGTGGATGTGGAGCGCCCGGCCGCTGAAGGAGACCAGGTGGTGGTGGACTTCAAGGGCACCCTGGATGGCGAGGCCTTCGAGGGTGGCGAGGCCGAGGACGTGCCGATTGAACTGGGCCAGGGTCGCATGATCAAAGACTTTGAAGACCAGCTGCCTGGCGTGAACCCCGGTGAGGAAAAGACCATCGAGGTGAACTTCCCCGAGGATTACCCGGCCGAACACCTGGCAGGCCGCACGGCCGAGTTTGCGCTCACCGTGAAGAAGGTCCAGGAGCCTTCCCTGCCGGAGCTGAACGACGAGTTCGCCAAGGCCTTCGGAGTGGAAGAGGGCGGCATGGAGAAGCTGCGCGAGGAAGTGAAGAACAACATGTCCCGCGAGATGGGGCAGGCGGTCAAGGCGCGGGTCAAGGACCAGGTCATGGACGCCCTGCTGGAGCGTAACTCCGTCGATCTGCCGTCAGCCATCGTGCAGGAAGAGATCAACCGCCTGCGCGAGCAGACTCAGTCCCGCTACGGCATGAACCAGGAAGGGGCGCCGCAGCTGCCCGACGAGCAGTTCAAGGCAGACGCCGAGCGACGCGTTGGCCTGGGGCTGGTGATCCGCGAGATCGTTCGCCAGCACGATATCAAGGTGGACCAGGACAAGGTCACCGCCGAGCTGGAGGCCATGGCCGCCGGTTATGAAGATCCGCAGCAAGTGATCAGCTATTATCGTGGTAACAAGCAGGCCATGAGCGGATTGGAAGCCATGGTGCTTGAGCAGCAGGTGGTCGAATGGGTGCTGGCCCAGTGCGAGGTCAGCGACGAACCCATGAGTTTCGACGCCCTCATGAATCCTTCCCAGGAGAATCAGGCCTGATGCAAGATGATGGTTTGACAAGTGGTGGGGCCCAGGATACCCGGGCCCTGAACCTGGTGCCCATGGTGGTCGAACAGACCGCCCGTGGCGAACGCGCCTATGATATTTACTCACGCCTGCTCAAGGAGCGGGTGATCTTTGCCGTGGGTCCGGTGGAAGACTACATGGCCAACGTGATCGTGGCCCAGATGCTGTTCCTGGAGTCGGAGAACCCCGACAAGGACATCAGCCTCTACATCAATTCGCCGGGCGGTGTGGTCACCGCCGGCCTGGCCATCTACGACACCATGCAGTTCATCAAGCCGGACGTGAGCACCCTGTGCATCGGTCAGGCTGCCAGCATGGGTGCCGTTCTGTTGGCCGGTGGCGCCAAGGGCAAGCGTTACTGCCTGCCCCATTCGCGGGTGATGATCCACCAGCCTCTGGGTGGTTTCCAGGGTCAGGCCACGGACATCGATATCCACGCCCGGGAAATCCTGAAGGTTCGGGATCAACTCAATGGCATCCTGGCCCGCCACACGGGGCAGTCCATTGAGCGTATCGCCGAGGATACCGAGCGGGATCGTTTCCTGAGTGGCCCGGAGAGCCAGGAATACGGCATTGTGGACAAGGTGCTCGACGTCCGCACGCCGCCGGCGAAGCCCTGATAGTCGGGTGCCGGGCGCGCTCCGGCACCCAATAACCCTGCCCGCGGGCGGCTTGCATCCTGCTGATAAAAGGGGCAAGGTGTAACCGAACGGTACGAATTGAGGTCGGCGATGAGCGACAACAAAGGCAAGGATTCGGACAGCGGGAAACTGCTTTATTGCTCCTTTTGCGGCAAGAGCCAGCATGAGGTGCGGAAGCTGATCGCGGGTCCGTCCGTGTTCATCTGCGACGAGTGCGTGGAGCTGTGCAACGACATCATCCGTGAGGAGATGCAGGAGCAGGCGGCCGCCTCGGGCAGCAAGTTGCCCACGCCCCACGAAATCAACCAGATTCTCGACGAATACGTGATTGGTCAGGAGCGGGCCAAGAAGATCCTCTCCGTGGCCGTGTACAACCATTACAAGCGTCTGGAAGCCAAGAGCGGCAAGGACGACGTGGAGCTGGCCAAGAGCAACATCCTGCTCGTTGGCCCCACCGGCTCGGGCAAGACCCTGCTGGCCGAGACCCTCGCCCGCCTGCTGAATGTTCCCTTCACCATCGCCGATGCAACCACCCTCACCGAGGCGGGGTACGTGGGCGAGGATGTGGAGAACATCATCCAGAAGCTGCTGCAAAAATGCGACTACGATGTGGAAAAGGCCCAGACGGGTATCGTCTACATCGATGAGATCGACAAGATCTCCCGCAAGTCCGACAACCCCTCCATCACCCGTGATGTATCCGGCGAGGGTGTGCAGCAGGCACTCCTGAAGCTGATCGAGGGCACCGTGGCGTCGGTGCCGCCCCAGGGTGGCCGCAAGCACCCTCAGCAGGAATTCCTGCAGGTGGATACGCGCAACATCCTGTTCATCGTGGGCGGGGCGTTCTCCGGCCTGGAAAAGGTCATTCGGGACCGCACCGAGAAGGGCGGTA
Organism: Ectothiorhodospira haloalkaliphila ATCC 51935; assembly: GCF_000633935.1. Lineage (GTDB taxonomy): Bacteria > Pseudomonadota > Gammaproteobacteria > Ectothiorhodospirales > Ectothiorhodospiraceae > Ectothiorhodospira > Ectothiorhodospira haloalkaliphila. The sequence goes on along the minus strand of NZ_KK214996.1, from coordinate 537,245 downwards.
TCGGCTTCTCTGCCGAGGTGAAGGCCAAGGATGAATCCCGTTCCAGTTCCCAGGTGCTGTTTGGCGTGGAGCCGGAGGACCTGGTCAAGTTCGGTCTGATCCCCGAGTTCGTGGGTCGGCTGCCTCTGGTGGCCACGCTGGAGGAGCTGGATTCAGATGCCCTGATCCGCATCCTCACCGAGCCCAAGAACGCCCTGACCAAGCAGTATCGCAAGCTGTTCGAGATGGAAGGGGTGGAGATCGAGTTCCGCGAGGATGCCCTGCGGGCCGTGGCCAGGAAGGCCATGGAGCGCAAGACGGGTGCCCGTGGTCTGCGCACCATTCTGGAGCAGGTGCTCCTGGACAGCATGTACGAGATCCCCTCCACGGAGAATGTCTCCAAGGTGGTCATTGATGATGCAGTGATCATGGGGGACGCCAAGCCCTATCTGATCTACGAGAACTCCGACTACCAGAAGGCCGCGTCGGACTGATCGGTATCCCCGGCGCCATGCTGGCCAAAGGGGGGGCAGATTCAGATCTGCCCCCCTGTTCTGGTTTTTCTCACCATTCACCCCCCTTTTCTCTCGTTTTGACCCTCCCAGGCTGGAATTTCCGGCTTTTTTTCCTTTGGTCCTTGAATTCGCCGTTAACATACCCATCAAATAAGGTATTGGCGCGTGCCACCCCCCGCGCGCCGTGGATCGGCGGGGGCCCATACCGAATCCAGACGAGACCCAAGCACCATGGATAACGAACAGAAGACCCAAGCAGCCACCAACGAGCCCATCCAGACGGTGCCCGTCCTGCCGCTGCGGGACGTGGTGGTCTATCCCCATATGGTGATCCCGCTCTTCGTAGGTCGCGAGAAGTCCATTCGGGCGCTGGACACCGCCATGGAAAACAACAAGCAGATCCTTCTGGTGGCCCAGAAGAGCGCCGAGGTGGACGAGCCATCGGCGAAAGAGATCCACCGGGTGGGCACCCTGTCCACCATCCTGCAACTGCTCAAGCTGCCCGATGGGACCATCAAGGTCCTGGTGGAAGGCTCGGAGCGGGCGCGGGTGATGGAACTCACCGATGGCGAGGAGCATTTCTCGGCACAGATTTCCATGATCCCTCAGGAGACCAGCGTCGACGAGCGGGAGATGGAAGTGCTCACACGTTCGGTGCTCAATCTCTTTGACCAGTATGTGAAGCTCAACAAGAAAATCCCGCCCGAGATCCTCACTTCCCTGGCGGGCATCGAGGACGCTGCGCGCCTGGCAGATACCATCGCCGCGCACATGTCCCTGAAGATCGAGGAGAAGCAGAAGATCCTCGAGGTGGATGACGTGCGCACTCGCCTGGAGCACCTGATGTCCCTGATCGAAGGGGAGATCGACATCCTGCAGATCGAGAAGCGCATTCGCGGCCGCGTGAAGCAGCAGATGGAGAAGAGCCAGCGCGAGTACTACCTCAATGAGCAGATGAAGGCCATCCAGAAGGAGCTGGGCGACCTGGAAGATGCCCCCAACGAGTTCGAGGAGCTGCAGCGCCGGGTGGAAAAGGCCGGCATGCCCAAGGAGGCCAAGCAGAAGGCCCAGAACGAGCTCAACAAGCTCAAGATGATGTCACCCATGTCGGCCGAGGCCACGGTGGTGCGCAACTACGTGGAATGGCTCACCAGCGTGCCCTGGAAGAAGCGCTCCAAGGTGCGCAACGACATCGAGGAGGCCCAGCGGGTTCTGGACGAGGATCACTACGGTCTTGAAAAGGTGAAGGAGCGCATCCTCGAGTACCTGGCCGTGCAGCAGCGTGTGCGCAAGCTCAAGGGCCCCATCCTGTGCCTGGTGGGCCCGCCGGGGGTGGGCAAGACGTCCCTGGGGCGTTCCATCGCCCGGGCCACCAATCGCAAGTTCACCCGCATGTCCCTGGGTGGGGTGCGCGACGAGGCCGAGATCCGTGGTCACCGGCGTACCTACATTGGCGCCCTGCCGGGCAAGATCGTTCAGAACCTGTCCAAGGCGGGTACGCGTAATCCGCTGTTCCTGCTGGATGAGATCGACAAGATGGCCATGGACTTCCGGGGCGACCCGGCTTCGGCCCTGCTGGAAGTGCTGGACCCTGAGCAGAACAGCACCTTCGCGGATCACTATCTGGAGGTGGATTTTGACCTGTCGGACACCATGTTCGTGGCCACGGCCAACAGCATGAACATTCCCGGTCCGTTGCTGGACCGCATGGAGGTGATCCGTCTGCCCGGCTACACGGAGGATGAGAAGACCAGCATCGCCCAGAATTACCTGGTGCCCAAGCAGATGAAGAACAACGGCCTGAAGGAGGATGAGCTGAACATCAGTGAGGCGGCCATCCGCGATGTCGTGCGTTACTACACCCGCGAGTCGGGGGTGCGTAACCTGGAACGTGAGATCTCCAAGATCTGCCGCAAGGTGGTGAAGACCCATCTGATCAAGGCCTCGGACCGCAAGACCGTGGTCTCGCCCAAGAACCTGGACAAGTACCTGGGTGTGCGGCGTTTCCGCTACGGTGTGGCCGAGGAGCACGATCAGGTGGGGCAGGTGACCGGTCTGGCCTGGACCGAGGTGGGTGGCGAGTTGCTCACCATCGAGGCGGCTGTGGTACCCGGCAAGGGCAAGTGCATCCACACCGGCAAGCTCGGGGACGTGATGCAGGAGTCCATTCAGGCAGCCATGACCGTGGTGCGCAGTCGTTGCCAGACCCTGGGCATTGCCGAGGACTTCCACGAGAAGAAGGACATCCACATCCACGTGCCCGAGGGGGCCACGCCCAAGGATGGTCCCAGCGCCGGTATTGGCATGTGTACGGCCATTGTCTCGTCGCTCACGGGGATCCCGGTGCGCTCCGATGTGGCCATGACCGGGGAGATCACCCTGCGGGGCGAGGTGCTGCCCATCGGCGGCCTCAAGGAGAAGTTGCTGGCGGCCCACCGGGGCGGTATCGAGACCGTGCTGATTCCTCATGAGAACGAGAAGGATCTGGCGGATATCCCCAAGAACATCAAGAGCCGTCTGGATATCCGCCCGGTGCGCTGGATTGACGAGGTGCTGGCCATTGCGCTCAAGGAGCGTCCGGCCGGTGCCGAGGAAGAGGCCCCGGAGAAACCGGAGGTGGCAGCCAAGCCCGCCGGCAAGGGATCCACAGGCCGCGTGCCGCACCACTAGCGCCTGACCCCGGCGTTTTGTCGGGAGTTGCCTGCGCGCACAGCCTCGGACGCGTCCGCAAGGACAGCCCGAGGGTGTGCGCGCAGGTTCTTGATAATGGCCACAAACGGCGCTGCGCGGGGCTTTGCGGCCCGGGCGCGTTGTTGACAGCTTCGAAATGCGCTTGGTATAAAGTCCGCGTTCTTGTCCAAGCGCCCATAACAATAAATCCCTGTAACCTCTGACGAACCGAGTCCGTGCCGCCCGTTTTTTTCAGGCGCTCAGGCTGGCTATTTCCCTTGACTCGGCGAGACGCCACGCGCTTCGTCCACGCTATTGCCTAACTGAAGGTACAACTGAATGAATAAATCCGAACTCATTGACGCCGTCGCCAGCTCCGCCGACCTCCCCAAGGCTGCAGCCGCGCGTGCGGTGGATTCCATTGTTGATGTGATTTCTGATACACTCCGCCAAGGTGATCAGGTGACAATCGTCGGTTTCGGAACCTTCCTGGTTCGTGAGCGCGATGCCCGCAGCGGCCGCAACCCGCGCACCGGCGACACCATCCAGATCCCGGCTTCGAAAGTCCCGAGCTTTAAGGCTGGTAAAGCACTGAAAGATGCTGTAAACTAGCGCGCTTTCATCGGGTGCTTAGCTCAGCTGGTAGAGCGTCGCCCTTACAAGGCGAATGTCGGGGGTTCGATCCCCTCAGCACCCACCAAGGTGTTCATTCCAGAAGAATTCTGGTAGCATTAGATTACAATTTGGAGCGGTAGTTCAGTTGGTTAGAATACCGGCCTGTCACGCCGGGGGTCGCGGGTTCGAGTCCCGTCCGCTCCGCCATATTCAAACAAAAAGGGTGCCTCAGGGCACCCTTTTTGCTTTCTGGCTCCCCTTTGGATCTGCTCACCTCCCCCGCGAAACCCGATGCGCTTTTGGGTATCATGGACCTCACTTTCCGTTGTTGGATAGCTAATACCCCATGCTTCTGAAAATTCGCGACAAGGCGTCGGGCTGGTTCGCCTACGCCATCATCATCATGATCACCATCCCGTTTGCTCTTTGGGGGGTTCACGAGTATTTCGGTGGCGGCGCCCGCCTGGTGGCGGCCGAGGTCAACGGCACCGAGATCACCACCCGGGAGTTGCAGCGGGAGGTGCAGCGTCAGCGCGACCAGATGGCGCAGTTTTTTGGTGGACGTCTGCCCGACGGTGTCCTGGATGAACAGGCCCTGCGGGAGCACGCTCTGCAATCCGTGATCCGGCGTGAGTTGGTCAGGCAGATCGTGAGCGAGCGTGGTTTCACCATCAGCCAGCAAGCGGTCGCCAGGGAGTTGTCCGGCATTGAAGTGTTCCATCAGAACGGTGTTTTCGACCCCGAGCGCTATCAAAGGCTGCTGGAGGCTCAGCGTATCAGCCGCGGCGCTTTCGAGGCCGATGTGGCACAGGGTCTGCGTCTGGAGCAGTTCGAGGCGGGAGTTCGCAACTCGGCCCTGGTCACCGACGCCGAGGTGCGAGAGTACCTGCGCCTGAGCAACCAGGAGCGCACCCTGAGTTATTTCATCATCCCTGCCGAGGACTATGCCCGGGAGGTGAATATCGATGATGACCAGGTACAGGCCTACTATGCCCAGAATGAAGAGCGCTTCCGCACGCCGGAGCGGGTGCGCCTGAGTTATGTGGAACTGGATCTGGGGCGCCTGGAATCGGAGTTGAGTGTGTCCGAATCGGAACTGCGGCGTCATTATCGTCAGGAACTGGATCGTTTCACCTCGCCGGAGGAGCGCCGCGCGGCGCACATCCTGGTGCGCGTGCCCCGGGATGCGGATGATGCCCAGGTGGAGGCGTTGCGCAGCAAGGCCCGGGAGTTGCGCGCCCGTATCGATGAAGGTGAAGACTTCGAGTCGGTGGCTCGGGAGGCCTCCGAGGATGACTTCAGCGCCGGTGATGGTGGCGACCTGGGGTATCTGCAACGGGGGGACCTGGGATCGGCCCTGGATGGTGTGCTGTTCACCATGGATGAGGGGGAGATCAGCCAGCCGGTGCGGACCAATGAAGGTTTTCATATCCTGCGCCTGACGGAGATCCAGCCTGCTGAATCGGAGCCCTTCGAGGCCGTGCGTGACGAGGTGGAACAGGAGGTCCGCGCCCGTCAGGTGGAATCCCGGCAGATCGAACTCATCGAGCAGATGATCACCCAGGCCTATGAAAATCCCCGCAGTCTGGCCGCCGTGGCGGATGCCACGGGTCTGGAAGTCCGTGAAACCGACTGGCTGACCCGCGATGAAGGCGAGGGCATCGGCGAGCAGGACGCAGTGCGCCGGGCGGCCTTCAGCACGCCGGTGCTTCAGGAGGAGCGCAACAGCGATCTACTGGAGTTGGCCGATGGCCGGGCCCTGGTGATTCGAGTCAAGGAGCACGAGCCGTCCACGCCCCGTCCTCTGGAAGAGGTGGAGGATCAAATCCGCGAGCTGATTCGTGCCGAGGAATCCGCGCGATTGGCACGAGAAGCCGGGGAGGTGCTGCTGCAGGCCCTCAGGGAAGGCGAGAGCCTGTCACAGGTGACTCAGGGCCTGCCGGGTGAACTGGATGAGAACCGCACGGTGACCCGCGAGGATGCCCGCGTGCCCAACGAAATCCTGCGCACGGCCTTTGGTCTGTCGGCGCCCCGGGAAGGGCGGCACACGGCGGGCGGCGTGAGCCTGGAAGACGGGGACTACGCGCTGCTGACCCTGCAGGAGGTACGGAACGTGGAACCGGATCAGCGTGCACTGAGCGGTGCTCGCGGTCATCTGCGTGGCCTGTATGGTGCGCTGGACTTCGAGGCGGTGCTGGAGTCCCTGCAGGCGCAGGCGGATATCAAGATCCACCGGGACAACCTCTGATCCCACGCCCCTCATCCCCAACCCTTCTCCCCCAAGGGGGAGAAGGGCGTCCATCAGTAGTTCATTGTTGCCCTGGGGAGAAGAGCACAGTAGAACCCCTCACACCTCCGCCGGCCCCAGCCCCAGGGTGCTGTAGCCGGAGTCCACGTAAGTGATCTCCCCGGTGATGCCCGAGGCCAGGTCCGAGCACAGGAACGCGGCGGCGTTGCCCACCTGCTCGATGGTCACGTTGCGACGCAGCGGGGCATTGTTCTCCACATGGTCCAGGATCTTGCGGAAGTCGCCGATGCCGGCGGCGGCCAGGGTGCGGATGGGGCCGGCGGAGATGCCGTTCACGCGCACGCCCTCCGGGCCCAGGGTGTAGGCCAGAAAACGCACGTTGGCCTCCAGGCTGGCCTTGGCGAGGCCCATGAGGTTGTAGTTGGGCATGGAACGCACGGCGCCCAGGTAGGACAGGGTGAGGATGGACGCATCCCGGCCCTTCATCATAGGCCGGGCCGCCTTGGCCAGGGCCGCCAGGCTGTAGCTGCTGATGTCATGGGCGGTGTTGAAGGCCTCCCGGGACATGCCATCCAGGAAATCACCCTCCAGGGCCTCCTTGGGGGCGAAGGCGATGGCATGTACCAGGCCCTCCAGTCCATCCCAGTGCTGACCCAGTTGCTCGAAAACCGCATTGATCTGTTCGTCGCTGGATACATCGCAGGGCAACACGATGCTGGAGCCGCATTCCCCGGCGAGCTTGGCCACCCGATCCTTCAGGCGATCGCCCTGGTAGGTGAAGGCCAGTTCCGCGCCCTCACGCGCCATGGCCTTGGCAATGCCATAGGCGATGGAGCGGTTGCTGGCCACGCCCGTGATGAGCACCCGCTTGCCGGTCATGAAACCCATGCTGTGATCTCCTGTCTGTCTGTTTCAGTGGTATCAAGATGATTCGGCGGACATGATACTACTAACGGTGCGGGACGCGCGCCCCACCCCTTGTCACACCCTCGCCGAACCCGGAGACTTGGCCCTCAAGCCGTCATGGACCCGTCCGATGGAAAAACGCTACACCTCGAAAGACTTCGTGATGCTGGGCCTGTTGCTGGGTCTGGGGTTGCTGTTGATCCTGCTCATGTACCAGGTGGATCGGCAGTGGTCCCGCATGGCGGAGATGCAGCGTACCCTGCAGGAGCAGGGAGACGATCTGCGTCGCATCCGCGGGGCGGTGCAGGGGCTGGATGCGCGGCTGCGGGCCGGGGTGGTGGCGCCCGGTGCAGGGGAGGGGCCGGCGGATGCCGATGCCGTGCCCGAGGCCTTTGCCCGGGCCTTCGAGGCCAGCCAGCAACCGGACTTTGCCACCGGAGACTGGCTGGTGCGGGCCTTTCCCACCGGCTTGTCCACACTGACGCCGCTGGTGTCCAGCGATGCCTACGCCAGCGAGGTGCAGAGTTATGTGCTCGAGTCCCTGCTGGTGCGCGACCCGGACACCCTGGAATGGCAGGGCCTGCTGGCCCGGGACTGGGCATTCAGCGACGATGGGCTCACCATCACCTTCCAGTTGCGGCAGGGCCTGGAATTCTCCGACGGCGAGCCCCTCACCGCGGATGACGTGGTGTTCACCTACGAGTTCATCATGAACGATGACATCGCTGCCCCCCGGGCCCGGGCCTTCCTGGAAAAACTGGAAAAGGTGGAGGCCCTGGGCGAGCACGAGGTGGCCTTCACCTTCTCCGAGCCCTATTTCAACAGTCTTTCCCTGGCCGGCGGCATGCAGGTGATGCCCCGCCACTTCTACGAGCCTTACCTGGATGAGCCCCGCCGCTTCAATGAATCCCGCGGCCTGCTGCTGGGCTCTGGCCCCTATCGCCTGAGCGATCCCAAGGGCTGGACACCGGACGCCGGCATGGTGGAACTGCAGCGCAATCCCCGTTACTGGGGGCCGGTGGACCCGCCCTTCAACCGCCTGCTATGGCGGGTGATCGAGAACGACAGTGCCCGGCTGACCACCTTCCGCAATCAGGACATCGATCTCTACACGGCCCGGCCCCGGGAATACCGACAGTTGCTGGAGGATGAGCGCCTGCGGGCCCGCACCCAGCACTTCGAATTCATGAGCCCCACCGGGGGGTACACCTACATCGGCTGGAATCAGCGGCGCAACGATGAGCCCACGCGATTCGCCGACCGGCGCGTGCGCCTGGCCATGACCCATCTCACCGACATGGAGCGGGTGATCGACGAGATCATGCTCGGCTACGCGGAGGTGGCCATCAGCCCCTTCAACCCGCGCAGTCCCCAGCATGACAGCAGCCTGGAACCCCATGAGTTCAGTGTGGACAAGGCCCGCGCGCTGCTGGAAGAGGCAGGCTTCGAGGACCGCAATGGCGACGGCATCCTCCAGGGCCCCGATGGCAAGCGCTTCGAGTTCGATATGGTGTTCTTCCAGGATAACGAGGACACCCGGCGCATGGTGCTGTTCCTGCGGGATCTGTATGCCCGCGCCGGCATCCTCATGCGCCCCCGGCCCACCGAGTGGTCGGTGATGCTGGACCTGCTCAACCGCAAGGATTTCGATGCCATCACCCTGGGCTGGACCAGCGGCGTGGAGATCGATGTTTACCAGATGTTCCATTCCAGCCAGACCGTGTCGGGCGGGGACAACTTCATCAGTTACGAAAACCCGGAGCTGGATGCCCTGATCGAAAAGGCCCGGGCCACGGTGGATGAGGAGGAGCGCATGGCCATCTGGCACCAGGTTCAGCGGGTGTTGCACGAGGACCAGCCCTACACCTTCCTGATGCGCCGCCAGACCCTGGCCTTCGTGGATGACCGGCTGGCCAATCTCAAGCGCACCCGCCTGGGGCTGAATTTGGGCACGGTGCCGCTGGAGATCTACGTGCCCATCGAACAACAACGTCACGCGCGCTGACCCCGTGTTCACCTACATCCTTCGGCGTCTGCTGTTGATGATCCCGACCCTGATCGGGATCACCATCGTGGTGTTCGTTGTCATGGCGGCGGCCCCCGGGGGCATCAGTGCCCAGTCCCTGGTGGACGGCATGAACCTGGAGCCCCAGGCCAAGCAGGCCATGGAGGACTACTACAACCGCATGTACGGGCTGGATCAGCCGCCGCCGGTGCAGTATCTGCGCTGGGTGAACAACATCTCGCCGGCCGGTTTCACCTTCGACCGGGATGGGGCCATCGAGGGTTTTTCATTCTGGAAGGGCTCTGAACTGGGCACCAGTTTCCGCTATGGGAGGCCGGTGGGGGACCTGATCGCCGAGCGATTGCCCATCACGCTGCTGCTGAACGTGTTGTCCATTCCCATCATCTACATCATCGCCATCGCCGTGGGAGTGCAGGCCGCCACCCGGCGCGGCGGCAGCTTCGATACCGGCTCCGGCGTGGTGCTGCTGGGCCTGTGGTCGGTGCCCACCATGCTGGCCGGGGTGCTGCTCATCGGTTTCTTCGCCTCGGAACAATTCTGGCGCTGGTTCCCCACCGGGGGCATCAATCGTCGCGAGGCCCTGGACATGACCTTCCTGCCCCACTGGGGCACGGCCACCGACCTGCTGATGTTGTTCCTGCTGGCGGGCCTGGGAGCCGCCCTGATGGTCTGGCTGGCCCTGCGCGCGGCGCAGCGCTGGCGGCTGCTGGTGGGCAGTGCCACCGGCGCAATCCTGGGTTTCATGATGGCGGCCCAGGTGTCGGATCAGGCCTTCGGGTTGCTGCACCTGCTGCTCATGGCCGGCGTCGGTGGCAGCCTGGCCCTGGCGGCGGGGAACAGTTTCGTGGCCCTGCGCGTGGGCCTGCTGGGGCTGGTGGGCATGGCCATCGGCATCGGCCTGGCGGCGGGGCTGGCCCAGGGGGAGTTCGTGCGCGGCTTCCTGCTGGACCGGCTCTGGCATCTGGTGCTGCCGGTGCTGTGCCTGGCCTACGGGGGCTTTGCCTTTCTCGCCAAGCTCACCCGCTCGGCGGTGCTGGAGAACCTGCTCTCGGACTATGCGCGCACCGCCCGGGCCAAGGGGGTGAGCGAGCGGGACGTGCTCTGGCGGCATGTGTTCCGCAATTCATTGTTGCCGCTGATCACCGTGTCGGCCACCCTGCTGCCCAGCCTGCTGGCCGGATCGGTGATCGTGGAGACCATCTTCTCCATCGATGGCATGGGCAAGCTGGCCGTGGAGGCGGTGCAGACCCGTGACCGGGAACTGGTGCTGTCGGTCACCCTGATCAGTGGTGTGCTCACCCTGGCCGGCTACCTGATTGCTGATCTGTGTTATGCCATTGCCGATCCCCGGGTGAGTTATGACTGAATCGACCCAGGAAGCGCTTGCTCCGCCGCGCCAGCGCCGCAGCTATGCCGCCCAGGTGGTCCGCGAGGTGCTGCTGCGCTGGGGCGCGCGCATCGGCCTGACCTGGATCCTGCTGCTGGTGATGGTGGCGGTGTTCGCCCCCTTCCTGGCCACCAGTCATCCGCTGCTGGCCATGGGCGAGGGGGGGCTGATGGCGCCGGTGCTGACCCATCTCACGGCGGCGGACGTGACCCTGCTGGCGGTGTTCTTCACGGCGGTGGCGGTGTGGTTCCTGCGCCGGCCCTTCTGGCACAAGCTGCTGGCGGTGCTGGCCGTGCTGGTGATCAGCGGCAGCCTCAGCCACTTCACCGTCACGCCGCCGGAACTGGTGATCTACGAGCAGCATCGCGAGGCCGAGGCGGCGGGGCAGTATGACTGGGTGCTGTGGGCCCCGGTGCCTTACTCCCCCAAGGACTATCTGCGTGATTTCGGTGACACCGGGCTGGAGTCGCCCCTGGCCGACGAGATCCGCCGCCACTGGCTGGGCACCGAGGAGAACGGCGCCGATGTGCTCTCGCGCATGATCCATGCCTCGCGCATTGCCCTGGGGATCGGCTTCATCGCCACCGGCATCGCCCTGGGCATCGGCATCATCGTGGGCGGGCTGATGGGGTATTTCTCGGGGATCGTCGACATCATCGGGATGCGCATCGTGGAGATCTTCGAGGCCATTCCCACCCTGTTCCTGCTGCTCACCTTCGTGGCCTTCTTCGGACGCAGCCTGTACATGATGATGATCATCATCGGCATCACCTCCTGGTCCGGTTACGCCCGCTACGTGCGCGCGGAGTTTCTCAAACTGCGTGAGCAGGACTACGTACAGGCAGCGGTGGCCTGCGGCCTGCCGCTGCGTTCGGTGCTGTTCCGGCACATGCTGCCCAATGGGGTGGCCCCCATCCTGGTGGCCGCCAGCTTCGGGGTGGCCTCGGCCATCCTGGCGGAGGCCACCCTGAGCTTTCTGGGGCTGGGGCTGGTGGACGACCCCTCCTGGGGGCAGATGCTCAACCAGGCGGTGCAGTCCTCCTCCTTCAACTGGTGGATGGCGGCCTTCCCCGGCGGCGCCATCTTCCTCACGGTGTTCGCCTACAACCTGGTGGGCGAGTCCCTGCGTGACGCCCTTGACCCCTACCTGAAGAAGAAGGCCTGACCGTGCTGCTGGAAGTGAAGGATCTGCACACCCATCTGGAGGCCGGCGGCGAGACGGTGCGCGCCGTGGACGGGGTGAGTTTTGGCATTCAGCCGGGCGAGACCTTCTGTCTGGTGGGGGAGTCGGGCAGCGGCAAGTCGGTGACGGCGCTGTCGGTGATCCAGCTCCTGCCCCGGGACATCAGCCGGCATCCGGGCGGCCAGATCCTGTTCCGGGCCCGGGACGTGCAGGGTCGCAGCGAAGTGGTGGACATGCTGCAACTGGATGAGGCCCGGCGGCGGCAGATCCGCGGCATGCGCATGAGCATGATCTTCCAGGAGCCCATGACCTCCCTGAACCCGGTGTTCCCGGTGGGCGATCAGATCGTCGAGGTGCTCAAGCTGCACCAGCCCCAGCTCAGTGACGCCGAGGCCCGGGAGCGGGCCGTGGAGGCCCTGGCCCAGGTGCAGATCCCCAACCCCGCCGAGCGGGCCGACGAGTTCCCCCATCGCCTCTCGGGCGGCCAGCGCCAGCGGGTGATGATCGCCATGGCCATGGCCTGCGAGCCGGATCTGTTGATCGCCGATGAGCCCACCACGGCCCTGGATGTGACCGTGCAGGCGGAGATCCTGCGCCTGATGCGGGAACTGCAGGAGCGCAATGGCATGTCCATCCTGTTCATCACCCACGATTTCGGGGTGGTGGCGCAGATGGGCCATCGACTGGGCGTGATGCGCCTGGGCAAGCTGGTGGAGGAGGGCACGGTGCGCCAGGTGCTGGATCACCCGGAGCACCCCTATACCCGCCAACTCATCGATGCCCTGCCGGAGAATCTCACCCGGCGTCGGGAGGCGGCGGGGGAGGGCGGGACACCAACACCCACTGGCGATCCCCTGGTGCGGCTGGATGACCTGCAGATCCATTTCCCGGTGCGCAAGGGGCTGATGCGCCGGGTGGTGGACCACGTGCGAGCCGTGGACGGGGTGAGCCTGGAGATTCCCCGGGGCCAGGTGCTGGCCCTGGTGGGGGAATCCGGCTGTGGCAAGACCACCCTGGGTCGGGCCATTCTCCGTCTGGTGGAGCCCACCGGCGGCTTCATCCACTTTGGTGGCGACGACATCACCCGTTTGCCCCGAAGCCGCATGCAGCCTTACCGGCGGCGCATGCAGATCATCTTCCAGGACCCCATGTCGTCGCTGAATCCGCGCCTCACGGTGGCGGCCACGCTGACCGAGCCCATGGCGGTGCACGGGATCGGCATCGACAAGGAGGATCGTCTGGAGCGGGCGGCCAGGGTGCTGGAGCAGGTGCAACTGCCCACCGATACCCTGTGGCGCTATCCCCATGAATTCTCCGGAGGGCAGCGTCAGCGCATCGGCATTGCCCGGGCCCTGGTGCTGGATCCGGCCTTCATCGTCTGCGACGAGGTGACCAGTGCCCTGGATGTGTCGGTGCAGGCGCAGATCCTGGAGATCCTCATGAGCCTGACCCGGGAGCGGGGGCTGACCCTGCTGTTCATCACCCACAACATCGGCGTGGTGGAGTACCTGGCCGATACCATGGCGGTGATGTATCAGGGGCGGGTGGTGGAATACGGGCCGGCGCGCCGGGTCTGTCGCCAGCCGGAGCACGAGTACACCCGCAAGCTGCTGGCCGCCGTGCCCCGGGTCAGTCCATGACCAGGACCATGCGCACCCCGGCCACCTCCAGCACATCGCAATCTTGCAGGCTGCGGCTGTCCCCCTCGGCCAGGGGCTCTTCGTTCACCTGGGGTGGATCCAGTTCCGAAAACAGGTTCGTCAGCGTGGTGGCCTGGCCCGGTTCTCCCAGGGCAATGACCACCACCTGACGGCCCGGCTCGCCCAGGACGTTCAGGGGTGAGAGCAGATCCAGGTTGCGACCCTGATTGCGGCCGCTGCCGATGTGCAGGCGGGCGTGGGGTCGCGGGGCGTGTGGATCTTGTGTGGGGCGTGCGTCCACTTGTGTTTGCATGTCCTGGATGCGGCGGGCCACCTCGTCGCAGACCGGGCCCGGTGGCATGCCGGGCGTGGCCAGGCGCAGCATATCCATGGGTGGGGGCGCAGCGGCCGAAGGCGATTCCAGTTGCAGCCGCAGGCGCCAATTGCCGATGAGGATGAAATCCCCATCCTTGAGGGCCTTCTCCTGGATGCGCTCGCGATTGACGTAGGTGCCGTTGGTGCTATCCAGGTCCTGCAGGATCACCTCTTCCCGGTACAGCCGCAGGCGCGCGTGGTGGCCGCTCACGGTGCGGTCCTGCAGACAGATGAGGTTGTCGGGCTTGCGACCGATGGTGGTCGTCCCCTCCGAGAGGGGGAACTCCCCTTGGGGTTGGCGGTTCTTGTAGGCCAGGAGTCGTGCCATGGAGAGCGGTTCCGGTCAGTGATGCTGGCTCAGCGTGGAACGGTCGATGAATTCCATGCTCACGCCGGCGATTTCGATTACGTCCTGGTGTTGTAGTGCCCGGGGCTGGGTGCCCAGATCCTCACCGTTCAGGCGAGGGGCGTGGGGGTGGCTGCCACCCTCCACGCGGCTGATGTGAAAGGTATCACCCCGACGGCTGATGGCTGCCACCTGTACTCCAGGGCTGCCGATGGTGGTCAGCGCCTTGGTCAGCGGCCATTCCCGCCCGGCCTGTGCGCCGGTGAGCACCTGCAGACAGGCGCCATGGGTGAGGGGCGTGTGTCCCGGTGCCCGCGTTGCGCCGGCACTCGCCCCGTCTGAGGGGTTCTTGCCGGTGCGGGTAGTGACGATCAGCGTTTCCTCGGGTGGATCAGGGTCCTGATCCTCGGTCATGTCCTCCGGCGGGACGCGGGTGAACAGCAGTTCGTGACTGCCGATGGCGATTCTGTCACCTTCGAGCAGGACCCGCTTGCGTACGGACTGATCGTTCACCAGGGTGCCGTTGGTGCTGTTCAGATCTTCCAGGATGATGTCATTGAGCAGGGGGATCAGCTGGGCGTGATAGCCGCTGACCGCCAGGTTGTCCAGGCGGATGTCGTTGTCAGGGCGGCGACCGATGGTGATGGGCTTGTTGCCCAGGGCCACGGTGCCTCTGAGGGTTTCACCGGTGTTGATGATCAGTCGGGGAAGTGACTTCATGGCCATGAGCTTACCGTCGCAGACCCAGGAGTCGATGATACCAGCGACCCCGCGTTCGCGAGGCCAACGAGGTGCGCCCGATCAGCACCGAGACGTTGTCCCGGCCACCCGACTCGTTCGCGTGTCGTACCAGTTCCCGGGAGGCCTCGTGCGGGTCGGCCTGATGGCGGCCGAGAACGTCCTCGATCATGGCATCCTCCAGCATGTCATTGAGGCCATCGGAGCATAGCAGGTAGATGTCGCCGGGCATGACCAGTTCCTCGCGGATGTCCACCGCCACGCTGGAGTCGATCCCCAGGGCGCGGGTGACCAGGTTGCGGTTCAATGATGTCCGTGCCTGGTCGGCGCTGCACAGGCCCCGGTCCACCAGTTCCTGGATGAGGGTGTGATCCACGGTGAGCTGTTCCAGCTCGCCGTTGCGAAAGCGATAGATCCGGGAGTCCCCCACGTGGGCGAGAATGATGCGCCCGGGACGCAACAGGGCCACGGCCAGGGTGGTTCCCATGCCGGCGTTGCCCACGTTATCCGCGGCGGCCTCATGAATCGCCCGGTTGGCCTGGATGACGGCCTCGCGCACCTGCAGGCTGATCTCATCGTTGCTTTCCCCCTGGCCGCCCCCGGCGCGGGCCAGGCTCTGGCGTAATTCGGCAATGATGGTGTCCACGGCGATGCGGCTGGCCACATCCCCCCCGGAATGCCCCCCCATGCCATCGGCCAGCACCATGAGGCCCAGTTCCGCGTCCTCGCCGATGGCATCTTCATTTCTTGCCCGTGTGCGTCCCGGGTCGGTACATCCGGCAATCTGCAGCGTCTCTTTCAGGGTCATCCGGGCTGTCGCCGTCTGCGTGCGGTGAGGTGGTCAAGGAACTCTCAGGATAGCCTCGCCCGTTTGCCGATGCCATCACAGAATAGCGCGAAAGGTGGCAATCGGTGGGGTGACCGGCCACCCGGGGCCAATGTTCGGCTTCAGGCAGAGACTGCCTCACCGCTGGTGCGGATGATCAGGGTCTGGCCCGGGCGCAGGATGTCGGAGGTGGACAGTTCGTTCCAGCGGGCCAGGTCCCGGACAGTCACGCCATGATGGCGGGCCACATGCCAGAGGGTGTCGCCGGGTTTGACCGTGTATTCCACCTGGCGGGTGGGTTCGTTGCCTTGAGTCGGGCCCGCGGCGACCTGCCGGCTGACGCCCGGGGACGGGATCAGCAGATGATCGCCGGCACGGATGATGGTGCCTTTGAGGTTATTGACCTCCTTGAGCGTGCCCACGGTCACGTCATAACGAGCGGCGATGCGGCCCAGGTTTTCACCTGACCGGATGCGATGACGCTGCCAGGTCACGCGCTCGCCATCGTCCAGCTGGCTGAGGCCATCGTGAAAGTCGCTCACGCGGTCTGCTGGCAACAGCAGATGATGCGGGCCGTTGGGTGCCGTCGCCCAGCGGTTGAATCCGGGGTTGAGCGTTCTCAGGGTTTCCTTGTCCACTCCGGCCAGTCTGGCGGCCACTGCCAGTTCAATCTGCCCCTTGGTATCCACTACCTGGATGCGAGGTTCATCGGGCACCGGTGTCAGGCCGACCTGATAACGCTGCGGGTCGCGCACGATGGCCTGCAGGGCCAGCAGGCGAGGGACGTAGTGCTGTGTCTCCCGGGGGAGGTCCAGATGCCAGTAGTCGGTGGGTTTGCCCCGACGCTCATTGCGTTGAATGGCGCGGCTCACCGTGCCCTGGCCAGCGTTGTAGGCGGCCAGGGCCAGCGGCCAGTCGCCTTCAAAGCGTTCATTGAGTTGGGTGAGGTAGTCCAGGGCCGCTTGGGTGGAGGCGTGGATGTCCCGACGACCGTCGTACCACCAGTTGCTCTCCAGGCCGAAGTGGCGGCCAGTGGAGGGGATGAACTGCCAGATGCCCGCCGCCTGACTGGGGGACTGGGCCATGGGGAGATAGGCGCTTTCGACGATGGGCAGCAGCAGCAACTCCGTGGGCAGCCCCCGGGCCTCGATCTCTTCCAGGATGTAGTGAAGGAAGGGGGCGGCACGGGCGGTGACCTGCTCCAGATATTGGGAATATTCCTGGTGCCACTCGATATACCGTAACACGCGGTCCTCGTCACGGGCGTCGGGCATCCCCATGCCCCGGCGAACCCGGGCCCACAGGTCATCGTCGACCCCCAGCTCGGCGACCGAATGCTCGCTGATGGCCCGTGCCACCTCGCTTCTCAGATGCTCGGCCTCTGCCTCGCTGGGAGGGCTCGGCAGCATGGGCTGGACCGCCTCCTCGGCGCCCTCCAGGGGCTCCCGATCGGGCAGGCTGGCACACCCTGCAAACAGGATGCAGATGCCAGTGGCGGCCCCCCAGTGTCCAAGCGTTTTCTTCTTTATCATAGGCGCGCTAGGATAGCGGGGGCGGTTCCCCCCCTCAACCCTGACTGGCCACTCTTCGCGAAAGTCTCTATCCTCCGCCCTATGTCGCCCTCCCATGCTCCCATCGTCGATCGCCAGGACGCCTTGCGCCGCTGGTATTCGACGCCCCCCGGGCGAGCGCTCCTGGCGGCGGTGCAGGTCCACCTGGATCGTTTCCTGCCGGAGTTGTTCGGTTTTCATGTCCTGCAACTGGGGCAGGTGGCCCTGGGTGAGGATCTGCTGGCCAGCAGTCGCATCAATCATCGCTTTTGTATGGAATACCGACCGGTTGAGGGCCATGTGGCGGCGCTTCCGGAGGCGTGGCCGGTGCTGGCCGACTCCCTGGATCTGGTGCTGCTGATGCACACCCTGGAACTGAGCGATGATCCGCACCAGGTGATGCGGGAAGTGGAGCGCACCCTGCTGCCGGAGGGCAATGTGATCATCGTCGGCTTCAACCCCCTGAGTGCGATGGGGTTATGGGAGATGTTGCCCGGGCGTCGTGGGAGCACACCCTGGGCCCAGCCCTGTTACAGCACCGGCCGCACACGGGAATGGCTGTCCCTGCTAGGCTTTGAGGTGCTCGCCCGGGCCTACGCGGGTTTTACGCCACCCGCTGGCGGAAAGGGGCTGCGGGAGCGGCTGGGTATCGTTCATGGGCTGGGGGGACGCAATCTGCCTTACCTGGGAGGGGCCTATGTGATTCTGGCCCGCAAGCGGGTGTCCACCATGACCCCGATGCGTCCCCGCTGGCGCGCCATGCGGGGAATGGTCCCCGGTGGCATGGCAAAACCCTTGTGCAGGAGACGTGATCGTGAGTGAAGTGGTGGAAATCTATACCGATGGCGCCTGTCGCGGTAACCCGGGTCCCGGCGGCTGGGGCGCGGTGCTGCGCTTCAAGGGGAATGAAAAGCACCTCAAGGGGTCGGAGGCGCTGACCACCAACAACCGTATGGAGCTGATGGCCGCCATCCAGGCCCTGGAGACCCTCAAGCGCCCCTGCCAGGTGGCGCTGACCACCGATTCACAATATGTGAAGAACGGTGTCAATCAGTGGATGCCCAACTGGAAAAAGCGCCAGTGGCGCACGGCCGCCGGCCAGCCCGTGAAGAACCAGGATCTGTGGCAGCGTCTGGACGCCGCCGCGGCGCTCCATCAGGTGAGCTGGCATTGGGTGCGCGGTCATACCGGTCACCCTGAAAACGAGTTGGCCGATACCCTGGCCAACCAGGCCATCGACGAGATGAAGGCGGGTGCCCTGGCCGGATGAGCCCGGCCTGCAAGCACGCGGCATCGCCTTAAAGCCCCACCGAGAGAACCATGCAGACCGATACCCCCGCACGTCAGATCATCCTCGACACCGAAACCACCGGCCTGGAGCCGGCGCAGGGGCATCGCATCATCGAGATCGGTTGCGTGGAGATGGTCAAGCGCCGGCTGACCCGCCGACACTATCACCAGTATCTGCAGCCTGACCGGGAGGTGGATGCCGGTGCCGAGGAGGTCCACGGCATCAGCAATGCCTTTCTGGCAGACAAACCCCGCTTTGCGGACGTGGTGGAAGACTTCCTCGAATTCATCCGTGGCGCCGAGTTGATCATCCACAATGCCCCCTTCGATGTGGGATTCATCAATCACGAGCTCAAGCTGCTGGGGGCAGACCGGGGGTGCGTGGAAGACCACTGCACGATCACCGACTCTCTGGTGATGGCCAGGAAGATGCACCCGGGCCAGCGCAACAGCCTGGATGCCCTGTGCAAGCGGTACCAGATCGACAACTCCGGTCGCGAACTCCACGGGGCCTTGCTGGATGCCCGTATCCTGGCAGATGTCTACCTGGCCATGACCGGCGGGCAGAAGACCCTGTCCCTGGGGGGCGACGCGGAAGGGGAGGGGGCAACCGGGCCTGCCGAGGTGGCCATCCGCCGCCTGTCCGCCGATCGACCCCGGCTCGCGGTGCCCCGGGCCAGCGAGCAGGAACTCGAGGCCCACCACCGCGTGCTGGAAAAGCTGGGGGTGGAGGAGCGCTGGTGAGCGCTCAACCGCTCTTGAGTACCCGCGCCTTCTCCCGCTGCCAGTCCCGTTCCTTCTCCACGGCCCGCTTGTCATGGGCCTTCTTGCCCTTGGCCAGGCCGATCTCCAGCTTGGCCCGACCCCGTTTCCAGTACAGGGCCAGCGGCACCACGGTGTAGCCGCGCCGCTCCACCAGGCCGATGAGCTTGCTCAGTTCGGTGCCGTGCAATAGCAGCTTGCGGGTGCGCGAAGGGTCCGGGTTGATATGGGTGGAGGCCGTGGACAGCGGGCTGATGTGGGCCCCGAACAGCCAGGCCTCACCCCGCTTGATGAGCACATAGCTCTCGCTCAACTGCGCCCGTCCGGCGCGCATGCTCTTCACCTCCCAGCCCTCAAGCACCAGGCCCGCCTCCAGGCGATCCTCGATGAAATAGTCGTGTCTGGCCTTCTTGTTCAGGGCGATGGTACTGCCGCCCCCCTGGTTTTTTTGTTTCTTGCTCATGGCGGCGATTATAAACGAGGGGCGGCTCGTCGGGGTGAGACGTTGAGGCCTGAGCGGAATTTCATCAAAATGACCGGCAAATCCGGAGGATCCACAATGAGAAGAGAAACCTCGATACACGGGCAGTGGTCGTCCAAGCTGATTTTCGTGCTGGCGGCCACCGGCTCGGCGGTAGGGCTGGGGAACATCTGGCGATTTCCTTACATCGCCGGTGAGAACGGGGGAGGTGCCTTCGTGCTCATTTATCTGGCCTGCATCCTGGCCATCGGTCTGCCCATCATGATGGCCGAGATCAGCCTGGGGCGGCGGGGGCGCCAAAGCCCCATCAACACCATGGCCACCCTGTCCAGGGAGGAAGGCCTGAGTCGCATCTGGGGCATGGTGGGCTGGATTGGCGTGGCAGCCGGCTTCATGATCCTGTCCTTTTACAGCGTGGTCGCCGGGTGGTCGCTCTCCTATGTGTTTCGCGCTGCGGGCGGGGCCTTCTCCGGTCTGGACGCTCAGGGTGTCGAGGCCCTGTTCAACGGCCTGGTTTCCGATCCGGAGCGTTTGCTGGCCTGGCATACGCTGTTCATGATCATGAACGTGCTGGTGGTCGCGCGGGGGGTGCGCTCCGGCCTTGAACAGGCGGTGAAATTCCTCATGCCGGCCCTGTTCGTCCTGCTGCTGGTGATGGTGGGCTATGCCTACAGCCTGGGGCATTTCGGGGAAGGGTTGCGATTCCTGTTCAAGCCCGACTTCAGTCAGGTGACCGGCGATACCATCCTGCTCGCCATGGGGCAGTCCTTCTTCACCCTCAGCCTGGGCATGGGGGCCATCATGATCTATGGGTCCTACCTGAGCTCCCGGGCCTCCATCGCCCGGACCTCGGCTGCCGTGGTGTCGGCGGATACCGCAGTGGCCCTGCTGGCCGGTATGGCGATCTTCCCCATCGTCTTCGCCAGTGGCCTGGCCGCCGACGCGGGTCCCGGGCTGATCTTCATGACCCTGCCCCTGGCCTTTGCGGAGATGCCCTTCGGCCTGTTCTTCGGCACCCTGTTCTTCGTGCTGCTGGTGATGGCCGCCTGGACCTCGTCCATCTCCCTGATGGAGCCGGCGGTGGCGTGGCTGTCGGAAAACCGGGATATCGAGCGCCCGATGGCGGCGGTGATCGTCGGCGCCATCGCCTGGCTGCTGGGGATCGGTACGGTGCTGTCCTTCAACCTGTGGTCCGCTGGCTTTGGCTTCCACGTGTCCTGGGGCGGGGAGGTGATCTACGTTGGCGGCACGATATTCGACATCCTGGAATACCTGACCATGAATATCCTGCTGCCCCTGGGGGGGCTGCTGATCGCCCTGTTCGTGGGCTGGCGCATGACCCGTCGTTCGGTGGAGGATGAGCTGGGTATCGGCTCCCGGCTGATTTTTGGAGCGTGGTACTATGTGCTGCGCTTCGCAGCGCCCATCGGCATCCTGCTGGTGTTCCTCAAAGCGATCAATATCATCTAGTGCCAGAGGAGTCTCATGCCTTCCATCAGTCGTCAGGCCATCGTGCCGTACACGCCCCAGGAGATGTTCGATCTGGTGAACGACGTCAAGGCGTATCCGGGCTTCCTGCCCGGATGCCGTTCCTCGGCCGTGCTATCGGCCGATGAGGACGAGATCAAGGCCTCCATTGAACTGGCCAAAGGGGCAGTGCGCAAATCGTTCACCACGCGCAATCGTCTGCAGCGCAACAAGATGATTGAAATGCGCCTGGTGGATGGCCCTTTCCGCCACCTGGAGGGCTTCTGGCGGTTTGATGCCCTGAACGAGAATGTCACCCGGGTGTCCCTGGACCTGGAGTTCGAATTCTCCAACCGCATCATGAGCGCGGTGATCGGGCCTGTGTTCCACCAAGTGGCCAACAGCCTGGTGGATTCCTTCGTGAAACGCGCCAGGGTGGTCTATGGTGCCCGCTGACAAGCCATCGGGGTTGCGCGTGGAGGTGGCCTACGCCCGGCCCGAGAAGCAGGTGGTGCTGGAGGTGTCCCTGCCGGAGGGGGCCACCGTCGAGCAGGCGATTCAGGAGTCGGGAATCCTGGATCAGTGCCCCGAGGTCGACCTGGCCAGCAACAAGGTGGGTGTGTATGGCAAGCTGGCCAAGCTCAACGCCCCCTTGCGGGATCGGGACCGGGTGGAAATCTACCGGCCGTTGATCGCCGATCCCAAGGCGGTGCGCAAGCAGCGGGCTGCCCAGTAGCAGCCCGCTGCCGGATTACTGGTGCCCCCCGGTATCGCTGATCCGGCTCACCTGCCCCTGTTCGAAGAAAACGGTCAGGCGTCGGCGCTCCGCGGGGCCATCGCCGGGTTTGAGGTAGTAGACGTAATCCCAGCGCCGGTCCCCCTGGAAGGGGTCCCTGAGCACGGGTTCGCCCAGCAGGAAACGCACCTGGCGCGGTGTCATGCCCTGCTGGAGCTGTTCCACCTGATCTTCATTGAGGGCGTTGCCCTGTTGCACGTCCGGTTTGAACACCGAAAACAGCCCGCCGCTGCAACCCTGCAACAGGCCGGCGATAAGGATAGAATAGAGAATCAGTCTTGCCATGATTGCTTCCAGTAAGCCGTGAATTGCAAGATGGGTCCTGTCCCGAACACCACATAGCGCGGAATTCTACACCAAGCCAGGGTGTAGCCCCGCATGGAGAACCCCTCCGATGGAAACTCAAGACCTCAAAAAGGCCGGACTCAAGGTGACGTTGCCCAGGG
The DNA here is from genome assembly GCF_000633935.1 of Ectothiorhodospira haloalkaliphila ATCC 51935. Lineage (GTDB taxonomy): Bacteria > Pseudomonadota > Gammaproteobacteria > Ectothiorhodospirales > Ectothiorhodospiraceae > Ectothiorhodospira > Ectothiorhodospira haloalkaliphila. Next base: position 514,999 of record NZ_KK214996.1, on the reverse strand, counting down.
TCAAGATTCTGCAGATCCTGGAAAAGGAAGAGGATCACCACATGAGCGCGGAGGCCATCTACCGGGAGTTGCTGGGGGCCGGCGAGGAGATCGGCCTGGCCACCGTCTACCGGGTGTTGACCCAGTTCGAGGCCGCCGGCCTGGTGAGTCGCCACCACTTTGAAGGCAACCAGGCGGTATTCGAGCTTGAGCGCGGGCGCCATCACGACCACATCGTGTGCGTGAAATGCGGGCGTGTGGATGAGTTCGTGGATCCCTTGATTGAGGAGCGACAGCAGGCCATTGCCAACCGCCTGGGCTACACCATCAAGGATCACGCGTTGATCATTTACGGCCAATGCAGCCAGAGTTCCTGCCCCTGCGCGAAGGATGAGGACGAGGAAGACTGAGTTCCGGGCTGCCGGGCGCTCAAGCAGGGGGCGCCGTGAAGGCTAGGGCGATGCGCCTGCCCGGTTGACCATTTCGGCTGCGTGGGCAAGGGTCTGTTCCGTGATCTCCACCCCGCCCAGCATGCGCGCCAGTTCCTGTACCCGGTGGTCGTCCACCAGGGGCTGGATGCGGGTGGCGGTGTGATCCCGTCCCTTGTGCTTGCTCACCTGCAGGTGATGATGGGCCTGGGCGGCCACCTGGGGAAGATGGGTGACGCACAGCACCTGGCGATGCTCGCCCAGGGAGCGCAACTGCCGGCCCACCACCTCGGCCACCGCGCCACCGATGCCCGTGTCCACTTCGTCGAAGATGAGCGTGGCCGTGGGCAGGGCGCGGGCGGCGATCATCTGGATGGCCAGGCTGATGCGTGACAGTTCGCCGCCGGAGGCCACCCGGGCCAGTGGCTGCACCGGCTGGCCCGGGTTGGCGCTGACCTGGAAACTGATCTGGTCGGTGCCATGGGGCGTGGGCTGTCCCTCGGGCTGGGAGGACACCTGGCACTGAAAACGCCCCCCTTCCATGCCCAGGCCCTGCATGGCCTCGGTGACCGCCCGTGACAGCCGATCGGCGGCCTTGTGGCGCGATTGGTGCAGGGCCTGGGCTGCCTTGCGGCAGTCCGCCAAGGCCGTGTTCACCGCCTGGTGCAGTTCGTCCAGATTGCCCATGCCCTCCTCCAGATCGGCCAGCTCATCCTGCATCTGCTCCAGAACCTGCGGGAGTGCCTGCGGTTCCACCCGGTGCTTGCGGGCGAGGTCCTGAATGGCGGCCATGCGTGACTCCACGAATTCCAGGCGCGCCGGGTCCATCTCCAGGCCATCGGCATAGCGTCTCAGCCAGTCTGCCGCCTCGCGGATCTGGATGTGGGCGGTGGCCAGCAGTTCCCGGGGTTCGCTCAGGCGCGCATCCAGCGACTCCCCTTGCTCCAGTTCCCCGGCAAAGTGCCCGATGAGCGACTCGGCGCTGTCGTCGCGCTCATACAGGGCCTGGTAGGCGGACTCCGCCATTTCCATGAGTCTTCCGGCATGGGCCAGTCGGCCGTGCTCCTCCTCCAATTGGCTCCATTCCTCCGGCGCCAGTTCCAGGGCCTGGAGTTCTTCCACCTGAAAACGCAGCAGGTCCCGACGGTCATCCCGTGCCTGGCTGTCCTCGCTCAGGTCGGCCAGGCGGCGTGCCAGCTTCTGCCACTGGGCATGGCTCTGGCGCATGGTCGCCAGCCGTTTGGGATGGTCCGCGTATTCATCCAGAATGCGCCGCTGCACCTCCTTGCGCAGCAGTGACTGGTGAGCGTGCTGGCCGTGTATGTCCACCAGCATCTCGCCCAGGGTCTTGAGGGATTGCAGGGTGGCGGGACTGCCGTTGATCCAGGCCCGGCTTTTGCCGTCCCGGTTGACCACCCGACGCAGCAGGCATTCGCCGCTGTCCAGACCCTGTTCCTCCAGCCACGCAGAGGCCGCTGCCTCGTCGCCGATCTCGATCTGCACGCTCACCTCGGCACGCTGTGCCCCGTGGCGCACCGCGCTGCTGTCGGCCCGATCTCCCAGGACAAGGCCCAGTGCATCCACCAGGATGGATTTGCCGGCACCGGTCTCCCCGGTGAGGGCGGTCATGCCATCCGTCAGATCCAGCGAGAGTTCATCGACGATGGCGAAGTCACGGATATGGATATGAGTGAGCATGGCCTCGGGTGTCCGCTATCAGGTTTCCTCTATTGTAATCACATACAGTATCCCGGCGCACCCGGCTCAGGGTTGCTCACCCCAACCCAGCTTCACCCGGAGGATCTGCAGATAGTCGTAACCGGTGGGGTGGATCAGGTGAAGTTTGCGGGGTTTGCTCTCGATGATGATGCGGTCCAGCGGTTCCATGTCGATGGTGTCCTGCCCATCCAGGGCGGCCTGGGCCCGGGTACGGCTGTGTTCGTTGACGGCGATCTCGATGCGGGCACCGGCCGGCACCACCAGGGGGCGGTTGCTCAGGCCGTGGGGGCAGATGGGGACCAGGACCACGGCCTCCAGGCAGGGGGAGAGGATGGGGCCACCCCCTGACAGGGCATAGGCGGTGGAGCCGGTGGGGCTGGCCACCACCATGCCATCGGCCCGCTGGGTGTTGACGAAACGGCCGTTGATCCAGGTATCGAACTCGATCATGCGCACCACATCACGGATGTGCATCACCACGTCATTGAGGGCATCGCCTTCCGCTACCACCTGATCACCGCGCATGACACGGGCGGTGAGCATCTGCCGGTCATCCTCCACGTACAGTCCCGACAGGATCTCGTCCAGCCGGCCCAGCATCTCATGGGGAGACACATCCACCAGAAAGCCCAGGCGCCCGGCGTTGATGCCCAGCAGCGGCACGCCGGCGTCCACCAGGGTGCGGGCGGCGGCCAGGAAGGTGCCGTCGCCTCCGGCAATGATGGCCAGATCGGCACGGGCGGCGATCTCTTCCCGGGAGACGGTCTCGCAGCCGCCGATGTCGCTCAGCCAGGGCACGGCGCTGCTGTCGAGCAGGACGTGGCGCTGATGATGCAGAAGGTGCGACACCAGCGCATCCAGGATGTGTGCGAGGGGCTGGTCGCCGGTTTTGGCAATGATGCCGATGGTCTGAAAATGCTGGTTCATGGGCGGATTATGGTGGAAATCCCGTCAGGAGGGTATGGGCTGGATCATGGCCTGATGGATGGGCGGGGGCGGGGGTTTCTTGACAGCCGGGGGCGCAGGAGTAACATGCGGTCCTGGCACTCTGCCCTGATGAGTGCCAAGGTGGCCCATGAAGACGACCCACACGAGCAACACGCAGCCTCTCAATGATCGCGCCCGCCGGCTCCTGCGGGCGCTGGTGGAGAGTTATGTCCGCGAGGGTCAGCCGGTAGGGTCGCGTACCCTGGCGCGCACCGCAGGCCTGGATCTGAGTCCCGCCTCGATCCGCAACGTCATGTCGGATCTGGAGGAGATGGGGCTGGTCAGTTCGCCTCATACCTCGGCCGGTCGGGTGCCCACGGCCCAGGGATATCGCCTGTTCGTGGACTCGCTGCTGGAGATCAAGCCCCTGGACAGCCAGGAAGTACGCACCCTCAAGGAGCGCCTGAACCCGGAGCTGGATACCAAGTCGCTGGTGGAGTCGGCGTCCGATCTGCTTTCCGCAGTCACGCAGATGGCCGGCATGGTGCGGGTGCCGCGGCGAGATCATGCCGCCCTGGTACAGATCGAATTTCTCAAGTTATCAGGGCGCCAGGTGCTGGCGATCCTGGTGATGAACAAGAACGAAGTGCAAAACCGCATCCTGCAACTGGATCGGGAATATTCCCACAGCGAGTTGCAGCAGATGGCCAACTATCTCAATGAGCACCTGGCGGGGCTGGACCTGCGCCAGGCCCGTGAGCAGGTGCTGCGGGAGATGAAGGCGGTGCGCGAGCACATGAACACGATGATGCTGGCCGCCATTCAGCTGGGTGAGCAGGCCTTCAGTGACCAGGAGCAGGACGACCAGGTGGTGTTCACGGGGCAGATTCACCTGCTGGACTACGCGGAACTGTCCAGCGTGGAGAAGTTGCGCAGCCTGTTCGAGGCCTTCACCGAAAAACGGGATCTGCTAACGTTGCTGGATACCTGCATCAGTGCCCAGGGTGTGCAGATCTTCATTGGTCAGGAATCGGGCCACAAGGTGCTGGATGACTGCAGCGTCGTGACGGCGCCTTACAACGTGGGCGGCCAGGTGGTGGGCGTGCTGGGGGTGATCGGGCCCACCCGCATGGCCTATGAGCGCATCATCCCGGTGGTGGACATTACCGCCAAGCTGTTGGGCGCGGCCTTGAATTCCCGAAATTGAATCCCACATAGGTGGCAGGAGAGAGCCTCGGGGCTGGCGGCGGTGGCCGTCTGGCACTCCGTGGCTTTGTCATGTCGAGAACAAGGGCCCCGCGCCGGGAGCGGGGGGCCAGGAACCAGTCACGTAATAGCCGAGCGGAGTTTTCATGGCGAACGACGAACACAAAGATGATGCGCAGGCCGCAGAGGATACCGCGGCCCCGCAGGAGCAGCAGACCGAATTCAATCCAGCCACGCTGCTCAAGCAGCTGGAAGAGGCCCAGGCCGAGGCTCGGGAATACTGGGACAAGCTGGTGCGCAGTCAGGCGGAACTGGAAAACCTGCGCAAGCGCGCCAAGCGCGACGTGGAGCAGGCCCACAAGTACGCCCTGGAGAAATTCGCCGGCGAATTGCTGCCGGTGCGCGACAGCCTGGAGATGGGGCTGGACGCGGCCCAGGGTGAGGCGGATGTGAACAAGATCCGCGAAGGCACCGAGCTGACCCTGAAGATGCTGGTTCAGGCCATGTCGAAGCACGGTATCGAGGCAGTGGACCCCGAGGGGGAGCGCTTTGACCCGGAGCGGCATCAGGCCATGTCCATGCAGGAAAACGCCGAACTGGAGCCCAATACGGTGATGACGGTGATGCAGAAGGGCTATGTCCTCAATGATCGTCTGCTGCGCCCGGCCATGGTGATCGTCAGTCGGGCCCCGGCCTCCGAGCCACCTCCGTCGCAGGATCCGCCGGCCGGACAGTAAGGCATCGAACAATGTAAACGGTCAGGGGTTGAAAAGCCCGTGAGCGCCCCCACGTACCGGGTAGTCCTGACGAATATAGTCTTGAAAGTCATCTGAAATCTGGAGAATCACCATGGGTAGAACAATCGGTATCGACCTGGGAACCACCAATTCCTGCGTCGCCTTGATGGAAGGCGGCAAGGCCAAGGTCATTGAGAACTCGGAAGGTGGTCGCACCACGCCCTCCATCGTGGCCTTCGCCGAGGATGGCGAAGTGCTGGTGGGGCAGTCCGCCAAGCGCCAGGCGGTGACCAACCCGACCAACACCCTGTTTGCGGTCAAGCGTCTGATCGGGCGGCGTTTCGAGGAGCCCGAGGTGCAAAAGGACATCAACATGGTGCCCTACAAGATCATCAAGGCGGACAACAACGACGCCTGGGTGGAAGTCCGTGGCAAGAAGATGGCGCCGCCGGAGATCTCCGCCCGCGTGCTGCAGAAGATGAAGAAAACCGCCGAGGACTACCTGGGTGAATCGGTCACCGACGCTGTCATTACGGTGCCGGCCTACTTCAACGATTCCCAGCGCCAGGCCACCAAGGATGCAGGCAAGATTGCCGGCCTTGAGGTCAAGCGCATCATCAACGAGCCCACTGCGGCGGCCCTGGCCTATGGTCTGGACAAGAGCCGTGGCGACAGCAAGGTGGCCGTGTATGACCTGGGCGGCGGCACCTTCGACGTGTCCATCATCGAGATCGCCGAGGTGGACGGCGAGCATCAGTTCGAGGTGCTGGCCACCAACGGTGACACCTTCCTGGGTGGCGAGGACTTTGACACCCGCCTGATCGATTACCTGGCTTCCGAGTTCAAGAAGGAGCAGGGCATCGATCTCAAGGGCGATCCGCTGGCCATGCAGCGCCTCAAGGAAGCCGCCGAGAAGGCCAAGATCGAGCTGTCCTCCAGCCAGCAGACCGACGTGAACCTGCCCTACATCACGGCCGACAACACCGGGCCCAAGCACCTGAACATCAAGGTGTCCAGGGCGAAGCTGGAATCCCTGGTGGAAGAGCTCATCAAGCGCACCATCGAGCCCTGCAAGGTGGCCCTGAAGGATGCCGGCCTGTCCGTGTCCGACGTGGACGACGTGATCCTGGTGGGTGGTCAGACCCGCATGCCCAAGGTGCAGGAGGCGGTGAAGGACTTCTTTGGCAAGGATCCGCGCCGCGACGTGAATCCGGACGAGGCCGTGGCCGTGGGCGCCGCCATCCAGGGCGGTGTGCTGGGCGGCGACGTGAAGGACGTGCTGCTGCTGGACGTGACCCCGCTGTCCCTGGGCATCGAGACCCTGGGTGGCGTGATGACCAAGCTCATCGAAAAGAACACCACCATTCCCACCAAGGCGAATCAGGTGTTCTCCACCGCCGAGGACAATCAGACGGCGGTCACCGTGCATGTGCTGCAGGGTGAGCGGGAGCAGGCCGCGGCCAACAAGTCCCTGGGCCGCTTTGACCTGACGGACATCCCGCCGGCGCCGCGTGGTGTGCCGCAGGTGGAGGTGACCTTCGACATCGACGCCAACGGCATCCTGAACGTGTCCGCCAAGGACAAGGCCACCGGTCGCGAGCAATCCATCGTCATCAAGGCCTCCTCGGGTCTGAGCGAGGACGAGATCGACAAGATGGTCAAGGACGCCGAGGCCCACGCCGAGGAAGACAAGCGCTTCCATGAACTGGTGGGTGTGCGCAACCAGGCCGACAACCTGATTCACTCGGTGGAGAAGACCCTCAAGGACATGGGCGACCAGGTGGAGGCCGACGAGAAGTCCAGCATCGAGTCCGCCCTTAACGACCTGCGTGAGGCCATGAAGGGTGATAGCAAGGAGGATATCGAGGCCAAGACGCAGAAGTTGACCGAGGTCTCCGGTAAACTGGCCGAGCGCATGTATGCTCAGCAGGCTGACCAGGGAGGCGCCGAGGGCGCGACCGCGGGTGCCGGTGAGCAGTCCGGCGGCCAGGGCCAGCAGTCCACACAGGATGATGTGGTGGATGCCGAGTTCGAGGAAGTGGACGACAAGAAGAAGTAAACCCGCACGCGGGGCCGCTACATGGGGTCCCGTGTCAGGCAATCAGGGTCCGCTGGCTGTCTTTATCCCCTTCGGGGGAGGAAGGCGGCCTGCGGGCTTTACCGTTTCTGAGTGACCCACGGTAATCATGGCAAAACGCGACTATTACGAAGTCCTGGGGGTGGCGAAGAACGCCAGCGAGGACGCGCTCAAGAAGGCCTTCCGTCGGATGGCCATGAAATATCACCCGGACCGCAATCCAGGCGACAAGCAGGCGGAGGACCGCTTCAAGGAGGCTCGGGAGGCCTATGAAGTGCTCTCCGACGCCCGCAAGCGGGCCGCCTACGATCAGTTCGGTCACGCCGGCGTGGACGGCGTCCGCGGTGGTGGCGGCGGCCCTGGGGCTGGCGGGGGCAGCTTCAGCGATATCTTCGAGGACATCTTCGGCGATATCTTCGGGACCAGCGCCCGGGGCGGTGGCGGCAGTGGCGCCTTCCGCGGGTCCGATCTCCAGTACAACCTGGAGATGACCCTGGAGGAGGCGGTGTTCGGCACGGACGTGAAGATCCGCGTGCCCACCCTGTCCACCTGCAAGGCCTGTAACGGCAGTGGTGCCGCACCCGGTACCACGCCCGAGACCTGCGACACCTGTGGCGGCATGGGGCGTGTGCGCATGCAGCAGGGCTTCTTCTCGGTGCAGCAGACCTGTCCCCGTTGCCGTGGCACCGGCAAGATCATTCCCAAACCCTGCGGCACCTGCCGTGGCCAGGGTCGCGTGGAGGAGCGTCGCACGCTGACGGTGACCGTGCCGCCCGGCGTGGACAGCGGCGACCGCATCCGCCTCTCGGGCGAAGGCGAGGCCGGCATCAATGGCGGCCCGTCCGGGGACCTGTACGTGCAGGTGCACGTGAAGCCCCACCAGATCTTTACCCGCAAGGGCAGCGACCTGTACTGCGAAGTGCCCATCAGCTTCGCCACAGCCACCCTGGGTGGCGAGCTGGAGATCCCCACCCTCAAGGGCCGTGTGGCCCTGAAGGTTCCGGCGGAAACCCAGACCGGACGGCTGTTCCGTCTGCGTGGCAAGGGGGTGCGTTCGGTGCATGGCGGCGCCGAGGGCGACATGATCTGCAGCGTCAAGCTGGAAACCCCCATCAACCTCACCAAGGAGCAGAAGGAACTGCTGCAGCAGTTCGAGGCCAGCATGAAGGCCGGCGGGGAGCGTCACAGCCCCCAGCATGAGGGTTGGCTCGATGGTGTGAAGGGCTTTTTTGAAGACCTGAAATTCTGGAGAAAATCATGACGCCAGCGCGTATCGCCATTGTTGGTGCCGGCGGTCGCATGGGGCGCACCCTGATCGAAGCCGTTGGCCAGGCTCCGGGCCTGGAATTGACCGTGGCCACGGAACAGCCCGGCAGCAGCCTCCTGGGCAGCGACGCCGGTGAGTTGGCAGGGCAGGGGCGCCTGGGCGTGGCCCTGGAGTCGGATCTGGCCGCACTGACCGACCGTTTCGACCTGCTTATCGACTTCACGCGACCGGAGGGAACCCTGGACCACCTGGAGATCTGCCGCCAGGCGGGGCGGGGCATCATCATCGGTACCACAGGCTTCACGGATGAACAGAAGACGCGGATCAGCGAGGCGGCCCGGGAGATCCCGGTGGTCTTTGCACCCAACATGAGTGTGGGTGTCAACCTGTGCCTGCAGTTGCTGGACATGGCCGCCCGGGTGCTGGGCGACGAGGTGGACGTGGAAGTGGTCGAGGCCCATCATCGCCACAAGGTGGACGCCCCTTCCGGCACGGCCCTGCGCATGGGGGAGGTGGTGGCCTCGGCCCTGGGACGCGATCTCAAGGACTGCGCTGTCTACGGCCGTGAAGGTGTGACCGGGGAGCGGGATCGCAAGACCATCGGCTTTGAGACCATCCGCGCCGGGGATATCGTGGGTGAGCACACGGTGATGTTTGCCGGTCTGGGCGAGCGGGTGGAGATCACCCACAAGGCCTCCAGCCGCATGACCTTCGCCAAGGGGGCCGCCCGCGCCGCCACCTGGCTGGCAGGGCGCCCAGCCGGGCTCTATGACATGCAGGACGTGCTGGGTCTGCGCTGATTTCAGGCGGTGTTGACGGGGGCTGCATTGGACACCCCCGGGCCTGATCCGCTACTATCTGACCCATCCTTACGTTGTTGTCTAATCCTATCCGGGCTGGTCGGGCTGGTCTCGTCCCGCCCCTTCTGTATGCGTGTCGGAGGTCAGCTTGAAAACCACACCCGCCTTGTTGGCATTGGAAGATGGCAGCCTCTTTCACGGTCATGCCGTGGGCGCCGAAGGTCTCACCGTGGGTGAGGTGGTGTTCAATACCGCCATGACCGGATACCAGGAAATCCTCACGGATCCCTCCTACTCCCGTCAGCTGGTCACGCTGACCTACCCCCATATCGGCAACACCGGGGTCAACCCCGAGGACGAGGAATCCGACCGCGCCCATGCGGCCGGCCTGATTGTGCGTCATGTGCCCTCGCGCATGTCCAACTGGCGCGCCACCGAGACGTTGCCCGATTATCTGGTACGCCACGGCGTGGTGGCCATCGGCGGTGTGGATACCCGCCGCCTCACCCGTCTGTTGCGCGAGAAGGGCGCCCAGAACGGCTGCATCATGGCCGGCGAGGTGGATGAACGAAAGGCCCTGGAAGCCGCCCGGGGCTTCCAGGGCCTCAAGGGCCTGGATCTGGCCAGCGAGGTCACCACCCCGGAGACCTACACCTGGAATGAAGGTACCTGGGTGCTGGGCGAGGGCTACCGCAAGGCACCGCAAGCACAGCCCCATCACGTGGTGGCTTACGACTTCGGCACCAAGCGCAATATCCTGCGCATGCTGGTGGACAGGGGTTGCCGCGTGACGGTGGTGCCGGCCCGGACTCCGGCGGCCGACGTGCTGGCCCTGAAACCCGACGGCGTGCTGCTCTCCAATGGGCCCGGCGACCCGGAGCCCTGCGACTACGCCATCACCGCCATCCGCGAGCTGCTGGAGCAGAAGAACCTGCCCATTCTCGGTATCTGCCTGGGGCATCAGTTGCTGGGCCTCGCTGTCGGGGCGCAGTCCATGAAGATGAAGTTCGGCCACCACGGTGCCAACCATCCGGTGCAGGATCTGGCCACCGGGCGGGTGATGATCTCCAGTCAGAACCATGGCTTTGCCCTGGATGATGCCCAACTGCCGGACAACGTACGGCCCACTCACCGCTCCCTGTTTGACGGTACCCTGCAGGGCGTCGAGCTCACCGACCGCCCGGTACAGACGTTTCAGGGTCACCCGGAGGCCTCCCCCGGTCCTGCCGACGTGGCCCCGGGTTTCGACCGGTTCATTGACATGATGCGAGCCCGCGCCTCCTGAAGACGGCGCAAGCCGCGGCATCGCCAGACCCCATTCGCCCACCGGCGCGCCCGAGCGCGCCGCGTTGCCCACGGTAAGACATTCCATGCCCAAGAGAACCGATCTTAAGAGCATCCTGATCCTCGGTGCCGGCCCCATCGTCATCGGCCAGGCCTGCGAGTTCGACTATTCCGGCGCCCAGGCCTGCAAGGCCCTGCGCGAGGAGGGCTACCGGGTGATCCTGGTGAACTCCAACCCGGCCACCATCATGACCGACCCGGAGATGGCCGATGCGGTATACATCGAGCCGGTGGAATGGAAGACCGTATCGCGCATCATCGCGCGCGAGAAGCCGGATGCGGTCCTGCCCACCATGGGCGGACAGACGGCGCTGAACTGTGCCCTGGACCTGGCCAAGCATGGCGTGCTGGACAAACATGGCGTCAAGCTCATCGGTGCCTCCGAGGATGCCATCGACATGGCCGAGGACCGGCACCGCTTCCGCGAGGCCATGAGCGAGATCGGCCTGGAGTCGCCAGTGGCCTACATGGTCAACAGCTGGGAAGAGGCCCAACGGGTGCAGCCGGACATCGGCTATCCCATCATCATCCGGCCATCCTTCACCATGGGCGGCAGCGGTGGCGGCATCGCCTACAACCGCGAGGAATACGAGGACATCGTCAAGCGCGGCCTGGATCTCTCCCCCATCAACGAGGTGCAGGTGGAGGAGTCCGTGCTGGGGTGGAAGGAATTCGAGATGGAGGTGATCCGCGACAAGGCGGATAACTGCATCATCATCTGCTCCATCGAGAACCTGGACGCCATGGGGGTGCACACCGGTGATTCCATCACCGTGGCCCCCGCCCAGACCCTCACCGACAAGGAATACCAGATCATGCGCGACGCCTCCGTGGCCGTGCTGCGCAAGATCGGCGTGGAGACCGGTGGGTCCAATGTGCAGTTTGCCGTGAATCCGGAGAACGGCCGCCTGGTGGTGATCGAGATGAACCCCCGGGTGTCCCGCTCCTCGGCCCTGGCCTCCAAGGCCACCGGCTTCCCCATCGCCAAGGTGGCGGCCAAGCTGGCCGTGGGCTTCACCCTGGACGAGCTGCGCAACGAGATCACCGGCGGCGTGACCCCGGCCTCCTTCGAGCCCTCCATCGACTACGTAGTCACCAAGATCCCCCGCTTCACCTTCGAGAAGTTCCCCAGTGCCGAGGCCAAGCTGACCACCCAGATGAAGTCGGTGGGCGAGGCCATGGCCATCGGTCGCACCTTCCAGGAATCCTTTCAGAAGGCCCTGCGGAGCCTGGAGACGGGCAATGACGGCCTCAACGGCAAGGTGGACCTGGGCAGCGAGGACGCCGACGCCGAGGTGCGTGCGCGCCTGGCTGATCCCGGTCCCGACCGGATCTGGTACGTGGGCGATGCCTTCCGCCTCGGGTACAGCGTCGAGCAACTGTTCGAGATGACCTGGATCGACCCCTGGTTCCTGGAACAGATCCAGGAGCTGGTGCTGATCGAGCAGTCCCTCAAGGATCGTTCGCTCAAGGAGATCGATGCCACCGAGATGTTCCGTCTCAAGCAGTACGGCTTCGCCGACCGCCGCCTGGCCACCCTGTTGCAGGAAACCGAGCGCACCGTGCGCGAATATCGCCACGGCCTCAAGGTGCATCCGGTGTACAAGCGGGTGGATACCTGCGCTGCCGAGTTCGCCTCCACCACCGCCTACATGTATTCCACCTACGAGGAGGAGTGCGAGGCCGAGCCCTCCAGTCGCGAGAAGATCATGGTGCTCGGTGGCGGCCCCAACCGCATCGGTCAGGGCATCGAGTTCGACTACTGCTGCGTGCACGCCGCGCTGGCCATGCGTGAGGACGGGTACGAGACCATCATGGTCAACTGCAACCCGGAAACCGTCTCCACCGACTACGATACCTCCGATCGCCTGTTCTTCGAGCCTTTGACGCTGGAAGACGTGCTGGAGGTCGTGCACCTGGAGCAGCCCAAGGGCATCATCATCCAGTTCGGTGGCCAGACACCGCTGAAACTGGCCCGCGACCTGGAGGCCGCCGGTGCGCCCGTGATCGGCACCACCCCGGACTCCATCGACCTGGCCGAGGACCGCGAGCGCTTCCAGAACCTGATCAACGAGCTGGACCTGATTCAGCCGCCCAACCGCACGGCCCGCAGCGTGGAAGAGGCCGTGCGCCACGCTGAGGCCATCGGCTTCCCCGTGGTGGTGCGCCCCTCGTATGTGCTGGGCGGCCGGGCCATGGAAATCGTCTATAACGAGACCGACCTGCGCCGTTACATGCGTGATGCCGTGCAGGTCTCCAACGATGCACCGGTGTTGCTGGATCGCTTCCTGGACGATGCCGTGGAGGTGGATGTGGATGCCATCAGCGATGGCAAGGAGGTGGTCATTGGCGGCATCATGCAGCATATCGAACAGGCGGGCGTGCATTCCGGTGACTCCGCCTGCTCGCTGCCCCCGTACAGCCTGAGCATGGAATTGCAGGACGAGATTGCCGAGCAGGTACGCAAGATGGCCGTGGGTCTGAACGTGGTGGGTCTGATGAACACCCAGTTCGCCGTCCAGGGCGGTAACAAGATCTTCGTGCTGGAAGTGAACCCGCGCGCCTCGCGCACCGTGCCCTTCGTCTCCAAGGCCATCGGCATGCCGCTGGCGAAGATCGCCGCCCGCTGCATGGCGGGTCGCAGCCTGGCCGAGCAGGGTGTGACCGACGTGATCCGGCCCAAGTACTTCTCCGTGAAGGAGGCCGTGTTCCCGTTCATCAAGTTCCCGGGGGTGGACCCCATTCTTGGCCCCGAGATGAAGTCCACCGGCGAGGTGATGGGCGTGGGTCGCAGCTTCCCGGAGGCCTTTGCCAAGAGCCAGTTGGGTGCGGGCGTGACCCTGCCCACCGCGGGCAAGGCCTTCATCAGTGTGCGTGACGCCGACAAGGGCGAGATCGCTGAGGTGGTGCGTCACCTGGCGGACAAGGGCTTTGAGTTGATCGCCACCAAAGGCACCGCTCAGGTGCTGGAAGACGCTGGCATTGCCTGCAAGCGCATCAACAAGGTCACCGAGGGTCGACCGCATATCGTCGACATGATCAAGAATGACGAGATCAGCCTGATCATCAACACCACCGAGGGTCGGCAGGCCATCGCCGACTCCTACACCATCCGCCGGGAGGCCCTGCAGCACAAGGTGAGCTACACCACCACCCTGGCAGGCGCGTTTGCCACCGTTGAAGCCCTGTCCTTCCTGGATAGCGAGAACGTGTACTGCCTGCAGGACATGCATAAGGAGAACCTGGCATGAGCAAGACGCCGCTGACGGTCCGTGGGGCCGAACTGCTCAAGGCAGAACTGCAGAAGCTCAAGAGCGAGGATCGCCCTCGGGTAATCGCCGCCATTGCCGAGGCGCGCGCCCACGGTGACCTGAAGGAAAATGCCGAGTATCACGCAGCTCGAGAGCAGCAGGGGTTCATCGAGGGGCGCATCAAGGAGTTGGAGGGCAAGCTCTCCAACGCGCAGATCATCGACGTGACCACACTGAATGCGGGTGGCAAGGTGGTGTTCGGCGCCACCGTGGATCTGCTGGATCTGGATTCGGATCAGGAAGTGAGCTACCAGATCGTCGGCGACGATGAGGCGGACATCAAGGCGGGTCGGATCTCCGTGAACTCCCCCATCGCTCGCGCGGTGATCGGCAAGGAAGAGGGTGATGAATTCACCTTCAACGCCCCGGCGGGCGAAAAGCACTACGAGGTCGTGGCCGTCCGGTATGTGTGAGGCCCCCTCACCCCAACCCCTCTCCCCCTAGGGGAGAGGGGCTTCGAAACGGGGCCAGGCCCTTCTTTGCTTACTAGGGCAGTTTCACCACCGGCTTTTCCGGATTGCGCCGAAACAGGGTGGCAATGTTGCCGATCCGCTGCACCAGAGTCGCGCCGCTTCGTTCGCACATCTGTGCCACCACCTGATCCCTCAGCTCACGATTGCCCACCCCCACCTTCACCTTGATGAGTTCATGATGATTCAGGGCAATGTCCAGTTCTTCCAGCACGGCATCGGTCAGGCCGTGTCGGCCGAGACTGACCACGGGTTTCTTGTCATGGGCCAGCGTGCGAAGGTGTTTGATCTGCTGAGGGGTGGGCATGGCGGTGAACAGGGTTCCGACTGAGATGGACAGGCCGCGCAGTTTGAGGGCTCGCTCGTCAACTCTCAAGTGCTGTCGCCCCAAGGCCCATCCGGTTGAGGTATCCTCACGCGCTCGTCCATTCACAGACCTCGCCCATCATGTCCCGCAGCAAAAGCAGCCAACGCTGGCTCAAGGAACATTTCAGCGACCCTTACGTGCAAAAGGCCCAGGAAGAGGGCTGGCGCTGCCGGGCCGTCTACAAGCTCCAGGAGATCCAGGAGCGGGATCGGCTGATCCGCCCTGGGATGCGGGTGCTGGATCTGGGGTCCGCCCCCGGGGGCTGGAGCCAGTATGCCGCAGGCCTGGTGGGCCGCAAGGGCTGTGTGATTGCCTCGGATATCCTGGAGATGGCTCCCCTGGAGGGTGTCACCTTCGTGCAGGGGGATTTTCGCGAGGACGACGTGCTGGATGCCATCCTCGCCGCCATGGGGGCCGAGATGGGGGATGAGCCCGCTGACCTTGTACTTTCCGATATGGCCCCCAATATCAGTGGAATGGATGCGGTGGACCAGCCGCGCGCCATGTACCTGGCAGAGCTTGCCCTGGACACAGCCGGTCGGGTGTTGAAACCTGGCGGGGATTTCCTGGTCAAAATTTTCCATGGCGAAGGGTTCGACGAGTACGTGAAGACCCTGCGCGGGCAATTCAACAAGGTGCAGATTCGTAAACCCCAGGCTTCCCGGGCCCGCTCCCGCGAGGTGTATGCGTTGGCCAGGGGCCGCAAACTGGTGTAAGGTCTGTGAAACCAACAGCACACCACGGAATAGTCGAGGTAGACCCTTGAACGAGCTGGTAAAAAACCTGATTATCTGGGCGGTTATTGCCATCGTGCTGATGTCGGTGTTCAACAACTTCACACCGCAGCAGCAGGAGGCTCAAGCCTGGTCCTATTCGGAATTCATTGGCGAGGTGAAGGCCGGACGCATTGACAGCGTCTTCATCGAGGACAAGACCATCGAGGGGCGCACCATCAACGGTGAGCAGTTCCGCACCCATGCCCCCGATGATCCGGGTCTGATCGGCGATCTGCTCAACAGCAACGTCGAGATCCGCGTCGATGAGCCCGCGCAGCGCTCCCTGTTCACGGACATCCTCATCAGCTGGTTCCCGTTCCTGCTGCTGATCGGCGTGTGGATCTACTTCATGCGTCAGATGCAGGGTGGGGCCGGTGGTCGTGGCGCCATGTCCTTTGGCAAGAGCAAGGCGCGCATGATGAGTGAGGACCAGGTGAAGATCACCTTCACCGATGTGGCCGGCTGCGACGAGGCCAAGGAAGAAGTCAGCGAACTGGTGGATTTCCTGCGCGATCCCAGCAAGTTCCAGAAGCTGGGCGGCAAGATTCCCCGCGGTGTGCTGATGGTGGGGTCTCCGGGTACCGGTAAGACGCTGCTGGCCAAGGCCATCGCCGGCGAGGCCAAGGTGCCGTTCTTCAGCATCTCCGGCTCCGACTTCGTCGAGATGTTCGTGGGTGTGGGCGCTTCCCGGGTGCGTGACATGTTCGAGCAGGCCAAGAAGCATGCGCCCTGCATCATCTTCATCGACGAGATCGATGCCGTCGGTCGCCAGCGTGGCGCCGGTATGGGTGGAGGTCATGATGAGCGCGAGCAGACGCTGAACCAGCTCCTGGTGGAGATGGACGGCTTTGAGGGAACGGAAGGCATCATCGTCATTGCTGCCACCAACCGTCCCGACGTGCTGGACCCGGCGTTGCTGCGCCCCGGTCGCTTCGACCGCCAGGTGGTGGTGCCGTTGCCGGATGTGCGTGGTCGCGAGCAGATCCTCAAGGTGCACATGCGCAAGGTGCCGGTGGATGACAACGTCAAGCCCGACCTGATTGCCCGCGGTACGCCCGGTTTCTCGGGGGCCGACCTGGCCAACCTGGTCAATGAGGCAGCGCTGTTTGCCGCCCGGGCCAACAAACGCCTGGTGGAGATGATCGACTTCGAGCGGGCCAAGGACAAGATCATGATGGGCGCCGAGCGCAAGTCCATGGTCATGAGCGAGGACGAGAAGAAGCTCACCGCCTATCACGAGGCTGGGCATGCCATTGTGGGGCGCCTGGTGCCGGAGCATGATCCGGTTTACAAGGTGAGCATCATCCCCCGTGGGCGGGCGCTGGGCGTCACCATGTTCCTGCCGGACGAGGATCGCTACAGTCACAGCAAGACGCGCCTGGAAAGTCAGATCTGCTCCCTGTTTGGCGGCCGTATCGCCGAGGAGATCATCTTCGGGCCGGACAAGGTCACCACGGGTGCGTCCAACGACATCGAGCGGGCCACCTCCATTGCCCGCAACATGGTCACCAAGTGGGGTCTTTCCGACCGCCTGGGTCCGCTGGCCTACGGTGAGGACGAAGGCGAGGTCTTCCTGGGTCGTCAGGTGACTCAGCACAAGCAGATGTCCGACGAGACGGCCCATGCCATCGACGAGGAAATCCGCCGGGTGATCGACTCCAGCTACGAGCGGGCAAAGACCATCCTTGAGGAGCACATGGAGAAACTGCACACCATGTCGAGGGCGCTCATGAAATATGAGACCATCGATGTGGAGCAGATCAACGACATCATGGAAGGGCGTGAACCCCGGGATCCGGACGGCTGGACCGGTGGTGATGAACCCGGTTCCGGCGACGGTGACGCCAGTGCCAAGGGTGATGGCAAGGACAAGGAAGGCAAGGGCATCATTGGTGGCCCTGCCAGTCAGACCTGAGCCCCGGATGCCGCCTCACGGCGGCATTTGAAGCCGGTAAGACAGAGAAGCCGCCCTCAGGGGCGGCTTCTCTGCGTCTGGCCCTGTCATGGTCCCGGAATGGTCCCGGAATGGCCCCGGAATGGCCATGAGTGCCCATGGCCGGTTATGATCCAGTTCTTTCACGGCCATGGTTTCGTCATGCAGTTTGGTCAGTACACCATTGATCTCACCCAGCCCCGCATCATGGGCATTCTCAACGTCACCCCGGACTCATTTTCCGACGGGGGTGCCTTCATTCATCCTGCCCAGGCCATTGAGCACGCGCTCACCATGGTGGAGGAGGGGGCCGATTTCATTGATGTGGGCGGTGAGTCCACACGCCCCGGCGCTGCATCCGTCCCTGTCGAGGAGGAACTGACCCGGGTCGTTCCCATCATCGAGGCCCTGGCGCCCCGGGTGCCGGTGCCGATTTCCGTGGATACCAGCAAGGCCGAAGTGATGCGGGCCGCCTGCGCCGCGGGTGCCACACTGATCAACGATGTGCGTGCCCTGCAGGACCCGGGGGCCCTGGAGATGGCAGCGCGGTGCGAGGTTCCCGTGTGCCTGATGCACATGCAGGGTCAGCCCCGCAGCATGCAGGTGGATCCCCGGTATGGGGACGTGGTGGCCGAAGTGCGCGATTTTCTGGCCGAGCGGGTGGTGGCTTGTCGGGCCGCAGGCATTTTGGCGGACCGCCTGTTGCTGGATCCGGGTTTCGGTTTCGGCAAGAACCTGGAGCACAATCTCACCCTGTTGCGCCGTCTCCCGGAGCTGGCCGTGGAGGGATTGCCGCTTTTGGTGGGGATGTCGCGCAAGACCATGATCGGCCGGATGCTGGGTGATGAGCGGCCAGCCTCGGAACGAATCCAGGGCAGCGTGGCGGCGGCCCTGCTGGCTGCCCAGCAGGGGGCCAGCATCCTGCGTGTGCACGACGTGGCGGCCACCCGGGATGCGCTGCGCGTGCTCCGGTCGGTGGGTGAGCCGTTCATTCACTGAAAACTCGGGCAAGCGCGCCGCTTCGCTGCGCCGAAACCCTCTTGATCAGGACAGGCTTGGATTGATGACTCAGGAAAGACAGTATTTTGGTACCGACGGCATTCGCGGACGGGTGGGGCGTTACCCCATGACGCCGGATTTCGCCTTGCGCCTGGGCTGGGCGGCAGGGCGGGTGCTGGCCCCCGATGGTGAGGGCCTGGTGCTGATCGGCAAGGACACCCGTGTGTCCGGTTACATGTTTGAGTCGGCCCTGGAGGCCGGCTTGTCGGCGGCCGGGGTGGATATCCGCTTGCTGGGCCCCATGCCGACGCCCGCGGTGGCCTACCTCACCCGTACCTTCCGGGCCTCGGCGGGGATCGTGATCAGCGCCTCCCATAACCCCTATTACGACAACGGCTTCAAGTTCTTCTGCACCAACGGCAACAAGTTGCCCGACCCGGTGGAGCTGGCCATTGAGGCAACCCTGGGTCAGCCCATGGAGACCGTGGATTCCGCGGATCTGGGCAAGGTGGAACGGGTGGTGGATGCAGCCGGTCGCTACATCGAATTCTGCAAGAGCACCATCCCGACCGGTACCCACCTGCACGGCCTGCGTATCGTCGTGGATTGTGCCAATGGCGCGACCTACGCGGTGGCACCCCATGTGTTCGAGGAACTCGGTGCCGAAGTGATCCCCGTGGGCGTCCGGCCCGATGGATTCAATATCAACGAGGGTTGCGGGGCCCTGCATCCTCGTGAGCTTCAGGCCGCTGTGCTGGCCCACAAGGCGGATCTGGGCATCGCCCTGGATGGGGACGGGGACCGTCTGATCCTGGTGGACGAGCGCGGCGATGTGGTGGACGGGGATCAGGCCCTGTGCATCATCGCCCTGGCGCGCCACCGGGACGGCATCCTGCAAGGAGGCGTCGTGGGTACCCTGATGAGCAACCTGGGTCTGGAACAGGCCATGGAGTCGGCAGGCATTCCCTTCAGGCGGGTGGCCGTGGGCGATCGTTATGTCATGGAGGCCCTGCATCACGAAGGCTGGTTGCTGGGTGGGGAGTCCTCCGGGCATCTGATTTGCCTGGATCGTACCTGTACCGGCGACGGGATCATTTCGGCGCTGCAGATCCTCGAGGTGATGGGCACCACCGGGCGGCCGCTTTCCGAATTGCAGCGGGGCATGGAAAAATACCCGCAGACCTTGTTGAACGTGCCCGTCAACCCAAGCGCTCGTCCCCACGGGTTGCTGGATACCCAGACCGTGCGCGAGGCGGTCAGGGATGCTGAATCCACCCTGTCTGGCCGTGGTCGCGTACTCCTCAGGCCCTCGGGCACAGAGCCGCTTGTGAGGGTGATGGTGGAGGGATCCGACATGGCCCTGGTGGGGCGCCTTGCCCAGGACCTGGCGGACTGCGTTCGCCACGCGGCCGAGCGTGCATCCTGAAATTGATTTATCGGCCGCGCGCAGGTAGGATTCCCCGCTTCATGATCCGGGGACGACAGGGGCCGGATTGCTCCCTCCGGGGAGGCAGAGGACCTCTGTGTTCAGCCGGGTGGGTGTCCATTTCACGGAGATGATCCATGCGTAGACCCCTGGTGGCTGGTAACTGGAAGATGAACGGTTCGCGCTCGGCGAACCAGGCCCTGATGCACGACGTGGCTGCTCAGGTGGCCGCTCTTGACTCGGTCGATGTGGCGGTCTGCCCGCCATTCGTCTACCTGGAGCAAGTGTCGTCGCTGGTGGGATCCGCGATTGCCCTGGGTGCCCAGGATCTTTCCGATCAGGACGAGGGCGCTCACACCGGCGAGGTGTCCGGAGCCATGCTCAAGGACCTGGGTTGCCAATACGTGATCGTTGGGCATTCCGAACGGCGCACCCTCTATGGTGAGGATGATGCCTTCACGGCCCGCAAGTTCGCCGCGGCGCGTCGCCATGGGCTCAAGCCCATCCTGTGCGTGGGCGAATTGCTGGAAGAGCGCGAGCAGGATATCACCGAAAAGGTGGTGGCCCGACAGTTGGACGCCGTGCTGGATCTCGAGGGTGTGGAGGCGTTTCGTGACGCCGTGGTTGCCTATGAGCCCGTCTGGGCCATTGGCACCGGTCGTACCGCCACGCCGGATCAGGCCCAGGCCGTGCATGCCTTCATTCGGGAGCGACTGGCGGGGCACGATGCCTCTGTGGCAGCGGGCGTGCAGATTTTGTATGGAGGCAGCGTTAAAGCCGACAACGCTGTCGAGTTGTTCAACCAAGCGGATATTGATGGCGGCCTGATCGGCGGCGCCTCACTCAAGGCGGCGGATTTCCTTGCGATCTGCAAGGCCGCCGGTCAAGCAGGATAAACCATGCTGTATAGCATTTTATTGGTAGTTCAGGTAGTCTTGTCCATCGGTTTGATCGTGCTGGTTTTATTGCAGCATGGCAAGGGTGCTGATGCAGGAGCGGCCTTTGGTAGTGGCGCCTCGGCTACCGTTTTCGGGGCTCGGGGGTCAGCCAATCTGCTCACGCGCGCCACGGCACTGACCGCCACGGGGTTCATCATCAATAGCCTGGTGCTCACCTACCTGGTGGCCAATAGGCCTGAGGCTCCGAGCGTCATTGACCTGATCGATACGACACCCCAGCGTGTTGAACAGCCGGCCAGCATGCCTCCGGAAGATGATGACTCCGGAGACGATGTCGGCCCGGTGGACGTCCCCAACTAAGAGGGATGCCACCCAGGCAGGTCACCCTCGGGGAGGCCTGTCCGAAGGAGTAGGGAGGAGGAGTTGCCTGTGGCGCCATGACGTTGCCACAGGTGAGTGGGGCGTCACAGGCCCCGTGTTCGTGATGCATCGTGCAGATGTGGTGGAATTGGTAGACACGCCGTCTTGAGGGGGCGGTGGCGAAAGCCGTGCCGGTTCGAGTCCGGCCATCTGCACCATTCTTCATTCAGGCGTCGCTGTCGTTCCGGCCATTTCTTGCGGCGCTGCACAAAAAAATCCAGCAGTATCAATGAATTAGTTTATTCTAATGCTTGACACCCTTATAACGGGTGCCATAGACTCCCCCGGGCTTTGAGAAATTCAGGGCACTTTCCAGCGGCCCCGATAACTAAAAACTAGGTGGCATGCGCGCTCTTGCATGCACACATAGCATCACCGAGGCCTGCCGCATGCATCGCCATGGGGTGGGAGGAGAGGAACATGCTCGAAAACTACCTGCCTGTATTGGTGTTCATCGGCATCGGCGTGCTCGTTGGGGTGATTCCTCTCGCTCTGGGCATGGCAGTGGGCCCCAGTCGCCCTGACGCCGCCAAGGGCTCCCCCTACGAATGCGGTTTCGAGGCCTTTGAGGACTCCCGCATCAAATTTGACGTCAGGTTCTACCTGGTCGCCATCCTCTTTATCATCTTCGATCTGGAAATCGCGTTTCTCTTTCCCTGGGCCGTCGCCCTGGATTCCATTGGATTGTTCGGGCTTCTGGCCATGGCCATGTTTCTGGGTATCCTGGTGATCGGGTTCATTTACGAGTGGAAGAAGGGGGCCCTGGAATGGGAATAGAAGGCGTCCTTGAAAAAGGCTTTGTCACCACCTCTGCCGACAAGCTGATCAACTGGGCTCGCACGGGTTCCCTGTGGCCCATGACCTTCGGGCTGGCGTGTTGCGCCATCGAGATGATGCACACCGGTGCAGCGCGATACGACATGGACCGCATGGGTGTGGTGTTCCGCCCCAGCCCCCGTCAATCGGATGTGATGATCGTCGCCGGCACGCTGGTCAACAAAATGGCCCCTGCGCTCCGCAAGGTGTACGACCAGATGCCTGAGCCGCGCTGGGTGATCTCCATGGGGTCGTGTGCCAACGGTGGTGGTTACTATCATTACTCCTATTCAGTCGTGCGGGGCTGTGATCGCATCGTCCCCGTGGACATCTATGTTCCCGGATGTCCTCCCACGGCCGAAGCGCTGCTATACGGAATCCTGCAACTGCAGAACAAGATCCGTCGCACTCACACCATCGCCCGCTGACGGGCGGCCTCCAGCCAGGATCTCATGATGAGCGAGAAACTCGACAGACTGGCCGCGTGCCTGGAGAAAAAGTTCAAGGGCCGGCTGCTGGGTCTGACCCAGGCGCGTGGCGAGATCACCATCCAGGTGGCGCCAGACGACTGGCTACCCTTGGCACGCATGCTGCGAGACGATCCCGAGCTGGGTTTTGAGATGCTCGTTGACGTCTGCGGCGTGGACTACATGGCCTATGGCGTGACCGAGTGGGCTACGGAGGCCTCCAGCAGCGAAGGCTTCAGTCGCGGTGTGGAAGCGGCGACCTTCGGGCGCTTCACTTTCGACGAGGCCCCAGCGGCTGGAGGACACGAGGGACCGCGCTTCGCTGCGGTCTATCATCTGCTTTCCATCTCCCATAATCACCGCTTGCGCGTGCGCTGCTTTTGTCCCGACGACGAATTCCCCGTGCTGCCATCGGCGGTGGAGGTGTGGTCCTGCGCCAACTGGTTCGAGCGTGAAGCCTTCGACCTTTTTGGAATCGTCTTCGAGGGGCATCCGGATCTGCGTCGGATCCTGACCGATTATGGTTTCGTGGGCCACCCCTTCCGCAAGGATTTCCCCCTGGTGGGGCATGTGGAGATGCGCTACGACCCGGAACAACAGCGGGTGATCTATCAGCCGGTGACCATCGAGCCCCGTGTGCTGGTGCCTCGGGTCATTCGCGACGATCACCGTTATCTGGATGACTCGGCCGAGGAGACATCCGCCGATGCCTGAGATTCGCAACTACACCCTGAACTTCGGTCCCCAGCATCCGGCGGCCCACGGCGTGTTGCGCCTGGTGCTGGAGATGGATGGCGAGGTGGTGCAACGAGCCGATCCACACATCGGCCTGCTGCATCGTGGAACGGAGAAGCTGGCCGAAAGCAAGCCCTACAACCAGAGTATCGGTTACATGGATCGGCTCGATTACATGTCCATGATGTGCAACGAGCACGGCTACTGCATGGCCATCGAGCGTCTGCTGGGCATCGAGCCTCCGCTGCGAGCCCAGTACATCCGGGTGATGTTTGATGAGATCACCCGCATCCTCAACCACCTCCTGTGGCTGGGCACCCATGCTCTGGATGTGGGGGCCATGACCATGTTCCTGTACTGCTTCCGCGAACGTGAGGATCTGGTGGATTGCTACGAGGCGGTGAGTGGTTCGCGCATGCATGCCACCTATTATCGCCCCGGCGGTGTGGCCCGGGATCTGCCCGACACCATGGCGCAGTATCAGCCGTCCCGCTGGAAGAGCAAGGCCGATGTGGCCGTTCTCAATAAGGAGCGCCAGGGTGGGTTGCTGGACTTCATCGAGGCCTTCACCGAACGCTTCCCCACCAAGGTGGATGAGTACGAGACCCTGCTTACCGAGAACCGCATCTGGCGCCAACGCACGGTCGGGATCGGAGTGGTCGATCCGGAACGCGCGCTGCAGCTGGGCTTTACCGGGCCCATGCTGCGTGGCTCGGGGGTGGAGTGGGATCTGCGCAAGAAACAGCCCTACGCCGCCTACGATCGCGTGGATTTTGACATCCCCGTGGGCGTTAACGGCGACTCCTACGATCGCTACCTGGTGCGCATGGAAGAAATGCGCCAGTCCAACCGGATCATCCGCCAGTGTGTGGAATGGCTGAAGAACAATCCCGGCCCGGTGCGTGTGGATGATCGCAAGATCATGGCGCCGGCACGGGAAGAGATGAAGGCAGATATGGAATCCCTGATTCATCACTTCAAGCTCTTCACCGAGGGCTACTGCGTGCCCCAGGGGGAGGCCTACGCCACTGTGGAGCATCCCAAGGGAGAGTTCGGCGTCTACATGATTTCCGATGGGGCCAACAAGCCTTATCGAGTGAAGGTGCGGCCGCCGGGTTACGTGCATCTTTCGGCCCTGGATGAAATGTCCCGAGGGCACATGCTGGCCGACGTGGTGACCCTGATCGGCAGCCTGGATATCGTTTTCGGGGAGATCGACCGCTGATGTCAGCCAATCCGACCCAACGCAAGTCCGACCTGCTCAGCGAGCACGTCCGCCATGAAATCGACGACTGGCTAGCCCGCTACCCGGAGGATCAGCGACAGTCCGCTGTGCTGGGTGCGCTGCGGGCAGTTCAGCATGAGCATGGCCACCTGTCCACCGAGATGATGGATGCAGTGGCCGACTATATCGGCATGCCCGAGATCGCCGTCTACGAGGCGGGCAGTTTCTACTCCATGTTCGAACTGCAGCCAGTGGGCAAGCACAGCATTTCGGTGTGCACCAACATCTCCTGCATGCTGCGGGGCGGCGACAAGATTCTGGAACACCTGGAGAACAAGCTGGGTGTCGGCCTGGGCGAATCGACCCCCGACGGCCGTTTCTTCCTCAAGCGCGAAGAGGAATGCCTGGCCGGGTGCTGTGGCGCTCCCATGATGCAGGTGAACCACGTCTATCACGAGCATCTCACCCCCGAGCGGGTCGATGAGATCCTCGACAAGCTGGACTGAGGCGGCCATGGCGAATCGTATCTGTTTCATCACCCGGGGTTTTGACGAACCCTGGACCTACGAGAACTACCTCAAGGTGGGTGGCTATCAGGCCCTGGGAAAGATCCTCAAGGGTGAGCTGTCACAAGAGGCGGTGATCGAAGAGGTCAAGGCTTCCAATCTGCGCGGACGGGGCGGGGCCGGCTTTCCCGCGGGCCTCAAGTGGAGTTTCATGCCCCGCACGGCGCCGGGCCAGAAATACGTGGTCTGTAACTCGGATGAGTCCGAACCGGGCACCTGCAAGGACCGCGATATCCTGCGCTACAACCCACACGCACTGGTGGAAGGCATGGCCATCGCCGGCTTCGCCATCGGCGCCACGGTGGGCTACAACTACATGCGAGGCGAGTTCCTGGACGAGCCCTACCAACGATTCTGCCAGGCCGTGAAGGAGGCCTACGAGCATGGCTGGCTGGGCAAGGATATCCAGGGATCGGGCATCGATTTCGACCTGTATCCCACACTGGGCGCCGGTGCCTATATCTGCGGCGAGGAAACCGCACTCCTGGACTCCCTGGAAGGCAAGAAGGGAATGCCGCGCTTCAAACCACCGTTCCCTGCCAACTTCGGGCTCTATGGTCGTCCCACCACCATCAACAATACCGAGACCCTGGCCTCGGTGCCCATCATCATCCGCGAGGGCGGGCAATGGTTTGCTGACATGGGGGTGGAGCGGTCCGGCGGCGAGAAGCTGTTTTCGGTGTCCGGTCACGTGGAAAAGCCCGGCAATTTCGAGGTGCCCCTGGGCACGCCCTTCAGCGAATTGCTGGAGATGGCGGGCGGTGTCTGGAAGGGGCGCAAGCTCAAGGCCGTGATTCCCGGTGGCTCGTCAGTGCCGGTGGTGCCCGGTGACATCATGCTCAAGACCAATATGGATTACGACGCCATCGTCAAGGCCGGCTCCATGCTCGGCTCCGGGGCCGTCATCGTGATGGATGAGACCACCGACATGGTCAAGGCCCTGCAGAGGATCTCGCGGTTCTACTTCGCTGAATCCTGTGGCCAGTGCACGCCCTGCCGGGAAGGCACCGGCTGGTTGTACCGGGTACTGACACGGATCGTGGAGGGGCAGGGTCGCATGGAAGACCTGGAGCGACTGGACGACGTGGCCGCCAAGATCGAAGGTCGCACCATCTGTGCCCTGGGGGACGCTGCCGCCATGCCGGTGCGCAGTTTCGTCAAGCACTTCAGGCATGAGTTCCAATACTACATCGAGCATGGCCGCAGCCTTGTGGCAGACGCGGCCTGACCCATGGCGTTCGGTGCAACGGGAAGCGAAGCATGAGTGAGGATCTGGTCAATTTCGAGGTCGACGGCATCCCCTTGAAGGCAGAAAAGGGGAGCATGCTGATCCGTGCGACGGACGCGGCGGGTATTCATATCCCCCGATTCTGTTATCACGACAAGCTGTCCGTGGCCGCCAACTGCCGCATGTGCCTGGTGGAGGTGGAGCGGGCGCCCAAGCCCATGCCCGCCTGCGCCACGCCCGTGGCCGAGGGCATGAAGGTCTATACCCGCTCGCCCAAGGCGCTGGCCGCACAGAAATCCACCATGGAGTTTCTGCTGATCAATCATCCCCTGGATTGTCCGGTCTGTGATCAGGGTGGCGAGTGCGAGTTGCAGGACGTATCCATGGGCTTTGGGGAGGATATCTCCCGCTACAGCGAACCCAAGCGGGCGGTCAAGGACCAGGATATCGGTCCGCTGATCGCCACGGAGATGACCCGCTGCATTCATTGCACCCGTTGCGTGCGCTTTGGCGAGGAGATCGCCGGCATGCGCGAACTGGGAGCCACCGGTCGTGGCGAGAACATGGAGATCGGTACCTTCGTGGCCAAGACGGTGGCCTCCGAACTCTCGGGTAACGTCATCGACCTGTGCCCGGTGGGTGCCCTCACCGCCAAGCCCTCGCGCTTCACCTACCGGGCCTGGGAGCTGGTTCAGCACGCCACCGTGGCCCCCCATGACTGCGTGGGCTCGAATCTCTATCTGCATACCTACAACGGGCAGGCCATGCGCGTTGTGCCCCGGCGCAATGACGGCGTCAACGAGACCTGGATCTCCGACCGGGATCGCTTCAGTTACACCGGTCTGTCTGCCGACGATCGCCTGACTCAACCCATGATCCGCCAGAAGGGCGAGTGGGTGGTGACCGACTGGGAGACGGCGTTGACCCGCGTGGTGGAAGGGTTGCGGGCTCAACCCGCCGAGGCTTGCGGGGCCTTGCTCTCCCCCCAGGCCAGCCTGGAGGAACTCTATCTGGCGCAGCAGTGGCTGCGTGGCCTGGGTATCCATCACCTGGATCATCGTCTGCGCCAGTCCGACTTCTCGGATCAGGGGCGTGCCCCGCTGTTCCCCTATCTGGGCGGTAGTCTGGAATCCCTGGAGCAGGTTTCCGCCTGTCTGCTGGTGGGCTCCAACATTCGCAAGGATCAGCCCATGGCGGCCCATCGCCTGCGCAAGGCAGCGCTGGACGGTGCGGCCATCATGGCCATCAATGTCCGTGACTTCCCTTTCCATTTCCCGGTGGAGCCGCAGGTGGTGGTGGATCCCCAGGGCATGGTGATGACACTGGCGGCGGTGGCCGCGGCGGCCCTGGAAAAGGCCGGTGGCAGCACTCCGCGCGGTTTCGCGGATCTCCTCAAGGCCGCTCAGGTTACCGATGAGGCCCGCGCCATGGCCGAGAGGCTGGCAGGGGAGGGCGATGCGCGCATCCTGATGGGCATCCAGGCTCAACATCATCCCCAGTTCTCGCTCCTGCGTGCCCTGGGGGGCGTCATCGCCGATCTGACGGGGGCCACCCTGGGTTATCTCTCCGAGGGCGGCAATGCCTCGGGTGCCTGGTTGGCGGGTGCCGTGCCCCATCGGGGCCCCGGCGGGGCTGCCCTGGAGACAGCCGGTCAGCCGGCGGGTGACTGGTTATCGGGCGCTCCCAAGGGTTGTGTGCTGCTGAACGTGGAACCCGACCTGGATTGTGCCGATCCCGCCCAGGCAATGCAGGCCATGGAGAACGCCGATTTCGTGGTGGCCCTGACGCCATTTGCCGGGGAGTCCTTGCGCAAGGTGGCCCATGTGCTCCTGCCGGTGTCCACCTTTGCCGAGACCGCCGGTACCTACGTGAATGCCGAGGGTCGCTGGCAAAGCGTGAAGGGTGCAGCCACGCCCCCGGGGGAAGCGCGCCCTGCCTGGAAGGTGCTGCGGGTGCTGGGAAACATGTGTGATCTTGCCGGCTTCGAGTATCTGTCGTCCGAGCAGGTTCGCGACGAGGTCAAGGCCCGTCTGGCAGAGGCCGGGGTGAGTGACTTCGATACGCGGGTGCACCATGACGGCAGCAAGCTGCCGGTGCCACCCAAGGCGGCCGGCCTGCAGCGGGTGTCATCGGTGGGTCTGTATGCGATTGATTCGCTGGTGCGGCGTTCGCGTCCGCTGCAGGCCACGCCAGACGCCGGAGACGGTGATGCGGCGCGGATCAATGCGGCCCAGGCACGCAGCCTGGATCTGTCCGAGGCCGCCGAGGTGGTGGTGCGCCAGGGCAAATTGACTGCACGCATGCCGCTGGTGATCGACGAGAGCATCCCCGAGGGGTGTGCCTGGCTGCCTGCGGGCGTCAGTGTCACCAGCGGCCTGGGGCCGTCCCACGGGCCGGTGGAATTCCACAAGGTTTGACGATCAGGGTTCAAGCATGCAGCAAGCCATGATTCAGTTCTGGGAAGGGTTGCCGTTGATCGTACAGATCAACCTCAAGATCATGGCAATCCTCACGCCGCTGATGCTGGCGGTGGCGTATACCACCTTCGCCGAGCGCAAGATCATCGGCTATATGCAGGTGCGGGTGGGCCCCAATCGGGTGGGTCCCCGAGGCTGGCTGCAGCCCATCGCCGACGCGCTCAAGTTGCTCACCAAGGAGGTGGTGATCCCCACCAATGCCAACCGGTACCTGTTCCTGATCGCTCCGGTACTGGCCATTGCCCCCGCCCTGGCGGCCTGGGCGGTGGTGCCCTTCGACGATGGTATGGTGCTGGCGGATATCAACGCCGGACTGCTCTTCCTGCTGGCCCTCACCTCCATGGGGGTGTACGGCATCATCATCGCGGGCTGGGCCTCCAATTCGCGCTATGCGCTGCTGGGCTCCATGCGCTCGGCGGCTCAGATCATCTCCTACGAGATCGCCATGGGATTCGCCCTGGTGGGTGTGATCATGGCTGCGGGCAGCCTCAACGTGGGGGAGATCGTGATGGCTCAGCAGGGCAGCGTCTATCACTGGTTCCTGCTGCCGCTGTTCCCCCTGTTCCTGGTGTATTTCATCTCCGGGGTGGCTGAGACCAACCGTGCGCCCTTCGACGTGGCGGAAGGGGAGTCGGAAATCGTCGCGGGTTTCCATGTGGAATACTCGGGCATGGCATTTGCCGTGTTCTTCCTGGCCGAGTACGCCAACATGATCCTCATCTCGGCCCTCACCGCCCTGCTGTTCCTGGGAGGATGGCTGTCGCCGTTCGAGGGGATTCTGCCCGAGTCCGCCTTCGCCATTCCGGTGCTCGGCTGGCTTCTCGACAGTGGCATCCACTGGTTCCTGATCAAGACGGCCTTCTTCCTGTTCCTTTTCCTTTGGTTCCGCGCCACCTTCCCCCGGTATCGCTATGACCACATCATGCGCCTGGGCTGGAAGGTGCTTATTCCCGTGACCATTGTCTGGCTGTTTGTCGCGGGTGTCGCCGTGGCCATCGGCGTCGGACCCTGGTTCGCGTGAAGGAGGTTTTCATCATGGGCACGGCCATTCGTCAGTTCTTCAAGACCTTCCTGCTCTGGGAGCTGCTGCTGGGCATGAAATTGACCGGCCGCCACCTCTTCGAGCGCAAGATCACGGTGCAGTATCCGGACGAGACGACCCCCATATCGCCTCGCTTCCGCGGGCTGCACGCCCTGCGCCGTTACCCCAACGGTGAGGAACGCTGCATTGCCTGCAAGCTCTGCGAGGCCGTGTGCCCTGCGCTGGCGATCACCATCGAGTCGGAACAGCGCGATGATGGCACTCGACGCACCACGCGCTACGACATCGACCTGTTCAAATGCATCTATTGCGGGTTCTGCGAGGAGGCCTGCCCGGTGGACTCCATCGTCGAGACCCATATCCAGCATTATCACTTCGAAAACCGGGGTGAGCAGATCATGACCAAGGACAAGCTCCTGGCCATTGGTGACAAGTACGAAAAAGAAATCGCCGCGGCCCGGGCGGTCGACGCGCCCTATCGTTGATGAGGAGGCCCCGGATCACATGACTTTCGAAGCATTCCTGTTCTATTTCTTCTCGGTGGTTCTGGTGGGATCTGCCGTGGCGGTGATCACCGTGCGCAACCCGGTGCATGCGGCATTGTTCCTGGTGCTGGCCTTTGTTGCCACGGCTGCCCACTGGATCATGCTGGAGGCAGAATTCCTCGGCATCCTCCTGGTGCTGGTCTACGTGGGCGCGGTCATGGTGCTGTTCCTGTTCGTGGTCATGATGCTGGACATCAACATGTCGCGTATCCGTGAAGGCTTCATGAAGCTCCTGCCGGTGGGCATCGTGGTGGCGGTGGGCATGATGGTGGTCATGGCCATGGTGGTGGGTGCCCAGGTGTTTCAGGTGGAACCGCCGGTCCCGGCCAGCGCCGACTACAGCAACACCGAGGCCTTGGGGCAGTTGCTGTACACCGAATACGTTTATCCATTCGAAATCGCCGCAGTGATCCTGCTGGTGGCCATCATCGCCGCCATCGTGCTCACCCTGCGAAAGCGCCCCGACACCCGCTATCTGGATCCGGCCAAACAGATCCAGATCCGGCGGGAAGACCGGGTACGCATGGTGAAAATGGAATCCGAAAAGAAATAAGGGTAGAGGGCGCCCCGGCCCGGTGACACCGCCGGCGCCGGGAAGTCAGGGCTGAACAAAACCACCCGAGCGGGCACCGTCGAGAGACCTGCGCAGGGCCAACAACGGGACCAAGCATGATTCCTCTGTCGCATTACCTCGTTCTGGGGGCGATCCTGTTCGCGCTCAGCGTGACCGGGATCTTCCTGAACCGGAAAAACCTGATCATTCTGCTCATGTGCATCGAACTGATGCTCCTGGCGGTGAACATGAACTTCGTGGCCTTCTCCCACTATCTGGGGGATCTGGCGGGCCAGGTGTTCGTGTTCTTCATCCTCACCGTGGCCGCTGCCGAGGCGGCCATCGGACTGGCCATCCTGGTCCTGGTTTTCCGTAACCGAGAGACCATCAATGTCCAGGATCTGGACGAGATGAAGGGGTAAGACATGGAGACGCTCTATCTTGCCATTGTGCTGGCGCCCTTGCTGGGGGCCATCGTTGCCGGACTCTTCGGGCGTCAGGTGGGCCGCGTGGGTGCCCACAGTGTCACCATTGCCGGCGTCGCCATCTCCTTCGTGCTCTCCCTGGTGGTCTTTTGGTACCACGCCATGGCCGGTGGGGAGGTCTATAACGAGACCGTCTACACCTGGCTGGTGAGTGACGGCATCCGCTTCGAGATCGGTTTCCTGGTGGACAACCTCACCGCCATGATGATGCTGGTGGTCACCTTCGTTTCACTGATGGTGCATGTGTACACCATCGGTTACATGCAGGATGACCCGGGTTACCAGCGTTTCTTCGCCCTGATCTCGCTGTTCACCTTCTCCATGCTGATGCTGGTGATGGCCAACAACTTCCTGCAGTTGTTCTTTGGCTGGGAAGCCGTGGGCCTGGTGTCCTATTTGCTGATCGGCTTCTGGTTCAAGCGGCCCACGGCCATCTATGCCAACATGAAGGCCTTCATCGTCAACCGGGTGGGCGACTTCGCCTTTGTCCTGGGGATCGGCGCGGTGGTCTTCCATGCCGCCAGCCTGGACTACATGGAGGTCTTCGCCCAGGCCGACACCATGGCCGATGCCACCATCAGCATCCTGCCGGGCAGCGAGTGGTCGCTGCTGACGGTGGCCTGCATCCTGCTGTTCATCGGTGCCATGGCCAAGTCGGCGCAGGTGCCCCTGCACGTATGGCTGCCGGATTCCATGGAAGGCCCGACGCCCATCTCGGCCCTGATCCATGCCGCCACCATGGTGACGGCGGGTATCTTCATGGTGGCCCGCATGTCGCCCTTGTATGAATACTCGGTGGCAGCCCTGAGCTTCATCCTGGTCATTGGCGCCATCACCGCCTTCTTCATGGGCCTGATCGGCCTGGTGCAGAACGACATCAAGCGGGTGGTGGCCTATTCCACCCTGTCCCAGCTGGGCTACATGACGGTGGCCCTGGGTGCCTCGGCCTATGCGGCGGGCATGTTCCACCTGATGACCCACGCCTTCTTCAAGGCGCTGCTGTTCCTGGCGGCCGGCTCGGTGATCATGGCCCTGCATCATGAGCAGGACATGCGGCGCATGGGCGGGTTGCGCAAGTACATGCCCATCACCTACGCCACGGCGTTGATTGGCTCGCTGGCGCTGATCGGCTTCCCGGGGCTGGCCGGTTTCTTCTCCAAGGACGGCATCATCGAGGCGGTGCACATGTCCTCGACCCCAGGGGCGACGTTCGCCTATGTGCTGGTGCTGGCGGGCGTGTTCGTCACGGCCCTGTACACCTTCCGGATGTTCTTCATGGTGTTCCATGGGGAAGAGCGCTTCCGCCATGCGCCGCCGGCCGCGGGGCATGATGAGGGGCACGGTCATGGACATCACGGTGGCACGCCCCACGAGTCTCCGTGGGTGGTGACCGTACCGCTGATCCTGCTGGCCATCCCTTCCGTGCTGGCCGGCTATTTCGTGGGCCCCTTGCTGTTCGGTGACTTCTTTGCAGATGCCCTGTTCGTGGACGAGAGTCGCGATGTGCTGGCCAGGTTGGGTGAGGGCTATGACGGCGTCCTGGGCTTCATCATCCACGGCATCATGATGCCCCCCTTCTGGCTGGCCATGGCGGGCCTGGGCACGGCCTGGTACGTGTACATGAAGCGGCCGGAACTGGCCCAGAAGGCGCGGGATACCCTGCCTTGGGCATACAACATTCTGGACCGCAAGTATGGGTTCGACGAGTTCAATGATGTCGTGTTCGCCGGTGGGGCGCGCCGTCTGGGGCAGTGGTTGTGGCGCTTTGGCGATACGCTGCTGATCGATACGGTCATCGTCAACGGCAGTGCCCGCGCGGTGGGCTGGGTATCGGGTCGTCTGCGCCTCGGCCAGACGGGTTACCTGTACCACTATGCCTTCGCCATGATCATCGGGCTGCTGGTGTTGATCCTGGCCTTCGCGCTGTAGGGTCGGCACCTCTTGCACCACGATACGGTTAAACGCGGGATTCCAACGGGAAGAGCACATGTTTGCTGACTGGCCACTTTTGTCTCTGGTGATATGGACGCCGATTATCGGTGGACTCATCGTATTGTTTGTGGGTGATCGGATGCCGGAGGCATCCCGGCGCCTGTCCCTGTCGATTGCGGTCCTGACTTTCCTGTTGAGCCTGCCATTGTTTGCGCTCTTCGACCGCTCCACCCACGAGATGCAGTTCGTGGAATGGGTGCCCTGGATCAGTACCTTCGACATCCATTACCACCTGGGGGTGGATGGCATCTCCATGCCGTTGATCCTGCTGACCACCTTCACCACTGTGTTGGTGGTGCTGGCGGCGTGGGAGGTGATCCAGTACCGGGTGTCCCAGTACATGGCTTCGTTCCTCATTCTGGCAGGTCTCATGAACGGGGTGTTTTCGGCCCTGGATGCCGTGCTGTTCTACGTGTTCTTCGAGGCCATGCTGATCCCCATGTTCCTGGTGATCGGGATCTGGGGCGGGCCCAACCGGATCTATGCCACCCTGAAGTTCTTCCTCTACACCTTCTTCGGGTCGGTGTTCCTGCTCATCGCACTGATCTACCTTTACACCCAGGCAGGCAGCTTCGCCATCCTGGACTTCCACCATACGCCGCTGGGCATGACCGCCCAGACACTGATCTTCCTGGCCATGCTGCTGGCCTTCGCGGTCAAGATTCCCATGTTCCCGGTGCATACCTGGTTGCCGGATGCCCACGTGGAGGCGCCCACCGGGGGGTCCGTGATCCTGGCGGCCATCATGCTCAAGATCGGCGGCTACGGCTTCCTGCGCTTCTCCCTGCCCATTACGCCGGATGCGGCCATGGCCCTGGATTGGCTGATGATCACCCTGTCGTTGATCGCAGTGGTGTACGTGGGCATGGTGGCGCTGATGCAGAAGGACATGAAGAAGCTCATTGCCTACTCCTCCATTGCGCACATGGGGTTCGTGACCCTGGGCTTCTTCATCGTGTTCATGATCTACAACAATACCGGTGACTGGCAGGGGGCCGGGCTTGGGATCAGCGGCGGCATGGTGCAGATGGTCTCCCACGGCCTGATCTCGGCGGCCATGTTCCTCAGTGTGGGCGTGCTCTATGACCGCATGCACAGCCGCCAGATCGCCGACTACGGCGGCGTGGCCAACACCATGCCCTGGTTTGCAGCATTCTTCGTGCTGTTCGCCATGGCGAACACGGGACTGCCCGGCACTTCTGGTTTCGTGGGCGAATTCATGGTCATCCTGGCGGCCTTCCGTGCCGATTTCTGGATCGCCCTGCTGGCTGCCACCACGTTGATCCTGGCCGCCGCCTATACCCTGTGGCTGGTGAAGCGGGTGATCTATGGCGAGGTGGCCAACGACAACGTGGCCCAATTGCAGGATCTGAACCGGCGGGAATTCTGGATCCTCGGCGTGCTGGCCTTTGCCGTACTCCTTCTGGGAGTCTGGCCGGCGCCGCTGCTGGACGTGCTGGACGCCACCGTGGACAACCTGGTGCGGCATATCGCCGTCTCCAAGCTCTAAGCGTTCCTGGATACCGATATGACCTTTGAGATACCGGATTTCGTTCCCATCATCCCCGAGCTGTTCCTGCTGGGCATGGCTTGCGCCATCCTGGTCGCGGATCTGTTCATTCCCCAGGCGCGTCGGGATATCACCTACGGGCTCACCCAGTTCACGCTGTTGGGCACCTTTGCCCTCACGGTGATCCTGGCGGCCCCGGAGACCCGGCTCACCTTCAGTGACAGCTTTGTGGCCGATCCCATGTCGGATCTTCTCAAGTCAGTGGTGCTGCTGATATCCGCGGCGGTGTTCCTCTATTCCAGGCCCTACCTGCAGAGTCGGAATCTGCACAAGGGCGAGTTCTATGTGCTGGGCCTGTTCGGTGTGCTGGGGATGTTGATCATGATCTCCGCCCACAGCCTGCTCACCCTGTACCTGGGGCTGGAACTCCTGGCTCTCTGCCTTTATGCCCTGGTGGCCTTCGATCGGGACTCGACCGTGGCCTCCGAGTCGGCCATGAAGTACTTCGTGCTGGGTTCCATCGCCTCGGGCATGTTGCTCTATGGCATGTCGCTGCTCTACGGGATCACGGGCACCCTGGATATCGCCGGTGTCACCCAGGGTGTGGTAGCCGCGGCAGCCGGTTCGGCTGATCATGGTATTGCCCTGGTGTTCGCCCTGGCCTTCGTGGTGGTGGGCCTTGGCTTCAAGCTGGGGGCCGTGCCATTCCACATGTGGTTGCCCGATGTCTATCATGGGGCGCCCACGCCGGTGACGCTGTTCATCGGTGCCGCACCCAAGATTGCCGGTTTTGCCATCGCCATGCGTCTGCTGGTGGATGGCTTGGGGCCCTTGCACGGCGACTGGCAGGGCATGCTGCTGATCCTGGCGGTGCTTTCCCTGGCGGTGGGCAACGTCGTGGCCATCGCTCAGACCAACATCAAGCGTATGTTCGCCTATTCGACCATCGCCCATGTGGGTTTCATCGTCATGGGGCTGATGTCGGGTACCGAGGCGGGCTATGCCGCCGCGATGTTCTATGTGATCGTGTACGCCATCACCTCGGCGGGTGCCTTCGGCATGGTCCTGTTCCTGTCACGCAAGGGCTTCGAGGCGGACAATATCGAGGACTTCAAGGGGTTGAATGATCGCAGTCCCTGGTTCGCGTTCATCATGCTTCTGCTGATGTTTTCCATGGCCGGGGTGCCACCCACCGTGGGCTTCTATGCCAAGCTGGCGGTGCTGCAGTCGGTGGTGCAGGTGGAGTTCGTCTGGTTGGCGGTGTTTGCGGTGCTCATGTCGGTGATCGGTGCCTTCTACTACCTGCGGGTGGTCAAGTACATGTACTTTGACAAGCCCACGGACACGGCGCCGTTGCCCCAGGGAACCGGCATCAACGTGGTGCTGTCCATTAACGGGTTGCTGGTCATCGGCCTGGGGATCTTCCCCGGTCTGCTGATGGCCCTGACGGCCGCCGCGAGATAGGCTGTGCGAATCCCGCGCATCGCGCGGGGCCCGGACTCACGGAAAACCGGAACTGATTGATGGATACGTTGCAGATTGCTGTATGGTTTTACCTGGGCGCCATGATCCTGGCGGCCAACCTGCCCTGGATGACCGACAGGGTGTTCTTTTTCTTCTCTGCCCCCGGCGGCAGAAAGGCACCGGGTTGGCGGTTCGCGGAATGGGGTGTCCTGTATGGCGTGGCCCTGGCACTGGGTTGGGCGCTGGAGAACTACATGACCGGCAATGTCCACGGGCAGGGTTGGCAGTTCTACGCCATTACCCTCTCCCTGTTCGCCGTGTCTGCCTTCCCGGGGTTCATCTACCGCCACGATCTGCGCAAGCATCTGGTCCGTCGCAGTCGGGTACCGCATGCTGCCTCGGAAACGGCAGATTGATTTAAAGAAAAGTGTGAATCGGGGGTTGCAGTCCCTGGAAAAGATGCGTAATATTCACAGCCTCAGTTGCGGGGTGGAGCAGTCTGGCAGCTCGTCGGGCTCATAACCCGAAGGTCGCAGGTTCGAATCCTGCCCCCGCTACCAGGTACCGTAAAAGGCCCCTCTTGGGGCCTTTTTCTTAGCCGCAGCAGTGTCCTTGGCGTCTATTTCATGCGCACCCGACAGGGGGCGCCAGATGAAAGGTTGCTGCTACGGCGATGTTCTCGAATGGGCCCTGGGGCCCATTTTTTGTTTGTGGGGTGCATGTGCGACAGGACTCCCTGGAATTGACGCGTCTGATTCGTCCCGTGGTCGAGGGGCTCGGTTACGAGTTGTGGGGCCTGGAGTATCGGGTTCAGCGCACCAGTGCCTTTTTGAGGATCTTTATCGACGGCCCGGACGGCGTCACCCTGGACGACTGCGCCACCGTGAGTGATCAGGTGAGCGGCGTGCTGGACGTGGAAGATCCCATACCGGTGCCCTATCGCCTGGAGGTGTCTTCGCCCGGCATGGACCGTCCGCTCTTCGAGTCGGCCCATTACCGGCGTTACCCGGGTGCCCGTGTTCGGGTCCGCACCATCTGGCCCGTGGAGGGCCAGCGCAACTTCAAGGGCGTGATCGAGTCTGTGGAGGATGAGACGGTGGTGCTCGCCCTGGATGATGGCGAGGGCTCTGTGCGCATCCCCCTGGAATCGGTTTCCCGGGCACGATTGGTGCCCAGCTTCTGAAAGCCTGGATCTTGCCGGATGAGTCCGGCGTCGGATTCACCCCAGGTCGTCATGGTGGCCAATCACCGGGCGCTGTGAGCCGGACGCCGCCGAGCAGGCCGCGCCGGGGCAATTCATGTGGAGACGTTTGAATGAGCAAAGAAATCCTGCTGGTGGTGGACGCCGTCTCCAATGAGAAGGGCGTCGACAAGAGCGTGATCTTTGAGGCCATTGAGTCCGCTCTGGCCTCCGCCACACGCAAGAAGCACGGCGGCGAGATCGACGTGCGCGTCAGTATTCACCGGGAGACCGGCGACTACGAGACCTACCGTCGCTGGTGCGTGGTGGACGACGAGGACCCGGAGTTCGAAAGCCCCGAGCGGCAAATCCTCTATTCCTACGCGATTCAGGATCACCCGGACATTCAGGTGGGCGAATACATCGAAAAGCCCATCGAGTCGGTGGAGTTCGGTCGCATCGCTGCCCAGACCGCCAAGCAGGTCATTGTGCAGAAAGTGCGCGAGGCCGAGCGGGCCAAGGTCGTGGATGAGTTTCAGGATCGCGTGGGCGAACTGGTGATGGGCACGGTGAAGCGCTCCGAGCGCAACGGCGTGTTTCTGGACCTGGGGAGCAATGCCGAGGCCCTGATTCCCCGTGACGAGATGATCGCCCGGGAGACGGTGCGCCCCAACGACCGACTGCGCGGTTATCTGCGCGAGGTGCGTACCGAGCAGCGGGGACCGCAGTTATTCGTGAGTCGCACCGTGCCCGAGTTCCTGGTGGAGCTGTTCAAGCTGGAAGTGCCGGAAGTGGGGCAGGGTTTGATCGAGATCATGGGGGCGGCCCGGGATCCGGGCATGCGCGCCAAGATCGCCGTACGCTCCCACGACCCTCGCCTGGACCCGGTGGGTGCCTGCGTGGGTATGCGTGGCTCCCGGGTGCAGTCCGTGTCCAACGAACTGGCCGGTGAGCGTATCGATATCATTCTCTGGAACGAGAACCCTGCCCAGTTCGTCATCAACGCCATGTCGCCGGCGGAGGTGCTGTCCATTGTGGTGGACGAGGACCGCAACAGCATGGACATCGCCGTGGCCGAGGAGAAGCTTTCCCAGGCCATCGGTCGTGGCGGTCAGAACGTTCGTCTGGCATCGCAACTCACGGGGTGGGAATTGAACGTGATGAGCGAAAAGCAGGCCGTGGAGAAGAACGAACACGAAACGGCCGAACTCCAGAAAATGTTCATGGACAGCCTGGACGTGGATGAGGAAGTGGCTGCCATCCTGGTGCAGGAAGGCTTTTCCAGCATTGATGAAGTGGCCTACGTGCCCACCGCCGAGATCATGCAGATCGAGGAGTTCGACGAGGAAATCGTCGAGGAACTGCGTCGCCGTGCCCGGGATGCCCTGCTGACCAAGGCCATCGCCTCGGAGGAGCAGCACACGGGTGGGGCGCCGGCGGCCGACCTGCTGGAAATGGAGGGCATGGACTCCGAGTTGGCGCATCGTCTGGCCGCTCGCGGAATCTGCACCATGGAGGACCTGGCCGAGCAATCGGTGGACGACCTGGTGGAACAGGCATCGGTCGACCCGGAGCAGGCGGCCAGCCTGATCATGGCGGCTCGTGCCCCCTGGTTTGCGGACCAGACAAAAGACGCGTAAGTAAGAAGGACCAGCGCGCCTGCCGTGCGCGCGCCCCAGGCCAAAGGTCGGGGCCCGGTCCGCGGAAGCATTCAGATCGGAGGTAACGGCACATGACCGACGTTACGGTGAAACAGTTGTCAGAGATGGTGGGAACGCCCGTGGAGCGGCTGCTTGAGCAGCTCTCCGAAGCGGGTGTGTCCGTCTCCGATCCCGATCAAATGGTGACCGAGGAGCAGAAGTTCAAATTGCTCGAGCACCTGCGAAAGGCCCATGGCAAGTCCGAAGAGGATGGCCAGGGGCGACGTATCACACTACGTAGACGCAGCACGACCGAGTTGAAGGTGGCCGGCGCCCAAGGGCGCGCCAAGACCGTCAGCGTGGAAGTGCGCAAGCGCCGCACCTACGTCAAGGGCGGGGCCACCGAGCCCGAACAGCCTGAGGCCCCGGCTCCGGTGGCCGAGTCCGGTCCGCCAGAAGGGAAGCCCGAGCCCCTACCGGAATCTCCGCAGCCGCAGGCTGTCGAGCCCACGGCAGAGGCCCCCGCAAAACCGCGCACCGAACAGCCGGCCGAGCCCGAACAGGCCCCGGTGGTCGAGGAGGCCAAGACGGCCGAGCAGGAACAGGCCGAAGCCGAGGCGCGCGCCGCAGAGCGCGCCGCCGAGGAACAGCGTCAGGCCGAAGAGGCGGCGCGCCAGGCGGAAGAGCAGCGCAAGGCGATTGAAGCCGAAGTCCTCAAGGCGGCAGAACAGGAAACCCGTCAGCAGGCCGAGCAGCAAACCCGTCAGGCTGCCGAGGAACTCGCTCGTCGCGAGGCCGAAGTGCGCGCTGCGGCCGCCGCGGCCGCCGCACCTCCTGCTGCCGCCCCGGCCGCGCCCGCCACCCCGCCGCCCGCTGGCGATCAGCCCCGTGGCAAGCGTCGTCGCGGCAAGGAACGGGAAGATGCGGGCAAATCCAAGCGCGAGGAACTGCACGTCTCCAGCGACAAGCGGGGGCGTCGTGGCAAGGGCAAGGGTGGCCGCGCAGCGGCTGCCGTCACGCCCAGCAAACACGGTTTTGAAAAGCCAACGGCACCCGTGGTGCGTGAGGTTGCCATCCCCGAGACCATGACCGTTGGCGAACTGGCCCAGAAGATGGCCATCAAGGCGCCTGAGCTGATCAAGACGCTCATGGGTATGGGCGTGATGGCCACCATCAACCAGTCCATTGATCAGGACACCGCCACCCTCGTGGTGGAGGAGATGGGGCATATCGCCAAGCCCATGCAGGAAGCCGAGGTGGAAGAGGAGCTCTCCCTGGAAGTCGAGCAGGCTGGCGAAGCCGTGCTCCGTCCCCCGGTGGTCACCGTGATGGGGCATGTGGACCACGGCAAGACCTCTTTGCTGGACTACATCCGACTGACCCAGGTGGCCGAAGGCGAGGCCGGAGGCATTACCCAGCATATTGGTGCCTATCATGTGCCCTTCAAGAACCGCGCAGGTGTCACTTTCCTGGACACCCCGGGCCACGCGGCCTTCACCTCCATGCGTGCCCGCGGTGCCAAGGTCACCGACGTGGTGGTCCTGGTGGTGGCGGCGGATGACGGCGTGATGCCGCAGACCCTGGAAGCCATCCAGCACGCCCAGGCGGGCGAGGTGCCCATCGTGGTGGCGGTCAACAAGATCGACAAGCCGGAAGCCGATCCGGAACGGGTGAAGAGCGAACTGGCGCAGCACAACGTCATCTCGGAAGAGTGGGGTGGCGAGACGCAGTTCGTGCACGTCT
The DNA here is from genome assembly GCF_000633935.1 of Ectothiorhodospira haloalkaliphila ATCC 51935. Classification (GTDB taxonomy): domain Bacteria; phylum Pseudomonadota; class Gammaproteobacteria; order Ectothiorhodospirales; family Ectothiorhodospiraceae; genus Ectothiorhodospira; species Ectothiorhodospira haloalkaliphila. Next base: position 474,246 of record NZ_KK214996.1, on the reverse strand, counting down.
CCGCCAAGTCCGGCGAGGGGATCGACCGCCTGCTGGAGGCCATCCAGTTGCAGGCTGAACTCATGGAACTCAAGGCCCATCAACATGGGCAGGCCCGTGGCGTGGTGGTGGAATCCAAGCTGGACAAGGGCCGGGGCGCCGTGGCGACACTGCTGATCCAGTCCGGCACCCTGGAGAAGGGCGACGTCATCCTCACCGGCCAGGAGTTCGGTCGCGTGCGGGCCATGTTCGACGAGAACGGCAAGCCGGTGAAATCTGCCGGACCCTCCATGCCGGTGGAGGTGCTGGGTCTGTCGGGCGTGCCCAACGCTGGCGATGACATGCTGGTGGTTCAGGACGAGCGCAAGGCCCGTGAAGTGGCCCTGTTCCGGCAGGGCAAGTTCCGCGAATCCAAGCTGGCCACCCAGCAGGCTGCCAAGCTGGAGAACCTGTTCAGTCAGATGCAGGAAGGGGCTGCCTCGGTGGTCAACATTCTGTTGAAGGCCGATGTTCAGGGCTCTGCAGAAGCCTTGCGCGACTCGTTGGAGAAACTCTCCACCGACGAGGTGAAGGTCAAGATCGTGTCCGCCGGCGTGGGGGGTATCACCGAATCCGACGTGAACCTGGCCACGGCCTCCAGTGCCATCATCATCGGCTTCAACGTGCGGGCCGATGCCGGGGCTCGCAAGGCCGCCAGCGACATGGATGTGGACCTGCGTTACTACAGCGTGATCTACGAAGCCATTGACGATGTGAAGCAGGCCCTCTCCGGACTGTTGTCGCCGGAGATGCGCGAGGAGATCATCGGTCTGGCCCAGGTTCGGGATGTGTTCAAGTCCTCCCAGTTTGGCGCGGTAGCCGGCTGCCTGGTCATCGAAGGCAGTGTGCGCCGGGGCAATCCCATCCGCGTGCTGCGTGACAACGTGGTCGTCTATGAGGGTGAGCTGGAGTCCCTGCGTCGCTTCAAGGATGACGTCAACGAGGTCAAGACCGGTACCGAGTGCGGTATCGCCGTGAAGAACTACAATGATGTGAAGCCCGGCGACCAGATCGAGGTCTACCATCGGGTCGAGGTGGCGCGGTCCCTCTGAAGTCGGGGACACGCCACATGAACCGACGTCACGCCATGGCATCCAACGCCCGGGGTTTTTGACATGCCCAAAGATTTTTCCCGTTCACAACGCGTGGGCGACCAGATCCAGCGGGAGCTGGCCGAACTGATCCGCGAGCAGGTCAAGGATCCCCGTGTGGGCATGCTGACCCTCTCGGGGGTGGAGGTGAGTCGTGATCTGGCCCATGCCAAGGTCTTCTTCACCGTGCTGGGGGATCAGGACGCCATCGAGGGAACCACCCAGGGGTTGCGTCAGGCGGCCGGGTTCCTGCGGCGAGAACTGGGTCGGCGGATGCGCATCCGCACCGTGCCGGAACTGCATTTTCGCTATGATGATACCCAGGAAAAGGGGGCCCGACTGTCGGCCCTCATTGATGAGGCGGTGGCCAGTGACCGCGCGCGCCATCCGGATGCCTCCGACGACAAAGATCCTCAATGAGCAAACCGAAAATCCAGCGCCGTGACGTCCACGGCCTGATCCTGCTGGACAAGCCTCAGGGGTACACCTCCAATCAGGCCCTGCAGCGGGTGAAGTACCTCTTTCGGGCCCGCAAGGCCGGCCATACCGGCAGCCTGGATCCCCTGGCCACCGGCCTGTTGCCCCTGTGCTTTGGCGAGGCCACCAAGGTTTCCGGGTTTTTGCTGGATGCCGACAAGCGCTACCACGCCGTGTGCCGTCTGGGGCAGAAAACCCTGACCGGCGACGCCGAGGGTGAAGTGATCGAAACCCGGGCCGTCCCTGCCCTGGATGGGGCGCAGATCGAGTCGGTCCTGGACCGGTTTCGCGGGCCCATCGAGCAGATCCCGCCCATGTATTCAGCGCTCAAGCACCAGGGCCAGCGGCTGTACGATCTGGCCCGCAAGGGGCAGGAAGTGGAGCGTCCTCCCCGACCGGTGACCATCCATGACCTGCGCTGCCTGGCCCATGATGACGATACCCTGACCCTGGACGTGGTGTGCTCCAAGGGGACCTATATCCGTACCCTGGTGGAGGATATCGGGGAGGCCCTGGGTTGCGGGGCCCACGTCATCGCCCTGCGACGCATCGGCCTGACGCCTTTCGAAGATCCGCAGATGGTCACCCTCGAGCAAATCGAGGCCCTGGCAGAACAGGGCCCCGAGGCACTGGATGAGGCCTTGAGGCCCCTGGATGAGGCGCTGGTGCACTGGCCGGCGGTCACACTGGACGCCGATAGTGCCTTTTACCTGGGGCAGGGGCAGGCGGTGTTCGTGCCTGGCCTGATGCATCGGGGTCACTTGCGGCTATATGGCCCCAAGGATCGCTTCCTGGGGGTGGGGCGCCTGCTGGATGATGGCCGGGTGGCCCCCAAGCGGCTGATCGTCCAGCCGACCTGACCCTACGCGTATGACACGATGGCTGGCGCCTACAAGCCCCTGTTCTGAAAAGGGGGGGCATGATAGAATCGCGAGCCTTCAGAAAAGAATGCAGCGGCCCCGTTTGGCCGGATCCCATCCCAGGAGTTTTCAAGAATGTCCCTGAGCAGTGAAGTGAAGTCCGAGATCGTTGAGAAGTACAAGCGCGATGCCGCCGACACCGGTTCCCCGGAAGTCCAGGTGGCCCTGTTGTCCGCGCGTATCCAGCACCTGATGGGGCACTTCTCCACGCACAAGAAAGATCATCATTCCCGCCGTGGTCTGTTGAAGATGGTCAACCAGCGCCGGAAGCTGCTCGACTATCTCAAGAGCAAGGATCAGCAGCGCTATCAGGATCTGGTCAGCAGCCTGGGTCTGCGCCGCTAAGTACCCGGCAACGTCCTTGCCGAGTCCACTCAGAACAAGCCAACCGGGATACAACGTGCCGTCAATTACCAAGTCGTTCCAGTACGGTCAGCATACCGTCACCCTCGAAACCGGCGAGATCGCCCGTCAGGCCACGGGCGCCGTCATGGTGGATGTGGCCGGTACCGTGGTGCTGGTAACGGCCGTAGGCCGCAAGGAGGCCGTCCCGGGGCGCGATTTCTTCCCCCTGACGGTCAACTATCAGGAGCGGACCTACGCAGCAGGGCGTATCCCCGGCGGTTTCTTCAAGCGCGAGGGGCGTCCCTCCGAAAAGGAAACCTTGACCTGTCGCTTGATCGACCGCCCCCTGCGGCCGCTGTTTCCCAAGGGCTTCACCAATGAGGTGCAGGTGGTGGCGACGGTCATGTCGCTGAACCCGGAAGTGGACCCGGATATCCCGGCCCTGCTGGGAGCCTCCGCTGCGGTGGCCCTGTCGGGCATGCCGTTCGCCGGCCCCATCGGCGCTGCCCGGGTGGGTTATCAGGATGGCGAATACCTGCTGAACCCCGACATCACCCCGCTGAAGGATTCCCAGCTGGATCTGGTGGTGGCCGGTACCCAAAATGCCGTCATCATGGTGGAGTCTGAGGCGACCGAGCTTTCTGAAGAGGTCATGCTGGGCGCCGTGATGTACGGTCACGAGCAGATGCAGGTGGCCATCAACGCCATTCGCGAACTGGCCGCCGAAGCCGGCAAGCCTGCCTGGGACTGGCAGCCGCCGGAAGAGGACAAGGACCTGCGCACGCGCGTGGAAGAGGCCTGTCTGTCGGATTTGACCGCTGCCTACCAGATCGCCGAAAAGCAGGAGCGGACCGCGCGCATCAAGGAATTGCGCGATGAGGTGAAGGCCCGTCTCGCCGATGGCGAGGAGGGCTCCCCCGAAGCCGAAGAGATCAAGGCGGTCTTCCACGACATCGAGAAGCGCATTGTGCGCAACCTGGTTCTGGACGGTAAGCCACGCATCGACGGTCGCGACACCACCACCGTGCGCCCGATTGGTGTGCGCGTGGGCGTGTTGCCCCGCACTCACGGCTCGGCACTGTTCACACGGGGTGAAACCCAGGCCATCGTCACCGCGACCCTGGGCACGGATCGGGATTCCCAGATCATCGATGCCATCGAGGGCGAGCGCCGCGAGCGCTTCATGCTGCATTACAACTTCCCTCCCTACTGCACCGGCGAGACCGGCATGGTGGGCACGCCCAAGCGCCGCGAGATTGGGCATGGCCGTCTGGCCAAGCGGGGTGTTCAGGGTGTGATGCCGGCAGACGAGGACTTCCCCTATGTGCTGCGGGTGGTCTCGGAGATCACAGAATCCAATGGATCCAGTTCCATGGCTTCGGTCTGCGGCACCAGCCTGGCGCTGATGGATGCTGGCGTGCCCCTGAAGGCGCCAGTGGCCGGTATCGCCATGGGCCTGATCAAGGAACAGGACCGCTTTGCGGTGCTGTCCGACATCCTCGGGGACGAGGATCACCTGGGCGACATGGACTTCAAGGTGGCCGGTACGGAAGACGGCGTCACTGCGCTGCAGATGGACATCAAGATCGATGGTATCACCCGCGAGATCATGGAAAAGGCCCTGGGTCAGGCCCGCGAAGGCCGACTGCATATCCTCAAGGAGATGGGCAAGGTCATTACCACGCCGCGCGGTGAAATGTCCGCCTATGCGCCGCGTTTCATCACCCTGCGCATCAATCCGGAGAAGATCCGGGACGTGATCGGCAAGGGTGGCGCCACCATCCGTGCCCTCACCGAGGAAACCGGTGCCACCATCGATATCGACGATTCCGGTGTGATCAAGATCGCCTCGGTGGACAAGGAAGCCGGCGAGGAGGCCAAGCGCCGCATCGAGGAGATCACCGCCGATGTGGAAGTGGGCCGGGTCTACGAGGGTCGTGTCGCCAAGATCATGGACTTCGGCGCCTTTGTCACCATCCTGCCCGGCCGTGACGGCCTGGTGCATATCTCCCAGATCTCGGAAGAACGTGTGGAGAGTGTGTCGGACAAGGTGAAGGAAGGGGAGACGGTCAAGGTCAAGGTGCTGGAAGTGGACAAGCAGGGCCGTATCCGCCTGAGCATGAAGGCCGTGGGTCAGGGCGAGTAGGTTTTCCCGCCAGCGGGGGAGGGGCGTGACGCCCCCGACGTTCAGTCCTGCTGGCGATCTGCCGACGCCTCCTCCTCCTCAAGAATACCAATCAGATAATCTTCCAGCAGGATCCCTGCCGCGTCGCTGTGCGGCATGCCGTAGCCCTTGGTCTCCCAGGCCTCCGTGGACTCCTGCCCGCACCAGTGCAGTACCAGCGCGGGAGGGCCCGGGTGGCGTGGCAGATAGTCGGTGATGTCATACACCTTGCCATGAATCGCCTTCCAGCAATCCTCCGGTTGATCATGTCGCGCCAGTTCCTCCTGAGTGATCACCGGCAGTGCCTCGTCCGCCTCATCGGCCATCGATGCAAGAGGGGAGGCGAGCAGTGCCGTCCCGAGGAACGCAGCCAGCCCCCATTGACGGGGAGAGAGGAGCGGGACGAAGCGGGTCGAGGGCATGGAATCATCCTTTGGGCGGAAGAGTGTCAGGAGATGGGAGCAGCGGGCGTCACCACGACGCGGTGCACCACTCCCATAACATAAGGGATCGGACCCGCAAGTGAATAGAAACCGGCCTCGCTGGAAGGGGTGATTCAATGATCCCGGACAATCACGAAGCGGGCTTGATTCGCGCACGCCGATGTTCTCAGCTAGCATCCTGGGTCAGATGACATCCGTCCTGAACGGCGGCGCCGAGGGCGCTGCCCCGGCAATGAGGTTGCACACGTGCGAATCGGTATCGGTATCGGTGTATTTCTGGTGGGTCTGATCTGGCTGTTGATGCGAGCGGGCAATATCCCGCTGGAGATGAGTGGCCTGGGGGTCATCGGTTACCTGAGTCCTGCCCTGCTGGTGATTGTGGTGGGTCTGGGGATCTTTGCCTGGGGTCCGGGCAGTGAGGCCGAGACCTCCAGCGACTGAGGCGAACGCGCAAGCCACCCTGCCTGCTCCCTGCAAAGCCTTGATGGAAGGCCCGTGGGGAGCAGGCAGGGGTCAGGTTTGCCTTACCCGCCACCCTTGCCGCCATCCGACCCCTTCCGGGCCGCCATGGCTTTCTCGCGTTCTTCCTTCATGTACTGAACCTTCTCCTTGGCCAGCACGCCGGCCAGCAGCACCAGGGCGATCAGGTTGGGCGCTGCCATCAGGCCGTTGAGGGTGTCGGAAACATCCCATACGGTGGTCAGCCCGCCGATGGCCCCAAGGAACAGAAAGCCCACGAAGATGATCCGGTAGGGCAGGATCACCCGCTTGCCGAAGGCGTACTCCCAACTCTTCTCGCCGTAGAAGTTCCAGGTGAGCATGGTGGTGTAGGAGAACAGCACGATGGCCATCAGGACGATCCAGCCACCCAGGCCCGGCAGGCCGCTGGCGAAGGCGCTGCTGGTGAGCTCGGCACCGGTCTGGCCGGTCTGGATGACGCCGGTGACCAGGATCACCAGGGCCGTCATGGTGCACACCACCAGGGTGTCGATGAAGACCTCCCACATCCCCCAAAGACCCTGCGCATAGGGCTTGTTGCGGGCCTGGGCGTGGACGATGGAGGCTGAGCCCAGGCCCGCCTCGTTGGAGAAGATGCCCCGTGCAATGCCATAGCGAATGGCGCCCGCCACGGTGGCACCGGCAAAACCGCCGATGGCAGAGGCGGGTGTGAAGGCGCCCGCGAAGATCTGCGCAAATGCCCCGGGGATCTGGTCGTAAAAGCTCACCAGGATGCCGATGGCGCCGATGACATAGATCAGGGCCATCGTGGGCACGATGCGCTCGGCGGTCACGGCGATGCGCTTGATGCCCCCCAGGGTGACCAGGCCGACGAAGAACATGACCACCAGACCCGTCACCCAGTTGGGCACGCCCATGCTGGTCTCCAGGGCGTGAGCCATGGTGTTGGCCTGCACCATGTTGCCGATGCCAAAGGCCGCCAGGCCCGCCAGGAAGGCATAGAGCAGGGCCAGCCATTTCCATTTCTTGCCCAGGCCGTACTCGATGTAATAGAAGACCCCGCCCGAGACCCGACCGTCCGATTCCACCTGGCGGTATTTGAGACCCAGGGTGGCCTCGGCCAGCTTGGTGGCCATGCCCACCAGGGCGACGATCCACATCCAGAACACGGCCCCCGGCCCGCCAAGGGCGATGGCTGTGGCCACCCCGGCGATGTTGCCCACACCGATGGTGGCCGCCATGGCAGAGGTGACTGCCTGGAAGGGTGTGATGGCACCCTTCTCCACCTTCTGGTCGCGGCGGAAGAGGGTGCCGAACGTGCGTCGCCAGGCGAAGAAGAGATGGGTGAACTGAAAGAAGCCAAGCCGGATGGTGAGGTAAAGCCCCGTGCCCACCAGCAGGATCATGAAGGGAGGGCCCCAGACAATGTTGTTGACCCAATCGTTGACCGCAAGAAGTCCCTGCATCATGGTGTGTCTCCCCTGTCGGGCGGGTGGTGATTGCGTTTGCTTTTCTTGACCAACCTCAACGACAGTTTAACGGTTGCTCATGAACTCTCAAGCACCCGCAGCCAGGCTGCCTTGCAACCAATGAGGCACGCGGCGCTCCAGCCAGTAGCTGCCCCGGCCCTCCACGAAACCCACATGCCCCCCGTGGCGAGCCAGTTCCAGGTTTACGGAAGACGACAGCTCCGCTTCGGTGGGGATGACATCCGGGGTCATGAAGGGGTCATCCATCGCATGCAGGATCAGTGTGGGGACCTGGATGCCACGCAGGTACTGCCGGCAACTGCAGTGCCCGTAGTAGTCGTCCACATCCTTGAAGCCGTGCAGCCGGGCGGTGACGGCGTCGTCGAACTCCCGAAAGGTGCGCAAGCCTGACAGACTGTCGCAGTCGATGGGAAGGACCATGCGGCTGCATTTGGCCTGGGTGGAGCGCTTCAGTCGCCCCACCAGGTAGCCCTGGTACACGCGAGACAGGCCTTTTTCCATACGCCGTGCGGCCTTGTCCAGGTCGAAGGGCACGGAGATGGCCACCGCCGCCGTCAGGGGACTGGCGTTGCCCGTTTCGCCCAGCCATTTCAGCAGGGCATTGCCGCCGAGGGAGACGCCGATGGCCGCCACCGGCCGTTCGGGAAACCGCCGGGTCAGTTGTTCCACCACCCAGGCCATGTCACCGGTGTCGCCGGCAAAATAGCTGCGGGGCAAACGGTTGGGTTCGCCGCCGCAGCCACGAAAGTGCATGGTCAGGGCCTGAAAGCCCTGGTCGTGCAGCCGGTGCATCAGCCCCGCAGCATAGGGGGAGCGACTGGATCCCTCCAGGCCGTGAAACAGGATCACCAACGGGCCGTCCACGTTGGGCGCCCAGTCCAGATCAAGAAAATCGCCATCAGGCAGTTCCATGCGCTCACGGCGCAACGGGATCGAATGACGAGGGCGCAAAAGGTTGGGCAGGATGGTTTGCACATGACTGCCCCGCAACCAGAATGCCGGATGAAAATCGGCCTGCGTGATCATGGTCGTTGGTTTCTCGGTCGGGCTCGGGGGGCGGTCGTTGCCCCCCGGTGAATGGTCGTTTTATCGAGCGGGTCACTTGAAAGTGACGACACTAGTCGTTAAAACAGGTGCATACTCCCATATTGGAAGCATCTCATGGATCTCTCCTCGATCAAGAGCGCCTATCGGCGCTATGCGAGATATTACGACGCCGTGTTCGGCCCGATCTTCGCGGGTGGCCGACGCCTGGCGATGGAAATGGTAAACGCGGAACCGGCGCCACGCGTCCTGGAGGTGGGAGTCGGCACCGGGCTGTCCCTGCCCGATTACCGGGAGGATGCCCGGGTGGTGGGGATCGATGTGAGCCCCGACATGCTGCAGATCGCCAAGGAACGTGCCGAGGAGGGGCAGCTCAAACAGGTGGAGGCGCTCCTGGAGATGGACGCCGAGTGCCTGGCGTTCGCCGACGACAGTTTTGACTGTGTCGTGGCCATGTATGTAGCCTCCGTGGTGCCCAATCCCGACAAGCTCATGCGGGAGATGCAGCGTGTGTGTGTCCCTGGTGGGGATGTGCTGGTGATCAACCACTTCGCCTCCAGTCACCCCGTGGTGCGCCGGGTGGAGCGGGCCCTGCGGCCCCTGTCGCGCCTGGTGGGTTTCAGGCCCGACATGGAGCTGGATAGCCTGCCCGAACTTCCCGGGCTCAACCGCGTGGGCGTGCACAAGACCAACCTGTTCGGTTACTGGAAGCTGGTGCATTACCGAAATGGCGAGGCGCCCCTGGCGGAGCCGGAGCAGCCATTGACGCCTCGCGCGGCGGACCAGCCCGGCTGATCCCGATTGCTATCTGCTCGCCGTCCCCGCTGGGGACGACGGACCCACCCACTCAAGAGTCCCTTATGAGCATCGACTGGAAGGCGTACGACCCCAATGGATTTTACGATGAACTCATCAGTGCCCCGGGCATCTCACGCCCGGCCGCCCAGACCCTGACCGATTATCTGCGATCCCTCGGTGACGCCGAGATACACGAGCGCAAGCAGGCCGCCGAGCATGCCATCATGGAGATGGGCATCAGCTTCACGGTGTATACGGAAGGTGGCAACATTGATCGGGCCTGGCCCTTCGACATCATCCCCCGGATCATCCCGCGGACCGAATGGAGCCGCGTGGAAGCCGGGCTGCGCCAGCGCCTCACAGCGTTGAACATGTTCATCAACGACATCTACAACGAGCAGCGCATCGTCAAGGACAAGATTTTCCCGGCCGAGGTCCTGGCCCAGTCCCGCAACTTCCGCGAGCAATGCCGGGGTATCCAGCCCACCCATGGGGTATGGGCGCATATCTGTGGTTCCGACCTGGTGCGCGATGCCGATGGCAGCTTCTATGTGCTGGAGGACAACCTGCGGGTGCCCTCGGGCGTGTCGTATATGCTGGAGAATCGTCAGGTCACCAAGCGGGTGTTTCCGGAGCTGTTCGAGAACTACAGCATCCAGCCCGTGGATGAATACCCCTCCCAGCTCTTTGACATGCTGGCCAGCCTTTCGCCCCGCCCCCTGGATTATCCCGAGGTGGTGGTACTGACGCCGGGTATCTACAACTCCGCGTACTTCGAGCACGCCTATCTGGCCCAGCGCATGGGCGCAGAGTTGGTGGAGGGGGCAGACCTGGTGGTCTGCGATGATGACTGCGTGTACATGCGCACCATCGATGGTCTGGAACGAGTGGACGTGATCTATCGTCGCATTGACGACCTGTTCCTGGATCCGGAGGCCTTCAGCCCCGAATCCATGCTGGGCGTGCCCGGAGTGATGCGGGCCTGGCGTGCCGGTAACGTGGCCCTGGTGAATGCACCGGGTGCCGGTGTGGCCGACGACAAGGTGGTGTACGCCTTCGTGCCCAAGATGATCCGTTACTATCTGGACGAAGACCCCATCCTGCCCAACGTGCCCACCTACCTGTGCATGGACGACAAGGAGCGGGAACACGTGCTGGCCAATCTGGACCAACTGGTGGTCAAACCGGCCAACGAGTCGGGAGGGTACGGGATGATCATCGGCCCCCACGCCACGCCCACCCAGCTGGAGGAGTTTGCCGAACTCATCAAGCGCGATCCGCGTAATTACATCGCCCAGCCCACCCTCAAGCTGTCCACGTCACCCACGCTGTGTGACGGGCACCTGGAGCCCCGGCATCTGGATCTTCGCCCCTTCGTGCTCCAGGGGGTGCGCACGGATGTGACCGCAGGGGGGCTCACACGGGTCGCCCTGCGCAAGGGTTCCCTGGTGGTGAACTCCTCTCAAGGGGGTGGCAGCAAGGACACCTGGATCGTTGACACGGATACCCGGGACTGAATACATGCTTTCACGCGTCGCAGAACGGCTTTACTGGATGGCCCGCTATATCGAGCGGACCGAAAACACGGCCCGTATGGTCACCGCCTTCAACCATCTGGCCCTGGACATGCCCTATCAAACCCGGGTGTCCTGGGCCGGGCTGGTGTCCATCACGGGCAGTGATGCGATATTCGAGGAGCGCTACTCCGAGTACAACGAGGCCAATGTGGTCAAGTTCCTCCTGGGTGACCCCGCCAACCCGGGATCGATCCTCAATGCCCTGACCAGCGCCCGGGAGAATGTGCGTACCACGCGGGATCGGGTGCCCACCGAGGTGTGGGAAACGGTGAACGAACTGCATCTCTACGCCCGCTTCAATCTGGATGCGGGGGAGGGCAAGCGGGGGCGCTATCGCTACCTGTCCCAGATTCGCAGCCGCTGTCAGCAGATCACCGGGATGCTGGCGGGCACCATGAGCCACGACCACGCCTATGATCTGATCAAGGCTGGGCGCAATCTGGAACGGGCGGACATGACGTCACGTCTGCTGGATGTGGGCGCCGTGGGGTTGCTCTCGCGTGGGAAAGATGCGGACGAGGACGCCTCGCCCTTCGAGGGACTGCTGTGGATCAACATCCTCAAGTCGTTGAGCGCCTTCCAGATGTACCGTCAGCATGTGCGCCGGCGGGTCAACGCGACCGATGTGCTGCGCTTCCTGGTGCAGGATCCGGAATTTCCCCGTTCCATCAGTCATGCCCTGGCGGAGGTGGAACACAGTCTGGCCAACCTGCCCCGTAATGACATCCCCCTGCGCATGGCCATGCAGGTGAAGCGCCATGCCGTGGACTCCCAGGTGGACAAGCTGCTGGAGCCCAAGGAGTTGCATCGGTTCATTGATGACCTGCAAAAGGAGATGGCGGAACTGCATGGCCTGGTGGCGGAGACCTGGTTCCGCCTGGACAAGGCGGCCTGAGACCCGGCATCCGGGTCTGGCACCCTCAAGCCGGCGTGCTTAGCCGGTTTTTTTGGAAGGTTTGCGCGTACTGCGGCGGTTGACGGTGACTTCCGTGCCGCGGCGTTTGCGTCCGCGAGCAGCCTCCCAGTCAAAGCGGGGCAGGTCCCGGAAGGCGGCCTTGATGTTGTCGTCCCAGGACCGCTTCAGATCGGTGAGATAGTCATCATCCGCCTCCAGGCACAGATAATGCTCGAAGGTCAGGCTGTCGCGTTCGTAGACAATCACCTCGATGGGAGGGCCCACGGTCACATTGGAACGCATGGTGGAGTCTATGGATACCAGGGCGCAGCGCGCCGCGTCACCCAGGCTGCCTTCGGGGCTGATGATGCGATCCAGAATGGGTTTGCCGTACTTGCTCTCGCCGATCTGCAGGAAGCGCGTATGGGACGAGGCCGTGATGAAATTGCCCTGGGGGTAGACCAGGTAGATCTCCGGTTCCTGTCCGGCAAACTGCCCGCCGATGATGAAAGAGGCATCGGCCCGGAATCCGGCCTTGGTGAGGGCCTCCCCGTGTTTTTCCTGCTCTTCACGGTTCACCCGGCCCAGGTATTCCGCCGCGTCGGACATGCCCCGCACGGTGTGCAGGCTCTCCTCCGCGCTGTCCTCGATGTCGCGCTTGAGGCGCGCCAGTACCGCCTGGGTGGTGGCCAGGTTTCCGGCGGCGAGTAAAACGAAGACACGATCCTCCTCCACTTCGAAGGTGTGCATCTTGCTGTAGGTGCTCACCTGATCGGCACCGGCGTTGGTGCGTGAGTCCGAGGCAAACACCAGCCCGGCGTCCATGGTGATGGCAAGGCAATAGGTCATTGAGGGATGTGGTTCCTGAGCGGCGGTAAGGCATAGTAGGAGGGGGTTGCACCGGGCGTCAATGCCAAGGGGCTTAATCACAGGTGCAGCCGCCGCAAATGGGGATCCGGTTCGCTCGCATCCCAGTAGGTGATGAATTGCTCACCCATGAGCTTGCACCGCCGGGGGGCGTGGAAATTCACCACTGCCTGATAGCGCAGGGCCTGGGGTTGATGAATGAGGCCCTGGCGGTCGGCAACGAGAAAGGCTTCAGCGACGGAGCGCCGATCCTTTTCACTCATGCGGCGGACCTGAATGCGGCTACTCAGGCGCTGGGCCAGGGCGATGAGGCGGTGGGTTGTACCTCGCAGCGGGTCGCTGTCCTGGATCAGGATGCGGATGTCCGCGTGGCGACTGCTACGAGCCAGCCGGGAGATGGGTTCCACCACCGCCGGGGTGTCGAAGATCGCCGGATCCAGGTGCCGGCTGGTGACCCAGAGGCTGCGCCGGCCCTGTTCCGCCATGCGTTGCACGGCCAGGCACAGCTGATCGGGCGTCTCCAGTGTGATATCGCCGTCGGTGCGGCCGAGCAGATAGCGTTCCGGGTGTTCCATCAGGGGTTGAGCGGAGGTGGTGTACATGATGGAGGCCTCCAAACGATAAGACCCGCACGGGGCGGGTCTTGAGCAACAGGCCCACCGAAAGTGGGCGCTGCTGCGGATCGATCATCCGGGACTGGATCAGCCGCGGGCAACCCAGGCGGTGCACCAGCCGTCGGCGGCCACGACCTTGCCGGGGAATACGGCGCAGGGGCCCCACTCTTCCTGGCTGGGATCGTTGTACAGCAGGCAGTTGGAGCAGTACTGACCTTCAACTTCGGACTGGTGCACGTACTGCAGGGCCTGGGCCTCGGCAGATTCGGGATCCAGGCGCTCGGCGGCTGCGGCAGTGGTGGTCCAGCCCAAGCCGGCGACCGGCACGGCCACCAGGCCGGCGACACCGAACTTCAGGAAGCTTCTACGGCTAAGGTCTTGCTTCTTCATTCTCTTTTACTCCTAGCGTCTCGCGATGATATCAACGGGGGCCGGCGCGGGGTTCTCTGCCCTGATCATCCGGTGATCCCGATTAAGCGGGCTGGGCCCGTCTTGCTGTCAGCCTTCGGTCACTGATAAAAATCATTCCCGATGGCCTTATCTTTATTCTGGTAAGTATCCAATAAACGGCGCCTGAGGGCTAGTCTTGACGGGAAAATCGTTACCCGGATGGCGGCCCCTCTGGAGAGGGATTCGTCAACTCGTGTTGTCGTCACTCCGACGAAAGAACAGTGTCACCTCGCCCAAGCGGATGCCGAACTTGCTCATCACCGCGCGGTTCACCAGCACGCCGTCCTCGTGCATGAACATCCAGTCGTCGAAATTCACCCGCCAGATACGACCGCTGATGGGCAGGCGCAGGACATAGGTGAAATTGAAGGCCTGTCCGCAGAGCTTGCCCTTGGCTGCCCCCTCCACATCGTCGGCGCGACCCTCGTAGTGCTGGGCATCCAGGCGCTTGAGACGCCAGACGCGTCGATCCTTCTCGCCATCGTCGTAGACGAAATCCTCTTCCAGCACCAACTCATCTCCCTCCACATGTCCCAGGATGTCCACGGTGAACTGGCGATGCACCGTGCCAAATCGATCCTGAAACAGGCCCCAGGCCTTCACCTGACCATCGAAATAGGCCTCCAGGTCAAGGGTGGGCTTGCGGTCTTTGAATGCCTCGATCTTCATGGCTCACCTCCAGGGTGACGGCGACTGAATCATCAGGCGGGCGCTTCCAGCACGGCGTGCATCAGATCCGTGTTGCGGGAGCGGAAGCCCGCCTCGCAATAGGCCAGGTAGAACTCCCAGGTGCGCAAAAAGCGCTCGTCATAGGAGCCCAGGGAGAGAATCGCGCTGGATTGTTCCTGAACCCGCTGGTACCAGCGGTCCAGGGTGCGGGCATAATGCTCTCCATGAAATTCTCGGTGACGAAGGGCCAGCCCGGCCTTGTCCGCGCATTCGCTGAAGATATCCACCGTGGGCAGCATGCCGCCGGGGAAGATATACAGTTGAATGAAATCTGCGGCGCGGCGGTAATAGCCGAAGGCACCCTCGTCAATGGTGATCACCTGCACGGCGGCACGGCCTCCGGGCTTGAGGCTTTTGCGTACCGTCTCGAACCAGGTGGGCCACCAGCGCTCGCCCACCGCCTCGAACATCTCGATGGACACCACGTGGTCAAATTGTTCGCTCACATCCCGGTAGTCCTGCAGGCGCAGATCCACGCGGTCGGCCAGGCCCGCCGCCTCCAGCCGTGCCTGGGCATAGTCCAGCTGCTCCCGGGAGAGGGTGACACCGGTCACCCGGTGGCCCTGGCGGGCGGCGTATTCGGCAAAGCCGCCCCAGCCACAGCCGATTTCCAGGATGTGTGAACCGGGAGCCGCGTCCAGGTGTTCCAGCAGGCGGGCGTACTTGCGTTGCTGGGCGGCCTCCAGGGGTTCATCTTCCTTCTCCAGCAGGGCGCAGGAGTAGGTCATGGTCTCGTCCAGCCACAGGCGGTAGAAATCGTTGCCCAGGTCGTAGTGGAACGAGATGTTGCGGCGGCTGCCATCGCGGCTGTTGGCGCGGAACTGGTGGCGAAGGAAATCTGCCACCCGTGACCAGAAGGCGCTGTAGACCAGACTGCGGATATATTCCTGATTGACCGACCCCATGGCCAGCAGGGCCTGCAGGTCCGGCGTGTCCCAGTCTCCCACCATATAGCCCTCACCCAGGCCCACCAGGCCCCGGGACAGCAGGCGCCGCAGCAGGACGCCCGGGCGGTGGATCCGGATGGTGCCACAGCCACCGGGGTGCGTGCCCTGAACCCGATGTTCGCTGCCATCGGGGCCGATCACCCGCAACTCCCCCGAGTGCAGGCCCCGCAGCCGCCGTAGCAGAAAACGCATGGCAAAGCCGCCGGTGCGGGCGCCCAGGGTACGGGGCTGGGTGGGTGTCTGTTCCACGGACATCAGTTCATCTCCTCTGAGGATGAGCTGGGCTTGCTGTAGTACTTGCCGCCTTTCCACCAGATCTTCAGGGCCTGCCAGTGAATGCCGAAGATCACCTTGAAGGTCATCAGGGGCATGGTGGCCACGGCCTTGAGCAGCTCGCGGTCACTGAGTGGACGTGCATGACCTGTCTGGCTGGCGGCCAGCATGAGTTTGGACTGCTGATATTCATGGATGAGAACACTCAGACCCTGTCCCGGTTCCGACAGCCGGAACTGATAGCGTGCATCCATCTCGATGAAGGGGGAGACGTAGAAGTGCTTGTCCTGGCTGGCACGCACCGGCCAGTCCAGGGGTTGATCCCCGTTGTGGAGGACATAGTGATGACAATCCCCGAGGGTATTGCTCACTTCGCAGATGATGGCCCGCAGGCTGCCGTCCCGGTGCAGGCAGTAGAAAAGGCTCAGGGGATTGAAGACGTAGCCCAACACCCGTGGGAATGCCAGCAGGAAAATGCGACCACCCTCCAGGTCCACGCCCGCCTGGGCCAGTTGCGTTTCTGCCCAGGGGCGCAGCGGGGTGCCGTCGCGGGCGCCATGGTCGCGATCATCCAGGCTCAGGAGGTTGAATCGGTTCACCGACAACAGCCGGAGTCGTCGATCCAGGGCGTTTAGCCGGTCCACGTCCACCACCAGGCTGAAGACCCGGTAGACGAAGCGGTAATCCACGGGAAACAGCCGCCGGTGCATGACCCGGGTGCGGTAAAGGCGTCCATCCTCCATGTCCGCCAGGCCCATGGGGGCTCCGGGGTCTCCTTCGGGAAGGCTCATGACGCCTCCGTTCCGACCGCGCCAGCTGGTTGCGCCGCCTCGTAACCGGTGGCCTCGCGGGGGATGCTCCAGGGCGGTGAGACGCCCAGGCGTCCGGCGATCTGAATGGCCGAGCGCAGGCCGTCCTCGTGGAAGCCGTATCCCGTCCAGGCGCCACAGAACCAGATGCGGTCGGCACCCTGCAACTCCGGGAGCTGCTTCTGGGCCTCCATGGCGCGCTGGTCGAACACCGGGTGATGGTAGCGGATCTCCCGGATGATGGTCTCCTCCCGCGGCTCGATCAGCGGGTTGAGGCTCACCAGGTAGTCCCTGGATTCATCCAGGGCCTGTAGCCGGTTCATCCAGTAGGTGACCGAGACGGCATTGGCCGGGGAATCGGCGGTACGCTGTCGGGCCATGTAGTTCCATGATGACCATACCCGCTTCATGCGCGGCATCAGGCGCACGTCGGTATGCAGCAGGGTGCGGTTGGGCTGGTAGGTGAAGCACTGCAAAATCCGGGATTCGGCCTCGGTGGGATCCTCCAGCATGCCCAGCACTTCATCGGCGTGGCAGCCGAACACCACCTGGTCGAACGCGTGTTCTCCCTGGTCATCGGTGATCACCCGTATCTGCCCCTCCTGACGCTGGACGGCCACGACCCGACGATTCGCATGCACGCCTTCGGGCAGGGCCTTGAGCATTTGCCGGACGTACTCGCGACTGCCCCCCTTGACCGTGTGCCACTGGGGGCGGTCGGCCAGGTCCAGGAGCCCATGGTTGGAGAAGAAGTTGAGGAAGGACTCCAGGGGGAAATCCAGCATGCGGTGGGTGGGGCAGGACCAGATCGCAGCCGCCATGGGCAGCAGGTAATCATCGCGAAAACCTGGGCCGTAACGTTCCTGAATCAGGTACCCGCCCAGCGTCACCTGGGGCACGTCGCCACTCTGGAGCAGGGCCTTGCCGGTGCGGTTGAACCGGAGGATGTCCCGCAGCATGCGCAGGAACCGGGGGTTGAACAGATTGCGCCGCTGGGCGAACAGGGTATTCAGGTCCGAACCCGCGTACTCCAGCCGACCGCCGCCCACGGAGGCCGAGAAGGACATATCGGTGGGTTGCGACTCAATGCCCAGATGGGCGAACAGGGCCTTGAGGTGGGGATAGTTGCGGTGATTGAAGACCATGAATCCGGTATCCACCCCGCGCGGGCCCTGATCCCCGGGGACATCGACGGTGTTGGTGTGGCCGCCGATGTAATCATTCTTCTCGAATACTGTCACATCATAGTGTCGTGACAGCAGCCAGGCGCTGGCCAGTCCCGAGATCCCTGCGCCGATGACGGCGATGCGTTCGCGAGCCATGTGATTCCCCTAGTCCTGAAAAGGATACTTATACATTAACTGTACAAGCTTTGATTTTTATTGTACAAGGTTTTTGAGAGCGCTGCTTTTCAATCGAGTGCTCAAGATCGTGACCATACGATGGTGGCAAGACCCGGGACAAGAGCGCTGCGGGACAGGGTTGCGCCGCCGCGGTCATGAGAGGATGGAACGGTCCAACATACATGCTGTCACCTGCACGGAGAAAAGGCCATGACAAAGACGGTCACGAAGATTGCCGGGGGCAAGGAGCCGGTGGAGGCTCATGAGCCCATGTCGGCTGATGAACTTGCCGAACACTATCGGCTGATGCTCGAAGGGCTGGGGGAGGACCCGGGTCGCGAGGGGCTCCAGGGCACGCCACTCAGGGCCGCCAAGGCCATGCAATACCTCACCAGTGGCTATCATCAGTCCCTTGAAGAATTGGTGAACGGGGCGCTGTTCGCCTCCGACAGCGATGAAATGGTGCTGGTCAAGGACATCGAACTGTATTCGCTCTGCGAGCATCATTTGCTGCCCATCATCGGCAAGTGCCATGTGGCCTATATCCCCGATGGCAAGGTGATCGGCCTGTCAAAGATTGCCCGCATCGTGGACATGTTCGCTCGGCGCCTGCAGATCCAGGAGAGCCTGACCCGGGAGATCGCCCAGGCAGTGATGGACGTCACCGGCGCGCGGGGCGTGGGCGTGGTGGCCGAGGCCAGGCACATGTGCATGATGATGCGTGGGGTGGAAAAGCAGAATTCCGCCATGCTCACCTCGGTGATGCTGGGTAATTTCCGGGACGACGCCCGCACCCGCTCGGAGTTCCTGGAACTGATCCGCCGCAGCCATTGAGGAGGTTTCGGGTTTGCCTCGGGTATTCGGCCACAAGGGGTGAGGGCTATGACCACTGCACTGATCTGGTTCAGGCGGGATCTGCGCCTGGCGGATAACCCCGCGCTCATGGCGGCCCTGGACTCGGCCGAGCGTATCGTGCCCGTGTACATCCATGCCCCGGAGGAGGAAGGGGGCTGGGCGCCGGGTGGGGCGTCGCGCTGGTGGCTGCATCATGGCCTGGCTCGACTGGGCCAGGATCTGGCCGAACTCGGGGCACCACTGGTGATTCGCACCGGCCCCAGCCTGGAAACCCTCCAGGATCTGATCCGCGAGACCGGCGCGTCTCATGTGCACTGGAATCGGCTCTATGAGCCGGACATCATCCACCGGGACACCCGCATCAAGCAGGCCCTGCAGGCGCAGGGTGTGCGGGCGCGCAGTTTCAATGGGGCACTGCTCCTGGAGCCGTGGGCGGTGCAGAACCGCTCGGGCGACCCCTACCGGGTGTTCACTCCCTACTGGAAAGCCTGTCAGGCCCAGGGGGCCCTGGAAGTCAGTCTGCAGCCCCGGCCCGGGCGGCTGATGTCGGCGTCGGAAGACTGCCGCGGCGAGGCCCTGGAAAGCCTGGGGCTGTTGCCCACCATTTCGTGGGATGCGGGACTGGCCGAGGCCTGGACGCCGGGGGAGGAGGGGGCTCACACGGCCCTGGAGGGTTTCCTGGATCACGCCCTGGCCGATTATGGGGAAGACCGTAACCTGCCTGATCGGGTCGGTACGTCCCGCCTTTCACCGCATCTGCACTTTGGGGAGATCAGCCCCCGGCAGGTGGTTCACGCCTGTCAGCGGGCGGTGGCTCAGGGTCGGCACCGGGGAGCAGATGCCTCGGTGAAGGCCTTTCTCGGTGAGGTGGGCTGGCGCGAGTTCGGGCATCATCTGCTGTTTCACTTCCCCCACACGCCCTTGAATCCCCTGGACACCCGTTTCGAGGATTTCCCCTGGCCACCTCGGGATGACGACGCCCTGCAGGCCTGGCAACAGGGCCGTACCGGCCTGCCCATCGTGGATGCCGGGATGCGCGAGTTATGGACCACCGGCTGGATGCACAATCGGGTTCGCATGATCACCGCCTCGCTGCTCACCAAGAATCTGCTCATCCACTGGCGCGAAGGCGCCCGCTGGTTCTGGGACACCCTGGTGGACGCGGACCTGGCCAGCAA
Source organism: Ectothiorhodospira haloalkaliphila ATCC 51935 (assembly GCF_000633935.1). GTDB lineage: Bacteria > Pseudomonadota > Gammaproteobacteria > Ectothiorhodospirales > Ectothiorhodospiraceae > Ectothiorhodospira > Ectothiorhodospira haloalkaliphila. The sequence goes on along the minus strand of NZ_KK214996.1, from coordinate 454,460 downwards.
CACCCTGGGCTGGCAATGGACGGCCGGCTGCGGGGCGGATGCTGCCCCCTATTTTCGCGTGTTCAACCCGGTGCTCCAGGGAGAGCGGTTTGACCCCAAAGGCGACTACGTGCGTCGCTGGGTGCCGGAACTCAAGAATCTGCCGGACAAGTACCTGCACAAGCCCTGGCAGGCCCCGGAATCCGTGTTGCGTGGCGCTGGCGTCCGACCTGGACGGGATTATCCGCGACCCATCGTGGATCTGGCGGTCAGTCGCCGCGAGGCCCTGGCGGCCTGGGAGACCCTGCGTCAATCCGCGTGAGCCGAGCGCAGATGGGCTTCCAGTTGACGCGTGGCCTGCCAGGGGTCGCGCTCCAGGGGAATCAGGCCGGCCCCCGTCAGGGCACGGCGGTGTTGATGGGCGCTGGGGCCGGCGGCCAGCACCGGGCTGTTGATCCGGCCCGACCAGGACGGCAGTCCCCGGGTGAGCAGGTCGCGGGACAGACGGTCCTCTCCTGCCAGGATCAGGCCCCGGGCCGGAACCTGATTCATGGTGGCCTCCAGGGTGTCCAGGGTGACGGGGCCGGCCAGCCACAGCACCCGCAGGCCCTGGGTGGCGGCCAGCAGGGCCAGCATGTCCAGGTCCAGGGCTTCGCCCTGCTCCGGGAAGGGCGCAAGGACCAGGACCGGCCCCTGGGCATGACTCAGTTCGTGACGAAATCGGGACGCCAGGGTGTAGCGGGCCCAGCCCTGGAAGAAGGCCCGGGCGGCGGCTGACAGAGGCGTATCCCCGGCCCGATCCCGCAGCGCCGTATGGGCGGGCCAGAGCAACTGGGGGATGACCTGTTGCACCGGGAAGATCGACATGGCGTCGGCGTAAACCCGCTCCAGGGCGTGGCTGTCGAATTGCAGGGCTGCAGCCGTCAGTCGTGCCTGATAGTCGGCCCAGGCAGAGGAGGGGCCATGGCCCGGGGTGCCTTGCGTGGGCGTTGATGGGTCGGGGGCATCCAGCAGCTTACCCACCTGGCCGATGGAAATGCCCTGATCCAGCAGTTCGAGCACCTGGCGGATGCGATCAATGTCGCCGGTGCTGTAGAGTCGATGTCCCTTGGGTGTGCGTTGCGGACGGATCAGCCCGTGACGCCGTTCCCAGGCACGCAGGGTGACCGGGTGCACTCCGGTCATGGAGGTGACCGTGCGGATGGGGAACAGCCCGTCAGTCTCGGGCGGCGAGACCTTGGCTGGGGGTGTCGGCGTCATGTCGTGATTGTACAACCGTTGTATAATTTTTGTGTAGCCTCGAGCGAGGCGGGAGGGTATCAGGTCATGGCAGAGCAGACGCAAATGAACGGTGCGGCCACGAACACTGCCGGGGTCGTGTGGCTGGTGGGGGCCAGTACCGGCATCGGCCGTGCCCTGGCCTTGCGCCTGGCCGCCGCTGGCTGGTGTGTGGCGGTCACCTCCCGTAGTCGGGACAAGCTGGAGGCGCTGGCCGCCGAGGCCTCCGGGCCCGGGCGCATCCAGGCCTTTCCCGGAGATGTCACCGACGATGCCGGGCTCAAGACCCTGGTGGAGGAGATCGAGGCCCATGCGGGGCCGGTGGATATGGCCATCCTCAATCAGGGGGACTACCAGCCCATGGGGCTGGAGGAGTTCGATCCCGCCCTGTTCAAACGCATCGCGGACATCAATTACCTGGGCGTGGTGAATGGGCTGGCTGCGATCATGCCGCCCATGATCCAGCGCGGCCGTGGCCAGATCCTGGTCACCGCCAGTCTGGCTGGATACCGGGGCCTGCCTCGGGCTGCCCCGTATTCCGCCTCCAAGGCGGCAGTGATCAATCTGGCCGAGTCCCTGCACCCGGAGCTGGCGCAAAAGGGGGTGAGCCTGAGGCTGATCAATCCCGGCTTCGTGAAAACGCCCATGACCGACAAGAACCAGTTCAAGATGCCGTTTCTCATCGAGACCGACGCAGCGGTGGATGCCATCATGAAGGGGCTGGACCGCAAGGGGTTCGAGATCAGCTTCCCCAGGCCCTTTGCCATCATCATGAAGACCCTGCGCCTGCTACCCTATGCTGTATTCCTGCGACTCACCGGGAGGATGGTGAAAACATGAAGGATGTCATGGAGGCCTCGGCACGCCGCTATGCCGGTTTCTTCACTCATCTCAAGGAAACGGATCTGGATCGGCTGGGCGAGGTCTTCACGCCCGACGCCCGTTTCAAGGATCCCTTCAACGACGTGAGCGGGCTGGACGGGATCGAGATGGTGTTCCGCCACATGTTCCGCAACTGTCCGGAGCCGCGCTTTTACATCCACGCCTGGGCGGTGAAAGACAACACCGCCTATTTTCACTGGCGTTTCACCGACCGGGAAGACAACGGCGTGAGCGGCATGCGTCTGGATGTGGATGGCATGAGTCGGGTGCTCTTCAATGATTCCGGTCTCGTCATCAGTCATGTGGATTACTGGGACGCGGCCGAATATCTTTATGAACAGATCCCTGTCCTGTCGGCAGCCATCCGGTTCGTGAAGCGCCGTATCACGGCCTGAACCGGCCCCGCCTCCGGCGGGGCCGGTGGCTGCATCCTGGAGCGTCAGGTCAAAACGTCAGGGCCTCGCGCACGATCTCATCGAGCAGATCTTCCACGGCCTGCAGGGCCTGGCGGGCGTCCGCGTCCCCCAGCAGCGCCGGTCGCCGATAACCCAGGTGGATCACGCCGGGTTCGTCCACGGTCTCATACACGGCCACCACGTAGGGACAGAAGACGATGTTGTGGGGGTCGGTCTCCATCATCTGCCGCGACAGCCCGGCACTGCAGAATTCCAGGGCCTGGGCGTGCTTGAACAGGGCTTCTCCCCCCACATCCGCCCCCGTACGCGCGAGCATGGCACCGATATGGGCCACATTGTTGATGACGATGCCTCGGTCGACGATGGCCATCTCCAGGGCCTCCCGATACCATTCGAAATCCCCTTCGATACTGTAGACGCGCATGTGCTCGGTGTCCCGATGCGGTTCCGCGGCGTGAATGGGGGCGGCGAGGATGAGGGCCATCAGGGTGGCCAGGACAATGAGGGGGCGTGGCATGGTGGTCGGCTCCTTGATCGGATCAGATCGGTTTGACTTGCAACTTCGGTCAGTTCATTCCTGCTCATAGTAATGACCGGCATGCAGGAAGCGGCGGCTCCAGTAGGGGTTATCCAGGCGCTCCGTGCTCACCGGGCGTCCGCTGGAGGGGGCGTGGACGAACTGACCGTCGCCGATGTAGATGCTCACATGGCTCGGGCCTGAGCCCTTGGTGCGGAAGAACAGCAGGTCACCGGGCTCCAGTGAGCGCGGCGATACCCTCTGGATCTGGCCACTTTGCTCGTGGGCGGTGCGGGGCACGGAAAGGCCGATGTGTCGATGGGTGTACCAGACCAGACCGCTGCAATCGAAGCCCTCGCGGGGGGATTGGCCACCATACTGGTAGGGGGTGCCCACCTGGTTGAGCGCGGCGAACACCACCCCTGCACGTTGTTCGGACAGCGACTCGGAGTGGCTGGGCGCCAGTGAAGCCTCCGGGCGCTCCGGCGTCGCGCCACAGGCCATCAGGGCCATGCCGAGTGTCAGGACGATCGCTCCCTGGAGGGAGCGGACCCTGCTGACGGAGATCCGGCCGCGCCCTGTGGCCCGCAGGGTCATCTGCCCGGACCGGCGGGCCCGCCCGCGTCGTTTGCGGTCGGTGCCAGGGCTTCCTGCACCTGCTGAAGCGGGAGCGGGGCGGTGGTGTCGATGGTGATCACCGGTTCGGCGGGCAGCAGCGGCTCATGGCTGTCCAGTTGATGGTTGACCACGCTCATGTCGGCATCGGAGGCATCATCTCCGGCGCGGGCGCGCTCGGCAATATGGGTCCGTAACTGTTCCGGGTCGGCCCGGTAGTCCAGTACCCGGAAGGGCATTCCACGGGTTCGGGCCAGCTCGGCAAAGCGTGCCCGCTGGGCCGTCTTGAGGAAGGTGGCATCCACGATCACCGGATAGCCGGCCTCCAGCACCTCCACGGCCAGCTCACTCAGTCGCCCATAGGTTCGTTCCGTCAGGTCCGGTGAATACAGGCCCTGGTTCGTCCCGTTGCTGCGCCGCTCGGTGGGACGGATGCCGGACATGCGCTTGCGTTCCACATCAGAGCGCACACGGATGGCATCAACCGCTTCCATCAGCGGCTGACTCATGGTGGTCTTGCCACTGCCGGAAAAGCCATGATTGATGAACAGGGCCTTGCCACGGGGTTTTGTGAAACCCTCTGCCAGGTCCAGGTAGGCGTGGCATTCCCCGGTAAGCCTCTCCCGATCGCCCTCAGGTAGTTCGTTCTGCCCCAGCCGGATCACTGCCACCTTGGCCCGCACCATGGCTCGGTAGGCCTGATAAAAATCCAGGAGGCGCATGCCCCGGTAGTCTCCCGTGTGTTCCAGCCAGATATTCAGAAAACGATTGGCATGGGCCGGGGCGCCTCGATCCTTGAGGTCCATGGTGAGGAAGGCCACTTCGCTGACGATGTCGATCCAGCGCATGAAGGGGTTGAACTCGATCCCGTCGAACAGCGTGGGCTCATCATCCACCATGGCCATGTTGCCCAGATGCATGTCCCCATGGCATTCGCGGATGAAGCCGCGCTGCTTGCGCTCCATCAGCAAAGGCCGGAGTTCCTCAAAGCGCGCCAGGGTCCAGGTTTCCACACGTTCCAGTTGCGCCAGCCGCTCGGTATCGTTGAGCAGCTTGCGGATCTGCTCGAAGTTCTGCTGCATGGGTTGGAGGACCTTCTCCGGTTCCCCGTAGTCGCTCTCCGGCGGGGCCACCGCGATCCGTTCATGGAAGGTGGCCACCCGACGGGCCATGTTTTCCATGAGCTCGATGGAAAGGTGGCCCTCGGACTGCAGATGGTCCAGCATCAGCGAGGTGTCGAAGCGTTTCATGCGCACGGCATACTCGAAGGGTGCATCCGGGCCATTGAATACCGGTGCCTCCGGGCTGCCGGAGAAGGCCACCAGGTCGTCGTAGATCCGGGGGGCGAGGCGTCGGTTCAGGCGCAGTTCCTCTTCACAATAGAACCGACGACGCTCCAGTTGCGTGAAGTTCAGAAAGCCCAGGTCCAGAGGTTTCTTGATCTTGTAGGCGAAATCGCCGGCCAGCAGCACCGTGGAGATGTGAGTCTCGATGCGTTCCACCTCATCCACGGGATGGGGATACGCATCGGGCTGCTCAAGGGTGCGGATCAGTCGCCGCTGTAGGGTCTGTTGATCGGTCATGATTGTGTGATGGGGCTTCGACCGCAAGGGGGCCTGAGTGGGTATAGTGTAGTGGAACCTCAAGAATCCTACCCGATCCCACGACCATGGCAAAACGAACCACCCGGCGCGCGGCGCCCAGGAAGGACAGCAAGGACAGCAGCAAGGAAGGCAAGTCCACTTCCCGGCGCCGATCGGGAAACCGGTCGTCCCGCAGCAAGCGCCGCAGTCGCCGCCGTTCCCGGCTGGGCATCGCGCTGGCGTTCACTGCCCTGCTGGGGCTGGGGACCCTGGTGGGGTTGGGGGGCTATACCCTGCATCTGGATCAACAGATTCGCTCCCAGTTCGAGGGCAAACGCTGGTCACTGCCGGCCCGGGTGTTCGCCCGTCCGCTGGAGATCTATGTGGGCCTGGATCTGGACCGCGAGACCCTGGAGCAGGAACTGCAGTTGTTGCATTACCATCCTGGGCAAGAGGGCGGCGGACGTTATGCCCGCCGGGGTGACAGCCTGGTCCTCAATACCCGTGGATTTCCCTTTGCCGATGGCTACGAGCCGGCGCGCAGCGTGCGCGTGTCCTTCAGTGATGGCCGCGTGAGCGGGCTTGAGGACCTGGAGCAAGGCAACTCGCTACCCCTGCTGCGCCTGGAACCGGCGCTGATCGCCAACATCTATCCCAGCCACGGCGAGGATCGCCTGCTGGTGCAACTGGACGACGTCCCCGAGGAACTGATTCGCACCCTGCTCACGGTGGAGGACCGCAAGTTCTACGAACACCGGGGCGTGGACCCGGCGGGCATCGCCCGGGCGGCCCTGGCCAACCTGCGGGCGGGGCGCACCGTACAGGGTGGCAGCACCCTGACCCAGCAGTTGGTGAAAAACTACTTCCTCACCCATGATCGCAGTTGGGGGCGCAAATTCAACGAGGCCATCATGGCCCTGTTGCTGGAGTGGCGCTACGACAAGGACGAGATCCTCGAGGCCTATCTCAATGAGGTCTTTCTGGGGCAGGACGGCATGCGGGCCATCCATGGGGTGGGCATGGCCAGTCAGTTCTATTTTCAGCGTCAGTTGAGTGAACTGAGCACCGCCGAGATGGCTCTGCTGGTGGGCATCATCCGTGGCCCAAGTTTCTATGACCCACGCCGCCGGCCCGAGCGGGCCATGGAACGCCGCAATCTGGTACTGGCCCTGCTGGAGTCGGAGGGCCACCTGGAGAGTGATCAGGCTCGCGCAGCGCGGGAGCGCCCGCTGAACGTCAGCGCCAATCCGCCGTCCGGAGTGACGCCGTTCCCGGCCTTCGTACAACTGCTCAGAGATCAGCTGCGTCGGGATTACCGGGACGCGGACCTTCAGGAAGAGGGCCTGCTGATCTTCACCACCCTGGACCCCATCAAGCAATTGGCCACGGAGCAGGCACTGGTGCGCCGTCTGGCGCGTCTGGAACAGGGCCGGGGGCTGCCCGAGGGAAGTCTGCAGGGCGCCGTGGTCTTGACTCGCCCCGACAACGGTGAGGTGCTGGCCGTGGTGGGGGATCGCCAGGTGCGCCAGGCTGGTTTCAACCGGGCGCTGCAGGCCCGCCGACCCGTGGGGTCGGTGATCAAGCCGATGGTTTACCTGGCGGCCTTGTCCCATCCGCATCGCTATTCACTGGCCACGCTCCTGGAGGACGAGGCCTTCACCGTGGAACTGGATAATGGCGACACCTGGACGCCGCGCAATGCCAGTCGCGAATTTTATGGACAGGTGACCGCTCAGGAATCCCTGGTGCGCTCCTACAACGTGGCCACCACCCGCCTGGGCATGGACCTGGGCGTGGGGCGGGTGGTGGAACAGATCCGGCGTCTGGGCATCAGGCAGGACCTGCCCGCCTATCCTTCGCTGTTGCTGGGCGCCGTGGACATGAGTCCGCTGGAGGTCACCGGCCTGTATCAGGGCCTGGCCTCCGGGGGGTACCACGTGCCCCTGCGTGCCATCCGCGAGGTCATGGACCGTGAAGGGCAATTGCTGCAGCGTTACTCCCTGTCGCTGCGCCAGGCGGCGGACGAGAAGGCCGTCTATCTGGTGACTGCGGCCCTGCACGAGGTCACCCGCAGCGGCACCGGCCGCAGGCTGAAATCCAGTCTGCCCGAGGGGCTGGCCGTGGCCGGCAAGACCGGCACCACCGGGGAGATGCGGGATGCCTGGTTCGCCGGCTACAGCGGCGACGCCCTGGCCGTGGTCTGGGTGGGCCGGGATGACAATCAGCCCATGGGGCTGACGGGTTCCAGCGGGGCGCTGCCGGTGTGGAGTGATGTGATGCAGGCCGTCTCCCGCCGCGGCCTGATGCCCTCGGTCCCGGAAGGGGTGGCCTGGCGTCTGATTGACGCAGAAACCGGCCTGCTGGCCGAGGAAGATTGCGAAACCGCCCAGTGGATGCCCTTCATCGACGGCTCTGCACCCATGCAGCGCTCGGAGTGCGGGGTGCAAACGCCACCGCAGGAGGCGTCTCAACCCCGGTGGTTGTTTGGAGGGGGACAGTGAGGTTTTGGGCTCACTGTTAAGGCGATGATGGAATCTGCATTGTCACGCAATGCAGACTCCCGAACTGGCGGATCAGCGCCCGGCAGTCGATGCCGATGATCTCCCGCTCCGGAAACACACCCGCCAGTGCCTCCAGTGCCACCTCATCGTTGGGGTCGTTGTAGGTGGGTACCAGCACGGCCCCGTTGATGATCAGGAAATTGGCATGCGTGGCGGGCAGGCGCTGCCCCTCCTGGTTGTGGATGGGGGCCGGCAGGGGCAGGGGGATCAGACGGTAAGGGTGCCCCTGGGGCGTGCGCAGGGCCGCCAACTCGCGGGTCATGGCCAGCAACGGGCCGTGATGCGGGTCCTCCGGGTCTTCGCACACCACATGGGCAATGGTATCCGGGCTGCACAGGCGGGCCAGGGTATCCACATGGCCGTCGGTGTCGTCCCCCTCCAGATGGCCATGTTCCAGCCACAGCACCCGTTGTGCACCCAGTTCACGTTCGAGCATCGCCTCCACAGCCGCGGCGTCCAGACCCGCATTGCGCGAGGGTGTCATCAGGCAGCAGCGGGTGGTCAGTATCGTCCCCAGGCCATCGGATTCGATGGACCCTCCCTCCAGGACAAAATCCACCGGTCGCAGTGCACGCTCGCCGAAGACCCCCTGATCATGCAGACGGGCGGTGATGCGATTGTCCGCGTCGGCGGGATACTTGCCCCCCCAGCCGTTGAAGGTGAAATCCAGCATGACCGGGGTGTCGTCTTCCAGGATGGTCAGTGGGCCATGGTCCCGGGCCCAGGTATCATTCCCTGGTGCCAGGGCCGTGGTCACCCGCCGCATGTCCACCTGGGACTGGGCCAACTCGCGACAGACGTGAATCTCGTGGTCCTCGTCCCGGCAGGCCACGATAAGGGATTCCCGGCGGGTCACCTCCCGGGCGATGCGTGCAAACACATCCTCTGCCTCGGGCAGAATGGGGGCCCAGTCGGAATCCTCATGGGGCCAGGTGAGCATCACGCCATCCTGCGGCGCCCACTCAGGGGGAAGGATTCGTCTCATGGGGGGACTCGAGCGGGAGGCTGTCAGTGTCGCGGCAGATCGACGCGGTCGGCATCCACCACGGTATGAATGACGTGATGGCCCTCGAACACCACCGAGAAGCCATCATAATCCCAGCGGGTGATGGGCGGCTGGCCCACCGTCGGGTGGCGGGTGAGGGGCTCGCCGAAGCGTTGCACCACCGTGCGCTGGTGCATGCCACGCACCGGCTGCTCGGGCTTTTCCAGCACCTGGGGTTGCCCGCTGGGCAGCATCAGGATATCCGCCGACGCCGCAGGAGCCAGGCACAAGGCAATCACCAGGCTTGCGCATGAGGCGGACAATCTGGACATCATGGACTCCAGCGAAAGAAACATGACCTCAATATATCACCGGCCCCCCGGGGAGAAAACATGATCCTGCCCGCCCCCCTCATTCCTGGCACCCTGCAAAGGCGCTACAAGCGCTTCCTGGCCGATGTCACCCTCGACGATGGCCAGGAAATCACCGCTCATTGTCCCAACACCGGCTCCATGATGGGCTGCATGGAACCCGGCGCCCGGGTCTGGCTCAGCCGCAGCGATGATCCCAAACGCAAGTACCCCCACACCTGGGAACTGGTCCAGGCACGGGAAGGCGTCCTGGTGGGCATCCACACCGGTCGCAGCAATGCCCTGGTGGAAGAGGCCATTCGCAGCGGCCACCTGCCCACACTGGCCAACCCCACCGAGCTGCGCCGGGAAGTGCGCTACGGCCGAAACCGCAGCCGCATCGATCTCTTGCTCACCCTGGACGACACACCCTGTTATGTGGAAGTGAAGAATGTGACTGCAGCCGTGGACAACGGAGTCGCCCTGTTTCCCGACGCCGTCTCCACCCGGGGCACCCGCCACCTGCAGGAGTTGATGGCCATGGTCGAGGACGGACACCGGGCTGCCCTGGTCTTCTGCGTGCAGCGTGAGGACGTCACCCGCGTGCGCCCCGCCGACGAGATCGACCCCGACTACGGCCACTGGCTGCGCCGCGCCGCCGAGTCCGGCGTGGAGATCCTGGCCCTGGGTGCCCGGGTGTCGACCCGGGATATCACACTGCATCGGACCCTGCCGGTGGATCTGGAATAATCGTCTGGCACTTAGGCAGCCCCTGAGGTGTCCGGGGGGCCGCGGGCGGGCGTTCACCGCATGGATGCGGTGGCCGAGCCTACAGGGACGTATTCACGGCGTCCCGCTGGCGGCCCCCCGGACACCTCAGGGGCGGTCGACGTCCCCGACCCGGAAGCGTCAACCCCGAACCCCCGTATCCATCCCACCCAACCTGTGATTTAATCCCGCCATGTTCCGACCCCTGGAAATCTTCATCGGCCTGCGCTACACCCGCGCCAAGCGCCGTAACCACTTCATTTCCTTCATCTCCCTGATCTCCATGCTGGGGATCGCCCTGGGCGTGACGGCACTGATCACCGTGCTCTCCGTGATGAACGGCTTCGAGAAGGAACTGCGCGAACGCATCCTGGGCATGGCCTCCCATGCCACCATCGCCGAATTCGGCGGCCAGTTGCGCAACTGGAAAGCCGTCATGGCCCAGGCAGAAGGGGCCGACCGGGTGGTGGGCGTGGCCCCCTACGTGGAAGGCGAAGGCATGTTCTCCAGTGGCCGCCAGGTCAGCGGCGCCATGGTGCGCGGTGTCATCCCCGACCTGGAGGCCCGCGTCTCCCGGGTGGGCGAACACATCATCTTCGGCAGCATGGACGACCTGCAGGCACGCGGCTTTGGCGTCGTCCTGGGCAAGGAACTGGCCCTGGCCCTGGGCGTGGGGATGGGCGATCGGGTCACCCTCATCACCCCCCAGGCCGCCGTCACCCCCGTGGGCGTGCTGCCCCGAATGCGGCGCCTGAACGTGGTGGGCATCTTCGAGGTGGGCATGTTCGAATACGACCGCAGCACCGCCTTCATCCATCTCGACGATGCCCGGCAGATCTATCAGACCGACGATGCCGTGTCGGGCCTGCGCCTCAAACTGGACGACATGATGCGCGCCCCCATCATCGCCCGCCAGGTGGCGGCGGAACTGGACGGTCGCTTCTGGGTGAACGACTGGACACGCCAGCACGCCAACTTCTTCCGTGCCGTGCAGACGGAAAAGACCGTCATGTTCATCATCCTCTCCCTGATCGTGGCCGTGGCCGCCTTCAATATCGTCTCCACCCTGGTGATGGTGGTCATCGACAAGCAGGCCGATATTGCCATCCTGCGCACCCTGGGCCTCTCGCCCCGCTCCGTGATGGCCGTGTTCATGGTGCAGGGCACCGTGATCGGCGTGGTGGGCACCCTTCTGGGTGTGGCCGGCGGCATCACCCTGGCCCTCAATGTGGAGACCATCGTGCCGGCCATCGAGTCCCTCCTGGGGCAGCAATTCCTTTCCCCGGACGTGTACTACATCTCCGACCTGCCCTCGGAACTCAATCTCCAGGATGTGGGCCGCATCGGCTCGCTGGCTTTCGCCCTGACCGTGCTGGCCACCCTGTACCCGGCGTGGCGTGCCTCCCGCACCCAGCCGGCAGAAGCCCTTCGCTACGAGTGACGAGAGATCGTATGGTGGATTTCGATTTTGATTCCGGCCCGGTGATACGTTGCCAGGGCCTGTCGCGCACCTTCGACGAGGGCGGCCTCACGGTAGAGGTCCTGCGCGGCGTGGATCTGGACGTGCAACCCGGCGAGAAGGTGGCCATCGTCGGCACCTCCGGCAGCGGCAAGAGCACCCTGCTGCACCTGATGGGCGGCCTGGACCTGCCCACGGCGGGCAGCGTGCAGGTCTGGGGGCAGGACATGGCCCGGCTCTCCGACGCCCGGCGAGGGCAGGTGCGCAATCAGCATCTGGGGTTCATCTATCAGTTCCACCATCTGCTGCCTGAATTCACGGCCCTGGAGAACGTGGCCATGCCTCTGCTGATCCGCGGCACCAACCCCGGTGCCGCGGCGGATCAGGCCAGATCCCTGCTGGAACGGGTGGGCCTGAGCAATCGCATGGCCCACAAGCCCGGTGAACTCTCCGGCGGGGAACGTCAGCGCGCTGCCATCGCACGGGCCCTGATCACCGACCCCAAGGCCGTGCTGGCCGACGAGCCCACCGGCAACCTGGATCGTGGCCGGGCCGAGGAGATCCTCCAGCTCATGCTACGACTCAACAAGCAATTGCGAACCGCCTTCGTCATCGTCACCCACGACCTGGAACTGGCCCAGCGCATGGACCGGATCATGGTGCTGGAGGGTGGCAATCTGCGGGTCTGGGAAGACAGCGCCGAGACCGCCTGAGCAAGGTTCAGCTATAGAAGCCCCTCTCCCCTGAGGGGAGAGGGGCTCGTAATGTATCTTTCATCACCTGGGGTGCCTCACCACCGTGATGCATGAGAGTTAGCGGGGGCGACGCAGGGTCGGCAGGCGGCGGCGCTTGTCCGCCAGGCGTCTGAGGATGTGCAGGCGCCATAGCAGCCGAATGCTCACATAGCCGGCCAGCCCCGCCACCGTGGACATCAGCAGACTGCCCAGCAGCAGGGGCTGCCAGATCATCAGCAATTCTCCGCTGAACCACGACAGGCTGAACTCGAAGGAAAACCCCCGTGGTGGCTCGCCCATCAGGTAGCGGCCGATGGTGTATGCGGTGAGAAAGATGGGTGCCATGGTGAGCGGGTTCGTGATCCACACCAGCAGCACCGCGATGGGCAGGTTCACGCGCACCATCACGGCCACCGCGGCGGCCACCAGCATCTGCATGGGGATGGGCCAGAAGGCCACGAACAGGCCCACCGCAAAGGCGCCAGCCACCGATCTGCGGTTCAGATGCCACAGGTTCGGGTCGTTGAGCACGGCGCCGAACAGCTTCAGGATCTCGAAATCCCGCACCGTGTGGTAACTTGGGAACAGGCTCTTGATGAGCTTTCTCGGCATGGAGTGCTTGAAGTCGTGAGTCGCGGCCCCCGGCCGGCGTTGCGGGGGTGCCTATTATGGATGCTTTTCCAGGGAGTGGAAGATGCAGGGCCGGGCTTTGGTCTTTCTTGCGGGCGTGATGCTGCTGCACAGCCTGGGTGAGTTGCCCGCCCCGGGCTGGGCCTGGCTGCTGCTGGCTTTGCCCATATTTTACCGATTTGCCCCCTCGACGCGATGGCCCCTGTGGGCCATGGCCGGATTTCTATGGGCCCTGATCCATGCCCACTGGGTGGTGGGACCGCCCCTGGATCCCTCACTATCCGGCCAGGATGTGCGCGTAGTGGGCATCGTCGACAGCCTGCCCGAACCCATGGAGCGCGGTGTCCGTTTCGGGTTTCGCATCGAGTCCGCCAGCGACGAAGCCCCCATCGCCGCATTGCCCGGGCGCGTTCGGGTGGCCTGGTATGGCCAGGCGCCCGATCTCGCCCCGGGGGAGCGCTGGGAACTCACCCTGCGCCTGCGTCAGCCCAATGGCCTGCGCAACCCGGGCGGATTCGATTATGAGGGCTGGCTCTTTCAGCAGGGCTTCCGGGCCACGGGCTATGTACGCGACGGGCACACGGCGCGGCGGCTGGGGACGGCGCATTCTCCGGCTCGACACGTGGATCGCCTGCGCGCCGCCGTAGCCGGCCGGATGGACGCGGCACTCGGCGAAGCCGGTTACGGCGGCATCCTCCGGGCCCTGGCCGTGGGGGACCGTTCCGCCATCTCCCAGGCGCAATGGGCCACCCTCATCGACACCGGCACCAACCACCTGATGGCCATCTCCGGCCTGCACGTGGGACTGGTGGCCGGCATGGGGTACGCCATCATGCTCTGGGGGTGGCGGCGTGTCCCGGCGCTGGCCCTGCGCCTGCCGGCCCAGCGGGCCGCCGTCATCGCCGCCCTGATCTGTGCCACCGGTTATGCCGCCCTGGCCGGGTTTGCCGTCCCCACGCAGCGGGCCCTGGTGATGCTGGCAGTGGCGCTGGGTGCTGTCTGGCTGGGCCGCACGGCGCGGCCCTCCCACACGCTGACCCTGGCCCTGATGGCGGTCCTGGTGCTGGACCCCCGTGCCGTGCTGGCCCCGGGATTCTGGCTGTCCTTCGCTGCGGTGGCGGTGATCCTTTACGCCGTGGCGGCCCGGGTGGGCCCCATGGGCAAGACCGATGCCCTGCTGCGGGTGCAGTGGGTGGCCGGGGTGGGCCTGCTGCCCCTCACCCTGGTCATGTTCCAGCATGGTTCGCTGATCTCACCCCTGGCCAATCTGTTCGCCGTGCCCTGGGTGAGTTTCGTGGTGGTGCCCCTGGTGCTGGTGGGCGTGGGTCTTTCGCCATGGGTTCCCTGGGCCGCGGAGGCCCTGTGGGGACTGGCCCATCTGGCGGTCTGGGCGCTTTGGCCGGTGCTGGAGCATCTGGCGGACTGGCCGGGCGCCCAGTGGCGAGCCGCACCGCCTGCCTGGACCCTGATACCCGCCTTGCTGGGCCTGGCCTGGTTCATGGCCCCGCGCGCCTGGCCTGCCCGGTGGCTCGGCCTGCTGCTGCTGTTGCCCATGCTCTGGCCGCCCCGGGCAGATCTGGAGCCGGGGGCCTTTCGGGTGGCGATGCTGGATGTGGGGCAGGGTCTGGCGGTGGTGGTCAAGACAGCCGGACACACCCTGGTGTACGACACCGGGCCGCGCTTCAGTCCCCGCTTTGATGCGGGCGAGGCGGCGGTGGTGCCCTACCTGCGACATCAGGGGCGCGACCGGGTCGACGCCCTCATGATCAGCCATGGGGACAATGATCACATTGGCGGCGCCGCCTCCGTGCTATCGCGGCTTTCGGTGAACGCGGTACTCAGCCGGGACCCTGGGCGCCTGGATCACCCCGATAGCATGGAATGCCTCGAGGGCCAGGAGTGGGCGTGGGATGGGGTGGTCTTTCGTGTCCTGCATCCGCCGCCCTTCTGGGGGGATGACAACGAATCCTCCTGTGTGCTCCGTATCCAGGGGTCGGGTGGCAGTGTGCTGCTCACCGGCGATGTGGAGGGCCTGGGGGAGGCCGTACTGGTTCACAGCCATGGTCCGGGTCTGGCCTCGGACGTACTGCTGGTGCCCCATCATGGCGCGGCCACCTCCCTGTCGGAGCCCTTTCTGGATCGGGTGTCGCCGCAGCTGGCACTGGTGAGCACGGGCTTCGAGAATCGCTTCGGACATCCCCATGAGCAGACCCTGGAGCGACTGGAGCGTCGTCGCATCCCGCTCATGGATACCGCGGGGGAGGGTGCCTTTCGGGTGGATGTGCATCCCGACGCCGGAGTGCGGGTCCACCCGGGTTATCGTCATGTGGGGCGACGCCACTGGCATCGCCCCTGACTTCCTTTGCCCGCGATCGCGGGAGTGCAGTATCATGCCCCACGCTTTATCAATCCCTTCCCAACCTAGGACGCCACTAAGTGTTTGAACTGGTCAAGGCCGGTGGCTGGCTCATGCTGCCCATCATCGCCTGTTCCGTGATCGCGCTGGCCATCGTCATCGAAAGGCTCTGGAGCCTGCGTCGCCGCCGGGTGCTGCCCCCGCAACTGGTGGTGCAGATCTGGCAGTGGATTCAGGCCGGTGAGCTGAACGACGCCCGACTGCGCGCGCTGCGCGAGGGGTCTCCGCTGGGCCGGGTCCTGGCCGCCGGGCTGGTCAACCGGCGCAGTTCCCGGGAGGTGATGAAGGAGTCCATCGAGGAGACCGGTCGTCGGGTGGCCCATGAACTGGAACGTTTCCTCAACACCCTGGGTACCATTGCCGCCATCACGCCCCTGCTGGGGCTGCTGGGCACCGTGGTGGGCATGATTCAGGTGTTTTCGGTGATTACCGCCGTGGGCGTGGGCAGCCCGGGTGAACTGGCCGGAGGAATCTCCCAGGCGCTGATCACCACCGCCACCGGCATCTCCGTGGCCGTGCCGGCCCTGATCTTCCACCGCTACTTCCGGGGGCGGGTGGACGAGCTGGTGCTGGACATGGAACAGGAGGCCATCAAGCTGGTGGAAGTGGTCAAGGGTGAACGGGCGCCCACACCCGGGGTGCGGGGCAGTTGAATTTCCGGCGCCGCCAGACCGAGGAGGTGGGGGTCAACCTCACGCCACTGATCGACGTGGTG
This sequence comes from Ectothiorhodospira haloalkaliphila ATCC 51935, assembly GCF_000633935.1. GTDB lineage: Bacteria > Pseudomonadota > Gammaproteobacteria > Ectothiorhodospirales > Ectothiorhodospiraceae > Ectothiorhodospira > Ectothiorhodospira haloalkaliphila. The sequence goes on along the minus strand of NZ_KK214996.1, from coordinate 438,572 downwards.
TTCCTGCTGCTGATCTTCTTCATGGTGTCCACCACCTTCGATCGGCACTCCGTGCTGCAGTTGGAACTGCCCCGGGCCGATGCCACGGAGGAGCAGGCGCTGCCCCGCACCGTGGAACTGGTCATCAATGCCGAGGGGCGCTTCTTTCTGGATGGTGCCGAACTGGTGAATACCCGGCCGGAGACCCTGCGCGCGGCCCTGGGCGAGGTCATCGGCGATGACCAGGAGACCCCACTGGTGATCCGCGCCGATGCCCGCACACCCCATCAGTCGGTGGTCACGGCCATGAACGTGGCCCAGCGTCTGGGCCTGTCCCGCCTGTCCATCGCCACCCTGGGTGGTGAGTCGGAATGAAAAAGCCTCTCCCACCCTCGCAAGCCGCCTATGAGACCTCCGGCTTCCAGGTGTACAAGCGCCTGCTCAGCCATTCCCTGAAATACTGGCGCTACCTGTCCATTGCCGTGCTGGCCATGATCGTCACGGCGGCCACCGAAACGGGTTTTGCTGCATTGATGCGGCCGCTGATGGATGGCAGTTTCGTGGAGCAGGACGAAACCCTGATCCGCTGGATCCCCGTGATCATCCTGGTGATCTTCTTCATTCGCGGGATCGGCGAGTTCCTCTCCAAGTACACCATGAAGTGGGTGGGCCGGCAGGTCATCAAGGAACTGCGCAGCCAGATGTTCCGGCATCTGCTGCAGATGCCCGTGGCCTATTACGACCGCAATACCACCGGACAACTCATCTCCCGCCTCACCTACAACGTGGAACAGGTGGCCAAGGCATCCACCGACAGCATCACCATCCTGATCCGCGATTCGTTCACTGTGCTGGGGTTGCTGGGCTGGATGCTGTATCTCAACTGGAAACTGACCCTCACGGTGCTGATCGTTGCGCCGGCCATCGCTTTCGCCATTGACCGGGTCACCCGGCGGTTCCGCAAGCTGAGCCGCCGCATCCAGGGCTCCATGGGGGATGTCACCCATGTGGCGGGGGAAGTCATGGATGGCTCCCGTGAGGTGAAGATCTTCGGTGGCGAGGCCTACGAGCAGGAGCGTTTTGACGAGATCAACGAGAAGAACCGGCGCCTGCACATGAAAAAGGTGGCCCTGCAGGCCAGCAACATGCCCATCATCCAGTTCTTCGTGGCCATCGCCCTGGCCCTGATCGTCTGGCTGGCCACCCATGAGACCATGATGCAGGACGTGACCGTGGGGACCTTCGTCTCCTTCATCACCGCCATGCTGCTGCTGATGCAGCCCATACAGCGCCTGGTGACGGTGAACGCCACCCTCCAGCAGGGCATCGCCGCCGGCCAGAACATCTTCGGCCTGCTGGATGAACCCCTGGAGGCGGATAACGGAACGCGCACGCTGGAACGGGCCCGGGGCGACATCGAGATCCGTGACCTGTCCTTCAGCTATGACGAGACCAAGGGCAATGTCCTTGAGGACATCAATCTGCAGGTGCGGCCCGGCGAGACGGTGGCCCTGGTGGGTCGCTCCGGTAGCGGCAAGACCACTCTGGTGAACCTGCTGCCCCGGTTCTACGAGCCCCAGCAGGGGGCCATCCTGCTGGACGGCCTGGACATCCGTGAACTGCGGCTGGCGGATCTGCGCAACCAGATTGCCCACGTGGGTCAGCAGGTGACCCTGTTCAACGACAGCATCGCCCACAATATTGCCTATGGCAGCGCGGTGGACCCCTCGGACGAGGAGAAGATCATCGCTGCGGCCGAAGCGGCCCATGCCATGGAATTCATCCAGCGACTGCCCCAGGGGATCCACACCCAGGTGGGCGACAACGGCGTGCTGCTCTCCGGCGGCCAACGCCAGCGCATCGCCATCGCTCGTGCCCTGCTCAAGGATGCCCCGATCCTGATTCTGGACGAGGCCACCTCCGCCCTGGATACGGAGTCCGAGCGCCACATTCAATCGGCCCTGGAAAACCTGGTGCGCAACCGCACCACCCTGGTCATCGCCCATCGCCTGTCCACCATCGAGAACGCCGACCGCATCGTGGTGATGCAGTCGGGTCGCATCCAGGAAGTGGGCAGCCATGAGGAATTGATCCGCCGGGAAGGTGTGTATGCCCGCCTGCACCAGCTTCAGTTCCATGAAGCCGATGCCCCGTGATCCCTACGGCGCAGCCCTTTGGCCGGTGCTGCAGGCCAATCTCCGGGATCACCTTCAGGGACGGTCCGGGCAGGCTTATGGTCGCATGGGTCGGCTGCGCGCCCCGGAGGCCAAGGGGCCGCTGATCTGGCTCAAGACGGGCGACACCCGGGCCTCGGTGCGCCTGGGGGCTGAACTCATGGGGGCCATCCGGCGCAAACGCCTGGATGCCCGGCTGGTGCTCACCTTCGAGCGAGAGTACCGGGACGAGGTGCGCAGGCGCCTGCGTGGCATGAACCGCTTCGGCCTGGGCTTCGGGCCCTGTGACCGCCCGCGGGCAGTGTCCCGCGTGCTGGACAGACTCAAGCCCCTGGGGCTGATCCTGGTGGATACCCCACCGCGCCGGCAACTGGTGGAGCGGGCGGTGGAGCAGGGGGTTCACGTGCTGGCCTTCAACACCGGGCCCACCCCTGTGCCCGTGGAGGCCGCCTATCCCCGGGACGAGATCGCCGCCGCCCAGTGGCGCGACGCGGGACGGGCCGGGAACCTGGCGGAGCCGGCGGATCCGGCCAGCCTGCTGGCAGAGTCCCAGAATCAGGCCACCCTGCTGTCCATGGTGCCCGACGGGACGCCCATCTTCTGGTGGCATGGTCCAGCCCGGGCGTGGCCGGCCATGCGCGATGCCTGGCAGGCTTCGCCGCTGAGTGACTCGGCCCTGCTGTGCGTTTCCGTGGAACCTTCGGACGCCTTGCCAGAAGGAGAGAGGCTGGCCCTGAGTCAGTGGACGCGCACCTCGTTGGCTGCGGGCACCCTGCTATGGGTGGATGATTCGGCCTGGTGGCCGGCAGTGGCCAGCGCCGCCCTGGGTGTGCATCTGTGTGGTGCGGATCGGGACCTGTTGTGGCAGGTCCTGGCCGGTTCCGTTTCGTTAAGTAGCGATGATTCCCTGAGGGCGGCGTTTCCCTGGTTGCATCCCATGGCCCCCGAGTTGTCCAGGCCCGCGCAGGTGATCGACCATTGGCGGGCCGAGGCTGCCGACCCCATCGGTAGCCGCCAACGGGCAGACACGGGCCGGCGGCGCTTCTGGGAGGAGCGTCGGCGGGTTCAGGGTGTGATGGATGCCTTCTTGCAGCGGGTATTCGACTGGTGAAAAGGCTTGAGGATTATTGGGCGGACCGCAACCCGGTGGCGCTCACCCTGTATCCGCTGTCGCTGCTTTACTGCGGTCTGGCACTGCTTAATCGCCTGCGTCTGGAGTGGCGGGCACGCATGCGGCCCCGATTGCCCGTGCGGGCTGTGGTGGTGGTGGGCAATGTCACCGTGGGAGGCACTGGCAAGACGCCCATGGTGGTCTGGCTTTGCAACTGGCTGCGCGAACATGGCTATCGGCCCGGGGTGGTCAGTCGGGGGTATGGCGGGCGCTCACGTACCTGGCCACGGGAGGTCACGCCCCGCAGTGATCCGGCCCAGGTGGGGGATGAGCCGGTATTGATTGCCACCCGTGGTGGATGTCCGGTCTGCGTGGGGCCGGATCGCAACCGGGCCGCTCACCTGTTGCTGGCCCAGCATGACTGCGATGTGATCGTCACTGACGACGGTTTGCAGCATTATGCCTTGCGTCGGGACCTGGAGATCGTCATGGTGGATGGTGAGCGGCGTTTTGGTAATGGCTTTTGCCTGCCCGCCGGGCCGCTGCGTGAACCTCTGGAGCGCGTACGCGAGGCGGATTACGTGGTGGTCACGGGTGGAGAGGCCCAATCCGGGGAATACGCCATGCGGCTGGTGTCCCAGGTGGCGATGAGCGTGCGGGACCCGGGCCGCACTCGCCCTTTGAGTGATTTTGTCGGCCAGCGTGTGCACGCCATGGCCGGTATCGGACATCCGCCCCGGTTCTTCGCCATGTTGCGCGAGCGGGGGCTGGAGGTGGTGGAACATGCCTTTCCCGATCATCATGTGTACGGCAACTGCGATATCCGTTTCGGGGACGGCAGTCCGGTGCTGATGACCGAGAAAGATGCCGTAAAATGTCGGGGTATCGCAGGCCCCGAGCACTGGTTCGTGCCTGTGAGTGCCGTGCCTGATCAGGCACTGGCTTTGGCCATTCTTCGCTCGGTCCAGGCCGTGGACCGTATTCACAGTATGAGGTAAAGGACATGGACAAACGTTTGCTCGATATTCTGGTATGCCCTGTCACCAAGGGTCCGCTCATCTTCGACAAGGATAAGGGTGAGTTGATCTCCCGGGCGGCTCGTCTGGCCTATCCCATCCGGGAGGGCATCCCGGTGATGCTGGAGGAGGAGGCCCGCACCCTCAGCGAGGAAGAGGTGGAGAAGTGGAAGGACAAGAAGTGAAGTCGGGCCCGAGGAAAGGGGAGTTGGCCTGATGGGCTTCAAGGTGGTCATACCGGCTCGCTACGCGTCCACCCGGCTGCCGGGCAAGCCCCTGGTGGTTCTGGGCGACAAGTCCATGGTGCAGCATGTGTACGAGCGCGCCCTGGCCAGTGGCGCCGATGAGGTGGTGGTGGCCACGGACGATACCCGCATTGAGGAGGCGGTCAAGGCCTTCGGCGCCAGGGTGTGCATGACATCGGTGCACCATGCCTCGGGCAGTGACCGCATTGCCGAGGTGGCGGCCCGCATGGAGTGGGGCGATGAGGACATCCTGGTGAACCTGCAGGGAGATGAGCCACTCACCCCATCGGCGATTGTGCGGCAAGTGGCGGATAATCTGGCCGATCACCCGGAGGCGGTGATCGCCACCCTGTGCACGCCGATCACGCGAGCGGCGCAGTTGTATGATCCACATACGGTAAAGGTGGTGCGCGATGCCCGGGATTTTGCCCTGTATTTCAGTCGCGCCCCCATTCCCTGGGAGCGTGATGCCCTGGATATGGAGGTCTCACCGGCCTTGCAGGTGTGTCAGCGGCACATCGGTCTGTATGCCTACCGGGTGGGTTACCTGAAGCGCTTCACCCGCATGGAGAGCTGCGCCCTGGAGCGCATCGAGTGCCTGGAACAACTGCGGGCCATGTACCACGGTGCCCGCATTCATGTGGATGTGGCCCTGCAGGCTCCGGGCGCTGGTGTGGATACCCAGGAGGATGTGGAGCGGGTGGAGATGATGCTGGCCCACGCCCAGCCCCGTTGACAGTGGGTGCCCCCTGTGGGAGCGGGCCTCGGCCGATCGTCCACACGCTGAACGAGGAGTGGTTGGAACGAGGAGTGGTTGGCGGAGCCCCCCGTGGGAGCGGCCCTCGGCCGCGAAGGGCGGAGCCCCCGCTGCCCATGCAGGATCATGGGTCGGAGTGGACCTCGGGGTGCCCGGATTCCTTACAGCGGGACGCCGTGAATACATCCATGTAGGCTCTGCAGCCGCTTCCTGCGGCTGAAGCCCGCTTACAGCAATCCGGGCACCCCGAGGTCCGGATGCTGCGGAGTTCTTTTCGAAAAGCCTCTCGTGAAAGCATCCAGGTCAAGCCGTGGACACTCCCTTCTCCCCCCCTCGGGGGAGAAGGGTCGGGGATGAGGGGGG
>NZ_KK214996.1:410576-432827 GCF_000633935.1 Ectothiorhodospira haloalkaliphila ATCC 51935 | reverse complement strand
GGGGCGGGGGGGGGGGGGGTGGGGCAGGCAGCTTGCCGGTCTTCGCCCCTCACCCCAACCCCTCTCCCCGCAGGGAGAGGGGCTCGATTGATCCATCACCGGGGCGTCACCCCTTCAGGACGCGCCGCAGTTCGGCCACCCGGTCGTCACCGGCCAGGGTCTGGATCACGGGGTGGATGTCGCTGTGATCGTCATTGAGCAGGGGCAGGGTGAAGGTGCGTTCCACACGTCGGTGTGGTTCACCGTGCTGGTCGGGCTGGATCACATGATGGCCCGCCACCTCGCCCACCACCAGTCGAGGTTCGGGGTCGGTGTCGAGGATCTCGATCACCTGACAGCGGATGCCATCCACCACGGCTTGCTGGCCAATGAGGGGGCTGAGCAGTTTCATGAGTCTGTCCATGGGTATAAGTATACCGATGCTGCCCGGGGATGCCATGGTGCCCGCTGTGCCCCATAATCAAAGAAGAAAAACCAAGGTACCCGAATCACATGAAATGGGACATCCTCAAGGTGGAAGACCTCTACCAGGGCTTCTTCAAGTTGTGTCGGCTGCGCCTGAGTCATGGACGCTTTGCCGGCGGGGAGCCGCTGGTGGTGGAGCGGGAATTGATTCGCCGTGGCCCGGCAGCGGCCGTGCTGCCCTATGACCCGGATACGGATCGGGTGCTGCTGGTGGAACAGTTCCGGGTGGGGGCCATCGAGTCACCTCACGGCCCCTGGCTCATGGAGACCATCGCCGGCCTGATCGAACCGGGGGAGCGCGCCGAGGACGTGGCCCGCCGTGAGGCCCTGGAGGAAGCCGATTGCTCCCTGGGCGAGCTGGTGCTTGCGCACGAGTATTTCTCCACCCCGGGCAGTTCCGATGAGCGTATCTCGGTCTATGTGGGCCAGGCAGATCTATCGGCCGCCAGGAGCGGCATTCATGGCCTGGTGGAGGAGGGCGAAGAGATCCGCACCCATGTGCTGCCGGCGGACGAGGCCTTCGATTGGCTGGATCGCCAGCAGGTGGACACGGCTTTCCCGATCATTGCACTGCAGTGGTTGCGGCTGAATCGGGAGATGTTGCAGGAGAGATGGGGGAGCGGCTAGCTCGAGGATCGGCATGCCGCCAGACCGGCAGTTACGATGGCTGCCGTAAAGAAGAGGGGCCGACCCCCATGGGTCGGCCCCTCTTGTCGTCTTAGGAGTTCAGACGGTTAGGAGTTCAGACGGTTGTCGATCAGCACGTTCACCACGTCCGGATCGGCCAGGGTGGAGGTGTCACCCAGGTTTTCCAGCTCATTGGCGGCGATCTTGCGCAGGATGCGGCGCATGATCTTGCCGGAGCGGGTCTTGGGCAGGCCGGGGGCGAACTGCAGCAGGTTGATCTTGGCGATGGGGCCGATCTCGTCCCTCACCAGCTTGATCAACTCCTTCACCAGGGCATCGTCGCCCTGCTCGCCGGACATCAGGGTCACGTAGGCATAGATGCCCTGACCGGTGATGTCGTGGGGGTAACCCACCACGGCCGCCTCGGCCACCTTGGGATGCAGCACCAGGGCAGATTCGATCTCGGCGGTACCCAGGCGGTGACCGGAGACATTCAGCACGTCATCCACGCGCCCGGTGATCCAGTAGTAGCCATCGGCATCCCGGCGAGCGCCATCACCGGTGAAGTACAGGCCCGGGTAGATGCTGAAGTAGGTTTCCACGAAGCGCTTGTGGTCGCCCCAGAGGGTGCGCATCTGGGCAGGCCAGGAATGGCGGATGCACAGGTTGCCCTCGGCCGGGCTTTCGGTGATTTCGTTGCCCTTGTCGTCCACCAGCAGAGGCTCCACGCCGAAGAAGGGCTTGGTGGCCGAACCCGGCTTCATGTCCACGGCGCCGGGCAGGTTGGCGATCATGTGAGCACCGGTTTCAGTCTGCCACCAGGTATCCACGATGGGGCAACGGCCATCGCCGACCACCCGGTGATACCACTCCCAGGCTTCCGGGTTGATGGGCTCGCCCACGGTGCCCAGCAGGCGCAGGCTGGAGCGCTTGTGCTTGGTCACGAAGTCATCACCGGCACCCATCAGCATGCGGATGGCGGTGGGGGCGGTGTAGAAGATGTTCACGTTGTGCTTGTCGCACACCTGCCAGAAGCGGCCGTTGTCCGGGTAGTTGGGTACACCTTCGAACATCAGGCTCTTGGCACCATTGGCCAGCGGGCCGTACAGGATATAGGTGTGGCCGGTCACCCAGCCCACGTCGGCGGTGCACCAGTAGACTTCGCCGTCCTTGTAGTCGAACACCATCTTGTGGGTCATGGCCGCCTGCAGCAGGTAGCCGCCGGTGGTGTGCATCACGCCCTTGGGCTTGCCGGTGGAGCCGGAGGTGTAAAGGATGAACAGCGGATCTTCGGCGTCCACTTCCTCGGCGGGGCAATCGGCGCTGGCATTGGCCAGTTCCTCGTGATACCAGACATCCCGACCTTCCTTCCATTCCACCGGCTCGCCACCGCGCTTGACCACGACCATGGTGGAAATGCTGGGGCATTGGGCGGCAGCCTTGTCGGCGTTGCCCTTCAAGGGCACCTTGCGGCCACCACGCAGGCTCTGGTCGGAGGTGATCAGTACCTTGGCTTCGGCGTCCTGGATGCGGTCGCGCAGGGCGTCGGGGGAGAAGCCGCCGAAGACAATGGAGTGCACGGCACCAATGCGGGCACAGGCCAGCATGGCCACGGCGGCCTCGGGGATCATGGGCAGGTAGATGGAAACCCGGTCACCCTTTTTCACGCCCTTGGATTTGAGCACATTGGCGAACTTGCACACCTCTTCGTGCAGTTCACGATAGGTGATGGTGCGGTCGTCGGAGGGGTCGTCGCCTTCCCAGATGATGGCGGCCTGATCACCCCGGGTGTCCAGGTGCCGATCCAGGCAGTTGTAGGCCACGTTGAGCTTGCCACCCTGGAACCAGGTGACCCGCGCCTCGTCCTCGAAGGAGCCCGAGCGAACCGTGTCCCATTTCTTGAACCAGGTGAGGTATTTCTCGGCCTGCTCGGCCCAGAAAGTGTCCGGGTTGTCGACGGATTGCCGATACATGGCCTCGTACTGCTCGGCGTTCACATTGGCCTTGGCGGCAAAGTCCTTGGGTACTTCGTGAACCTTCACTTCCGACATGAGATCTCCTCCTGCTAATGCATGGAATTGAATGAAATCGGGCCGATGAATCGGCTAATTCGTCATTATAACTTCTTGGCGGTCAAGCATAACGCGCCAGCCCGGTGCTGACTATCCCGACTTGCTGCATAGGGCAAGTGTCGACGATTCCGGGTGGGCAGGGGTCCGGGCCGGCTCTTGCCCCTCACCCCAACCCCTCTCCCCGCAGGGGAGAGGGGCTTGGATCGTATCTTTCATCATCGGGGGTGACTCACCGCCGTGATGCATTAGAGTCAGGTGGGCAGCCCCCCCAGATAATGCCGGCCGATGCTGCGCTGCATGAAGCGCACTTGAGCAAAGGCCCGGCATAGCCGCTTGCGTTCGTCGGCGGAAAACTCCCCGCTTTCGACCCGGTTGTCCAGCGGCCTCTTCGCACGAATGAGGCGGGCGTGCTGACGGACCCGGAGTGTGGTGATCAGATCCCAGGCCCGTATCAGTTCCTCCCCTGCAGATGGGCTGATGGTGCCCAGCCTGATGGTGGCTTCCAGGCGTTCGCGCGTATGCAGTTCGGCCAGGCCATGGGCCACCGCCAGCAGTCGCGCCAGGCTGACGATGGGCATGATGCCCCTGCGTTTGAGATCCAGTGGCCTGGCCCGCGTGAACCAAAAGGCCGGGCATCTCAGCCCCAGGCGCCACAGCGGGCTGCGTGGGGGGCTGTCCTTGAGTGCCTCGCGGGCCATGGTGGAGATGAACCAGGTGCTGTTGCGTGCCTCGGGGGTCACCCGTTCCCGCACCGCGCGTAGCAGCGAGGGGTCTCCGTGGATCGTGCGCAGATCCAGGAAATTCTGCGCCAGCATCACCGACTTGAGGGCCGGGCTGCGTATCCAGTCCAGAAAATACCGCTGCCAGACGGCCACGGGCTGCTGCCAGTCCTCGTTGCGGGCCATGACGCCTCCGATGCACAGGTGCAGACCGCAGCTGTCCAGATCCCCGGTGACCCGCTCCGCCAACCGATGAAAGTGGTCCCGTTCGGCAGCCGTGGGGGGGCGTGCCAGGATCAGGGCATTGTCCTGATCGGTGTGTACCGTCTGTTCGCATCGCCCCTGGGAGCCGCAGGCCACCCAGGCAAACCCCATGGGCGCGGGGCCCAGTTCCGTCTCGGCCAGTTCGATGGCGCGACGGGTGAGGGCGTCGCTGAAGGCGGAGATGCGCTGTCCCACCTGATCCCCTGTGGCGCCCTGGTCCACCCATTGCATCTGCAGCCTCGGCATGCCCGCGGCCAGGGTGCGCAGCGCCGCATGATCCGGTGCTTGCAGGATCTGCGTCAGCATGGGCTCGGTGGGCAGCGCCAGGTCGTGCATGCGTTACGAGGGTGGGGCTGAGTGTATCGATGGGTCGACTCCTCCGGTTAACTGGGGACGGAAGACCCTGCCTTCAGGGCACGGATGTCATGACCTGAAGGCAAGATCCTACCGCTGCGTTGCAGCAAAAGCGAGGGGCCCCGCGAACGGGGCCCCGGTCCTTGCGATGTCACTTCCTTTCAACGTTGCAGGGCAACGCGGGCTTTCGATCAGGAAGAGGCGGCGTCGGCACGCGGCACGCGCACGCTTTCCACCAGGTCCTGGATCTCCTTCGGCGGCGGGGCCGTCAACTTGGACACGATCACTGCGGCGATCACGTTCAGGATGGCGCCGATGGTGCCAAAGCCCTGGGGCGAGATGCCGAAGATCCAGCCGTCCGGGTTGTCCGGCAGCAGGGCCGTACCCGGCAGGAACAGGAAGCCCTTGAACAAGAAGATGTACGTCAGGGTGGCGAACAGGCCCACCAGCATGCCGGTGATGGCGCCCTGCTTGTTCATCCGCTTGTAGAAGATGCCCATCATCAGCACGGGGAACAGCGTGGCGGCCGCCAGACCGAAGGCCAGTGCCACCACCTCGGCCGCGAAGCCTGGTGGATTAAGCCCCAGGTAACCGGCCAGCAGGATGGCACCCACCATGGCCAGGCGCCCGGCCAGGAGCTCCCGTTTCTCCGATATGTTGGGCATGAATACGCCCTTCAACAGGTCATGAGAGATGGCCGATGATATGGCCAGCAACAGACCCGCTGCCGTGGACAGTGCTGCGGCGATACCCCCTGCCGCCACCAGCGCGATCACCCAGTTGGGCAGGCCAGCGATTTCAGGGTTGGCGAGCACCAGGATATCCCGGTCAAAGCGTTCCAGACGGTAGCCCTGACCTTCCACATCGTCGGCCCAGGCCGGCGGGTTGGCTGGATTGTAGTAGTGAACCCGCTCACCTTCACCTTGCTGCTGGAATTCCATCAGGCCGGTGTCTTCCCAGGTGCGCATCCAGTCGGGACGCTCGTCGTACACCATGGCCTCGGCGGTGTTGCCCACGCCGCCGGGGTGCAGGGTGTTGATGATGTTGTACATGGCCATCGCACCCACGGCAGGGGCGGTGGTGTACAGGATGGCGATGAACACCAGGGCCCAGCCAGCGGACTTGCGGGCGTCACGCACGCGGGGCACGGTGAAGAAGCGGATGATCACGTGGGGCAGGCCCGCGGTACCGATCATCAGCGCCATGGTCAGCAGGAACATGTTCAGCGTGCTGAATGCTTCACTGGTGGTGTATTGCGTGAAGCCCAGGTCCACCAGGACGTTGTCCAGGGCGGTGAGCAGGTAAACGCCGTCCTGGCCGCTGAGCGTACCGCCCAGGCCGGTCTGCGGCAGGAAGTGCCCGGTCAGCTGCAGGGAGATGAACACGGCGGGCACGGTGTAGGCGAAGATCATCACCACGTACTGGGCGATCTGGGTGTAGGTGATGCCCTTCATGCCGCCAAGCACGGCGTAGATGAACACCACGGTCATGCCGGCGATCAGGCCCCAGAGCAGGTCCACCTCCAGGAAGCGCGAGAAGGCGATACCCACGCCACGCATCTGCCCGATCACGTAGGTGATGGAGATCACCAGCAGGCAGATCACCGCCACGATACGTGCCGTGTTCGAGTAGAACCGGTCACCCACGAACTGGGGCACCGTGAACTTGCCGAACTTGCGCAGGTACGGAGCGAGCAGCAGCGCCATGAGCACGTAACCGCCGGTCCAACCCATGAGGTAGACCGAACCGCTGTACCCCAGGAAGGCGATCAGGCCCGCCATGGAGATGAAGGAGGCCGCCGACATCCAGTCCGCCGCAGTGGCCATACCGTTGGCGACCGGGTTCACCCCCTTGCCGGCCACGTAGAATTCGCCCGTGCTACCCGCGCGGGCCCAGATGGCAATGCCGATGTACAGCGCGAATGTCGCGCCGACCACCAGCCATATCATGAGTTTCAAATCCATAATCTTGGTCCCCCAGTCTTATTCTTCGTGGACGTCGAACTGACGGTCCAGCTTGTTCATGCGCCAGGCATAGAAGAAGATCAGCATCAGGAAGACGTAGATCGCTCCCTGTTGTGCCATCCAGAAGCCCAGCGGGTAACCACCCAACGACACCATGTTCAGCACCGGTGCCAGGAAGATGGGCAGGATGTATCCCGCAATGAACCATACGGTCATGCAGCCCACCAGGATGCGAACGTTGGCCTTCCAGTAGGCCGTTCTTTGTTCCTGCAGTTTTGTGTTCATTCGGCACTCCTCCTATCAAAGGCTTGGTTTTTTACCACTTGCTTGTATTGCATCACTCGGTAAATCCTCCATCGTTCACTTTTTGTTCAACCATTGTCAGCGGGTGTTCGGGCTCTTGTGATATGGCCCATGGGTGTCAAAGCTGGTAGTCCAGTGCCAGCCGTGACTGAAGCTTGCGCACTTGCCGGAAGGCTTCCTTGAGAATGCGCCGCTCCAGTTCGTCGAGTCGCTCCGGGTTGACGAAATTGCTCAGGGTCTGCCCAGCCTGCTCCTGGTCCTGATGGGTGCGCATGCGCAGGAGCTGGATGTAGTGATAGGCGTTGAGCCAGGCGGCCACATCCTCGCGCTTGAGCACGCCGGCCTCCACACAGGCTTCCAGGCGCCGGCTGGTGTTCACCTCCGGGATGCTGTGGGCCAGGGCATAGATCCGGGCCACATCAACGATGGGGGTGGCACCATTCACCTTCATGTCCAGGCTGCGTGGGTAATCGCCCCGGGAGGTGACCTTGAAGTCTCCGAACAGCCCCAGGGGGGGCCTCAGGCGCAGCGCGTTTTCCGCCATCTGGCGTCGGAAGCGACTGTTTTTGGATGTCTTTTCCAGGAACCACTGGCGCAGTTCCTCGGCGGGGCCCTCGCTGCCGAGGATGACCCGGAAATCGAAATAGATATTGGCATTGAGCAGATGCTTGGGGGTGCCCTGATCCACCCACTGGGTGAAGCGTTGACGCCATTCCTCGGGGGTGAGACAGCATTCCGGGTTGGAGGCCATCACATTGCCGCGGCACAGGGGGTAGCCGCATTGGTCCAGGGCCTGATTGATGCGCTGGGCCAGGGGCAGCAGGCGCTTGCGGGCCTCATCGGCAGTCATGCCATCCGGAGGCAGGAAGACGATGCCATTGTCCTGGTCCGTCTTCAGGGTCTGTTCCTGCCGGGCCTCGCTGCCAAAGGCCAGCCAGTCGAATTCGGGGATATCCGTACCCTCGTCCCGCCGGCAGATCTGGATCACCCGGCGGGTGATCTGGTCGTTGAGCAGGGTGATGATCTGGGTGATCTGATCCACGCGCACCCCCTGGGCGATCATCTGCCCCACCAGCAGGTGCACGTCCCGACCCAGGCGGGTCAGCGTGGCCACATCCTCGGCGCCACTCACCGACCGGCTCAGATTCACCAGGCCCACCCGCTGCAGGGAGAACAGGTCCCGCTCGGAGATCACGCCGGTGAGCCGTCCCCGCTCCACGATGCACAAGTGGTGGAAGCCGTGGCTGGCCATGAGCATGGCCGCCTCGAAGGCGAAGGACTTGGGGGGCAGGGTGATCGGATCCCGTGTCATCACGGCGCTGATGGGCTGATCCAGCCCCACCTCGGGCAGCGACACGCGGTTGAGAAGATCATGCAGGGTGAACACGCCCAGGGGGCGTCGATCATCGTCGGTGATGACCACGCTGCCCACGCGCTCATCATCCATGGTCTGCAGGGCCTCGCGGATGCGGGTCTCGGGCCGGCAGACCACCGGCTCGCGGCGCACGCGCTCCCCCAGGGTGATGTTCAGCGAGGTGTCGCCACCCAGTCCGGCGGCGGCACTGGACTGAACCTGACGCCGCACCTTGTCCAGCAGGTTGGCCAGACGGCGGGTGCAGAAGTCCTGGAACTCCGAGGACATCTTGAACAGCTTGTTGAAGTCTTCCCGGTCCAGTTCGAAACAGAAGGTGTCTTCCGCTGCCCGGTAGCGTGTACGCACGGCGCGCCGCCCCACCAGGGCGCCCACCGGGAAGCATTCCCCGGGGCTCAGTTCCCAGGCGGTGTTGATCACGTTGCCGTCTTCGTCCACCGGCTCGCCCAGCACCCGGCCCTGCTTGATGATGTAAAAGCGATTGGCCGGCCCCATCTGGGGGGAAGTCACCTGCTCATCGCGGGCGTAAAAGACCAGCTTCAGGCGCTTGGCAAGGAACTCCAGATGCACCAGATCCATCTGGTCGAACGGCGAATGACGCCCCAGGAATTCCATCACCGGGATCAATACACCCTGGGGGCGCTCTCTGCCGTTGTTGTGGTCTGTGTGCATGCGTAACCGGATGAACCGTGGCTGTGCAACCGGTAATGCAGGGATCGTGCCTGGTATGTGTTCCCTGTGGAAACAGTAGCTTGGCAATGGATGGTGTGTTTCGGGATGTTACCTCGGGTAACAGGTGTTACCTTCGGTAGCAGCTGGCGGTCGCCGCCGGATCATCCCTTGGGTCGGGGCATCCCCATGCGCGTGCGACGCTCCCACAGGGCCTTGCGGCTGATGCCCAGACGACGGGCCAGTTCGGTCTCGGTCATGTGGGCCTGATTGTCCAGCACGAACTGGCGGAAATAATCCTCCAGGCTGCTGTTGGCGGTGTCGGTCTTGTCCACGGGAGGCGTGAGGGCGAGGTGCTCGGGCTTGATGCAATCCCCGTCGGCCAGGATGACCGCACGTTCGATGGCGTTCTCCAGTTCGCGCACGTTGCCAGGCCAGGCATGGGCCTGCATGGCTTCCAGCGCCGATGGATCCAGCCTGATCGTGCCCCGCTTGAGTCGTCGGCAGGCCTTGTCCAGCAGGAATTCGGCCAGCCTTGAGATGTCCTCGCGGCGCTCGCGCAGGGCTGGCAGGGTCACCTCCATGACCTTCAGCCGGTAGTACAGGTCTTCCCGGAAACCACCCTCACGCACCATGGTTTCCAGGTCCCGATGGGTGGCGGCCAGCAGGCGCAGGTCCACCTTGCGGCTGCCGGTGGCGCCCACCCGTCGGATCTCGCCATCCTGGAGCACCCGCAGCAGGCGTGACTGGGCGGCCGGGGTCAGTTCGCCGATTTCGTCCAGGAACAGGGTGCCGCCATCGGCCGCCTCGGCCAGCCCCTGACGGGTCTGGCCGGCCCCGGTGAAGGCGCCTTTTTCGTGACCGAAGAGTTCCGATTCCAGGAGTCCTTCGGGGATGGCGGCACAGTTCACCGAGATCAGCGGTGCCTTGGCGCGATGGCTCTTCTTGTGGATGGCCCGGGCCACCAGTTCCTTGCCTGTGCCCGACTCGCCGCGAATCAGCACGGTGGTGTCGGTGGGGGCCACTTTTTCCAGGGTCTTGCAGATCTGCTGCATGGCCTGCGACTCCCCGACCATGCCTTCCACCGGATAGGCCTGTCCGATCTGGGAGTGCAACTGGGCATTCTCACGTTCCAGCTGGTGCTGCTTGAGGATGCGGGCCACGCACAGCAGCATCTCGTCGTGATCGAAGGGCTTGGCGATATAGTCGGCGGCCCCGTGTTTCATGGCCTCCACCGCCGAGCGCACGCTGGCGTAGCTGGTCATGATCAGCACGGGCGTGTCGGGGCAGTGATCCACCATGATGATGCCCTCACCATCGGGCAGGCGCAGGTCGCTGATGACCAGGTCGAAACAGGTCTGCTGGCATTGCTCCTGCGCCCTGGCGAGGCTGTCGGCCTCGGCCACCCGGTAGCCCTCGTGCTCCAGCAGGCGCCCCAGGGCGCGGCGGATCACCGCCTCGTCCTCGACGATGAGTATGCGGTTCAAGCCATGGTCTCCTCTTCTTCGATGGCCGGCAGCCGGATGCTGAAGCGCGTGCCCCCCTGGGCACGGCTGTCGGCATAGACCAGACCGCCATGGTCCTGAATGATGCTGTAAACCACCGAGAGCCCCAGGCCCGTGCCTTCCCCGGGTGGCTTGGTGGTGAAAAAGGGTTCGAAGATCTGGTCCAGCAAGCCCGAGGGGATGCCGGCGCCTTCATCGTCCACGTGGATCTCCACGCCCCCAGGCAGTCGGGTGCCGCGGATGGCGACGCGGTCGCCGGGGATCGAGGCCTGCAGGGCATTATTCACCAGGTTGACGAAGACCTGCAGCAGCCGCTGATGGTTGCCGCGGGCCTTCAGGTCATTGGGCACCTCATTGACGCAGGTGACTTCGCGGCCCACGTCGCTGAGCTTGATCAACTGCAGGGCCTCCTCCACGCAGTCCCTCAGGTTCACGGTCACCGGCAGGGGCCGGGGCGCCTCGCCCGCGTGGCTGAAGGTGATCAGTGACTGCACGATATCATTGATGCGCCGGGTCTGTTCCAGGATCTGTTTCACGGTGAGATCCACCTCGGCGGGGTCCTGCTCATAGCGCAGGTTCTGGGCCAGGGAGGTGATGCCGGTGAGCGGGTTGCCGATCTCGTGGGCCACCCCGGCGGCCAGGCGGCCAATGGAGGCCAGACGGTCATTATGGGCCACCTCGCTCTCCAGGTTGTGCAGTTCGGTGAGGTCCTCCACCAGCACCACCATGCCACCCAGTCCATGGGCGGCCGAGCGGTCCACGGCCGGGGACTCGATGGCTGCCTTGTGCAGGTTGAGCCAGCGGTAGCGGCCCTCCACGGAGATCTGCAGCTTGTAGAGGTGTTTGTCGTCACCACTGATGAAGGTGCGAAGCACCCCTTCCCAAGGGTCCTTGAGAGCACTCAGGGGCTGGCCCACGGCGTGTCCTGCGTCGATCCCGGAGATCATGGCCATGGTGTTGTTCCAGATGAGGATGTCCCCGCCCGGGTCGATGGAGCAGACCCCCAGGGGCAGTTCATGCAGCACCTGGCGGTGGTAGCGACGCAGGGTGTCCAGTTCCGCCGCCAGGCCCCGCAGGCGCACGGTGGAATGCTCCAGCTGCTCCTCCACGAACCGCAGGCTGTCGGCCAGGGCCACCTGGGCCTGGGGGGCCACGTTCAACTGATTGTCCACGATCATCCGCGCCAGCAAAGGACCCATCAGCCCGGACAGATTGCGCTCCAGGCGCGTACGCAGCCGGCGCAACTCGCCGGGTCGCTTCTCCGAGGGCTGCATGCCCAGGTCCTGCAGAGCCCGCTGGATCTCCAGGCCCGCGGTCTGGGGGCCGATCACCTGGGCCAGGTGGGATTCCAGTTGCGCAACGTTACGGGCATCGGAGGTCACGCCGGCCGGTGATAGCTGTTCCCGACGACAGGCCTGGGCTGCCTCGGTTTCTTCCCGGGTGGGACGGGTCAGCAGGGAGCCGATCACGAACAGCAGGCTGTTGAGGGCCAGGGACCAGAAGGTGGCAAAGGCCCAGCGGTTTTCGTCCTCGGCCCCCATGACCACGGCCAGGTTGAAATCGATCATGGGCAGGCCGGACTCATGAATCACCGGGATGATCAGCGCCAGTATCCAGACGGCGATGCCCCCCAGCAGTCCGGCGATGAAGCCGATGCGGGTGGCACGTGGCCAGAACAACAGGGCCAGGTATCCAGGCAGGAACTGGGCCACGGCCACGAAGGAGATCAGCCCCACCTGCACCAGGCCCTGGTTGAACTCCAGCAGCCAGTAAAAGCCGTAGCCCATGGCAATGATCAGCAGGATCAGCAACCGCCGGCCCCACAGCAGCCATCCGTACAGGTTGCTCTGGGGCAGGCTTTGCTGATTCACGTGGGCGGGCAGGATGAGATGATTCAGGCACATGGCGGCCAGGGCCAGGGTGGTGATGATCATCATGGCGCTGGCGGCGGAGACCCCGCCAATGAAGGTGAACAGGGCCAGCCAGCTGGCACCTCCATCCACCGGCAGTGCCAGCGCAAAGTAATCCGCGGGGGTTTCCAGGGCGGCAGCCTGACCGGCCCACAGGATGAGCGGAATGGGAAGATTGAGCAGCAGCAGGAACAGGGGCAAGCCCCAGGTGGCCACCCGCAGGGCGCGTGGATCCATATTTTCCACGAACAGCATGTGGAACTGTCGGGGCAGCAGGAAGGCGGCGGCAAAGGCCAGCAGCATGAGGGTGAACCAGGGGCCTTCACTCACCGGTTCATAGAGCGCCTCCAGGGCCTCGGGGTGCTCCATCAGCCAGGTATTGAGGCCGCTCCAGCCACCAAAGATGCCGAACAGGGCGAAGGCGCCCACCATGAGCAGGGCCACCAGCTTCACGGCGGATTCAAAGGCAATGGCCACCACCAGGCCCTCGTGTTTCTCACGCGGGGTGATGTGGCGGGCGCCAAACAGGATGGCGAACAGGCCCAGCGTGGCGCAAAAACCCAGGGCCAACAGGTGGGGTGGCGCCTCCTGGGTGAGCACCGAGACCGAGTCGGTCACCGCCTTGATCTGCAGGGCAATGTAGGGAAGGATTCCCGCCAGCATGAACAGGGTGACCAGCAGGCCGGTCCACTGGCTGCGATAACGAAAGGCGAACAGGTCCGCCAGGGAGGTGAGTTGATAGTCGCGCACCAGCCTGAGAATGGGGGCGAGCAGCAGGGGGGCCAGCATGAAGGCCAGGGTCACCCCCAGGTAGATGGTGAGATAGTTGTAACCTTCGCTCTGGGCAAAGCCCACGCTGCCGTAATAGGTCCAGGTGGTGGCATACACGCCCAAAGAGAGCACGTAGACCATGGGATGGCGTACCAGGGCAGAGGGGAGCCAGCCCCGTTCGGTGGCATGGGCGATGAAGAACAGCAGGGCCAGATAGGCCACACCGACGGCATAAAGGACGCCGATCTCAGAGATCATGGCGCCCGCGCCCCCACTGGATCAGAATACCCACCCCGATGAGCCCGCCCCAGAGGGCATACGGCAGATACCAGGGCATCCCCGGTCGCGACCACCAGTCCACCAGCGGCGAGGCGAACAGCAGCACGCCCAGCAAAAACAGGATGAGGGTCTTGTCCAGGGCCGACATGGTGTTACCAATGGTGACGGGTGGCAGGGCGTAAGCATGCCGGATGCGGGCGGTTTTGGCCAAGTGCCCGCCGTCCCCTCATCCCCGGCTTCTTTCCCTCGAGGGGAGGGGTGAGTCGGGTGGGTTGTACCCTGCCAGGGCACGCGCCAGTACCTCCCCCACGCCTGCCCCGGGTTCGCCCCCGTCCAACCCCAGAAAGTCCATGACCTTCAGCAGGTTCTCCACCGGCGTTTCATCATCCACCGCCGGGGCATGGGTTTGCTTGGACAACTTGATGCCCTCGTGATCCAGCACCACCAGGTGATGCAGATAGGCGGGCTGAGCATATCCGAGCAGGGACTGCAGATGCATCTGCCGAGGCGTCGAGGCCAGCAGGTCAATGCCACGGACCACATGGGTGATCCCCTGGAAGGCATCGTCCACCACCACGGCCAGTTGATAGGCGGTGAGACCGTCGGCCCTTCGGATCACGAAATCACCGATCTGGCTGGCCAGCTGATGGCACACCTCTCCCTGGGCACGATCGTTGAAGCAGATGGGATCATCATGAGTGCGTACCCGCAGGGCGCGGGGCGATTTGCCGGCGGTCAGACCCTGGCGACAGGTGCCCGGATAGACGGGACCTTCCAGCCCCTGCCGGGCCAATGCGGCGATCTCCCGGCGGGTACATCCGCAGTCATAGGCCCACCCCCGCTCCCGCAGGTGCTGCATGGCATCGGCATAGGCCTTCAGCCGGGTGCTTTGATAGAGCACCGGGCCGTCCCAGTAAAGGCCATGGGTTTCGAGTGTACGCAGGATGCGGTCAGCGGCGCCGGGTTCCTCGCGAGGCGGGTCCAGGTCCTCCATGCGAACCCGCCATGTTCCGTCATGGGCACGGGCATCCAGCCAGGAGATCACGGCGGCGACCAGGGAGCCAAAATGCAGCGGACCGGTGGGGGAGGGGGCGAAACGACCTGTGTAGGCGGGTTTCAAGGGTTCAGCCATGGGGAGCCCCGATACGGGGGGCCTCGGTGTGCGGCATTTTTGCGTCCCGCCGGCAGGCGGGACGCCAGGGGGCATCAGGCCATCTGCTTTTCCTTGATTTCCTGAAGGGTCTTGCAGTCGATGCACAAGGTGGCGGTGGGGCGGGCTTCCAGACGACGGATGCCGATCTCCACGCCACAGGCCTCGCAGTAACCGTAGTCGCCGTTGTCCAGATCGGTGAGGGCTTCCTCGATCTTGCGGATCAGCTTGCGCTCCCGGTCACGGGTGCGCAGTTCCAGGCTGAATTCCTCTTCCTGGGTGGCGCGGTCGGCGGGGTCGGCGAAATTGGCGGCGTCTTCTTTCATGTGACCTACGGTGCGGTCCACTTCCTCCATGAGTTGCTGGCGCCAGGCCAGAAGGATATTGCGAAAGTGCTCCTTCTGGTCCCGATTCATGTACTCCTCGCCCTCCGTGGGCTGGTAAGGGGCAATTCCATCATCCGGTCGGGACATCTTGCCGGGTTGGTTGGGCTGATTGCTGCTGGAGGCCATCGCTGCGCACACTCCTGACTGTCCAAAAGGCGAATGTAGATACCAGAGAATCCCCAGGGGTGCAAGCGAAATGCCGGCTGAGCGAAGCCGGGCGGGCATGGATGGACGCGGGCGCC
Organism: Ectothiorhodospira haloalkaliphila ATCC 51935; assembly: GCF_000633935.1. Lineage (GTDB taxonomy): Bacteria > Pseudomonadota > Gammaproteobacteria > Ectothiorhodospirales > Ectothiorhodospiraceae > Ectothiorhodospira > Ectothiorhodospira haloalkaliphila. The sequence goes on along the minus strand of NZ_KK214996.1, from coordinate 417,775 downwards.
CCCGGTATCGGCCCGCAGATTTACATAGTAATCTTCCGGGCATCTTTAGTCGACCAGGGGGGATCACCTTGACCCAATCACTCAACGCATTGATCTGGGACGTGGATGGAACGCTGGCGGATACGGAGCGCGACGGGCATCGCGTCGCCTTCAACGAGGCCTTCGCCGAGGCCGGCCTGGACTGGCACTGGTCGGAAGAACGCTACGCGGGGCTGCTGGCCGTGACCGGTGGCAAGGAGCGTATCCGGTATTTCCTGCAACAGGATGCCCCTACATTCGAGCCACCCGAGGACATGGATGCCTTCGTGGCGGATCTGCATGCCCGCAAGACGGCCCGGTTCGCGGCCATGCTGGCCGAGGGCCGCATCCCGTTGCGTCCGGGTGTGGAGCGGTTGCTCCAGGAGGCGCGTTCATCGGGGGTGAGGCTGGCCATTGCCACGACCACTTCGCCGGCCAATGTGGAGGGCTTGTTGCGGGCCAATCTCGGTGAGGCCGCCATTGGCTGGTTTCAGGTGATCGGCGCCGGGGATGTGGTGCCGGACAAGAAGCCGGCCCCGGATATCTATCATCATGTGCTGGAGGGGCTGGATCTGTCGCCTGCCGAATGCCTGGCCATCGAGGATTCGGGGCATGGCATCGCCGCTGCCCGGGGGGCGGGCATTGGCACGGTGGTGACGGTCAATGGCTACACGGCCGACGAGGACTTTACCGGCGCGTTGGCGGTGCTGGATCATCTGGGTGAGCCAGGGCAGCCGTGCCGGACGTTGCGAGGGGAGGGCCCTGATCAGGGCCTGGTCACCCTGGGCTGGCTCCAGGCCCTGCATGAGCGGTGTGCAGCACAGTCCTGAAGCTGGCTGTTCCCTATCGCAGTGCCTGTGGGAGCGGCCCTCGGCCGCGATTGGGTGAATCCTCGGCCGCCGCCTCAGGCCAGAGAGCGGGGTGGACCTCGGGGCAACCGGATTCCTTCCAGCGGGACGCCGTGAATACATCCCTGTAGGCTCTGCAGCCGCTTCCTGCGGCTGAAGCCCGCTTACAGGAACCCGGTCCCCCCGAGGTCCGGAAACATCGGAGTCTTTTTCGAGAGGCCGCCCGGTAGCCCAGAGCCAGTGCTTCAGAGGCTGAAGCCGCCTTGAAGGTATTTCCCTGTGGGAGCGGCCCTCGGCCGCGAAGAGCGGTGGGCACGATCTTCCCCAGGGCGCCGCTGCCGCGGCGATTCGCTGGCAGGCCAGCTCCCACAAGAGCGATTCGCTGGCAGGCCAGCTACCATGGGAGTCAGGGTTCCCGGGTCTCTTCCACCCGGCACTGGATCTCACCCTCGCTCAGCCGGGCCTGCAGGCGCTGGTTAGGCTGGACCTGGGTGGACGACCGGATCACCTGGCCGGATTCATCCGTCAGGATGCTGTAGCCCCGGGCCAGGGTGGCCAGGGGGCTGACGGTGTGCAGGGTGCGGGCGTTGCCGGTCAGGCGGGTGTTCAGGCGTTCCAGGCGCAGGTCCATGGCACGGTGCAGGCGCTGCGATAGTTGCGCGCAGCGCTCCTGTCCGGCCAGCACGCGGGCCGCCGGCGAGGTGCGTTGCAGGCGCGACCAGAGCACACGCAGCCGGGTTCGATGATCCCGCTGCCGGCGCACCATGGCGTGGTGCAGCCGCTGTTCCAGCTCATCCAGGCGCTGGCTGCGATCCTGCAGGCGGCGCTCCGGATGCTGCTGGCGCAGGTGGCGATCCAGGCCCTGCAGTTGCAGGCGCAGTGCATGGAGTCGACGCCCCATGCGCTCCTGCAGCAGGGCCCGGGCATGGGCCACCCGTCGCAGCAGATCATCGCCATTGGGGCTGACCAGTTCGGCGGCCGCCGAGGGGGTGGCCGCCCGCAGGTCGGCGGCAAAATCGGCAATGGTCACGTCGGTCTCGTGCCCCACGCCGCTGACCACCGGCAGGGGGCAGGCGCGGATGGCGCGGGCCACCGATTCCTCGTTGAAGGCCCACAGGTCCTCCAGGGAGCCGCCGCCCCGGGCCAGGATGAGTACATCGCAATCTCCCTGGCAAGCCGCCTGTTCCAGGGCCCGGACGATGGCCGGCGCGGCCTCGGTGCCCTGCACCGGCACGGGGAACACCAGCACCGGCAGGGCCGGGAAGCGGCGCCTGAGCACCGAGAGGATGTCGCGGATGGCGGCACCGGAAGGGGAGGTGATCACGCCCACGCGCCGGGGAAATGCGGGGATGGGCCGGCGGGTGGCCGGGTCGAACAGGCCTTCGGCCTCGAGTTTCCGGCGCAGTGCCTCGAAGGCGCGGCGCAGGGCGCCATCCCCGGATTCCTCCATGTGCTCGACAATGAGCTGGTAGTCCCCCCGGGGTGCGTACAGGCTTACCCGTGCCCGGGCCAGCACCTGGGTGCCATCGGCGGGACGAAACCCCAGCAGACGGGCGCGATTGCGAAACAGGGCGCAGCGGACCTGGGCGCCACTGTCCTTCAGCGAGAAGTAAAGGTGCCCCGAGGCGGGGCGGGCCAGGTTGGAGAGTTCCCCTTCCACCCAGACCAGCGGAAAGCCGCTCTCCAGTTGCTGGCGGACGGCTTCGTTCAGATCCGAGACGGTGAGGATTTCAGGCATGGCGGGAAAGATACAAGAGTGGTGCTCAGGTTTACCACCCCTGGCCGCATCCTTATAATGGGAAGATTAACCACCGCGTCCCCTCCCGAGAATCATCATGCGCATCGTCCAGGAAGCCCTCACCTTCGACGACGTCCTTCTGCTACCCGCTCACTCAAGGGTATTGCCCAAGGAAGTCGATCTCAGCACGCGGTTAACCCGCGGCATCACCCTGAACATTCCCCTGGTATCGGCCGCCATGGACACGGTCACCGAGGCCCGACTGGCCATCGCCATTGCCCAGGAAGGCGGCATCGGCATCGTTCACAAGAACATGAGCATCCAGGCTCAGGCGCATCAGGTGCGCATCGTCAAGAAATACGAGAGTGGCGTGATCGTCGATCCCATTATCGTGGCGCCCGATACCAGCATCCGCGACGTGCTGGCCATTACCCGTGCCAATGACATCTCCGGTGTGCCGGTGGTCAGTGGCAAGGACCTGGTGGGCATTGTCACCAGCCGCGACCTGCGTTTTGAAACCCGCATGGATGCCCCCGTCTCCCAGATCATGACCCCCAAGGAACGCCTGGTCACCGTGCGCGAGGGTGCCGATCGGGAGGAAGTCCAGCATCTGCTGCACGAGCACCGCATCGAGAAGGTACTGGTGGTGAACGACGACTTCCACCTGCGCGGCATGATCACCGTGAAGGATATCCAGAAATCCACCGACTTCCCCATTGCCTGCAAGGACGAACAGGGGCGTCTGCGGGTGGGGGCTGCCCTGGGCGTGGGGGCCGGCACCGAGGAGCGCTGCGAGGCGCTGGTGGATGCGGGCGTGGACGTGGTGATCGTGGACACGGCTCACGGCCATTCTCAGGGTGTGCTGGATCGTGTGGCCTGGGTCAAGAAGCACTTCCCGCATGTGCAGGTGGTGGGCGGCAACATCGCCACCGGTGAGGCTGCCCTGGCGCTGGTGGATGCGGGTGCCGATGCCGTCAAGGTGGGCATTGGCCCCGGCTCCATCTGCACCACGCGTATCGTTGCGGGTGTGGGGGTGCCCCAGGTTACGGCCATCGACAACGTTCGCCAGGCCCTCAAGGATACGGACGTGCCGCTCATTGCCGACGGCGGCGTGCGCTTCTCCGGCGACTTTGCCAAGGCCATGGCCGCCGGCGCCCACTCGGTGATGCTGGGCAGCCTGTTTGCCGGCACGGAGGAGGCCCCTGGCGAAGTGGAGCTCTACCAGGGCCGTTCCTACAAGTCTTACCGGGGCATGGGGTCTCTGGGTGCCATGCAGCAGGGGTCCTCGGATCGTTATTTCCAGGACAACGAGGGCAACGCCAACGTGGACAAGCTGGTGCCGGAGGGGATCGAGGGCCGGGTGCCCTACAAGGGCAGCATTGTGGCCATCATTCATCAACTGGTGGGTGGGTTGCGTTCTTCCATGGGCTATGTGGGTTGCACCAGCATCGACGAGATGCGCACGCGCCCCGGCTTTGTGCGGGTGACTGCTGCGGGGATGCGTGAGAGCCATGTGCACGACGTGGCGATCACCAAGGAAGCCCCCAACTACCGGATGGATTGATTCATGACCGCTGCCGATATCCACGCCTACCGCATTCTCATTATTGATTTCGGTTCCCAGTACACCCAGCTCATCGCGCGACGCATTCGCGAGGCTGGGGTGTATTCCGAGATCCACCCCTGGGACATGGACGAGGCGGCCATCCGGGACTTCGCCCCCACGGGCATCATCCTCTCCGGCGGCCCCGAGTCGGTGCACGAGAGCGATCCGCCCGGGGTGCCTCAATGCGTGTTCGAGCTGGGGGTGCCGGTGCTGGGCATCTGCTATGGCATGCAGACCATGGCCGCCCAGCTGGGCGGATGCGTGGAAGGGTCGGACCACCGGGAGTTTGGTTATGCCCAGGTGCGCGCCCACGGCCATACCCCCCTGCTCACCGATATCGAGGATCACACCACCCCGGAAGGCTTCGGGATGCTGGATGTGTGGATGTCCCATGGCGACCGGGTCACGCAGATGCCCGAGGGCTTCAAGCTCATGGCCTCCACCGAGGCGGCTCCCATTGCCGGCATGGCCGATGAGGTCCGGGGCTTCTATGGCGTGCAGTTCCACCCGGAGGTCACCCATACCACCCAGGGGCAGCGCATCCTGTCGCGCTTCGTGCACGACATCTGCGGCTGCGAGAACCTCTGGACCGCCGGCAACATCATCGAGGATATGACCGCCCGCGTGCGTGAGCAGGTGGGCGATGATCATGTGGTGCTGGGTCTCTCCGGCGGCGTGGACTCTTCGGTGGTGGGGGCCCTGTTGCACAAGGCCATTGGCGATCAGCTCACCTGCGTATTCGTGGATACGGGCCTGCTCCGTCATCAGGAGGGTGACCAGGTGATGGCCACCTTCGCACGGCACATGGGCGTGCGTGTGATCCGCGTCGATGCAGAAGATCGATTCCTCTCCGCCCTGGAAGGCGAGGCGGATCCGGAAGAAAAGCGCCGCATCATCGGCCGCCTGTTTGTGGAGGTCTTCGACGAGGAGGCCAGCAAGCTCACCAACGCCCGCTGGCTGGCCCAGGGCACCATCTACCCGGATGTGATCGAGTCTGCCGGCTCCAAGACCGGCAAGGCCCATGTGATCAAGTCCCACCACAATGTGGGCGGACTGCCCGAGACCATGAAGATGGGGCTGGTGGAGCCCCTGCGCGAACTGTTCAAGGACGAGGTGCGTCGCATCGGCGTGGAACTGGGTCTGCCCACGGAGATGGTCTACCGTCACCCCTTCCCGGGGCCTGGGCTTGGGGTACGTATCCTGGGGCAGGTGAAAAAGGAATATGCCGACCTGCTGCGTCGGGCCGACCATATTTTCATCGAGGAACTGCGTGCCGCCGGTCTGTACGACAAGGTGTCCCAGGCCTTTGCCGTGTTCCTGCCGGTGAAGTCGGTGGGCGTGATGGGCGACGGTCGCCGCTACGACTATGTGGTGGCCCTGCGCGCCGTGGAGACCATCGACTTCATGACCGCCCGCTGGGCCCATCTGCCCTACGATTTCCTGGACAAGGTGTCGCGCCGCATCATCAACGAGATCAAGGGCATCTCCCGGGTCACCTACGACATCTCCGGCAAGCCGCCGGCGACCATCGAGTGGGAGTGAAATAAGGTCTTTCGGGGACTATCGGCGGTTATCGGAAATGTGGCGTAACTTCATGATTTATATAAATTTACGTCTCATTACCTATCGGTGGCTATCGGCGGCAAGCAGAAACATTTGTCGGTAAAAGCGACGGTATCGCAAATTCCCGGAATTAAGACTCTCCCAATTACCGTCACGCCTTTTTTCGGCATGACGGTAAAACTACGCCCTGACTTCTTTTGAAATCAAGAACTTAGGGACATCATCAGGGCTCCTGACCCTTGACGGTAACAAACCGCAAAAACACAGGAGAAACCTGATATGTTGACCGATACAGCACTACGCAAACTCAAGCCCAAAGCCGCGCCCTACAAGGTCTCCGACCGCGACGGCATGTACGTGACGGTGTCGAAGGTCGGCACCGTCACCTTCCGTTACGACTACCGCCTCAATGGCCGCCGCGAAACCCTCACTCTGGGTCGCTACGGGCCGGGCGGTATTTCCCTGGCTCTGGCGCGGGATCGTCTGCTGGATGCCCGCAAGGCTGTGGAGGAAGGACGCTCTCCCGCCCAGGAGAAGCAGCGGGAGAAACGCCGTCTGTCCCGTGCCAAGACGTTCGCGGAATTCACCGAGGTGTGGTTGGAGGCCTCCGGCATGGCCGACAGCACTCGGGCCATGCGTAAGCACGTCATTGACCGCGATATCCTGCCGGCCTTCAGAAGGCGCTGGCTCACGAGGACAACCGTTCGTCACGCGCCGTGTACAACAAGGCGGAGTATGCCGAGCAGCGTCGTCACATGTTGCAGGAGTGGGCGAACATGATTGATGCCTGGGTGGAGGGCGACACCTACACGCCAACGCTGCTGCCATCGAGCATGTCGGTGCGTAGACCGCTGAAGGTTGCCACCCATTCCACGTGAAGCCTGCCACCCGGACCGGGGCAAAGCTGCCACCCATCGGAGCGTAGCGACGCGGGGTTTTCCTTCTTACTCCGACGTTGCGGTGTCGGTCAACTTGGACTGGGTTTTTCGCATGGACTCCCCTCTGAGATTGATCTTGTAGGCGTTGTGAACCAAGCGATCCAGAATGGCATCAGCCAGGGTGGCATCACCGATGACGTCGTGCCATTGGTCCATGGGCAGTTGGCTGGTGGCGATGGTGGATCGTCTGCCGTGGCGGTCTTCCAACACCTCCAGGAGGTCACGGCGGTTTTCAGCATTGAGTTTCATGAGCCCCCAGTCGTCGAGAATCAGTACATCCACTTTGGCCAAGTTGGCCAGAAGCTTTGCGTACTGACCATCCCCCTTGGCGATGCTCAGCTCCCGCAACAGACGGGTTAGACGAACGTAGTGGGCGGTGTGTCCCTCTCGGCAGGCCTTATGGGCCAAGGCACAGGCCAGCCAGGTTTTGCCAACCCCGGTGGGGCCGGTGATGAGGATATTGAGGTGTTCCTTCACCCACTGGCAGG
>NZ_KK214996.1:173728-410476 GCF_000633935.1 Ectothiorhodospira haloalkaliphila ATCC 51935 | reverse complement strand
CCATCAGGTAAGGCCAGCTCCTGCTGTTCTTCCAGAGGCTGTTCATCCAGGCGGTGTTTGAGGATGGATTCGATGTTCTTGTAGCGGCACGTCCCAAGCGTCAGCGCGCGTTGACAGGCGGCCTCCAAGCGAACATCACCAAACGTCTTCCCCAGGCGGAGGATGCCCAGACAGGAACGGTAGGCTTGCTGGGGGTGCTTTCGGGCACCCAGGGCGGTGCGGATGAGCTTTTCTGTAGCAGGCCCGGTCTTGGCGGCCCACGCGATCAGACGCTTGGGTGTCCACTCACCTGACTGCCGATGGGATTCGGGCATGTGGGCGGCCACGGTGGTGTGCCGCCCCTTCTGATCGGAGCGAGGGTGGCTGGCAATGCGGTTGCCGCGGTAAAAGCACTCGATGGTGTTGTGGGTGATCCGGACCTCGACCTCCTTCTTGATCAGGGCGTGAGGCACCGAGTAGTAGTGCCCCCCGATGTCCACGTGGTAGTCGATATGTACCCGGGCCTTCTTCCATTCGGCATAGACATAACGCTCTGCCGGCAGAGGCTGCAGGGCCGGCTTGTCCAACTGCTCGAAGTGATCGCGCCGACAACCGGGCAACTTCCGGAACGGGCGGTTGTTGAGCTTCTCCAGCAGTTCACGGATGCTGGATTTGAGTTGCCCAAGAGAGAAGTGCTGACGGTGGCGCAGTGCCGCCAGTATCCACCGCTCAACGATCAGCACGCCACCCTCCACCTTGGCCTTGTCCCGGGGTTTTCGGGATCGTGCGGGGACAACGGCCACACCGTATGGGCGGCCATGTCCTGATAGGTCGGGTTGAGATCCGGATCGTAACGATGCGCCTTGGTGACGCCCGATTTCAGGTTGTCCGGCACCACCAGCTCTGGCACACCTCCGAAGAACTCGAAGGCCCGGATGTGGGATCCAATCCAGTCGGGCAGTGTCTGGCTCCAGGTCGGCTCTGCATAGCTGTAATTGGACGCCCCAAGCACTGCCACGAAGATCTGAGCCTCGCGGATCTCCCCGGTATTGCGATCAATGACTGGCACAGTCTGGCCGGCATAGTCCACAAACAGCTTCTCTCCAGCCCGGTGGTCCTGACGCATCACCATGTCCAGCTTGCCCTGCCAGGCCCGATAGTTCTCGCAAAACCAGCTGTACTGATACCCCTCTGGGTGGGCTTCCCGGTACTCCTGCCAGATCAGGAAAAGGGTGACGTGCTTGCCCCTCAACTCCTCTTTGACCCGATGCCAGTCCGGTACGACCCGGGCATGGGCTGGCAGGTCTGGAGGGGGCGGAAATAACAACTGCTCCAGGCGACTTTCGCCCAGGTCCTCTGGCAATGGCCAACTCAAACCCGCCTCGGCAAAACGCCGAAGATACTCCCTCACGGTGGGACGACTGATACCGCAGGCCAATGCAACCTGGCGGTTGCTCAGCCCTCGCTCCCATTTGAGGCGTAGGACTTCTTTGATCTTCCGCATGGATAACCTCTTCGCTGGCATCTGACCTTCCCCGGATGGAAAGGACCAGCCTACCGGTAAGTTATCCCGCGTCTGGACACTTCGATGAGTCGACTCAGCGCCTCTGCCTGGGTGGCAGCCTTGCCGTGGAATCAGTGGCAGCTTTCCCCTGGAATGGGTGGCAGGCTTGCCGTGGAATCAGTGGCAACCTTGCTCCGGAATACGCACATGTCGGTGCCGTCGTTGAGGGCGTCGGTATGAATACGTCCTATACAGCGCATGTAGGGGAGAATACGCAAGCCCCGATTCCCTTGTGGGCAGGTGAGGAACCTGCCCACACAGTTTATAAAAATCCTGATAAAGTCACTATAAGTGAGTCTTTATTGGATAATTTAAACTACCAGGTATTGGCGTGGGTTTATAAAAAGTGTATTTTAGTCACTATGAGTGACCAAAATGAGAGTAAATTAAACCGTCTACTGGCTGGACTCAGCGATACCGGCGTGGTTTCCAGCCGGTGGTTAAGAGCGCAGGGCTATTCCAGCAGCCTGGTGGTCCGCTATGTGGACAGCGGTTGGCTGGTATCACCGGCTCGTGGCGTGTACATGCGCAAAGGCGGCTCCCTGCGGTGGGAAGGCGTGGTGCGGACGCTGCAATGGATGGAGGGTTTGTCACTGCATGTCGGCGGACGCTTTCCCTTGGCCTGGTTGGGACATGAGCACTACCTGCGCTTGGGCGAAGCTGCCGTGATCACCCTCTACGGTCCGGATCGTGTGCCCGGGTGGGTGGGCAAGTTGCCGTTGGTGGAAGGTGTCGAGTACTGCGGCAAGGGGCCTTTTGATCTGCCAGTGCTTCCTCTTACCGATGAGACATCGGATCAGGCGTTGCTGGACCAAGGCCTGGAGCGGCGTGAAGCAGCGCCGAGCGGGATGCTGGTATGTTCGACACCGGAGCGGGCCATGTTGGAATTGTGTGACGAGGCGTCTGATGCCAGTGGAGTCTATGAGGTCGACGCATTGATGCAGGGCATGGCCACCCTGCGTCCACAACGGCTTGAAATGTTGCTGAGCTATTGCCGCAGCATCAAGGTCAAGCGCTTGTTTCTTGCCCTGGCCGAACGCCATGGGCATGCCTGGTTTTCGCATCTATCGCTCGATGGTGTAGACCTCGGACGTGGTAAACGGTCCCTGGTTTCCGGTGGTCATCTGCATCCCCGATATCAGATCACCCTGCCGGGAGACCTCGATGAACAGTTGGGATAAACGCTACAGCGATCGGGTGCAGTTGCTGGTGGATATCCTGCCAGTGCTGGCAAAGGAAACCCGCTTTGCCCTGAAAGGCGGGACGGCCATCAACTTGTTCGAGCACGATCTTCCGAGGCTGTCGGTCGATATCGACCTGACCTGGTTGCCGGTGCAGGATTTCGAGGCGGACGTGGCGGCGATATCGGCGGCATTGGAGCAGTTGGCGGAGACATTGCGTGCCCGCCCTTTGCAGCTACAAGTGCAGACATCGGGTGGCGCAAACACCGGAGGCATCACGCGGTTGATCTGCAGCCGCGGCCGTGCCCGGGTGCAGATCGAAACCACCCCGGTGATGCGCGGCGCGGTACATCCGGTTCGCACCATGGTGGTCCAGCCGGAGGTGGGACAGGCCTTCGGCTTTGCTTCCACACAGGTGCTCGATTTTGCCGATCTCTACGCCGGCAAACTGGCGGCGGCCTTATCCCGCCAACACCCCAGGGATCTGTCCCGTCGGCAACACTGATTAATATCTCACCTGAAGGTTCGGGCCTGTAGAGTAGGTGCAGCTCCTGTCGGCGAATGGTCCTGCGGAAGGGCAGTAGGGGCTTCTCCGATATTGTGGCAGCTCCTCACAAACGCGAACGTGGCACACACCTTGTCCGCAATCCCGGTGCGATGGACATCGGGAAACTCCCGCATCAGGGCTTGCACCCGGGCAACACTTTCCGGCTCACTGAGCGTACGCTTGATCTGATTCTGTGCTCGCATGCCAGGGACCGTAACCGCCCCGGCATGCGTTTGTCCAGCGGGAGATGTGGGTACAGGGCAGCCCTAGACAGGTAGACTGCTTCCAGTTGGTGCGCCGGTGGAAGGCGTGCTGCGCAGAGGTAGAGCCGTCGTGCTGTATGCGCGGCTCTGATATCATACTCTCTGGTTGATCATGGTGTGAAAAAACACCGCTGCCGGAAAAATCGCTGCATCACCCGCGTAAACAAAGAGCTGGTGATTCTGACGGTAAAAGCGACGGTAAAGTCCAAAATCAGCCTTTAATGAAAACTTTACCTTCAATGGGGTAAAGCCTTCGTTGATGATTGAGAGGGAATGACTACCCGCTCATCACACGAAGATCCGGCTGATCTGCTGCATGGCGGTGGGATCTTCGTCCCAGGGTAGGGTGGGGTCTTCCGGGGTGGCGCCCAGGCGGCGCAGGGAGGCCACCTTCATGCGGTCCACCGAGGCCAGCCGGTGGCGGGTGGACTGGTAGCTCTCGATGTTGGCGGCCTGGACGATATCCACGTAGTCGATGGGTTTGTCATCCCCCGGGTCACGCCCCAGGTTGTCGTGCTCTGCGGCCACGTCGATCAGTTCCTGCTCGAAGTTCCAGGCCTTGAGCACCGCCTTGCCCACCGCCATGTGCAGCGAGGCGATGATCAGGCTCAGATGCTTCTCGTTCTCCACGATAACATCCACATTCTTGGCCTTGTTCAGGATAGGGATCACGCCCACGTCGTGGATCAGGCCGGCCAGCAGGGCTTCTTCCTGGTCCAGGTGCCGGTAGCGACGAGCCAGCAGGGTACTGACCACGGCCACTTCCACGCTATGCTCCCAGAGGGTTTCCATGCGCTGACGAATACCCCGGTGACCGGTGCTGAACACATCCCGCATGGCCAGTGACAACAGTACGTTCTTGGTCTTCTCCAGCCCCAGCCGGGTGATGGAAGACTTGATGGTGGCGCAGCGGGTCAGCCCCCGGTAAAGGGGGCTGTTGGCATAGCGGATCAGGCGCGCCGCCATGGCGGTATCCCGGGCCACCACCGAAGTGACGTCGTCAATGGAACTGTCGTCGCGGTTGATCGTGAACAGCGCCTGGATGGATACATCCGGCAGGGTGGGAATCTGGATACCATTTCCCTGGAGATCTGCGCGAAGATCCGCCACGAATTCGTCGACGATCTCTTTGGAATCGAGATTTCTTTTCACGGGGCGTGTGGACGAGTGAGTGAGTGGATGCAGTATGACATATCAGACCGAGACTAAGGAGCGCAGGCATGGATCCCGATGATGCCCACTGGATGCATCAGGCCCTGGAACTGGCACGGCGGGCGGCCGACAACGGCGAGGTGCCAGTGGGGGCCCTGGTGGTTCGTGGCGGCGAATGCCTCGGTCGTGGTGGCAACCAGCCCATCGGCCTGGCCGATCCCACAGCCCATGCGGAGATCCTGGCCCTGCGCGAGGCCGCCCGGCGGGAAGGGAACTATCGCCTGCCCGGTAGCACGCTATATGTCACCCTGGAACCCTGCGGCATGTGCATTGGTGCCATGATCCATGCCCGTGTGGAGCGGGTGGTCTTCGGGGCCCATGACCCCAAGACCGGGGCTGCCGGCAGTGCTGCCGATCTGGTCAACCTGCCCATGCACAATCATCGTTTGCAGGTGACCGGCGGTGTGCTCTCCCAGGCCTGCGGCGACCTGTTGCGGGATTTCTTTCGCTCGCGACGCGGGCGGCGCCTATAGCGCCGGGGGCAGGATCTCCAGAGGTGCAACGCCCCGGCGCGGCGGCAGTGGTGCCGGCTCCCCCGGCGCGTCATCCCGGGTGTCCAGCCAGGTGAGGATGTCGTAGAAGCTGCGCACATTCTGCACGTACTGCACCGGCTCCCAGCCACGGGCATACCCGTAGCGGGTCTGCCGGTACCAATCGGGCTGACTGAGCAGAGGCAGGTGCTCCATCACGTCCATCCAGCGATTCGGGTCCCGCCCCTGGGAGCGGGTGATCCGTCGGGCATCGTGCAGATGTCCCAGGCCCACGTTATAGGCAGCCAGGGCCATCCAGGTGCGATCCGGTTCATGAATGTCATCGGGCAGGCGCCCGCGCAGGCTGGTGAAATACTCCGCGCCCCCGAAGACCGAGTCGCGGGGGTCGGTGCGGTCCTGTATCCCCAGCTGACCGGCGGTGGCACGCGTCAGCATCATCAGACCGCGCACGCCGGTGTAGGAAACTGCCCGTGGGTCCCAGTGGGATTCCTGGTAACTGATGGCGGCCAGCAGCCGCCAGTCCATATCATGGACCTCGGCGGCCTCACGGAAGAGAGGCTCGAAACGCTCCAGTCGATTCCGGATGCGACGCATGAAGGTCAGCACGCCGGCATAATCCAGCATCTCCACGTGCCCGAAATACCGTTCCAGTATCTGCTCCAGGCGCCCATCCTCCGTGATCTGTTCGAAGAAGACCTCGGCCTCCCTGAGCAGTGTGGAGTCCGCGTCGCGCTTGAAGGCCCAGGCCAGTGGCCTGGGTTCCGACAGTTCCAGCGCTACCCTGAGTTCCGGGAAGAAGCGTAATGTGGCCGCCAGTTCCATGGAGTCCACCACCGTGAGCTCAGCCTCGCCCTCCCACACCTGGCGCAGGAGATCTTCCGGAGTGGTGTCCGCCACCTCTTCCCACTCAAGCCACGGGTAGGACTGCTGCAACTGCGCCAGCGTGGTTACGTGACTGCTGCCGGCCACCACCAGGATGGTTCGCCCTTCCAGATCGGCCAGGGATTGGGGGCGATCGGTGCCGCTGCGGTAGATCAACTGTTCTGTCACCTGCATGTAGCTGGGCCCGAAGCGTACCTGGCTCAGGCGCGGGCGGGTGATGGTGATCCCGGCCGCGGCCATGTCGGCGCGCCCGGCGTTCACCATGGGCAGGATGGACTCGAAGCGATCCGGCACCAGGATGCGCAGCTCCACCCCCAGATGCTCGGCAAACGCCGAGGCCAGGTCATATTCGAAGCCGCTGGTGCCGTTGGCCCAGGGTTGATAGGTGGTATTGCCCAGGCGCGTGGCCACCACCAGTTCACCCTTGGCCAGCACACGGTCCAGCTCGGTCACGGGCCGCGCCAGGACAAACAGCAGGGTGAGGGTCACCAGCAGCAGGAAGGCGACAATCTCCATGCGCTGTGCCAGGGTCAATGCGGGGCGTCGGCGTCTCAAGGGCTTAAAAAGACATGGGCGGATGGGCTATAATGCCTGACTTCGCCAAGACCGTCAGGAGAGGTGCCGGAGCGGTCGAACGGGGCGGTCTCGAAAACCGTTGTACGCGCGAGCGTACCGAGGGTTCGAATCCCTCCCTCTCCGCCATAAGTTGTGCCCAAGCCCCTGTCCCAGGGGCTTTTTGCTTTCCATCACCGGAAGTACACGATGACCTCGCCCACTCCCTTTACCTCCCGGGTGACCCGCGTCAGCTGTCGCGCCAGGGCGCGCGCGCCTTCCAGGGTTTCGAAGTTTTCGGGGGAGAGGTGCAATTCCAGGTGGATTCGGCCGTCCAGGTAGTGCAGCACCACGTTGTCCAGCGGTAGCGCCCCGGGGACGGATTGCCACTGCAGGTTCAGCTGTCGCATCAATTCGGATCGGCAGGGCAGGTGGCTGCTGGGGGCGTGTGTCCGGTCATCCTCCGGGTCCACATGCACCAGCACCTCGCGCAATTCGGGACGTGACTGCCGCAGGGTCTTGGCCACGGATTCGCTGATGCGATGGCCCTCGGAGACGCTGATCCTTGGGCCCACCATGATGTGCACATCGGCCAGTAGCGCACTGCCCATACGCCGGGTTCGCAGTTCATGAACGCCATGGATACCGTCCAGGTGCCTGACCGAATCCAGCATCTGTTGTTGTTCTTCCGGCCCCACGCCGGTGTCGATCAACTCGCTCACGCTGTTCCAGATCAGCTTGGCGCCCATCAAGCTGATCAGCAGGGCCACCAGCACGGCGGCCACGGCATCCATGAAGGCAAAACCCGCCAGGGTGGCCCCAATGCCCACCAGCACCACCAGTGACGAGACCACGTCGGAGCGGTGGTGCCAGGCATTGGCATGGAGCAGGCTGGAGTCGATGCGCCGCGCCGCCCGCACGGTGTAATGGTAAAGACCCTCCTTGGAGATGATGGCTAGGGCCGCCAGGGCCAGGGCCGCAGGGGCCGGGCTGAGCAATTCCTCCGGCGACTGCAGGCGCCGGAAGGCATCCAGGGCGATGCCCAGGGCGACACCGATGAGGGCCAGCCCCACAATCACGGTGGCCAGTGTCTCGATGCGGGCATGTCCGTAGGGGTGGTTGTCGTCCGCCGGGGCATTGGCCTTGCGGGCGGCAAACAGTACCATGAAGTCACTGAGCAGGTCCGACAGGGTATGTACGCCATCGGCGATCAATGCCTGAGACTGTGCAAGAAAACCGCCCACCACCTGAGCCGTAGCCAGGGAGGCATTGGTGGCGGCCCCCACGAGGGTCACGCGGCGCGTGGTGCGGTACCTTTCCTCGCTGGGATGGGTATCTGACATGGGGCTCCGTGGGACATCATGGGCCATGGCTGGCGGGAGCCGCTGGCCCGCATCGCCCCGGTGGATCTCCCGGGAAGTGTATCCCCCATGATAACCCGATTATATCGGGCGATGGTATTCCGGGGGATTCTTGGATGCCTTAGAGTGAGGGGATGCGTAAAAGACTCCACCCAAGCGCCGGCAACGTGGTACTGGTTTACGCCCTGATCGCGGGACTATGGATCATCACCTCAGGCTGGCTACTGGATCTGGCCCTTGATGACGGGACAGTGCAGGTTCGTCTGGAGATCGCCAAGGGCCTGCTCTTCGTGCTGGTCACGTCCGTACTGCTGTATGGATTGTTGCGTTCCTGGGCCCATCGCCTTGAGGATAGCGAGCGTCTCATGAACATGGCCGCCGGCCTGGCCCATGTGGGCGGCTGGCAGGTGGACCTGCAAACCGGCGTGGTGCACTGGTCGCGGGAGGTCTGCCGCATCCACGATATGCCCCCTGGCACCCGGGTCAAAGTGGAAGACGGTATCGCGTTCTATGCCCCGGCCTACCGGGACAGGATTCGCCAGGTATTCCGGGCATGCGCCGAGGAAGGCATCCCTTACGACGAGGAGATGCAGATCCTCACCCGCGAGGGCAAGCCCGTCTGGGTGCGCACCATTGGCCGGGCCGTGCGCGACGAGCAGGGGCGGATCACTCGGGTTCAAGGAGCCTTTCAGGACATCAGCGCCCGCAAGCGCGATGAGGCGAAACTGCGCCAATGGGCCACGGTGTTCGAATCCAGTGACGAGGGCATGATCATCACCGATGATCGCGCCCGCATCCTGATGGTGAATGCCTCCTTTACCCGGATCACGGGTTATGGCCCGAAGGAGGCCGTGGGGCGCAATCCCAGCCTACTCAGTTCCGGCCGCCATACCCGGCTCTTCTTTCGTCGCATGTGGGACACCATCAGTCTGACGGGGGGCTGGCGGGGCGAGTTGTGGAATCGTCGCAAGAGCGGTGAGCTCTATCCCCAATGGTCCACCATCAATGCCGTACGCGATGCCGAGGGTCGCCTGACCCATTTCGTTGGCGTCTTTTCCGATATTTCCGACCTCAAGAGCTCTCAGGAGCAGATCGAACGGCTGGCCCACCGGGATGCCCTGACCAACCTGCCCAATCGACTGTTGTTCCGCACCCGCCTGGAGCAGGCCCTTATCCGCGCTCGCTCCCATGCCTCGCAGGTGTCGGTGTTGCTGCTTGATCTGGATGGCTTCAAGCACATCAATGATAGCCTGGGCATCCGCATGGGCGATCAACTGCTCTCCAGCCTGGCCGAACGTTTCACCGCTATTTTGCAGCGTGGCGAGACCCTGGCGCGCATGGGCAGTGATGAATTCGCCATCCTGGTGGAGCAGGGGGCGGATGAGGAAGCCCGGGTGGAGCAGGTGGCCGAGGCGATCATTCAGGCGGTGCAGCTCCCCGTGAAGATACGCAACAACGATGTCTTCATCACTGCCAGCATTGGTATCGCCAGCTTCCCTCAGGACGGCCACGAACAGGATCAACTGCTGCAGCACAGCGATGCGTCCATGCATCATGCCAAGCAGGCGGGCGGTAATACCTATGCCCAATACAGTCGGGATTTCACCGATTACGCTCGGGATCGCGTGCTTCTGGCAGCCGATCTGCGTCAGGCGCTGGAGCGCAACGAGCTGGTATTGCACTATCAGCCCCAGGTGGATCTGATCAGCGGGGAGGTGGTGGGCCTTGAGGCCCTGGTTCGCTGGGAGCACCCGACCCAGGGCATGATTTCGCCGGGTCGCTTCATCCCCATGGCCGAGGATACCGGCCTGATCCTGCCCCTTGGGCGCTGGGTGCTGCGCCAGGCCTGTGTGCAGGCCAGGGCTTGGCGGGAGGCCGGGCTCGATTTTGGCACCGTGGCCGTGAACGTGTCGGGAGTGCAGGTGCAGCGCAGCGATTTCGTGGAGACCGTGGGTGCGGTGTTGCGGGAGACCGGGGTGGACCCGGCGCTGCTGGAACTGGAAATCACGGAAAGCTTCGTGATGGACCGCCGTCAGGGCTCCGAGGAGTTATTGCGCCAGCTCAAGTCCCTGGGCGTCTTCCTGGCAGTGGATGACTTTGGCACCGGCTATTCCTCATTGTCCTACCTCAAGTCACTGCCGTTCGATGCCCTGAAAATCGATCAGAGCTTCATTCGCGGCATTTCCCTGAACCCCCACGATGCAGCCATTGCCAGTGCCATCACCACGTTGGGTGGGCACCTGAACATGGAAGTGCTGGCCGAGGGGGTGGAAACGCGGGAGCAGCAGGAGGCCCTGCTGGCCCTCGGCTGCCACCGGGCGCAGGGGTATCGCTTCAGTCACCCGGTGGCCGCCAAGGACATTCCGGAGATACTGCGCCGTGCAACGCTGATGCCGGACGACGCAAAGATCCCCCATCACTGACGAGCCAGGAACCCGGGGCCGGGAGGGCTTCTGGCGGTCAGTCCGTGATGGCCTTATAGTGGGGGAGTCCATCCACTTCGGCCCAAGCGGTCAGTCCACCATGCCATCCGATCAGACCCCAGACGACACCCACGAGCCCCAGGATGCCCCCCAGGAGGATGCTGGGGAGGTGCTTGAGGGCGCTGGGCCAACGCAGGATTTCGCTGGCCATGTGGTGGGTATTGGTGCCTCTGCCGGAGGGCTCGAGGCTCTGGAGCGTTTGTTCGAGTCCATGCCTGACGGAACGGGCGCGGCCTTTGTGGTGGTTCAGCACCTCTCCCCCGACCACAAGAGCCTGATGGCCAACCTGCTGGCCCGCCATACCAGCATGCCGGTGATCACGGTTCGTGATGCCATGGAACTGGAACCGGAGACCATCTACCTGATCCCGCCCGGCAATCTGATGACCATTGCCGAGGGCCACTTGCGCCTCAGCCCCAAGAACCCCCGGGCCCTGTCCCTGCCCATTGATCTGTTCTTTTCCTCCCTGGCCAAGGAGTTCGGTCACCGCTCCATCGGTGTCATCCTGTCGGGTACCGGGTCTGACGGTACCCGGGGCTCCGTGGCCATCAACGACGCCGGTGGACTGCTGCTGGCCCAGGATCCGGAGAGTGCCAAGTTCGACGGCATGCCACGCAGCATCATCGCCACGGGTCTGGTGGACGAGGTGCTGCCCCCGGACACCCTGGGCGAACGGATCCGCGATCATATCGAGCAAAAGCCCGACACCCAGGTGACGCCGCCTCCCAAGACCGCCTCTGACCTGGATTCGGGTTCGGCCCTGGAGGGAATCTTCCATTTGCTGCACAACCACGGCGGGGTCAACTTCCGGGACTACAAGCCGGCCACGGTGCTGCGCCGGATCGAGCGGCGCATGCAGGTACGCCATGTGCCGGATTTCGAACACTACCTGGAATTGCTGGAGGGGGATTCGGGAGAGGTGTCGGTATTGCGGCGGGAGATCCTCATCCCGGTGACCAATTTCTTCCGCGACCCGGAGGCCTTCGACACCCTGGCCAGCAAGGCGGTGGAGAATATTGTCAGCCAGTCCGGCAACAACCATTCCATCCGTGTGTGGGTGGCGGGTACGTCCACCGGCGAGGAGGCCTATTCCATTGCCATCCTGTTTGCCGAGGCCTTCGAGCGGGCCCACCGCTGGCCGGACCTGAAGATCTTCGCCACCGACGTGGAGCAAAAGAACGTGGATGCCGCCAGCGCTGGCACGTTCTCCGAGGCCATCATGGCAGAGGTGTCACCGGAGCGGCTGGAGCGCTTCTTCATCAAGCGGGGCAGCCACTTCGTGGTCAAGCCGGAACTGCGTCAGACCCTGGTCTTTGCCCGCCATAACCTGGTGGAGGATCCCCCCTTCACGCGCATGGACATGGTGTCCTGCCGCAACGTGCTGATCTACTTCCTGCCCGCCACCCAGGAGCGGGCCCTGCGGCGGTTGCAGTATGCCCTCGCACCAGGCGGTTACATGTTTCTGGGCAGCAGTGAATCCCTGGGCGAACTCAGCCCGGATTTCACGCCGGTCAGCAGCAAGTACAAGCTGTTTCAGATGCTGCGCAGCGCCCCGCTGCCCATGGAGTCACACCATGCCAGCGTCCCGCCGATCAAGAGGGGCACGCATGCGCCCGCTGGGCGCCAAAGCAAGGCGTTTCGCTCCCGGGATGCCTCGGCCATTGAGTCCGCGCAGCAGGTCTTGCTGCAGGAACACGCCCCGCCCAGCATCCTGCTGTCGGAGTCGCTGGAACTCATCCATGTGTTTGGGGAGGCTCAGCAATTCCTGCATTTCCCCTCCGGCAGCATCACCCTGGAGATCTCCAAGCTGCTGCCCTCGGGAATCGTTCCCGTGGCCCAGGCCCTGCTGCGTCGGGCATCCAAGAGCGGCGAGGTGATCCGCTCCGAGGCCAGCACCTTCAAGATGCCCGATGGCAGCACCGAGCGCCTGCGCCTGAATGTGCGCCGTCTGGACGGGGATGAGCGCAGCAGTACCTTCCTGTTGCTGTCCTTCGAATCCCAGGATGCCGTGATCCCGGAGGGGAGCGACAACGAAACCCACTCCCTGGACATGAGCGTGGAGGCTGTGGATCGTATCAACTCCCTGGAGCAGGAACTGGGGGCCACCCGGGAGAGCCTGCAGGCCACCATTGAAGAACTGGAGGCCTCCAACGAGGAACTGCAGGCCACCAACGAAGAAATGATGGCGGCCAACGAAGAGTTGCAAAGCTCCAATGAGGAACTGCAATCGGTGAACGAGGAGCTGTACACCGTCAATGCGGAGAATCAGGAGAAAATCCAGATCCTCAATCGCCTCAACGCGGACATGGACAGCATGGCCAAGGCAGCCTCCATCGCCACCTTGTTCCTGGATGAATCCATGCACATCACCCGTTTCACCCCCGAGGCGCAGCAGATCTTCAAGATCCGTGACGGGGATGTGGGGCGACGCATCGACGACTTTACCCACAACTTGATGTACCCCGGGCTCATGGATGACTTGCGCGAAAGCCTGCGGGAAGGGCGCATGAACGAACATGAGGTGTGTTCGGAATCAGGCAATTACTATCTGGTGCGCATCCTGCCTTACACCCTGCAGGGAGCCGCCTCCCGGGGGGCAGTGATCACCCTGGTGGACATCACCTCGGTACGGGATGTGGTGCGCCTGCAGGCAGTACTGGATTCTCAGACCCATCAGGTGGCGGTGCTGGACAGCAGTGGCATGATCCAGATCGTCAACAAGGCCTGGCGAGAGGCCTCCAGGGCACAGGCGAAGGATCCCATGGTGGCGGCTGGTCCGGGGGATAATTTCCTCGAGTCCTGCTATGCGCGCAGCGCCCAGTCGAGTGAGAAAGAGGAGTACGCCGTGAAGGCAGAGCGGGGCCTGCGCCAGGTGCTCAAGGGAGCTAGCGAGGGGTTTGGCCTGGAGTATCGTTATCCGGGTTCGGATCCTGCCCGCTGGTTCCTGTTGCAGGTGGGCAAGGTGCACCACCCGGAGGGTGGAGCCATCGTCAGCCGTCTGGAGATCACTGACTGGATGGCTGGTCCGAAGTGATGGTTGGGCAGTCCCAGTGGAAAACGAGTTGATTCGGGGGCACGGGGCGGCTGAAGAGAAAGCCCTGGGCCAGGTCGCAGCCTTCCTTGAGTAGGAACTGGACCTGCTCCTTCTGCTCCACCCCCTCGGCCAGGGTTTCCAGGCCCAGGCTGCGCCCCAGGCCGATGATGGCGCGTGTGATGGCCTCGCCATTGGTGTCCAGACCGATGTCCTGGATAAAGGAGCGGTCGATTTTCAGCCGGTCCAGGGGCAGGCGCTTGAGGTAGGACAGGGACGAGTATCCGGTGCCGAAGTCGTCCACCGAGAGCTTGACCCCCATCATCTTGAGTTTCTGTAATACGGACTGCGCCTTCTCCGGTGCCCGCATGATCAGGGATTCGGTCACCTCCAGTTCCAGGCACTCCGCAGGCAGGTTGTATTCCGCCAGGCAGTCGCGCACCGTGCTCACCAGCATGTCCCGCTCCAGTTGTTGCACGGAGAGGTTCACTGCCACGCAACTGACGTCCCGGCCTTCGTCTCGCCAGACCCGCATCTGCCGGCAGGCCTCACGCAGCACCCAGGCGCTGATCTCGCCGATCACCCCCATCTCTTCGGCCAGAGGGATGAAATGTCCGGGTGACACCAGCCCCAGCGTGGGGTGTTCCCAGCGGGCGAGGGCCTCCACCCCAAGCAATGAACCACCCTTCAGCCTAACCTGGGGCTGATAATGCACCCGTAGTTCGTTCCGCGCCGCGGCGCCGCGCAGGGCGGATTCCATCTTCAGTCGATCCATGACGCCTTCCGAAAGGCTCGGGACAAAAAACTCATAGGCGTTACGCCCCTGAGTCTTGGCCTCGTACATGGCCATGTCAGCATTCTTGAGCAGTGCATCGGCGTCCACCCCGTCGTCCGGATAGGTGGCCACGCCGATGCTGGCGGTAATCACCAGTTCATGACCCTCCAGCAACATGGGGGCCTCCAGCACATTCAGTAACTTTTCACACAGGGTGTTGATTTCCTGAACGTTGATCTCATCTTCCAGCAGCAGCACAAACTCATCCCCGCCCAGCCGGCTCAGGGTGTCCGAGGCACGCACGGTGTTCTTCATGCGCTGGGCCACAGTCTGCAGGAGCAGATCCCCCAGGTTGTGGCCCAGGGTGTCGTTGATGGTCTTGAAGCGGTCCAGGTCCAGGAAGAGCAGGGTGAGTGTGGCATTCTTGCGCTCTGCCCGACGCAGGGCATGCTTCAGGCGGTCTCGCAGCAGGGCCCGGTTGGCCAGTCCGGTGAGTGGGTCGTAATGGGCCATGAACTCCAGTTGCTGCTGAGCCTCCTTGATCTGGCCAATGTCGCTGAATACCCCCACATAGTGGATGATTTCGCCATCATCGTTGCGCACGGCGCTGATGGTGAGCCATTCCGGGTAGATCTCGCCGTTCTTGCGTCGATTCCATATCTCGCCACGCCAATGGCCCAGCTGCAGCAGGTTGCGCCACAAACGCTGGTAGAAGCTGGTATCCTGCCTTCCCGAATGCAGCAGGGCCGGTGTCTGGCCCAGGGCGTCCTCTTCCGTGTAGCCGGAGATGCGTGTGAAGGCCGGGTTCACAGCCACGATGCGCCCCTGCATGTCCGTGACCATGATGCCTTCATCGGCAGCCTGAAAGACCCGGTCGGCCAGCCGCAGGCGTTCTTCGGCGCGGTTGCGTTCGGTGATGTCATGCACCACCGAGTGCAGCAGTTCCCGTCCTTCCACCTGAATCCTGCCGCTGTATACCTCCACCTGGCGTCTTTCGCCCGTGGCCAGACGATGCACGAAACGGAAATGCCTATGCCCGCCGCGCTGGACCCGGGCCATTTCTGCCTGAGTTTCCTTGTCTGACAGGGCGTTGATGTCGCTGATGCGGTGGTTACGCATCTCCTCGCGGGTCCAGCCATAGAACTGGCAGGCCCCAGGATTGGCGTCCACGATTTGCCCATCCTCCGGGTCCACCAGGAGCATGATGGAATGAGTGTTCTCGAACAGACTGCGGTACCGGGCCTCGCTCTCGCTCAGGGCTGCCTCCGTGGCACGGCGCTTCTTTTCCAGCTCCAGGTGTTGCAGGGCGTAGGAGAAGTCCTCGGTGATGTCCTGGACCAGCCGGTCTATTTGGGGGGTGAAGCCTGCCTGGGTGTCGGAGAAGAAGCTGGCCACGCCCACCAGACGATGGTCGCGGATCAGCGGGTAATGCCCGAAGGTCTGGATCCGGTTGGCCTGTGCCCACTGGCGCCATTGGGGCGGCGTGTCCGGATCTTCCCGGTTGGCGTAAACGTAAGGCTGCCGGTTGATCAGTTCCCAGGCCTCGTCAAGGGGCATGGTCTCTATCTGTTCGGGCTTGAGGCCCTTGCAGGCACGGGGCTGGGGAGGATTCTCGCCGTTGCGCAGGCTGATGACGCAGGCGGTGAAGCCGCCGTGCTCCACGGCAATGCGCGCCAGGTTGTCCAGCAGGGGTTGTTCGTCTTCAATGCGGACGATGGCCTGATTGACCGCGCTCAGGGTGGCATACAGCAAGCTGACCTGAGCCACCTCCAATTCTGCGCGCTTGCGGTCGGTGATGTCCCGGTTGATGCCCCGGCGCCCCTGATAGCTGCCATCTTCGGCGATGACAGGCTGGCATTCGTGTTCGATCCAGCGGATTTCGCCATCCAGATGGCGCAGCCGGAACTCCATGAGCTCATGGGGCAGCTGATCCCGGCACTCCTGGATGTCTTGCTCATGCTGCTGCCAGCGTTGCCGGTCCTCGGGCTCAAGGAGGCGGGCAAACAGCCCCGGGTCCTCCATGAAGGCCTCGGGAGGATGACCGCTGACGGCCAGACACCCGGGGGAGACATAGCGATACCGCTCTTCGGGGCCATACCAGTAGTCCCACACCGGTGAGTAATCGGCCAGGACGCGGTACCGGGCCTCGCTCTCGCTCAGCTCCTGGTGAGCATGCTGCAGTTCCGCCTCGTGACGCAGGTGCTCGGTGAGATCCACCACGGCGCATACGAATTCATTCTCCCCTCCCTGACGCCCCGGCAGACGGGCTACATGCAATTCGCCGTGAAAGGTATCGCCCTCGGTGCGCACGAAGGTGAAGCCTTCGCAGAAGGCCTTGCCCTGTTCCCCAGCCTGGATGAGGATCCGGCTCAGATCCCCCTCGTTATCATGATGGACCAGCCGGCGCAGAAAGTGGTGCCGCAGATGGGAGTGGCGCAGCCCGAACAGGTGGGCCGCCTGGTGGTTGGACTCCAGGATCAATCCGGTCCGATCCACCACCAGGGCCGCCACGGGGATGCCGGAGAAGAAGGCGGAGTAGCGCCCCATGGAACGCTCGGCCAGCAGCTGGGCCTCACGCAACTCGGCGTTTTGCACCTCCAGTTCGGCCTGGTAGATGCGCAGGTGCTCGGTGACCTCGGCCAGGTCGATATGGCCCTTGTCAAAAAGATCCTGGGAAAGATCAAAGTCGCCGGCGCGCAGGGCCTGCTCGGCCCGGGCGCGAATCGCCGCGTCAATCTTCTTGGTGGGTTTGTTGCGGGACATAGGCGCCGGTTACGGGTTCACCGGTGTTGAGTGTGCTACCGTTAGGCCCTGTGAATACACTGGCAAGGCCACTGTTTTGTGAGCTGGTTCACGTCTTGCTGATCCGCATGATACTTCATTTGTGAAATCCTCGCCCATCCCCGGGCCTCAGGCCGATCCAACAGTATGAACAACACTCAGTCTGAAATAATCGATTCCTTGCCGGTGATTGATCCGCGTCGGTTTCGGGATGCTCTGGGTCGCTTTGCCACCGGCATCACGGTGATCACCTGTCTCGATCCACAGGGAGAGGTGCCCAACGGGTTCACGGCCAATTCCTTCAGTTCCCTGTCGCTGGATCCGCCGCTGGTGCTGTTCAGCCTGCGCCGCGATGCGGGATGTCTGGGGGCCTTCGAGCGTGCCAGGGCCTTTGCCGTGAATGTGCTCGCGGAGGATCATCAGGGCCTCTCGAACCGGTTTGCGGGCAAGGAGGCAGGACGCTGGGAGGGCCTGGAGTTCGAGGCCGGGCAAACTGGCGCACCGTTGCTGCCGGGAATGCTGGCGCAGTTTGAATGCCGCACCGAGATGATTCATGACGGCGGCGATCACCGTATCTTCGTGGGCCGGGTGTTGCGACTGACCATGCCCCGCGAGGGTGAGCCGCTGGTCTACTATCAGGGCGATTACCGTTTTTTGGCCAGGGATTAACCGGGTCCGGAAGGATGTGCCCGTCGCATGGGCGCGGGCCGTTTCGGGAGGCTCTCCAGCATGGCCACCACTGGCCCCGGGCGACCGAAATAGTAACCCTGGTGGGTGTGGCAGCCATGCCGGCTCAGCCATTCCCAATGCTCCCGGGTTTCCACCCCCTCGGCGATCACCCTCAGGCCCAGTGTGCCTGCCAGGGCCACAATGGTGCGGGCAATGGCGGCATCGTTGGGGTCGGTGAGCACGTCACGAACGAATGACTGGTCGATCTTCACATCGTCCAGGGGCAGCTGCTTGAGATAGCTCAGGGAGGAATAGCCGGTGCCGAAGTCGTCCAGGGCGAACGAGATGCCCCGGGCCCGCAGTTGCCGCATCTTGCTGATCACGTCCTCCACGTCTTCCACCAGCAGGCTTTCGGTGATCTCCAGCTTGAGGCGACGCGGGTCTGCACCGGTCGTGTTCAGGGCGCGCAATACTCCGGGCACGAATTCCGGATGCCGGAACTGGCGGGCGCTCACATTGGCGGCGAGCTTCAGGTGCTTCAGGCGAGGGTCCCGGGCCCATTCGGCCAGTTGGGCGCAGGCCGCCTCCAGCACCCACTGTCCGATGGGCAGGATCAGCCCGGTATCCTCCGCCAGGGCAATGAACTCGCCGGGCGGCACCAGGCCCCGCTGCGGGTGTTGCCAGCGCAGCAGGGCCTCGGCGCCCGTCAGTGTACCGTCGTCGTCCACCAGTGCCTGGTAATGCAGTACGAACTGTCCCTCCGCGAGTGCCCGGCGCAGATCAGCCTCCAGGGCGGCCCGGGCCGTCACCGACGCCTGCATGCCCGGGTCGAACAGCCGCTGCGTGTTACGACCTGCCGCCTTGGCCTGGTACATGGCCAGATCAGCCCGTTTCATGAGTTCGTCCGCGCTCATCAACTCCCGATGGAACAGTGTGATGCCCACACTGGCCGTACTGTGATGCTCCTGCCCATCCAGCAGATAAGGATGGTTCAGGGTGGCCAGAATCTTGTCGGCGACGATCTCCGCCTGTTGCGTGGCCTCATGAGGGTGGTGGCTGAGCCTGCGCAGCATGACCACGAACTCATCACCCCCAAGACGGGCCACAGTGTCGCTCTCGTGCACGCAGCCGCTGATGCGCCTGGCCGCCTGCATGAGCAACAGATCTCCCTGGTCATGGCCCAGGGTATCGTTGAGGATCTTGAAGTTATCCAGGTCAATGAACAGCAGGGCCCCGTGATGGTGCCCCTGATGGCAGTGCTGCACCGCCTCCTGAAGATGCTGGGCGAGCAGGCGACGGTTGGGCAACTGGGTCAGCGGATCGAAAAAGGCCAGCGTCTTGATCTCGTCCTCGGCCTGCTTGCGGGCGGTGATGTCCCGAGCGATCCCCTGAAAACCGACAATCTGCCCGGTTTCATCCCGGGAGGGCAGGGCGCTGGAGTTATGCCATCGCCAACTCCCGTCCTGATGCCTGACCCGGTACTCGATGTCCTGGGCATGATGACCGTGGCGCATGACATGGCTGAACGCCTGGTGGCAAATGGGAAGATCCTCGGGATGAACGAACTCCGAGAAATGGCGCCCCACGACACTCTGCGGGTCGTGCCCCATGAGCGTCTTCCAGCTGGGGGAGACAAACTCGATGTGGCCGTCGGGTGAGAACAGGTAGAGGATGTCGTAGCTGTTTTCCACCAGAAAGCGGTATTTTTCCTCGGAGCGCCGCAGGTCCGTCTCCGTGCGCTTACGCGCCGCGATCTCCTCACTCAGGGCCTGATTGGCCTGTTTCAACGAGCGATGGCTGTGATGAAGTTGCGTGTCGTAACGAACGGTGCTCAGATAGCCACGCAGGACCAGCAGACCAAGGCCGGCAACGGTCAGCCAGGCGATGCCCAGGGTCCACAGCTTTTGCCACCAGGCGGCCATGAGGGTCTGCTTCGCCTCGCCCACCACCACCAGGAAGGGCAGGTCCCGCACCAGCTGCGCCGTGTAGGAACGATGCACTCCGTCCACCGGAGAGACGATGCTGAAATGGACAGTATCCGTGGCCTGGTGGAGCAGGGGGCGGAGTGCTCCAGCTTCCACGGGCTGACCCAGTTGGGCATCGAAGTCAGGAACCGTATCCCGGGGACGACGTGCCAGTAATCTTCCCTCGTGATCGAGAATCGTCAGGCTGCTGCCGCGCGTGAGTTCGGTGCGCTCCAGCCAGTGGTCGAAGAATCCCAGGTCCAGGCGCACCCCCAGGAGTCCGGCAAATCTGCCGTTGGCGTCACGCAGGGCCTGGGCATGGGCAACCAGAAAGCCATTGGCCTCGCTGGAGAAGAAGGCCTGGGATACCTGGCGCTCAAGGCTCGGATCATCGCGAAGGGCCTGGAAATGGGCCTGATCACTGATGTCATGGCCCACCCCCCGGGCAGCGCGGGAGGTATGCGTCATCACACCCTCACGGTCGAACAGGGCAATGGCATGGGCGTGAGGGAGGAGTTGCAAATGCCGGTCGAGCCACTGATTCGTCCGCGCATGGGCTTCCGGATCGTTGTCCTCGCTTGCCAGGCTTTCGGGACGAATCTCGCCTGCCATGCTGCGCAGCAGCGCCCCGCTGGTCTCAAAGGCCGCATACAACCACTCGCTCACCAGGATGCTGGTGGCGTGGGTGCGTTGTTGGGCGGCTGCCATCTCCTTCTCCCGGGAGGTGGTGAGATCCCAGGTGATGGCCAGGGCCAGTACCAGACACAAGCCCAGGTACGCGGCCCAGGCCTTGAGGCTGATGCGTGGCGGAAGACCATTGCTGGGTGACGGGCCTTGATTCATCGGGGGTCTTGGCGGAGGCATCGGGATGGGGCCCGAGCATCATTCCAGGGTCAGCTCGGCGGGCGCGTGTCTTCGCCATTTATATCATTTACCATGCAGGCACACTCACGATCAGGATGGAAACATGCAGATCTTCCGACCGATGGCGATTGCCGCCTTCACCTTGATGATGCCCCTGAGCAGCCTGGCGGACCAGCCCAACCTGCAACCGGGAGAGTGGGAATTCACCTCCATCAGCAGCACCATGGGGCATGAGGCCCCGGAGGAGGATGCTCATACGGAACGAGGTTGTATCACGGAAAACGATATCGCCGAGGGTGCTCGTTTCCTGATCGCCGATCAGGGGTGCGAAATCACGGATATGGAGTCGACACCTGCCAACCTGGCCTACAGCATGATCTGCGAGGAGGATGGTGATGTGGTGGAAATGCGGGCCACCTTCGAGTTCATGAGCGACAGCCTTACCGGTCGTATCACCTCCTATCTGGATACGTCCATTGGCAAGATCCCCATGCACACGGAGGTGAAGGGGCAGCGTCTCGGGGAGTGTGACTGAATCTCGGCTCATGCATCCATCACGGGTGCATCACGGCGGTCAATCACCCAGATGATCAAAGACACGTAACAAGCCCTTCTCCCCCCGTGGGGGAGAAGGGAGTGTCGGTAGCTGACAGGGTTCTTTCGCGTCAAACCTCGTCCCGGTGACCCGTCTCCCCATACACCCGCTGCGCCGCCCGGATGGCGTGGCCCCGCTCGATGGGTGCATTCATCTCCGTGAGCACGGCCTCCAGGGCGTGCAGGCACAGCAGCACGTTTCGCTGGTTGCAACCAAAGCCCATCAGGCCGATGCGCCAGATCTTCCCGGCCAGTGGCCCCAGGCCTGCACCGATTTCCAGACCGTAGCGCTCCAGTAGTTGAGTGCGCACAGCGGCCTCGTCCACGCCTTCGGGCACCTTCACGGCATTGAGCTGGGGCAGGCGGTGGGGCTCGTCCACCAGCAGGCTCAGGCCCATGGCCTCCAGGCCGGCCTTCAGCGCCTCGTGATGATGGCGATGACGCGCCCAGGCCTCTTCCAGGCCTTCCTCGCGCAACAGCACCAGGCACTCGTGCAGGGCATACAGGGCATTGATGGGGGCGGTGTGGTGATAGGCCCGCTTGGCGTTGCCCGAGCCCCAGTAGCCCATGATCAGGTTCAGGTCCAGGAACCAGCTCTGCACCGGGTGTTTGCGGTTACGGATGCGCTCCACGGCACGCGGGCTGAAGCTCACCGGTGACAGGCCGGGGGTGCAGGAGAGGCATTTCTGGGTGCCGGAGTAGATGGCGTCCACGCCCCAGTCGTCCACCCGCACCTCGCTGCCGCCCAGGCCGGTCACGGTATCCACGATCACCAGGCAATTCCGGGCATGGGCCACCTGGGAGAGGGTTTTTACATCGGAGCACACCCCGGTGGAGGTCTCCGCGTGGACAAAGGCCACCAGGCGGGCGTCCGGGTGGGCGGCCAGGGTGTTTTCCAGCTTCTGCGGATCCACGGGTTGGCCCCATTCCTCTTCCACCACGATGGGGGTGCCGCCGCAGCGGATCACGTTTTCCTTCATGCGCATGCCGAACACGCCGTTGATGCACACCACCACCTCGTCACCCGGCTCCACCAGGTTGGCAAAGCAGGTTTCCATGCCGGCCGAACCCGGGGCGGAAACAGGCAGGGTAAGCTCGTTTTCCGTCTGGAAGGCGTACTGCAGCAGCACCTTCATCTGATCCATCATGCCCACGAAAGCGGGGTCCAGATGGCCGATGATCGGCCGGCTCATGGCGGCCAGGACCCGGGGATTGATATCGGAGGGACCGGGGCCCATCAAGGTGCGCACGGGGGGGTGGAAGGAGGGATAGGTCATCATGGTTAGGGTCTGCTGAATGGGTGGATTTCTTTAAGCGTATGAAAAAATTATGGAAGTATAAGGCGGTGAACCGGATGAGAGAAGGGTGCGCGGATCTCAGCCTTGCGTGATTCCATCCATCAACTGAACCCAGTGTCGCACCGGCGTGCCCGTCCCCGACTGCAGATGCATGTGACACCCGATATTCGCCGTGGCAATCACCTCCGGAGCCTCCCGCTCCAGATTCGTCAGCTTGCGCTGCTGCAGCTGCCGTGACAATGCCCGCTGCAGAATGGAATAGGTCCCGGCCGACCCACAGCACAGATGCACATCCCGCACTGCCACCAACTCAAAACCTGCCGCCCGCAGCAGCGCCTCCACCCGACCGCTCAGCTTCATGCCATGCTGCAAAGAGCAGGGCGGATGAAAGGCCACCCGCCGGCCATCGGCGTCCACCCCCAGGCGCCGAACATCCTCCGGCGTGATCACCTCGCAGGGATCACGTGCCAGTTCCGCCACCCGCCGGGCCCTGTCCCGATACGCCGGATCCGCCGCCAGCAGATGGCCGTAGTCCTTCACCTGCACGCCGCAACCGCTGGCAGTGACCAGGATGGCCTCCAGGCCCGCCTCAATCTGTGGCCACCAGGCATCGATGTTGCGCCGTGCCCGTTCCCGGGCGGCCTGCTCGTCATTCAGGTGCATCTCCACGGCCCCGCAACACCCCCCGCCGCCACGAACAACACTCACCCCCAGGCGATCCAGCACCCGGGCCAGGGCCGCGTCGATATCCGGCTGCAGGCCGGGCTGCACGCACCCCTCCAGGGTGAGCATGCGTCGCTCGTGCCGCGTCTCCGGCCAGGGGCCCTGGACGGCCCGCGGGGGCACCCAGTGACGGAAGGGAGGCGGCAGCACGGGCCGCAGGCCCTGACCGGCACGCAGCAACCCATTGAACAGGCGGCGCCGGGGCAGCACATAGCGCAGGGTGGCTCGCTGCAGGCGTTCATGCCAGGGGCGAGAGACCTGCTGTTCCACCTGGGCACGGCCCACCTCCACCAGATGCCGGTAATCCACCCCGGAGGGGCAGGTGGTCATGCAGTTGAGGCAGGTGAGGCAGCGATCCAGATGGGTCTGGGTGCGACGGCTGGGTGTCTGCCCTTCCAGCACCTGCTTGATCAGGTAGATGCGCCCCCGGGGGCCGTCCCGCTCATCCCCCAGCAACTGATAGGTAGGGCAGGTGGCATTGCAAAAGCCGCAGTGCACGCAGTTGCGCAGGATGCCGTCCACTTCCTCGCCGGTCGGCGTTTCCTTGATGAAGTCCACCAGTCGGGTCTGCATGTCACACCTCCGGGTACAGGCGGCCGGGGTTGAGGATTCCGTGCGGATCAAAGGCAGCCTTGAGTTGTCGATGCAATTGCAGCAACGGCGGCGCCAGGGGGTGGAATGGCTCGATGCGACCGCCATGGCCGCGGAATACGGTGGCATGCCCGCCCTGTGCCTGGGTGGCCTGGCGGATGGCATCGGCCGGGCCCTGGGACCGGAACCAGCGCAGGGCACCCCCCCAGTCCAGCAGACACTGCTCCGGCACCAGATCGGCCGGCGCCCCCGGGGGCAGGCTCAGACGCCACAGGGGAGCGCCCGATCCCTGGAAGAACGGATGGGTCTGCTCGCGAATGCCCTCCCAGAAGGCCTCCGCATTCTCCATTGCATCCCCGCCGATCACCTGCGCGGCCTGCTCCACGCCCTGGCGAGCGCCGCACAGGCGTACATGGAGGGTATCGTCCAGATGGCAGGCGGCGGAGACGGGGAGTGGACGGTTGCCCCAGCCGAGCAGGGAGTCCAGGGCCCGGATAGCGCTGGCGGGCTGTACGATGGTGAGGCTGTGGGCGGGCCGCGGCAACACCTTGACCGAAACCTCCAGCAGCACCCCCAGGGTGCCCATGCTGCCTGCCATCACCCGGGAGACGTCGTAACCAGCCACGTTCTTCATCACCTGCCCGCCAAAATGCAGGACCTCGCCCAGGCCGTTGATCATGCGCACACCCAGTACAGCGTCACGCACGGCGCCGGCGTAGGGGCGTCGTGGCCCCGACAGTCCGCTGGCCACCGTGCCCCCCAGGGTGGCTTCCGGGCCAAAGGCGGGTGGTTCGAAGGGCAACATCTGGCCATTGGCCTGCAGAAGTTGCTGGATCTCGCTCAAGGGCGTGCCAGCACGGGCCGTGAGTACCAGTTCAGTGGGCTCGTAGTCGATGATGCCACGGTGTGGGGTCATATCCAGAGGGTCGCCGGATACGGCGCGCCCGTAGAAGGATTTGGTCATGCCGCCCCGGATCTCCAGGGGTCGCCCCTGCCGGGCTGCGTCGGCAATCAACTCACTGAGGGTTTGCGTCAAATCCTGATCGGTCATGTGCTCCCCTGAGAGGTGGGCCTGGATGCGGTGGGAAAGCTGTTCAACGCCCATTGCGGGTGGATCTGCAGGATACTGAGCTTGGCGTGGGGCATCTGTTTACCATAGGCGGCGCCGGTATCCAGATAATAGATGTTCTCCCGACGCATGGCCTCCTGGACGGGGGTATGCCCCACCACCAGCAGGGCCAGGCCCTCCACGGGCGTGATGGCTTCATCCTTGAGTACCTGGCCGATACGCTTGCGGGACCAGGTGGCGTATTCACGGGTTCGCTGGTCCCGCTCCAGCTGTTCCAGGAACGCCATCCAGTTGAGCCGGGGCGGGACGTCGGCATGCACAATTCCCACCTGGCCGGGTTCGGTGTCCGCCTCCAGGGCGAAGGGCAGGGCGCGCAGCCGGCGGCGGAAGCGGTCCTGGGTGATGGGGTCCACATCCATCCACCACTCGCCACCATTGAGCGTCACCCAGCTGGTGGCCAGATCCCGGTCGACTTCCGATTCCAGCAGCAGGCGCTCGTGATTGCCCTGCACGGCGAAAAACCAGGGCTGCTCGAGAAACTCCAGGGCCCGATGGGATTCGGGACCCCGGTCGATCAGATCCCCCACGGAGATCATCCGGTCCTGGTGCCGATCGAAGCCCAGTTCGTCCATGGCCCGCTCCAGTGCGGAGAACATGCCATGCAGATCCCCCACCACGAAATCCCGTCCTCCGGTGTTCCTTTCCAGCCGCTTGAACGCACTTCCCATGCCGTCAGACCCCTGATTTTGTATGGCTTTGCCCCGCTGGCCAGGGGTGGCCGTGGGCGGGGGCGCGGGTTATGATCATCGACCTAGCAAGGGGGCTTTGCCAAGCATTTTCATGTCAATCGACTTCACCCACAGCACATTGCCCTGTTTTCTGGACTTCGAGGCCTCATCTCTCACCCGGGGCAGTTATCCTGTCCAGGTGGCCTGGTCTGACGGGGCAGGGCGCCTGGAGTGCTGGCTGATCCGTCCTGCCCCCGAGTGGAACGATTGGTGCGATCAGGCGGAGGAGATGCATGGCATCAGCCGCGACATGATCGAGGAGGGCGGCTGTGACATCACCTGGCTGTGTCGGCGCATGAACCGTGCCCTGGCCGGCAAGGTGGTCTTCACCGATGGTGTGCATCTGGACCGATTCTGGTTGCAGCGACTGTTTGTGGCCGGCAGCTTCATGCCCCGTTTTCGACTGGGGGATGTGTTCAAGTTGCTGGAACCCCGCCTGCCAGCCCCCGAGTACCGGGCCCCGGATCTGCTGCAGTGCCTGATGACCCAGGCCCGGCGGGATACCCCGGGTTTCGCCCATCAGGCCGACAGCGATGTACGCTATCTGCTCAACCTGTGGCGGCGGGTGCGCAATCACCATCCCGCTGTTTCCTCCCCGAATCCCGGGCGGCGCGTCCTTCCCGCTGTGCCCACCGAGGGCTTCAATGCACATCAGCAGACCGCCAGCCCTTCCCTGGCCGGCGAGCCGCGCTGAATCAGCCCCGGGCGCGTCGGCGCTGCAGGGCGATGATCCCCCCCAGAAGCAATAGCGCGGGGAGGTAGAACCACTCCGGTGCAGGACGGTCCGCCGGTACCATCACTTCAGTCACGTTCCAGCCGGATTCCAGGCGCATGCGCTCGGCCGGGCTGCCGAAGGATACGAAGCTGATGCTCACCTGATCCCCCAGGGTCATCAGCCCCAGGCCCGCATCGGCCAGGCGCTCATCACCCGGCCCGGGATCCCCCATGGGCAGCATCACCACCCGTTGCACCTCCCTGCCATCCATGTCCATGCCCTCCACAGCGAAGCGCAACTGTCCGCCCTGGGGCGTCGCCTCGGCGATCTCCTGGATTTCTCCGGGGGGCAGGCGGTCATAGCGCGGCTCGATACGGTCCATGAGCAGGTTGGGAGCGAACAGTACCAGGGAGATGCCCAGCAGCAGGATGGATTCGTGAATCCGGCTGCGGGTGACCAGCCAGCCCTGGGTGGCGGCAGCGAAGACCAGGATGCCCACCAGCGCCCCGAAGACCGTGAGCAGCAGTTGCCACAGGCTGTCCACGCCGATGAGCAGCAACTGGGTGTTGAAGACGAACAGGAACGGCAGGGTCACCGTGCGCAGGCTGTAGATGAAGGCCTGCACCCCGGTGCGGATCGGGTCGGCCCGGGAGACGGCCGCCGCCGCAAAGGAGGCCAGGCCCACCGGGGGCGTCACGTCGGCCATGATGCCGAAGTAGAAGACGAACAGATGCGCGGCGATCAATGGGATCAGCAGCCCGTGCTGGGAGCCCAGCTCCACGATCACCGGGGCCATGAGGGTGGCGACAATGATGTAGTTGGCGGTGGTGGGCAGGCCCAGTCCCAGCACCAGGCAGATCAGGCCGGTGAGCAGCAGCATGAGCAGCAGATTGCCGCCGGAGAGGAACTCCACCATGTCGGTCATGGCCAGCCCGATCCCGGTCATGGCCACGGTACCCACGATGATGCCGGCGGCCGCTGTGGCCACGCCGATGCCCACCATGTTGCGGGCACCTTTCACCATGCCGTCGGCCAGTTCGTGGCCGCCACGCAGCAGGGCCCTGAGATAGCTTCGGGCGGCCGGGTCGTCGGGGGGTACATCGTTGGCGAAGGCCTGCTGCCCCCGGAACAGCACGATCAGCGGTCGCTGGGTGAGCATGATGAAGATCATGAAGGCCACGGCCCAGAAGGCCGACAGCCCCGGCGAGAGCCGCTCCACCACCAGGCACCACACCAGCACCACCACCGGCAGCAGGAAGTGCAGGCCGCCCTGGATGGTGGATCGGGGATCGGGCAGTTCCATATGATCATCGTCCACCATCTGCACGGCCGGGGCGCGACAGGCCGTCCACAGCAGGCCCAGGTAGGCGGCCAGGACCAGCACCCCGATGATGTAGGGTGAGGCATCGCCGCTCACGGTCTTGATCCAGCCCAGGCCGTAATAAGTGGCTCCGGCCAGCACGAACAGCCCCGAGAGGGTCAGCCCCCAGCCCAGGAGACGCCCGGTGACCGTGGAAGCCACCCGCC
This sequence comes from Ectothiorhodospira haloalkaliphila ATCC 51935, assembly GCF_000633935.1. Lineage (GTDB taxonomy): Bacteria > Pseudomonadota > Gammaproteobacteria > Ectothiorhodospirales > Ectothiorhodospiraceae > Ectothiorhodospira > Ectothiorhodospira haloalkaliphila. The sequence goes on along the minus strand of NZ_KK214996.1, from coordinate 382,572 downwards.
GGGGCAGGCCCTCCATACCGGCCTTGAGGGCTTCGAGATGGACAATGTAGAACAGGGCGATATAGGCGATCACCGCGGGCAGAAAGGCATGCCGGATCACCTCCACATAGGAGATGCCCACGTATTCCACCATGAGAAAGGCCGCGGCCCCCATGACCGGCGGCATCAGCTGGCCGTTCACGGAACTGCTCACCTCCACCGCGCCGGCCTTGTAGGCCGGAAAGCCCACCCGTTTCATCAGCGGGATGGTGAAGGTGCCGGTGGTGACCACATTGGCAATGGATGAGCCCGACACCACCCCCGTCATTCCCGAGGCGACCACCGCCGCCTTGGCGGGCCCACCGCGCAGGTGCCCCAGCAGGGAGAAGGCCACACGGATGAAATATCCGCCGGCCCCGGCCTTTTCCAGCAGGGCGCCGAACAGCACGAACAGGAAGACAAAGCTGGTGGACACCCCCAGGGCGATCCCGAACACCCCTTCGGTGGAGAGCCACTGCTGTGACATGGCCCGGGCGAAGGAGGCGCCGCGATGGGCGATCAGATCCGGCATCCAGGGCCCGGCGAAGGTATACACCAGGAAGATCACGGCAATCACCATCAGCGCCGGCCCCAGCACCCGCCGGGTGGCCTCCAGCAGCAGGGCCATGCCGATCCCGGCGACGATCAGATCGGGGATCGTGGGCGCCCCTGGCCGCTGCGCCAGTGCATCATGGAACAGAAACAGATACCCGGCACACAGCGCCGCCACCATCGCCAGCACCCAGTCCGCCACCGGCACCCGATCCAGCGCTGCCGGCCGCAGCAATGGCCAGGCCGCCAGCAGCACGCCGGCACCAACGGCGGCAAACACCCCCGCCCGCGGCAGCTCATGCCAGACCTGATACCCGGCCAGCCCCCAGAGCCCCAGCCCCACCAGAATGAAGAAATACCCCGCCAGCGGCCGCATCCGCGCCATGGGGTTGACGGCCGGGAAGGCCAGGAAGGCCAGCAGCACGGCGAAGGCCAGGTGAATCGACCGCGCCTTGGTCTCGGAGACGATGAAAATATCGAACCAGTAGGGCAGGGGGGAGGCAATCCATATCTGAAACAGCGACCAGGCCAGCGCCACCGCAAAGATAAGCCCCCGCGTCACCTTCCCCGGCGACCGCGCCCCGGTCTCCACCTGCCCGGCCAGCATGCCCTGATGATCCGTCTGCATTCAGTCAACGCCTTTCTGATGAACGCTCCTTGATGGAGCCAAGCGAATGACAGCCCCTCTCTCCCGGGAGAGAGGGAAATGACCTCCCCTACCGGCGCAGTGCCCCACCGGCCACCTTGTCGATCACTCCATTGACGAACTTGTGACCCTGATCCGCGCCGAACTTCTTCGCCAGCGCCACCGCCTCGTTGATGGCCACGCGGGTGGGCACGTCCGGGCAGTGATGCAACTCGAAGGTGGCCAGGCGCAGGATGGAACGCTCCACCGGGTCCACCTGGGCCACCGGGCGGTCCAGGAAAGGGGCGATCAGCTCGTCCACCGCATCCACATTTTCAGTCACCCCTAGCAGCACATGGCGGAAGTGCTCCCAATCCGCCCGCTCCATCTCCGGGTCCCCCTGGAAATCGGCCAGGATGTCCTTGGGGTGGTAATCGGTGAGCTGCCATTGATACAACGCCTGCATCGCCAGCCGGCGGGCGTGGCGACGGGCGTGAGTCAGGCGCCGGTGTTGCAAGGCATCGGGATTCATGCGCGCAGCGACCGGACCAGGCTGATCATCTCCAGGGCGCTCATGGCGGCATCGGCGCCCTTGTTGCCCGCCTTGGTGCCGGCCCGTTCGATGGCCTGCTCGATGGTGTCGGTGGTCAGCACACCAAAGCTGATGGGCAGGGCATGCTCCAGCTGGATCTGGGCCAGGCCCTTGGCGGCCTCTCCGGCCACATAGTCGAAATGAGGGGTGGAGCCGCGGATCACGCAGCCCAGGGCGATCACGGCATCGTAGCTTCCGGACTGGGCCATCACCTTCACTGCCAGGGGCAGTTCATAGGCGCCGGGCACCCGCACCACGGTGAGGTTCTGGTCCGGCACCCCATGGCGACTCAGCGTATCCTGCGCCCCTTCCAGCAGACGCTCGACGATGAAGGAATTGAAGCGGGACAGCACCAGGCCGATCCGGGCCTCGGAAGCGGCGGTGAAGGTGCCTTCGATGGTGTGCAGGTTTGCAGTCATGACAGGGGTGTTCCGTTAGCGTTCGTTGACATATTCCACCACCTCGAGGCCGAAGCCGCCGAGTCCGTGGAAACGTTTGGGTGCGGAGAGCAGGCGCATCCGGCTCACGCCCAGATCCTTGAGGATCTGAGCGCCGATGCCATGGGTGCGCAGTTCGGCGGGTTCGTGGTCGTCCTGCCCGGGCGAGCGGTTCGGGCCGCCGGTCAGAGCCATTTCCCGCAGACGCCGGACCATCTCCCGGTTGTTCACGGGCTTGTGGATGATCACCGCCACGCCACGGCCCTCGCGGGCGATGCGTTCCAGGGCACCGCGCAACGGCCAGCCGCAGCGATCGCCCCGGTAGGCCAGGGTATCGCACAGACTGCCGCCCAAGTGCACCCGCACCAGGGTGTCGTGATCGCCGCCCACGTCGCCCTTGACCATGGCGTAGTGCAGCCCCTTGTGCAGGGCATCTTCATAGGCCACCAGGCGAAACTCGCCGAATTCGGTGGGGAAGGGGCATTCAGCCACCCGCTCGACGCTGCGCTCGTTCTCGATGCGATAGCGGATCAGGTGCTCGATGGTGCCCATCTTCAGGTTGTGCTCCTCGGCAAAGCGCTCCAGATCCGGACGCCGCGCCATGGAACCGTCTTCGTTGAGGATCTCCACGATCACCGCCGCCGGCTCGAAGCCCGCCAGGCGCGCCAGGTCGCAGCCGGCCTCGGTATGACCGGCGCGCACCAGCACGCCACCGGGCTGGGCCATCAGCGGGAAGATGTGGCCGGGCTGGACCAGGTCCCCGGCGGCGGCATCGGGTGCCACGGCGGTGCGCACCGTATGGGCCCGATCATAGGCCGAGATACCCGTGGTCACCCCCTCGGCGGCCTCGATGGACACCGTGAAATTGGTGCCGTGCTTGTCGTTGGTGTCTCCCACCATCAGCGGCAGACGCAACTGACGGCAGCGCTCCCGGGTGAGGGTGAGACAGATCAGACCGCGGCCGAAGCGGGCCATGAAGTTGATGTCCTCCGGGCGCACCCGGGAGGCCACCATGAGCAGATCGCCCTCGTTCTCACGATCCTCGTCGTCGACGATGATCACCATCCGCCCCTGGCGCAGGTCCTCGATGATTTCTTCAGTGCTATTGAATGACATGGTTCGGCCGGTATTTGAATCCAGGGGGATGAGTGGGCCGCATGGCCCAGGGGCATGACGGGTGACTAGAGTTGCTGACGGCGTTCGGCGACGAACCCCAGAATCAGGAAGGCCCCCGCCACAGTGGGCGCAAGCCAGAGGGTATCCACCATCATCAATCCCTGTGCCACCCAGGGGGCCAGGAAGACGGCGATGGCACCAAAGCCGAACACGCACATCAGCACGAAGACAAGCAAACGGAACACCAGGGGATAAGGACGGACCACCGCCTTGACCGCCCTCAGGATATCCTGTCCGTAGACCACCAGCAGCGTGGCCACCAGCGCCAGGGCGATCTGGGTGGTGTAACCACGCATCCAGAGGCCGGCCTGCAATAAGGTGTCGTTGATCCAGTCCATCATGGTCCCGATTGAAAATCCGCCAATGCGAAAGGAGCCTTATTTCAGAAAGCCATGTTCAGCCAGAAATGCCTCGCTGATGCCGTGTTTGGGCTGGGCGGCCTTGTCTCCCAGCAGCAGGCGTTCCAGATAGCGGGCAATGATATCCACTTCGATGTTCACGCGGGTACCCACGCGATAGCCGTTGATGATGGTCTCCTGCTGGGTGTGGGGCACGATGTTCACGGTGAACACGGCGCCTTCCACGGTGTTCACCGTCAGACTCACGCCATCGATGCAGACCGACCCCTTGGGGGCGATGTAACGGGCCAGCTCATCCGGCACCCGCACATGATACCGCCAGGAACGCGCCTCCTGCTCCACGGTCGTCACCTCGCCCAGACCGTCCACATGACCGCTGACCAGATGGCCGCCCAGTCGGGTGGTGGGGGTGAGGGCCTTCTCCAGGTTCACCGGGTCGCCGATGCCCAGCGCCCCCAGGGAGGTCTTGGACAGGGTCTCCCGGGAGACATCCGCCTCGAAGCCATCGCCGGGCAGGGCCACCGCCGTCAGGCACACGCCGTTCACGGCGATGCTGTCGCCCAGTTGCACGTCGGTCAGGTCCAGCTTGCCGGTGCGCAGGGTCAGGCGGCAGTCGCCACCCCGGTCCTGCGTGGCGGCCAGGCTACCCACGGACTGGATGATACCTGTAAACATGGAAGGGGTCTCCGGGTCGATTTCAAGGGGCTAAGATACAGGATTATCCATCCAGGGATCACGCTGCCGAAGGGCGCGCCGTCACCCGCCAGTCGCGGCCCACCGGGCGAATATCGCGGATCTCCAAAGGAACCCGCCCGGCCATCCGCTGGATGGGCAGTTCCATCAGGCCCCGCGCGTCGCTGCCCATGAGATGGGGCGCCAGATACACGACCAGCTCATCCACATACCCCGCCTGCATCAGGGCCCCCGACAACCGCAGCCCTGCCTCCACATGCACCTCGTTGACCTCCTGCGCCGCCAGTGCCGCGAGCACGGCACTCAGATCCAGGTGACCCCCGGCCCGGGGAACACCCTGCACCCGGGCGCCCGTGCCGGCCAACTGCGCCTGCAGTTCCTCCACCCGGTGCTCGGTGGTGAACACCTGCACCGGCGCCGCATCCTGGAACAGACGTGCGGCGGCGGACAGCTGGCCCTGTCGGTCCAGCACGACCCGAAGGGGCTGCTTCACGACACCATCCACACCCAGTTCGGCGGCGGCGATGCGCACGTTCAGTCGCGGGTCATCGGCCAGCACCGTGCCCATGCCGGTGAGCAGGGCCGAGGCCCGGGCCCGCAGACGCTGCACATCCTGGCGTGCCGCCTCACCGGTGATCCACTGGCTCTCCCCGGAGGCCATGGCGGTACGCCCGTCCAGACTGGCCGCCATCTTCACGCGCACCCAGGGCCGTCCACGCCGCATGCGACTGATGAACCCCGGGTTGAGGTCATGGGCCGCCTCGGCCATCAGCCCATGGGCCACGCCCACCCCCGCCTGGCGCAGGCGTTCCAGGCCCTGACCGGACACCAGCGGGTTGGGGTCCTCCATGGCCACCACCACCCGGCCCACGCCGGCCGCCAGCAGGGCATCCACGCAGGGTGGGGTGCGCCCATGATGATTGCAGGGTTCCAGGGTCACGTAGACCGTGCTGTTCCGCGCCTGCTCGCCGGCCGCGCGCAAGGCTCGCACCTCGGCGTGGGCCTCGCCGGCGCGGACATGGTAGCCCTCGCCCACCACCTGCGCGCCGCGCACCACCACGCAGCCCACCCGCGGGTTGGGGTCGGTGGTGTACAGGCCCATGGCCGCCAACTGCAGGGCGCGGGCCATGAAGCGATGATCGTCGGGAGAGAAATCAGTCATGGTGGGATTCGGGCGGAGGCAGACTCAGTCCTTGTTGCCCTGGGGATCCTTTTCCAGGCGTTCGACCACTTCGCGAAAGGCCTGCACATCGGCAAAGCTCAGATACACCGAGGCAAAACGGATATAGGCCACCTGGTCCAGCCCCTGCAGTTCCTCCATCACCCATTCGCCAATACGTTGGGCCGGAAGTTCCCGCTCACCCTGGCTCATGGCCTTGTGCTTGATGCGGGTGAGGGCAGCCTCGACCCGATCCGTGGGGACGGGGCGTTTTTCCAGGGCGTGCATCATCCCGGCGCGCAGCTTGCCCTCGTTGAAGGGCTCGCGACCGCCATCGCGCTTGACCACCCGGGGCAGGTTCAACTCCGCCCCTTCAAAGGTGGTGAAGCGATCACCGCAGGCCGCGCATTCCCGACGGCGACGCACCTGCTCGCCTTCGCCGGCCAGCCGTGAATCCACCACCCGGGTATCCGGGGCACCGCAGTAGGGACACTTCATGTTGCGACCTCCTCGCCCCTCACCCCAACCCCTCTCCCGGGGGGAGAGGGGCTTGTGATGCGCGAGCGTTAGCTGGCGTACACCGGCAGGCGCTTGCACACATCCAGCACACGGGCCTTGACCTGCTCGATGACCGACTCATTGTTCAGATCGTCCAGCACGTCGCAGATCCAGCCGGCCAGCTCGCGGGACTCCTTCTCACCGAAACCACGCGTGGTGATAGCCGGGGTGCCGATGCGCAGGCCGCTGGTGACAAACGGGGACTGGGGATCATTGGGCACCGCGTTCTTGTTCACGGTGATGTTGGCGCGGCCCAGGGCGGCGTCCGCGTCCTTGCCGGTGATGCCCTTGTCGATCAGGTCCACCAGGAACAGGTGATTGTCGGTGCCACCGGAGACCACCTTGTAGCCGCGCTTGATCATCTCATCGGCCATGGCGCGGGCGTTCTCCACCACCTGCTGCTGGTAGGCCTTGAAGTCCGGCTCCAGGGCCTCCTTGAAGGCCACGGCCTTGCCGGCGATGGCGTGCATCAGCGGGCCACCCTGGGTGCCGGGGAAGACCAGGGAGTTCAGCTTTTTCTCGATCTCCGGATTGCTCTTTGCCAGGATGATGCCGCCGCGCGGGCCGCGCAGGGTCTTGTGGGTGGTGGAGGTGGTCACGTCGGCGATCTGCACGGGGCTGGGATACACGCCACCGGCCACCAGACCGGCCACGTGGGCCATGTCCACCAGCAGGTAGGCGCCCACCTTGTCGGCGATGTCGCGGAAACGCTGCCAGTCCACCACGCGGGAATAGGCGGAGAAGCCGGCCACCACCATCTTCGGCTTGTGCTCCAGGGCCAGGCGTTCCACTTCGTCGTAATCGATGTAGCCCTGGTCATCGATGCCATAGGTGATGGCATTGTAAATCTTGCCGGAGAAGTTCACCTTGGCGCCATGGGTGAGGTGGCCGCCGTGGGCCAGGCTCATGCCCAGCACGGTGTCGCCCGGATTGAGCAGGGCCATGTAAACGGCTGCATTGGCCTGGGAGCCGGAGTGGGGCTGCACGTTGGCGTAGTCGGCGCCGAAGAGTTGCTTGGCGCGATCGATGGCCAGCGTCTCGGCCACGTCGACGTACTCGCAGCCGCCGTAGTAACGTTTGCCGGGGTAGCCTTCCGCGTACTTGTTGGTGAGCGCGGAGCCCTGGGCTTCCATGATGCGTGGGCTGGCGTAGTTTTCGGAGGCGATCAGCTCGATATGCTCTTCCTGACGGCGTGATTCGGACTGGATGGCCTGCCACAGCTCATCGTCGTATCCGGCGATACTCATGTGGGTGGAAAACATTCGGTACTCCCCGCAAAGCGGATTGATTAGACTTCGGAAAAAGGCTTGAATGTTAGCGGATTTTGGCGCCAGACGCACGTAAAACCCTGAAAACAGTCACAACCTGGCCCTCACACACTGGAGGACGAAGCATGCGCAAACGGTTGATGAAGAAAGGCTTTACCCTGCTTCTCGCGGGGCTTGCCACCACCCTGGTCAGCAACCCGGTCATGGCCGATCAGCGGTTCCTCACCATCGGCACGGCGGGCGTCACGGGCGTGTATTACCCCACCGGACAGCGTATCTGTCAGCTGGTGAATCGCGACCGCGCGGAGCACGGCATTCGCTGCAATGCCGAGAGCACCGGCGGCTCGGTGTTCAACCTCAATTCCATCCGCGCCGGGGAGATGGATCTGGGCGTGGTGCAGTCCGACTGGCAGCATCATGCCTGGCAGGGTACCGACCGCTTTGCCGATGCCGGCCCCGATGAGAACCTGCGCGCCGTAATGTCCCTGCATCCAGAGCCTTTCACGGTGCTGGTGCGTCAGGACAGCGACATCCAGCATTTCGAGGACATCAAGGGCAAGCGGGTGAACGTGGGCAACCCGGGGTCGGGTCAGCGGGGCACCGTGGAGCGTCTGATGGAGGCCTATGGCTGGACCATGGACGATTTCTCCCTGGCCTCGGAGCTGCCCTCCCGGGAGCAGGGTCAGGCCCTGTGTGACAATCGCATCGATGTGGTCCTGTTCACCGTGGGTCACCCATCCTCCGCCATCCAGGAGCCCATCGCCACCTGCGGCGCCCGTCTGGTGCCGGTGAGCGGCGAGGTGATCGATGGGCTGGTGGATGACACACCGTATTACTTCAGCGCCACCATCCCGGCGGGCATGTATCCCGGCCAGGAGGATGACGTGGACACCTTCGGTGTGGGCGCCACGCTGGTTTCCTCCACGGCCACCACCGAGCAGGCGGTGTACAGCCTGGTGAAGGCGGTCTTCGACAACTTCGAGACCTTCAAGGGCATGCACCCGGCCTTCGGGGTGCTGGAGAAGGAGAGCATGGTGCAGCAGGGGTTGTCGGCGCCGTTGCATGAGGGGGCCAAGCGGTATTATCGGGAGGCGGGGCTGCTGGAGGAGTGAATGCCCTCCGCACCCTCACCCCAACCCCTCTCCCGCCAGCGGGAGAGGGGCTAACAGCGCCCTATTCAAGTGAAAGAATTCAACCTCATCCAACGCTACTTCACCCCCGCCAGCCTCGCCCCCGACACCCTCCTGGGCGTCGGTGACGATGCCGCCATCATCCAGCCGCCCGCCCACCAGCACCTGGCCGTGTGCGTGGACACTCTGGTTGCCGGCGTGCATTTCCCCAAGGACACCCACCCCCGGGACATCGGCCACAAGGCCCTGGCCGTCAACCTCAGCGACCTGGCCGCCATGGCCGCCACCCCCCGGTGGGCCACCCTGGCACTCACCCTGCCCGAACACGACGACACCTGGCTTACAGCCTTCGCCGACGGCTTTCACACCCTGGCCCGAGAACACGGCGTTGATCTCATCGGCGGCGACACCACCCGCGGACCGCTCACCATCACCGTCCAGGTCATGGGCCATGTCCCCCCGGATCAGGCCTTGCGCCGCGACGGCGCCCGGCCCGGCGACCACATCCTGGTCACCAGCACCCTGGGCGACGCCGCCCTGGCCCTGGCACAATGGGACCACCCGAACCCGGCCCCCACCCTGCGCGCCCGCCTCACCCGACCCACCCCGCGCATCGCCGCCGGACACATCCTGCGCGGCCGCGCCCATGCCGGTATCGACATCTCCGACGGCCTGGTCCAGGATCTGGGGCATGTGCTCAAGGCCTCGGGCATGGGCGCCACCCTTCAGGCCGGCGCACTGCCGCTCTCCGAGGCCTTCCGTCATGCCATGGGGGATGGCACGAACTGGCAATACCCCCTGGCCGGCGGCGACGACTACGAACTGCTGTTCACCCTGGGGGAAGCGGATGTGGAACCCATCCGTGAACAACTGGCAGGGCAGGGCTGCCCGGCCACCGTCATTGGCCGCATCGAAGCCGAACCCGGCCTGCGGGTGTTGGGCCCCGATGGTGCACCCCTCACCCTCGAACAGGGTGGTTACTCTCATTTCGGCAACTGAAAACACCGACCCACATCATGCCCAACAAATCCACACAAACACCCCCGGCCCGCCAGATCCTCCGCGACCCGGTGCACTTCCTGGCCTTCGGCTTCGGCAGCGGCCTTTCCCCCAAGGCCCCCGGCACAGCAGGCACGGTGGCGGCCATCCCCATCTTCCTGCTCCTGCAGGGGCTGCCCTTGTGGGCCTACCTGCTCATCACCGCCCTGGTGGTGGCCGTGGGCATCTGGATCTGCGGCGAGAGCTCCCGACGCCTGGGGGTACACGACCACCCTGGCATCGTCTGGGACGAGATTGCCGGCTTTCTCATCACCATGATCGCCGCCCCGGCCGGGTGGATCTGGATCCTCGTGGGGTTCCTGCTATTCCGCCTGTTCGACATCCTCAAGCCCTGGCCTATCGGCTGGCTGGACAAGCACCTGGAAGGCGGCACCGGCATCATGCTGGACGATGTACTGGCGGGCATCTATGCGCTGATCGTGCTGCAAGCCCTGGCCTGGTGGTTGATCTGAGTCGATTCCCGAATACGATGAAGCATCCCCTTCTGGGAGCAGCGTCGGTCGCCTGCTGATCTCCGGCGGCAGGGATCAATGAAGAGCCACCTGTGGGAGCGGCCCTCGGCCGCGAATGGCCTTTCGAAAAAAACTCCGATGTGTCCGGACCTCGGGGGGAGCGGGTTCCTGTAAGCGGGCTTCAGCCGCAGGAAGCGGCTGCAGAGCCTACATGGATGTATTCACGGCGTCCCGCTGGAGGGAACCCGCTCCCCCCGAGGTCCACTCCGATCTCTGATCTGGGGCTGCAAACGAGGACTCAGCCATTCGCGGCCGAGGGCCGCTCCCACAGGGGCAGGGTGGGCGTCGTCGGCGCCGATTTCGGCAGCCAATCCAACAGGGGCCAGCGGCAGTTGACAGGAGTGCGCGGCGGCGTGGCGCGCTATAATTTCCTCATGAGAACTTACCTTTCCCGTTTCGCTTTGGTCACCCTGGTGACCGGTCTGCTGTTCCTGTTGGCATCGCCGGGCGCGGCCGCACTGGATATCCAGGTGGTGGGGGTGTTCGGTGAGCAAGCGGTGATGGAGGTGGACGGCGAGCGCCGCGTGCTGCGGGTGGGGGAGGTGAGTCCAGAGGGCGTTACCCTGCGGGCGGCGGATAGTCGCAGTGGTACGGTCACCGTGGAGGTGAATGGGCGCACGACGCAGATCGGGATCGGCGCGGGTCGTGCGGGGGGCAGTTTTCAGCCACGTGCTTCAGGATCGGCTCGCGTGTATCCCAATTCCCAGGGGGCACTAACCACCGCGGGGGCGGTGAATGGTCATGCGCTGACCTTTCTGGTGGATACGGGGGCCTCGGCGGTGGTGCTGAATGCGGTGGAGGCGCGGCGGCTGGGGGTGAACTATGCGCGCGGCACGCTCACGCCGGTGCAGACGGCGTCGGGGACGGAGTTTGCCTACCGGGTCACGCTGGATCGTGTGCGGGTGGGAGGGATTGAGCAGCGCAATGTGCCGGCGCTGGTGTTGCAGGGGCGGGAGCCGCCCGTTGCCCTGTTGGGGATGAGTTTTCTGGGGCGGGTGGACATGCGCAATGAAGGGAGTGCGCTGGTGCTGGAGGGGCGGTATTGAGGCCTCTCACTGAGGCCCCTCACCCCAACCCCTCTCCCCAACCCCTCACCCCAACCCCGCTCCCCGGCGGGGAGAGGGGCTTTAGGTTGTCTGAGCCCGCCCCCACCGGCTCGCCAGCCGCTCATGAATCGCCAGCAGCGCCGGGATGACCAACAGCACCAGCACCGTCGCGAAGGCCAGTCCAAAGACGATGGATACCGCCATGGGCACCAGGAACTGGGCCTGCACCGAGCGTTCGAACAGCAGCGGCATCAGGCCGGCGATGGTAGTGAACGAGGTGAGCACCACGGCGCGCAAGCGTTGGCAGGAGGCCTCGATGATGGCCTCATCCTGGGCCAGGCCCTCGCCACGCAATGATTGATAGAAACTCACCAGGATGATGGAGTTGTTCACCACGATGCCCGTCAGGCCGAACAGGCCGAACAGGGACAGGATGGTGAGCTCCATGCCCAGCACCCAGTGACCCACCAGGGCGCCCAGCAGGCCAAAGGGAATGATGGCCATCACCACCAGGGGCCAGCCGTAGGAGCCGAACACCCAGGCCAGCGTCAGGTAGATCAGGGCCAGGGCGAAGATCAGGCCCGTGCGCATGTCCCCCAGGGTGTCCGCCTGATCCGCAGCGCGCCCCTCGAAGGACCACTCCACCCCATGACGCTGGGTGAGTTCGGGCAGGACGTCTTCAGCCAGCTGTTCACGGATGCGCCCGGCATTGTTCACCGAACGATCCACCTCGGCCGAGACGGCAATGGCCAGCCGGGTCTCGGCACGGCGCAGGGTCTCGAAGCCCTGACGGGGACTCAACTGGGCCACGGTGTCCAGGGGAGCCATGCCCCCATCGGGCAGGATGACGGCGAAACGATCCAGGGTGACCGTATGATGCCGTTCGTTATCCGGTAACAGCACCCGCACCTCGATCTCCTCCAGGCCCTCCTGGTAGATCTGGGCCAGGTGACCATCGAAGGCTGCCCGCAACTGCTGGCCGAGTGATTCCGTGGTCAGGCCCTGGGCCAGGCCTTCCGGGGTGAGCCGGTAGATGAGCTGTTCACGCCCGAAGGGCATGTTGTCTTCTACCGCGAACACGCCGGGGAAGTCATTGAGGGTTTCTGCCAGATCCAGGCCTGCAGCCTTGACCCGGTCGGGATCATCCCCTGTCAAACGCACATCCACGTCCCGCCCTGGCGGCCCGGCCTGACGCTCGGTGATGCTGAACATCTCCATGCCCGCCGGTTCGCGGATGCGGGACTGCCATTCGCGGATGAACTGGGTGTTGCGCACCTCACGCTGGTCGGGTGAGATGAGTTCCACGAGGATGGAGCCGAACTGATCGCCGGACGGCGCCTGATCGGCCCCTCCGCCTTCCACCCCCTTGCCGGCGCGGACCACCACGTTGCGCACCAGATCGCCGCCCAGGGCCTCTTCGGTGGCGTAGAGCTCTTCTTCCAGGTGTTTGAGGAAGCCGTCCACGCGCTGTGGCGGGGTGCCTGCCACGAAATGAGCCGAGGCGTTGATCACCGTGCCCTCCGGAGAAGGGAAGAAGGTGAACCCCAAGCGGCCTCCGGCCAGCAGACCCACCGCCAGGATGAGTACCGCCACGCCGCCCGCCAGAGTGAGACCCGCATTGTTCACTGAGCCGGTGACCAGGCGTCGGAATGGGCCTTGCCGGAAGGCCTCAAAGCGTTGATCGAAGCCTGCCCGAAAGGACCCCGGACGCGGTGGCTGGACCTTCTCCAGGCTGTTCTTCAGGTGGTAGGGAAGCACCAGGAAGCTGATCAGCAGGGTGGCCAGGATCACGCAGATCACCACCAGCGGGATGTCGAACAGGATATTGCCAATGATGCCGCCGATGAGCATCAGTGGCAGGAAGGCGGCCACGGTGGTGAGCGAGGCGGAGATCACCGGGGCCAGCATGCGCCTCGCCCCGCGTTCGGCGGCCTGATCGGCCTTCATGCCCCGTTGATACTGGGTGTAGGCGTGTTCGCTGACGACAATGGCATTGTCGACGATGATCCCCAGGGACATGATGAAGCCGAACAGGGAGATCATGTTGATGCTGCCGCCCAGGGCCCACAGGGCCAGGAAGGCGGCAGTGAAGGACACGGGGATGCTCAGGGCCACCCGCAGTGCCAGGCGGCCATTGAGGAACAGGAAGAGGATGCCCAGTACCAGCAGCAGGCCACCGGCCCCGTTCTTGAGGAGCAGCCCGATGCGTTCCATCAGGGGCTCGTAGAATTGGTCGTAGACGTGGATGTCCACATCCGGGGGCAGGGTGGGTTCCACCTCTGCCAGCCAGTCCTGAATGACCGCGGCGGCTTCCAGGGCATCGTCCTGTTCGGTGCGTTGCAGGGCCAGTTCCACGGCGGGTTTGCCCTGATAGCGGATGAAGGTTTGATTGTCCCGGGGGCGGCGCTCGATCTCGGCCACGTCGCCCAGCAGGATCAACCCGCCCTCGGTCTCGGAGCGCAAGGGCAGGCGCGCGAAATCCATGGCCTCGCGGCCCTGTTCCAGGCTGCGCAGTTGTCGGGCAGTGTCGTCGCGGCCCACGATGCCGGCGGGAAGATCCCGGGAAAGGTCATCCACGCGCTCCCCCACCTGGTTCAAGGACATGCCCAGGTCCAGCAGCTGAGCGGTAGGCACCTGGATGGCCATCTGCTCCTCGGGCAGGCCGGTGAACTCCACCCGGGCAATCCCTGCATCCAGCAGTTGGCGTTCCAGGTCTCGCACCATTGGTCGCAGTTCCCGCAGATCATCGGGGCCGGTGATCAGCAGCCGGGCGATGGGCTCATACCGGATCACCCGTGTGACCACCGGGGTTTCGGCGGCGTCTGGAAGGTTGCGTTGCTGGGCCACCCGGTCCTTGACCTGGTCGGTGGCCAGGGTCATGTCGGTGCCTGACTCGAACTCGAGGGTGATGGCGGCGACACCCAGGGATGAGGTGGAGGTGAGGTTGCGCAGACCGTCCACGGTGCGCAGTTCCTGCTCCAGGGGGATGGTGATGCCCTGCTGCACGTCCTCGGCGCTGGCGCCGGTCCAGGTGACCTGCACGGTGACAAAGTCCAGCGCAAAGGTGGGGAAGAACTGGGTATTGAGCTTGAGCAGGGCCCAGGACCCGGACAGCAGCATCAGCACCACCAGCAGATTGGCGGCCACGGGATGACGCAGGAAGAAACCGATCACACCTCGGGAACGGGTCATGGGTTACTCGCCCTCGACGCTGACGCGCAGCCCGTCCATGGCATTGGGCAGGCGGGTGACGATGATCCGATCGCCAGTGGACAGTTCGGGGCTGGCCACCAGCACTCTTTCATGACCGGAGGCGTCGGTCCATTCGCCGATGCGTTCCACGCCGATACGACGCATGCGGTCCTCCTCCAGGCGATAGATGCGTTCCAGACCGTACAGGGCCTCGAAGGGTAGGGCGATCACGTCCGTTTGCGCCGGCAGGGAGAGGCGCACGGTCATGAAGCGGCCCAGGGGGATCTCCCCGGCGCCTGAGTGGACCCGGAAGATGCCTTCCACGCCTGCACCACCTGCGGGGCTTTCGCCGGCGAGTCGGGCGAGGGTGAGGGAGACTTCCAGACCGTCCACCTGACCCATGGCTTGAGGCGCATCGTGCGCCTCAAGCGCCGCCCGCACGCGCGGCATGTAGGTGGCGGGGATGCGGGCGCGCACCTCCAGGGCCTCCAGGTCATAGAGGGCCACGAGGGCGTCGCCCACGCGCACCCGGTCTCCCGGTGCCACCTGCACCTGGGAGATGCGGGCGTCGAAGGGGGCGGTGAGGCGGCTGCGCTCCAGATCCAGCCTGGCCTGTTCCAGCAATGATTCGGCGCGGCGGGCGCGGGCCTTGATTTGCTCACGCTGGGCTTCGAAGTCTTCCACTGCCAGTCGGCGGTTGGCCACGGCCAGGGCCTGTTGCTCCAGGGTGCGCTGGGCATCCTCCACAGCGGTGGGGGAGCCCACGTTACGTCGTTGCAGGTCCTCGGCGCGCTCCACGGAACGTCGGGCCAGTGCCAGCAGGGTCTGTTCCCGCTTCAGGGCTTCCTGGTCCCTTGCATGACTGCGTTCCAGGGCACGCAACTGGGCCTGCAGATCATCCAGGTCGGCCTGTCGCTGGTCCACCAGCAGGCTCAGTTCGCGCCTGTCCAGTTCCACCAGGGTGTCGCCGGCCTCAACCCGCCGCCCTTCCTCCGCGGGCACCTGGGTCACGTCGGCCTCCACCGCAGCCCGGAGGCTGGCGGCCCTTGGCGAGGTGACGTGGCCGTACAGGGTGAGTTGTGGCGATAGCGTCTGCAGTTCGATTTCCTGCACATCCACACGCCAGGCCCGCTCAGCCACCTCCCGGGGGGGCTGTTCCGGGCGGGTGATCAGGAGCAGGATGAAGCCAAGGATGCCCAGGGCAAGGAGGATGAGGGGCAGGAAGCGGCGAACCGGTTGGGGTAGCTTCATTGGGAGTGAGGGAGTCCTTGTTGGGCGTGCGACCGGATCCGGCGTGGCCGCGGTGGTTTTGGAATCATTCTACTCATGGACGGGGAGGCGATGCCAAGGAAACCGTCAAAACCCTAACGTCCCAGCGGCAGGAAGACCGGCATGCCATCCACTTCACCGACGGCCAGGGGCTGGCTGTACAGCTTCTCAAGCGCCTTTGGCACCAACATGTCCCGAGTGGTTCCCCAGCAGGCCTCACCGGTGGGGTACATGAGCAGCAGGTGATCGCAGTAGCGGGCAGCCAGGTTCACGTCATGCATGGTGAGGATCGCCCCGCGCCCCTGGGTCACCATCCCGCGGACGATATCCAGTACCTCCACCTGGTGATGCAGGTCCAGGTGATTGGTGGGTTCGTCCAGCAAAAACACCTGGGGGTCCTGGGTGAGCGCGGTGGCGATGGCCAGTCGCTGTCGCTCGCCTCCGGACAGCGTGGCGATGGGGCGTTCCTCCATGCCGGTGAGGTCAACCCGGGCCAGGGCCGCCTGCGCCGCGGCGTAGTCTTCCGCCGATTCCAGTTCCCAGGCGCGCAGATAAGGGTGACGGCCGATGAGGGCGGTTTCCAGCACCGATGCGGGGAAACCATCCTGACGATCCTGAAAGACCATTCCCAGATGCCGGGCGATCTGGCGCCTGGGCAGTTGGTGGATGGGTTTGCCCTCCAGCCGCAGGCTTCCACGACGCGCCGGGCGCAGTCCTGCCAGGGTGTGCAACAGGGTGCTCTTGCCCACCCCGTTGGGGCCCAGCACGCCCCAGCATTCTCCGGCCCCCACACCCAGGTTGAGGGGCGCGCCGTCCGGGCGGCCGGGGATGTCGACGACCAGGTCGACCAGTTCCAGCAGGGGGGATGCCATGGTCACCTGCTCCTGTGCAGAAGATAGAGGAACACCGGCACCCCCAGCATTGCCGTGATCACCCCCACCGGCAACTGCTGTGGTGCGATGATGGTGCGCGCCAGGGTGTCTGCCAGGGTGAGCAGGATGCCTCCCGCCAGGGCCGAGGCGGGCAGGATGATGCGCTGGTCATTGCCCAGCACCAGGCGCAGCATATGAGGCACCACCAGGCCGACAAAGCCGATGCTGCCCGCCACTGTCACCGCCGTTGCGGTGACCAGGGCGGCCACAATATAGATGGTCCATTCCAGTGGCCGCACCGCCACTCCCAGCGCCGCAGCTTGCATGGGTCCGCGGGCCAGCACGTTGAGGCTGCGCCCCAGGGGCATGGCGGCCAGCACCACCAGCACCAGCACTGTCCAGGCCGGCCAGATGCTGTGAGCGTGGGACAGGTCCCCCATCAACCAGTACAGCATCCCGGGGAGTTCCTCGGTGGGGCTGACCGCCAGCATGAAGCTGATGAAGGCCCCCCAGCCGGCGGCCACCACCACGCCGGTGAGCAGCAGGCGGGTCGGCGTCCAGCTGCCGGTACCATGGGCCAGGCCGAAGACGATCAGGGTGGAGATCATGGCGCCGATGAAGGCCGAGCCGGAGACCACCACGGTGCCCAGCCCTGCCAGCATGGCCAGTAGGGCGCCCACCGCCGCACCGCCCGACAGGCCCAGTACATAGGGGTCGGCCAGGGGGTTGCGCAACAGGACCTGCATCAGGGCGCCGGCCACCGCCAGCAGTCCGCCGGTGGCAAAGGCGGCCAGGGTACGGGGCAGGCGCAGCTCCAGGATCAGGGTGCGATGCAGGGGCTCGCCGCCGCCGGTCAGCACCGCCAGGGTCTCGGCAGGGGTGAGCGGCACGCTCCCCACGGCCACGGCCGTCATCACGGCGGCCAGCGAGCCCCCCAGCAGGATGGTCAGGATGAACGCCAGGCGCGTCACTCATCGCCCTCCGGGCGACGTTCGCGGGCGGTTTCAAGGAAATCGCAGATCATCCGGGTGCCTTCCAGGATGCGCGGCGTGGGGCGCTGGATCAGGGACGGGGGAATGAAGAAGAGATTGTCCCGCTGCACGGCGGTCATGTCGGACCAGCGGCGCCAGTCCTCCACCCATTGTGGGTTGTCCTCGCCCATGCCGCCGCCGATGATGGTTTCGGGGTTGGCGGCGAGGACGACCTCGCGATCCAGGCGTGGCACCTTGGTATCCAGGTGGCCGAAGATGTTCTGGCCGCCGCAGAGGCGGATGGCCTGGGAGATGAGGTGTTCGTCATTGAGGGTCATCAGCGGGCGATCCCATACCTGGTAGAAGACGCTGACGGGGGGTTGTTCGCCATAGCGGTCTTCGAGTTCGGTGAGGGTGCGGCGCACCTGGGCACCCGCCTCTTCGCCACCCGTGGTGTGCCCGGTGAGATGTCCCAGGCGCTCCAGCCCGGAGGCCAGTTGTTCGAAGGTTTGCGGATTACTGAAGTAGAGGGGGTAGTTCAGGGCTTCCAGGCGTTCCAGCTGGGCCCGCACGTTGCCGCTCTCCCAGGCCACCACCAGATCCGGTTTCAGGGCCAGGATGGATTCCAGATCCAGTTGTTTGTAGCTGCCTACCCGGGGGATGCCTTCGGCTGCTTCAGGGTAGTCGCTGTAGTTGACGGCCCCAACGATCTGATCACCCGCCCCCAGGGCAAACAGGTTTTCAGTGATGTGCGGAGCCAGGCTGATGGTGCGTTTGGCCGGCGCCTCCAGGTGCACCTCCCGGCCCTTGTCATCGGTGACGGTCACGGGCTGCGCGTGAGCGTTGGTGATTGCTGGAGCGCTTGTAAGAAGGGCGCAAATGGCAGCTATTTGTGCCCATTTGCGGGGAAATGGAGGTGTATGGCTTATGTGGTTGGGGTGTCTCATGGTGTTGGGGTCGGGCGCTTGAAAGGAGGGCATCATAACAGCGATGCGGGTGCTGACCACCTGCATGATCCTCCGCACCCACCGGTATCCAACCCTCCCAGCGCCCGCCTCCTGTAGGAGCGGCCCTCGGCCGCGAATGGGTCTGATACCTCCTGTGTGCCTGGGTTTTGCACCGTGCCCAAAGGCCTTCCTCCCATGCGCCTGGGCTTTGCTGCATGCCTGGGGTCTGCCTCCAGGGTGCCTGGGCTTTGCAGTATGCCTGGGGTCTGCCTCCAGGGTGCCTGGGCTTTGCGCCGTGCCCAGGGTCTGCCTCCGGGGTGCATTTCTTGCGGCGGGACGCCGTGAATACGTCCCTGTAGGCTTGACCGCCGCATCCATGCGGCGAACACCCGCCTCCAGAAACCCACCCCGGAGGCAGACCGGACGCGTTGGGGCTTGCGTTCGGGGGGGGGCTCCCAGGCTTGAATGGAGCCTTGTGGGAGCGGCCCTCGGCCGCGAATGGGCGCGCCTCAGGTGCATGGATGTCCATCTGCCCTGACAGTAACCCCTGCGGCCCGCATTGGAATATCCACAATCGTTTGCGTATGATACCGCCTCGCTTCAGGTGCCAGATGATTGACATCCGTCTGGTGAAACGGGAAGCCGGTATGTCTGCCAGATTCAGCAGACCAGTCCGGCGCTGCCCCCGCAACGGTAGGCGAGACGAGGGTTTCTGCATGTCAGCGCAGCAACCCCGGCAAGGCGTGAAGCCACTGCGCGCAAGCGTGGGAAGGTGCCTTGACCCGGTCAAAGATGACCCGTCCGCGAGCCCGGAGACCGGCCTGATGCGTTCACGCGGCATTGCGGAGGGCTTTGCGCGGCTCGTCTTCTCGGGTCTCATTCCGGTGGATCTGGCTTTCCGGTGCGCCTTGCACCGATGGGTCTGATTGATCCGCTGCTCTCCTAGTGCCGCACCCTGGCCCATACACAGGTGCGCGGGCGGCGCACCGGAGAGCACGTACTCATGCAAACCCGATCCTTCCTGCCGGCAGCCGTTCTGCTGGCCATTCCTTCCCTCGCTACTGCCCAGGAACAGGTGGCCCAACTGGACCCCATCCTGGTCACCCCCACCCGCACAGTCCAGACCACCGACCAGACCCTGGCCTCCGTGACCGTGATCGAGCGGGAGGAGATCGAGCGGTTGCAGCCGAAGGAGTTTGTGGATTTGTTGAGGGGGCGGGCGGGTATTGGCCTGACCCAGAACGGGCCTTTTGGCAAGACCACCAGTCTTTTCATGCGTGGGACTAACTCGGATCACACTTTGTTGCTGGTTGATGGGGTGCGGATGGGATCAGCAACCACGGGGCAAGCTGCGTGGCAATATTTACCTCCTGCAGAGATTGAGCGCGTAGAGATTGTCCGTGGACCACGAACCAGTCTTTATGGGTCGGATGCTATCGGTGGAGTTATTCAGGTGTTTACCAAGGAAGGGGATGGTCCCGCGAAACTTCGGGCACATCTGGGTGCAGGCTCTTTCAATACCAGGGAGATGGGTGCGGGCCTGTCCGGTTCCACGGGAAGTACTCGCTACAATCTCTCAGTCAGTCATTTATCCACTGATGGCATCAATGTGCAAGACGAGACCGCCGATGATCGCCGGGATGGTTATGAGAATAGCTCCGTGTCGGCCCGCTTGTCTCATGAGTTGAAAAACGGCTTTGAGATTTTCGGCTCTCTGCTACATGCGGAAGGTGAGAGTGATTTTGACAGTGGTGGGTCGGGTGATAGGCAGGAATTCAGACAGCACGCCTCACAATTTGGCGTGCGTGGGCAATTGGCGGACATTTGGTACAGTACTTTTTCAGTTGCCCATAGTCGAGATGAGTTGGAAACATTTAGCGACTGGCCTAGTAAGTTTGAGACATCGAGGAATCTTTTTAATTGGCAAAATGATGTGGCTCTCGCGGAGCGCCACATGCTCACGTTAGGTATGGATTACCAAAATGACCGTGTCAATGTCTCCAGCGACTATTCGGAAACTCGCAGAGATAATGTCGGATTGTACGCGCAATGGCAGGTGGAGTTGGGTAGGTATGATCTGGCATGGAGCCTGAGGCACGATGATAATGAGACCTTTGGCCACGAAACCACCGGCCAAATTGCTTGGGGAATGCAATTACAGGAGCAATGGAGCTTGCGTGCCAGTTATGGCACTGCATTCAAAGCACCGACATTCAATGAGCTTTACAATCCAATGCTGAGTTGGGATCCTCCGTTCGAGCCCTACGGCAATCCTGATCTCGACGCAGAAAAGTCGGAAAGCCTAGAAGTTGGGTTGAATTATGCGTCAGGCCTTTTTTTCGGCGATTTAGCTATTTTTTATACCGAGGTGGAGAATTTGATTTCCGGGTGGCCGGCTCAGAATACTGATGAGGCAAGAATTCGCGGAATGGAGCTTGAGTTCGGTATTCTTCAAGAGGATTGGAGTGCGCTGGCGGCCTTAACTCACCTGGACCATGAGGATCGTGAGACGGGCAATAGATTGCAGCGGCGCCCCGAAACTACAGCACGTGTGGATCTGGATCGGTTCTGGGGTGACTTTACGCTGGGTGCGACAGTGGCGGCTGAAGGTTCCCGGTACAATGATCCTCTCAATAACGAACGGCTGGGTGGCTTTGCATTGCTTGATCTGCGAGCGTCTTATCGCATCACTCCCGAATGGCGACTCAGCGGCAAGATCCAGAATGCGCTGGACAAGCACTACGAAACGGTAAAGGGGTACAACCAACCCGGCCGCGCCTTCTTCGTCACGTTAAACTACCAGCAACAGTGACCTCCGCCGCCCCTCATCCCCGGCCCTTCTCCCCCGAGGGGAGAAGGGAGTTGGTGGAGTTTCCCCTCAAGGGGTTGGGGTGAGGGCGACGATGTGAATCCACGAGGCCGACCATGACCACTCACCATTGCCCAGCCCTGCTCATCACCGCCACCGGCTCCGGTCAGGGCAAGACCACGGTGACGGCGGCACTGGCCCGCTACCACCGTAACCAGGGGCGGCGGGTGCGGGTGTTCAAGGCGGGGCCGGATTTCCTCGACCCCATGATCCATCAGCAGGCCAGCGGACACCCCGTGCACACCCTGGATATGTGGATGACAGGGGAGGAAGACGCCCGGCAACGTCTGTATGAAGCAGCGGGCGAGTCGGATCTGATCCTGGTGGAGGGCGTGATGGGCCTGTTCGACGGGCGACCTTCCAGTGCCGACATCGCCGCCCGGTTCGGCATCCCGGTGATGCCGGCCATCAGCGGGGCCGCCATGGCCCAGACCTTTGGTGCCCTGGCCCATGGTCTTTCCACCTTTCGCTCCGACGTGCCCTTTGCCGGTGTGCTGGCCAATCGCATCAGTGGTGAACGACATTACGGCATGCTCATGGAATGCCTGCCCGAGCACCTCATCGCCTTTGGTTATCTGCCCAAGTCCGCCGATGCCGCGTTGCCCAGTCGGCATCTGGGCCTGGTGCAGGCCGAAGAGATCGCGGATCTCGATGCGCGACTCGAGGCCGCTGCGGCGCAGCTGGTGTGGAAGCCGGAGGGGCTGCCGCCGCCGGTGGCCTTTGAGCCGGGTCGTGCCGCGCCGGTGCCGCGATCCCTGGAGGGTCGGCGCATTGCCATCGCCCGGGATCAGGCCTTTGCCTTCATTTATCCCGCCAATCTGGAGTTGCTGGAACGGATGGGGGCCAGTCTGCGGTTCTTCTCTCCGGTGGCCGGGCAAGGCTTGCCCGAGGCGGATGCGGTTTATCTGCCTGGGGGGTATCCGGAGTTGCATATGGAGGCACTGGCGGCCAATGTCGGATTGAAGCGGGACCTGGCTGCCCATGTGCAGGCCGGACGACCGCTGCTGGCCGAGTGTGGTGGGATGCTCTATTTGCTGGACCGGCTGGAGGACAAGGAGGGGCAGGGCGCGGAGATGGCTGGCCTGCTGACGGGGACTGCGCGGATGCAGGGGAGGCTGGCGTCGCTGGGTCCCCAGGAGGTGACCTTGCCTGAGGGTGTCCTGAGGGGGCACACCTTCCATCACTCGGCCATGGAGTCGCCGCTGACGCCGTTGGCGCGGTCGAGGTGCCCCAATGGGCGTGCGACGTCAGAGCCGGTGTATCGGGTGGGGGGGATGACGGCGACGTATGTGCATGTTTATTTTCCCTCCAATCCCGAGGCAGTGGGGAGATTGTTTGGTGGGTGGGGATGAGGGGGAAACGGAGGGCACCATGCCCAAGATGGCTGTTCGAAGTGCTGAGATGACACCTGCATGCTGACATTCACCCTCATCCTGGCAGCCCTGCTACTGGACCGCCTGCTCGGGGAACCCCGGCGCTGGCATCCGCTGGTGGGTTTCGGCGCGCTGATTGATGCGGCGGAGCGCCATGGTTATGCCGACGATCGACGCCGCGGGGCCTGGCTGGTGGCGGGGCTGGTGATTCCGCTGGTACTGTTCAGCGCCTGGTTGACCGCGCCCGCCTGGGGTTGGGCGGTTGAACTCATCCTGCTATACCTGGCCATCGGCTGGCGCAGCCTGGGCGAGCATGGGCGCGGCATCGGTGCCGCCCTGTTGCAGGGGGATCTGCCACAGGCCCGCGAGCGGGTGGCCTTCCTGGTGAGTCGGGACACCCAGAATATCGACGAGACGGAGATCAGCAAGGCCACCGTGGAATCGGTGCTGGAAAACGGTAACGATGCCGTCTTCGCCCCCATCTTCTGGTTCGTGGTGGCGGGTGCCCCCGGGGTGGTGGCCTACCGGCTGGTGAATACGCTGGATGCCATGTGGGGTTACCGTAATGACCGCTACCGGCATTTTGGCTGGGCGGCGGCGCGGCTGGATGACGTGCTCAATTACATCCCCGCGCGCCTGACGGCCCTGGCTTATGCCCTGGCCGCGGGCGGGATCGACGGAACGCGTCGGGCCTTCCGCTGTTGGCGCCATCAGGGAACGGCGTGGAAAAGCCCGAACGCCGGCCCGGTGATGGCGGCTGGGGCGGGCGCCCTGGGTGTGCGTCTTGGGGGGGCGGCCATCTACCATGGACGCAGCGAGGGGCGCCCGGATCTGGGCGAGGGCGCGGATGCCCAGGGCGTGGATATCGATCGGGCGCTGGACTTGATGCGCCGGGCCATGGGGATCTGGCTGGTGGTGTTGGGAATCGGTGCCCTGGTCATCATGATGTGATGAGGCCAGATGATTGCCCCGCCAACCCCCTGTGGGAGCGGCCCTTGGCCGCGAATGGCTTTTCGAAAAAGACTCCGGACTGTCCGGACCTCGGGGGGAGCGGGTTCCTGTAAGCGGGCTTCAGCCGCGGGAAGCGGCTGCAGAGCCTACATGGATGTGTTCACGGCGTCCCGCTGTAAGGAACCCGGTCCCCCCGAGGTCCACTCCGGTCTCAGGTCGGGGCGGCGGCCGATGACTCAGCCATTCGCGGCCGAGGGCCGCTCCCACGGGGGATTGCCGCAGCCAAAGCGGTTTTTACAAGGGCTCTGAAGTATCAGGATGTCGGGGGCGCCCCAAGGTCTCCCTCATCAAAGGATGCCGTTTCAAAGGATGCCGTTTCGCACTGATCTGGAGGCTGACACGCTTGACCCAATCCAACGCAGACAACCCGGCAGGCTCACCCTTGGCACCCTTCCTGCCACACGGGGGACGTCTGCGTGCAGCAGCCCGGGAAGAGGGCATTCCCCTGGAGGAATGGCTGGATCTGTCCACCGGCATCAATCCCAATGGCTGGCCGGTGCCCCCCGTACCCGGCGCGCACTGGGTGCGTCTGCCGGAAGAGGAGGATGGCCTGGAGGCGGCCGCGAAACATTATTATGGGAGCCCTGCCGTGCTGCCCGTGGCCGGCTCCCAGGCAGCCA
This sequence comes from Ectothiorhodospira haloalkaliphila ATCC 51935, assembly GCF_000633935.1. Classification (GTDB taxonomy): domain Bacteria; phylum Pseudomonadota; class Gammaproteobacteria; order Ectothiorhodospirales; family Ectothiorhodospiraceae; genus Ectothiorhodospira; species Ectothiorhodospira haloalkaliphila. The sequence goes on along the minus strand of NZ_KK214996.1, from coordinate 358,264 downwards.
TTCAGGCCCTGCCCACCTTGCTGAAGCCAGGACGGTGCGTAGGCGTGCTGCACCCCAGCTATGCTGAGCATGCCCATGCGTGGGAGAGGGCCGGTCACACGGTGCGGGCCCTGGCGCCGGAGAGCATCGAAGAGCATCTGCCTGCACTGGATGTGCTCCTGCTGGTGCATCCCAACAACCCCACCGGGGCCCTGTTCGGTCCCGCTCGTCTGCAGTCCTGGCATCAGCGTCTGGCAGACAAGGGCGGCTGGCTGATTATCGACGAAGCCTTCATGGACGCCACACCGGAGCGCAGTCTGGCCCCCATCTGCCCCCAGCCGGGCCTGATCGTACTGCGTTCCCTGGGCAAGTTTTTCGGCCTGGCCGGTGCCCGGGTGGGGTTTGTCTTTGCCGAGGCGGATATCCGCCAGCGCCTGGCTGCCGCCCTGGGGCCCTGGACCGTGACCGGGCCCTCGCGCTGGGTGGCCACCCAGGCCCTGGAGGATCTCGACTGGCAGGAGCAGACCCGCTTGAGCCTTTATGAGGCCGGGGCACGGCTCAGGGATTGCCTGGATACTCACGGCCTGCCGCCCGATGGCGGCACTTCCCTGTTTCAGTGGATACGCACCGACCAAGCGCGGGAGCTTCACCAGGCGTTGCGGCGCCAGGGCATCCTCACCCGGTTGTTCACCGAGCCGCTCAGCCTGCGTTTCGGCCTGCCAGCCAATGAGCAGCAGTGGCAACGCCTGGAAGAGGCCCTCTCGGAAACGCTTCGGGAAAACGGCGCATGAGCCGGGGCACCCTGATGATCCAGGGCACCACCTCCGATGCGGGCAAAAGCACCCTGGTGACCGCTCTGGGGCGTGCCCTGGTAAGGCGTGGCCTGGCGGTGGCTCCCTTCAAGCCCCAGAACATGGCCCTGAATAGTGCCGTTACCCCCGAGGGTGGAGAGATCGGACGGGCACAGGCGGTGCAGGCTGCGGCCTGCCGGGTGGCGCCTCATACCGACATGAATCCGGTGCTGCTCAAGCCCTGTTCGGATCAGGGGGCCCAGGTGATCCTGGATGGCCAGCCCCTGACCCTGTCCAACGCAGGCGACTACCAACGTCTGAAGCCGGAGTTGCTGGGCCGGGTGGTGGCTGCCCATGAGCGTCTTGGGGCCCGGTACGACGCGGTGCTGGTGGAGGGTGCCGGCTCCCCGGCAGAGATCAACCTGCGCGAGGGGGATATCGCCAACATGGGCTTTGCCGAGGCGGTGGATTGCCCGGTGATCCTGGTGGCGGATATCGACCGTGGCGGTGTGTTCGCTCATTTGGTGGGCACGCTGGCGCTGTTGTCCGAGTCCGAGCGTCGGCGGGTGGTGGGTTTCGTGATCAATCGTTTTCGCGGCGATATCCGATTGCTGGAGTCGGGCCTGGAATGGCTGGAGCGAGAGACCGGCAAGCCGGTACTGGGCGTGCTGCCGTACCTCAAGGGGCTGTACCTGGAAGCGGAGGATGGGCTGCCCGAGGCGCCCGATATACCGGTAAAAGGCGGCCCGCAGGGCGAGCCGGCCTTGAATGTGGTGGTGCCTGTGCTGCCCCGCATCAGCAACCATACCGACTTCGATCCCCTGAGGCTGCATCCCCGGGTGAATCTTGTCTGGGTTGGGCCAGGGGAAACCCTGCCGCCTGCGGACCTGATCATCCTGCCCGGATCCAAGGCCGTGCGTGCGGATCTTGCCTGGCTGCATCAACAGGACTGGGTGAAGGACATCTTCCGACACCTGCGTTATGGCGGCCGCCTGCTGGGCATCTGCGGTGGTTTTCAGATGCTGGGGCAGTTGCTCCACGACCCTGAAGGTGTGGAAGGAGAGTCGGGCAGCAGCAATGGCCTGGGTCTGCTGGAGATGGAAACCACCCTGGCTCAGGGCAAGCAACTGCGCCAGGTGCAGGGACATCTGCATGATGGCGCGCCCCTGGAAGGTTACGAGATCCACGCCGGGGTGAGTCGCGGAGCGGCCCTGGCCAGGCCGGCAACACAACTGAGCCATGGCCCGGATGGGGCCTTGTCGGACGACGGCCAGGTGATGGGCACCTATGTTCATGGCCTTTTTGATCGTGGCGAGGCCCTCAGTTCCCTGCTCGCCTGGGCTGGGCTGGATGCCGTTGAGGGCAGGGACCTGTCCGATGACCGGGAGGCTGGTTTCGAGCAACTGGCCGATGCGGTGGAAACACATCTGGATATGGCCCGGATTCTGGAGTGGCTGGAGTCAAACTGATGAAAGAACTGATCCTCGGTGGCGTTCGCTCCGGCAAGAGCGCCCTGGCTGAACGCCTGGCATTGGAGAGTGGTTTGCCGGTGACCTATGTGGCCACCGCCCGGATGCGTGATGACGAGGAGATGCGCCAACGCATCCAGCATCACCAGGACCGCCGTCCGGATGACTGGGGCCTGGTGGAGGCGGGTGCCGAACTGGCCGATGTGCTTCACCAACACGCCCGGCCCGGCCACTGCCTGCTGGTGGATTGCCTGACTTTGTGGCTCACCCACCTGCTCTGGGACGAGGAGGAGGACACCTGCCGCCAGGAACAGACCCGTTTCCTGGAAGCACTGCCGGCACTGCCCGGACACCTGATCATGGTCAGCAATGAGACCAGCATGGGCATTGTCCCCATGGGAGAGCTGACCCGACGTTTTTGTGACGAAGCCGGCCGGCTTCATCAGGCCGTGGCGGCGCGCAGCGACCGCGTGGTGTTGACCGTGGCCGGCCTGCCCCTGGTACTGAAAGGAGAAAGTCTTTGAATCATGAAACCCCCTGGCTGCAGGTGCCTGCTGCCGATATCGACGAACAGGCCCGCCTGGATGCGGAAGAACGCCAGACGCGCCTGACCAAACCCCTGGGCTCGCTGGGCCTGCTGGAACCCCTGGCCTGCCGCCTGGCCGGCATGCAGGGCAGCGCCACGCCCCGCGTGGATAAGGTGCAGATCAGCATCTTCGCCGGCGACCACGGCGTGGCGGCCGAAGGGATCTCACGGTTCCCCCAATCGGTGACAGCGGAGATGGTGCGCAACTTTGCCCGGGGTGGAGCGGCCATCAGCGTACTGGCTCGATCCCTGGACGCCCAACTTGAGGTGATCAATCTGGGCACCGTCACCGATACCGGCCCCCTGGAAGGGGTGCTGGACGTGCGCGTGGGTCCGGGCACCGCGAATTTTGTCGATGCGCCGGCCATGGACATACATCAACTGGCCCTGGCCATGAACGCAGGCCGTCACAGCGCCGAGCGGGCACGCCTGGCGGGGACCGAACTCTACATTGCCGGCGAGATGGGCATCGGCAACACCACCGCCGCCGCTGGGCTGGCCTGCGCCCTCATGGGGCTGGACCCCCGCGAGCTGGCGGGCCCCGGCACGGGGCTGGACGTGGCCGGGGTCAGCCACAAGGCCGATGTGCTGCGCCGGGCTCTGGCCTTCCACAGGGACCACCTGGAAGATCCGGTGGAATGCCTTCGTCGTCTGGGGGGCTTCGAGATCGCCGCCATGAGCGGTGCCTATCTGGCCTGCGCCCAGATGGGGATGCCCATCATGGTGGACGGTTTCATCAGTTCCGCTGCGGCCCTGGCCACGGCGCGCATCTGTCCCAGTGCCCGCAACTGGATGATCTTTGGTCATGCCTCGGCCGAGCCGGGTCATCGTCACGTGCTGTCGTCCCTGGCAGCCGATCCTCTGCTGGATCTGGGCATGCGACTGGGCGAGGCCAGCGGTGCCGCCACCGCCGTACCCCTGCTGCGCTTGGCCTGTGATCTGCATGGTCGCATGGCCACCTTTGACGAGGCCCAGGTATCGGAGCCCGACTGAGCGTGTCTTCTTCCTATATCGACCTCATGCGTCACGGCGAGACCACAGGTGGTTTCGCCTTTCGCGGCAGCCTGGATGATGCCCTCACGGATCTGGGGCGGGCCCGGATGCAGGCCGGCCATGATCGGCACGGCCCCTGGCAACAGATCATCAGCTCCCCCTTGCGACGCTGTCTGGCGCCGGCGCGAGACTGGTCCCGGGATGCGGGCATACCGCTACAGGAGGAGTCGCGGCTGCGGGAGATGCATTTCGGCACCTGGGAGGGTCGCACTGCGGCGGATCTCATGGAGAGCGAGCCCGAGGCCCTGGGGAAATTCTGGCAGGATCCGCTGAACCACATCCCGCCGGGGGCCGAGCCCTTGGTGGATTTCCGTGAGCGGGTGTTGCAGGCCTGGCAAGAGGCCCTGGCGAGGGTGGAGGCGGGACCTCAATTGCTGGTCACCCATGGCGGGGTGATCCGGCTGATCCTGCTCCATGTGCAGCAACGCCCTCTCTCGGATCTGCTGAAACTGGATGTGCCCCATGCCTGCGTCTACCGCATTCATCTGGAGGATGAGGGGCAGGTCAGTGGGGTCAGTGCCCTGGGGGCCGTGGAGATGGAAGCAACCGCCGGAGATCACTCATGAAGCCTTTCCTGGTGGCCCTGCGTTTTCTCACCCGTTTTCCCGTCTCCTGGAACAACCCCACCGATCGGCAGGTGGGGCAGTCGCTGTTGCATTACCCCACGGTGGGACTGCTGATGGGCCTGTGCCTGGCGGCCCTGGCCTGGGGCCTGGGCGAGGGAGTGCTGGTCGCGGCCTTGATCATCGTCGCCTGGGTGATGCTCACCGGCCTGATGCACATGGATGGCCTGGCCGATACCGCCGACGCCTGGATTGGCGGGTTGGGCGACCGCGAGCGCACCCTGGAGATCATGAAGGATCCCCGTTGCGGGCCCGCCGGCGTGACCGCTCTGATTCTGGTGCTGCTGGTCAAGTTCGCCGCTGTACTGGAGTTGCTGGCACTGCTGGGGCAGGGGGCCTGGATGGCGCTGGTCCTGGCGCCCCTGTTGGGGCGGGCTGCCTTGCCGCTGCTGTTTTTGACCACCGACTATGTGCGCCCCGGTGGCATGGGCAGTCTGCTGGCTGAACATTTCCCTCGGTCGGCGGCGTGGGTGGTCACTGTCATGGTGGCCCTGGCTGTCCTGGCGGTGCCGCTGGGACTGGGGCTGGGCTGGGCGGGGGCGTGGGCCCTGGTGGGTGCCGGCCTGGTGTTCATCCTCGGTCGTGCCTGGATGCGTCACCGCATCGGCGGTACCACCGGGGATACTGCGGGGGCCCTGGCGGAATGTGTGGAGACGGGCGTGCTGGTGGCCGTGGTGCTGATGATCTGAGCCTGCCCCGGATCGAAACTTGATCCGGGGCAGTTGGCCATGATGAAGCCACCCGAGCCCTCTGCTACTCTATGCGGCTTGATAGCTAACCCCACAACCGAGGGACTCCATGAAAGTTCGCACCCGTTTCGCCCCGAGCCCGACAGGTTATCTCCATATCGGTGGCGCCCGTACTGCGTTGTTCTCCTGGCTGTATGCGCGCAAGCACGGCGGGGAATTCGTGCTGCGTGTCGAGGATACCGACCTGGCTCGATCCAATGCGGAATCGGTGAACGCCATCCTGGAAGGCATGAGCTGGCTGGGCCTGGAGTATGACGAGGGTCCCTTCTACCAGACCGAACGATTTGACCGTTACAAGGAAGTGGTGGAACGCCTGTTGGACGAGGGCCACGCCTATCGCTGTTACTGCACCCGGGAAGAAGTGGACGCCATGCGTGAGGAACAGATGGCGCGCAAGCAAAAGCCCCGCTACGACGGACGCTGCCGCATACGCAAGGAGCCCCGTGAAGGCGTCGAACCGGTGATTCGCTTCAAGAATCCGGTGGAAGGCGTGACCACCGTGGACGACATGGTGCGTGGCCGCGTGACTTTCCAGAACAGCGAACTGGATGACCTGATCATTGCCCGTTCCGACGGTACCCCCACCTACAACCTCACCGTGGTGGTGGATGACTGGGACATGCAGATCACCCATGTGATCCGCGGGGATGATCACCTGAACAACACCCCCCGGCAGATCAACATCCTCAAGGCCCTGGGTGTGGAGCCACCGCGTTACGCCCACCTGCCCATGATCCTCGGGCCGGACGGTGCCAAGCTCTCCAAGCGCCATGGGGCCGTTAGCGTAATGCAGTACAGGGACGACGGTTTCCTGCCCGAGGCCCTGATCAACTATCTGGTGCGCCTGGGCTGGTCCCACGGGGATCAGGAGATCTTCACCCTGGACGAACTCATCGAACTGTTTGATATCGATGATGTGAACCACTCGGCCTCCGCCATCAATCCGGAAAAGCTGCTGTGGCTCAATCAGCATTACATCAAGACCCTGAGCCACGACTACATTGCCCGCCAGCTTTCCTGGCACATGGGGCAGCGCAACGTGGATCCTTCGGGTCACCCGCCACTGCGGGACGTGGTGGACGTGCAGCGGGACCGCGCCAAGACGCTGGTTGAGATGGCAGATGCCAGCCTGTACTTCTACCAGGACTTCGACGAGTACGACGACAAGGCGGCCCGCAAGAACCTCAAGCCCGAGGCCGCCCCGGTGCTGCAGGCCCTGCATGGCGCCCTGGAGGCCCTGGCCGAATGGGAGCCGGAGCCAATTCATCTGACAGTGGGTGGTGTTGCGGAACGTTTGGAGTTAAAATTGGGCAAGGTTGCACAGCCCCTTCGGGTGGCGGCAACCGGGGGTTCCGTCTCTCCCTCCATCGATCAGACCCTGTATCTGCTCGGTCGGGAGCGCACCCTCAAGCGTATCAAGCAGGCCGTTGAATGGATTGAGTCACAAACTGTTGACAACACCTGAAACGGCCAGTAATATACGCACCTCCTTCGGGGCCATAGCTCAGCTGGGAGAGCGCTTGCATGGCATGCAAGAGGTCGGCGGTTCGATCCCGCCTGGCTCCACCAAATGATTTACCCGGTGATCAGGAAGCTCCGGCATGTATCGATTAGGCAAGATCTCGATGCTCGTCGGAACGCTGATCTGTTTGATCAGCCTGATCACCGGTTTTACTGCCTTGTTCACCGGTTACGATGACCTGGCAAAATATTTTCTCTCGTTGGTACCGATCAGTTTCCTGTTGGTCTTCACTGGACTGGTCACCGTTGTTTTAACGGGGCCTAGGGACTGAGTTTTACCTGAGAGGGTGGTTTTGAAGGGCCTTGTCCTGACCTTTCAAAATCACTTGAAAAAGTTCTGGCAAAAATGAATTTTTCTGCTAGAATGCCCGCTTTCTCTAGTCCCCATCGTCTAGAGGCCTAGGACACCGCCCTTTCACGGCGGCGACCGGGGTTCGAATCCCCGTGGGGACGCCATCTTGAAGATCAAGGCCCGGATGACCAGCAATGGCATCCGGGCCTTTTTCGTTATGGATCTTCCGTCACGTGACCGCATTCCCATTGGCTTAACTTGTTCACCGAGTATGATGGGAGATGATTTCCCTGGATGGAGCATCTCAATGAACAAGTGGTTCCTGGTCGGCGTTGCCGGCGCATCCCTTTTGGCACTGGTGGGCTGTGGCTCAGAGCAAGATCGGGTTGAGCCCGCCGGGGGTAGCATTGAGCCGGACCCAGCCCGGCTCGGTAGTGTGCTCTGGGATTGCGGAGGCATACCTGTGATCACTCGCCTAAGGGGAGAAATCCTCGAGCTGGTCATGGATAACCATGTTCACCACTTTCAAGCCGAGCCCGCTGCCTCCGGTGCCCGTTACGCCGGCACGGTGAATGGCGACACTGTCTCCTTCTGGAACCGTGGAGATGAGGCTGTACTCACGCTGGATGACGAAACGCGGCTGGACTGCCAGATGGCCCAGGCACCGACCTATCGCGCTCAGGGCAATGAGCCCGGCTGGCTGGTGCAAATCGGGCCGGATACGCTGGAGATTTCCATGGACTATGGCCAGCGGGAACTCACCCTGGCCACCCCGGAAGCCGTCAGGGATGACTCAGGCGTGCTCTACGCAGCCCCTACGAACGAAGGCCCCCTGGAGATCCGCATTGAGTCAGGGCTTTGCCGGGATAGCATGAGTGGCATGAGCTATCCGGATCAGGTGAGGCTCACCTGGGGCGAAACCGTGGTGAGAGGGTGCGGGGGTGACCCTCATGATCTGCTCGTGGGTGATGAATGGCAGGTGGTGAGCATGGATGAGGCGCCCCTGCTGGAAGACTCACATGCCACGCTCGCTTTTCTGCCCGGTGAGCGGTTGGCGGGACTCGCTTCTTGCAATCGCTATATGGGCGCCTATCAGCTGACTGGGGAAACCATGGAAGTGGGTCCCTTGGCCAGTACCCGAATGGCCTGCGCTGAGCCGCTCATGGATCAGGAGCTTTCCTTCATGCGATTGCTGGAGTCTGTGCGGCAACACCATTTTGATGAAGATGGGGCCCTGATACTGGAAGCCGATGAGGGTCGCAGCCTTCGTGCGGTGAGGGGAGGCGAGTAATGTTTTGTGTGGTGGCTGCAAACCATTGATGCCCCATAATTATTCCGGTCATCTGGATGATGGTCTCATATCTCCTCAGGGATATCGCGGCGATGCTATTGTCGAATAACGGAGGGGGTCGTCCCCTTGCCAAGGCCGGGCGGGCCTCAATGTCACAGGATAGGACAACACCCTGGTTGGTGAACGCCCCGGGTGGGGGAAATGTGTCTTCCACCCCCGGGGTGCCGCTTGCCACCATTCACTCGGATCGTGACGGGATCATCCTGGATCTCAACGACATGGCCGGCAGCCTGCTGCGGCTCAATGAGCGCCAGGGCAAGGGGATGCGAGGACGTCTGCACCTGGGGGAGTTGGTGGCCCCCGGTGAGCCTGAACTATTTGAGAATCTCTTTCGTGAGGCCACCGAACACGGGGCTTCTCTCGCCCAGGATGTGGCTTGCGCGGACACTGCCGGGCGCAGTTTCCGGGTGGATCTGCAAGTGGCATGTGAACCCGGGCGCGACGGTGAACCGGACCGATTCGTGTTTTTGCTCGCAGAACGCCTGCGTAACCGCCCCCTGGCTTCCCAAACCGATGGTCTGCTGCGGCATTTTTATGACCTGCACGTGATGGGTATGGCCATCCTGAACCCGGTGGATCTCCGCTGGCGCGAGGTCAACGACCGGTTATGCGAAATCCTGGGTTACGAGCGCAGCGTGCTGCTTGAGCGGTCGTGGGAGGAGATCTCCGATCCATCGGATCCCGTGTTTGACCCGCAGACCCTCCAGAAACTGTGCTCCGGCGGCACGCAGGCCCATACGGGAGAAAAGCGCTTCCTGCATCGGGATGGCCATGTGGTGTATGCGGGCATCCACCTGCGCGCAGTGCGCGATGCCAGGGGCGGCCTGCGATGCTGCATCGTCATCTTGCAGGACCTCACGCAGATTCAGCAGACGGCCCGGGAAGCTCGCCGGGAAAAGCACCTGCACACCATGATCAGCCGGGTCAATCAGGCCATCGTTCGCAGTCGTGGCCTCAAGCCCCTGTTGCAGGAGGTCTGCCGCATCAGCGTTGAGATGGGTGGGTTCAGTGCCTGCTGGATCGGTGTGTGGGACCTGTCGGATACCCGCAATCTGCGGGTCTTCGTTCGAGCCGGCGAGGATGTGGGCGACGTGGATCCGTTCCATAGTTCCAGGGAATGGCAAAAGGATCCGATGCCGAATGACGGCGAGCGACTGGTGCTCAATGAACTCCGTCCGGATGAGGGGCTCCCGGGTTCCCGGGCCGCAGCCCGGGCTGGCCGACGGTCCGTGGCCCGGTTTGCCATTGGGAGTCGGGGAGCCGTCACCGGTACGGTGAACCTTTTTTCCGACGAGCATGGTTTCTTCATCCCCTCCGTGGAGGCGCTCCTGGTGGAGATGGTCGATGATCTCTCCGTGGCCCTGGACAGGCTCACTGCCATGGAGGCCCTGGAACTGGCCAACAAGGTGGTGGAATCAAGCCCGGTGGTGCTGTGTCGCTGGTCGCCTCAGACTGGCCGGCCGGTGGAATATATCTCCAGCAACGTGTCGCGGTGGGGGCTTTCGGCTGCAGAGCTGGTTTCTGGGCAGATCCCCTTCCTGGACGTGATACACCCGGATGATCGAGCCCGATCGCAGGCAGAGGTCGCGGAGCATGTGCGCCTGAGACGTCCGCGATATCGCCAAGAGTATCGAGTGGTCACGGGGACCGGCGACATCATATGGATCGAGGAATTCACCCGCGCGGAATATGGCGAGGACGGTGAGCCTCTGGTCTTCGAGGGGGTGTTGACGGATATCACCCCCCGAAAACAGGAAGAGCAGCGAGAGGCTGCCCGTAGCCATGTGCTCTCACTGCTGGCCCAGGGGGCTGAGCTGCAGATCATCCTGGATGTACTGGCCGAGGAGGTGGAACTGGAATGCCCGGACATGCGCTGCAGCATCATGCTCGCTGACGACGCCCATGGCGCCTTGTTGGTGGGCGCTGCTCCGAGCCTGCCGGCCTTTTTCACTCGCGCTGTCAACGGCACTCCCATACAGGAAAATATCGGTAGTTGCGGGCATTCGGCGGCCACCGGCAAGGTGGTGATCTCGGAGGATATCCAGACGGATCCGCGTTGGGCTCCGGGCAAGAACGTTGCCCGGGAGGCCGGTCTGGCCTCCTGCTGGTCGGCACCGATCCTGTCGACCCGTGGACAGGTGCTCGGGACGTTTGCCGTCTACCATGAATACATCCACAGCCCCAGCGCACGCGACATTCATCTGATTCAGGAAAAGGCCAACCTGGCGGCCATTGCCATCGAGCGCACGCGGGATGCCGAGGCCTTGAAGGAGAGTGCGGAACGCTGGCGTTTTGCCCTGGAGGGGGCCGGGGATGGCGTCTGGGACTGGAAGCCGGACACCGACGAGGCCGTCCTGTCTCATCGGTGCAAGGAAATCGTGGGTATCGACGATGGAGGCGCCACACCCCATTACCAGCAGTGGCTGGCTCGGGTGCACCCCGACGACCTTGATCATCTCAACGAGCATCTGTGGTCGCATCTGGATGGCCGCTTGCCCAACTTTGTCTGCGAGCATCGGGTGCGCGATAGCCGAGGCGGCTGGCGGTGGATCCTGTCCAGGGGGCTGGTGGTGCGCCGTGATGAGCGTGGCAAGCCCCTGCGCATGGTGGGCACGGTCACGGACATCAGCGAGCGCAAGCGCATGGAGCAGGAACTTCGGGAGATGGCCACCACGGACTATCTCACGGGTCTGGCGAATCGCCGGCACTTCCTCTCTCGTGTCACCGAGGAGATCGCCCGCCTGGAGCGCAATGGCCATCGGGCGGTGGTGATGATGCTGGATCTGGACCACTTCAAGGCCGTGAACGACAATTTTGGTCACTCCGCAGGTGACGCGGTACTGCGGCATTTTGCCCACCTGATGCGCGACTGTCTGCGCAAGACGGACACCCCGGGCCGGGTAGGGGGGGAAGAGTTTTCCGTGCTCCTGCCGGATACCGCCATCGAGGCAGCCCTGCACCTGGCCGAGCGTTTGCGTGCCCGGGTGGAACAGGTGCCGGTGAACGTTCACGGACTGAGCATTCCGGTGACGGTGAGTATCGGCCTGACCCCCTTATGCTCCACGGATATGTCGCCGGATGATGCCTTGCAGCGGGCTGACAAGGCCCTGTATCAGGCCAAGTCCTCAGGTCGCAACCGTGTGGAATTTCTTACCGCCCCGGATTCATAGGGGGGCCTGGGGTGCTTCAAGGTCTGATGGGAATTACCCAAGGAATTGTGTGAAAGGTTACAATACCGCGCTTAAACACATTGAATGACGCGGAGAAGCCATCCCATGGTCGCAGGTCTGGACGAAAAGCTGGAACCCATCTATCAGGAAGTGCTGCACAGAAACCCGGGGGAAACGGAATTTCACCAGGCTGTGCGGGAAGTACTGGAAACCCTCGGCCCGGTGCTGGTGAAGTACCCGGAACTGGCGGATCGCAAGATCATCCAGCTGTGCTGCGAACCTGAACGCCAGATCATCTTCCGCGTGCCCTGGCAGGACGACAAGGGCCAGACGCACATCAACCGTGCCTTCCGTGTCGAGTTCAACAGTGCCCTGGGCCCCTACAAGGGCGGCATGCGCTTTCACCCTTCGGTGTATCTGGGCATCATCAAATTCCTGGGTTTTGAGCAGATCTTCAAGAACGCGCTCACCGGCATGCCCATCGGTGGTGGCAAGGGCGGCAGTGACTTCGATCCCAAGGGCCGTTCCGACGCCGAGATCATGCGCTTTTGCCAGAGCATGATGACCGAACTGTATCGCCACCTGGGCGAATATACCGATGTGCCCGCCGGCGACATCGGCGTGGGCCAGCGTGAGATCGGCTATCTGTTCGGGCAGTACAAGCGCATCACCAACCGCTATGAGTCCGGCGTATTCACCGGCAAAGGGCTGGATTGGGGCGGCAGTCGCGCCCGCAAGGAAGCCACGGGTTTTGGCACTGTGTTCTTCACGAACGAAATGCTCAAGGTGCGATCCGACTCCCTGGATGGCAAGACCTGCGTCGTCTCCGGTTCCGGCAACGTGGCCATCTATGCCATGGAGAAGGCCATGGAACTGGGCGCCAAGGTGGTGGCCTGTTCAGACTCCAATGGCGTGATCGTGGACAAGGAAGGCATCGACCTGGATCTGGTCAAGCAGATCAAGGAAGTGGAGCGTCGCCGCATCAACGCCTACGTCCAGGAGAAGAAGAGCGCCAGGTATCTGGAAGATGGCAACATCTGGGAAGTGCCCTGCCATGTGGCGCTGCCCTGTGCCACCCAGAACGAGCTCAATGGTCACGATGCCAAGGCCCTGGTGAAGAACGGGTGCATCGTGGTGGCCGAGGGCGCCAACATGCCCTGCACCCCGGAAGCGGTGCGCATTTTCTCTGACGCGGGCATCGCCTTTGGCCCGGGCAAGGCCGCCAATGCCGGCGGTGTGGCCACCAGCGCCCTGGAGATGCAGCAGAACGCCAGTCGCGACTCCTGGACCTTCGAGCACACCGAGGAGCGCCTGCGGGAGATCATGGTGGATATCCATCGCAACTGCTACGAGACGGCCGACGAGTTCGGTGCCCCGGGTAACTATGTGACCGGCGCCAACATCACCGGCTTCCTGAAGGTGGGCCGTGCCATGATGGCCATGGGCGTGGTCTGACGCCCGGGGGCACGCCGGCCCCTCACCCCAACCCCTCTCCCGCAAGCGGGAGAGGGGCTCTCATTTGCCTTCCTGGTAACACACCAGCCGCTGACTCACCACGTCGGCCACCAGCCTCAGGCCAACCCCGGCGACGTCATGCACCGTTATGCTCGCCAGCACGTCGGCATCCAGGCCATCCAGCGCATCTTCATCGATCACCTCCCGTGGCGCGCGATTCAGCCACTCGGGATGGTAGTCGGTGTGCCGGTCGTGAGGACGCACGGCCACGTAGGCGATGCGTGATTCCACCAGATCCTGGAAGAAATGCGACCCGTAGGACAGGTCCGGCACCACGCCGCCGCCCAGTTCAGCCACCTCCATGAGGACCGCCATGCGACTGATGTCCGCGAACCGGATGGGCACGCCCAGTTCCGGCGTGCTGGTCCCCCAGCGACCTGGGCCGATCAACAGGGTAGGGCAGTCATCCCGATTCTTCATGGCGCGATTGACCTGTCCCACGAGGCGGGCCACGGCGAATTTCTGGTGCGAGGTCAGGGCACTGTAACGCCCGCCGTCCACGCGGATCACCCGGTGAATGGGCTGATCCATGCTGCCACCCATGAAATGCCCCTGGGTTGCCAGCAGCAATCGGTCGTTCGACACGGCCTCCGGCACCGTCACGGGCCGGTTTTGCCCCAGTGTCTGCAGGGGGCGGCACTGCACCAGATTGAACGAGGGTTGCCCCTCAAGGCCGATGTGTACCGTGAATTCCACGTCCACCGGATACTCATACGTGGCTTCCAGGGTTCCCAGTAGCTGCTGCATCAGTGGCACGAAACGGGTTCGTGAGAGAAGCGGGGCGAAACTGATCCGCCAGGGCGGCGTGAGGCCATGTTCCCGGGCCCGCCGCACAGCCTCGCGGTCCTGCTCTCCACACCAGCCCAGGATGCGTTCCATATCCGCATCCAGCGGTGCCAACTGGCGCAAGGGAATACTGGTCAGAACGTTGTCGGTTACATCCAGGGTGTCGGCCTGGTGCTGGGAGAAGCGCATGGCATCCTCGTCATCCCGGAACGGGCGCTTCTCCGGGTGATCCAATGGGACAACACAGGCGTGGTCGTCATCATTGCGATCCACGGCCCGTGTGCCCAGGCCCACCACCAGTCGCGCCATGCCGGCGGCGGGATCCATCTGCGGATCCCAGGTGAAGATGTTGCGCGACACGCCCACCCCGGCAGCATCCGGCAGGTAATGACGACCGTGATAGCGACCGTTCACCCGCTGCAACAGGAGCGCCATGGGTTCCTCCATGCCGTCCAGGCCCCGCTGCTGGCGATACACCAGGGCATCTTCACCCATGGTACTGGCGAAGACCTGGCGGATGGCCTCCTCCAGTTTTGCCAGTCGCTCCTCGGGGGCGCCCTGGTTCACCAGGAAGACGCTGTCATACTTGCCTGCGAAGGCGTTGCCAAAGCCGTCCTCCAGCAGGCTGCTGGAGCGGACCAGGATGGGATACTGGCCGAAATAATCCAGCATCCGGGCCAGTTCCAGGCGGGTTTCCTCGGGCAGTTCGCCCTTGAGCATGCGCGCGTGCAGCGCGCGACCCTCGCTGTAATAACCTTCGGGTTCGTGCTGGCGCATGAGCAGTGGCCATAGGCCGTTGTGTACCAGAAAGGAGTAGTACACATCGGTGCCCAGAAAGAATGAATCATGGGGCTCCAGGTGCTCTTCCCAGGTGTTCGCATCCGCGTCCAGCAGGATGCGTCGGGCCAGTAGCATGCCGGCTGCCTTGCCACCGATGTAGCCGCTGCCGATCACCCGGGCGCGAATCGCCATCAGGTCCTCGAGGCGGAAGAATCGCCGCGCCAGCCCCAGGATGCGTTCATCCCGCCCCAGGAGCACCCGGCAGAGGCGTTCCACCTGGGCGGCCTGGCCTTTTTCGTCATCCGGCCTTTCAAGCTGCCGGGCGGCCTCCAGGAACAAGGTGTCCCAATAGTCCAGTTGGCGTTGCGGACCCTGACTGTGATCAGGTTGCAGGGCCGTTTGCACACGGGTGGCATCGCTGCTGTCGATCACCGGTTCGAACCGGTGTCCCCGGTGACGGTGGGGCAGGAACATGGTGGGAGACTGGCGCCGCCAGACCTTCACCGGTTGCACATGGCATTCGCTTGCGGTGCGGCGCACGTCGATGAGCACCTGGGTGGTCTCCCGGATGCGTGCCACCGTGGTGTGAGAGTGGCGGTCGTTGAGCAGGCCGAAATAAGCCACGGTATCCAGTTCGAACAGGTAGGGGCAGACCACACGGAACAGATTGCCCACCATCAGGTCGGTGGCCCAGTTCTCCAGCAGGTCGGAGAGGCAGTCGAATACGTAGAAGGCCCCGCGCCCATGATCCGTGATCAGGCGGTACACATGTTCCGTGAAGGCCTCGAAGCCAATCAGGGCATCCAGATGGACCACCCGTACATTGGGGCCGGCCTCCACAAGCGGAGCGTGATGACCGAAACGCAGGTAGATGATGCTTCGGTTGCGAGCGACGGCTGCCTGCACGAAGCTGTCGATGAAGCGTTGATAATCATCCACATGGTCCACGCGCCAGACCACGTTGTCGCCGATGCGCAGACAGTCGATCACTTCGTCCAGACCTGGCAGCCCGGTGGAGACGCGTGTAACCTCGGCTTCGTGTGTCATGAACTTGCCCTGGATCATGGGAACGGCGGCTTGTGCCGTCATGGATGAACTTCCCGGGAGTAAGTATTCACCCGGTGTTGATCGCCTTGTATCATGCGCGGGGTGACGGGCCCAAACCGGATCAGTCGCGGGACATGGCAGACCCGTGCGGCAAGGGGCCCAATCTGCGCTTCAATTTACAAGGGGATGACCAATGGCGTTAATTGAATGTCCCGAATGCGGCCGGGAAGTATCGGACAAGGCCCCCACCTGTCCAGGCTGTGGGGCACCCATCGCGGCTCAGGAGCACATGGAGGTCACGGAACAGGAGCCGGGCATGGAATATGAGCAGGATGTGGACGAAGAGTGGCTGCGGGGTGAGCAGGAGTACATGGCCTTTACGGACCGCGTGGCGCGTCATCGTGTGATGTCGGTATTGCTCTTCTTCGGCGGACTCACCCTGGGCATGGGCATGAAGGCCTGGGTGGGGCAGGAAGGCGACGGGCGCGCACTGATCTACTACGTGGCCGACCTCATGGTGTGGGCCGGGATCATCTGGCTGGTGATCAACGAAGCCCGCAACCTCTGGTTTCACCGTAAACTCGGCGGCTGAATTCAGCGAGCCCGTCGGGGGCGGCTGTGCTTGTGTTTGCAGATGCCGCGCGCTAACCTCCGGCGCTTGGCCGCGATCCATTCCCTCACCTCGGCCCGGGCGGCCAATCATCTGCTGGAAGCCTGAGCATCCCCCATGAACGGGCCCGGACGCCGAGACGCCAGGGGTCCGCCCCCGGCGCTTGTGAAGAACCCTAGACCGTCCTGACGGTATGACCGAGGAGAATACGGCGTGAACTCGACTTGCAATAACGACTGCCCCGCACCGCCGGACGGCGAGGGCAGCGTACAGGTGTCCATGGACCCCAATCTGCACATTGGCAAGGCCAAGGTGTTTGCCATTTATGGCAAGGGGGGCATCGGCAAGAGTACCACCTCGTCCAACCTGTCCGCCGCCTTCTCGCGACTGGGCAAACGGGTGATCCAGATCGGCTGCGACCCCAAGCACGACTCGACCTTCACCCTGACCAAGTCCATGGTGCCCACGGTCATCGATGTGCTTGAGTCCGTGAACTTTCATGAGGAAGAGCTGCGCCCCGAGGATTTTGTCTTCGAGGGCTACAACGGCGTCATGTGCGTGGAGGCCGGAGGCCCCCCTGCGGGTACCGGGTGTGGTGGCTACGTGGTGGGCCAGACGGTCAAGCTGCTCAAGCAGCACCATCTGCTGGAAGACGCCGATGTGGTGGTCTTCGATGTGCTCGGCGACGTGGTCTGCGGCGGATTTGCCGCCCCATTGCAGCATGCCCATCAGGCGCTGATTGTCACGGCCAACGATTTCGATTCCATCTTCGCGCTGAACCGCATCGCCGCAGCCATCGAGGCCAAGGCCAAGAATTACCAGGTGCGCATCGGCGGGGTGATCGCCAACCGCAGCGAAAACACCGATGAGATCGACCGTTTCAATAATGCCGTGGGCCTCAATCGCCTGGCGCACTTCCCGCTGCTGGATGTGATCCGCCGCAGCCGCCTGAAGAAGTCCACCGTCTTCGAGATGGACGACGAGCCGGAACTGAGAACGGCTCAGGCCGAGTACATGCGCCTGGCTCAGAGCCTGCTCGATGGCGTGCAATCACAGCGCGCCACGCCGATGAAGGACCGGGATATCTTTGATTTTCTGGGTTTTGATTGATGGTCGCCGGAGGTATCGCATGCACCAGACCAGTGGGAGTGATCAGCGATGAAGGATAGAAAGGCCTCAAGCGCCTTCATGGGCATCCTGAAACGGTTGGGTCCCTCGATCCTGCCGTTCGCCGATGCGGCCACCAAGGAACTGCCCTTGCCGCGCCTGTTGCGCCTGGCGTTGTTCCAGATATCGGTGGGTATGGCCATTGTGCTGCTCACGGGTACCCTGAACCGGGTCATGGTGGTGGAAATGGGGGTCGGCGCCTGGCTGGTGGCCCTGATGGTCTCCCTGCCACTGCTGTTTGCCCCCTTGAGGGCCCTGTTGGGCCATCGCTCCGACAATCACCGATCTGCCTTCGGTTGGCGACGGGTGCCCTATCTGTGGTTCGGCACCATGCTTCAATTCGGTGGCCTGGCCATCATGCCGTTTGCCCTGCTGGTGCTGGCTGACGGGAGCGGCCCGGCCTTCCTGGGCCCCATGGCGGCAGCCCTGGCCTTTCTGCTGGTGGGGGCGGGCCTGCATACCACACAAACGGCCGGTCTGGCCCTGGCCACGGATCTGGCGGCCCCCGAGCAGCGGCCCCGTGTGGTGGCACTGCTCTACGTGATCCTGCTTCTGGGCATGGTGCTGGCCTCCGGTATCTTTGGCTGGTTGCTGACCGACTATAGTCCTGGTCGCCTGATCGAGGTGCTGCAGGGCGTGGCCGTGGTCACCATTGTGGTGAACCTGTTCGCCCTGTGGAAACAGGAGGCGATTGATCATGATCGAGCCAAGGCCCGCCATGAGCCGGGAGTGCCGTTCCTGGAGGCCTGGCGTGCCCTTGCCTCCGTGGGGCACGTGCGCCGACTGCTGGTGGTGATCGGTCTGGGGACCGTCGGCTTCAACATGCAGGACATCCTGCTCGAACCCTATGGGGGTGAGATCCTGGGCATGTCGGTGTCTGCCACCACCACGCTCACGGCCCTGTGGGCCATGGGGATGCTCATGGCCTTCTCCCTGGCCGGCTACGTGCTCACCCGTGGCGGTGATCCCTACCGGGTGGGTGCCATCGGCGCGGTCATCGGCGTGGTGGCCTTCATCATCGTGGTGCTGGCGGTGCCCTTGCAGTCCACCCTGATCTTCCGTCTGGGCACCGGCCTGATCGGCTTTGGGGGAGGGCTGTTTGCGGTCTCCACCCTGTTGGCCATGATGGCCTTTGCACGCGACCAGCAAAGCGGCATGGCCGTGGGGGCCTGGGGGGCCGTGCAGGCGACTGCCGCCGGGGGCGCCATCGCCCTGGGGGGCATCATCCGCGACCTTGTCGGCCTCATCACCGGTGGCGGGCTGCTCGGGGAGACCCTGGCATCGCCAGCAACGGGTTACCTGGCGGTGTATTACCTGGAGATCGGTATCCTCCTGGCCGCGCTGGTGGTCATGATTCCGCTGCTGCGTGAGGGCGGGCCGCGCCATGGTACTGGGGATGCCCGTTTCGGCATGCCGGACTTCCCCAGCACTTGATGGTGATGGACTCAGGGGCGTCGCGGTGGCAAGCCGCGGCGCCCCTTTTTTTGTGGTTGTTGCGTGGTTGGTCTGCCCGCTGAGTTGGGAGCTCTCACCGCCGAGTCAAAATGATGATCTGGATCAGAAAAATGACAGCCACGCCTGTGGGTATGGCTTGGTTGGCCATCCTTCGAGTGCCACGATGTTTTTTTAAGGTGCTGATTTTTTTGATTTATTAACGAAGTTGCGGACTGTTCTGTTTCCTCATTCAGTGGTGGTAGGTCAGCTTGACATTTAATCCTGTCAACGTAGACTTACAACCAGACCAAAGCAGGGGTTTTTGGATCAGAAACACCCTGCCAGGCAATAAGCAAAAAAAGACTGTTCAGGGAGTGTCCCGGCCTTTCCTGTCGGGGTCCGTATCTGATTCAAGTGTCAACCTTGGCCACATGTCTGACATGTGGCGGTTGAAAACATCCTGGCCTCCACAGGGGCCTGGTCTTAAACCAAGAGGGCTTTATCTATGAGCGAATACAGACCGAGCAAGCCAAGCAACCCCAGAGACGACTGGAAGCTGTGGCTGGTGGTTAACCCCGGCACCTGGTTGATGCCCATTCTGATCACGGTTCTGGTTGTTGCTCTGGCTGTGCACGCTTTCGTGTACTCCAATGACAACTACAACCCGCTGACCTATGATGCGTCTGCGGAAGTTTCCGAGTAAGTCTGGATTCTCCTGAATCCGACCGACTTCTTGATTACACGTTAGAGGGCTTTCCCAATGAATGACAGCATCTCCGGTCTGACCGAAGAACAAGCCAAGGAATTCCACGAGCAGTTCAAGACCACCTTCACCGTGTTCATGGTGCTGGCGGCTGCTGCCCACTTCCTGGTGTTCCTGTGGAGACCTTTCTACTAAGGTCTTTACCGTCACCTCTTTGAGGTAACGGTGCAGGTAGAGGGGGTTTGGTGTATCCTTCGGCGTGGGATGGTGACTTGCAGAGGCCAGTCCCACGTACAGGTTCACCGGCCCCCTCTTCCTTTTTGTGTTTCTGATATGCCCGCTGCTACGCCCCCGCATCGCCCCCTTGCTCGTGATGAGCGCCTTGATGCCGGGCTCACTTCCAACCTCCCCCTTGATTGCCTTGCGTACCCCCGCGCGACGGATGTGTTGAGTCCGTTGGTCCGCTTCGGGCTGTACTAGCATGGCCCGCTCTGATTCCTCGCCTCATCTGATTTCGGGAACGACCGTCAAGGATTCAGATCCCGCTCATGTGATTCGGCCAGGCTTGCTGGTGGTCTTCATGGGCATCATCCTGCTGGTCGTGGCCCTCGCCATGTCGGCCTGGCAGGCGAGCCTGGTGGAATCCAATCAACGCGACCGATTATTGATCCAGGTTGTCGAAGTGGCCAATGCGCTGCACTGGCGACGGGTGGACAGCCTCACGTTCTCCGCCGACGACTTGGGCACGCCGATTTTCGAGAGCATGCGGGTGCAATTGCGGGCACTGGCCGAGCGCCATGGGGGTGGCGAGCTCTGGACGGTTGCGCCACGCAATGGCGAGTGGTTCTTCGGTCCGGAGAGCCTTCACGCGGACGACCCATTGGCCAGCCCGCCGGGCACTCGCTATGAGTCGCCGCCTGATGAGTTGGGCTGGGTTCTTCAGTCTCTGCAGGCCACGACCACGCAGCCCTATGCTGACGAATACGGCGAGTTCGTATCCAGCCTGGCGCCTGTGGTGCATCCGCAAACGGGGCAGTTGCTGATGGTGGTGGGGCTGGACGCTCCGGACACCCTGTGGTGGTCAGAGATCCACCGTGGCAGCCGCCCCGCCCTTCTGGCGGGACTGGGCTTGTTAGTGGTCTTTGGCTTGGGGGTGGCCATCGTCACACGGCGTGGCCGAGCCGGGGTCGTTCGACCGGCAGCCCCTTATCTGGAGGCTGCTTTTGTGCTGGTCAGCGGTTTATTGCTGACCGGACTGGGGGTGAGCGTGGCTCAGCAACTGGATCAGCGCGAGCAGCAGACGGAATTTGTACGCCTGGCGGCCCTGAACTCCCAGGCCATGCATGGGGCACAGGCGCCGGTGTCGGGTCCTCTGGTGCTTCCCCCTTTGAGTCAGAGCCAGAGCCTTGCCGGCGACCGGGCCTGGGGAGTGGGTGGGCTGGGGATGCTTTTTACCGTGCTGGCAACCATGCTGGTCATGCTGTTACGGGTTCGGCATTTGTCTGTGGAGCAGCAGGTCAAGGAACGCTCCGGCGAACTGAAGAAGAGTCAGGTGATGCTCAAGGCCATCACCGATGTGGCCCAGGATGCCATCGTCATGATGGATCCTCGCGGCCAGGTGGTCTTCTGGAATAAATCCGCCGAGCGCTTGTTCGGGTATCGCAGGGATGAAGCTGTGGGGCGTGATCTGCACCAGATGGTCATGCCGGGAGGCCCGGGTCCTGAAGTGAACCGGGCCATGCGTCGCTTCGCGCAGACGGGGACCGGGGACGCTGTCGATCGGATCGTGGAAGTCTCTGCCCAGCGTCGTGACGGCAGTCGTTTGGCCGGTGAATTGTCCCTCTCTTCGCTGCGGATGACGGATGGCTGGTACGCGGTGGGCATCGTCAGGGACGTGTGTCGGCGCAAGCGCATGGAGCGTCGACTGATTCGCTTGAATGAATGCCTGGCCAGCCTGGGGCCTGACTATCAGGAGAACGTCACGCAAATCACCCAGGTTTGCGGCGAACTGCTGGAGAGTGAAGCCGCGCTGTACAACCGGTTGAAAGAGGGTCGACTCTTTGCCCTGGGGCGTTGGCGAACCCCCGAGGACATGCCCCTGAGTGATGCACCTGAAGGGCATGTTTGCCATGACGTGATCAACGGCACTCTGGGGAAGGCGTATGTGACCGGGGATCTGACGCAGACGCCCTATGCCGAGCAGGACCCCTATGTGAAACGCTACGGGATCAAGTCCTACATGGGCCATGCGGTCCGCTGTCAGGATCAGGTGGTCGGTAGTCTCTGCGTGGTCTCCACCAGCCACATGCAGCCCACGGATGAGGACGAGCGAATCCTCGGGATCCTGGCGGCGGCCCTGAGTGCCGAAGAGGGTCGTCACCTGGCCATGAGTCGCTGGCAGGAGGCCAAGGAGCAGGCGGATCGGGCCAACCAGGCTAAATCGGATTTTCTGTCGCGCATGAGTCATGAACTGCGTACGCCCATGAACGCGGTGCTGGGGTTTTCCCAGTTGCTCGAGGCCGACCCGTCACTGGACGAGGGGCAACAGGAAAGCGTGAGGGAGATCCTGCGCGGTGGGCGTCATCTGCTGGATCTGATCAATGAGGTGCTGGATCTGGCTCGGGTCGAGTCCGGTCGGATCGAGATGTCCATCGAGCCCGTGCTGCTGGGGGATGTAGTCCGTGATTGTCTGACATTGTTGAGGCCACTGGCTCGGGACAAGGGCATCACCATCCACGTGGGTCAGGTGGATCAGATCCTGATGGCCGATCGCACCCGGCTCAAGCAGGTGCTGATCAATCTGATATCCAATGCCATCAAGTACAACCGCCCCCACGGCGAGGTGTGGCTGGATGCCCAGGCACGTGCCGAAGACGTGCGCGTGCGCGTGCGTGACACGGGTCGCGGCGTACCCGAGTCCCTTCGTGACGCCCTGTTTCAACCCTTTGCCCGGCTGCATGAGGACGGCAACGAGTCCATTGAAGGCACCGGAATCGGCCTGGCCATCAGTCGGCGTTTGGTGGAACTGATGGGCGGGATGATCGGCATGACGGGGCAGGAGCAGGGCAGTTGCTTCTGGTTCGAGCTCAAGGCCGGTGAGCCTGCGGCTCAGGAGAGCGGGGATGAGGTCGACCCGTTGCACTCGTCAGCCCCCGTCGCTGCCACCGGTCAGGATCGTCACTTCACGGTGCTGCACGTGGACGATAACCCTGCCAATCTGCGATTGGTGGAGCATGTGCTGCGACAGCGGGTGGGGGTGCAGGTGCTCAATGCCCCTTCGGGTGGTCTGGGTCTGGAATTGGCCAGGGCCCACCGGCCGGATCTGATCATCCTGGATATCAATATGCCGGGGATGAATGGCTATGATGTGCTGCAGCGGCTGCGGCAGGAGCCGGAGACCACTGATATTCCGCTGATCGCCCTGACCGCCAACGCCACCGAAAGGGATATGGAGCGAGGCCGCGAGGCCGGGTTTGATCAGTACCTCACCAAGCCCCTGGATATGGCGCTTTTCATGCGGGTTGTGGAATCGTTCCTGAAGGCCCGCAAGGCGGATCTCACGGACGTCTGAGATCCGCAGAGGTTTTCAGTCGTCATGCCTGCGATGATGGTGCGTTTCCTCCCGCTCCAGTACCAGCAGGGTTCGCAGCAGGTGGCGCTCGTCCTCCGGGGTCAGGTCGAAGAATCGCCCCCCCACCAGTCTCCGTCCCTTGTCCTTCTCGTCCCTGGCGAACCGTACCTGAAGCCCGCAATCTATGGGGGGGATGCCGGGGAGTTGCAGGCCCTTGACGTCAAGTAGTTCCCGGGCGTTGATGGGGGTGTCCAGGTCGAAATGGGCGCTCAGTCCACCCAGGGACACGTCCACCAGTCGACCGCTGAACTGGCGCCCGTCACGATTGGTGAGCGTCACCTTGGTGCCCAGGGAATGTTCCACGGGGGTTCGGAAGTGGGTGCGTTTTTGTTCCGAGTCCATTTCCTCCGGAAGCCCCAGAACGTAGAAGGCCACGCCATCATGCTCGCCGGTGTGCAGCACCTCGGTGCAGAAATGGGCGCCCATGTCACCGAAGACGGCGTATACATGCATGGGCTGTCCAGGTGCGACCCGCAGGTGCCCCTGGTAGGGCTTGAGTTCCTCCAGGAACAACCATCCGTGGGAAGGGTCCATGCGCAGCAATCGGCTGTTGAAGAAGTCCTGTTCATTGCCCAGTCGCACACTGAGCGGCGCATGGCGCGCTTCCAGATCCCTCAATTGTGCCAGGATATCGTCGGCGGTCATCATCGGCTGCCCCACTTCTCCGGCCGGTGCTTCACGGGCCAGTGTCTGCATCTGTGCCATGGCGCTTGTTCCTCCCACGCGGGTAGGTGTGCCTTCGGGTCTGACTAAACCCGTCAATATAAGGTTAGCACAGTGTGGGATACATGGCGGTCGGGAATCGCCGCCGAGTGATGCGCGAGGTCAGGCTTTGGTGATCGGGCGGGATGAGCTTGCCGAGAAGGCGCGACCGCGGGTGTCGTAGAGTTCGGTGCGGGATTCTTCACCGCGCAGGATGTGCAGTGCCTGGTCCACACGGCGTCGGCTGGTTTCCACCACACCGCCATTCACTTGATTCAGGCGATGGCAATGGGACATGACTTCCACCAGGCGATCCCAGACGGGGCGTAGCACGCCCTCTTCGTCCCAGTCGCGCAGCACACAGTCCATGCCGTGGGCATTGGTTTCATAGCCTTCCCGCTGCAGCAGTTCAGTTTGTTGACGCGTCAGCGCTTCCAGTGCCTGTACGCGGCTTTGTTTGTCAGCCACGGCCGCATTCAGTTCGTCCAGGTCGCGAGACGCCAGGGCCGCGCCCTCGCGCTGCAAGGCCGATTCCAGGCTGGTGGCCTCACGCACGGACTGACTGAGTATCTGGTCCAGGTGCTCGGGGAAGGGGGTGTGGTTCATGGGATCAGAACAGGGTTTCCGACTTCATGAGCCCTTCTGCCACGGCCTGCGCATTCACCTGGTAGCTTCCATCCTGGATGGCCTGGCGCAGCTCAGCCACGCGCTGCTCATCCACCTGCGGCTGGGAAGCCGCAGTCTGCTCCAGGTCACTGAGGCGTTTTGCGGCCCCGGTGAGGGTGATCTTGTCGGCCGTGTTATCGGCCGGGCTCGGAGCTTGACCGCTCCCCTTGCCGCCACGGGCACTTTCGGACGTGCCGCGGCTGTCACCGGCACCACGCGCCTGCGGCTGGCTTAGATTCTTGATTTCGATGGACATATCCATTCCTCGCACATACAGACATCGCCTCTCATGGTCCTTTTATCGGCTCATCCTGGGAATTCTTTAACCCGTATTATGTGTCGGGTGTCACATATTAACACCCACCACCCCGGCAGAAAGTACCCGGCCCTCGACGATGCGCTTGGATGACAGGTTGCGGACTCGCACCCGGTCTCCGTAGGAGCCGTCTGCCATGGCCTCACCGGCCATGCGTACAGAGACCACCGAATTTTCCGAGATCAGGGTGACGCGCTCACCCCGATGCACAAGGCGTTGCGGCTCCACCATGTGGGGTGTAAGCACCGTACCACCGCTCAGGGCGCGTCGTAGCACCATGTTCTGGGCACCCTCCGGGTCCACCAGGTAGCCGCTGTGCAGGCTGTTGAGTTCCCGATGCTCCAGTCTTATATCATTGGAGGATAGTACAGTGCCGCGGGGCAGGGAACGGTCAAGAACCACGACCTCGCCACGCAGGTTGATCTGCATCGGTACATACAGGCTCCAGGGCGCGGGGCCGGGGCAGCGCACGCCCACGGTGGTGTTGCCCACCATGCGCCCCCCGCGCGGAAGTTGGGCTTCCAGAGGGGCGCCGCAGGCCCGCAGCCGGAGTCGCGGGTCAAGTCGTCCCGGGACTACGCGCACCTCAAGGGCGTCGCCATGATGCTGTCGTGCCTGCTCGGTGAGAAACTCCCGGGCTGCCTTGAGAATGTTGCCGTGCGGTTCAACCTCCGAGCTCAGGGCTGTGGGCGGCAGTGCCAGTGCGCACAGGGCCAGGCACGACAGGACTGACCCTCTCCACCCACGGCGTCCATGAACGGAGCGGGGGCCATGAGCCCGGGGTATGAGACAGATATGTATGAGTTGGTTCATAATCGTGATCCGCGCAATCGTTGCCGGGATTCCGGCGCCGGGGGCTATTGGTGTCAAGAGGATGCAATCCCGGTGCCAGATCAGGTATCAAGGATTGCCCCAGACCGCCGATAACCCGGTCGACTGGCCATGTTTATCCCCGGGTGTTCCGCAGGAGGGGCCCATGAGCGACTTGATGGATGGTGTCAATCGGCGTACCCAGATGGTGGGGCAGAACCGCCTTGAGTTGTTGCTGTTCTCCCTGGGTACGCGACAGATGTTTGCCATCAACGTCTTCAAGGTGCGTGAGGTGATCGCCTGCCCACCCCTCAATCGCATGCCCAGCGCCCATTCGGTGGTGCGCGGCGTGGCCACCCTGCGAGGGCAGACCGTCTCGGTGGTGGACCTGGCCAACGCCATCGGCATGGCAGCGCCGGAACACGAGCAGAAGGCCTTTGTCATCCTCACCGAGTTCAACCGCTCGGTACAGGGCCTGCTGGTGGCCTCGGTGGATCGCATCATCAATCTCAACTGGGATCAGATCCGGCCGCCGCCGCGGGGCACGCACAAGGACAGCTTTTTGACGGCTGTCACCCAGGTGGAAGACCGCCTGGTGGAAATCATCGACGTGGAAAAGGTCCTGGAGATGGTCACTGGTCCTTCCAGGGATGTGGACGAAGCCCTGTCCCGTAACATCCGCGAGGGTGGGCGGGTGCGCCGTGCCCTGGTGGCCGACGATTCTTCGGTAGCCCGCAAGCAGATCGTGCGCGCCCTTACCCAGATCGGTGTCGAGGCCATTGTGGCCAATGACGGTCAGCAGGCCCTCAACAAGCTCAAGGACATGGCACGGGAGGGCCCCATCGATGAGCAGATCGGCATGGTGATCTCGGATATCGAGATGCCCGTCATGGACGGGTACACCTTATCTTCGGAGATCCGTCAGCTGCCGGAGTTGTCGGGACTGTACGTCCTGTTACATTCTTCCCTGAGTGGTACCTTCAACGAGGCCATGGTGCGTCAGGCGGGGGCCAATCGATTTCTGCCCAAGTTCAGCCCGGACGAACTGGCCGAGGCGGTGCTCAGCCACCTGCAGCCCGAAGAGGTCGGTCAATAACGGGGGGCAGGGCAGGGGAATGCCACAGGCGGCAACCCGTTGCCGCCTGTGGGCTTGTTTTGCGGGTATAATGCGCGTTCCGGTTCATGGCCGGAGGCAGGCAAAATCCATTAACCGGGAAGCACCAGAATCTTGTCATCAGGCCCGATCGAACCCCAGGATTACGAGGACTTCAAGATCTTTCTTGAGCGGTCCTGCGGACTTGTACTGGGAGACAACAAGCATTATCTGGTAACCAGCCGGTTGTCCCGGCTGATGAAGGAGTTCTCGGTCTCCTCGGTCAGTGAATTGCTCAAGCTCCTCAAACGCGGGGGCCGCTCAGGCTTGCGCGAGCGGGTGATCGAGGCCATGACGACCAACGAAACCTACTGGTTTCGTGATGTCTTCCCCTTCGAGATCCTGAAGAATCAGATCTACCCGGAACTGGCCAAGAAATCCCCGGGCTCCACGGTGCGCATCTGGTGCGCCGCCTGTTCCTCCGGCCAGGAGCCCTATTCCATCAGCATGGCCACCAGCGAGTACCTGCAGTCGCGGCCCGGTAGTCTTCGGGACGTGCAGATCCTGGGTACGGACATCTCCGGTGCTGTGCTGCGCGAGGCCAAGGAGGCCAGCTACGACTCCCTGGCCGTGGCCCGGGGGCTGTCGCTTGATCGTCGTAATCGGTTCTTCATTCAAAAAGGCGATCGCTGGGAGGTGAAGCCGGACATCAAGGCCCGCGTCAGCTACCGGGAGTTCAATCTCCTGGACAACTACAGCACCATGGGTCGGTTTGATATCGTCTTCTGTCGTAACGTGCTGATCTACTTCTCTCTGGAGTCCAAGCGGACCATCCTCAAGCGCATCTCCCAGATCCTCAATCCGGGTGGCTACCTGTTTCTGGGGGCCTCGGAGTCCATGGCCAATTATTCCGATGCCTTCGAGATGGT
Source organism: Ectothiorhodospira haloalkaliphila ATCC 51935 (assembly GCF_000633935.1). GTDB lineage: Bacteria > Pseudomonadota > Gammaproteobacteria > Ectothiorhodospirales > Ectothiorhodospiraceae > Ectothiorhodospira > Ectothiorhodospira haloalkaliphila. Next base: position 330,491 of record NZ_KK214996.1, on the reverse strand, counting down.
GCGTTGCAACCCCGGTGTGGTGTATCGCCTGAAGAAGTGATCTCCCCGTAGCGTCAAACTTTCGACTCTGCTTGCTTCGCAACGGCTCCCAACGGCGGGTTGTTGCCGGATTGCCCTCTCTTTCTGGTTTTTCCCTCCCTCCAAGTATCTGAAGCGAATCCAAATTCGCGTATGGCACGCGGATTGCATTTCGACTGACAAGAGATTTTCTTGAGGTCGAAGATCATGCCGCTCTCATTTGATAACGCCCTGGGTATTCACGATGCAGCGCTACAGGTGCGTTCAAGGCGCATGGAGCTGCTTGCATCCAATATCGCCAATGCCGACACCCCCAACTACAAGGCCCGCGATCTGGACTTCCGCCAGGTGCTCAAGCAACAGCACCAACCGGATCAGTTGTCCATGCGTCGCACCCACGCGGCTCACCTGGATGCAACGGGCGGTGCGGGCGGCATGGGCGAGGCCATGTACCGGGTGCCCAACCAACCCTCCCTGGATGGCAATACGGTGGATCCGCAGCTGGAGCAGGCAGCCTTTGCCGAGAACGCTGTTCAATACCAGGCGAGCCTGGATTTTCTGGGTGACAAGTTTACGGGTCTGCGCAACGCCTTCCGGGGCGGCGAGTAGGCCGGGGGAATTGAATCATGAGCAACATGTTCAAGGTCTTTGATGTATCCGGCTCGGCGCTGAGCGCCCAGTCCGTGAGGCTCAACACCATTGCCAGCAACATGGCCAATGCCCAGGTGGCCAGCACCACCGAGGAAGGGGCCTACCGCTCCAAGCAGCCGGTGTTCCAGACGGTGATGGATCAACTCAATCCCGGCAACAACTCCACCATGCCCGTTCGCGTGATGGACATCGTCGAGAGCGATGCGCCTGCGCGGGTGAAGTATGAACCCCATCATCCTCAGGCCAACGAGGATGGGTATGTATTCATGCCCAACGTGAACATGGTGGATGAGATGGCCAACATGATCTCGGCTTCGCGCAGTTACGAGAACAATGTGGAAGTGATGAACACCACCAAGCAGTTGCTATTGCGCACGCTGCAGTTGGGGCAGGGCTGAGGAGGTATGAGCCATGAGCGTTGATTTGAACATGCTGGAGGGCCTGGGGCTGGCGTCGACAAACTCCAGTAAGGCGAACACGGGCAAGCGTGACGAGTTGGGGCAGGAAGAGTTCTTCAAGCTCATGATCACCCAGCTGCAGAATCAGGACCCCTTCGAACCCATGGAAAACGGTGACTTTCTGGGGCAGATCGCCCAGTTCGGCACGGTGAATGGCATCGGTGAGTTGCAGAAGTCTTTCGAGAGCATCGCCAAGTCCGTGCAATCGGCCCAGACCCTGCAGGCGGCAAGCCTGGTGGATCGTGAAGTGCTGGTGCCTGTGGATATGGCCGGCCTCGGTCCTGAAGGGGGCGTGCGCGGGGCCCTGGATCTCAAGTCCTCCGCCGAGGAGGTGACCGTGGGTGTCTACGATGCTGCAGGCGCACTGGTCAGGCGCCTCCCCATGGGGGCTCAGGCCTCGGGCATGCAGTCATTCCATTGGGATGGCATGACGGACCAGGGAGAGCGGGCACCGCCGGGTGTGTATGAATTTCGTGCAAATGCGGTGCGGGATGGCAGCAGTGAGCAGCCTGAATTGCTGTTGAACGCACGTGTGGAGAGTGTGCGAACGGATCAGAGAAACGGCGGCATCAAGCTGCAGATTGAAGGTTTCGGGGAGATGGATTTCTCCCAGGTACGACGCATCGGCTAGGGCCTGCGGCCAGTGAAGCACAAACAACTTGAGGGTTAGATCATGCCGTCTTTCAACATAGGACTCACCGGAATCAACGCGGCCTCCAAAGACCTGGAGGTGACCGGGCACAATATTTCCAACTCATCCACCGCCGGCTTCAAGGGCTCCCGGGCGGAATTTGCCGACGTGTTTGCCTTGTCATACACCGGGGTGTCGCGTCTGGCCACCGGCAGCGGTGTGAATCTGGCGGCTGTCTCTCAGCAGTTCAATCAGGGAGATCTTGAGTTTACCGACAACAATCTGGACCTTGCCCTGAATGGTCGCGGTTTTTTCGTGGTCGAGCGTGACGACGTCCGTGAGTACACCCGCGCAGGGCAGTTTCTGGTCGATAAGGATGGCTTTATTGTCAATTCCGCCGGGCAGAATTTGATGGGATATCCCCCCGGGGTACGAAGTGGCGAGTTGAATGAAATTCGTGTGACCACAGGAGAAGCAGAGCCGCGCGCTACCTCCGAGATTGAGGCTTTGATGAATCTTAGTGCGGCTGCACCTACCATCCCACCTGACCCTGACAACGATCCATCCGTTGACATTGAACCCAGCGAACCAGACACGTACAACGAGTCCACCTCCCTGACTGTTTATGATTCCCGGGGGGGAGAGCATACGGTGTCTTTGTTTTTTCAGCGCACTGGTGATAGCGAGTGGGCTGTCCGCGCCTTCAAGGGCGACCAGCCCATAGATGGTGATGGTGCAACGGCGGGTGAGCTTGTTTTTACTCCGGAAGGAACATTGGATTTAGATGCGAGTACTCCCCTCGAAATAAGTTTTGATCCGGAGAATGGGGCAGCAGAACCGCTGAACATCAATGTTGATTTCACCGAAACCACCCTCTATGGCGATCGCTTCGGCGTCAGTCGTCTGAATCAAGACGGGTTTGCTCCTGGGCAGCTCATTGATGTGGATGTGGACTCCGATGGCACCGTCTTCGCGAGATTCACCAACGGTGTCAACCGCTCGTTGGGCCAAGTGGCCATCGCCAATTTCGATAACCCGCAGGGCTTGCAGCCGGTGGGCGGTACCAATTGGGTGGAAACCTCTTCATCCGGTCAAGCCTTGATGGGCGGCGCTGGCGAGACAGGTTTCGGCCTGATTCAAGGCGGTGCCTTCGAAAACTCCAACGTCAATATCGCCGAACAACTGGTCAACCTGATCACCGCCCAGCGGAATTTCCAGGCGAATGCCCAGGTGATCAGCACCGCCGACACCATCACCCAGACCATCATCAACCTCCGGTAAACGGAAAGGGTAAGGCCTCATCATGGACCGCATGCTCTACATCGCCATGACCGGTGCCCGGGAGGCGGCGCATTCCCAGGAAGTGAACAGCCACAACCTGGCCAATGCCAGCACCACCGGGTTCAAGAAGAACCTGGAGGCGTTCATCAACCACCCTATGCGCGGCCCGGTGTACGACAGCCGGGATTACGTCCAGCTGGAATCCATGCGCGCCGATTTTGCCCACGGGCCGCAGATCTCCACCGGTCGCGACCTGGATGTGGCGGTGCAGGGTGACGGCTGGATCGCGGTGCAGGGGGTGGATGGCAATGAGGCCTTTACCCGGGCCGGTAATCTGCAGGTGGATGCCGTGGGCCTGTTGACCACCGCAGATGGCCGGCCGGTCCTGGGGGATGACGGACCCATCGCCATTCCACCGTCCGAGACCATCCTCATCGGCGGCGACGGCACCATCAGCGTGCGTCCGCTGGGACAGGAACCCAATGTCCTGGCCGAGGTGGGCCGCGTGAAGCTGGTGAACCCGAATGGTCAGGATCTGGAGCGCGGGGAGGATGGCCTGTTCCGTCGCGCCGACGGTGCCATTGAGCCGGCGGATGCCCAGGTGAGGCTGCAGTCCGGGATGCTGGAAGGCAGCAATGTGAACACGGTGGAAGCCATGGTCAACATGATCGAGTTGTCTCGTAATTTCGAGACACAGGTGAAACTCATGAAGACCGCCGAAGAACTGGATCGTAGCAGTGCACAACTGCTGCGCATCTCCTAAGGCCCAGCCAGGAGACTCTCGTCATGAATCAAGCACTCTGGATTTCAAAGACTGGCCTGGATGCTCAGCAGACCCGCATGAATGTGGTGTCCAACAACCTGGCCAACGTGAACACCACGGCCTTCAAGAAGGGGCGTGCCTCTTTCGAGGATCTGATCTATCAGACCATCCGCCAACCCGGTGCCCAGGAGGCCCAGAACAACCAGTTGCCCACGGGACTGATGACCGGGGTGGGGGTGCGCACCGTGGCCACCGACAAGATCTTCACCCAGGGCAATCACACCCAGACGGACAACGCTCTGGATGTTTCCATCCAGGGGCGGGGATTCTTCGAGATCCTCACCCCGGAGGGCAACGTGGCCTACACCCGGGATGGCAGCTTCCAGCTGAATGCAGATGGTCAGATGGTGATGTCCAATGGTTATGAGTTGCAGCCGGGCATTTTCATCCCCGAAGGCACCAAGAGCATCCATATCAGTCAGGACGGCATCGTCAGCGCCACCCTGGCCGGTGAGGAAGCAGCCCCGGTGGAAGTGGGCAACATCCAGTTGGCGGATTTCGTGAATCCCGCCGGCCTGGAGCCGGTGGGGCAGAACCTGTTCGTGGAGACCGCTGCCAGTGGTGCACCCCAGCAGGGCAACCCTGGCCAGGACGGCCTGGGTCGGCTCATGCAGGGCTCCCTGGAGAGTTCCAACGTCAATATTGCCGAGGAACTGGTGAACATGATCGAGACCCAGCGGGCCTACGAGATCAATTCCAAGTCCATCTCCACCTCCGACCAGATGATGCAGTTCCTCAACCAGAATCTGTAACCAGGTCGATGTATCGCGGTAATCAAGGGGCAAGGCCATGAACAGTCAGGTATCCACGAAAGAATATGGCATTAGAGGTGGGCCCGGTCTTCAGCGACTGGGGCTGGTCATGGTCCTGTTGTCCTTGTTGATGAGCGGTTGCGCCACCATGACGCCGGTGGAACGCGGTGATGACGCGCAATTTACCGCCATCACACCGCCCCAGCCGCTGCCACCGGAACAGAATAACGGCGCCATCTTCCAGCCCGCCTCCAACCAGGGCCTGTTTGCCGACTACAAGGCCCGCCAGGTGGGGGATGTGCTCACGGTGGTGCTGGCAGAGCGGACTCAGGCTCGCAAGTCCGCGAGTACCTCCACCAGCAAGGACTCCAATGTGAACATGAATAACCCCACGGTGCTGGGTCGCCCGGTCACCCGCGGTGGTGTGCCGATCCTGGATGCCTCCGTGAGCGGTTCCCGAAGCTTTGAGGGGGAGGGCGATTCGGCCCAGAGCAACCAGTTGGATGGCTCCATCACGGTGATGGTCTCCGAGGTCCTGCCCAACGGCAATCTGGTGGTGCAGGGGGAAAAGTGGCTGCAGATCAACCAGGGCCAGGAATACATCCGCCTGCGGGGCATCGTGCGGCCGGTGGATATCCGCGCCGACAACACGGTGAACTCCAACCAGATCGCCGATGCCCAGGTGGCCTATGGCGGCAGGGGCACGCTGGCGGACAGCAACAATCCCGGCTGGTTGACGCGATTCTTCAACAGCCCCGTGTGGCCCTTCTAGGGGAGATCCGATCATGAAACCCATACGCACATTGCTGATCGTCTGGGCCCTGGCGTTGATGTCCCTGGGCCTGATCCTGCCGGCCTCTGTGGACGCCGCTGATCGGGTCAAGGACCTGGCTTCGGTGGATGGGGTGCGCAGCAACCAGCTCATCGGCTACGGCCTGGTGGTGGGTCTGGATGGCTCGGGTGACCAGACCACCCAGGCCCCCTTCACGGTGCAAAGCCTCAAGAACATGCTGGGTCAGTTGGGTGTGACCATCCCGCCCAATGTGAATCCACAGCTGCGCAACGTGGCCGCTGTCATGGTGCATGCGGACCTGCCTCCTTTTGCCAAGCCTGGTCAGACGATTGATGTGACCGTTTCTTCCATCGGCAATGCCGGCAGTCTGCGCGGTGGCAGTCTGCTCATGACACCCATGAAGGGTGCTGATGGCCGCACCTACGCCATCGCCCAGGGCAACCTGGCCGTGGGTGGGCTGGGTGTGGAAGGGGCCGACGGCTCCCGGGTGACCGTGAATGTGCCCAGTGTGGGCCGCATTCCCAATGGGGCCACGGTGGAGCGGGAGGTGCCATCCGGTTTTGCCCGGGGCAATCACGTCACGCTCAATCTGCATCGCCACGACTTCACCACTGCCAACCGGCTCAGCGATGTCATCAACGACACCATGGGTCCGGGCACGGCCCATCCGGTGGACGGCTCCTCGGTGCGGGTGAGTGCCCCTCAGGATCCAGGCCAGCGGGTCACCTTCATCTCCATGCTGGAGAACCTGCGGGTACAGCCCGGAGAGCCGCCAGCCAAGGTGATCGTCAACTCGCGTACCGGCACGGTGGTGATCGGCAGCAATGTGCGCGTGAGCCCGGCTGCCGTGTCTCACGGCAACCTCATCGTGACCATCACGGAACGACCGCAGGTGACGCAACCTGCGCCGTTCGCTGCCGGCGAGACCGTGGTCACCCCGCAGACCGACATTGAGGTGATTCAGGAGGATGCCCGCATGTTCCTGTTCGACCCCGGCGTGACCCTGGATGAGATCGTGCGCGCGGTCAACGAGGTGGGGGCTGCCCCGGGAGATCTGGTGTCCATTCTGGAAGCCCTGCGTGAATCCGGTGCCCTGCGGGCCCAGTTGGTCATCATCTGATCCGGGACGGGGAGCGCTGCCATGAACGCCTACATTGCCGATAGCTTCAACTACACCGACATCGCAGGTCTGAGTGAGTTGCGGGGGCGTGTGCAGAGTCAGTCGCCCGAGGCGGCCGATGAGGTGGCGCGGCAGTTCGAGGCCCTGTTCATTCAGATGATGATCAAGAGCATGCGCGCCGCCGCGCCGGCGGAAGGCCTGCTCAGCAGTGATCAGACCCGCATGTTCGAGGGCATGTTTGATCAGCAGGTGGCTCTGGATATGGCCCGGGGGGAGGGCATCGGTCTGCGTGAGCAGGTGGCGCGGCAGTTGGCAGGCCCCGAGGCACGTCGCGACGACGACCGGGAATTGCAAATGCCCACGCATCGGGTGCCCGCCCTGCGCGCCGCCATCGAGGCGGCCATGGCGGCACCGGCTGCATCCATGGGTCGTCACGATACCCCGGAGGCTGACGGTATGAAACCAGGTCAGGGCACGAGTAAGGCAGGGCCGGCCGGCGGCGATGGTTCCTGGTCGCCCCGGTCCCCGCAGGAGTTCATCCGTGACGTCTGGCCCCATGCACAGCAGGCCGCCGCCGAACTGGGTGTGGCCCCCGAGGTGCTGGTGGCCCAGTCCGCCCTGGAAACAGGCTGGGGGCAGCATGTGATCCAGCATGGGGACGGGCGCAGCAGCCACAACCTGTTCGGCATCAAGGCCGATGGTCGCTGGCAGGGGGATCGGGTGACGGTGCAGACCCTGGAATACGTGCAGGACATCCCGGAGATGCAGCGGGCCCAGTTCCGCTCTTATGGCAGCGTGGCAGAGAGCTTTGAAGACTATGTGGATTTCCTGCGCAGTAACCCCCGCTACCGGCATGCGCTGGAGGCTGCGGGTGATCCGGAACAGTATGTGCGCGGCTTGCAGGATGCAGGTTACGCCACCGACCCCGACTACGCAGACAAGATTCTGAACATCATGCGGCGCGGCACGCTCAGCGACACCCTGGCCGGATTCAAGTCTGGCGGCGAGCGGCCGCTATCCTGAAGGAGGTAACGATCATGTTCATGCACCCCATTCACTTCACACTGCGGATTGCCGCCAGGAGGGCATCATGAGTGCGGGACTCTTTGGTATCGCCACCTCCGGGCTCAATGCGGCGCAGCGTGCGCTGGACACCACCGGCCACAACATCGCCAACGTCAATACCGAGGGCTACAGTCGCCAGCGGACGGAGCAGGGCACGCGCCCGGCTCAGTTTTCCGGGGCGGGCTATGTGGGCCGGGGGGTGGATGTCAACACAGTCAGGCGGATGTACGACGAGTTCGTGCAGACTCAGCTGCGCAACAACACGACCAGCAGCGAGTATTACAATACGCAGCGAGATTTCATCAGCCGGGTGGATAACCTCCTGGCTGATCCGGCCGCGGGCTTGTCCCCTGGCTTGCAGCAATTCTTCTCGGCCACCCAGGAGCTGGCCAATGATCCCACCTCCAGTGCCAATCGCACCGTGTTGATCTCGGAGGCGGAGTCACTGGTGGACCGTTTCAAGTTCCTGGATCAGCGGCTCAAGGATCAGCAGACCATCGTGGATGGCCAGATCGGCTCGGGGGTGGACGAGGTCAATGGCTATGCCGATTCCATTGCCAAGCTGAATCAGCAGATCGTGGCCGCCCAGGGTCGCGGTCAGCCGCCCAATGACCTGCTGGACAAGCGGGATCAGATGGTGCTGGAAATGTCCAAGTTCGTGGACGTGAGAACCACGATCCAGGACGATGGCTCCATGAACGTCTTCATTGGTCGTGGACAGGGTGTGGTACTGGGTAACAAGGCCACGCCGTTGTCTACAAGTCGTATTCCCCCGGGTTCGCCTCTGGAGGTGAATTTTGGTGCGCAAGGGGGCACCAAGACCAATGTGACCAACCTGATCTCGGGCGGCAAACTGGGCGGTCTGCTGGAGCTACGCAGCTCAGTCCTGGACGAGGCTCAGAATGAATTGGGCAGGGTCGCCGTTGCCGTTGCTGTGGGGTTCAACAATCAGCACCAGGCGGGACTGGATCTGGATGGCAATCCGGGGGAGGCGTTTTTTAAAGTGCCTCGACCTGAAGTTTTATCGGCTTCTGGAAATACTGCTGAGAAACCCAAGGTGACTATCGATCCAGAGGGTCTATCTGAATTGACGAGTCGGGATTACCGTATGACCCGTGAGGGTGGCAATTGGGTCTTGAATACCGTTCCCGGCAGTTCGCCACAAACGCTTGATTTCACCAGTGGTGATCCGGTGCGCGTTGCGGGTATGTTGATTGATGAGCCCACAGGAGGGGCAGATGAGGGTGATAGCTTCCTGATCCGCCCAACCCGTAATGCGGCGCAGCAGATGCAGGTGAATATCACCGAGCCGGACAAGCTTGCGGCCGCAGCTGGTTGGTTGCCTGACGATTCCGCACCTGCAATCGATTCCTTAAGTGTGGTGGATCCATCAGCACTGCCTCCGATGGGCACTGACGAGGTGAATTTTGCATCCGGCGATTTTACTGAGATATCCGCGGGTGCAGGTGTTTGGAAAGCAGTGAGTGAGGGCATCGAACTTGTGGTGCGCTCAGATGACCCTGCAGGCCCGGGGGATGTCAAACTTAACCGCAACACGGACCCGGGCCCCGGCGACAACCGCAACGGCCTGGCTCTGGCACAGGTACAGGCCACCGGGTACCTGGACGGCGGCAAGAGCTCCATTGAGGACACCTACAACGGCCTGATCGGCAAGGTGGGCACCAAGACCCGTCAGACCCAGGTGGCTGCCGATTCCCAGGCGCGGCTGCTGGCGGATGCCAAGGCCCAGCGGGAGAGTCTCTCCGGGGTGAATCTCGATGAGGAGGCAGCCAACCTGCTGAAGTTCCAGCAGGCCTACCAGGCATCGGCGCAGGTCATCGCCGTGACCAGCACCCTGTTTGACACCCTCATCGGTGTAGCGAGGCGTTAAGTCATGAGGATATCCACCAGCCAGATTTTCCAGAACGGCATCGACGTGATTCAGCGCCAGCAGGCCGAGATCTCTCGCACCCAGAACCAGTTGGGCACCGGGCGCCGCATCCTATCGCCGTCGGACGACCCCAGTGGCAGTGTTCAGGCCCTGCAGTTCGAGAGCCGTATCGAGCAAACCAAACAGTTCCAGCGCAACGGCGGCCTGGCCGAGCAGCGCCTGCGCCTCACCGAGGTCACCCTGGCCTCCGTGGGCGATGGCCTGCAGCGCATCCGCGAACTCTCCGTGAAAGCCAATAACGCCACGGAAACCGACGAAACCCGGCGCTACATCGCCGGTGAAATGCAGCAGGTGCTCAACTCCCTGGTCGATCTGGGTAACACCCGCGATGCCAACGGGGAGTACCTGTTCGCGGGTTACAAGTCCCAGACCCAGCCTTTTGTCATGAAGAATGGTGAGGTGGAGTATCAGGGGGATGATAAGGCCCGGCAGGTGGACATCAGCCCCGTGCGCAAGATGGCGGTAGGGGATCCGGGTAATCAGGTGTTTGGGGATGCGGGTGTGTCCGGGGCGCTGAAGGACGGGAATGGAACCTTCACCACTCTGCCTGGTGATGGTAACACCGGGTCAGGGGTGATCAGTGCGGGAAGCGTGGTGGATCGCGGAGACTGGCAGGACGCTTTGGCTGCTGAAGTCGAGATAACCCCACCCGACCCTGACCCCCCGTTCGTTGAATCGGTCAGTTACTACAAAGTGGTTTTTGACGACGGTGGAGAGAACTACTCGGTTCAAGCCTTCAACGCTGATGGTGAATTCCTGGGTCCTGGAGATCCTGCGGGCGAAGCGATCCTGGAGGAGGCTGATCAAATTGCCCTTGGTCTGAACGAGTTGCCCACGGACGTGCCTTTTAAAAGTGGCGAATCCATTGCGTTCAATGGCATCAGCTTCGACATCAAGGGCACTCCGGCTGGAGATGACGCGTTCACCATCCGTCCTTCCGAACCCCAGAGCCTCTTCACCGGCGTCCAGAAAATTATTGATGCCCTGAATTCCCCCGTGGGCACCAGCACCGCCCCGGTGAACAACGCCATCAATTGCGGCCTGTCCGAACTGGACAACGCCCTGGGCCATGTCCTGGACACCCGTGCCACCGTGGGTGCGCGTCTCAATGCCCTGGAGAACCAGGATAACCTCAACCGGGATCAGATCCTGCAGCTGGAGACCACCATCTCCGAGATCCGCGACCTGGACTATGCCGAGGCCATCAGCCGCTTCAACCTGCAGCAGGTGGGTTTGCAGGCAGCGCAGCAGTCGTACACCCAGGTGGCGCGCCTGACCTTGTTCGATTACATCCGCTGATCGCAGGAGCGGCAAGCGCTTTTCGGCCCTCACCCCAACCCCTCTCCCGCCAGCGGGAGAGGGGCTCAGGTTTCTTCTTCCCGGAAGGGCGCGGCGGGCACCATCCCGTCCAGCATGTTAAAATCCCCGGTTTTCCCAAACACCCGTCGGAAGGCCGCTCCATGCTGGAACTCAACCCGCTATTTACCCACATCAAGGATCTGCAAGGGCGTGTGGATGCCCTGAGGGGGTATCTTTGACTTCGATACCAAGCGCGAACGCCTGGAGGAAGTGAACCGGGAACTGGAAGACCCCAACATCTGGAACGACCCCGACAAGGCCCAGGCCCTGGGCAAGGAGCGTTCCCACCTGGAAGGCATCGTCCACAATCTGGAGCGCATCGGCGGTGGCCTGGATGATGCCCAGGAATTGCTGGAGATGGCCCAGGCCGAGGGCGACGAGGACACCGTTGCGTCCGTCCAGTCGGATCTGGATCAATACGAGTCCACCGTTGCCGGCCTGGAATTCCAGCGCATGTTCTCCGGCGAGATGGACGACTCCGCCGCCTTCCTGGAGATCCAGGCCGGCTCCGGCGGCACCGAGGCCCAGGACTGGGCGGAGATGCTGCTGCGCATGTACCTGCGCTGGGGCGAGCGCCACGGCTTCAAGACCGAACTCATGGAGGCCTCCGCCGGTGAAGTGGCCGGCATCAAGAGTGCCACGGTGCGTTTCGAGGGCCCCTATGCTTTCGGCTGGCTGCGCACCGAGACCGGTGTGCACCGGCTGGTGCGCAAGTCCCCCTTCGACTCGGGCAACCGCCGCCACACCTCCTTCACCTCCGTGTTCGTATCCCCCGAGGTGAGCGATGACATCGACATCGAGATCAACCCGGCGGATCTGCGCATCGACGTCTACCGGGCCAGTGGCGCCGGGGGTCAGCACGTGAACCGCACCGAATCCGCCGTGCGTATCACCCACTTGCCCACCGGTGTGGTCACCGCCTGTCAGAACGGTCGTTCCCAGCACAAGAACAAGGACTTTGCCATGAGCCAGCTACGCGCCAAGCTCTATGAGCTGGAGCTGCAGAAGCGCAATGCGGAAAAGCAGGCCATGGAAGACAGCAAGGCAGACATCGGCTGGGGCAGCCAGATCCGCTCCTATGTGCTGGACCAATCCCGTATCAAGGACCTGCGCACCGGCGTTGAGGTGGGCAACACCCAGGCGGTGCTGGATGGGGATCTGGACCAGTTCATCGAGGCCAGCCTCAAGAGCGGCCTTTGATGCCGCTCGCCCCCTATTCCGCGGAGCAGTGTTGCCGCGTCATCCCGTTACATAGCAATCCATTGGCAGACTGATGAACGACCACACCCAGGACGAGAACAAGCTCATTGCCCAGCGCAGGGAGAAGCTGGGCAAGCTGCGCGAAGACAACGGCGCAGCCTTCCCCAATGACTTTCGCCGCAACGTGATGGCCGGCGAGCTGCATGCCGAGTATGGCGAGCGGGAGCCGGAATGGTTCGAGAGCAATCCCATCCGTGTGGCCGTGGCCGGTCGCATGATGGCCAAGCGGGTGATGGGCAAGGCGAGCTTTACCCAATTGCTGGACATGTCCGGGCGCATTCAGTTGTTCGTGCAGCGAGATGAACTGCCCGAAGGGCGTTATCAGGAGTTCAAGGCCTGGGACGTGGGTGACATCCTGGGCGCCGAGGGCACGCTGTTCAAGACCAAGACCGGCGAGCTTTCCGTGAAGGTGGACAGCCTGCGCTTGCTCACCAAGTCCCTGCGGCCGCTGCCGGAGAAGTTTCATGGCCTGTCGGATATGGAAACCCGCTATCGCCAGCGCTATGTGGATCTGATCATGAACGAGCCGGTGCGGGAGATCTTCCGCACCCGCACGCGCATCATCCAGAGCATCCGCAATTACCTCAATGCGCGGGACTTCCTGGAAGTGGAAACCCCCATGATGCAGTCCATCCCCGGCGGGGCCACGGCGCGGCCGTTTGCCACCCACCACAATGCCCTGGACATGCAGCTGTTCCTGCGCATTGCCCCGGAGCTGTATCTCAAGCGTCTGGTGGTGGGCGGTTTCGAGAAGGTGTATGAAATCAACCGCAATTTCCGCAACGAGGGCCTGTCCACCCGGCACAATCCCGAGTTCACCATGCTGGAGTTCTATGAGGCCTACGTGACTTATCACGAGCTCATGGACCTCACCGAGGACCTGCTGCGCACCCTCACCCAGGAGGTGCTGGGCACCACCACGGTGAACTACCAGGGCGAGACCTACGACTTCGGCCAGCCCTTCGAGCGCCTCACCGTCAAGGAGGCCATCCTCAAGTACAACCCGGATCTGACCGCCGCGGATCTGGAAGACGAGCAGAGGGCCCGCGCCGTGGCCGAGCGGCTGGGCATTCCCCTCAAGGATGGCTACGGTCTGGGCAAGGTGTGGATCGAGATCTTCGAAAAGACGGCGGAATCGCGTCTGCAGAATCCCACTTTCATCACCGCTTATCCCACGGAAGTCTCGCCCCTGGCCCGGCGCAATGACGACGATCCCTTCGTGACGGATCGTTTCGAGTTTTTCGTGGGCGGGCGGGAGATCGCCAATGGCTTTTCCGAGCTCAACGATTACGAGGATCAGGCGGAGCGCTTCCGCCAGCAGGTGCAGGAAAAGGAGGCCGGCGACGACGAGGCCATGCATTTCGATGCCGACTATCTGCGCGCCCTGGAGCATGGCATGCCGCCCACGGCGGGCGAGGGCATCGGCATCGATCGACTGGTGATGCTGTTCACCGACTCCCCCTCCATCCGGGATGTGCTGCTCTTCCCCCACATGCGACCCGAGGCAGGCTAGGCTCCACCCATGACCCCGAACATGCCCGTGGCCCGCCGTATGGCGGACATCCAGCCCTTTCACGTGATGGACCTGCTGGCCCGGGCCAGGCGTCTGGAGGCCCAGGGGCGGGACATCATCCACCTGGAGATCGGTGAGCCGGATTTTCCCACCCCGGCGCCCATCGTCGAGGCGGGTCGTCAGGCCCTGGCCGATGGTCACACGCATTACACCCCGGCCACGGGCTTGCCCGCCCTGCGCGAGGCCATTGCCCGTTTCTATCAGGATGAATACGGGGCCCATGTGCCCCCGGAACGCATCGTGATCACGCCAGGAGCCTCTGGGGCACTGCTACTGGTGATGGGCGTGCTGGTGAACCCGGGCGCCCAGGTGATCATGGCCGATCCCGGCTATCCCTGTAACCGGCATTTTGTGCGCGCCATGGAGGGGGAACCAGTGGGGGTCTCCGTGGGGCCGGATACGGCCTATCAACTCACACCGGATCATCTGGCCGATACCTGGACGGAGCGTACCGCCGCCGCCATGGTGGCCACCCCCTCCAACCCTACCGGCACCCTCACCGACACCCACAGCCTCAAGTCCATGATCGACTTTGCCCGTTCCCAGGGCGGCAACCTGATCGTGGATGAGATCTATCAGGGGCTGGTCTACGGGGAGCGGCCCATGACGGCCGCGGGTCTGTCGAATCAGGTATTCGTGATCAACAGCTTTTCCAAGTTTTTCGGCATGACCGGCTGGCGTCTGGGCTGGGTGGTGGCGCCGGAACCCTATGTGCGTGAACTGGACAAGCTGGCACAGAACCTGTTCCTGGCCGCGTCCACCCCGGCCCAGCACGCGGCCCTGGCAGCCTTCACGCCGGCCTGCCGGGAGATCCTGGAGGCACGCCGCGAGGCCTTCCGTCAGCGCCGGGACGTGCTGCTGCCGGGCCTGCGCGCCCTGGGTCTGCGGGTGCCGGTGACGCCCGAAGGCGCCTTCTACATCTACGGCAACAGCACGGCCTGGGGCGAGGACAGCTTTGTGCTGGCCGAGCGTCTGCTGGAGGAAGCGGGCGTAGCGGTCACGCCGGGCATCGACTTTGGCCGCCACGGGGCCAGTCAGCATCTGCGATTTGCCTACACCCGTGATATCCCGGTGCTGGAGGCGGCGCTGGAGCGTCTGCGGCAATGGCTCGGCTGAGATCCCTGTCGATGCCTTGGCCCCCGCGTTCGGCCTGAGTACACTGGCCACCATGCGTACATTGATGATGGTGGTGTTGATCGGGTTGGGGGCCTACGGGGCCTTCGTGGGCATGCTGTATTTCACCCAGGGGCAGATGGTCTACATCCCCCTGTCGGCCCACGCCGGCTCACCCTCGGACGCGGGGCTGCCCTACGAGGAAGTCTGGCTGGACACCGAGGACGGTGAGCGCCTGCATGCCTGGTTCATCCCGGCCCGGGAGGGCGCCGGGGATCGGAATGAGGCGGGGGCTGATGAATGCCGGGCACCCGTGCTGCTGTTCCTGCATGGCAACGCCGGCAACATCAGCCATCGCCTGGAATCCCTGCAGATCTTCCACCGGCTGGGGCTCTCGGTGCTGATCCTGGACTACCGGGGCTATGGCAAGAGTTCCGGTTCCCCCGCGGAGGAGGGCACCTATCTGGATGCCCTGGCCGGCTGGCAACACCTGCTGGAGGAGCGCGACTACGCCGCCGATGAAGTGGTGGTGTTCGGACGCTCCCTGGGCGCGGCGGTGGCCGCCCACACGGCCGCCCGGGTGCAGCCGGGGGCGCTGATTCTGGAATCCGCATTCACCAGCGCCCCGGAGCTGGGTGCCGATCTCTACCCCTGGGTGCCGGTGCGCACCCTGCTGCGCTTCGAGTATGACACCCGCCGTGCCCTGGAGCAGGTGGAGTCCCCGGTGTTGCTGGCCCACAGCCGCGACGACGAGATCGTGCCCCATGGCCATCTGGAGCGTTTGAAGCAGGCAGCGGGGAGTGCGCGGGCGTTGTCGGTGCTGGAGATGCGCGGCGGGCACAACGATGGCTTCATGCGCACTGGAGAGGATTACGTCAGGGGCCTGGAAGACTTCCTGGAAGCCTCGTTCGACTGCCCCTGACAAGGTCTGCGTCCCCTTTTGCGCAAGCCCCTCTCCCCTGCGGGGAGAGGGGCCCCTTTTTTACCCGACGCTTTCCGGCACGCGCGGGGCGGCCTGGCGGATCTCCTCGCTGGCCTGGTCCTCATAGGTCCTGAAGTTGTTGTGGAACAGCATGGCCAGTTTCGCGGCCGTGTCCTGATAGGCCTGCTTGTCTTCCCAGGTGTTGGAGGGGATCAGCACCTCGTCGGGCACGTTGGGGCAGGTGGTCGGGATCTGCACGCCGAAGATGGGGTCTTCCACCGTGTCCGACTTTTCCAGTGAGCCATCGTGAATGGCATCGATGATGGCGCGGGTGTGGGCGATGCTCATGCGCTTGCCCACGCCATAGGGGCCCCCGCTCCAGCCGGTGTTCACCAGCCACACGCGCACGTCGTGCTCACGGATGCGCTCCGCCAGCAGTTCGGCATAGCGGGTGGGATGCCATACCAGGAAGGGCGCCCCGAAGCAGGCAGAGAAGGTGGCTTCGGGCTCGGTCACGCCCACTTCCGTACCGGCCACCTTGGCGGTGTAGCCGCTGATGAAGTGGTACATGGCCTGGGCGGGGGTGAGGCGGCTGACGGGGGGCAGCACGCTGAAGGCGTCGCAGGTGAGAAACACCAGATTGCGCGGATGTCCACCGGTGCAGGGGATCTTGGTATTGGGGATGAATTCCACCGGATAGGAGCAGCGGGTATTCTCCGTGAGGGAGCTGTCTTCGTAATTCACCTCGCGGGTGTCCTTGTCGTAGACCACGTTCTCCAGTACGGCGCCAAAGCGGATGGCGTTGTAGATCTCCGGTTCGGCCTTGGGGTCCAGATTGATGGCCTTGGCGTAGCAACCGCCCTCGATGTTGAACACGCCCTGGTCGGACCAGCAGTGCTCGTCATCACCGATGAGATAGCGATCCGGGTCGGCGGAAAGGGTGGTCTTGCCCGTGCCTGAAAGGCCGAAGAAGATGGAAACATCCCCTTCCGTGCCTTCGTTGGCGGAGCAGTGCATGGACAGCACGTCCTGCTTGGGCATGATGTAATTCATGATGGTGAACACGCCCTTCTTCATCTCCCCAGCGTATTCGGTGCCCAGAATGACGAATTCACCCCGGGCAAAGCACAGGCTGACGCTGGTGGGGTTCTTCACGCCGAGGATGCTGGTGTCTGCCGACGCGCGTCCGGCGTTGTAGATCACGTAGTCGGGGTCGCCGAAATTATCCAGCTCTTCCTGGCTCGGGCGGATCAGCATGTTGCGCATGAACAGGGCATGATAGGCCCGTTCGCAGATCACACGAATACGCACCCGGTAGCGGGGATCCCATCCAGCGAATCCATCGATGACATAGAGTCGCGAACAGGTGTTCAGGTGATCCACGGCCTGGGTGCGCAGGGCATCGAAACTGGCCGCTTCCAGGCCCACGTTGACCGAACCCCACCAGACGTCATCATTGATATGATCGTGGGAGACCACGCGCTTGTCCTTGGGACTGCGACCGGTCTTGTCGCCGGAGCGGGCGATCAGGGCGCCCGTGGAGGAGATGGCGGTGCCGTGTTCGTGGGCGAGGGCCTCTTCGTAGAGAACGGCGGGGGAGGGGTTGCGCAGCACTTTCGCCACGCTGATGCCATGCTGATTCAGGCTGAAGGTCATGCAGATCTACCTGTGGGGAAAGGGGGAGGGGTTTGCGACAGACTATTGACATGCGTGGTCTAAAACAACAGCCGTGGGGGCTGTTTTGAGTATTTCATTGATAAAAGGCACGTGGGCGCCCAGGAATCAGGGCCCCTGGCTATTGCCCTATGCTTCGCTTCCTGACAAGCTTTACGGTTTTTCATTATAAGTATCTATTCAAAAGTGCTGAAGGCCCCGCGACGCGGGGTCGCGTGAGGTGCCCTTCATGAGCCTGCAGTCGCTGTTGACCCGGTGAGATACCGTTCCGATTACGCCTATTCGGATCAGCGGGTGAACTGGCGTATCCTGCTCAGCCTGATCCCCTACCTGATGGAGTTCCGGGGGCGGGTGATCCTGGCTCTGGTCCTGCTCACCCTGGCCAAACTGGCCAATGTGGCCGTGCCGGTGGCCCTGAAGTACATCGTCGATCATTTCGAGTCTTCTCCCGAGACAGCCGTGATGGTGGTGCCAGTGGCCCTGCTGGTGGCCTATGGGTTGCTGCGTTTCGGGTCGGTGTTTTTCTCGGAATTGCGGGACGCCGTGTTCGCAAGGGTGGCGGAGCGCGCCATGCGCCGGGTGTCGTTGCGGGTGTTCGAGCATCTGCACCGCATGGACCTGGGTTTTCATCTGTCCCGCCGCACGGGGGGGCTGGCCCGGGACATCGAGCGTGGCACCACCGGCATCAGTTTCCTCCTGCGTTTCACCCTGTTCAACATCCTGCCCACCCTGCTGGAGATCGCCATGGTGGCGGTGATCCTGTTCGTCTTCCTGAGCCCCGGGTTTGCGGTCACCGTGGTGGTGGCGGTGGCCATCTATATTGCTTTCTCGGTGGTGGTGACCGAATGGCGTAACCGTTTCGTGCGCCAGGCCAATCAGATGGACAACCGCTCCAACACTCGGGCGGTGGACAGTCTGCTCAATTTTGAGACGGTGAAGTATTTTGGCAACGAAGGGTATGAGGCCCGCCGTTACGACACGGATCTGGAGGCCTGGGAGACGGCGCGGATGCACAACCGTCTGTCCCTGGCGGCCCTGAACTCCGGGCAGGCTTTCATCATCGCCGGTGCGATCACGGTGATGATGGTGATGGCGGCCACTCAGGTGGCGGATGGCAGCATGACCATCGGTGATCTGGTGATGGTGAATGCTTACATGATCCAGTTGTTCATTCCCCTGAATTTCCTGGGCTTCGTGTACCGGGAGATCCGCGAATCCCTGATCAACATCGAGCGGGTGTTCCGGCTCATGGATCAGCCAGCGCAGGTGGTGGATCGCCCGGACGCCCGGCCGTTGGTGCCGGATGGGGGCGAGGTGGCCTTCGATGAGGTGAGCTTTGGCTACGGGGCGGATCGGCAGATCCTGCACGAGGTGAGCTTTCGGGTGCCGGCGGGTCACAAACTGGCCCTGGTGGGCAGCAGTGGTGCGGGCAAGTCCACCATCGCACGTCTGTTGTTCCGATTCTACGATGTGGACAGGGGACGCATCACCATCCACGGCCAGGATGTCCGGGAGGTCACCCAGGACAGTCTGCGGGCGGCCATCGGGGTGGTGCCTCAGGATACGGTGTTGTTCAACGATACCATCTACTACAACATCGCCTATGGGCGACCCGATGCGACCCCGGAGGAGGTTCACCGGGCGGCGCGGCTGGCCCACCTGGAGGCGTTCATCCAGCGGTTGCCGGAGGGATACGATACGGTGGTGGGTGAGCGGGGCCTGAAACTGTCCGGCGGCGAGAAGCAGCGTATTGCCATTGCCCGGGTGATCCTCAAGGATCCGCCCATCCTGGTGCTGGACGAGGCAACATCCTCGCTGGATTCTCATTCCGAGCAGGCCATCCTGGGGGCCCTGCGGGAGATCGCCCGGGAACGCACCACCCTGGCCATCGCCCACCGGCTGTCCACGGTGGAGGATGCGGACACCATCCTGGTGCTGGAACATGGGCGCGTGGTGGAGCAGGGCACCCATGACGCCCTGCTGGCCGCCAACGGGGCCTATGCGGCGCTGTGGCGGCGTCAGCAGCGGGGAGAGGGGTTGGGGTGAGGGGCGCGGCGGGCACGATCCCGGGTGTGTCAGCCTACCCCCAGTAACGCCGCCCCGTACGCGGCTTCCGTCTCCCTCGCCGCCACCATGGGCACACCACACCGGGCCTCCCGAATCCGGGTCCAGGCCGGATTCCCTGCGCCGCCGCCCACGGTGCGGATGGAGGTCAGAGCCGGCGCCCCCAACTCCCTCAAAAGCGCATATCCCTGCGCCTCAATGGTCGCGATCCCCTCCAGCAGTCCCTGAAAGAAAATCACATCATCCTCCGGTCGGGGCGAGATCTTCGGCGCCATGGCCGGATCACAGACGGGAAAGCGCTCGCCTAAGCCAGGCAGGGGGTAATAGTCCAGGCCGGTGGGCTGTTCGGGCCGCAGTTGTGGCTTCATCCCGGCCATCTCTTTATCGGTAAAGTGCTGACGCAGCACTGCCCCGCCGCTGTTGGAGGCCCCGCCCACCAGCCAGCGGTCGTGCAGACGATGACTGTAGATCCCGTATTGGGGGGCAAAGATGGGGTGATCGGAGAGCAGCTTGATGGCCAGGGTGCTGCCCAGGGAGGTGACCGCCTCGCCGGGGCGATCGGCGCCGGTGGCCAGGAAGGCCGCGATGCTGTCGGTGGTACCGGCGATGATCTGAAGGTCACGCGGCAGTCCCAGTTGCCGGGCCAGGTCGGGCCGGATGGGGGCCAGGGGGGTGCCGGGCGGTGAGACCTGAGGGAGAAGATGGGTCGGTAAGTCCATCGCGTTCAGCCATGCTGGCCAGGCGCGTTCAACCGGGTCGAAGCCCAGCTTCAGGCAGTTGTTCTCATCGCTCAGGCCAAACCGGCCGGTCAGGCACCCGGCAAGCCAGTCGGCTTGATGCAGGGCATGGGCGGCCCGCCCGGCCTGATCCGGGTGGTATTCCAGCCACCACAGGAGCTTGGCCAGGCTGGAACTGGCCCCATGGGCACCGCTGTCACTGGGTGCCACTGCGGCGATGCGGTGGGCCTGCGGGCGTGCCCGGGCGTCGTTGTACATCATTGCAGGCCCGAGAGGGCGGCCCTCGGTATCGGTCAGTAGCAGGGTGGCTGATGTGCCATCAATCGCCAGGGTGTTGGGCGGGCAGGGCAAGCGTCGCGCGAGTTCGTCAAGCACTTGTTGCAGGGCGTTCCACCACAAGACCGGATCCTGTTCCACGGCCGGCCCTTGGCGAACAGGGTTTTCCAGCGCGACATGATGCCTGGCCAGGATCGCCCCATCAGGCGAGACGGCCACCCCGCGACACCCCGAGGTGCCCATGTCGATGCCGAGATGACAATAGGTGTGTGCCATGTTCGGGTGTTTCCTGCTTCTGTCGTGGCCCCTTCCCCCTCACCCCAACCCCTCTCCCCGGCGGGGAGAGGGGCTCAGGATCTTTTGCCGGCAACCGGAAGCCCCGATCTCAACGCCTCTTCGTGGGCGGCGGGTTCCTGTAAGCGGGTGTTCGCCGCATGGAAGCGGCGGTCAAGCCTACAGGGATGTATTCACGGCGTCCCGCTGTAAGGAACCCGCCGCCCGCGAAGAGGCTACCCTCCGAAGCTGAACCCGGGAGAGTGTTGCCTCGAAGTTAAATCCAGGTGATTGTGTCCCCGGAAGTCAAGCCCGGGGGAGTGTGCCCCCCACAGTCAAACCCCGGCGAGCGGACCCCGCACTCAGGGCAGTTTCACCTCTTCAGGCGCCACCCACTGCGGGTCCCGGTGCTCCACCACCACCGTGGTGTATACCCCGCCGCGCACATTGAACTCCGCCGTCAGCCGCATGAACCGGGGCGCAGTCGCCTTCACCAGATCCTCCAGGATGCGGTTGGTCACCGCCTCGTGAAAGGCACCTTCGTCCCGGAAGGACCACACATACAGCTTGAGCGATTTGAGTTCCACACAGCGCTCATCGGGCACATACTCCAGACGCAGTTCAGCAAAGTCTGGCTGACCCGTCTTGGGACACAGGCAAGTGAACTCCGGCACCTGGATACGAATGGTATAATCACGCGCTTTATTGGGGTTTTCAAAGGTTTCCAGTTGCTTACTGGGCTGGGTGGTCATCAGTATCAATCCAGTCTGATCGCGGCGCGCCGGGCGCCACCGCGAGAATCGAGGGTTCATGGGTTACAAGCCGTATAGTTTAGCGTTTTCTTCTGGATTCGGCAGTCCATCATGCGTCTGAGCAAGATCAAGCTCGCCGGATTCAAGTCCTTCGTGGACCCCACCACCATCCCCTTCCCCAGCAACCGGGTGGGCGTGGTGGGCCCCAATGGCTGCGGCAAGTCCAACACCATCGACGCCGTGCGCTGGGTGATGGGCGAATCCTCCGCCAAGTACCTGCGTGGCGATTCCATGGAGGACGTCATCTTCAATGGATCCTCCTCCCGCAAACCCGTCGGCCAGGCCTCCATCGAACTGGTCTTCGACAACAGCGACGGCGGTCTGGGCGGCCAGTACGCCCAATACAACGAGATTGCCATCAAGCGTCGCGTGAGCCGCGACGGGCAATCCCAGTATTTCCTCAATGGCACCCGCTGCCGCCGCCGGGACATCACCGACATCTTCCTGGGCACCGGGCTGGGCCCACGCAGTTACGCCATCATCGAACAGGGCATGATCTCCCGCCTCATCGAGGCCAAGCCTGAGGAACTGCGCGTCTACCTGGAAGAGGCCGCCGGGATCTCCAAGTACAAGGAACGCCGCCGGGAAACGGAAAACCGGATCCGACACACCCGCGAGAACCTGGAGCGCCTGCAGGACGTGCGAGACGAGGTGGAAAAACACCTCAAGCACCTTCAGCGCCAGGCCGAGACGGCGGAGAAGTACAAGTCCCTGCGTGACGAAGAACGTCGGGTCAAGGCCGAACTGCTGGCCCTTCGCCTGCGGGATCTGGATCAGGAGGCCCAGCGGCGCGAACAGACCCTGCGCACCCAGGAAACCCGCCTGGAAGAGGTGGTGGCCTCGCAGCGCCAGCAGGAAACCGCCCTGGAACGCGATCGCCAGGCCCTGCATGAGGCCAACGAAACCCTCAACCAGGTACAGGGGCGCTACTACCGTCTCGGTGCCGACATCTCCGGCACCGAGCAGTCCATACGCCATCATAAGGAGATGCAGGAACGCCAGTCCCGGGAACTGCAGCAGGCCGAACAGGCCCAGGCAGAAACCACGGGGCATATCCAGGCCGACGAAGAACGCCTGGTGGACGTGCTCGCCGCCCTGGAAGATCTGGAACCCGAGCACGAAGTGGGCAACGAGGCCCTGGAAGAGGTCAATGAGCGCCTCTCCGAAGCCGAGCAGGCCATGAACGACTGGCAGGGGCGCTGGGAGGATTTCAATCGACGCGCCGCCGAGCCCAGCCAGGTGGCCCAGGTGGAGCGCGCCCGCCTGGAGCAGCTGGAGAACCAGATCGGTCAGCTGGATGCCCGCCATGGGCGGCTGGACGATGAACTCAAGGGCTTGTCCACCGAGGGGTTGCAAGCAGAGATCGATACCGTGGCCGAAGAGGTGGAACAGGCCCGGGAACAGGAACGGGCGCTGCAAGGCACCCTTCGGGAGACGGCAGACTGTATTCAGGAAAATCGGGATGAAAGCCGCACCCAGGCGGCGGAACTGGAAGAATGGCGCCGCCGCCTGCAGGCGCACGGCGGTCGGCTGGCCTCGCTGGAGGCGCTGCAGCAGGCGGCCCTGGGCAAAGAGACCAGAACCCTGGTGGACTGGCTGGAAGGCCAGGGCCTGGACGGCGCGCCGCGACTGGGCGAGGCTCTGGATGTGGAACCCGGTTGGGAAAAGGCTGCCGAGACCGTGCTCGGACCCTTCCTGGAAGCGGTCTGCGTGGAGGACCTGGAGGCGGTGGCCCGGGTCACCGGCAGCCTGGAGCAGGGGCAGCTGGTTCTCTTTGAAGAGGCTGGGAAGCCCCCTGCCGAGACCGGCAAGGGCGACCTGCTGGCCCATCGGGTCACCACCCGCCTGCCTCTGGACACCCTGCTCAGAGGCATTCACACCGCGCCGGATCTGGATGCCGCCCTGGCCCTGCGCCCCCGTCTTGAGCCTCACGAATCCGTGATCACACCCGAGGGCCTGTGGTTGGGCCCCCGGTGGCTGAGGATCGCCCGGGATCATGACGAGCACGCCGGGCTACTGGCTCGTGACAAGGAGATCCGCAGCCTCAAGGAAGAGATCGAGACACTCAGGGAAGCCGTCGATACCCGCCAGACCCTGATCGAGGATCAGCGTGAAACCCGGCGTGAACTGGAAGCCGAGCGGGATCGGCTGCAGCAGGAGGTCAATGGGGCCCACCGCACGGTGTCCGACCTGCAGGCCCAGCTCAGCAACCGCCAGACCCGTCTGGAGCAGATGGAAACCCGCATCCAGCGCGTTTCCGACGAGATGGCAGACATCCGTCAGACCCGCGAACGCGACGCGCAGGCGCTGCAGCAGGCTACCCGCAAGCGCAACGAAGCGGTGTCACAGATGGAGGTCCTGGCCCGGGAGCGGGAAGGGCTGGATGCGGAACGGGACACCTTGCGCCAAAGCCTGGAGGCGGTGCGCAGCGAGGCCCGCACGCGACGCGACGCGGTTCACCAGGTGGCCCTGCAGGTGCAGTCCCTCACGGCATCACGGGATGCCACCCAGCAGAGCCTCACCCGCATGCGCAGCCAGGCCTCGCAACTGGAGCTGCGCCTGGAGACCCTGCGCGAATCCCTGGACGCCTCCGGCGAGCCCATCCTGGAACTGGAAACCACCCTGGAGACCCTGGTCGGCGAGCGCGTGGCCCTGGAGGACGAACTGGCCCGGGCACGAGCCCAGGTGCAGTCTCTGGAGGCGCGGATGCGCGAGACGGATCAGGCGCGGGTCACCCAGGAGCGGGAGGCCGAATCCCTGCGCCAGGGCCTGGATGAATTGCGCATGGCCTGGCAGGAGATTAAGGTTCGAAGGCAGACCAGTCTGGAACAATTGCAGGAGAGCGGGTTCGAAGCCGACACCCTGCTGGCACAACTGGACGCCGAGGCCGGCGTGGAGGCCTGGCAGTCGCGGGCCGATGAGCTGGCCCAGCGTATCCAGCGCCTGGGGGCCATCAACCTGGCGGCCATCGACGAATACCGGGAGCAGAGCGAGCGGAAACAGTACCTGGACAATCAGTACGCGGATCTGGTGGAGGCCCTGGAAACCCTGGAAAATGCCATCCAGCGCATCGACCGGGAGACACGCTCCCGGTTCCGGGAAACCTTTGAACGGGTGAACCTGCGGCTCAAGGAGATGTTCCCACGCCTGTTCGGGGGCGGCCAGGCTCACCTGGAGATGACCGGCGATGATCTGCTCACCACCGGGGTGGCAGTGCTGGCGCGCCCCCCTGGCAAGCGCCTGTCCACCATCCATCTGATGTCCGGTGGTGAGAAGGCGCTCACAGCAGTGGCCCTGGTATTTGCCATCTTCGAGCTCAACCCGGCACCCTTCTGCATGCTGGATGAGGTGGACGCGCCACTGGACGAGGCCAATGTGGGTCGTTTCTGTGATCTGGTGAGGGAGATGTCGGAACGGGTGCAGTTCATCTTCATCACCCACAACAAGGCCACCATGGAAATGGCCGATCAACTCATTGGCGTGACCATGCGGGAGCCGGGTGTGTCGCGGCTGGTCACAGTGGATGTGGAAGAGGCGGCGCAGATGGCCATTGGCTGATCGGCACGGCACCCTTTGAAACCGAATACAGAGACAGGACCGGGGAGATGGATACGTTGCGTTGGATTCTACTGTTACTGGGGATCATGATCCTGGCCGGGATCTACCTGGCCGGGCGCGTCCGCCAGCCGCGTCGTCCCCGTGATCTGGACGACGACGGGATTGATGCCGATGAGTTGGAGCACGTGCATATTCGTGCCGACGAGGGCTTCACGCCGTCGTCTTCGCGGAGAGAGGGGCAGTCCGTGGATGAGGATCCCCTGGCGTCGCAGCGCGAGGAACCCGTTTTTGACGAGGTGGGCGTGGGCAAGGTGCGGGTGGTTCACCGTGATGAGCCCCGCAAGGACGATGCCGAGCCCTCCTGGGGCCAGGAAACTTCGCCGGACCCGGTTCCCGCTTCGGAAAAGGTCGAGTCCGTGCCCGCCGAGCGCCCGGCCAGGCCGACGCGCTCCCGCAGCCACGGTGGCGCAAGCCGGCGCCCTCGTGGCGGGAAGTCGAGTCTGCTTGCCCGACTCAAGGGCAGCCTACCGAAGCCTTCCATGCCCGCCATCAAGGCGCCTCGCATGCCCGACCTGGGCCAGTTTTTCCGGGGCAGGAAGGCCGACTCGAGTCAATCGGACGCGGCGTTGGCCGAAGAGAACGAAGCCGGGTCCGCCACGCAGCCGGAGGCCGATGACAAGATCATCGTCCTGCATGTGGTGGCCCCCAATCAGGATCGGTTTCTGGGGGTGAACCTGCAGGCGGCCCTGGCCGACATGGGCCTGCAGCATGGTGATCTGGGTATTTATCATCTGAACGTTTCCGACGGTCAGCGCAACTTCACCCTGTTCAGCCTGGCCAATATGGTCAAGCCGGGCACCTTCGACCCGGAGACCATGGACGAATTCACCACCCCGGGCGTGAGCCTGTTCCTGCGCCTGCCGGGGCCCTGTGATCCCCTGGAAAGCTTCGATGCCATGCTTACCTGTGCCGAGAAGCTGGCGGAACGCCTGAACGGACAGGTGCTGGATGCCTCCCGCAGCGCAGTGACGCCCCAGGGCAACCAGCACACCCGGGAGGATATCCGGCAGTGGAAGCTGCGCAGGGGGCTGTGATCGCAAGTGACGCCGATGAATGATGCCGTACCCGAGGCCGCCCGGGAGAAGGCGGCGGACCTGCGCAGCCAGCTGGATCATCATGACTACCGCTACTACGTCCTGGATGACCCGGAGATACCGGATGCCGCCTATGACCAGTTGATGCGCCAGTTGCAGGCCCTGGAGGCAGAATATCCCGACCTGGTCACGCCCGACTCGCCCACCCAGCGGGTGGGTGGCTCCCCCCTGGAGGGCTTTCCCGAGGCCCGCCATCTGTTGCCCATGCTGTCTCTGGATAATGCCTTCGAGGAAGCCGAAGTGCTGGCCTTCGATCAGCGCCTGCGCGAACGCCTGGATACCCACGACACCCTGGAATATGCGGTGGAGCCCAAACTGGATGGCCTGGCGGTGAGCCTGCTCTACGAGGACGGCCAGCTGGTGCGGGGAGCCACCCGGGGGGACGGCACCACGGGCGAGGACATCACCTCCAATATCCGCACCATTCGTGCCATCCCCTTGAGGCTTCAGGGGCAGGATCATCCGCCCCGCGTGGAGATTCGCGGGGAGGTCTACATGGAGAAGGCTCGTTTTGAGGAACTGAACGCCCGGGCTCGGGAGAGCGGTGGCAAGGTCTTCGTGAATCCCCGTAACGCCGCTGCCGGCAGCCTGAGGCAGTTGGACCCCCGGATCACCGCTGAGCGCCCCCTGTCGTTCTTTGCCTATGGCGTGGGGCAGGTGGAGACAGGCAGCCTGAGCGATACCCAGGGCGGGACCCTGGATGAACTGGCCCGCTGGGGCCTGCGGGTATGCCCGGAGCGTGACGTGGTCAGCGGCGGCGAGGGGTGCCTGGAATACTACGAGCGGATCCGCGCGGCCCGGGATTCGCTCCCCTACGAGATCGATGGGGTGGTGTACAAGGTCAATTCCCTTCGCCTGCAGCAGGAACTGGGCTTCGTCTCCCGGGCGCCGCGCTGGGCCATCGCCCATAAATACCCTGCTCAGGAGCAGATCACGGTGCTCAAGGATGTGGAATTCCAGGTGGGCCGCACCGGGGCGGTGACGCCGGTGGCCCGACTGGAACCGGTCTTTGTGGGGGGCGTGACCGTGAGCAATGCCACGTTGCACAACATGGACGAGGTCCTGCGCAAGGACGTGCGCATCGGCGACACGGTGATCGTGCGCCGCGCGGGCGATGTGATCCCCGAGGTGGCGGGCGTGGTGAAGGAGCGCCGCCCCGACGATGCCCGCGCCATCGTCATGCCCGACACCTGTCCGGTGTGCGGCTCATCGGTGGTCCGGCCCGAAGGGGAGGCGGTTTCCCGCTGCTCCGGCGGGCTCTACTGCGGTGCCCAGCGTCGCGAGGCCATCAAGCATTTCGCCTCGCGCCGGGCTCTGGATATCGAGGGCCTGGGGGACAAGCTGGTGGAGCAACTGGTGGACCAGGGCCTGGTGGACCATGTGGATGGCCTGTACGCCCTGGATGCCGCCACCCTGGCGGGCCTGGAGCGCATGGGCGAGAAATCGGCGGCCAATCTGGTGAACGCCCTGGAGAAGAGCAAGCAGACCACGCTGGCCCGGTTCATCTTTGCCCTGGGCATTCGCGAGGTGGGCGAGGCCACGGCCCGGGGCCTGGCGGCCCATTTCGGCAGCCTGGATGCCCTGATGGCGGCGGATACCGAGGCCCTCATGCAGGTGCCGGATGTGGGGCCCAAGGTGGCCGAGCATGTATCGGCATTTTTCGCCCAGGAACATAATCGCCAGGTCATTCAAGCCCTGAGAGAGGCCGGCGTGCGCTGGGACGAGCACGAACCGGCTGCCCAGCCATCGGAAGAGGATCAGCCGCTGGCCGGTTGCACCTATGTGCTCACCGGCACCCTGTCATCCATGACCCGGGATGAGGCCGGCGCCCGCTTGCGGGCGCTGGGGGCCAAGGTGTCGGGCAGTGTGTCGAAGAAGACCACCGGCGTGATCGCCGGGGAGGCCGCCGGCTCCAAGCGCGACAAGGCGGAACAGCTGGGGGTGCCGGTGCTGGACGAGGCGGCGCTGATGGCATTGCTGGGGGAAGGGGCGTGAACGGAGACGCCTAGTGCCAGTCCCATTCTCCGTCGTTCAGGGGGCCGTCGTCGAAGGCGTCCTCCAGGCGGCGGCGCAGGGCCTTGCGCTCCAGGTACAACTCCAGGGAGCGGCGGGCGGAGAGTCGCTTGGGCGATTCTTCATCCTTCCAGTCAAAGGCGGGTTCGTCATCGTCGGCCATCACGGCGTCGTGGGACAGGCTCATGTCAATCGGATCTCCAGGATCATGGTGTCTGAGCGAGCCTTATAAACCTTTCCCCGAAATGCGCAACATGATTGTTTTTATCAATCATCCCAAGAAAGATTGATGCCTGGATGCCGGATGAAGCACCCAAGAAAAAGGGCCGCTCACCGATGGTGAGCGGCCCTTTAAAACTCAGGTTCGGCCACAAACACTCCCTTCTTCCTCAGGGGGAGAAGGGCTCATCAGGGCATCAGGCCCGATGGATCAGGACCGCCGGGCCTGCCGACGTGGACCTGCCTTGCGAGGGGCGTTGAAGCGACGAGGTGCACCACGGTCCGGGGAAGCGTCATTGATGGGGCGCAGCCCCAGTTTCTGACCACAGACCCATACCTTCTTCAGGTGATTCAGCAACGCCGGGGGCATCTGCGCAGGCAGATCCACGGTGGCGTGATCTTCACTGATGTCGATCTTGCCGATATGGGAATTGTCCAGCCCGCCCTCATTGGCGATGGCGCCCACCAGGTTACCTGGCTTGAGGCCGTGCTGGTGACCCACGTCCACCAGGAAGCGCTGCATGCCCTCATCCACTGCCTGTCCACGGCCGCCGCCACCTTCGCGCTTGCGCTTGGGCGGACGCTGACCACCGTCCATGCTCCGCTCGCGGCCCTTGCGGGGTCCTCGTTCCGGTGCAGGCCGGGGCATTTCCCGGCTCTCATCCAGCAGTAGCGGGGTGTCACCCTGGGCCATATGGGCCAGGGCAGCTGCCACGTTCATGGGGTCGGCATCATTTTCCTTCACGTACTCGGCCACCAGGTTCTGGAAGAACTCCAGGTCCTGGCCACCCAGGGTGTCGGCGATCTGCTGACGGAAGCGTTCCACGCGACGTTCGTTCACGTCGCGGGTGGTGGGCATGTGCATGGCCTCGATCGGCTGGCGCGTGGCCCGTTCAATGGCCTGCAGCATGCGCTGTTCGCGGGGTGCCACGAACAGGATGGCTTCACCCGGACGACCGGCGCGCCCCGTGCGACCGATGCGGTGCACGTAGGATTCCGTGTCATGGGGGATGTCGTAGTTGACCACATGGCTGATGCGCTCCACGTCCAGACCACGCGCTACCACATCGGTGGCCACGACGATGTCCAGCTGGCCGCGTTTGAGGCGTTCCACCACCCGCTCGCGCAGGTTCTGCGGGATGTCACCGTTCAGGGGTTCGCAGGCATGGCCGCGGGCAGCCAGCTTCTCGGCCAGCTCCACTGTTTCGGTCTTGGTGCGCACGAACACCAGCATGGCATCAAAGTCTTCATGCTCCAGCAGGCGCGTGAGGGCATCCAGCTTGTGCAGGCCACTGACCCGCCAATAGCGCTGACGGATGGTGGACGCCGTGCTGGTGGTGGAGGCGATACGCACTTCCTGAGGAGATTTCAGGTGCTTGCGGGCCACCTTGCGGATCACGTCGGGCATGGTGGCGGAGAACAGCGCCAGCTGACAGGTGGATGGGGTCTGTTCCAGCACCCATTCCACATCGTCGATGAAACCCATGCGCAGCATCTCGTCGGCTTCATCCAGTACCAGAGCGGTCAGGTTTTCCAGGCGCAGTGTGCCTCGGCGCATGTGATCCATGACCCGGCCGGGCGTGCCCACGATCACCTGGGCGCCGCGCTTGAGCTGCCGCAGCTGCACGGTGTAGGACTGCCCACCGTAGATGGGCAGCACGTGAAAGTCGGGCATGTGCCGGGCGTAGGTTTCGAAGGCCTCTGCCACCTGGATGGCCAGTTCCCGGGTGGGGGCCAGTACCAGGATTTGAGGATACTGGACATTGGGGTTCAGTTTGGCCAGCAGCGGCAGGGCGAAGGCCGCCGTCTTGCCGGTGCCGGTCTGCGCCTGGCCCAGCAGGTCCTGGCCGGAGAGCAGCACGGGGATGCTCTGAGCCTGGATCGGCGTGGGTTCTTCGTAGCCGCTCTCGTCAAGGGATTTAAGGATGGATGCGGGCAAGCCCAGCGCCGCAAACGCGGCTGGGGTAAGGTTTTCCTGATTCAATGTGATGACCTGTGGAAGAGTAGGAAGGGAGGGGCACTGATCACGAACACGTGCCTGTAATGCACTGGGCCCCCGGATCTCGAAGCGGTGAACCGTTACTGTGCTCAGGTCCGCTCGAAGACCCGCCTATTCCACGGTGTGCCGCTTGGGCTGGATTCGTTTGGTGCCGGGAGCGAGAATCGAACTCGCACTCTGTTGCCAGAACCGGATTTTGAGTCCGGCGCGTCTACCAGTTCCGCCATCCCGGCTGAATCCAATCCGTCATTATAGTGATAATCTTGGGGCAAGGATAGCCCTTGTGGGTGGATTCGGCATGGGCGGACCATTCCATTAGGGAGCTTTGGGGTTTTTCTCATGGGGCAGAGCCCCTCTCTCGCTGGCGGGAGGGGGGTTGGGGTGAGGGTGCCCATGCCTCAGTCGCCCCCTGGCCCCAATCCTGCTACCATCGCGCGCCATGCAAGTCCGCGATTTCGACTTTTTCCTCCCTCAGGAACTCATTGCCCAGGCCCCGCTGCCCGATCGCGGCGGGGCCCGTCTGCTGTGCCTGGATGGGCCAACTGGACAACTGGCGGACCGGCAGATCCGTGATCTTCCAGAGTTGTTGTCTCCCGATGACCTGCTGGTGTTTAACGACACCCGCGTCATCCCGGCGCGCCTCAAGGGCCACAAGGTGGAGACGGGCGGGCAGGTGGAAGTCCTGGTGGAGCGCATCACCGGTCGACAGGCGGCCTTGGCCCATGTGCGGGCGAGCAAGGCCCCCGGGCCCGGTACCCGGCTGTGCCTGGAGGGCGTGGTGGAGGCAACGGTGGAAGGTCGAGACGGGGATCTGTTCGTGCTCGTTTTCGATGCGCCGGTGCTGGATCAACTGGAACGGCACGGTCATATGCCCTTGCCACCTTATATTACCCGGGAAGATACCGAGGAAGACCGGCAGCGCTACCAGACCGTGTTTGCCAGGGAGCCCGGTGCCGTGGCCGCCCCGACGGCGGGTCTGCATTTCGATGATGCCTTGCTGGCGGCCATCCGTGCCCGAGGGGTGGAAACCGCCTCGGTGACCCTCCACGTGGGGGCCGGTACCTTCCAGCCGGTACGCGTGGCCGATACCCAGGATCATGTGATGCACGCCGAATGGGTGCGGGTCACCCAGGACACCTGCGATCAGGTGACCCGCTGCCGGGCCCGCGGCGGGCGTG
This sequence comes from Ectothiorhodospira haloalkaliphila ATCC 51935, assembly GCF_000633935.1. Classification (GTDB taxonomy): domain Bacteria; phylum Pseudomonadota; class Gammaproteobacteria; order Ectothiorhodospirales; family Ectothiorhodospiraceae; genus Ectothiorhodospira; species Ectothiorhodospira haloalkaliphila. The sequence goes on along the minus strand of NZ_KK214996.1, from coordinate 298,764 downwards.
TGGTGGCGGTGGGTACCACCAGCGTGCGTTGTCTGGAGACCGCTGCAGCCGGTGGCGAACTGATTCCCTTCGAGGGAGACACGCGCTTGTTCATTACCCCCGGCTTTGAATACCGGGCCGTCGATGCCATGGTCACCAATTTTCATCTGCCCCAGTCCACGCTGCTGATGCTGGTCTGTGCCTTCGGGGGCCAGGCGGCGGTGCTGGCCGCCTATCAACATGCGGTACGTCAGCAGTACCGATTCTTCAGTTACGGGGATGCCATGTTCATCACTGCCCAACGCGGGGCCCAGCGCGATGCAGTTTGAGTTACTTGGTCAGGATGGCGCTGCGCGTCGCGGGCAGCTTCGCTTTGATCGCGGCACGGTGGAAACGCCGGCCTTCATGCCCGTGGGCACCTACGGCACCGTGAAGGCCATGACCCCGGAGGAACTGGAGGGCCTGGGGGCCCAGATCATCCTGGGCAACACCTTCCATCTGATGCTTCGCCCCGGCACGGACGTGATCCAGGCCCATGGGGATCTGCATGACTTCATGCACTGGGAGAGGCCGATCCTGACGGATTCGGGTGGTTTTCAGGTGTTTTCCCTGGCAGAACTGCGCAAGATCACCGAGAAAGGCGTGCGCTTTCGCTCGCCGGTGGACGGCTCCCCCATCCTGCTCACCCCTGAGCGGTCCATGGAGGTGCAGCGGGCGCTGGGCTCGGACATCGTCATGATCTTCGATGAGTGCACGCCGCACCCGGCCACCGAGGATCAGGCACGGGAGTCCATGGAGCTCTCCCTGCGCTGGGCGGCCCGCTCCCGCCAGGCCCACGGCGATAACCCATCGGCCCTGTTCGGCATTGTTCAGGGCGGCATGTACGACGGCTTGCGCCGCCGCTCCCTGGACGGCCTGATGGAGATCGGGTTCGACGGCTATGCCATCGGTGGACTGTCGGTGGGAGAAACGGAAGAGGAACGCCACCGGGTGCTGGATGGCCTGATGCCACACATGCCGGTGCAGCGGCCCCGCTATCTCATGGGCGTGGGGCGGCCCGAGGACATCGTCGAGGCGGTGCGGCGAGGGGTGGACATGTTCGATTGCGTGATTCCCACCCGCAATGCCCGCAACGGTTTCCTTTACACCCGCGAGGGCGTGATGCGCATCCGCAATGCCCGTTTTCGGGATGACACCGGGCCCATCGACCCCCATTGCGATTGCTACACCTGCCGAAACTACTCCCGTGCCTATCTCAAGCATCTGGACAAGTGCAACGAGATGCTGGCCAGTCGTCTGGCCACCATCCACAACCTGTACTTCTACCAGACCCTGATGCGGGAGATGCGCGAGGCCATCGCTCAGGGGCAGCTGGGCGCCTGGGTGGCCGAGTTCCATGGGCGACGCGCGCAAACCCCACGGTCTATGCCATAATGCCGGCCTTTCAAGGGCCCAAACCCTGTCGATCTGTCAACTGCTAAGGAGTCCCACGCATGAACTTCCTGATTTCCGACGCGTATGCCCAGCAGGGCCAGGCCGCCGGAGGCGGTTTCATCGAGTTTCTGATCATGATCGTGATCTTCTTTGCGATCATGTACTTCCTGATCATCCGCCCGCAGAGCAAGCGCGCCAAGGAACACAAGGCGATGGTGGATGGCCTGAACAAGGGCGACGAGATCGTCACCCAGGGCGGCCTGGTGGGCAAGATCACCCAGGTGACCGACAACTTCATCAAGGTGGAGGTGTCCGAGGGCAACACGGTGAATGTTCAGCGCCAGTCGGTGGCCACCGTTCTGCCAAAAGGCACGATGAAGGACATCTGATCCTCCACGTCGATCTCCCAACGCTGGTCTTGTCATGAACGCTTATCCTTCCTGGAAGTACCTGCTCATCGTGGTCGTGATCCTGGTGGGCCTGGTCTACTCGTTGCCCAACCTGTTTCCCGAGGATCCGGTGGTGCAGATCGCCCACTCCGTCACGGACGAGGTGGATGAGGATACCCGGATGCAGATCCGGGCGATCCTGGAAGGGCGGGGCGTCGACATCAAGGCCGAGGAGTTCGACGGCAGCCAGATGATGCTGCGGTTCGATTCCACGGATGATCAGATGCGTGCCGCAGACATCCTGCGCACCGCCCTGCCTGATCAGCATTCCGTGGGACTGAACCTGGCCCCGGCCACGCCCAACTGGCTGCGGGCCATCAATGCCCGGCCCATGTCGCTGGGGCTGGACCTGCGCGGTGGTGTCCACTTCCTGATGGAAGTGGACATGGATGCCGTCGGTGACAACGTGGCCGAGCGTTATACCAGCGAGTTCCGCACTGTACTGCGTGACGAGCGCATCCGGTATCTGGCAGTGGAGCGGGATGGCAGCTCCGTGGAGGTGCGTTTCGAGGATCAGGCCAGTCGGGACGAGGCACGTGATCTGCTGCGGCGTGAGTATCGCGGTGACCTGGATTTCAGTACGCGCCAGTCCGGTGACACGCATATCCTGACGGCCAACATCAGCAGCGATCAGCTGGATGCCCAGCGTCGCCTGGCCCTGCAACAGAACATCACCACACTGCGTAACCGGGTGGATGAACTGGGTGTGGCCGAGCCCGTGATCCAGCAACAGGGCGAGAATCGCATCGTCGTCCAGTTGCCGGGCGTGCAGGACACCGCCCGCGCCAAGGAGATCCTGGGGGCCACGGCCACACTGGAGTTTCGCCTGGTGGATGAGGCCAACGATCCCTTCGAGGCCGAGCGCACCGGCCGCGTGCCCGCCAACTCCCGACTCTATTACGAACGTGACGGCAATCCGGTGCTGCTGCAGCGCCGGGTGATGCTCACCGGGGACTTCATCAACGACGCCAGTTCCGGCATTGCTCAGGACACCGGCGGCGCGGCGGTATTCATTAATCTGGACGGCCAGGGCGCACGCATCTTCAGTCGGGTGACCGGCGAGAATATCGGTCGCCTCATGGGCGTGGTCTTCATCGAGACCACCACCGAAACGGTGGAGGAAGACGGTGAAATGGTCCGCCAGACCACTCGCTCGGAGGAGGTCATCAACGTGGCCCGCATCCAGGACCAGTTGGGCCGCCGCTTCCAGATCACGGGTCTGGATAGCACCCGCGAAGCCCGCAACCTGGCCCTGCTGCTGCGTGCCGGTGCCCTGGCCGCACCCATGAGCATTGTCGAGGAACGCACCGTCGGCCCCAGCCTGGGTCAGGACAACATCGAGCGCGGCTTCAACTCGGTGATCATCGGCTTTGCGCTGGTGCTGGTCTTCATGGCGCTTTACTACCGGGCCTTTGGTCTGGTGGCCAATGTGGCGCTCACCCTGAATCTGGTCCTGATCGTGGCGATACTCTCCATGCTGCAGGCCACGCTCACGCTGCCGGGGATCGCCGGTATCGTGCTCACCGTGGGCATGGCGGTGGATGCCAACGTGCTGATCTTCGAGCGAATACGCGAAGAAATCAGGAATGGCAACTCACCCCAGGCTTCCATACAGGCGGGTTATGCGCGGGCGCTTTCCACCATTGCCGACGCCAACATCACGACCCTGATTGCGGCGGTGGTGCTGTTCATGTTCGGTACTGGCCCCATCAAGGGCTTCGCCATCACCCTGTCCATCGGCATCCTGGTGTCCATGTTCACGGCCCTGATGGTGACTCGCGCCATTATCAATCTGACTTATGGTCGTCAGCGTCGCCTCAAGACGCTCTCCATTTGAAGGCGGCAAAATGATGAAGCTTAATTTCGCCAACGCCAATATCGATTTCCTGGGCCAGCGACGCATCGCCCTGAGCGTTTCAGCCGTCCTGCTGGTGGCCTCCATCCTGCTGCTGGTGTTTCGCGGGCTGAACTTTGGTATCGACTTTACCGGTGGCACCCTGATAGAGGTGGGCTATCCGGAGCCCGTCGAGCTGGAGGAGATTCGCGACCAGCTTGAGATGGGCGGTTTTGATCGGGCCACGGTGCAGAACTTTGGCACCTCCCGGGATGTGCTGATCCGTCTGGCGCCCCGGGAGGGAGAGGAGAGCGCTGAGCTGTCCGAGGAAGTGCTGCAGGTTCTGCGCAGTGGTGGGCCCGAGGGGGTGGATCTACGCCGGGTGGAGTTCGTGGGCCCGCAGGTGGGGGATGAATTGCGCGAGCAGGGCGGTCTGGCCATGCTCTATGCCCTGTTCGGTATCCTGATTTATGTGGCCCTGCGCTTTGAGTGGCGGTTTTCCCTCGGCTCGGTCGCGGCCCTGGTTCACGACGTCACCATCACGCTGGGGATCTTCTCGCTGTTCTGGCTGGAGTTCGACCTCTCGGTGCTGGCAGCCATACTGGCAGTGATCGGTTATTCCCTGAATGACACCATCGTGGTGTACGACCGTATCCGGGAGAACTTCCGTCGGCTGCGCAAGGATGCCGTGGAGAAGGTCATGAACAAGTCGGTGAACCAGATCCTGTCGCGGACCATCATCACCAGTTTCACCACGTTGCTGGTGCTGTTCTGCCTGTTCCTGCTGGGTGGTGCGGTGATCCAGAACTTCGCCTTGGCATTGATCATCGGTGTGCTGGTGGGGACCTATTCCTCGATCTATGTGGCGGCGGCCCTGGCCCTGGTGCTGGGTGTGGACCGCACGGTGATGCTGCCGGTGAAGAAGGAAGGGGAAGAGCTGGAGGAGCAGCCGTAAGGCGCCGTTTGGGCTTCCTGCTCGCAGCCCTCCACCCTCACCCCAACCCCTCTCCCGCCAGCGGGAGAGGGGCTCGGACTGGCTTCACCCCTCCCGGTTCACCACCGGGTGCAAGCGCTGCAGCATGGCCTTGAACACCTTCGGACCGGCGGCGACCACATTGCCCGTCGTCAGGTACTCCGGGCCGCCGCGCAGGTCGCCCACCAGGCCGCCGGCCTCCTGAATCAGCAGCACACCCGCGGCCATGTCCCATTCATTCAGGCCAATCTCCCAGAAACCATCCAGGCGACCGCAGGCCACGTAGGCCAGGTCCAGGGCGGCGGAGCCGGGGCGGCGTACACCGGCCGTGCCGGGCAGCAGGGCCTTGAGGGTCCGCAGGTAGTAGTCCAGGTCCTGATCCTCTCGGAAGGGAATGCCTGTGCCCAGCAGGGTGCCAGAGAGATCCTTGTGCTGACTCACGCGGATGCGACGATTATTCAGGAAGGCGCCGGCACCTCGGGTGGCCACGAACAGTTCCTCCTTGATGGGGTCGTACACCACCGCCTGCTCCAGGCGCCCGCGCTGTTTCAGGGCGATGGAAACGGCAAACTGGGGGATGCCATGGATGAAATTCGTGGTACCGTCCAGGGGGTCGATCACCCAGATGAATTCCCGGTTGATATCATGCTCACCGCTTTCCTCGGCCATGATGCCGTGGTCCGGGTAGGCCCGCTGAATGACGCGGATGATCTCCCGCTCGGCGTTGCGATCCACTTCCGTGACAAAATCATTGGGCTGCTTGTCCTGGATCTTGAGGGTATCCACCCGATTGGCACTGCGGGCGATGACCTGACCTGCGGCGCGGGCGGCCTTGATGGCGGTGTTCAAAAACGGATGCATGGCGAGGGTGTCCGACTGATTTTGAAGGAAACGACGTCGTATCCGCGAAGGGTACGGGAAGATGGCGAACCATACACAACCCGCGATGACAATTGAAGCAACCCAAGACACAAACATCCTGAACCAGGTACGCATCGTTCTGGTGAACACCACACACCCGGGTAATGTGGGTGGCGTGGCCCGGGCCATGAAGAACATGGGGCTGAGTGATCTGCATCTGGTGAACCCTCAGGGCTACCCAAGTGCCGAGGCCACTGCCCGGGCCTCCGGGGCGGATGATCTGCTGGCCAGGGCCCGGGTGCATGAGGATCTGGATGCGGCGCTGGTGGGCTGTCAACTGGTGCTGGGGACCAGCGCCCGGCAGCGCACCTTGCGGTGGCCCCAGCACGAGCCCAGGCAGGCGGCCGCCGAACTGCTTGCCGCAGCCCGATCCGGCCCCGTGGCATTGCTGTTTGGTCGCGAACGCACTGGCCTGACCAACGAGGAACTGGACCGTTGTCATGCCCTGGTGAACATCCCCGCCAATCCCGAATACAGTTCCCTGAATCTGGCGGCAGCGGCGCAGGTGCTCAGCTATGAGCTACGCATGACCGCCCTGGAAGGTCGGGCCGCCCAGGCTTCGGCGGCGGAGTCCGGCGGTGAATTGCCGGCGCCCCATGAGGACGTGGAGCGCTTCTACGCCCACCTGGAGGACACCCTGCGGGTGCTGGACTTCCTGGACCCGGACAATCCTCGGCATCTGATGCGTCGCTTGCGCCGTCTGTTTGGTCGTGTTCGCCTCACCATCAACGAGGTGAATATCCTGCGTGGCATCCTTGCCCATGCGGCCAAGGGCCGCAAGGACCCGGCGCCTTGACCGCTCAAGAGCCAGCCGTTCAACCGGTTTCGATCCACTTTCCGTGAAGTAGTACAATGCGCTTTCCACACTGAGGAACTCGGGTACCAGGGAGCCTATGCTTCAGCGTCTGCGAGAGGATGTCCGCTGCGTCTTTGAACGCGACCCGGCGGCGCGTAACACCTTTGAGGTGCTCACCACCTACCCGGGTGTGCACGCCCTGCTGATCCATCGGATAAGCCATTGCCTCTGGAGTCGCGGTGTGCGCTGGCCGGCCCGTTTCCTGGCCTATTTCGGGCGATGGCTGACCGGCGTGGAGATCCACCCGGGGGCCACCATCGGTCGGCGCTTTTTCATCGACCATGGCATGGGCGTGGTCATCGGCGAGACCGCCGAGATTGGTGACGACTGCACGCTGTATCATGGCGTGACCCTGGGTGGCACCACCTGGCACAAGGGCAAGCGTCACCCGCAGCTTGAAGACAATGTGGTGGTGGGGGCGGGCGCCAAGATACTCGGGCCCATACGGATAGGCGAGGGGGCCCGCATCGGGTCCAATGCCGTGGTGCTCAAGAAGATACCGCCCGGCGCCACCGTGGTGGGCATTCCCGGTCGTATCATCACACCCCGCTCCGACGACCAGAAACGCCGCGAGGTCATGGCTCAGAAGATGGGGTTCGACGCTTACGGCATGACCGACGACATGCCCGACCCGGTGGCCGTGGCCATCAACCGCATTCTCGATCACCTGCACACCCTGGATCACCGTCTGGATGAGACCTGTCACGCCCTCAAGGAGATGGGGGGTGATGTGGACGATTCCCATATCCGCGAGATCGAACCCGGGGAGCTGGGCGGGCTGGCCCTGGACACGGAAGATGGCAACGCTGAAACCAGCGTGGTCAATCGGCGGAATAATACTTGACTAAAAAGATAGGGTATAGCTAGTATACCCGGACGGATCATACGGGAGAGAGGGCAATGAGACTGACAACCAAGGGGCGCTACGCCGTCACCGCCATGCTGGACCTGGCGCTACATAACGACCAGGGACCGATATCCCTTGCGGATATCTCCGGACGACAGGGTATCTCACTGTCGTACCTGGAACAACTGTTCGCCCGACTGCGCAAGCGCGGCCTGGTGCTCAGCACCCGGGGCCCTGGCGGAGGTTACACCCTGAGCCGCCCCCCCAGTGAGCTGGCCATTGCCGATGTGATCTCGGCGGTGGACGAAAAGGTGGACACCACCCGTTGTGGTGGCACGGTGGATTGCCAGAACAACGAACGCTGTCTCACCCACGACCTGTGGTCCGACCTGAGCAGTCAGATCTATGATTTTCTCGCCAACATCACCCTGGGCGATGTGATGAAACGCAACGGTGTGCAGGAGGTGGCCGCACGCCAGGACAAGGCCATGGGTGGCCAGCCCGTGAGCATGCCCCGCGCATCGGCTGCTCCGGTGAGCGCCGCGTCGGAATCGGTGGAATAGGGCTGGTTTTCAGGCCGCCTATGGGATCGTTTGTAAGGAGAGAGCAGTGAGCAATATCCAACTACCCATCTATCTGGATTACTCGGCCACCACGCCGGTGGATGAGCGCGTGGCCGAAAAGATGGTCGGATTCATGACCCGCTCCGGTTGCTACGGTAACCCCGCCTCCCGTTCCCACAGCTTCGGGTGGACGGCAGAGAAGGCCGTGGAGACCGCCCGCGAGCAGGTGGCCGCCCTGGTGGGTGCCGACCCCCGTGAGATCATCTGGACCAGCGGTGCCACGGAGGCTGACAACCTGGCCATCAAGGGGGCTGCGCACTTCTACCAGAAGAAGGGTCGCCATATCGTCACCCTGAAGACAGAGCACAAGGCTGTGCTCGATCCCTGCAGGCAGCTGGAACGTGAGGGTTTCGAGGTCACCTATCTGGATCCTGAGCCCAATGGTCTGCTGAATCTGAACAAGCTTGAGGCTGCCCTGCGGGAAGACACGATCCTGGTGTCCGTGATGCACGTGAACAACGAGATCGGTGTCATCCAGGATCTGGAGGCCATTGGTCAGCTCACCCGCGCCCGGGGCATCGTCTTCCATGTGGATGCCGCCCAGTCCGCCGGCAAGATCCCGCTGAACCTCTCCTCCCTGCCGGTGGACCTGGCAAGCTTTTCCGCCCACAAGATCTATGGCCCCAAGGGCGTGGGTGCCCTTTATGTGTCCCGCAAGCCTCGGGTGCGTCTGGAGGCCCAGATGCATGGCGGTGGTCATGAGCGTGGTCTGCGCTCCGGCACCCTGGCCACCCACCAGATCGTGGGCATGGGTGAGGCCTTCCGCATCGCCGGTGAGCAGATGGATGTCGAAGCGACTCGTGTGCTCCAGTTGCGCGATCGCCTGTGGGCCGGCCTGAGCGCCATGGAGGAGGTCTATCTCAACGGTGACCTGGAACACCGCGTGGCGGGCAATCTGAACGTCTCCTTCAACTTCGTGGAGGGCGAGAGCCTGATCATGGCCCTCAAGGACATCGCCGTCTCCTCCGGTTCGGCCTGCACCAGTTCCAGCCTGGAACCCTCCTACGTCTTGCGTGCCCTGGGGCGTGATGACGAACTGGCCCACAGTTCCATCCGCTTTTCCATTGGCCGCTACACCACCGTCGAGGAAGTCGATTACACCGTGGAGCTGGTCAGGGCCGCAGTGCAAAAACTGCGCGACCTGTCCCCCCTGTGGGAAATGCACCAGGAGGGGATCGACCTGAAATCCGTGGAATGGGTGGCCCACTGATCTTCCGCCCGATCTGAACATTGAGGTAAGCACACATGGCCTATAGCGACAAAGTACTCGATCACTACGAAAACCCTCGCAACGTCGGGGCAATGGACAAGAACGACACCTCCGTGGGTACCGGCATGGTGGGAGCCCCCGCCTGCGGCGACGTGATGAAGCTGCAGATCAAGGTGAATGATGCCGGCGTGATCGAGGACGCCAAGTTCAAGACCTACGGCTGTGGCTCGGCGATTGCCAGTTCCAGCCTGCTCACCGAGTGGGTGAAGGGCAAGACCCTGGAAGAAGCGGGCGCCATCAAGAACACCCAGATCGCCGAGGAACTGGCCCTGCCGCCGGTGAAGATCCATTGCTCGGTGCTGGCCGAGGATGCCATCAAGGCCGCCATCGACGATTTTCGCCAGAAGGGCGGCAAGACGACCGATGCCGCGCAAGATAGCGCATAAATCCTTGAACTGATCATTGAACGAAGGAGAACAGGCATGGCCATCCAGTTGACCGATACCGCCGCCCAGCGGGTGCGCACCTTCATGGAAAAACGCGGCAAGGGTGTGGGCCTGCGTCTGGGCGTGAAGACCACCGGATGCTCCGGCATGGCCTATGTGATGGAGTTTGCCGATGAACTGGAAGAGGGCGATACGGTATTTGAGGACAAGGGCGTGAAGCTCATCGTCAATCCGCGCAGCCTGGTCTATCTGGACGGCACCGAGCTGGATTACACCCGGGAAGGTCTGAATGAAGGCTTCAAGTTCAACAATCCCAACGAGGCCTCCCGTTGTGGTTGTGGCGAGAGCTTTGGCGTCTGACGGGCGTCACAGGAGCGCACAGGTGGATCTGGACTTCAGTCGCAATTATTTTGAGCTGTTTGGTCTTCCTCAGCGGTTTCGGGTGGATCAGCAGGCCTTGATGTCGGCCTATCGCGAGTTGCAGTCTGCGCTGCACCCGGACCGTTTTGCCCACTCGGACGACCAGGCTCGTCGGCTGGCGGTGCAGGGAGCCTCCCATGTGAACGAGGCCTACGCCACGCTCAAGGATGACGGGCTGCGGGCCCGTTACCTGCTCGGTCTCAAGGGCGCGGGTGTGGACGTGGAAAAGGAATCTGCCCATGACCCTCAGTTTCTCCTGGAGCAGATGGAACTGCGCGAGGCTCTGGAGGAAGTGGACCAGGCCGCCGATCCTCTGGCAGCGCTGGACGCCCTGAGCTCGGACATCGAAACGCGCTACACGCAGATGCTGGACGCCTTCGAGGCCGCCTTTGAAGCCAACGACCTGGAGGCCGCCCGGCAGGAAGTCCTGAAGCTCCGCTTTTTCGACCGCCTGCGCGAAGAAGTTGCGCGCATCTCCGAGCGGCTTGAAGACCAACTGCTGGGCTGAGCCCACGTAGGTCCCGGGCCGCGACGCACTCCAATCACGGGTTCTATCGCCATGGCGCTATTGCAGATTTCCGAACCGGGTATGTCTCCCGACCCACACCAGCATCGACTGGCGGTGGGTATCGACCTGGGGACCACAAACTCCCTGGTGGCCACCGTGCGCAACGGCGTGGCCGAGACCCTGCCCGACGAAAAGGGTCGCCACCTCATGCCCTCGGTGGTGCACTACCCCGACCAGGGGCCGCCCCAGGTGGGGCAGGAGGCCCGTGGCTACTCGGCCCTGGATCCGCTGAACACCCTCTCCTCCGTCAAGCGCCTGATGGGGCGTGGCGTGGGTGACCTCAAGACCGTGGCCGGGCATATTCCTTACGACTTCGTGCCCGGCGATGGCGGCGTACCACGTATCCGCACCCGCCAGGGTGATGTCACCCCCGTGGAAGTCTCGGGCGAGATTCTCAAGGCCCTGCGCGCCCGGGCCGAGGCCTCCCTGGGTGGCGACCTGGAAGGGGCAGTGATCACCGTGCCTGCTTATTTTGACGATGCCCAGCGTCAGGCCACCAAGGATGCCGCCCGCCTGGCCGGTCTGAACGTTTACCGCCTGCTCAACGAACCCACCGCCGCCGCCATCGCCTATGGGCTCGACAAGGGACAGGAAGGCGTGATTGCCGTCTTCGACCTGGGTGGCGGCACCTTCGATGTGTCCATACTGCGCCTCAACAAGGGCGTTTTCGAGGTGCTGGCCACCGGTGGCGACAGTGCCCTGGGTGGTGATGATTTCGATAGGGCCATTGCTGGCTGGATGATGCAGGAGGCCGGCATCGAGGGTGATACCGGCCACCACCGCATGCGTCAGATCATGATGGATGCCTGCGCGGTCAAGGAGGCCCTCTCCGAGCGGGACGAGGCCAGGCTCAAGGTGGCGGTGTCGGATTCCGACTACTGGTCCGGCTGCATCACCTGCGAACAAATGAACTGCCTCATCGATCCCCTCATCAACAAGACCCTGGCCGCCTGCCGCCGCGCCATGCGCGACGCCAAGGTGAAGCCCGAAGAGATACTGGACGTGGTCATGGTGGGCGGTTCCACCCGGGTGCCGCGGGTACGCGAACGGGTGGGCGAGTTCTTTGGCCGTACCCCTCGACTGGACATCGACCCGGACAAGGTGGTGGCCGTGGGTGCCGCCCTGCAGGCAGATATCCTGGCCGGCAACAAGCCGGGTGACGACATGCTGCTGCTGGACGTGATCCCCTTGTCCCTGGGCATCGAAACCATGGGCGGTCTGGTGGAGCACATCATTCCGCGCAATACCACCATCCCCGTGAGTCGTGCCCAGGAATTCACCACTTTCAAGGACGGGCAGAACGCCATGGCCCTGCATGTGGTGCAGGGTGAGCGGGACCTGGTGGATCACAACCGCTCCCTGGCCCGGTTCACCCTCTCCGGTATCCCCGCCATGGTGGCCGGGGCCGCCCGTGTACGGGTGACCTACCAGGTGGATGCCGACGGCCTGCTCAGTGTCGACGCCCGGGAAATGGTCAGCGGTGTCCGGTCCAGTATTGAGGTCAAGCCCTCCTATGGGCTCACCGACAACGAAATCGAGACCATGCTCACCGACTCCCGCAGCCATGCCCAGGAAGACATGCTGGCGCGGCGCCTGCGCGAACAGCAGGTGGAGGCCGATCGTGTCCTGGAAGCCCTGGACTCCGCCCTGGGGGCCGATAGCGAACTGCTCAGCCAGGAAGAGCTCAAGGACATCCGCAAAGCGCGCGAACAATTGGTGACCGCTCGCGAGGGCGATGACCACGAGGCGATCGCCAGGGCCATCAAGGGCCTGGAGAAGGCCAGTGAGGATTTCGTGGCCAAGCGCATGAATCAAAGCGTGCGCAAGGCCATGTCAGGCCATCGCGTCGAAGAATTCGAATAAACCACCCGGAGCCGAGCATCACATGCCCAACATCATCTTCCTGCCCCATGAGGAGATCTGCCCCGAAGGGGCATCCGTCGAGGCCGAGGCCGGTACCAGCATCTGCGACGCGGCCCTGGCCAATGGCATCGAGATCGAGCACGCCTGCGAAAAATCCTGTGCCTGCACCACCTGCCATGTCTACGTGCGCGAGGGCATGGACTCCCTGGAGGACCCCACCGAGGACGAGGAGGACCTGCTGGACAAGGCCTGGGGCCTGGAGCCCGACTCCCGCCTGTCCTGCCAGGCACGGGTGGCCGACAAGGACCTGGTGGTGGAAATCCCCAAATACACCCTCAATCAGGTGTCCGAACACCACTAAGGGAGGAATGCTGCCATGTCGCTGAAATGGACCGACACCCTGGACCTCGCCATCGCTCTGCAGGACGCCCACCCGGACGTGGACCCCAGGAACGTGAACTTCGTGGATTTGCGCAACTGGATCATGGCCCTGCCCGAGTTCGACGACGACCCCGATCGCTGCGGCGAACGCATCCTGGAAGCCGTGCAACTGGCCTGGATGGAAGAGGAAGACTAGAAAGCCCCACCCATGAACCGCATTGTCTGAACACCCCCCCACAGGGTAATATTCGCTCTCTACATCCTCTCCCGGCGGAGGCCCCGTGGCCCCCGCCGCCTTCGTGTTTCCATATCATCGCTGGAGTTGCCGAATGGCCGTTGAACAAACCCTTTCCATCATCAAGCCCGATGCCGTTGCCAAGAACGTGATTGGCGAGATCTACAGCCGTTTCGAGAAGGCTGGCCTGACCATCGTCGCCGCCCGCATGATGCAACTCAGCCGTGAACAGGCCGAAGGCTTCTATGCCGTGCACAAGGATCGCCCGTTCTTCAACGACCTGGTCAGCTTCATGATCAGCGGCCCGGTCATGGTGCAGGCACTGGAAGGTGAAGACGCCATCGCCAAGAACCGCGAACTGATGGGCGCCACCAACCCCAAGGAAGCCGCCCCCGGCACCATCCGCGCCGATTTCGCCGTCAGCATCGATGAAAATGCCGTGCACGGCTCCGACGGTGCCGACACGGCCAAGCAGGAAATCGCCTACTTCTTCAAGCCCGAGGAAGTCTGCAAGCGCATCCGCTGAAGTCAGCGAAACGCAAGCAGTCAAAGCCGCGGGTACCCCTGGGGTGGCCGCAGGCCCCGGGGGCCGGGACCCGGCCCCCGACCACAACCCCGGCCCGATGCCGGTGGATCGAGCCATGACCGAAAAGGCCAAAATCAATCTGCTGGGCATGACCCGGCAGGAACTGACCGACTTCTTCGCCCAGCGGGGCGAAAAACCGTTTCGTGCCGTGCAGGTGCTCAAGTGGATCCACCAGCGCGACTGCACCGATTTTGCCGCCATGACCGACCTCTCCAAGGCCGTGCGTGGCTGGCTGGCCGACGAGGCCGAAATCCGCACCCCCGAAATCGTCCTGGAACAGTGTGCCGCCGATGGCACCTACAAATGGCTGCTGCGCCTGGATGACGGCAACTGCATCGAGACCGTGTTCATCCCCGAGGATGGCCGCGGCACCCTTTGCGTATCCTCCCAGGTGGGCTGCGCCCTGGACTGCAGCTTCTGCTCCACCGCCCGGCAAGGCTTCAACCGCAACCTCACCTCCGCCGAGATCATCGGCCAGTTGCAGGTGGCGCGCGGCCGACTGCAGCCGGAAGAGGGACAGAGCCGGGTGATCAGCAACGTGGTACTCATGGGCATGGGTGAGCCCCTGCTCAATTTCGAGCCCGTCGTGGCCGCCGTGTCTCTCATGGTGGAAGACAACGCCTACGGCCTGAGTCGACGTCGGGTGACCGTGAGTACCTCGGGCATCATTCCCGCCATGGACCGCCTGCACGAGACCCTGCACGTGGCCCTGGCGCTGAGCCTGCATGCCCCCAACGACGCCCTGCGTAACGAATTGGTGCCCATCAACCGCAAGTATCCCCTGGGACCCCTGATGGATGCCTGCCGCCGCTATGTGGGCAAGGGCGGCCACCACAGTCGGATCACCATGGAATACGTCATGATCGATGGGGTGAACGACACGCCCGGACATGCCCGCGAACTGGTGCGCTTGCTGCGGGACGTGCCCTGCAAGATCAACCTGATCCCCTTCAATCCCTTTCCGGACGCTGGCTACCGCCGTTCCAGCGAGGCGGCGCTGAGCCGCTTCCGGGGTATCCTTATTCAGGCCGGCTACACCACCATCACCCGCCGCCCCCGCGGGGATGACATCGATGCGGCCTGTGGCCAGTTGGTGGGGCGGGTGGAAGATCGCACTCGGCGTGCCCTGCGCTACGCCAGGGTGCCGAATGCCTCCGGAGTGACCCCGCCATGATCGCCTCACGCACCATCCTGGCCATTGCCCTGCTGGCGACCCTTGTGCTCTCCGGGTGTGCCACGGCGCCAGAAGTGCGTGACCAGCAGCGCCGTGCGGCCGGCGTGAATGTGGAACTGGGCCTGCACTACATGCGGCAGAATCAGCTCCAGCAGGCCAAATCCAACCTGGATCGGGCCCTGCAGCAGGACCCGGGTTCTGCCCAGGTGCATGCCGCCTATGCGTTGCTGCAGGAGCGCCTGCGCGAACCCGAACTGGCCGATCGGCATTTCCGCCGGGCTCTGGAACTGGAGCCCGACAACGCCGTGGCGCGCAACAACTATGGTACCTTCCTGTGCCGTCAGGACCGTCTCAAAGAGGCCGAGGAGGCTTTCACCAGGGCGGCCGATGACCCTCTGTATCCCACGCCGGAAGTGGCCTGGACCAATGCGGGCATCTGCGCTCTCAAGTACCCGGATGAGGAACTGGCCGAGCAGTATTTTCGGCGTGCCCTGCAACAAAACCCCAACCATGCCGGCGCCTTGTACGAGATGATGCGCCTGGCGGACGAGAATGACCGTCACCTGCAGGCACGTGCCTACGTGCAGCGACTCATGGAAGTGGTGGATCCCACGGCGGAGATCCTCTGGGTCTGTTATCGTGCCGAACTGGCGCTGGGTAACCGCGATGCCTCGGGACGGTGCGCCCTGCGCCTGAAGAACGATTTCCCGGATGCCGAAGAAACCCAAAGAGTGCTGGAACGCGAAGCCCGTGGCAGACGATAAGATGCAGGACAACTCCAAGGTGTCACAGCCACACGAACAGGCCAGCCCCGGTGAACTGCTGCGGCGTGCCCGCGAGGCGGCCGGGATGACCCGGGACGACCTGGGTGGCCGCCTGCAGCTCCACCCCAGAACCATGGCCGCACTGGAGGAGGATCATTTCGATGCGCTCCCCGAGCCACCCTTCGTGCGTGGGTATCTGCGTGGTCTGGCCAAGGTGCTGGAGATTGACCCGACACCCCTGGTGGAAGCCTACGAGAGCAGTGTTCGTGGCGGTGTTGAACCGTCTGCCGAGAAGCCCCGGGCCGTGACCCGGTCGACTGCCCAGGGGGCGCCCGAACGTCACGCTCAGGCCAACCCGAAGACCGCGCCAGCATCGGCTCGACAGGTGCCCCTGGGCCCGCTCTGGATCGTCCTGGGGGCGGTGCTTCTGGTGGGCGTGCTTGCCGCGGTGGTCTGGTATGTGAATACCCTGGAGGAAACCGAAGCCCCGGATGCGACGGCCTCCGCGCCATCGAACCTGCAGGAGGCGCCGGGTGATGAGCTGGAGGTCATCGCGTCGTCGCCCTCATTACCGGAAGCGCCGCCGCAGCCCGCCAATGCCCGGCCTGAATCCCCGGAGCAGCGTGCCTCCGCGGAAGCCCAGGAGGCGCCTGTTCCCGCTGACCCCGAACCTGCGCCGGCGCCCCCGGAGCCAGTGTCCGATGCGCAGGAGCGCTCACCGCTGGACCTGCCAGCCGGACAGGGGCGGCTGGAACTGCGCTTCGAGGAAGACTCCTGGGTGGAAATCTCGGGTGCCGATGGTGGGCGCCTGCTGGTGGGCCTCATGCGCCAGGGCAGTGAACGCCGTATCGAGGGCGCCACGCCCATCCGGGTCTTTCTGGGCAACGCACCGGGCGTGCGCCTGGAATACAATCACGAGCCCGTGGACCTTGAAGGCCGGGTGCGTGGCGACAACACCGCCCGCTTCACCGTAGGGGACTCCTGAAGCCCCCCGAACGCCCCGGTTCCCCACCCATCCCCAATTTCTTGATCCATCCAGTTTTCGGACAGTGAATGAGTAGGCAGATCAAATCCATCCGCGGGATGCACGACATCCTGCCGGAACAAACAGGCGCCTGGCAGTGGTTCGAGGCTCAGGTGCGTGAGACCTTGAGCGGCTACGGCTACCAGGAAATCCGTATGCCCATCGTCGAGCAGACGGACCTGTTCGCCCGGTCCATCGGCGAGGTGACGGATATCGTCGAGAAGGAGATGTATACCTTCGAGGACCGCAACGGCGACAGCCTGACCCTGCGCCCCGAGGGCACCGCGGGCTGCGTGCGCGCTGGCGTGGAAAACGGACTGCTGCATAACCAGCAGCAACGCCTGTGGTATGCCGGCCCCATGTTCCGCCATGAGCGGCCTCAAAAGGGCCGCTATCGGCAGTTCCACCAGATCGGTGTGGAAGCCTTTGGCATGGAAGGACCGGACATCGATGCCGAATTGATCCTCCTGACCGCCCGCTTGTGGCGGCGCCTCGGTCTTCGCAATGTGCGCCTGGAGATCAACACCCTGGGTTCCAGCGAGGCGCGCGCCGCCTATCGCAACCAGTTGGTGGATTACTTCAAGGCCCATGGCCAGGTGCTCGACGATGATGCGCGGCAGCGCCTCGAGACCAATCCGTTGCGCATCCTGGACAGCAAGAACCCCGACATGCGGGAGATGATCCAGGGTGCCCCGAGCCTGCTGGACCATCTGGATGATCAGTCGCGGGAACACTTCGACCAGTTGCAGGACTTGCTGCGCGCCGCCGGGGTGGACTTCACCATCAATCCACGGCTGGTGAGGGGGCTGGATTATTACTGCCGCACCGTATTCGAGTGGATCACCGATGCCCTGGGTGCCCAGGGTACCGTCTGCGCCGGCGGCCGTTACGATGGCCTGGTGGAACAACTGGGTGGGCGCCATACCCCGGCAGCGGGTTTCGCCATGGGTATCGAACGGTTGCTGAGTCTGCTGGAAGCCGATGGCGGCCTGCCACTGGCTCCCGTGCCTCACGCCTACCTGATGCTGGCCGGGGCAGGCACGGGCTCGGCCGGGGTTGAACTGTCCGAGCAATTGCGTGACCAAGTCCCCGGGCTGCGTCTGCAGGTGAACTGCGGCGGCGGGGGCTTCAAGGCCCAGATGCGCCGCGCGGATCGCAGCGGTGCCCGATTGGCCCTGATCCTGGGCGAGACCGAGCTGGCCGAGGGCCAGGTCACGGTCAAGCCGCTCCGGGAAGGACAGACCGAACAGCATACCGTGGCCATGGGCGAACTGGCACACCATCTGGCCCGGATCCTGGATCTGACCACGGCTGAACCTAGAACGATGGAGAATGACTGATGGCACTACCCACCGATGAGGACCGCATTGAGGCCATCAAGAAATGGTGGAGCGAGAACGGCACGGCAGTCATCCTGGGCCTGATACTGGGCATCGGCAGCCTTGTGGGATGGCGGATGTGGACCGGCTATGTGGAGAACCAGTCCATCCAGGCCTCCGAGATCTATCTGTCCATGCAGGGCCTGGCGCGGATGAATTCCGAGGCAGCGGTGGAGCAGGGCCAGATCCTGATGGATGACTTCCGGCGCACGCCCTATGCCACCCTGGCGGCCCTGGATCTGGCCCGCATGGCGGCTGAGGCGGATGATCTGGAGCGGGCCGAGGAACACCTGCGCTGGGTGATTGACCGCACCCGGCACGAGGACCAGAAGCATCTGGCTCACGCGCGACTGGCACGGGTGCTTATCGCCGGCGGCCGCTATGAGGACGCTCTGGATACCCTGAAAGGGGACATCCCGGAGGGTTTTCTGGCGATCGTGGAAGAACTGCGCGGCGATGCCCATCGGGGGCTGGGTGAGACCAGCGAGGCAAGGGCGGCCTATGACCGGGCCATTCTCGCCTCCGCGGGCGTGGCCGATTATCTGCGCATGAAGCGGGATGATTTGAGTGAGTCCGATGCAACAGGTGCCCAGTGAGCATTGAGATGGTCGGTATGAAAGCCTGGAAACAAACCCTGGTCATGCTGCTGGCCGTCTCGCTGCTTGCCGGTTGTGGCCTATGGACTCGCGACACGGCGGAGCCGCCGGCGCCGCTGCCGGACTTCGAGGCAGAAGTGGAGCCACAAGTTCTCTGGTCCCGCAATACCGGGGCCGGATCGGATGGACAGTATCTGCAACTGTCCCCGTTCCTGGGTCCGGAGTCCGTGGTGGTGGTTGATGCCCGTGGACGTGTGAGCGCCCATGCCCTGGACGACGGCGATCGCCTCTGGCGGGTGAACCTGAATGAACGCATGACCGCCGGTGTGAGCGGTGGAGGTGAGCGGATCATGGTGGGCACGGGCAAGGGGCACGCCATTGCCCTGAGCCTTGAGACCGGCGAGGAATTGTGGCGGCGCACCCTCACCAGCGAGGTCAAGGGCATTTCCCGGGTTGAACAGGGCGCCGTGGTCTTTCGCACCAATGATGGACGCTTGCATGCCCTGGACGCCCGCACCGGCGAAACCGGCTGGACGGCGGGGCGAACCACGCCTGCACTGAGCCTGCGGGGCGCCGGAAGGCCGCTGATGCTTTCCGGTCGCGTGGCGGCCGGTTTTGATAACGGTCGGGTGTTGATGCTGGGCCTGGGTCGGGGCAATGTCCTCTGGGAGGCCACCGTATCCACCCCCAGTGGTCGCTCCGAGCTTGAACGCATGGCAGATGTGGATGGTGAACTGGCCGTGGCCGATGGCGTGCTCTATGCCGCTGGTTACCAGGGGCAGGTCATGGCGCTCTCCCTATCCGATGGGCGCGTCCTCTGGCAACGGGATCTGTCCTCCTATCGGGGCGTGTCGGTGGCCGGTCAAATGCTCTTCGTCACCGATAGCGAAGGTCATGTGTGGGCTCTGGATCGCCGCAATGGTGCCACCCTGTGGCAGCAGGACCAGCTTCGCCTGCGCAATGTCACCCTGCCCGTGATCCTGGACCAATATGTGGTGGTGGGGGATTACGAAGGGTATCTGCACTGGATCTCTCCCGAGGATGGCGCCCTGGTGGGGCGTGCCCGGGGAGATCGTCAAGGCATCATGGGCGTGCCCCAGGTGCGCGACGGGGTGATGTATACCCTGGGCCGGGGAGGGCGCCTGAGCGCCTTCACCCTGCCATTGGAGGAATGAAATGAAACCCGTCATCGCCCTGGTGGGGCGTCCCAATGTGGGTAAATCCACCCTGTTCAATCAACTCACCCGTTCCCGGGATGCCCTGGTGGCCGATATGCCGGGGCTGACCCGGGATCGCCAATATGGTGTGGGCCGCGTAGGTGAATTCGGCTACATGGTGGTGGACACGGGGGGACTGAGCGGCGAGGCCGAGACCCTGGACACCCTCATGGCCAGGCAAACCCTGCAGGCCATCCAGGAGGCCGATGTGGTGCTGTTCCTGGTGGACGCCCGGGACGGCCTGAGCGCGGCCGATCAGACCATTGCCGAGGAGTTGCGCGGCTTCAACAAGCAGTTGCTGCTGGTGCTGAACAAGACCGACGGCATTGATGCCAACAGTGCCGCCACCGACTTTTTCTCTCTGGGCCTGGGTACACCGGTGCCCATTGCAGCCGCCCATGGGCGGGGTGTCAACCGCCTGATGGATCGGGTGAGGGAACTGCTGCCGGAAGCGGAAGACCGGGACGAAGATGAGGAGCGCTGGCCGGGTATCCGCATTGCCTTTGTCGGCCGCCCCAATGCCGGCAAGTCCACCCTGATCAATCGCATACTGGGAGAGGAAAGGGTGCTGGCCACGGATCTGCCAGGCACCACGCGGGACAGCGTTTACGTGCCCTTCGAGCGTGACGAGCAGATTTACACGCTGATCGACACCGCCGGTGTGCGGCGTCGCTCCCGGGTGCACGAGGCGGTGGAGAAATTTTCCGTCGTCAAGACCTTGCAGGCCGTGGAGGCTGCGCATGTGGTGATTTTCCTGCTGGATGCCCGTCAGGGTATTGCCGAGCAGGATGCTCATCTGTTGGGCATGGTGATGGAGGCCGGTCGTTCCCTGGTGCTGGCCATCAATAAATGGGATGGGCTGACGCCGGATGACCGCGACCAGGTGCGAATGGAGCTATCACTGAAGCTGCCGTTTCTGGATTTTGCCGAGAGGCGTTTCATCTCGGCCCTGCACGGCAGCGGTGTGGGGGATCTGTTCGGGGCAGTGCAACGCGCCCACGAATCCGCCAGTGCAGACGTGAGCACCTCATTGCTGACCCGCCTGCTGGAAAGGGCCATCGCCGAACATCAACCGCCTCTGGTGCGGGGGCGCCGCATCAAGCTGCGTTACGCCCACCAGGGTGGGCGTAACCCGCCGGTGATCGTCATTCATGGCAATCAGACGGATCAGCTTCCGGGTAGCTACAAACGCTATCTGACCAACTATTTTCGCCAGCACCTGCAATTGGTGGGCACACCCATCCGCATGGAATTCCGTACCGGGGAAAATCCGTACAAGGACAAGCGCAACACCCTCACGCCCCGCCAGCAGCACAAGCGCAAGCGCATGATGCGCCATGTGAAGAAGAAGGGGCGTTGAGGCCCCTCAGACGAATCGTAGATAGCCCGCCACGAACAGCACCGCCAGAAACGCTGCCGTTCCGTAAAGCGCATTGGAGATCTTGCGGTTGTTGGGGCGGCTGTAGAAGGCCGCCCACAGCAGCAGCAGGATGAAGACGAACAGAAAGAAGAGGAATCTCACGGTCTACTCCGACCCGGTCTCAAGTGGCCGCAGCCAGATCGAATGAATAGGGCAGGGGCTGGACCCGGGCGACGGGGCCGTCTGTGGAGTCCAGGTGGGGTTCACCTGCCTCGGCACTGGCCACCTGTAACACCGCCAGGGCCTCGATGCCGCCATCGGGGTGGGGGTAGGCCTCGACGATACGTCCCACCGGTTGCGTGGCGTCCACGGAGGCGTCGTGCAGCGTGGCTCCCGGGGGCGGAGCCTCGTTCACGGGCAGGTGCAGTCGGTACATGCGGCGCTTGAGTTTGCCCAGGTGCTGGGTGCGGGCCACCACCTCCTGGCCCGGGAAACAGCCCTTGTTGAAACTGACACCTCCCAGAAGCTGCAGGTTCGCCATTTGAGGCAGGAATGCCTCAGCGGTCTGCGGGTATACATTCGGCACCCCGGACATCACGTCCAGCAGCCCCCAGCGGTCGGCCCCCACGGGTGCCGAGCGCACGTTCAGGTTTTGCCATAGGCGCGTCATGGCATCCAGTTCCCCATAGACCTCGAAGCGCGGATGCAGGCCTGGCACCCTCAGCACCGTGACCCCCCGTTCGTGGATCACCTGATCCACCGCCTCAGGTGGGGCCTTGCCCAGAGTTGCCTGGAGTTGTTCCACCGCATGCGGGCCGGACACCCCGACACGCACCAGGGCGTCACCCGCATCCTCCAGCGTGACCTTGGCGCGCAGGATGAACATGGACAGGCGCTTGAGCGTGGATTCCACCTGTTCCCGTGGCAGGCGCAGGTAATAGGTTTCACCGCGCTTGAACAGACGGAAGCTGGCCAGCATCCGGCCCTTGGGGCTGCAATAGGCGCCCAGGCGGCTGGTATGTTCGTTCACATCCGGCACATTGGTGCTGAACTGGCCCTGCAGGAACTGAACGGCTTCTTCACCATAGGCCCCGATCAGCCCGTGATGTGACAGGTCACAGATCACGTCGCCGGTGATTGCCACGCTCATTTCCCGCTCAGGGTTGCCAAAATCCGAGACGCGCTGGTCGTCCATCTCGGCACCCGCCTGCAACAGGAAGTCCTTCCACTCGGGTTTCATCGGAGTCTATGCCTCGTTGACAGGGTTCAATTGACAGCCGTCATCTTACTAAGGAGCCCCAGGGTAAAGCCACCACCAAGCCTCATATCTTGAAGACCCGCCAGTCTTGAAGACCCGCCAGTGGGTCGGCCGACGGGTGGCAGTGGTGCCGGACTCCCCGATACACTGTTACGACCAAGTCACACAGGTCATCGTTCAGAATCGCGAGGACTTATCTCGCGGGAGATCATCCATGATTCGTGAAGCAACCGCAGACGACTTTGCCCGCATCAGGCAAATCCGCGTGGAAGCCGCTGCCCAGGCGCACTGGTTTCTGCCAAGGGAGTTCTGGGAGCAGCAGGTGGAGCAGATGCCCGAGGTGCCGCCGGAAGGGGCGGAGATCTGGGTGCTGGAGCAAAGTGGCGAGCTGCGAGGATTTTGCTGGTTGCAGGACTCACGGCTGGAGGTGATGGTGGCCACCTGCTGCCAGGGCGTGGGGCTGGGGAGCCGGCTGCTGGATTTCGTGAAGGATCGTCGGCCGGCCCTGAAAGCTGTCGTGTTCGCCGACAATGATCGCGCCGTGGCCTTCCTGCGCCATCACGGCTTTGAGGTGCTCGAACGCCATGAGCACGCTGATACCGGCAAGGATGAACTGACCATGCAATGGCGCTCCCGTCAACCGGCCTCAGCGTAAACGATACGATCCCTCAACGAGACGAGGCCCCGACAATGCGGGGCCTCGCTTGCAAGGGCCGGAATGGCCCGGTCAGACCTTTCTGATTACTTTCTGCGGCCTCTGCCGCCCTTCACGCGGATGCGATCGGGCTGGCCCGGCTCCTTCAGGACGCCGGTGGCGCCAGGAATGGTGCCTGGTTTGCCGGCTGGTCTGAAGGTCATGGTGCTGCGTTGCGCAGGACGGCTGGCCTGGGCTGCGGCCGGCTTGGGTGCGGCAGCAGCAGGCTTGGGTGCCGGCTTGGCGGCGGCGGGTCGGACCGGTTGCGGCTTGGTCGCTGCTTTTTGAGCCTCGGGCTTGAAGGCCGTGGCGCCGCGCGGATCAGGCTTGCCAGCCGCACCAGGCTTCTGGGACATCCGGGCAGCGGCGGCTGCCGGTTGTCTGGCAGCCGCAGCAGCAGGCTTGGCGGCCGCTGCGGGCTTGGCGGGGGCCGGCTGTCTTGCGGCAGCGGCAGCCGGTTTGGCAGCTGCAGGTTTGGCAGCCGCGGGCTTGGCGGCGGCCTGTTGCTCAGGCTTGAACGCCGTGGCACCACGCGGATCCGCTGCCTTGGCTGTGGCGGCCGGCTTCTGCGGCGGCTTGGCTTGAGCCTGAGCGGACGGCTGGGGCTGCGGCTTGGCCGGCTGCGCAGCAGCGGCTGGCTTGGCCTCGGGCTTTGCTTCCGGCTTGGCTGCCGGCTTGGCCTCGGGCTGGGTGGCGCGAGCGGTGCCAGGGATGGCGCGGCGTTGTTCCTCGCGGGACAGTTCCAGCAGGGCCGAAGCGCGACGCGGCAGGAACTGTTGTGACGGGCCCTCGCCCAGGCGGTCGTAGCTATCCACCAGGTGCTCGTAAAGATCGCGGTAGGAGCGGGCCATTCCCGTGAACAGGGTGGCGGTCTTCTCGAAGTGCCTGTTCACCTGTGATCGGTAGCTTTCCAGTTTGCGGCGCTGATTTTCCACCTCGGACTGCAGTTCCAGCACACGGCCGGCATCCCCCTGCTGACGCCCGAACCAGAAGCCCAGTAGACCAGCGCCAACAAACCCGGCCACGGTGAGGACGTTTCCACCGAGTGTAATGAAGTCGCGTAAATTCGCGGCTATCTCTGATGATGACATAGATATCTCCTGCAAATAGGCCGCCGATGGCCCCGCGCCCAGACGGGGATCCGCAGCGGCGGTTAGCCCGCGGCGTCCTTGGACGACCGCACGTTGATTGCTCCACTGAGTCGCAGTTTTTATGATGCTATCCGGCATGCACATTATGCACAAGAATCGCCACTTATGCTGCACCCTGATTCACTTTAACTGGTTGTTGGCCCAGTAAAAAGATAAGGTATGGTGCATCCCCCTCAGTGCATTCTTGCGGGTGTTCATGCCGGCCGAAACCGGCTGCCCCATGATGGCTGGGTTGCCGGACTCCGCATGGGGACATTGCGCGGGGGGGCTCCGAGTGTCAACAGGGATGATTGATCATGGACAGGAAGCAGGAGAATAAAGCCCTTTGCGTGACTGTGGGTCGCTCGCTGTGGGTGAGGATGGTGATGGGTGCCATGTATGCGGCGGCTTCAGGAGCGGTGCTCATCAGTGGCACCCCAGGTTCTGTGAAGGCAGCACTTGTGCTGTTTCTGGTGGGCAGCATCCTCAGCGCCTGGATCGGGCATCGCCAGGGACGTGCTGGAACGATCGAGGTGCTGGGGTGTCATGGCGATGGGCAATGGTGGATGAGGCAGGCTGGCGATCAGCCGATTCGGGTGTGCATACTGCCAGACACGGTGGTGCTTCCCTGGCTGGTGTTGTTGTCCATGCGCTGTGAGCGGGGCCGTTATCACCGTCTGCCGCTGATGGCAGACGCTGTGGATGCAGACGACCTTCGACGACTCAGGGTTCGACTCAGGGCCGGGGTTGCCAGTCCGTCAGCGGTGGCGCCAAGGCGGCGCGTGGTGGTGATATTGAATCGACTGACAAGCCGGTGGGCCCGGCGGGAGGGTGTTGATGGCGGATGATCCCAAGCCCCTGGAGGCTTTGCTGCATTCGGATCCCGGTCACGTTTACACGGAAGCTGAACTGGACGCCATCGAAGAGGTGGATGCTGAGCTGGCCCTGCGCCTGGATCGCGCCCAGACCATCGCAGCACGGGAGCGGGAAGTCCTGCCCGCCGAGGGGCCTGTGGAGCCTGAGCAGGTGGCCCAGGCAGTGGAGGAGGCGCGGCGCATCCTCATGCAGGATGGTGGCGATATCGAACTGGTGGGCATTGAGGAGCGCATCGTACGGGTGCGTCTCAAGGGCGCCTGCGTGGGTTGCCCACGGTCTGCTCTGGACCTCAAACAGGTGGTGGAGCGCCTGGTGCGTGCCCGCGTCCCCGGCGTGGCTCAGGTGGTCAACACCTTCTGAACCGTCTGGTCTTGCTCCCTTGTGGGAGCGGCCCTGGCTGCGAAGGAGTTCTCAGGCCCGGCGCTGCTGTCGCGGCGATTCGCCGGCAGGCCGGCTCCCACGGGGCGTTTTTTTGTGGGAGCGGCCCTTGGCCGCGAATGCCCGGGCCCCGGAAAGCCCGGGAGCTCAGCGGTTCAGGAATTGCTCCCGAACCCGCTGAATCATTCCCCGGATCGCTTCCACCTCCACCGGCTCGCCATACAGCAACCAGCGCTGCAGATCATCATCCTGCTGGTCCAGCACCTGCTCGAAGAGGGCCAGTTCCTCGCTGGACAGGCTCTTCCCCTGGCTGAGCACGAAGCCCTCGAGCATCAGGTCCAGTTCCTTGGTGCCGCGCCGGCAGCGCCAGCGCAGTCGTGACAGTTCGCTCATGCCTGCATCACTTGCGCAAGACCATTTTCTTCTTGATCTCCGCAATGGCCTGGCCCGGGTTCAGGTCCTTGGGGCAGGTGCGGGCGCAGTTCATGATGGTGTGGCAGCGATAGAGCTTGAAGGGATCTTCCAGTTCGTCCAGGCGCTCGCCGGTGGCCTCGTCGCGGCTATCCACGATCCAGCGCTGCGCCTGCAGCAGGATGGCCGGGCCCAGGTAGCGGTCGCCGTTCCACCAGTAGCTGGGGCAGGAGGTGGAGCAGCAGGCGCACAGGATGCATTCGTACAGACCATCCAGCTTGGCCCGATCCTCCACTGACTGCAGGCGCTCCTTGTCCGGGGGCGGCGGGGTCTGAGTGCGGATCCAGGGTTTGATTGAGGCGTACTGGGCATAGAAGTGGGTCATGTCCGGGATCAGGTCCTTGACCACGTTCATGTGTGGCAGCGGGTAGATGCGCACATCGCCCTTGATGTCCTCAATGGCCTTGGTACAGGCCAGGGTGTTGGTGCCATCGATGTTCATGGCACAGGAGCCGCAGATGCCCTCACGGCAGGAACGGCGGAAGGACAGGGTGGGGTCGATCTCGTCCTTGATCTTGATGATGGCGTCCAGAACCATCGGTCCACAGGCATCCAGATCCACCTCGTAGGTGTCCAGGCGCGGGTTCTCGTCGTTATCCGGGTTCCAGCGATAGATCACGAAGCGCTTGATGTTGGTGCTGGAGGCACCCTCGGCCTTGAAGGTCTTGCCCTTCTGCACCCGGGATTTGATGGGCAGTATGAACTGAGCCATGGTCTTGCGTTCTCCTGAATCCGGGAATCAGTAGACCCGTGCCTTGGGGGGCACGACGTCCACATCGTCGCTGAGGGTGTACAGATGCACCGGGCGGTAGTCGAGGCGAACCTTGCCCTGTTCGTCCACCCAGGACAGGGTGTGCTTCATCCAGTTCTCGTCGTCCCGGTCGGGACAGTCCTCGCGGGCGTGGGCACCACGGCTCTCCGGGCGATTCACCGCGGAGCGGATGGTACTCACGGCGCAGCCCAGCAGGTTTTCCAGCTCCAGGGTTTCCACCAGGTCCGAGTTCCAGATCAGGGAGCGGTCGGTGACGCGCACATCGCCAAATGAGGTGAAGACCTCGTCCATGCGATCACAGCCCTGCTGCAGGGTTTCGCCGGTGCGGAACACGGCGGCGTAGCGCTGCATGCACTGCTGCATGTCATCGCGGATGGAGGCGGTGGAGCGTGCACCGTCGGCGTAGCGCAGGCGGTCCAGGCGTTCCAGGGCCTTGTCGGCGGCACCGTCAGGCAGGGGTTTGACGGCGGCGCCGATATCGCTGACGATCTCGCTGGCGCGGATGGCGGCGGCACGACCGAACACCACCAGGTCCAGCAGGGAGTTGGAACCCAGGCGGTTGGCGCCATGCACCGAGACGCAGGCCGCTTCGCCGATGGCCATGAGGCCTGGCACGATATGGTCCGGGTTGCCATCCTTGAGGGTGACCACCTCGCCACGGTAGTTGGTGGGGATGCCACCCATGTTGTAGTGCACCGTGGGCAGCACCGGGATGGGTTCCTTGGTCACGTCCACGCCGGCAAAGATGCGTGCGGTCTCGGCGATGCCCGGCAGGCGCTCGTTGATGACTTCCGGCCCAAGGTGTTCCAGGTGCAGGTGAATGTGATCCTGTTTGGCGCCCACGCCGCGGCCTTCGTTGATCTCCACGGTCATGGAGCGGGAGACCACGTCGCGGGAGGCCAGGTCCTTGGCGTTGGGGGCATAGCGCTCCATGAACCGCTCGCCCTTGGAATTGGTGAGATAACCCCCTTCGCCGCGCACGCCTTCGGTGATCAGGCAGCCGGCGCCATAGACGCCGGTGGGATGAAACTGCACGAACTCCATATCCTGCATGGGCAGCCCGGCGCGCAGCGCCATGCCCATGCCGTCGCCGGTGCAGGTGTGAGCCGAGGTGCAGGAGAAATAGCTACGCCCATAGCCGCCCGTGGCCAGCACCACCAGGTGGGCGTTGAAGCGGTGCAGGGTGCCGTTCACCAGATCCAGCGAGAGCACGCCACGACAGGTGTCACCGTCCATGATCAGGTCGGTGGCGAAGTGTTCGATGTAGAACTCGGCCTGATGGGCCAGGGCCTGCTGATAAAGGGTGTGCAGGATCGCGTGGCCCGTCCGGTCGGCGGCAGCACAGGTGCGCTGGGCGCGACCTTCACCGAAGCGGGTGGTCATGCCGCCGAAAGGGCGCTGATAGATCTTGCCGTCCTCCGTGCGGGAGAAGGGCACGCCGTAGTGCTCCAGCTCGATGATGGCCGGGGCGGCCTCGCGGCACATGTATTCGATGGCGTCCTGATCACCGAGCCAGTCGGAACCCTTGACCGTGTCATACATATGCCAGCGCCAGTCGTCCTCGCCCATGTTGCCCAGGGCTGCGGAAATGCCCCCCTGGGCGGCCACCGTGTGGCTGCGGGTGGGGAAAACCTTGGTGACGCAGGCGGTCTTGAGGCCCTTTTCCGCCATGCCGAAGGTGGCCCGCAGGCCGGCCCCGCCGGCACCGACCACCACCACGTCATAGGCATGGTCGATAATCTTGTAGTCGCCCTTCATCAATCAGCTCCCGAAAGCAATGCGCAGTATGGCGACGATCCCGGTGACCGCCAGCAGCAACATGAGGAATTGCATGGCAATGAGGCTCGCGAACTTTTTGCCCTCACCGTGCACGTAGTCCTCGATGATCACCTGCAGTCCCAAGTAGGCATGGTGGAACAAGGCCCCCACGGTCAGGATCAGCAGAACAGTATTGAGGGGGTTTGCGACCCAGGCAGAGGTGGCTTCAAAGCCGGCGCCGGCCAGGCTGCCCAGGCTGAAGATCAGCCAGAGCATCAGCGGTACCATGGCGATGGAGCTCACGCGCATGACGAACCAATGGTGGGTGCCGTCCTTTGCCGAACCCAGGCCGCGCGCCTGGCTCAATGGTGTGCGAAGACTCATGATGCTCTCCCCGATCAGATGAGTACGAAGATCCAGAAGATCGCCGTGAGAATGAGGGTGGCCACCAGGGCGAGGATGCCGCTCAGGTAGACCTGCTTGATCTCCAGGCCGCGGCCGGTGTCCCAGATCAGGTGCCGGATGCCGGTGCCCAGGTGGTAGAACAGGGAGAGGGTTACACCGAACAGGACAAAAAGCCCAAGGCCGCTATGCAGCAGGCCCTCGGCACGGGCAAAGGCCTCCGGGCCCGCGGCCAGGGAGACGAGCCAGTAGATGAGCAGAAGACTGGCCAGGCTGAGAATGACACCGGTGGCGCGGTGCAGGATCGAGAGGACCGATGTCAACTGCGGCTTGTACACCTGCAGATGGGGTGATAACGGTCGGTTATCGTTTGGCATGGATCGACGGCTCCGCCTGGGTGCGCCCGATCAGGGGGCGGTTAACGGTGAATGGCTGTCCGCCCGTAGCGGCATGGCCGGGAGCGGGCGGGGCACAGCGTTCGCTTGAAGGTACTGAAGGGGTGGATGTCACCCGGCCCGGGGAGAAGTCCACGGGCGGGTATCCAGAATGTCGCGCTGCATCAAATCCGCTTATAGATAGCAGGTCTGCCGGCGCGCTGCAAGGCGGGGTTATAAAATTCCCTTGGATTATATGCTTTTAGCCAAGCCTGCGGCGTTGGCTCAGGTGATGACAGTGGGTGCATCGCGGCCCGTATGGGTCCGGATGCCGGCAATCTCCTCGGCAATGTCGATCAGGGGAGCCAGTGCCTCCTGGGTGTCCTGATCGTGGCGTTCCGGATCGGCCTCGTAGCGCTCCACATACAGGCGCAGCGTGGCACCCGCCGTGCCGGTGCCGGAAAGCCGGAACACCAGCCGCGCGCCATCGTTGAACAGCACCCGCAGGCCCTGACCCTCGGCCACCAAGCCGTCCACCGGATCCGTGTAGGCAAAATCATCGGCCAAGGCTACGGTGAAGTTGCCGAAACGGCGGCCCTTGAGGGAGTCGAGTTGTTCGCGCACCTGATTCATGGCCGCCTCGGCCTGAGCCACATCCACGCCCTCATAGTCGTGACGGGTGTAGAAGTTGCGCCCGAACTGGCGCCAGTGATCACGCACGATATCCGCCACCGACTCACCGCGCACTGCCAGCAGATTGAGCCAGAACAGCACGGCCCACAGGCCGTCCTTTTCCCTCACATGGTCCGACGACGTGCCAAAGCTCTCCTCGCCGCACAGGGTGGCCCGGCCAGCATCCAGCAGGTTGCCGAAGTACTTCCAGCCTGTGGGGGTCTCGAAGCACTCGATACCCATCTTCTCGGCCACCCGGTCTGCCGCCTGGCTGGTGGGCATGGAACGGGCGATGCCGCGGATGCCCTTCGCGTAGCCGGGCACATGATGGGCATTGGCAGCCAGCACCGCCAGGCTGTCGCTGGGGGTGACGAAGAATTGCCGCCCCAGGATCATGTTGCGGTCGCCGTCCCCATCGGAGGCGGCGCCGAAGTCGGGGCCGTCATCCGTGTACAAGGCATCCACCAGGTCCTTGGCATGGACCAGATTGGGATCGGGATGTCCCTTGCCGAAATCTTCCAGGGGCTGGCCGTTCATCACCGTGCCGGCTGGCGCACCCAGCATGTCCTCGAGGATGCGTCGTGCGTAAGGGCCGGTCACCGCGTGCATGGCGTCAAAGCGCATGGAAAACCGGCCATCCTGGAACAGGGCCTTCATGCGGTCGAAATCGAACCGGGACTGCATCAGTTCGGCATAGTCGTTCACCGAATCCACTACCGACACCACCATGGGGCCCACAGTGGTGCGCCCGGGTGTGTCCAGGTCGATATCCGGGATGTCGGCGATGCGGTAGTGGGTGATCTCGCAGGCCCGCTCATGGATCTCGCCGGTGACTTTTTCCGGAGCCGGGCCGCCGTTGGGGGTGTTGAACTTGATGCCGAAGTCCTCGTCCGGCCCACCGGGGTTGTGGCTGGCGGAGAGAATGAGGCCGCCCTGCGTGGTGTATTTTCGGATCAGGCAGGAGGCCGCGGGCGTGGACAGGATACCGCCCTGACCGACGATGACCCGGGCCACTCCATTGGCCACGGCCATGCGCAGGATGATCTGGATGGCCTCGCGGTTGAAATAACGGCCGTCACCCCCCAGGACCAGCACGCCGCCCTTGAGGCTGGGGCGCACGTCGAACACCGCCTGGACGAAGTTTTCCAGATAATGGGGCTGCCTGAAGACCTTCACTTTCTTGCGCAGACCGGAGGTGCCCGGTTTCTGGTCGGAGAAGGGGGTGGTTTGCACACGATGGATCTTCATGGACACGGGCCTTCCTGCATGAAATGTGGGGATAAAGTTAGCAAATACTGGGCGCCCTGTCCCTGTGCTAACATCCCGCCATGTTGCTCGAAGCCTCCAAACCCGCCTATCTGGATCCCATGCCCCGCAGCTTTGCGGCGCTGATGGATCTGTATGAGGTGAATTACATTCGCCTGCGGCAGTTATGCCCCGAGCCCCAGTCGCTGGATTGCCCCAGGGTGTCCAGCGTGCCCGGCGTCATGGATCTGCACCTGGAGGTGCTGGAGTGCTGCCCTTATACCACCACGCTGCTGCTGACCTATCACTTTGACGTGGAGGGTGACCGGTCCACTCGCCGCAGTCCCAACCTGCGGGTGAGGGTGTATCACGATGCGCGGCAGGTGGAGGTGCTGGGTCGCCACAGCCGGCGTACCGGTGAGGAGGTGAGCCTGGGCGATCATCCGGACTGGCAGGCCCTGCAGTGCCGCTGGCGTTTCAATCGCTTCCTCTACAAATGGCTGGGTTACTGTCTGCGCCAGGGGCATCGGTTCTGATGCCCGGCTGATTTTTTTCGCCTTAATTCTTGACTGTCTGACTTGGTTATTGTAAAACCATTCTAAATCCTGACTATGCAGCTCAGGAATTATGAAGCCTGACAACCGAGGAAGGGGCCAGTCATGAAACTCTCGACGAAAAGCCGCTATGCAGTGACCGCCATGCTGGACCTGGCCATCCACGACAAGATTGGCCCGGTGACACTGGCGGATATTTCCCAATCCCAGGGGATCTCCCTGTCCTACCTGGAGCAACTCTTCGCCAAGCTGCGCAAGAACGGCTTGGTGGAGGGGGTTCGTGGCCCGGGCGGTGGTTACCGACTGTCGCGGCCATCGGACGAAATCACCGTGGCGCGCATCATCACCGCCGTTGACGAAAACGTGACCATGACGCGCTGCGCCGGCAAGGGAACCTGCCAGGATGGTGAGCGTTGCCTCACCCACCAACTGTGGGATGACCTGAGTGAGCAGCTGTACAGCTTCCTCGACGGCATCACGCTGGATCAGTTCTCCAATCGTCCGGAAGTGCAGCAGGTGGCGCAACGTCAGGATGCCCAGCACCAGCGCGCCCACCACCACTTCATCTTCCGCCGCACCGCTGCTTGAGGAGGAATCATGGCCTTGCAACTGCCCATCTATCTGGATTACGCCGCCACCACACCCATGGACGAGCGAGTGGCGGAGACCATGAGTCGTTTTCTCACTCGCGAGGGGACCTTCGGCAACCCGGCCTCTCGCTCCCACAGCTTTGGCTGGGAGTCTGAGCAGGCCGTGGAGCAGGCCCGGGAACATGTAGCCGCCCTGGTGGGGGCCGACCCCCGGGAAATCATCTGGACCAGCGGCGCTACCGAGGCCGACAACCTGGCCATCAAGGGGGCTGCGCACTTCTACCAGAAAAAGGGTCGCCATATCGTCACCCTGAAGACCGAACACAAGGCCGTGCTGGATTCCTGTCGCCAACTGGAACGTGAGGGCTTCGAGGTGACTTACCTGGAGCCTGAGCCCAGCGGCCTGCTGGATCTGGACAAGCTGGAGGCTGCCCTTCGTGATGACACGGTGCTGGTTTCCATCATGCATGTGAACAACGAGATCGGCGTCATCCAGGATCTGGAGGCGATTGGCAATCTCACCCGGTCGCGGGGCATCGTCTTCCATGTGGACGCCGCTCAGTCCACCGGCAAGGTGGAGCTGGACCTTTCCAGATTGCCTGTGGACCTGATGAGCTTCTCGGCCCACAAGACCTATGGTCCCAAGGGCGTGGGCGCCTTGTATGTCTCCCGCAAGCCGCGAGTGCGTCTCGAGGCCCAGATGCATGGTGGCGGTCACGAACGGGGTCTGCGCTCCGGCACCCTGGCCACCCATCAGATCGTGGGCATGGGGGAGGCTTTCCGTATCGCTCGCGAGGAGATGGGCGCTGAGAACGAGCGTTTGCGCATGCTGCGCGATCGCCTCTGGGCAGGTCTGTCGGAGATGGATGAGGTGTATCTCAACGGCGATCTGGAAAGCCGCGTGGCGGGCAACCTGAACGTCTCCTTCAATTTTGTGGAGGGGGAGAGCCTGATCATGGCCCTCAAGGATATCGCCGTGTCTTCGGGTTCGGCCTGTACCAGCGCCAGTCTGGAGCCGTCTTATGTGTTGCGCGCCCTGGGACGGGATGATGAGTTGGCGCACAGTTCCATCCGCTTCTCCGTGGGGCGTTACACCACCGTGGAGGAAGTGGACCACACGATCTCGCTGGTCAAGTCGGCGGTGCAAAAACTGCGCGACCTGTCTCCCTTGTGGGAGATGCACCAGGAGGGGATCGACCTGAAATCCGTGGAGTGGGTGGCCCATTGAGGCCTGATACACGCACGAACGAAGAGGTGAAATGACATGGCCTACAGTGACAAAGTGCTTGACCACTACGAGAATCCCCGCAACGTGGGGGCAATGGACAAGAGCGATACCTCCGTGGGCACCGGCATGGTGGGTGCCCCCGCCTGCGGCGACGTGATGAAATTGCAGATCAAGGTGAATGATGTCGGCGTGATCGAGGACGCCAAGTTCAAGACCTACGGCTGTGGCTCGGCGATTGCCAGTTCCAGCCTGCTCACCGAGTGGGTGAAGGGCAAGACCCTGGAGGAGGCGGGATCCATCAAGAACACGCAGATCGCCGAGGAACTGGCCCTGCCACCGGTGAAGATCCATTGCTCTGTGCTGGCTGAGGATGCCATCAAGGCGGCTATCGATGATTACCGCCGCAAGGGGGGGCCGGCCGTCGGGGTGGGTGAACCCGTCGCACCGGAGGGGGAGCGGATTCCGGCGTAGGGGGTGGTTGTCTGCTGTTGCGCCCCTCACCCCAGCCCCTCTCCCCCCGGGGAGAGGGGTTTTCCCTACCCAGCGTGAAAGCGCCCTCTCTCCCCAAATGCCATGGCGCTATTGCAATGTTCGCCGTGGACGCACTTCCCTCAACAGCCGTCGCAGACGACGGAACCGCTCAGGATCCGGCCGGCTGCCATACCTCAGTGCCACATATTCCTGTGTGAATGCCATCACCGGTTCTGCCAGATCGGGACGCTCGCGGCCCACCCGCTGTGCAAAGGCCATCGGTGGCTCATGGGCAGAGCGGGTCAGCCCCCAGCGACCCAGGCGACGACAGAATCGGCGATAGACCAGCGATAACGGATCGGCCACCGGCAAGCGGTTGCGCCACAGGAAGATGGCCGCGAACACCAGCACCACCAGGCCGATCAACACCACCATCAGGGTGATCATGCCGCGCCAGTCCAAGCGGCCCAGGCCGAGGCGTTCCAGCAGTTCCGCCTGTCGCTCCGGCCCGAACGCCAGCACCCAGCCACTCCAGTAGTAATCGAGACTGTCCCGCCACAACTCGAACTGCAGGCGGATGGCCCCCCAGTCCAGGCTGCGCAGCATGTAGTCCGGCAGGCCTGCGTCGTCGGACAGGGCAGCGCGCACCCCCTGCTCAATGCGGTCCGGCGCCACGGCGGCCGTGGGGTCCACACGCACCCAGCCCCGATCCTCCAGCCATACCTCCGCCCAGGCATGGGCATCCGATTGGCGGATCAGCAGATAATCCCCCATGCGGTTGTATTCCCCGCCTTGATAGCCCGTGACCACCCGCGCCGGAATGCCGGCAGCGCGCATCAGCACCACAAAGGCGCTGGCATAGTGCTCACAAAAGCCCGCCCGTGACTCGAACAGGAATTGATCCACCGGGTCCCTGGGGAGGCTCGGCGGCGACAGGGTGTAGAAGAAAGGCTCCTGGTTGAAGTGACTCAGGGCCGCCCCCACCACGGCACCGTCGTCCTCGTGGGCCTCCCGCCAGCTCCGGGCCAGCGCCCGCGCCCGGGGTGCCGTGCCATCGGGCAGCGCCAGGGCCGCACTGCGACGGTGGTCACTCAATACGGGTTCCAGGGGCATGTTGGGCAGGGAAGACACGCTGTACTGGATCAGACTGCGCACCGGGCGCCGCGACACCAGGTCGTGGTCAGCGGTCATGCGGGCGTCCTGGGGCGTGGTCAGGGGAATATCCAGGGCCAGCAGCCAGCGTCCGTCATGGGGCTCCAGATTGACCGTGTAGGTGAAGATGTCGTCTTCATCGATGGTCACGGGCTGGGGCGTCGCCTCGCCCCGGTCACGACCGAAGCGCCAGGTGCGGCCGTCATACTCCCAGAATACCGGGCCGCGCCAATAGCGCAGATTCTGATCCGGGATGTCTCCGGCAAAGGACACCCGAAAGGCCGGAGCATCGGATTGCAGCAGTTCGCTGATGGAGCCGGGCGACATGCTGTCGGACAGCCCGGTGATGCCAGCAGACTCATCCTGGGGCATGCCCCACAGCGGCCCGGGCAGGCGTGGAAACAGCAGGAACAGGATGATCATCAGTGGCAGGGCCTGGGCCAGCATCAAACCGGCCAGGGAGAGGGATTCCCGCCAGGGCTGGGCCCCGTCACCGGCATTGAGCCGCACCAGGGCCGCCGTGGTGGCGAAGACCGCCGCCACCATGTACAGGGCCAGCGGGATCTCCTGGGAGTAGAAGAAGTTGGTGATCACCACGAAATAGCCCAGGAACACCCCCAGCATGGCGTCCCGGAAGCCGCGCGTCTCCAGCAGCTTCAGGCCCGTCATGAGGATCAGCAGGGCCACTCCCGCATCGCGGCCGAACAGGGTGCCATACTGGGTGACCACCAGGCCGGTGGCCACCAGGGTGAGCAGCACCAGCAGCCAGCGACCCGGCATGGGCATGCGCCCCCAATGGGCCAGGGCTCGCCAGCCCATGGCCAGCGCCGCCATGGCCACCACCCAGGGTGGCTGGTTGAACAGGTGCGGCAGCATGGCGAAACACAGGGCGAAAATCAGCCAGGGCAGCGCATTGGAGCGTTGCGGCAGGCGTTCCTCCCGGGGCAGGGCGCCCATGGCGGGAGCGGGCGTGAACAGTCTCATGGACTTTCCCCCGCAGGCAGTGCGAAGCAGGCCAATTGCTCCAGGCAGCGTTGCCGATGACGCTCGCCCGTGGCCGGCTCGATCTCCACCCCGGGCATGCGCAGACCAAAGCGCAGTTTCTTGCCGTGAGCCTCCAGTACCAGATGACAAAGCATGGAGAGGCGTGTCTCCACGTCGGCGGCGGGCAGGTGTTCCCAGTCCAGCCAGGTCTGGCCACCCTGAAGCTCGTGGAACTCCTTGGTGTACATGTCGCCGGTGCGGGCCAGGGCCTTCCAGTCCAGTCGCCGGGGAGAATCCCCGGGTGCATACGCCCGCACCCCGGTGAACTCCTCGCCTGCCCGGTTGCGTGTGGCTTGGGGTTCGGTGTCCTCACCGTCGCCGCTGGGTGTCTGTTCCACCGGGATCGGCTGCGGGTAGATCAGTACGGATTCGTCAAAATTGAGCCATGACCAGGCCCGAAACAGCCCCAGGGGGTAGCGGGTATGCAGCCGCAGTCGACCCGGTCGCAGTACACCCCGCCGCCGTGCCCGCAGGTTCAATGTGACCGGGGTGTTCTCCCGGGCCCCGACCGAGAACTCGGTGGGCGATTGTTCCGGGGCCTCCAGCAGCAGCCCGCGCCGCGATACCCGGCTGGGGTTGTCCACCGTGTAGGTGAACTGCGCGGTCTGCCCGGCAAAGACCGGTGTGGCCGGCTGACGGGTGATGCGCAGGCCGAGCAGATTGCGGTGGGTGTGCCACATGGAATTGGCCCCCAGGGCGGCCAGCAGGAAGGTGAGCATGAAGGCCATGCTGTTGCTGTAGTTGATGGCCCCCAGGAGCATCACCACCAGCACCAGGGCAAACGTGTAACCCTGACGGGTGGGCAGGATGTAGATGCAGCGCCTATCCAGAGTGAGTTGCCTGCCCTCGGGGCGCTGGCCCCGGGTGATCCAGCGGATTGCCCTCTCTCTAAGGCCCTGATGAGTGCGACCAAGCCAGGCAGTGGCAGTCTTCATGTCAGGGTACCGGAACCGCCTCGATCAGGCCCTGTATCACCTGCGCCGGGGCCATGGTGGGGGATTCCACTAGGCGCAGCCGGTGTCCGGCCACCGAGGGCAGGATGGCCTGCACGTCCTCAGGCACAACATGGTCCCGGTGATTCACCAGCGCCCAGGCCTGACAGGCCCTCATCAGTGCCAGGCCCGCCCTCGGGGATAGACCCATTTGGTAAAGGCCTGGTTGACGGGAATGGGCGATCAGGGCCTGGACGTAATCCAGCAGGGCGTCGGAGACGTGAACCTGCGTCACCTGTTCCTGAAGTTGCACCAGTTGGCCGTCTTCCAGTTGCGCCGGCAACTCTTCCAGCAGTTCGCGCCGGTCCCGCCCCCTCAGCAGGGCCCGCTCCGCCCGGGCATCGGGATAGCCCACATGAATCCGCATGAGGAACCGATCCATCTGGGACTCGGGCAGGGGGAACGTGCCGATCTGCTCCTGGGGGTTCTGTGTGGCGATGACGAAAAAGGGTTCCGGCAAACGCCGCGTCACCCCTTCCACAGTGACCTGCTGTTCCTCCATGGCCTCCAGCAGGGCGCTTTGTGACTTGGGCGTGGCCCGGTTGATCTCGTCGGCGAGGA
This sequence comes from Ectothiorhodospira haloalkaliphila ATCC 51935, assembly GCF_000633935.1. Classification (GTDB taxonomy): domain Bacteria; phylum Pseudomonadota; class Gammaproteobacteria; order Ectothiorhodospirales; family Ectothiorhodospiraceae; genus Ectothiorhodospira; species Ectothiorhodospira haloalkaliphila. The sequence goes on along the minus strand of NZ_KK214996.1, from coordinate 261,003 downwards.
TCAGTTGGGAGAACACCGGGCCAGGGTGAAACTCGAACCGCTGGCGCTCGCTGCTGAACATGGACACCCCCAGGATATCTGCCGGCAGCAGATCGCTGGTGAACTGGATCCGCTGGAACTGCAGCCCCAGGGTGCGGGCCAGGCCATGGGCCAGGGTGGTCTTGCCCACGCCGGGCAAGTCTTCCACCAGCAGGTGCCCACGGGCCAGCAGGCAGGCCAGGGACAGGCGCACGGGGGTGGCCTTGCCGTAGATGACCGTGTTGAGTTGATCCAGAACGGCGTCGATGCGCTGCGCCAGGTCCGTTTGTGTTTGGTGGTCGGTCACTGTGTGTCCTTCCTCATGGCGTCTTCATCAAGTGCTCTGCGGTGAGGACGCGGTATCAGCGTCTCAGTTCCTTCACCCAGAAGGTCATGGGCTTGGTGGTCTCTTCGGCTTCGTCCAGGTCCTTCCAGGAAAAATGGGCCACCAGCTCCGGATCCTTGCGGTAGCCGCGTTTCTCCCAGAAGCTATCCAGTGGAACGTAGTGCGCGGGCCGCTGCGGATGGTCTGCCGGGCGCTGTACGGCGCAGAACGCCGCCCGATCGAAACGGCCCAGACTATGGGCATGGGCCTCGCGCTCCTGGAAGAATCGCACCCCCACGCCCTGGCCGCGATATTCCGGCAGCAGCACAGATTCGCCCAGGTAGAATACCCGCTCCGGTGCCATGCCACGCTGTCGGAAGGGCGCAATCACGTTGTCGGTCTCATATTCCAGCGGCAGGGCGGTGGAGGCCCCGACGATCTGATCACCGTCCCGGGCGAGGATCACCACGCTCTCGGCACAACTGAAGTAGGTTGCAAGGTATTCGGTCTCGTAGGCGGCATCGCCGTCATAAAGGTAGGGAAAATCCCTGAATACCCGTATACGCAGTCTTGCCAGCGATCCCAGATAGGGCTCTGCCTTGGGGCCGGGTACGCGTTCCAGGCGCGGGGGCTGGGTCATGGGGAAGGCCTCAGGGGTGTTTCACATCGGGACAGTCTGGCAAGCTGACACGCAGGGTTCAATGCCCCGCTTCGCACACCCGCAGCCTCGGAGAATGAATCGCCATGCATCAAGCCATTGTGTTGCACAAGAACGATGAGGAGGTCACTGCCGGTATCGAGTCTCTGACGGATGCCGACTTGCCCGACGGAGATGTGACCGTGCGGGTGGCCTATTCCACCCTGAACTACAAGGATGGCCTGGCCATCACCGGCAAGGCACCCGTGGTGAGGAAATACCCCATGGTGCCGGGGGTCGATTTTTCCGGGACCGTGGAATCCAGTGATCATCCGGACTTCAAGCCCGGTGACGAGGTGATCCTCAATGGCTGGGGGGTTGGCGAGGGGCATCCCGGTGGCATGAGTCAGAAGGCCCGGGTGAAGGGCGAATGGCTGGTGCCGCTGCCCTCTGCGTTGTCCCTGCGCTGGGCCATGGCCGTGGGGACCGCCGGTTACACCGCCATGCTCTGCGTGCTGGCGCTGGTGCGCCAGGGCGTCACGCCGGACAAGGGGGATGTGCTGGTGACCGGTGCCAATGGCGGTGTGGGCAGCGTGGCAGTGGCACTACTGGCAGGCCGCGGCTTCAACGTGGTGGCATCCACCGGTCGCACCGAAGAGACGGATCACCTCAAGGCCCTGGGGGCGTCTGACGTGATCCACCGGGATGAACTCTCAGGCCGCGGGAAGCCGCTGGGGAAGACCCGCTGGGCGGCGGCGGTGGATACAGTGGGAAGCCAGACCCTGGCCAATGTACTTTCCACCACCCAGTACGGGGGCAGCGTGGCCGCCTGCGGTCTGGCCCAGGGAATGGATCTGCCCACTACCGTGGCCCCGTTCATCCTGCGTGGCGTGAATCTGCTGGGCGTGGATAGCGTCTATGCGCCCATGGAGCGTCGCCTGGAGGCCTGGGAGTGTCTGGCCACGGAATTGGACACTGACAAGCTGGAGGCCATGACCAGCGACGTGGGTCTGGGTGACGTGATTCCCCTGGCAGAGAAGATCCTGGCGGGCCAGGTACGCGGTCGTACCGTCATCGACGTGAACCGCTGATCCTCCCTTCGGGGTTCATGTTCAAGCAGCAGGGGTTGGCTGGGGTGGGGCAGTCTGAGGCCTGGGTCGGGGCAGGATGATCTCGATGCAGGTGCCGACTCCCAGGTCGGAGTGGATCCACATGCGCCCATTGCAATGGCGCACCACCCAATAGGCTTTGGTGAGGCCGAAGCCACCGCCCCGCGTGGGTCTGTCACGGACGTTTTCACCACGTACGCCGAACTCCACGATACCCTCGATCTGGTGGGGAGGAATGCCCATGCCCGTGTCGTCCACCACGAAACGGATTTCGCGCTCTGTTTCCTTCAGCCCGGCCAGGATACGTCCGCCGGGTGACGTGTATTTGCGGGCGTTGGCCAACAGGTCACGCATCACATCCTGAAAGATGGCGGGCACATAAAGGTGGTCGCCCTCCAGGCTATCAATGTCCACCTTGATCAGGTAATCGTCCGGCTGTTGCTCGGCGATGTTCTGAGTGATGCGATAGCGTCCCTTGCTGTTCTTTTCGATGGCGAGCAGCAGTTGCCAGAAGTCTGACCGTAATGGGGCGACTTCCAGCCAGGCCCAGCCCAGTGGAGCCCCTGAGCGGGCCTCGAGTTCGCGCACGCGAGTGCCAAGGACCGCCAGGATGGATTCTATATTGTCAGTGGACGCATGCAATTCCTCATCCAGGGCGACACCTTCCAGGGCCTGGCTGAGGAGGGCGTGGATGCGGGTTTGCAGAGACTGTGGGTCGGCCAACCACGAAGCCGCTTGCTCCGGGGTCTGCAGGGCGTCGGCGAACGCATGGACCAGCGCGAGGGCTTCCTGAAGGGGCGGGGAGTCCCCCAGGCCGTAGGCCATGAGATCCATTTCGCAGGCCAATACGTTGAGCACATTCAAAAAACTGTGCATGTCGATCAGGGCTTCCTGCTCTGCGTTCAGATTCAAGGCCCTGGTAATTTCGACCACAGCACACTCCCGCGAAAGGAAAGTAGAACAGCCGTGGGATTGTAAACGATCAAAAAAAATGTGTGACGCGCAGCACGATCCAAATGGGGGATACCGGAGTACCCCCCACGATATGGCCGACGAACGGTATCAGTCTTCCATCAATTTTTCGCCAGCCTCTTCCACTTCCTCGATGGCGTCATCCACCTCGCGCCCAGCCTCTTCGGCCGGGCCGGGCTCGTCCACCATGTCGCTAACAGCCTCGGCGGCCTCATCAGCGGCATCCTGCACAGCATCCACCGCATCGTCGAACTGATCCTGAGCTTCTTCCATGGTTTCGTCCACGGACTCGCCGGCCTCTTCCGCCGGACCGGGGTCGGAGCAGCCCACCAGGATGGCAAAGGGCAGGGCGGTGACCATGGCCGTGGCGACAGCCGGAAGTAATTTGCGATATATCATGATGATCTCCTTGATCGGCTCATCCACCGACGATTCAGGAAATGGGTTTCAGGGCAAATGAATTGTATGCCCGCTGTCTGGCAAAAGGCAGAGCCTTTGGTCACATTTTTCACGGCCGGCTGGCGCCCAAACAAAAAGCCCGACGACCCCAAGGGATCGTCGGGCTTTTTGTGAATATGGAGGCTGGGGTCGGAATCGAACCGGCGTACACGGCTTTGCAGGCCGCTGCATAACCACTCTGCCACCCAGCCTTTGAACGATCGGGGAAGTACAGCATCCCCGATGGTCAAACAAAAAACCCCGGCAGCGCCGAGGTTCTGGAAAACTTTGGAGCGGGAAACGAGACTCGAACTCGCGACCCCAACCTTGGCAAGGTTGTGCTCTACCAACTGAGCTATTCCCGCGTCGCTGATGGGTGCGTATTCTACAGACCCGCGCGCCACTGTCAACCTTTTTTCATCTTCTTGAATCAAAAGAGTTTGTGGGGGGGACCAAAAACCACGCGTCGACAACTGACAAGGGCGCCGTCATGGAGGCGTAGGCGGGGTTTGCGTCTGATTGATGTTCAGCCCGTAGAGTTGATCCACGGGGAGCGTCAACGCCAGGCCCTGACGGGGGGAGTCCAGATTGAGCTCGTCGCGCAGTTGCAGGGCGGTGCGATTGGCGACCTCCGTATCGGCGATCCAGAACATGAGGGTCATCGCGCTTTGAAAGGTCAGGCCGAAAAAGGTCTTGATGGGGGGCGACCCGATGCCACTGGCGGGTACCATCGTGGCCCCCGAGATACCGGAACGATCGGCGATGTCCAGCGCCTTGTCCGACACATCGTCGGTGACGATGGCGATGAGCAGGGAAGTGGTGGCGGATTGTTCCATGAAGTCTCTCCTTCAGTTGCTCGCCGGCACGCTCCAACCATAGCACGCTGCAGAACCTCTCGAGGCTCACGGTCTTTGCAGGCGGATCTCGTAGTCGTTGCCGCGCCGTTCCCCCACTTCCGAAAGGGCCTGTGCCAGCGCCGGATCGTCAGGGTCTCGGGGAGAGGCCGTGGCATCAAGACGCACGCGGCCCTGGGTCAGGTGGCCGGCGACTTTCCCTTGCAGGGCCAGTGGCCCCCCCTGGTCGGTGAATGCCCCGCTGAACTCATTCCCCTTGGCGGTGAAGTCGCCGCTCAGATCTCCCAACGGGACGGATTGGTCTGCCTGGATGACGGCATTGCGCCAGTGGAACCGGCCACTGGCGGATCGAATCTCCCCCTCGTCGGTCATGTCGAGCCGATGCAGATCCAGTGACAGGGTGCCGCCCAGCCCGGCATCATTCAGGCCTGCACCCTGCAGCATCCGCCCCAGGGTGGCAGCGGGCATGTGGCCACGACCGTCGGCAACACGCCAACCCGAAACGCCGCGGCTGGCGACTCCCTGGAACCGACCGTCCGCCGTGGTGGCCTCGACATCTGCCACCATGCGCCCTGTGATCGCCTGCATGGGGCGCAGTTCCCATTGAATATCGGTCGGTCCCAGGTCCACACCGGCGACTGGCGGCAGGTTCACTTGCCTGACCTGTCCGCGACCCAAAGACCCCTCCACATCCATCCTGGCCAGGGCGGCCGGCACCGGCAGGTGCCGGTTGGCAGCCTCCTGCAAGGTGGTCATGGGAGTTTGTGCCAGCACCCAGGCCGCTGAGGTCAGCAGCAGGGCCAGCAGGAAAAGGGCGATGAGGAAGAACAGGAAGAGTCGGCGCATCACGCCATTATAGTGCGAGGGAACACAGGCCCAAAGACCTTTCAGGGCAGATCGAACAGCAGCGCCTCGGCATCTTCGCTTTCCAGCACAATGGCCAGTTCATCCTGGATGACAGCGGCATCGCCCTCGTTCAGTATTTCACCGTTCACCGTCAAGCTGCCTCGAGCCACATGGATGTACTGATTGCGATGGCGGTCGGGCTCATAGGTGATGGGGGCACTCTCCAGCGTGGCGCGAAAGAGCCGAGCGTCCTGGTGGATGGTGAGTGAGTCCTGATCACCGTCGGGCGAGACCAGCAGGCACAGCCCCGGGGAGGTTGGAAAGGCTCGCTGTGCATAACCCGGCGCCACCCGTTTTGTGTGGGGCAGTATCCAGATCTGCAGCAGGTGCAGGGGCTCCTCGCTGGAGGCGTTGACCTCGCTGTGGACGATGCCTCTGCCGGCACTCATCACCTGCACCTCACCGGTACGGAGCACGCAGTGCCCGCCGGTGTTGTCCCGATGCTCAATGGCCCCCTCAAGCATGTAGGTGATGATTTCCATGTCCCGATGGGGATGGGGCGGGAAGCCGGCGCCGGGCGCCACGCGATCGTCGTTGATCACCCTCAGGGCCGAGACCCCCATCTGTTCCGGATCGTAATAGTCCCCGAATGAGAAGCTGTGCCGACTGTCCAGCCAGTCGATGTGGGTGTGTCCTCTTTCTTCCGCCGGACGGATCGTGATCATCGTTTTGGGTCCTTGGCGGGAACGCCCGCCGAAAGCACTGGTGATGTGTGCAACTTTAGATTGATTCCATTGGCTCGAGTTTCAATGTGTCCGGGTTGCCCCGTCGGATGTTCGGTGCCGGCCTGGTACGTTACCCTTTTGACCTCTCATCATCGGGACTGGCTCACCGCCGTGATGCATGAGATTTGGCTTGTAGAATGATATGGCTCATACGTTTCTCATGGCCGGAGGTATTCATGCGCCGATTTGTGCTGATTCTGCTGCTTGGTCCGGGGCTGCTCGCCGTGGCGGCGGTGGCCGGGTGGATCTTCTGGTCGGAACGCCATCCGGAGTTGGAGCGGGATCTGCGGGTCGAGACTCAGGAACGACTGGAGACCTGGTTTCCCGAGGCCATGTCGCTGCCACCCGAGCAGGTGGGGTTCGTGCCCAGAGGCGGCCCGGAGGGCAAGTCGGGCCCAGAGGTGGTACTGATCCATGGCCTGGACGAACCCGGGGGAATCTGGGACGACCTGGTGCCCGAGCTGTCCCAGCATTGGGTGACCTGGGAGTTTCGTTATCCCAACGATCAGGCCATTGATCACAGCGCCGACCTGCTGGCCGCGCACTGGGAGGAACTGGAGGTGTCGGGTCCGGTGGTCCTGATCGGTCATAGCATGGGCGGCCTGATCATCCGCGATTTCGTCACGCGCTGGCGCCACCCGGAGGACGAGTCTGCTTCGGTGGCCGGGCCCAGGGTCGGGGGCGCCATCATGGTGGGAACACCCAACCAGGGCTCGGAATGGGCCCGGCTGCGTGCCTGGCTGGAGGTGCGCGAGTGGTTCGCCGATATTCAGGAGGGTCGCTTCTCCCTGTGGGCAGGCCTGCGCGACGGTACCGGCGCCGCCAAGATTGACCTACGCCCGGGCAGTGACTTTTTGCGTGATCTGAATGCGCGCACCTGGCCGGAGGAGATCCCTGTGCACTTGATTGGCGGTCGGATCACCGAGCCTACACCCGCGATGCGCGCCAGCATCGATGCCTTGTCGGAGGATCTGGGAATCGAGGACCTGGATGAACGGGTCGAGGCCTGGTGGTCATCCACCGGTGAGTCGGTGGGTGACGGCGCCGTGCCGGTAAATTCGTTGCACTTTGAAGGGGCTCCTGAGCCGCAAATCCTGCAGGCCTCCCATCGAGGCCTGCTGGTGCGCATGCCCCTGACGGATGAGGTGCCGCCGGCCGTTGAGGTGATTGTCGACCAACTTCGTGCCTGGCGGTAAGCCAGGCCGGGTTCCCGTGTCGCCGATAAAGACCTACCGTAGAACTCAAGTATTATGATGGGGTCACATCTTTGTGGGCCCGCCTTCCAACCGTGGAATCGGGTCTCCACTTGCCAATTCACGTCACGGGAGGTTCCGTCATGCAGGCTGTCAGAGGGTTTTCCTACGGGTTGTTCGCCTTGGCCGGGGTTATTCTGGCCTATTGTGTGTGGGTGTAACCATTCGGGTCCTGGCCGCGTGAGATCTGGCCAAGGCTATCGCTGAAACCTCATTGCACGCGCGGTCATGGATCGCGCGTGCACTGGCTGTTGTCGCCAGACACGGATAGTCTTTCTTCCCCCCCCCCGTTTCCTTTTCGCAGCCCCAGCCTGGGTGTTCGAACAGATCCTTGCTGCGTTGTGGGGGATTGCTGATCAGTAGTTTTATCCCATCATGTTTTTCGATGTCATAGTGAAAAACCGGGAGGTGGCTCCGGCGGTTATTTACTTTCATCTATCAGATACTCAGGGAGTATAGGTATTGATCTTTACTCTCCCGTTGGAACGTGAATTCAGCAAATGACGAGGGCTGGTTTTATTTTTAAGTGCATGGTTTGCAAGGAGTAAATATTTTATTTTCCCGAATGTTGGATAATTTGCGAAAAACTGCTTGACCTGTCTTTCCTTTTGTCTAGACTTAGAAACCATGAAAACAGTGATGTTAATTGTTTGCCTGGACTCAATCCTCGTTCGGGTAATCGGCGGCATCGCACCCTCAAGAGGGGTAAAGGTTTAGATCGCACTACGCGACTAATAAGGGCTTGAGTCATGGCCCAATTTCACTGAAAGCCTTACTTTACAGGGGAAGACAGTAATGAGTGAATACAGACCGAGCAGACCAAGCAACCCCAGAGATGACTGGAAACTGTGGCTGGTAGTCAACCCGGGTACTTGGTTGATCCCCCTCTTGATCACTTTCCTTGCTACGGCGTTGATTGTGCATTCCTTCGTGTTCACTCACGAAGCGTACAACCCGCTGACCTATGAAGTGTCTGAATAAGCATTCGGGCGCTCAATCTTAATTCTGATTGACTGAATTCAATTTTTAGAGGTGAACAGGCATGGAAAACAGTATCTCGGGTCTCACTGAAGAACAGGCGAAAGAGTTTCACGAACAGTTCAAGGTCGTGTTCACCACGTTCGTGGTGCTGGCTGCTGCTGCTCACTTCCTCGTCTTCCTGTGGCGGCCCTGGTTCTGAACCGGGCCAAGCATCAATTTTGCGAACATGAAGGGTTAGAGCCCTCAACCAAGAGCCCTCTTGGTGTGTTCCACGCGGCTTTGCCGCCATAGCCGACACGCCCCCACGTATGCTCGCACGTGGGGGCGTGTCATTTGTTCCAGCGTTAAACCAGGTCGCGGGGGATCGATATATCCCAGTTGCGGGAATACACGCGCATTTCCCCCTCGAAGGCATCGAGTTCGGCGTGTATGTGAAATTCATGGATGGTGGAGGTCAGTACTGTTCGCGTGACGGTGCGAATCTGCCAGTCATCCCGACGAAGGCCTCTTTCCCAGAGTGTTTCACCGCGTGTGGAATTGAAATCGTCGCCCCGGTAGCTATACCACTCCAGCGCCTTGCGCTGCATCTCCAAGCCCAGTGTGCTCAGCAGCACCGTACCCTGATCGTTGACAACCTCCAACGTGGAGCGGTCGATCGCAAGGTCCCGGACGACGCGCCAGTCGTGGGCCTGGGCGGTGATGGGCCGAATCTCCGTGGAGAGCGGGCTCATCTGGGGTTCTCCAAACTTGATGCGGGCATCCTCGTCATGGCAAGGGGTTCGCGCCGGCAGGACGATGCGGCTGGCACCCGCATGGACGCATAGCCGGACCGGCTCCGGTGCTGGCCAGGCCAGGGGCCAGTAAGAGGTGGAGAGTGACACACGAAGGCGATGGCCTGCAGGAAAGTGCTGGGCTACATCATTGAATTTCAGACGTACGTGATAGTTCTTGCCTGGCTCCAGGGGTTCTGGGGTCGCCGAACCGTCGCGATGGGTCAGGTTGAGCAGCCCATAGGTGATGCGCGTAGCCTTATCATCGGGCGCCACGTCGGAGAGTCGGGCCGCCACCATGGCCACTGGGCGGTCCACGCTCAGTTCCAGTTCCAACCATGCCGCTCCCAGAATCTCCAACGGCTCATCCAGGGCAGCGCTGGTGAAGACCATGGCCCCACCATCCTCTTCGCGCTGGTCATGTGGCAGATCGGGGGTGGCCGCGTAGGAGCACCATTTGCCCGCGAACAGGCCAACGCTCAGCGGTGATTGCACCGTCATGGGGCGCCTTGGCACCTTTGACTGCTCCATCTCCAGGGTGCCCGGCCAGGCCAGCGTCCACGCCTTCAGGTGAATCCTGGGCGAAGGCCACCGGGACTCACCGACCCAGCGCCCGGGACGTTCGTCGTAATAAGTGGTGGGCGGTACGCTCTCCTGCATCCAGGCACGCAGCATGGGTTCTTCCATGATGCCGTTTTCCTGCCCCTTGAGCCAGTAGTCCCACCAGCGCAGGCATTCCTGCAGAAACCCGATGGCCGGTCCCGGCACGCCTTGATGGGGGTACTTATGGCTCCAGGGACCCACCAGGCCAAGCCGCGGCACCCTGAGATGGCGTAGCAGACGAAACACCGCGTTTGAATAACCGTCAGCCCAGCCGCTGACGGCCATCACCGGACATCGGATCGCGGTCCAGTCCTCGCAGATGGAGCCATGCCGCCAGTAGGCATCACGCCGCTGGTGTCGCAGCCATTGTTCCAGCCAGAGGCCGCTGCCCTCCAGTCGCTGGAACCACATATCACGCCATGAGCTCCCCACCAACTCCGGATCCGGGGGCAGGGAGTTGTAGGCAAACATGGTGGAGGCCCAGGAGAGGTTGTCACCCAGCAGGCAACCGCCCATATGGTGCACGTCGTCAGCGTACCGGTCATCCGTCGAGCAGGCGCTGATGATTGCCTTGAGGGCTGACGGGCGCATCGCTGCGATCTGCAAGCCATTGAATCCTCCCCACGAGATACCGATCATGCCCACCGCGCCGCTGCACCAGGGCTGTTCGCTGATCCACTGGATGATTTCAACGCCATCGTCCAGCTCCTGCTGAAGGTATTCGTCCTTGAGCACCCCCTCGGAATCGCCGCTGCCGCGCAGATCGACACGCAGGCAGGCGTAGCCGTGTCCGGCCACATAGTGATGCATGCGGTCGTCACGGGCTCGGGTGGAATCGCGCTTGCGGTAGGGGATGTATTCCAGCACTGCTGGCACAGGGTACTCCAGTGCGTTCTCTGGCCGCCAAAGACGCGCAGCCAGCCGGGTGCCATCGGAGAGGGTGATCCACAAGTGTTCCTCGATGCGTACCGGATGAGGGTATTCGGTGACAACGTTCATGGCATCCTCCCAGGGTTGCCGCGGGGTGCGGTTTCGATGGGTACGAGCACCAGCGGCAGGCGGGCCAGCACGCATTCATACTTGCGCTGCAGTTCCTCATGATTGGCCGCGCCCACGAACACCACGGCCACCTCATAGGTGTAGCTGTCCTGGAAACGCAGTTCCGAGAGCTGCGTGCCTTGCCCTATGTCGATCTCGATGAGTACACCGGGGATCTCTGCCTCGATGGTCGCGATCTCACTTGGGGTCGGCACGCGCGCCACTCTGGCGTCCTGGTGATGGCGCAGCATGAACTTGGCAGCACAGGCGAATGCCCCCTGTCGATATGGCATGGATGGTTCCTGCCCCAGACCGAGATCGATCATCACCTGGTGGTGATAACAGCCATCCACCATATGGAACAGCGGAGCATGGGACTTCGAAATGCGGCAGTTGATCTCCAGCAACCAAATGCGATTCGTATCCTCCTCCCAGAAGAACTCGATGTTGAATGGTGCGTCGTCATAACCCACCTGCTGGATCACGCGCCGCGCCATGTCCGTCATGCGCACCTGCACAGGCTCGGGGAGTGTTGAGGGGTAGGCGTAGCGGCAGAACGACGAACCTGCCACCCCCTCGCGCAGGGAGTCGATCAGGCCATAGATACGCACATCGCCGCGCCAGGCGTAGCCTTCCAGCGTGCATTGCCGACCGGATGAAATAAGTGTTTCAGCAATGCAGTGGTTGCCGTCTATCGTGGCCACCTCCGCAGGGATGTGGGCATGGCTCATGATCTCGTTGAAGGGGTCACCAAAGCGCCGGATACCCCTGCGGGTTGCGGCGATCGCCCGATTGAAATCGTGAACATCCTCGACCAGAAATCCCAGATGGGACAGTACTGACTTGACCGGTTTCATCCAGAACGGGAAACTCAGCGTTACGCCACGAAGGGGGTCGGGCGCGAATGGATCAACGGCGCAAAAGATGGGGAGGTGTCCGGGAATCACCCGTTTCTGTTCCAGACGGCTCCAGTACTTGTGTTCACACTTGAGCACAGCCTCCAGGGTGGGTCCGGGCAGATGGAAGTCTCTACGCAGCAGGGGTAGTGTCGTGCTGACCGGAAAGTCCCAGTAGCCCACCACCGCATCCACCTGGCCATGAAATGCGTGCAACTTTCGGGGGGCGTCATTCAGTAACTCCCGAACCGGGAATCGCTCACCACATTTCAATTCCGCGCGAGTGAACAACGGATGGAAGGCGTAGCCATTGGCCCTTGGCAGTGCGCACAGCTGCCGTAGATGAAAGTCATCCAGCCCAACCACGAAGATGTTGCGCGGTCCGGCGGTATCGGCAACGCCCATGGCCTGCACCTCAGTGATTTGGACTGGCCAAAAAAAGCTTGTGACTCCGAATATAGACCCTTTGGGCCGGGGTGACTGCCAATCGCATGGCGACGTTACAGGGTTTATTCTGGGGGGCAGGCTGGTTCCGTGGGCTGATTCCGTGATCTCGCAATCCACCCGCGGGAAGTTGAAGATACCCAGAGCCTGATCACCATGACCGAGAACCGTCGCCCGGAGGCAAGGCCATGACGCTTGACTACATATCCCACGAGACCTGCCTGCTGCATCGGGCACCATCGGCGCATCCCGAGTGCCCTGAACGCCTGCAGGCCATCGAGCAGGCCCTGGCCAACTCGCCACTCGAATCCAGGGTCAAGCGTATCCAGGCGCAGCCAGTTGAACGTGAGGCCCTCCTGCGGGTTCACGATGCCGCGTACCTGGATCAGGTGGCGGCTGCGATCCCGGCCCCGGGTGGCTGGAGTATTCTGGACACCGGAGATACCTACCTATGCGAGCACAGCCTGGAAGCGGCGCGGCTGGCCGCAGGCAGCATGGTGATGGCGGTGGATCGGGTCATGAAAGCGCCCGGACGGCGGGCCTTCTGTGCCGTGCGTCCCCCAGGGCATCACGCCGGGCGGGCCTTCGGGATGGGGTTTTGCCTGTTCAACAACGTCGCCGTGGGGGCTGCCCATGCCCTGGCAGCTCACGGCCTGTCGCGCGTTGCCATTGTGGATTTCGATGTGCATCACGGCAATGGCACGGAGGATATCTTTCGGGACGAGCCCCGGGTGCTGTTCTGCTCCAGCTTTCAGCATCCCCACTATCCAGGCAGCGGCACTGATACGCGCAGCGACCACATCCTGAACCTGCCACTCCACGCGGGCACCGACGGCCAGGCCCTTCGGGCCGCTGTGGAAGCGCATTGGCTGCCGGCTCTTGAAGCCTTCAGGCCCCAACTGCTGCTGATCTCCGCTGGCTTCGATGGTCATGCAGACGACCCCCTCGCCAACTTCCGGCTGCGGGAGGTCGACTATGTGTGGCTGACCCAGATGGTGGTGGACCTGGCCGACCAATATGCCGAAGGTCGCGTGGTATCCACGCTGGAAGGCGGGTACGACCTGCCCGCTCTGGGTCGCAGTGCAGTGGCGCATCTTGCCGTGCTGGCGGGATACGAGCCGGGGGCGGATGTGGGCGGGTAGTAAACCTCCAAGGCAATCGGAGGGCTTATACCTGCAGAGCCTGCCCCCACGCATCCAGCAGCTCCCGGGACATGGCGCATACGGCCGAACGTGGTTCCAGATCCAGCGCGGCGGGTGCCTGGCCCTGAAGCGTGATGTGGTGGCCACCGGCCTCGGTGAGGATGAGCTGTCCGGCGGCGTAATCCCAGAGGTTTTGCTTGCCATGCACGTACACGGCAAACCGACCGGCTGCCACCCAGCACCACTCCAGGGCGACGGAGCCGATGGATCGCTGTGAGGCGTAGGGAGGTTCGGTGGCCAGTTTAATGGCCAGTGGGCGGGGCAGGCGCTTGAAATCCACCGCAGCCACCGCCCGGGACAGCTCGGGGACGTCAGCCGGATGGATGGTGAGAGGCCCCCCATTGAGCCATGCCCCCTCGCCGCGAACGGCCGTGAAGGTCTCACGGCGACAGGGATCATGGACCAGTCCGAATACCACCCGACCTTGATCCATCAGCGCCAGGGCGGTGGCATAGGCGGGCAGGCCCGCACGGAAGTTGCTGGTGCCGTCCAGGGGATCCAGCACCCATAAAGGGCGGCCCGCCTTCAGGGTGTCCTGCTGGGCCTGCGGCGTCATCTCCTCGCCGAGAAACCCGATCCCGGGGTGAAGCTCCGCCAGCCAGTTCTGCAACTGGCGTTGAATGGCAAGGTCTGTATCGGTCACCCACGAACCATCGGTCTTCAGGCGCCCGGATCGGTCGGCCTGCTTCAGTATCTGGTTGACCCGCTGGCATACACCCTGGGTGATGGAATGCCAGTCCAACGACTGTATGGTGAGGGAATCATCTGACATTCCCGAATCATAGACGATAATCCACCATCATCCCCCTTTTGGAAGGAGTTCGATCTTGAATATTGCCGCCCCCGCCTGGCTGAGCCGGCTCCGCCCAACGCCCGTCGTCGATGACACCACCCGTGCCTGGATTCGGGACGTGCATGACTGGGCGCTGTCGCAACAGGATGATCTGCGCCCCCTGGACCAGGCGAAATTGGTGATGCCCATCCGTGATCATTTCCCGGCCGAAGTGCAAGACCCCAACGGGGCCGCCGTGGCCACGTTCGAATCCATCCGCCAACATGCCGGGTTTGGCAGTGTGCCGATGCAACTGGTGCCGGCAGGTACCGGTGCGCGTTTCCCGAGTCAACCCAGTGAAGCAGAACCGTTGGTCCTGGAGTACGATCCACGCCTGTGGACCAATCGACAGGCCCTGGTGGCGCAATTGGCCCGGGATCTGGCCGCCTGGTGGGTTTTTACACGCCCCCAACCAGCGCCTGCCCAGCAGGGCAATGAAGCCCATGTGGCGGAACTGGTGGCCGTATGGATGGGGTTTGGCATCTTCATGGCCAACACCGCCTTCATCGCCCGGGTGGGCGGCTGCGGCAAATGCGCTGGCCCGGCGATGGATCGGTCCGCGTCCCTGGGGCGACCGGAGATCGCCTACGCCCTGGCGTGCTTTTGTCGTGACCAGGGCATCGCGCCCCGCGAGGCACGGTATTTTCTCGAGGCCCCCCTCAAGGGGCTGTTCCGCCAGGCGAGGCGGTTGAGTTAGTTGGATGGTGGCAGGTTACCCCAGGCCCTGCGGCATCCACCAGGTCACCATCACCGGGATGAAGGCCAAGGCAAACAGGGTACTGAGCAGGGTGGTGCCGGCGGCCTGCTGGGGATGGGTTTTAAGGATGCTGGCGATGACCACCGTGTTGGCGGCAACGGGGGTGATGGAGAGCAGGAAGAGGGCCTGGTGGACTGCCAGGTCGTAGATTCCCAGCCAGTGTGCATCCATCCACGCAAATGTCAGAGCCAGCACCGGCCAACTGATGAACTTGCCCGCAAAGGCCAGGAGGGTGAAGCGACCACTGCCCACCAGTCCCCGGAAGCTCAGGATGCTCATGCCGATGATCATCATCCCCAGGATGCTGTAGGCCCCGCGCAGGTTGTCGAAAAGGGGCTGCAGGGCATCGGCGATGCCGATGTCGTTCAGATTGAGCATCACGCCCAGCAAGAAGGCGTACAGCGATGGCAGGCGCGCCACCTTGATCATGCAGTCGCGGATACCGAAACGCCCCCGCGCCGCCAGGTAAAAGCCCACCGAAGTCTCGAACAGGGTGGTCCCCAGCATGCAAAGGATGTAAATGCTCAAGCCTTCGGTGCCGAACAGCAGCAGGGCCACGGGGATGCCGAAATAGCCGCTGTTGCCCGTGCCCACCGACAGGGGGATGAGCGAGGCGGTGCTGTCCCTGAGCCAGCGCCGGGCGACGTACAAATGGCTCAGCGCAATCAGGGTGCAGAATCCGAACACCATCACCGGCAGCAGGATCACGCTCGGCGATAGCGGGGCATGCATCACCCCGGCAAAGATCACCGACGGGGTGATGATGTAGAGCATGATCCCGGCGATATGCCCCCCGCTGGCGTTCAGGTAACGCCCGGCCACCCAGCCAAGGGCAATGGTGATGTACAGGGGGAGGAGTTGGGTAAAGAGAGAGAGGGTGGTGGTCATGGGGGCATGATAAGGCCCGCTGACCCTCCCATGTTCGCCATATGGCTCATGCCTGATGCGAGACCGTTGCATCGGGTTGTGACGAAGGGCGGGCTGAATACCCGCCCTGACTGATCATGGGCGTGCCGGGCGGCTTTTGTCCCGGCCCGCCAATGTCAGGCATCGTGCAATCTCCTGCAGGGATTCCGGGTTGGCCAACGCACCCAGGTTCTCCGCATCCGTTTCGCCCTGAAGCATGCGGGCGACGGCAAGCTCCACCTTCTTGCCGCTGCGCGTATAGGGAATCTGGCCGACGGCATGGATCCTGGCCGGCACGTGGCGCGGGCTGGCGTTGGCGCGGATGCGCGAGCGGATGCGCTTCTCCAGTTCCGGTGTGAGGGTCTGATCCGGCGCCATGACCACGAACAGCACCACCTCCACATCACCATCCTCATGGGGAGCCCCCACCACCAGGCTGTCGGCCACTTCCGCAATGGTTTCCACCTGCCGGTAGATTTCCGCAGTGCCGATGCGTACGCCACCAGGATTGAGTGTGGCATCGGAGCGCCCGTAGATGACGGCGCCGCCGTGCGGTGTGAACTGGATGAAGTCACCATGGGCCCAGATGCCGGGGTAGGTGGCGAAGTAGGATTTGCGGTAACGGGCCCCGTCCGGATCGTTCCAGAATCTCACGGGCATGGCCGGGAAGGGGGTCACGCAGACCAGTTCGCCCCGGTCATGTCCCGCGTCCCGACCATCCGGGGTGTAGGCCCTTGCATCCACACCCAGCATGCGACACTGGATTTCGCCCCGCCGCACCGGCAGCAGGGGGGTGCCACCCACGAAGCAACCGCAGATATCGGTCCCGCCGGAGATGGAACTGAGCATCAGGTCCGCCTTCACGCTGTGGTACACCCAGTCGAAATCCTCCGGCAGCAGGGGAGAGCCGGTGGAAAAGAGGGCGCGCAAGGCCGACAGGTCATGGGTATTGCCGGGTTCCAGACCGGCCTTGCGACAGTTACCCAGATATTTGGCGCTGGTGCCGAAATGGGTGACCCGTTCCCGGGAAATCAGGGACCACAGGCAATCCAGGTCCGGGTGCGCAGGTGACCCGTCGAAAAGGACCAGGCGTGCACCGGTGAGCAATCCGGAGGCGAGCCAGTTCCACATCATCCAGCCGGTGGTGGTGAAATAGAAGAACGTGTCTCCCGCCCCCAGATCGGCATGCAGCAGCAATTCCTTGCTGTGATTGAGCAGCATTCCGCCGGCTCCATGGACGATGCACTTGGGTACGCCCGTGGTGCCGGAGGAATAGAGGATGTAGACGGGGTGATCCGGCGGGAGTTGCTCGAATACCGGCGTGGCCTGGGGATGGGCGTCCAGGGCAGTTTCCCAGTCCACGAATCGAGGATCGTCCGGGTGACCGAGTTCGGGCAGCATGGGCAGGCTCAGCACCCGTTGAAGTCCCGGTATCTGCCGCGCCAGTTCAAGGTTCTGTTCCGCACGATCAAAAACCTTGCCGTTATAGCGATAGCCGTTGGCCAGGAGCAGGACCTTGGGTTCGATCTGCCCGAAGCGGTCGACGATGGCGGAGACGCCGAAATCCGGTGATGCCGAACTCCAGATGGCGCCCAGGCCGGTGGCGGCCAGCATGCCCACCAGGGCCTCGTGGGTGTTGCCCACGACGGCCGCCACACGATCGCCCTGGGTCACACCCTGTTCCCGCAGCCAGGCCTGCAGGGAGGCCACCCGAGCCAGCAGCGTGGCGCCATCCAGTCGCACATCCTCGCGGGATTCACTTACTTCCAGCACGGCCTCTTCATTGGGGTTGCCATCGATGGCGTGGCGCAGCAGGTTTTCGGCGAAATTCAGTCGGGCACCCACAAACCAGCGGGCTCCAGGCATGGTGGTCGATTCGAGCACCGTCTCCGGATCGCGACTGGCACGCACTCCGGTATGGCGCCAGATGCTGTCCCAGAACGCCGCAGGGTGACTCACGGACCAGCGATGCAGCTCGTGATAGTCCTGGAAGGGCCCGTGGCCCTGCTGCACCAGCCAGTCCCGGTAGCGGGCCATGGCGCTTTGGGTGAGTTCCCGGGGGCCCGGTCGCCAAAGAATCTCCGCCTGTGTGCTCATGCTCGCCTCCCCGTTCTGATTGAGATGGGTCCATGCCCGCCGCGCCTTGGGCCGACACGGAGAACTAACGTTTACGTTTAAGGAATATAAAAATTGACGTTAGCGTAAACGTAATCTAGCCTTATCCAGGTCTCGACGCAATGGGCGTGGGGGCTCGTGAAGGGCATAACGACGACAATCACCATCGGGAGGAAACATTCATGGGTATCAAACCCGGATATCTGGCGCTGGCCGGCCTGTTGGCCGTGCCCAGCGCCTGGGCGGTTGAGTATGACTTCAGCGGCGACATCGATGTACGCGCCTTCGGCCGTCTGCCGGCCGCGGGGAGTTACGAAAACGGCTTCGAGCAGCGCCTGCGGGTGCAGTCGGACATTCGCCTGCAGGATGGAGTGAGTGTTCACGCGGGTGTGAACCTCATCAACGACACCTGGCGCGGGGATGGCTCGGGGGATGTGAATGCGCTGCAGCAGAGTCAGCCATTCACCCTGGGCCGTGACCATCGCACGGTGACCCTGGACTATGGGTACGTGCAGATCCCCCTGGGTGACTGGAACCTGCGTGCCGGTCGCCAGATCGCCAACTGGAACTTCGGCATCACCGTGGCGGACGACCGCCGTGATCGGATCATGATCCTGGGGCCGGTGGCCGAGGGCGTGACCTTCCTGGCGGGGGGAGACCAGCGTCAGAAGGGCACCCTGGATGATCGCAAGGATGATGGCTACCTGCTGTTCGCCGGTTTCGTGGGCAATACCAATGATTGGTCATGGGGGGCACTGCTGGGGCATTACGTGGGGGACGACGAAAAGGATGGCGCCGGTGATTATGAAGGCGGTCGGTTCTATGCCCCGCGGGACGGCACGCTCATCTCTCCCTGGGCACAGGGTGAGTTCGGGCAGGTCAAGGTCACCACGGGCGCCCATTACCTGGGAGGCGGTGATGCGGTCTACACCAACGATACCTTCGCCGGTTTCCTGCGGGGTGGCTTCGAACTGTCCGATAGCTTCAATCTGGAAGCCCAGTATTTCTTCAACATCGGCGGTTCGCTCATCGAGCCGGGTTTCGACGCCTTCTCCAGCCTGATTCACAGCAGCCCACGACATGATGCCACCGCGACCTACATCGGGGCCCTGGACATGCGTGGACTTGGCAAGGTGTCACGGGAGTTCAGCGGGATGGGTGACCAGGACATCGACCGGCATCTGCTGGCCGTGCGTGGCACGTACAGCCCCCATGCCAGCTGGCAGCTGAAACTGGCCGCTGGCTGGGTACGCTATGACGGCATGGCGCCGAATCTGGGTCAGACGAGTGATGATCCGGATCGGACCGAGGATGTGGTTTTCGGTGACATGCAGTTGCACTACGACGTGACGCCGTCCACCAGTCTGTGGGCCACTTATGGCTATGCCGATACCGCGAACCTGATCGATGGGCGTGACAGCGTGGATGCGGTGAGCCTGAATCTCAGAACCCGTTTCTGAGGCACTGGCCTGGTCCCTATCGGGAAGATGGGGACCAGTTCCCGATGCTTGCGAGGAGTTGTCGATGCCCTCTGATGTGCGTGCCCTGGCACGCCGGTACGCCGAGCCGGATCTGCTCGATCGCCTTCGCCGGGCGCTGACCACGCGCGGGCTCGATCCCGACCGGCTCTCCTGTGACGATATCGCCGCCATCGACCAGTTGCATGTGGGCGGACGCGCCGCGAGTCGTGCCTTGGCGGCGCGGGCCGGGCTTGAGACGGGGATGCGGGTGCTTGATCTGGGCTGCGGCACCGGTGGCACCAGCCGCTTGCTGGCGGCAGAGCATGGCGCGCAGGTGATCGGCGTGGACGTCACCGGTCCGTATCTGGAGGTGGCCCGTTGGCTGAGCAAGGCCACCGGGCTTGAGGATCGCACGGGTTTCCTGTGCGCGGACGCCCAGCACCTGCCGTTTGCCCCGGCCACCTTCGATGGGGTGTGGTCACAGCACACATTGATGAATGTACCGTATCCGGCCGGCGCCCTGAGCGAGGTGTGCCGTGTGCTGGTGCCCGGTGGTCGGTTGTGGCTCCACGAGGTGGTGCAGGGTCCGTCCTCCACCCCCCCCATTTTCCCGGTGCCCTGGGCGGATGATCCGGCCCACAGTCATCTGTTGACCCTGGAGGCCCTCCAGGACCTGATGGGCGCGGCGGGTCTGCGCCCCGTGCATGTGGAGGATGTGAGCGAGGTCGCATTGCAATGGCGGCGCAAGCACACCCGGCGCGAGGCGGGGCGCCAGGACAACGGCCCCGGTGCGTGGGCGCCCCTGTCCCCCGCACTGATCTTTGGTCAGAGATTCCTGGAAATGGGGCGCAACGTGATGCGCAATCTGGAGGCGGAAAGGATTCGGGTGGTCATGGGAACCTGGGTGCGAACAGGCTGACCCGGATCCCTCAGCCGGCCATGGCGCGCGCCACCCGGGACTGCACAGGGCGCCCCAATTGCTGGTGGATCCAGTGCACCGTATCCACCAGGGCACGCAGATCCACGCCTGTCTCGATGCCCATGCCCTGGAGCATGTAGACCACTTCTTCGGTGGCCACGTTGCCGGAGGCCCCACGCGCGTACGGGCAGCCCCCCAGGCCGCCCACGGAACTGTCCACCGTGGCAATGCCCAGTTCCAGCACGGCGAACAGATTGGCCAGGGCCTGCCCATAGGTATCGTGAAAATGGGCGGCCAGATTCGCCAGCGGCACCTGTTCCGCCACGGCTTCCACCATGCGCCGTGCCTTCAGGGGGGTGCCGGTGCCCACGGTGTCGCCGAGTGAGATCTGGTGGCACCCCATGTCATGCAGGCGCCTGGCCACCCGGGCCACCGCCTCGGGAGCGATGTCGCCCTCGTAGGGGCAGCCCAGGGTGCAGGACAGATAGCCTCTCACCGGGATCTCCCGCTCCCGGGCCTGGACCAGGATCGGCTCGAAACGCTCCAGGCTCTCGGCGATGCTGCAATTGATGTTATTGCGCGAGAAGGACTCCGAGGCCGCCGCGAAGACCGCCACCTCCCGGGCACCGGCGGCCACGGCATTCTCGAAACCCTTGAGATTGGGGGTGAGCACGGGAAAGCGGATGCCCGGCCGGCTGGGTAGCCCGGCCATGACCTGGGTGTGGTCCGCCATCTGCGGCACCCAGCGTGGCGAGACGAATGCGGTCGCCTCCACCTGACGCAGGCCGGCCTCCACCAGGCGGCGGATGAGCTCCAGCTTCACATCCGTGTCAATGCTGCCGGGCTCGTTCTGCAGTCCGTCCCGGGGGCCCACCTCGACGATGTTGACGGCATGGGGCAGGGGCATGATGCTCTCCTTATTCGGCGGCACTGGCCAAGGATGGAGCGACGCGCTCACGCGCTTTCACCAGGATGCTGGGTTGCAGTTCGAGCACGGGCTCACCGGCCTGATTGATTGCGGTCCACAGGACCTTGATCACCCCCCAGCCTGGACGCGACTCGGAGGCCTTGACCTCGCGGATTTCCATGTGCAGAGTAATCCGGTCGCCGGGGCGCACGGCCTTGATGAAGCGGATCCCCTCCACCGCGATGCCGATCTGGCCTTCGGCCATGCGCAGGTCCGAGCGGATGGCCATGGCCGTCATCACCGAGATGGTGTGCCAGCCGCTGGCCACCAGCCCACGAAAAAAGGTGTTGCGGGCCGCCACCGGATCCACATGATGGGGCTGAGGGTCGTACTCCTCGCCAAAGCGGATGATGTCCGCCTCGGTCATCTCATGTGGGCCGGTGCTGAAGCGCATGCCCGGTTGCAGGTCTTCCAGGTAGTAGGTGCTCATGCTGCGTCCCCGGGACGAATGGCCAGAAGCGGGGACCCTTCGCTCACCTGATCGCCCTCGTTGAAGTAGACCGTTTCCACAACGCCGTCATTGAAGGCGCTCACCACGTATTCCATCTTCATGGCCTCCAGTACCATGAGGGCATCCCCTTCGGAGACGTGATCGCCCACCTTCACATTCACGGCCACCACCATGCCCGGCATGGGGGCCACCAGGCTGCCTTCCTTGACCTCGTCATCCATGCCGGCGGCCAATGGGTCATGCAGCATCAGCTCGCGGGTTTCGGCACTCATGGCCACCGTGAGCCGTTGTCCGTCCCGCAATACCCAGGCATCCAGATGCACGCCGTCCAGTTGCATGCGCAGCCGCCCGTCGGCATGCAGGTGTCCGCGGGCCCGGTGACGATGACCGGCCCATTCGATCACAAAGCCGTCATCCCGATAGTGGGCAATCACCTTGAGATCAAGATCCTGGGCGGTGTCCAGGAAGTGCAGGGTGCGATGGCTGTCGCCGTTGAGTTGCCAGCCGGAGGTGCCATGCCAGGGGGAATGGGGATCCGCCGACGTGCGCGCCCGCTCCAGGTTCTCGCGATCCACCCGCAGCAGCTCATGCAGCGTGGCCGCGGCCAGCAGGGCCGGGCTGATCTCCCGGGGGGCCGGTAGCAGGGCGCCCCGGTGCGTCTCGATGAAACCGGTGTCGATGCGCGCCGCCCGAAAATCCGGGTGAGCCGCCAGGCGGGCGAGGAAATTCACGTTGGTGGTGGTGCCCACCACGATGAATTCACTCAGGGCTGTCTGCAGGCGGTTGAGGGCGGTTTCACGGTCCTGATCCCAGACCACCAGCTTGGCGATCATGGGATCGTAGTGCACGGAGATTTCATCCCCCTCCTGAACCCCCGTGTCGATGCGCACGTGGGGTGATTCCTCGGGGGTGCGCAGGTGGCGGATCGCGCCAGTGGCGGGCAGGAACTCCCGGTCGGCATCCTCGGCATAAATGCGTGCCTCGAAGGCGTGACCGTTGAAGCTCAGACGCGACTGTTCGCAGGGCAGGGACTGGCCGGCGGCCACCTGCAGTTGCCAGGCCACCAGATCCTGACCCGTGATCATTTCCGTGACCGGGTGTTCCACCTGCAGCCGGGTGTTCATTTCCATGAAATAGAAGTCGCCCCGGCCATCCATGATGAATTCCACGGTGCCAGCGCCCACATAGCCGATGGCCCGGGCAGCGGCCACTGCGGTTTCCCCGAAATGCCGGCGACGCACCTCGTCCAGGCCCGGCGCCGGGGCCTCCTCGATCACCTTCTGATGGCGCCGTTGCACCGAGCAATCCCGTTCGAACAGGTGCACGACCTGACCGTGACTGTCCGCGAAGACCTGGACTTCCACATGGCGGGGCTGCAGCAGGTATTTCTCGATGAGCACGCGGGCGTCGCCAAAGGCCGCCGCCGCCTCCCGCTGCGCCCCCTTGAGAGCCTCGGCCAGATCCTCGGGGCGGTCCACACGGCGCATGCCCTTGCCGCCACCGCCAGCGGAGGCCTTGATGAGCACCGGATAACCGATCTCTTCCGCCACGGCGGCCAGGTGCTGGAGCGACTGATCCTCGCCATGGTAACCGGGTACCAGGGGAACGCCGGCCTCCGCCATGATGGCCTTGGCGGCGCTCTTGGAACCCATGGCCTCGATGGCCTCCGGGGGCGGGCCGATGAACACGATGCCGGCATCCCGGCAGGCTCGGGCGAATTCGGCGTTTTCCGAGAGGAAGCCGTAGCCCGGGTGAATGGCCTGGGCGCCGCTCTCCCGGGCCACCTCGATGATCCGCGCCTGGTTCAGGTAGCTTTCCCGTGCTGCGGCGGGGCCGATGGGCCAGGCTTCATCACAGGCCTTCACGTGCATGGCCTGACTGTCCGGCTCGGAGTACACCGCAACGGTGCGGATTCCCAGTCGCCGGCAGGTCCGCTCGACCCGGCAGGCGATTTCCCCCCGGTTGGCGATCAGTATCTTGTCGAACATGCTCCAGTCCCTGTCAGGTGAATCGCATGGTGCCTCACATGGAGGCAATGAAAGGGGTCCACTCAAGCCGCACCGGGCATGGGCCAGACCGGCGAGCGCTTTTCAAGAAAGGCGCCCAGCCCCTCCTGGCCTTCCCCGCTGACGCGGATCCGGGCGATCCGGGTCGCGGTCTCCTCAAGCAGCCCGGCATCAATGGGTTGGCCTGCCACGTCCCGCACCAGGGCCTTGGCGGCGGACATGGCCTGGGGGCCGTTCTGGGTCAGCTGCTCCAGAAGTCGTGCCAGTATCTGGTCCAGGTCTGCCTCGTCCACGGCCACTTCATGCACCAGGCCCATCTGCCGGGCACACTCCGCATCGAACAACTCCGCTGTGGTGAAGTAGCGCCGTGCCTGACGCTCGCCCATGGCCGCGATCACATAGGGGGAAATGGTGGCCGGGATGAGGCCCAGACGAACCTCCGAGAGGCAGAATCGGGCTCGGGGGGCCGCCAGGGCCACATCACAGGCCGCCACCAGGCCCACGCCACCCCCCATGGCGGCACCGTTGACGCATGCCACGGTGGGCTTGTCGAGCCGATAGAGGGTGTCCATCAGCTGTCCCAGGGCCAGGGCGTCGCGATGGTTTTCCTCTTCGCTGTAGTCGACCATGCGCTTCATCCAGTGGATGTCGGCGCCAGCGGAAAAGCTCTTGCCCGCCCCGGTGAGCACCACGGCCCTGACCGCCAGATCCTGCTCCAGCGTCACAAGGGTGCGGGTCAGTTCCCCAATCAGCGCATCGTCAAAGGCATTGTGACGATCCGGGCGGTTCAGGGTGATGGTGGCAACGCCGGCTTCGGCATGGACCAGCAACATATCGTTCGCCATGATCTTCCTCCAGGTCACATGCGGAAGAGCCCGAAACGGGTCTCCTCGATGGGGGCGTTGAGGCTGGCGGAAATGCCCAGCGCCAGCACCATGCGGGTGTCTGTGGGATCAATGACGCCGTCGTCCCAGAGGCGTGCCGTGGCATAGTAGGGGTGACCCTGGTGCTCGTACTGTGCACGTATGGGGGCCTTGAAGGCTTCCTCTTCCTCGCTGGACCAGGCCTTGCCCTGGCGTTCCAGGGTGTCTCGCCTCACCTGCGCCATCACGCCCGCCGCCTGCTCGCCGCCCATCACCGAGATGCGGGCGTTGGGCCACATCCACAGGAAGCGCGGCGAATAGGCGCGTCCGCACATCCCGTAATTGCCGGCCCCGAAGCTGCCCCCGATGATGACGGTGAACTTGGGCACCCGGGCACAGGCCACCGCCGTGACCATCTTGGCCCCATCCTTGGCGATGCCACCGGACTCGTACCGGCGACCCACCATGAAGCCCGTGATGTTCTGCAGGAACACCAGGGGAATGCCGCGCTGGCTGCACATCTCGATGAAATGGGCCCCCTTGAGGGCGGATTCGGAGAAGAGGACGCCGTTGTTGGCCACGATACCCACCGGGTAGCCATGAATGTGGGCAAAGCCGCACACCAGGGTGGTGCCGTACAAGGCCTTGAATTCATCCAGTTCGGAGCCGTCGACGATGCGCGCGATGACTTCGCGGACATCGAAGGGTTTGCGGGTGTCGGTGGGGATGATGCCGCCCATTTCCTCCGGGCTGTAGCGCGGTGGCCGCGAGGGTCGCAGGTCCAGACTCACCTGCTTGTCACCATTGAGGCGACTGACGCAGCGACGGGCCAGGCCCAGGGCATGGGCATCATTGAGGGCGTAATGGTCAGCCACCCCGGAGACCTTGGCATGCACATCGGCACCCCCCAGTTCCTCGGCGGTGACCACCTCGCCGGTGGCCGCCTTCACCAGCGGCGGTCCGGCCAGGAAGATGGTGCCCTGTTCCTTGACGATGATGCTTTCCTCGGCCATGGCCGGCACGTAGG
The DNA here is from genome assembly GCF_000633935.1 of Ectothiorhodospira haloalkaliphila ATCC 51935. Taxonomy (GTDB): domain Bacteria; phylum Pseudomonadota; class Gammaproteobacteria; order Ectothiorhodospirales; family Ectothiorhodospiraceae; genus Ectothiorhodospira; species Ectothiorhodospira haloalkaliphila. The sequence continues at coordinate 235,529 of NZ_KK214996.1, read as the reverse complement.
CGCCGCCTGCCGTGCAGGAGCCCATGACCACCGCGATCTGCGGGATGCCCTGGGACGACATGACCGCCTGATTGTAGAAGATGCGCCCAAAGTGATCCCGGTCCGGGAACACCTCGTCCTGGTTGGGCAGGTTGGCGCCGCCGGAGTCCACCAGATAGATGCAGGGCAGGCGGTTCTGCTGGGCGATTTCCTGTGCCCGCAGGTGTTTCTTGACGGTGATGGGATAGTAGGTGCCGCCCTTGACCGTCGCATCGTTGGCCACAATCATGCATTCGCGACCTGACACCCGGCCGATGCCGGCGATGACCCCCGCGGAGGGCACCTCGTCGTCGTACAGCCCGCAGGCGGCCAGCTGGGAGATCTCGAGGAAGGGGGAGCCGGGATCCAGCAGTACCCGTATGCGTTCCCGGGGCAGCAATTTGCCCCGGGACAGATGGCGTTCACGGGCCCCTTCACTGCCGCCGGCGCTGACCTGTGCCACACGCTGGCGCAGATCCTCCACCAGGGTCGACATGGCCGCCCGGTTGGCGGTGAACTCCTCGGATCTTGTGTTGATCTTGCTTTTGATGACGCTCATCGGTTTCCCTGCCCACCAGTTTGCTCATTGGGTGCCGGGCGCACTGGGACGGCCTCAGCGGGTTTCCTTGAACAGTTCCCGTCCGATCAGCATGCGCCGGATCTCGGAGGTGCCGGCTCCGATTTCGTAGAGCTTGGCATCACGCAGCAGTCGACCGGTGGGGTATTCATTGATGTAGCCGTTGCCCCCCAGGCACTGGATGGCCTCCAGGGCCATGGCGGTGGCCTTCTCGGCGGCAAACAGGATGGCCCCGGCCGCATCCTTGCGCGTGGTCTGCCCCCGGTCGCAGGCGCGACCGACGCTATAGACATAGGCCCGGGAGGCATTCAGGCCCACATACATGTCCGCCAGCTTGCCCTGCATCAACTGGAACTCCCCGATGGCCTGATTGAACTGCTTGCGTTCATGCACATAGGGCAGGACCACGTCCAGGCAGGCGGCCATGATGCCCAGTGGGCCAGCGGCCAGCACTGCGCGCTCATAGTCCAGGCCGGACATGAGCACCTTCACGCCTTCGCCCTCACGGCCCAGGATGTTCTCCGCGGGCACCTCGCAGTGGTCGAAAATCAGCTCGCAGGTGTTCGAGCCGCGCATGCCCAGCTTGTCCAGCTTCTGGGCGGTGGAGAACCCGGGGGTACCCTTTTCGACCAGAAAGGCCGTGATGCCCTTGGGGCCGGCGTCGGGATCGGTCTTGGCATAGACCACATAGGTGCTGGCCTCGGGGCCGTTGGTGATCCACATCTTGTTGCCGTTGAGCACGTAGCGATCACCTTCCCGCCGCGCCCGCAGACGCATGCCCACCACATCGGAGCCCGCGCCCGGTTCGGACATGGCCAGAGCGCCCACGTGCTCGCCGGTGATCAGCTTGGGCAGGTAGCGCTGCTTTTGTTCCTCGCTACCGTTGAGCTTGATCTGGTTGACGCAGAGGTTGGAGTGCGCGCCATAGGAGAGAGCCACCGACGCGGAGGCGCGGGAGATCTCCTCCATGGCGACCATGTGGGCCAGGTAGCCCATGCCACTGCCGCCGTATTCTTCGCTGACGGTGATCCCCAGCAACCCCATCTCGCCCAGCTTGGGCCACAGATCCTGAGGAAACTCGTTGTTCTGGTCGATTTCGGCCGCCCGTGGCGCGATTTCGGCGGCGGCAAATTCCGCGACTGCATCACGCAGCATGTTGATTTCATCGCCCAGGTCGAAGTCGAGGGTAGGGTGGTGGCTCATGGCGCGGTCCTTTCAATGGTTTTCCGGAAGCCTATATTCAGTTCACGTAAACGTCAATACAGTATTACGTTAACGTAAACGGCATTAATTGTCCGGGCGTGAAGGGTATGTCGGCAAGGCGCCATCCCTTGTGATGGCCTCAGGAGCCTGTCTTGAGTCTGGCCTCGCCGCCATCGGGCCTGTCGATGTCGCCGGGAGGCTCGGGGTTGGCCGTATCCGCTTTGCGGTCCTGTTTCGCCTTCTCCTGGGCTGAGAGTAACTGCTCGCAGTGAGCATAGGAGTGCTCCAGTTCCTTGAGGGTCTCTTCCAGGTCCTCCCGTTGACGGAGGAGATGCTCGCGCTTTTCGTCCAGCACCTTCAGGTAATAGCGCAGTTGCCGGGACTCCCCGTGGGCATCGTCGTAGAGGTCGAATGCCTCGCGCATCTCGCTCAGCGTGAATCCCAGTCGTTTGCCACGCAGGATCAACTTCAGGCGCGCACGATCCCGGCGGCGGTACAGGCGCTTGGTGCCCATGCGCAAGGGGGAGAGCAGGCCCTCATCCTCGTAGAAACGAATGGCGCGGGTGGTGATGCCGAACTCCCGGGCCAGTTCACCGATCGTGAACGTGGTGCCATGGGCATCGCTTTCCTTAAAGGCGGGCTGGGGTTGAGTCATGTATGAACCTCCGTCGGCTCTTGCCGGCCACTCCGGGGGAGGGGGCTTGGGGAAATGCCGCAAACGTCAACGTCACTTCGGTGGGTCCGGAAAGGGGGGATTCATCCGAAGTGCTTTCATTGTACGTGAAACCTGGGGCGGGTGAAGCGCTGCATGCTGCATTGCAGCGATCTTTTTTTATCGATCACGCCGGTCTCTCTGGCCGCTACCCATGGTTTTCCGTCATGCACCGGGATGGTGCGTTGTGAAGCGGTTGTCAGCGGCCTGGTGGAAAAGCCCGTACAGAATACAGCAAAAAAGGGTTGACGTGGACGTAAACGGTAACTAAATTGCCTATAACCTTATTACAGATAACCCCATAATCAGACCGGGATCAACCGGCGCCAAACCAAAGGCAGGAGGTCAGTCCTGATGTCAGGTCAGAGACTTAGTTATGTGTGCGGTGCGGGCACCGAGCCCTTGTGGGGCGTCACCGTGGGTGAGCAACTCCATCATCTGGCCACGGTATGGCCCGAGGGGCTGGCCCTGGTGGATTGCCAGCAAGGCAGGCGCTGGACATGGTCTGAACTGGATCAGCAGGTGGATGCGCTGGCCGCCGCCTATCTGGAGCTTGGGCTGGAGCCGGGCGATCGGGTGGCCATCTGGATGATGAACCGGAGCGAGTGGGCACTGGCCATGTTTGCCGCTGCGCGGATCGGCATGGTTTCCGTTAACGTAAACCCGGGTGCTCGCAAGGCGGAATTAGAGCGGTCCCTCAATCGGGTGCAAGCGCGCGCACTGATCATCCAGGACCAGTTCAAGAGCAGCGATTACCTGAAGATGGTGAACGAACTCTTCCCGGAGCTGGCCAGCGCGGGGGAAGGGGCGCTTCGTTGCGAGGCGGTACCGAGTCTTGAGCGGGTGATCCGGGTGGGGTCGGCGTCCACGCCCGGGATGATCAACTTCTCCGAGTTGCTGCGGGCGCCCAATGCCGACACCCTGGAGCGCGTGCGCTCCCTGAGCGCCCTGGTGGACTTTGATGCGCCGGCCAATATCCAGTTCAGCAATGCCATGGGCGGCGAGCCGGCCGGCACGACGCTGACCCACCACAACATCATCAATAATGGTCTGACGGTGGGTCGCACGCTTCGCCTGAGCGAAGAGGACCGCGTTTGCATCCCGGTGCCGCTGTTTCACTGCTTCGGTCTGGTGATGGGCAACATGGCCTGCCTGACCCATGGCAGTGCCATGATCTACCCCGGAGAAGCCTTCGAGCCACTGGACACCCTGCAAGCGGTGCAGAAGGAAGGGTGCACCGCTTTGTATGGTGTGCCGGCCATGTTCAAGGCCATGCTGGACCACGAGGAGTTTGCCGGCTTCGATCTGTCCACGCTGCGCACCGGCATCATGGCGGGGGCCCCGTGTCCGCCGGACACCATGGACCAGGTGATGAACCGCATGCACATGACCGAAGTGACCATCGGTTATGGCATGACCGAGTCTTCGCCCATCTCCTTCATGAGCGACGTGGACGATGCAGTCGAGCACCGACTGTCCACCGTGGGCACCATTCGACCGCATCAGGAAGCCAAGATCATCGACAGTGAGGGCCGCATCGTGCCGCTGGGCGAGGTGGGCGAGCTGTGCGTGCGTGGCTACAACGTCATGCGGGGCTACTGGGGCGATCCCGATCTGACCACTCGCGTCGTGGATACGGCACGCTGGCTGCACACCGGCGACCTGGCCCGGCTGGACGAGGCGGGCTATTGCCGGATCGTGGGCGGCGTCAAGGACGTGATCATTCGCGGGGGCGAGAACATCTATCCCCAGGAGATCGAGGATTATCTGCGTGGCCATCCGCGGGTTCGCGACGCGGTGGTGGTGGGCGTCCCGGACGAACGCTTGGGCGAGGTGGTCTGCGCCTGCATGGAACTCCAGAGCGGTGAGGAAACGCTCACCGCACAAATGCTGCAGGACTACTGCCGCGAGCAGATCGCCCATTTCAAGATCCCGCGCTACGTGCGGTTTTACGCATCCTTCCCCAGCAGCACCGGGCGAGCACTCAAATTCATGCTGCGTGACGAGAGCCTGAAGGATCTTGGGCTTCGGGATCCTGGCGGGGGACATTGAGCCAGCGCCGGTCCCGGTGCGAGGCAGGGCATTCAGGAACCACAAGAACAACAGGGCGCGCATCGCCTCCGGGTGATGCGCGACGGAGGGGTGCGCGCCCCGCGTGCGTGACCCGACCTTGGGGACGGGAACAGCCACAACGGTGCGTTGGCCCGGCACGGGAAAACCACATCAGGTACTTGGAGGAACGAGGCATGACGAAAACGCAGGAAATCGTCGGCCAGCAGACCGTACTGGAATGCGAGGAGGTATGCCGTTGGTTCGGTGGCCTCCAGGCACTGAAAGGCATCTCCCTGACGGTGAGGGAGGGTGAGATCTTTGGCCTGGTGGGGCCGAATGGCTCGGGCAAGACAACTCTCGTCAATGCTGTCACCGGCTTCTATCCGCCCCAGCAGGGTTCGATTCGCTTTCTTGGCGAGCCCATCAACGGTTTGCGGCCTCATCGGATTGCCCAGAAGGGCATTGCCCGCACATTCCAGAACGTGGCCCTGTTCAAGGGGCTGAGCGTGCTGGACAACATCCTGCTGGGACGACACATCTTCATGCGTCCCAGCTCTCTGGCCTCACTGTTCTACTGGTGGTGGGCGCAGAAGGAGGAAGTGGCGCACCGGGTCAAGGTGGAGGAGGTCATCGACCTGCTGCAGCTGGAGAGCGTGCGTGACGAGCCCGTGGACGTGATCCCCCTGGGCATGCAAAAGCGCGTCGAACTGGCCCGGGCACTGTGCGCCGAGCCCCGCTTCCTGGTCCTGGACGAGCCCATGGCCGGCATGAACCAGGAAGAGAAGGAATACATGGTGCGCTTCATCCTGGATGCCCGCGATGCCATGGGCGTCACCATGCTTCTCATCGAGCACCACATGGATGTGGTCACCGCTATCTGCAATCGGGCGGTGGTGCTCAACAACGGGGAGAAGATCGCCGAGGGCCCCACTCGCGAGGCCATCAATGATCCTGCCGTGGTCGCGGCCTACATCGGGAAGACTCAAGATGCAGCCTGAGAGACAATACCGCGAAGATCCGCCTGTGGACGCCCTGCATCCAGACTGGCGGGAAGACGATCATCTGATCCAGTTGCTGGTTCACAACGCCCGGGAGCACGCGGGCGAAGTCGCCCTGCGTGAACGTCACCGAGGCATCTGGCACGAGTACACCTGGCAAGACTATCTGGATCATGTCATGAACCTGGCCGCCGGGCTGGAGGCCCGTGGGGTGCGCGCCGGCGACCGTATCCTGGTGGTGGGCGATAACCGACCGGCCCTCTACTTCGGCATGCTGGCCGCCGTGTGCCTCAAGGCCATTCCCTCGCCGGCCTACCCGGACACCAATCCCGCCGAGCTCCAGGGTCAGATGGAAGCGGAGGCCATCCGCTGTGCCCTGGTGGAGGATCAGGAGCAGGTGGACAAGCTGCTGTCCATCCGCGAGAGCGGCTACGACAATCTGCACCTGATCGTCTTCGACGACGACCGGGGCCTGAAGGGAGAAGAGCCCGAGGGGGCGGTGAGTGCCCTGGATCTGATGGCCCAGGGCCGGCAGGAAAGGGAGAACCGTCCGGGCCTGGACGAGGATCTGCAAAGCCGCGCATCGGTGCATGACATCGCCGTGCTGCTGCACTCATCGGGCACCACCGGCGCGCCGAAGGGCGTGCCGCTCAAGCATGGCCATATCCTCTCGGGGGTGCGCAATGCCTCGGCCGCGGGCTATTTCCGCGAGGGTGAGGTGCACATGGCCTACCTGCCCATGGCCTGGGTGGGAGACTTCATCTTCACCGTGGGGGCGGCGCTGGCACTGCGCTTTTGCGTCAACATCCCCGAGAAGCAGGAAACCGCGCTGCACGACCTGCGGGAGATCGCCCCGACACTGTACTTCAGCTCGCCACGGGCCTGGTCCAACATGCTCACCCGCATTCAGGTGGGCATCAATGAGTCCTCGCCGCTCAAGCGGCGTCTTTACCATCACTTCATGCCCTTTGCGGTGGAACTGGAGCGCCGCCGCCTGGAAGGCCAGGCCCCCGGGACCCTGGAGCGCTTCTGGCGCGGGGTGGGGGAAGTGCTCATCTACGGCCCCATCAAGGATCACCTGGGACTGAGCCGGGTGGAACGGCCCTACACGGCCGGCGAGGCCATTGGCGAGGACGTGTTCCTGTTCTTCCGGGCCCTGGGCCTGAATCTGCGCCAGTTCTATGGCCAGACGGAAAACTGCGCCCTGTGCGTGGCCCAGCCGCCGGACTCCATCAGTCTGCACACCGCCGGCAAGCCGTTCCCCGGCGTGGATCTCAAGATCAACAGGGATGGCGAGATCCTGGTGCGCGCCGACAACATCTTCGACGGGTATTTCAACAACCCCGATGCCACACAGGAAACCCTGCAGGATGGCTGGATGCACACCGGCGATGCAGGCTATCTGGAGGAAGACGGACAGTTGGTGGTGCTGGGCCGGGTTTCCGAGGTGGTGTACACCGAGGCGGGCCACCGGTTCATTCCCACCTATGTGGAAAACCGCCTCAAGTTCAGCCAGTACATCAAGGATGCCTGCATCCTGGGCCGGGAACGGGCGTTCCTGGCGGCCTTGATCGTGATCGACATGGAGGCCGTGGGGCACTGGGCCGAGGAGCATGGCGTTGCCTACACCTCCTTTGCCGACCTGTCCCAGAAGCCGGAAGTGTACGGCCTGATCAATGGCGAGGTGGCCCATGTCAACACCGTCCTGCCAGAGGGCCTGCAGATCCGCCGTTTCGTCAATTTGCACAAGGAGTTCGATCCCGACGATGGCGAAGTGACGCGCACCCGCAAGCTCAAGCGCAAGGTCATCGACCAGCATTACGCACCCATCATCGAGGCCCTGTACGACGGTCGACAAGCCATCGAGTACGAGGCCCGGATCAGCTATGAAACCGGCGCATCGGGGACGCTCAAGCGCCACCTGATGGTCTCTGACGTCACCCCGGCCCATGTTGCAGAGGAGGCTTAAGCAGTGGATATCCAGTTCCTGATCGAATTGATCATCAACGGCGCCCTGACCGGCCTGATGTACAGCCTGGTCGCCCTGGGCATCGTGCTGATCTACAAATCCTCCGGGGTTCCCAACCTGGCCCAGGGGGCCATGGTGATGATCGCCGCCTACCTCATCTGGATGTTCGCCCACCTGCTGGGCATACCGATCGTGTTTGCCATCCTGCTGGCCATCGTCGGCATGTTTCTGTTCGGCATGGTCACCGAGCGCCTGCTGCTGCGCAAGATGGTGGGGCAGCCCATCATCATGGTGGTCATGCTCACCCTGGGCCTGGAAAGCCTGCTGCGAGGCCTCGGCCCCGGCCTGCTGGGGGCCTCCCCCAAGAGCCTGGACCTGGGTCTGGACATGATGCCCATCATCGTCGGCGATGTGTTCATCAATCGGGAATACCTGGTGGGCGGAATCATTGGCGGCCTGATGGTGGCCGGCGCCCTGCTGTTCTTCCGCACCCGCATCGGCACGAAGCTGCGGGCGGTCTCCGATGATCACGTTTCCAGCTGGTCTGTGGGTATCTCTGTGGAACGGGCCGTGGCCATCTCCTGGGGTCTGGCCGGCATCTCTGCCGTGGCCGCGGGCGCCATGTGGGGATCGGTGCAGGGGGTGGACTGGACCCTGACCGCTTTGCTCTTTCCGGCGGTGGCGGTGGTCATCCTCGGGGGACTGGACAGCATCTACGGCGTGTTCGTGGCGGGGCTGATCGTCGGCATCCTCGGTAGCGTCATTCCCGGGTATGTGGATCCACTGGTGGGGGGCGGCACGCGTGATGTGGTGACCTCCCTGATCATCCTGCTGACCATCATTTTCCGCCCCCACGGCATCTTCGGCCGTGAAGATATCGAGAGGGTCTGAGCGCCATGTTCTATCGACTGTCCGGAATCAAGCATACGCGCTATGCCTCGTCGCGGGCCCTGTGGCCGGTGACCGCCGACCGCCGCATCATGCAGTTACTGGTGGCACTGGCACTGCTGGCACCGTTCTTCCTGTCCGATCTCTATCTCACCAGCTACATGCTGCCATGGCTGATCTGGACCGCGGCCGCCCTGTCGCTGACCCTGTTGATGGGCATGGCGGGGCAACTGCACTTCGGCTTTGCCGCCGTGCTGGCCATCGGCGCCTATACCAGCATCCATCTCACGCGCGCCGGTGTTCCCTTCGAGTTCGCCCTGCTGGGGGCGGGCCTGATGTCGGCCTTCATCGGCGTGATCTTCGGGGCCGCGGCGCTACGGGTGAAGGGGCTCTATCTGGTGATGGCCACCCTCGCCATGCAATACCTGGTGGAGTGGGTGATCATCAATGTGCCCGCCATCTCCGGGGGCGCCCAGGCCACTCTGAGCACCCCCGATGTCACCTTCCTGTTCATGCCCCTGCAGAGTGACGCCTCGCTCTACTACATGGCACTGTTGTGGACCGTGGTGGTGACCCTGCTGCTGCTCAACATCAAGCGCACCAGCTTTGGTCGGGCGCTGGTGGCGGTGCGGGACAAGGATTTCGCCGCGGCGGTGATCGGGGTGGATCCGGTGAGATACAAGCTGCTGGCCTTCTTTGCCGCCTCCTTCCTGGGGGGGGTCACCGGCGCCATCCTGGCCTTCTGCTACTACCAGGCGGTCACGCCCGAGCAGTTCGGCTTCAATGTCTCCATCCAGCTGGTGGCCATGGTGCTGGTGGGTGGCCTGGGCAGCGTCATCGGCGCGTATCTGGGGGCCGGCTTCGTGCTCCTGCTGCCCATTGTGCTCACCAATGTACTGGCCTTCCTGGCCACCTACGAGTGGATTCCCATCTCGTTCAATCTGATCGCTCACATTCCGCTGATGGTCTACGGGGCATTGATCATCGGTGTGTTGCTGTATGAGCCCCTGGGATTGGCCAAGATCTACGACAACCTGCGCAAGTACTTCGTGGTCTGGCCTTTCCGTCATACCCAGAGCTGATACCTCCCCGTGGGGAGGGCATAGAAAACCTTGGAGGAGTGTGCGTCATGAAACCATTCACCCGATGGCTGGCCGGCATGGCCGGAGCCGCGGCCCTGGGCCTGAGCGGCACCGCCCAGGCCGAGAAGGAGCCCATCAAGTTCGCGCTGTTGCAGGACTTTACCGCCGTCTACACCTTTGTGACCGATGAGTATCATCAGGGCCAGAGGGACTATCTGCGGCTCGTGAACGAGACCGGTGGCATCGAAGGCCACATGATCGAGACCATCGTGCGGGACACCGCCAACGAACCCCAGCGGGGCCTGGAGGCCTATAACCGCGCCCGTCGGGAAGGTGCGGTGCTGGTGGATTTCTTCAGTACGCCGGTGTCCCGTGCCGCGGTGAACCGGGTGCTGAGTGACGAGGTGGTGATGATCACCGCGTTGCACGGTCGTGGTGATGCCAGCGAAGGTGAAACCTTCCCCTTCGTCTTCCCGATGATGGCCACTTACTGGTCACAGGCCACGGTGCTGGCGGACTACATTGATCAGCACCAGGGAGGTCTTGAAGGCAAGCGGATCGCGCTGGTGCATATCGATTCTCCCTTTGGCCGCGAGCCCATCCCCGTGCTGCGTGATCTGGCCGAGAAGAAGGACTTTGAACTGCGTGCCTTCGCTTATCCCAGCCCCGGCACCGAACAGTCGGCCACCTGGTCCGATTTGCGTCGCTACCGGCCTGACCACGTGATCATCTGGGGCGCCGGTGGCGGCCAGCAGGTGTCGGTGCGTGAAGCCATCCGCAACGGTATCCGTCAGGAGAACATCCTCTCGGTGGTATGGCTGGCGGAGACGGATGCGCGCAACGTGGGCGGTAACCACATGAACGGCGTCAAGCGCTTCGAGGCCGTGGGCACGGGCACCGATCACCCGATCATCCAGGACATCATGGAACACGTGATCGAACCGGGCCGCGGCCAGGGTTCCGCGAACAATGTGGGCACCACCTATTACAACATCGGCGTTGCCACCATGGCAGTGGCCGTGGAGGCCGCGCGCCTGGCCATGCAGGAGTTCGGGGCTCCGCTGACCGGTGAAAAACTGCGTGATGGCTTCCGCATGATCGAGAACTTCGATGCCAGAGGCATGATGCCGCCCATCACCATCACCGCGGATGATCATCAAGGGGGTGGTTACGGTCGCGTGTCCGCCTGGAATGGCGAGGCCTGGGAACCGCTGACCGACTGGTACGCGGCTCACCAGGATATCGTCTGGGAAGAGATCGAGAAGGACGCCGCCGGCTTCCGCGAAGGCCGCTGAGCCCCCATGTCGCCGGGGCGGACGAGCGCCCCGGCGGCCCGACGGGTATCCATGACAGGAAAGGGGTGATCCCATGCAGAATACTGCCAGTCAAACCGCGCCGGTCGCCGACGCCGGCCAGCCTCTGCTCGAACTGGCCAACGTGGAAGTGATCTACGACAAGGTCTTCCTGGCCATCAAGGGCGTTTCACTGAAGATCCACAAAGGGCAGATGATCGCCCTTCTGGGCAGCAACGGCGCCGGCAAGAGCACCACCCTCAAGGCCATCAGTGGCCTGCTGGCCCCGGAGCGCGGCTTGGTGACCCGGGGGGCGCTCAGCTTTCAGGGTCAGGACATGCTGTCGCTGTCGCCGCCAAAACGGGTTGCCCGCGGCCTGGTGCACGTCCTTGAGGGACGGCGCATCTTCGAGCACCTGTCACCGGAGGACAACCTGCTGGCCGCCTATGCCACCCGCGGCAGCCGCCAGCGCTATCAGGAACTCAAGGAGCAGGTGTTCAATTACTTTCCCCGGCTCAAGGAGCGGGCCCGCAGCAAGGCCGGCTACCTGTCGGGGGGTGAGCAGCAGATGCTCGCCATCGGCCGTGCCCTCATGACGGAGCCTGAACTGATCATGCTGGACGAGCCCAGCCTGGGCCTCTCGCCGCTGCTGGTGCAGGAGATCTTCCAGATCATCCGTGAGATCAACAAGGAGCAGGGGGTCAGCGTGCTGCTGGTGGAACAGAACGCCGCGGCCGCCCTGGAGGTGGTGGATTACGCTTACCTGCTGGAGAACGGCCACGTGGTGATGAGCGCCGATGCCGCCGTCATGCGGGAGAACCCCGATGTACAGGAGTTCTACCTGGGTGGGTCCGGCAAGGTGGATTACCTCAACGTCAAACATTACCGGCGTCGCAAGCGCTGGCTTGCCTGATGCCGGATTCGATTGCTGCTATCAAGGAGTGCGCCATGTCCGCCACTGTTACCATTCCCCTGGATTCCTCCGCCCGTTCCCAGGCGGCCCTCAAGCCCGGCCTCTCCCTGGCCGGTCAGTTGGGTGCCCGCGTCCGGCTGGTTTCGGTGGTGCCGCGCGAGGCGGACAGCACCGAACGCAAGGCCTTGCTGCAGAGCATTCTGGCCGCCCGTGGGCTCAACGATGCCCAGGTGGAAGTCGTCGTCCACGCTTCGGTGACCGACGGACTGATGCAGGCCATGAGTGCCGAGCCGGACAGCCCCCTGGTCATGTCCACACACGCCCGGGGGGCCGTGGGCGAGGCGGTGGTGGGCAGTGTCGCCGGGCATGTGCTGCGTCAGTCGCGTCGGCCGCTGCTGCTGGCCGGCCCGGATCTATCCGAGGAGTGGACGGGGCCCATCCGCACGGTGCTGATCTGCCTGGATGGATCCCCGCTCTCCGAGGCCGTGTTACCGTCGGCGGTGGCTTTTGCACGCTCGATCGGCGCGGATGTGCGCCTGATCCAGGTGCTCAAGCCCAGCTTTGGCCATGGCGGTCCCGGCGCGGACTCGGGGGAGTGGGTCTACCTGCGCCGCATGGCGGACCACATGCCAGAAAAATACGGGGTGCAGGCCAACTGGGACGTGCTTCACGGCAAGGACGTTGCCCGGGCCGTGGTGGAGTACTCGGCACTGATACAGGGGGCGGTGATCGCCATGACCACCCACGGGCGTACGGGGCTGCAGCGCGTGATCATGGGCAGCTTTGCCCGTGAGGTGGTGCACTCGGCCCGTTCGCCGGTGCTGGTGCTGCGCCCCGACGAAAACGGTAACGCCTGACATATCTTTCTTATTGAGGAGTGGCCCATGAAGGTACTCGTACCGGTCAAGCGCGTGGTGGATTACACCGTTCGGGTGCGCCCACGCTCCGATGGCAGCGGTGTGGACATTGCCAACCTGAAGATGTCCATGAACCCCTTCGACGAAATCGCCATGGAGGAGGCGGTGCGGCTTCGCGAGGCCGGCGTGGCCACCGAGGTGGTGGCAGTCAGCATCGGCCCGGCCGCGGCCCAGGACACACTGCGCACGGCCCTGGCATTCGGCGCCGACCGGGCGCTGCTGCTGGAAACGGAGGAAAGCCTGGCGCCGGTGGTGATCAGTCGCGCCCTGGCTGCCGTGGTGGGGGAAGAGTCCCCCGATCTCGTGCTGATGGGTAAGCAGGCCATCGATGATGACTGCAACCAGACGGCGCAGATGCTCGCTGCACGTGTGGGCTGGGGGCAGGGTACCTTCGCCTGTCGGCTGGAGATGGGCGACGGCGAGGTGATCGTCACCCGGGAAGTGGATGGAGGCACCCGCACCGTGGCCCTGGGGCTGCCGGCGGTGGTGAGCACTGATCTGCGACTCAACGAGCCTCGCTATCTCAAGCTCCCCAATATCATGAAGGCAAAGAAAAAACCCCTGGATCGCCGTCCCCTGGACAGCCTCGGGGTGGATACCCGCAGCGGCATCCGCATGGTCAGCGTGGCCGAACCGCCCGCGCGCAAGCCGGGTGTGCGCGTCGCCGACGTGGGGGAATTGCTGGACAAGCTCAAGAATGAAGCACAGGTGATCTGACATGACAGTGCTGGTAGTGGCGGAACATGATCATCGACATCTGGCCGATGTCACCCGCAGGACGGTGAGTGCTGCGCTTGCCCTGGGTGATGCCGTGGATGTCCTGGTGGCCGGGCAGGACTGCCAGGCCGTGGGTGAAGCGGCGGCGGCACTGGAGGGTGTGAGCCGTGTACTGCTCTGTGACGACCCGACCTATGCTCACCAGCTGGCCGAACCCCTGGCTGAGCTGGTCATCTCGCTGGCCTCTGACTACTCGGCAGTACTGGCCGCGGCCACCACCCAGGGCAAGGACTTCATGCCCCGGGTGGCGGCCCGTCTGGATGTAGCCCAGGTGTCGGACATCACCGGAATCGAGGGTCCGACCACCTTCGAGCGGCCCATCTATGCCGGCAATGTCATGGCGCGGGTGATTTGCGAGGATCCGATCAGGGTCATCACGGTACGTCCCACGGCCTTTGACCCGGTGGGCGAGGGCGGCTCGGCGTCGATCGAGACGGTGCCGGCGGCCCAGGATCCGGGGCTGTCACGCTTCGTGGAGGAATCGCTCACCGAGTCGGAACGCCCGGAACTGGGGGCGGCCAGGGTGGTGGTCTCCGGTGGGCGCGGTGTTGGCAGTGCCGAGGGCTTCCAGCTGCTGGAGTCCCTGGCCGACGAGCTCAATGCTGCCATCGGCGCCTCCCGTGCGGCCGTGGATGCCGGGTTCGTGCCCAACGACTACCAGGTGGGGCAGACCGGCAAGGTGGTTGCGCCCGAGCTGTACATCGCCGTGGGGATCTCCGGAGCCATCCAGCATTGGGCCGGCATGAAGGACAGCAAGGTGGTGGTGGCCATCAACCGTGACGAGGAGGCCCCCATGGTCCAGATGGCCGACTACGCCCTGGTGGGTGACCTGTTCGAGGTGCTGCCCGCCCTGCGGGACGGGCTTCGCGCCCTCAAATCCTGAACCCAACGCCGGAGGTGCCCTGTGGAACGTGAGAGCATGGAATTCGACGTGGTCATCGTTGGTGCCGGTCCAGCCGGGCTGGCGGCGGCCATCCGTCTGCGTCAGCAGGCCAAGCAGACAGGACAGGATCTGTCAGTCTGTGTGCTGGAAAAGGGCTCCGAGGTGGGTGCCCATATCCTCTCGGGCGCGGTGTTCGCGCCCCGGGCCCTGCATGAACTGCTGCCGGACTGGCGAGAACGGGGCGCCCCCCTGAACACCGCCGTCAGCGAGGACCAGTTCCTGCTGCTGACCCAGGGCCGTGCCCTGCGACTGCCCACGCCACCACAGATGCACAACCAGGGCAATTACATCATCAGCCTGGGCAATCTCTGTCGCTGGCTGGCGGAACAGGCCGAGGCCCTGGGCGTGGAAGTGCTGCCCGGATTTCCGGCAGCCGAGGTGCTCCATGACGAGCAGGGGGCGGTCAAGGGCGTGGCCACCGCGGACATGGGCCGCAACCCGGATGGCAGCGAGGGCCCACGCTTCGAGCCCGGCGTGGAACTCCATGCCCGCCAGACGCTTTTTTGCGAGGGCTGTCATGGCTCCCTGACCAAGACGCTCATCGACCGCTTCCGTCTGCGCGAAGGGGTGGGACCACAGACCTACGGACTGGGCATCAAGGAAGTCTGGGAAGTGGACCCGACCCGGCACCGGCCTGGTCAGGTGATCCACTCCGTGGGCTGGCCACTGGATACCCGCACCTATGGCGGCGGGTTTCTTTACCATCTGGAGGACAATCGGGTGGCGGTGGGCTTCATTGTGGGGCTGGACTACGAAAATCCCTACCTGAGCCCCTTCGAGGAAATGCAGCGCTTCAAGACCCATCCGGCCATCCGGCCCGTATTCGAAGGTGGCAAACGCATCGCCTATGGGGCCCGGGCGCTGGTGGAGGGGGGGCTGCAGGGCCTGCCGAAACTCAGCTTCCCCGGCGGCCTGCTGGTGGGGGACACGGCGGGCTTTCTCGACGTGCCACGCATCAAGGGCAGCGACAATGCCATGAAGAGTGGCATCACGGCGGCAGAGACCGTTTTCGATCTGCTGACCTCGTCACCGGCCGGCGGTGCCGAAGCCAGCGATTTCCGTAGCCGCCTCGACAATACCTGGGTGATCCGGGAACTCCACCGAGCCCGTAACATCCGCCCCGGTTTTCGCTGGGGTCTCTGGGCTGGACTGGCCCACGCGGCGGTGGATACCTATGTCTTTCGTGGTCGCGCTCCCTGGACCCTGCGCCATCACGCCGACCATGAGCGCCTGCGTCCCGCCAGGGATTGCCAGCCCATCGATTATCCCCGTCCTGATGGGGCCATCACCTTCGACCGCCTCTCTTCGGTTTTTCTTTCCAACACGAACCACGAAGAGGGTCAACCGATCCACCTCAAGCTGAGAGACGAAAATCGGCCTACTGCTCTGAATCTCCCGGTTTACGCGGGGCCGGAAGCCCGCTATTGCCCCGCGGGCGTATATGAATATGTGGAGACCGGGGATGCCAATGGGTCGCGTCTGCAGATCAACGCCCAGAACTGCGTGCACTGCAAGACCTGTGATATCAAGGATCCGGACCAGAATATCGACTGGGTGGTGCCTCAAGGTGGAGATGGACCCAACTATCCTGGCATGTGAGACAGTGCCAAGCACCGCACCCAACCCTGCCGTTTTGCTGACCAAGCCGTGCTCAAGGCCTCCAGGCAGCTAGGGGGGCGGTATTTCTTTGATCGCCGGACTTCACCCTAGCTCGACGCGCTGATCGGGTTGCCTGCTGCGGAACAAGGTTTCTTGTTCCGCACTACCCCTGCCGACTCGCCTCGCACAAGCCGCGCATCTCTTCGGGTACGTTGTCCGGGCAGGCGCCGCATTGTTCGTTGCCGGGGACCGCGAAATCGATCTTGCGGGGGTAGGGCAGGTCCATGTCGTGCATGATCTTCACGAACTCGGCCTCGCTGCGGCCTTTCCCCAGGCGGGGGTTGCGCAGCTTTTCCTGGCCGATGGTGGTGATGCGCCGTTCCTCGTAATCGTGGGCGGGGTAGACCAGGGTTTCGTCAGGCAGGCTGAAGAATTTGTCCTGGATGCTGTGGTAGAGCACGTGGGCGTCGCCGGACTGAAAATCGGTGCGTCCGCAGCTCTCGATCAGCAGGGCATCGCCCGAGAACAGCAGCTTGAGACCGTGGTGATCCAGCAGGTAGGCGTGGTGGGTGTCGGTGTGCCCGGGGGTGAACAGCGGGTTCAGGGTGATGCTGCCCAGCTTGAATGGCTCGCCCTCGCGCAGACCTACATCACGGCAGGGGATTTCGTCCAGCGCCGGCCCCGCGATCTGGCAGCCGGTGGCTTGCTTGAGGCGCTGCGCCCCGGTGATGTGGTCCGCGTGGATATGGGTTTCCACCGCAAAATCCAGGGTCAGTCCCATGGACTGCAGCACTTCCAGATCCCTGTCCACGGTTTCCAGCACGGGATCGATCAGCGCCGTGACCCCGGTATCGGGGCAGGCCAGCAGGTAGGTGAAAGTGGAAGAGTCCGGTTCAAAGAGCTGTCGGAAGTGCATGGGAGAATCCTCATGATGGGGAACAAGCCACGCAGGCAGTCTCAACGTTGCGGGAGCCTGCGGGCTCGGGTCAAGTGCTGCTTTCGTTCGCGCCCAGCGCCGCCACTTCGTCTGTATCGAAGCCGGGATCCCGGACTCCATCACCCAGGACGAAGTCTCCCTGGCCAGGCTTCTTTCGGGCCAGATCCGTGGCCTCTTCCGTCCACTTCCCGTGTGGTGACTTCCAGATAGACCCCATCCGGCAGGCAGATGGCTGGCTGCGTCAACGCATTCGCCTTAGACTTCCAGATCCCGGTCGGTCACGGCGCCTTGGCTGGCCGAGGAAACCAGCTTGGCATACTTAGCCAGCACGCCGCGCCGGTAACGTGGTTCGGGCTTTCGCCACCGTTGCCGCCGCTTGGCCAGCTCAGCATCAGGGACATTGAGTTGCAGCAGGTTCTGCTCAGCATCAATGGTGATGGTGTCGCCTTCCTCGACCAGGCCGATGGTACCCCCTACATAGGCCTCCGGTGCCACATGGCCCACCACCATGCCGTAGGTTCCACCGGAAAAGCGCCCGTCGGTGATCAGGCCCACCTCATCGCCCAGGCCGGCGCCGATGATGGCCGAGGTGGGAGAGAGCATCTCACGCATTCCCGGGCCCCCCTTGGGCCCCTCGTACCGGATGACCAGGATGTCGCCGGACCTGATTTTGTCATTGACGATGGCCTCCATGGACTCCTCTTCGGAGTTGAAAACCCGCGCAGGACCGGTGATGGCGGTCTTTTTCAGCCCCGTGATCTTTGCCACGGCACCTTCTTCGGCCAGGTTGCCCTTGAGCACGGCCAGATGACCCTGACTGTATAGCGGGGTATCAATGGGGCGGATGATGTCCTGATGTGCCGGCGGTGTCGCGGGGACCGTTGCCAGGGTTTCGGCCAGGGTCTGGCCGGTGATGGTGAGGCAGTCACCGTGAATCAGCCCGGCCTCCAGCAACATCTTCATGACCACGGGCGTGCCCCCCACGGCGTGGAACTGGCTGGTAACGTATGTACCTGAGGGCTTGAGGTCGCATAGCACCGGCACCTTGCGGCGGATCACTTCGACGTCGTCGATGGAGAAGTCCACTTCTGCTGCATTGGCAATGGCCAGCAGATGCAGGACGGCATTGGTGGAACCGCCCTGGGCCATGGTCACGGCAAAGGCGTTCTCGAAGGCCTTTCGGGTCATGATGTGTCGGGGTCTGCGATCCGCCTTGATGGCTTCGAGCAACACCTCGGCGGAACGCGCGGCGGAATCGCCCTTCTCCTTGTCCTCCGCGGACTGGGTGGAGGAACCCAGGAGGCTCATGCCCATGGCCTCGAAGGCGCTGGACATGGTGTTGGCGGTGTACATGCCGCCACAGGAGCCCGCCCCGGGGCATGCATTTTTCTCCACCCCTAGCAGATCCGCATCGCTCAGGTTACCCGCGGCGTACTGGCCCACCGCTTCAAAAACACTGACGATGGTCAGGTCCTGGCCCTTGTACTTGCCCGGCTTGATGGTGCCACCGTAGACGAAAATGCCCGGGACGTTGATGCGGGCCAGGGCGATCATGGCGCCCGGCATGTTCTTGTCGCAGCCGCCGGTGGCGAGGATGCCATCCATGCTCTGCCCCTGGACCACCGTCTCGATGGCGTCGGCGATCACCTCTCGAGACACCAGCGAATACTTCATCCCCTCTGTGCCCATGGAGATGCCATCGGAGATGGTGATGGTGCCAAACTGCTGCGGCATGGCGCCGGCGGCGCGCAGGGCCTCGTCGGCCCGCTGCGCCAGGGCATCGATACCGATGTTGCAGGGAGTAATGGTGCTATGGGCGTTGCCCACACCGACAATGGGCTTGTCGAAATCCCCATCCTCAAAGCCGACCGCCCGCAACATGGCCCGATTGGGGGCGCGCTGAAAGCCTTCGGTGACCGCTTTGCTTCGTCTATTGTTTGCCATCATGGTTGCCCTTGGGGGTGCCCGGATCAGGCCCTGCATCAACTCAGGAATGGACTCACGATATTACGGATTCGGTGCACTGAAAAGTGAGTGACTGGCCTGGCCGCGCTTCCTTTTTGTCAACGCGTGTCGCCGGGTTCGCCCAGGGCGGCCACCGCATCCTGAAGGTGCCGGGCAATCTCCCGAGGTTCGCTGCCCAGGCTGCCGGGTTCCAGCGGCTCACCGATGACGATGCGCAACCGTCCCGGTCGGGGCCAGCGCCGCCCGGGGGGTAACGCCTTGCCTGTGCCTTCGATGTGCACGGGAATCACCGGTGCTGGTCGCGCCAGCAGCAGACTGCCGATCCCGGGCCGAAAAGGTTGCAACCGACCATCTCGGGAACGGCGTCCCTCCGGAAACCAAACCAGGCTATGCCCGCGCTCAAGAGAGGTGACCGCCAATGCCAGACTGCGTCGAGGGGATCTCCCCGGGTCGATGGGCAGGATCCCGACGATCCGACTGAAGGTCCGGGCGAGACGGCTGGAGAACATCATCCCGGTCCATCCGGCCCAATACAACGTGCGTATCTGCCGCCAGGTGAGAACCCGGGTGAGCACCAGCGGATCCAGGGCACTCAGGTGTCGCGGGGCCAGCACGTAAGGGCCTCCTTGACGGGGGATGCGCCCCTCCACCTCCAGACGATACAGGAGCCGGATTCCCAATCGAGTGATGCCCAGCAGAATCAGGCCGATGAACTGGCGTATGGATCCGCGAGGTGCCAGCCAGCGCCGCGCCGCGTCGTCCAGGTGTTGCTCGGGGTCTTTGAGGGCGGTTTGCAGATCCTGCTCGTCACCCTGCTCGGCTTCGCCGGCCGCAGCCACCTCACGTAGCAGATCCCGTACGCTCTGTACCCGTGAGATGGCCTCATCCTCCATTTCCACGCCGATGCGGTCACGCAGCGCCAGGGTTAAATCCACCCAGGCCAGGGAGTCCAGCCCCAGGTCCTGGTACAGGCCGCTGTCCGGCGTGAGCCGCCGGTCATGGAAACGCTCGGCCAGATACTGCCAGGCCTTCTCCACGCTGGGATCCGACAGCAATTGCTGATCCTCCGGGCCCATGGCCTCGGGATCAATCGGCTTGGCTTCACCCTTTGGGGCTGCGCCCTCGCCCAGGTCCTCGAAGCGTTCTTCCAGCTTGTGGCGACGCAGCTTACCCAGCCGTGTGCGGGGCAGGGGATCGAGGCTGATCTTCAATGTGCCGGGACGGTGGTGAGTGGGTAGATCCTGAGTGGCCGTTTCCATGGCGCTCTTGAGGCGTTTGTTGAGTTCATCCCCCTCGACTTCGCGCAGGAGTTCCGGTTCGGGCACCACCACCGCTGCCAGGCGGTCGTCATGGGCCAGCACCCCTGCTTCACGGATCTCAGGGGCCTTCTCCATCTGTTTTTCCACTTTCTCGGGATCCACGTTCTCGCCTCCGGAGAGCAGGATCATGGCCGAAGTGCGGCCTCCCAAGTGGAGAAAACCGTCTTCATCAATCCAGCCGGTGTCACCGGTGCGGAACCATCCATCATCGTCCAGCACCTCCCGGCTCTTCTCGGGCAGGTTGAGATAACCGGCAAACACATTCGGTCCACGGGCCATCACCTCGCCGGCATCCTCCTGGCCATCAATGGCCAGTTCCACCCCGGGCAGCGGCAGTCCGGCGCTTTCCAGACGAACCCGATCCGGTGGGTTATAGGTGAGGATCGGCGCCGTCTCGCTCAGCCCGTAACCCGTGGCCACCTCCCATCCCAGCGCCTGCAAGCGACGCCCGAGTCCCGGATCCAGGGCCGCTCCCCCGGCAACCACCAGACGTAGCCGCGGTGCCATGCGCCGATGCAGGCCGGCGAACAGGCGTCGCCCCAGACGCCATCCCGGCCCCCGGCGGGCCATCATGGAAACCCTTAGCATGCCGTGAAAGAGTCGGGCTGCGGTACGGCCGCGCCCGGTCACCCTTTGTTCCAGAGCAGTCCAGATGGCCTCGTAGAGCCTGGGCACACCGAGCATCACCGTGGCTTCACCGTCACGCAGGGCACGGACAATCTGCGGCCCTACCAGTGAATATGGAATGATCAGCGGTGCCCCCAGGGTGAGGGGGGTGAGAATCCCCACAGTAAAGGGATAGACATGATGAAAGGGCAGGGGGACCAGTACCCGATCCCGATCCTCTGCCAGGGACTGGTCGCACAGGGCCTGCACGTTGGTGGCCAGGTTGGCATGGGACAGGGGCACCCCCTTGGGTGGCCCTGTGGTGCCTGAGGTGTAGAAGATGGCTGCAGTGTCCTGGCTGCTCGCCCGGGTCGGCGCAGGACTGTCGGCCACGAGGTTCCGCCAGGAACGGTCATCGGTGGTGTCCTTGTCCAGAAGCCAAACGTCAGCCTCAATCTGTTTCGGCAACCGGGAAAGCAGCTTGTCAGTGGTCAGGATCGTGCCTGGCCGGCAGTCGTTGAGGGCATGGGCCAGGTCCTCGCCCGGCATTTGAGTGTCCAGGGGAACGAGTACGCCCCCCGCCCGCATGACACCCAACGCCACCGCTACCCAAGGGGCGCTATTGGGTGCCATCAGGGCCACTCGGTCACCGGTCTTCAGGCCGGCGGCGGTCAGACCTGCCGACAGCCTGCCAGCCATGTCCAGCAACTCTTCACGCCGCCAGCTGCGGGATCCATCGCGAGTCATCTCCAACAGCGCTTCCCGGGCTCCTGGTAATTCGCGGGACCCGAGCAACGCGTTGATATCGGATGCTGTCATGATCGCTGGCCTCCGTTTTCAGACGGAAAGGGGCACCGTTTGTCCGGCTATATGGAGTGTGGACCCGACCTCCAGGTGTTGCAATGCAGAACGGGCAAAGAGGCCAGGCCATTGAGATCGCGGGGACGTCCTGTTTCGTCTACACTGCGTGCCCCTTGTCCGTTCCCCCCGTGCATTCCTGATCACCCCATGCCCGATCTTCTTTGGCAATATTCCCTGGTTTTTCTTGCTGCAGCCACGCCCTGGCTCGAGATCATGGTCGTGATCCCGGTGGCCGTCGGTTTCGGGTTGTCTCCGGTGCCGGTGACGATCGTGAGTTTCGTTGGCAACGCCCTGCCAGTGTTCGGCATCATCGCCCTGTTCCGCTGGTGGGAGGGGCGCCGGGGACCCATTCGAAGGCGCTGGAGCCCAAGGGCGCAGCGTGTGTGGGACCGCTATGGTCTGCCAGGGGTCGCATTCGCGGGCCCGGTGCTCACCGGTATCCACCTGGCCGCGGTCATGGCGCTGGCCATGCACGCGGACCGACGTTTGACTGTGGTCTGGATGACCCTGAGTCTCGCAGTCTGGTCGTTGATTACCCTGGTGGCTACGGTGGTGGGATTCGAAAGCATGGGGTGGCTTCTGGGCGGTCAGCAGCCACAGCCCTGAGCTTGTCGGGTGAACCTCACGCGGAGTGTGAGTATTTTTCGCGCGCTGAGGCCATTGCTATCCTCCACCTCGTGCAGACCAGGATGAGGGGGATGTCATGGCCAGGCAAGACGTCGCGTTACCTACCATGCAAAGCGATTCTGAAGGAACGCTCTGGCCTTCCTCCCGCTACTACCGTTTGGTGGAGGATCTAAGATCCCGGATCGGCCAAAGTCTGTATGTGTCTTTTGTGTCCTTCAATGGGGCCTTCCGCAAGGAAGGTCAGCCCTACCGGCTGCTGGACATCATTTCTTATCCCGCGCCCCGGGCGCATCCTCATCCCCCCAAACGCGCCTATCCCCATTTGCTGGTGCTGGAGTCCGTGCCTTCGGAAGGGCAAACGGATATCCAATGGCGCAGTGGTTCGTTTCACGGCGGCGCAGTCAACCTGGCACACCTCGGGAGCATCAGCACCCGCCCCTTTCCCAGGGATCGGTCCGAGTTCGTATATGCGAATCTGGATTTGCTCAGCGCCTACTATGCTCGACCGGCATCGGACCTGCTCGAGCGGGGTATCGTGCCGGCCGAGGTCTGCGTTGTATCGCCATTGGAGAAAAAGCTTGACCTGGCCAGCCCTCACTCCTTGGGCAAAGCTGCGCTGTACTCACCGCGATGACTTAGGCGCCGAAAGACGCGATCGCATTTCATTGCGTTATGTCAATACTCTGCTATCTTCCGTTTGACGCGTTATGTTGAATTCTGGCGACGGGAGGGTGGGTTATGAGGCGCAGAACTGAGGGCTTGAGCAAGCAACGTTTTTTTCTCCACGCACCCCGGGTGCTCCCGGTGGCCGTGACGCTGGCGCTGGTCGGAGCAACCGCACCGGTTGTGGCTTCCCAATCCGGACCTTCCCAACTGAATCTGGAAGAGATGGATAACATTACGGCAGGGGTTGCCTCTGGTCACCCCCTCAGTGCCAGCGGAGGGGCCATCGTCGGAAACGACTCCTCGGCGACGCTGAACTCAACAGGTCATGTTGAGTTACTTGAGGGCGCTCAGGCCAACGCCCGGGCGATGAACCTGGTCACAGGGGCCGAGAGCACCATTGCCAACGGCATCAACGTCTTTGACGGGCGGGCCGAGACCACCGCCGACATCATGGACGGTGCGCACTTCAACGTGGCACAGATCAACGACATCGTCCAGGAACAGCGCCGCGTGGCATCAGTGCCATCCTACGAGCGAATCGAGGCCAATATCGACCGGGTAACGTCGGACAGCGGCTCCAGTTTTGAGTCCTCAGAGCTGGCGTCATCCGAGAACATTACCAACGTGGAGACGCATTCCTTCGCGCGCAGCAACGAGAGCAGTGGTCGCGTGAACGCCAAGTCGACGGTGCTGGGGCAGGAGATACAGGCCGGACGGGGTCTGTCGGGTGCCGGTGATCTCGGTGTGCACTTTGATGCCGGTGAGTTCACGTTCGAGTCAGGTGGAGGTGTCTCGCTGCCCGGGGATGTCTCCTTTGAAGGAGAGGTGAGGGTCAACCTCAGGCTGCCCGAGATGACGGTGGAATTCGAGGGGGCAGGGTGTGCGGTCCAGAACGGCTCCTGCCAGGCCGAGGGGCGCTTTGAAGAGGAGATCATGGACATGGTGGACCGCTCCACTGCTCAAAGCCACGAGAGCAGTGAGGTCAGCGAGCGCTCCTGGGACACGGCACTGGATGAACGAATCCGGGCACCCTTCGTGCTGCGAGACGCTCAGGCTGAGTACATCGTGGTGGACAGTTCAGATCTGACGGTGGAATCCAGCTACCTGGTGGTGCTGGCAGGCAATGCCCAGGCTGATGTGCGGGCAATGAATGTGGTCAATGCCGCCGGCAGCGCCGTGGCCAACGGCGTCAATGTGGCCACCCAACGCTCCGGAGCGCTCAATGCCGGCGGGGGGCAATCCCTCAATCTGACGCAGACCAACGTCATCAGCCACAGCCGCTGAGATCGCCGTCAAATAAGGGTGGCGGTGGGGCTGTGTCCCGCCGCCCTTGACCAACAGGGAGGCTCGGATCATGAGTGTGTCCCAGGGTCTACTGAGGGTACCCATCGGGATGGCGCTGGGCCTTGCGTTGACGCCGACCCTTGCGGCGGCACCCAGGGCGCTGGATGACTTGGCACTGGACCGGGTTCAGGCCTCGGGGATGCTGGTACAGCAGCCCGGCCAGAGCGCCATCGGACCTCCCGATCGTCCCCTTCCGGACCGGGCCCGCGCCGGGGTGCAGGGCGCTGCTTCCATGGAGGCAGGATTACCCCCGCCACCGGGCGACGTGTCTGGCGTGGTGGCTGGAGGCGCCGTGTTCGACCGGGAATCGCTGAATCAGGTCCAGTTGGGGGGCGCTGCCCAGTCCGGTCTGACCGGGTTGAATGTGGTTAACGTCGCCCGAGCCGACGCCATCACCGGCCTGAATGTCTTTGAGGGTGGGGCCGTTGGAGGGCCCATCTCCCGGGTGGATCAGACCAATCATTTTGTGCAGGAGGGCGCGGACGGGGCTCAACTTGGTGCCACCACCAGTGGTCAGGACAGCCGCCGCTGGGAAGCGACCCAGTTACGGCAAGGCATTGGGGATCGCCAATCACGCATGGATACGCGCGTGGACCAGGAACTGAGTCAGGTCCGCACCCGTGCCCATTACAACGCTGCCGTACCCGGCGACAGCCTGGGGCGTGATTGGGAGGTGGGGCTGGATCTGTGCGGTGCCCCCACCTGCACGCTGCCCTCACTGACACTCCCCGCCGTCTCATTTGACTGGTTTACCGGAGAAGAACCCGCAAGGTTCGGTCTCGGTGCCGAGTTTTCGGGTCTGCAAATCCAGGGTGCCCAGGTGACGCCGGCCTCGATTCGGGGGGAGGGAGATGATCTGGTGGTGAACCTGGGGCAAATCAGCCTCCCCCCTCCAGATCTTCCCACCGTGCGTGGAGAGCTATGTTTGGGCGGCTGCGTCCGCGCCGACCTTGACTTCAATGTGGGCAATCGCACCACCGCGTCGTTGGATGTGGGCGAGATCCGCCTCGCAGGCGCCAACCCGCTCCAGGACCTGGATATCAAGCTGGGCCAAGGGATCGCGGCCGTGGGCAGTGGTCGTTTCGAGATGCAGACACCCCAGACGGGGGTTGATCTCAATCTGGGCCTCTCGCTGCCAGGCATCACTGAATCCTTCGTCCTGGATCTGGAACCCGTTGCCGGCATATTGACCTCCGCAGCCCTGGAGCTGCTGCCCGGTCGCCCGCTGCAGTCCCTGGAACTGGATCTGTCACTTCCCGATGCCCGCTTTGAAATCTCCCTGGGAGACTGGTTTGACCCGGGCGGTGAGCAGGGTCCGCCCTGGTCGACAGAATTCGGCATGCGGGCTGACCTGACCGATGGCATCCTCTGTCTAACCCGATCCGCGCAGTCCTGCGGCACCCAATCCATCGAGCGCCTGGAGTCATTCGAGCGCGTGCTGGAGAAGCAAACCCACACCTGGGAGCATCAATGGGAGCAGGATCGGTGGTCCCGGAGGGAACAGACAGAGCAGACGACCGGCGGTGAATTGGTCGGAGCCCGGGCGGACCTGATCACCCTGTCCGGAAGTCAGTCCCGGGTGGAGACCTACCATGTCGTTCAGGTGCACGGGGGCGCTCAGCAGACTTTGCGAGCGTTGAATGCTGCCAACGTCACCACCTCGCTCATGGGAGGGGCCACCAACGTGGCGCGCACCCCCGCCCACGTACGTGCCACGCAAGGGAATCCCTTGGCCGTGAGCCAAAGCAACACCTTTGTGCAGGGGTTTCAATGATGCCCATCCAATCTCGCAAGACATGGCTGCTGGCTTGCACCCTCTGGATGGCGGGAACCGCGCATGCCCAGTCGCCTCGACTGATGGATGATGCCTGGCTGGATCGCGTGGTGGCCGGTGCGGTGATGGGGGATTCCCAGGAGCTGGCCCGGTTCGAGGCAGCAAGAACCACCCGGCGGGGCAGTCACATCCATGTTCAAGGTCAGGCTGCGCTTCTGGACGGCCGCTCCAACCCCCAGGCCCTGCTGATACTGGGAGACAATGCTCAGCAGAACCTTTCCTCGCTGATCAACATCAACGCGGTCAACTCACCCGTGAATGTCTTGCTGAATCTGAACGTCAATATCGACTCCGTGGTCGGTCAGATGCAGCAGATCAATCTCCAGAGGGAGTTGGCAACGTCCCCAGCGGCGCTGGGAGGCCCCAGATGAAAGCCGTCGCCCCCGCGCTGCTGATATCGGTGCTTGCGACAGCAAGCCCGGTGGTGGATGGGGGCACGCCACTTCCGACCGCAGCGGGTCGCGTTTCCACCGACGTGATGCCCCTCAAGCAGTTGCGTGAGGCAGGATTGGTGCGCCAGGGGTGGGATGTCAGCTGTGGATCGGCTGCCTTGAGCACCATTCTCACCTACCATTTTGGCGACCCCTTCAGTGAGGCCACGATTGCCGTCAGTATCCTGGCCAACACAGACCCGGAGAGGGTCAGGGCACGTGGCGGATTCTCCCTTCTCGATCTCAAGCGCTTCGCCGAGGCCGTGGGCTATCAGGCAGAGGGCTACGCACAATTGACCCTGGAGGATCTGGAACACAGCCCGGTGCCTGCGATTCTCCCCATTCGCTATCGGGACCTGGATCATTTCGTGGTGTTCCGGGGCCGCGCCGGAAACCGTGTCCTGATTGGTGATCCGGCCTTCGGCAACCTCACCCTGTCGCTGGCACAGTTTGACGAGGCCTGGTCCAGTCGTATCGGGTTCTTCGTGCGGGAGGTGGGCCAATCGCCATGGGACCCGGGACAAGGACCGCTGGCTCCCAATGCGCTGAACACGCCACTACCCAACCTGGACTATGTTCACCGCCTGCTGAGGGCGGGTGGACCAGTGCCACCGGCCATACGCCATCTCCCGGTGACCCCGTGAGGGTGCCTCCGACCAGGAGGGGGATGTCCAGGCGGGGGATGTCGTGGCTATGCATCGTGGCGGTGAGCGGTGTGCCTGCCACCATGGCCATGGCCGATGAACGCATCGATCAATTGCAGGAGGAGTTGCGGGAACTGCGACGGGCCATCGTCGTGCGTGATGACGTCATCCGGCATCTTATCGACCGTCTTGACGAACTGGAATCCCATCTGCACCCATCTGCGCCGGGCCCGGCACAGATCAGGGAACCCGATCCGCAACAGGAGGCCCTGGAACAGGCCGTCCAGGAAGCCGCGGAGGAAGAGCGTCGTGAACAGGAACGCCTGATTCGGGCCGCGTTCGAACAAACCCTCATCGATCGTGGCGGTCTGCTGCTGCCGCCTGGAACCTTCGAAGCAGACCTGGGCTTCAGTTACATCAGCAGTTCCAGCGATCGTATCGTCATCGACGGCTTCACCATCCTGCCGGTTCTGGTGGTCGGGGACATTGTCAATGAGCGGGTCCGCACCGATATCGCCCAGACCACGTTCACCGGACGCATCGGGTTGCCTGAAGACTGGCAGCTGGAGGCGCGCATTCCCTGGGGATGGCAGCGCCGTCAGGTGGTCACTGCCGAAAACGAGGAGAGCACCCAGTCCGCTCAGGGGCTGGGTGATATCGAACTTGCCTTGTCTCATCAATTGATCAGGGGCTCGGAAAGGTGGCCCGATCTGCTGGGTAGCCTGCGTTGGAAGACCACGACCGGTGATAACCCCTTCGACCAGGAGCCGGGTCGACAGCTTTCCCTGGGCAGCGGTTTCAACAGTTATGCCGGCTCGCTGACCTTGGTGCATGTGACGGATCCGGCCGTTTTCTTTGGCGGACTGTCCTACACTTATAATGAGGGTGTGGACATCGAGGCGGGTCGGTTTCGCAGCGGTAATACCGTCGGTGCGCAGGTGGGTCTGGCGCTGGCGCTGAACCTGGACACGTCCATCAGCTTCGGATTTTCCCAGCAGGTGTCTGCCAGTAGCCGGATTGACGATGCGCGTATCCCCGGATCCTCCCTGGTGACCTCGACGTTCAATGTGGGTGCGTCCTACTCCACGTCTCCGGATTTCACAGTGGATTTCGGTCTGGGCATTGGCGTAACCGCGGATTCGCCGGACCTGCAGTTCACGGTGGGTATGCCGTTGCGGCTACGCCAGTGATGACGCATATTCCGCGATCCCGTGGCCGCCTTCTGGTGCAGGAAGTGAGCGCATGCCACAGACCTTGCCCAACAACCGGAATCCGCACGCTACGCCGAATATGAGTATTTTTTCCCTGAGACTTCGGTATTTCGCCGCGATGACCTAAGCTTTGAGAGGTGGAATCACATAGCAACGCATTCAGACCACCCGCAAACTAACGCTAGCCACGCCCAATCCATGTCGACCGATCGCGTCACCTTCAGCTTTTTCCGTTATCCGCTCGGCTACAGCCCGGCAGCCTTTCTCTTCATGGGTTTTCGCCGCCTGTTCATCGGCCCCGATGTGCCCGCTGGCGACATCAGGCTCATGGGCTGCGGCGGGGGCGATGGTTTTTCGATCCTGCCCGATCCGCGCACCTACTGCCTGCTAAGCGGGTTGCCAGACGCTGCCGATGATCAGCGACTGCGGCAAAGCCGTTTCTATCGGCGCATCGCCGGGCCCAGCGAGGCACAACTGCATATCGAGTTGCGACCCCTCTCGGGCCATGGCACCTGGGCCGGGCGCGAGCCGTTCGAGTACAGCGGCGAGCGCGCAACGGATGGACCCGTGGCGGTCCTCACCCACGCGCGTGTGCGTCGTAACCGGGTTCGATCCTTTTGGAGCGCCGTGCCCGCGATCCGCCAGCACCTGCACCAGGTCCCCGGCTGCTGGTTCCATATCGGCTTTGGTGAGACGCCCCTGCGCACGCTGGCCACCTTCACTCTGTGGCAGGACACTGAACAAATGCGCGCCTTCGCCTACCACAAGAGCCCACACCATCGCACCCTGCGCGCAGCACGCCAGCAGGACTGGCTCTCGGAATCGATCTTCGTGCGTTTTCGGGTGGTGAATGTCACCGGCGATCTCAGCGCATGGTCGCCGCACCTGGCGGCGGGTGCGGCGGCATAGCATCGATCAGCATCACGGCTCGAAATGCAGTCTGCAGGCTCACTCTATAAGGTATTGCGGCTGCATTACCCTGGGGAGATACATGAACGAAATCTGGCCCGCTCGAGGCCCGTTCCTGCGTGACCGCCCGCTGATCGTGGAAGCCAGTGGTCGCCCCTCTGCCATGGACAAGCAGGCGGCTGATGTGCCCGCATGGCTGGATTGGGAGGGTTTCCAGGGTGATGGGGTGGTGAACCGGAAGCATCATGGTGGGCCGAACCGCACGGTGTGCCATTACCCGGCGGAGCACTATGCCCTTTGGGTCAAGCATTATCCCTTCCTGGAAGGTGAGCTGGTGCCCGGATCCTTTGGCGAGAATCTCAGTACCGACGGCCTTTCGGAGGGGGAGGTCTGCATTGGTGATTGCTTTCGCTGGGGGGAAGCGGTGATCCAGGTGAGCCAGCCCCGCTCCCCCTGCAGCACCCTGGAGGCCCGTCATGAGGCACCGAGGCTGACACGTCGCATGTCCGACAGCGGTGCCATCGGTTGGTTGTATCGCACCCTGGAGCCAGGATGGGTCGCGCCGTATGCATCGCTGGAGCGGATTGAGTCCCATCCCGATCGAGTCAGCATTGCCCGGATCTGGGCCGCTCACGTGAATCATCATGCCGACATCGGCACGCTCGAGGCCCTGGCGGATCTGAAGCCGTTGTCGAACCTGTACAGGAACCGGTTTCGGCAGCGGCTGGACTATAGACGGGGCTAGGGCGGGTGACTATTGAAAATCTCAATTACCTATCGGATAGAAGGATTAAAAATGGCCCCAGTCGGGGCGTGATGCTGGCCGGCGTCTCGATCTGATGGACACCTGTCATGCAATTGGATTCTTTGACCCGGATGTCCCGGATGTCCCGGATTGAAGGCCAGGATGCGCTCTAACAGGCCCTCAAGGAGCCAGGGATGAGGAGGCGGTGGTAAGAGGGATCAGTGCGGGACGTAACAAAGGGGCGCGGATCGAAACCTCCCTCACTGGGCCGGGGGCTGCTGGTCTTGGTCTTGTGGTCTATCCAGCCAATAGGCCAACCTCGTGCAGAAATTGCCTGCCGGCCGGGGCCATGACCATGCTGGCCTTGGACGGTTACAGAATCAAACCACGATGGGGCGCCCATGCGCCCCACCGCCATCAAGCACAGCGAAATTTTTCTGGGTTTTTCAGAGCGGGAAAACGATTAGTCCCACCAATACATATAAGCCACATCCCTATAGATAAGTTGCGGCCGCAGCCGAGTCACATATGGGAGTCCATAGTGGTAACGCCAACCATTTTTATCCCTGTCATCGATGACACCGTCATGGTTTAGATCAACGATGAGGTTTTCTCGAATAGCATTGCCGTCGGCATCAAAATCGATCACCTTGGGGGCTGTCAAGTGAATGCCTACAAAGCCCTCCCAAATGTTCCTCACATGGGTATAACCCGCGTCGGTCAGGAGATTTGCAGCACCCACGCTGCGTACGCCGGTTCTGCACAAGGTGTAGATGGGTGTATCCTTTCGGGGAATGATGCGCTGGACATATTGCACGAAAGCAACATCGTCTTGAGGAATCCGCTCGCCGGATGAAGCACAAGCACCATCAGGATGCCGTATCTCGCATGTTTGATAAATGAACGGATATGGCACGTTATAGGCCCCTTCAGGATGACCCGCCTTGTACTCAGGTATACTCCTCACATCAAGGATGACTGGCCGCTGCAAGGGGTTACTCCAACGACCTTGCGGTAAAACCGCCTTGATATAGGCCTCGGAGGGACTTATCTGTGAATGGTAGTAGCCACAGAGTCCCGACCTGCTTTCGTCGAACGGGCACGGCGGTTCCTCAGCCTTTGATGTGCTGGCTGAAGCAACAAACAACAGGACAACTAGAGACAGAAGTGATCTCTTGGTCGGCGTATACATGACTCCTCTCCTCAACTTATTAGTATTTTACCAGCCCAGGATTGGGAACCACGCCAATAGTCTCTGGCGTGGAATAAATCCTTAGTTCAATACTCGGTTGTAGTCAAGGACCTGAAAGATATCCGCCGACTCTAATATGAGAGCCGATTAATATTTACATATTCTCACTTATCAACGTTTCCTCAGGAGTCTCTTCCAGCACTCGCCGGGAATGCCCTTTTTCCTGAATCCGTGATGAAATCATTGCCGAATGACCCTGACAAAGCCCTGCCTCGAGCAGTCGCCACGCCGGATTCCCTGCCCGCTTTGCCTGGCGCGGTGATGACGAACTGATCGGCGGCGCCAACCGCCCGCGCAGTGACGGAGGTGGCGGCAACGGAGGAGCTGGCGCTTGGAAGCAGCCCGTCGTTGAGGGGATGGGCACAGGAAAGACAATGATCAAGGGTGCTGCACCCACTCCCCGGAGCGCACGAAAAAGTGCGACTTTGCCGGTATGTTGACCATATCCTCCGACGACAGCGGGTAGTGAGGCCATGGTCGCTGGAAAGAAGTCTGTTCTGGATCCGAAAACCCCTACTGGAGGGCATGCTCGTCAATGCTCATCGCAATTCAGAGAGCGTGGGACGGGTGAAGTGGCCTCATCGGATAGGGTGGCACGTAACAGCGCGACATTGCAGCAGTCCAGAATCGGTTCGCCGACGTCCACACCCCGCAACAACCCTCCTCCCGACCCCGTGCCGCAACCTTGAGGCAGAGCGGCCACGGTGATCGGGGTAAGTTACTCACGCCGCACGCCGATTCGCCCGCTCAACTCGAGAGGAAGTCCTCAACATCAGCGTCGATGGCTCCTCTGCCCTCCCGCTCGATGATCTCGTCCGCGGAGCGGACCGAGATGTCGCCGCTGTCGTAGGCCCGGAGGTAAGAGTCAATGTCGCTGGCGACGGTGGCCACCGTGTCAAGGGTATCCTGGACCTCCTGGGACGCAGCATTAGCCTCAGCGATCACGATGGTGGTGCCGATGTCGGCCAATCCACCCCTCAGCTTGGCGCGCTTCTCATACATGTCGCGTATAGCCCTGCTGATGCCCTCGTCCGCGGACTTCATGTCTTGGATACGGCGCTCGGCCAGCTTGGACTCGCTCAAAATGATGGCCGTCTGGCGCATGAAATCCTCGCGGCTATACCGGGCACCGGCGAAGTCGACCGGATACTCGCGCGCGCCCGCCTCGGCCTCCTGATACACAGTCTTGGCGCGGTTAAGCAGCTCCTGATATTGACCGTGGTCGCTGCGTAGGCGGGTCTTTTCCTGACGCAGCCGAAGGGCTTTTGCCTCAAGGTCGCGGATGATGCTCCCGATACGATCCAGGTTTTGCTGCATCTCGCCCCGTGCGTGCTCCAGATAGCCCACCGGGTCGGCGCGCCGAGCCTCCTCAGTCCAGCCAACCGTGTCGCGGTATACATTCTCGACCTTGGTCCATAAGCCGGGGGCGAATTCCCGGACAACAAACAGCCCGACCACGATCAGCGCGATCAGGCCAAGTACGCTGCCAATGGCACTACCGTTATGCTTTCTCATGCTCATGACATTACCCCTCATAGATGCTTAACCAATTCGGATGCCGACCGAATCGGCGATAGTGGTTCGGTTTCCTCCGAGCCCCGGACTTCTTGCTGCTGGCGCTGAGCCAAGGCTCTATCTTCATCTGTGAAGGCGTACGCGGCCTCAGGGCGCTGATGCGGCGGCCCCGATTGTGGCTGATGGGTGGCCACACGCGGCTCGGTCGAACGCGGCTCTGTGTCATGTGTGTAGACCAACCGAACCTCTGGCGGCGGCACGCTCGCTGGATAAAACACCAAATCGACCCGGCGGTTTTGGCTGCGACCACGGGCAGTGTTGTTGTTAGCCACCGGCGCGAGTTCGCCCGCCCCTCGGGTGTATAGATTGCGGTATGGTACTCCGCGCTTGACAAGATATAGGGCAACGTTCTCGGCTCGCCGC
Organism: Ectothiorhodospira haloalkaliphila ATCC 51935; assembly: GCF_000633935.1. GTDB lineage: Bacteria > Pseudomonadota > Gammaproteobacteria > Ectothiorhodospirales > Ectothiorhodospiraceae > Ectothiorhodospira > Ectothiorhodospira haloalkaliphila. The sequence goes on along the minus strand of NZ_KK214996.1, from coordinate 202,300 downwards.
GCGCTCAGATCGCGGTTGAATTCGAGTGGACCAACATTGTCCGTGTGACCGGTAATAATAATGTTGAGGTCAGGGTTATCGTGCCAAGCCCGGGCGAGGCGGTTTAGCGAGTCGTAGGCGGTTGGACTCACACTTGCGCTACCCGTGCCGAATAACACGTTGCCCCGCATCGACAACACCATTGCCTCGTTGCCTCCCGTGCGCTCCAGCGAAACGCTCCCATCGCTCATCTGCTGACCCAGTTCGTTGCGCAGGGCAGCTTCCTGCTCGTCCAAGTGCCGGCCAATCAGGTAGCCCGCTCCGCCACCTATGATAGCTCCCACAGCGGCGCCCCTCTTCCCGTCAAGCTGACTGCCGACTATCGCGCCGCCAAGGGCTCCAATGACGGTGCCTTGGCCCTGCCTATCCATAGTTGCCATGCAGCCGCTGAGCAGCACCGCCAGGCTGGTGATCATTGCTACCCGCTTCAGCCATGCTCGACTCCGCGCGCCGGATTGGATTGCCTTAGTCATGCCTCTTCCCCCCAAATTGACCGTGCATCTGGCTCGAGCCGATGCCAGAACTTCTTCTAAACTGGTCGTACCTCCTGCCTCGGTTCCGATCCCGGACCCAGGACTACGCCGCGACCTCCTAGAGTTGCCGCTGCCCACGTTTCACTAGGATCCAGACGTCGAGTATTGACGGCGTTTCTGGGCTTGTCAAAATACTTTTATGGCGGTCTTGGTAATGGGGTATCGAAGAATTCTACAAATCCCTCAAGGCTTGGCTCGGAATGGAGCGATTTCGAACCCGCGACCGGTGGAACGTGTACCAGGAAATCTACGCCCGCTTCCTGACGCTCATCCTGGCCGCCATAAGTGTTGCTCGGTCTCAGCCGGTGGCCCGGCAGATGACGGCCCACCGCTTTCGAGATTACTGCATCAACTTCCGGGCGACGATCCTAAGGTTCCGTGAGCAGTTCCATGCGCTCCGGCGATCCCAGGACCCCTTGGCTTCAATCCTTGAGCTCCTGGCCTGGATCGTCCGGGATCAGGAAATGATTCGGCCTGGTCGCTCCAATCCGAGAAAGTCGAAATACGTCAACCCATTACCTGGGATGGCGGCCTAAATTGACGACATTGGAATAAAGCCTTATTACCTGATACCGATCCTGATTATGAGCTTAAGATAAAATCCGGCGATCTTTTACCTGAATCCGTGGCCAACCTCGTCTGCCCGACCGGAAATCCGCCCTGGCAGGGGCGCGATCTGCGAAGGATGCTGTGATCGGTGGCCAACCAGCGTTCAGGGTACCTGATGGCGTTCATCCATGAAATTTGAGCCTTTCCAAGCAGCAGTTGGGGGTGATTCCCGGGGCCAGAGCCACGGGAATCCACACCGCCTGTGTCCAGGCCCTGCGCGAGGGCTCAGGATGTGAGCCGCGTTTCCCGCTATCCGGAAGCGCAAGCCTGAAGCTGTGTGAACACTCGATTGAAGGCAGCAAAGCCGGGGCAGTTATGTCGAGAAGATCATACTGGATGAGCGCCGAAGATTACTGGTTGGTTCGCCAGACCAGGCACCGACCCTGCGATTCGTCCCGCACGGCGTATAGACCTACTACCGGGATGGCGAGATCGATAAATCAATATGAGTTCGAGCGTGGCCTTAAAACCGGTGTGCTGGTAGAACGACCGCCGTCTCAGGGGGTGAGAAATCCATTTGGCGGCTGGGGGCCCAGTATTGACTGAAGATGGTCACGCCACAAACACAAGGGCTGGATAGAGAATCATGAAAGACAGTACCACCATGACCCGAGACGCCGCCGATGGGTCACCAGATTCAGTCGGCCCCAGCGTCGAGAGAGTTTCGGAAAACATCACCCGGCGCGGCAAGGAGTACCGATGGCTCCATGATGTCAGTCTATGGCGGGATACCGTCATCCCCATGATGCTTCTCAAAATCATCCTGCTGGCGGCCCTGATGCCGGCCCTGCTGCTCCTGGTGATCGAGACCCTGGAAGGGTCATTCATGCCGGGTTTACGGGCCTTTGGCCAGGTCTATGCGATCGTTGCCGGCATCATGCTCTGTCTGATGATCATCGCTTATCCGATCTACGTTCTGATGAGCGGCGGACGCTATTCCATCCTGTTTGAGATGGATGACAAGGGTATCGATCACATCGAGATGCCATCCAGGGGAGTCAAGCGCACGGATCTGATGGCGCGGGTAGGTTTCCTGGCAGGGCTGGCCTCCGGCAACCCTTCAGCCGCCGGCGCGAGCCTGCTCGCCTTGTCCCGCAAGAGCATGCACACCCCGTTCAAACGTATCCGTAAGGTCGTGGTCTACGAGCGCAAGCGCGTGATCAAGCTGATTGCAAGCAAAATGACACGAAACCTGATCTATGCCCAGGCTGCCGATTTCAGCCTGATCCGGGACCTTGTACTTGAACGCTGCCCGAAGGGAGTGACTGTCATTCGCCGGTGACGTATGGCCGAGCGAGGCCCGTTGGAGAATGACAGGTATCGAAAACACAAGCTTTGCCGGGTGCGCCACCTGCTTCACGGACTATCAAGGTGCTGCATGTGCTTTCCACGGTAGTGCTCCCTGAGGTGCCATCGGTTGGTTGTATCGCACCCTGGAGCCAGGATGGGTCGCGCCGTATGCATCGCTGGAGCGGATTGAGTCCCATCCCGATCGAGTCAGCATTGCCCGGATCTGGGCCGCTCACGTGAATCACCGTGCCGACATCGGCACGCTCCAGGCCCTGGCGGATCTGAAGCCGCTGTCGAACCTGTACAGGAACCGGTTTCGGCAGCGGCTGGACTATAGACGGGGCTAGGGCGGGTGACTATTGAAAATCTCAATGCCTAAAGGGTCTGAAATGAACACCGAAAACCACTCACGGCGCGCAGATCACGCCCACTGGGGTCCTGTGGTAGAGCGCCTTCAGTGACAGAGGCTGGGCCTTGATGGGATAGGCGGCAGGGCCGGGGGCAGAGCGATGGGGATCAAGCCCAGGCAGAGCAGGATGGCCACCAGGGCAAAACTGGCCAGGTGGCCCGGCCCCTAGATCAGCACCAAAAACTGTCCCACGCCCAGCATCACCAGGCAGATCATCATGTAGAAGGCAAAGATCACGATTTCCGGATCAATGTCGTACAACTCCCACAACTTGCGGCTGACATAGGGCATGCGCGTGCTGCCATCCGGGCGACGCTCGAACTGGTGGATGCCCCCCGGCACCGCCTGGGCGATCCGGCGCAGACGCTCCCGGTTGTCGATCTTGAACATTCCGCTGGCTTGCACGGATCGCATCCAAAAGGCTTGGTCACGATGCACCATCGATTCGCAGTCGCAGACGCTCGGGCTGCCCAGGAGATGGCTCGGGGGACCGATGCACCTGGGCTCGGTCTGATGGCCCTGGGTAAGTGCGCCCCTTCATGAGAAGGACATCCATGGGCGCGGCCTGATGAGGTTGATTGCCACAGCAGACCTTCTCGTTCTCGCCCTGTCCCAACCAGTCTCTATCCGCTTGACTGTCGTCCAGGTATTCTGTGCCTGTCCCCAGATAGGTGCATACCAGCCGTAAATCCATATTATCTATATGAAAATAGGGGCACTCCTGACGGCTGATGGTGTCCAGGCTGATATCCAGGAGCGTATGTCCCGACACGCGCTGAAAATGACTCGCCAGCAGTTGGATGTCGGCCGCAAGCCATTGCATCGCTCTGGAAGCACCCAATTGGCCCTTCAGCAGGTCATGCAATGCGTCCAGCACCACGACGCTCTTGAGCCTGGGTGATTCTGGAGCGGCGAGGCGAATCAATTCTTGCTCGTGTTCAACCGGCCGCCGCTGCCATCGCACCATGCTGCAATCAAGCCGGTGAATCAGCGAGAAGTCTTGCGGCTGTTCCGTGGTCAGAATGCCGGCAACGGGCGCCAACGGCATATCTGCGGTGTCTGCCACGCTCATGGGGCTTCCCCGGTATGGGCCTTGGTCTCGGGAGTATGGATCCCCATCATTTCCTGGACCCACCCCGGCGCCTGGCTGGCCTTTTGGAAATCAAAGCGCCCTTCTTCGGCGAGTCGGCGGACCTCCAGCAACAGATCTTCGCGCAAGGTGCAGCAGATGCACCCATTGGTCATCTCCACCATCTGCTCTTCAGTCCGGGAGAGATTCGTGTCGCCTGATCTGACGAGAGCCGCATCAATGTTGACCTCACTCATGTCGTTGACGATCACGGCCACCCGCATGCCGCATCGGTTGCGCAATACGTGATTGAGCAATGTGGTTTTTCCTGCACCGAGGAATCCGGACAGAACGGTCACGGGAAGCGGCTTCATGGACTGCACTCCATGGGATATTGAATGGAAGAGGTGGAGGAAGAACTCAAGGGCTTCGGTAACTCCTTTCCCGGGTTTCCGCCTGTTGCTTGGCCTCAATGCTGAGGGTGGCGGTAGGTCTGGCCAGAAGGCGCCTCAGGCCGATGGGCTCTCCGGTCACATCGCAGTAGCCATAGGTTCCATCCTGGATGCGTTTCATGGCCTGATCGATCTTGCGCAACAAGGTGGCCTCGCGCTCTCGCAAACGGATTTCCAGACTCTGCTCCTCCTCCCTTGCGGCACGGTCCAGTTCGTCCGCTGCTCGCGGGGTCTCGCGCAAGTGATCTGTGGTGATGCGAATATCATTGATGATTTCAGCGCGCATCTTCTGTAACTCGGCGCGGAAATAGGCGAGTTGCGCCTCGTTCATGTACTCGCTGTCTGGCATCTGGAGCAGTTCGCGGGTCGTCAGCATGCGGGCGCCTCTATCCGAGTGCTAGAGTCAGGTAATACGGGGTGGTTATAACATAACCTATCCTGGGTGATCCAACCACGAAACGCTGAACGCTCATGGGCGTTTTCCGTCAACTGGATGTTGATCGCAGCATCCAAGGCTGATGCTTTTGGATGAGCCTTCCGCCGCGCTGGACCTGCCCAGCCGCCGTCGGCTGTTCCTGGCGTACGACCTTTGAGGACAGAGCAACGAGCACGCCTTTGCCGGCCGTCTTCGTGTCGCCCATGTGCCTCAATTCAGGCAATCGCCTTGCCTGTATCTGCGTCCTCTTCGGCGTGCCTGATGTTGTGGGCGGGCTCCGACTGGTACAGATAATCCCGGGTTTCGGGAATCACCCCATGGATTCTGGCCAACTGGACCTGGAACACCACCTGGCCCCAGTAACGGAAACTGCCCTCGCAGGTGGCCAGATAGAACTCCCACATGCGGCAGAAGCGCTCATCGAAATGTTCGGCGGCCTCGTCGCGAATGGCCTGGAAACGCCGATACCACTCGGCCAGGGTCTCGGCATAGTGCAGGCGCCATACGTCCACGTCGGTGGCCATCAGCGGGGTTTTTTCCACCGCGGCTGCCACTTCTGACAGCGCAGGCGTGTAGCCACCGGGAAAGATGTTCTTGGCCAGCCAGGCGTTGGTCTTGCCCGGTGGGTCCACGCGACCGATGGTGTGCAGCAGCGCCACGCCCTCGGGCTTGAGCAGATCGTGAACCTGCTGGAAGTAGCGCCGGTAGTAGGGCTGCCCCACATGCTCGAACATGCCCACGCTGACGATACGATCGTACTGCCCACGGTGTTCCCGATAGTCCTGGAGATGGAAATGCACCCGGTCCGACAGCCCGCGGCGCTCGGCCTCGGCACTGGCGGCGCGCAACTGCTCGCGGGAGAGGGTGACACCGTCCACCTGGACATCCGCATGTTCTGCCAGATGGAACGCCATGCTGCCCCAACCACTGCCGATGTCCAGAACGCGCATGCCGGGCTGCAGCAGCAGCTTGCGCCGAATCATGTCTGCCTTGGCCTGCTGGGCTTCCTCCAGGGTCATGTCCGGACGGCGGAAATAGGCACAGGAGTAGTACATGTCCCGGTCCAGAAAGCGCCGGAACAACCACTCTTCCAGATCGTAGTGATGGGAAATATTCCCGTAGCTGCGGGTGATGCGGTTACCCTGCTCCCATAGCCTGCGCAGGACGACCAGAGGCAGGCTGCGACGTTTTCGGAACGCGGGGGCAAAATTGCGCATGACCTGGTGCACCAAGGGCCGCAGACCTTCGGGCCCTGGATCCCAGCCGCCTTCCATGTAGGTTTCACCGAAGTTCAGCGCCGGGTCCCAGGCCAAGCGTTGCAATACCTTGCGGTCATGTACATGCAGGTTGACCTGGGGTTCCCCGTCACCGAACCGTTTGCTGGAGCCATCGGGCAGGTGCAAAGCAAGGCAGCCTTCGCGTACCTGCCGCCGGAGTTGTCGATCGAGCCACATCATCTCCGCCCCCCAAGTTGACCCACGGTTGGCTTCTAGCTGAGTCTAGTGCTAATTGGCATAAGATCAACCGGGGAATTCGCTTCCGGGGGGGCATTGAGCCTGTTCATTGGGAGAGAGCTGCATGCAGTACCCGCAGACGCTGGCGCTGCATCCGCAGGCGATACTCCAGTTCCTTGTAGGCCGTTCGCATTTCGATGCGTGTCCAGCGGTCGCGTAGCGCCTCTCGCCCGACCTGTACCCGGCGTGCCTGCCACTGCTGCCACTGGGTTACGGTCTCTTTGAACTGATGATATTCCCTGTCCAGGGCCTCACTCCAGCTAGGGGCCACACCCGTGACCTCAAGTCGCGCCCGAAGCCTTGCAAACTGGGTGGAAATGCGGGCCCGCTGGATCCTGAAGCGGGGGACGCGCCGACGGTCGTGCGCCAACCCCACCCAGGCGCACAGGTTGATGAACCACTTGGAGGGATCGTACTGCCACCAGTGAATTCCATTGCGGTAGTCCGACTGAAAGGCATGGTGATAGTTGTGGTAGCCCTCACCCCAGGTCACCAGAGCCACCAGGGCATTGTCCACGGCCGTATTGTCATCGCTATAGGGGCGTTTGCCCCAGGTATGGGCCAGAGAGTTGATGAAAAAGGTGAAATGGTGGCTGACCACCAGCCGCAAAACCCCCGCCAGCAGCAGCATGCCGACCACATCCCCGAGCATCAAGCCCAGGGTCAGGGGGAACAGCAGATTGGTGGACCAGGCCAGCAGCCAGTAGTACCGGTGCTGAAAGCGCGCAATCGGGTCTCGGGTGAGGTCCTTCACGGTGCTGAAATCGGGCTGGCTCGCGGGCCACTCCCGCAACATCCAGCCTATGTGTGCGTGCCAGAATCCAGACCGAACGGAGTGGGGGTCGCGATCCACATCATCCACGTACCGGTGATGATTGCGATGCCGGGCCGCCCAATTGTAGATGCTGTTCTGCAATGCCATGGCGCCGAACACAGCCAGCAACATTCGCAGGGGCCAGCGGGCCTTGAAGGTTCGGTGGGCCCAGAGGCGATGATACCCCACGGTGATACTCATACCCCCCAGGGCCAGCAGCACCCCGAAGGCCAGCCAGGCCCATCCGCTGTACCCTTGGGTGAATCCCCACCAGGGCACCACGGTCAACGCCAACAGATTGGTGAACGCAAAAAACAGTGAAGTGGACCAGGCCACGGGGGGATTGATTCTGGGCACGGGAAATACCTGCATGGACAAGAAGAGAGCGGGGCACCAGGATGAATACGCCTTACACCCGCCTACTAGGACAGCCGAACTCCAGCAAAATGCCGCGTGCCGCCGTATTTTTTGGCCTGCATGTACTTGGTCACCAGTACCGAGTGGTGTGGAGCCAGGCCATGGGGGTGGAATGGGGGTTGCGCCACTGGCTGGCCCGCCCCCTGTACCGGGCGGCAGGATGATCGCTGCCGGAGAGCATGGTACAGGCGCTGACCCGGTCAGGGCGATTGATCAAGCCCGCGGGCGCCATTGGCGTCGGCGCAGCATGCGCAGGATCCAGTAGACGCTCAGGGCGGCTAGCAGGTGCTTGAGGGTGTGGCCGCTCAGGAGGCCGCCCGTGAGGTCGTGGATGGGATGGTCGAGTCGATCGGCCCCCAGCGCCAGTAGGTACCAGACCACCGCCACCGGTAAATCCTTGTCGCGTGTGTAAATACTGGGATGAAGCAGTACCATCAGCGGACCCAATACCAGGGGCAGGGCCTGGGTGAGCATGTACAGGCGCAGATCGCCGGTTCCCTGAAGTTCGCTCCAGTACCAATGAATGGCGCCGAGGGCGCCGACCAGCAGCAAGGCCGGCAGGACGACAGTACCCCGACAGGCACCGACCCGGTCCGACAGGATCGCCGCCAGGATGGCCATGAAAGCCAGGCTCATGGCCAGGCGGTCCCAGAACAGCCGCCCATGATCCGGGGCCCAGTGGTAATAAGCCGATCCGATCCCTACCAGTATCACAGCGCCGAAAAACGTCAGATAGGGCCAGTACTGGTGCGCTTCGCGAAACCGGTGAGGGTGGCGGGTCACCCAGATCACTCCCAGCAGACCGACCCACACAAAGGCCAGATTGGAGACCACGTCGGCGACATTGGGGATCCCCAGCCACGCCCCGTCGGCCGCGAAGTCATGGTAACTCTCGGGCTGAGGCAAGGGCGGCAGTGCGAGAACACCCAGCAGGACCAGGAGCGTCACCGCCAACAACAGACCGGTTTGCCAGTGCATCCTCATGGGGGTAGCTTAATCCATCCCACCCGGCTTTGGCCTGGGACTGGCGATCGTGCGCGAACTGGTAGATGACCCCCGGCATCGCCTGGGCGATCCGGCGCAGACGCTCCTCGCTGTCCATGATTTGCTGGATCAAGATTGTGGTTTCACACCAGTGAGCGTTCACACCGCTCTCAAGATGCACCACACTTGGAGCATGTCGCGAAAAGATTCGACCAGGCTCTACATCGACGCCGGCGTCAGCCAGGTCAGGGCCGTGTTGTATGTCCAGGGGGCACCAGCGCGTGAATGGCAGCTGGAGACCGGTCACCATCTGCCCAGGCAGGTACGCGAGAGTGGACTGCAGGAAGCGAGTCAACGGGCTGCAGTGCGCCTCACGGGAAAACTCGCCGAGCCGGTGCGTCAGTTGCTGGGGCACGGTTCCTCGGTCCTGCCCGCCGCCGCCCTGTGGGCCGCCCTGCGGGTGCGCCAGCAGCGTGACTACCCCGGGCAGAGGCTGGGTCTCCTGGAAATCTCCGCTTCCGGCTATCTGGCCCTGCGTCTGGACCTCGATGGTGGCGCCGGGGACGCCGGGCTGGTGACGCACCCACGCTGTGGTGCCGGCTCGGGCACGAACCTCAGCCGTGTTCTGCAAAAACTGGATGTCCCCGCCCAAGCTGTGGATACGGTGCTTGCCGAGTATCTGGGCGAGACGGGCCGGGAGCGGCGCATGGCCCTGCCGGTGCGAGCCGATCGTTGTGGCGTGTTCGGGGCGTCGGCCACCATCTCCGACAAGAATCAGGGTATCCCGGTGGCCCACGCCCTGGCGGTCACACTGAAATCCGAGGTCAACAAGGCCTGTCGACGGCTGCCCCTGCCCGTGGACCGGGTGCTGCTGAGTGGCGGTCTGTTCCGCTGGGCCTTTGCCCGGGATTGCGCCCGGGATGCCCTCGGCGACGCCGGTGTGCGCCATATCACCCACCTCGCTGACGCCAACCTGTCCCTGGAAGGTCTGCGGGCCCTGGATGAATCGGAACCGGACCCGATGATCCCGTCAGCACCGCCCGATCCGGTGAGGCTGGTCTTCGACCATCCGGCCTTTCACACCCTGGAAGCAGAACTCCAGGAACGGCAACAGTTGCACCGCCAGACCGCACCGGCCCTGGATCCGCAGGGCTGGCCCCCGGGTCATCCGGTGAACATCGGCCTGGACGTGGGCTCCACCATGGCCAAGATGGTGGTCAGGGCCGCCGACGATGGCCGCCTGCTGCACGCCGCGTCGCAGAGCAATGCCGGCGAGACCATCGCCACATTGAAGGCCCTGTTCACCGCCCTGTGCGACGCCGGTCACCGTGAACTCAACGTGGGGCGCATCGGCATCACCGGCAGTGCCCGCTACCAGGTACGCGAAGCACTCACCCGGCTCTACCCGGCGCTGGATGGACGGGTGTCGGTGATGGTGGAAAATTATGCCCACGCACGGGGCTCCCTGGAGGCGGCTCGCGAGCACGTGCGCCACCTGGCCGAGGCCGGGCATGACGTGGACACCCGTTGGTGCATCCTGGTGGACATCGGCGGGGAGGACACGAAGATCTCCACCCTGCTGCTGGAAGGTGGCGACCTGTTCGACAATGCCATGAACATCAAGTGCTCCGCCGGCACCGGCAGCCTGATGGACACGCTGGCCAGCCTGTTTGGTCTGTCTTCCGCCTCCGAGGCTTATACACAGGCCCTATCGGCCCCGGGCGCCCACCACCTGGATGCCACCTGTTCGGTGTTCCTCCTGGAGCACGCCCGTACCCTGCAGGCGCGTGGCGTGGGCAATGACGTGATCCTGGCCTCCGCCTGCTGGGCGGTGGTGGAGAACATGGCCCGCACGCTATGGAACCAGATCCACCTGCCGCCGCGTTCCGTGGTGCTGCTGCACGGCCAGCCGATGCTGGGCCACCCCCTGCCCACGGCGGTGATCAGTCGCCTGCAGCGTCTGATCGGGGAGAAGGTTTACGGCCTGATCCCGCCCTTGCCTGGCCACCGGGCCTGTCTGGGCTTGTTGCCGGCAGCGGATGAGACCGCTGATGCCGTCACCCTGGACCTGGACACCTTCATCCAGCGGGAGTACGACAAGCACATCATCACCTGCAAGGGGGCCGTGTGCGGGGATCCCGATGCCCGCTGCCATCGCACCCTTCTCAAGACCCTGGACCCGCAACAGGGCATGCTGCGCCTCACCCTTGGCGGCTGCAGCGCCATCAACGAGGCCACGGGACGCAAGAAGGACCGGGACACAGCCCGGGTGGCCGACCCCTACCAGTCGCTCTGGCGGCAAAGCCATGAGCGGTTGCCGCAAAGTCAGGCGCCGGATCGCCTGATCATTCCCCGCGCGTTCGCCGTGTCCGAGTGGGCGGGGTTTTTCGCCGAACTGTTCAGTCAACTGGGCGTGCCGGTACAGGTGGACACGCCGCGGACCGAGGATGTACTGGCCGGGCAGTCGCGATTCCGCGTCGATACCTGCGCCCCGCATCTGGGGGTGGTGGGCCAGCTGATCCGGCTGGCCGCCGAGCCCCACGGATACATCCTGGCGCCGCAGATCGAGTTCCTGCCGCTCAATGGGGCTGGCCTTGGGCGCAGTTGCACCATCAACCAGGGGGGACTGGCCACTGCACGGGCCATGGCTCAGGAGGCGCAGCCCGGGGCACGGATCCAGCTGTTCCACCTGAACCTGCGCCATCCCGATCCTGCCGCGCTGGCGGCGCAGTTGCTGCCGCAGCTGCGAACCGTATTCACGCACTATCGCCTCGAGGTGGATCTGGCACGCCTTGAAACGGCCATCGCGCAGGCACTGGCCGGTCAGCGGGCCTGGCGCCAGACACTTCAGGATAGCCTGGCCGACCAGCTGGAAGAGGCCGTGGGGCAGGGGCAGGAGGTTGCGCTGGTCCTGGGCCGGGAATACATCCTCACCCCGGGGCTTTACGACAGTCATGCCGGCCGCCTGCTGCGTGACCGCGGACTGGTCCCCGTGCCCGCGCATGCCCTGGATGTGACGGTGGATGACGATCTGACCCACCTCTACTGGCGCAATCCCCAGGTCATGGCCACCCTGGTGAGGGCGGTCAGTCGGGGCCAGCTGCATGCCCGGCTGCGTCATCGGCGATTGCGGCGCTTGTTCCGGCAACTGGAGGCCCCGGGCCGCCAGCCGCTGGCCCTGGTCTTCGTCTCCACCTTCCTCTGCGGGCCCGATAGCGTCAGCCTGCCGCTGATGTCGGAATTTGCGCGGCAAAGGCCCTTTCTGCTGATTCAGTCGGATGCGGCCATCCAGGAACTCGCCCACCTGGAAAACCGGGTCAACACCCATGCCCAGCAGGTGCGGCAGTACCTGTCCCAGGGTGTATGGCAGGCTCCGGAAGAAGGCTTCGAGGTGCGTACCCTGCAACGGCTCACGGACCTGTCCGACGGTATCGATCCGACCCGCGACGTGCTGGCACTGCCGACCCTGGCCGACAATCGTTTCGTGACTTCAGTGCTGCAGAGCACCCCGCTGACCTGCCTGGACAACTACGACGACACCTACGATCTGGAGGCCACCATCCGCCATGGCCGCGCCGCGGCGGGCGAGTCGGTGTGTGCCCCGCTGGCCGCCGTCTATGGAGACACACTCGCCCTGGTGGAACGGTTCCGCCGTTTGCGCGAGGATCCAGAATCCCCGCTTTACGGCAAGCGCCGCCTGCTGGTGTTCAACAACAAGGGGATGGGCCCCTGTCGCCAGGGTCAGTATGTGGAAACCCACAAGCTCCTGTTCCACCGGGATACGGGCCCGCTGCGCGATCAGGTCGGCGAGGACGAGGCGGAAGATCTGCTGAGGTTTCTGGTGGGGCTGGAAGATCAGAGGTTTGACGTGGGCCTGGGCAGGACGGTGTTGCTGCGTTGCATGCAGGGCGCGGTGCTGCAGGGGGTCTGTCACCAGCTGCTCTTCGAGGCGGCGGCTTGCTGCCCCGACACCGACGCCCTGGCGGGTTTGCGAGGGGAATATCGGGCGTTGACGGCGACCCTCTTCCAGATCCAGCGTGAGTGCAAGGCGCCGGAGGGGGCGTTGACCTGGTGGCCGGCATGGCGCCGTCACCGGCGTTCGCTGCAGCGGCCACTGCGGGATTTTGCCCGGCGCTGGGTGACGCATCCACCGCCTGCGGCATCACTGTTGAAGATCCACGTGGAAGGCGAGACGTACATGCGGGTGGCCCAGGTGGAGGCCCTGTTCGACTGTCTGCTCAGGCTGCTTGGCCCAGGCCGTTTCCACCTGACCTACACGCCCGTGTGGTCCTATCTGGACTACAAGAATGCGAGTCGGCGTTGGCGCAGTCTGGAGACGGTCCGCGAGAGCCATGTACGCTTGTCCCGGGCCACTGATCCGGGCACACGGTCATCGCTGCGGCGCCTGCGCAACGCCCGTGCCGGCCGTTTCCTCGGGGCCCTGGGGGTGGAATGGGGGTTCCGCCACTGGCTGGCTCGCCCCCTGTACCGGGCGGCAGGATTACCGCTGCCGGAGAGCATGGCGCAGGCACTGGATCGGTCACGTCGATTGATCCCAACCGGCCGGCCCGGTGGAGAGTTATCCCCCTATGTGGGTGAGGCCCTGGGTAAACTGGAGGCTGGTTACGACATCGTTTTCAATGTGGCCCCGGAGGGCTGCATGGTGTCCAGCATGGGAGATGCCATGAGCGGTCGTCTCATGGAGGAAGCCGGCGGTCAGGGCCGCATCCAGCCCCTGTTTTCTGCCCAAGGTAACCTGGACGAAGACCAGGTCTCCCGGATCCTGCTCCAGAAACTGGGCCCGGAACGTTTCTACGGTGGTGCCTCTCCCCCAGGGTGATTGAGGCTCACCGACCGCGTGCTGAACGATCGTCGCCATGGTAGCCGCATCCGCTGGCTGACACCCGGGCGGGCCATCGGGCGATTGCTGCTGGCACCGTTTCGTCAACGAAACATCATTGCCCCCCATTCAGGTGCCGGGCCAGGATGCCCATGCCCAGAAGCAGGCTGGAGACGGATGTGAGGGTTGGAAACACGGGCGATGTCGGTGACAGGATCAGTCCTGCATCCTAACGCTTTGAGCCAATTGGTCCACCCCTGGCCCGAACCCTAGGGCATTCGCGGCATGAGCGTGTTCTGCTTCGCCAGGCGCAGGATTTCATCTCGCCGTGATGGCCTGCTTCGGTGTGGGGTTGGCCAATGGTGCCTTCGGCACCCTCGCGCCCGTGTATGCCAGCAGCATCGGTCTGCCCCCGTGGCTGAACCGCAACCGGCCTTCGTGGGCCTGGAGGCCATTCAGGGCCTCACCCAGGAGACCCTGCATCTGGATCCCCGCGTGAATGAGTTTGATGAGGACGAGAGGGTGAACTCGACCCCGGACCGCCGATGATCCTCCTGAGACAGAAAGGTGGGGCCGGAAGGCAGGTCGACGAGGATCACCCGACGAACCCGGCGCTGATCGACTCCAGATAGCCGATCACATCCTCGGTCCGCCCTTCCTGCACCAGTTGCAGCAGGGTCTTGTGACGGAACGCAGGAACGGGCTCGTTCCTGACCAGGAAGATGGCCCGCTGTGGGTCCGTTATGCCGGGATTTCCTCTCGAAGCGGCGGCTGATATCCCCTATTGCCCCTGCCGCGCGTCTCTGCGCGCCTCAGCCACGGTCAGCGCCAGCCCATGCTCGCGGATCCATGACTCGACGGCTTCCGGTTGCCGGGCATAGGCCCGCAGCAGGCGTTTTTCGGTGGATCGGCTGAACTGGCAGCGCTCGGGGAGACTTTCCCACACCACGCTGCTGAACGCCGTCAGGGTCTGCATGCTGATCTCGTCGGGACCGATCAGTTCGGCCCGCTGTCCAGCGTAGGCGGCATCCTTGAGCCGTTTTTCGGCGGCCCGACGCCAGTCGTCGATGGCCAGGGATGTCCCCGCGTCTCCCACGTTTCTCAGAAGTTCCTCCACATCGGCATCGGTCATGCGCCGGTCGTTGGCCAGGGGAAAGTAGTAGGCGGCCTCCATCAGCCGATCCCGCGTGCGCTGATCGATGTAGATGGGATCGGCATCGGCCCTGGGGAGCAGCACATAGGGCCTGTCGATACCCCGCTGCCCCCCTCCCGGTTGGTGGATATAGGCGGAAAGCCCCGCCTGGCGGAACAGGTAGTCATCCCGGTCCAGGCTGGCATTGGGATGCGCCTCGCCGAATCGGCGCATGGCCTCGGTCTGGGCCTGGGTGCCGGAGATATCTGCCATCACATCGTGTCGATCGACCAGCTCCCGCATCATCTGATCCACCTGACCGGGCAGCGCCAGGGCCTCGGCATAGAACTGTGACATCTCGCTGATACCGGGCGGCAGGCGGCCGGCGGCGCGCCTGGAGAGATCACTCATGACGTTGAAGGCGTTGAGCATGCGAGCCTGTGCCTCGGTGTAGCGACCGGAAGCCGCCATCCGGTCAGCCTCGGCCCGCAGCCTCTTGTAGTCCTGATAGGCATCGTAGGCATAGGCGCCCCACTTACCCGCCTTCAGGGCGGTGCTCACGCCGGAAAGTGCGGTGTTGATCACCTGTTCATTCTCGATGATCTGCTCAAACCGCCGGGCATCCTCCGGGCTCAGCCCCTGCGCAGCCATGTCCCGCCATTGCCGGGCTGCCGCACCGGTGCTTTTCTGGTACTTCTTGAAGTACTTTTCCACCAGGTCGGTCGTGTCGATGAGGGCCTGGCCCATCTGTCGCGGATCCCCGGAGGTGGCATCGGAGAAGATGCCCGGCAGCTTGTGGGCATCCTGCGCGGCCCCCAGCCCGGTGAGCAGGGTTTCAATCCTGGCGCCTTCCTGCTCGGCCCGGTTCAGTCGTGACTGCAGGACAATGATCTGGCCTTGATCCCCGTTCGAAGCCTTCTGCAAGTCTTCGAGTTCTTTGCTCAGTTCCTGCTGGGCGGTCTTGTTGACGGCCCGCGCCAGTTCGGCGATCGCCGTGTGGGTATGCTTGTGGGTGATCAGCTCCTTGCCCAGTTCCTGCACGAGGCTGACTTCCAGTTCCTTCTCCACCCGCTGCTCGATCCGGGAGAGTCTGCGTTGCAGATCCTGACGGTCGTACTCGGCCTCGCGCTGCAGTTCCCGGGTTACGGACGACGGCGGCGGCAGTACCGGCACACCCTGGCTGGCCAGGTAGTCATAGCCGTACTGGAAGTCGCGGATGCTGTCGGGGCTTGTGCGCAGGGAGTGGTGTTCGCGGCACTCGTCCAATTTTTGTCCATAATCGATCCCTGCCTGGGGCAGCTCGGAAAGCGCCCCCAGCAGGTCCTCGAGGATGTCTTCACCGGCGTAGCCATCCCTCCCGGAACAGAAGCGCCATATACGGGGGTCGGAGGGAAGCGGATTTCTCCAGCAGCCAAACCCTCGGGTCATGCACGGCCCGCCCGGTCGGCCGCAGATGTACATGTCATCCCAGCCGGGCAGGGCTGCGGGGTGGTAAGAGGTGCTGGTGGTGCTTGACCCATACCTGGCGCGGCTGCAAAGGCAATGGTAAAAGTCATCCGAAACCGGGATGCCGATGCGTTCAAACACCTGTTTCTGGCGCTCGTAATCCATGCCGATGATCCTTTTCAGCGCCGGGTGGTCCTCCTTGTCCATGAACCGCTGATCGGCAGTGACAGGCAGGGCCATGCCCAGGGACAGCATCAGCAGCACGGGAAGCATGAATGAGAGGCGGGCCCGTGTGTTCATGGCAAGTCACTCCCGGGCCCGGACATCAGGGCCTTCAAATAGGCTTCAGGGTCGAAGTCATCCGGATCACGCAATTCCCAGTAATCGGCGGCAGACATGCCCATGGGGGTGACCCAGCCCGCCTCGATCTCACGCAGGACCATGCGCGCCGGTGCCATGCGGTCCCAGGAGGTGGTCTGGCCGCCTTCGGACATGGAGCGCACCGTCATGTGCCAGCGCGTGGAATCGGAAATGGAAAACCCCGTGCCGCGGAGGCTGAGCCCGCCCGGCAGGCTGACCTGCATGGAGTGCTCTCCCAGTTCGATATCCACCGTGCCGTCCCAATGGGCGCCCATCCAGGCCGCATCAATCTCGCGAAACCAGGAGGATCTTCCCTTCTTCAACTCCAGGACGTACTTCCCGGTCAATCGATTATGCCGATGCCTGACCAGGCTCACGCCCGGGGCATCGGCACCGGCGCCGGTGACCGGATCGTTGGCAAACAGGACCTGGAAGCCGTCCGTCCTGTCCGGATCGAACCTCAGCCGCACCCGGTAGGCCGTGCGATCCAGACGCCCATCCAGGTTGATCACCCGCTCGCTGGAAACGATGCCCGCACGACTGTTGCGGTAGCTCGCCGGCACGTCCACTTCCAGTCCGGCTTCGGTGTATCGGGCATAATCGTCAAACTCCATGCCGCTGCGGGCGTGATTGTCCCAGAGGGCATCTTCCTGGCCCGAAAAGAGGGCGGTCATGGGCAACTCCGACACACCCGGCTGGGGCACGCCGGCGTACATGCGGGGCCCCGGCGAGCGCTTGAGGGTGATCCGGTCGAGCGCCAGCGCCACCGGTGCGTCGTTTTCCTCGGCCCGGGAATACACGTACAGATACAGACCCTGGCCGGAGGCCAGCGCATCCCAGGGCGTCAGGGTATCGGGAAATCCGGGGGCCAGCAGGCGAACGCCCTCGGGGGTCAGCCTGAAGGTGAGGCTTTCGGGCATCGCCTCCGGTTCCGACTCCAGCAATGACGCGTTCCGGCGGGTCTGGACGTGGGCCTTGTATCCCTCCTGGCCGTCACGTCTCCAGTGCATGAGATAGAAGGGGTCTGAGGGTTCGCGGCGTTCGTTCCCCAACTCGGTGGTCAGGGCCACCACCAGCCCGGTGGTCTGTTCGGGGCGGAGGTGGAAGGTGAGGTCCTGGGTTGCCATACCCTGAAACCGGTCCAGCCAGAGCAGCGGATGCACCGAGCGGATGCCGGCCATCACCCGTCCCTGGTCCGCCGGGGCATCCACTCGCAAACCGCCCTCATGCATCGACAGGTATTGCAGATAGGCATGCCGTGTGGCGGCAAAGGTTTCCCAGTGTCGCCCCAGGATTTCGCCGCTGAACAGCACGGTCTTCGTCGGCGCCTCGACCAACGCATGGGGATCATGTGTCAGCAGCAGGTCCCTCTCCGCGATGGCCACGGAGCGCAGTGACAGTCGGCCCGGCGTATTGCTCTCGCGGGCAGAAGCCATGACCACCACATGCCATGGCTCAAGCGCCAGCAGATCCGGCGCCATGACCTCCAGCAAAAGACGTTCTTCATCGTCCAGGACCAGAACCTCACCCCCGGGTCGCAGGGCCAGCGTGACACGATCGGGTATCGGCCCATCCAGTTCGACCTCGGCCAGGCGGTGGTTCTGCCCCCCACCGGGCCTGGAGGTGAGACTCAGTTTGACAGGCTCCTCATCCGGTGTGGCCAGTGCGAGACGAAAGGCGTGTGCCCGGCCTTCGTTCTCGTCCAGTTGGTCCGGGGCAAGCAGCGACAGTACAGGATTGCTGGTGCCCTGTGGATCCACCGCCAGGGTGATACGCGCCTCGTGGGTGTCATGGGCGTACGGGGGATGGAAAAGGGGTTCGACGGACCGCATCCCGACAGCAATCCTCCTGGCATCCTGGGTGTCGATCTTCAGGGTCGCATCGGAAAAGGCCCCGTACTCATCAAGGAACTCCGGTCGGGGATTCAGGTTCGCGTTATAACCGAACGCTTCCCAGTACTCATCCATGTAACCAGAGAAGACCTTGGTGACCCGCTCCGGCGGCGTCTTGCCCAGATCGGCCATCAGACGGGCCAGAGTCTGCAGATCATCCCGGTGCCCCTCAAGCCCATCCTCGGTTCGGGCGCGCTCGGCCAGGGCGGCCACCTGCTTCCCATCCAGCCCGAGGATATCCAGGCCCTGGCCCTGCAGTTTCAGGAGCATGGGCATGTAGCGCTCCGGCAACGCCCCCCAGGCCCGCAGGGCACGCACCGTCAGGTCGCCCTCCGCCTGCAAGCGCATCAGGGCTTCCGACGTCTCCGGGGGCTCGGCCCGAACGGGCTGGGGCGCAAGGGCGGACCAGAACAGTATGAGGATCAAGCCGGCGGTCAGCAGGGGGCTGACGGGAAGCGCGCCCATGAAGGACCACGCCTTCCTGTGACCATACCAAGCCGGAACCGGTGTCATTGCAGACATGGCAGTGTCTCGCGCAGGTTCGTTTTGCTGGATGCATCCAGGATCCGCCCGCTTTCGCACTTGGGCAAGTCGACTCCTTGTCGACCAATAGACCCATGGGATATTGGCAGACACGATCCAAACAGCCTTGTGTGTCAAATTTTCGAGAAGCTCCGCTGCAAGATCCCTTCGTCCGCCGGATACCTGTCAAGTCCCAAGGGAGGCCCGTCCTGAGCAGCGGCGGCAGCGCATGCCACTGAAATCGGTCCGCAAGAGGGTGGCGAGACGGATTTTCCGTTGGGCGAGGCCTCATGGCAGGGCGGTACGAGCTTTCCGATGCATAATGGGAGCTGGTCAAGGAAATCGTATCGAAACCACAGCGCCCTTAGCGGGCCGGCTCTCCTTCAGGGCCTTCAGGTTTTGAGGCTGTTTCAAGGGAGTATCCGCTGGATCCAACGGACGAGGCTTCGCGTGCGCGGCGAGAAGAGCTTAGAAGCGTAAAGCGTATTGATCGCTCGTCGATGGACCTGCGCGCGGGTGGGGTAGGCGTGAATCGTGGCCGAGATCTGCCCGACCTTGAGGCGGGTTTGCATGGCCAGTACCAGTTCATGGATCAACTCACCGGCCTGTGCCCCCAGTAGGGTGGCGCCCACCAGCCGTTCCTTTTGGATGACCAGTTTGGCCGAGCCGGCCGTTTCACCATCACACACCGCCCGGTCCACGTCACGGAAGGAAAACCGGGCAACCTGGACGCCCATGCCCCTGGATCGGGCCTCGGCCTCGGTCAGTCCCACTCGCGCCAGTTCGGGCGCCGTGTAGGTGACCCAGGGCACCACTCGGTAGTCGGCGCGCTTGGGAAGGCGGAAGACGGCATTGGCGATGATGATGCCGGCCTGGTACTCGGCGACATGAGTAAAGGGATACGGCCCGCAGCAGTCACCGCAAGCAAAGATGTGGCGCTGGCTGGTCCGCATGCGTCGATCGACGCGGATCAGCCCGTTCTTCACCTTCACCCCGGCCGCTTCCAGGCCCAGATCGTCGATCTGGGCGCGTCGGCCAGCAGCGACAAGTACTGCGTCGGCTGTCACCTGAAAGCCACCCTCGGCATTTTGCCCCTGCAAGCAAATCTCGCCGTCTTCGGAGGCAACGGATTCCACCGTGCTGCCCGTGGCCACGGACAGGCCTTCATTGCTGAGTTGACGCTCAAGCGCTCGTGTCATTTCCGGGTCTTCCCGTGGCAGAAGCGAGGAGGGACGCTGCAGCACCGTGACCCGGCTACCCAGCCGAGAGAAGGCCTGAGCCAGTTCCACGCCCACGGGCCCCCCTCCCAGAACCGCTAGCCGCTCGGGTAGCTGGCGCTGGTCAAAGATGGTCTCGTTGGTCCAGTAATCGATTCCATCCAGGCCGGGAATGGGGGGCACCGCCGGTCGTGAGCCCGTGGCGATGACCAGGCGCCGTCCCCGAATCTGCTCGCCGTTGATCTGGACAGTGTGCGGGTCGACAAATCGGGCGGCCCCGAAGCGCACGGACACCCCATAGTTGCGAAACCGTTCCGGGTCGTCGTGCTCGCCCAGGGTGTTGATGGATGCTCGCACCCGATCCATCACGCGGCCCAGATCGACCTCCGACGCCACTGGTTCCAGACCGTATCGATCGGCGTGCCGTATCTGATGGGCCACCGCCGCCGAGCGGATCAGGGTCTTGCTCGGCACACAGCCGTAGTGGAGGCAGTCACCGCCAAGCCTCTCGCGACGTTCGATGAGCACGACGTCAAGGCCCAACTGCCCGGCAACGCTGGTAATGATGAGTCCGCCCACGCCGCCGCCGATGAGGATCAGGTCGTGTGAATGTTTCATATTGGTTCACGCTCCTCAGGGAAGCCCTGTTGCGAAGCCTGCCGAGTTGGGTGGTCTTAACCCATCAACTGAACGGACGTCTCAGTCATGATCAGGGGCGTGCCTAAGTATTAGCACTGTAGGTATTCATCCGAATGTTGGTCAGGGGTGACGCGGCCTATTCTGAAATCAAGCTCAAGGCACACGGCAACACCGCCTTGGGATGAGATCCGAAACCGCGATTGGAAGGAGAATGACCATGAAAATCCTGACCTTGAAAAACAGTCTCATTGCCGGCACCGCCACGATGATCATCGCCACCACGGGCCAGGCCATTGGCTCGGAGTGGGATCACCTGTTGCAGACCTATGTGCCGGCGGGCGCGGCATACCAGACCACCCTGACCACACCGCCCAGCGACGCGAAAGCCACCAAGGGCAATACGGTAGTGGGTTCAGTCTATGACCCCCACCTGCAGGCCTTTGTGGGCAAGGTCGAGGGCCAGCCGGTGGGTTCGCTCCGTTCACCCGCACCCTCCAGCCCTGCCGAGCCGGCCAACATTACGGGTAGTCACTACGATCCCCAGCTTCAGGCCTTCGTTCCCACGGTCGAGTGATGGTCGCCAAACCCCTGGAGGCGCCAGTGGGCGCTTTCAGGGGCGATTGGAGGTCCCTTCAAGATCTCGATCCGTTGAGAATTCATGATGGGATGACGGCCGTCCGATCGAGATACCAACGAGGCTGCGCCTGAGGTGTCAGACGCTGTATCGGTAGGGGCGTGGACAGGTTCTCCCCCCTCTGGATACGTGCCATCACCTCGCGTTTATCCGAACCTGCCACCAGGAACCAGAGATTCCGGGCATGATTGAAGACTGGATAGGTGAGGGTGATCCGCCATTCTTCCCCCTCCGGGGGGGGCACCGCGACGACGGGGCGGCGATCTTCACGCAGGGCATCCGAGTGCGGGAATAATGAGGCGACGTGACCGTCCGATCCCAAACCCATCAGGGCCAGATCAAAGATCGGCCAACACCCGTCAGCAGTCCTTGGCAATGATTGCAGGTGGGCCGCGTATGCTGCTGCGGCGTTTTCGGGATCGTTACCGGCGTTGAACATGATGTGTACCTGGGATGACGGGATCGGTACTCGAGAGAGCCAGGCCTTGCGGGCCATGCCCGCGTTGCTGCGGGGATGATCGGGGGGCACGCAGCGTTCGTCGCCGAAACAAATATGCCAGCGGGACCAGTCGGTCTCTTTGATACGGTCTGCCAGTTGTTCATACAAGCGCTGAGGCGTGCGACCACCGGAGAGGGCAATGTGGAAACGCCCCCGTTCGGTGATCATGTCGTTGGCCAATCTCAGGCAATCGATGGCGGCGGTGTTTGCCAGGCTGTCAAGGTCGTCGAAGACCCTGTTATGGTCTATTCGTGCAAGCATTGGACTCACCATCGGCTCAGGGTTGATTGTTCCACTGTCGGCCATCCTGTTGCATGAGACGATCGGCCGCCTCGGGGCCCCACGTGCCAGCAGCGTAGTTGGGGAAATCTCCGGGCGAGCTGTCATCCCAGACCCGAAGGATCGGGTCAATGACCGCCCAGCCGCCCTCGATACTGTCGGCCCTCTGAAACAGGGTGGCATCGGCACGCAATGCATCGAACAGCAGGGTCTCATACCCGGTACTGGGCCCCAGACCAAAGCGATCCCGATAGCAGAATTCCAGATCAGCGTCGGCGATGCGTATCGAGGGTCCGGGCCGCTTGGCGCCAAAGCTCAGGACGATGGCCTCTCTGGGCTGGATCCGCAACAGCAGTCGGTTCGGGGCCAGATCCTCCACGCCGGTGCTGCGGAACATCATGGAAGGTACCGACTTGAACTGAATCACGATCTCTGTTTGCCGCATGGGCATGCGTTTTCCGGTCCGCAGATAAAATGGCACACCGGCCCAGCGCCAGTTGTCGATCTCCAGACGCAGGGCGGCGAAGGTTTCCGTGGGGGAATCCGGTGCGATGCCTTCTTCTTCGCGGTAGCCGTGCACGTCCCCTTCCTCGGAAATCTGCCCGGGACCATACTGACCCCGAACCGTCCTCTGGGCGACCTGATCGGCGGTGAAGAGCGGGATAGCCCTGAGCACGTCCCCCTTGGCATTGCGCACGGCTTCGGCATTGAAAGAGGCGGGTGGCTCCATGGCAATCAAGGAGAGCAGTTGCATCATGTGGTTGGGGACCATGTCCCTGAGTGCCCCAGCGCCGTCGTAATAACCGGCGCGATGGCCGATCCCCAGGTCCTCGGCCACGGTGATTTGCACGTGGTCCACGTAGCGGCGATTCCAGATGGGCTCGAAGATGGCGTTGGCAAAGCGAAACACCATCAGATTCTGCACAGTCTCCTTGCCCAGATAGTGATCGATCCGGTAGATCTGGGCCTCGTCCAGGGTTTCCAGCAGACGTCTGTTCAGTGCGATGGCCGAATCCAGGTCATGGCCAAAGGGTTTTTCGATGATCACGCGTTCCCGTGCCTGCGGATCCCGCCTCAGGATGTTGGCTTCACAAAGATGTGCCACAAGGGACGCAAAGCGACTGGGGGGCGTGGCCAGATAGTGCGCGTGGTTGCTATCGGTCCCCCAGCGTGCGTCCATCTCGCGCACCTGCTGGGCCAGGCACTTGAAGTCGTCGGGATCCTCCCAGTCCACGGAAACATAGCTCACTCGTTTCAGGAGCCAGCGCCAGCTGGTCTCATCGAGTCCGCCCTCAAGATGCGGGCGGACGGTTTCATCCAGGTGATCGCGAAAGCCTTGTTCGGTGAAGGCCTTGGATGACACGCCGATCACCCCGAACTCATCCGTTAGCAAGCCGTCCCGGGCCAGGTGATGGAGGGCGGGGAAAAGTTTGCGCTGGGCAAGATCGCCCGACGCGCCGTAGATCACCATCAGCCCGGAGGCGGGGGATCGAGATACTGAAGGGGTTGGGCTGTGCATGGAACGGACTCCTGCAAGGGCATGATTTCAACTCATCAGGGCTCGGCATGGCCACCGAACTGATGACGCATGGCCGACAGGATCCTGTCGGAGAAACTCGATTCCTGGCGTGAACGAAAACGCGCGTACAGCGCCGCAGTGAGCACTTGGGCCGGCACGGCCTGTTCCACAGCGGTCAGGACGGTCCAGCGTCCCTCGCCTGAGTCCTGGACGTGGCCGGTAAAGCCATCCAGGTCCGGATCGGCATGAAGGGCGGCCGCCGTCAGGTCCAGAAGCCATGATTCCACCACGCTGCCGCGGCGCCACAGCTCGGCAATCGCAGCCACATCGAATTCATACCGATAGGGCTCGGGTGCCTCGGGCGTCCCCGCACTCTCAAGGATGTTGAAGCCCTCGGCATAGGCCTGCATGAGGCCATACTCGATGCCGTTATGAATCATCTTGGCGTAGTGCCCGGCCCCCGGTGGACCGCAGTGCAGATAACCCTTCTCCGCTGGCTCCACCGAGCCCTTGCGCCCTGGCGTGCGAGAACTGTGGTCGGTGCCGGGGGCCAGGGTTTCCAGCGCGGGCTCCAATTGCTGGAAGGCCGCCTCGGCGCCCCCCACCATGAGACAGTAGCCACGCTCCAGGCCCCAGACTCCGCCACTGGTCCCTGCATCCAGCAGAAAAATGCCCTTCTCGGCCAGCGCCTGTGAGCGGCGAACAGTGTCCTTGAAATAACTGTTGCCACCGTCCACGAGCACATCCTTCGGGCTCAGATACGGGGTCAGTGTCTCGATGACCGTGTCAGTGACGGCGCCGGCCGGGACCATCAGCCAGATGCTGCGAGGGGGACGCAAGGTTGCCGCAAGTTCGTCCAGGGATTCCGTCGGGTGCACCCCGGGTTGTTCCTGTGCCAGGGCATTGGCGACCTGCGGATCCCGGTTATAGACCACACACTCATGGCCATTGCGTGCCAGGCGTCGCGCCATGTTGGCGCCCATGCGCCCGAGTCCGATCATGCCAATTTGCATGGGTGTTCTCCTGTGGTGGGATGGGTATTTGCCTCAATCTTGCCTGCAACGGTTTCAAGTAACTGGGCGTAGGCCGATTTGAAGCCGTCGATCCCCTCTTGGCGCAGCCGCGCCGTAATACTATTCAGAGGAATACCCAACAGGCTCAGTCTCGTTAAAGCGTGTTCGGCCTTGGCCACGCCCTCCGATAATGTCGGGTTGACCTGGCCATGATCGCGGAATGCCCAGAAGGTTTCCGGGGGCATGGTGTTGACTGTCTGTGATCCGATCAGGGATTCCACATAATGCACGTCCGACATCACCTTGCTTTTGGTGCCGGTGCTGGCCCACAACAGGCGCTGCGGTCGTGCGCCCATTTCCGCCAGTGCCCTCCAGCGGGGCGTGGCCAGGATGCCAAGGTAATCCCGGTAAGCCAGGCGGGCATTGGCCACGGCGACCTGGCCCACGAGTTCTTTGGCCTGGCGGGCATTTTCGCCGGAAAGCCTCGTATCGAGCCTTTGCTGCAAGGTCGCGTCCACCGCCGTGTCGATGCGGCTGATGAAGAAACTGGCGACCGAAGAAATCGTGTTCAGGGGCTTGCCCGATACGGCACGACGTTCCAGACCACGCTGATACGACTCTGCCGCCCGCCGATACAGAGCCCGGTCAAATAACAAGGTCACATTCACGTTGATGCCATCGGCGATCAGGTCTTCGACAGCCTCGAGGCCCTCGCGGGTCCCGGGGATCTTGATCATGACATTGGGGCGTTCCAGTGCCTTCCAGAGTCGGTGCGCCTCCTGGTAGGTCTCCCGGGCTGACTCCGCTAATGTGGGGGACACTTCCAGGCTCACATAACCATCCGCCCCCGAGGTCCTCGCATGCACGGGTGCCAGCAGATCGGCGGCCTCGCGAATATCCTTCAAAGCCAGTGACTCGTACACGCTGAGCGGATCAAGTTCACCCTGTTCCACTTTGCTCTCAATAGCCCGCTCATAACCATCGCCGGCGGCGAAGGCCTTCTGAAAGATGGCCGGATTGGAGGTGATACCGCATAACCCGTCTTCCCGGATAAGGCGTTCCAGGGTGCCGTCGGCGATCATGGTGCGGTCAATGGCGTCCAGCCACGGCGATTGCCCGGCAGTTTGTAGTTGATGCAATGCGTGTGTCATGACGAGCCTCCTGGGCCGGCTGATTTTGCCGTTGGCGTGTGTCTTGAGGATGGAGGATGCGCAGTCTCTCGAGTCGATATTGCGATGGATGGCATATCGCCGGTGATGAGGCGGACGCCGCGGCCGAAGGTGAGATAGGACCAGAACCAGTTGGCTGCCACCATCAGGCGATTGCGAAAGCCGATCAGGAAATAGATATGAGCCAGACCCCACAGCCACCAGCCTGGATAGCCCGAGACCTTCAAGCGGCCGAAATGGCCCAGTGCCGAGTGGCGACCGATGGTGGCCAGTTGGCCCGGATTACGAAAACGGAAGGGGCCGGGAGCAGGACGGTCCCTGAGGCGCGAGGCAATGTGACGCGCCGCATAACGCCCCATTTGCTTGGCGGCGGGCGCCACGCCCGGGGTATGGGATCCGTCCGGGTTGCGGTGGCTGGCGACGTCGCCCAATACGTAGATGGTCGGGTCCTGGGGCAGACGCAGTGTCTCGTCGACCGGTATTCGTCCCGCCGGGTCGGTTTCCACCTTGAGCCATCGTCCGGCAGGGGAGGCGCGAACCCCGGCGCTCCAGATGACCGTGTGTGTCGGGAGCACGCGCGACCCGATCCTGACGCAGTTTGCATCCATCCCGTCCACCCGGGCATTCAGGATCAGTTCCACGCCCAACCGACCGAGGGTCTTGGCGGCCTTTCGCGACAAGGAGGGTGGAAAGGGGCGAAGCAGGCGTTCGTTGGCATCCACCAGGACGACTCGGGCGTTCTCAGGCTGAATATTCCGAAAATCCCTTGCCAGAGTGAACCGGGCCAGTTCGGCCACGGCCCCGGCCATTTCTACGCCAGCAGGGCCGCCTCCCACGACCACAAAGGTCATCAGGGCCTCCCGTGTGGCGATGTCCTCTTCCATTTCCGCCTGCTCGAAGGCCAGCAGGATGCGTCGGCGCAGTTCGATGGCATCTTCGATGCGTTTGAGACCGGGTGCCCACTGCTGCCAGTGGTCCTTGCCGAAATAGTTGTGCGTGGCCCCGGTGGCCACGATGAGGTCGTCGTAGGGCACGTGGCGCCCACCTGCGGTGTAAACCCGACGTGTCCGTCGATCGACATCCTCGACGGTGTCAAGCAATACGCGGACGTTGGGAAACCGGCCGACAATGCCACGAATGGGCGCGGCGATGTCAGCCGGGGACAGGGCCGCGGTGGCCACCTGATAGAGCAGGGGTTGAAAAAGATGGTAGTTGTGACGATCGATGATGACGATATCCACCGGTGCCCGGGCGAGCTTCAGTGCTGCGCTCAGTCCGGCGAATCCGGCACCCAGGATCACCACGCGATGGCGGTGGTTGGCACTGTTCGAGATCAGGGTCATGACTCATGCTCCCCGGTGAGTGACCGGGGCCTGGCGAATCAGGCTTCGCCCAAGCCCCGATCAGTCGTGGTGACTCAGGATTGGTTGCCGCGCAGGATGAAGCTCAGTGCCAGCAACAAGAGCACCACCTGGAACTCCATGCCGCCCATGGGGTGACTGTCGCTGGCGACGAAACTCCACTGCCCCCAATGGACCATGGCGATGGCGCCAACCAACACCGGCGCGGCGGCCAGCCCCGCCAGTCGCGTGACGATGTCACCAAGGCGGTTACGCACGGTGGCACCGACAATGATGCCCACGCCCGCCAGCACCTCCGCCATAGCGACCAGGAAGGCGACCGTCACCGGCAGGTTCATCATGGCGGCAAAGCCGCCAATGCCCATGACGAACTTCTCCACCCCGTGAAACAAAAAGACACTGGCAAACCCGGCGCGCAGGAGCCAGTGGCTGTGGCGCGCAAGGAGGGCATTGACGTTTTGAGAGGTGGCTTCATAGTGATTTGTGTCGATACGGGTGTTCATGTCTGAATCCTCCGGATTGTCTGGATGCAGGCGCTTTCGCGCCCTACGGTGTAAAGGCTAGGCCTGCTGTATTGCCGCCGGTATCCGGTGTTCTACCTACGTATTCCCCCGCATGCGCGGGAGAGGGGGAGGGGGCTATGCTGTGCCCAGCAACCTGGCCCCCGTTTCGCTCCTGTGGAGGACGTTCACTGTGAATCCATCTAACAAACCGGCCGCATCGACTCAAAGCCATGGCCTGTGTGATCACCGCACAGACTCAGAGGCATCCGCCGACTGTGAGGTGGACCCCAAAATTCGGACCAGGGGTTAAGCTCTGATCATTCCGACAGGAGAATCTGATCATGAGCAGGAAACGCAAGCAATACAGTGCCGACTTCAAGGCCAAGGTGGCCCTTGAGGCCCTCAAAGGGGAGCAGACCACCTCGGAGCTGGCAGCCCGCTTCGAGATCCATCCGACCATGGTGAGTCAGTGGCGGCGTGAGTTGCTGGACAAGGCGACGGGGATCTTCGAGGGCAAGGGCGGCGGCAAAGCGGCCCAGAAGACCCAGGAGGAGATCGACACCCTGTACCGTGAGATCGGCAAGCTGACGGTGGAACGGGATTTTTTATCGCGCAGGCTCGGTCGTTGAGCCGGGCCCAGCGACAGGCCTTGGTGGAGCCACGGGCGGTTGATGTCAGCGTGCGGCGACAGTGTCAGTTGCTCGACATCAGTCGTTCCTCGGTCTACTACCGGCCCAAGCCAGCCCAGGATAGCGACTTGGAGTTGATGCGCCTGATTGACGAGGAATACCTGCGAAGGCCGTTCTATGGTTCACGGCGGATGAGGGCCTATCTCAACCGCTTGGGCCACCCGGTAAACCGCAAGCGAGTCCAGCGGCTGATGCGCCAGATGGGCCTGCACGCAGTGTATCCGAGGCCGCGCACCAGTCGACCGGGGGAGGGCCACCGGATCTATCCCTACCTGTTGCGGGATCTGGTGAT
>NZ_KK214996.1:94355-173628 GCF_000633935.1 Ectothiorhodospira haloalkaliphila ATCC 51935 | reverse complement strand
ACCCAGGTGCTCGAAGACCATAAAATCCAGATCAGCATGGACGGCAAGGGCTGTTACCAGGACAACATCTTCGTGGAGCGGCTCTGGCGCAGCGTGAAGTACGAGTGCGTCTACCTGAAGGCCTTTGAAAATGGAGCCCACTTACGCCAGGACCTGAAGCAGTACTTCGCCTGGTACAACGCAGAGCGGCCCCACCAAGGGCTGGACGATGCAACACCGGATGAGGTCTACTTCAACCAACCTCTGACTCGGGCGGCCTGACGCCTGAGAGATACAACCCGGTTAGAGCTTAAACCCCCTGTCAGGTGGTCCAGCAGATGGGGTCCACTTCACTGGCGTCTCTGGGGACCTTATCTGTCGGAACGGGCCTGGGGAACCGTGCGGGAGGATTACAGTGCGGACGGCGAAGCCTGGGACTACTTCGGCCATGGCGATGCGATGATGCGGGCCTTTCGCTGGGGCGAGGACGGCATCGGCGGGCTGTGCGATGAACAACAACGTCTGATCTTCGCGCCGGCCCTATGGAACGGTCGGGATCCGATCCTGAAAGAACGCCTGTTCGGGTTCAGCGGACCGGAGGGCAGCCATGGTGAAGACGTCAAGGAATACTACTTCCACCTGGATGCCGGACCTGGCCATCGCTGGCTCGCCTACCGTTACAAGTATCCTCATGCCGCGTTTCCCTACGACTGGCTCAAGGCGGAGAACGCGCGCCGAGGTCGTCGTGACACACCGGTCGATCTACTGGAGAGTGGCGCATTTGATCAGGATCGTTACTGGGATCTGGAGATCACCTACGCCAAGGCCGGTCCCAGGCAGATCCTCATCTGCCTTGAGGTGCACAACCGGGGGCCGGTGCGGGAGACCTTGTATCTGTTGCCGCGCCTGTGGTTTCGCAACACCTGGAGTTGGGGCGACGGTACCCAACGACCCCGGCTGCGCGCTGTTGAGCCCTTGGAGGGGGCCGCCTGGGCGGTTCGCGCCGAGCACGCCACGTTGGGCACTTACCTGCTTCGGGGACAGGAGGCAGCCGACAGCCTGTTCACCGAAAATGAGACCAATTTCGAGCGACTTTGGGGCGAGCCCAATCCTCAGCCCTTCGTGAAGGATGCGTTTCATCGTTATCTCATCGCGGGCGAGGCAAAAGCCGTGAATCCTGAACGGGTCGGCACCTCTTTCATGGCCTGTCACCGGCTGACCATCGAGGCGGGTGAGAGTGTGTGCGTCCACATGGTGCTCAGCGAGGTCTCTGTGGAGGCGCCTTTTGCTGATTGGGAGTCTGTGCGCCGTCACCGTCGCCAGGAGACGGACAGGTTTTTCGACGGTCTGCTGCCCAACGCCGATCAGCAGGATCGACGCATCCTGCGCCAGGCATTGTCGGGGCTGCTCTGGAACAAGCAGTTCTATTCCCTTGACGTGGCCCGATGGCTCGATGGCGACCAGCATCCCCCGCCGCCGGAGCGCGGGAAGGTCCGCAATGCCCATTGGCGCCACCTCAAGGTGCAGGCGGTCATTTCCATGCCGGACAAGTGGGAGTACCCCTGGTTTGCGGCCTGGGACCTGGCCTTTCACAGCGCCAGCCTGGCGCTGGTGGACGTGGGTGTGGCCAAGCAGCAGCTGGAGCTGTTGCTGGGGGAGCAATTATTGCACCCCCATGGACTGATCCCTGCCTACGAGTGGGATTTCGGTGATGCCAATCCACCGGTCCACGCCATGGCCGCCCTGAAGGTTTTTCGGGCTGAGCGGGTGCAGTCCGGGTGCCAGGATCACCGTTTTCTCAAGCGCGTGCTCCACAAGTTGTTGCTGCACTTTGCCTGGTGGATGAACCGCAAGGATCCCGACGGACATCACCTGTACGAGGGCGGTTTTCTCGGGCTGGACAACATCTCCGTGTTCAATCGGTCCGAGCCATTGCCGCCGGGGCATGTGCTCAAGCAGGCCGATGCCACTGGCTGGATGGCCATGTTCGCCCTCAACCTCACCCTGATGGCCCTGGAACTGACGACGGAGGATTCCGATTGCGAGGACATTGCCATCCAGTGCTATACGCAGTTCTTGAACATTGCCGCGGCCTTGTCCGGTGGTCGCGACGGAGCACCCTCGCTCTGGGACGAGGCTGACGGGTTTTACAAGGACTTGGTGTTGGCACCCGATGGCCAGTCGGCGCATGTGGACGTTTACTCCTGGGTAGGCATTGTGCCGCTGTTTGCCTGTGAAGTGGTGGATCAGCGTCTGCTGCGGTCGGCGCCCCGCTTCGCCCGGTTGCTGGCCGAGCACGGTGGCGGGGGTTTCGATGGTCATGTGGTGTGTGCCTGTCCGGAACACGAAAACGAACGGGGTGAACATCTGCTGGCCCTGGCCTCGCCCGAACAGGTGACACGTATCCTGCAGCGGGTCTTGGACGAGGGACAGTTGCTGTCCCGGTTTGGCGTGCGCAGCCTCTCCCGCGAACACGCCACGCATCAGGATCTGGGTAACCTGCCGGGTATTGGACACGCGCACATCGCCTATCAACCAGGCGAGGCCGACAGCGGCATGTTCGGCGGCAACTCCAACTGGCGTGGACCTATCTGGTTACCACTGAATTATCTGTTGGTGCAGACCCTGGAGAAATACCACCGCTATGCCGGTGCAAGCCTGACCCTGCCGGCCCCTTGTCTGGATGGTGAGCCCGTCACCCTGCGCCAGGCAGGGGAAGTCATCGCCCAGCGCCTGGTGAATCTCTTCCGGCGGGATGCTCGGGGCCTGATCCCGGCATTCCCCCCGGATTCGCCGTTGCAGAATGACCCCCACTGGCAGGACATGATGCTGTTTCACGAATACTTTCACGCCGAGACCGGCCGGGGGCTGGGGGCTCAGCACCAGACCGGATGGACGGCGCTGGTGGCCAATCTTCTTCTGCGACGGTATCGGGAGGAAGTACCCGACTATTGGCAGGGATCCTCCGGGCGATGAGTGATCCGATCGCCCGCCCATGGCGTGGACAAACGGGCCATGTGGCGATCGGATCACCGCAATCGTGGGCATGCATGGGTTCAGAAGCTCACCCGCACGGACCCCTGCACCCGGTTGATGTCACCACTTCCTTGACCGTTGATGCGCCCCTCGATGGAGCGCTCGGCCCAGATGTATTCCAGTCCGACCATCACGTTGTCCATCACGTCGTGAAGCAGGTTCAGGTGCACGGATTGAACCTCCTGGTTGACCCCCGCGTAGGCATCTCCGGGGTTGTCGGCCGCAGCATAGCTGACGACCGCATTGCTGCGCGTG
This sequence comes from Ectothiorhodospira haloalkaliphila ATCC 51935, assembly GCF_000633935.1. Lineage (GTDB taxonomy): Bacteria > Pseudomonadota > Gammaproteobacteria > Ectothiorhodospirales > Ectothiorhodospiraceae > Ectothiorhodospira > Ectothiorhodospira haloalkaliphila. The sequence goes on along the minus strand of NZ_KK214996.1, from coordinate 170,358 downwards.
TTCTGGTTCCACCAGTGGCGATAGGCCACGTAGCCTCCATAGGCCTCCAGGGTATCAAGCGTACCGTCCGCCTCGATGAAGGCATCGGGGAACACGTTCAGCCCCAGGTAGCGACCAATGGCATTGCCGTAATTGAGCTGAAACCTGAGATCATCGCTGGCGCCGATCTTGACCAGGCCTGTCAGACTCAAGGCCGCTCCCCACACGTCGTCATCGATGTCCGGGTCGATGTCGTCGGAGGTGCTGCGTTCGGCCCGCAGGTTGCGCACGATGCCTGCCACTGAGCCATGTCCCCAATCACGATGCACGTTGTACCGGGCGACGATGTCCGGCCAGCGATCATCCCGGCCACTGCGCACGTTGGTGCCACTGTCTTCCACGGTCAGCGTGGTGAAGGGCTGCTCCAGGGATAGCATCAGGTTGTCGGATTCGCCCATGGGGCGTGTGTAGCGGATCTGGATATTCCGGTTGAACAGAGTGCCCACCGGGCCCACGAAGTCCAGCGTCTCGGGCTTGGTGGTGACGTTGTAGAAGGTGCCCCAGGTCTGGCCCGCGGTCCAGGGGCCGAGGCTGACGAAGGCATGGCGCAGTCGTGGCGCCTGATTACCCACCAGCCGATTGCGGTTCAGTTCGCGACTGTCCATGAAATCCAGTTCGATATGGGTGATCAGATCGTCCCCGTCGGTGGGTGTGCGGGTTCGCAGGTAGAACCGGGACTCACGGACGCTATAGCGAGTCACGTTTCGGGTGTCTTCCTGCCCGTCCAGGGGGATCAGCGCGGGGACCAGAAAGGTTTCACTGGCATCGTCGGCGGCGTCGTTGGTGCGATCCGTGAACATGGCATCCATCTTCACGTAGCCGCCAAAGTCGATTTCGGTCTGGGACCAGGCCACGGTGGACCCGCCTGCCAGCAGGCCGGCGGCGATGCAGGCCATGAGCCGGGTAGGGCGGGTGGTGCAAGGCTTGTTTGGGTGCTTCATGGTTTTCACTCCCGGAGTCAGCGGTCTTAGGAATGCCGGAGCCGGGGAGAAAGGTGCCGAACCCCAGGCTCAACAAGAGCCTAGGGCTCCATTGTGGGGTCGGTAATAGGTTGTTTTACCTAGGGGTTTTTGCCTAGCGGTTGGCGTTGGCGCGGCCTTGGTTAAGTATTCCTACGCATGGGTAGGCGGCGGGTGGTGGCCTACTCTGTCGCTGTAGGTCGTTTCCATGATCGACCTGGACAGGACCTGGAGATTTGCCATGCCCATCGTTGTATTGATCCTGACCGGCATTGTGGCGCTGGCTATTGCGTCCTCATTTTGGTTTTGGCCGCCTGCCATCCTGGCGACCGCAGCGGTGTTCGTGCTGGCCTTGATGGCCCTACGCGACCGTTTTCAAACCCGGCACTCCCTGCGCCGCAATTTCCCCTTGTTTGCCAGAGGCCGTTGGATGATGGAGGCGATACGGCCTTTCGTGCGGCAGTATTTCATCGAGTCGGACATTGATGGTGCCCCCATCAACCGGATGTTTCGCAGCATTGTCTATCAGCGGGCCAAGGAGGAGATGGACAGTGTGCCCTTTGGCACACGGGTCGATGTCTATCGCAGCGGCTACGAGTGGATCGGCCATTCCCTGGCGGCCATTCCCGTGGGTAAGGTCGAACCGCTGCGTGTCAAGGTGGGAGGGCCCGACTGTCGTCAGCCCTACAGGGCCAGCATCCTGAATATTTCCGCCATGAGCTATGGTGCCTTGAGTCCGAATGCCGTTCTGGCGCTCAATCGCGGGGCTTGCAAGGGCGGCTTTGCCCATAATACGGGGGAGGGGGGTATCAGCCCCTATCACATGCGGGAGGGGGGCGATCTGATCTGGCAGATCGGTACCGGCTACTTCGGTTGCCGGGATCACGCGGGTCGATTCTGTCCCGATACATTCAGGGCGAATGCAGCCAGGGAATCGGTCAGGATGATCGAGATCAAGCTCTCCCAGGGGGCCAAGCCCGGCCATGGGGGTATCCTTCCCGCCGCCAAGAATACCCCGGAGATTGCTGCTATCCGCGATGTTCCAGTGGGCGTGGAGGTGGAGTCTCCACCCACCCATAGCGCCTTCGATTCCCCCCTGGGTCTGATGGCCTTCATTGCACGCCTGCGGGAACTCTCCGGGGGCAAGCCCGTGGGTTTCAAACTGTGCATCGGCCGGCGCAGCGAATTTGTCGCCCTGTGCAAGGCCATGTTGGAATCGGGTACCACTCCGGATTTCATCACGGTGGATGGCGGGGAGGGCGGTACGGGCGCGGCGCCCCTGGAATACACCAACTCGGTGGGTATGCCACTGCGCGATGCCCTGGCGTTCGTTGATGACTGCCTGACCGGTTTTGGACTCAGATCCTCGGTCACCGTGATTGCCTCGGGAAAGATTCTGACGGGATTCCACCTGGTCAAGAATCTGGCGCTGGGCGCCGATCTGTGCAACAGCGCCCGGGGCATGATGCTGGCCTTGGGGTGCGTGCAATCACTGGTATGCAACAGCAACCACTGCCCAACGGGTGTTGCCACGCAAAATCCCCGATTGCAACGAGGTCTGGTGGTGAGTGACAAGGGGGATAGGGTCGCCTCCTACCATGCCAGGACCCTGCGGGCGACCGCTGAACTGATCGCCTCTGCCGGCCTTTGTCACACCCTGGAGTTGAACCGGACGCACATACACCGGCGGATTGATCAGCATGCCATCAGGCGCTATGACGAGATCTTCCCGTACATGCCCTATGGCGCACTGCTCCAACAGCCCTTGCCGCCGGAGTTTGCCCTCTATATGGAGGAGGCGGACGTGGACCACTTCCTGCCCCGGCAATGTCTCACCCGCACCCGCACTGGCACCGGCACCGAAGGGGTGGTGGAGCGGATTTAACGTGAAAGAACCGAGGTTCAGCTACAGGACTCCCTTCTCCCCCAAGGGGGAGAAGGGCCGGGGATGAGGGGGGGCGGTGGGCACTGTGCCAGTCCTTGCCCCTCACCCCAACCCCTCTCCCCGCGGGGGAGAGGGGCTCGATACATCTTTCATCATCAAGGGTGACTCACCACCGTGATGCATGAGAGTTAGCGGTATTCGGGATCAACCCGGGTGTGAAGCAGGTTGTTGGCATAGGTGGCCAGGGTGAATGTGGAGATGATGGTAATGATCTCCAGCAGGTCCTCATGGGACACGCCCCGTTCCTCGAAGAGCCCCACTTCCGCCCGACCCAGACACCCGCGAAGTTCCATGATCCGGCGAGTGGCCTCCAGGAGGTATCGGTAGCGAAGCTGACCTGGCAGCCGCCCGGCCACGACTTCGGCGATGGTTTGGTTGTCGACGCCAGCCCGAGCGGCCTCCTTGGAGAAAACGCCCTGGCAGTAGATGCACGCGTTGTAGACAGCCACTTCAAGAACCACCAGGGCCTGCTCATCCGGCGGGAGTCTGCCGTGGCGTTCAAGCAGATGCTCCAGTTGCACAAAGGCCTCAAGCGATAGCGGATGACGGTCGAGCGTGCGGTAGAGATTGGGAACGGTACCCGCAAAATCCGCAGCCACCTGTTGCAGGGCGCTGTGGCTTGCTTCACTATCGACGTCATGGTCTGTCATGGGTTTCGGCCTTTGCATTGCGCCTGCTGCGCGACTTGGAGAAGATCCGACACGTGGCCCAAGGATGGCACTGCCGACGTGGCTTGGCTATCAGGGATAACCACAATCTCGGCCTTCGGGCTTCACATCCGGCCCTATCATGGCATTAGTTAAATCTTGGTCGCAGCGGATCGAGGGCCAGTCAACTAAAGGCTGGATAAAGACGCGGTCTGGGACTCTCTTATGATCCTTGCCGAATGCATCGCAAACAGCGAGCAGGGCATCGCCCAGTTGTTCGAGGAGCTCTACGACCCGGCATTCCTGATCGACCCGGCTCAAGAGCGTTTCGTTGGTGCCAATGCGGCGGCCTGTCGTTTTCTGGGTTATTCCGCTGAGGAGTTCACCCAGCTGACTCCCACGGACATACACCCCCACGAGATCCCGCGGCTGGATGCCTTCGTGGTGTCCGTTCATGAGCATGGCCGTTGGGTGGCCGACGACCTTTCCTGTCGCACCCGGGATGGCTCCCTGGTGCCTGCGCAGGTGCGGGCAACCGAAGTGTGCATCGGGGGGCACGTCTATATTCTGACCGTGGTGCGTGATCGACGCGAGGAACTGTTGGCGGAGTTGGGCCGTTCCATCCGCAAGCTCACCCACGATCTGCGCAATACCATGGTGGCCTCCCGCCTGATGGGCGATCGGCTCTGCCGTCACGAAGACCCCATGGTCAGGCGTAGCGCGGAGCTGATCACGCGGTCGGTGGACCGTGCCGTGAACATGTGTCAGCAAACCCTGGAGCTGGGCAATGCCGAAGAGCAGCAACCGCGGCGGGAGCGGTTCTTGCTGGGGGATGTGCTTGAAGAGATCCGGGCGGCCATCGGCCCCGAAGAAGTGGCCCGTGCCTCCCTGGACACCTCGCAAGCAGAGGATGCGGAGGTGGACGCGGATTTCGATCAGATTTACCGCATTCTGCTGAACCTGGTCCGGAATGCGCTGGCCGCAGGTGCCACACGCCTCCAGGTGATCGCCAGTCGTGAAGCCGATGTCTTGCGGATCGACCTGTCGGATGATGGCCCGGGTCTCCCGGAGGATGTACGTGCCCGCTTATTCTCGGAAAAGTCCGCTTCAAGAACGCACGGTGGGGCAGGGCTGGGCCTGGCCATCGCCTGGGAGCTGGCCCGTAATCATGCGGGCGATCTCTTGCTCCTGAACACGGGTCCGGGCGGCACCACCTTTCGGCTGGTGTTGCCCGCAGGGGCGCCCCTGGAAGGGACGCCATCAAAGCCCCAGTCTGACGCCAGGCACCGTGATGGTGACTCTGTGCCAGGGCCCTGATCCTTAGGCTCGTCGGTCAACCCGATACCGATGGTTCCCAGCGGCGACCAGCAAAAGGGGCATCCAGCGTGGTTGCCGTGACATGGTTGGTGTAGTTGCTCAGGGTCTTCAGTCCTACCCCCAGGATGACCTCCAGCACCTGCTGGTGGGTGAAGCCGGTCTCCAGGAAGTCCTCCACCTGTTCGTCAGAAACCCAGCCACGCTGTTCCACCACGGCCAGGGTGAACTGGCGCAGCGCCTCCAGGCGTGGATCATCGAGGGCCTGTCGTGCCCTCAAGGCATCGGTGATCTCTGCCGGCACTTCCGCCATGTCCGCGGTAATGCTGTGGGCCGCAACGCAATAGTGGCATTGGTGGCGTGTACTGATGCTGAGCAGGACCACGTGACGGTCGATCGCCGTCAGGCTGGTCTGTTCGAACAGGTTGTTCAGGGTGAGATAGGCCTCCGCCAATTGGGGTGAAGTGGACATGGAGCGAATCAGGTTGGGGATCATCCCGAACTTGCTCATGCTCATTTCACGTGCGGGTTCGGGTACTTGCGCGTCATCGTGCAGGGGGAAACGTTCTTGGTTCATGGCAGTTGGCCTCCGGTCATACACATGGGGTGTTGCCCCCTTGTCTGGTCGAGGGGAGCGGGCACTGCGTTACGTAATGTCACGTAGTGCCCGTGGTTGCCTGTCATGGGCGGCGGTACCACCGCGCCAGGGCATGATCGAGGGAGGCCCTTCCCGGCCCCCAGGTCATGATGGCCAGCAGCATGGCGGCCCAGGGTAAATGGTGCGTGGCCCACGCATCTGGAATGGTCAGCTGGATGACCACGGTCATCAATAACAGCCCCAGGGCCGCAAAACGGGTGCCCAGCCCCAGTACCAAGAGGATCGGCAAGAGGATCTCGCCGATGGCCGCCAGGTAGGCGCTGAGAACAGGAAGGGGCATGGGGTAGGTCTCACCGAACAGGTGCAACTGGAATTCGTGCTCGAACAGCCAAAGCGCCCCCGGAGAGAGCTGCAGGCCATCCCACTTGGTGAGCCCGGATCGCCAGAAGGGGATGGCCACGGCGATCCGCAACAGGAGGGCCGGTAGTGAAGCGGGCAGATACTGGAACCCCCGCGCGATAGCGTCGACAAGACGCACCAGCGTATGGCCGGCTCCCTGGCCCCGATGTGGGACAGATGTGTTCATGGACACGCTCCTCTGGTAGAGGCCGCCTATCAGCGGTCTTGATCGGCTCAGGACACGGACTTTTCATCGATGGGTAGCGTCGGCAGCAGGCGATGCTGATATTCGCTGCAGGCCAGGGCCAATCGAGCCAGGTGAGAAGCACTCTTGGCCCCCATCTTCTGCATGAGATTGCTGCGATGGATCTCCACGGTGCGTACGCTCACGTCCAGGTCGCGGGCGATGAGCTTGTTGGGTTGGCCATCCAGCAGTCCTTCCAGCACGTCGCGTTCCCGAGGGGTCAGCGAGTCGAGCCGCGCCTGCAGGTGCGCCACCTCCTGGGCACCCGCGCGTTGCTCGGCATCCCTTTCGAGGGCGTGTCGTACCCCTTCGATCAATGCCTGATCGCTGAAGGGTTTTTCGAGGAAATCCAGTGCTCCCTCACTCAGCGCCCGCACCGCCATGGGGATGTCTCCATGGCCGGTGATGAATACGATCGGCATGTGGATGTCCTGTTCCTTGAGCCGGCGCTGCAAGGTGAGTCCATCCATGTCCGGCAGGCGCACATCCAGGATCAGGCAACCGGGCGTTCGAGGTGTCACGAAGTCGAGCACCGCCTGGGCATCGGCAAAGGCGCGGACAAGAAAGTCCTCGCTCTTGAGCAGCAGGCTCACCCCGGCGCGCACATCCGGATCGTCATCCACGAGATGAATATGGGGTTTATGGGTTGGCATGGTGAGTCTCCAATGGGAGCGTGAAATGGAATTCGGCCCCGCCTTCGGGCCGGTTGCGCGCGATCAACCGACCACCGTGGGCCTCGACCAGGGATCGGCTGATGGAGAGACCCAAGCCCAATCCTCCTTCCTTCCAGGTGGCAAAGGGATCGAAGAGCCGGGCCAGCCGCTCCGGTGGAATGCCCGGTCCGGTGTCGGTGACGGTCATGGTCACGCCCTCGCGGGTGGAAGCCACCTGAAGATCAATGCGCGCCGCTCTCAGGCCGTGGACGGCATCCATGGCATTACGCAGCAGATTGATCAGGATCTGCTCCACCTGCAGGGGGACCACGGAGACCCTGGGCAGCGTGTCGGGAAGGTCCACTTCCAGTCGGATGTGGCGTCGATTCAGCTCCGGTCGCAGCAGTTCCAGTACCGGATACACCAGATCACGGGGCGACACCGGTTGTTGCTCGGGGGTCTGGCCGGCTGCAAAGGCCCGCATCTGGCGCACCGTTTCGGCTGCCCGATGGGCGCCGGCGTCGAGTTGACCCAGTGCCTCCTGAAGGTCTTCCATTTTGCCTCGGGCCAGCAGGCGTTTGCAGGCCTGGGCATAGCTGGAGAGGGCACACAACGGCTGGTTGAGTTCATGGGCCAGACTGGAGGACAACTCGCCCAGCGTGCTCAGTCGTCCGGCGCGGGCGAGATCCTCCAGGTACTGGCGCGCCCGGGCCTCTGCTGCCGCGCGTTCATGGCTCAGGGCGTTAAGCACCAGCCCGGTCAGGACCAGCAGGGCCAACTGGGCATTGAGGGACAACAGGCTCTCGCCCAGACCCATGTCAGCGAAAGGCCCCAGACCCCAGCCGGTTCCCGACAAGGCAACGGCACCGGTGATCAGGATCAACCCCGAGGTGATCTGAATCGGGCAGCGTACAGCCGCCAGCATGATGAGCGGGAACACCGCGTAGGAGAGTGGCATCGCCACCATGGCAGGCAGTATGCCGGAGTACACCAGGGTGGTGATGCCGGTAATGGCGAGGCCCAGCGCCAGGGCCGCGAGCCGCACCGACCCCGGCAGGCGCATGGGCGCGCCCAGCCAGGTGATCAGGGCCGGAGCCACCAGCACCAGTCCCATGAGGTCTGCCACCCAGCACAGCCACCAGGTCTGGCTGAAACGCAAGTCATCCATGCCGACAGCCATGCCCCAGGCCCCAGCCAGGGCGGCCAGACCCGATGACGCCACGGCGCCAACGCTCAGCAGCAGCCATACATCCCGCAACCGTTCCAGTCGTGGCCTCATGGTCAGGCGCCGCAGCATGTGGCCTCCGAGGGCCACACCCGCGACCGTGGCCGCGACGATCCCGACCGATTCGAGCAGGGGCACCGCCTCTGAAGTGAACTGCCAGGTGATCAGGGCCGAGGCAACGCCCACGGCGGGCAGCATCCCATAGCCATAGAGGAACACGAAGGCCAGCCCTACGCCGGTGGCGGGCCATACCAGCGGAATACCGTGGGCATCCGGGGTGAAGATAAACCCCCACATGCCCACCGCATAGTAGAGGGTGATCAGCATCAGGCTGCGCAGCAACAGGCCCATGCCGCCGATCGACACCACCCGGCGCCAGTGACGTCGGGTCAGGGAGGGGGAGAATGTATTCATGTGCATGGGCCGGGTCCCGTCAGAATCGAAACGCAGTGATGCCGCCGCTGCTCAGCAGTACCGCAAGGCTGGTTTGCAGATTGAAACCGGGCTGTTCCACGGCCTGGGTGGCTGCCTGTTCCAGGTTGGCCCCCGTGCTCAGGGTCCGCACCAAGGCCGCCGTGCCCAGGGGAGCAGCGCAGACCAGGACCTCCATATCGGGTCGGCAGACAAGAGTGGCCTCACTGCCGCTGTCCCGATCGATACGTCTCACCTGTGCATCGTGGCGATTGGTATGCCAGATGGAAAGCGCCGGCCAGGGGGACTCCAGTACCTGCAGGGACGGATGCAATCCAAGGCGCAGGTGCCCCACTTGCGCGGGGGGTATTCGGGCCACGGCCTGCGGGGGTAGGGGCGTCTGGTCCTGGGCATGATAGGCACGATGCCAGGCCCACTCGATGCGGGCCACATCGCCAAGATAGGGGAGGCGAGCGGCGGGTTCAAAGTGGTCGAGAAAGTCGGGAAAGGTCTCCCCGTAGTCGATCAGCACCGGGCTGTCGGGCAGCACTTGCCCCACAAAGCGGCGTGCAACGGCCTGAAAGAATGCTTCTCCCACCAGACGCTGCACCACGGGATAGAGTCGGGTCACGGCCTCCACCAGGCTGACGTGGACATTGTTGCGATAGACGCCAAAGCGCAGCGCCGGCGGTTGAGATCCAGGGTGGCGCACACCTGCGGGCGGCGGTGTCTGTGGCTGGCGCAGGGCCTGTACGAAATCGGCCTCGTATTCAGCTTGCGAGGGCATGGCCTGCCTCCGGATGCTGGATGTGCCGATCCAGCAGTTGCTGGGCCTTGCGGGACTCCTCGAACAAGGCCGACCATGGAGGAATGTCGTTGTCCCACTCGATCAGCACGGGCAAGGGGCCGGTGAGGGCCAGGGTGTGTTCCAGCAACTGCCACACGCCGGAGGTGGCCGGGCGGTCATGGGTGTCGATCAGCAGCGGCCGACCTTCATCGTCCCGCTGCGGGTCGTGGCCGGCCACATGGATCTCGGCCACCCGATGCATAGGGAACGCATCCAGATACGCCTGGGCCTCAAACCCATGGTTGGTGGCGCACACCTGGACATTGTTCACGTCCAGCAGCAAGCCGCAGCCGGTGCGACGCGACACGGCGTCGAGAAACTGCACCTCGCTGATCGTGCTGTCGGCCAGGTGAAGGTAGGTGGAAGGATTCTCCAGCAGCATGCGTTGTCCGAGCACGTCCTGCACCTGATCAATGTGGCGGCAGACCCGATTCAGGGTCTCGTCGGTGTAGGGCAGGGGCAGCAGGTCGTTGAAGAATCCAGTGGCGTGAGTGGACCAGGCCAGGTGTTCTGAAAACAGTCCCGGACGGTAGCGACGGATCAGATCGGCCAGGCGGCTGAGATGCTGGCGGTCCAGCGCCCGCTCGCCGCCGATGGACAGACCCACGCCGTGGATGGACAAGGGATAGCGCTCGCGGATGGCCGTCAGATATCGATGGGGCGGCCCTCCGGCGCCCATGTAATTCTCGGCGTGGATCTCGAACCAACCCATGTAGGGGCCCTGTTCAAGGATCGTCCGATAATGTGCTGGTTTGAGCCCTACACCGGCGGATCGTGGAATGGCATCCGGGGCGGTCAATGTCAGGGCTGGCGTCGGATCAGACATGAAACCTCCTGCGACGGATCAGGATGCCGCGTCCCTGCGGTATCGATGTCACGATGGGGCCAGGGCCGGTATGTCAGGACTGCCTCGGCAGGTCCCGGTCCAGTGGCTCCAGGCTGCCTTGTCGGTCACCCGGCAGTTCAATGTCTTCACAGGTGCCGGCAGGCACCAGGGTCCAGGCATTGCCCTGGTAGTCTTGGGTGGAGGTCCCTGAACAGGACGTGCCCGGCCCGGCGGCGCAGTCATTTTCCCCGGCGGGTGACACGCCAAAGCATTTTTCCATGGTGGCCGAGGAGGCCACCGCGCTCGGCGCAGCCATGGCGCCGGCCACGGCCAAGGCAAAGGCACCGGCCATGCTGGCGGTGGAGAGGGATGGGGCGGTCTTCTGGGTCATGGTCGTGCTCCTTAATCAATGAAGGGCTGGCGGGGCCTGGGTCTTGCTCCAGGCTTGCGATTAGATTAGGGGGCAGGACCGGAAGGAGTAATGCGTAGGAATACGTAGATCGCTGATGTTCTTCACCGGTGGGCAATCGCCTGCAAAGTGGCGCGTCGCGATCCAGGCTGGATCGTTGTAGCCAGGCCATGCCTGCTCTCTGCCCGTTGTCGCCTGGGAGCGTACCAGTTGGGTAGGCCACCAAAGAAGGCGGCGTAGTTTTCCGGCAACCGTTGGGTCAAGAACTGGGATTCGCGCAGTTCGGCGTTCTGGATTTCCAGTTCCGAAGGATGTTCATGATTCAGGTGCCTGTCAGCTCATGGAAAACGGGTGGGCCTGTCAGCGAATGATGCTCAGCCAGTCCGCCAGGGCCAGCAGGGTCACCAGCAGCAAGGGAGGCGTGATCAGGAGCCCCCACGCCATCCTGAGGATCAGGACATCATCGCCGTGGCCACGGACGAGCCAGCCTTTGTTCAGGCTCGACTCCCCGTGCTGCCACTCAATGATGTGATGGCTATCCGGGGCTTCATATGCAAGTGGATGATGGCTTCCACTGTTTCCTCTTACTCAACCTTTGTTGATCGTGTTGGGCCTTTGGGTTGTCTGGCGTCGGTCTCCGGGGCAGTGTACTTGCTGCGGACCGATCAGTTTATCAATGCCTTCAGTCTCGGCTTGGCCGGAACCGGATCGTCTTACTACGGATTGACCATGGGCCTTGGGGCCTGGCTCGGGACCATCCTGTTGTTCAATGTCTGGTTCGTGATCTGGCCGAACCAGAAGAAGATCCTTGGTGTGGTCCGATCAAGGACGCCGGTCGACCTGCCCAGGGCCAAGAGGCATGTGATGATTGCATCGCGTGTGAATGCCATTCTGTCGCTGCCGATGCTGATGTTCATGGTTGCCGCCAAGCACGGTGTGGCCTTTTGAGGGTGATTTGTTGGTAGAACAGGCCAGGAGGCCACCCTGGCGCTCAGGTTGCCTGGGTTGCCCCGCATGGGCGAGGCATCCAGCCTTGGGGTACGCACCGTGGGTAAAGATGTGCGCTGCCCTGGGGGCACCTGACAACCGAGGCCGTCTCCGGATCTCGACGGGCCTATGATGAGGCAAGCAATGGTGATACCGGGCAACGATGTGATCCTCTCCCGCTCGCTGAAGGCGTTCGGCAGCGAGGGATTTGCTCAGGTGCTGAAAGAGGAGGTCTCGGGGCTGGGAAGCGGTGTCCTGCCCTTGCAGCAGGGTTTACGTACCGGCAGTAATAGCCTTGATGGCGGGTTGGAGATCATGGTGTTGCGCAGCAAAGAAGCGCCGGCCATCCTCAGGGTGCGCATCGGGATCTTCTATCAAAGCATCGTTGCCGGCTGCGCCTGTGCTGACGATCCAACCCCGGTCAACGAAAATACCGAATATTGTGAGGTGGATGTGGAAATCGACCGGCGAGATGGGCGCGCTCGGTTTAACCTGGTTGACGACGGGTCCTCCGAAAACTCCGAAGCGTAGATGGTTTCCGATGGGCACGTAACCGCAAGATCCGGTCACGCACCGCAAGGTCGTTGAAGCAGGTCCTAGATCTCGTCGCTAATCTCCAAGGCAAGTCCATATCTTCGGTTCAGGAGGTGGAGATGGCCGATCTGAACCGGCAACAGGAGACCCGACATGAACCCATGCGAACGTTCTTTCCTCTCAGCCTTGATCGTATGTGCCCTGATCCTCTCCGGTCCGGCGTTGGCCGAGCCGGATGACCATTTCATCGTCCGTGAGAGCGAGCAGCCCCGCGAGGCACTTGCCAGCGCGATTCGGCAGTTCGCCGAGAGCGATGAGGACTGGATCTTTCTGGCTGAATTCGATCTGGCCGGGGGTGCGATCACCGCCTTGAAGGTCTGCTATCTGCCGCTCGGGTCCGACATCCTGGATGCCGGGTTGCATGTTGGCGCAATGATGCCCTGCGGCCACATCGGCCTGTACGAGGAGAACGACAGCACGCGCCTATCAATGCTGCACCCCAAGTTCATGACCACCCTGCAGCCGCATCCGAGTCTCGAACGGGCGGTCGAACGTGCCGAGCCAGCCTTCGAGACCCTGCTGGAAGCGGTGTTGGACTGAGGTCGCGCGGCGGGAATCCTGAGCGGGAGGAGTCGTGTGGCGAACGGGCGCGGATTACAGCTCCACGCCCGTTCGGAGATTGTCACCGGTTCAACCGGACCGTCGGCCGAGCCATGCCCCGACGGGCATCAGCACGATCAGTGCAATCAGAACCAGCAGCATCCAGCTGGAACCCCCGCGCGACCCATCACGCCGTCTCCCACCGGGAGGCGCGGCGTACGGCTTGACCGGGTAGCCCGATCAACTCGGCCCAACTCAGGCCGGCAGCATTCACCAATTGGTCGTGCTCACACAGGAACCCTCGCGTACCTGCCGCTGGAGTTGTCGATCGAGCCACAGCACCTCCGCCCCCCAAGTTGACCCAAGGTTGGCTTCTAGCCGAGTCTAGTGCTCATTGGCATGAGATCAACCGGGGAATTGGCTCCCGGGGAACATCGAGCCCGTCGATGAGTGGGCCGGACACGGTGACACCCTGGCGACTCCTGCTGTTTTCATCCAACCGCCGGGGCGGTAGCGGCGGCTACGACCTGTATCTGACAGCCCTGCCGGACACTGTGAGACACCGAATCAGACGGCAGATTCTGAATCCAGTGCCCAGGTAGACCAGAATCGGGCCTGATCTGTGCCGCTGAGCTGGGACTGGTGAGGTCAGTCACCTCCCGGGTGATTTACCCTGGCCGACCATCAAAGCGGGGACGCCATAGCATGGGGCCGTAGTAGAGCACCCAGGGGGTGATGAAGGTCAGCCAGATCAGGCCCCCAGGTCCATACGCGGGGTCTATATTCGAAGAAGACATACGCGCACGCGAGACCCGAAGGCATCATGCTCCCGACCCCACGCCCCGTCCACCGTTTGCCCACCCTGGCCGCCCTGGCTATCGGGGCACTCTGGCTGCTGGCCTCGCCCGCGCTGGCCGAGGACTACCCCGAAGGTTCGCAGATCGAGTGGAATGAGTTCGAACCCGAACTGTTTGAGGAGGCCGAGGGGCAGGGCCGACCGTTGTTTTTCTACTTCCACGGGCAATGGTGCACCTGGTGCGTCGATTTCCAGAACGAGTCGCTGGAAAACCCCTGATCTGGCGGTGATGAAAAGGCACAGATTGGATGGGTCAGTGTTGCCAGGCGCCGGCCGCTGGCATCGAACCAGTGCAGTTGTTCTGCATCCGGCAACAGGGTCAGGGTGTCACCGGGTGCCACCCTGACCTGGCCGGGCAGGCGGGCTGCCATGGGCATGCCCTCCAGAGACTGTTCGTCGGTGAAATACACCAGCACTTCGTGCCCAAGCGCCTCGACACCCTCCACGACCACCTGCAGGGCATGGCGGGCGTCCGCGGGGCCGGAGAAGGCCTCCGGTCGCAGTCCCGCGTGTGTGGCCCCCTCGGGGGGATCGATCGGCAGGGGCAGCCACTGCCCGGCCAGCTCCCATTCCCGGCGTCCTGACTCGCCCCTTAGCCGGACCGCAAAGCAGTTCATGGGCGGGCTCCCCAGAAACCGGGCCACGAAAAGATTGGCAGGCTGGTCGTACAGGGTCATCGGGGTGTCCACCTGCTGCAGGATACCCCCGGCCATGACGGCCACCCGCTGCCCCAGGGTCATGGCCTCCACCTGGTCATGGGTGACATAGAGTGTGGTGGTGACCAGCCGGTCGCGCAGCGTGGCGATCTCGTTGCGGATCTGTCCGCGCAGTCGTGCATCCAGGTTCGAGAGGGGTTCGTCCATCAGAAATACCGCCGGATCCCGGACCAGGGCACGCCCCATGGCCACGCGCTGGCGCTGGCCGCCGGAGAGGGCGGCCGGGCGCCGCCCCAGCAGGGGCTCCAGGCCCAGGGTACGCGCCACGGACTGGATGCGCGCCTCGCGCCGCGCCCGCTTCATGCCACGCATCCTGAGGGGGAAGGCCAGGTTCTCACGCACGGTCATGTTGGGGTAGAGGGCATAGTCCTGAAAGACCATGGCCACGTTGCGCTGCTGTGGCGTGAGGTCATTGACCACCCGACCGTCCAGGCGGATCTCGCCCTGTTCGACCGCCTCCAGCCCGGCCAGAAGCCGTAGCAGGGTGGATTTGCCGCAGCCCGAGGGGCCGAGCAGAACCATCCATTCCCCTTCCGCCACATGCAGATCGAGATCCCGGATGACGGTCTGCCCGGCGAAGGCCTTGTGAATGTCCGCAAACTCGACGACTGCCATGAATCAGCCCTTGATCCCCGTGGAAGCGACCCCCGCCACGAACCACCGCTGGAAGACCACGAAGACCACCAGCACCGGCAGCACCATGAGGACACCGAAGGCCAGGATGTCCCCCCAGGCCAGCGGCGGCAGGGTGTGGAAGCTGGCAATCCCCAGCGGCAACGGCCGCACCGACTCCGAGGTGGTCATCAGCAGCGGCCACAGATACATGCCCCAATGGAACAGGAAGGTCACGATGGCCACGCTGGCAAAGGCGGCCTTGCTGTTGGGGATGACGATGCTGAAGAAGGTGCGCAGCACACCGGCACCGTCCACCCGGGCCGCCTCCTCCAGGGCGCGCGGCAGGCCCAGGAAAAAGCTGTAGAACAGGTAGATGGCCAGGGGATTGGCGACGAAGGGGATGGCCTGCACCAAGTGGTCATCCCGCCAGCTCAGGGCCGAGAGCTGATAGAACAGGGGGATGGCGATGGCCTCGAAGGGGATGACCAGAATGGCCACCACCACGGCCAGCATCGTCTCCCGTCCCCACCAGCGCAGACGCGCCAGGGCATAGCCGGCCAGCGCGTTGACCAGCAACCCCAACCCCACGATCAGGCCATTGATGAGCAGGGAACTGGCCAGATAGCTTGCAAAGGGCACCCGCTCAAAAACGGAGTGGTAGTTGTCCAGACCGGCCTCCCGCGGCCACAGGGCGGCCAGCGAGGCGGCGTCGGCCAGTACCTGATCGTCCGGCTTGAGACTGCCCACCAGCATGAACAGGATGGGGCCGAAGAACACCAGGGTGCACAGCAGCAACAGCAGGTAGGTGAACACCAGGCGGGGCAGGGTCGCGTTCATGCCGTGCCACCCTCCTGGCGCATCATGCGGCGCTGCAGCAGGGTGATGCCCAGTACCAGCACGAAGAAGACCACGCTCATGGCGGCCGCCAGGGCCACCTGACCGCGGTCGAAAGCGGCACGCACCACCTCGTGGATCACCGTGGTACTGGCATCCTGGGGCCCTCCCTGGGTCATGATGCGCACCTGGTCGAAGACACGGAATGACAGGATGGTGGTGACGATCACCACGAAGATGAGCGGGTTGCGCAGCCCCGGCAGGGTCACATGCCAGAAGCGCCGCCAGGGCCCGGCACCATCCACGGCGGCCGCCTCGTAGAGGGAGCGCGGGATGGCCTGAAGGCCGGCCAGCAGCACCACCATCTGAAACCCGGTCCCCTGCCAGATGGAGGTGACCATGATCGCCGGCAGGGCCCAGGCGGGATCATTGAGAAAGTCCCGGGGCGTCCAGGCACCCAGGGTGACGGCATTGAGCAGTCCGTTGAGCAGGCCGTCGGGACCGGGAGCGAAGAGGATGATCCAGATCACCGCCACCAGCGAGAGGGGAAAGACCACGGGCATGAAGAACAGCGTTCGAAACAGCCACCGCCCCTGGAACTGCTGGTTCAGCAGCAGGGCCAGGGCCAATCCGAGAGCCGTCTGCACGGGGACCACCACCAGGGCGAACAGGGCGTTGTTGGCCACCCCCCGCAGGAAGGCCGGGTCGCTCAGGGCCTCGCGGTAGTTCTCCAGCCCCGCAAAGCCTGCCGGCAGCGGCGAACCCAGCCGCAGGCCGGTGAAGGACATGCCCAGCGCCAGCAGGAAGGGGGCGAGGATAAAGGCGGTCAGGCCCGCCAGCGCCGGGGCCATGAACCACCAGGCCACGCGATGTTCCGGGTGTTTGCCGAGCGGGGCGTTCATCTGTGGGAACATAGCACAGGCTGTCAGTTTGCCGGGTAACCGTGGTTTGCCTCCACTTCCCGGTCGATGCGCCGGGCCGCGGCTTCCAGGGTGTCGGCCACGGGGGCACCGTGGCGGATGTCCCGAAAGGCCCGGGCGAAGGCGTCGGTCACCACGGGATAGGCGGGGGTGCGGGGCCGGGGACGCGTGTAGCCGTCGCGCAACTGTTCCGCAAACAGTCTGAGGGCCCCTTCTGGACCGTAATCCTCCGATGCGGCGATCGCCGTCAGGGTGGCGGGCACCGCCCCGTTGGCACGGCTCATCTTGAGCACCTGCTCGGTCTCCAGCAGGAAGGCCAGCAGCTTGGCGGCCTGTTCCGGATGCCGGGCCCGGCTGGAGAGGGCCCATTGCCAGGATCCTTGACCACTGACCAGTCGGTCTCCGGCGCGGGGCAACGGCAACAGGATCAGATCTTCCCCCAAGGCATCGCGGTAGGCAGGCGCATTCCAGTGACCGCCCCAGGCCAAAGGCACGCGTCCCGAAGTAAAGGCGGCATCATCCAGATTCGGGTCCACCCAGCCCGCCTGGAACCAGCCCTGAACCGTCTCCAGTACCTGCACCGAGGCCGGGGCATCCAGATGGCTGCGGGCCTGTGGCTCGTCATCCTCCCCCATCACGCCGGCACCGGCCGACTGCAGCAGGGGCGAGAAGGCGTAGGTGAACCACTCGGTTCCATAATTAAGTTTGAGATCCAGCACCGGACCGCCGCTGGAGGATGAAGCCAGGCGCGCCAGAATCTCCTGCAATTCCTCCAGCGTCCAGGCATCTGCAGGGCCGTCGGGAATGCGGGCTTCCACAGCCTTCAGTGCATGACGATCGGCCCAGAGCCCAAGACCCGAGTCGAACATGCCCATTCCGTACCATTGCCCCCGCCATTGCCCCTGCTCCAGTAGCGAGGGCAGCAGATCGTCCTTGAGGGTGTCGGGCAGGTGTTCGTCCAGGGGCGCGAGCCAGCCGCGCCAGGCGTAGGCCGCCAGATAGGGGCCGTCCAGTTCCAGCAGATCCGGCAGGCGCCCGGCCAGGGCCGCCGCCTGCACCTGGCCGTTGTAGGACCCCTCGGGGATGAAGGTGACATCCACCGCCAGCCCCGGATTCGCCTTTTCAAAGGCCCGGACCTGCGCCTCCAGGGTGCGTCGCTCCGATTCGCGTCCGGCGTGGGCCCAGACGGTGATCACTTCGGTGGCCTCGTCCTCCGGGATCGGGACGCAGCCCGCAAGGGCCAGCACCAGCACCAGGATCAGCATCGTACCCATCACCCCCAATCGTCGACGGCTGGGCACAACACCTTTGCCATTCCGCCACTTGAGACGCGGGCACCACATACGCTCTCTCCTACCACGGCTGAAGTGAAATAAGTGAGGTTCAGCTGCAGTGACTCCCTTCTCCCCCTCACTACCTTCATGCAAGAGACTCAGGCCCATAGTGTTGATTCACTGGGGCCCACTCCATTATGCCGACCGTGGAGCGCGCTGCGCAGGTCCGGCTGTCATTGGATGGGGCCGTTGGGTAGCGTCGGCGCTGGCTCGTTGCCTCAGGGTGGGCGCAACACGTGTTGCGAGCGGAATCATCTTCCACCTCACCCATTATGCCGAGCTGAACTGGGCCGCCCCCTGGTAATGATTCGCGTGGATCGGTTTTTCAAAACATGAGCGCCAAGTTCAATGCCGCCCTGGCCGGATGGTGTTGCGGCCAGGGCGGCATCGGGAGGCCGATTGATCAGTCCAGGGGGCTCAGTAGACTGTGATGAATCACCCGTTACGTGCCGGCGGTGCCATGAACTCAGGCCCTACCGGGTCGGTGATGTGGGTGTCGAGGATGCGATCGATCTGATCGCGGTCTTCCCCGGTCAGCGCGATGTCCATGACCCGATGCACGGGGGCGCCCTGCTCGGGGCGGCGGGCACCCCACAGGGCGCTCGTGCCCCTCAGTCCCTGTCCTCTTCCCGGTCATCGCCAGGACAGTATGGTACCCACCGTCGCTGAGTCGACACACGGTCGACGTTACTTTTGTGCGGCTGTGTAGGAGGCTTGCAGCATGGCGCGCTCCCGACTGATCCGATGCCAATGGTCAAGGGCGTGCGAGCACGACGATCAGCATGGGGGTGCACGGTGGCGAAGAACGATCCGTTGGGGCAATTGTGCCGGTTCACTGCGGTCGGTTTGTTGAGCCTGATGGTGCTGTTTGGGCACTCGGCGATCCCGGCTTTGGCGGCGGGGAATGGCACCGCTGACGATTCGATTGAATCGCTGTCGGATGACCAGGTCCATGAGATGGCAGCGCTCTATGTCGAGGGTCGACTCACCCTGCGAGCGCTGCGCGCCTGGGGCGCATTGCCACCGCGTTTTGATCGTCTCGCCCTGGAGCTTCGCGACCAGGGCGTGGATCTGATGGGGGCGGATCCCGAACAGGTGCTGGCCTGGTTCTGGCAGGCCCATACCGGCGAATCCGATGCCCTGAGCCGGCGGGTGGGTGACCTCGAGGAGCTGACGGCCTTTGTCGATGCCCTGGTGGAAAGACTCGTCAAGGCCGATGCCGACGTGCCCGTCGATCCCGAATTGGCAGCGCTTTGGAAGGCCGCGGTGGTACATGAGCCGGTGTTCCCGGAATACCCGGAGCCGGCTCCCGAGCGGGTACATCTGGGCCAGGAGGCAACCGAACTGCTCACTGACCCCTGTCGGGGCCTGGAACTGGCGGAAGAGGACCGTGAAGCGGACTCCTCACAATGGCCGGAGCATCCACACGACCTGCTGCACACGCCCCTGGCTCAACAGGTGCAAGGCCTCAGTCAGGTACAGCTGGATGCCACGGTGAGCGTTACCCGCGAGGTCATGCGCCAGTTCATGCCTCCCATGGATCCCTCACAGGCCATGGCCTACGAAGAGTCCTGGGCGCAGGTGATGGACTTTCCATCCATGGCACTGCTGCACTGGCTGGACCGCATGAACCCGCTGCTGGTGGAAGCCCTGGCTCATGCACGGGCCCTGGATGTGCTCTTTGAGATGTTCGAGGAGGCCCTGTTCGAGGCCGAGATGGCAGCGGCGTACGATGCCGACGAAACAGTGGAAAGCCACATGAGGGTGATCGGCGCCATCCACCAGCGTGTGCAGTCCCACGGGCAGCGCCTGACAACCCTGGGGGATCACATGGAAGCCCTGGGGCCCCCGCCGGATCCGCGCATGGACGCCTGCGCCGCTCAGCAGCGTTTTGCTCGCCGGCTCAATGACCTGATGCCATCCCATGAACTGGAAGGGGCCTACATGCAGGCACCCATCTCCATCCGACTGGAAGAGAGCGAGGAGCACCCTGACGGCTGGACGCGGCACCGGCGCGCTGAGCGGCATGCCATTCATCAGGTCTATGAGCGCTTGAGTACCGAGCCCGATGGCGTTGTCATGTTTTACCGTTTTGAAGAACGTGAACGCGATCGTTATGCCTCCCATGACGAAGACGTGATGCCCGAACTGCAGGGCGTGATCGACCAGGTGGGTGAGCGCATCCGGGCCGATATGGGCAGGGACCGTGACTGGTGGGAGGTGATTCATGCCGATCCCCTGCCGGATGGCTGGGTGACTTACGACTACGACGAAGACAGGGGCCAGAGGCTCGGGGTGACCTTTTATCGACCCACCCCGGAACGCTTGTTCGTGGATCACTATCGGGTGGTGGGAGGTGAGGTCACCAGCGCACGGCGCACGGTGCATCAGCGCCAGCCGGAAGGGCTGGTCGTGCAGCGCTACGTGACCGGTGAGTCCCGGGCAAGCATTCAGCAGGCAATCCAGGAGAACCGTGAAGAACTTCGGGAAGCCCTCGCCCAGCATCGCCGGAGTCGACAGGCCTATTAGGACTTCCCGCGCGCGGGCGGGGAACTGCCGCCACTGCCGGATCCCGAGGAGCTGCACTGGGTGCTGGTGGACGTTTCCCATGATCAGGATATGGAGCGTCGTGAACTGACCGGTCAGCCCTGGGGGTACCCGGAAATGAACCCCAACCTGGAAAGGCATTGCGTACCCGTGGACCTGGAGTATTCCCTGGGGCGCATGAGTCTGGATTGGCAGGTGGAGACCACCCGACGGGAGACCCATTACCAGGCACCAACGGTGAGCGTGCCGGCCTGCGTGCAGGATGGCTCGTGCGTCCAGGTGTACAATCCGCGTGCTGGCGAGCCTGGCAGCGGCCCGCGGGTCGAGACCGAGACCGTTACCGTGGAGGAAGAATCTCGAAGGACCGGGATGAATTGGGCGTTCCCCCCTGCTGTGATGGCCGATGGCAGTGAGTGGCGACCGCGCGTGGGAGGGGAAGGAGAGTGGCGGTGGCGGGTGTACCGCACACCTTCGGGGCAGCGTCACACCAGCCTTTCCGCAGCCATGACCCAAGCCATGGCGGCGCCGCGACTGCCGGGCATGGAATATGTAGCTGGCACCGGTCCCGCAGGGCAAACACCGGTGATCCCCTTCCATAGTGGCGAGATTCGCCAGTCACAGCACGACCATGTGATGGCCGTGATTGCGCACACCGACTGTGGCAACGTTCAGGCCCGGTTTCATTATCGGCTCACCGAGCTGTCTGCCGACGAAGCCCGGCACCTGACGCGTCGCATCGAGTCACGTCTCCTGAGTGACGCACCGTTGGAGGGCGATCTGCTCATGGCGGACCACGCCGACGCAGCCGATGCCCCGCCTGAAGAAGTGCCCGAGGTGGACCCGATTGCCGCACGCATCGCCCACCATGAGAACAATATCGACCTGTTGCGCGATGACCTCGGCCATTATCGTTCCATGCTGTCGCAGGCGACCGACGCGAAAGCCCGCGAGGATCTGTCGTGGATGATTCTCGCCAAGCAGGCTGACCTGCAAGGGGAGATCGACGCCATCGCCACCCTGCAGACCGGGCAATTCACACGCACCCGCACCGGCTGGGACGACATGCTTCAGCTCCAGGCGGAGAACAACACCAGAGAGCTGGCCAAGAAGATCGCCCAGGAAACCCGGGTGGTGGACAGCTACGAGCGCGCATTCGAGCTGATGCCGGAGCAGGATCGCCTGGACGCCCGGGCTTGGGCGGAGGCCACCCTGGGCACGGATTACGACCTGGATCAGCTACGGGAGGTCACCCACGGCCTTCTGGAGCGAGCCCAGCAGGGGCAGTTGGCCGAGTTCGACCGGCATCAGGCCGACGCCGAGTGGTATGAGTGGTACGAGGATCGCCTGGAAACGGTCAAGACCGCCAGCGAGTACACCATGCTGGCGGCACCCTTCATCACCGGGGGTGGCACGGTGGCACTGGCTTACAGTCTGAGTTCGGGTTCGGTGGATGGCTATCAGACCGGCGGTGTGCTGGGCGAGGACTATCAGGGTGCCACGGGAATGATCGCCGGACTGGGAACCACCATGGTGCGCCAGTACTCCTCCAGGGCCAACCACGTCATCACCTTTTACGAGGGCTATCAGACCGGTGGGATCACGGGTGGCGCCAGCCATTGGGCCCGTTCGTACGTGCGTCAGCAGGCCATCGGTTATGCCACCAATGTCGGTCTGCACTACCAGAACAAGTACATCCGGGGGCGCGAGCAGGCGCGGCTGGGGGCCTGGCGTGAGGCACAAAGGGAGGTGGAGTTCCGCCAGCAGCGGCAATACGGCAAGGCGATGG
Source organism: Ectothiorhodospira haloalkaliphila ATCC 51935 (assembly GCF_000633935.1). Classification (GTDB taxonomy): domain Bacteria; phylum Pseudomonadota; class Gammaproteobacteria; order Ectothiorhodospirales; family Ectothiorhodospiraceae; genus Ectothiorhodospira; species Ectothiorhodospira haloalkaliphila. The sequence goes on along the minus strand of NZ_KK214996.1, from coordinate 148,113 downwards.
TGCAGCGTCATCATGATCTTTACCAGGAACATCGTCACCTCAAGCGCAGTGGCGCCCCGGCCTCCCAGGTTCGGGCGATGGAGCGCCGCCTCATGGACAGCACTGCGGCCATCAAGCATGCCCCCCACGCCAAGGGCTACCTGAAGTTCGGCGATCCGGACATGACTCCGGCCCAACGCGCCCAGCACCGGCAAATGCAACGCGAGTACAACGCCACCGATCGGCTGCACACCCGGCGAGTGGTGCGGGATTATCGCAACGAACTGGCCCGCGCCGGTTACGACACCGAACAGTTATCGTTTCGACCCATTCGCAATGCGGGCAACACCTCTCCGGGCATGGATCTGGATCTGGCCGTGACGGTCAGGGATGGCCAGAACATCCGCTATCGCGACCCGGTGACGGGCCAGACCCAGGCATTGGGGCTTTACGAGGCCAATGGGCGGCTGAACAAGATATTCGAGGGGGTATATGGTCGCCACGCCGGAGGCCGATCGGCCAGTGAGTCGTTTCAGATGGTCACCACGGACGCGCATCTGGAGGCCTATCGCACCGAAGGCGGGCACACCAGTCCCTGGATACGTTTCCCCGAGATCATTGGGCGTGGGGACGTGCTGGGGGCGCAGGGTAGCGCCCTGCAGGCCATTGATCCGCGCCACGCCGCTGACGCTGGCCGCATCACCGAGTTCAAGGCCCAGCACATGGCGTCACACTACGCCCACATGGGGCGCGACAACGTCACCTGGGAGGTCTACCGGGGAACCGCCAAGGACATCAACACCAAGGTGCGCCCCTTGCTGCGGGAAAGGCTGCGCAACACACCAGATCCGGAGCACCGTGCCAAGCTGCGCGCGGATTATGACTTTTTCACCCAGTTGGCCCAAAGTATGGAGCTGGCCAATCATAACCCGGTGGAAGCGGACCGTCAGGTGCGGCGACTCACCGGCTATCACGGGTTGGACGTGGTCGACAGGATTGGGCTGACCATCACGGCCCTGGGGCAGTTTCGTTAAAGGCCACCTTTCGGAGCTTCATCATTTTTGCCGCTCTTTTGCCGACGAGGCCCGCGCGCACATAATACAGCACACTTCGGTCTGGCTCAGTCGCTTCGTGGGCAATGTCCTCGCTCGAGTCCTGAGCTCTCGGGGTGACGGTCCCCTCAAAGCAACCCGGACGACTGTCAGGCTCCGTCCCAGGCCGGCATGATGGTGAGCCTGGGAGGCGGGCAATTGCTGCACGAAGCTGGCGTATTGCCGGATGGGCCCCAATACGAGGGCGTGGTGATGCGGGCCGGGCAGGCCGGTCAACCTGGCGATCTGGGCCAGCATAGCCTGGCGGTGTGTGGGATTGAGAAGGGTCTGGGCATCCTGGATTGGTATCAGGCGCGCTGGCGATCCAATCGCGTCCGTGCCGGGCAGGCTTCGGCCTGGCTTATGGCCCAGCGAGCGCGTGATCCAGGAGGTCAGAGCGTTCATGGGGGCATGGTAGGGCGGGGGCGGGAGGTGTCCAAGAGTTTATGGTCTATTGGGAGGATGAAGGTTTTCGGATATTCCTGCGCGCCAGGAAGGTTGAGGTACCTGGTGCGTTGATGGAGAATCGGCGGGTTCCTGATGGTCTTCGAGAGCCGTGTCCTCGCGGATGGGCTGCCGCTTGGGGTCCACTTCAATAAGCTGGTTCGTATGCGGTAGGAAATCGCGTGATGATGCACCCAATCGAGGATCTGCTTGCCCAGCCGGAAGGCAAACAGCTGGAGTTCCAGCGTGCACTCGATTGAGGAAATGCAACGGCAGGTGCGCGGTACCACCTTCGACGCGCAACCCATGACAGAACTGTCGATCGAGGATCTGGACCAAGCGGCCATCCAGGAGGCCTTTGGCAGTGACGCCCCCCTGGGGGAAGCCAGGTTGCGCACCCTGCGGCTGCTGATGCCTTATCAGGGACGTTTGGTACCCAGTGTAGGCGGCATCCTGCTGTTTGGCCGTGAGCGTCAATGGCATTTCGCAGATGCCTGGGTGCAGTGCGGTCGATTTCGTGGCACGGAAAAAATCGACATCTTCGATCAGACGGATATCCATGAACCCCTGCCACAAGCCGTCAACAGCATCGAGTTGTTTCTCAAGAAGCACGCCTTCAAGAGCGCGGAGTTCGGGGCCATGCGCCGCCGCGACGTGTGGAGCATCCCGCTGACCATGCTGCGTGAGGCAGTCGTCAATGCCTTGGTGCATTGCGACTACTCGCAGCAGGGCAGCCCGATTCGGATCGCGTTTTTCGATGATCGTATCGAGATCGAAAGCCCCGGGCTGCTGATGCCGGGCATGACCATCGACGAGATGAAACGGGGCGTTTCGATGATCCGCAATCCCGTGATCGCCCGCGTGTTCCGCGAACTCGGATTGATCGAACAGTGGGGGAGTGGCGTCAAGCGTATCTTTGCCGAGGCGGCCGTCCAGGGGCTGCCGGAGCCACATATTGAAGAAATTGCCAATCGCATTCGGATGAGTGTCTGGCTGGCAGCGCCGGTGGTTGTGCCAGAAAACGCCCCAGTGACCCAGTCAGTGACCCAGTCAGTGACCCAGTCCGATGCACTCCTCCCTATGCTTCAGTTATTACGCGAGGGTTCGCAGTCACCAGGAGAACTTCGCCGACACCTGGAACTTCGGCATCGTGCCCATTTCCGCCGTCATTACCTTGTGCCCGCGTTGCAACGGGGACTCATCGAGATGACACTGCCCGAGACCCCAAACAGTCGCCTGCAGCAGTACCGCCTGACCGCAAAGGGCCAGCAATACCTCAAGGATCTGACATGAACACCGAAAACCACTCCCAGCTCGCGGCCTTCATCTGGTCGGTGGCCGATCTTCTGCGCGGGGATTTCAAGCAGTCCCAGTACGGTCGCATCATCCTGCCCTTTACCCTGCTGCGTCGCCTGGAGTGTGTGTTGGAGCCCACCCGGGCCAACGTGCTCGGCGCCGCCCAGGAACACCGCAGCAAACCCGACGCGGTGCGCGAGAAGCTGCTGCTGCGGGCGGCGGATCAGCCCTTCTTCAATGCCTCACCCCTGACCCTGGGCACACTGTCCGATACCCAGACCGGCGATGACCTGATGAGCTACGTGCAGTCGTTCAGCGGGGATGCCCGGGAGATCTTCGAGCACCTGGAATTCGAGGGGTTCGTCCAGCAACTCACCGCCAACAACCTCCTTTACCAGGTGGTGCAGCGCTTCGCCGCCATCGACCTGAGCCCGCAGCGGCTCTCCAACTACGGCATGGGGCTGGTGTTCGAGGAACTGATCCGCAAGTTCGCGGAAAGCTCCAACGAGACCGCCGGGGAACACTTCACTCCCCGGGACATCGTGCACCTGACCACCTCCCTGATCCTCACCGATCAGGAAGACCGGCTGCAACCGCACCGGATCGTCACCGTCTATGACCCAACGGCAGGGACGGGGGGCTTTCTCTCCGAGAGTGACGAATACATCCAGCAGGTCAGCCAGGACGTGACCGTCTCCCTGCATGGCCAGGAACTCAACCCCGAGTCCTACGCCATCTGCAAGGCCGACATGCTCATCAAGGGCCAGGCGGTGGAGCAGATCAAGCTGGGCAACACCCTCTCCGACGACCAGCTGGCGGGCGAACGCTTTGACATCATGCTCTCCAATCCCCCCTTTGGCGTGGAATGGAAGAAGGTCCAGAAGGCGATCACCGACGAGCACAAGCAGAAAGGCTTCGATGGGCGCTTCGGTCCCGGTCTGCCCCGGGTGTCCGATGGCTCCCTGCTGTTCCTGATGCACCTGGTGAGCAAGATGCGCCCCCGCCAGGAGGGTGGGTCACGCATCGGCATCATCCTCAACGGCTCGCCCCTGTTCACCGGTGGAGCCGGCAGCGGGGAATCGGAAATCCGCCGCTACCTGCTGCAGCACGACCTGGTGGAGGCCATCATCGGCCTGCCCACCGACATGTTCTATAACACCGGCATTGCCACCTATGTGTGGATCCTCTCCAACGACAAGCCCGCCGAGCGCCGGGGCAAGGTGCAACTGATCAACGCCACCGGTCGGGCCAGCAAGATGCGCAAGTCCCTGGGCAGCAAGCGCCAGTATGTGGCCGATGGCGACATCAACGAGATCGTGCGCCTGTATGGTGCCTTCGGGGAGACGGAGGAGAGCCGGATCTTCCCGGTGGAGGCCTTCGGCTACCGGCGCATCACCGTGGAGCGTCCGCTGCGGCTGAGTTTCCAGGGCAGCCCGGAGCGCATCCAGCGACTGCTGGAGGAAAAGCCGATCCAGAAGCTCGATGGCACCACCCGCCTGGGCGTCCAGGCCGCCTGCGAGCGGCTGGATGCCGAACGTCTCTACACTAACCGCGAAGCCTTCCTGAAGGATCTGAAGGCGGCGCTGAAGGCGCTGGACCTGAAACTGGGCGCCCCCGTCATGAAGGCCATTCAGGGTGCTCTGTCCGAGCGCGACCCCCAGGCCGACATCTGCACCGACGCCAAGAGCAACCCGGAGCCGGACACCAGCCTGCGGGACAATGAGAACGTGCCCCTGGGTGAATCCGTGTACGACTACTTCGAGCGGGAGGTGAAGCCCCATGTCCCCGATGCCTGGATCGACGAGAGCAAGCGCGACCCGCTGGACGAGGAGATCGGCATTGTCGGCTTCGAGATCCCCTTCAACCGGCACTTCTACAAGTTCATCCCGCCCCGCCCGCTGGAGGAGATCGACGCGGACCTGAAGGCTTGCACGGATAGGATCAAGCGGATGATTGAGGAGCTGTCGGCGTGAGGCGGTCGCAGGGAATAGTGGACGAGGTTTGCCTTGCTCTTTCTGGGTTGACAACGGACGTCAATGCTGGTAGCGTCCGCCTTAACAACACCCCCCAAGCCTATTCCGCAGTCCGCTGCGGTGACGCTCAAACCGGGGGGTTACTTTTTTTCGGGTGGTGGTAATGCGTTACGACAAGCCACCCACATCTATAGACGAGCAGATCGCGCTGTTGGTGGACAGAGGCATGTATGTGCCCTCTGCTGAACGTGCCGCACACTATCTTCGCCATATCGGCTACTATCGCCTCAGCGCCTACTGGCTGCCCTTCGAACATCCCCCGGTCACGCAAGGCCAGCGGTCTCACCGATTTCTGAATCAAGTCTCGTTCGATGACGTACTGGACCGGTACGTCTTTGATCGGAAGTTGCGATTGCTCTGTCTGGAGGCGCTGGAGCGTATTGAGGTCTCCATCCGCGCATCCTGGGTCAATGCGCTCGCTTTGAGGCATGGTCCCCATGCCTACCTTGATTCTAACCATTTCAAATGCGCCTATGAACACGCCGGGCAGGTGGCCAAGGCAGCCAGCGATATGGGGCGGAGCAGCGAAGTGTTCATTGAGCACTACCGGGGCATGAGGCCATTGTGACTCGGATTGCGAATATTATTCCGAACATTGACAGACTACTGCTTGACGCAAATAAATCAGTGTTGCTCCTCCAAGAACGCCGCTCCGCCCTTATCTCCGCCGCCGTCACCGGCAAGATCGACGTGCGCAACTGGAAGCCCCCGGCGGCCACGTCCACCACCAAACCCACCCAGGCAGAGACGGCATAGCCCCAGGACGCACCCGTCACCATCCTCAAGGAGACCCCATGGCCGACAGCCGCGAAACCCAGTTTCAGCAGGACATCATCAACGCCATGGAGTCGGGCGGCTGGACAGTCGGCACCGCCAGCGGCTATGACCGGGCCTCGGCCCTCTATACCGAGGATCTGCTGGGGTACATCCAGGACGCCTGGCCCGAGCGCTGGGAGAAGTTCTGCAAGGCCAACCCCCAGGCCCCGGACAAGGTGTTGGTGCAGAAGGTGGTCCGTGAACTGGAGCGGGCCGGCACCCTGGAGGTGCTGCGCCATGGCTTCAAGGTGCCGGGGGTCAAGTTCGATCTGTGCAGCTTCCAGCCCGACCACGGCATGAACCCGGATTCCCTGGCCCGCTACCGGGCCAACCGCCTGCGGGTGGTGCCGGAGGTGTCCTATTCGCCCCATGCCCGCGAGAAAGGGCAGGTGAGCGAGAGCTATAACCCGCGCCTGGACCTGGTGCTGTTCGTCAACGGCATCCCCACCGCCACCCTGGAACTCAAGAGCCAGTTCAAGCAGACGGTGGAGAACGCCAAGCGCCAGTATCGAAAAGACCGGCCGGTGAAAGACCCGGTGACCCGCAAGCCCGAACCCCTGCTCACCTTCAAGCGCGGCGCCCTGGTCCATTTCGCCGTCAGTCAGGCGGAGGTGGCCATGACCACCCGGCTGGCCGGCAAGGACACCGGTTTCCTGCCCTTCAACCGGGGCACGGAAGAGGGCGGGGCCGGCAACCCGCCACCCGCCGATGCGCAAAGTTATGCCACCGCCTACCTGTGGAACGATGTCTTCGCCCCGGAGGCCTGGCTGAAGATCATCGGCCGCTTCCTGCACCTGGAGCAAAAGACCGAGGAGGATTTCCATGGCCGCCGCCAGACCAAGGCGTCGCTGATCTTCCCCCGTTACCACCAGTGGGAAGTGGTCAACCGGCTGATTGAGGCCACCCGGGCCGAGGGGCCGGGACGGCGTTATCTGGTACAGCACAGCGCCGGATCGGGCAAATCCAATTCCATCGCCTGGACCGCTCACCAGTTGGCCAACCTCTACGCCGAGGACGGCGCAAAGCTGTTCAACTCGGTGATCGTGGTCACCGACCGCACGGTGCTGGACAGCCAGCTGCAGGAAACCATCTACCAGTTCGAGCATGCCCACGGCGTGGTCTGCCCCATCACCCGGGATATGGGCAGTCGGAGCAAGTCGGAGCAACTGGCCGAGGCCCTGGCCAACCACACCCGCATCATCATCGTCACCCTGCAGACCTTTCCCGCCCTGTTCGATGCCCTGGACAAGCGCCCCAAACTGGCCCAGGGCCACTATGCAGTGATCGCCGATGAGGCCCATTCCTCCCAGACCGGCAGTGCCGCCAGCAAGCTCAAGGCCCTGCTGGCGGCGGCGGGAGAGGTGATGGAGGACGATGCCGGAGAGATCAGCGCCGAGGCCATGCTGGACGCTGCCGTGGCCTCGCGTCGCCCCAGTGAGCGCATCAGCTATTACGCCTTCACCGCCACCCCCAAGGCCCGGACCCTGGAGCTGTTTGGCCGCCCGCCGGACCCGGACCGCCCCCCATCGGCCGACAACAAGCCCGAGGCGTTTCACCTGTACTCCATGCGCCAGGCCATCGAGGAGGGCTTCATCCTGGACGTGCTGCGCAACTATGTGACCTACAGCACCGCCTGGAAACTGGCCCATCCCGATGGGGAAGACCATGAGGTGGATTCCAAAAAGGCCTCGCGCACTCTGGCCCGGTGGGTACGCCTGCACCCCTACAACATCGCCCAGCGGGTGGAGGTGATCGTCGAGCACTTCCGCGACAAGGTGCGTCATCTGCTGGATGGCCAGGCCAAGGCCATGGTGGTCACCGCCAGCCGTCAGGAAGCGGTACGTTACCGGTTGGCCATGGGCCGCTACATCCAGGACCAGGGCTACGAGGATGTTCACCCCATGGTGGCCTTCTCCGGCAGCGTGCCCCCTGATGAAGAAATCCCCGAGGAGGTCACCGAGACCAGCACCCTGCTCAACCCAGGGCTGAAGGGCCGCGACCTGGCCAAGGCGTTCGACACCGACGAGTACAACGTGATGATCGCCGCCAACAAGTTCCAGACCGGCTTCGATCAGCCCAAGCTGTGCGCCATGTATGTGGACAAGAAGCTGCAAGGGGTGGACTGCGTACAGACCCTCTCCCGCCTGAACCGACTGTTCCCCGGCAAACAGACCTTCATCCTGGACTTTTTCAACGATGCCCAGGAGGTGCTGGAGGCCTTCGCCCCCTATTACCGCAAGGCCGAACTGGCGGACGTGTCCGATCCCCAGGTGGTGTTTGACCTGCAGCGCAGCCTGGATGCCAGCGGCATTTACCAGTGGCCTGAGGTGGCGGGCTTTGCCCGGGCCTTTTTCGATTCCAAAGCCCCGGCAGCCAGCCTCAGCTACCACTGCCGCCCGGCCCAGGAGCGGTTCCGGCAACGCTATCAGGCCATTCTCGACCAACAGCACACGTGGCGGGAGGCTCGTGACCAGGCCGAACGCAGCGGCGACGACAAGGGGCTGAAACGCGCCGAGCAGGAGCTCAAGGATGCCGGTACCACCCGCGATGAACTGGACCTGTTCCGCAAGAACCTGGCCAGTTTCGTGCGCACCTATGAATTCCTCAGCCAGATCGTCACCTTCGACGACACCGAATTGGAACAGCTGTGCGTATTCGCCCGTCACCTCCACCCGCTGCTGCGCCTGGACCGACTGCTGGATGATGACGCCATCGATGTCAGTGAACTGGAACTGACCCACTACCGCCTGACCAAGCGGGAGGAAAAGCGCCTGCGCCTGGAGGATTCAGACGGAGATTACGGCCTCAAGCCTGTCAGCGAGGTGGGATCGGGCAAGCCCCACGACCCGGAGAAGCAGCGCCTGGACGAGATCATTGAAAGGCTCAACGACCTCTACGGCGCCGAAGTCAGCGACGACGACAAGCTGCACTTTGCCAATGGCATTGCCGATCGCATCGAGCGGGACGCGTCGGTGATGGCCCAGGTGCGTAGCCACAGCGAGGATCAGGTGATGCACGGTGAAGTGGTTCAATTGTAGCGGACACCCCGTTAAGCCTCGTAGGCTATGCATCGGAGGTGTTCATGAGCAAGAAGGCACGACGTCGATACACGGCGGAATTCAAGGCTGAGGCAGTGGCATTGGTTGAGCGCCAGGGATATGGGGTGGCCGAAGCTGCCAGGTCTCTGGGGATCAATCGCAGCCTGTTGGATCGGTGGCTGCGCAAGGAACGTGAGCGGCAATCTCACCAGCATGACCAACAGGAGGGCCAGGCCGAGGAGTTGGAACGACTTAGGGAAGAGAACCGTAAGTTACGGATGGAAAAGGAAATATTAAAAAAGGCGGCGGCCTTCTTCGCCAAAGAGTCGAACTGAGGTATGAGTTCATCAAGGCGGAGAAGGCCAACTTTCCGGTGATGGATTTGTGTCGGGTCATGCAGGTCAGCCGCAGCGGTTACTATGCCTGGTGTCAACGGGGGCCGGATCCGGACAGAATCCGGCGGCTGGACATGGTCAAGAGCATCCACAATCGTAAACGGGGCAGTTATGGGAGCCGACGGATGGCGAAGGAGCTGCAGCGGCGTGGAGAGCCTGTAGGACGCGCTCAGGCACGCAGCCTCATGCGCGAGGCCGGAGTGGAAGCTCGGCAGCGGCGACGCTGGCGGGCCACCACGGATAGCAACCATGGGTACCCGGTGGCGCCGAATCGGTTGGAGCGGTGTTTCCAGGTGTCGGAACCCAATTGCGCTTGGGTGGCGGATATCACTGCCGTGTGGACGTTTCAGGGCTGGTTGTATCTTGCCGCGATCCTGGATCTGTACGACCGGCAGGTGGTGGGCTGGGCAATGGCCGATCACATGCGGGCTGATCTGGCACTGTCGGCCCTGGAGATGGCTGTGGGGCGCCGTCAGCCATCCTCGGGACTGATCCACCACAGCGACAGGGGTAGCCAGTACGCATCGCGCGTGTACCGGCAGCGCCTGGAGAAGCACAAGCCGGTGAAGTCCACCTGGACAGCGGTCATGGTCGAGTCACGCCAGGCGACCGTGATCACGGACCTTGATTGGCTTCAGAGCGTCCACCAGTGGCCAGGCCTGAAAGCTGTAGGCCGCATCACGCGCCGCCGGGAACTTGCCGACAAGACCACCGAGGACGTTGCTTACTACCTGCTGAGCGACGCACTGTCCCCGGAACAACTCGTTGAGGTCACACGCCAGCACTGGGGAATTGAGAATCGCCTCCACTGGGTGTTGGACGTCACGATGCAAGAGGATCAGAGCCGTCAGCGCAAATACCATGGCCCTGAGAATCTGGCACTACTGCGTCGCCTGGCCCTCAACGTGGCCAAATTGGAACCCTCCAAGGGATCCATGAAAGGCAAGCGCAAGAAAGCAGGATGGAACGACGACCTCCAGACCAGCGACGGCAGGCTGACCCTGTCGGTGCCGATCCAGATCAAGCGGCGCAGCGGGCGCAAGCTGGTCACGCTGCCGAACGGCGAAACTGCCCCCGTGAGGCCGTGGGATATGACGCCGACGCCGCTTCAGTTGGCGCTGGCCAGGGGGCACCGATGGCTGGCCATGCTGGAGTCGGGGGAAGCGAAATCACTGAAGGAGGTCGCCGCGCGGGAGGGGATCGACAACAGCTACGTGAGCCGGATGGTCAACCTGACCACCCTGGCGCCGGACATCGTGGTCGCAATCCTGGACGATACGCTGTCGAATCATGTCACCCTGTTCGATCTGGCGGTTGATCCGCCGGCCCTGTGGGAGGAGCAGCGCGCGGATTGGGCTTGGAAGTGCCTGACCTCACGCCAGCCGATTGACCTTGTCCTGTATGGCGGCGCAGGTTTCCAGAATCGCATCGAACTCCGGCTGATCTGACAGCAGCAGGCCGTCCTCGCTCATCGCCGCAAAATCCTGTGCCAACGCTGTGCGTGACGGGCCTTCGGGTACCAACGTGAGCGAGCCGCTCACGGCCTCGACGTAGTCGATCTTGCCGCCGTTGGCATCCTTCTCGGCGAAGAACATCGACTTGTGCTCGGCCACCTGATGCGCCAGTTGCCGATCGGCGGCCGCCTTGTCGAAATGCTCGCTTCGCGCCAGCGCCGCCAGGTCGTACCAATGACGTGAATACCGCTCACCGCGCAGCCGTTCCTGGCGGCAGTAGACGTGTGCGGCCGTGGCCTTCTCCCAGAACGTGCGCTCGGCGGCCATCACCAAAGGGCGTGCTGTCGGGAAGGTCACGCCTTCGATCCAAGGCGCGATGTCGCAGGCGACTTCATGAAAGTGGTGCGGCTCCCCGGTGGCGCGCGCTCCGAACTCCAGTTGGACCGTCGCGGAGACATAGCCCGTGCCGGTCTTGACGGCGGGATAGGCGATGATCAGCTTGTCGCGCTCCTGGCCGGCGAGACTCAAGCCCGCCTGCAAGCCGTTCGCGGCCAAGGCGTCATCGATTACGGGGCGTACCGTCTGCTCGATCCAGTCGGGAAGCCGTGCGCGCACTGCGCGGGTGATCTTCTTCTCCTGGCTCGCAGACGCTGGAATCGGATTGCCTTCGCGCAGCAGATCCGGCACCAAGGCGCGGATGTCGTAGGTCAGATCGATGTCTTCCGAGAACCGCTCGATGACCTTGTAAACCTTGGAAAGCGACGTACCACCCTTGAAGGTCAGCGTGTCGGCGATGGGGGAGGCGTAGATCGCCGCGAGCGTCCACACCACCCAGATGTCTTTTTCCAGCAGATGTGCCGGGCGGCCGCTCTGGGCGGCCGCGTATTCCAGGGCCTCGACCCGATCGGCCTGGCTGAGCGCGAGCCAGGACTCAGCCATGTGCATTCACCTCGCTGACGGCGCGGGCCATCCAGCCGGGCAGGGCCGCGCGAGCTGCCTGCAGGGCGGCCCATTCTTCCGCGGGCAGTTGGGCATGGAGGATGTGCAGGGCGGAGGGCGCCTGCTCGGGCCCCAGCCAGGACAGGGCGCGAATGGCTTTGCCGGCCGCGCGCTTGCCGAGCGCGAGCTGCCAGCGGCTGCCGTGCTTGAGCTCGACGATGCGGTTGCCCAGGCGCAGCTTGCGCGTGGGTCCCGAGGTCAGAAAGATCTCCCGGGTCGGCACTTGCGTGGTCAGCCCCAGCGCATTGGCTTCCGCCGCGCCATTGGGCACGACGACTTCACCGTGGGTGGACGCGATGGCTTCGACAACGGCCTCGGTCGAGGGCGGGCGGGAACCGAAGCGGCTGGCTACCGGCAGGGCGTAGGCCCCCCGTCCCACGCGCAGCAACTTCCCCTCGCGGGCCAGTCGGGCCAGCGCCTGATCCACCGCCGCCCTAGACGCCAGATGCAGAAATTCCTTGGGCGAGACCAAGCCTCCCTCCGGGAGGGCCTGGGCGGCGGACAGAATGGCTTCGCTGAGGTGGCTCATGGGACGTCTCCGTTTGTCAGAAGTATATAAACGTTTCTGACATTCTTCAAACCGCGTCGGCACCAGCGTGAACGATGTGGTTTCCTTTGGTCGGGCGATGCTGCAATCCAACCGCTTGATTCGTCCGCGCGTAACGCATTGATTTGCAATGGCCGTGTTCGCGGCCTTTGCGGACTTCGGGCGTGTCCGGGGGAGCGAGGCCGGAGAGAAAAATGGCCGGGAGAGAGAGGAAGGTGGCCCTGGGCGGGGCCAGGGGCCGGACGCCGAAGTCCGCAGGCTTCCGCACGAACCCCCGCGAACACGCGGGAGTCGGCGCGATCGGGCAAGAAAAAAGGCCAACAGCGAACTGTTGACCTTTTGGTACTGGTGGAGGCGGCGGCTATCGAATTGGATCTTTAAGTAATTGATTAATAAATTAAAAATAATTTCATTTTTTTGAGTGTTGCCCCCGGTGTTGCCCCCGGAATTTTTCACTTGAATTCGAAATCGAACCGAGGTCCGAGACAAAATATTGGGGCTGATTTCATGTCCTTCAGCGGCGCGAAATCGGGCTGCCCGATAGGCGATGACCATGCCACATGGCCCTGGTATCCGTGCTGGGTTACCGGGATGCCTGCAGATGCGGATTCACCAGTGCCACCTCGACGCCCTCGGAGAATACCATGGCGGTATCGGGCAGCAGGATCCCCTTGACCACTGACTGACGCCGCGCTCCCTTCACGAGATACCGGTGGACATTGGTCCCATCCGGCCGCTTCTGGTGGACTCTCAGCTTCATGAATCGCTTCTGTACATACTCCCAGCTGCCGTGATCCGGGTTCTGGCTGGCGTAATCCTTGAACACGGCCGGACTCACCAGCAGCACGCCTTCTTCGACGACGTGGATGCGCGCGTGCGGTGTATTGACGTCCATGCGGCGCGCGAGGGCCTCTCGCTGTAACCATTGAAGGAAGCGTGATCCGGCATCAGTGGGGCCATCATCATCTCCGCGGGGCTCGTCCTGGCGTGAGTCTGAGGCGGATGCGGGCTCCAGGCCCGGCACGTATTCGTTGTCTGGCCTTGGGGCCTCCGGTTCTATCGGAGGGGTGTTGTCTGTGGCGATCGGCGCTGCTGGGGTAGGTGAGGGAAGATCACCGACCGGATCCCGCTGGGCATCGTTTTGGTCTGGCTCAGTCGGTTCGTGGGCATTGTCCTCGCGCGCTTCCGGGGCTCTTGGGGTGACCGTCCCCTCAAAGTAACCCGGACGATTGTCCGGCTCCGCCCAGATGCGCCGCACAGGGATCCGGATCAGGGTCAGTTCATGTGACCATCCGGCACCGGCCACCGTGGTATGCCAGATGGCGCGCTCCCCGTAGGGTTCCAGTATCCCGTGCTCCTGAAGCGTGTCGTAGATGCGGTCGTTGGAGGAGGGGATGCCGGAATGACCCTCGGCGATCAGGTGGGCCCGCAGGGCATCGATGGCTCGTTTCGAGACCAGCCAGAGATCATCCCCCACCAGCCATCCGGCAGCCCCATTGCGGTTCAGCGGCAGTTCTCCCTGATCAAGCAGGTATCTCAGGCCGGTCAGCAGGCGTTCCCAGAGTGGTCTGGTTCTGGCAGGCGCCACCCGGGGTGAATCACCGGCGCCCAGATTTCTTGCCACAGAGAGTCCATCCGCCTCCTGGATGATTTCACCCAGGGCTCCTGCTTCGTTCATGTCACCGGCCAGGGTCGCCACCCATTGGGCGAAGAGTGTCTGGTCCGATGCCAGCCAGCACAATCCGCGAGCCGGCATGATGTGATGGACCAGCAAGGAGGTGACCCGCTCATGAAAGCCATGACGCCGCCGTGGCCGGTAGGTCACCGTGTAGGCATGGCAGTGCGGCACGTCTGTCATGGGGCCGGCCAGAGGATCCCAGATGCCGACCGATTGGCCATCGGCCCGATGGAGGGTGACCCGCTGATCCACCGCCGGTTTGCCCAGGTCATGGAGCAGGGCGGCCATGGCTACCGCATAGGTCCACAGATCATGCTGCCTGGCGATGCGCTCAGGCTCACCGCCGATCGGCAGCAATCGCCCCCGGCGGATCAGCAGCGCCTGGTGGATTACCTCCAGGGTATGATCCAGCAACCCTCCCAGGCCGGCATGGTGGTGAGCCTGGGAGGCGGGCAATTGCTGCACGAAGCTGGCGTATTGCCGGATGGGCCCCAATACCAGGGCCTGGTGATGCAGGCCGGGCAGGCCGGTCAGCCTGGCGATCTGGGCCAGCACGGCCTGGCGGTGTGTGGGGTTGAGAAGGGTCTGGGCGTCCTGGAGTGGTATCAGGCGCGCTGGCGATCCAATCGCGTCCGTGTCGGGAAGGCTTCGGCCTGAGTAGCGGCCCAGCGAGCGCGTGATCCAGGAGGTCAGAGCGTTCATGGGGGCATGGTAGGGCGGGGGCGGGGGCTGCCCAAGTGTTTATCGTGTGCTGGGAGTATGGGGGTTTTCGTTACCCCTCATTACCGGTCATTATCCCCGAGGGTGCCAGGAGCGGGCCCGCTATGGCGAGCAGGTGATGGCCACCTTGGCCGGTGAACTTACCCGTACCTACGGGCGGGGTTGGTCGAAGCGCAATCTGGCCAACATGTGCCTGTTTGCTCAGTGCTCTCCCAGAGTCGAGATGGTGCAGACGCTGTCTGCACAGATGTGCGGACAGGTTCCGGTTCTGGAGTCTCGCGTTTGCCAGGCACTTGTCCATTGATTGCGTTTATATGATGATGCAGTCATTGAAATCTTGGGAGTGAAAGGATGGCAAACGTGACTGTAAGAAATTTGCCAGATGAGGTACACCGTGCGATTCGCGTGCAGGCTGCCCATCACGGCCGCAGCACCGAGGCGGAAATACGCGCCATTCTGGAAGCCGCCGCCCGGCCACCCGAGCGCGTCAAACTCGGTTCCATGCTGGTATCCATCGCCCGCGAGGCAGGTGAAATGACCGATGCCGAAGTCGAGCACCTCAACCAGCTCCGCGACAAGACGCCGGCCGAACCGATGGGTTTCGAATGATCGTCCTGGATACCAACGTCATTTCGGAGTTGTGGAGGGTCGAGCCGGATCCCAACGTGCTGGCCTGGATCGACGCACAGACGGTGGAAACGCTCTATCTTTCGGTCATCACCGTGGCCGAACTGCGCTATGGTCTTGCCACGATGCCAGAGGGCAGGCGCCGCACGATCTACCAGGAGCGTCTGGAGCACGAGGTGTTGCCGATCTTTGGGGACCGCGTACTGACCTTTGATCTGGCTGCTTCTCAAGCCTATGCTGACCTGATGGCACGGGCGAGGGCAGGAGGGAAGGCGATTGGCCAGGCAGATGGCTATATCGCCGCCACAGCGGCTGCTCACGGTTTGATGGTCGCAACACGGGACATCAGTCCTTTCGACGCGGCACAGCTGAAAACCATCAATCCGTGGGAGGCAACGTCCTGAACATCCGCTCTCGGCGATACTGAGAAGATGACAGTGAGCAACGAAGACATGGCCACTCAAAGAAAGCCTTCTTTGGATCCGGAAACCCTGTTGGATGAGATCCTCATCGATGCGTATGGCGACGATGAGCAGCTCTGTGCGTTGCATGCAGGGATCGAGGATGGCCTGGATCTGCCGATGGCTGTGCACGTCATTGGTGAGCCCCTCTCGCTCATCGCCATCGACTATGATGGCAATGCAAGGCGGGGGCTGATGGCCCGGTGCCGTGGCGCTGACGGGACCGAGCATCGAGTCGCCTTGGCCGATATCCAGCTTGCCCCTGACGCCGCCGGCTATGCGTATCTGGCTGCTTATTGCTGTTGGCTCGGTGTGCAGCCGGCCAGCCCCCGACCACAGCGCGCTGCAGGGAGGAGGGGACGGCACCACACGGCGGGCGAAGAAGAGATCGATCTGGCGAAGCCCGTGGATCTCATCGTGCTTGCGGTGAAACAACGGGCGGCGCGCTGTCGGCTCATCGGGAGCGGACGGGTGATCACCCTGCGCACGGCATCCCTGTTGGGGATCGTGCCCGGCCAGGTGATCACGGTGCAGGCAAACAAGCATTGGCGCTTCAACGGACACCCCTACCTGTCCGGGCAGATCACCTCCAGCCGCATCGATGCGCTCGCGCTAGGACTTACCCCGCTTGCCTTGAACGCGTTTGGGGCCTGGGATCCCGCCGACGCGTACGGGGTCGAGGTCGACGAACCCGTCGAGGAGTGGGCCAGGCCGATGATAGCGCGGGGACCCCGGCCGATGTTCGAGATGGAGCAGGTGCTACCGGGCCACAATCCAGATGATTTCGACTCGGACCCAATCCTTGAAGCGAATGACCTCAAGGAGGCTGGCGATACGGAAGCAGCGCAGGACATTCTCACCCGGCTGCTTGAGGCCGATCTGCGCTGCCTTGATGCCCATGCGCATCTGGGCAACCTGTTTTTCCAGGCCCGCCCGGACTGGGCACTCCACCACTACGAGGTCGGTGTGCGCATCGGCGAGCTGTCACTGGGTCCAGATTTCGACGGTGTGCTTGCCTGGAGCCTTATCGACAACCGGCCCTTCCTGCGCTGCATGCAGGGCTATGGGCTGTGCCTCTGGCGGTTGCAGCGCTGGGAGGAGGCTGAGCACGTGTTTGAGCGCATCCTGCTGATGAACCCGCTGGACAACCAGGGGATCCGTTTCCTCCTGCCGGCCGTGCGGGGGCACGAGGCATGGGTGGATGATGAAGACTGAGAACCGACTGAGCGGCCCATGACCCGGAAGAAAAGCACCCCGACCTCCAACAAGGCCTCGACACGCCGACCCATGGCCGACAAGGTCATCAAGAAGATGCGCAGTCATGCTACGAACGGCATATGAAGTGGGGACCCGCGCGAGATTACTGGACTGAGTTCGTGTTTGAGGCCTACGTCAACCACCGCCAAGATATGATCTTCCTTACGGGCTTGCCGGATGTGCCCGAAAGTCGACCGCATTCCCGGGTAAACAGTTGACGCCTCGATAATCGCTGGCGGTTGCTGACCATTACCCCTTGTAACGCCGGATGGCGGTCTTCGCCTACCGGCCCCCATGTGCTACCGGGCAGAGCCGCTATGGTGTGGAAGGCACCCTCTGCCGCGACAGGGAGCGAGCGCCATGACACGGCTTAGCGTTCAACATCTGGCCCAGATCGACCGTGCCCAGGTGGATTTTGGCGATCTCACCTTGTTGGTGGGACCTCAGGCCAGTGGCAAGAGTGTCTTCCTGCAACTGTTCAAACTGCTGAAGGACCATGGTCCCATCACCCGCACTCTCAAACGTTATGGCTACAGTTTTGAGGCCGACGTACCGAGCCATGTGGGTGATGCCTTGCTGGTGCTGATGTTCGGCGAGGGAATGGGAAATATCTGGACGGATCGAACCCAGGTGCGGATGGATGGTCGGTCCGCCGAACTGGAAGCCCTGAGGTTGGGGAATGGCCGCGACGAGGAGTCGGTGTTCTTCGTCCCCGCCCAGCGGGCCCTCACCCTGGACCAGGGCCGCCCACGCAGCTTCGAGAGCTTCGAGGCGCTCGATCCCTTCGTGGTGAAGAGCTTCAGCGAGAAGCTGAGACGCCTGATGGAGCAGGGCCTGGGGGGCAAGGACAACCAGCTGTTTCCGATCAAGAGTCGCCTCAAGGAGGTGCTGCGCGATCGCATCGACGAGAGCATCTTCCATGGCGCACGTGTGTCCCAGCAGGTCCACGATCTCAAGAAGCGCATCGTCATCAACGTGGGTGAGGCCACGTTGCCCTACATGGCCTGGTCGGCGGGGCAGAGGGAGTTCATGCCGCTGCTGTTCAGCTTGTACTGGCTCATGCCCTCCGCCGGCGCCGACCGTCGCAAGGGAGTGGACTGGGTGATCATCGAGGAACCGGAGATGGGCCTGCATCCCCAGGCCATCCAGTCGGTGCTGCTGATCTGCCTGGAGTTGATGCATCGCGGCTACCGAGTGGTGATTTCCACCCATTCCCCGCTGTTCCTGGAAGCCGCTTGGGCGATTCGCACCCTGCAGAGCCATGGCCGGCCGGGGGAGGACCTGATGGCCCTGTTTGATCTGCCCAACTCACCCGGCATGCGTGATGTCTTTGCCTCGGCGCTCAAGGAAAAATCCCTGCGCAGTTTCTACTTCCATCCCGGCGAGGGTGGCGGTGTCAGCACCCGGGATATCTCCTCTCTGGATCCCCTGGATGACGACGAACGGGTTGCTGACTGGGGTGGCCTGACACTGTTCAGCAGCCGTGCCTCGGAAGTGATCATCGCAGGGGACAGCAACAAGGACGATGAATTCTCCGCCAGCGCCTGCGACTGTTGCGGTACTCGGTTGGCGGGGGCCCGGCATCACTGCGTGATTCTTGGGAAGTCAGCCTCAGAGTGAACCCGGTGGCATGACCTGCGCCGCCTACTTACCCGACATTTTCCTGGCGGCTTCGTACTCGGCATCCAGACCCGACTGGGAATCGAGCGAGGGATCGATCTGCTTCAGGCCCACATGCATCATCGACAGCAGCTGCAGGCCAGAGAAATCGCCCGGGAGTGACTTCAGCGTGTAGCGCTTGGCAGGGTCGTTGATGGAAAGACCGCTCTCGCCGAGCTTGGCGATCTCGAACACGGTGGTGGTCAACTGCTGCTTGTCCATCTTCTCGAAGGTTTCCAGCGCCCCGGTCATGTACATCACCACATCCATGCGCAGGCCTCCATCAGCGCTGCGCCTCATGCTGTCCTGGGCCAGGCGGCTGATGGCCTTCTTGGCCTCGGCGGTGATTGGGGAATTCGGCTCGAGCTCGATGATGCGCTGATAGATGCCGATGGCCTGTTCGTGGTTCTCGGGCCCCAGTTCCTCCAGGTTCAGCGCCATGCCGTACAGTGTGCCCACATCCTGGGGATTGGCCGCCAGGGCCCGCTCGAAATGCGGCTTGGGTGAGGCAGTCCGGTGCTGGCGGGGCGCAGCGGGTGATCGGGAACAAGCCGAAGGCACACTGAAGTCAAGGGCGTTGAGGAAAAAATACAACAGTGGCATAAAGGATCGGTGGACCGTCGCCACTTTGCCGGACCCTGATGCCAAAAAATTCCACCCGCACAAGGACTGTTACCCGTTGCGTTTCCTCCCACGTGTTCCCTCAGTGCTCATCGGTACACCCCAAGGGTGCCCGATCTTGATCGCGCGATGGAGGAGCCCATCCCAAGCCATGGAGAAGGTGCCATGCTGAAGCTCGAAGATATCCAGAAAGATGCCCAGGTCCGAGGCCTCAAGCCCGATGAAGTGGTCCGCGTCGTGGCCGTGGTACCCGTGGGTACCGATGCGCTGACGGTCTACTACAAGGACGGTCAGGGCACTGTTCATGAGCAGATGCTGTTCCGTGATAACGAGCCCAACCTGTCCCTGGCCCAAGCCGGTCGAGCCTGGGCATTCGATGCCCCGGGGGCAGACTTCAAGCTGGGCCTGGAGGCCTACCGCATCAGCCAGGCGGCGTTGTTCGACCCCATGATGGCGGTGCACACCTCCAATGTGGAGCCGCTGCCCCACCAGATCTCTGCCGTCTACGAGGCGATGTTGCCCCGTCAGCCGCTGCGCTTCGTGCTGGCCGACGACCCCGGCGCCGGCAAGACGATCATGGCCGGCCTGTTGATCCGTGAGCTTTTGATGCGCGCCGACGCCAAGCGCATCCTGATCGTCTCTCCGGGTGGGCTCACCGACCAGTGGCAGGACGAGCTGCTGGAAAAGTTCGGGGTGCAGTTCGAGATCTTCAGCCGCGAGAAGCAGGAGCAGTGCGCTTCCGGCAACTACTTCAACGAGCAGAACCAGCTGATCTGCCGCCTGGACCAGCTCTCGCGTAACCCGTTCTACCAGGAGAAGCTGGCCAGCACCGAGTGGGATCTGATCATCGTCGATGAGGCCCACAAGCTGTCCGCCAACTACTTTGGCAACAAGATCAACAAGACCAAGCGGTTCCAGCTCGGCGAGCTGCTCGGCTCAGTCACCCGCCACTTCCTGCTGATGACCGCCACGCCGCACAACGGCAAGGAAGAGGATTTCCAGATCTGGCTGTCGCTGATCGACAGCGACCGCTTCTACGGCAAATTCCGCGAAGGCGCCCACAAGGTCGACGTCTCCGACATGATGCGACGCATGGTCAAGGAGGAGCTGCTCAAGTTCGACGGCACCCCGCTGTTCCCGGAGCGCCGGGCCTACACCGCCAATTATCACCTCTCCGACGCCGAAGCCTCGCTCTACGAGCAGGTCACCGACTATGTGCGCAACGAGATGAACCGCGCCGATGCGCTATCCGGCAAGCGCAAGGGCACCGTGGGCTTCGCCCTCACACAGCTGCAGCGGCGACTGGCCTCCAGCCCCGAGGCGATCTACCAGTCGCTCAAGCGCCGCCGGCGCAAGCTCGAGGATCGTCTCAACGAGATGAAGCTCATGGCCCGGGGACAGTTTGTTCGGGAGGGTGATTCTGCTTCTACGCTGGGCACCTATGTCGTTCAGAAGCAGATCGAGTTGCCGGAAAACCTGGACGAGCTGGATGAGGAACTGAGCGCCCAGGAATACGAGCTCTACGCCGAGCAGGTGGTGGATCAAGCCACCGCAGCGGAGACCATTCCAGAGCTGGAGGCCGAGATCCTGGTGCTCCAGGATCTGGAGGCACAGGCGTCACAACTGGTGGCGTCACGCAACGACCGCAAGTGGGAAGAACTCTCGCACCTGTTGCAGGACAGCCCGGAGATGTATACCAACGGCGGTAGCCGCCGCAAGCTGATCATCTTCACCGAGCACAAGGACACCCTGAATTATCTGGTGGACCAGATCCGCGGCATGCTGGGCCGGCCTGAGGCGGTGATCACCATCCATGGTGGCACCAACCGAGACGACCGCCGCAAGGCCCAGGAGCAGTTCCGCAATGACCCGGATGTGCTCGTCCTGGTTGCCACCGATGCCGCTGGCGAAGGGGTGAACCTGCAGAACGCCAATCTGATGGTCAACTACGACCTGCCCTGGAACCCCAACCGTCTGGAGCAGCGCTTTGGCCGCATCCATCGCATCGGCCAGACCGAGGTCTGCCACTTGTGGAACCTGGTGGCCAACGAGACCCGCGAAGGCGCGGTCTTTCAGAAACTGTTCGACAAGCTGGAGGTGGAGAAAAGTGCCCTCGGCGGCAAGGTCTTCGATATTCTCGGCGAGGCCTTCGAAAACACCTCACTCAAGGAACTGCTGGTCGAGGCCATTCGCTATGGGGAGTCCGCCGAGGTGAGAGCACGCCTGGAGCAGGTGATCGACGGTGCCCTGGATACCGACCACCTCCGGGACATCATCCGCCGTAACGCCCTGGTCGAGCAGCACATGGGGCTGGAGGAACTCTATGCGGTGAAGGAGGAGATGGAGAGGGCCGAGGCGCGAAAGCTGCAGCCCTACTTCATTCGGGCCTTCTTTACCGAGGCATTTCAGACGCTGCGTGGCGAGCTGCGCCCCCGGGAGCCAGGCCGCCATGAGGTACGCCATGTGCCTGCCGCCATCCGCGAGCGTGACCGCGTCATCGGCGAGAGCCGCACCCCGGTGCTGCGCAAGTACGAGCGCATCTGCTTCGAGAAGGAGCACGTGCGTCTGCCCGGCAAGCCCATGGCCGACCTGATTCACCCCATGCACCCGCTGATGCACGCTACCACCGACCTAGTGCTGCAGGCCCACCGCGGCAAGCTCAAGCAGGGCGCTGTGCTGGTGGACCCCAACGACGACAGTGAAGACCCCAAAGTGCTGTTCATGGTCGACCACTCGGTGCGCGAGGTGCAGAACCAGAGCAACGGCTCGCCCCGGGTGGTCTCGCGTCGCCTGCAGTTTGTGGAGATTGACGAGCAGGGCAGGGCGACCCATGCCGGCTGGGCGCCGCATCTGGATATGCAGCCCATCGACGAACACGACCTGAGCCTGGTGCAGGACGTACTCAAGGCCCCCTGGATCACTGGCGACCTGGAGGCTCTGGCGCTCAACCATGCCGTACAGGCCCTGGTGCCCGAGCACTTCCGCGAAGTGAAGGGGCGCCGCGAGCGCCACGCCGGCAAGGTGCTCAATGCCGTCAACGAGCGGCTGGTCAAGGAGATCAGTTACTGGTCTGACCGCTACATCAAGCTCACTGATGACATGAAGGCCGGCAAGCAGCCGCGCATGCAGCCGGAGATGGCGCGTCGGCGCGTGGATGAGCTCACCGAGCGCCTCAACCAGCGCCGCCGCGAGCTGGATGCCATGAAGCAGGTGGTTTCCAGCACCCCCGTAGTGATCGGCGGCGCCCTGGTGATTCCCCAGGGTCTGCTGGCGCAGCGCCGGGGCGAGACCCAGTTCAGCATCGATGCCCAGTCCCGCGCCCGCATCGAGCAACTCGCCATGCAGGCAGTGATGGACGCCGAGCGTGCCATGGGCCACCAGGTGTTCGACGTGTCCGACCAGAAATGCGGCTGGGACGTGACCGCCCGCCCGCCGGCCAACCCGGACGGATCGATCCTGCCCGACCGACACATCGAGGTGAAGGGCCGCGCCAAGGGGCAGAGCACCATCACCGTCTCACGCAACGAGATCATCTACGGCCTCAATCAGGCCGACAAATTCTGGTTGGCCATCGTTATCGTGGAGGGTGAGAGCGTGGAAGGGCCCTACTACGTGCAGAACCCATTTACCAGCGAGCCCGACTTTGGTGTGGCCAGCATCAACTACGATCTGGGGGATCTGCTTGCCAAAGCGGTCGCCGCTGGGGAAAAAGATTGAAAAACAATATGATGAAACTCAATAGCCCGAGAGTCGGGCAATCCCTGAGTGCAGGCGGCAGCAGGCGGGTAAAGCCCAAAAAAGAGACGCCAGCACAAGGCTGGCGTCGGGCCGGGGATGCTATCCCCGGTGGGGTCTATGGCCATGACGATAGGGCTGGCACCTCTGTCTGTCAAGCTCCAACACAGGGCTTGGGAGCAGGGGGTGTGAGTCGTGTCATGAGCGATATCGATGGCTTCAACCTCTTCCATCTGGTCAAATCCGCTGCGCATGGACATCTGAGTTGCGGTGCCCGTGCGCAGCGCAACGACCTGCCACCCGAAAAAATCGCCACTGAGACTGGGTATGTGCTAAAGCATCCCAGCCGCTGGTACTAATGAAGGATCGACCACTGTGCACCCCGTGAAATCCCCCAAAAAGCTCATCGAAGTTGCACTGCCGCTGGACGACATCAACGTCGCGGCCGCCCGCGAGAAGTCGATTCGGCATGGGCACCCCAGCACCTTGCACCTCTGGTGGGCGCGGCGCCCACTTGCCGCGGCGCGTGCGGTCCTCTTTGCACAGCTGGTCAACGACCCCGGCTATCAGCGGGAGCTGGGTTACGGGGTGAACAAGCAGGAAGCCGAGATCAAGCGAGAAAAGCTTTTTCAGATCATCCGCGACCTGGTGAAGTGGGAGAACACCAACAACGAGAAGGTGTTGAACCGCGCTCGCGAGGCCATCTGGGAGAGCTGGCGGGAGACCTGCCACCTGAACCGCAACCACCCCCAGGCGGCTGAGCTCTTCAACCCCGAAAAGCTGCCCGCCTTCCACGATCCCTTTGCTGGTGGAGGAGCAATACCCCTGGAAGCCCAGCGCCTGGGGCTGGAGAGCTACGCCTCGGACCTGAATCCCGTGGCGGTGATGATCAACAAGGCCATGATCGAGATTCCGCCCAAGTTTGCCGGGCAAAGGCCGGTGGGGCCGCTCCCCAACGGGGAGAAGCAGCTGCGCTTCGAGCAGGATTGGCCCGGGGCCACAGGGCTGGCCGAGGATGTACGCCGCTATGGGCACTGGATGCGGGAGGAGGCTTTCAAGCGCATTGGCCATCTGTACCCCAAGGTGGAGATCACGCCGGAGATGGTGGCCGAACGGCCCGATCTGAAAGCCTATCTCGGTGAGGAACTGACGGTGATTGCCTGGTTGTGGGCAAGGACAGTGAAAAGTCCGAATCCGGCGTTCAGTCATGTAGACGTGCCGTTGGTATCCAGCTTTGTGCTGTCGAGCAAGAAGGGGAAGGAAACCTATGTGCAACCGGTGGTGGAGGGGGATCGGTATGTATTCGAGATCAGAGTAGGTGCGCTGCCAGACGACGCTAAACAGGGTACAAAACTGGGTCGTGGTGCGAATTTCAATTGCCTGTTTTCAAATACTCCTATTCAGCCGAAATACATTTATGAACAAGCTCAGAGCGGAAGCCTGGGGCAAAGGCTGATGGCCATTGTTGCTGAGGGAAAATCGGGGCGTGTTTATCTATCGCCTGATATCCTACATGAGGAGGCAGCTAATCAAGTCCAGCCTGAATGGAAACCCGCAGCATTGATGCCAGAGAACCCCCGATGGTTCTCTCCACCCATGTATGGCATGAAAAGTTATGGCGACCTCTTCACCCCCCGTCAACTGGTAGCCCTCACGACCTTCTCCGATCTGGTGCAGGAAGCCAGGGAAAAGGCTATTAACGACTATCGTGCAGCAAACCCCAATCCCTCCACCCGAAGCGGGACAGG
This sequence comes from Ectothiorhodospira haloalkaliphila ATCC 51935, assembly GCF_000633935.1. Classification (GTDB taxonomy): domain Bacteria; phylum Pseudomonadota; class Gammaproteobacteria; order Ectothiorhodospirales; family Ectothiorhodospiraceae; genus Ectothiorhodospira; species Ectothiorhodospira haloalkaliphila. Next base: position 123,515 of record NZ_KK214996.1, on the reverse strand, counting down.
TTTGGATGAAGGCAGTCTCGATCCCGATGATATTCCACTGGCCCAAGGTGGATCGGGGGCGACAGCGTATGGGGATGCGGTGGTGGTCTATTTGGGTTTTGGTGTTAGTCGATTATCAGATATATGTAATTCGCTATGCCGTTGGGAGATTACAAAAACCCAAGTTCGGAATCTTTTTGGCCGTCAAGCAATCCCAATGATTTGGGATTTTGCAGAAAATAATTTATTTGGTGATGCGGCTGGTGATTTTCAGACCAGTCTAAAAAGTATTGTTCGTGTAATTGAACGTCAAACTATGTCAGATTTGCCTTCCTCGCACGCTTGTCAAGATGATGCGGTAAATCAAAGTGTTACTCGGGGTAAAGTTATATCGACTGACCCGCCTTACTACGACAATATTGGGTATGCGGATCTGTCCGATTTTTTCTATGTCTGGATGCGCCGGTCCCTGCGTCGTATCTATCCTGAGTTGTTTGGCACTATGGCTGTACCCAAGGAGCAGGAACTGGTGGCTACGCCCTACCGCCATGGCAGTAAGGAAAAAGCCGAAGCCTTTTTCATGGGGGGCATGAGACGAGCTATTCATAATTTAGTGGTACAGGCTCATTCCGCCTTCCCAGTCACGATCTACTACGCCTTTAAACAACAGGAAACCAAGGAAGGCAGCACTACCAGCACGGGATGGGTGACGTTTCTGGAAGCGGTTATTCAGGCTGGGTTTTCCATCGATGGCACCTGGCCGATGCGTACCGAAATGGGAAACCGCATGATCGGTTCCGGCACCAACGCCCTGGCCTCCTCCATCGTCCTGGTTTGCCGCAAACGCCTCCCCAATGCTGACACCATCTCCCGCCGCGACTTCCAGCGCCAACTGCGGGAGGAAATGCCCGAGGCCCTGGAAACCATGATCGGCGGCGAGACCGGCCAGACCCCTATCGCCCCGGTGGACCTGGCCCAAGCGGCCATTGGCCCAGGCATGGCCATCTACTCCAAATACGAAGCAGTGCTGAACCAGGATGGCTCCCGGATGAGCGTCCACGACGCTCTGGTGCTGATCAACCGTGCCATTACCGAGTTCCTGAACCCCGACTCCGGCAACTTCGACGCCGACACCCAGTTCTGTGCCAGCTGGTTCGACCAGTACGCCTGGAACTCCGGGCCCTTTGGTGAGGCCCAGGTGCTGGCTCAGGCCAAGGGCACGACCGTGGATGGGGTCAAGGAGGCCGGGGTAGTCGAGTCCGGCTCTGGCAAGGTCCGCCTGCTCAAGTGGGGCGAGTACCAGTCCGACTGGGACCCCACCACCGACAAGCGCACCCCGGTGTGGGAGGCATGCCACCAGATGATCCGCCGCCTGCAGAACCGCGGCGAATCCGCTGCCGGCGAGCTGCTGGCCAAGATGCCGGAGAAGGGTGAGGCGATCCGTCAGCTGTCGTACCACCTCTACACCCTCTGCGAGCGCAAGAAGTGGGCTGAGGAAGCACGTGCCTACAACGAGCTGATCGGCTCCTGGCATGCCATCGTGGCGGCGTCTCATGAGATCGGGCATGTTGGCGAACAGATCGGCCTGGATCTCTAGGAGGCGGCATGCTGAAGTGGCTGGAACTCGACAACCTCACGCTTTTTCCCCAGGCACGGCTGGATTTCTCGCCGGGGCTCAACGTCATCGTGGGCGAGAACGGCACCGGCAAGTCGCATCTGCTCAAGGTCGCCTACAGCGTGATCGCCAACGCCTATGAGCAGGGCAATGAGCCGAGCGTGGCCGACCCCACCAAGGCGCTGCTGCAGAAGGGGATCGCCGACAAGCTGATCAAGGTATTTCGGCCCGAGTCGCTGGGTCGCCTGGCCAGCCGCCGCCAGGGTGCGCAGACCTGCAAGGTCTCCGTCGCCTTTGAGCAGGCCGTGCTGGATACCGCCTTCAGCTTCAGCACCCGCGCCCAGACAGAGGTCAAGATCGACGGGCTGCCCGGTGCCTGGCAGGATAAAGCGCCGGTCTTCATGCCCACCCGGGAGTTGCTCAGTCAGTACCACTGGCTGCTGCCGCTCTACGAAAGCCGCCATGTGGATATCGAAGAGCACCACATCGACCTCTGCAAGCTGCTGGGTGCGCCAGCGATCAAGGGGGCGCGTGAAAAGGCCGTGGCCGAGCTGGTAGCACCCCTGGAGGAGGCCATGGGCGGCAAGGTGGTGCTGGACAAGAACGGACGTTTCTATCTGAAGATTCCCGGCCAGGGCAACCTGGAGATGCCACTGGTGGCCGAGGGGCTGCGCAAGCTGGCGATGCTCGCGCGCCTGATCACCACCGGCTCGCTGCTCGACAAGGGCTACCTGTTCTGGGATGAGCCCGAGGCCAACCTGAACCCCAAACTGATCAAGCTGGTGGCACGGGCCGCCTTTGCGCTGAGCCAGCAGGGGATTCAGGTGGTGATCGCAACCCACTCGCTCTTCCTGCTCAAGGAGCTGGAGCTGCTGGCCCGCGGCGCCCAGGGTGATGATATCCAGCAACGCTACTTTGCCCTGGTAAAGGGCCCCGAATGTGTCCAGGTGGAGCAGGGCAGTCGCGTGGATGACCTGCAGACCCTGGTTCTGCTGGATGAAGAGCTGGCCCAGTCGGATCGCTACCTGGAGTTGGCATGACCACCACGCTGATGGAACAGCAGCTCACCTTCACCTTCGCGGAGGGCGTCGAGGCTACGCAGTATGATGACTGGGCCTTCTATCGCAACCAGTTCAATGCGGTCTGCGGTGGTACCAAGGCCGTGGATTTTGTCTGCCTCGATGGTGACCAACTCTGGCTGATCGAGGTCAAGGACTACCGGCACCACCGACGCACCAAGCTGGTCGACCTTGGCGATGAGGTTGCCGCCAAGGTGCGCGATACCCTCGCCGGTCTGGTGGCGGCCAGCTGCAATGCCAACGAGGCAGAAGAGCGGCGCGTGGCCCGGCAGGCAGTGGGGCGTTCACGGCTGAGGGTTGTGCTGCATCTGGAGCAGCCCCGCCATCCATCCAGGCTGTTCCCGCGGGCAGTCGATCCGGACGATGTAATGCTCAAGCTGAAACAGCGCCTCAAGGCCGTTGATGCACACCCCAGGGTCGTTGACCAGTCCACCCTGGATGCCCGGATGCCCTGGGCGGTGAGGGGACTGGCAGGCGGGTCAGCCAGAGAGTGAGCTCAAATTCATCGCAGAAGCAGACGTGGAGTCGTCATAATGTCACTGAAAGCCTGGCGAGATGTCGTCACGCCACACAAAGACGTGTTGGGGGGCACCTTCAAGCAGTCGGAATTTGCTGCGGATATCACCCAGGTGGCAACCGGCACGGCACCCGAGGAGTATCAGGACGCCGAGAAGTTCTTCTCACGCACCTACATCACCGAAGGCATGCGCCTGCTGCTGATCTCGGTGGCGCAGCGCCTCTCCGGCAATGGCGGCGACCCGGTCATCCAGCTGCAGACGGCCTTTGGTGGCGGCAAGACGCACACCATGCTGGCGGTCTACCACCTGGCCTCCCGCAAGACCTCCACCGACAAGCTCCACGGCATTCCCCCCATCCTGGATGAGGCGGGCATTCACGAGCTGCCCAGCGCCCGGGTGGCGGTCATCGATGGCATCAACATGGCGCCGAGCCAGCAGTCGGTGAAAAAGGAAGGGCAGAAGGTCACCACCCTCTGGGGGGAGCTGGCCTGGCAGTTGCTGGGCGAGGAAGGCCTGACCATGGTGAAGGACTCCCACGAGCAGGGCACCTCTCCCGGCAAGCAGGTGCTGGTCGAGTTGCTGCAACGCGCCTCGCCCTGCGTGGTGCTGGTGGATGAGCTGCTGGCCTATATCCGGCAGTTCGAGCTCGGCAAGTCCTATTCTGCCGGCACCTACGACAGCAACATCAGCTTTATCCAGGCGCTCACCGAGGCCATGAAGGCGGTGCCCAATGCCATTCTGCTCGCCTCCCTGCCGGAGTCGGAGCTCGAGGTAGGCGGCACCATGGGCCAGCATACCCTGACCGCGCTGGAGAAGTACTTTGGCCGCGTGGAATCGGTGTGGAAGCCGGTCGCCACCGAAGAGGCGTTCGAGATTGTCCGCCGCCGGCTATTCGAGAACGCCGGGGAGCGTGCCGAGGTGGAAGGCATCAGCCGACAGTTCTCGGACTTTTATCGGCAGCATGCCGAGAAGTTTCCCACCGAGACTCAGTCCAACGAGTACTTCGAGCGCCTGTGCCGTTCCTATCCGATCCACCCCGAGGTGTTCGACCGTCTCTACGAGGACTGGTCGACGCTGGATAAATTCCAGCGTACCCGCGGCGTGCTGCAGTATATGGCGATCGTGATCCACAACCTGTGGGTGTCGGGTAACCGGGACGCCTTGATCATGCCGGGCTCACTGCCGCTGGAAGACAGCAGTGTGCGCGACAAGAGCATCCATTATCTGCCCCAGGGATGGCAGCCGGTGATCGAGCGGGAGGTGGACGGCCCCCGCTCTGCTGCTCAAGCATTGGATAGCGAGGTCGCCCTCTTTGGCGGGGTCCACGCCGCTCGTCGCGCAGCGCGCACCATCTTCCTGGGCAGCGCGGCCTCCAGCAGCACCCAGGCGGCCCGTGGCATCAAGCAGGAGCGCATCCTGTTGGGCACCGTGCAGCCCGGGCAGGCGATCGGCGTCTTCGAAGACGTGCTCAAACGCCTGCGGGACCGGCTGCACTACCTCTACTCCGAGCAGGATCGTTTCTGGTTCGATACCAAGCCCAACCTGCGTCGGGAGATGGAAAGTCGCAAGCAGAATATCAACGAGCGGGATGCCTTGATTCCGTTACTCAAGGAGCGCACCGCCCGCCTGATGGGGCGTCAGCACCACTTTGCCGGCATCCATGTGTTCACCGCCTCCAGCGACGTGCCTGACGAGTATGGCTGCGGGCCTCGCCTGGTGGTGTTGCCGACCGGTGCCGCCTACAGTCGCACCGAGAGCAACCAGGCCTACAGGGCCGCCGAGGAAATCCTGCGCAACCGTGGTGAACAGCCGCGTCAGAAACAGAACCGGCTGATCTTCCTGGCGGCCGATTTCGACGTGGTCAGTCGCCTGAAGGACCAGGCACGGACCTTCCTGGCCTGGAGGTCGATCGTGGCGGATATCGACAGCGGCGCCCTCAACCAGGACCTGACCCATCTGCGGCAGGCCAAACAGAGCCGCGATTCGGCCGAATCCTCGCTGTCGCAGCTGATTCGAGAGACCTACAAGTGGCTCATGGCTCCGGTGGAGGAGTTCATCAAGGGCAAGCCGACACTGAGGTGGGAGGTCGTCCAGGTGTCGACCACTACCCCGAACCTGATCGAGACCATCGAGAACAAACTGCGCGAAGAGGAGTGGCTGATCTACGAGTGGTCACCGATCTTCCTGCGCAACATCCTTGGCCAGTGGTACTTCAAGGACGGTGTGACCGAGGTCAGCGCCGTCAAGGTGTGGCAGGACAGCTGCCACTACCTCTACCTGCCGCGCCTGGTGAACGACGGCGTGTTCAGGAACGCCATGAACCAGGGGGTCGCCTCGGAGGATTTCTTTGGCTATGCCTCCGGCAAGGAAGGGGACACATATCTTGGCTTCACTTTTGGCCAGGGCAGCATCGGTGGGCTGGATAGCGAAGCGCTCATCATCGAGCGCGAGGCCGCCAAGGCGTACCGGGACAAACTGACAGCCGAGGCTGCACGACGCGCCAATGAGCTGGCGGATCGTAATGCGGACAAGTCAGGTGACCCGGGTGGTGCAAACAACCCTGCAGACGCAGGGCAGGGCGCTGCCCACCCCGTGGATCCAGGCTCCGGCGGCGTGGCCGTTGCCCCAGGCGCAGCTTCTCGGAGCGTGGCCAAAAAGCAGTTTTACGGCACCATCACTCTCGACCCGGTCAAGGCCAAGCTGGATTTCGCCAACGTGGTCGACGAGATCGTCCAGCAGTTCACGCTTCGCACCGGGGTCGAGGTGAAGATCTCGGTCGAGATCGAAGCCACGAGCCCCGACGGCTTCGACGAGGCGCTACAGCGGACCATCAAGGAAAATTGCAATGTGCTGAAGTTCAGCAGCTCGGAGTTCGAGGGGGAGTAGACTGAGAGGCGCCGAGGGACGATGGCCGTAGTACCTGGGTGGACTGGGGCCGCTCCTTCATGCAGAACGTGGGCTGCATGTGCGAAAACAACTCGGAGTACGCGCTTGTTGCGCACTGAAGGGGGATCATTCCAGGGAGGTTCTTGAGCCGATGGCTTTTCGTTTCCAGCGCCGGATCCGCATTGCCCCGGGACTGCGGCTGAATGTGAGCAAACGGGGTGTGGGGCTGTCGGCCGGTGTGCCCGGCGCCAGCATCAGCCTGGGGCGGCGGGGTGCCTACGGTAATGTGGGGATTCCGGGTACAGGGCTGTCCTACCGAACCAAACTCCGGAAATCGGCCTCGGGATCAACCGGGAGGCACCGCAAGGGCCGCGCGCAGCGCTTTTTCCAGGGGGAGGGGCAGGGCGGGATTTTCCGGGGGATCGAGCCTTTTAATCCGGGCGCCTTATGACCAGCCGACCACCTGGTTGTCAGGATGGGCGACCGCTTGATCCTGCTGAACCACCCGATAGACACCGCGGCGCACCTGTTCAAGGTGACCCTGGCGCCTGAGTTGAGCCAGGCGTTGCGGGAGGTTGTGGGTCGGTAGACCTTCCCGGGTTGCCCGTTCACGGATGTCCGCCAAGGTCATCTCCGGGGCCTGAGCGATGATCTGCAACCACTGCTCGGCGGCCTGGGGGCGCTGGGTGGATCGGCCCTGCTGGAGGGGGCTGTCCTTGGGCAGGCGTGCACCAAGCTCGAGGAGTTTGCCGTCCAGGTGGGCCAGTTCCGCCCGCTGGGCTTCCTGCAGACGTCGCTGGGCCTCTCGGTGGCTGCTCAGCAGTTCCCGACGCTCGGCCTTCAGGGCCTGGAGTTGTTCGCGGCGGGTGGCTTCCTGCTGTTCATATTCTTCGCGCGCTTTTTGCTCTGCCAGTTCGTAGATTTGCTGGGCGGTGAGGTGGTTCAGGGTGTGGGTCATGGATGGATCGTCTGGTGTCGTCTTGATATCGAAAGGTGAATGGGGACGTTCCAGGTCATCAGGCCGCCCCTGCCGGGCCGTCATTGGCCGGATACCGGTCCAGGCATCCATAGGCCGGTCACTCCGGACCCGGCGGCAGGCTGCTGCGAAGCGTATGGGGCGGGGTGGATCACGATACCGGGGGTGAATGCCATGACGTGATCCGTGTGCTGGTCGCTTGGGGAGATTCCGACGACAGCGGTGCGGCATCTTAGCGCAAGACGTGGGCTCACCGTAAACCCTTTTTGGCTCCGGAATGGAGCCAGTCAAGCGCAGCGCTGGCGCGCAGCCCTTTGGGATAGGGCCCTTCCCCTTCGTGGCCCCTTCCATTCCTGCCCTTGGTGCCCCTTTGGGCCCTTTCCCATTTTCTGTTGGGGTGTCCACAGAATCCGTGGATAAGCTTGTGGATAATTCCTGGAAGAACATCTGCTGGGCTTGCGGTGCGAAGGCCACGGAACAGATTGGACACTTTTTAACCAGTCCTGGGCGGGGAGGCCGGGGATGGGGCGGTGACACGACAGGTCCAGGGGCTGGAGCTGATGTCGCAGGATGTGCGCAGAGTGACTGTTCGACCTGGGATGGCGGGCTATACTCGCCCAATTGGGCGAAATCAAAGCGGGTGCCGGGGTGATTCAGCCCCGGTTCATGGACGGCCGTTAGCATCGGGGCCTGGCGGGGTTCCGCAGGAGGTCGTGTGATGAGGGTGGAAATCTGGGGTTCACAAGTCCACGTGGTGGACCTGGTATCCGGCTCGCTGTTGCTGATCGTGGTCGGTTTCCTGCTCTGGAGTGTCTGGGTCATCCGCCGCAAGGGATTCACGCGGTACTGGGGTGGTGTGTCCAAGGTCAGCTTGGCGACGATGGGTGTCTCTATTGCCATACTCGGGGCCGTGTTTCAGATGTTGGGGGTGGTGGCGAAGGCGATTCTCGATGCATTGGGACGTTCCGATTCAGGTGTGTACTACGCAGGTTTGGAACCTGAAGACCCATCAAGGATGCGTATAGATCCTCCTTTTTCCGATTCAAATGATAAGGATTGAGGGCTGTTCTATCTGCCTTTGCCCTTAGTCGCCACTCTGTTGGCTAAGTTACCTCCCTGTTGACCGGCTTGCTTGCTGGAGCTGCTCAACTCACTGGTGGCACTGTTGATAGCCCCCACCGCCTTGAACCCCACCCACCCCATCATCGCACTCCAGATCACCGGCAGCCCCAGGTACAGGCCGGCGATGATGGTGGTGAGCAGGATGGATTTCAGGTCCGGGCCCACCCGTTCCAGCAGCGAGGTGCCGGTGTACAGGGACTGCAGCAGGTTGTTGTCCACCCACAGGGTGATGTGCCAGAGCACGGCCCAGAACTTGACCGTGAAGATGGCGATGGCGCCGACCAGCAGGATGGAGGGCTGGTACATGCCGAACAGCAACACCAGGGGCAGCATGGCGTAGATGCCCATCAGGGTCAGGGCCTGGATGAAGGGCAGGGCCTGCAGGATGAGAGCAAGGGTCGGCTCCATGAACAGGGTGTAGAACGAGACCAGGCCGATGGCGGACACACCCTGCGTGAACAGTTCATTGCCCGAACCCACCATGCCGAGCACCGAGAAGCTCAGCGGCCCGGGCAGGTCCATGCCGCCCGTGTCGCGCTCGCGCAGTGAGGCCACCGAGTCCACGTAGGATTGGGGCGCCTGCTCCAGAATGTTGCGTGCCAGGGTGTCCTGGCGTTCCTCGACCGTCAAGCCCGGGAACCGGGATTGCACCCAGGTCACCACGCGCTGCGTGCGGCTGTTGTCCTCGAGCAGACGCTGTCGCAGGCCATGACTCGCGTCTTCCCACCATTGCTGGCAGGTGGGGATGCCGTGAGACAGGCTGCCGGAGGTATCCATCCAGTATTGGTCCGTCTCGCGGCTCATATCGACCGGGAACCCGGGCACGGGATTGCCGGCATTGAGGCTGTCGTAGTAGCCAGGCAGCTGGCGGTAGACATGGGAGCCGATCCAGTCGGGATCATCCCGGCCCTGGTTGGCCAGGATGGGGGCGGCCGCCGAGGGCTGGTCGCGCTGGAACTTGGACCGGGCCGGCACGTAGCAGCGGCTGTAGAACTGGTTCACCTCATGGCGCAGGTTGGCATCTTCGATGTAGAGGCTGCGCATGGCCCGCTCGATCTCGCGCAGTTCGTTGGTGGCCGGAAAGCCGGTGATGATGGCCTGGTTGATGCCGCTGCTGAGCGCCATCACCCCATACCACCAGACCGGCACGGGCACACTGCTGGGTGCGCCGGTAAAGCCTCCATCGGGATGCCCGAAGGTGGTGCCGGTACTGCTGGGGTCCACGGCCGTGGGGGCGGGGTTGTCGAGGGTGGCCGGTGGCGTGAAGCTCAGGTCATTCATGTGCAGGTTGATGGCCGGCTGCCCCGCCAGGACCACCACCGTCAGGGCCAGCACGATGTCGATCTCCATGCGCCGCACCAACGCCGCGCTGCCGGCATTGGCCTCCATGCTGGTGTTCACCGAGACGAAGTTGCGGATCAGGATGACGATGAAGGGGATGAATACCAGGCCGGTGGCCATGAGGATGCCCCAGATGTTGTTGTACAGCTGCCACCCATAGAGGGTGGTGAACAGTTCCAGGTAGCTGTCGACACCCATGATTTGTCCCCTATGCGCCGGGGGCCATCAGGCTGGCGATGAACGCGCCCACCAGACCCTGCCCCAGGGTGATTTCCAGGATGACCAGCCATCCGGCCAGTCGCCAGCGGGCGCGCAGCAGGGCCGCGCGCCTGGCGGGGTCTACCACCCACCAGGTGACCAGGCGTGGCCAGGTCACCACGACGGCAACGATCACGTTGATGCGCATGACGGTCAGCCAGGGCGCGGCGGCTTCCAGGCGCCCCTCGATGGCGTCCAGGCTCTCGAACTGTGCCCAAAGGAGCACCGCCAGGCTGACCAGCACAAAGAGCCCGAGGAGCATCAGCATCAGCCCGAGCAGACCCTGGGAGAGTGAGCGGCGCAGACTCATGGCGCTGACACCGCGCCGCCCTCCAGCGGCCAGGGATCCGGGCGGGCCCCGGGCGCCACCTGCAGCGATGCCCCTCGGCGCTGCGCATCGAAGCGCAGCAGGGCCTGGGAGGTGCCAGACACCAGCTCCTTGCGTACCCGGCTCTCGAACAGGGTGTTGTCGATCTCCCGCTCCAGTTCCGCCACCTTCTCCTGGATGATCTTCTGGGCAGGCCCGGCCGCCTGCACCTCCGGGAGCATGCGACCGGCCAGGAAGAAGCGGCGCAGATACAGGGCCTTCTCCACATGGGCCGCCGTGGCGATCTCATCCGCCAGGCGGCCCACGGCCATGCCCTGTTCGGCCGGGGGAAGCTCACGGATGGCCCGGATCAGGTCCGGGGTCACCGTGATGCCGCCGGCGGACACTTGAGCCAGGTTGGCGGAGGAGAGCGACGTGGTGCCCTCCACCAGGTCAACCAGGTCGGGCAACCGATCCTCGCGGTCCTGCTCCACCAGGCGGGTCAGACCCAGACCCGGGCTGGATTGTTGTGGCGGGCAGTCCGCATCCCGGCAGGTGGGGATTTCCTCCTCGCCCAGTACCTGTACGGCCCACTCGGCCGCCTCGGTGGAGGTGGCCCAGTAGCGGCCCATGGGGGGCACAGCCGGATCGTTCGGGTTGTAGGGCATGCCATCATCGCCTGGCGTGCGGTTGGCGGTGACGTTGTAACCGGAGCGGACCACATCGCGCACCGGGCGGATCGGTTCCTGGCCGGCCCCGCCGCTGCGATCCAGGATCCAGGGAACGCCGTCCCGGCCGGGGTTATTCTCAATGTGATCCCGGGTGGTGATGATATTGCCATCGCCATGGACGCCGTTCGTGCCCATGGCGCGACGCCAGCTGTGGCCCTTGCTCAGAACCACCCACTCATGAAAGGGATCCTTGCCCTGGGCGATCTCGGCCTCCATCTGCTCGCAGGTCTTGGTGGCCAGCTGGAAGGTCTCCTCGGCGCGCAGCTGGGCGTTCTGGAACAGATCGTAGAGGCCGGGATTGGCGCGCTGCAGGATGTAGGCGGGCAGGGCGGCAATGGCCGCATTGGCGGCCTGGGCCATCTGGTTGGAGATCTGATCGACACCATCGCGCAGCTGGTTCATCTGGTGGGAGACGCTGGCCACCGGGTCAAAGGTGCCGCAGCTGTAGCCCAGGCTCATGTCCGCGCCAGCGCCCAGGGTCAGGGTGGTGGTGACCGGATTGGGGGCCCGGGTGAAGGCCTGGCCGCCACCGATCTCGTAGTACAGCCAGGAACTGTCCGGCGAGGAGGGCGGCTGGGCCGCAACGCCCAGGGGCATCGCACCGGTCAGTGTCAGCGCGGCGGTGACCAGGGTCTTTCGCGCCATGACAGATGGGGTTGAGACAGTCATCGCATGCGCCTCACGGGTAAGCGGTCCAGGTGATGGAGGTGATGTAGCTGCCGCGCCGGCGACAGCAGCGATAGGGCCGCCACAGGTTCCAGGCATAACTGCGGTCATCGGCATCGGCGGTGCGGCCCACCCCCCAGCTGTGCGCGAAGGTCAGGTCACTCGTGCCGAAGACGTTGCAGCTGCTGTCGGCGTTGGGAGTGAGCATCTGCCAGGTGCCCGTGCGGGCGTTGCGCTCACGCAGCGGTGATGGCCGCCAGACCCGGTAGCCGGATCGGCTCGTTGTACCGCCCGAGGCCAGACGGGTATAGACATGCGGCTGGTTGGAGCGGGTGACAATATCCCCGACCCGTTGCGCGATCACGGCCCCGGTCTTGGCGTCATCGGCCTGATTCAAAAAGCCATGGCGGGGGTAGACCGCCCCCCAGGTGTAGGCCGGGAACTGACCGATCTCGCGCTGTCCCGGGATCAGGGCCTGCGGATAGGTGGTCTCGGGGATGGACCAGCGCCAGGCAAAGGCATCCAGACCGGAATTGAAGTAGGGCTCGAAGGCATTGGCCATGGTGGGGCAGATCACCGAGAAGCCCCCCAGATCCACCCCCGAACCCAGCAGGCCGGCCGGGTGCCCGGTGGCATCGGCCTCCTTGAAGCGTTGTGTGGTGTGATGGCGGGCGAAGCGGCTCTCGGCAGCATCCCCACCGCCCTGGGTGGTGCCCGACAAGCTCTGGATCAGGCCGCTTGCCGCCGTATCAGCCACAGCACCGCTGGTGTTGCGGATCTCCACCCACGGCGTCTGTCCTGGCTGTGGAAAGGCCCCTACCACCAGGTCGGGCATGTAATGCCCCACCTTCAGCGAGGTGCGCACCCGGCAACCGGTCCAGGAGCAGTGCAGCCAGAAGCAGGTGCCCACCGGCTGCCAGTTCATGCAGCTGAGCGCTGCCGAGGCGGTGCGGCTGATGATCTGCAGGGTGTTGATGTCCTGCGCCCCTGCCAGGGTCGTGGTGACCATCAGGCCCAGGGCCAGGAGCGGGGCCAGCCCTCGCCGGCGGACGATCAAACGTGTGTCAGGGATCATCGCGCCACCTCCGATAATGACTCAGTGCCGTGGGCAGATCGGTGACGCCATAGACCACCGCCTGGCCGTCATCGAAGACCACGGCGGGCAGTCGGTCGATGCCCAGCTGGTCGGCCCGGACCAGGCCGCCGAAGGCCTCGCGCAGACGCGCCTCGATCCCGGGGCCCAGGGCCTGCAGGCGCTCCCGCACCTGGGCTTGGGCAGTGGCCGGATCGGCGGAGAGGCCTTCGCTCAACTGATCCTCGAAACGCTCGGCCGCGCCCAGGTCAAAGACCTGGATCGGCAGGCCGGGATACCGCGCCTCGATGGCACCCCGGCCGGAGACCTGGTCGACCTGCTCCGGTGCCACGAACACCTCAATCTGCGAGGGTCCCGGGTCTGCCTGGACCGGCTTCATCAGCCCAACAAACAGCGGCAGCAGCGCCACCAGGCTTGCTCTGTGCATCCCTCGCCCCGCCCGCATCACCGCGCCCCTCCCCACTGATCCCCGATGCGCCGGGCCACTTCCAGGGCGGCCTCCACATCCGTGCAGCCGGTCTCGGCCATGATCTGTGCTCGTTCGGCCTTCTCGTGCTTCTCGGTCATGGCCAGGGCCAGGGCCTCGGGGGGTGGCACATTGCGAAACAGCGCCTGCACCCGGTCGGCCAGCACGGCCCCTTCGGTGTAACGCCCGGGCGACTTGGTGGCCGAGGCAATCAGCGCCTTCTGCTCCTGGGTCAGCTCCTTGAAGCGGGACACCTGTTCCACCTCATCCCGGGTGAGGGTGAGCAGGATCCACCACTCCATGGTGGTGAGCATCTTGCGTGACTCGTCGGGGAAGTCCTCCAGGTTCTGGGTGGCGATCCAGAACCAGGCGCCCAGCTTGCGCCACATCTTGACGATCTTGATGACGTAAGGGGCCAGCAGCGGGTTGGTGGTGATGATGTGGCCCTCATCGGTGACCACCAGGGTGTGACGCGACTCGTGCTGACGGGCCTCCACCAGGGCATGGATGCGGTTCATCAGGCCGATATAGGCCACCGCCAGCAGATCCTCATAGCCCTCATTGGCGAAGATGCCCATATCGACGATGGTCACGTCCTTGTCCGGCCAGGGGCTGCCCGGGCGGTTGAAGAACTTGCCGCCCAGGCCTTCGCAGAACAGCGCCATGCCATCGGCCATCTCCTGGGCCCGGGCCTGGCGATGGGCGGGCAACTCGGGATCCCGGGACAGGGCATTCAGGGCCGCCACCACATCCTCGGGCAATACCTGCGCCTTGCCGGCCGCCTGAACCTGGCGTGCACCGCCGAGGATGCCCCGGCGGATGATCAGGCGATCCGCCCGGGTCAGGCGCTCGTCCTCCTTCTTCTCGCCGCCGGTGATCATCACCCGGGCGGCGATCTCCATCTCACCGAGGATGTCACGCTCCTTGTCTTCGACGTCATCCTCCGCTGCGTCCTCACCGTCCTGGGTGGCATCCTCCAGGTCGTCCAGTTCCTCGACGCGGGCCTCGGCCCGGTCGTCCTCCAGCAGGCGCAAGGCATCCGCGAACGGGTTCAGGGACAGATCGGCACTGGGCTTGAGGGAGACCTGATTCACCGACAGATCCCGGCTGGCGAAATACTTGCCCAGCAAACCAAAGGAATCCCCCTTCTCGATGATGAAGACGCGCGGCCGGTAGATGGCGATCAGCTGCATCAGGGCATACACCAGCCAGGCGGATTTGCCGGCCCCCATGGGTCCGACGATCAGGGCAAAGGCGTTCTTGGCCCGGTCGGCCTTGTTGAGCGGGTCGAAGGTGAGCGGATCCCCGCCGCGGTTGAAGTAGGTCAGTGCCGGATGGCCGCTGCCCCGGCCACGTCCATAGAAGGGCGCCAGGTTGGCGATCTGGTTGGCGTACATCAGCCGGGTGCGCCGGGCCCGTTGCTGGTCCAGGGCCGGGTCGAAGTTCATCGGCAGGTTGCGGATGTAGCTGTCCAGGGCCAGCAGGTCGGCCTCGGGCTCGATGATCTGCAGGCCCCGGTTGATCAGCACCGCCTGGGTGTTCGTCACCTTGCGGCGCAGGTCGTCCAGATCCTCACCGCGCACGAAAAAGGCCAGGTTCACCGGGTAGAGCTTGTTGCCCCGGGCCAGTTCCTGCTCAGCCACCTCGCACTGCTCCAGGGCCACCTGGGCCTCGGCGGTATCCACCTTGGAGGCGTTCTTGACCCGGGTGATGTGGTTGCGGGTCTCATCCTGGGGACGCACCACCAGGGTCATGGCCATGATCGTATGTTCGGGCATCAGGTCGAACACGGCGTTGATGTGCTCGCCGGTCTTGCGCTCGCCGGTCAGATGCCCGGGCTTGGGGGCTGAGCGCAGCCCCTGGACCGTCAGGCAGCGATGCGGCAGGCCATCGAACCACCAGGCGCCGGCCCGGGCCCGGGAGCGCGTGCTCTGACTGCCACCCCCGGTCAGCTTGCGCAGCCAGCCGCCGCCCTGGGAGGTATCCGGGGGCACCGAGCCCGGGGTGCCCAGGACCATCATCTCGGACAGGTCCAGGTTCAGCGGCAGGCGATCCCGGCCCGGCCAGGGGGCGGCATCCAGGGGGCGCTGACCGTCCTCGGCGCAGGCCGGTTGCGGGTTGAACCAGGGGAACAGCCATTCATAGAGGTCCTGATCATCACAGCGCCGCGCCTGCAGGCCGGCCGAGCGCAGCGATGACAGCAGACGGTTGGCCACCTCGTTGAGGGATTCCTCGACGGTGCTGGCGCCCCCGCGCAGCACGGTGTCGCGGCGGATACGCCGGTACAGGGTCGCACGCATGCGGCGCCGGCGGGCATGCCAGCGGGCGCCGGTGACCGTGGTATCGGTGAACAGGCCATCGGGCCGCCCGACCCGGGCCAGGTGCTCCTCCATGATGCGCAGATAATCCTGGGTCATGGGGTTGTCCGGCACACGCTCGGCCGCATAGGCGCGCAGTCCTTCCAGGAAGGGCTTCAGGTCATGATCGTCCTGGACGAACAACTGCAGCACCCAGGGGGCGCCATCTTCCTCGGGGATGGCCTCGGCCACCACGTTCTGCAGGTTCTCCGACAGGGCATCGAGGGTGGCCTCGGTAGCCGCCTCGGTGGGCACCGGGGTCAGCTCGAACAGGGCGGCGACACTGCGCCAGTCCTCCAGCAGAAAGGCCTGTGTCTCGGGGTCGTAGTGAGACCAGGGCAGCAGATCGGTAAACGAATCCGGACGGTCATACAGCGAGGCCCACTGGCCCTCCTTGAGCGGGCCACGCACCTCATGGATCCAGTGGCCGCCGGGCGGACGCTCCCTTTGAGTTGCGCCGCCCCCTTGCGCCTCTTGGTGACCTACCTCCGTGGCGTTCCCGTTGCTCGCAGGCTGTGCCTCAGCGGCGGGCGAAAACGCTTTCTTTAATAACCCGATCATGGTGCCTCCCCGGGCAGGGCGTAGTGGGTCTGCCGGTACATCGGGAAGGCGGTGGAATACCCGGGCACGGGGGCGGCATCCGGCCCCGCCAGGTGCGGGAACACGTACATCACCAGGGTCGGATTGGGCAGACGGGTAAAGCGCTGCTCGATCTCGTGGGCCGCGTCGCGGGTGTATCCGGCCAGGTCCCGGTCACCATGGCCGAGGGTGCGGGGGGTGCGCTGACCCAGATCCTCCCGGGCCTGATCGGCTTCATGGACCCCGGAGGCGTTCATGTGCTGCTCATAGACCTCCATCATGGTCGGTCCGTCCTGGGGCAGGATCGAATCCTTGGTGCTGGTGGCGCAGCCGGTCAGCAGGCTAATCGAGACGCAAAGTGCGATGCTGGCGTGCTTCATGGTTCAGCTTTCTCCCACGGGGTTCGGGTACGTAGTCGATGCGCAGCTCGCGCTCCACATGCAGGGTCACGTTCTCGCCGGGGGGCGTGACGATGGCATCAAAGCTCTGTTCCTGGCGCTCGATCAGCCAGCGGACGATCTCGTCGGCGCCGGTGGAGACCATCTGGCCGCCCACGTAACGGCCCTGGTCGCCGGTGATCGTGCCGATGCGGGTGCCCTCGGCGGTGATCGTGGTGGTGGTCTCGCCGGCGGCGATGGCCTCGCCGGCCGCCGCCAGGCCGGCCAGTCCGGCACGGCTGGCCAGGTATTGCGGGGCGTTGGTCACCCGCTCGCCGGTGACGCAGGGATAGCCGCGCTCATCGGAGATCCAGCCCAGGGGTTCGGTATCGCCGGTGCCATCACGGGGCTCGCCGGGGCCCACGGCCGGGTTGGCATCGGGCAGGGTGCGGATCGTGCCATCGTCGAAGATGAAGGTGACCGAATCGAGGGTGCCGCGCACACAGGAGAGGTTCCAGTCGCCAAAGGCCGTGCCGCTCCAGACCATGGCCTCGATGCCGGGGATGTGATGGCCATTGGCAGCCAGGTTGTCGCGACCCTGGATGATCTTGAAGGGCACCGGGTCATCCACGGTGCCGCCCCGGGGGATGCGCCCGATCAGGGCGGTCATGGCCGTGGAGTTCATCAGGGTGGAGTTGCGTGGCACGGTGTAGACCGCGCGGCGGCCTTCCTCGCCTTGCTCCACTCCCGGTAGCAGGCGGCTGACCGTCTGGGTGGCCCGGGCCACGGCGTCACCTGCCTGAGTCCGGCTGGTCTGTCTGGCAGAGGGCTCGGTGGTCGATTCTTCCAGCATGCGTCGCCGGGGCGGGGGTGTCTCGCTGTCCTCATCCCAACCCAACGGGTCCACCCAGCGGGTGCGCTCGGGGGGTGGGGCCGTCTCCCGCTCGGGCATCCGCTGCGGGCGATCCGCCTCCAGCCCCAGACCCACCGGGATGTCCCAGTCATCCGCCGAGGGCCGGTCGATTTCATCCACCCGACCGGCAATCTGGTCGATGCGCTCCATGATCCGCTCCAGGCCACGGGCCTGGGCGGGGTCACGCTGCTCCAGCTCCCGGGCCACCCGCTGACTCACCTCCCGGTCCAGGTGGCGGTCGCGGCGCTCCAGCTCGCGCATCAGGGCCTCGTTCTGCTGCCGCAGGCGCTCGGACTCCTCGGTCATGGCCTCCATCTGGGCGGTGACCGTGGCCAGGGTCTCGGCCGGCGAGTCGGCATCGGGGGAGGGCGCCTGGGGCACCTCGCGCAACTGCACTGCCTCATCGGGCGCATCGCCGCAGGCGCGCAGCAGCACGAACACGGCCATCAGGGCCACGACGACGCCGATGATGGGCAGGAGTCGGTTACCTTGTGCCATCGCCGCCATCAGCGCAGCCCTCCCAGGGATTCATCAAAGGCCCGCTGCGAGATCAGATACACGGCGGTGGTGTCGGCCTCATCGCCCTGGGGCAGCAGGCGGGCGTGTTGGAAGGTGGCCGCCAGCCAGTCACCGCGTAGATCCCGGGGATCGAGGGTGACGGCTTGCCCGGTAGTGTTCTGCAGGCGCACGACCGTGATATGCAGCCCGCCGTGGCGCCAGGCGATCAGCGGCCGCGCCTCCACGCCAGCGCCGCGCAGCAAGGGCAGGGGGTCGGTATTGACCGGCGCGCGGATCACCTGGCGGGGATCGGGCCGCAGACGTTCGGGGGCATACATCTGCTGCGCGGCAAAGCGCGTCAGGGCCACATAGTCCAGGTTCTGGTGGGGCTCTTCGGGGGTTGCCGGCGCCGAGGGCGCGCGCTCGCCCCGGCGCATGATCTCAAGCGGGGCCTCGGGGCCGTCCTCGCGGGCCACCAGATCGATCAGGTAGTGACCCCCGTCCTCATCCAGGCCCTTGATGATGACCCGGGTGGTCTCGAAAGGCTCATGGGCCAGCCAGTAGACCGTGCCGTCCACGCTCAGCGTGCGCAGGGGCAGCGACTCGGGCACACCCACACGCACCTGGGCCGAGGGGAAATGCACAAGCCGCTCCTCGCCCACGGGCAGCACCACGCGGATCGGGGTGCGGTCCCAGACCACCCGATCCGGTGGGGCGGGGCCGGCATCGGCGCCAACGGTAAGCGACACCAGGAGCATCAGCAGGCCCAGCAGGCCGGTCAACGTTGAGGGCTTCAGGGAGATCATGGTCAGTCAGCCTCCGGTTCCTGGGGGATGCGCTGAGGGCCTTCGCCGGCAAACCCGTCAATGGCCAGCCCCCAGGGGTTGCGTTCGCGGTCCACGTCATGGCGCACCACCCGCAGGGGGTAGCGAATCGGGGTCTGCTTCACGGCGCGGCCGCGCACGGTCTCGTTGATCTGCAGATCCAGCCAGACCACCCAGGACTGGCCATCGGCCTGCACCTGCACCCGCCGGGGTGAAAAGCCGGCCCCGGGGATCTCGACGACGCTGCGCTCACGCCCGGATAGCTCACCGCGCCGACCCCGCTGCTCCAGGTCGCGCTGCAGCTGACGACGAAACTGCGGGGTGACAAAGGCCGCCAGGCGATAGATGTTCTGGCCGTAGTCGTTGCTGCCATCCTCGGGCCAGCGATTCATCTGCTGCCAGATGTAGTAGGTGAAGGCGTAGACGTTGACCTGGGGGACTTCGTCAGCCGGCTGGGTGGAGCCTGAACGCAGGTCCGGGGGGATATGCACAGTCATCTCCCGGGGTGCCGAATACCATCCCCAGCCCATGAACAGGGCCAGGATCAGGACCACCCCCAGGGCCAGGCGCAGGCTGTTGATGTGCGCGCGGACATTCTGAATCTCGCGGTGATAACTCACGGCCAGCGCCTCCGACCCAGATCCCAGGTGCCGCCCCGGCGGATGAAGCCGGAACGACGCAGGCCCAGGTCCTCCGCCCAGAGGATCAGGCGGTGTTGGTAGAAATGATCGGGGCGTCCCCGCTTGATGCGCTGAAACAGACTGCCGGCGACCACCACCGTGGCAATGATGGCGATGCCTGAGAAACCCACCCCCATCATGGCGGTACCCACCAGGGCACCGATCAGCACGCCCATGGGCACCCAGAAGGCCGCCGCCAGGGCGGCCAGCATGACCAGCTCACTGGAAGTGCACCCCCGAAAGATCGGCGGCTCACCGTTGAGCCGGTCGGTGCGCAGCATGCGATCCGTCATGCGAACACCTCCGCCGCCTGAGCCAGCAAGAACATCACCAGCAGCAACACCACGGCGCCGGCGATGCCGAGCACACCCAGTTCGCTCCATTCCGCCTTGCCCTGGCGGCATTCGTTGAACTTGGCCAGCGCCGTGTAGGCGATCCACAGCAGCCCCAGCACGCCCAGGGCCAGCCCCAGGACGATGGCGCCATCGGCGATGTAGCCGCGCACCAGGGAGAGCCAGTCGCCATCGGTGCCACCGCCATCGGTGGGCAGGTGCATGGGCGGCAGGTTGCCGTCCAGGCTTGCCTGGAGCGGGCCCGAGACCACCAGGCCCGCCACCCCTGCGCTGAGCCGCAGCGGGTTCATCAGAAGACGTCTGCCGCCTGGCCAATGAGGAACATCACGAACAGCAGCACCACGGCACCGACAATGCCCAGTACCCCCAACTCGCTCCATTCCGCCTTGCCCTGGCGGCATTCGTTGAACTTGGCAATGGCCGTGTAGGCGATCCACAACAGGCCCACCGTGCCCACGGCCAATCCCAGCACCAGGGCCCCATCGGCGATGTAGCCGCGAATCAGGCTGATCCAGTCACCGTCATCGACGGCCCCGGATGAGGGATCCACGGGGGAGGGCAGGTTGCCGTCCAGGGCATGGGCGGCCTGGCTCATCAGGGCCATCCCGGCCACCGTCAGGGTCCTCAGACCTCGATGAACCTGGCGGGGGATGGCGCTCACTGCGTTGATCAAAGGCATGACTCAATCTCCGTTCACGGTCGGATGAAAAAGCCGAGCAACATCACAAGGATCGTTGCCCGGATCACAAGCCAGGTCATGTCGAAGAACGTCGCGCGTCCATCGTTCCAGGCCCGGTATTGGGTGAGAGCGGTCCAGGCCAGCCACAGCAGGTAGAGCACGGCGCTGATGCCGGCGATGGTGAGCACGAGGGTGTTTACCCCCACACCAGCGGCCGCCTCGAATGCGGATTGCTGATCGGCGTTCACCGCTATCTCCGGTAGTCACCACGCAGCGGCGGCACCTGACGGGGCTCGGCCCTGGGGGCCTGCAGATGCTCGCGGATGCCCTGCTTCACCCGGTCCAGATCCTGGCGAAGCCACAGGTACTGAAAGCGGATGCGGGCGTCGGGGTCGGCATGGCGCTCGGCCTCGTCGATCAGGGACTCGAGGGACGCCAGTTCCGAAGCCAGCTGGGCCAGATGCGCCCGCTCCGCGTCCGGGCTGACAGCCCCCGCATGCGCCGGGAGAGCCAGAGAGAGAATGATCAGAATTGGTGTGAACTGCATGATCCGTACTCCTGTTGCCGATGAAGCCATGGTTCCCTGGCAGGATCACCGGCGGCAATAGAAAACGGTTTATTGCTCGCGGGGGTATTTTTTTTGAAAAACCGGGGGGGGAGAGATAGCACCAAAATGGAACGAACCTATGGATAACATCCCATAATCAACTATCATCTTCATGGGGAAATAAAACAGGCATGTCATGGAACACAGGGACTACAGGCATCCCGCTGGGCTGGAACCAGCAAGGGATATAAGTCAATCTTTCAGGGCTGCACTGGGTGCAGGGCAGGGGAAGCCGGCCGCTTTAATATCGTTTCAACGGCAGAAGGGCGCTGCCGATCCTCGTTACATCACACAGTGTACGTATCTCGGCGCCTGTCTTTCCGAGCGGTGTGCTCAACCCGTGGAGCACTGGGAAGATTTATAAATAGAGTGGGAGGTGCTTCAGTATGCTCTCTCCAATGCTGTGTTTGGGTAAGTCAGAAAATCTACAATTATCATGGCGCTAAGGGTGTCAAAATGTTTTGGACTACCGTGATATCGGGGTCTGGTGAGGTGGCTCGCAGAGGTGAGAAGTTTGCTTCAACAAGAGGATATTTTAATCACACTGAAATAGGCGAATTTGACCTTAAAGATGGGGTGTTTATTTTAATTTTGGTATTCTCATTTAAATATTTACCATTTATGAATAAAGTAAGGTATGTAACAAGTATCGCGCTCGCCTAGTAAAGGCGGGGCGACTAGCGCCTACCCAAAGGAGTCTTCATGAATGAGATAATCGGGTGTCACGCAGTACGTTACAGGAGGTTATGTTATTTAGTGATGACGCTTATGCTTTTGTCTGGTGTATCTGTTACATATCAAGCAGAAGCAAGATCCGGATCTCTGAAGCTGCCTCTATATGAGGTCGGGTCTTCAGTGCATGTGCCTTTCCCGGCCCCTCCGGAATCGCTAGGTATCTTTACAGAAGATGGAAGCCGTTCGGTAGCGTATCAATATACAGATCATCAAGTCTCAATCGGCTATACCGCAACAATCATGCTTGACCGAGTTCGAAACGTTGATCCGCTAAGTTCGGAGGAATGGATAAGTAGGACAATTGACGGAATTTTGGAAGTGATTAATGGACATGTTCTTAAAGATGCGTCCATTACCGTGGATGGTCTCCCCGCACGTTACTTTTTTGCAAGCATGGGGATTGTGGAACATCAGGCGATAAGTCGCACTCTGGTAATCTATGATCATGGCCGGATTCACACATGGGCAATGCAGGATGTTCCATCTATTACAGGAGACTTTGGGGAGCGAGTATTCCTGGAGAATATTCAGCGAATTCGAGTAGATTCTAGTGCCAGTTCGAGCCTGAAATATCCGCCAAGGGGTAGCTCGCATGACGTCTATCGCTTGGGGGCAGTCTTTCTACCTTTCCCTGGAGTTCCTAGGCCCGTTGAGGTGAATATGCCCCCTGCCGCGACAGAGGCTTTGGGCTATCAGGCTTCTCCAGGGGCTCCCTTGTATATGGGTATAGTACTTACTGGGTTGCCGAGGGTTGCAGATCCGGCATATACCTTTCTTCGGGGTTCTCGATTTGAAAAAGAATTACTGGATGTCGGGGATGTCAGTGTTGCCGGTATTGAAGCGAAATACCATGTCATTAGAGAACTTGGTGCGGAGACAAGACATACTTACACGGTCGCTTGGAGCCATGGTGACGGGCTTTACGTGTGGTCAATTCATGGAGACCATTCCCCAAGAGATCGAAGCGTGCGTGACAAGTTTTTTGAATCATTGCAATATATCGAGGTCCGCTAGGTGTATCTTGATCTGAATTTTTCGAAGAGATTCAGCTGCATTGCGGTCAGAGAAATCCGGCTGGGTGTTTCATGATACCGGCAGTTGATATCAAGAACTTTGGCAGCCCTTGGTGAGAGGTTAGTGGGAGTGTTAGGTCCAGATTGCCGATGGCCTATTCGGTGCATTTGAGAATTAATCTTGGCACCCATCCACAGGCGTGCGATGACTATGCCTCGGTTGACCTCTGTCATGTCACGCCAAACGTTGCAGTTGGGCACATAGCCGGGGTCGGGTAGGGCCCGCTTGCTTGGCCAGTTCTTTCGAGCTGCTCCTCATTCAGACTCCCATAAGGGAATCTCTATTAATTCGATTTTCCGGAATTTAAAACCGATAAAATCAATCGGTTAATTGTGGTGGCAGGCAATTAATAGAGGCCCCCATAAGGCTTGGGCCACTTGCGGAATAGATCTCCCCGGATAAGAACATGAACTTTCAGTGCACAACTGCTGCATTTACCCTATCCGCTGCACCTGATGGGCTTTGTCACCTTGTGCTGACTACCCGGGGCCTGAGCCTTCTAGACGATTTTTGTCCGTTGGCTCGCACCTTTGCACTCGGGCTTCCATAAGGCCATTATTAACCCGGCAACCATTCATGCCCCTCGCGACTCCGATAAGTTGCAGATTTGTCGGCAAGTAAATGCAAAATAAAGCGTTTGGTTTGATTGCAGCGTTAATAGTGTTGTTCCGGGCCTTCGGTTTTACAGCCGATTCCTTTGTCAGGGCGTCGCTTATGGTTGCATTAGATTCTCAAGAGACGGATACGGATTCATGAGCAAAGAAAAATCAGGGACACTTTTTTACAGGCGGGTTGCATGGCTGAACGGGGCTTCTGATTTGCTGGAGAAGCATCTATCAAAAGCACACGATGCGCTAGTAACAACCCATGATCGCACATTTTCAGCCGTTTTCACCCAACACGGACCCGGCGATTCACCTTCCTTGGTTTTGAATTTTACTGGGAAGCGGATAGCAAGGGGACACCGCGCGTATGGCGGCGGACCAGTCGCAAGAAGCTGCGCAGTAGCATCCGGGCCTGCAAGGACTGGCTGAAGACACACCGGCATCTTCGTCTGCCGATACTGTTGGCGACGATGAAACGCAAGGTACGGGGGTACTACAATTACTTCCGTGCCATCGGTAACATCAGCTCGCTGTGGTGTTTTCACACCGCGGCAATCCGATTGCTCTACAAGTGGCTGAACCGTCGCAGTGAAAGGCGAAGTTTGACCTGGGAAGGTCTCAGGCGGGTGCTGGAGGCCTACGCGTTTCCGACACCGGTTGAGGCGATGCAGGGGATACGGAATCGGGGGCTTGCGTGAGGGACCGTCCTTCTGCGCGAGTGAGTATGACTGAAGAGCCCGGTGCGGGAAAACCGCACGCCGGGATCTGTGCAGGGGGCGTCGGGTAACCGGCGTTCCTACTGCAACTTGCTTAAGGGGAAGCATGAGCGAAAAATCGTACATCTCGATAAGGAACGGAACCATTGCGTCAGTTATCGCCGGAGTAATTCTGCTCGCAGTTCCTGCCCTAAGAGGATATGCCGCTAGTTTTCTAGGATGGATATGGGTAGGGGTAGTTTGGTTTTGGGAAGCACTGATTGCATCATATTCTCTTCCAGGGTGGGCTTGGCTAGGAATATTTGTTCTCGCGCTAGTTGGCCTGATCAATATTTATCTGGCGGTAAGAGGCGAAGCGGAGAAGCCGGAGTATAAATCGTATATTGAAGATTTCATTCATGGTGCCAAGTGGCGCTGGTCATGGGTAGGTAACACAATTACCAATGTGTGGTGCTACTGCCCGCGGTGCGATGCAACGCTAGTTTATGACGATAGCTCATGTCGCAGCCTCTACTCGGATGTCAATAAGACCGACTTTATCTGCGAAAACTGTGGCCATAGCGTTGTTGCAACCATTACGGGTGGGAACAAAAATTACGCAACTGGCGCAATTAAGCGCGAAATTGATAGAAGAATCAGAACAGGTGGATACAGAAAGCACTAACATGGCGCTCGTTCGGGCGCAAACTACCCTGCGCTTCGTTTGCGCCGAACAGCTTCAACGTTAGATTTTCGAAACATTCAATGCTTAACACAAGAGGTGCCACATTGAAAGGAAATGTCTTAGGAGATATTCGTGCTGAGCAAGATCGAATTATGCTTGATACGGCATTTTGGGAGTCCGCGGACTACAAGTCCTTACTGGAATCTTATGATCGACCCATTATTGTGGGAAGAAGAGGTACCGGAAAGAGCGCTTTAGCATATAGGCTTTCGAAGCATTGGGGTTCCAAGCCAAAGACTCTTGTGTTGTCAATTTCTCCGGAAGAAGAGCAAGTCATTGGGCTCAGAGATATTTTTGAGCAATTTGGTGATAAGTACCTGCACATAAAAGCAGGAACCAAAATGGCCTGGCGATACGCCATTTACATGGAGATACTTGTCGAGCTTGGAGGTCACTATAAGTACAAAAATAATTTAGACTTAAGCCAAGTGAGGGAGCACTATACATCATGGGGAAGCCGTCGGCAGTCTATATCTACAAAAATCCGAAGAAAGTTAAAATCCGTCTTAAACGAGTCAGATTCTCCGCAGTCAAGAATTGCCGATCTCTCTGACAATCTAGAGCTTGACCTTATCGAAGAAGTCTTACTGGAAGCCTTAGAAAAATCTAATGCCCAGTGTGTCGTTTTCGCAGACCGCTTGGACGAAGGGTACAGTCCCGACAATCTAGGGGTGGGCATAATTGATGGCTTTATTCAGGCCGCGATTGACATCAAGTTTCGATTGAAAGAACGAGTAGTTGCATTTGCCTTTGTTCGTGACAATATATATCGAGCCATATCGAAACTTGATCCAGATTTCACTCGAAATATTGAGGGGCAGACTTTACGTCTTCATTGGGATGAATACAATCTATTTAATCTGGTTTGCTTCAGACTAAAGTCTGCTTTTACATGTGAGCATGAAAATAGTGTTCGCATATGGAATCAATACGCTGTAAAGGAACTCAAGGGACGGGAAGGATTTAGGCTCGCATTAAGACTCACGCTATATCGACCCCGAGATATTCTGGTCCTTCTCAATGAAGCTTTTTTAAAGGCAAACTCGAATGATAGAGAACAGATAATTTTGGATGATATAGAGTATACAGCCAAAACCATATCCATAAATAGATTGAACGATCTCCACAAAGAGTATGAATATATATTCCCCTCTATAGAGGAGTTTACAAAGTCATTTTACGGTCGCGAATCTGAAATGGCAGTAAAAGATACGCAACCTCTCATAGAGTCAGTTCTTAATCAGGATCGATTTGAAAGAAATAAACAACAAGATATTTTTCTTTTTAGTGATTCTCGTCAAGTTCTTCAGAGACTATATAGCGTTGGATTTATAGGTGTTCATAACCAACAATCTGCATCATTTGTTTTTTGTCATGACGGAAAAGATCCAGATAAAGAGTTTTCTGGAGAAACCAGAATTCTGGTTCACCCATGCTATTGGTTGGCTTTAGCAATAGGAAAATCTGGAATTAACCTGGAAGAAGCTGAAGAAATTAACGATGAATATGAGATTGAGGTTACTTCAGAATCTAAAGAGATAAGAAGTAAACGAATAGAAGTCCTTATTCAGGATCTTAGTGAAATAAAGGAAGGTAAAGAGGGCGCTTATGATTTTGAAACTTGGTGCGTTAACGTTATTAAAATATTATTTGCTGGGACATTGTGCAATGTTGAGGCGCATCCTAATAAAAATTCTCTTCAGCAACGTGACATCGTAGCCACCAATCTGGAAGAGAGCCGGTTTTGGAAGAGGATTCTTAATGATTATAAGACTAGACAAATAATATTTGAAATTAAAAACTACAAAGACCTAAGCGCTACTGAGTATAGACAGCTACATTCGTATTTGTGCCATGATTATGGCTCATTCGCTTTTATTGTGACTCGCGCTATAAATAACAATTTGGAAAAAGGAAAGGAGCTAAATTGGGCAAGAGAACTCTATTCTGAACACAAGAAGTTTGTGGTCGTATTGTCATATAAGTTCCTTGAAAAACATCTTAAAAAGCTCAGAAACCCTCAGAAACATGATGCCTTGGATAAAGAGCTTAATTCTCTCCTTGATACCTATGTGAGAAGATACTTTCCGAACAAGTGCAAGTAGAATCTACCAAAAAGCTGCGCATGGACTCATACTCGGCGGCTGTCAATGAAATTGTGTGTGCCGCAGCAATGCGGTTTCGGTTGGTGAAAGCTGACCGGGCAGCATGAGAAGCTGCCGAAGTGATGGCGGAAGCGACCCGCCGGAGTCTGTCTGCAGGGATTGGCTCCAAACCACCCTCGAGCGGCATTGGTTGGAGACCGTTGTCGTGAGCGTCGGGGGAGAAGGCACATCCACGTGGTGTGTCAGGTATGGATCGAGAAGACGAGTGCAAACGAATCACTGTTGACGTGTCGAAAATGATTAGGCGACATCAAGACCAGGGGCGACTTTTACCCTCGGGACAAATCCACCGGAAGCCTGCTGACTGGGTGGGTGGTGTCCGGCATAGAAGTGGTGTGATCTCGATCTGGGCGCTTCGGCGGAACTGCGGGAACTCAAGTCGTGATGCCAAGGGAGACTGCCAAGTGACACAAAGCAAGGCACTGAGTACCGATGCACGGCTTGAGGACGGACTGGCCCGTATGAGCGATGAGGCGGCTGTAATGGCTGCGGAGCAAAGGGGCCGGGTTGTTCTGGTCGATCCGATGGTCAACTCCGCTTCTGGAGGATGAGCCCTTGATGTCGACAAAACCGTTTGTGATTCCAAAGCGGCTGATATGGGAAGCCTATCGCCGCGTGAAGGCCAACCGCGGCGCAGCGGGGGTCGATGCGGTTTCCATCGAGCAGTTTGATGAAAACCGGAATGGCAATCTCTACCGGATCTGGAACCGGTTGTCCTCCGGCAGTTATTTCCCGCCTGCGGTCAAAGCGGTCCCGATCCCCAAGAAGTCTGGTGGGGAGCGGATGCTGGGTGTACCGACTGTCAGCGATCGGATCGCCCAGACCGCCGTCGTCCTGGCCCTGGAACCCGATCTGGAGCGGGTGTTTCACCCGGACTCCTACGGGTACCGGCCGGGTCGCTCGGCCCACGACGCACTCGCGCGGGAAATCCACCGGCTTTTGTTCCAGTCGGTCTGGTCCACGCTGAGTGCCTTCGGGCAGGATCCCAAACGCCTGGGCGGCGAGTTGGGGATGACTGCGGTCCTACATACCTGGGGTCAAACCCTGACGCAGCATGTTCACCTGCATTGCCTTGTCTCTGGTGGCGCCCTACGAAACGATGGCCAATGGGCGCCCAGCAAAGGCAATTATCTGTTCCCGGTCAAGGCGCTATCGGTGCGTTTCCGTGGTTACATGGTGGCCGCCTTGAGGCAGGCGATCGACCGTGGTGAGCTCTCTCGGGTGACACACCCCGGGGAAGTGGACAGAGTGCTTGTTGACCTGATGCAGGTCTCGTGGAACGTCTAGACCCAGGCCTGTCTGAACCACGGCGGGAGGGTGGTGGACTACCTGGGCCGCTATACCTATCGCATTGCCATCACCAACCGGCGGATACTGGGAGTGGATGATGATGGGGTTCGGTTTACCTACAAAGACTATCGGACCGAGCAACGCAAGGTCATGACCTTGACCGGGCAAGAGTTCGTGCGCCGCTTCCTGCAGCACATCCTGCCGAAAGGTCTCATGCGCGTGAGGCACTACGGTTTTCTCGCCAACCGCTGCCGACGGCGCAAGCTTGACCTGATCAGGGTGGCATTGAAGGCCCCGGCCCCGAGAGCGCCGGTGGTCCACCCGGCTGCGGACCCGCCTCACTACCCTTGTCCCAAATGCCGCGCCGGCCAGTTGCATGTGGTTGCGGAAATCCCGAAGGCTGTATCTCCCTTCCCTTTCCTGGAGCGACGATGCTAAGTCACTGAAACATCGCTGACGATAAGCCGCTGTGAAGACGGCCTTGGAACAGGCCTGGTTCGACTGCGGCCGAGACATTGAAACCATGCATTAAATCGGGCTATGTTGAGCCTGAACCGACTGTCAGGGATGCCTCCGAAATGGATGAAATTGTCTGGAAGGAGCCGATGAAGGCCTGTCATGCTGATCACAGGGCCGCAAACACCCTCCCTGGCCCGCTGCGGCCAATACAATTCCCATTATAGAGTATGTGCACGCACGGCTTCGTCCAACAGACGTTTATCGGCCATGCTGCGTGTTGTTTCCCAGATTATTCCACGCCCCTTTTCCCACACAGATCCTGGCTACAGGCCGAGTGTTTTCCCGGATTATGCCCTCGGGTGGAAGATTCCTGGAAGGTGAACGGATGCGGGAAGCTGGGGGCGCGAGCCTTGGGTGACTCGCGCCCGGGGGCAAGGACTCAGAAGGGATCCTGCTCGTCGTCGAACAGGGAGGTCTGGCGGGTGTCG
>NZ_KK214996.1:90857-94255 GCF_000633935.1 Ectothiorhodospira haloalkaliphila ATCC 51935 | reverse complement strand
GTTTCCCAGATTATTCCACGCCCCTTTTCCCACACAGATCCTGGCTACAGGCCGAGTGTTTTCCCGGATTATGCCCTCGGGTGGAAGATTCCTGGAAGGTGAACGGATGCGGGAAGCTGGGGGCGCGAGCCTTGGGTGACTCGCGCCCGGGGGCAAGGACTCAGAAGGGATCCTGCTCGTCGTCGAACAGGGAGGTCTGGCGGGTGTCGATGGAGGGCGCTCGCTCGGCGGCCAGGGCTTCCTGCAGGGCGAGGTCGTAGCGCTGGCCGATATGCTCGGTGAGGATCTCCAGCAGTTCCCACACGGCCAGAGCCTGTTCCGGGGTCCAGTGGCCTGGCAGCGGGATGGTGAGGGTGTGGTGGTGGTTCATGGTCGCAGTTCCTCCAGGGCGGTCTGCAGGTGCTCGGCACTGACCTGGCGGACCTGTTGCTGGGCGGCGCAGGTCAGGGCGTAGTGGGCCAGGCGGCCGACAGGGCGGGGCATGCCGTGGGTGGCCTGATAGAGGGCCTCGATGGCCTCCGGCTCGAACAGGGGCAGTTCGCAGCCGACCAGGCGCAGACGGTGGGCCAGGTAGTCGGGCAGTTCCTCGCGGCTCAGTCCCCCCAGGTGATGGCGCACGACGAGTCGCTGGGCCAGGGACTCGTGCACGGCCATGCCCAGGCGCCGGCGCAGCTCGGTGAGGCCAACGAACAGCAGGCACAGACGGGGATCGGAGTCCATGGCGTAGTTGGTGAGCAGGCGCAGATCCTCCAGGACATCGTTGCGCAGGTGATGGGCCTCGTCGATGATCAGGACCGGCAGTTGCTTGCTCTCCAGGGTGAGCCGGGAGATTTCGGCGCGCACCTGGCGGAAGGCGCTGGCGCGATTGCGTTCGGTGGGCAGGCCCAGTTCCCAGGCGATGGACTTGTACATGTCCATGACATTGCCGGTGGTCAGGGGGATGTAGAAGGTACGATAGAGTCCCGAGTGCAGGGTGCTGGTGATGCGTCGGCAGGCGGTGGTCTTGCCGCTGCCGGCCTCGCCGGTGAGCAGGCCGATGCCCCGCAGGCGCAGCAGGTGCCTGAGCCGGGCCTGGGCCTCGCGCAGGGTCTGGGACTCGAACAGGTCTTCACTGGCCACGCTGGGTTCGAAGGGATAGGCGGTCAGGCCGAAGTGCTTGCGGTACATGGCCTCAGTCCTCCCCCGCCTCGATATCGAAGTCCCGCCAGTGCATCCCCGAGGGGCTGGGTTGCGGGCCCTGATCCTCACTGCGGGCCTCGCGCGAGGGCGTGTTGCGCTTGACGAAGCAGTTGGCGTACAGGTCCACGGGCCTGGCGGTTTCCACGTACCGGCCTTGATGGACGATCTGCACGGTGCGCCGGGTGGCGCCGGGGTCGTAGCGCAGCGTGACGCGCTCGCCGATGAGGGCGGCATCCACTTCGTAGATCACGCCGTCGAGGCTGACGGTACGGTCCTTGTGGACCTTGCGTACCGCCTCGAACAGGCACAGATCCTCCAGATCCAGACTCGGGTCCAGATAGCGCACCTGGTCACCGTCCTGAGCCCACCGCTCCAGGGGCGTCATCCCGTCCAGGCCGCGATGGGGGTCGTGGTGATACTCCCCCTCAACCCAGGCCCACAGGCGCCGGTTGAGGGCCTCCAGGCTGGCGGTATCCTCCGGGGTGAGGGTGTTCAGTAGCTGGGCGCGTAAGGTCCTGAAAAAGCGTTCGATCTTCCCCTTCCCCTGAGGGCGGTAGGGACGCGCATGGATCAGAGCGATACCCAGCCGGGCGCAGACCAAGGCCAGGTGATGGGAGCGGTAGTTCGCGCCATTGTCAGTGTATAAGCGTTCAGGGAGTCCGCGCTTGCTCAGAGCCTGGCGCAGCACGGGCAGGAAGGCGCGGGTGTTCTCCGAGAGGGCGAAGGCGGCATGGGGAACCACCCGGGTGGCATCGTCCATGAAGGCGATCAGATAGGTCTTGCGGCGCACGCGCCCTTCGACGGTGACACTGGGGCCGTGCATGACATCGCTGGACCAGAGCTGTCCGGCTCGGGCGAAGGCGAAGCGGCGGCGATCCTGGTCATGAGTGGCCTCGGCCTGGCGCTGCATCAGCCCATGACGCACGAACAGGCGGTGGACCGTGGAAGGTGGCAGCGGCAGATCCGCGTCCACCGCGCCGTTGTCACGCAGGTGCCGGATCACCTGGCGCACGGACCAGGAGGCATGTTCCTCCTTCAGGGCGATCAGGGCCTCGGTGACGGTCGCTGACAGGCGCCGGGGCTGGCCACGATCCTGGCGCGGCTTGGGCAGCAGGGCGTCAAAGCCACCCTGGCGGTACTTCTTCATCCAGTCCCGCAAGGTCTCGGCGGCCACATGGGTGCGATGGCTGCCAGGGATCTGATGGGTGCGGGCGGCAATGGCATGGAGCTGGGTATAGAGCCCGGGCGCGCCGGGCGGCCGACGCACCAGGTCGGCGATCAGCCCGAAACGGAACAGGGCGATCTCGTGGCGCAGGTCATGAGAGGGATCGGGCATGGCAGCGTCTCCGGGGAAAACGACCCAAACGGTCGCTCCACGACGCTACGCCCCGCTGCCAGGCGGGTCAGGGCCCATTGTGTGTTGGCGCGACGGGGAGGTGGACACACCGCCACTGCAGCGGTGGGCAAAACCGAATGGCGGCGGTAACTGATCGAGCCAGGGCGCGGCAATCTCACGCAGGGCGGGGAGCAAGGGTGTCTGACCTAATGCGATCTGGCAGGCGGTCAAGGTGGGGGCGCAGTCGGTGAGCAGGTCGAGTAGCAGTCCCCTGAGGCGGTGCAAGCAATCGTCTATCGCATCCTTGCGGCGGCGTACCCAGCGCACCGCCCCTGCCTCCTCGATCTCGGGGCGCAGCATCCTGGCGGCCGCCACCAGACTGGGCGCGATCTCCGCGGTCATCACCGCCACTTCCACCGCCTGTAGCTTCCCCGACCAGCGGGCCGCCAGACAATCAGGTATCAGGGAAAACGTGCGGTGCCCCTGCGGGCAATACCAGCGGGCGATCCGTGCCCCCCGAGGCCGCTTGCGCGCATAGCTGCCGTGGCGGGCAAAGCCACAGCCCCCGGCAGGATGCAGCGGACAACACGTCAGGCTTGCTTTCAACCAGCCTTGCTGGGTAACGTATTGTTCGCCGGTCAAAGGCGTTCTCAACCGCAATAGCACACCGGCCACCGGCCCGCACGGCGGCTACCGTGGCGGGCCACTTTTATGGGTTGGCCTCAGATCATGCCCCTGTCCGCCCCGATCCGCCAGCCCGGTGAATCAATCCGGGCACTTCGCCTCACACCCGACTCACACTCTGCCACCACGCTGGCTCTATCAACGAGGAAATAATCCGCTTCAGATCAGGCGGTGATCAGCGATTTGGGGTGGGAAACAA
>NZ_KK214996.1:80045-90757 GCF_000633935.1 Ectothiorhodospira haloalkaliphila ATCC 51935 | reverse complement strand
CCGTCACGTCGAACGTTGCCGTTGGACGCGCTGCCCGGGTCGCGGTAGGGTCCGGTGGGATGCCCAGCCCTTTCGGGCTGGCCCTCAGTCCGGCTCCCATGGCGACCACAGCCACGGTAGGGTTCGATGGCGTATCCAGTCCTTTCGGACTGGGCCTCAGTTCGACTCCCATGGCGGCACTGGCCGCATGCGGAACAGATCTCCCCGGATAAGGACATGAACTTTCAGTGCACAACCGCCGCATTTACCCTATCCCCTGCACCTGATGGGCTTTGTCACCTTGTGCTGACTCGCCCGGGGACTGAGCCTTCTATGCGGTTTCTGTCCGTCGGCTCGCACTTTTGCGCTCGGGCTTCCTCCAGACAGACCCTCACGGGGCTGCCCTTGCCGGCGGCTAGTAGTTACGTTGGTCCACAGTGTGGACATCACAGGTACTCCTACAGGGGACTTTCACCCCATCAGTTCATGCCCATGCCGGGCGTACACAACACCATAGACCGCGACGAGGGATAGCGCGCCGCTTCGCTCTGCGCTATCCCTCGCGGGTCATGGTGGACGTTAGACCAGATGAGGCGTCAGGAGCTCGCATGCGCGCACGTTTTCGGTAGGAATCAGAAGGAATGCAGTTCATCACCAACGGCCCCGATATTCCGGATGCGCTCTTGCAGGCGCACGAGGACGGCCGCGTGGTGTTTTTCTGCGGCGCGGGCATTTCCTATCCCGCAGGGCTGCCGGGCTTTAAGGGGCTGGTGGAGCAGATCTATCGGCTGAACGGTACAGCACTCTCGGACATCGAACGTGAGGCTTTCGAGCGCGGGCAGTTCGACGCCACACTCGACCTGCTGGAGCGGCGCCTGCCTGGACAGCGTCTGGCCGTTCGGCGAACCCTGGCGCAGGCGCTGAAGCCGAAGCTCCGCCGCAAGGGTGCCACCGATACGCAGGCGGCGCTGTTGCGCTTGGCTCGAAGCCGCGAGGGTGCGTTACGGCTGGTCACCACCAACTTCGACCGAATCTTCCACGTGGCCGCTAAACGCACGGGCCAAACGTTCCAGGCCTACGCAGCCCCGATGCTGCCGATTCCGAAGAATAGCCGTTGGGATGGGCTGGTTTACTTGCATGGCTTGCTGCCAGAAAGGGCGGACGACACGGCACTGAACCGGCTGGTTGTCACCAGCGGCGATTTTGGGCTTGCCTACCTCACCGAACGCTGGGCGGCCCGTTTCGTGAGCGAGCTGTTCCGTAACTATGTGGTCTGCTTCGTTGGTTACAGCATCAACGACCCGGTGCTGCGCTACATGATGGATGCGCTGGCGGCCGACCGGATGCTGGGTGAAGTCACACCCCAGGCCTGGGCGCTAGGTGATTGCGAACCAGGGCAGGAGAACCGAAAAACCATCGAATGGGAAGCCAAGGGCGTCACGCCCATTCTCTACAATATACGCGCCGGCAGCTACGACCATTCCTTGCTGCATCAAACTCTGCACGCTTGGGCAGACACCTACCGCGACGGCGTACAGGGTAAAGAAGCAATTGTCGTCAAACACGCGTTGGCCCAGCCGCAAGACAGCACGCGGCAGGACGATTTTGTCGGCCGGATGCTGTGGGCCTTGTCGGATAAATCAGGGCTACCGGCCAAGCGCTTCGCCGACTTCAATCCCGCGCCTTCACTGGACTGGCTGCTGGAGCCCTTCGCGCACGAGCGATTCAAACATGGCGATCTGTCTCGCTTTGGCGTGCCACCACTTGACGAAGTAGACCCCAAACTGCATTTCAGCTTGGTTCGCCGCCCAGCGCCCTATGACCGCGCACCGCCGATGCTACTTGCCTCCGGTGGTATCACTGGCAGCCAATGGGATGACGTGATGTACCATCTGGCCCGATGGCTGGTGCGCCAACTGGATGACCCAAGACTGGTCATATGGATTGCAGAACGCGGTGGGCAATTGCACGACCGTTGGCAGTGGCTGATCGAACATGAACTAGATCGCTTTGCCACACTGGAACGTGATGGCAAGACCTCCGAACTCAATGAAATCCGCTTGCACGCCCCCAAGGCTATCCCCGGCCCCCTGATGCGCACCTTGTGGTGCCTATTGCTCAGTGGTCGTGTGAAGTCCCCTTGGCATGATCCGGATCTGTATCGCTGGCAAGGCCGGCTGAAGCGCGAAGGTTTGACCACCACGCTGCGTCTGGAGTTGCGCGAGTTGCTCGCCCCGAAGGTTGCGTTGAAGAAACCGTTTCGTTGGGGCGACGACGATTCGAATAACGCTGACGAGCCCACGCGCATTAAGCAGTTGGTCGACTGGGAGCTCGTCCTGACCGCCGATCACGTGCATTCGACCCTGCGCGACATTGCCGACGAGCCATGGAGGTCCGCTCTGCCGGAGTTGCTTGAAGATTTCCAGCAACTGCTGCGCGATGCACTGGACCTGTTGTGTGAGCTGGGCGAGGCAGACGAACGTAGCGATCGCTCGCACTGGGACCTGCCCTCCATCACACCCCACTGGCAAAACCGGGGCTTCCGCGACTGGGTGAGCCTAATCGAATTGTTGCGCGATGCGTGGCTGGGGGTTCGCACCAACGACAGCACGCGCGCCACACGCATCGCCCAGGCTTGGTTCGAGTTGCCATACCCTACCTTCAAACGCCTGGCCCTGTTTTCAGCGAGCCACGACGATTGCATACCGCCGAAACAGTGGGTGGATTGGCTTTTGGCAGACGATGCGTGGTGGCTGTGGTCTACAGATACGGGGCGCGAGGTATCTAGGCTCTTCGTTCTGCAGGGGCGGTATTTGACAGGAGGGGCTCAGGAGCGCTTGGAGGCTGCCGTCTTGGCGGGGCCGCCGCGTGAGATGTACCGGGATGATCTGGAAGCAGATCAGTGGCGAGACTTGGTGGCCCGTTCCGTCTGGCTGCATCTGGCTAAGCTGAACACCTCGGGCCTTGTTTTGGGTGCACCTGCGGCGGCGCGCTTGGCGGAAATTTCGATTGCCTATCCGCAATGGGAGTTGGCAGCTAATGAGCGTGACGAATTTTCGCATTGGATGAGTGGCACCGGCGATCCGGATTACGAGGACAGCCGGGACGTCGACATTGCGCCCCGCAAGCGGCAGGAACTGGTGCAATGGCTCGCAAAGCCAGTACCCGAACGAAGACCGTTCTACGACGACACGTGGCGTGACGTTTGCCGCACACGTTTTTTCCACAGTTTTTTTGCGCTGTGCGATTTGGCACGAGATGGTGTGTGGCCTGGGGACCGGTGGCGCGAAGCCCTGCAGGCCTGGGCCGAAGAGGGCATGGTGTTGCGAGCTTGGCGATATGCTGCACCGTTGGCGCACACCATGCCCGATGCTGTACTTCTGGAGATTGACCACGCAGTGACCTGGTGGATGCAGGCTGCATCCAAGTCCATCAGCCGCCATGAGGATATCCTGCTGAACCTTTGCCGCCGCGTGCTGGCGCTGCCGCTGGAAGCTGGCTCGGGCTCTCGCATCATCCGCAACGGCGTCGAGACCTATGACCCTGTCGGCTCTGCGATTAACCATCCCATCGGGCTTGTCACGCAGGCTCTAATCAACCTGTGGTTCAAGCAGAATCCGAACGACAACGATCTGCTCCCAGCAGATATCAGGCCAATATTCACCGCACTGTGCGATGTGCAGGTGGATCGGTTTCGCCACGGTCGGGTTTTGCTAGGTTCGCGGCTGATCGCGTTTTTCCGTGTAGACCGCCCATGGACCGAACAGCACCTTTTGCCGTTGTTTGGCTGGGCCAACCCCGTCGAAGCAAAATCCGTGTGGGAAGGCTTCCTCTGGTCGCCGCGCTTGTACCAGCCGTTGTTGACAGCCTTCAAGGCGGAATTTCTGGATAGCGCAAACCACTATGCCGATCTTGGCGAGCACCGCCAGCAATTCGCGACATTCCTGACCTACGCAGCATTAGGCCCGACCGAGGGATACACCGTAGATGAGTTCCGATCTGCGATTGTAGCGCTCCCACAAGAAGGCCTGGAGGAAGCCGCGCAGGCGCTCTCCCAGGCGCTTGAGGGTGCAGGCGATCAACGTGAGGACTACTGGCAAAACCGTGTCCAGCCGTTCTGGCAACAAATCTGGCCAAAGTCCCGCGATTTGGCTACCCCGCGAATCGCCGAGTCCTTGACGCGTTTGGTGATCGCCGCCCGTGGCGAATTCCCGGCGGCCTTGGCGGCGGTTCGGGACTGGCTACAACCGATTGAACATCCGCACTACGTCGTACACCTGCTGTACGAATCGGGTTTGTGCAGCCGATACCCAATGGATGCACTGAACCTGCTGGATGCCGTGATTGCCGACCAACAGTGGCTCCCCAGGGAATTGGGTCAATGCTTGGACGAGATCGCGCAGGTCGCACCACCACTTGCGCAAGACGCCCGCTATCAGCGGCTCCACGAATACGTTCGGAGACGCGGGTGACGGCAAAGCGAACTGCCCGCTGTAATCAGTCGGGTCTAATCGGGTAAGGGCAGGTGTTTAGCCCGCCCTCCCCACACCACCTGGCATGCGGGTCCGCACCAGGCGGTTCACAAGAAGGGAGCACACGACGATTTCAGGTATAACCATGCGCTTTCATCCATTGATCGCGGATGCTGATCAAGCCCTGGTGTTTCAGCCAGTCATTGGTCATCCCAGTCTGGGTGCCGAGGGATCGGGACAGGTGCCAGTAGCTTTTGGAGCTCATGCCTGTCCAGATGGCGGCACGTTTTGGCGTTCCCATAGCCAGCAGGTGGCGGATACGGTTTCGCACCCCGCGCCACTGTTTCCAGTAGCACATGCGGATACGGCGTCGCAGCCAGTGGTCCAGCTCGGGGATAGGCCGATAGTAGTCCGAGATGCCGAAGTAGCCCATCCAACCACGGACATATTCCGTCAGCGTCTTGAGCCGGTAGTCCATGGACACGCCCCAGCTCCGGCCGGTGAGCTTTCGCAGCCGGTAACGGAAGTCCTGATAGGCGCGCTCGGACCATCGCAGCTTTGCTCCCCGGAAGGTGAATCCCAGGAATTGGCAGTCGTTGGTCCTGACCACGCGGCTCTTGTGCGGATTGACCACCAGCTTGAGGGTGCCGGTCAGGACGCGAGACACGCTCGCCATGACCCGTTCCCCGGCGCGGTGGCTCCGCACGAGGATCAGCAGGTCGTCCGCATAGCGGACGAACCGATGCCCTCGCGCTTCCAGTTCCTTGTCCAGGTCATCCAGAAGGATATTGGCCAGCAAGGGCGACAGGGGGCCACCCTGGGGGGTCCCGATCGCCGTTGCCTCAAGGGTATCCCCGACCCGCACACCCGCCCGCAGATACTCGCCGATCAACGCCAGCAGCCGTTTATCGCGCACCTTGCGGCCCACTCGGGCCATCAGGATGTCGTGCTGGACCGTGTCGAAGAACTTCGCCAGGTCCAAGTCGACGGCGATGCGGTAGCCATCAGCGATATGGGTTTGTATCCGCCTCAGTGCTCCATGGGCGGAGCGTCCGGGTCGGAAGCCGAAACTCGAATCCGAGAATCCTGGATCGAAGATCGGTCCCAGAACTTGCGCCATGGCCTGTTGAATGACCCGATCCGTCACCGTCGGGATGCCAAGCAGTCGCTCGCCCCCATCGGGTTTGGGAAGGGTCACTCGTCGCACCGGTTGTGGCCGGTACGTGCCATCACGCAAGGCTTGGCGGATGACCGGCAGGTTCGAACATGCGAACTCAGGGAAGTCCTCGATGTGCATCCCATCGACACCGGGGGTGCCCCTGTTGGCTTTCACCCGCTTCCATGCCCGGTCGCATGTTCTCGCTTGCCAGCACCCGCTCCATCAGGTCGTCGTGCAAGGCTGGCAGCAACGTATCACGCCGCGACGCGTCTCCCCCGGACGGGTTCGACGACGCGTCCGAGCAATCCACGGCTCCGCCTTGTCTTCTCATGTTCGGCCCTTCACCGCGAAGCCCGTCCACGGACGTGCGATTACTATGGCCTCGGCTGACCTCTGCTCCGTCACGTCGAACGTTGCCGTTGGACGCGCTGCCCGGGTCGCGGTAGGGTCCGGTGGGATGCCCAGCCCTTTCGGGCTGGCCCTCAGTCCGGCTCCCATGGCGACCATAGCCACGGTAGGGTTCGATGGCGTATCCAGTCCTTTCGGACTGGGCCTCAGTTCGACTCCCATGGCGGCACGGGCCGCATGCGGAACAGATCTCCCCGGATAAGGACATGAACTTTCAGTGCACAACCGCCGCATTTACCCTATCCCCTGCACCTGATGGGCTTTGTCACCTTGTGCTGACTCGCCCGGGGACTGAGCCTTATATGCGATTTCTGTCCGTCGGCTCGCACTTTTGCGCTCGGGCTTCCTCCAGACAGACCCTCACGGGGCTACCCTTGCCGTCGGCTAGTAGTTACGTTGGTCCACAGTGTGGACATCACAGGTACTCCTACAGGGGACTTTCACCCCATCAGTTCATGCCCATGCCGGGCGTACACGAGTGGTTCAACCCGACAAATTACTCCGGGCTGCGCCCTCCGCAATTTGCGGGTTAACCAAGCGTTACACGGCACCTGTCGAGATTGGCACTCTGGTCAACACGAATAATTAAACATAGAAGGACTCGGTATACTGCAAATGCCATGGACTAAAGAACATATTCAGTGGCTTCACGATACTGGTGAAGTAATCGCTATTTCAACAGGTGAGAACGTCCCTGTATATGAGTTCGCTTACGATGTAGCCAATGAAGAGGTCATGTCACACTGGGCAAGGCATTTCAGGAATCACTATTGCAGTGATGATGAAATAGAGATACTCAAACCTGAAGGGCAGACAAAAAAAGACTATTTGTTAAATCTAAAGTTTCCGCATAAAACTAAAAGCCCTGGACCAAGTATCCGTGCTGGAGATTTTGCTGAAATATTGATCGCTGACTATCTGATGTTTCTCCACGATTACTATGTTCCAAGAACTCGCTACGACCGGAAAATAATTGGTAATGAGTCATCCAAGGGTTCAGATGTTTTGGGTTTTAAGCAAAAGAATAAAACTCCCTCCAGAAAAGACGAATTATTAATATACGAGGTCAAGGCTCGTCTTTCTGAGAACAATGTCAAAAACACTTTGCAAACCGCAATTGACGACAGTTCAAAGGATGAGGCTAGACTTGCGGAGTCATTAAACGGTGCAAAGCAAAGGCTGTATGATCAGAGAGATCTAGCTGGAATGGGTATCATCTCAAGATTCCAAAAAAATGTTGACCACCCATATAAAACAAATTTTGGGGCCGCAGCGGTTTTAACTGATAGTTCATGTTGCGTCGAAACTTTAGCTGAAGCTTCAACTAATGAGCATTCATCCCCAACGTACTTGGAGATGATAGTGATTAGAGGCCCTGTATTGATGTCTTTGGTTCATGCTCTATACGAGAGGGCAGCAAATGAAGCTTGAGTCGTCCTCAAAGAAAATGCTGGCAATTACAAAGTCGAAAGCAAAGATGTATGAATTTGCTATTGATGAAGCATCTCATATAGAGCTACCTGTCGACCCGCGTAAATTATTGATTACGACTATAGGGATATTGGGCGACCTGTCAGCTCTCGAAGCTCGTGGGGAACAACAGGTTGAAGAGACTGATGAGCATGAAGAGCTAAAGTCTGAGCTAATCTCAGTTGGGCAATATTTTGATGCTTTGATTCAGTCTCATCTGGCTGATGAGATGACTATTTATCTAAAGATTATAGGTTCGGCGGCTTACTATTTAGCGAACATGCCCGGTAGCTCCATCGTTCTGGCCAAAAGTTTGGTCTATAAGACAGAACTGCTCACTGATACTAATCTTGAGGGAATTCTGATATGGATATTGAAGTCTAACTTCGAAGAGGATTGGTATCGCGTTAAAGAAACCTATTTAACACAGGCAATAGATGATGTCGGCTACGCCACTCGTAGTTTCTTTGGTTTAACACTTGATGCCCAGAGCTTTAAACAGAAAATACAGGCCTTGAGGAATGAAGTGTACAAGAAAGGTTCTGATAGAGAGCTTCTGTTTGCCGACATTATTTCTTCTATCTTGCTACGAAAACTAGAAAATTCGTCAATAGTCTGTTTGCCGAAATATACGCAAATTCCAATAACACAATGGGTTAGTGTAATTATTAAGCCGACATTTGTTCAAGAGTTTTGGCCTGCTCAGAGGTTGCTAGGCGAGCAAGGAGTTTTTTCTGGTGTATCTGCTGTTGTGCAAATGCCCACGAGTGCAGGAAAGACAAAATCTACAGAATTAATAATTAGAAGCTCGTTTTTGTCTGGGCGCTCTGACGTTGCCGTAATTGTCGCGCCATTTAGAGCCTTATGCAGGGAGATTACGGTTACATTTCAGCAGGCGTTCGAGGGTGAAGAAGTAAATATCAATGAATTGCAAGATGTTCTGGATATTTCCGATAGTGACGACGATCTCATAAGATTTTTAATAGGAGAAGCCACTCAGGATGGAATAGCGACCAAGTCTATTGTTGTTACCACACCGGAGAAACTTGTTTATCTTCTGAGGCATGAACCTGCTTTAGCTGACTCAATTGGCTTGCTTATTTTTGATGAAGGGCATCAGTTTGACACTGGAAGGAGGGGCGTCACATACGAGTTATTAATGGCCTACCTCAAGTCCCGCGTAGGTGATGACGTCCAGAAGGTTTTGATCTCCGCAGTAATGGCTAACGCAAACTCTATTGGTGAATGGCTTAATGGAGAGGCCGGTATTGAGATTCAAGGAGCAGGATGTTTACCAACTGTACGAAGTACAGCCTTCGCAAGCTGGCAAACCGCAATGGGTCAACTTCAATACATCGATCAAGATCGTGAAGCAGATAGAGATTTTTTCGTTCCTAGAGTGATTGAGCAAGTAAACCTTGGAACGAGAGGTCGAGAGAGGAATGCTCGTCTTTTTCCTGCAAAAAACGATAATTCCAGCGTCGCAGCTTATTTAGGGGTTAAATTATGCCATCAGGGTCCTGTTGCTATCTTCTGCGGTGTAAAGAGTACTGTCACATCAATATGCGAGCTTCTAGTTGATTACTACGATAGAGGGCTTGCTTTACCACCACCGAGCATTTCTAGCGATCAACGCGAATTGGAAAAAATTGCGTACCTTTCTAGTTTGCATTTTGGAGATGAGTTTATATTTACTCGTTCGATTTCCTTTGGAATATTGCCGCATAGTTCCAACATTCCGAATGGTATCCGTGTTTCTGTAGAGTGGGCAATGGAATCCAATAAGTCAGTGTTGGTAGTATGTACCTCAACCCTTGCCCAGGGTGTGAATCTTCCAATTAGGTATTTAGTTGTTTCAAGTACATTTCAAGCAGGACAAGAAATCACCACGCGAGACTTCCACAATCTCATCGGGCGAGCAGGCAGAGCTGGATACCATACCGAAGGGAGTGTCATTTTTGCGGACACAGATGTTTTTGATAAGCGCAATGATTTTCGTGAAAGCTGGCGATGGCAAAGAGCGATGCATTTGCTCGATTTTACTAATGCGGAGGAGTGTGCTAGTAGCCTACTGGACTTGATCTCGTCTTTTGATTTTGCAGAACTTAATGTTGATGTTATCCAGTTCATCGCAAATCCCGCCGTCTATAGACAAAGCTGTATAGATGCAGGAAATCAAAATGCTATTGATATCAGTTCGCTACTGGATCAGATGGATTATAAAGAAGCTTTAATCGAAGCAATAGAAAGCTATTTTTTGTCCTATTTGAAAGACAATCCAGGTGCCCCTCAAACGTTCTTTGATGAGTTGGCCCAAGGAACATTGGCTTATTTTTTGTCAGACGAAGATCAGAAACAACAGCTACGGACGGCATTTTCACTTATCGCAGGTAGAGTTCTTTCCGTGCCCGAAGAGAAAAGAGCATTCTTCGGAAAATCATTGCTGGGGTTGAAAAATCTATTCTTAATCGAAAACTGGCTTGATGAAAATTGGGGTGAAATAGCACAAGCTCAAAGCTCAGATGAACTACTTTTGATTTGCTGGCCTTTGCTATCTCAGCTCAATAATAACAAGATGTTTCTCAAAATAAAGCCTGAATACGTAATATTAGAATTTGCAAAATTATGGATTTCAGGAACTAGCTACGCGGATCTGCATGGTCACTTGGTTCAATCAGGCGTTTATTATCAAGCGGGGTCGCAGCAAAGAGCTATTAAAATGGACCACGTAGTAGAATTGGCTGACGGTGCACTCTCTTTTGATTCTATGTTGTATGTCGGGGCAATAGCTGATGTGGCTGAGGGTAAAGGATTGGGCGACAATGTATTGGAGCTTCTTAGGAGCTTGCAAACACGTTTAAAACTTGGACTGTCAAATAGCCTTGAAATGTGGCTCTATTCTCAGGGCTATGTTGATAGAGAGGTTTGCAAGCGTCTTGGTTCTGTTCTTAATGGTCGAGGAGTTGATTCGGAAGTGTTCGATTCCGATATATTAAGGACCTACCATCAGATTGTAAGTGAGTGTATTGGCGAGTTCCCATCGTATTTTAGTGGTTAAGTTGCCGTGTAATCGGGTAAGGGCGGGTGTTTAGCCCGCCCTCCCCACACCACCTGGCATGCGGGTCCGCACCAGGCGGTTCATAAGAAGGGAGCACACGACGATTTCAGGTATAACCATGCGCTTTCATCCATTGATCGCGGATGCTGATCAAGCCCTGGCGTTG
>NZ_KK214996.1:31806-79945 GCF_000633935.1 Ectothiorhodospira haloalkaliphila ATCC 51935 | reverse complement strand
ATTCCGATATATTAAGGACCTACCATCAGATTGTAAGTGAGTGTATTGGCGAGTTCCCATCGTATTTTAGTGGTTAAGTTGCCGTGTAATCGGGTAAGGGCGGGTGTTTAGCCCGCCCTCCCCACACCACCTGGCATGCGGGTCCGCACCAGGCGGTTCATAAGAAGGGAGCACACGACGATTTCAGGTATAACCATGCGCTTTCATCCATTGATCGCGGATGCTGATCAAGCCTTGGCATTGCAGCCAGTCATTGGTCATCCCGGTCTGGGTGCCGAGGGATCGGGACAGGTGCCAGTAGCTTTTGGAGCTCATGCCTGTCCAGGTGGCGGCACGTTTTGGCGTTCCCAGGGCCAGCAGGTGGCGGATACGGTTTCGCACCCCGCGCCACTGTTTCCAGTAACACATGCGGATACGTCGTCGCAGCCAGTGGTCCAGCTCGGGGATAGGCCGATAGTAGTCCGAGATGCCGAAGTAGCCCATCCAACCACGGACATATTCCGTCAGCGTCTTGAGCCGGTAGTCCATGGACACGCCCCAGCTCCGGCCGGTGAGCTTTCTCAGCCGGTAACGGAAGTCCTGATAGGCGCGCTCGGACCATCGCAGCTTTGCTCCCCGGAAGGTGAATCCCAGGAATTGGCAGTCGTTGGTCCTGACCACGCGGCTCTTGTGCGGATTGACCACCAGCTTGAGGGTGCCGGTCAGGAAGCGAGACACGCTCGCCATGACCCGTTCCCCGGCGCGGTGGCTCCGCACGAGGATCAGCAGGTCGTCCGCATAGCGGACGAACCGATGCCCTCGCGCTTCCAGTTCCTTGTCCAGGTCATCCAGAAGGATATTGGCCAGCAAGGGCGACAGGGGACCACCCTGGGGTGTCCCGATCACCGTTGCCTCAAGGGTATCTCCGACCCGCACACCCGCCCGCAGATACTCGCCGATCAACGCCAGCAGCCGCTTATCGCGCACCTTGCGGCCCACTCGGGCCATCAGGATGTTGTGCTGGACCGTGTCGAAGAACTTCGCCAAGTCCAGATCGACGGCGATGCGGTAGCCATCAGCGATATGGGTTTGTATCCGCCTCAGTGCTCCATGGGCGGAGCGTCCAGGTCGGAAGCCGAAACTCGAATCCGAGAATCCTGGATCGAAGATCGGCCCCAGAGCTTGCGCCATGGCCTGTTGAATGACCCGATCCGTCACCGTCGGGATGCCAAGCAGTCGCTCGCCCCCATCGGGTTTGGGAAGGGTCACTCGTCGCACCGGTTGTGGCCGGTACGTGCCATCACGCAAGGCTTGGCGGATGACCGGCAGGTTCGAACGTGCGAACTCAGGGAAGTCCTCGATGTGCATCCCATCGACACCGGGG
The DNA here is from genome assembly GCF_000633935.1 of Ectothiorhodospira haloalkaliphila ATCC 51935. Classification (GTDB taxonomy): domain Bacteria; phylum Pseudomonadota; class Gammaproteobacteria; order Ectothiorhodospirales; family Ectothiorhodospiraceae; genus Ectothiorhodospira; species Ectothiorhodospira haloalkaliphila. The sequence continues at coordinate 78,582 of NZ_KK214996.1, read as the reverse complement.
GCGCCCCTGTTGGCTTTCACCCGCTTCCATGCCCGTCGCATGTTCTCGCTTGCCAGCCCCCGCTCCATCAGGTCGTCGTGCAAGGCTGGCTGCGTGGTATCACGCCGCGACGCGTCTCCCCCGGACGGGTTCGACGACGCGTGCGAGCAATCCACGGCTCCGCCTTGTCTTCTCATGTTCGGCCCTTCACCGCGAGGCCCGTCCACGGGCGTGCGATTACTATGGCTTCGGCTGACCTCTGCGCCGTCACGTCGAACGTTGCCGTTGGACGCGCTGCCCGGGTCGCGGTAGGGTCCGGTGGGATGCCCAGCCCTTTCGGGCTGGCCCTCAGTCCGGCTCCCATGGCGACCACAGCCACGGTAGGGTTCGATGGCGTATCCAGTCCTTTCGGACTGGGCCTCAGTTCGACTCCCATGGCGGCACTGGCCGCATGCGGAACAGATCTCCCCGGATAAGGACATGAACTTTCAGTGCACAACCGCCGCATTTACCCTATCCCCTGCACCTGATGGGCTTTGTCACCTTGTGCTGACTCGCCCGGGGACTGAGCCTTCTATGCGGTTTACTCGCCCCATCCCTGGGGCTCGCCCTTCGGGCCAGCCTGCGGCTGTTCAAAATCGCTCCCGGCGATTTTGTCTGTCCGTCGGCTCGCACCTTTGCGCTCGGGCTTCCTCCAGACAGACCCTCACGGGGCTGCCCTTGCCGTCGGCTAGTAGTTACGTTGGTCCACAGAGTGGACATCACAGGTACTCCTACAGGGGACTTTCACCCCATCGGTTCATGCCCATGCCGGGCGTACACAAGCGCTTCCAGCCGACGGGCCAGAGGCCCGCGGCTGATGCGTAACGTTAGCCCTTTAGAACTTGCCCTCTGCTTACAATAATTACCGGTTATCCAATGGCAGACATTTTCGACTCAATTTGTCCGATCTTTTTGGACCGCAACGAAGAGGTTGTAGAGCAAGTAGGCTCAGGAGTTCTTGTCACGATTGCAGACACAATTTTCCTGCTTACTGCTGCTCACGTAGTAGATTGGTCTAGTCAAGGCGTGCTATGCATACCAAGCAACGCTGGCATTGTCCCAATAGATGGATCTTTCGTATCCATAGAAACACAAAAAGGCGTAGCCAGATCAAAAGACAAAATTGACCTGGCGTATTACAATTTGACCAAATCTCTTGGTGCAAATCTACATCAATCACTTCGCCCAATAGAAAGAAATGATTTGTGGCTAACAGATAATACTCTTGATGATGATGTTTACACTTTTTCTGGCTTTCCAGTAAATAAATCCAGAAATAAAGCGAATACCGTATCAACTGAATTGTTTTCTTACTCTGGACATGCTGCAGTTGATAAGAAATACGAAAACCTAGGCTATGACAAAGACACCAATATCGTCATAAATTATCGCATCAAAAAATCAGTATCACCCGACGGAGTGAAGCTCAACCCACCCCATCCCCGTGGGATCAGTGGTGGGGGTGTTTTTCGTTGGCCCAAAGATGTAGGCCACAGGCCACAAGAGCTCCGACGCTCACTCGTTGGTATTGCACATACTTACCTCAAGACACAGAATTGTTTGGTCGGAACGAGGCTGGACTTATACTATCAGCTTATTCAGCAAAACAATCCGCATTTATTCCCAGCAGCATCCGGACATACCGAGAGTCCAGAACGAACAATCCCACTATTTCTTTCAGTAGTTTGTTATCGCAAGGAAGAATGGCCTCTGCTCATGTCGCAATTTGCGGATGCAGACCATATGCAGAATTCTTGGAACGAATGGCGCCAAGCTGTCGAGAACGGTATAGAGCAAATGCAGAGAAAGAATGTTCTCATGATACCAATCGAGCTTACCGCAGATGAAATTATGAAACACTGCGCAAGTGAAAACATACCAAACACAGGGCGAACAAGAGCAGACTTGGCTGGCCGTAGACTTGCAGAGATGCTCAAAGAAGAAAAGGTTAGTTAACAAGCAATAGGGGCTAATCGGGTAAGGGCGGGTGTTTAGCCCGCCCTCCCCACACCACCTGGCATGCGGGTCCGCACCAGGCGGTTCACAAGAAGGGAGCACACGACGATTTCAGGTATAACCATGCGCTTTCATCCATTGATCAGCGGAACAATGTTGAGTAGCCCAGCGACTCTGGACATCTAGCGCGTGCTGCTCATTCATCTTGTTTTCACAAATACTTCTTGAACGTTGAAGCCGTCACTGCCAATGCCACTGCCGTCAGCAACGCAAACGGCAGCACCACATAGTTCGGATGCACCGACACCGGCATGCCCAGGTACACCACCCAGGTGAGGATGATGCTGGGCAGGATCAGGCGCTTGGCGTGGTGATAGACGAAGCTGGACTCGCGCCCGCCACTCCAGCGGCGCAGATCGCGCTGCACCAGGCCATCGACGATGGCTACCAGGCCGAACAGCACGAACACCGGCATGGCCAGGGTCAGCACCGCCAGGCGCACGGCGAAGACCTGCGTGATGGTCATCGCGGCCACCACATGGGCTTCGATGACGCCGTACCCTTGTCTCAGGGTGGCCTGCAGCGTGGATCCCCGGGGATCGATCGGCTGGCTCAGCCATTGGATCGCAATCTCCACCCGCGTCATCTCGAACAGCAGGCGATAGCTGGTATCCGCGAACTGACGCACATAATCAGCCGGCTCCGAGACCAGCAGCGAGCGACCAAAGTCCTGGTTCACATAGCGGATTTCCTGCTCCAGCATCTGCCGACTGTGATCCACGCCTTCATCTGGCCACCACAGCCACATCCCCGCCCATTCGGCCAGGATGGAGAACAGCAGCGCCACGAACAGCCAGAACAGGATCGACGACACGGCGGACAGGGTGCGGCTCAATAGGCCCTGCTGGACCGGATACCGGGTGTCACGGGCCTGGCGGGTAGCAGTACTCATCCGCGCTCACCCTCATCGGTCGGGAGGGCGCCGCTGTGCGAGGCCGGCGGGGTGCTGGAGGTATGGGGGGCAGCATCCGGTGTCCCCGAGACCTGCGTGCGCGGCACGGGCTCATGCACCCACCAGTGATCCCCGGTGCTGTAGTGACGGGCCATGTCGTTGGCGATGTGCTGCAGGGAGGCTGGCATCTGCGGGTCGCGGCGATGGTCCGGCAGCGGCATGCGGATCTTGAACAGCTGCCCACCCTCGATGAGCGCAAAGGCCTGGCCTTTGGGCAGGGTCACCAGGTCCGCTGGCGTCAGCAATGGCACCTCGCTGACCGAGATACGGTCCTCGTTGCGGCTGGTAAAATGCTGCTCCGAGCCCGGGTCGGCCGAGTCATTGGTCCCCGAGACCTGCATCAGGGCGTTGATCTCCACCTGCGGCAGCTGCTCGGTGAGCATCTCGGCCGTGGCAAACTCCTTCACCCGCAGCATGATCAGGGTGTTGAAGTTCCCCGCCACCTGGCCGGCCTTGGGCTTGGAGCCGATACGGGCCTCCACATCCGACCAGGTCTGGGTATAGGCGGTGACCTGAAAGCCCGAGCCACCGGCCTTGTTCAGCAGCGGGATGAACTCATCGCCGATCAGCTCGTTGAACTCATCCCCGTGCAGCGACACCGTGGGCATCCGCGGCGGTGCCTGATCGTCGCTGGGCAGGCCATGCTCGGTGCCGAACTTGTACAGCTGCCCGGCCACCGACACCAGGTCCGCGAACATGGAGTTGCCCACGGCCGTGGCCACGGTCATGTCGGACAGGGCATCCAGGCCCACGTAGACCACACATTGTTGCCGGATCACCTGCATCCAATCGAAGATCGGCCGGGGGTCGTCCAGGTCGAAGTAATCGGGGCTGATCAGTTCAGCGCTCTGGCCGGTGGTGAGCTTCTCCAGCAGCGGCAGCAGGGAGGCGACGATCTTGTCGAAATAGGTCTTGTCGTACTCCACCGCCGAGCGCAGGCCATCGGCGATGGGGTCGAACAGGGCGTTGTCCTTGAGGTACTGCACCAGGGCCACCAGGCGCCGGGAGCGGCCCTTCATGGCAAAGGGCAGGTTGCGCTCGTTGATCTGCTCCTCGCGCCGGGCCACCTCGTGCCCCCAGTCCTCGGGGGCCACACCCGGCAGCCAGTGGTTGCAGTAGTCGATGAACAACTGCTCGATGTGGGTGATGTGGCGCACGATCTGCTGATAGTCCGGGCGCCGCCCCAGCGCCACCAGGGCCTGGGCGATGATGTTGGTGAACCGCCAGCCAAACTCCTTGAAGGCCGCCGAGTTGCCCTGGTCGGGCAGGGGGTTGGTGACCCGGGTGGCCACCTCGGTGATGCGGTTGAACGAGCCGATGGCGTTGTAGCGGGCCGAGATGTCCGGATGACCCAGATGGAACATGTAAAACTGCTGCTCCCGGCCGGCCCGCTTGCACTCGGCATACATGCGCCGCAACAGGTCGGCATCCCCCTTGGGATCGAAGACGATCACCACATCGCCGCGACGGATGTCCTGGGTGATCAGGATCTCCGCCAGGCGGGTCTTGCCCACCCGCGTGGTCCCCAGGACCAGGGTATGGCCGACCCGCTCCCCCAGGTCCATGTACACCGGCGCCTCGTCCGGCTCGACGCCATGCAGGGCCGGCTTGCCACCCACCGGCGGCAGCGGCGCCAGCGGGTTCCACCAGGCCCGGATCCCGAGCAGGGTGGCGATCCAGGACAGCCCCGGGGTGTTCTCCCAGGCGACTTCCCGGGACCGGGCCCAGCGATACAGCCGACCGGGCCGGATATAGTGCTGGACCTCCGGGCGGATGGTGTCGCGCAGGCGCTGGGTATGCTTCTGGGTCCAGGCAAAGCCCAGTCCCAGGAACAGCTTGCGCCGGCTCACTGGGATGCGGTCGGCCCCCAGCCGGTATTCACGCAGGCGCCTGAGATTGCGCTGATAGTGCAGCACCTTCCAGCCTTGCCAGCCCCGGACCAGGGCAAAACCACCCAGTACCGCCGCCGCCACCCAGGCCACCGCCGGCGTCATCATCAGGGCCCAGGGGGCCACCAGGGCGATCACGGCCGCCGTGCCGGCCACAAAGGCCGACCACAACTCCACCGCCGGGCGCAGCAGGGCCTCGACCGGGTTGCGGTTCATTGCTCAAAGCCCTCGCGGGTGATCAGCACCGGGTAGACCGACAGCCCGAACTGCGCCGCCAGGTCCTCGCCGGGGATCGGGGTCAGGGGCACCCCCTCGGCTGCCTGTTGCAGCCGCTGATAGGCGGCCTCATCGGGCACTTCCACCACCAGGCAGGCCACCTGTTCACGGCGCAGCACCGCCCGATGGGTGACCAGCCACTGCAGTGAGAACCGATCAGTACCCAGGACACAGAAGGGCCGGGGCAGGTACTGCAGACGCTCCAGGACATCGCCCCGGGCATCCTCGGCCAGGCGGCCGGGGCGCAGCGCCGGCGTGGTCAGGGGCAGCCTGGATGCCAGATCGACGACACCCCCGGGTGATTGCCCGGGTGAGACTGGCGAGGTCGTCAAGCCCGGGCCCGAATCGGCCTCCTCGGCCTCCAGGGGGGCGCGATAGGGCGCGAGGGGGACGGTCTGGCCGCTATCGAAGATCACCACCGGCCCAGCCGACACGGGCAGTGAGGGCAGGCCCCACAGACAGACCAGCGTCAGCAGGCAGAGCCAGGGTCGCCGGGCAGGGGAGGGATCATTCATGGGGAGACAGCCTCTGCAGACGTTCCAGCACCCGGGCCCGGTAGCGCTCGGCACGGGCGCGGGCCGCCGGGGTATCGGCCGGGGCGTGATAGCGGCCCACGACCACGATCCAGTCCCCGTCCTCCTGGTACAACTCGTGAAGGATCTGTGCCCCCACCCGCAGGTTGTGATGGGGGTCCAGGGCCCGCCAGGGATCCTGCAGACGCTGGGCATGCCAGTGCCAGTTCACCTGCATCAGGCCGATGTCGATGGAGGTGCGCCCGGCCGCCAGGTGGCGCTGAATGGCCTCATGGGCCTCGCGCCGATTGCGGTAACGCTCCGGCTGGCCTGCCACATTCAGGGTCCAGGGCCAGGGCAACACGCGCCGGGAGGTGAGCAGCATCTCGCTCTCGGCCAGGGCCACGGCAAAGACCACCTCGGGAGGCACCTGGTAGGCCCGGGCGGCCTCCACGTAGGCGGGCGGGATGGTCGATGGCCACACGGGGCCGGCGACCAGCAGACTGCCCACCAGGGTCGCCATGCGCAGCTTTTCAGCGCAGATCCTTAAGCCCAATGGCATGGGTGGCCCCCTCGCGAGTCCGATGCAGCAGGGCCGGGGCACTGGTGCGTACTCCCAGTCGCCGCGCCGTGCCGTTGTCATGGTTCAAAGTGATGCGGCGCTGCTGCACGCGCCGGGTGGGAATCTCATGGTGAGCGGCCCAGGCCCTGACCACAGTCTCATCGCCGGGCTCGGTGTCCAGCAGATAGATGTCCAGGCCAAGGTCACGCGCGTCGGCCCTTGCCATGACCTCATCTAGCAGAGCATCACAGCGACTGCAGCCCTGGGTGCGGGTGAACAGCAGCAAACGGTCGCCCCGGCTCGGGCCTTCACTGGCCAGAGGCTGCAGGGGGGCAGGGCTGGAGGCCAGGCGCGCCACATCAATCAGCGCCTCATCGGGGTAGAGGCGCCGCCAGGCATCATCGTAGGCGCGCTGGAAGGCCAACTCCCCCTCGACCCGGGCCCGCTCCTGGGCCACGGCCCTCTCGGCATAGCGGCGCCGCTCCGATTCGCTGCGGGCATGAATACCCAGGACCATGATCGGGTCCAGGTCGGGAGACCACAGGCCCCGCTGACCGGCCATCAGGGACTCGTAGCGTTCCCATTCCTCGACACTCAGCCCCCAGGCCTCGGCGAGGCGCTCGATGCGCGTGTCGGCGCCTTCGGAGGCCGTGCGCTCGGTCTCCTGTGCCTGTGTATCACCCAGGGCCGGGCCGGCCGTGACGGCCAGGCTGGCGACCAGCAGTGACCGGATGATCAAGCGGATGGGGTGTCTCATGGCGCTGCCTCCGACCGGGCGCCCGGGACGCACCGGCGCCCATCGGGCAGCCAGTAGGTGGCAGCCTCTGCGGAGATGGTGAGGTTGCGGTACACCACGGGGCCCTCGCACGCTGGCCAGAGCGGGGCCGGCACGGGCGCGGAAGCCGGTGATTCGTGTGGATCCGAAGCCTCGGGCTCGGCAGGGTATTCAGCCACGATCACCGGCTCGGCTCGTGCCTGTTCGATGCTGAAGGCCGCCCCTGCCAGAACCACAATCAGAAACCATTCCATGCCTCAGCCCTCCACCGACAGGCTGACCATGCGCCCATCAGGCCGGATGAAACGGGCCTCACGGGTGCTCGGGTCCAACCGGTGCAGCTGCCAGCCGGAGAGATGATCCCCCTCGCTGAGCCGGGCATGACGCCCATCGCTCTCCAGGGTGGCATAAGGCCGGTTGTCCCAGTAGTCGATGGCCACCAGGGTGAACGGTGGGCGATTGGCCCGGGCCCGGGTGGCGGCCCGATGGGCGGATTCCAGACTGGCGATGCGGCGATCCAGTGCCTTCAGGGTGTTCGGCGTTCCCTGCAGGGCGGCCACCTGCTCGGAGAGGCTGGCCAGTTTCTCGTTGTTCAGGGGCGCCTGGCCGTTCCCGGCCGCTTCCCAGGGGGCCTCGTCCAGCAAGTGATCGACCGAGGTGATGAGCGTCGACATCCGCTCATCCAGGTCTGCCACCCGATCTTCGGTCGTTGACAGGCGGCGTCCCAGGTCATCAAGGCGATCGGCTTCCGGCCGGTCGGCAGATAGATCGACAGGGAGCGGGGGCAAATCGTCAGCCTCGAAAGACTCGGCGTGTGCGTCCCTGATGGAGGCCTCCTCACCGGCCTCTACGTCCCCGGCCAGGGCACCGGCGCCGTTGCCCTCATAGGTCACCGGATCGGCATCACCACCCCCGCCGAAGAGCATGACCGCACTCACCACCAGCAGCACGATGATGGCGCCACCGCCGATGATCAGGGCCTTGGGTGGGGGATGCAGCTGAGGGGGTTCACTGCCGGATGCCTCGAGGTCATCCAGCGGCGGCAGTAGGCGCGGATGCTCAGTGGACTCAGCGCCGGACACCTCGGGGCGCGGGGGGTGGTCATATGTTTCCTGGGACTGTGGATCGTTCGCCATGACGGGTCTCCTGGGGATCAGTCATCGGTCTGAGCGGATTTGGTCGCTGGACGCCACCGGCCGAATTGCGCGCGGATGATGGCCTCGGCGTCGGCCGGCGGGATGGAATCGACAGTGGCCGAGTCGGGGACACGCAACCACACCCCCTCACGCAGCAGGTTCATGTTGGGCTCGCCGCCCAGATGCAGGAAGGCCTCGGGGTTGGCCTGCCAAAGGGCCACCAGCCCCTGGCGTGTGAGGGTGCGATGGCCCGGCCACAATTCGGTGGCGATATCCAGGAGGGTCTGCTGCGGCCGAACGGGACCGTAGTCACCGGCCGTCGCCGGGGCGTCCACCCAGCGGGGCGCATCTCGTGGCTCGCTACGCTCTGGCGGTTCCCGGAGCGCCGCGGGCGGGGTATCGCCGTAACGCTCTACATACCGGGCTTGGTAGTCCGGTCTCAGCTCGAACGACACCAGGCGATGAACCGGGTCCAGGCTCACCTGCCAGGCCTCGCCGGCCAGGGTGGCCAGGGCTTGATTCAGGGGCAGGGGCCCCAGATGACGATGCACCTCGGGCAATGGCTGATTCAGCAACACCGGCCGATAGGGATCTGCATGGGCCGCATCAGCCAGGGCAAACCCGCTGGGCGATAACAGGTGGCGCACCGCGTCCCCCACGGTCTGCACGCTACGCCGTGGGAAGCGCACATCCACGATGACCGAAAGCGGCCGCACCTGCTCTGCTGTGGGGATCGGTGCCAGGGTCTGATAGCGACCGACACGCACATCGCCGCTGGCCTCAGCCGTCGCGGCCCCGAGGGTCGCGGTGATCACCAGGGTGGTCAGGAACCGTTGTCGCATGTCCATCTCCGGGTAAGAGGCGGGCCCGCGCCCAGGGCAACAGGCCCGCCGTAGAGGCAGTCCATGGCTGGCAAACCGTGGACGCCACCATCTTTCCGAAGGGGTAGGGCAGGGACAATGGAAAACCGTTTATCCGGCGGGGGGTGGTTTTTTTACCCGGGCATGCGGTTGGGAAGTCGTCCGCTTCGAAGCGTTGGCTCATAGAGCCTCAAGGGCCGCTTCGCTCAGGGATTTGTCTTTTCTCAAAAGGTTATTTCGAGTCCGATGGCGAGTCCGGGGATGTCATCTGGGATTCAAGGGGGTCTGGCACCATCGACCAAGACATTCGATAAGCGAAGGGCTAAACTGCCGTTGAAATTCCGCTATGGAAATTGGGTGGCAAGGTGCTCCTCCTGGGTTGAGATGAGGCCGAGCTGCTCCAGTACGCCGAGGAGAAGGTATGGTAATCGGGGAATCGCATCCGTTGGCGCGCACATTGTCGCGTCTGCCGTCGATGATCTTTCAATATCGAGTGGAACCGGATGGGGCCTGCCGGTATGAGTATGTCAATCGGGCCATTGAGGCGATTTTCGGGGTGACACCCGATCAGGCCCTGAATGATCCGATGACGATCCGCGGCCGAATGCATCCTGACGATGCCTCTCAGGTGCAGCGCTACTATGAGCATTGCGCCGCTTCCCGAACTCCCTTGCGGCTCCAGTACCGCATTCAGCATCCGGGTCAGGGTCTTCTTTGGGTCGAGGAGTATGCCGAGCCAGAGTTGTTACCCAATGGGGCCATGCTCTGGCACGGGCAGGTCTTTGAGATCACGGATTACAAGATCCTTGGTTCCGAGTTGTCCCTCAGCCGCGCCCGGCTCCGTGAAGCCTGCGACATGGCGAAGCTGGGGCACTGGGAAGTGGATCTGCGTTCCGATGACGTGTGGTGGTGTCATGCCACGTATGAAATGCTCGGGTGTGACACCTCAGACTTCAACCCCACGTCGGAGGAATACTGGGGGCGCGTGCATCCCGATGATGTGGATCGGGTGAAAGCAAACCACGAGAGAACCTTGAAGGCCAAATGGCCTGACATTCCTACGATCGAATACCGTATCCGCCGATCCAATGGAGAGTTTATCTGGGTAATCCACAGGGCACGGGTTCGTTTCGACGACGATGGCGAGCCCGTGCAGATCTTTGGCACCATCCAGGACATTTCTGATCGCAAGCAGCTTGAAGAGGCCCTCGTGGAATCCAAGAGCGCAGCGGACCGGGCCAACCAGTTCAAGTCGGATTTCATTCTGGGGATGAGCCATGAACTGCGTACACCCCTGAATGCCGTGCTGGGTTTTGGGCAACTGCTCCAGTACGATCCCGATCTGACGACCGAGCAGGCCATCTGCGTGGAAGAGATCCGCGCAGCCGGACAGCATCTGCTGGGGCTGATCGACGAGATCCTCGATCTGTCGAAGATCGAAACGGGCCGTGTGGAACTCACCATCTCCACCGAGGATTGTCGGGCCCTCGCCGAGGAGGCCATCAGTCTGGTGACCTCCCTGGCCGAGGCGCGGCAGGTCAGACCGGAGTTGAAAGTGCAGGACGAACTCCAGGTGGATTGCGATCCCATGCGACTGCGTCAGGTAATGGTCAACCTGCTGTCGAACGGCATCAAATACAATCGCCCGAATGGTGCGGTCACGCTCACTGTCAGTCACGATACCGATGGGACGAAGGACAGTGTCAGGATCGATGTCCAGGATACAGGCATCGGCATACCCGAGGACCGGATCGCCGATGTCTTCCGGCCCTTTGAGCGGCTGGGACGCGGGCATGTGGAGGGAACCGGTATCGGCCTGGCCATCAGCAAAAAGCTGGTGGAGACCATGGGCGGGACGCTGTCGGTGGAGAGCAAGCGGGGGGTGGGCAGTCGATTTTCCATCCTGCTGCCGCCGGGGAATGACGTTCAGTCTGCGGAGCCGTCAACGCCATCGGTCGCCCTCAACGCGGAAAGGGCCCGCGGACTGGTGCTGCATATCGACGACAGCATGACCAACCTGAGGCTATTGCAGCGTGTGCTCTCACGTCTGAATGACGTGGATTACATGGGATCACCGACGGGCTCCCTGGGGCTGGACCTGGCCACCGCCTACAAGCCCCGCTTGATCTTTCTGGATCTCGAGTTGCCTGACATGCACGGTTTTGAGGTGCTGGAGCGACTCAGGTCCATGGCATCGACCCGCCATATCCCCGTGGTGGGCCTGACGGCCCGGGCCTCGGCCAAGGATGTGTCGAAGGGGATTGAAGCGGGCTTTGACCGTTACATCGGTATGCCCTTCGATATCGATGAAGTGATGGCGGCCATCCAGGCGTACATGGTCGATCATGACGGAGACCGCCCCTGAAGAGAAGTCGCGGTGCAAGATCGGAGTAGGGGGCGGCACGACAAACAACCCGATGGTGGAATTCGGCGGGTGCCCTGCTGGGTCGGGACTGTGCCGATGGGATAGAATGGCACCTTCCCCCGGAATAGGGACGTTGAGGTGGTGTGGGCTCCGTGATGATGCTTGAGCGACGTCAGTGGGCATTCGCCGGCGGGTCGGCTCTTGTCATCCTGAGCATCCTGTTGATGTTCTTGTGGTCCTGGCCGGGCGCGACCGGCCTTGGCTGGCCGGAGGCCATTGATGTGGCTGGCCAGGAGCGGGTGCCGCTGGCGCCTTACAGCGCGGTGTATATGGACACGGCTCGGCGAACCACCCCCGAGGCCTTGCTGGACAGGGATCCGCCCGATTTTGTGGAGCTGGATTCGCGCTCCTTCAACCAGGGCATGTCGCCAGGGGTGCTCTGGGTGGCGTTTGCCTTGCAGGAACTGGATGCCCGTCCGCGCCTGCTCTCGCTGGACAACCCCCTGTTTGATTCCGTGACCCTGTTCGCACAGGAGGAGGGCGGGCAATGGCGAGAGGTGCCCCGACACCAGGCGGTGGCCTGGGATCAACAACGGCGCCCGGCCTGGCGCCATGTCTTCCACATTGAAGCGGATAGCCCGGCAAGTCGCTACCTGCTGAGGGTGGAGACGGGCCAGAACCTGCGTTTTCATGCCGAGATCCAGACCTTTGAGGGGCATCAGGCCCAGGCCACCCGGTTCTGGCTGGCGCAAGGGGGGTATCACGGCATCATCCTGGCCTTGGCGGTCTATAACCTGTTCCTGCTCTTCAGCCTGCGGGACGCCAGCTACGCCTGGTACATCGCCTTCATTCTCTCCACCGCGGGCTACTTCTTGTTCCAGCGCGGTGTCCATCTGGAGTTTTTCCCCGAGTGGGGGAGCCAGACCACCCAACTCCTGATGTTTCTGTGCGTGGCGTTGCTGTCCACGTTTGCATTGCAGTTCACCCGACGTTTCCTCCTGATGCGCCGCCGTGATCCGGATTGGGACCGCTGGTTGCGCGCGGCCCTGCCGCTGCCCCTGGCCGGGATTCTGTTGCATGTCTGGCTGGGTACGGCCGGCAGCGTGCTGTTCTTCTCACTGGTGGCGCTGGCGGTCATCGTGCTGGTGGTGGGCGCCAGCTTGCGCGCCTATCATCTTCACGACTTCCGCCCGGCGCTGTATCTCCTCCTGGCCTGGGCAGCCATGTTCGTCGGCGCCTTGCTCTTCGTCCTGGGTGCCCTGGGGATACTGCCCAATAATCTGATCACCTACTATGCCGTCCAGGTGGGATCGGCTCTGGAAACCATGCTGCTGTCACTGGCACTTGCGGATCGTATCCGTGAGCTGCAATCGGAACGTGAGATCCTGGTCCGAAGGGGGGATCAATTGGAGCGGTCCACCTTGCTGGATGATCTCACCGGCCTCTACAACCGTCGTCACCTGGACCGCTGTTTTCCGGATCTGGTGGCCCGTGCCCACTCTCTTGGTTCACCGCTGTCGGTGGCCGTGATTGATGCGGACAACTTCAAACAGGTCAATGACGTCCATGGCCATGCAGTGGGTGATCAGGTGCTGATCCGCATGGGGCAGGTCATGGCCGACTCGGTACGCCGGGGGGACATGGTTTGCCGTTACGGTGGGGAAGAGTTCGTGGTCCTGATGCCGGGCGCCGACGAGGCCATGGCCGGGGAGATTGCCGAGCGGCTGCGTCGGGCGGTGGCCAGTCAGCCTCAGCCCTTGGGGGAGACGAGTATCAGGCAGACCGTCAGCATTGGACTGGCCACGTTGCAGGCCGAAGAGTCCGCGGATTCCCTTTTCCTGCGGGCGGACAAGGCACTGTATGAGGCCAAATCCGGGGGCAAGGATCGCGTGGTGGGGTGAGCCCCTGGTGGGTGGGTTGGTGTAGGCGGCGAGGTGGCTGGGTTGTCTGGATCCATTTCCGCCACCTGGGTGTTCGGTTCCTTTGAAGCGCGACGAACGCGTCGCGCAAGTCACTCTGACGGAGGCATCCCATGTGTGGCCGCTTTGCGCTCCATACGCCGCGCAGTCGCGTTGCAGCACGCTATTTCGACTCCCGGTTGCCGGTTGGCGACGTGCATGCCCAGTACAACGTCACGCCAGGGATTCAGATCACCTGCGTCCTCGCGACGCCCGACGATCCGGTTTCTTTCGCGTTCTCGCACTGGGGGTTTCGTCCGCCCTGGGCGAAGGAGGATGCGCCAACCCCGATCAACATCCGCGCCGAGAAGGCGGCCACCAGCCCGTATTTCCGGTCCGCGTTCGCCCACCGGCGCTGCCTGATTCCTGCGAACGGCTGGTACGAGTGGCGCAAGACCGAATCCGGCAAACAGCCGTACTACATCACCCTGAAGGACCCTGACCGGGACGAGGTGGTGTTCTTTGCGGGGCTCTGGGAACCGGCGGGGGAGGGGCTGGAGACCTGCTGCGCGATCCTGACCGAACCGGCGTGTCCGGCCTTCGCGTTCATCCACGATCGTCAGCCGGTGGTGCTCGATCCCGAGTGCCGGTGGCAGTGGCTGGATCCGGAACTGTCGGACCGGGAAACCATCCGTAAGATTGCCCGGCGGCTGGACCCGGACCGACTGATCGCCTATCCCGTCTCGCCCCGGGTCAATCGTCCCGCCAACGATGATCCGTCTCTGATCGTCAAGGTCGAGGGGTAGGGGGAGCGTCGGTGACGCCCCGGCGATGTCCTGGGAGTTTTCTTTTTTCGATCGGAGACCACGCGGCGTAGCTCTGGTCACGCTGCCCGACGGCCAGCCAGCGGGACCGGATGAGTGCCTGCAGTCGACCCTGAGCGGGCACTCAGTACACGCTTCTCGAGCGACTGCTGACCCTCTCACTCCGGACGCTGATCCCACACCCGCCAATCGGCCCTCGCCAGGGGAGCCTCTCTGGGTGGCGCCAAGAACTGCAGCTTAAAAAATGTGTTCGCTACGGCTTGACCAGAACAAACTCGAGCGGACTCCGGAAGGCGGCGGTGCTCTTGCAGGTGATGTTCGAACAGCTGCTGGATGGTCTCGAGGATGGGGGCTATGTGTGTTCTAGTTTTCTGTAAACCAGTGTCAAAGTTTTGGGGTTCAGTATCGTTGGTGGTAAGAAAACTAAACGTTTTAGGATACTGACACTTGATTACGCCCCCCGTGTTTTGATTGATAAAGCCGTTCATCAGCCGCGTTCACCAAGGCACCAATATCCAAGGCATCAAGACGAGCTAAGGAAACCACCCCAAAGCTGCCCGTCAATTTAATCCCGCTCTCATAATTATAATCTTCGATGCTTCGCCGAATCCGCTCAGCAACCAAAACGGCGGTATCAAGCTCTGTAGCCGGTAACAGCAGGATGAATTCCTCACCGCCCCATCGCGCCACGGCATCCTGTTTTCGTGAACAGTGCAGCAGAATTTCAGCCGTCTGTTTGAGCACAAGATCTCCCACATTATGGCCATACTGATCATTAACCTGCTTGAAATGATCCAGGTCCATCAAGATAATACTGAAATCCCTTTGATAACGTTCATATTGCAGCAGCTCCCGTTCAGCAATGTCCAGAAATTTACGCCTATTCATCAAGCCAGTCAGGTTATCCGTGCTGGCTACATACTGCAATTTCTCATTAGAGTCCAGCAGTTGCTGGTTAGCCTGAGTAAGGCGCCGCTCAGCCGCAACCAATTGACGGGCGATCACTACACCCAGCAGCATGGCCGCTAGGGTTGCTGCCAACGTGATTCCCAGTGTGATGCGTAGTGTTGTATGGGTATTGGACATCAGGGTAGCTTGCGGCATACCGGTGACGATCACCCAATTCAGACCCCGCGAGTCATCCATGCGAGTTACAGAGAGAAAATAACGTTGATCTGCAACCTCAAAGGCAGTATAAACCGGTTTGTCCAGCCCGTTGACCACATCAATGTGCTGGTCAAGATACTGAGCAGCTGCTTGGGTAAAGGGATCGGTACTACTCAGCATAGAAACACGCTCAACACCCTGATTTTCAATCTTAACCACCGCTTCTGTGGCTGATGTGCCCACTAGCAATCCATTGGGTTCCACGATAAAGACTTTTTGGTCTAGGTTGCCAGCTAATTCTTGTAAATGGTCGCTGATGAAATCCAGTGATAAGGCCGCCTGCTGTACACCTAGCAATCGACCATCGGCCTCCTTAATCGGCAGTGCAGCCGTCAAGCCAATCGATGTGCCAGCAGCCCAAATATAGATCGGACTCCAAATGGCTTGATCCGCTTGCACGGCAGCTTGATACCAAGGGCGTTCTCTGGCGTCATAGTTCCGAATTTCAGTTAATGTTTTAATGGGCTGTCCTTGGGTGTCAACCTGAAACACACGATAGTGATTGTCCGCATCCAGATTCCTACTCGCTATAGTGAAATGGCCGTCTGCCGCTCGCCCGACCCCAATAAAATTGCCCTGTTCCTCTATGCCAACAGCGATTGTTTGCATACTGTCAAAGGCGTGAAGCTGATTTAACCATGAGGTGCTCAAAGCGTGGGGATCATCTAAAGAAGCAGGGTTTTCTATAACTTTCAAACCATTCATATGCGTTAATACATGAGGCCGTTCCAGAAATGCCTGCACTCGATCCTGAACCGTGTCTGCTATTTGCCCCTGTAATTGTGCCGCCATATCCGTAGCAGCCTTGTGGCCTCCAGAAAAAGAAACAACGCCGATGACGGTGGCGGTTATGGCCATCAAGCCAACAAGCGTTAAAACTATGCGCACATAGGATCGATTTATGCTGAACATCGGAATACTTGCTCATAACGTTCGGTGCCCACCAGTGTTCGAAAAAGGGCCTGGGTGAGGCTGAGCATTGCCTCCGGAAGGCGAGTCAGTCCGAAGGATAGGAAAAGGATAGTAGCTACTCAGGCTGTCGCAGCCAGCCGCAGGACTTCGAATGAGTTCTGCCCGCGTAGCTTGCTGCTTTCCCAAACGGAGCGGATGATGAAGGATGCAAAGCTGCCCCCCTTGCCCCGGAACCCACCGATGACCTTCAGTTTCACCCTGATGGGGCGGACCATCCGCTCGGCGAGGTTGTTGATGAAGGGGACTCGCCAGTCGGTCACAAAGCGCCAGATGGCGTCGGGAAAGTCCCGCAGCCTCAACAGCAGGTTGGTGGCCGGTGCTGTTTGACGCGCCGCCGGCTGCTGTCCTCGGGGACCTGGTGTTGCTTGGCGGCCGACCTGCTCGTCATAGACCTCGAGGAATGCTTCGATCTGATCCCTCGGTAGGTGGGTCAGGCCCTGTTCCTTGGCCTGCGCCACTTGGGTGGGGCGCTGGAGCTTCATGCAGGGCAGGATAGCCTATCGGGGGGGGAATGGGCAGACTGTGGGCAGGGAGCCTGAACAGTTAAAAAGGTAAAGGATAGGAAATCCAACCGCCTTCACCGCAATATCCCTTCGCCTTGGGGCGGCGGCTGTCAAGGCGTAACTGGGAGTGGGTGGGAGTAACCTGTCCGGTTCAGACGGGTTTGCGGCCGCTGGTCAGTGCAGGCCGAATGCCCGCTCTGGGCCGGTCAACCCCCTGGCCGGGGGAGCGCTGACCGGCCCTAGCATATCAGCACTCGGTGCGTTCGGCCATCTCCAGGGCGTCATTGAAGTGGACCCCATCTGCTGGACCACCTGACAGGGGGTTTAAGCTCTAACCGGGTTGTATCTCTCAGGCGTCAGGCCGCCCGAGTCAGAGGTTGGTTGAAGTAGACCTCATCCGGTGTTGCATCGTCCAGCCCTTGTGGGGCCGCTCTGCGTTGTACCAGGCGAAGTACTGCTTCAGGTCCTGGCGTAATGGGCTCCATTTTCAAAGGCCTTCAGGTAGACGCACTCGTACTTCACGCTGCGCCCAGAGCCGCTCCACGAAGATGTTGTCCTGGTAACAGCCCTTGCCGTCCATGCTGATCTGGATTTTATGGTCTTCGAGCACCTGGGTGAACGCCTTGCTGGTGAACTGGCAGCCCTGGTCCGTGTTGAAGAGTCTCGGGCGCCCATGGCGTGTCAGAGCCTCCTCAAGGGCATCAATGCAGAAGTCGGTGTCCAGGGTGTTCGACACACGCCAGGAGAGCACACGACGACTGTGCCAGTCCATGATGGCCACCAGGTACATGAACCCCCGGGCCATCGGGATGAACGTCACATCGGTCGCCCAGACCTGATTGGGACGATCGATCACCAGATCCCGCAACAGGTAGGGATAGATCCGGTGGCCCTCCCCCGGTCGACTGGTGCGCGGCCTCGGATACACTGCGTGCAGGCCCATCTGGCGCATCAGCCGCTGGACTCGCTTGCGGTTTACCGGGTGGCCCAAGCGGTTGAGATAGGCCCTCATCCGCCGTGAACCATAGAACGGCCTTCGCAGGTATTCCTCGTCAATCAGGCGCATCAACTCCAAGTCGCTATCCTGGGCTGGCTTGGGCCGGTAGTAGACCGAGGAACGACTGATGTCGAGCAACTGACACTGTCGCCGCACGCTGACATCAACCGCCCGTGGCTCCACCAAGGCCTGTCGCTGGGCCCGGCTCAACGACCGAGCCTGCGCGATAAAAAATCCCGTTCCACCGTCAGCTTGCCGATCTCACGGTACAGGGTGTCGATCTCCTCCTGGGTCTTCTGGGCCGCTTTGCCGCCGCCCTTGCCCTCGAAGATCCCCGTCGCCTTGTCCAGCAACTCACGCCGCCACTGACTCACCATGGTCGGATGGATCTCGAAGCGGGCTGCCAGCTCCGAGGTGGTCTGCTCCCCTTTGAGGGCCTCAAGGGCCACCTTGGCCTTGAAGTCGGCACTGTATTGCTTGCGTTTCCTGCTCATGATCAGATTCTCCTGTCGGAATGATCAGAGCTTAACCCCTGGTCCGAATTTTGGGGTCCACCTCAATCACTGCTCATCGCCACCTCCAGCGGCCATACGGCTACCGGCAACTCTATAAGCTCCGACCATGCAAGTCAAAAATGCGACACCTTCACCGCTGAGCAATAAGGTGAATAACCTATAAATTCAAAAATTTAAATGGATATCGAGAAGGAAATAATGTCGCAAAGCGCACCGCTGCAAAGAGATACCGGCTTCACCAACGTCCTCCCCTCACCAGCGCCACCCGGCTGCAGCCATCTCGGCATCGGAGCCCTGCGGTCACACGGCTCATGCCGATGTGAATGCAGCCAACAACATACTGGCGGCAGGGCATGCCGTCATGGCCTGTGGAGGGGATGTAAGACCGCACTCACACCTCGGTGTAGGCGCGGCAGCCCCGATGAAGCAGGCGGAACCCACCGAAGCGACTCAAATCGCATCAGCGAATTGAGCGCCGTAGGAATACCCGGTCTTCAGGCCGGGGTGGTTGACGGTTTTCCAACTTTGACACCGAGAGGGGGGGAGGGTAAGCTACAAAAGTAGCAAACTCAATCGGGAAAAAATCATGGGCATGCCTGTCCGCATCGAAGACGAACTGTACGAAAGCGCCAAGGCCCAAGCCCGGGCGGAATGCCGCACCATCGCCGGTCAGATCGAGTTCTGGGCCAGGGTGGGTAAGGTGGCTCTCGACAATCCCGATCTGCCGGTCGAGTTCGTACGCGACTTGCTCATAGCTCGCGCAGAAGGCCGCGAGCAGGCCACACCATTTATTCCGCAGGGCCTTTCCCGGGAATGATCACGGTCCTCCAGACCAATGCCTTCAGCCGTGCCTACAAGCGCCTTCAGCGCAACCAGCAGGCCGCCATCGACGCTGCAGTCGCAACCATCGTCGACCAGCCTGAGCGAGGTGAGGCCAAGAAGGGCGATCTTGCCGGTGTGTTCGTCTACAAGTTCCCATGCGTTGGTCAGCAATTCCTGCTCGCTTACGAGTACGACCCGACCATCCGACTGCTTTTGCTGGTCGGCACCCACGAGAATTTCTATCGCAACCTCAAACGCTGATCATCTCGCTGCCCTGAACGGCAGGGCTTGTCGCTGTTGTTTCCCACCCCCAATCGCTCCCCCTGATAGCTGCCATCCAGCACACGCTGCCACCAGGCTGGGTTGTCCAGATACCACTGCACCGTCTTGCCCAGGCCGGGAGAGCAGGGACAGGCACTCTTGACGTATATGGACTCCTCCTCGTTTGCAAGCATGATGTTCGATAGCGTGTAGGTACGACTGCACATTGCTTACTGCCCCTTGGACGTCCACTTCGCGTTATAAACGGCTAGTTGGATCGTCTTTTCAGCTTCCTTCCAAGGCAAGCGCCTACCTCGCCCCTTCATCTTTCCAAGAGCTTTTACCGCCTCGGCTTTGGTCAAGAGCCCGAACTCGATCAGCTCGGAGAAAATCCATAAAGTACCACGTACATCAGCGTCTTCGTTCGCGGCCAGCAAGCGAAGATTGCCATCACCGGTCAGCAGCGGGCACGACTCTTGCTTTGCCAAGGCCGGTGCTAGGCGATCATTAAAGCCAGGTTCATCGCCATACTGTTCCCCAAGCCTTATCGCGTATTCCAGATACTCGCCACTGACCACCAGAGGCTGTAGCCCCATATCGATCAGGTGTGGACTTCCATCAGCCACCTCCTCTTCAAAGAGCACATCCGGCATGGCAAACTGATAAGGTAGCTGGAAAAGCTCCGCCAATATCTCACCAGCCTCCAGATCGATAATGATATTGGCATCACTGATCAGCAGCAGCATCCACGGTCTCCATCCAGGGCGGCTCCATCCAACGTTGGCGGCAGAACTGTAGACGCGGGATGCCAAGTAGCTCGGCGGCCTTGGCCTCGGAGATCAACTGCTCGGCCAGGGCACGGTACACCAGTTGCTCGAACAACTGCGGCGTTTCGGTGGGTAACGGATCACCCGGCTCCGCTCGATGCCACCGGTTGACCGAAAACCACTTCATCAGAGACTCAAAACAGGCGTGCGGGATCACCCCGCATTGCAAGGCGCGAATCGTCCAGCCTTTCATGGAAAGGCCGTATTCATGCTTGAGACGGTAAAGCTCACGCGGCTCCAGGCGGTGGCGACGCTCACCCAGCTCGTGTTTCACTGCAGCTTGCGGTACCAGGAAGGCCCCGGCAAAGCGGTCGCAGGCCTTCTCTTCGCTCACTTCATCGGCCAATCGCCCAGCCAGCAATACATGGCCAAGCTCATGAGCCAGCGTGAAGCGTTGACGATCACCCGGCCAGGTGGATGATACCGCCACCACGGGATACTGCTGGCCATCTGCCGCAACGGCGGTCGCCGTCATCCCGGAAAATGCCGCGTGATCTTCACAAACCGTGAGCACCAGTATCCCAAGGGTTTCCAAGGTGTCCGTCAGGTCCCCGATCGGGTTCAGACCCAACGACCAGGCATGACGTACTTCATCGGCGACGGCTTCCAGAGCCTCCAGGTCGGTAATCTGTTCGGGAACGGGGGCAGGGACGGCAAAGCGAGAAATGGGTGACGTTGGGAAGGCGTTGAGCAGCGCGATACGCTTCTCGACCTGCTCTGCCACGCGAATCTTTACCGCCTGAGCGCGCTTCGCGCCAAAGGTGCTGGTCTTGCGGAACTCGACATTGACCAGGTCCACAGACTCCCTGCGGAAGAAATACTCCGTGCGCACGCCGCACGCCTTGGCGATCTTGAGCAGCTTCGCCGAGTCTGGCGTGACCGTGCCCTTCTCATACTTCTGAATCGCCGCCTTGGTGACACCCAGCTGCTGGCCCAACGCCTCAAGCGTCAGACCGGCGGCAAGTCGCGCGTGGTGTATGCGTTGCCCCAGCATGAAGGCTCCCCCGGGTTTACTTGGTCCGCAACCTTACACGAAAAGTAAACCTCGGTGGTAATAACCTCTGGCCCCAAGAATCAGAGTATTCACGCCCCGGCCCCCACCCCCAATCGCTCCCCCTGATAACTCCCATCCAGCACACGCTGCCACCAGGCTGGGTTGTCCAGATACCACTGCACCGTCTTGCCCAGGCCGGATTCAAAGGTTTCCTGCGGTGTCCAGCCCAGCTCCCGCTCGATCTTGCCGGCATCGATGGCATAGCGCCGGTCATGGCCAGGGCGATCCTGCACGAAGGTGATCAAGTCCCGATAATGCCCCCCAAAAGCAGGAGGACGCACCACCTGCAGCAGGTCACACAGGGTATGCACCACCTCCAGGTTGGTCTTCTCATTGTGGCCGCCGATATTGTACGTCTCGCCGGGCTGCCCCCGGGTGGCCACCCGGATCAGGGCGCGGGCATGGTCCTCCACATACAGCCAGTCACGGATCTGACCGCCATCGCCATACACCGGCAGAGGCTTGCCCGCCAGGGCATTGAGAATCATCAGCGGAATGAGTTTTTCCGGGAAGTGATAGGGCCCATAGTTGTTGCTGCAATTGGTGACCAGAGTCGGCAAGCCATAGGTGCGCTGCCAGGCCCGCACCAGGTGATCGGAACCGGCCTTGCTGGCGGAATAGGGGGAGCTGGGGGCATAGGGCGTGGTCTCGGTGAACAAACCCTCCGGGCCCTCCAGATCACCGTACACCTCATCGGTGGAAATGTGGTGAAAGCGAAACCCGGCCGCCTGGGTGGGCCGCTCGGCCTGCAGGCCCTTCCAGTAACCCCGGGCCACCTCCAGCAGGGTGTAGGTGCCCACCATGTTGGTCTCGATGAAGGCCGCCGGGCCATCGATGGAGCGATCCACATGGCTCTCCGCCGCCAGATGCATGACGATATCCGGCGCATGGGCACGAAAGGCCGCCGCCATGGCCTGGGCATCGCAGATGTCGGCCTGGATGAAGTGATACCGGTCACTGCCCGCCACGGGAGCCAGGGATTCCAGATTGCCCGCATAGGTGAGCTTGTCCACCACCACCACCCGATGATCACTGGCCTGGATGAGCTCACGCACCACGGCCGAGCCGATGAAACCGGCACCGCCGGTGACCAGAAAGGTTTTCGGCGTCATGCAAACACCTCCGCCTGCGCCAACGGCAGCCCTTCCCGATCCTTGCCGGACAACAACGGCTCCCCCTCAAAGGGCCACTCGATACCGATATCCGCATCATCCCAGGCAATACAGCGCTCACACTCGGGCGCATAGACATCCGTGGTCTTGTAAAGGAACTCGGCCGTCTCACTCAAGGTGACAAAGGCATGGGCAAACCCGGCAGGGATCCACAGCTGCTGCTTGTCCCGGGCGGACAGCACCGCACCCACCCAGCGCCCGAAGGTGGGCGAAGAACGACGGATATCCACCGCCACATCGAACACCTCCCCCTGAACCACCCGCACCAGCTTGCCCTGGGCATGGGGTGGCAGCTGATAATGCAGGCCCCGCAGCACGCCCCGCACCGAGCGCGAGTGATTTTCCTGCACGAACGCCGCCTTCACCCCGGTGGCGGCCTCGAAGGCACGGGCGTTGTAGCTTTCAAAGAAAAAACCCCGGTCATCGCCAAATACCTTGGGGGTGATCAGGATCAACTCGGGGATGGCCAGGCGCCTTGCCTCCATCATCACACCTCGCCCTGCAGCAGGTTCATCAGATACCGCCCATAGCCCGTGCGGGCCAGGGGAGCGGCCAGCGCTTCCAGTTGTGCCGCATCGATCCAGCCGGCCCGGAAACAGATCTCCTCCGGACAGCACACCTTCAGCCCCTGGCGCTGCTCGATGGTGGCAATGAACTGCCCGGCATCCAGCAGACTCTCATGGGTGCCGGTATCCAGCCAGGCATAGCCGCGCCCCATGATCTCCACATGCAGCTCACCCTGTTCCAGATAAAGCCGGTTCAGATCGGTGATCTCCAGCTCCCCCCGGGCCGAGGGCCGCAGGCCCCGGGCCAGTTCCACCACCTGCCGGTCATAGAAGTACAGCCCCGTCCCCGCATAGCTGGAGCTGGGGCAGGCGGGCTTTTCTTCCAGAGACATCACCCGCCGATCCTGGTCGAATGCCACCACCCCATAGCGCTCTGGATCCTGCACATGATAGGCAAACACCGTTGCCCCCTGGGCCCGCTCCATGGCGCTTTTCAGCATGGGCGGCAGGTCATGGCCATAGAAGATGTTGTCCCCCAGCACCAGGGCAGAGAGATCATCACCGATGAAATCGGCACCGATGGTGAAGGCTTGCGCCAGACCATCGGGGCTGGGCTGCACTGCATAGGAAACCTGAATCCCCCACTGACTGCCGTCCCCCAGCAACTGCGAGAAGCGGGGCGTATCCTGGGGCGTGGAGATGACCAGGATCTCCCGAATCCCCGCCAGCAGCAGGATGCTGAGGGGGTAATAGATCATTGGCTTGTCGTAGACGGGCAGCAGCTGCTTGGAGACGGCCAGAGTGGCGGGATGAAGCCGGGTGCCGGAGCCGCCGGCGAGGATGATGCCTTTGCGTTTTGGGGGATTGGGGGTTGGGGGCGTCATGTTCCGACGTAGCGTAAGCAGCGCGACACCACGTAGTACCCAGGCGGGTCGCTGACGGATACCAGTACTGGGCGGGCTCGGGCCATAGTAGAGAGTTTAAGGTAGGGTGGAGAGGGAGGGTTAATGAAGAGTGGGCGTCCCTTGTTTCATTTGATGTGCAGGGGAACATCGCAAAGCGGCTTCGAGAACAGCTTATTAACCCGGTTACCATTCAGGTTCATCGTGGCGCTGATAAGTATCTGATTATTAATAAATTAAATTAAAAATAAGGTGATTTATTTGATTGCCCCGTCAATACCGCCGATACCGCAAGTGGGTCGGTTTTTTGGCGTTTGCTGTGAAGCGACGAAGAGTCTTAAATTGGATTTTCTGGTTTACCCATGCGAAGATTTCGGGTTTCTACAGACAGCCGATACCTATATTCAATGAACCTATGATTCTTCGCCCACCATGTCCCCGCATCTGCTTCTTCAATCTTAAAACCTGCTCTATAGAAAAGCATCACCCAGTTGTCATGCGGAAGGCAGTTGTGATGTGTTTCAAACCATACCCAGTCTCTTGAGTGAGAAGGGACAATGACAAACAAATGACCATTATCCTTCAAAAGCCTGTTATAAGCCCAAAGTTGAAATAAGGGCAAAAGGCAATGTTCGAGAGTGTGCCGAGTTGTTATCCAGTCGAGAGATCTCTCCGGAAAATGGGCGAGCACATTCTCCATGTCATCTTTTATAAAGCTGGTAATGGTTTTTGGAGGATCAGTTTTATCGTAATATACCGGATCACACCCTTTCTCTTGGAGTTTACGGCATATGTACTCTGTACCGCCAATGTCGACCCCTCGGGTTTTTCTTTGAATTCTATTTATTAGCCAATCGCAGCTCTTTTCCTTCTCTTTCGACCAGCCGTATTGAACGGAAGGCGATGTGTTTTCAAGTTCCTCGAGGAAGGTTTCGAACTCAGTCATAAGCATTGAAGTAAACCTCTTTTTATATGTCTTCAGAGAGAACTTTTAGCGCTTCCATAATGCGTTTCATTTTACGTGGAACAACGGACTGCCATTGACGGTCTGGTGTTTTCCAGTTATCTCCATACATCATTTTGACAAAGGCTTCTATCGGCTGTGGCGCAATAAATATTTCACCCTCAAGCTCTATCTTCTCGAATAGGACTTGTCCAGGGGCCTTCTCCAAAATTCTCGGGTAGCAAAAAAAATTATCTTCTGGCGAAAGCCAGCTTGCGAAAATATCGACGCCCGGTAAATTCGAGTCACGCAATGATAGGTTGCAATGACCAGTGTCTACAATCGTAACTTCGTGACCAAGATTTTTCATATCACGCATGATGTGCCAAAACTCGGCTGCCACGCCCTCTAGGGACTGTTGTCTTGAGAGATAAGCGGTATCGACATCGTCGTCATGATCAATAAGCGATCCGTCTCTTGCATAGCCGAGGAGAGTTCCATATGCAGGGAATAAAGGAAGACCGTAACGCAGCATGAAGAATTCTGAAACCTTGCGCATGCTTTGGATATATTTTGCTTTACGGCCCGGGTCGTTGCCAAACGGGATCTTCATATGCCCCCATTGGTCGATATGCCATCCTTCATTCAATCGAGTTCTCAGGGCATTACCATCGTCTTTGGCTCGACCGATGGGTCTGATATTCGTTTCCTTAAGTGGGAGGACCGGAGTCCCTGATGCTGTTGTTACCCTGAGAACCGAATTCTCAGGCAAAAGCTCAAGAAGGTCTGGTCTTAAGGAAAAGAGGAATCCAGCCTCACCAACATGGTGGCCTCGCCTAATGTCCTCTCGTGGCCTATTAGTGTATGCCTCGCGCAGCAGAAGGTCACCAATATAAAGCTGGAGTGAGACAGGAGTGGAGCGCATATCGGGATCTGCATGGATGCACCATCCGCTTACTCCACGATCATTGTGGTGTTCGACGAACCCAATGATTTCCATTTGTACTCCTTAATTAATAAAGTGGGGGCGGCCTATAATAGGTTTTTTGCTCGCGGTTCTATCCCATAGATTTTATTACGTCACCAAGTTGTGCGTAGCTATTACGCAACTGCTGTAGGCGCTCCTCGAATCTTGCGTTCACAAGCTGCTTAATCTCTGTGGTAGAAATATCTTTGGTGCGGGAGAGATATACGACTTGACAAAGGTTTGAAAGATCGTCAAATTGTCCAGACCAATCATCGCCCATTGCAAAAATATCAGCCTTTTCACGTACTATGTCCTCTGGCTTTTGCCCCCAGCTTTGCTCTGGGAAAACGGCGTCAACGTATCGGCACGCTGTAAGTATTTCTACCCTCTGTTCATAGGGCATTATTGTC
Source organism: Ectothiorhodospira haloalkaliphila ATCC 51935 (assembly GCF_000633935.1). Classification (GTDB taxonomy): domain Bacteria; phylum Pseudomonadota; class Gammaproteobacteria; order Ectothiorhodospirales; family Ectothiorhodospiraceae; genus Ectothiorhodospira; species Ectothiorhodospira haloalkaliphila. The sequence goes on along the minus strand of NZ_KK214996.1, from coordinate 52,478 downwards.
GACTTTCCTTTAATTCCGTTAAACTCGTCCGTCGAGCAGCCTACCACTAAGCGAGTGCCGAGTCTCTTTAATCTCTTCAAAAGCCTCACATGGCCAGCATGGAATAAATCGAACGTGCCGTAGGTTATTACAGTGGGCATAGTAACATCCTAAATTAAAAAAACATGTCGCCTTGTCTGATGTTTCAAGAATGAGGCATGAAGTCAGTATCTACTCGGGCGACTCATTCTTGGGTCTCAGCCCGTATTGCTATATGTGGTTTTCATGTGGTTGCACTGCTAAATCTAGTGGCTGAATAAAGCCTACTGGATTCCTGTTTAATGTTTCTGGTTTTTAAAAAATAATTATTTAGTATTTCGTGATCTTCCTTCTATCCTTCCATGCTTAAAATAGTGATCAAATCCGCATTTAACAAGACCATCCTGGATTGCCTTCACAACGTCAACGTATTGGTCTAGATACTTCTTTTCGTTAAAGTCTGGAGGTGAGTGGAGTGGCGTTGATTGAGCATATTCTTCTACTAGCCCAGAAATTTGTTCGAGTAAAGTAGGAATCTGCATGTTAAGGTTTCTTGCACGGATAATCTCCGAAGCCGCCATGTGTAGCATGACCCAGCGATGGTCGAGTGTTTCTTGAAGCTGCTTTGCTGTGATCTTGGCGGAGACAGCTTCTTGGCGGAGTTGATCGACGTCTTTGTTTAGCGTCGATTCAGGCCTACCGATGTGATCAAGCTTCTCTTTTAGCCCTTCTGCAGCGGCCGTGGCCGCGAGGACTTCCTGCCGCAATGCGGCGATATCCTTACTCTGTGTCTGTAGAGGCTGACCGCTCCGCGCGATAATCTGCTCTCGCGCATTGTCCAGCCGGTGCCTTACATCCTGTTGTCCAAAGCCCGTGCCCATCAGAACGGCGAGCGCGGCATAGTCGCCATTGGTGCCGGCCAAACGAATATATTTGTTGCGGACGATGGCGTTGTAAGCTGCGTGTCGATTTAGCCCACCAATCACTGAGTTCGAGTATGTGCCACCGCTGTTGCCGCGATCACGATGATGATAGTAGGCCAGTGGTTTGGGTAGCACACCAATGTCAGACTTCATCAGGAAGCGGATATTGAAATCCCAATCACCCAGCACCGGCAGGTTTTCGTCGAATCCTTTGATCTGTTCCCAGATGTCCCGGCGGAACACGAAAGCAATCGGCGCGAAAATGTTTCCAACGACCATCTCGGAGATCTGGATATTCTGGACCCAGTCGTTGTAGGGCCATCGCCCATGCTCAATCACGGCATGGCCGCGGATCTCCTCGGAGACATAGAGGGTCTTCGTGATTACACCAGCATATACACGACGGTTTTGGCTAAGGAACGCTACAGTCTCCTTCAGAAAATCCGGATGCCAGCTGTCATCATCGTCGTGGATCACGACGTACTCCGACTCGGACGCCCGGATGCCAACATTGGAGGCTGCCTCCATCCCGAGGCTTCTGGAGTTGGAACAGATGGTCACTTTGCTGGGGTCAACAGCCGCATCCTCAAGGACCTTCTGTACATCCTCGACACTGCCCCCGTCATTGACAATAACCCAAGAGTAGTCGTTGTAGGTCTGGCTGGCGACGCTTTCCGCGGCGCGGCGTAGCAGCAGCGGGCGATTCTTGGTCCGAGTGATGATCGCAACGCGACCGACCGCCGCTGCTTCTTCGGTACCATCTGTGGGGGCAGCAAAATATTGCCCGGCGGGGTTGCCCATCAGGCCACCAATGATCTTCTTCTGTGCGGCCTTGGCCAGTTCTACTGGGTGCTCCAGTGCTGCTTGAGCCGTTTGCCAGATAGCCTCCTTGATGCGAAGTTCAGGGCTATCGCCGTCAAAACGGTCCTTTGGGGGCATAACGGACGTCACTTCTCCCAATCGGCCTAGGTCGTGTGAGCGCATTTTCCCGCAAGCATATACGATGTCGTCCTCGGTAGGGTGGCAGAGGAGATCTGCCAAGCGTTCCATTGCAAGCCTGTAGTCGGTTGCAATCTTCGAGAGCGGGTCGGTGGCGTGAGCGCACAGGTAGGTGCGAACACCATCATAGGCATTGTCCCAGTTCTCTCGTAGTTCGTTCTCCAGTAGATCGGAAACCTGTAGGTGGCTTCCAATATCCTCGGGCTCGATTTGTTCAATCGAGGGAATCCCCGGCTCGAAAAGGCTCTCAACCAAGTGCCGGTGGATCAGGAAGGCCGTCTCGGGCTTGTCAGGTTGATAGAGATCGCTGTCAAACATGAGGCCGTGCATTGGGCCCGGGCGAAGACCAAGAATTTCGTTCTGGCCGCTACAGCCGAAGTACACACCCTCCCAACCATAGTTGGGGAAGGCCTGCTCCAGTAAGAGTTGGGTGGTACCGCGCCAGCCTGAATCGACCAGGATAAGACGCTCGGCGCTACCTGCAAGTCGGTTGAGGTAGCTGGCATAGAGGTCCGATTGCCGGTTTAGATAGCGTCGGACAAATTGGGCCACTTGATCTCCCTGATTGAGGAAATCGTGCAATGGCATCTGCCGCACCTGCGGTGGCTCGGGGCATCGTCCAGACGTGATCTCACGGTTCAGGACGCTGCGGATAATGTCGTTGAGGGGTGCACCGTCTAGTTCTCGGCCAAGTGCGGTGACTGCAATCGTGGGGGCGGCTAAATAGGCAGCCTTGATTGCCATCATACGAGACGTCCTGAGCAGAGCCATATTTTCCGGTGGCTCCGCTTCCCGCGCGCTTAGCCAAGTCTGGTAGAGATCCTTGATGCGCAGCCCGGCGCGCAAGGCGAAGAGGATCTTGTGATCCGCATCATCGCATTGGCGGAGATACGCGTGGAGTCTCGCCATGAAGACGTTGACAACCGGGCCGAGCGCGTCGTGCCCGAATTGATGGGTAGAGGTCCATTTCATGATGACTAAGCTCACAGGTTGAAATGCAGATACTTTTCCAGGGCGATGCCCGATTCGGCAAAGCGCTCCTTCATGGCGTCGTAGCAGTCCCGGCGTTTCTGCTTCTCGTCGTCTGGTAGCGGCAGGTAGAAGGAGTTCCAACCGCTAGCCTTCGGCATCTGGTAGTCGGACAGGAGGTTGTCTCCGACGTGAAGGATTTTTTCCCCTGTCAGCCGCAGGGTCTTCTCCAAGTGTGGGAAGATACCTCCGTTTCTTTTGCTCCCGAATCCATCGGCGGAAGAGTAGACCCGTCCGGCCACCTTAGGACCGAACTTTCCTATAAGCAGGTGCGTGATATTGTCGCCCTCCAGGTACATGTCCGAGACGAAGATCGCGCGTGTCCGCGGAAGGGCTTCCGCCACCATCCCAAGAATTGGGTTGGCCATGAGAGCGCCTGCTTCGTACGCCAGTTCGTTAGCGACATAGGTAGTCGTCAACTCCGGGCAGCCGAGCAGGTCACAGGTCGTTCGCGCGATGTCCTCGAACCTACCTTCTCTGGTGCCGGCGATGCTGCGCGAAATTGAATAGGCTGCCCTGGCCGCTGTGATGCGTGCCAGGAAAGCGTCCTCTGGCTTGAAGGCCACCGATTTTCCGTCCTCGCGACACTGGGCGATGAAGCGCTCGGAGATGTCCCAGAATCGCCGCGCCTCCGACTTGCATTCCCGGATGAGCGCCGTATCAAAAACGTCGTACGAGATGACTTGAACTTTCTTCTTGGTTGCAACCTTGCAGATTGCGTTGACGATAGCCTCGCAACGGGTGCGCTCGCTGTAGAACGTCCGCACGTCGTTGGTTTTCTGAAGGTCTTGATAGTGACGGTCGATACGCAGGATTTGAGTCACCGGTTGTTTCCTCTGCGCTTCAAGGTCTACCGCAATCGCTCTGTTCATCATTCCCTCTCTTCCACTTCAATCCAGCAACAGAACACAATAGTCCTGCTGCTTGGCCGCGGCGGCGGCATGTGTTGGTAGCTCGAAAAGCTTTTCATACTTGGGCGTCTAGTTGAGGGCTTGGTGTGCCTGGTACACCTTGGCCACGAGTACTGCTGGGTTTGGGTTGCCGGTATGCTGTTCCACCGCCCACACCTTCACGCGAAGCCTAGCCGCATTCTCGACGGTGCGCTGGATGAGCAACTTGTCGACAACGTGGGGTATGGCCTTCACCCAATCCTCTCCATGAGCATCCCCTCAGTACCGCTTGAATCGGAATCCTGCGGCTGCATGTAGGCATAGGCCCAGAGATCGTAACAGTCGCCCTTGCGCACTCGCACTTCGGCAAAGCCGGCCTCAAGCAGGGATTCGGCCAGGAACTGGGCGTCGAAACCGCTGCGGTGGGCCATGTGTTCATTGCCGGCGGCCACGGCACCTGCATGGCCAAACAGCATGTCCAGGGCGCGAACGGGGCCGGCGGGGGACTGGTAGGCCACCTCGGTGAGTTTGCCCTCCACCACCAACTGTGCAACCGCCTTGAGGTCGGGCAGGGTGATCAGTGCGAAACCGTTGGGCTTGAGGACGCGGCGCATCTCGGCCATGGCCAGGGGGATGTGGTGGATGGGCAGGTGTTCCAGGTTGTGAGAGGACCAGATGGCGTCCACGCTGGCGTCTGCCACTTTTTCCAGGTGGATGATGGAGCTGATGATGTCCGGTTTGACCTGGGGATTGATGTCGATGCGAACCTGTTGCCATTGGGGCCCGCGAAAGACCGAGGGCAGCCGGTCGGCGCCGGCGCTGCCGCAGCCCAGGTTGAGAAACACGCGCGTGCCCGCTTGTGGCGGCTCCGTGGAGGCGCCCTGAGGTGAGCGTGCAGAAAAGCGGGGGTGGTTCATGCGGGACAGGGTTCCTGGTTGATGGGTAGGTCCAGCGGTTGGGCACCGGCCTCACGGGCACGGGGGCTTTTGGGTGCGAACAGCGGCAGGCCGCAGGCACGGGCCTGGGTGGGGGCATGCCAGTCTGTGGGCGGATCGGTGTCGAGGCTGACAGCGGCCCGACATCCCGCCAGTGTCAAAGTATCGCTCATGCTCAGCCCTGGTGGGGCTTGCAGGTAGATGACCTGGCTGCTGGCCTGCAAGAGGCGTTGCCAGGGGGTATCTGCCGTGAGCACCAAATAGGGACTGCCCGGATGTCGGGCCAGTTGGCGGGCCAGGTGGAGCCAGCGCTGTCCGATTTCGGGGGTGTTCAGGGTGTCTGCGATGAGCAGTGCTGTGCCGTCGAGCAGTGACGGGGTGGCCTCTTGGGGAATGGGATGCGGGCTGGCCGGCACGGCGCTGTCTTCAGGCGCGCTTGGGCTGCTGTGGCCGAGGTCGTGGGGCTGGAGCAGGGCTTGCAGCCGTTCACGGTGTGGCTTGACCGGGTCGCTGGCCAGGTGTGCCTGATAGCTGCGCTCGGCGTGGGGGTAGCGACGGCGTAGCAGGGCGTTGTGACGCGCCACCCGCCAGCGTTTTTCCGGGCCAAAGGAGAGGCTGCCGGCATGGGCCACATAGATGTTGGGCGCGCCCAGGTGCTTCAGACCTTGGGCGCGGGCGCGAAGTGACCAGTCGGTGTCTTCGCCATAGCCGCCCTGGAGGTGGATCTCGTCGAGATAGCCTGTGCGGGCCAGGGCCTCGCGGCGAATGTAAAGGCAGAAGCCGCAGGCCACATCCAGGGTGGGGTAGTCGCCATTCCAGGCCTGTTGGGCCAGTTCATCCAGTTGGCGGTGGGCGCTGGGTTCGGGCATGGGATGGCTCATGGCTGGCTGCGGGAAGCTCATCAGTTCGCCATGATTGCTCAGGGGGGTGACCGAGGCAATGTTGGGGGCGCTGTGGGCGGCCTGGTGCAGGCGGTCCAGCCAGTTGCCCTGTACCCGGGTGTCGGCGTTGAGCCAGACCACATGCCGGTCGGGGTGACGGGCCATGGCCCGGTTCATGCCACGGATGAAGCCCAGATTGGCGGGGTGTTGTACCAGCTGGATGTGCCCCGCCTGGGCCAGGGCCTGGAGGGCGTTGACCAGCGCCGGCTCGGGTGAGGCATCTTCAAGCACGTGGATCTCGAAGGGGGTGCGGTTGTGGGCGCGGCTGTCGATCACGCTGTGCAGGCATGCCAGGGTGGCCTGCTCTCCCCGGTAGACGGGCACGATGATGTCGTGAACGGGGCTGAGCGATTCCGGGCAGGGCGGGTGTGGGGGCAGGGGCTCGGGCAGCACCAGGGGGCTGCCGATCAGGGGCGTGCCATCTTCCAGGGTGAGCTGGATCGGGTGAGGTCCGGGTGGCAATTGCAGGCGGAAACCTCCGGTGGGGCTCAGGCCTGCGCCCCGAAGCAGGGGATGAGGGCGGTCAGCCGGCAGCCGGGTGCTTTTGTGGTTTTGTTCCACCACCAGCATGGGGGCGCTCTGGGGCTGATCGGGCTGGAAGATCCAGCCGGTGATGTGACCTCGCTCGGTATCCAGGCTGGCCGCGCCGATCCTGGATGGGGGCAATAGGGCGAGCAGGGTCTTGAGTTCGTGGGGGTGTTGCACGTGGGGCAGGTATTGGAGGATGTCCCGGCGCAGGGTGTGGGCAGAGTCCTGCCGTGCCCGTGCCTGCCAGGCGGCGGCATTCAGGCTGGGGTCCTCGGGGTGTTTTTCCTGGGCCTTGATCAGCAGCTGATCGGCCAATGCATGGGCGTTCTGCTGTCTGGCGGCTTTGGCGAGCAGCAGAAAGATGTCGGGTGTGGATGGGAGTAATGCGTTTGCACTGCACAGAAGCAGCCAGGCCGTGTGTGCCTGGTGGCTCTTGAGTGCCTGGGCCGCTTGCCACAGCAGAGCTTCGCCACCGGTGGTGGCATTGGCGCAGGATTCGCGCAGCAACGACATGGCCTGATCCAGGTCGTTTGCCTGGATGAGTTCCGCGATCTGCTGGAATCGTTCTGTGTGGATGGTAGGGGTAGGCACGGGAATCCCTTATGCGTGTGTCCTTTGTCCCTGGAGAGGTCAGGGATCCCCGACCCCAAAGGGGCCGGGGATGTCTTCAGGGTGTGTTACACCCAGCCGTCAATGAACTTGACGGTTGCATCGTTGACGTCGACTGCTTCTTCGGAGCCGATGATCCAGATGGCCACATCGTTACGACCGTAGCCTTGCTCCAGTACATCCACCCAGTAATCCAGGCCGGTCTCCGCTTCCGGAGCACGTCCATGGACGTTCTGGTAGAGCATGGTGACGAACTCTTCGTCGGTCATCGGGTCGGGGTTGTTGGCCGCAAATTCTTCCGAACTGAGGAAGTACTGAGCAATTTCACTCAGGCTTGCTGCGCCACTGTTGGCCACTTCCGCCCAGTACTGAGCACCCTCGAATTCCGCGGAGCGGCCGAGGAGGCCTTCGTACAGACGCATGACGGTGGCGGTGCTCTCGCTGCCGGACACGGTCAGGGTCTCACCATCGGCGAAGCTGATGAACTCGGCATTTTCGATGGTGGCGACATTGCCATTGCCGTCATCGACGACCAGGGCGCCGTCAACAACCTCTACATCGAAGTCGCTGCTGTCACCGCGGATCTGCACCTTGTCATAGCCTTCGCCAGCGTCGATGGTGTCGTCGCCTCGGCCGGTGACGATGGTGTCGTTGCCTTCGCCGGAAGACAGGCTGTCATCACCGCTACCGCCGATGATGCTGTCGTCTCCGCCGGAGGTGGTGATGGTGTCGCCGCCGCCTGCACTTTCGACGGTGGTGTTGGCATCGCCATTGACGGTGATCTCGTCATCACCGCGACCGGTCACGATCACGCGCTCGACGGTGTTGAACTCAAGATCCACCCCTACGTCGGAGTCGATCACGACGGTGCTGGCCTGCTGCATGTTTTCAGGCAGCTGGATTGACTGACGACCAGTGGCTCCGGAGAGGTCGAGGAAAACGGCCTTGACTTCGGCGTCTTCCTGGCCTTGGAATTCGACCTGGCCGGTTGCGGAGTCGAAAGAGCCCGCGCCCACGTTGATCTGGCTGTCGGCCTGGTCGGCCCCCAGCACACTTTTCAACGCGGTACGGGTTCCTTCGCTCACAGTGGAGAGGCTGTCGATGGTGCTTCCGACATCACTCCCTGAGCTGGGTTGATCATATTGCATTCATTATCTCCGTGAAGGTTTTTAGGAGGGCTTTTGTTTTGCCCTGAAGATCTGCGTGACTTCAGGGTTGTTCCACGGAGAGGGGGAACGGGGAACGGTAACCTCTCCTTGTTTGCATGCAAGGGTGACTTGCATGGCTACCAACTGTTCGGTGCCCTTTGCACCGGACAGCTTTTTCCCCGGTTCGATGGCCAGCGGGGGGCAGCCCGCGAACACCACCTGGCCGGAAAGTTGATAGCGCTGTGCCTCAGTGCCTACCAGGCCCAGGGACAGCGAGGTAATGGGGGATGCCTGGGCGCGGCTGCCGGCAAAGCCACCGGAGTAGATGGCGGGGGTTTGCCCGGCGCGCGAGGAATAGCAGGTGTAGGCGATATCGACCTCGGCGGGCCGATCGGGCCATTCGATGCTGAAGCCTTCAATGCGGGCGCGGCCTTCGGGGTTGCCCAGCCAGTTGGGGGCAGTGACGGTGACATCGCCACGCCCTTCCAGGTGCCCAAGCAGCTTGAGGGGGAGCGGCTGGGGTTGCCCCTCCACGTTAGCCGGTTTTACAGGCTCGGGTTCCTTCGACGTGGGACTTGTTCGACCGAAGTTTTCCGATGTATCGACGCGATCGATATGCAGGTTGACCGGATGCGCATGTTCCGCCTGTGCCGGGTGATATTCCGAAACCACCAAGCCGGCTTGATGTGATTTGACGCGCGCCACCAAGCAGTCGCCCGGGTGGCGAAGGGTGTTTTTGGTCACCCCTTCCGCAGGAAAGAAGTCGATACTCCCTTTACCTACGGGGGCAGCGTGTATGGTGATCGGGATGGATACGGCTGCACCATCCTTGGCCCCATAGCGAAGGAGGTACATGCCGGGGGTGAGTGTCACAAGTCGACTATTGACTTTGAAGCCAGGGGCCATCTTTTGCGGCATGTCCATGAACGAGCAATCCTGTGTGGCCGGGGTAGGCCAGTGCAAAGGTGGTTTTTATGGGCGCTATGGTATCAGGCCGGAAAGATAGCGCAAGGCAGACTGTAGCGGATCTGATACAGGGGGACGGGCGTGCCTCATTCCCTGATGAGTGGCAACTGGTTGATAGCATGGAGCCCTTGATACGGCCCTGATGCCCAGTCGTGATTGAGGCATGGATGGTAATAGCGATCCGCCTCGGTTTGTTTTGGCCAGCGCTCTCTGAGGTGCTGTTGTTCCCGGCGGGCCCTTGCCGCCTGCTGAGCTTGTTCATCCTTGCCACGGCTGGCGGATTCGGCATGGATGAGGCGGGCTGCGGGGGTCCATAGGATTTCGTGGCCACTTTGGCGGATTTTGAGGCACAGGTCCACGTCGTTGAAGGCGACCGGGAAGGCTTTTTCGTCCAGCCCTCCAACATTTTGATAGACGGCGCGAGGCAAGAGCAGGCAAGCGGCGGTCACGGCGGTTTGTCGGCGCGTGAGTTGGTTGATGCCCAGGTAGCCCGGGTCGTCTTCATGCCAGAAATTGCCGGTGTGCGCCGCCAGCCCGTTGATGCCCAGTACCACGCCGCCATGCTGAACCATGCCATTGGGCCACAGCAGCTTGGCGCCCACGGCGCCGACTCCCGGACGCTGGAGGTGCGCGACCATCTGGCCGAGCCAGTCGGGATGCTGGACCACAACATCATTGTTGAGCAGGCCGATGAGGGTGCCGGTGGCTTGGGTCACGGCATGGTTGTTGATGGCGGAGTAGTTGAAGGGGTGGGGATATTTCAGTACCCGGACGCCATGTTGAGTGAGTTCTTCCAGGTAGGCGAGGGTGGCTGGGCAGGTGGATTCGTTATCCACCACGAGGATTTCCAGGTTCGGGTAGTCGGTGCGCCCCAGTAGCCCTTCCAGGCAGGGGCGCAGCAGATCCACGCGGTCGCGGGTGGGGATGATCAGGCTGACCCGGGGTGGGTTGGGTGGCAGTGGCCAGTGGGTGCGGTGCAGGGCGGGGAAGCCGGGTACCTGGGAGACCGTGGCGTTGGGGTTCATCTGGCGGGCCATCCAGTGGATGGCACGCTCTCGTCTGGGGTCTGCCGGGTAGCGGGATGGGCAGTGGGGGCGTTGTGAAGAGCGGTGGTAGACCACCTGGGGTACATGGATGACACGGGCCTGCGTGTGTGTGGTGTTCAGTGCGATGGCGGCAAGCAGTGCTTGCCAGTCTGGGGGCTCGGGGATGTCCCAGTGGTCTTTCAGGGTCTGGAGTGCGGAGTTGATGATCTCGGCACTGAAAATGGCACCGGGGGTGAATAGGTCGGCCCCCATGAACAGGTCCGGGTCCCAGCAGGGCTTGAACCAGGGATGGGTGCGTTCGCCATCGGGCCCGTCCTGATCGCAGTCTCCGAACAGCCAGGCCGGTTCTTGTGTTTTGCTGGCGGTGTGCCAGGCATACAGCAGTCTGGCCAGGCCGTGTTTTGCGATACGATCGCCGGCTTGAAGGGGCAGAATCATCTGCGCACCGCGCTCCAGCAGCATGCGGGCGGCCTCGGGGGCTTGATTCAGCGGGGCGCGAACGACACCGCCTTCCAGGCGGATATCCGGCTGTTGCAGGCTTTGCTGACTGCGTTGCAGTGCGGGATCCTGACTGTCTGCAAGCAGCATGACCCCGATGCGGGGTGGTCGCTGGCGCTTTTGAGGCGCGCCGTGCAAGGTGGCTTGATGACATGCGTACCACTGGGGGTACAGGGCGAAGCCGAGGGTGCGTGGAGCCCGCAGATCCTGTTCATGGGCCAGCCGCAGGATCAGTTCCCGCGCTGGGGCATGTTTGCTGGAGGTGGGCCAGTGCTGGCGCAGCAGCCCCTCAAGTCCCGTTGGGTGTTCACAAATCCTCAGGGGGGCGCGGGTCAGCGAGGTTCCCAGGTCGGATTCCAGGTGCAGTTCATGCAGTGTGCCGTCTGCCAGTTCCCAGGGGAGTTGGATGTCGAAGCCATGGTCGTGGCTGGGGCGATGTTGCAGGGCGGGGTAGGGGCGGTTGGCCACGGCGCGAGCCAGGATGCGATCCTGCTCGCGTACGACCAGATGCACGTGTCTTTCCGGTTGGTTGGGGTCGATGACCCAGCCACTGAGCCGCAGGCCGGGTGATTGCCAGACCTGGGTGAGGGGGAGATGGCTGGTGTGGGGGAGTGCGTCTCTGGTTTCCGGGCTCAGCGACAGAGTGCCGTCGAGCCAGGGGCCCTGGTTGGCGATACGCGCGGTGATCTGGCGGGCATTTTCCAGCCAGCGCTGGGCCAATGCGATGCTGAAGCCGTGAAACCCGTCGCCTTCGATGGGGTGGGATTCATATTGATCCGCGCGGGCCACACTGACGCAGGCCCCATCCAGGTAGATTTCCACGGCCAGTCGTACGTCGGGTGCATGGCGATCATAGGCCCACCCCTGGAGGATGTCGGCGTGCAGGGCGGTGAGGGCGCCTGTGTAGCGGGGCTCGGTATCGGTGTGGTGCGACTGTTGGGATGGCTTCATGCCGGGTTTTCCAAAAGGTCAAGCAGTTGGGGCAGGCAGTGCTGCTGTAGATCAAAGCGCTCAAGTATGGTCTGGCGAGCGGCTGTTCTGCAATGTGACATCGCCAAGGGGTGGGCGAGGGCTTCCACCACTGTATTGGTCAGGGCCGGGACGTCGAAAAAGTCTACCAGCAGGCCGTTTTCATTGTGCTTGATGACTTCTTCAACGGGCGGCGTCCGGGAGCCGACGACCAGCGTGCCACAGCTCATGGCTTCCAGCATGGACCAGGACAGTACGAAGGGATAGGTGAGATACACGTGGCAACGACTGATCTGCAGCAGGCGACGATACACGCTGTAGTTGATCCGGCCCATGAAGAATATGCGTTTGGGGTCCAGTTCGGCGGCGACTTCGTCAAGATAGATTTGCCGATAGTTGCCGGAGGCGGGCGGCGACCCGTAGCTGACGCCGTCTCCCCCCACGATGAATACCTTGGCCTTTGGGCGACGGGCCAGGATGCCCGGCAATGCCCTCATGAAGATATGGTAACCCCGCACAGGCTCGAGATTACGTGCCACGAAGGTGACCACCTCGTCGGTTGGGGTGACCGTGATTTGCCGGTCCGGCAGTGTGACGGAGGCGGTTTCGTCTGGAGACATGAGATCGGTGTCGATCCCCTCGTGGATGACTCGAAGTCTGTCACGCACCCAGTGCGGATGGGTGGAGGCCTGCCATTGGGTGGGGCAGATGCCTTGGTCCATCTGGTCGAAGGCGGCGCAGAGGTTGGCATTTTTGGTGCGTATGCGGGCCAGGTCTTCCAGTGTGGGGGGGGGAAACTCCGGGTCGAAGCCCATATCCTGCCCCTGGGCCCGGTAGTAGTACTCGGTTTGCAGAATCTGCCGCGCCTTGGGGAACAAGTCCTTGAGGTACAGGGGTTCTCCCCAGCCTGGGTGTGCAAGGATGAGGTCCGGGATGAACCTTTCCTTCTTGAGTGCTTGGGCGATTTGGGCGCACGCCTGGGCGCGGATCACCTTGGACTCGAACTCCTGCGCGAACGGGTGTACCCCGGGTGTGTTGCCTTTTTCCAGGGTGTATTCACGAATGTCGACCCCGGCCAGATGGGGGCCCTGCCCCTTCTGACGAATGGCCTTGAGTTGATGGCCCCGGGCCGCGAGCGCAGGGGCGAGGCGAAGGAATTGGCCCGGGAAGTTCTGGTGGATGAACAGTACGCGCATGGCGCGAATGATACGCGGAAACAGGAGGTTGTGGGGTGTGGGTAGGCAGGTTGATGATACGGAACGACCCCGGCCAGGGGTCCTGGGTGACGGCCTGGCCGGGGGCGCTGAGGGATTATGATGGTATGGCAGGGTGATCTGTCGGAGGCGACCAGGTTTGCCCGCTACTGCCAGCACGGTAACCGCATCCATCCACCCAGTAACTGCGAGCTGAAGCTTGGCGACGTCCCCGGGTCTCGACATCCTGCTGGGCGCTGACCCCATCCAGTCCGGACACCACTTTCGCCAATGGGGCATCGAAGTAGTTTTTGGTCTGATAGGCATGCATGGCCTGCCAGAAGGCCCAGTAGGCATCGGGATCCAGCCATTTCAGCATGGAAAGACTATCATCCAGGACGATCCCGATCAGGTCGGGGTGATGGGTAAACCTGCATGGGAGTGTCCGCGCCTTGTCCTGGGCCAGAAGCACCTTGCCCACATCGTGGAACAGGCCGAGCAGAATACCCGCGTCGCGCTTGAGCGGATGCATCTTGAGGTTCAGCGCCTGGATCCCTTCCGCCACCTCCAGGCTGTGCCTGAGCAGGCCACCGGGTTCTGCATGATGGCAACGATATGCGGCGGACAGGGTGAGGAAGTCGGCAGCGAAGGGTGGATCGGAAAATACCGAGATCATGAACTGCCGGTAGGCCTCGCTTTCAAGGCTTTCTGCCAGCGAGACCAGCCTGGGCAGATCCTCGGGTCTGGGCACGCGGTGAGCCGGCAGCAGTTCAATGCTGGACCGGGGTGGCATGACCTCCTGTTTCACTGGCAAGGCCACTGGGACGAGATCGCCATTGCGGGAGAACTCGAACTGGATGGCCAGGTTCGCGTCTGTCAGTTCTTGGGGCAAACTGCCTCCCCAATGCTCGGCCAAGGTATAGACCCGGACAGAGCCGGTATAATCGTACAGGTGGGCTGCGCCATACAACTCGCCGTTCTGGGCGGTGGCGGTGTTGATGAGTTCCAGGCCGAACCGCCCCATGAGCACGGTGTCCACCTCCATTTCCGGGTGTTTCAGCACCCGCTGCACGTCTTCTACTTTCAGAGCCATGACCGTTTCTCCTCGCGTCTCAGTACTTCGTCCAGTTCTCCCACCAACTGGCTCATGACCGCCGTCCAGACGGTCGGCTCCAGTTGATCCACCTGTTGTTCCACCCAGTGCACCAGGGCCTCCCGATTGTTGTCGCAATTCGGGGCGCCGAGGGCCTGGCAGAGTCCAACCCCCTCGGGGATCTGGAAGGTGGTATGCAGTGCGGAGGCCATCCTCAGCACGACACGGTCGGGTGGGTATGTGTGCGATGCGTTATGGTTGATGCCTGTCATTCCGGTGCCCTCCATGCCTGTTCGTCGAACCGTGACTTGAGCAGACGGTCCATGGCGGACCCGTCCTGGCGCGTGAGGTTGGGCACGTAGCGGGAATACGTGGTGAAGAGCATCTTGGTGTTGGCATGGCCCATTTGCCGGGCAATCCACTCGGGACTTTCACCCGCGGCCAGCCAGAGAGTCGCAGCGGTATGACGGGTCTGGTACGGATTGCGCCGCTTGAGACCGGCCTTTGCCAGCGTGGGATACCAGACTCGATTGTTGACGTTCCGGTAGGTCAGCGGATAGCCGTAGCGGGTGCAGAAGACGTACTCGCTGAGCTCGGCCGTGTGGGCCTTCTGGTCCTCGAGCGCCTGAAGGACGATGTCGGACATCTGGATCGCCCGTTGTGACCCGTCGGTCTTCGGGGTGTCTTCTTCACCCTCGACGCGGGTTTCCATCACGATGATCTCGCGACGTTCGAAGTCCACGTACTTCCACTTCAGGCCGTCGATCTCGCTTGTCCTCATGCCGGTGAAGAAACGCACCAACCAGTAGGGCCGCCAATTGGCAGGCACGGTGGCCAGGAACTGCTGGACCTCTTCCAGCGAGAAGGGGTCGATCTGGGTGCGGGGGATCCGGAGCGGCTTGATTCCCTTGAACGGCGTGTTAAAGTCAAACCGGTCGGCGGCTTCTTCCAGCAATTGCTCAAGCAGATTCATGATCTGGTTGATCCGGGAGGGTGAAAGGCCTTCCTCCTTTCCGCGACGGACTTTGGCGAGTTGTGCGCGGAACTGGAGGATCTCGGGTTTGGAGATGTCGCTGACCTTTTTCTCTCCGAACTGCGGATGCAGTTTCTTCTCCCAGATGTCGTGCAGCTTCTTCCGGTAGGAGCGCTTCCAGCGAAGGTCGTTCTCGGCGAACCAGGTTTGGGCGAATTCCTTGAGCTGCGGTGAGTCAGGAGTTTCCACATCCCCCTGGTGGTCCCCCGTGTTACCAACGGCCTGCGGTTGCTGGAACTGCTGGGCACGCTTGCTGTTCGGGAAGACCTTGGAGTAGTCAAAGACCCCCGCCGCAATCTCGGCATCAATCCGCTTTGCAAGTTTCTCCAGTCGTTTCCGGTTAACGCCCGTGTCGTCCAGGGCGGTCAATTCGCGGCAGCGCTTGTTTTGGTAGCGGAAGTCAATGAAGAGCTTTCCGTTATCCGGTCGGGCTCGCACCTTAGCCATTGCACACCCCCCCGTTTGCCATGGGGATGCCCACGGGCTGGTCGCAGAACATGTCCTGCTCAATGTTCTCCCAGATGTAGAGCACCTTGCGGCCACCAAACGGCCGCACGTAGTGCCTGCCTTCATCCAGGTGCTTCGGTCGCAGCACATTGTTGATGTAGCGGGGGTTGTAGCTGAGGCGCTTGGCCAGTTCTTCGGTCGTCAGGTACGTCATTTGCCACCTCCTTTGTATAGCGGATATACGGATTGTCAAGTGGCTATACGCCTACACATGCAGATGAGTAGGGGGTACACTTGGAGTGACACACACGAGATCGAGGACGGGAGCCCCCTGTGGTGAAGCGCACGCAGCAACGACAAGTGAACATTCGCCTGGACGACGAGACCCTTGCGCTGCTGGATGAATGTCGCGCTGAGCAGCGGACGACTCAGGGAAATATCCCGACGAGATCTGATGTCGTAAGACAGGCCATAGAGGCGTACCTTCGCGGTCTGGGGAAATGCCCACCCGCGCACGATTGAGTCGCCGGCCTTACCCTGATCTCCCAATCATCTCGCGCCATTGGCGGTCGTGGTGTCTTGCTCTTGGCCTGTGACGCCAGGGGCGCACCTCGGCGCGTGGCGGTCATCCATGTCGCGTCCGCGAAACCTCCCATGAAACTTTATAAATGCAGGTTGGTTGGCGAGTCGGCCTGCCATGTTGCTTCAGCGTGACCGCGCCATTTTTGGTGCAACCTGGCGGGGGATGTCATGTGGTGGCGGGAGGTGTGTGCCCAATCTGGGTGGTGTTCAGGTAAAAGCTGGGGTTTTGGGATCCTGGCGGGCGGGTTCTTCGTCTCTTGGGCACAATTTGGGCACGGTTTGGGCACGAACTCGGATTCGCTCCCTTGGTTGACCTGGGAGTCGCTGCTGGAGGCGTTGGATCGGGGGGAGGGTTATCCAAAGGGAAGGACTGTTTTTTTCTATCAAAAACAATGCTCTGAATTGGGTGTTGACACCCCGAAGGCAGCCTGTATAATGCCGCATTCGAACACGACAGGCGCGTAGCTCAGCTGGTTAGAGCACTACCTTGACATGGTAGGGGTCGTTGGTTCGAGTCCAATCGCGCCTACCATATCGTTTTGAATCAACTTGAAAAGGCCCCTTCCACCTTGAGGAAGGGGCCTTTTCGTATGTGTCGAATCCGTTATCCTGATGCTGAAATCGGGCACGTCGAGGGTAGCGTCATGGACATTCATCAAGCGAGCATCACCATCAATACCCAGGGTCGGGGGCAGTCGGAGATTACGGCGGCGGTGAATGACGCTCTAATCGCATCGGGCTTGCAGGTCGGTATCTGCCAGATCTTCTGTCGTCATACCAGCGCCTCTCTTGCCATCACGGAAAATGCTGATCCCACAGTGCTCAAGGATCTGGAAGGGTACATGACCCGCACGGTGCCGGATGGCGATCCCAGGTATGCCCATGATATGGAAGGGCCGGACGACATGTCGGCGCACATCCGCAGCATTCTCACGGGCAGTGGCCTCACGGTGCCATTTGCTCAGGGTCGGCTCATGCTTGGCACCTGGCAGGGGGTCTTTCTCTGGGAACATCGCGCCCGTGGGCATGCTCGCGAGGTTGTGGTGACTTGTCTGGGACGTGGGTCAAGGACAAGGACAAGGGCAGAGTAAAGCCATCGTAGGCACCCCGCCACCCCGTCGCCAGTGAGGGCAACCAGGGATGAAGGGCAGTGCATCACGGAGGGTCCATTGGATGGATTTATTGCCGCGCGACATGGGGTCCCGCCACATGGATTGCCGAAGTTGCTGCGTGCCTTCCAGCAGTTCTTCCGCGAACAGGCTGATGCCTGGCTGGAGCGCTTTGACTACAAGGAGGCGGGCCCGCAGTTGCTGATGCAGGCCTTTTTGCAGCGGATCGTCAATGGCGGTGGCCGCATCAGCCGGGAATATGGCCTGGGCCGCAAGCGCACGGACCTTTTCATTGAATGGCCGACGGACCCGGCCAGGGGTTTTCATGGACCGATGCAGCGTATTGTCATCGAGCTCAAGCTGCAGCGTGGCACCCTGGAGGGCGTCATCAGCCAGGGGCTTGTCCAGACGGTCGCCTATGCCAGCCAGGGTACGCGTCCGGTAGGGCACGTATACCCACTCCTCACTCCCCGCTGGCATTCTCTCCGCAGGCCTGGGTGCGCGGCTCCCAGTGATAGGGCAGCAGTTCGTGGAGACGGTTGGTGGGATGGATCCTGGATGCGCTCAAGTGCGTATTCCGGAGCAAGGTTGCCACTGATTCCACGGCAAGCCTGCCACCCATTCCAGGGGAAAGCTGCCACTGATTCCACGGCAAGGCTGCCACCCAGGCAGAGGCGCTGAGTCGACTCATCGAAGTGTCCAGACGCGGGATAACTTACCGGTAGGCTGGTCCTTTCCATCCGGGGAAGGTCAGATGCCAGCGAAGAGGTTATCCATGCGGAAGATCAAAGAAGTCCTACGCCTCAAATGGGAGCGAGGGCTGAGCAACCGCCAGGTTGCATTGGCCTGCGGTATCAGTCGTCCCACCGTGAGGGAGTATCTTCGGCGTTTTGCCGAGGCGGGTTTGAGTTGGCCATTGCCAGAGGACCTGGGCGAAAGTCGCCTGGAGCAGTTGTTATTTCCGCCCCCTCCAGACCTGCCAGCCCATGCCCGGGTCGTACCGGACTGGCATCGGGTCAAAGAGGAGTTGAGGGGCAAGCACGTCACCCTTTTCCTGATCTGGCAGGAGTACCGGGAAGCCCACCCAGAGGGGTATCAGTACAGCTGGTTTTGCGAGAACTATCGGGCCTGGCAGGGCAAGCTGGACATGGTGATGCGTCAGGACCACCGGGCTGGAGAGAAGCTGTTTGTGGACTATGCCGGCCAGACTGTGCCAGTCATTGATCGCAATACCGGGGAGATCCGCGAGGCTCAGATCTTCGTGGCAGTACTTGGGGCGTCCAATTACAGCTATGCAGAGCCGACCTGGAGCCAGACACTGCCCGACTGGATTGGATCCCACATCCGGGCCTTCGAGTTCTTCGGAGGTGTGCCAGAGCTGGTGGTGCCGGACAACCTGAAATCGGGCGTCACCAAGGCGCATCGTTACGATCCGGATCTCAACCCGACCTATCAGGACATGGCCGCCCATTACGGTGTGGCCGTTGTCCCCGCACGATCCCGAAAACCCCGGGACAAGGCCAAGGTGGAGGGTGGCGTGCTGATCGTTGAGCGGTGGATACTGGCGGCACTGCGCCACCGTCAGCACTTCTCTCTTGGGCAACTCAAATCCAGCATCCGTGAACTGCTGGAGAAGCTCAACAACCGCCCGTTCCGGAAGTTGCCCGGTTGTCGGCGCGAACACTTCGAGCAGTTGGACAAGCCGGCCCTGCAGCCTCTGCCGGCAGAGCGTTATGTCTATGCCGAATGGAAGAAGGCCCGGGTACATATCGACTACCACGTGGCCATCGGGGGGCACTACTACTCGGTGCCTTACGCCCTGATCAAGAAGGAGGTCGAGGTCCGGATCACCCACAACACCATCGAGTGTTTTTACCGGGGCAACCGCATTGCCAGCCACCCTCGCTCCGATCAGAAGGGTCGGCACACCACCGTGGCCGCCCACATGCCCGAATCCCATCGGCAGTCAGGTGAGTGGACGCCCAAGCGTCTGATCGCATGGGCCGCCAAGACCGGGCCTGCAACAGAAAAGCTCATCTGCACCGCCCTGGGTGCCCGAAAGCACCCCCAGCAAGCCTACCGTTCCTGTCTGGGCATCCTCCGCCTGGGGAAGACGTTTGGTGATGTTCGCTTGGAGGCCGCCTGTCAACGCGCGCTGACGCTTGGGACGTGCCGCTATAAGAACATCGAATCCATCCTCAAACACCGCCTGGATGAACAGCCTCTGGAAGAACAGCAGGAGCTGGCCTTACCTGATGGCCACGACAACATCCGCGGCCCAGCCTACTACTCTGAGGGGGTCTGACATGCTCAAACATCCCACCCTGGATAAACTCCACGCCCTCAAGTTAACCGGCATGGCGGCCGCCCTGGCCGACCAGGTGGCCACACCCGACATCCAGGAACTGAGCTTCGAAGAACGCCTTGGACTGTTGGTGGACCGCGAAACAACCGAACGGGAAAATCGGCGCATGGCGAGCCGGTTGCGCCAGGCCAAGCTGCGACACACAGCGAGCCTCGAAGACCTGGATTATCGGAACCCGCGCGGCCTGGACAAGGGGTTGATCCAATCCCTGGCGGCCTGCCAGTGGGTGAAGGAACACCTCAATATCCTCATCACCGGCCCCACCGGGGTTGGCAAAACCTGGCTGGCCTGTGCCTTGGCCCATAAGGCCTGCCGAGAGGGACACACCGCCCACTACGTTCGTCTAACCCGTCTGTTGCGGGAGCTGAGCATCGCCAAGGGGGATGGTCAGTACGCAAAGCTTCTGGCCAACTTGGCCAAAGTGGATGTACTGATTCTCGACGACTGGGGGCTCATGAAACTCAATGCTGAAAACCGCCGTGACCTCCTGGAGGTGTTGGAAGACCGCCACGGCAGACGATCCACCATCGCCACCAGCCAACTGCCCATGGACCAATGGCACGACGTCATCGGTGATGCCACCCTGGCTGATGCCATTCTGGATCGCTTGGTTCACAACGCCTACAAGATCAATCTCAGAGGGGAGTCCATGCGAAAAACCCAGTCCAAGTTGACCGACACCGCAACGTCGGAGTAAGAAGGAAAACCCCGCGTCGCTACGCTCCGATGGGTGGCAGCTTTGCCCCGGTCCGGGTGGCAGGCTTCACGTGGAATGGGTGGCAACCTTCAGCGGTCTACGCAGCTCAAGCACATCGATCAGATAGTGACGGGGGTTCACCCCGTTCTGCTTGCAGGTCTCCAGGAGGGTGAGCAGGATCGCCAGGGCGTGGCCTCCGTTCTCGGAGCCAGCGAAGTTCCAGTTCTTCCGATTATGCTGTGCTCCGCATAATCGGAATTATGACGAGTCCCCGATTATGTGGAGTAGGCGGGGTGGTGGCTCGGCCGAATCTCTTTGCGATGCCGCGATGCCGCCCGTTTGTTGTTCGCATAATCAGAGAGAGTCCAAGAAGGCGAGGAGTTCCGGCTGCGGCCGATACCGGGTGGACTCAATGCTCGGTGGTGCGAGTCGGGCCAGGGCCTGCTCTTTCAAGGCCAGGTCCGCTTCCACGTAGCCGTGCGTGGTTTCGATGCTCTCGTGTCCAAGCCAGAGGGCGATGACGGACAGCTCAACACCAGACTGCAGGAGATGCATCGCGGTCGTGTGACGGATCACGTGCGGTGTGACCTTCTGTTGTTTCCCAGATTATTCCACGCCCCTTTTCCCACACAGATCCTGGCTACAGGCCGAGTG
>NZ_KK214996.1:18342-31706 GCF_000633935.1 Ectothiorhodospira haloalkaliphila ATCC 51935 | reverse complement strand
GTGGTCTTGCCGCTGCCGGCCTCGCCGGTGAGCAGGCCGATGCCCCGCAGGCGCAGCAGGTGCCTGAGCCGGGCCTGGGCCTCGCGCAGGGTCTGGGACTCGAACAGGTCTTCACTGGCCACGCTGGGTTCGAAGGGATAGGCGGTCAGGCCGAAGTGCTTGCGGTACATGGCCTCAGTCCTCCCCCGCCTCGATATCGAAGTCCCGCCAGTGCATCCCCGAGGGGCTGGGTTGCGGGCCCTGATCCTCACTGCGGGCCTCGCGCGAGGGCGTGTTGCGCTTGACGAAGCAGTTGGCGTACAGGTCCACGGGCCTGGCGGTTTCCACGTACCGGCCTTGATGGACGATCTGCACGGTGCGCCGGGTGGCGCCGGGGTCGTAGCGCAGCGTGACGCGCTCGCCGATGAGGGCGGCATCCACTTCGTAGATCACGCCGTCGAGGCTGACGGTACGGTCCTTGTGGACCTTGCGTACCGCCTCGAACAGGCACAGATCCTCCAGATCCAGACTCGGGTCCAGATAGCGCACCTGGTCACCGTCCTGAGCCCACCGCTCCAGGGGCGTCATCCCGTCCAGGCCGCGATGGGGGTTGTGGTGATACTCCCCCTCAACCCAGGCCCACAGGCGCCGGTTGAGGGCCTCCAGGCTGGCGGTATCCTCCGGGGTGAGGGTGTTCAGTAGCTGGGCGCGTAAGGTCCTGAAAAAGCGTTCGATCTTCCCCTTCCCCTGAGGGCGGTAGGGACGCGCATGGATCAGAGCGATACCCAGCCGGGCGCAGACCAAGGCCAGGTGATGGGAGCGGTAGTTCGCGCCATTGTCAGTGTATAAGCGTTCAGGGAGTCCGCGCTTGCTCAGAGCCTGGCGCAGCACGGGCAGGAAGGCGCGGGTGTTCTCCGAGAGGGCGAAGGCGGCATGGGGAACCACCCGGGTGGCATCGTCCATGAAGGCGATCAGATAGGTCTTGCGGCGCACGCGCCCTTCGACGGTGACACTGGGGCCGTGCATGACATCGCTGGACCAGAGCTGTCCGGCTCGGGCGAAGGCGAAGCGGCGGCGATCCTGGTCATGAGTGGCCTCGGCCTGGCGCTGCATCAGCCCATGACGCACGAACAGGCGGTGGACCGTGGAAGGTGGCAGCGGCAGATCCGCGTCCACCGCGCCGTTGTCACGCAGGTGCCGGATCACCTGGCGCACGGACCAGGAGGCATGTTCCTCCTTCAGGGCGATCAGGGCCTCGGTGACGGTCGCTGACAGGCGCCGGGGCTGGCCACGATCCTGGCGCGGCTTGGGCAGCAGGGCGTCAAAGCCACCCTGGCGGTACTTCTTCATCCAGTCCCGCAAGGTCTCGGCGGCCACATGGGTGCGATGGCTGCCAGGGATCTGATGGGTGCGGGCGGCAATGGCATGGAGCTGGGTATAGAGCCCGGGCGCGCCGGGCGGCCGACGCACCAGGTCGGCGATCAGCCCGAAACGGAACAGGGCGATCTCGTGGCGCAGGTCATGAGAGGGATCGGGCATGGCAGCGTCTCCGGGGAAAACGACCCAAACGGTCGCTCCACGACGCTACGCCCCGCTGCCAGGCGGGTCAGGGCCCATTGTGTGTTGGCGCGACGGGGAGGTGGACACACCGCCACTGCAGCGGTGGGCAAAACCGAATGGCGGCGGTAACTGATCGAGCCAGGGCGCGGCAATCTCACGCAGGGCGGGGAGCAAGGGTGTCTGACCTAATGCGATCTGGCAGGCGGTCAAGGTGGGGGCGCAGTCGGTGAGCAGGTCGAGTAGCAGTCCCCTGAGGCGGTGCAAGCAATCGTCTATCGCATCCTTGCGGCGGCGTACCCAGCGCACCGCCCCTGCCTCCTCGATCTCGGGGCGCAGCATCCTGGCGGCCGCCACCAGACTGGGCGCGATCTCCGCGGTCATCACCGCCACTTCCACCGCCTGTAGCTTCCCCGACCAGCGGGCCGCCAGACAATCAGGTATCAGGGAAAACGTGCGGTGCCCCTGCGGGCAATACCAGCGGGCGATCCGTGCCCCCCGAGGCCGCTTGCGCGCATAGCTGCCGTGGCGGGCAAAGCCACAGCCCCCGGCAGGATGCAGCGGACAACACGTCAGGCTTGCTTTCAACCAGCCTTGCTGGGTAACGTATTGTTCGCCGGTCAAAGGCGTTCTCAACCGCAATAGCACACCGGCCACCGGCCCGCACGGCGGCTACCGTGGCGGGCCACTTTTATGGGTTGGCCTCAGATCATGCCCCTGTCCGCCCCGATCCGCCAGCCCGGTGAATCAATCCGGGCACTTCGCCTCACACCCGACTCACACTCTGCCACCACGCTGGCTCTATCAACGAGGAAATAATCCGCTTCAGATCAGGCGGTGATCAGCGATTTGGGGTGGGAAACAACACCTTCGCTCTGCCCAGGGAGGGACAAGAGCAACCGGCGGCCGCCACGGCAACCTTCAGGCGCTGAGACACTCCGCTTCGGGTCATGGCTTGCCCCGCACGATTCGGGAAGAGCGGTGTTCCAGGTTCGTCTGGTAGCTCTTCGAGCCACTTCCGCAGGAGGCTCGCTGTATCACGCCATAGCGGAATCACTCTTGCCTTCCTGCCCTTGCCACGAAGATGGACCACCAGACGATCCTCGGCGTCGACGTCTTTTCGTCGTAACGCCGCTATCTCCGAAACACGGCCTCCGGTGTTGTAAAGGGTTCGCAGGAGTACTTGGTCACGTCGACCGCTCCAAGTGGATGTTTGGGGCGCCTCAAGAAGCGAGTTCATCTCGACAACCGAGAGATAGTGGATCGGCCCGCGGTCATGCCGCTTCATCGGGATAGCCAGTACCTGCTGCACAGTCGAGAGGGCAAGCGGGTCTTGAAGAACCGCATAGCTCACGAATGATCGGATCGCAGCAAGGCGGACGTTGCGGGTCCGAGCGGTATTGCCTCGCTCGCGTTCGAGGTGATCCAGGAAGGCGAGTACGAGTTCACGGTTCAAATCCTGAAGCCCCATCTCCGCAAGGGCGTGCCGATCGCGGCGTACGGCGAAGCGCAGTAGCAGCCGGAATACGTCCCGGTATGCAGTCACTGTCCGCGGACTCGCCTGGCGCTGTGCGATCAGATAGTCGTAGAAGTAACTCTGAAGAAGCCACCCGAGTTTCGGTGAGTCAGCCCCAGTGGGTGCCTTGGTCACAGTGGTTTCTCCGCTCTGGCCGCGAAGGCTGCGAAGCGCTCGCTGACCACGTTCATCAGTTCGGGGATTGCGCTCAGATACCAGTACGTCGAGCTGATCTTTTGGTGACCAAGGTACGCCGCAAGGTAGGGCATCTTTACATCAACGCTCTCACCGGCTTCGTGCCAGGCGAGCAGCCGTCTGCATACGAAGGTGTGGCGAAGGTCATAGAGCCTTGGCCAGCGATGTCCGGCTGGCGCGCCGCTGAAACCGAGCGTCCGACATAGGCATCGAAACGCATAATCAGCGTGGATGATTTCCAAGGACTCACCGTTGCCGCGACGGAAGAACGCTCCGCACTCTGATCCGATGGTCAATCCGGCGCAGGCGACCCGGTAGCTGATCAAGGCGGCAACCGTGCTTTCGTGGAGGGGAACGACGCGCTCATGGCCGAACTTACCACTACGAACGACGATCAGGCCCCTTGCAGTGTCGACATCTTCGTTGCTGAGGCGTACCCCCTCACCGGGACGGAGTCCTGTCGCCACAAGCAATCCGATAAGTACGCGCATCGACAAGCCACGCGCCGATCCCGCAGGGTGAAGCTGGTCAGCAGCCTCCATCAATGCCCTCACCTCACTCTCTGTGAAGATCCGGGGCGGGACGCGTCGGTGCGTGGGACCGAGAAGGCGCTGCGGCGGTACTTCCGTACCAGGGTCATCAACCAGCAGAAACCGTGCGAAGCCGCGCGCGATCTGAAGGCGACGGGATTGGGCCATGTCCGAGCCCGAGGGCGCCTGCCGGGCCCATCGTAAAGCCAGGGCCGTCGTGAAAGAGGCATTCGCAGCATGCTCTTCGAGTAGGTCCGCCAGAGATCGGAGCTGGTGGCTCTCTCTCGCCAGGAGATAGCCAAGTGCTCGTCGCTGTGCGAGATAACGATCGAGGCGCTCGTGCCAGCACCTGACGCTCACGACATGTTCTCCGGCCAGGGCATGGCGACCTTTCTCAGCCGCCCGACGTCTACAGAAAGGTAGCCGGCCGTGGTGTCGTAGCTGAGATGGCCAAGAACATCTGCAATGCTCTTCAGCGGTGTCCCGGTCTCAAGCAGCCGCGTCGCAACGCTGTGCCGAAGCCGGTGAACCTGACTAAGAGAATCCGGTAGCCCAATGCGGCGGAATGCCGCGCGTAGTGCCGCACGGACGGTTGCAGCCGTTACTGGGTAGCCACTCCGTGACCTGTGATGGACGAACAACGCGCGAGACTGAGTGCGTGGTCGTCCACCACGAAGGTAGGCTACGATGGCCTCGCCGGTCATTGAGGGCAGTGGCAGGGTATTCGATCGACCTGATTTTCCGGCAGGCACTGTGACCGTGCCTCGATGCCAGTCAATGTCATCCAGTTGCAGCCGTGCAGCTTCATCGGTGCGAATCCCCAAGTCCATGAGGACGCGGCACATCGCATAATCACGCTGCCCGGTTGCCCGAGTCAGATCGAAACTCGCTGGAAGCTGCCGAAGAACTTCGGGATCAAACGCTTTCGGCAAGCGCCGCGTGCAGGAACTTGCTGCCCCCGGGACAGATCGGGCCAACTCCGGTCCGCAGTGGCCGCACAGATGACCATATCTGAGGAAACTGCGGATCGCGACCGAAATGACACCCACACTCTTGGGTTTAAGGCCTTCGACGCGCTCCCGCACATAGTCCCTGACCTCGCTCGGGGACAGGGACCAGAGACCCGTTTGGCCCTCGCTTACTAAGGCATTGAGCAGGTTACCGGCCTCGCGCCGACGATATCGGCGAGTCGACTCACCAAGTCCCGCCACATCCGCCATGTACGCATCGTACAAAGCCACCATGTGACTGCTCTGCGGGCACCACACCGACCGCTTGATCGGGCGACCGAGCATCTTGAGTAACTGGCGGAGCGCAGCGCGCACTGTCCCTTCTAGCTGGGAGGGCTGGTGTTTAGTCCAAGACTCACGGAAGTAGGCGAGAAACTCCTCGACCGAGGCCGCGTCGATCGCGGCAACGGGCTCCGGCCATGCCCACCTCTCGTACTGGAGGATCGCCTGTTCGTACATCCGCGCTGTGCCGAGCGCGTAGCCCCTCTCGATGAGCCGGTGTCGAAACGGATCACGGAGCGATGCCCATGATCCTCGCTCAACCGTTTCAGGGAGCGTGATGCCTAAGGCGTCCGACAAGGTCTATGCCCTCCATCGGCGTAAGTACTTCCCGGTTATGCGCTCTTTCGGAAGCTTTGTCACCTCCCCGGTAGCGCGGCCGGTCCCGCTGAGAACCTCGTCCCAGATGCTGGTCTCCACATAATCGGGGACTCGTCATAATTCCGACTCACGCACACCCCACGGAGGGCGCGTTCGCCGCGGTTGTTATCCGGCTCCAGGCGGCCATCCTCGGTGAAGCGCATCAGGGCCTGCCAGTGGTTGAGGACGTAACCGATCGCCTTGGCGAAGTCTCCCCGGGGCGGCAGGCTGGGCAGGATGCGATCCAGCAGGCGACGCAAGCGCTTGAGGATGGGCACCGTGCGGCGCTGACGCGCCTCGCGGATCTGCTCGGGGTCGGTGATCCCTTGTTGGCGCAGGCGCGATTCCACCTGGTAGATCGCCGCGATCAGCTTCATCACCAGATGTACCCGGCCACGCTTTTTGTGTTTGCGGGCGATCTTTTCGAACGGTCGCCTCGCGTGGGACCAGCAGGCACACCAGATCAGCGCCTCCTGGATCCGTTCGGCATTGAGGTAGCCCGCATAGGCATCGGCTTGCAGATATCCCTCGTAGTCACGCAAGTGTTCCAGCGGACCTTCCTGGGATCGGTTGGTGGTGTAGTCGTAGAACACCGGGATGATGCCGTCCTCCCGCCCGCGGCCCAGGTAGAGCCACAGGCGACAGGTTCGGGTTTGTCGTCGGCCCTTTTCCAGTTGCGGCACCGTGGTGTCGTCACTGTGCACTACCGGACTGGCCAGGGCATCCTGGCGGACCAAGTCGGCCAGTCGGGCCAGGGCCGAAGCGGACAGCAGCACGTAGTCGCACAGCCGCTGGCGAGGGATGTCATAACCATCCCGGGCCAGCTGCTGACTGATGCGGTTGAGCGGCAGGTGATCCGCGAACTTGCTGATCACGGTATGGGCCAGCAGGCTGGCACCCACCTGGGCACCGGGGATCGGTGGCGAAGGGCGCGATGGAGAGACGATGGTGCGCTCTCCGTCATCCCCCTGGATTGCATACTTGGGCACCTCGTGGCGCTTCACGTAAAGCTGCCCGGGTTGGTACTCCAGGGTCTCGGTCACCTCGACGCCGATCTCCACCAGCGGGCCGCCGTTCTGGGCTTCCAGTTGGGCCCGGGTTTCATCGTCGTAGTCGTAGCGCTGCGTCTCCCGGGGCAGTTCCGGTGGCAGGGGGCGACGACCTCGGGGTGGTTGGGTCTTGCGCCGCTTCCTGGGTGCCTCGGTGGTTTCTTCTTCCTCCGGCTCGGGGATCGGGGCTTCCAGTGGATGGAAGAGATCCTCCTGGAGGTAACACCCGCGCTCGGAGCTTTGCCCAAAGCGTTTGCGCTGGGCCTCGAGGATCTGGCGCTTGAGATCCTGCAGTTGCTCGCTCAGCTCATTGATCGTGGACTGCTGCTGGACGAGTAAGTCGGACTGCTGCCTGATGACCTCGTCACGCTCCGCCAGGGCGGCGCGAAGTTGCGCCTCGCCCTGGCTGGAAAGCGATGAAGTCAGGCCTTGTGCAGCACCACTCAACATGCTCGTATTCTACCATGAATGCGAAGCTAAGTGGCTGACTTATCGATGGTATTTATCTATCAGCGGGTGGCTGTGGCAAGGCATTTTCGAGGACTTTCCAGGCGCCGCCAGTCGATGCCTTCGAACAGCGCCTGCCACTGGCTGCGGGAGAGTCGAACCTCACCCTCTGCATCCCCATCCACCTGCTGGAGCCACTTGAAGCGCCCCTTCTCCAGGCGCTTGTAGATCATCACAAAGCCCTGGCCATCCCAGTACAGGGCCTTGAGCTTGTCCCCGGCCCGGTTGCGGAAGACGAACAGCTCGCCGCTGAGCGGATCACGGTCCAGAGCCTCAACGATTTCAATGCACAGACCATCGAAGGCCTTGCGGAAATCCACCGGCGCCACCGCCAGATGGATGGCTACCCCCGTGGGCCAGGCGATCATGCCTCCAGGACCTCCATGGCTCGTTGCAGAGTCTGGGCGCAAAACCCCGGATGGAGCTCTAGGCGGCAACCATTACTCAGAGCCACCACCACCGGCCCGCCAGGCTGGGGCGATGGTGTCATCTCGGTGACCGCAGTGGGTGCGGGAGCAGGCTCGTCCTCCACCGGATGCACCGTCAAAAACCGCTGCACATCGGCCGCGCGGCCCGGTGACGAATCCTTCTCCTGGGGGCCGGCCGCGACCACCACCCATTCCGGGTAGCGCGCTGCCCACTGCGATAACTGCCGGGGTGACACCCCATGCTGGCGGGCAAAGGCGGCTTTGCTCTGACCTGAGACCGCCCACCGCCGGACCAGGTCCTGCCAGAAGGCGCGCCTGCGTTGTTGAATGCCCCTGCTCATGCCGGCTCATCTCCTTGGTTGGGTGAGATCGTGCCGGGCACAATGGGGAATCAGGGAGATTTAGGGAATACGGGTTCTACAGGACGCGTACAGCCAGGTGGGTGCTGACGAGGCCCACCTGGTGATCTTCAACCGGGATCCCGAGGTGAGCTGGGAGGAACGGATCTGGGAGATGGAGCGGACCGTGGAAGGGCGGTGCATCGGGGTGTGGGGGGCTTGAGGGGGCAGTGGTGCCCCATAGAACCTTCCCCTGTGGGAGCGGGCCTGCCCGCGAAGGGATGTGGCGAGGTGACCGACCGGGCTGCGGGTGCTGCGCTGCGTGAAACGGAGTTGCGATCGCAAAAAAGGGAATTGCGAGGCCTGCGCTACGGCTACCTTGGGATGACGATGCTAACCAACTAAAAATCGCATCGCGCCCAGGGTCAGGACGGCGTAGGCCAGCAGGGCACCTAGCGTCCATTTAATGATATCCACCTTGTGGTGCGCAGTCTCGGCCCGCAGTTGCTCGATATCCCGGCGCAGATTCCCTTCAATCTGTCGAGTCTCGGCCCGCAGTTGCTCGATCTCTTTCTGAAGATCCCCTCGCAGTTGCTCAATCTCCTTTTGAAGATCCCCACGCAGCTGCTCGATCTCCTTCTGCAACCGCAGCTCAGTTTCCCGTAGCGACGCATTGGTGGCCAGATCGTTCACGGCCGGGAAGCGGCGTTCCACATGCTCGATGGCTTCCACAATCAGGCGCGCCCGGGTCTTCTCGTCCGGGGCGCTGCTGATTTGCTCGTAGAGTTCGATCACGGAGGTCATGGCGGGCAGTATAACACCGCAAGCCAAGCGACGTGGCCCTTGCTGTCCCCACGCCGGCCCGATGGACATGACCGTTCCCCGTAGTTCGGGTTTCGTACACACCGCCTGTCGCCGGCCGAGGGCGAGGGCAGTTCCCATGGAGGGCAAGGGTAGCTTGCCCCTTTATTGCCGCTCACCTCGCGGCCTGAGATAATGGAAGGGTAAATCGTCAAGGATACTCACATGACCTCCGTCATCGAACTCTACGAACAGCTATCCAGCGCCCCGGATGATAAGACGCGCGCTCGCCTGATCGCCGAGGCCTTCGAACAAATGGAACAACGCTACTCTGAGGTGACCGACCTGGCCACGGGAGCGGCACTGCGTGAAACAGAGTTGCGGCTGCAGAAAGAAATAGAGCAACTTCGAGGCGAGGTCAAGAAAGACATTGAGCAGCTCAGGGGGGACGTGCAGAAAGACATTGAAAAGCTCAGGGGGGACGTGCAGAAAGACATTGAAAAGCTCAGGGGGGAGGTGAAAAAGGACGTCGCCGAAGTTCGGGGCGATATCGCCCAAAGCAAGATTGAAACCATCAAATGGACGGTGGCCTGGACCGGAGGCTTACTGCTGGCTCAGGCGACACTCATCCTGGGAGGCCTGCGCTACCTACTGGGATGACATGGCGGCGTGGTGCGCAGTCTCGGCCCGCAGTTGCTCAACCTCCTTTGCTGCCCCCACGTCGGCCAGATGGACATGAACATTCCCCGCACCGCGCGGGCCACGGCGTGCCCCATCGTTCACGACGCTGCCAAAAGCTCCCGCCCAAACACATTCCGAGCCGTCCGGATGCCCCGCAGGTATCGTGGCCGTTCGAATGATGAAGTGGGAGCCATGTTCGCCGCCAAGCGCCACCAAGTAGCGTCTGGCAAAACGTGGAGGTGCCGGCCTGCTGCAGGATCTGACCCCAGGTGAGGGCTGCCGTTTCGTGGGAGCGGGGCCTGCCCGCAAAGGGATGATGCTAACCAGCGAAAAATCGCATCGCACCCAGGATCAGGACGGCGTAGGCCAGCAGCGCACCTAGCGTCCATTTAATGATATCCACCTTGTGGTGCGCAGTCTCGGACCGCAGCTGCTCGATATCCCGGCGCAGATTCCCTTCAATCTGTCGAGTCTCGGCCCGCAGCTGCTCGATCTCTTTCTGAAGATCCCCTCGCAGTTGCTCGATATCCCGGCGCAGATTCCCTTCAATCTCCCGCGTTTCGGCCCGCAGTTGCTCGATCTCTTTCTGAAGATCCCCTCGCAGTTGCTCGATATCCCGGCGTAGATTCCCTTCAATCTCCCGCGTTTCGGCCCGCAGCTGCTCGATCTCCTTCTGCAGCCGCAGCTCAGTTTCCCGTAGCGCTGCATTGGTAGCCAGATCGTTCACGGCCGGGAAGCGGCGTTCCACATGCTCGATGGCTTCCACGATCAAGCGTGCCCGGGTCTTCTCGTCCGGGGCACTGCTGATTTGCTCGTAGAGTTCGATTACTGAAGTCATGGTGGGCAGTATGACACCGCTTGGTTGGGGGTGCCAGATGAGGCGATAGGCTGAACGCCAAGCGATGTGGCCCTTGCTGTCCCCACGTCGGCCAGATGGACATGAACGTTCCCCGCACCGCACGGGCCACTGCGTGCCCCGTCCTTCACGACGCTGCCAAAAACTCCCGCCCAAACACATCCCGAGCCGTCCGGATACCCCGCAGATACCGACACTGCCTTCGCGCCGCCAGATCCACCAGACTCGCCGGCGCCCCGATGGCCGATCCAAAGGAATGAAACAGATCACCAGCGTGCGTGATGAAGGCTTCAGTTCCCATGCCCATGCGCGCCAGCAGTTTCGGCGTGCCTTCCGGAATGCGCCCCCGTTTGGTGGGGTGAACGCAGCGGCCCAAGGTTTGCGTCAACTCCACATAATCCGGCCATGAAAAGGGAATGCCCGCCTCGAATCGGCCCGTGCCGTCAAAAGGCATCAGCGGAGCCGGCTGCAACGACCGCAACACGCGCTCCTCGCGCAGCACCTCACTATTGAAGATCCCACTGATGATGGCAGGGTCGGTGGGGGCGTCTGTATTGGCTTTGTGAAGGAGGGGAGGGCGGTCATCCTCGCGCTCGGGCAGCGCCTCACCCACCCGGGTGGCCGTGGCCTCTTCCTGAGGTTGACTCAACCTGCGGGCGATGGAAGTGTGCGTGCTGTCCTCCAGGCCCTCACACACCCCCGCCCGAACCGGATTCAGATCCACATAGCTCATGGCGGCCAGCAACGCCTGCTCGTCCAGCAGCGCCTGACTCTTGAAGCGACCCTCCCAGAACCGCCCCCGCACCTTGTCTTCCGCATTGGCGCGGCGGGCAATGGACTCGTTCAAGACCCGCATGAACCAGGAAAGATCATGCAACCGGCCGCGGTACTCATCGGCATAGGCCTCGGCACTCGCCACCTCTGCCGCTGAAAGCGTCTCCCAGGCATCCGACAGGTAGCGCTGCACCACCTCCGGGCCGCTGAACAGACGCGTCCAGCGTGACAGCACCTCCCTGGCATCCCAGTGCCTGGACCGCTGAGCATCCACCCGCAACACCAGATGGTAGTGGTTGCTCATGACCGCGTAGGCGGCCACATCAATGGCAAACACGGAAGCCAGCCCCAGGGCGCGTTGCTCTATCCACCCGCGCCGGTGCTCATAGTTGTTGCCGGTGACGGAATCCTGGCCGCAGAGAAACGCCCGCCGCACGCAGCGGGACACCACGTGATACTAGGGCGTGTCTTCGAGGCAGATCTGGGAGGCGCGGGGCTGGGTCATGGGGTGAGCTTAGTGGGGTGGTGCACTTGAGTCAATAACAAAGTGGGTGTCCTAAGATGAGAAGGGGAGCACCCGACTGGCTGCCATGCTGCGAGCCCAGCTGATTTTCGGCCTGCGCATGGTGCTGACGACGTATATACTTTATAAGTACCGCAAGGGGGCCGGACCATGAAGAAAGAAGCTGTTTTCACCATGAAGCTGGAAGCGGAGTTGCGTGCCGATTTTATGGCCGAGGTAGCCGAGGAGGATCGGCCGGCGTCCCAGGTGGTCCGAGAGCTGATGCGGGACTACATCAAGCAACGTCGGCAGGCTCGTGAATATGATGAGTACCTGCGCCGCAAGGTGGAGGCCGGGCGCGACTCAGCCCGTGCCGGGCGTGGCCGTTCACATGATGAAGTGGAAGCGCGGTTCGCCGTCAAGCGGAACAAGGTAGCAGCTGGCAAAACGTGATCGTTGTCTGGACGCCGGAGGCGGAACAAGATCGCGCTGACATTTGGGACTACATCGCCGCCGAAAACCCCGGCGCGGCCGCCCACATGGATGAGCTTTTCAGCGATGCAGCCAACTGGCTGGCCACGTTTGTTTGCAGGGGCATTCCAGGGCTTGACTGATCGACTGAGTCCTAGCCGAAGAAATAGCGCATGCCCCCCAGGATGAGGGCAGTATGGGCCAGCAGGGCGCCCAGAGTCCATTTGATGATGTCGACCTTCTGGCGCCCCATCTCTGCTCTGAGGTTGCCCTCGATCTGCCGGGTTTCGGCCCGCAGCTGCTCGATCTCCTTCTGCAACCGCAGTTCAGTTTCCCGTAGCGACGCATTGGTAGCCAGATCATTCACAGCCGGGAAGCGGCGTTCCACATGCTCGATGGCTTCCACGATCAGGTATCGGGCGACACCTCAGCCGCCGAAGTTTACCTGGGGAGCGGCAGGATCAGTGATTGCCCAGGAGTGCTTCCAGGCTCTCGGCGGACAGGATCTTGACGACCCACTCATCCAACTGCTCATCGCTGGCCTGGCTCAGGCGCTCATCGGCCCAGGTAGGCAGTTCTCCAAACTTCAAGGCAATTTGCTTGCGCAGGGTGTCCGCAACACCCAGATGGTGGCCCTGCTCAAGTCCTTTCTCCATCCCCTGTTCAAGTCCCTTCTCCATCCCCAACCGCTCAGCCGTATTGATGTAAGGCATACGCTTTTCCTCCTCAATGGCATAGACCACTTCCAGAAAACCTCGTTCCAGTCCCCTGGGCAGCTGGATCATCCAGTCGATGATATGAAACAGCCGCTGAATCTCAGCCCGACTGTAACCCCGTTCATAAAGCAGACGAATCAGGCCCACCTTGGCCCGCTGACGCTCTTCTCCATCATCCAGCCGCTTGGCCTTGATCTGCGCCATCACCACCAAGGCGAAGACATTCTCGCTCACCTCCAGGTCCGCCCAGCGTGCCTCCCAGTCGATCAACTTGGTCATGGGAAACACAAAGCTCAGCTCACACCCCCAGCGGGCATACCGGAAGCGCTCCGGCCGAAACCCCGGGCTGGTGTCTGCCAGCACCGCCAGGCTCACCACATCCACCCCGTACCGGTCCCGCAAGCGGTACTGGTAAGTGTACATCCGCTGTGCAAACCCATCTTCTGGCTCACCCTGAACCTCCACATGAACCAGCACCCAGGTCTCGCCCCCATCCCGGGCATACACCTTGATCAGCTTGTCCGCATGGCGCCGGCCACTGCTGGCGTCTGCCGTGATCTGCTGCAACTCCTTGTCCATGGCGCTGTACCCCCGCGACCAATCCACCTCGCCATGGATTGACGGGAACAGCAACCGCAAGAACTCCTCGAAGTAAGAGTCCAGGGCATCCTTCCAGGGGCTGTCGTGATCTGTACGCCGGGCGCTGTCTTGGTCAGTCATGGTCACTCCTTTGACGAAGCATGATTCTCTACCAAAGCCACCGACGATGGAATGGTAACAAGGTGGGTGGGAGCGGCCCTCGGCCGCGAAAATCG
>NZ_KK214996.1:0-18242 GCF_000633935.1 Ectothiorhodospira haloalkaliphila ATCC 51935 | reverse complement strand
CCCCTGCGGGCAATACCAGCGGGCGATCCGTGCCCCCCGAGGCCGCTTGCGCGCATAGCTGCCGTGGCGGGCAAAGCCACAGCCCCCGGCAGGATGCAGCGGACAACACGTCAGGCTTGCTTTCAACCAGCCTTGCTGGGTAACGTATTGTTCGCCGGTCAAAGGCGTTCTCAACCGCAATAGCACACCGGCCACCGGCCCGCACGGCGGCTACCGTGGCGGGCCACTTTTATGGGTTGGCCTCAGATCATGCCCCTGTCCGCCCCGATCCGCCAGCCCGGTGAATCAATCCGGGCACTTCGCCTCACACCCGACTCACACTCTGCCACCACGCTGGCTCTATCAACGAGGAAATAATCCGCTTCAGATCAGGCGGTGATCAGCGATTTGGGGTGGGAAACAACACCATGTTCGCCGCCAAGCGCCACCAAGTAGCGTCTGGCAAAACGTGGAGGTGCCGGCCTGCTGCAGGATCTGACCCCAG
This sequence comes from Ectothiorhodospira haloalkaliphila ATCC 51935, assembly GCF_000633935.1. Taxonomy (GTDB): domain Bacteria; phylum Pseudomonadota; class Gammaproteobacteria; order Ectothiorhodospirales; family Ectothiorhodospiraceae; genus Ectothiorhodospira; species Ectothiorhodospira haloalkaliphila. The sequence continues at coordinate 17,758 of NZ_KK214996.1, read as the reverse complement.
GTGAGGGCTGCCGTTTCGTGGGAGCGGGGCCTGCCCGCAAAGGGATGATGCTAACCAGCGAAAAATCGCATCGCACCCAGGATCAGGATGGCGTAGGCCAGCAGCGCACCTAGCGTCCATTTAATGATATCTACCTTGTGGTGCGCAGTCTCGGCCCGCAGCTGCTCGATATCCCGGCGCAGATTCCCTTCAATCTGTCGAGTCTCGGCCCGCAGCTGCTCGATCTCTTTCTGAAGATCCCCTCGCAGTTGCTCGATATCCCGGCGCAGATTCCCTTCAATCTCCCGCGTTTCGGCCCGCAGCTGCTCGATCTCTTTCTGAAGATCTCCTCGCAGTTGCTCGATATCCCGGCGTAGATTCCCTTCAATCTCCCGCGTTTCAGCCCGCAGCTGCTCGATCTCCTTCTGCAGCCGCAGTTCAGTTTCCCTTAGCGCTGCATTGGTAGCCAGATCGTTCACAGCCGGGAAGCGGCGTTCCACATGCTCGATGGCTTCCACGATCAATCGCGCCCGGGTCTTCTCGTCTGGCGCGCTGCTGATCTGTTCGTAGAGTTCGATTACTGAGGTCATGGTGGGCAGTATGACACCGCTTGGTTGGGGGTGCCAGATGAGGCGATAGGCTGAACGCCAAGCGACGTGGCCCTTGCTCTCTCCGAGCCGTACGGATACCCCGCAGATACCGACATTGCCTTCGCGCCGCCAGATCCACCAGACTCGCCGGCGCCCCGATGGCCGAGCCAAAGGAACGGAATAGATCGCCAGCGCGATAAAGGACTCAGTCCCCATACCCATGCGCGCGAGCAGTTTCGGTGTGCCTTCCGGAATGCGTCCCCGTTTGGTGGGGTGAACGCAGCGGCCCAGGGTCCGCGTGAGTTCCACATAATCCGGCCATGAGAAGGGGATACCTGCCTCGAATCGGCCCGTGCCGTCAAAAGGCATCAGCGGAGCCAGCTGCAGGGACCGCAACACACGCTCCTCGCGCAGGGTCTCACTATTGCGGAGATGATTCTTGAACAGTGCTATCATCGGTTCATGTTGTCCCAACGAGCTTCGATAAGAAAGGATATTCATGCGACCGTCTGCTGCACTTGATATGAAGCGAGACGCAGTGCGTCAGGTAGTCGGTCGCTTCCGCACCGCGAACCCGCGCATCTTCGGTTCCGTGCTGCATGGCACCGACCGGGATGGCAGCGACCTTGATCTACTGGTTGACGCGCTGCCTGGTGCAACGCTGTTGGACTTGGGCGATTTGGAAGAAGAGCTCAAAACACTGCTCGGCGTGGACGTCGATCTGCTTACACCTGGTGACCTGCCGCCGAAGTTCCGGGTCAAGGTGCTTGCGGAGGCTCAACCGGTATGAGTGAAAATCGGCTACCCGACTACCTTGACCACATACAGCAGGCCGCAGCCGATGCCTGCAGTTTCGTGGAAGGATTGTCCAAGGACGACTTCCTGACCGACAAACGCACCCAGCAGGCCGTCATCATGAATTTTATCATCATCGGCGAGGCCGCTACCAAGGTGATGGATAGCTACGCCGAGTTCACCCAGGCGCACGCCGAAGTACCATGGCGCAGCATGCGCAATATGCGCAATCGCATGGCCCACGGCTATTTTGACATCGACCTCGATGTGGTGTGGGAGACGGTACAGAAATGGTTACCGACGTTGATCAAGCAGCTGCCTGCCGTGCGTCAAAAAGCCGAGGATGCTGGTTGATCGCGCGCAAGGCTGGTTCTGCGGAATGGCCATGCGCGTGCGACGATGGAACGGCAACAAGATAGGTGGGAGCGGCCCTCGGCCGCGAAAAGCGGAGGGCACTGATATCGTTTCCCCGCACGGGCCACAGCGTGCCCCATCGTTCACGACGCTGCCAAAAGCTCCTGCCCAAACACATCACGAGCCGTCCGGATACCCCGCAGATATCGACATTGCCTTCGCGCCGCCAGATCCACCAGACTTGCCGGCGCCCCGATGGCCGATCCAAAGGAATGGAACAGATCGCCAGCATGCGCGATAAAGGCATCAGTCCCCAGACCCATGCGCGCCAGTAGTTTCGGCGTGCACGTGAAAGGCGCTTTTGTTTGCAGGGTCATTCCAGGGCTTGACTGATCGACTGAGTCCTAGCCGAAGAAATAGCGCATGCCACCCAGGATGAGGGCGGTATGGGCCAGCAGGGCACCCAGAGTCCATTTGATGATGTCCACCTTCTGGCGCCCCATTTCTGCTCTGAGGTTGCCCTCGATCTGCAGGGTTTCGGCCCGCAACTTTTCTATCTCTTGTTTGACATCCCCTCGCAGCTGCTCGATCTCCTTCTGCAGCCGCAGTTCAGTTTCCCTCAACAAAGCATTGGTAGCCAGATCATTCACAGCCGGGAAGCGGCGTTCCACATGCTCGATGGCTTCCACGATCAGGTATCGGGCGACACCTCAGCCGCCGAAGTTTACCTGGGGAGCGGCAGGATCAGTGATTGCCCAGGAGTGCTTCCAGGCTCTCGGCGGACAGGATCTTGACGACCCACTCATCCAACTGCTCATCGCTGGCCTGGCTCAGGCGCTCATCGGCCCAGGTAGGCAGTTCTCCAAACTTCAAGGCAATTTGCTTGCGCAGGGTGTCCGCAACACCCAGATGGTGGCCCTGCTCAAGTCCTTTCTCCATCCCCTGTTCAAGTCCCTTCTCCATCCCCAACCGCTCAGCCGTATTGATGTAAGGCATACGCTTTTCCTCCTCAATGGCATAGACCACTTCCAGAAAACCTCGTTCCAGTCCCCTGGGCAGCTGGATCATCCAGTCGATGATATGAAACAGCCGCTGAATCTCAGCCCGACTGTAACCCCGTTCATAAAGCAGACGAATCAGGCCCACCTTGGCACGCTGACGCTCCTCTCCATCATCCAGCCGCTTGGCCTTGATCTGCGCCATCACCACCAAGGCGAAGACATTCTCGCTGAACTCCAGGTCCGCCCAGCGTGCCTCCCAGTCGATCAACTTGGTCATGGGAAACGCAAAGCTCAGCTCACACCCCCAACGGGCATACCGGAAGCGCTCCGGCCGAAACCCCGGGCTGGTGTCTGCCAGCACCGCCAGGCTCACCACATCCACCCCGTACCGGTCCCGCAAGCGGTACTGGTAAGTGTACATCCGCTGTGCAAACCCATCCTCTGGCTCACCCTGCACCTCCACATGAACCAGCACCCAGGTCTCACCCCCATCCCGGGCATACACCTTGATGAGCTTGTCCGCGTGGCGCCGGCCACTGCTGGCGTCTGCCGTGATCTGCTGCAACTCCTTGTCCATGGCGCTGTACCCCCGCGACCAATCCACCTCCTCATGGATTGGAGGGGAACAGCAACCGCAAGAACTCCTCGAAGTAAGAGTCCAGGGCATCCTTCCAGGGGCTGTCGTGATCTGTACGCCGGGCGCTGTCTTGGTCAGTCATGGTCACTCCTTTGACGAAGCATGATTCTCTACCAAAGCCACCGCCGATGGAATGGCAACAAGGTGGGTAGGAGCGGCCCTCGGCCGCGAAAAGCGGAGGGCACAGATATCGTTTCCCCTGGCGGGCTACTGCGAGCCCAATCGTCACGATGCTGCCAAAAGGTCCTGCCCAAACATATCCCGAGCCGTCCTGATGCCCCGCAGGTACTGACACTGTCTTCGTGCCGCCAGATCCACCAGGCTCGCCGGTACGCCGATGGCCGAGCCAAAGGAATGGAACAGATCGAACGCGTGCGCGATAAAGGCTTCAGTCCCGATTCCCAGGCGTTTCAGCAGCTTTGGCGTGCCTTCCGGAATGCGTCCCCGTTTGGTGGGGTGAACGCAGCGGCCCAGGGTCTGCGTGAGTTCCACATAATCCGGCCATGAGAAGGGAATACCCGCCTCGAACCGGCCCGTGCCGTCAAAAGGCATCAGCGGAGCCGGCTGCAACGACCGCAGCACACGCTCCTCGCGCAGGATCTCACTATTGAAGATGCCACTGATGATGGCAGGGTCTGTCGGGGTGTTTTTGTGAAGGAGGGGAGGGCGGTCATCCTCGCGCTCGGGCAGCGCCTCGTCCACCTGGATGGCCGTGGCCTCTTCCTGACGTTGACTCAACCTGCGGGCGATGGAGGTGTGCATGCTGTCCTCCAGGCCCTCACACACCCCCGCCCGAATCGGATTCAGATCCACGTAGCTCATGGCCGCCAGCAACGCCTGTTCGTCCAGCAGCGCTTGACTCTTGAAGCGCCCCTCCCAGAACCGCCCCCGGACCTTGTCTTCCGCATTGGCGCGGCGGGCAATGGATTCGTTCAACACCCGCATGAACCAGGAAAGATCATGCAACCGGCCGCGGTACTCATCGGCATAGGCCTCGGCACTCGCCACCTCCGCCGCCGAAAGCGTCTCCCGGGCCTCCGACAGATAACGCTGCACCACCTCCGGGCCGCTGAACAGACGCGTCCAGCGCGACAGCACCTCCCGGTCATCCCAGCGCCTGGACCGCTGAGCATCCACCCGCAACACCAGATGGTAGTGGTTGCTCATGACCGCGTAGGCGGCCACATCAATGGCAAACACGGACGCCAGCCCCAGGGCGCGTTCCTCTATCCACCCGCGCCGGTGCTCATAGTCGTTGCCGGTGACCGAATCCCGGCCACAAAGAAACGCTCGCCGCACGCAGCGGGACACCACGTGATACCAGGGCGTGTCTTCGAGGCAGATCTGGGAGGCGCGGGGCTGGGTCATGGGGTGAGCTTAGTGGGGTGGTGGGTGGGAGTCAATAAGAAAGTGGGTGTCCTATACTAGACTATACTAGGCGGCCACGGGGTCGCTCTCCTGCCAGGGCCGATTTCCGGTTGGGCGGGCGAGGTTGGCCACGGATTCAGGTATAACTGATGCTGGTCGGTCCGATAGACCACGTTCCTACGGAGCGAAGTGGGGCCTGTGGGAGTCCTCGCCCCCTACATCCAGAACCGGGCAGGGCTGAGCCTGCCCGGTGCCCCTTCCGCCGCGAAGAGGACTTGGACAATCCAGATTAGCCCTGAAGCAGCTGCAGCACGCTCTGTGGCAACTGGTTGGCCTGGGCTAGCACACTGGTGCCTGCCTGCTGCAGGATCTGGCCCCGGGTGAGGGCGGCCGTTTCGGCGGCGAAATCCGCGTCCATGATCCGGGAGCGGGAAGCGCTGAGGTTTTCAGAGCCCACGGTCAGGTTGGAAATTGTGGATTCCAGTCGGTTCTGAACCGCACCAAGTTGGGCTCGCAGCCCGTTGATCTGCTGCAGAGCGAAATCCACGGCCAACAATGTATCGTTACTGGAATCAATGCTGAGAACGGAGAAGTTGTCCACCAGTTGTGAGTTGTCCTTAGTGGTTGCTTCCACAGTGCGTTCCAGCGGTTCATCTTCCAGGCCCAGATCGCTTTCAATTTTTACTGTGAAGTCTCCGCCCAGGGTTGATGTGAAATTGATGTCTGTGCCATCGTAACTCACGTTAGCGCGTACGCCCGTGTCAGCGGTTTCGCGGTTGATTCGGCCAACCACATCATCCAGCGATCGGGCGTCGGGTATGCTTATCACTACCGGATCTTCATTTCGCGGTCCTTCGATAGTGATTTCGAATAAACCCGTTTGCCCGCTGGCGAAATACTGATTCAGGTCCTGCACTACAGCCCCTTGCAGGGTGTCATCGAAGAGGGCGGCGTTCCTGCCGTCTTCCAGGTTAAGGTCAAACACAAAGTCGGTGAATCCACTGTTGGTAAATACCAATTCAGTGCCATCGACCGTTACAGCGATATCTTCGTTACCTGCCTGAGTGCGGATGGTGTCCTCAATGGCATTGGCGAGCGTGGTCAGCGTACTACCGCGCTCTACGCTGAACTCGAATTCGCCAACTCCGGTGATATTAATCGTTCCGGTGCTACCGAGGCTGATGTCGAATGTACCTGCAGTATCAACTCGATCGGTCGTCGTAATTATAGTACCGGCAGCAGCAGTTTGGTTCGTTGCTGTCTGTGTAACCCCAGCATCATCCGTCACAGAAAGAGAAAAGTTAGCTGTTTCCAGTGTCTTGTTGATGAACACCAAATTGTTGCTGCCGTCGGCGCTAAACAGGTCGTCCCCTATACCTTGGATACCTGCAAACTCAGATTGCTGAGTGATAGCCGTATTCAGCTTAGTTGCCAACTCACCGACGTCGCCGCTAAAGCCAGAAAGGGCATCTGTTAAGTCAACAGTTTCTCCGCCCATGGTGAAGCTGAAATTGCCAACAGACAACGGGTCAGTAGATAAATCGTTGAGAACAGTCACTGCATCAGCGGGGTCAATGGTCGCAACAGTCAAGCCTCCTGAATCAGTGACAGAAGTACCATCCCCCGTCCTGAGGTCCGACACCATTGTCACATTTTCCGAGCTCAGGTTCGTGATGCTCACCGTCTGTTTACTGGCGTTAAAGCTGACTTCGTAGTCCTCTGCGTTCAGCCCTGCATCTGCGGCAATGGCTGACGTGATGGCATCAGCAATGGTTTTCATCTGAACCGCCGAATCGGCACCATCATCGACGTCCACATCCAGCACAAGTGCCCGGCCATCGATGGTCAGGGTGCCGGTCAAGTTTTCAGTAGTGAAGTCCACACCCGAAAAGTTGAGGGCGGCCTCACCACCATCCGTCCGACTCACAGGCGTATTGCCTAGCGTTACCCCGCCCGCTTCGTCGGCATCCTTGCTCTTGGCGATCAGCGCCCCCAGCTGACTCCCACGGGCATCCACACCATCCACGACGATGGTCTGGCCCGAGTTGGCGCCTACCTGGAAGAATAGATCCTTCAATGTGCCATCCAGCACATTTTCGTCATTAAACTGAGTGGCAGCGGCGATGCGGTTGATCTCTGCAACGGCCTGCTTTACCTCCCCATCGAGAGCTTCCCGGTCGGTGCTGGAGTTGGTGTCGTTGGCCGACTGCACGGCCAGCTCGCGGATACGTTGCAACAGTTGACCCGTCTGCTCCAGTGCGCCTTCCGCGGTCTGGGAGAAGCTGATGGCATCATTGGCATTGCGCACGGCCTGATTGAGGCCGTTGATTTGGGCGGTGAATCGCTCCGATATGGCCAGGCCAGCGGCGTCGTCCTTGGCGCCATTGATGCGCATCCCCGAAGAGAGCCTTTCCAGGGCCTGCTGCAACTGCCCCTGGCTCTGGTTCAAATTCCGCTGGGCGTTCAGGGACGCGATGTTGGTGTTGATGACTTGAGACATGATGATGATCTCCCTCTAGGATTCGCGGCGGCAGGGCTTGCCTCACGGCGCCAGGAGGAATGCCAGAATGGCGCAAATGCACGGCAGTGCCCTTGTGAAAGCAGTCAAGCAAGCCCCGTGCCAGAGCCTGCATGGAGCTGCAGGGCTTGCTAGTGAGGGTGTGTGAATCCTATGTGGATCAATGGCTTGAAGGGTGTTTGCTTGGTCTGATGCGCCGGGCTGGTCGCATCCCTCGTGAACGCGTGTGGCTGGGTGGGGGACGGCATCGCCGGTGGGGGATTGCCGGCGAAGGGCAATGGGTTGCACCGCCTGGCTTCCGGCCGGTTCGGGAAGGACGTTGAACAACAGGACTCATTCGGGTGGCTGTCCCGGCCATGCTGACCGCCAAAGTGCTCAGTCAATCAGATGCGTCGACCAAACGCTCGCGTTGTACCCCTGAGCTTGGTTCCATTCCCGCCTCCTTCCTTGCCTGTGGGGCGCCGGTTTCTTTTCCTGCGTCTCGGGAAGCCCCTCCTGCTCCCCTCAGTGGCCAGTCGCAGGCGGCCGTATTGACGCCAATTGCCGCTTCTCGAGATCGTAAGCAGCCGGCTTAATCCCACTAAAGATCCCGAAAGGCCATTAAAAACAAATGCTTGGAATTCGCCCTGGCCGTTGTCTATACTCCACCCCAGGGATCGGCAAAATTTTGCCACAGGGGCTAAAGATTGCCGCGCGGGGGCCGATAAGGTGGGTGAAGGGAGTAGCCAGCCGGCGTAGCCAAGGCACTCCATCATCCACTTGGATTCACGGGGCCTCGCCCCAGAGTGATCAGGAGAACGGCCATGTCACAGGTAATCAACACAAACATCGCGTCGCTGAGTGCCCAGCGCAACCTGAACCAGAGCCAGGGGCAGTTGCAGCAGTCGCTGGAGCGTCTGTCCTCCGGTCTGCGCATCAATAGCGCCAAGGATGACGCTGCCGGCCTCGCCATCTCCGAGCGTTTCAGTTCGCAGATTCGAGGCATGGATCAGGCCATCCGCAACTCCAACGACGGCATCAGCTTCGCCCAAACCGCCGAAGGCGCCCTGCAGGAAATCGGCGATCTGTTGCAGCGGGTGCGCGAACTGGCCGTGCAGTCGGCCAACGACACGAACTCAGCGTCGGACCGCGCAGCACTGGATCAGGAAGTGCAGCAGGCCGTTGCGGAGATTAACCGTATCGCCTCTACCACGCAGTTTAACGATCAAAATATTCTGGACGGTACTCGCGAAGCCCTCACCTTCCAGGTGGGTGCAAATACCGGCCAGACCATCAACTTCTCCGGAGTCGACTCCCGGGGTAATCAGTTGGGCGCGGTGATTGCGGGCACCAAAGTAGATGACGTCAGCTTGGGTAATACAGAGGTCAGTCGGACGGATGGTGGTGAGGCTGTGCTAAGCTTTGCAAATGTAGAACTTGACGGTGGTAATAATGTTGCTGGCACGTTGAGTATTGATGGGCGTGACTTGGTGATTGATGTGGACGCTGACGTCGGCACAAATGCTGAGAACATGGAGGCCATCGCCAATGCTATTAGAACCGCTATCGCCAATGATGCTGGTCTGAATGAGGAGGACTATGAGGTCAGCTCTAATGCAACTGATCAGACGGTAAGTATCACGAATCTGAGCGAAGCAAATGTGTCGGTGGTCTCTAGCTTGAGGACAGATAGTGGTAACATCGTTAGTGAAACTGGTGGTGAGGCAAAAGCGGCAGAAATAACGGCTACTTCAGACGTGGGGGTCCTTGGCAACCCCGGAACTGGAAATTATACAGTAAGTAATTTCAGCTTCACTATGGGTGGAAGTACAGTCGATCTCACTGATGCGGTTTCTGGCACTTATGTTACCGATGCTGACTTAGCAGAAGCGCTTAACAGTGCGATTACCCAGCAGCCAGAGTTTGCGGGTATTCAAGGTATCGATGCAACTGATTTTGGCTTTTCTGTAACCGGTGGAACAGATGTGCAATTTACTAATACCACGCTGGAAGCAGTCAATATTTCGCTTTCGGTCGACGGTACTGGTGACGGGGATTCCGTATCCGACCAGACGATCTCAGCCGGCACTTTAGATACGAGCGGGGCGACAGATTCAGTTGATACTACAGGTGCATTCGACATCAGCCTCGGTAGCACCGGAACGATTAATATCACCGGAGTTGGCGAATTCGAGTTCAGCGTAGAGCGCGGTAGTACGCTGACCACGCTGGCCAATGCCATTGAGGACACCATCCGCACTCAGGCAGGTAACGAAGATATCGCTGTGACGGTCGATGGCGATAAGTTGGTGTTTACCAACAGCGGATTCACCGACTTTAACTTTGACCTTGACCTGGAAGATGGCGCCAACGCCGCCCTCTTCGATGACACCCTGCAAGGTGCTGTAGTGCAGGACCTGAATCAGTATTTCGGTTCCGGAGAAACCGTGAACTTCGAAGTGAGCCTGGGCGAGGAGAAATTCGTGATCAACGACGCTCGCTCGCTGACTGACGTGGCTGGCGCCATCAACGCACGCAGCTCCGATACCGGGATTCGTGCCAATGTGAGCAGCGACGGTCGGGACATCAACTTCTCCACGGATCGTGGTGGGGAGTTCGAGGTCACCCTGAAGGCCGATGTGGGTGGGACCGGCGAGTTTGAGGTCAACACCGCGGTCAGTGCCAATGCTGCGGATAACTCCAGCTTTGTGGACGGCTTTGGGGTGGATACCCTGGATCGGGCCAATGAGACTCTGCTGGTGGCCGACTACGCCATCCAGCAGGTGAACAGCCTGCGGGCCGACATGGGTTCCATCCAGAACCGCCTGGAGGCTACCATCTCTAACCTGACGGTGGGATCGGAAAACCTCTCGGGTGCTCGTAGCCGGATTGTGGATGCGGACTTCGCCTCCGAAACGGCCGCCCTCACCCGGGCCCAGATCCTGCAGCAGGCAGGTACCTCGGTGCTGGCCCAGGCAAACCAGGCTCCCCAGAACGTGCTGGCACTGCTCCAGTAACACCCGGGGTGTGAAGTAGAGAACGCGGCAGCCCGGGTGACAACCGTCACCCGGGCTTTCGTGCTCCCTTCCAGGGGAAGAGGAGAAGGTCGATGGAAACATCAAACGTAAAGGTCAGCCCCCCGCCCATGGCGGTGCCAGCCAACAACGGCCAACGAAGTAGCGCGACAGGTGAAACCTTGCCGCCGCGTGCCGCGCCGGAAGGCAAGGCTATGCCGGAGGGGCGGGGGAGCGAGCCGGTGCCTGTCGCGAGTATGGCGGAGCGTTATGCCAGCGGTGAAAAACTCGAGGAGCAAGTGGACAACGCCGTGGATCGCATCAACGACTTTGTCCAGATCGTGCAAAGAGACCTCCAGTTTGCAGTGGATGATGCCACGGGTAAAACCATTGTTAAGGTGTTCGATTCCCAGACTGAAGAACTGATTCGTCAGTTGCCGCCGGATGAATTGCTGGCCATCGCGGAACATCTGGCCGAGGTGCGCGGCCTGCTGCTGAAGGAACAGGCATGAAACTAGCATGGTGGTTTGACCACAACACTTACGGGTTGCACGGCAAGGCAATCCATCGGGGGTCGGAGTAAGGGCGGGGCCAGCAATCCGGGCTCCGCTCGCCGGCGCCGGTTATGAGACCGAGGTGCAACATGGCAACAATCAGTTCAATGGGTGTCGGTTCCGGCATCGACGTACGGGGGCTGGTGGAACAGCTGATCGAGGCCGAGCGCAAGCCCACAGAAAACCGCATCGAAAGGCGTGAGGCGCGCCTGGAAAGTGAAATCTCGGGCCTCGGCAAACTCAGCAGTGCCCTGGATGAATTCGGCTCGGCTGTGGACAACGTGAAGAATACGGCGGATTTCCGGCAATTGGAGATGCGCGTGGGCAATGAGGCCATGGTGGATGCCGTGGCGGGCCGTGATGCCCCCCCGGGCAATTACGAGCTGAATGTGGAGCGACTGGCCCAAGCCCATCGGCTGGTCACCGGGGAGTCGGTGTTTGGTGAGGGCTTTTCCACTCAGACCTCGTTGGGTGCGGGTGACGTGACCATTCAGTTGGCGAATGGAGCCAGCGAGACTTTCTCGCTGGAGGCCGGCAAGGATTCCCTGCAAGACCTGCGGGCGCGCATCAATGCGGAGTCCACCCAGGTACGCGCGTCGGTGATGGAGGATGGCAAAAACGGACCGCGGCTGATCCTCACGGCGCGACAAACCGGCGAGCAGCAGGCCATCACGGAAATCCGCGTGGATAACACAGCCCCAGGGGCGAAACTTGATGAACTGGCCTTCAACGGTGCTGGCGTTGCAGAGGAAGGCAGCAATGGCGGCTTTACCGTGATGCGCCAGGCCCAGGATGCCCTGCTCAAGGTGGACGGACTGGACATTACCCGCTCCAGCAATGACTTCAACGACGTGATTGAAGGCGTGGACATGACCCTGAGGGATACGGGCATCACGCGGATCAGTGTGACCGAGCAGCAGGGTACCGCGCGGGAGGCCATCAAGGGATTCGTGGAGGCCTACAACACCCTGCGCGGCGAGTTGAATAAGCTGGGGGCCTTTAACCCGGAAACCGGAGAGACCGGCGCCCTCAATGGGGATGCCACCTTGCGTGGGGTGCAGAGCCGCCTGGCACGGAACCTCGGTGACACTGTGCAGGGCATGGAAGGCTCGGTGAGGGCGCTGGGGGACCTGGGTATCGTCAGCCGGCGCGATGGAACGCTGAGTCTGGATGAGGGCAAGCTCAACGAGGCGCTGAATCGGGACCGGGACGCGGTGATCTCACTGTTCACCGATCGAGAAGATGGCATTGCCGCGCGCATGGATGCGGTGGTCAAGGAGTTCACGGGGCGCGACAGTATCATCAACGACCGCACCCGTTCCCTGCAGGATCGCATGTCGGGGCTGGACGGGCAGCGCGCGCGCCTTGATCAGCGCATGGATCGTCTGGAGGCACGTTTAGTGGCGCAGTTCTCGGCCATGGATACCATGGTGGCCAAGATGAACCAGACCAGCGAATTTCTGGATAACCAGTTGATGGTGATGAACAATAATAACAAGCGTTAAAGGCAGGCTCGGGCAGAATGAAATGGCCTGCGGAGCCTAAACTTCCCGTGCCTTTGGCCGATAACACGGATAGAGCGAGCCAAACTACACGGAGCAACCGAAATGACCTATGCAGCCATGCACCGCGGGATCAATCAGTACCAGCAGGTGGGTGCCAGTGGCGCCGCCTTTGCTGATCCGCATCGCTTGATCGAGATGCTTCTGGATGGCGGCGTGGATCGCCTGGCTCAGGCCAAGGGCGCGATCGCGCGAGGCGATCGACGTGGGAAGGTCAAGCTGATCGATAAGGCTTTCAACATCATCGGCGGTCTGCGCGGTGGGCTGGATATGGACAGGGGCGGAGATATCGCCCGCAACCTGGATGATCTGTATGATTACATGCAGCGTCGCCTCACCTTGGCCAATGCCCACGACGATGTGGAGGGGCTGGATGAGGTGATTTCCCTGCTCAACGAGGTGCGGGAAGGATGGAAAGCCATTCCTGTGGAGGCTCGCAAGGCCGCTCCCGGCGCCTCGTGATAGAAGTGCTGAGCCTTCATGCGGGGAAAATTGAATCCTGTTCCATCAGCCCCCGGTCCATCCGGGGGCTGATGCGTTTGAAGGCGTTCGTGTGGAGATGAGTCGATGACCAAGACTGTGATGCCGGCCTATGTGCAAAGCTTTGTGTGCGATGGCCAGCGCTGTCCTGATAATTGCTGCCTGGGAACCTGGCGCATTCATGTGGATGAGCCTCACTATCGACGACTCAAGAAAGTGACCGATCCGGTTGTGAAACCGTTGGTGGACAAATACGTCAAGCGCAACCGTAATCGCCCGAATCGCAATAGTTTTGCCAAGCTGTTGCAGGACAGAGGGCAGAATCAATGCGCGTTTCTCAGTGAGGATCGCCTGTGTGGTCTGCAGCAACGCCTGGGCGCGGACTACCTGCACGATGTGTGCATGCTGTACCCCCGCCTGACCAATGAGATTATCGGGCACCCCCTTGAGCGCTCATTGAGCTTGTCCTGTCCGTTGGCGGCCGAACTGGCGCTGCTTGATCCGGACAGCATGACCTTTGTGGAGGTGGACCTTGATCTTCAGGGTCGGGAAATGTTCCACAGGGCACTGAATCCCTATGCGGGCCGTGACAAGCGCCCCGCATTGGCCCATGCGCTGGCATTGCGGCAGTTCACCATCCGGGTGCTGAAGACGCGGGATCTGCCGCTGTGGAAGCGGCTGGTGATCCTGGGGATCTTTTTTGACAAGGTGCAGCAGCGACTGGATGCGGGTGAGGTGGATCGCATTCCGGCGGAAATCAATCAGTACACGCAGATGGTGGTAGATAATTCCCTGAGCCAGTCGCTGGATGGGATTGTGGAGGATGCCACGCTGCCCATGAAGCTGGCCAAGGAGGTCATGACGCAAAAGATTTCTTCGAGCAAGTCAAGGGATTTGATGACTCTGTTTGTGCAATCCCTGGCCGGGATTGGCTTCAATTCCGATGATTCGGACGAGGTGAATGGGCAGCGTTATCAGCAGGTGTGTCGGGAGGCTTACGAGCCGTTCATGGCTTCTCGGGAATACCTGCTGGAGAATTATCTGGTGAACCATGTGTTCAGCAATATTTTCCCCATGAATCGCCAGACGCCCATGGACAGCTTCGCCATGATGGCCGTGCAGTATGCGGTGATCAAGATGCTGCTGGTCGGGCAGGCCGGACTGCAGCGGGACAACTTTGCGGAGAGCCATGTGGTCAATGTGGTGCAAAAGTTCGTGAAGGGTGTGGAGCACAGTCCTCAGTTCCTGGATCGGGTGCATGATCAGTTGGCAGAGAAAGGCTTGTTGTCGATGGGGTATATGGCGATCCTGGTCAGGAACTGAGTCCCGATGGGTGGCGGTATGTGGATCATCAGGCAACTCAAGGCTTGTGTGTTGTCTGCCGATAACCTGAGTGAAGGCGCACACGGGAGCCACGAAGATGACCTCGCCACACACACCCACGGGGGTGGATCGTTATCGGCAGGTGGATGCCGACAGCACGGCCTTTTCTGATCGCTGCCGGCTGATCCAGATGCTGTTTGATGGTGGCGTGGAGCGCCTGGCCCAGGCGCGTGCAGCGGTGATGCATGGGGATCGCGCTGCCCGGATTCGGTTGATTGGCAAGGCCTTCGATATCATTGCCGGCTTGCGAAGCGCGCTGAACCTGGAGAGGGGAGGGGAGATTGCCCGCAATCTGGATGACTTGTACGACTACATGCAGCGTCGTCTGGTCATGGCCAATTCCCGGGAGGATGTGGCCATTATTGATGAGGTGTTGCACTTGCTCACCGAGATCCGGGAGGGCTGGAAGTCCATCCCACCGGAGGTGCGTGAGGACCCGTCGGCCCATGTGGAGTTATCTGGCTCGGCGGGTAAGGTGGTGGAGTAGGGCTTTTGTGTGGGTGGTTCTGGGTTTTGTGCAAGGCGTCCGGAGTGCGTGTGTATTCCGGGCGTTTTTGCGTTTTGGAGTTCGTCTATTCGCGGCCGAGGGCCGCTCCCACGGGAGGGTGTGATGGGTCAGGGTGTGGAGGATGTACTGGCGGCAGCGGCGGAGCTTGAGCGCCTGGCGCGGCAGCGGATCACCTGGGCACGCCGGGGGGAGTGGGATGCCCTGGTGGAGAGCGAGGCGCGGCGGGGGGAGCTGGCTGCGCGGATTCGGGTGGATGTGTTTGAGGGGCGTGATGATCTGGGCCGTTCCCTGGCCGACCGGCTCACGCGGATACGGGATCTGGATGAGGAACTGGTGCCCCTGCTGGAGCAGGCCCGGGATGAGCTGGCGGTGGAGTTGCAGAAGGTGCAGAAGAAGGCGGCGGGGGCGCGGGCTTATGATCGGACATCGCGGGGGGAGAAGGGGTGATCGCGGTATCGTCCAGGCGAGAACCGAATAGCCTGCCCCGTGCGGTCTCGCCGGCCTGATCGGCGACGATGCGGCGGATGGTGCTTTGTTGCTGGGGGGGGGAGGCGTCAGCCGAGGATGAAGCGTATCCCGCCGAGGATGAGCGCAGTCTGGGCCAACAGGGCACCCAGGGTCCATTTGATGATTTCCACTTTTTGATGGGCCATGTCTGCCCGGATGAGGGCGGTCTCCTTGTGGAGTTCTCCCCTGAGTTGCTCAATGTCTCTCTGCACGTCACCGCGCAACTGCTCGATATCCTTGCGCAGATTGGCTTCGATCTGCTTAGTTTCGCCGCGAAGCTGCTCGATCTCCTTGTACAGATTGCCTTCCATCTGCTTTGTCTCGCCGCGAAGCTGCTCGATATCCTTGCGCAGGTTGGCTTCGATCTGCTTTGTCTCGTTGCGAAGCTGCTCGATCTCCTTGTACAGATTGCCTTCCATCTGCTTTGTCTCGCCACGAAGCTGTTCGATCTCCTTGTGCAGATTGGCTTCGATCTGCTTTGTCTCGCCGCGAAGCTGTTCGATCTCCTTGTGCAGATTGGCTTCGATCTGCTTTGTTTCGCCACGAAGCTGTTCGATCTGCTTATGCAGATTGCCTTCCATCTGCTTTGTCTCGCCGCGCAACTGCTCGATATCCTTGTGCAGATTGGCTTCGATCTGCCTGGTTTCGCCGCGCAGCAGTTCGATTTCCTTGACGAGTCGGAGCTCGGTTTCCTTGAGGGAAGTATTGGTGGCAAGGTCGTTGACGGCGGGGAAGCGGCGCTCCACGTGCTCGATGGCTTCCACAATGAGGCGCGCCCGGGTCTTTTCGTCCGGGGCGCTGCTGATCTGTTCGTAGAGGTCGATCACGGAGGTCATGGGTGGATTATCGCACCCCCCCCTGCTACCGCGCCAGCCTTGCCAGGTGCCTTTGATAACGCCGCATCACCAGCAGGTGCCCCACGGCCTGGAGTGGTTCAGATCCGGCTGGCGAATCCTGGGATAGCTGGTTTGGGGGGCCTGGCGTTACCGATGACTTCATGGATGATCGGGAGCAACCCGGGGTCCACCGGCCCCTACGACCAGATGCTGGCTGGCCACGCGCGTAGCCGGGGTCTGATCCTGATCACCAACAATCTGAAAGAGTTTGAACGGGTGGAAGGATTGCGGCTGGAGAATTGGGTTTAGGTTTACTTGCTTTCAACCCCTCCACCCGCGCGCTTCAAGATCCTTGAGGATGTTGTTGGTCACCTGAACCAGGGTGGCCACATATTCGTGGCCGCTTTGCAGGGCGTTGGCCAGGATGTTGGGATCGTCGATATATTCGTGGATCATTTGATTGCGCAGTTTGCGCATGGCCATCCAGTCTTCAGTTGAGGGGACCCATCCCAGGCGCTCGGCTTTGTCCAGGTTGTCGATGGCGGCGCCGGTCTTTTCGCCCAGGGCTTCCAGGTGGCGGGGGATCAGTTTGTCGCCCAGAGTGTCTTGCAGGCGGCCAAATCGTGCCACGAAGGCATCAGCGCGTTCGGCCAGGTCAATGTCCTGGGCCAGGGATCTGGCACGTGCTTCGGTGAACGGTTGAGCAAACAGGCGTGCATCGGTGAGGGCCAGGTGCCGGGCTTCCTTTTGTGCCAGGTCCGCGAGGAACCGCAGACGTTCGTGTGGCGTGGGTGGTTGGGGCATGGTTACAGGATCACCCCTTCGCGACGCGCCACATCATGGATTGGCAGGTGTCGCAGGTTGGGGGCGCTCAGGACCACATCGACTCTGCGGCCCTGCATTTGGCGACTTATCCTGGCGGAGAGGGTGGCCGAGAGTTGGGCGGGTTGCTCCACGGGTTCATCCAGTTCCACCAGGAGGTCCACATCCCCTCCACGGGCGGTGTCGTCCAGGCGAGAACCGAACAGCCGAACCCGGGCGGCCTCGCCGGCCTGATCGGCGACGATGCGGCGGATGGTGGTTTGTTGTTGGGGGGTGAGGCGCATGGGGTGAGTGTACTACGGTCGGCCGAATCCACCTATGCCTTGATAATAGGTTGAAACCTATATAGCTTCTTCCCTATAGTCGGAAGACCAACCCATGTGGCAGATAGAGCAGACCAGGACGTTTGAAGAGTGGTACTTTGCGCTGGACGACGCCGACCGTGAGAACGTGCTGGCAGCACTCTTGATGCTGAGGGAAAGGGGGCCAATGTTGCCGCGCCCCTACGCTGACACGGTGAATGGCTCGCAGTATCGCAACATGAAAGAGCTGAGGATCCAGAGCCAAGGGCGGCCGCTTTGAGGTGGACCCCAAAATTCGGACCAGGGGTTAAGCTCTGATCATTCCGACAGGAGAATCTGATCATGAGCAGGAAACGCAAGCAATACAGTGCCGACTTCAAGGCCAAGGTGGCCCTTGAGGCCCTCAAAGGGGAGCAGACCACCTCGGAGCTGGCAGCCCGCTTCGAGATCCATCCGACCATGGTGAGTCAGTGGCGGCGTGAGTTGCTGGACAAGGCGACGGGGATCTTCGAGGGCAAGGGCGGCGGCAAAGCGGCCCAGAAGACCCAGGAGGAGATCGACACCCTGTA
>NZ_KK214995.1:384900-386956 GCF_000633935.1 Ectothiorhodospira haloalkaliphila ATCC 51935 | reverse complement strand
CCCAGGTGCTCGAAGACCATAAAATCCAGATCAGCATGGACGGCAAGGGCTGTTACCAGGACAACATCTTCGTGGAGCGGCTCTGGCGCAGCGTGAAGTACGAGTGCGTCTACCTGAAGGCCTTTGAAAATGGAGCCCATTACGCCAGGACCTGAAGCAGTACTTCGCCTGGTACAACGCAGAGCGGCCCCACCAAGGGCTGGACGATGCAACACCGGATGAGGTCTACTTCAACCAACCTCTGACTCGGGCGGCCTGACGCCTGAGAGATACAACCCGGTTAGAGCTTAAACCCCCTGTCAGGTGGTCCAGCAGATGGGGTCCACTTCACTTAGAGCCTTCTTTGCCTTTGATCCTCAGCGGACGGGCATCATCTTGTGTGCCGGAGATAAGACCGGTAACAAGCGTTTCTACGATGATTTGATCCCAGTGGCTGACCGGGAATATGCGGCCCACCTGGAATCATTAAAGTGAGGTGAAAGCTATATGGCCCGCACCCTGGACCAACTGATTGCCAGCGAGAACCCTGATGTTGTCAATCGCGCCAAGGAGAAGGCTGATGCGATGCTGCTGGAACTCCGCTTATCGGAGGTTCGCCGTCTAGTGGAGATGACTCAGGCGGAAATGGCCGACGCGCTCGGCGTCAAGCAGCCAACGATTGCGGGCATGGAGAAGAGCGGCCAGGATCTCCGCTTGAGTTCCCTTAAACGCTACGTTGAAGCCATCGGCGGGAAGGTTCGTGTGGATATACAGCTTCCCGATGGCACTCATCACGGATTCTCACTGTAATTGTTTTGCTCGAGGGCATGGAGCCATTGCCCCCCTACCGTGCCAGCCGGGCCAGATGCCGTTGATAACGCCGCATCACCAGCAGGTGCCACACGGCTTGTGTCCATAGGTAGATGTACCAGGGCAGGGCGGGGGCGAAGTCGTGGATGGCGGCCAGGGTGTAGCGGTCGTCCAGCACGGTGTGAAACTCGAATCGCCCCTTGTCTTCAATATTTCTTGCCAGCAGGCCACCGGTGATGCGGTAGACCTGTCGCCGTGCGTGGCTGGCGGCGGGGTCGTGGGTGAGTTCCAGGATTTTCAGGCGGGGCCAGCGCAGTAGTATACCTGGGTATGAGAGAGGGGCGACGGCGGATTGACGGGGTCATTGTGCCACTGTAAGTTGGTGACTATATGCGGTGACCATGGTGATGTCATGTATCAGGAACACGTAACAAAAACCCAATTCAAGGCCAAGGCTCTCGAGTATTTTCGTCAGGTTGAAACATCGGGTGGTTCAATCGTGGTCACGGACCGTGGGGAACCCACCGTTGAGGTGCGCCGCTACCGATCGGATCAGCGATCACCGTTGGAGACGTTGAAAGGCAGTGTGGTGGAGTACAGGGCACCTACTGAACCCGTGGCAGAAGATGATTGGGAAGCAGCGTCTTGATCATTCTGGATACTCATGTGCTTGTGTGGTGGGTCAACGGGGATGGCCAGTTGTCCCCCCAACGCGAAAACGGCCATCGAGAATGAGCTTTCCACTGAGGATGGCATGGTCCTGGTGTCGGCGATTTCAGCGTGGGAGATTGCCATGCTGGTGAAGGCCGGCCGTCTTATACTCACCATGGGTGTGGATGATTGGCTGGAGACAGCCTCTGCCATCGAAAGGTTTCGGTTTGTTCCGGTTGACAACCAGGTGGGTGTTGAGTCCACCCGGTTACCCGGAGATTTCCATAAGGACCCGGCGGACAGAATGATCGTTGCGCTGGCACGACACCTGAACGTGCCGCTGGTCACCGCAGATACAAAAATCCGGGCCTATCAGCATGTTCAATCGATATGGTGATGGTGGCATCGATCGGCTGGCCCAGGCCCGCGGTTTGGCGGGAGTAGTTCATCGCGCCAGCCTTGCCAGATGCCTTTGATAGCGCCGCATCACCAGCAGGTGCCCCACGGCTTGTGTCCATAGGTAGATGTACCAGGGCAGGGCGGGGGCGAAGTCGTGGATGGCGGCCAGGGTGTAGCGGTCGTCCAGCACGGTGTGAAACTCGAATCGCCCCTTGTC
>NZ_KK214995.1:239401-384800 GCF_000633935.1 Ectothiorhodospira haloalkaliphila ATCC 51935 | reverse complement strand
AAGACCGCCACGGCAGACGATCCACCATCGCCACCAGCCAACTGCCCATGGACCAATGGCACGACGTCATCGGTGATGCCACCCTGGCTGATGCCATTCTGGATCGCTTGGTTCACAACGCCTACAAGATCAATCTCAGAGGGGAGTCCATGCGAAAACCCAGTCCAAGTTGACCGACACCGCAACGTCGGAGTAAGAAGGAAACCCCGCGTCGCTACGCTCCGATGGGTGGCAGCTTTGCCCCGGTCCGGGTGGCAGGCTTCACGTGGAATGGGTGGCAACCTTCAGCGGTCTACGCAGGCCATTTCCCGTGCTGATTTTGTGATCAATACAGTGCTTGTATAATCGCGGCCACCCCCGCCACCGCAGAGAGCCACAGCACTGCCGGCCTGAGCCAGCGGCGGTCCAGGTAGTCCACCAGGTAGCCGGAGATCCAGAACCCCATCACGATGCCCGGTAGCAGGGTCAGGCCCAGCAGCAGTTCTGTGGTGCCGAATCGGTCCAGGAAGGCCAGGGCGGTGAGGGCAACGATGCCTGCGGGTACGAAGATGGCCGACAGGGTGCCTCGCAGTCGGGGGCCGGTCACGTTCTGGAAGGCCAGTGCCAGCGGCGGGCCGCCTATGGAGGTGATGGTGGCCATGAAACTGGACAGCCCGGCGGCGCCGATCAGATGATGGGGGCGTGGATCGGGCATGTGGCGGATGAGGCTCAGGCCTACCCCGAGCAGCACCAGGATGCCCAGCAGCATTCCCAAGACCTGTTCCGCCACCACGCCCAGCACCAAGGCGGCCATGGCGGTGCCGGCAAAGCTGCCGGGCAGGGCCCAGGCCACATCCCGTGGTTGAACGGCCCGCCACTCTCGCAGGAGGATGAGCAGTGGCAACGCCATGCCGACGATGAGCATGGGGGCGGGAATGAGTTGTGGGTGAATGAGGTACAGTAGCGGCGCGCCCAGCAGTGCCACCCCATAGCCGATGCCGCCCTGTATGATGGCGCCGATGATGAGGACGAGGGTGGCCAGGAGCCATTGGGGGAGGGTGAGGGGGAAGTCCATGGGGGTATTGTCCCTCTTCTTTCTGGTGGCGAGAAGGCCCTCGCCCCCGGCCCCTCTCCCGCTTGCGGGAGAGGGGAGCAGTGCGTAGATCCTCACCGCTGGCCCTTCTTTCGCGAACGGGAGAGGGGCGTTGTATGTGAAGTAGCCTTTTCGAGAGATTTGAATGTCTGATTTTTCAAACTTTACCGCCCAGCATCGCTTCTGCGTGGCGCCGATGATGGAGTGGACGGACCGCCACTGCCGGTACTTTTTGCGTCTGCTCAGCCAGCGGGCATTTCTCTACACCGAGATGGTCACCACCGGGGCGTTGATTCACGGTGATCGGGAGCGCTTCCTGGCCTTTGATCCGGCAGAGCATCCCGTGGCGCTGCAACTGGGCGGCTCTGAACCGGAGGATCTGGCCCGGTGTGCCGTCATGGCGCAGGAGGCTGGGTATGACGAGGTGAATCTGAACGTGGGCTGCCCGTCCGATCGGGTGAGTTCCGGGCGGTTTGGGGCGTCTTTGATGAGGGAGCCGGAGCGGGTGGCGGACTGTGTGCGGGCCATGGGTGAGGCGGTGGATATCCCGGTGACGGTGAAGCATCGGATCGGGATCGATGACCTGGATTCTTATGAGTTTCTGGCGGGATTTGTGGACAAAGTGGCCTCGGCGGGTTGCCAGTTGTTCATCGTGCATGCTCGCAAGGCCTGGCTGCAGGGGCTGAGCCCGAAGCAGAACCGGGAGATCCCGCCGCTGTGCTATGAGCGTGTGCATCAGTTGAAGGCGGATTTTCCTCATCTTGCCATTATCATCAATGGGGGGCTGACCACCCTGGAGGCCTGTCAGGCGCAGCTGGAACATGTGGATGGGGTGATGGTGGGGCGGGAGGCCTATTACAACCCCGGCATTCTGGCGGATGTGGATCGGCTGCTTTATGGCGAGCAGGGGCCGGCGCCCACGCCCCATGAGGTGGTGGAGCGCTTCGTGCCTTATGTGGAGGCGCGCCTGGCCGAGGGTGTGCCCCTGCAGGCCATGACGCGGCATATCCTGGGGCTGTTCCCGGGCATGCCGGGGGCGCGAGCCTGGCGGCGGCATATCAGTGAGAATGCCCACCGGGACGGTGCAGGCGTGGAGGTGATTCTTGAGGCGCTGGGGAAGGTGCGGCGTCCTGAAATGCTGTGATCAGGCGACCTGGTGATGGCGCCGGGAGGAATCCCCCTGGCCCGCCAGTAATCCATCGATGGATATGTCCTCGTCCAGGGCATCCCAGTGGATGCCCCTGGGGGAAAGTTCGAAGTCGGCCAAATCCGCTTCCGTCGCATTCAGCAAACGGGGGAACCATACCAAGGGTACTCCAAGGGTTCTTCCATCCTGGAGTTCAACCCAGAGGTTATCCTCGTCAACCCACGCTCTTTTAGGTGATGTATTCATTCCAGGAGTCCTCGAAGAGCTTTCTGTGGAGTGTTACCAGTTTTTCGATCCTTCGCAAGGTGTGTGCGTCAAATCCATCATTGCGGGCAAGTTTTACCTCTGGCGTCAGCCAGAACTTTGCTTCGCTTCCAGCGTGGCGTACATGGATGTGGGCAGGTTCTGGTGGTTGTCCTTCGTTGCTGTAGAAGAAGAACTTGAGTCCCTTTATGCGGAGAATTACAGGCATTTCCAGTCGTCCTTTTCGGTTTGCCTTGGGTGCCTGCCGGCGCCCCCTCATCCCCGATCCTTCTCCCCGTGGGGGAGAAGGGGGTTACAAAGGGAATGAGTGTTATATCCGCCGTGCCTGATCCCCCGCATTCCCCGTGTACCGCCCGGGGGTGAGTTCCTTGAGACTGGCCTTGGCTTCTTCCGGGATCTCCAGGCTGTCGATGAACACGCGCAGGCTGGGGCCGTCGATGCGTTGGCCTCGGGTGAGTTCCTTTAGCTTTTCGTAGGGCTTTTCCACCCCATAACGGCGCATGACCGTCTGGATGGGTTCGGCGAGGACTTCCCAGTTGGCTTCCAGGTCGGCGTCCAGGCGGGCGGTGTCGGCTTCCAGCTTGGTGAGGCCCTTGCTCAGGGCCTGGTAGGCGATGACCGACCACGCGAATCCCAGGCCGATGTTGCGCAGCACGGTGGAGTCGGTGAGGTCGCGCTGCCAGCGGGAGATGGGCAGCTTGCCGGCCAGGTGGTCCAGCACGGCGTTGGCCAGGCCCAGGTTGCCCTCGGCATTCTCGAAGTCGATGGGGTTCACCTTGTGGGGCATGGTGGATGAACCCACCTCGCCGGCCACCACCCGCTGCTTGAAATACCCCAGGGAGATGTAGCCCCACACGTCCCGGGAGAAGTCGATGAGCACTGTGTTGAACCGGGCCAGGGCGTGGAACATCTCCGCCATGTAGTCGTGGGGTTCGATCTGGATGGTGTAGGGGTTCATCTCCAGGCCCAGCTTTTCGATGAAGCCCTGGCTCAGGGCTTCCCAGTCCACCTCCGGGTAAGCGCTCAGGTGGGCGTTGAAGTTGCCCACGGCGCCGTTCATCTTGCCCTTGAGGGCCACATCGGCCACCTGGTTGCGGGCGATCCTGAGGCGATGCACCACGTTGGCCATTTCCTTGCCCAGGGTGGTGGGGGAGGCGGGCTGGCCGTGGGTGCGGGACAGCATGGGCTGATCGGCATGGCGATGGGCCAGGTCCTTGATGGACTGGATCACCTCGTCCATCAGCGGCAGCATGGCCTGGCCCCGGGCGTGCTTGAGCATCAGGGCATAGGCCAGGTTGTTGATGTCCTCGGAGGTGCAGGCGAAGTGGAAGAACTCGCTGATGGCCTCCAGCTCCTTGTTGCCCGCGATCTTCTCCTTGAGGAAATACTCCACCGCCTTCACGTCGTGATTGGTGGTGCTCTCGATGTTCTTCACCCGCCGGGCATCCTCTTCAGCGAAGCCCTCGACGATGCCATTGAGGATCTGCACCCCATGGTCGCTCAGGGCCGGCACCTCGGTGATGCCCGGGTGGTCGGCCAGGGCCTTGAGCCATTCCACCTCCACCTGAACGCGATGGCGGATCAGGCCGAATTCACTGAAGATGGGGCGCAGCATTTCGGTCTTGGTGCCATAGCGGCCGTCCACCGGGGCGATGGCGGTGAGGGTCGAAAGATCCATGGGAGCTTCTCCGGGGGCTTGCGAAAAAGGCGACGATTATACTACAGGTGAGCCTGACGCAGTGTGCGGGAGTGTGAACATGCCGAAAGACCGGATCGAGCAAGACAGCATGGGGCAGGTTACGGTGCCCGGGGACGCGCTCTGGGGCGCGCAGACCCAGCGGGCCGTGAACCACTTTCACATGAGCGGGCGACCCATGCCGCCGGCCTTCATCCGCGCCCTGGGGCATGTGAAGGCAGCCTGCGCCCAGGTCAATGCCGAACTGGGGTTGCTGCCGGCCGGGATGGCCCAGGCCATTATCCAGGCGGCCGAGGAGGTGGCCCAGGGTCTTCACGGGGACCAGTTTCCCGTGGATGTCTTCCAGACCGGCAGTGGCACCAGCACCAATATGAATATCAACGAGGTGATCGCCCACCTGGCCACGCGGCAACTGGGTGAAGCGGTGCATCCCAATGATCATGTGAACCTGGGGCAAAGCTCCAATGACGTGATCCCCACCACCCTGCACGTGGCGGCGCGGGTGGCCCTGGAGCATGAGCTGATCCCGGTGCTGATCGATCTGGCCGATGGGCTGGATCAGCGGGCGGCGGAATACCGGCATGTGGTCAAGACCGGGCGCACCCACTTGATGGATGCCATGCCGGTGCGCCTGGATCAGGAGATCGGCGCCTGGGTGCAGCAGTTGCGCTATGGGGTGGAGCGCCTGGAGGACGCCGGCGAGCGTATCGAGGAGCTGGCCATCGGTGGCACAGCCGTGGGCACGGGGGTGAATGCCCATCCCGAGTTCGGCGAGCGGGTGGCGGCGGCCTTGTCGCGTCGCACGGGCGTGGCCTTTGTGCCCAAGCCGGATCGCTTCGAGGCCCTGGGCGCGCAGGATGCCGCTGTGGAGATGAGCGGGCAACTCAAGACGGTGGCGGTGAGCCTGATGAAGATCTGCAACGACCTGCGCTGGATGAACTCCGGGCCACTGTCGGGTCTGGGGGAGATCGCCCTGCCGGCGTTGCAGCCGGGCAGCAGCATCATGCCGGGCAAGGTGAACCCGGTGGCCCCCGAGGCGGTGGCCATGGGGTGTGCGCGGGTGATGGGCAATGATACCACCATCACCATTGCCGGGCAGTCGGGAAATTTCCAGCTGAACGTGATGTTACCGGTGATAGCGGATGCATTGCTTGAAAGCATTCAGCTCCTGGCCGGCGGCGCGCGTCTGCTCCTGGGGCAGGTGGTGAAAGGATTCACCGTCAATGAGGAGCACCTGAGTGATGCCCTGTCGCGAAATCCGGTGCTGGTGACGGCCCTGAATCCGCTGATTGGCTATGAGAAGGGGGCAGAGATTGCCAAGAAGGCCTATGCGGAGGGGCGATCGGTGCTGGAGGTGGCCGTGGAGATGACGGACCTGAGTGAGGCGGAGTTGAGGAAGTGGCTTGATCCCATTGAGATGACGGGGAAAATGGATAGAGGGTAGGCGGGTCGAGCCTTCCTGCCTTCAGGCGCTCACCCTTGGGAAGATGCAGTCGTTGCCTTCACAGACTCGGAAGCCTGAAGGTATTCGCACAACTCGTCGTAGGGCAGTGGACGACTGAAGTAGAACCCTTGCACCGATTCGCAGTCCAGGCCCTTGAGGAAGTCCAGTTGATGCCGGGCTTCCACCCCTTCGGCGACCACCTCCAGCCCGAGCCCCTTGGCCATGGCGACGATGGCCTTGACGATGGCCGCATCATCCCGGTCCTGGGGGATGCCGCGGATGAAGGAGCGGTCGATCTTCAGGGTGTGGATGGGGAAGTGCTTGAGCTGGTTCAGGGAGGAATAGCCGGTCCCGAAATCATCCACCGCCAGTCGAAAACCCAGCTGCTGCATGTCCCCGAAGATTTCCACGGCCTTGTCTATGTCCTGCATGATGGTGCTTTCGGTCAGCTCCAGCTCGATCTGCGAGGCCTGGATGCCGGCATCACTGATGATGGCGGCATACTGGGCGGCCAGGTCCGCCTGACGAAACTGGCGTGGCGAGAGGTTGATGGCCATGCGGGGCACGGGCAGCCCCGTGGTTTCAAGGCGGTTCATGTCCGCGCAGGCCCGCCGCACCACCCACAAGCCCAACTGTTCGATCAGACCGGTATCCTCGGCCACGGGGATGAAATGCCCGGGGTTCAAATAGCCCTTTTCCGGGTGCTCCCAGCGCACCAGCGCCTCAAGGCCCTCCACCTTGCCAGTGGCCAGTGAGATCTGCGGCTGATAGTGCAGCTGGAACTCGTCCCGGTCCAGCGCCCTGGAGAGCTCGTTTTCCAGCATCAGGTGCCGGTAGGTCTGGGCGTTGATGTCCTGGGTGTAGAAGTGATAGTGATTGCGCCCACGCTGCTTGGCTTCATACATGGCGGCATCGGCATTCTTGATGAGGGTGTCCACATCCCGGCCGTCGAAGGGATGGATGCTGATGCCTGCGCTGCAGGTGAGAAACACCGGGTGACCGTGGATCACGTATTCACAACTCACGTTGTCGAGCAGGTGCTGCGCAAAACGGGCCAGCAGATCCAGAGAATCCACACGGTCCAGGATGATGCCGAATTCATCTCCCCCCAGGCGCGACAGGGTGACATGGCCTTCGTCCAGGTGATGATGGCCGAGCAGTTCAGTGTCGGCCAGGATGGTGCGGAGGTTGTCGGCCAGGTTTTTGATCAGGTGATCACCATAGCCATGGCCCAGGCTGTCGTTCACACGCTTGAAGTGATCCAGATCCATGAGGATGACGGCCACATGACTGCTGTCGTCCTCATCCCCGGTAGGACCCTTCTGGATGAGCTGATGCAGGCGGTCGCTGAACAGCACGCGGTTGGGCAGGCCGGTCAGGGCATCGTGGCTGTACTGGTGGGCCAGTTCCAGGGACTGGCGTTCGCTGATCTTCTTGAGCGTTTTGTGCTGGTGATCCATCAGGGTGTACAGCGCCGCGCTCTCCAGAGCATAGGCGGCATTGAACAGGACGATGGAGAGCACCTTCATGCCCGGATCGCGAGGGTGTATTGGATGCCCCCGGGTGCGGCCCACGAACATGCCGCGAATGCGCGTGCGGGAGGAGATGACGTGCAGCACCAGGTGATCGTCGCGCGCGCCCTCTTTGTCGTCATTGCCTGGGCAGGGCAGGCAGACCGGGTGGTTCTGGTTGAGCGCCCAGGAGAACATGCCTTCGTCGATAAGCTGCTCGACGATGGCCTCCAGCTCGGGGCCCTCGCATCCCGCCTGGCGAAAACTCAGATGGAAGCTGGACTCGTCGTCCACGGTGTAATAACCGGCGTCTTCCAGGGGAAGAAGGCGCCCTACGCACTCATGGGTGCTCTCCAGGATGGCGGCGACATCCCGACTCTGACTGTGATCGCCGAAGATGGCCGTCATGGAGGTGAGCACGTCCATGGCATAGTGATGCCATTGACTGGCCTGCTCCAGATGCCGGACCCGTTCGCGCAGGTAGTCCACGTCGGGCTGTGCTTCGTCTTCGTTTTGGGTCATATGCATCCTGGCCCCCGGCCTATGCCAGGAACACTTCCACCGCCTGGGCGTAATGCTGCTCAGTATAGGCGGTGACCTGTTCAAGCAAGGTTTCAGGCAGGGCGATGCGTGCCCAGGCCTGTTCATCGATGGGCGGCACCAGGCGTTCGCCGCTGGAGCCCATGCGCAGGGCGTTGGTCATGCTGTCGGCGGCATGGACCACCGCTGTTTCCACGGGATAACGCTGCGCCTCATTGGGGTCGTGATGGCATCGCACCGGTTCGTGCAGGGCCACTGGCAGCTGCCAGTGTTCCAGCAGGTCGCCACCGAGCTGCGCGTGATTGAAGCCCAGCGCCCACTGCTCCTCGCGGAACAGCAGGTCATGGCTGTGTTCGCGTGCCTCAAGGATCCGGGTCATGGAGTCTGTCATGTGCATGTACATGACCAATCGGCCGATGTCGTGCAGCAGGCCGGCCACATAGAACCGTTCCACATTGGCCTCGCGGCGAAAACTGGCCAGCGAACGGGCCAGCAGGGCGCAGCCGATGCTGTGGCGCCAGAAGGATTCCATATCAACCCCGGTAATGGGCATGCCCTCGAAATGACGGATCACCGTGGCCGCCAGTGCCAGATCCCGCAGTTGCTGAGTGCCAATGATGCTGATGGCCCGCTGGATGGAATGGATCCCGCCGGGCAGGGCGTAAAGGCTGCTGTTGGCAATGCGCAGCACCTTGGTCGCCAGCGCCGCATCCGACTCAATCACCGAGGCCATGGCCTCGAAGGAGCTATTGGGGTCGTTGATGGCGCTTTCGATACGGTGGTAGACGTCGGACAGGGTGCCCAGTTTCGGGTCTCGGGCCAGAATGTCATCCAGGCAGGCTTTGGTCATGAGTGGCCCTTGAGCTGGATGGACGAGGCGAGGCGTCGGGTGGCCAGATCGAACAGGGTTTGCATGACGGACTGCTGGAGGTCGCAGTGCCGGAAGGCATTGAGCATGACGGCCTCGGCCTGCTGGTAGGCCGTTTCATCAATGGGGGGTGGGGCTTCCCTGGAAGGCAGGGTGCTGTCCGTTGCGCTTGCGGGGGCCTCCTGCCAGATGGCCACCTGGGTGACGCCCCAGGTCTTGAGCACTCTTAGATGTTTGTCCTTGAGGGGAATGCCGGCAGACAGCAAGAGGCGACCACTGCGATCCCGAACGTCTTCAGCGAGAACGCTTCCGGCATCAGCCTGGTCGGCGGGGATCGTCCTTTTCGTGTCGATCATGCCTGCTCCGCTAGAAATGGCTTATGAGGGATCCTCTAAGGGAGTTTAGCCGCTTCATGTTTATGGGAATTGTCAAAGTACCGGGACTGACTCCATTGGGCAAGGGGAAGAAGACGGGCGGATACAAGGCTCCGCCCGTTGTGTATGAAGGAAGGTTGAGAAGAAGGTCAGGCGGCCGCCAGTTGGCGCAGCACGTAATGCAGGATGCCGCCGTGGCGGTAGTATTCCCACTCCTTGGGGGTGTCGATGCGCACCCGGGCCTGGAAGCGGGTTTCCTTGCCGTCGTCGCTCCTGGCGGTCACCGTGACCTCGCCGGGTTCGCCGTCCAGGCCGCCGATGTCAAAGGACTCGTGGCCGGTGAGTCCCAGGCTTTCGGCGCTCTCGCCCTCCTTGAACTGCAGCGGCAGCACGCCAAAGCCCACCAGGTTGGAACGGTGGATGCGCTCGAAGCTCTGGGCGATGACGGCGCGGATGCCCAGCAGACGCGTGCCCTTGGCGGCCCAGTCCCGGGAGGATCCGGTGCCGTATTCCTTGCCGGCCAGCACCACCAGGGGCACGTTTTCCTCCTGGTAGCGCATGGCGGCATCGTACACGCTCATTTGCTCATCGCTGGGCACGTGGGTGGTCCAGCCACCCTCGGTGCCCGGTGCCATGCGGTTGCGCAGACGCACGTTGGCGAAGGTGCCCCGCATCATCACCTCGTGATTGCCCCGGCGCGACCCGTAGGAGTTGAATTCCTTGGGCTCGATGCCGTGAGACTGCAGGTACTGGCCCGCCGGGCTCTCGGGGTGGATGCCCCCCGCCGGCGAGATGTGGTCGGTGGTGATGGAGTCGCCCACCATGACCAGGCAGCGGGCGTCGGTGACATCACCCGGGGCTTCGGGCTCCATGCTCATGCCCTCGAAGTAGGGCGGGTTCTTCACATAGGTGGACTCGGCCCAGTCGTAGAGTTCGGATTCGGTGACGCCGATCTTCTGCCAGTTGGCATCGCCCTTGAAGACATCGGCGTATTTCTCCTGGTACATGGCCGAGGAGATGTTGGCCTGCATCAGCTCGTTGATCTCCGCCTGGCTGGGCCAGACATCCTTCAGGTACACGGGCTGGCCGTCCTTGCCGGTGCCCAGGGGGTGCTTGTAGAGATCCACGGCCATGGAGCCGGCCAGGGCGTACGCCACCACCAGCGGCGGCGAGGCCAGGTAGTTGGTGCGCACATCGGCGTGGATGCGGCCCTCGAAGTTGCGGTTGCCCGAGAGCACCGAGGCCACCATCAGGTCACCGTCCTTGATGGCATTGCCGATGGGCTCGGGCAGGGGGCCGGCGTTGCCGATGCAGGTGGTGCAGCCAAAGCCCACCACGGAGAAGCCCAGAGCCTCCAGGGGCTTGAGCAGGCCGGCCTTTTCCAGATAGGCGGGTACCACCTGGGAGCCGGGGGCCAGGGAGGTCTTCACCCAGGGCTTGGGCATGAGGCCCTTTTCCTGGGCCTTTTTGGCCACCAGGCCGGCGGCCAGGAGCACGGCCGGATTGGAGGTGTTGGTGCAGGAGGTGATGGCGGCAATCACCACGGCACCGTGCTTGAGCAGGTGTTTCTCGCCGTCCATCTCGTATTCCACGGCGCCCTTCTCGTGGCTGTCGTCCACCCCGGGCGCGGCGTGGCCGCCCTCATCGGCGAAGCGTTCCTCCTCGTCGCCTTCGGGGCAGGAATGATGTTCCCGAAGGAACTCATCCAGGGTGTCCATGAAGTTGCCCCGGGCCTGATCCAGGGGGATGCGGTCCTGGGGCCGTTTGGGGCCGGCCAGGCTGGGGACGACACTGCCCAGATCCAGTTCCAGCACCTCGCTGTAATCCGCCTGGCGAGCGCCGGTGTCGCGCCACAGACCCTGGGCGCGGGCGTAGGCCTCCACCAGGGCCACCTGTTCATCGGTGCGACCGGACAGGCGCAGGTAATTGAGGGTTTCCTGGTCCACGGGGAAGATGCCGCAGGTGGCACCGTATTCCGGCGCCATGTTGGCGATGGTGGCGCGGTCGGCCAGGGGCAGGTGATCCAGGCCGTCGCCGAAGAATTCCACGAATTTGCCCACCACCCCCTGCTTGCGCAACATCTGGGTGACGGTGAGCACCAGGTCGGTGGCGGTGGCGCCTTCGGGGAGCTTGCTGTTGAGCTTGAAACCCACCACCTGGGGGATGAGCATGGAGATGGGCTGGCCCAGCATGGCCGCCTCGGCCTCGATGCCGCCCACGCCCCAGCCCAGCACGCCCAGGCCGTTGATCATGGTGGTGTGGGAGTCGGTGCCCACCAGGGTGTCGGGATAGGCGTGGTATTCGCCGTCATCCTCGCGCACGAAGACGGTTTCGGCCAGGTATTCCAGGTTCACCTGATGCACGATGCCGGTGCCCGGGGGCACGACGCGGAAGTTCTCGAAGGCCTTCTGGCCCCAGCGCAGGAACTGATAGCGCTCCTTGTTGCGGTGGTATTCTAGCTTGATGTTCAGGTCCAGGGAGTCGGCCTTGCCGAAGTGGTCCACCATCACCGAGTGGTCGATCACCAGGTCCACGGGGGCCAGGGGGTTGATGCGGTTGGGGTCCTTGCCCAGGGCCTTCATGGCATCGCGCATGGCGGCCAGGTCCACCACCGCAGGCACGCCGGTGAAGTCCTGCAGCACCACCCGTGCGGGGGTGAAGGCGATCTCCTGGGTGGGCTCGGCCCGGGCGTCCCAGTCGAGCAGGGCGTTGACGTGCTCCTGGGTGATATTGTTGCCATCCTCGTTGCGCAGCAGGTTCTCCAGCAGCACCTTGAGGGAATAGGGGAGGCGGTCCACGTCGTGGTCGGCCTTCAGCGGCTCCAGGCTGCTGATGTGGTAGGTCTTGTCTTTTACCTGGAGGGTGGTGCGAGTGTTGAATGTGTCGGTCATCGTGCGTCCCTCTTGGTTTGTTTTTATCGGGGCAGACTGTCGACAATCGTGACCTGCCGCCCCTGCTGGTTTAGAATGCTGCCGCGCAATAAAGATTGTTGTCAAAATAACCTAGTGACACCAAGGGATCATACATCCCTCCCCGCCCTGCGGGGCAGCCTAGCAGAGGGTTCTACTGTGCTCGAAGCCTATCGCCAACACGTTCAGGAACGCGAAGCCCAAGGGGTGCCGCCCAAACCGCTCGACGCCGGGATGACCGCGGATCTGGTGGAGTTGCTGAAAAACCCGCCCCAGGGCGAGGAGCAGTTCCTGCTGGACCTGATCACCCATCGCGTGCCCCCGGGCGTGGACGAGGCCGCTTATGTGAAGGCCGGGTTCCTGTCCGCCGTGGCCAAGGGCGAGGCCCGCTCGCCGCTGATCGACCGCAAGCGCGCCGTGGAACTGCTGGGTACCATGCAGGGCGGCTACAACATCGCGACTCTGGTGGAACTGCTGGACGACGCGGAACTGGCCGAGGCCGCTGCCGCCGAACTCAAGCACACCCTGCTGATGTTCGATGCCTTCCATGACGTGGAAGAGCGGGCCAAGGCCGGCAATGCCCATGCTCAGGGCGTGATGCAGTCCTGGGCCGATGCGGAGTGGTTCCTCAGCCGCGACGCCCTGCCGGAAAAGCTCACCGTGACCATCTTCAAGGTGCCCGGCGAGACCAACACCGATGACCTCTCCCCGGCCCCGGATGCCTGGAGCCGCCCGGACATCCCCCTGCACGCCAAGGCCATGTACAAGAACCCGCGCGAGGGGGTCACCGACGCCGAGGCCCAGATCAAGGAACTCAAGCAGAAGGGTCATCCCGTGGCCATGGTGGGCGACGTGGTGGGCACCGGTTCCTCCCGCAAGTCCGCCACCAACTCGGTGCTGTGGAACATCGGTGAAGACCTGCCCTACGTGCCCAACAAGCGCTTCGGCGGGGTGTGCATGGGCGGCAAGATCGCTCCCATCTTCTTCAACACCATGGAAGATGCCGGCGCCCTGCCCATCGAGCTGGATGTGAACGATCTGGAAATGGGCGATGTGGTGGACATCTACCCCTACGAGGGCAAGGTGTGCCGTCATGGCAGCGATGAGGTGATCACCACCTTTGAACTGCGCACGCCGGTGATGCTGGACGAAGTGCGCGCCGGTGGCCGTATCCCGCTGATCATCGGTCGCGGCCTCACCGATCGCGCCCGCGAGGCCCTGAGTCTGGCGCCTTCGGATGTCTTCAAGCGTCCCGAGGCCCCGACGGACAGCGGCAAGGGCTTCACCCTGGCCCAGAAGATGGTGGGCAAGGCCTGCGGTGTGGCGGGCGTGCGCCCCGGCACCTATTGCGAACCGCGCATGACCACCGTGGGTTCCCAGGACACCACCGGCCCCATGACCCGGGACGAACTGAAGGACCTGGCCTGCCTGGGCTTCCAGGCGGATCTGGTGATGCAGTCGTTCTGCCACACGGCGGCCTATCCCAAGCCGGTGGACGTGCAGACCCATCACACCCTGCCGGACTTCATCATGAACCGCGCCGGCGTGGCCCTGCGTCCGGGGGATGGCATCATCCACTCCTGGCTGAACCGCATGCTGCTGCCCGATACCGTGGGCACCGGCGGCGACTCCCACACCCGCTTCCCCATCGGCATCTCCTTCCCGGCCGGCTCCGGCCTGGTGGCCTTTGCCGCCGCCACGGGCGTGATGCCCCTGGACATGCCCGAGTCGGTCCTGGTGCGCTTCAAGGGCGAGCGTCAGCCCGGCATCACCCTGCGTGACCTGGTGCACGCCATCCCCCATGCGGCCATCCAGCAGGGGCTGCTCACCGTGGAGAAGAAGGGCAAGAAGAACGTCTTCTCCGGCCGGGTGCTGGAGATCGAAGGGCTGGACGACCTCACCGTCGAGCAGGCCTTCGAACTCTCCGACGCCTCCGCCGAGCGTTCCGCCGGCGGCTGCACCATCAGCCTGTCCGAGGAGCGGGTGGCCGAGTACCTGCGCTCCAACGTGACCATGCTGCGCTGGATGATCGCCAACGGTTACGGCGATCCGCGTACCCTGGAACGTCGTGCCAAGGCCATGGAGGACTGGCTGGCCGATCCCAAGCTGATGCGAGCCGATGCGGACGCCGAGTATGCGGCGGTGATCGAGATCGACCTGAACGAGATCAAGGAGCCCATCCTCTGCGCCCCCAACGACCCCGACGATGCCCGTCTGCTGTCCGAGGTGGCCGGTGGCAACATCGATGAGGTGTTCATCGGTTCCTGCATGACCAACATCGGTCACTTCCGCGCCGCCGGCAAGCTGCTGGAGAAGTTCCAGGGCGGTGAGCTGCCCACCCGTC
Source organism: Ectothiorhodospira haloalkaliphila ATCC 51935 (assembly GCF_000633935.1). Taxonomy (GTDB): domain Bacteria; phylum Pseudomonadota; class Gammaproteobacteria; order Ectothiorhodospirales; family Ectothiorhodospiraceae; genus Ectothiorhodospira; species Ectothiorhodospira haloalkaliphila. The sequence continues at coordinate 370,631 of NZ_KK214995.1, read as the reverse complement.
TGTGGCTGTCGCCGCCGACGCGGATGGACCAGCGTCAGCTCACGGAAGAAGGGTATTACGGCATCTACGGCCGTTCCGGTGCCCGCATGGAAATGCCGGGCTGCTCCCTGTGCATGGGCAACCAGGCCCGTGTGGCGCCGGGGGCGAAGGTGGTCTCCACCTCCACCCGCAATTTCCCCAATCGTCTGGGGGATGGTGCCGATGTGTTCCTGGCCTCGGCCGAGGTGGCCGCAGTGGCAGCAGTGCTGGGTCGTTTGCCCACGCCGCAGGAGTATCTGGAGTATGCCGCCGATCTGAACACCATGGCGGGCGAGGTGTATCGCTATCTCAACTTCGATCAGTTGCCGGAGTATGAGGAAGCCGCGCGCAAGGTGATTTCCATCGCCGCGGCGTAACCCGGCATCGCCCCTCTCTCCCTTGGGGGAGAGGGGGTGCAAACCGTCATAGCTCCTCTCCCCCTGGGGGAGAGGGGTTGGGGTGAGGGGGATGAGCCGGCCCTCCCCTGACGGGAGAAGGGGGTTTTACTCCACGATTCGGTCCAGAATCCCCTTGGCCTCGGCCACGATCGCATTTCGGCTGAAGATCAGCCGCCACCGTGATCCCCCCGCCTGTCTCCACAGCACCGCTGCCCGAATCCCTGCCAGCAGCAGGGTTCGAATCCGCGCCGCATTGTTGCTGTTCCCCAGATGACTCTGGTCGCCCTGAACCACGATCCGCGGGCCCAGCTGGCTGATGGTGTTCTGATAGGTCTCGCCCAGCCGCGCCATGATGTTCTCATGGGTGATCCCGAAGGCCTCGCTCTGATGACTGGCGACATCAATACCATCCCGTAATGTCTTGATCATCTCCGGGTTTTTCATCAGCTTGCGCTCCAGGTAGAGCACGCTGATCACGTAGCGGGAGATTTCCCCGTCCACGTGATGCGCGGGGGACTGGATCTGCTCCAGCAGGGTGCGCAGGCCGCGCTCCAGGTTGTCCACGCCGCCGTAAACGGATTCGATGGTGTTGGCTTCAAAGGCGAACAGGCTGCCCACCATGGTCTGCAACTGATCCAGGTCGCAGCGGCCATGCCAGGCGATTTCCTTCACCATGGCGGCGGACTGGAACAGGGCGGCCAGGGCGAGGGCGCGATTTCGATTTGAGGATTCCACGGGAATATCTTGTTTCTGGGTGGGTTATGGCTGGGAAGATACCATAATGCTCATGACTGCAGCGGATGTCGGCGGGCGATGATGCCGCCGCCCAGGCAGCGTTCACCTTCGTAGAACACCACTGACTGGCCCGGCGCCACGGCGCGCTGGGGGGCATAGAAACGTACCTGCAGGGCGCCCGGTTCGTTCGGTGAGGCTTCCACCAAGCAGTCCTGATGAGATTGACGATAGCGGATCTTGGCCTGGCAGCGCAGGGGCAGGGTGGGGGGCTGGTCGGCCACCCAGTGCAGGTCCACGGCGGTGAGGCCGGTGGACTGCAGGGCCGGGTGGTCGTGGCCCTGGGCGACGATGAGCCGGTTGCGCTCCATGTCCTTGTCCACCACGTACCAGGGCACCTCGGGTGCGCCTTGCACGCCGCCGATGCCCAGGCCCTGGCGCTGGCCCGGGGTGTAGTACATCAGGCCCTGATGCTCGCCCAGCACCTGACCCTCGGTGCTGACGATCTCGCCCGGCTGGGCGGGCAGATAGCGCTGCAGGAAATCCCGGAAACGCCGCTCGCCGATGAAACAGATCCCGGTGCTGTCCTTCTTGGCATGGTTGACGAACCCGGCCTTGGCGGCCATGTCGCGCACGCGGGTCTTTTCCAGCTCGCCCAGCGGAAAGAGGGTGCGTGAGAGGGCTTGATGACCCAGGGTGTAGAGGAAGTAGGACTGATCCTTGTTCGGGTCCTGGCCTTGCAGCAACTGGTACTGGCCGTCATGCCCTTGGCGCACCCGGGCGTAATGGCCGGTGGCGATCAGGTCCGCGCCCTTGTCCAGGGCGTAGTCCAGAAAGGCCCGGAACTTGATTTCCCGGTTGCAGAGGATGTCGGGGTTGGGGGTGCGTCCGGCCCGGTATTCCTCCAGGAAGTGGGCAAACACCCGATCCCAGTATTGCTTGGCGAAGTTCACCTTGTGCAGCGGGATTTCCAGTTCCTCGCAGACGGCCCAGGCGTCTTCCAGGTCCTGGGCGGCGGAGCAGTAGCCGGGTTCGTCGTCGTCCTCCCAGTTCTTCATGAACAGGCCTTCGACGCGGTAGCCCTGCTCCATCAGCAGCAGGGCGGAAACGGAGGAATCCACACCGCCGGACATGCCGACGATGACGCGTTTGGGGTGGGTGTGGGGCATGGGTGCGCGAGTCGAGTGTTGAGCGGGGCATTCTAGCATTACGGCACGGTACTCAAACCTCCACCAGCAAACCCAAAGGATACCGCCGCCCCGCCAGATAATCCTCGATACACCTCAGCACCAGCGGACTGCGCTGACAGGCCGGATCATCCGCCAGCACCCGCGGTTCCAGCCAATGGGTGGCCAGGATGTCCGCATCCAGGGCATGATCAGGCACGGGCTCGGACACACTGCCCGTCACGGCTACCCGGATGAAGGTCAGCCCGCTGGCCGGATGCTGCCAGCGATAAACGCCCACCACCGCCTCAGGGGTGAGTTGGCGCCCGGTTTCCTCCAGCGTCTCGCGGATACAGGCCGCCAGCAGGGATTCCCCTTCCTCCAGATGCCCGGCGGGCTGATTGAAAACGCGGCGGCCATTGTCTTCTTCTTCCACCAGCAGGAAGCGACCCTCCCGTTCGATGACGCTTGCCACGGTAACGCGCGGTGTCCAGACCATGAATGTGAAAACTCCAGAGTTTGTGTGTGGATTTTGATGCGGTCCTTCCATGGAGTCTTTTGGGGAGCCACCCCGGATGAGGACCTGCCCGGATGCTCGACACCGGGGCTGCGGTAAGGTTCGCCATTCGCGGCCGAGGGCCGCTCCCACCGGCGAAATCAACCCACCCACCGACGCACCCGGGCATCGCGTGTATAATCCCACCAAAATCCTTAACAACAGTCACATTCCACAAAGGGAGCTCCCATGGCTTATCAACATATCAAGATTCCCGAGCATGGCACCAAGATCACGGCTAATGAGGATTGTTCCCTGAATGTGCCCGATAACCCCATCATCCCCTACATCGAGGGTGATGGCATCGGCGTGGACATCTCGCCGGTGATGATGCGGGTGGTGGACGCTGCCGTGGAAAAAGCCTACGGCGGCAAGCGCAAGATTGCCTGGATGGAAGTCTTTGCCGGCGAAAAGGCCACCCGTGTCTACGGTGGCGACACCTGGCTGCCCAAGGAGACCATGGAGGCCGTGCGCGACTATGTGGTGTCCATCAAGGGGCCGTTGACCACCCCCGTGGGCGGTGGCATCCGTTCCCTGAACGTGGCCCTGCGCCAGGAACTGGACCTCTACGTCTGCCAGCGCCCGGTACGCTACTACCCGGGCACCCCCAGCCCCCTGAAGAAGCCCGAGCAGACCGACATGGTGATCTTCCGGGAGAACTCCGAAGACATCTATGCCGGTATTGAATGGGCGGCCGGCTCCCCCGAGGCCAAGAAACTCTCCGATTTCCTGGTCAACCAGATGGGCGTGACCAAGATCCGCTTCCCCGAAACCAGCGGCCTGGGCATCAAGCCCATCTCCGAGGAGGGCACCAAGCGCCTGGTGCGCAAGGCCATCTGGTACGCCATCGAAAACGATCGCAGCTCGGTGACCCTGGTGCACAAGGGCAACATCATGAAATACACCGAGGGGGCCTTCAAGAACTGGGGTTATGAGCTGGCCAAGGAGGAGTTCGGTGCCGAGGAGATCGACGGTGGCCCATGGTGCCGCCTGAAAAATCCCGATAGCGGCAACGAGATCATCATCAAGGATGTGATCGCCGATAATTTCCTGCAGCAGATCCTGCTGCGCCCCGGCGACTACAGCGTGATTGCCACCATGAACCTCAACGGCGACTATATCTCCGACGCCCTGGCAGCTCAGGTGGGCGGCATCGGCATTGCCCCGGGGGCCAACATCTCCGACACCGTGGCCATGTTCGAGGCCACCCACGGCACGGCACCCAAGTATGCTGGCCTGGACAAGGTGAACCCGGGCTCCCTGGTGCTGTCTGCTGAAATGATGCTGAGACACCTGCGCTGGTTCGAGGCGGCAGACCTGCTGGTCAAGGGCCTGGGCGGCGCCATCAGCTCCGGTCGCGTCACCTATGACTTTGCCCGCGCCATCGACGGGGCCACGGAACTGTCCTGCTCCGAGTTCGGTGAAAATATTGTCGAGCACATGTAAATCAGGGATCGAAGGAAACGTTTCGACTGCATATCGATCAAAGGCTATGGGAGAAGAACGCAAATCCGACGAAGACAGCGGCCTGTTACTGGATGAGGCAAAGCCCCGACTCAAACAGCCACCCCAGTTCAAGGTGGTGTTGTTGAACGATGACTACACGCCCATGGAGTTCGTCATCGAGGTCCTGGAGGTCTTCTTCGCGATGGATCGCGAGAAGGCCACCCGGGTCATGCTCCATGTGCATACACGCGGCAAAGGTGTGTGTGGCATCTATACTCGGGATATTGCCGAAACCAAAGTGGCCCAGGTCAACGATTATTCACGAGAGCATCAGCACCCGTTGCTGTGTGCGATGGAAGAGGCCTAGAGCGGTACGACCATGCTGAATAAAGAACTCGAGTTTTCACTGAACATGGCCTTCAAGGCCGCACGCGAAAAACGTCACGAGTTCATGACGGTGGAGCATCTGCTGCTCGCCCTCACGGACAACCCCACCGCCGTGAATGTACTGCGAGCGTGCGGGGTCAACGTGGAAGGCCTGCGCAAGCAGCTCGAGGAATTCGTGGATACCAACACACCCAAGCTCCCCCTGAAGGACCCACGGGATACCCAGCCGACGCTGGGCTTCCAGCGGGTGCTGCAGCGGGCCGTCTTCCACGTGCAGTCCTCCGGCAAGAAGGAGGTCACCGGCGCCAACGTGCTGGTGGCCATCTTCGGTGAGCAGGAGTCGCACGCCGTTTACCTGCTGGGCCAGCATGATCTGGCCCGGCTGGACGTGGTCAACTACATCTCCCACGGCATCTCCAAGGTGCCGGATGAACAGCAGGACGAGGAGTCCTCCAGTTCCGCGCCCAGTGAGGGCCAGGAGGGCGAGGAGAGCAACCGCAAGAACCCGCTGGAGAGCTACGCCACCAACCTCAATGAGCAGGCCCGCAAGGGCAAGATCGACCCCCTGATCGGCCGGGCCCATGAACTTGAGCGCACGGTGCAGATCCTCTGCCGGCGCCGCAAGAACAATCCGTTGTTCGTGGGCGAGGCCGGTGTGGGCAAGACGGCCATCGCCGAGGGGCTGGCCAAGAAGATCATCGACGACCAGGTGCCGGAGGTGCTGCGGGACAGCACCATCTACTCGCTGGACCTGGGCGCGCTGGTGGCCGGCACCAAGTACCGGGGGGATTTCGAGAAGCGCCTCAAGGGCGTGCTGGGCCAGTTGCGGCGTCAGCCCGGCGCGGTGCTGTTCATCGATGAAATCCACACCATCATCGGTGCCGGTTCGGCCTCCGGTGGCGTGATGGATGCCTCCAACCTGATCAAGCCCATGCTGGCTTCGGGTGAGTTGAAGTGCATCGGTTCCACCACCTATCAGGAGTATCGCGGCATCTTCGAGAAGGATCGCGCCCTGGCGCGGCGTTTCCAGAAGATCGACGTGAACGAGCCGACGGTGGACGAGACCTTCGAGATCCTCAAGGGCCTCAAGTCACGCTTCGAGTCCCATCATGAAGTGCGCTATACCAGCAAGGCCCTGCGGGCGGCGGCGGAACTCTCCAGTCGCTACATCACCGACCGTCATCTCCCGGACAAGGCCATCGATGTGATCGACGAGGCCGGCGCCAATCGGCGGCTGCAGCCCGCCAGTCAGCGCAAGAAGACCATCTCGGTGCAGGATGTGGAGAACATCGTCGCCAAGATCGCCCGCATCCCGCCCAAGAGCGTGTCCGCTTCCGACATGGACACCCTCAAGAATCTGGAGCGCAACCTCAAGATGGTGGTCTTCGGTCAGGATGAGCCCATCGAGAAGCTGGCGGCGGCCATCAAGATGTCCCGTTCCGGGCTGGGGGAGACCGACAAGCCCATCGGTTCCTTCCTGTTCGCCGGCCCCACCGGCGTGGGCAAGACCGAGGTCACCCGGCAGCTGGCCCAGATCCTGGGGATCGAACTGGTGCGCTTTGACATGTCCGAGTACATGGAGCGTCACACCGTCTCGCGACTCATCGGCGCGCCGCCCGGGTATGTGGGCTACGACGAGGGCGGCCTGCTCACCGATGCCATTCTGAAGCAGCCCCACTCGGTGCTGCTGCTGGACGAGGTGGAAAAGGCCCACCCGGACGTGTTCAACCTGCTGCTGCAGGTGATGGACCACGGCACCCTCACGGACACCAATGGGCGCAAGGTGGACTTTCGTAACGTGATCCTGGTGATGACCAGCAACGCCGGGGCCGAGGTGGCCAGCCGTCCGTCGGTGGGCTTCACCCAGCAGGATCATTCCAGCGATGCCATGGAGGTGCTCAAGCGCACCTTCAGCCCGGAATTCCGCAATCGCCTGGATTCCATCATCCAGTTCAAGGCCCTGGATCCGGTCACCATCGCCAACGTGGTGGACAAGTTCCTGATCCAGTTGCAGGCCCAGCTGGACGAGAAGAAGGTGGTGCTGGTGGTGGACGACGAGGCCCGCGCCTGGCTGGCCGAGCACGGCTACGATCCGAAGATGGGTGCGCGCCCCATGTCCCGCGTCATTCAGGATCAGATCAAGAAGCCGCTGGCGGAGGAAGTGCTGTTTGGTCGCCTGGTGGGCGGCGGCGAGGTGCACGTGGGCGTGAAGGACGGCAGTCTGTCCCTGGACTTTGCCGAAGAGCCGGTGCACTGAGGGCCCTCAGTGCCCTAACCCCCCCACCCCTCTCCCTCAAGCGGGAGAGGGGAGAAAACCTTCTCCCTGTGGGGCTTTAGCCCTTCTCCCCCAGGGGGGAAGGGTTGGGATGAGGGGAGGGAAGGGAATTACTTGTTCCGGTAAACGATCCGGCCCTTGCTCAGGTCGTAAGGTGTCATCTGCACGGTGACCCTGTCGCCCCGGAGGATACGGATGTAGTGTTTTCGCATGCGACCCGAGATGTGGGCCGTGACGATGTGTCCGTTGTCCAGCTCAACACGAAACATGGTGTTGGGCAGGTTATCCAGCACCGTACCATCCAGCTCGATGTGATCTTCTTTAGACATATGCCCATACAGGGTTTGGCGATCCAGGTGGCTAATTATCAACACTGTGCGCCATAACACAAGAGCTATCTGCCCCTTCTGATGCGGTTTGTCACCAGCATTGCCCCCGCCCCCCCGGTTTGCCTACACTAGGCGGCTTTACCATGACCCTCTCAAGGACTTGTCTCATGAGAATCGCCTGTGTCTTTCCGGGCCAGGGCTCCCAATCCCTGGGTATGCTCGGCGCCCTGGCGCAAGCCCATCCGCAAGTGCGCGAAACCTTCCAGCAGGCCTCCGATGTGCTGGGGCTGGATCTGTGGGCGCTGACCCAGGATGGCCCCGAGTCGGATCTGAACCGGACCGAGAACACCCAGCCAGCCATGCTGGCAGCCGGCGTGGCCGCCTGGCGCGTGTGGAATGCCGAAGGCGGCCCCGAGCCCCAGATCATGGCGGGCCATAGCCTGGGCGAGTACACCGCGCTGGTGTGCGCCGATTCCCTGGACTTTGATGTGGCCGTGCGCCTGGTGGCCGAGCGGGGCCGCCTGATGCAGGGGGCAGTGGCCGAGGGCGAGGGCGCCATGGCCGCCGTGCTGGGTCTCACGGATGAGCAGGTGCAGGCCGTTTGTCTGGAAGCCTCCGCCGATGGCGTGGTGGAAGCCGTTAACTTCAATGCCCCCGGTCAGGTGGTGATCGCCGGCACCACGGCCGCCGTGGAGCGTGCCACCCTGTTGGCCAAGGAGGCCGGCGCCAAACGGGCCGTGCAGTTGCCGGTGAGTGTGCCCTCGCATTGTCAGCTGATGAAGTCGGCGGCCTTGCAGATGCATGTGCGCCTGGATGCTGTCCGTGTCGGTATTCCCCGCATCCCCGTGATCCATAATGTGGACGTGGATTGCCATGATGGTGCCGGCGTGATCCGCGGGGCCCTGGCAGCACAGATTCATCGCCCTGTGCGCTGGGTGGAGACCATTCAGCGCATGGCCGGCGACGGCATCACCCATGTGGTGGAACTGGGGCCCGGCAAGGTGCTCACGGGCTTGAACAAGCGCATCGAAAAATCTTTGAAACTGGCCTGTGTGCAGGATCCTGAGTCACTGGCCCAGGCCCTGGAGATGTGCCGGTCCTGACAGGGCCGCGGCCCATTGCAGACCGTAAACGAGGAGTATGCATGACTCTTGAAGGTGAAATTGCCCTGGTGACGGGCGCCAGTCGTGGTATTGGCAAATCCATCGCCCTGACCCTGGCCAGCCAGGGGGCGACCGTGGTCGGCACCGCCACCAGTGAAAAGGGGGCCGAAGGGATTACCGCCTACCTGAACGAGGCGGGTGCCAAGGGCCGCGGTATGGTCCTGGACGTGACGCGTCCGGAGGATGTGGAGGGCCTGATCAAGCAGGTGAGTGGCGAATTCGGCGCCGTGACCGTGCTGGTGAACAATGCCGGCATCACCCGGGACAACCTGCTGATGCGGATGAAGGACGAAGAGTGGGATGACATCATCCAGACCAACCTGACCGCCGTTTACCGGGTGAGCAAGGCCGTGTTGCGCGGCATGATGAAGGCCCGCAAGGGGCGTATCATCAACGTGGGCTCGGTGGTGGGTTCATCCGGTAATGCCGGGCAGACCAATTACGCCGCCGCCAAGGCAGGCCTGCTGGGCTTCAGCAAGTCTCTGGCCCGCGAGGTGGGCGCGCGTGGTGTGACCGTGAACACGGTGGCGCCGGGCTTTATCGACACGGACATGACCCGGGGTCTGCCGGAAGAGCAGAAGAATGCCTTGCTGGGCCAGATCCCGCTGGGTCGGTTGGGTGATCCCGCCGAGGTGGCTGGGGTGGTGGCCTTCCTGGCTTCGCCGGCGGCTGCCTACGTGACCGGGGAGACCCTGCACGTGAATGGCGGCATGTTTATGGGCTGATCCAGGGCCCAGGTCATGATCAGGGCAATGTTTTAGCTTGATTTTTTGTCACGCCCGGTAGAGTTTACAGCCCATCGGTCGCGGTCCATACTTCCGGGGGTGCGCTGCACCCCTTGGCGAACACGCACAGTGGATCGACCGAAGGGATTTCAATACAATAGCGGCCCAGCTTCGGCTGCATTTCAAATCAAGGGGATAGGTTAACCATGAGCAATATCGAAGAACGCGTCAAGAAAATCGTCGTTGAGCAACTCGGCGTCAAGGAAGAAGACGTCACCAACAGTGCCTCTTTCGTGGACGATCTCGGCGCGGATTCACTGGACACCGTTGAACTGGTGATGGCGCTGGAAGAGGAATTCGAAACCGAAATTCCTGACGAGCAGGCCGAGAAGATCACCACTGTTCAGCAGGCCATCGACTACATCAATGAGCACCTGCCGAACGCCTGATCGGGGATACCAATACCCGTGTTCAACGCCCGTGGCCGCGACCAGTCCCCTGATCGCGGCCACGAGTGCTCAAACCGCTGGTTGTACAGAGTTGAACTTCAAGATTTCACGCCCGGCGTGAAAAAGGGGCAGTAGATTGTCTAAACGGCGCGTAGTCATCACCGGCCTTGGCATCGTCTCGCCGGTCGGATCCACCATCAATACCGCATGGGACAACATCACCGCGGGTCGTAGTGGCATCTCTCCCATCGACGTCTTTGACGCATCCGAGATGCCCGTACGCATCTCCGGGGCGGTCAGGGATTTCAACGCTGACGATTACATTTCACCCAAGGAACAGCGCAAGATGGACACCTTCGTCCATTACGGCATGGCCGCCGGGATCCAGGCCATTCGTGACGCCGGGGTGGAAGTGACCGAGGAGAACGCCGAGCGTATCGGTGTGGCCATCGGTTCGGGTATCGGCGGTCTGCCGTATATCGAGAAGAGCTATGCCGCTTTTCTCAAGGGCGGTGCCCGCAAGATCTCCCCATTTTTCGTGCCCAGCGCCATCATCAATATGGTCGCGGGCAACCTCTCCATCATGTTTGGCCTCAAGGGCCCGAACATCTCCATCGTTTCTGCCTGTGCCACCGGTACGCACAACATCGGTGACGCTGCGCGCATGATCAAGTATGGCGAAGTGGACATGATGGTGGCCGGTGGTGCCGAAATGGCCACCACCCCCCTGGGCATCGGCGGTTTTGCCGCAGCCCGGGCCCTGTCCACGCGCAACGACGACCCCACTCGTGCCAGTCGCCCCTGGGACAAGGACCGCGACGGCTTCGTGCTGGGCGACGGCGCTGGTGTTGTGGTGCTGGAAGACTACGAGCATGCCAAGGCCCGGGGCGCACGCATCTACTGCGAATTGTCCGGCTTCGGCTGGAACTCCGACGCCCACCATATGACCCAGCCTTCCGAGGGTGGCGAGGGTGCGGCAGCCTGCATGCTGCAGGCCCTGAAGGACGCCGGCATCAACCCCGATGAAGTGGATTATGTGAATGCTCATGGCACCTCCACCCCGGCCGGCGACAAGGCTGAGACCATGGCCGTGAAACGTGCCCTGGGTGACCATGCCTACAAGACGGCGGTGAGTTCCACCAAGTCCATGACCGGTCACCTGCTGGGTGCCGCTGGCGGCATCGAGGCGGTCTTCTCGGCGCTGGCCCTGCATCATGGCGTGTTGCCGCCCACCATCAACCTGGATAACCCCGATCCTGCCTGCGATCTGGATTACGTGCCCAACACGGCGCGGGAGACCAATGCCCGGGTGGCTGTCTCCAACTCCTTCGGGTTCGGTGGCACCAACGGTAGCCTGGTCTTCAACAAGCTCTGACTCTCATGCATCACGGTGGTGAGGCACCCCGATGATGAAAGGGACGCTCCGAGCCCCTCTCCCCTGCGGGGAGAGGGGTTGGGATGACCGATGATGCTCGTCAATGGACAGCCCTCCCGCTCCCTGCCGGCGACCGACCGGGGGCTTCACTACGGCGACGGGCTGTTTGAAACCCTGCGGGTGGAGGCGGGCGAGCCCCGGCGATGGTCGCTGCATCTGTCCCGTTTGCGGACGGGCTGTGATCGACTGGGCATCCCGATGCCCGATCCCGAGGTGCTGCTTGACGAGGCCCGCACCGTGATCCAGGGCACCCCCCTCGGGGTGCTCAAGATCACGGTGACTCGTGGCAGCGGCCCCCGGGGCTATCGGCCGCCCCTCCATCCCGAGCCCACACGCATACTGGCCTTCGATTCACGGGCCCGCAACGCGTCCACTGACCGGCATGAGGGCGTGGATGTGCGCCTTTGCAGCATGCGGCTCTCCCGTAACCCGGTGCTGGCCGGCATCAAACACCTGAATCGGCTGGAACAGGTGATGGCCCGGTCTGAATGGTCCGACGAGTATCATGAAGGCCTCATGCTGGATACATCGGGACAGGTAGTGGAGGGCACCATGAGCAATCTTTTCCTGGTCCGGGGCGATGCCCTCGTCACTCCCGACCTGTCACACTGCGGCGTGGCCGGTATCACGCGGGCGCGGGTTCTGGAGATGGCTCGGGCATGGGGGCTGTCCTGCCGGGAGGAACAGGTAGGGCTTGAGGACCTCTGGCAGGCCGATGGGCTGTTCCTGACCAATACCCTCATCGGTCTTTGGCCCGTGCGCTCCCTGGAGGGGCGCGCCATGCCGATGCCGCCGCTCATTGGCCGGCTGCAACAGGCCCTATGACTCCACATCGAGACAGGCTACCCCATGCGAATCCTGATCCTGCTTTTGCTGATGGTCGTGGCCGGGGCCGGCGCGTTGGCCTGGGACTATCAACGGTTTCTGGACACGCCTGCCAACGTCGCGGAAAACAAAGTATTCACCGTGCCCTCCGGAGCCTCGCTGCGGCGCGTGGGCCAGGACCTGGCAGAAGCCGGCATCATCGAGAACGCCCATTACTGGGAGGCGTACGGGCGCATGGAGGGCCAGGCCCAGAGTCTTCGTGCCGGTGAGTACCTGCTCACCCCGGATCTCACGCCCCCGGCGCTGCTGGCCTTGTTCGTGCAGGGGCGCACCCTGCAGTACAGCCTCACCATCCCCGAGGGCTGGAATTTCCGTCAGATGATGCGGGCCATCGCGGCCCACGAGCACATCGAGAACACCCTGGAGCCCGACGACTACGATTCTGTGATGGAACGCCTGGGCAAGCCGGATGCCCACCCCGAGGGTTGGTTCTTTCCGGATACCTACCTCTTTCCCCGTGGCACCACGGATATGGATTTCCTGCGCCGTGCCCATGAACGCATGGAGCGTGCGCTGGCGTCGTCCTGGGAGGCCAGGCAGGAGGATCTGCCGCTGGAGAGCCCCTATGAAGCCTTGATCCTGGCCTCCATCGTCGAGAAGGAGACGGGGCGGGCTGCGGAGCGACCCATGGTGGCGGCAGTCTTCGTGGAGCGCCTGCGCCGTGGCATGCGTTTGCAAACCGACCCCACGGTGATTTACGGCATTGAGCATTTCGATGGCCGCATTCGCCGCCGCGACCTGCGCCTGGATACCCCCTACAACACCTACACCCGCGACGGCCTGCCGCCCACCCCCATCGCCCTGCCAGGGGCGGCCGCGCTGGAAGCCGTGGCCAATCCGGCGGACTCCAGGGCTTTGTTCTTTGTCTCCCGGGGCGATGGCAGTCACCACTTTTCCGAGACCTACCGGGAACATCGCCAGGCGGTGATCAAATACCAGCTCGGTGGTGATGCCAGCCGGTACGGTCGCTGATTGACCAGGATTCATCCCATTGACCACCCAGTCTGATCATTCAACGCAAACCGCGCCCGTGCGCGGGAAATTCATCTGCCTGGAAGGGATCGAGGGGGTGGGCAAGTCCACCCAGGTGCAGGCACTGGCGGACCATCTGACCGGGCGTGGGATCCCCGTGATGACCACCCGCGAGCCTGGCGGCACTCAAATCAGCGAGGCCGTGCGTGAATTGCTTTTGTCGCGGGATTATCCGCCCATGCATGTGGACACGGAGTTGCTGCTGGTGTTTGCCGCCCGGGCCGAGCATCTGCAACGGCGCATCCTGCCCGCGCTGGAGGCCGGCACCTGGGTGATCAGCGACCGTTTCACCGATGCCACCTACGCCTATCAGGGGGGCGGACGAAAGATCGATGTGCAGCGTATTGCTGCCCTGGAGAACTGGGTGCAAGGCGCCTTCCGGCCTGATCTGACGCTGTTTCTGGATGCCTCGGTCGCCACCGGTCTGGCCCGTGCGGCCAAGCGGGGGGAAGCAGACCGTTTCGAGCAGGAGACGCTGTCGTTCTTCGAGCGGGTTCGCTTCATCTATCACACGCGGGTGCAGATGAACCCCGGGCGGTATGCCGTGATCGACGCCGAGCAGTCCCTGGAGCAGGTGAGGGCAGATCTGATCGCCCGGGTGGACGCCCTGGTGGATTTCGGGTGGAACCGGGGGGGCGCATGACCGGTGCGCCGTATCCCTGGCTGGCACCGGCCTGGCAGGCCCTCAAGGAGCAGGTGGATGCCGGGCGCCTGGCCCATGGCCTGCTGTTCACGGGTCCTCAGGGTGTGGGCAAACTGGAGATGGCTCGACGCTTTGCCCAGAGCCTGCTATGCAGCCACCCCGATGCCGAGGGCGCACCCTGTGGGCAGTGCCATGGTTGCCATATGGTACGGGCAGGATCCCATCCGGACCTCACTGAACTGACCATCCCCGAGGGCAAGACCCGGATCCTCGTGGATCAGATCCGCGACCTGGCCGGTTTCATGGGACTGAGCCGCAGTCATGGACGCCATCGCCTGGCCATCATTCATCCGGCGGATGCCATGAACGATGCCTCGGCCAACAGTCTGCTCAAGACTTTGGAAGAACCTTCGGGGGAGGGCGTTCTGATCCTGGTGACGGCCCATCCGGCCCGCCTGCCTGCCACGATCCGCAGTCGCTGTCAGCAGATCAGGTTGCCCATGCCGGATGCTGCCCGGGCGCGGGAATGGCTCGCCGAATCCGTGCCCGGGGAATCCCTGGATATGTTGCTGGCCCTGGGGCAGGGATCACCCCTGCGGGCCCGGAGCCTGGCCGAGGGCGGGGCCCTGGAGGAATGGCAGGCACAGCGACGCGCCCTTCTGGATCTGCTGGGGCGACGGGCATCCCTGGGTAGCCTGGTGGATCGGCTCAAGGATGGGTCCATGATCGAGTGGGTAACCCGCTTGCAGATTCTGGTGGATGACGTGATCCGCTGGCACATGACCGGCGCGGATGACCCCCGGGTCTCGGGCATTGCCCCGCGCGAGGATTTGCAGGCCCTGGCAAAGGCGTTAGACTTGCAGGCATCGTTCCAGCTTCAGCAGCAGTTGCTGGTCTGGCGCCAGGGGCTGGACTCCAACGTGAACACCGTGATGTTCCTGGAGGACATGCTGATCACCTGGCGGGATCTGGCCCGCTCCTGAACCCTCACGCATCGCCTGCCAGACAGGTCCAACCGGGGAGGCCATCGTGGCACCGGGACAAGGTATCCTCTCGCTGTCCATCAAGGACAAGAACTCGCTGTATTCCGCCTACATGCCCTTCGTAAAGAATGGCGGCCTGTTCATTCCCACGCAAAAGCCCTACAAGCTGGGAGATGAGATCTTCATGCTGCTCACACTGATGGAGGAGCGTGAACGCCTGCCCGTGGCGGGCCGAATCATCTGGATCACACCGCCCCGCGCCCAGGGCAACCGAACGCCGGGCATCGGCGTGCAGTTCAATGAACAGGACAATGGCGCCACCCGCAACAAGATCGAAGGCCTGCTGGGCGGCAGTCTGCAGGCCGATCGCCCGACCCATACCATGTAGGATCTCGCACCTTGCTTATCGACTCTCATTGTCATCTGGATCGCATCCACCTCAAGCCCTTTGACGGCGACAGGGACCGCATGATGCAGGCGGCCGCCGAGGCGGGCGTGGATCACATGCTGTGCGTGTGCATCGACATGAACAACTACGCCCAGGTGAAGGATCTGGCCGCTCGTTATGAGCAGGTATCCTGCTCGGTGGGCGTGCATCCCAGTGCCCGTGAGGGGCATGAACCCACCGAAGAGGAACTGGTGGCCATGGCCGATGATCCGGGCGTGGTGGCCATTGGCGAGACGGGGCTGGACTATCACTACAATGAAGGGGATCTGGAGTGGCAGCGGGCGCGTTTCCGTCGCCACCTGCGGGCCGCTCGGGCCGCAGGCAAGCCGGTGATCATTCATACCCGGGACGCGCGTCGGGATACCCTGGATATCCTCAAGGAGGAGGGGGTCCGGGACACCGGTGGTGTGCTGCACTGCTTCACCGAAGACTGGGACACGGCTCACGCCGGGCTGGACATGGGCCTGTATTTGTCGTTTTCCGGCATTGTCACCTTCCGCAATGCCCAGGCCCTGCGGGACGTGGCCCGTCAGGTCCCGGATGATCGTCTGCTGGTGGAGACCGATGCCCCTTACCTGGCCCCGATGCCTTACCGTGGCAAGACCAATCATCCGGCCTGGGTGCGTCATGTGGCCGAGTGCCTGGCGGATGTGCGGGGCGTGCCCCTGGAACGCCTGGCAGAACAGACCACGGCGAACTACGGTCGGTTGTTCGGCGTGCCGGCGCATCGCGCTTCCCGGTCGCTGGCAGGGGTGGGCTGAGTCCCGGAACTAGACTTCGGCGGCACGCTCCACGGCCTGCTCCATGTGGCCGGTGCGGGTGTAGAAATGCGGGGAAAACCGGATCCCGCCGCCACGCAGGGCGCACAGGACGCCTTGTTCCATGAGTCGCTGATAGGTCTTCTCGGCATCCATTCCCTGGCGTCCGAAGGTGACGATGCCCGCCCGACGATCCGCCTGCACGGGTGAATACACGTCGAATTTGCTGGCTCGAAGCAGATCGATGAGGTATTCCACGTTGCGTGACAGGGCATCGGCCACGAACTCCATGCCCGTCTCCTCGAACAATGACAGGCTGGCCTCCAGGGCATGGATGCCCAGCATGTTGGGGCTGCCGCATTCAAAACGCCGGGCAGAGCGGGCCGGCTCCCAGTCCAGGCGATCGAAATTGCCCATATCTTCCACCATGTGCCAGCCAAATTGCTGCAGCGTGAGTTGATTCCGCAGGCGCTCGGCGCAATAGAACACGGCGATGCCCTCCGGCCCCAGGAGCCATTTGTGGGCATCGGCCGCCAGGAAATCCGCCTGGCAGTCCTGTACATCCAGGGGGAGGGCGCCCAGTTGCTGGATGGCATCCACGCAGAACAGCACACCCCGATGATGGCAGGCGCTGCCCAGACGGTTCAGGTCCATGCGCAGGCCGCTGGCATATTGCACGGCGCTCACGCTGAGCAGGCGCGTGCGCCGGTCCATGGCGCCCAGCAGGGCAGCCTCCGGGTCGGAGGCTTTCGACAGGTCCACCAGCCGGGTTTCCACCCCCAAGCGCTCCAGTGACTGCCAGACGATGCGGTTGGAAGGGAACTCCTGAAGGGGGCAGACCACGTTGTCTCCCGCTTTCCAGGGCAGGCCGTGTGCCACCACGGACAGGGCCTCGGAGGTGTTCTTGAGCAGGCCGATGTCATCCACGGAAGCGGCATGGATGAGCCGTTGCAGCCGCTCCCGCAGACGTTTTTCCACCTTCAGCCATTGCAGGTAGTGGCGGGAACCCAGTCGGGTGTTTTCCTCCGCGAAGGCGGCCACGGCACGCTGCGTGCGCACGGGCCATGGGCCGACGGCGGCGTGGTTCAAATGCAGGATGTCGTCGGCCAGGGGGAATTCCGGGTGCATGTCGATCCTCGGTTTTTGGGGCGGTTTGCTTTTGCGCATTAGTGTTTGTTATATTCGAAAAGCTTTGCCCCCTTAGAATTTTGTCATTCAAGCCGCCTTCATGCGCGGCCTCCTCGGAGAGCAGGGCTGGCACGCCTGCGGCGCCCGTTCTTCGTCACGCTAGATCCAAGATCCCTTTTTCAGCATCTTGATCTGATCACAGAATCGGAGGCGTCTATGAATTCTGTCCTCAACTTTTATCGACACGAAGAATTGCGGGAGATCGAAGCCCGGGCCTTCAAAGTCCTCACCGACCGTAATCTTGACCAGATTCCGGCCCTGGATCGTCTGTCCGACGAGTGCCGCTTCGAGATGAAGGTGGTAGCCAGTGTTCTGCCGTTTCGTGTCAATGAGTACATCATAGAGGAATTGATCGACTGGGATCAGGTCCCCGATGACCCAATCTACCAGTTGACTTTCCCGCAGCGCGACATGCTCGAGCCCGAGGCCTTCGAGCGCATGGCCGAATTGCATCGTCGCGGTGCGGATCGTACCGAGATCGTGGCACTGGCCCGTGAACTGCGCGAAGAACTGAACCCGCATCCGGCGGGGCAGATGGAAATGAACCGCCCGGAACTGGATGGAGAGCCCTTGCAGGGCCTGCAGCACAAGTACCGCGAGACAGTGCTGTTCTTCCCCAGTCAGGGGCAGACCTGCCACGCCTACTGCACCTTCTGTTTCCGTTGGGCGCAGTTCGTGGGGGACAAGAGCCTGCGCATTGCTTCCAACCAGGCCAGCGACATGCTGGGCTATCTGCGTGTCAACCCCGAGGTGAGCGATATTCTCATCACCGGCGGCGACCCGATGGTGATGAAGACCAAGCATCTGGCCCAGTACCTGGAACCGCTGATGGGGCCCGAGTTCGAGCATGTGCAGACCGTGCGCATCGGCACCAAGGCGCTGACCTTCTGGCCCCATCGCTTTGTGAGCGATGCCGATGCGGATGATCTGGTGATGCTGCTGGAGCGCCTGGTGAAGGCGGGCAAGCATGTGGCCATCATGGCCCATTACAATCACTGGCGGGAGATGGACACCCCGATCGCCCGCGAGGCCATCCGTCGCCTGCGTGCCACCGGCGCCGAGATCCGCAGTCAGGGTCCGCTGCTGGCGAACATCAATGATGACCCGGCTGTGTGGGCGCGCATGTGGGAGCAGCAGGTACGCCTGGGGATCATTCCGTATTACATGTTCGCCGAGCGCGATACCGGTGCTCGTCGGTACTTCGAGGTGCCGCTGGCCCGTGCCTGGGAGATCTACCGGGATGCCATGAAACAGGTGTCCGGCCTGGGCCGCACGGCCCGTGGGCCCTCCATGAGCGCCGGCCCCGGCAAGGTGGAAATCCAGGGTGTCACCGAGATTCACGGCGAGAAGGTGTTCGTGCTGCGCTTCATCCAGGGGCGCAATCCGGAATGGGTGCAACGCCCGTTCTTCGCCCGCTATGATGAAGAGGCCACCTGGCTGAATCATCTCAAGCCGGCCTTTGGCGAAGAGAAGTTCTTCTTCGAGGATGAGTACGAGGCCATGCAGGCAGGGCAGGCCTGACGCCGATCGTCCGGCTTTCTGGAATGAGCAGGTAAGGGCAGGGCCGCGAGCAATCGCGGCCCTTTCTGGTTTTGGCACCGGGGTGAAACGATGAACAACGAAACCATCAAGCAACGCGATCTGGCGGTGGTCTGGCATCCGTGCACGCAGATGAAGGATCACGAACATCTCCCGCTCACGCCAATTCGGCGGGGGGAGGGGGTCTGGCTGGAGGATTTTGACGGGAATAGGTATATCGATGCCGTCAGTTCCTGGTGGGTGAACCTGTTCGGTCATGCCAATCCGGTGATCAACCAGGCCATTCGGGATCAGCTGGATCAGTTGGAGCATGTGATCCTGGCCGGCTTCAGTCATGAGCCGGTGGTGAAGCTCTCCGAGCGCCTGGTGCAGATCACGCCGCCCGGTCTGAGCCGCTGTTTTTATGCGGACAGCGGTTCGGCGGCAGTGGAGGTGGCCCTGAAGATGAGCTTTCATTACTGGCTCAACACGGGGCAGGGGGGCAAGACGCGGTTCATCTGCCTGACCAACAGCTACCATGGCGAGACCCTGGGGGCCCTGGCGGTGGGCGATGTGCCGCTTTACAAGGCCACCTATGGTCCGCTGCTCATGGAGCCCATCCCGGTGACTGCGCCGGACTGCTACGAGCGGGAACCGGGCGAGACCTGTGAGCAGGTGGCCGAGCGTCGTTTTCAGGCCATGGAGGAGACCCTGGCGCGCCATGCCCATGAAACCTGTGCGGTGATCGTGGAGCCGTTGGTGCAGTGTGCGGGCCATATGCGCATGTACCATCCCCGGTATCTGGAGCTCTTGCGGGAGGCCTGTGATCGGCATGGGGTGCATCTCATTGCCGATGAGATTGCGGTGGGATTCGGGCGCACGGGGACGATGTTTGCCTGTGAGCAGGCGAACATCACGCCGGATTTCATGTGTCTGTCCAAGGGGCTGACCGGGGGCTATCTGCCGTTGTCGGTGGTGCTCACCAACGACACTGTGTACCAGGCCTTTTACGATGATTACACCAAGCTGAATGCCTTTTTGCATTCTCATTCCTATACGGCCAATCCGCTGGCCTGCACGGCGGCGCTGGCAACGCTGGATCTGTTCGAGCGGGATGATGTGTTGGGCAACAACCGGCGCCTGGCTCAGGTGATGCGGGAGTCCCTGGCGCCGCTGGCGGATCATCCGCATGTTGGGGACGTGCGCCAGCACGGGATGATCGCGGCGGTGGAGATGGTCAGGGACAAGGCCACCCGGGAGGCGTATCCCTGGCAGGAGCGTCGTGGCCTGATTGCCTATCAGCATGCGCTCAAGCGTGGTGCCTTGCTGCGGCCGTTGGGGAATGTGGCTTACATGATGCCGCCTTATGTGATCACCGAGGAGCAGATCCGGTTTCTGGCTGAGGTGATGGCTGAGGGGATTGATCTGGCGACTGCTGCTGGTTGAGTGATTTTTGCCTGGGTGCCTGGGTGCCTGGTTGGCCTCTGTGGGTGGCCTCGTTTTGGTTCGGGGTGGGGGTCAGTCTCCGGGGGCAAATTCCTTACAGCGGGACGCCGTGAATACGTCCATGTAGGCTCTGCAGCCGCTTCCTGCGGCTGAAGCCCGCTTACAGGAATCCGCCCCCGGAGACTGACCGGACGCTGTGGGGGCGCTGTTTGCGGGATGTGTGCAGGATGTCTGGTGTGTGTGGTTGTGTGGTTTGGGCGGCCTGTGGGAGCGGGCCTGCCCGCGAAAGCGGCGGGCACTTGGCATCTCCTGGGCGCTGTTGGCGCAGCGCATCGCCGGCAGGCCGGCTCCCACGGGTATATATTGGTTCGCATAATGTATATTATGTTAAATAATGTACTTCTCATGGAAGAACCCTCCAGGCCTAAGCCACAAAAAACAAACTCAAACCTGCCGCGTATCCTTCCAGAGCCGCGTCTGCGACTCGTTGTCGATGTCCCATTCCTCCAGGGAGAATTGCTTGTCTCCCGTTTCCAGCAGGATCCAGCTCATGAAGTCAGCCACGCGCTCCGGCGGCTGGAGCTGGCCTTCGGTCTTCAGGCGACGGAATCGTTCCACGCCGGGGAATCTTTGCTCGTCCGTTTCCCGGATCTGCTGCTGCATGGGGGTATCCACCACGCCCGGGCGCACGCTGCCCACGTGGATGCTCCGGCTACCCAACTCCTCCCTCAGACACTGGTACAGCATGTAAAGCGCCGCCTTGGAGGCGCAATAACCGCCCCAACCATTCAGGCTGCGGTGGGCAGCGCCCGATGAGACATGCAGGATGCGTCCATCCTCAGCCAGGTACGGTAGCAAAGCCTGGGTGAGAAACAGCGGACCCTCCACGTTCACGGCCTGCTGGTAACGCCAGTCATCCAGGCTGACCTCGCTCAAGGCACCCACGGGTTCCAGCACGGCAGCGTTATGAACCAGGGCGTGAATGGTGCCTTGAGCGGCAGCGGCCAGGGCGATTGCGTCTCGACCTGCAGGCGTTGAGACATCAGCGACGGCCACCTGGATGGACTCCGGGGCCTTGGCGCGGGTCTCTTCCAGGGCATCGGCCCGGCGGCCAATGGCGATGACGCGCCCCCCACGACTCGCCAGGTCCCAGGCAAGGGCCCTGCCCATGCCACTGCCTGCTCCAGTGACCACTGTCCAACCCTTTCTTCGTCCTGGCATGGCTGCCCCCTGTCGCATCCTGGATGCGGGAATGTCTGTAAGCGCCCATAATACACCCCCCATTGATTCACGATCCAAGCCCCGGAGACCCAAGGGAACCATGGATAAGACTTCGCTCGACCAGGCTGCACTTGATTACCACCTCCTTCCTACCCCCGGAAAGATCTCAGTGGTGCCCACCAAGGGGCTGACCAACCAGCGGGATCTGGCCCTCGCCTATTCCCCCGGCGTGGCAGCTGCCTCCAGGGCCATTGCCGCAGACCCCAGCGAGGCCGGCAGGCTGACCGCACGGGCGAATCTGGTGGGCGTGGTGACCAATGGCACTGCGGTGCTGGGTCTGGGGGCCGTGGGGCCTCTGGCCGCCAAGCCTGTGATGGAAGGCAAGGCGGTACTGTTCAAGAAGTTTGCCAATATCGATGTGTTCGACATCGAGTTGAACGAGAACAACCCAGACAAGCTGGTGGACATCATCGCTGCCATGGAGCCCACCTTTGGAGGTATCAATCTCGAGGATATCAAGGCGCCGGAGTGTTTCTACATCGAAAGCCGGCTGCGCGAGCGGATGAACATTCCGGTGTTTCACGATGACCAGCATGGCACGGCCATCGTCGTGGCCGCGGCGGTGCTCAATGCCATGCAGCTCTCAGGCAAGGATCTGAGCAACGTCAAACTGGTGACCTCCGGGGCCGGGGCTGCGGCCCTCGCCTGCCTGGATCTGCTGGTCACCCTGGGGCTGCCCCTGGATAACATCTGGGTTACGGACATCCATGGGGTGCTCTACAAGGGCCGCCCTGAGGAAATGGATACTATCAAGCAACGCTTTGCCCAGGCCACGGATGCCCGCTCACTGGGCGAGGTCATGGAAGGTGCCGATATCTTCCTGGGGCTCTCTGCGGGCGGTGTGCTCAAGAAGGACATGGTGGCGCGAATGGCGCCCAACCCGCTGATCATGGCCCTGGCCAACCCGGATCCGGAGATCCTCCCCGAGGAGGTGCTGGAGGTGCGTCAGGATGCCGTGATGGCCACGGGGCGTTCCGACTATCCCAACCAGGTGAACAATGTTCTGTGTTTCCCCTTCATCTTCCGGGGGGCTCTGGATGTGGGCGCCCGTACCATCACCGATGAGATGAAGGTGGCGGCAGTCAAGGCCCTGGCGGAACTGGCCCGGGCCGAACCTTCCGAAGTGGTGGCCAAGGCCTATGGGGATGAAGGCCTTCGATTCGGGCCTTCCTATCTGATCCCCAAACCCTTTGACCCCCGCTTGATCGTCAAGATTGCCCCCATGGTGGCCAAGGCCGCCATGGATTCGGGGGTGGCCACGGCGCCCATCGAGGAGTTGTGGACCTATCGGGATCATCTCAACAACTTCGTCTATCAGTCCGGTTTCGTCATGAAGCCGGTGTTTGCCGCCGCCAAGGCGGCGCCGCGTCGGGTGATTTATCCCGAGGGTGAGGACGAGCGGGTGCTGCGTGCCGTGCAGACGGTGCTCGAGGAGGGACTGGCGCATCCGGTGGTCATCGGCCGCCCCGAGGTGATTCAGTCACGCATCGAGCGCATTGGCCTGCAACTGACGCCGGGCAAGGATTTCGAGCTGATCAACCCGGATTCCGATCCCCGCTTCCGGGACTTCTGGTCGGATTATCACAGCATCATGGGGCGTCGCGGGGTCACGCCGGATGTGGCCAAGCACCGCATCCGCAGCAACAACACCCTGATCGGCAGCATGCTGGTCCGCAATGGGGAGGCAGACGCCATGATCTGCGGCATGGTGGGTCAGCACGCCTACCATCTCAAGCATGTCAGCGATGTGATCGGCCTGGCCCCGGAGGTGCGCACTTTTGCCACCATGAACCTGTTGATGCTGCCCCATCGCACCCTGTTCATCTGCGATACGTACGTCAACGAGAACCCGGATGCCCAGACCCTGGCAGAGATCACCCTGATGGCCGCCGAAGAAGTGCGCAATTTCGGGCTCACGCCCAAGGTGGCCCTGGTCTCCCACTCCAATTTTGGCAGTGTGGAATCGGAAACCGCCCGCAAGATGAGTCGGGCCCGGGATATCCTGGAGCGTATGGATCCCAACCTGGAGGTGGATGGAGAGATGCATGCCGATGCTGCCCTCAAGGAAGAGATCCGCAATCGTCTGTTCCAGCACTGTCGCCTCAAGGGTGAGGCCAATCTGCTGGTGATGCCCAATATCGATGCCGCCAACATTGCCTTCAATCTGCTCAAGGCCTCCAGTGGCGAGGGTGTCAGCGTGGGCCCGATCCTGCTCGGCGCCGCCCGTCCGGTGCATATCCTCACCGAAACGGCCTCGGTGCGTCGTCTGGTGAACATGACGGCCCTGGCGGTGGTGGACGCCAACCAGTATGAAAAACGCGAGGGCGAGCGGCGCTACGACATCACGCCACAGCGAACCGGCTAGGATCGCCGGGCGGTTGAGTCATCCGGGTGGTGGTGCCGGTCTGATGGGTGCGTCTATACTATATGGATGAACAGTATTTGAGGCTTCCCCATGCCCACTCCCCAACAGGGCCAACTTGTGTTGCCGGGCATCCCGCCTGCGCCGCCTGGCCGGTTGCGAACCGCATCCCCGGTGCGCGCCGGCGATGGCCCCGGGGGGGCTCCCGGGCCTGAAGCCTCTTCATCCAGACCAGAGGCTCCAACGGTGCCTCGCCCGGATCTCTGGCTGGCCCTGTATTTCCCTCATCTCTGCCTGGACCTGATCCACCAGTCGGGAGAGGCCGTGGCCGATCCTCTGGTCATCATCGAGGAGAAAGGCAGGCAGCAGTGGGTCCATGCCGCCAATCGTCGTGCCCGGCAACGCGGCATCCATCCTTTGATGTCCCTGGCGGCCGCCCTGCCCCTGTGCCGGGAATTGATCACCCTGCCCCGTCATCTCTTTGCAGAGCAGCAGGCCCTGGAAACGCTGGCGGGTTGGGGGCTGCAATTCACCGACCATGTGCATCAGCCGCCGGGTGAGCCGTTGATCCTGTTGGAGATCGGGCGCAGCCTGCGTCTGTTCGGGGGTGTGGAGGCCCTGCGGGGGCGGATCCTGGAGGCGCTCGGCCCCCTGGATTTTCAGGTGCGAGCAGGGATCGCCCCCTGCCCCTCCGCTGCCCGCCTGCTGGCGCGATGGGCACCGGGGACAACGGTCACGGATGGCGATGCCCTGCTGCGTCTGCTTCGGAAGGCCCCGCTGGAAACCCTTGAAGATGACCCCAAACGCCAGGAAAGATTGAGAGGATTGGGGGTGCGCACACTGGGAGATCTGCTCCGGCTGCCCCGTGATGGCCTGGCCCGGCGTCTGGGGCCGGAGCTCTTGCGGGAACTGGATCGACTGCGTGGATGGTCGCCAGACCCCCTTCCCCGGTTCAATCCACCGGCCCGCTTTGAGCACACCCGGCATCTGCCCTTCGAGATGGACGGGCATCACCCTCTGCTCCCGATCCTGGAGTCGTTGCTGCAGATGCTGGCTGGCTGGTTGCGGGGACGGGGTCTGGGCGTGGGCCGTCTGCGGGTGGCATTGCATCATCACCGGAGGGCCTCCACGCCGCTGCAGGTGGGGCTGTTGGCTCCCAGCCGGGATGCAGAACACCTGTTGGAGGTCTGCCGGGAGGTGTTGGAGCGTACTGTCCTTGAGGCCACGGTCACAGCCCTGACCGTGTCGGCACAGGATCTGTCGCGGTTGGCTCACCATCAGGGCCAGACCCTGTTCACCACCGGGGCTGAACAGCAGGCAGACCTGCGACAACTACTGGAACGTCTGCGGGCCCGTCTGGGCGAGGATGCGGTCAAGAGGTTGGCCTGCGTGGCGGATCATCGTCCTGAACGGGCCTGGTATTCCATGAAGATGGGCATTGGCGAGGAGGGCCATGGCGGCCAGGTGCACCCATCCACGGGGGCGCGTCCCGTCTGGTTACTGGATCCCCCCATGGCACCCCCCTGCCCTATAACCCCTGTGGAGACGGATGAGCGCATCGAGTCGGGCTGGTGGGATGACGGGGATGTCAGGCGGGACTATGTGCGTGCTTCCACGCCCGCCGGACAGAGCCTCTGGCTGTATCGGGATCTGCGCAACCCGGACGGGATATGGTATCTACAGGGGTTGTTTGGTTGAAGCGCCACACAAGCGCGGCCAACGACGCCTCAACGGAACGACGCCTCAACGGGGGGAATCATCCTGATGATGGGCGTCCTGAATCTGCTGTGACCGGTCGGCCGCATCCTTGATGTCCTGCACCATCCTGAGGCGGCTGTTCTCCGGGAAGGGGTATTCCATGTAGCGGGCGGCGGCACGGGCCACCTCCTGGCCGTGGAAACGCAACACCAGTTGCAGGGCCATGTCGATGCCGGCAGAGATGCCCGCGGAGGTGATCACCGAGCCGGCATCCACCACGAACTCATCCTCCACCACCATGACATCCGGGAAATACTCCCGCATCCAGTCCAGCGAACGCCAGTGTGTGGTGGCGCGCAGCCCCTCCAGCAGGCCCGCCTGCCCCAGCAACATGGAACCGGTGCATACTCCGGCCAGCAGGGACAGTCCATCGGACTGTTGCCGCAACCATTCCATCAGCCGGATGTTGCTGATCTCCCGCCGTGCCCCCCGTCCGCCGGGAACCACCAGGATGTCCAGGTCCGGGCAGTCCTCGAAATCATGATGAGGCACCACCATCATGCCCCCGGTCGTCGTGACCACCTGCTTGTGCTCGGCGATCAGGCGGATATCGAAGGGGGAATCGGTTTCGGCCCTTCGAGCCTCGTCCAGGCGCGTGGTGGAGAACACCTCGAAGGGGCCGGCAAAGTCCAGAACTTCTACCTGGTCGAAGACCAGGATGCCGACAAGTGTGCTGCGGTTACCTTTGTCGCTCATCAGTAGATTCCTTGACGCTGCCCGCGCCAGAACGGATCCAGGCCCGGACAAGAACGAAAAAATTTTCGTTGAATCTACTACATCCAGGCAGGTTTTGGCTTCTATTTCGGTGCCTTTCCCGCTTAATTTTCAAGGAAATCATGACTCTGGGGGTCCTCGGAGATATCGCTGACCTGAATGAACCACCCTCCGCGCAGTGAATTGGGTTGTTGCACTGCACAAAAATCTGCGCTATGCTGCATCGCAACAAGGTCAGGAATTCACCTGCCTTAACCACAGAAAGACAGGAGATTTGCCATGTACAACGATATCTTTGTCAGTGCCCAAGAGCAGTTTGACAAGCTGGCGGCTCCGGCACGCAAGTTCAACAACGTCACCCTTGACCATATGGCCAAGCTGGTGGACTACCAGATCAGCATGTTCCGCAGCTACTCCGAAGTAGCCATTGAGCAGATGCGTGCCATGCAGACCGTCAGCGATTCGCAGAGCCTTCAGGCCTATGTGAGCGCTCAAAGCGAAGCCGCCAAGTCCCTGAGCGAAAAGGTTGCCAAGGACACCACCGAGCTGGTCGAACTGCAGCGCGGCTACGCCGAAGAAGTGCAGAAGCTGGGTGAAGAGAGTGTTGCCACCGTCTCCAACCTGGACGCTGCCAAGAAGAGCGCCGCTCGCAAGAGCGCCTGAACTTCGGAAGGCTGAGTAATCCGACGCCCCTACCAGGGGCATCGGCAAAAAAAACGCCCCCACTCGGGTCTTCCGGGTGGGGGCGTTTTTTTGTCCCGATGAAACATCCGGTGCGCTAGCGTGCCGGCACCGGGCTGCCACTGCTGCGATGCATCTGGAAGAACACCCCTTCCCAGACGGTCATCAGCGTATCCTCATCCTTGACGAACAGCGTACTGCCCCGCTCCAGTGGATTGTCATAACAGGTGATCTCAATGCGGGTGATGTCGTCATCCGCCAGACCGACCTGGCCTGGCTCCACCCCGAACTCCTCCATGAATGTCTCGGCATCCAGGGACTGATGCTCGTAGCGGGGCTTGAGGCACTGCATGTCTTCGAAACGGGCAATGTGCTTTGAATAAACACCGCGACTGCCCAGGATGCTTTCGGCCGCTTCCGCAGACATTTCGGCGGTGTCCGGTGCGGAGAAGTTATCCACGTCCCATACACCATGGTGGCGGGTATCCTCCTCGTGTCGATCACAGGCCCCCAGGATCAGTACCAGACCCAGTAACCACAGTGACTTGAATCGGTGAAGTGACTTTTTTTCAGCAACCTGCACGCCCTTGTTTCTCCATCTTGTGAACCCATTTTTGTCTTGCCGCATCATTCATCCCCTCAACCATCCCAATCAGGTTCTCGCGCATGGGGCCGATGCCCGCAAAGCCGAGAATATTGTGTTCAAAGCTTCTCAATCCGTGTGCCCGGTAATACCAGCGGTAGATCAGGGCCGGCATGGCCATGGTGACCACGATCCGGGCGGATTTGCCCTTGAGTACCCCCTTGCCCAGCTCATTGACGGCAAACCCGGGACGGAAGGCCTGCTCAAGAAACCCCTTGAGTAACGCGGGCATGGTACCCATCCAGATCGGATAAATGAACACCAGGTGTTCGGCCCCGGCCAGGGCGCTCTGGGCCTGGGCGATATCATCGGGAACCGGACCACCGTGAAATTCTGCCCGGCTACGCAGGAGTGGGAATTCCAATTGTGCCACGTCGATGACCTGTATCGCATGCCCTGATTGTGCGGCGCCCCGAAGGTAGGCATCAGCCAGGACGTGGCAAAAGTGCCCGCCTTGCGGATCCGGATGCCCCTGGATCAACGTGATGTGTTTCACCTGAGCCATGCCCCTGGTTGCCGTGTCGCTGAAGATTAGCAGATTGGAGATGGGGTGGTTCTCAACACCTCTACCAATGGTAAATGCTGTTAATATGAACAGTATTTTCTTGCCGATCTCCTGCCTGCTCAAGGTGCATCCTGTCCGTGAATCGTTCATGTCCCCATGTCTCGCGCCGTATGCCGAACTCCAGTGCCTGTCCAACTTCAGTTTCCTCAGGGGTGCCTCGCATCCGGAGGAACTGGTGGCCCGTGCTGCCGATCTGGGCTATGAGGCCCTGGCGCTCACGGATATCGCCTCTCTGGCCGGGGTGGTGCGTGCCCACGTCGCAGCCGGGGAACAGGGAATACAACTCATCATGGGGAGTCAGCTGGAAGTGGGCTGCCGGTTCACCCTGATCCTCCTGGCCGCCACGCGGATCGGTTATGAAAACCTCTCCACACTGATCACCCGGGGGCGTCGGCGGGCTCACAAGGGGACCTATCAACTCCATCGGCCGGATGTGGCCTCCCATGCCCAGGGGTTGCTGGCCCTGTGGGTGCCTCTCCTGCCCTTGGACCCATCCGAAGAAGGCGATATCCGGGGCACGGCAGATTGGCTGCATGCGCATTTTCCCGGGCGTGCCTGGATAGCTGCTTCCCTGCACCGGGATGGGCAGGATCGGCGTCGGCGCGAGGCCCTGGAGGCCCTGTCCCGGGAGACCGGCCTGCCCCTGGTGGCCACCGGTGATGTGCACATGCATGTACGGGGGCGTCGGGCCCTGCAGGATGCCCTGACTGCCATCCGCCTGGGTCGGCCCCTGGCGCAGGTGGGAGAGGCCCTGTTTCCCAATGGCGAGCGCCATCTGCGCAGCCGACAGGCCCTGACCGGACTCTATCCGCGCTCCTGGCTGGAGCGCACCGTGGAGATTGCCCGGCGCTGTCGATTCTCCCTGGATATGCTGCGATATGAATATCCCCTGGACGACGTGCCGAAGGATCTTTCGCCGGATCGGTACCTCAGAAGGCTGGTGGAAGACGGCATGACCCGTCACTGGCCGGAAGGGGCGCCGGCCAGGGTGTGTCACCTGGTGGATCACGAGCTGGGTGTCATCCGGGACATGGGCTATGAGCCCTATTTTCTCACCGTGCACGACATTGTCCGTTTCGCCCGGGGGCGCGGGATCCTGTGCCAGGGAAGAGGCTCCGCGGCCAATTCCGCCGTGTGCTTCTGCCTGGGGATCACCTCGGTGGATCCCGCCCATTCGGAGATGCTGTTCGAACGCTTCATCTCCCGGGAGCGCAACGAGCCCCCGGATATCGATGTGGATTTCGAACACGAGCGGCGCGAGGAGGTGATCCAGTACATCTACACCCGCTATGGCCGCGACCGTGCTGCCCTGGCGGCCACCGTGATCACCTATCGACGTCGCAGCGCCATCCGGGATCTGGGCAAGGCCCTGGGCCTTGCCCAGGCACAGGTGGATCGGCTGGCCGCCAACATGGCCTGGTGGGAATCGGGAGTGGATGAGGACCGGGTGCGTGAGGCAGGCCTGGACCCCCACAGCGCCGTCATGCGCCGTCTGCTGACCCTGGTGGGGCAGATCCGCGGTTTTCCCAGGCATCTGTCCCAGCATGTGGGCGGCTTTGTGATCTCCCGGGGGCCCCTGTCCCATCTGGTGCCCCTGGAAAATGCCGCCATGGAGGATCGCACCATCATCCAGTGGGACAAGGATGACCTGGACGCCGTGGGTCTGCTCAAGATCGATGTCCTGGCCCTGGGGATGCTCTCGGCGGTCCGGCGCAGTTTCGATCTCATCCAGGCCTACCGGGGAGAGCAGTTGAACCTGGCCACCGTGCCCCGCGAGGACCCGGCGGTGTACCGCATGATCCAGCAGGCCGACACGGTGGGGGTGTTCCAGATCGAGTCCCGGGCGCAGATGAGCATGCTGCCGCGCCTCAGGCCCGCCTGTTTTTATGACCTGGTCATCGAAGTGGCCATCGTCCGGCCCGGTCCCATCCAGGGCGAGATGGTGCACCCCTATCTGCGCCGTCGACAGGGTCTGGAACCGGTGACCTACCCCAGCCCCCAGGTTCGACAGGTGCTGGAACGTACCCTGGGGGTGCCCCTGTTCCAGGAGCAGGTGATCAAGCTGGCCATGGTGGCGGCCGGGTTCAGCGCCGGCGAGGCCGACGGGTTGCGTCGCGCCATCGGCGCCTGGCGGCGCAAGGGCACGCTGGATCGCTTTCGGGAGCGGTTGCTGGAGGGCATGGCGGCGCGCGGTTACGATCCGGACTTTGCCCGGCAGATCTACCAGCAGATCCTGGGGTTTGGCGAATATGGTTTTCCCGAATCCCACGCCGCCAGCTTTGCCTTGATCGCCTATGTGTCTGCCTGGCTCAAATGCCATGAACCGGCGGCGTTTACTGCGGCCTTGCTCAACAGCCAGCCCATGGGGTTCTACGGGCCTTCGCAGTTGATCCAGGATGCCCGTCGGCACGGGGTGCAGGTGTTGCCGGTGGATGTGTGTGCCAGTGACTGGGATTGCACCCTTTTGCCTTTGGACGACGAGGCAGGGCATGGTGCCGAGGACATCACCCAGCCTGCCCTGCGCCTGGGTTTGCGCCTGATTCGTGGGCTTTCCCGAGCTACTGCTGATCGCATTGTGGACGCGCGCCGGGCGCGTGCCTTCGTGGCAGCGACCGACTTGTCCCAACGTGCACAGCTCCATCGCAAGGACATGGACACTCTGGCGGCCGCCGGTGCCCTGGCATCCCTGAGTGGCCACCGGCATCGTGCCCGATGGGAGGCCCTGGCCACGGAAACGCCCCTGCCACTGTTGGCAGATGCCTGCGTGCGGGAGGCGGACCCCCTGTTGCGTGTACCCAGCGAAGGTGAGGATCTGGTGGCGGATTATGCCAGTCAGGGCCTGTCCCTGGGGCGTCATCCCCTGGCGCTGCTGCGGGAGCGGCTGGCGACGCTGGGCCCGGCCACGGCCCGGTCCCTGCGGGCCCAGCCCCACCGTCGCCAGGTGCGCTATGTGGGGCTGGTCATCACCCGCCAGCACCCCTCATCCGCCAGTGGTACCGTGTTTCTCACCCTGGAGGACGAGACAGGCACGGTGAACATCATCGTCTGGCCAGCTCTGGTGACCCGTTTCCGGGCAGAGGTGCTGCAAGGACGCCTGTTGGAGGTGCGGGGGGAGTGGCAGCGGGAGGATGGGGTCTGTCATCTGGTGGCCCGGCATCTGACGGATCGCAGCGCCTGGCTGGGGGCCTTGCCGACTGATTCCCGGGACTTCTGTTGAGGGGAAAACCCTTAACTCTCATGCATCACGGCAGGTGAGGCACCCCCGATGATGAAAGTGAAAAGCCCCTCTCCCCTCAGGGGAGAGGGGTTGGGGTGAGGGGCGAGGGCCGGCACAGTGCCCCCCCCACCCCATCATCCCCATACATTCTCCCCCATGGGGGAGAAGGAAGCTTCCGTAGCTGAACCTGGGTGCTTTCACTTTAAGGGTCTTCCGAGCGTCGGCCGGCGCGCAGGGCCAGTTTGTTCATCAGACGCTCCCGGCGCCGCTGATGCGCTTCGCCCGGGGGGAGGCGGCGTGCACAGTCCAGAGCCGTGCGCAGGTCGCGACGCACATGCTCATGGTACTTGGCCAGGGCCTCCAGGGCCGTCACGCAACCCCGCGCGGACAGTGCATCCCAGAGATGCAGGGCCTCCGCGTCGCGTCCCTCCCGGCGCAGCAGGTCCGCCATGAGCAAAAGACCCTTTTCATCCAGCGCCGCGCGATCCTGGTGCAACACCTCCAGTGCCCGGCCCCGCAGTCCGGCCTTGAGGTGACCCTTGGCCACCGCCACCGGGTCGGCCCCAAAGGCATCCGGCGTGCCGTGGGCCTGATCCAGGGCCGGGCACAGGGCCGCCAGGGAGACCAGGTCCCAGCGGTTATGGGTGAGTACCCCCGGCAGGCGCCGGGCATCCCCGTAGCGCAGATAGTCCATCCAGGCCAGCGGCGCCTCTGCTCCCGGCAGGTCATGGAGACGCCCGAAGCCCAGCAGGCGTTGCTCTGCCGTGATCAGGCGACAGTCCGGCCAGCGCTGCCGGAACAGCCGCCGCACCGGGTACAGCAGATCCAGGTGCCCAAGCCGCGAAAAAGGATCATCCAGGCCTGCCAGGCGGACCCGGGTGAGCAGCAGCGGCAGGTCAAAACGCTTGCCGTTGTAGGTGACCACGGTATGAGCCCCGGCCAGGAAGTCGGCGGCCTGGCGCAGCATGCCCGCCTCGCCGGCAAAGCGGGTCAACATGAACTGGCGTACATGCAACTGATGGCCCTCCAGCCGGGCCAGGCCCAGCATGAACACGGCGGTGCCGGTGCCGCCGGCCAGGCCGGTGGTCTCGGTGTCCAGAAAGACCAGGCCGTGCGGCTCCCATCCCTGGGCCTCGGGCAGATGGACCTGTTCACCCAGCAGGGTTGATAGGGGGAAGCGACCGTGGGTGTTCTCCAGCGGCAGGTATTGGGAACACCCCAGCACGCCCGGTTCCAGCAGTTCGGCACCCAGGCGATCGGCCAGGGACTGGTCCGCATCCACCTGTACCGGACGATGGCCCTCGCGGCGGGGCCGCAACCGTCGCACACGCTCGGCCACCGAGGCCCTGCCCTCAGGCTCCCGTTCCCGGGCCGGCGTCCCGGCGCCATGCCCCTTGAGCCGATCCAGGCGCTGGCGCAGGTTCACGGCGCTTCGCCGAAGAGGCCGAGTACCCGTAACGCCGCGGCCTTGGGGGAATAGCCCCGGGTCTCGTCGGAGGCAAGGATGGGACCGATGCAGGCCGGGCAGCCGTGGGTGCATTCACATTGGCCCACCAACCCCAGGGCGTCGTGGACCACCGCCACGCGTTGATCAAACAGTGGCGCCGACAGGCCGACCCCACCGGGGAAATTGTCGTAGAGGAACACTGCGGGTCGGAAACGGCCCTGGGCATCCGGTGATTTCTCCGCGCCCTGCTCGTCGCGGATCTGGCCGCGGCCGTGACTACCCACGGTGGCAAACCACCGGGCATCACCATCGCCCACGGCACGGCCCAGATCCCGGGGCTCCGACATCATGCGCAGGACTGCCACATGGTGCATGGCATAGGCGGCCCCCAGGAATCCATCCAGCGCCTCCTGGCGGGAGTCGAAGCGGGCCTCCAGGGTCTGGGGTGCCAGTTCCCACCAGGCTGCGGTGGTGTGCATCTCCTGATCCGGGAGATTGATTTCACCAAAGCCAATATTTTCATGGGTGTAGTAGCGAATCTTCTTGTAACCTGGAATCCGTCGCACCACGTGTACCTCACCATGGGCGCAGGTGGATTCCGGGTGACGGGCGCGGTCGAAGTCATCCAGGATCTTCAGCCGGGTGTAGTCGATGGCGTCGGTGTAGTAGTCCACCCGGGTCTCCTGCACAAAGGCCTTGCGCCCCACCCAGTCCAGTCGTTCCACCTGATAGGGACTGGCCTGCACCATGTAGATGGCGCCCTCGTACAGGGTCATGGGGGCGGCGGAAAAGTCCACCTCGGCGATGATCCGCTTGCCGCCGCCGGTGGTGTCCACCACCACGAAGTTGTCCTCGGCCACGGATCTCAGGCTGACACTGTTGGCCGGGTAGCTGTCGGCACTCCAGTACCACTGATCCCCCTCCCGGTGCAGCACGCCCTCCTCTTCCAGATAGCCCAGCAGTTCCTCCAGCGGCTCATCGCCGAAATGCTCACCCTGGCGAAACGGCAGTTCAAAGGCGGCGCAGCGCACGTGGTCCAGCAGGATCAGCAACTGATCCGGGTCGATGCGTGCATGCTCCGGCCCGGCGCCCAGGAAGAACTCCGGATTGCGCACGATGAACTGATCCAGTGGATCGCTGCCGGCCACCAGCACCCCCAGGGCCGGGCGCTGACGCCGGCCCGCCCTGCCCAGGCGCTGCCAGGAACCGGCGATGGTGCCCGGGTAGCCGTTGAGCACGCACACATCCAGGCTGCCGATATCCACGCCAAGTTCCAGGGCCGAGGTGCTGATGACGCAGTCCACCCGGCCCGCCCGCAGATCCTTCTCGGTGGCACGGCGCTGGGTGGGCAGGTAGCCGCCACGGTAGGCGGTCACCCGGGGTGGGCGTCGCGGGTCCTTGTCGAAGACATCCTTGAGGTACTTGGTGAGCACCTCCACCATCAACCGGGAACGGGCGAAGACGATGTTCTTCAGGCCCATGCGTGTGGCCAATCGAGCGATGCGGGTGCTCTGGGAACGGCTCGAGGCCCGGATACCCAGATCCGGATTGATCACCGGCGGGTTCCATAGCAGCAGGTGACGTTCGCCTCGCGGCGCGCCGCTTTGATCCACGGTGCTCACCGCCTCGCCGATCAGGCGTGTGGCCAGTTCCCCCGGGTTGGCGATGGTGGCCGAGGCCATGATGAAACGGGGGCGCACCCCATAAAAGCGGCAGACCCGTTGCAGGCGCCGCATGAGGTTGGCCACGTGGGCACCAAAGACACCCCGATAGGTATGGGTCTCGTCGATGACCACATATTCCAGGTTCTCGAAGAACTGCGCCCACTTGGTGTGATGAGGCAGGATGCCCTGGTGCAGCATGTCCGGGTTGGAGACGACGATATCCCCCCGGGTACGCACCGCCTTGCGGGCATCACCGGGCGTGTCGCCATCGAAGGTGAAGGCGCGGATGCCCAGATTGCCCCCTTCGTTCAGGGCCTGGACCTCAGCCACCTGGTCCTGGGACAGGGCCTTGGTGGGAAACAGATACAGGGCCTTGACGCCCCGCTCCAGCACCGCCTGCATCACCGGCAGGTGAAAGCACAGGCTCTTGCCCGAGGCGGTGGGCGTGACCAGCACCAGGTGCTCACCAGCCCGGACACGTTGCCAGGCCTCGGCCTGGTGAGTGTAGAGCCGTGTGATGCCCCGGGCCTCCAGGGCCTTTTTCAGGCGAGGGTCCAGCTCGTCAGGGATGGGGGCGTATTGCCCGGGCTGGGCCGGCAGGATCAGTTCACCGGTAATGCACCCTTTGTAACGTCTGCGCAGTTGTCCGGCCAGACGCAGCACCGGGTCGGCGGCATCCGTCGTCGGGGTGTCTGAGGCAAAGGATGCCGGCGAGTGCTGGGAGCGGGGGCGGGCCATGGACTGAGTTTAATCAGAGGCTGTATATAATGCCATATGATGATGAACCATCTGCCAGGCTCTGGCGGCCCGCATGGTTTCTTTACCGGGCGTTTCCAGCAGCGCCCGGGAGCTGTTCCACGTGGCACTCCTGCGGTTGCCCGGCAATGATGGCGCTAAGCTGATGAAAAGTCACACTCAGGGACGACAGTTCAGGTCATGGTTGAAGTCGGGGATCCAATCCTTTGATTCAGCGAGGTACGTATATGAAGTTATTTCAAGGTTTACGTCATAACTGACTATATCCAGAATTGAAACCATGGTTCACCGGCCCGGCGCCCTCCCCCAGGCGGCGGGCCGAGCGCAGGGCCTTGAACAGGTATTTTTGCGCCTGCAACACGGCCTCGCGGACGGTGAGCCCGTGGGCCAGGCCGGCAGCCACGGCGCTGGCCAGGGTGCAGCCCGTACCATTGTTGCATCGGGTGTCCAGACGGGTGCTGGTGAACACTTCCACCCCCTCGGCCGAGGCTAGGCAATCGTTGATCATCTCACCCTGTTGGTGTCCACCCTTGAGCAGTACATGCTCGGGCCCCAGTGCCCGCAATGCCATGGCCGCTTCCCGCATGGCCTCCACCCCGCTGATCGACCGGCCCAGCAACACCTCTGCCTCGGGCAGATTGGGCGTGAGCACCTTCGCCCGGGGCAGCAGCACCGACCGCAGATGGCTCACGGCGTCATCACTGATCAACTGATCCCCGCTCTTGGCCACCATCACCGGGTCCACTACCACATTCACATGTGCTGCTCGGGCCTCCAGTTCGGCCACCACAGCATCGATGACCGCCCGGTCTTGCAGCATTCCGGTCTTGATGCAGTCCGCGCCGATGTCCTCAAGCACCACCCGCATCTGTTCGCGGACGAAGTCCACGGGGACGGCATGCACGCCGTGCACCCCCAGGGTGTTCTGGGCGGTCAGGGCAGTGATGGCGGTACTGGCATGCCCCCCCAGGGCCATGATGGTCTTGATATCCGCCTGGATGCCAGCGCCACCCCCCGAGTCGGAGCCGGCCACCACCAGTACCCTTGCGTTGCCAAAACGATCCAAAGTGATGGTCCTCGATAACGATGCATGGTTCGAATGGGTTCAAAATCAGGCTCTGCCGAGCACTTCCAGAGTGATCAGCGCGTGGGGATCACGATTATAGATGACAGCCCTGGCAGTGGAGAGGTGCCCTGACAATCCCTGATCGGTCGTCTATAACAAAGGGGGAGCGGTCTTGAAAGGCCGCCCACTTTAAAGGAATAAGGTCATCGCCACCACAAGGGATTCATTCAGGAGATGAGGAGATAATAATGAGCGTTTACAAGGTGATAGAGCTTGTCGGGACCAGCGAAAAATCCTGGGAGGACGCGGCCCAGCAGGCGGTGGCCAAGGCGCGTTCCAGCCTGCGGGAGCTTCGTATCGTGGAAGTGAACAAGCTGGACATCAAGCTGGATGACCAGGGCAATATCGCTGCCTACCGGGCCAGGCTGAACGTATCCTTCAAGTACGACAGCTAGCCTGTTCAGCCTGCCTGGTGGCGTGGGCTCGTCATCCCCCGCCCGACTTCCGGGTCGCGGCACTCTTGCCGGGACCCGGGGGTGAATGCTCCTTTCAGTCGCAGCACTGGGCCGTGTGCCAGGCGATCATGCGCTCCTCGTCAGTGGGGATCACCCAGGCAGCGGCCCGGCTTGCCCCGGTGCTGATGCGGGGGCCGTGGTCCAGATTACGGGCCTCGTCCACCTCCAGCCCGAGCCACTGGCAGCCACGAATCACTTCCGAACGCACCGGGGAGGCGCGCTCACCGATGCCTGCGGTGAACACCAGGTGATCCAGACCACCCAGGGCGGAGGCCAGGCTGCCGATCTCACGCACGATCCGGTAGACGAACAGATCCACCGCCTCACGCGCCGAGGGCTCTTCACTGTCCAGTAGCACACGCATGTCGCTGCTGATACCCGAGACGCCCAGCAAGCCGGATTCCTTGTACAGCACCCGGCTCACCTCATCCGGGGTCATGTTCTCGTGGCTGAGCAGATGCAGGACCAGGCCGGGGTCGATATTGCCGCAGCGGGTGCCCATGGGCAGCCCGTCCAGGGCGGTAAACCCCATGGTGGATGCCACGCTCACGCCGTTGTGCATGGCGCACAGACTGGCGCCGTTACCCAGGTGGGCCACGACCACACGCCCGGTTTCCGGGGTGGGTACGTGCCGGGCCAGGGCGCGACTGATGTAGTCATAGGAAAGGCCGTGGAATCCGTAACGGACCAGGCCCGCCTCGGTGAGATGCCGCGGCAGGGCGAAGGCCTGGGCCACACGAGGCTGGGTGGTGTGAAAGCTGGTATCGAAACAGGCCACCTGCGGCACATTCGGCCGCAGCTCGGACAAGAGGCTCACTGGTGCCAGGCAGTGGGGCTGATGCAACGGTGCCAGCGGGATCAGTGTTTCCAGATCCCGGACGGTTTCGGCATTCAGGCGAGCCGGTTGGCGATAGGTGCGCCCCCCGTGGACCACCCGATGGCCGATGGCGGCGATGTCGTCCACGTCGGAATGATCATCCACCCAGTCCAGGAGGCACTTCAGGGCCGCTGCATGATCGAAGCGGTCCCCGTCCTGCCCCTGCGGGTGCTCATCCAGCAACGTTTGTCCCTGCGCATCCTTGGCGACAAAGTGCGGCTGGTCACCCAGGCCGGAAAACTGTCCCCGGAAACGGGCGGCAAAGCCCTCGAGCCCCTGCCCGCCCTGCCGGGCGAACAGGGCGAACTTGATGCTCGAGGAACCGCTGTTGATGACCAGGATATCCGCCATCATCTCCCCTTCTTCTTCTGGTAATCCGCCGCCAGCAAGGCCAGTGCACAGGAGGCCATACGGGTGATGGCATCATCTGCCCGGCTGGTGAGCACGATGGGTACGCGTGCACCCAGCACGATGCCGGCACCGGTGGCATCCGCCAGATAGGTGAGCTGCTTCATGAGCATGTTGGCAGCTTCCAGGTCGGGTGCCAGCAGGATATCGGCCTTGCCGGCCACTGGCGAAACGATATTCTTGGTCTTCGCTGCGGCTTCCGACACGGCATTATCGAAGGCCAACGGGCCATCCAGCGTGCCCCCGGTGATCTGCCCACGCTCTGCCATCTTGCACAGGGCGGCCGCCTCCAGGGTGGACTGGATCTTGGGATTGACCGTTTCCAGCGCGGAGAGGATGGCCACCTTCGGATCCTCATTACCCACGGCATGGGCCAGATCAATGGCGTTCTGGACGATGTCCATCTTGTCGGCCAGGCTGGGGTAGATATTGATGGCCGCATCGGTGATGAACAGTGGCCGCGGATAGGTGGGCACATCAAAGGCCATGACATGGCTGATGCGCCGCTCGGTGCGCAGACCCGACTCCCGGGCCAGCACGGCCCGCAGCAGCTCATCGGTGTGTAACGAGCCCTTCATGATGGACTCGATCCGGCCGCTGCGGGTGAGGCTGACAGCTTCCTCCGCTGCGGCATGGCTGTGACGCACGGGTACCAGCTCGAAATCGGAGATGTCCACCTCGGCTTCGTCAGCGGCTGCTCGAATCCGGTCTTCCGGGCCGATGAGCACCGGATGGATCAACCCCGCCCGGGCCGACTCATAGGCGCCCAGGATGGACTGGGTATCCACAGGATGCACGACCGCCATGCTCACCGGTTCCGGGTGTGTGGCGGCGTGAAGCAGTTCATGCAGTCGAGCCCGTTCGGCCATGCGAACCCGGGGCATGATCGTGCGTGGGCGACGGATCTTCTCCGTCGGGGCCAGCACGTCGGCCACGCCCACGATGACATCCCGATCGTCCTGGTTGGTGCAGCGGCAGTCGAACTTGATGCCGTTCTTGCCGGGATCCTTCTCCAGCACCTTCACATGCACGCGCAGCACGTCGCCCAAGCCCACCGGGGCCTTGAAGCGCAGGGTCTGGCCCAGATAGATGGTGCCGGGCCCCGGGAGCTCCGTGCCCAGTACCGTGGAGATCAGGGCGCCGCCCCACATCCCGTGGGCGATGATTTCCTGGAATCGGGTGCTCTTGGCGAAGTCCTCGTCCACATGGGCTGGATTGACGTCGCCCGACATGATGGCGAACAGCTTGATGTCATCCATGGTGAGACGGCGTTCGATGGTCGCCGAGTCTCCCACCTGAATCTCATCAAAGGTTCGGTTTTCGATAAAGTCTTGTTCCACTCTCTTGTCCATGATCTTCAGGCCTTCACGTGGTCACCGGCATCCACATAGGTGGTGCCGCCGGTGAGTGAATGTCCCGCTTCCGAGGTCAGGAAGACGGCCGTACGACCCACATCTTCGATGGACACCAGGCGGCGCAGGGGTGAGCGCTGCTCGGCCGTTTGTGCCAGATTTTCAAAATCCTTGATACCCGATGCCGCGCGGGTGCGGATCGGGCCGGGTGAGATGGCATGCACGCGAATACCCGCCGGGCCCAGCTCATCGGCCATATAGCGCACCGAAGCTTCCAGCGCGGCCTTCACGGGCCCCATCAGGTTGTAGTTTTCCACCACCTTTTCAGCCCCGTAGTAGGACATGGTGATCAGGGTGCCACCCTCCTTCATCAAGGGTTCGGCCTGTCTGGCAAGCCGCATGAAGGAATGACAGGAGACATCCATGGCCATACCAAAACCCTCGCGGGAGCAGTCCACCACACGACCGTGCAGATCGTCCCGGGTGGCGAAGGCCATGGAGTGGATCAGGAAATCCAGCTTGCCCCAGCGCTCACGGGCCTGGGCGAACAGGGCTTCCACCTGGGATTCATCCTGAACGTCACAGAGCATGAGCTGGGGGTTGCCCATGTCAGGACCCAGGGGGGTGATGTGTTTCTCGGCTTTGGGAGAACCGTATGTGACGATCATCTCCGCGCCGGCTTCGTGCATGGCCTTGGCACAGCCGTAAGCGATGCTGTCAGCGTTAGCGAGCCCGGTGACGATGCCGGTTTTTCCTTCAAGGGAAAAAGGATGGGCAGCCATATGCCACCTCCGATTGGGTTGGGCGAATGTAGGTGAAGAGCGAGGCGGGTCGGGCGGCTGGGCCTCGAGGGCCGTGACCGCGAGTACCCGCCAACTCATTACCCCCTAGTATATGCTGCATTGCAGCGAAAATTAACAGGTGAACATGACGGATATATGAAATGGGCCTTGCTCACGGCCCTGCACCAAGCGTGAGCTTGACAACGATCAATAATTGCTGATCCCATGGACTTGACATTTTTTTCACCAGGCTTCGAGGGTTACGAATCATGCGTCATCGCTTGTGGGTTGCCGTTATCCTGCTGGGCCTGGCCATGCCCCTGAACGCCGCCGAGCGCTT
Organism: Ectothiorhodospira haloalkaliphila ATCC 51935; assembly: GCF_000633935.1. GTDB lineage: Bacteria > Pseudomonadota > Gammaproteobacteria > Ectothiorhodospirales > Ectothiorhodospiraceae > Ectothiorhodospira > Ectothiorhodospira haloalkaliphila. The sequence continues at coordinate 330,223 of NZ_KK214995.1, read as the reverse complement.
TCAGGACTGGTGGATCAGCTACAGCGAGCCTGATGGGGGGGGATTGACGCTGCTGGCGTACACCCGCAGTGAAGATGGGCATGCCTTCGCCATCGGTCAGGCCCGCAATGGGCCGCTCAAGGCCGCCATCCTGATCCGCTCAGGCAATCCCTCTGCGGAGAAGACCTGTTGCGTGGAGGCTCGCGTGGCTTCCGAAGGACGCTCCCGGGTAGTCTCGACCCATATTGACGAGGACCAGCAACCTGCGGGCGATGAGGGGCGACAGGGCGAGTCGGTGGAGTGGGCACTCTGGGAGCCACGCCAGGGGAACGAGATTCCCCCGCTGATGCAGGCCCTGATGGAGGGGCGTGAGGTACACCTGAAGGTGGAAGATGCCTTCGGCGACATCCAGAGCATGACCTTTTCCCTGGAGGGGGCCCGTCAGGCCCTGCACTGGATGATTACCGAGGGCCCCATGACGGTCACCCACGACACGGTGGATTCACTCTCCGAAGCCGCCGCCTTCCATTGCGGTCACTCCGATGAGGTGGAGGCCTGTTTCGATGAGATTGTCAACTGCTGGGACCGTCAGTCCAGTGGCACCTCGGCAGTGGCTTTCCATGGCTGTCTGCGATCCTCGGGGGTGATGGGGCCGCCTGGCGGGGATTGAACATCTCTCTTCGAGGCACCGGTTTGGCAAAGGGGGTTGAGTGAACGACGCGGGGGGGTACAATTCCGGGGCACCGGTCCTGGGCCCTGGATCAAGGGGCTGAAATTCGCGGGTTGGTGATTGACCAAAATCATAGGGTATTCCGGGAAGAAGGCGCAGAATGAGTCTAAAGTCCACCACGACACGGGAGTCCTGCCTCCATGGAGCTTGATCCGCTTCTCTTATCGCGCATTCAGTTCGCGTTCGTCGTTTCATTCCACGCCATCTTTCCGGTATTCACCATTGGGCTGGCCTCCTACATCGCCCTGCTCGAGGGGTTGCTCTACAAGACCGGTAATCCGGCCTACGAACAGCTCTCCCGTTTCTGGACCAAGGTCTTTGCCGTGGTCTTCGGCATGGGCGTGGTCTCGGGCATCGTCATGTCCTTCCAGTTCGGCACCAACTGGAGCGTTTTCTCCTACGCCAGCGCCAACTTCCTGGGGCCCGTGCTGGCCTATGAGGTGGTGACGGCCTTCTTCCTGGAGGCGGTGTTCCTGGGTGTCCTGCTCTTTGGCCGCGACAAGGTGCCCCGTGGCACCCACCTGTTCGCCGCCTGCATGGTGGCCCTTGGCACCTTCATCTCCTCGTTCTGGATCCTCTCTGCCAACAGCTGGATGCAAACCCCGGCAGGCGTGGAGTTGCGGGATGGCATCTTCCATCTCACCTCCTGGGGTGAGGCCATCTTCAACCCCTCCTTCTGGCCTCGCTTCTTCCACGTGGCACTGGCCTCGTTCCTCACGGGCGGCTTTGTGGTGGCGGCCGTCTCGGCCTGGTATCTGCTCAAGGGCAAGACGCCGCTGGCCTCCAAAAAGGCCCTGCAGATGTGCCTGATCATGCTGGCCCTGGCAGCACCCGCCCAGTTGCTGGTGGGGGATGTGCATGGCCTGAATACCCTGGAACATCAACCGGCCAAGGTGGCCGCCATGGAAGGGGTGTGGGAAACCACGGACGGGGCACCGCTGCTGCTGTTCGCGATCCCCAGTCAGTCTCAGGAACGCAACTTCATGGAGGTGGGCATTCCCAAGCTGGCAAGCCTGATCCTCACGCATGAATGGGATGGCCGCGTCGAAGGGCTCAAGGAATGGGCGCCCGAGGATCGCCCCAACGTCCCCATCGTGTTCTGGAGTTTCAGGATCATGGTCGGTATCGGTCTGCTCATGATCGTGATGGCCCTTTGGGGCGCCTGGCTGACCTGGCGGGGCCGTCTGGAGCACTCGCCTCGCTTCCTGCGCCTGCTCAGCTTCATGATCCCATTGCCGTTCGTCGCGGTGCTGGCGGGTTGGTTCGTCACCGAGGTGGGCCGTCAGCCCTGGCTGTCCTATGGCCTGATGCGGGTCGAAGAGGGTCTCACCCCCTCCCTGACCGGAGGCATGGCCCTGTTCAGCCTGATCGGCTTCATCGCCGTCTACGCCGTGGTGTTCATCGCCGGCGTCACCTTTCTGGTGCGCATCATCCGCAAGGGTCCCGACGAGGCCCAGGGTGATCATCCCGTGCCCGGCGCCCATCCCAAACGGCCTTTCTCCGCGGCCGATGAATCCATTACCCAGCCCGCGAGGTAAGCCGTCATGGAACTGATCGATCTCACACTGATCTGGGTGGCCATCATCGGCTTCGGGGTGTTCATGTACGTGCTTATGGACGGATTCGACCTGGGGGTGGGCATCCTCTACCCCTTCGCTCGCAACGAGGATCATCGCGATGTGATGATGAATTCCGTCGCGCCGGTCTGGGATGGCAATGAAACCTGGCTGATCCTCGGGGGCGCCGGCCTGCTGGCCGCCTTCCCCCTGATTTATGCGGTGTTCCTGCCGGCACTCTACATCGGCGTGTTTCTGCTCCTGGCAGGGTTGATCTTCCGCGGTGTCGCCTTTGAGTTCCGCTTCAAGTCGGCTCCCGGCAAGCGGGGCCCCTGGAACTGGTCGTTCTTCCTGGGCTCTTTGGTGGCCTCCTTCGCTCAAGGGGCCGTGGTAGGGGCGTATATCCAGGGCTTTGAGGTGGAAGGCTTCTCCTACGTGGGCGGGCCACTGGACTGGTTGACCCCCTTCACCGTGATGACCGGTCTGGGCCTGGTGGCGGGTTACACCCTGCTGGGCGCCACTTGGCTGATCATGAAGACCGAAGGCGATCTGCAGGACTGGGCCTACAGGATGGCCCGCTGGATGCTGGGAGCGGTGCTGGCGGTCTATGTCATCGTCAGCCTGTGGACGGCGGTGGCCCACCCCCACATCCTGGAGCGCTGGCTGGAAAACGCCACGGTGCTTTGGGTCTTCCCCACCCTCTCCGTACTGGCCGGCCTGTGGTTGTGGCGCGGCCTGACCCAGCGCAACGAGGGGACGCCGTTTGTGGCCACCCTGGTGCTGTTCGTGCTGGCCTATGCGGGTCTGCTGATCAGCATGTGGCCTTACGCCGTGCCGCCGGAGCATACCTTCTGGGATGCCTCTTCTTCGCCGGATGCCCAGTTGTTCACCTTGGTTGGTATCCTGTTCGTGGTCCCCATCATCCTCGCCTACACCGCCTGGACCTACTGGGTGTTCAGGGGCAAGGTGCGTGTCGGTGAGGGTTACCACTGACCTCTCCCGCCGACAATACGACCCCGGAAATCCCCAACCGGGAAGCACGCCAGTGGCTCAATGAGCACATCGCTCCGGTCCGGCCCCTTCTGGGGCTGGCCACCGGTGCCGGCGTGCTCTCCGGCCTGCTCATCATTCCGCAGGCGGGGCTGATCGCATGGCTGCTGGATCGCGCCATCAGCCATGGTCAGGGCCCGTCGGAACTGGCCGTGCCGTTCGCCTGGCTGGCCGGCGTGATGTTGCTGCGCGTGGTGCTGGGGTGGGTGCGGGAGGCCACGGGTCAGGAGGCGGCGCTGCGCATCCAGGGGCGCCTCAGGGATCGCATATTCCAGCATCTGGCCACCCTGGGGCCGGTGCGGCTCGCCGATCGCCACAGTGGCACCCTCTCCTCAGCCATCGTGGAACAGGTGGAGGGGTTGTCCGGCTATTACGGGCGTTATCTGCCGCAAATGATGGTGGCGGCCCTCGTGCCCATCGGCATCTCCATCGCCGCGCTCACCCAGGACTGGCTGGCCGCTCTGATTCTTCTGTTTGCGGCCCCGCTGATTCCCTTCTTCATGGCCTTGCTGGGCATGGGGGCAGCGCAGGTCAGTCGCAGCCAACAGGAAACCGTCGCCCGACTGGGCGGGCATTTCCTGGATCGCCTGCAGGGCCTGACCACCCTGCGCCTGCTCAATGCCCAGGAGCGCGCCGCGGCGGACGTGGCCGAGGCCGCCGAAGGCTATCGAGCCAGCACCATGAAGGTGCTGCGCGTGGCCTTTCTGTCCTCTGCGGTGCTGGAGTTCTTCAGCGCCGTCGCCATTGCCCTGGTGGCCATGTACGTGGGTTTTGGCCTGATCGGGTATCTCACCTGGGGCCCGGCTCCGGAACTCACCCTCTTCTCGGGCCTGTTCATCCTGCTCATGGCCCCGGACTTCTTCCAGCCCCTGCGGCAACTGGCGCAGCACTATCATGATCGTGCTGCGGCGCTGGGAGCCGCCCAGGTGTTGATGCCGCTGCTGCGCCGCGAGGCGCCGCAGCTGCCCTCCCCGCCTCCCGTGCCTCACCCCTCCAGCGGGAGCGGCGTGCGTGTTCGCCTGGATAACGTGCACGTGAGTTTCGAGGATGGGCAACGCCAGGCGCTGCAGGGTGTGAGTCTGACCATCGAGCCCGGCGAGCGCGTGGCCCTGTGCGGCCCCAGCGGTGCCGGAAAATCTACCGTACTGCATCTGCTGGCGGGATTCATTCGCCCGGATCGGGGGAAGGTGGCGGTGGATGGGGCTGAGCCGGATCCGGTGCGCCAGGCAGCCTGGATGGGACAGCGTCCCCATGTCTTCGCAGGCAGCCTGGCCGATAATATCCGCATGGGCGAACCCCAGGCCTCGGATGAGGCCGTCAGATCGGCTGCCCGGGATGCCGGTGTGCTGTCGTTTGCCAGCCAGCTCCCCCAGGGGCTGGATACCCCCTTGGGTGAACGGGGATATGGTCTGTCAGGCGGCCAGGCCCAGCGGGTGGCACTGGCTCGCGCGGCCCTCAAGCAGGCCCCGCTGTGGCTGCTGGACGAACCCACGGCGGGCCTGGATCCCGACACCGAGGAGCAGATCCTCAAGGCCCTGGAGCGCTCGGCCACCACCGGCGCCACCCTGCTCATTGCCAGTCATCATCCCCGGGTGCTGGAGTGGGCCAACCGGGTCATCACCATTCAGGACGGTCAGGTGGTACAGGATACGGGGCATCACGCATGAAGGACCTCTGGCCATTCCTCAAGCTCTCCCTGCCCCGTCTGCCCTGGTTTGCCGCTGGCGGTCTGCTGGCTGTACTGACGGTGGCAGCCTCCACGGGCCTGCTGGCCCTTTCCGGCTGGTTCATCACCGCATCGGCCCTGGCCGGTGCCGGGCTCATTCTGGGGCTGGATGTCTACAGGCCCGCCGGCGGCATTCGTGCCCTGGCCATTACCCGCACCCTGGGGCGCTATGCCGAGCGTCTGGTGAACCACGAGGCGGTGTTGCGCCATCTGGCCGACCTGCGCAGCTGGATCTTCCGTCGCCTGGCGCCTCTGGATCCGGGCACCCTGGCCCGTTTTCGCTCGGCTGATCTGCTGCAGCGACTGGTGGGTGACATCGACACCCTGGACGGCCTCTTCCTGCGGGTGATCACACCCACTCTCACAGCCGTGCTGGCCCTGCTGGGGGGCGCAGTATTGTTCGGCCTGCTGGCCCCGTTCAGCGCCCTCTGGGTGATTGCCCTGCTGGCCTTTGCAGGCCTGGTGTTGCCGGCCCTGGCCCTGGCCCTGGGGCGGGCTGCCGGGGAGCGCCGCACCCGGGCCGCCGCCCGCGTGCGTGAGCTGGCGGTGGAGGGCGTTCAGGGCCTGGCGGAGCTGCGGGTGTTCGGCGCCCTGGGTCGTCATCGGCGCGCACTGGAATCGGCCGAATCTGACCGTGCCCATGCCGAGGGTGGGCTGGCGCGCTGGGGTGCCCTGGGGGATGCCCTGGCGATGCTGGCGGGTCTGGCGGCCGTGTGGCTGGCCCTATGGCTGGGGATCGGCTGGTTGGCCACAGGACAGGCCGGCGCACCCATCGTGGTGCTGGTCATTCTCGCCACACTGGGGCTTTCCGAAGCCCTGGGCATGCTACCCGGGGCCTATCAACGCGTGGGCCAGATCCGCAGCGCAGCCCGCCGCCTGCTGGATGTGGCCAATACTCGCCCTGCCCTGGAGGAACCCAAAACACCGGTTGCTCCAGCTTCTTGCGAAGGGTTGCAACTTCGTCAGGTGGTGCTGCGCTACGGTGAACAGGGGCCACCGGTGCTGCAGGGAATCGATCTGGACGTGAACACGGGTGAGACGGTCCTGATCACCGGGGCCTCCGGCGCCGGCAAGACCAGCATCCTCAGTGTGGCCCTGCGCCTGGTGGCGCCTCAGGAGGGTGAGGCCCGCGTGGCCGGCGTGCCGGTGCAGGACATGAGCTATCAGGACCTCTACAGCCAACTGGGAGCCCTCACCCAGGAGACCGTGCTGTTTGCGGACACCATGGCCAATAATCTGCGCCTGGCCCGCCCCGAGGCCACTGAAGAGCAATTGCATCAGGCGCTGTTCATTGCCGGCCTGGACGACTTTGTCCAGACTCTGGGCCAGGGTCTGGACACCCAGGTGGGTGAAGGTGGGGCACTGCTGTCCGGAGGGCAGGCCCGTCGTCTGGCGCTGGCCCGGCTGATCCTGAGGGATCCGCCGCTGGTGATCCTGGATGAGCCCTTTCGGGGTCTGGACCCGGCCACCATTATCCGCCTTCGGGAACGCATGGCCCCCTGGCTGGCCCAGCGGGCCGCACTGGTGATCGCCCACGAGGAAGCCACTGCCCCCATGGCGGATCGCCATTACCGGCTGGAACGGGGACAGCTTCAGGCGCAGCAACCGAGGAGTTGATCATGGGTGGATGGGGTTGCCCGCATGAAAGCAAGGGCCTGTGCGGCCATCTGGACGATCGCCCCTGTGAGCCAGGCATGAAGGGCTGCGTGCTCGCCGGACGCTTTGTCTTCAGCGATCCGGAGAAGAACACTGCCCGGGCCCTGAGGGAGAAGGCAGACGAGGATCGGCGCCGGAAGCTTTCACGCCCCTGAACACTCTGCCGTCGTGAATGTCCTTTCACGATGGTTTGCGTGCCCGCAGAGATACCGTCGGGCCAAAGCGCCGCAACCGTCAACCAGGAGGTGTCATGAGCGATCAACCGACCGCCACCCGCTCCGGGAGTTTTCAGCAGAACGTGGCCCTCATGCTGGATCGGGCCCTCAAGGAAGTGAAACTGGAGCCCGGGGCTGATCGTGCCCTCAAGTCCTGTAACGCCACCCTGCAGGTCTCTTTTCCCATCAAGCTGCGCGGGGAGGTTCGCACCTTCACCGGCTGGCGGGCCGTGCACAGCACCCATCGTCTTCCCGCCAAGGGGGGGCTGCGCTTTTCCCCCACCGTGGATCAGGACGATACCGAGGCCCTGGCGGCGCTGATGACCTATAAATGTGCCATCGTGGATGTGCCCTTTGGCGGCTCCAAGGGGGGGCTGTGCATTGATCCCACCCAGTACGACCGGGATGAAATGGAACTCATCACGCGGCGGTTTGCCCGGGAACTGGCCCGCCGCGGATTCCTCAGCCCGGCCACCAACGTGCCGGCTCCCGATGTGGGTACAGGGCAACGGGAAATGGCATGGATTCTGGATACTTACAAGAACCTCTACCCGGAAGACATCAACTACGTGGGCTGCGTGACCGGTAAGCCGGTGGACCTGGGCGGAATGCCGGGAAGGCTGGAGGCCACGGGGCGTGGCATCCAGTATGCCCTCAGGGAGTTCTTCCGCCATCCCGCCGAGGTGCAGGCGGCGGGCCTGCAGGGGTCCCTGGAGGGCAAGCGCATCATCGTGCAGGGCCTGGGCAATGTGGGCTATCACGCGGCCAAGTTCCTGCAGGAGGAGGATGGCGCCCGCATCGTCGGGATCATCGAGCGTGAGGGCGCCCTGATTGACGAGCGGGGCCTGTCGGTGGAGGCAGTGCGTTGCTACATGAATGAGCACGGCACGGTGCTGGGCTACCCCGATGCCCGGTTCGTGGACAAAGGGGCAAGCGTGCTGGCCGAAGACTGTGACGTGCTCATCCCGGCGGCCCTGGAGGGCGTGATTCACAAGGACAATGCCGAGAGCATCCGCGCTCCCTTGATCATCGAAGCCGCCAATGGGCCCATCACCTACGAGGCAGACGAGATCCTGCGCGGCAAGGGCACGGTCATCCTGCCGGACATCTATGCCAACGCCGGCGGTGTGGTGGTCTCATACTTCGAGTGGATCCGTAACCTCTCCCATATCCGCTTCGGGCGTTTGCAGCGACGCCTGGATGAGACCCGGGGCGAGCACATCGTTTCTGCCCTGGAAATGATGAGTGGTGAAAAGACCCCGGCATGGATGCGCGAGAACCTCATCCGTGGCGCCGAAGAAGTGGACCTGGTGCGATCCGGCCTGGACGATGCCATGCGCGTGGCGTTCCAGGAGATCGCCCGGTTCCGGCGCGAGGGCGGGCGGCACCTGGATTACCGCACCGCCGCCTACGCCCTGGCGGTGACCCGGATCAATCTTGGCAGTCTGGACCTTGGGGCGTACTGAAACGCTCCTCCAGCCAGGCGAATACCGCACGCACGCCCAGGGCCTCGCCCCCCTTGGGACGCCCCGGACGGGCACGTGTGTTCCAGGCCATCACATCAAAATGGATCCAGGGCTGGGTCCGGGGCACGAAGGCCTTGAGGAACAGCCCGGCGGTAATGGCTCCCGCGTAAGGGGTACTGCCGCTGTTGGCCAGATCGGCCACGGAACTCTCCAGCAGCTCCCTGTAGGGCTCATGCAGGGGGAGCCGCCAGCAAGGGTCCTCCTGGATCTCTGCATGACGATGCAGGCCGTGGACCAGTTCACGGGCATCCGTGAAGAAAGCCGCGATCTCCGTGCCGACCGCCACCCTCGCCGCCCCGGTGAGGGTGGCAAAATCAATGATCAGTGAAGGGCTCTCCTCGCAGGCCCGGGTGAGCAGATCACACAACACCAGACGACCCTCGGCATCGGTGTTGTCCACTTCCACGGTCAGGCCCTTGCGGGTGGTGATCACGTCCCCCGGGCGAAAGGCGTTGCCATCGATGGCGTTATCCACGGCACCAATCAGTACCCGCAGGCGCACCGGCAGGCCTGCCGCCATGATCAAATGCGCCAGGCCCAGCACGTGAGCAGCACCGCCCATATCCTTTTTCATGAGACGCATGCCATTGCTCGGCTTGATATCGAGCCCACCGGTATCGAAACACACCCCCTTGCCCACCAGGGTGATCCGGGGGTGGGCATCGTCCCCCCACTGCAAATCGATCACACGGGGGGCGTGGTGACTGGCCCGTCCCACTCGGTGGATACTGGGATAGTTTTCCTCCAGCAGGGCATCCCCTACCACCTGCCGTACCGTGGCACCGAAGGTCTCGCCCAGTTGCTGGGCGGATTCGGCCAGGTGCTCAGGCATCATGTCCTCCGCCGGCGTGTTGATGAGGTCCCGCACCAGGCTGATGGCGTCAACGGTTTGCTCGACTCGCTGCGCCTGATCATCGGTGAGCCGGGTAAGGCTCAGCCGAGGATGGGGCTTGTCGCTGGGGCGGTAGCGCTCGAATCGGTAGCTGCCCAGCCCCCAACCCACCGCTGCCTGGGCCAGGCGCTGTGGCGACCAGTCACACTCCAGGGTGTAGACCCCCTCCCCCAGCCTGCCGGGCAGATCCGCCAAGGCCCAGCTGGCGGCATCCGGATCGACGCCCACCAGCATCTTGCGAACGCAACCATCGGTTTCCGGTAAGGCCAGGTGGTGGCCGGCCTTGGGCTGGAAACGGGCAGCCTTCACCCAGTTGCGCATTCGTTCTGGCTGTCGTTCCAGCCATGGATCAAAAAGAGCGGCATCCAGGGGGATCAGGGTGATCATCTGCGTGGCAGGGGCGCGTTCGAAACAGTCGGTCATGGGTATCCGGATTCGATGGGTGTACCCCCGTAATCTATCATCCCGAACCGGCTGCACGGATCTGTTAGAATTCCGGGTTTGCCCATCTCCGGAGCGGATCACGGATCGCCCATGCCCCACGCCCTGTCCATCCAGAACCTGACCAAGACCTACAAGAACGGATTCGAGGCCCTCAAGGGCATTGACCTGCAGGTGGAGCCCGGCGACTTCTACGCCCTGCTTGGCCCCAATGGAGCCGGGAAATCCACCACCATCAGTATCGTGGCCTCCCTGGTGAACAAGTCCGGGGGCAGTGTTTCCATCTTCGGTCACGACCTGGACAAGGACCTCTACGCCGCCAAGCGTTGCCTGGGGCTGGTGCCCCAGGAGTTCAATTTCAACGTGTTCGAGCCGGTGGAGGAGATTGTCGTCAACCAGGCCGGATATTACGGCATCCCCCGCAAGGAGGCCTGGAAGCGGGCCGAGAAATATCTGGTGGAGCTGGGCCTGTGGGACAAGCGCAAGGGCATGGCGCGGCTTTTGTCGGGAGGCATGAAACGCCGACTGATGATCGCCCGTGCCCTGGTGCACGAACCCAGGTTGCTGATCCTGGACGAACCCACCGCTGGGGTGGATATCGAGATTCGCCGCTCCATGTGGACGTTTTTGCGGGAGATCAACCGGCAGGGCTGCACCATCATCCTCACCACCCACTACCTGGAGGAGGCCGAGAGCCTGTGCCGCAACATCGGCATCATTGATCACGGGCGCATCATCGAGAACACGACCATGAAGGGCCTGCTCAATCAACTCAACACGGAAACCTTCATCCTGGATCTGAGCCAGCCGCTGATGCAGTTGCCCACCCTGCCCCAGCATCGACTGCGCTGGGTGGACGAACTCACCCTGGAGGCAGATGTGGATCGTGATGTCAGCCTGAACCAACTCTTCGTGGATCTGAACCGGGAAGGCATTCAGGTGCGTAGCATGCGCAACAAGACCAATCGCCTGGAGCAACTCTTCATGAACATGGTGGACGAGAGCCGCAATACGGGAGTGACCGCATAATGTCAGGCTATGCCAATTGGGTGGCCCTGCGCACCATCGTGACCAAGGAAGTCCTGCGTTTTTCCCGCATCTGGATTCAGACCATCCTGCCCCCGGTGATCACCATGGGGCTGTACTTCATCATCTTCGGAGGCTTGATCGGTTCGCGCATCGGGGAGATGGAGGGCATCCGTTATATGGACTTCATTGTCCCTGGGTTGATCATGATGGCGGTGATCACCAATTCCTACTCGAACGTGGTGTCCTCTTTTTACAGCGCAAAGTTTCAGCGTCACCTGGAAGAGATGCTGGTTTCACCCGTGCCCAATTACCTGATCATCCTCGGTTTCGTTGCAGGTGGCATATGCCGCGGCCTGGCGGTGGGAGTGGCGGTGACCCTGATCTCCATGATCTTCAGCCCGCTTTCCATCCACAATCTGGCCATCACCCTCTCGGTGGTATTGCTCACAGCCACCCTGTTCGCCCTGGCCGGGCTGATCAACGGGGTGTTTGCCCGCAGCTTCGATGACATCTCCATCGTCCCCACCTTCATTCTCACACCCTTGACCTATCTGGGGGGCGTGTTCTACTCCATCACCCTGCTGCCGGAGTTCTGGCAGGGGGCCTCCATGCTCAATCCGATCCTGTACATGGTGAACGCCTTCCGTTACGGCTTTCTGGGGGTGGCCGATATCGGCCTTGCGACCTCCTACGGCATCATCATCGGCTTTGTGGTGCTCCTGTACGGCGTGGCCCTGTTCCTGCTGAACAAGGGTGTGGGCATCAGGAACTGATGTCTGTGAGACGGGAATCGGTCTGCCAGTAGCGGCCCTTGCCCTGAGACTTGGCCTCGTAAAGGGCCCGATCCGCCGCCCCCAACAGGGATTCGTAGGTCTCGCCGTCATCCGGATACAGGCTGATTCCGATGCTGGTGGTCACCTGGCAGGCGCGACCCTTGGCGTGGATGGGCCTGCCAAGCACCTCCAGTATCTTTTCGGCGATGCGCGCCGCCAGTTCCGGGTCCGGTAGTTTTTCCAGCAGGATCACGAATTCGTCGCCGCCTACCCGGGCCACGGTGTCCGAATCCCTCACGGATTCGTTGAGTCGTTGTGCCACTTCGCACAGCACCGTATCGCCGGCGTCGTGCCCCAGGCTGTCATTGATGGGTTTGAAGTCGTCCAGGTCGATGTACATGACGGCAATGCGACTATGCTCCCGCCGGGCCTGAGCAATGGCATGGATGATGCGGTCCCTGAGCAGAGTACGGTTGGCCAGGCCGGTCAATGCATCATGGAGAGCCATGAAGCGCATGCTGTCCTGGGCCTTCTTGCGCTGCGTGATGTTCACCGACAACCAGATCACCGCCGGACGCCCCATGACGTCTTTTCCCAAGGGCGTGATACGGCCCTCGAACCACTGGGGTCCCGTAGGTCCACTTTCCGGTTCAACGCCTTCCACATCGTCCACCGACAGGGCGTACTCGATGGATTGCAACTGCCCGGTGCGCAGGGTCTCATGAATCCGCGCCAGGAAGAGATCCGCCTTGTCCCGGGGCATGACCTCATGCAGTGTCCGGCCCAGCAGGGCCTGGTGGCTGGTGTGATAAATCTGGGGGTCATGGCCACCGAAGACCTCCAGATAACGGCCCTCGGAGTCCAGAATGAAGCAGATGTCAGGCATGGCCGCAATGGTGGCCCTGAGGCGCTCGCTGAGGCTTTGATGCAGTGCCTGTGAAACGCGCACCCGATCGGATTGCTGGGTCATGCGCCAGGCCAGGGCGCCGGCCATCAGCACCAGTGTGAGGCCCGTGAAATGCCAGGCCATGGGGCGGGCCGTGGCGGCGGACCAGCCCCCCCTGGGCAGTGCGGCCAGTTCCCAACGCCCCCCCTTGATGATCACCTCCTGGCGCACACTGTCCCGGCTGAAGAGTTCCGGGTCGCCAAAGAACACGGCCCCCGCCGGGCCAAGACCATCGCGCCCCCGAATGGCCATATCCAGTCGATCCTGCAGATTGATGAGCCCCGTGATCTCATAGATGGCCTCCATGTCGATGGGAATGCTGGTCAGACCCCAGTAGGCCTCGGGATCATGCCGGCCACGATCCGAGTTCAGGTACACGGGGGTGCGAATGATCAGCCCCGTACCGCCTTGAACCAGCTCCCACGGCCCGGCAAGTACCGTATCCGCAGCCTGCATCATGCGATAAACCGACTCGCTCTGCTCCGGGTGGTTTTCCAGATCCAGCCCCAGGGCGGCCTCATTGCCCGCCTGCGGGTAAACGAACCGGATGACATTGTCCGGGGCCAGAGTGATGTTGCGTATCATGTCGCTGCGCTGACGAAACAGCTCTGCTGCCACCCGGCGGAATTCGCTCTCGCTGATGTCGGGATGGATCCCTGTGTAGGTGGCCAGCACCATGGTGAAATGGATGGTGGCGTTGAGTTCGCCCTCCAGACGGGCCCGGACGGTGGAGAGTTCACCAAGGACCTGGGTCCGGGCGCGGTCCTCCAGGCGCTGCTCCACCAGCATGTCCACGCCGGTGAAGCCCGCCACCGCCAGGGCCATGGTCAGCGCGCCCGTCGCCAGGGGCCGATAACGCCACCGACCACGTCCCGGGGACTTGCGTTGCGCGAGGGATATGGAGGGAGGAGTGGGCATCCGGGTTTCGCGATTGGAATGGGTCCAGCTTGCCAAAAGGCGGTGGCCCTTTCAAGGTAAAAAAACCCGCATATATGGGCACTTGCCGAGGCGGCCGCTGGAAACTGCCGGTCAACTTCAGGATAATGCGGGCAACGCACCGGGCCAGTCGCCCGCTTTCATCGCACAACTCATTCCCCATACAGGTTCCATATGGCCCAATACATCTACACCATGAATGGTGTGGGCAAGGTCGTCCCGCCAAAGAAGGAAATCCTCAAGGACATCTCGCTGAACTTCTTCCCGGGCGCCAAGATCGGCGTGCTGGGTTATAACGGTGCGGGTAAATCCACCCTGTTGCGCATCATGGCGGGCCTGGACAAGGAATACATCGGCGAGGCACGCCCGCAACCGGGCATCAAGATCGGCTTTCTTTCCCAGGAGCCTCATCTTGATCCGGAGAAGGACGTGCGCGGCAACGTGGAGGACGGCGTCGGCGAGGTGAAGGCCCTGGTGGACCGCTTCAATGCCATCGCCGAGGAATTCGCCAACCCCGACGCGGATTTCGATAGCCTGCTGGCCGAGCAGGCCGAACTTCAGGATCGCATCGACTCCGCTGGCGCCTGGGATCTGGAGCGCAAGCTGGAAGTGGCTGCCGATGCCCTGCGTCTGCCCCCCTGGGATGCCGATGTCACCAAGCTCTCCGGTGGTGAGCGCCGCCGCGTGGCCCTGTGCCGCCTGCTGCTCTCGGCTCCGGACATGCTGATCCTGGACGAACCCACCAACCACCTGGACGCTGAATCGGTGGCCTGGCTGGAGCGCTTTCTGTCGGAATTCACCGGCACCGTGGTGGCGGTCACCCACGATCGTTACTTCCTGGATAATGTGGCCGGCTGGATCCTTGAACTGGACCGGGGGCAAGGCATTCCCTGGCAGGGCAACTACTCGTCCTGGCTGGAACAGAAGGAGAAACGCCTGGAAATCGAGGAGAAACAGGAAAGCGCCCGCCGCAAGAACATGGAATCGGAGCTGGAATGGGTGCGCAGCAACCCCAAGGGCCGTTCCGCCAAGAGCAAGGCCCGTCTCAAGCGCTTTGAGGAGCTCTCCTCACAGGACTACCAGAAACGCAGCGAGACCAAGGAGATCTATATCCCACCGGGCCCACGCCTGGGCGACGTGGTGGTGGATCTGGATGGGGTGAGCAAGTCCTACGGGGACCGGGTGCTGTATGAAAACCTTTCCTTCTCCCTGCCTCGCGGTGGCATTGTCGGTGTCATCGGCCCCAACGGGGTAGGCAAGTCCACACTGTTTCGCATGATCGTTGGCCAGGAGAAGCCGGATTCAGGCGAGATCCGCGTCGGTGAGACCGTGCAGGTGGCCTATGTGGATCAGACCCGTGATGCCCTGCAGGATCAGCGCACGGTGTGGGAAGAGGTCTCGGATGGGCAGGACATCATCCATGTGGGCAACTTCCAGATGCCCTCCCGGGCCTATGTGGGTCGCTTCAACTTCAAGGGCAGTGATCAGCAAAAGCTCATGAAGGAGCTTTCCGGCGGTGAGCGTAATCGCGCCCACCTGGCCAAGTTGCTGCGCAGCGGTGGCAACCTGCTGCTGCTGGACGAACCCACCAACGATCTGGACGTGGAAACCCTGAGAGCGCTGGAAGAGGCGATCCTGGACTTCCCCGGCAGCGCCGTGGTGATCTCGCACGATCGCTGGTTCCTGGACCGTATCGCCACCCATATCCTGGCTTTCGAGGAGGACGGCAATGTGGTCTTCTTCGAGGGGAATTACCAGGATTACGAGGAGGACCGCCGCAAGCGCCTGGGCAGCGACGCGGACCAGCCCCATCGGGTGAAATACCGTCGCCTGGAGACCTGAGTCGCCTTCTTCCCAGGGCCGCCCCTTTTCCCCCTCACCCAACCCCTCTCCCCATGGGGGGAGGGATCTGGTCAGTTGCCTGCGGAGTCTGGTGCGAAGGATTCAGGCCTTGGTCGGTCCTGCGGCGGCTTGCTTCTCCACGTAACGCGCGGTGGCCTGATCCATGGTGTCGCAGTGGCGTTGGTACCAGGGCAGGAATTCATTGAGGAACTGGTCCTTCAAGTCTTCCAGCCCGATCACACCGGCATCCAGATCATCCACGTAGGTGACCAGTTCTTCCAGACGCTGATCGTGTTCGTTCTTGTGAATGTGGAAGGGTGGGAAATGGACGGCCTTCATGATCACTTCCTCACGCCGAAAATGGGCCCGGCTGTGCTCTATGAAATTGCGCAGGTCTCGGCGAAGCCCCTCCGGCTCCGCATGGCCGTCACGGGATGCTTCCAGGGTTTCGACCACGCGGGCGAGCAGGCCCATGGCCTCCTCGTGATCATCATCCATGAATGCCATGCCCACCTGAGGCAGTTCCTCGATTCTGGCATGTTCGCTCATGATGCATTACCTCGCGAAGGGGCATATATCCCTAACATAGCACAGGATGCATGACCGGAGGATTTATGGATATAGTTGAAATCGACTATCACAACATTCTGCAGCGGTGATCGCATGATCGACTCCACCTCGCCCATTGAAATCTCGCAAGTCATCCAGTTGTCCGTGGCGCCTGTCTTCCTGTTGGTGGCCATCGCCGGATTCGTGAATGCCTTTGTCGCCCGTCTCGGCCGGGTGGTGGACCGCCGCCGGCATCTCGCCCAGATGATGCACGCACCGGATGCCAAACGCCGTGAATGGAGCGAACGGGAACTGAAGATCCTGGATGACCGTGCGCGCCTGGTCCATTGGGGGATGACCTTGTGCATTACCACGGCCATGCTGGTGTGCCTGACCATCGTGACCGTATTTCTGGACTTTCTCTTCGATATGGAACATCCCCGGATGGTGGGTGCCATGTTCGTGCTGGCCATGGCCAGCCTGATCACGGCCCTGGGCCTGTTCCTGAGAGAGGTCTTCCTGGCGGTGGAGAGCCTCACCCTGAGCAACCGCGAAGGCTAGGAGCCCTGAATGTCTGATCGTGTTGATCTGGAGGCGGTGCTGCAGCGGGCCCACTCACTCATGGAGCGACTGGAGGGGATGCTGCCACCCCCTGCCCCGCCGATCCAGTGGGACGCACCGGCATTTCGCTGGCGTCAGGGGCAGTTGCAATCCATCCCTGAAGTCAGCCCGCTGTCGCTCGACGATCTATTGCACATCGGGCGACCGCGAGAATTGCTGGAGCGCAATACCCGGCAGTTCCTCGCCGGGCGGCCGGCCAATAATGCCCTGCTCTGGGGTGCCCGGGGTACGGGGAAGTCCTCGTTGATGCGCGCCCTGCTGACCCGCTATGCCAGTGAGGGGCTGCGTCTGGTGCAAGTGGATGCCCACGAACTGGTGGACCTGCCGCGCATCGTGGCGCCGCTGCGTGATCGTTCGGAGCGGTTCGTGCTGTTCGCCGATGACCTGTCTTTCGAGGCCAACGAACCGGCCTACAAGGCACTGAAGGCCGCCCTGGACGGTGACCTGGAGGCCACGCCGGAGAACGTGATCATCTATGCCACCTCCAATCGTCGTCATCTGATGCCCGAGCGCAGTGCGGACAACCTGGAAGCGAAGCGGGTGGATGACGAAATCCATCCTGGCGAGGCGGTGGAGGAAAAGGTGTCGCTATCGGAGCGATTCGGCCTCTGGGTAGCCTTTCATCCCTTTTCCCAGGCTCAGTACCTGGAGGTGGTCAGGCATTGGCTGGCGCACCTGGGCGGCGGCCCGATGACCGAGGCGGCACGGCGCGAGGCCCTGCAGTATGCCCTGCTGAGGGGTTCCCGCAGCGGCCGGGTGGCCTGGCAGTTTGCGCGGGACTGGACCGGGCGACAGGGGGAGGCTTGATCCCTGCCATTGGTGAAACAGGGACCAAGGGAGCCCCTCTCCCGCTAGCGGGAGAGGGGTTGGGGTAAGGGGGAGTGAGAAGGCGCTCCACCTCAGGCCATGTTATCCAGGATGGCCCGCTTCACCGAATCCAGATCTGCTTCCACCGTCAGCGGCGCCCGCAAGCTCTGCTGGATGGCGATGTCCGGGTCCTTCAGGCCATGCCCCGTCAGGGTGCACACGATGCTGGAGCCCTCGGGAATCTTGCCCGCCTTCACGTCACGCAGGGCGCCGGCCAGCGAGGTGGCAGAGGCGGGCTCACAGAACACGCCCTCCCGTTCAGCCAACAGTTTCTGCGCGGCCAGGATCTCCTCGTCGGAGCACTCATCGAACCAGCCGCCGGACTCTTCCTTCACCTTCCAGGCGTACTCCCAGGACTGGGGATGCCCGATCCGGATGGCCGTGGCTACCGTATCCGGGTCGTCCACCATGGCGCCGCGCATGAAGGGTGCGCTGCCACTGGCCTGGTAGCCCACCATGCGCGGGCGATTGCCCACGATGGCGCCACCGGCGTACATGCAGCGGCCCTTGCAGAACCCGCACGACTCGGTCACGTGATCCCCAGAGGCCGAGGAATACTCGCAATAGCCAATCCAGTGGGCAGTGATGTTGCCGGCATTGCCCACCGGCAGGCAGTGGTAATCCGGGGCACGCCCCAGTTCCTCGACGATCTCGAAGGCCGCCGTCTTCTGGCCCTGCAGACGGTAAGGGTTGACCGAGTTCACCACCGTCACTGGTGAGGTTTCGGCCACCTGCTTCACCAAGCGCATGCCGGCGTCAAAATTCCCCTTGATCTGGATGACCGTGGAGCCATGCATCATGGCCTGGGCCAGTTTGCCCTGGGCAATCTTGCCATCGGGAATGAGCACGAAGGCAGTGATCCCGGCCCGGGCCGCGTAAGCGGCTGCCGAGGCAGAGGTGTTGCCGGTGGAGGCACAGATGATGGCTCGGGAGCCCTCCTCCACGGCGCGGGTGACGGCCATGGTCATGCCCCGGTCCTTGAAGGAGCCTGTGGGGTTGAGCCCCTCGAACTTCACGTAGATGTCCACTTCCTTGCCCAGCACCCGGGGGACGTTGTTCAGCCGGATGAGGGGCGTGTTGCCCTCGCCCAGGGAGATGATGCGGGCATCGTCATGCACCGGCAGGCGGTCACGATAGCGTTCGATGATGCCGGTGTAACGGGGTCGGAAAGGCATGGTCGGGTCTCGGGGTCGGGGCGTATTGACGCGATGTTACTTGAGGTTTTCCAGGCGGATGCGGGTCACCGGGGTGATCACGCTGTCCAGGGACTCGATACGGCCGATGGCCTGGTTGAGATTACCCTCGCGCACCTGGTGGGTCAGCATGATCACATCGGCTTCCTGGGTATCTTCATCCGGCTCCTTCTGCATGATGGCCTCGATGCTGATGTCCAGGTCCGCCAGGATCCGGGTGATATCGGCCATCACACCCGGACGATCCAGCACCCGCAGGCGCAGATAGAAGGCAGTTTGCACGTCGTCCATGGAGAGGATGGAAACATCCGACAGGGCATCGGCCTGGAAGGCCAGATGCGGCACGCGGTTCTCCGGGTCGGTGGTCAGGGCGCGGACCACGTCCACCAGGTCGGCGACCACCGCCGAGGCGGTGGGCTCGGAACCGGCCCCGGGGCCGTAATAGAGGGTTGGGCCCACGGCATCGCCCCACACCAGCACGGCATTGAGTACGCCGTCCACGTTGGCGATCAGGCGCCGCTCGGGAATCAGGGTGGGATGCACCCGCAACTCGATGCCCCCATTGGCCCGGCGGGCAATGCCCAGATGCTTGATGCGGTAGCCCAGTTCGTTGGCGTAGACCACGTCATCCCGGGAGATGCCGGAGATGCCCTCGGTATAAACCCGGTCGAACTGCAGTGGGATACCAAAGGCAATGGAGGCCAGGATGGTCAGCTTGTGGGCCGCGTCCACGCCTTCCACATCAAAGGTGGGATCGGCCTCGGCGTAACCCAGACGCTGGGCCTCCGCCAGCACATCGGCGAACTCCCGCCCCTTGTCGCGCATTTCGGTGAGGATGAAGTTCCCGGTGCCATTGATGATGCCTGCCAGCCATTCAATGCGGTTGCCGGTCAGGCCTTCGCGGATGGCCTTGATGATGGGGATGCCGCCGGCCACGGCGGCCTCGAAGGCCACCATCACGCCGCGTTCCTGAGCGCGGCTGAAGATCTCGTTGCCGTGCAGGGCGATCAGGGCCTTGTTGGCCGTCACCACGTGCTTGCCCTGGTCAATGGCCCGCAGCACCAGTTCCCGGGCCAGTGTCGTGCCCCCGATCAGTTCGACGATCACCTGAACCTCGGGGTCGTCCACCACCTCCAGGGCTTCCTCGGTGAGGCGCATGCCACTCACGTCCAGATCGCCCAGGGAGTCCAGATTGCGGGCCGCAGCCGCCACGAGTTCGATACCACGACCGGCGCGGCGGGTGATCTCGTCGCTATTGCGCTTGAGCACTCTGACCGTGCCGCTGCCCACGGTCCCAAGGCCCAACAGGCCGACTTTGACGGGTTCCAATGATCTGGCTCCTATGGCGGGGAAAGCCCCGCATTATAGCGGAGATCGGGCCGACCCGGGGAGGGGCCCAGGAGGATCAGTCGGCCTCGGGAATGGGTTCCGGAAAACGCTCGCGGATGGCCAGAATATCGGGCACCAGACTGAAGAAGAGCTCGGTGAGATCCGGGTCGAAATGTTGCCCTGCCCCGTTGCGGATGAAGTCCAGGGCATCGTCCACGGCCCAGGCCTTCTTGTAGGGCCGCCAGGAGGTCAGGGCGTCAAAGACATCTGCCAGGGCGCAGATGCGGCCGGTCATGGGAATATCATGACCGGCCAGACCATTGGGATAACCGCTGCCGTCCCATTTTTCGTGATGCGTGAGAGCGATTTCCCGGGCCATGAGCAGCAGGTCGGAATCATCGCCACTGAGGATGTCGGCACCGATGGTGGCATGGGTCTTCATGATCTCCCATTCGTCGGGTGTGAGCTTGCCGGGTTTGAGCAGGATCTGGTCGGGAATACCGATCTTGCCCACATCGTGCATCGGGCTGGCATGGAGCATGCGTTCGCATTGATCACGATCCCAGCCCACATGCTGGGCCAGCAGGGCCGAAATGTGACTCATGCGCAGGATATGGCACCCGGTCTCGTTGTCCCGGTATTCCGAGGCGCGCCCCAGACGCTGCACCACCTGCAGGCGGGTGCGCCGGATCTCATCGGTGCGCTCGTGCACCAGTTGCGCCAGCATGTCCTTCTGATCGTGGGTCATGCGGTGCGCCAGTTGCACATCCAGCATGTTGCGCACCCGTGCCAGCACCTCAGCCCGGTCAAACGGTTTGCCGATGAAATCCCGTGCACCGTTACTCAGGGCCCGGAGCATGTAGTCACGGCTGTGCTGAGCCGTGAGCACGAGAATGGGCGGGACCAGGGGATCATTCAGCGCGGCGAACTGCTCCATCACCTCGAAGCCGTTCATGTGCGGCATCTTGATGTCCAGCAGAATCAGGTCGGTGGGTGCCTGGTGATAAGTGGCGATCACCTCCCGGGGGTCCTGAACCAGGGCCAGGTTGGAATAGCCCTCAGTCCGTAGCAGGCGGTCCATCAGGATCAGGTTGGCCCGTTCATCGTCCACCACCATGATCCGGGCCGCCTTGCGCTCCGGCTCTTGATGGGTGTTGTGGGAGAGGTCATGGCTGTTCACTGGCGCACCTTGTTGCCGGGGCGATTGGCTTTATCCCGTGAGAGGAGTGTGCGAATTGTATCAAGCAACTCCCCAAAATTCAGGGGCTTGGTCAGATAGGCATCGAAGCCGGCCTCCAGGCCGCGCTGACGGTTCGATTCCGTGGCATTGGCGGTGAGGGCCAGCACGGGAATGTCACGGGTGCTGGCATGACTCCTCAATCGTTCCAGCACTTCGAAACCATCCAGACGGGCAATCTGGATATCCAGAATGATCACATCAGGACGGTGCTCCTGCGCCAACTCCAGGCCGATGTAGGGGTCTTCCGTGCTGAGTACGCTGAAGGCATCGTGGCGCTTGAGCAGCCTCTCAAGCAGGCGCAGGTTGGCAGCGTTGTCCTCGATCTGCAGTATCTTGCACCCTGATTTCGATCGTTCTGTGGTGGTCCTGGGCGAGCAGGTCGAGGGCTGCCGATCCGGGGTTTCGACCGCTGGGATACCCTCGGGCAGTTCCACCCAGAAGGTGCTGCCCTCCCCAACCCGACTTGAGACGCCGATACGCCCATCCATGAGGTGTACCAGGCGCTGGGTGATGGCCAGGCCGATGCCACTGCCCTCCTCCTTGTGCTGGTCCTCCACCAGTCTGGTAAAGGGTTGAAACAAATCGGTGATGCGCTCGCTCGGGATGCCGGACCCGGTATCGGACACCATGATGCGAAGCCCCTGCTGAAGCTGCCGGGCGGGCTCCAGGCCGATGGTGACCTGACCCTGGTGTCGGTTGTACTTGATGGCGTTGGAGAGCAGATTGATGAAGACTTGCTTCAGTCTGACCCGGTCGGCCAGCACGAAATGCCCCGACAGATCCTGGTCGCTGCGAATCTCCAGGTGGCGTTCACCCGCCAGCGGTTCAACCAGGGCCAGGCATTCGTCCATCAGGCCCTGGATTTCCAGGGGCTCGGGAGTCAGTTCCACTCGACCCGATTCCACCCGGGCCAGGTCCAGCACCTCGTTGATCAGGTCCAGAAGGTGTCTGCCGCCCCGGATGATCTCCTCGACATTTTCCTGCTGTTCGCCGTTCAGGTCCGGGTCCAGCTCCAGCAACTGGGCGAAACCCAGGACGGCATTCATGGGGGTGCGCAGTTCGTGGCTCATGCGGGAAAGGAAGTTGGATTTGGCCTGATTGGCCCGGTCCGCCTCCGCCTTGGCCTGGCGCAGAGCCTCCATGGCCTGCATGAGTTCGGTGACATCCTGCTGAATCCCCACGTAGTGGGTGACCACTCCTGCGTCGTTGCGCACCGGCGAGATGCTGAACTCGTTCCAGAACAATTCCCCGTTCTTCCGGTAATTGCGGATCAGCACTTTCGTGGCCCGCCCTTCGACCACGGCATCACGCAATTCCTGCACGCCGGGTTGATCCCGATCATCCCCCTGAAGGAAACGGCAGTTGGTGCCCAGCACCTCGTCTGCCCGGTAACCGGTCATGCGTTCAAAGGCCGGGTTCACGTACACCAGCGGGCTATCCGGCTGAGTCGCATCGGCGATGGCAATCCCGTTGACCATGGCCTCCATGGCGCGGGTCTGCCACCGGAGGCGTTCCTCCAGGGATTGATAGAACACACTGTTCCCGTCCTTCAGCGACACCGATACACAGCCTCCACCCGGGAGCCAGAATCTTCAAAAGCCACCGTATCGCACAGATCCCGCACCAGGGCGATGCCACGGCCCCAGGGGCGGGTGGTGTCCAGCGACACATCGTCCCACTGGTGGGTGTCAAACCCCGGGCCGGAATCACTGATCCTGACGCGGAACACGCCGTGCGTCTCACTGGGCTCGTAGGCCACGCTCACATCCACACGCCCTCGGCAACCCTCGGCCAGGCGCCGGCCCCGTTCCTGATAATAGTTGCAAAATCCGTCCGGGTCGGCCTTCATGGGAGAGTCCAGTCGCAGCACCCCATGTTCCAGGGCATTGCTGTAGAGTTCGTTGACAATGGTTTCCAGGGGGCCGGCATCCTCCTCCAGGCCATCCAGCAATCCCAGCGGGCGCAGGGCAGACTCCAGCGAGGGCAAGTCCCCAAGACGCTCGTCCTCCAATGTCAGCGACCAGTTCCATCCCCCTTGCGGGTGACTTTCACGGCTCACGGGCGGACGGCTGAACAGTTCCGGGTCCAGGGGGGTTTCCAGAATGGCAACATCATCCTCCGGCCGCTGGTCGGCGCAGTGCTCCTCGAGGGCCTGCAGCAGGTCGGGCAGTACCGCCCCGCCGTGGGTCCATGCCTGCAGCACCCCGGCAAAACCATGATCCATGAACATGCACCCATCCGGATCACGGGCCTCCAGCAGACCATCACTCATCATCAGCAGTCGGTCATGACGACGTACGGCCACGCGCCGGGGCGTTTCCCGATCCGACAGCTCCGGCAGGATGCCCAATGGCAAGGCATGTGAGGCCAGCTCCTGCAAGCCCTCCTGGGTGCGTAACCAGGCACTGGGCATGCCGCCGTTCCACCAGCGGATCTCTCGACCGGAGCCGGGGATGGAAACCAGGCAGGCTGCCATGAAGCGTTCCGGCGGCAGCACGCGATACAGCTTGCGATTGATCTCGTCCAGCACCTGCTCGTCATCCACGCCCTTGCGGGTCATGGTACGAAAGGTCTCGGCCACGGGCAGCGCGCCGATGGCAGCCGCGAGACCATGGCCGGTGAAATCTCCCAGGAGGATGCGCACGCCCCCATCGGGAAGGTCCTGGGTGAGCACCAGATCGCCGTTGAACGTGGTGGCGGGCCGCTGTACCAGCCCGAACTGTTCCGTATGCACATTGCGGTCGTTCACTGCCCGTCTGAATACCCGTTCGGCCAGCTTCTGCTCCTGGCGATCCTGCTCCAGCAGTTGCTCCAGTTCCCGGTTTTTTCCGGCGATGATGCGCTGCAGGTCACGCACCCGTTCCATGGCCGTGATGCGTGCCTTGAGGATGCTGAAGTTGAAGGGTTTGGTGAGAAAATCATCCCCGCCGGACTCCGTGCACTGCACCAGGGACTTTTCATCATGCAACGCGGTAAGAAAGATGACGGGCACGAAATCAAAGCCAGCCATGGCCTTGATGCGCCGGGTCGCTTCGAATCCATCCATCCCCGGCATCATCACATCCATGAAGACGATATCCGGGGGCGACTCCTCGAACAGCTCAATGGCCCGGGCGCCGCTCTCTGCCTCCAGAGTGTCGAAACCCTCCTTCTTGAGCATGCGCGCGAGCAACCGGCGGTTGGTGGGTTCGTCGTCCACCACCAGCGCCAGCCCCCGGGGGGCAGCGGCCTCCGTGATCCCGGACCCTCGAATGGGGCTTGGATGCGCGTCGAATGACATGGGGTGGGGGTTTACTCCAGGGTGAAAAGGCGATCGAAATTGGCGATCTTGAGCACGCGGCGTACATCGTCGCTGCAGCCCCGCAAGCTCACCCGTGCAGTATCGCCGCCGGCGTGTTCCCTGAGCAGCAGCAGCATGCCCAGGGCCGAACTATCCAGGTACGTGGCCTCGCTCAGGTCCACCCGATAGCGGGTGCCCTGGGCGGGCAGATCCCGATAGGCGTCGCGGAAGGCCTTGTGTTGGGCGAAATCAAACCGACCACCCACGGATATCGTCACCAGGTTGGTCTTTTCATCGACGTGACGTTTGATGCTCATACGAGACTCCAGCGAGGGCGAAAATAGAAAATGGCGGCGAGAATTGTGAGGATGATCTCAGATTTTTGGCCGCATGCCCAAATATTTAAGGGCATCAGCGCACACGGGAGGCCTTCAGCATGGCCTCGGCGATACGCTCCAGTGGCAGCACCTGAGAGGCTGCACCCCGCTTCACGGCCTCTCCGGGCATCCCCCAGACCACGCTGGTGGCTTCGTCCTGGGCAATGGTCTCCACGCCCATGTCGTGCAGCTCCTTGAGGCCCTGTACACCGTCGGCCCCCATGCCGGTGAGCAGGGCAGCACAGGCATTCTTGCCCGCAGCCTGGGCCACGGAACGAAACAGCACGTCCACGCTGGGCCGGTGGCGATTGACTGGTTCGGCCATGTTCAGGCGGCAGACGTAGCGGGCCCCATCCCGGGCCACCATCAGATGCTGATCTCCGGGTGCCACGTACGCGTGGCCAGCCATCAGGCGTTCGCCCTCCTCGGCCTCCTTGACCACCAGCCGGCTCTGGCGGTTCATGCGTTGCGCCCACGCGCCACTGAAACCTGCGGGGATGTGCTGGGCAATGACCACGGCAGGGCTGTCCGGTGGCAGGTCAATGAGAACATCCTTCACCGCTTCGGTTCCCCCGGTGGAGGCGCCGATAGCCAGCAGCCGGTCCGTGGTACGCCAGTGCCCCACTGCCTTGGCGGGCAGGATTTCGTCGACGGAATGCTTGGGTTTCACTGCTGCCAGGGTGCGCACTCTGGCCCCGGCCGCAACCCTGACCTTGGCGGCCAACTCATCGCGGTAGGCATTGAGGGTATTGGCAAGATCCAGAGCGGGCTTGGTGACAAAATCCACGGCGCCCAGCTCCAGGGCCTGCATGGTGACCTCGGCCCCGCGCTCGGTGAGCGAGGACACCATCACCACGGGCATGGGGCGCAGACGCATCAGGTTGCGCAGGAAGGTCAGGCCATCCATGCGCGGCATTTCCACATCCAGGGTCAGCACGTCCGGATCAAGACTCTTGATGCGTTCTCGCGCCACATACGGGTCCTGGGCCGTGCCCACGACCTCAATGCCCTCAATCGAGTTCAGCACCTCGGTCAGAAGCTTGCGCACCAACGCGGAATCGTCGACCACCAGTACCCGTATCGGCTTACCCACAGCGCCCTCCCTCAGCTTTGAAATTCTTGTATTGGCCACTGGGATCGCATCAGAAGAGTTCAATATCACCTTCGTCCATGGATTTCTGATTCACGGGACGGTGAGCGGCATCCCGTAACTCCTCACGCAGCGCCTTGAGCCGACCACGGGCCTGTTCCAGCTGTTGCTGGGATCTTTCCGGCTCCACCATGGGCAGTTGGCGCAGCTCGGAGACAAAGCGTTCCATGAAATCGATGCGTGTATGCGCCCGATCCAGCACTTGACCCGCAATGTCCTCGAACTGCAACAGCCTGACCGCCGCGTCCACATTCTGCTGCACGCGCTCGGCAACGCCGGACATATGATCCAGCCCCTCGGCCAGGCTCTGATTCAGCTTCTGCAACTGTTCCATCATCTCGTCCATGCTGCCCTTGGCGGTGATGGATGTGTTCAAGTCCTGTGAGGCCATGCGACCGACCACCTCCCGGGCATGACCGAAGAGCCGGTTGGCCTGTTCCACCTGGGCGCGGATCTGCTCGTTGAACTGGTCCGAGTCCTGGGAGAGCTTACGCACCTCCTGGGCCACCACAGCGAATCCCCGGCCCGCCTCCCCGGCACGGGCCGCCTCAATGGCGGCGTTCAGGGCCAGCAGGTTGGTTTGTCCGGCGATGTGCTTGGCACTGTCGAGCAGCCCGAAGATCTCACTCATCAGGCTGGAGAGATCGTCCACCTGGTGAGCCACTTCCACGCTGTGCTTGCCCATGTCGATGAGCATCCGCACGTTCTGGGCCAGCACCTTGCCGTTTTCCTCCATGAATTGGTCCATGTCGATGGCCTCAACGCCGGAGGTGGCCGCCTGGGGGTCGTTGGACATCCCCCTGATCAGTCTCAGGGCGAGTTCCTGTTGCTCTCGGGAGGTCTGGTTGAGATTGTGAAAGCTCTCCTGCAGATCACGCACGGCATCCCCGATCAATTCACGTGCCTGCCCCACCAGCGTGCGTAACTCGCTTGTCTCAGGCGCCATGAGGGCATCAATTTCAACGACCAGGTCCCACAACTCGCGGTCGCTGTCCAGGGTGCCCTGCCGCTCATCCGCCAGGGCCTGGGCGGATTGCCCGGCATGGGCGCCAGCTTGGGTCTGCCACAGCAAGGAGCCGACCCAGGCAAGTGCTATCAACAGCATGCCTGGCCAGGCAGGCAGGGACAGCAGCACCCAGACGACGATAGCGACCCCGCTGACCACGGCGGCCGGCCAGTGGGGTGTGAGCGCCCGCATGATTGCCTCCATTCCTAAGCCCTGCATGAGTCGGTCTCCTCGCATACGTCAGTCGAACAGTTCCACTTCGCCGGACACCTTGGCCTGACGCAGTTTCTGGCTGTAGCTCAGTTCCCGTTCGATGATGGTCTCGTTGTGCAGACTGCGCAGTTTCTTCACGAGTACCCGCCCGGTGGTGGGAAAGAAGTACACCTTGCGCGGGTGATTGCCGAGCAAATCCTGTGCCGCGATGGGAATGCCCTCCGTCGCCAGGTAATCGGTGACGAACTGGGCGTTGCGCTCTCCGACGATATTGCTCTTGAACCCGGGCAGCACATTGCCGGCACCGAATACCTTGGCCTCCAGGTTTTCCCGGCGCGCCCCCAACTTGATCAGCTGGTTGATCAGGATCTCCATGGCGTAGTCCCCATAGCGCATGGAACTGCCCACACGGCTGTCCTCGTTACGCTTGTCGTCGGGCAGCATGAAGTGATTGATGCCCCCAATGCCTCGCAGACGATCCCTGACGCAGGCCCCCACACAGGAGCCCAGCACGGTCACCATCAGCAATTCCCGATTGGAGACGTAATACTCTCCCGGCAGGATCTTGACGGCATCCATGTCGAAGTGCCGGTCGTAATACAGGTTGGGTGCCAGGACCTCCTCGAAACCTTCGCTCATGGGCGCCCCCTCGCCACCGGCACACAGACCGTCTTGCCCTGCAAGCGGAACAGGTCGGAGGCATGGGCCAGGCTCTCCGAATGCCCCACAAACAGCAAACCCTCAGGATGCAGCAGGGGATGAAACCTGGACAGCAGCCGGTACTGGGTTGGCTTGTCAAAATAGATCAACACATTGCGACAAAAGATGGCATCAAAAGGCTCCTTGAGCGGCCAGCTTGGCCCCAGCAGATTGAGCGACTCAAAGGTGATGAGTTCCCGTACCTGAGGCCTGACCCGAACCATGCCCTCACGGCTGCCCTTGCCCCGCAGGAAAAAGCGTTTCACATCACTCTGCGGCATCTTGTCGATGCGCTCCATGGGATAGATGCCTTCAGCAGCGTGGCGCACCACTTGTGTATCCAGATCCGTGGCCAGGATCTTCACGGGCGGCGTCCAGCTACCGAACGCGTCGATCAGGGTCATGGCGATGGAAAACGGCTCCTCCCCCGTGGAGCATCCGGCCGACCAGATCCTCAGCGTGCGCCGAAGACGGCCCTGCATGCGGGTGGCATGTTCAGAGAGCACGGGAAAATGGTGGGCCTCCCGGAAGAAGGATGTGAGGTTGGTGGTCAGCGAATTCACAAAGTGCTGCCATTCCTCGGCATCCACCTCCAGGCGATCCAGATAGGCCTCAAAGGAGTTCAGGCCCGCCTGACGCAGGCGCCGCGCCACACGGCTGTAGACCATGTCCCGTTTGCCCGGGTTGAGCGAGATGCCCGCATATTCATAAATCATTCGCCGGATTCGCTCGAAGTCGGCATCCCTGAAATCGAATTCTCGGTCACGCATGGGCGTGACCGCAGGCGATGTGAGCCCGGTGCAAGGCACCGGGCCTGAAGGGTCGTGTCATGGATGACTGGCTCCGATGGCGCTCAGAACTCTTCCCACTCATCGTCCGGGTTGGAACGGGAGGCAGGCCGGTTGCCCGGCTTGGCGCCACCGCCCGCTGCCTTGCCCTGCTGGGGCTTGCTGCTGCCACCGGCGGCCGCTTTGCCAGCGGTCGCCGGGCGCCCGGATGGGGCCTTTTTCGCAGCCGGCAGAGCCCGGCTGGGGGCCTTGGCTGCAGGCAGCTGATGACCGGCGGTGGCCATGGTGCTTTCCTCCACCCGGAACACACTGACGGCGCGGGCCAGACCCTGAGCCTGTTCCTCCAGGGACTCGGCGGCTGCGGCGGCCTCCTCCACCAGCGAGGCATTCTGCTGCGTGACCTCGTCCATCTGGGTGACAGCACTGTTGACCTGCTCGATGCCCGTGCTCTGCTCGTCGGCAGCGGCGGTGATTTCGGCAATGAGATCCGAGACCCGCTTCACTTCGTTGACGATCTCTTCCATGGTCTGGCCTGCATCCAGGACCTGCTTGCTGCCTTTCTCGATGGTCTCCGAATCCTCGGCGATCAAGGCCTTGATTTCCTTGGCGGCCGCGGCCGAGCGCTGTGCCAGGTTGCGCACCTCGCCAGCCACCACGGCAAACCCACGCCCCTGCTCCCCGGCCCGGGCAGCTTCCACGGCCGCGTTCAGGGCCAGGATGTTGGTCTGGAAGGCAATGCCGTCAATCACGGTGATGATTTCACCGATCTTGTCGGCACTTTCAGTGATGGCCTTCATGGAGTCCATGGCCTCCCTGGCCTTATCTCCACCCCGACTGGCCACATCGCGGGCGTTGATCGAGAGCTGGTTGGCCTGGCGGGCGTTGTCGGCCGTCTGCTTCACCGTGGAGGTCAACTCTTCCATACTCGAAGCGGTTTCCTCCAGGCTGGAGGCCTGCTCCTCGGTGCGCTGGGACAGATCCGTGTTGCCCACGGCAATCTCGCGGGACGCGGTGTTGATGGCATCCACGGACTCCTTGATCTGACCGATCAGCTCCTGCAGACGCATGGCGGTGGCGTTGGTGTCTTCCTTCAGTTGCCCGAAGGTGCCTTCGTATTCACCCGTCACGCGTTGAGTCAAATCCCCGTCGGCGACGGCGTTTAGCACACGGGCGACCTCGCCCAGACCCGTGGAGGTGCGCTCCACCAGCTGGTTCATGGCATCCCCCAGACGCTTGAAGAAGCCACTCAGGTCCTCGGTGGCGATACGCTGGTTGAAATCGCCCTTCACGGCGCCTTCCACCAGGTGCGTCACTTCCCGTTCCACCTTGAGTTCTTCGGTACGGTCGGCCCATTCAATAACAGCACCCAGACGCTGACCGTCCTCATCGAAGATGGGACTGGCAATCAGCTTGTAGGTGCGCCCGCCGACGACAATTTCCGTCTCATGGGTGGACTGCATGGAATCCGTCATCTGACGCTGATGGGCTGCACGCTTGTGGAACATATCCATACTGGAGCCGCGCACCCGGTCAGGATCGAAGTTGGGCAGATCCTTGCGGATGTCGTTGGCGCCCTTGCGGAACATGCCGATCACCGCGTCATTGGCGTAAACGATCTGGGCATCCGTGTCGGAGACCATGACATTGGAGGACACGGTATCCAGGGCATACCGGATGCGCAGATTCTCGGCCGCCACACGCTTGGTCTCGGTGATATCCGCCTTGAGCTTGGCCTGCATGTCCGCCAGCCCCTTCAGGGCCTTGCCCACCTCGTCCTTGCGGGTCTGCTCGATTTCCTGATCGTAGTCGCCGGCACCAATGGCATCGAACTTCGACACCAGGGACCGCAGCGGTGGCACCATGCTGATGAAGGTCAGCACCGCGATGGCGAGGGAGAGGAGAATGGCAATGGAGGCAAGCCAGATGAGTTCACGAATCTCGCTGGCCGCGGTCTCCACATTGGCGTTGGCATCGGCCGTGGCACGGGCCACGTTGCCTTCCACCAGTTCCACGAAGGTGGCACCCATGGTGTTGGAGATGGGGATCATGCGTTCAACCGTTGCCTGGTACTGCTGCATGTAGGCGTCGAACTGAGCAGGATCCTGGGTACGAACCATGTTATCGATCAGGGCGTCCAGTTCCACATAGATGGCCCGCCAGGCCTGGTATTCACCGCGCAAGCGATTGTACAACTGTTGACCTGCCTCGGTGAGGCGAGGGATGCCGGCAAACTGCTCCCAGTAGCGATCAACGGTTTCCCAGGATCGTGCCCGTTCCCGGGCAATGTCTCGAAGCGCAGATTTATCTGTATAGGCTTCATCCTGCAGCATGACCTCCACAGTCTGAGCTCGGATGGCCATGCGCTCGGTGTTCATCTGCCCGAGGGCTTCCATGGACGGCAATCGGTTATCACGGACCTGCTCGGAATAGTTCGCCCAGCCGTTGAACCCCTGATAGGCCTCGAAGGCCGCATAGGCCAGGGAGAGCAGTAACACGCCGCCAAGCAGCGCAATCTTGATGCCTGCCGATAGATTATTGAACCAACGCATGGCCTTGACTCCTTGAAGCTTATTGAATTAGCCCGAGACTCAGGAGGATTCGTTCTGAATCCGGTCAACCAGCCCCATATCGCCGCTGGTCATGAGTTTTTCGATATCGACGACGATCACCATGCGTTCATCGAGCGTGGCCAGTCCGTCGATGTAGGCGGTGTCCAGCACCGCACCAAACTCCGGCGCGGGTCGGATCTGCTCTCCCTTGAGGGCGACCACGTCCGAGACACCATCCACCACCATGCCGATGACCCGCCCGGAGATGTTGAGGATGATCACCACCGTGAACTGGTTGTATTCCACCTGCCCCAGATGGAACTTCAGGCGCATGTCGATGATGGGCACGATGACCCCGCGCATATTGATCACACCCTTGATGTAATCCGGCGAGTTGGCGATCTTGGTCACCGCGTCGTAGCCACGGATCTCCTGGACATTGAGGATATCGATGCCATATTCCTCATCCCCCAGCGTGAATGTGAGGTATTCCCGGCTATCATCGCTGGTGATGACGGCCCGCTCCTTCAAATCTTCACTCATGCCAGATTCCCCTGTTCCGAAGTGCCTGTACGTTTGGGCTGCATTTCCTGGTTCAGTTGCACCAGTTCATCCACATCCAGGATCAGGGCCACGCGCCCGTCGCCCAGGATGGTGGCCCCGGAAACGCCACGTACCTTGCGATAATTGGTTTCCAGACTCTTGATCACCACCTGCTGCTGAGCCATCAGTTCGTCCACCACCAGGGCCATGCGACCCTCATTGGTATCGACGATCACCACGATGGAGTCCTCCAGGCTCTGGCCGACCTGTCCTAACTCGAAGATGTCCTGTAACACCACCAGAGGCAGGTACTCCCCACTGGTGTTGAGCACGCGCCCCTTGCCGGAAACCGTCTTGAACTGCTCCCGTTTGGGCTGGATGGACTCGCGAATGGCGGTCAGGGGCAGGATGAAGGTCTCGTCCCCAAGGCGCACGGCCATCCCGTCCAGTATGGCCAGGGTCAGGGGGAGCCGGATGGTGATGCGTGTGCCCTGCCCGGGCGCGGAGTCGATCTCGATACGACCATTCATCTGTTCGATATTGCGGCGAACCACATCCATGCCCACGCCACGACCGGAGATGTCGGTCACCTTGTCTGCGGTGGAGAAGCCAGCCGCAAAGATCAACTGGAACACCTCCTTGTCAGATGGGTTGTCCGACATGGGAACGCCCCGCTCGGTGGCCTTGGCCAGGAGTTTTTCCCGATTCAGCCCGGCGCCATCATCATTCACCTCGATGACGATATTGCCCCCCTGATGACTGGCTCGCAGGACGATCTCACCCGTTTCGGACTTACCCGCCGCCCGACGTTTTTCCGGGGATTCAATACCGTGGTCAATGCTGTTGCGCACCAGATGGTTCAGTGGGTCCGCCAGTCGCTCGATGAGCCCCTTGTCCAGTTCCGTGTCCTCACCCACCAGGCGCAGGGTCACCTTTTTCTGCAGGTTTGCGGCGGTATCGCGCACCACCCGGGGGAATCGGTTGAACACGAAGCTGATGGGCATCATGCGGATGGACATGACGGATTGCTGCAGGTCCCGGGAGTTGCGTTCCAGGTTGGACAGGCCGCTGAAGATCTTCTCGTGAGCGACCGGGTCCAGATGGGTGGCGGATTCCGCGAGCATGGCGTGGGTGATCACCAGTTCGCCCACCAGATTGATGAGCTGATCCACCTTCTCGACACTGACGCGGATGGAGGAATCGCCGCCAGGACCCCGCTTGGGAGTCTGGGATTTGGCCGCGTTTTCCTTGTTCGGCGGTGCGCCACCCGAGTCACCGCCCTTTGTTGGGGCCTCCGTCGAACCCGAAGGGCTGTCATCGCCAGACTTGGTCGATGAGGGATAGCCGGGCGAGGGATCGAACAGGCCGTACCCCTGGGCGTTCTCCTCCCGGTCGTGGGCGGCCTGAGAGGCCACCTGCTCCATGCCCGGGCTATTGCCAAAGAGGCCATAGCCGTCTGACTCGGTATCCTGGGAGGCCTCGGCGCCTGGGGCGTTCTCGAAGAACCCATAGCCGCTGTCAGAGGGCTGGCCATTGTTTTCCGGCGGGATCGAAACCGGTGCGGCAGGAGAATCCGCGAAGAAACCGTATCCCGGATCCTCCGCGTCCTGGGGCGTGCCGGGGGCCTCATCGAAAAATCCAAAGGCCTCATCTTCATGGTCAGCGGCGGGCGAGGCGCTCTTTTCCGCATCGTCCATGGGCGCGATCTGCACGCCGTCCAGATCGCAGATGAAGTCAAAGATCTCCTGAATATTGTTCAGGCAGACCCCGGGGCCGGAAAGGTACCAGACGACCGGGCGCCCGGTGGCCTCCGAATATCGTTGCAGGGTGCCCAGTTCCCCAAGGCTTTCGGCCAGGGCATCCAGATGGACATCCGGCTTGAATTCGGACGCCAGGGGGTCGAAGCTGATCTTCCAGGTGGGCTCAGCCGTTTGCGTTTGGTCGGAGTGTGCCGGGGCGGCGGTTGGGCTGGCAGATGGAGCGGTGCCGGCAGGTTGCTCGCCGTGGGTGAGTCGCTCCAGCCAGGTACACACCCGGTCAATGCGCTCATCCTGGTATTCCTCACCCTCCCGATGAGCCTGCAGCTGTGCCTTGAGCACATCGCCAGCCTCCAAAAAGGCATCCACCATCTCGGTGACGGGCTGAAGCTCCTGTTTGCGAAGGCGGTCGAGCAGGGTCTCCAGTACATGGGTGACCCGGGCCATGTCCGTGAAGCCAAAGGTGCCGGCGCCCCCCTTGATGGAATGGGCAGCGCGGAAGATGGCATTGAGCATCTCCAGGTCCGGCTGATCGACATCCAGTTCCAGCAGCAGGCTCTCCATATCTGCCAGATGTTCATCGGCTTCGTCGAAGAACACCTGGTAGAACTGCGTCATGTCGATGGTCATTCCTGCCCTCCTACGGATGTCAGGTCGGCAATGGTCAGCCGATCACCTTACGGACCACCTCAAGAAGCTTCTGGGGGTCGAACGGTTTCACCAGCCAACCCGTGGCCCCGGCGGCGCGCCCCTGTGTCTTCATGGCTTCACCGGACTCTGTGGTGAGCATCAGGATGGGCACACTCTTGTACTGCGGCATGGCGCGCAGTTGCTTGATCAGGCCAAGGCCGTCGAGGCGGGGCATGTTCTGATCGGTGAAGATCAGGTTGAAATTGCCGGACCGGGCCTTGTCCAGTCCGTCCTGCCCATCCACCGCCTCGGTGACGGTATAACCAGCCCCCTTGAGCGTGAAGGAGACCATCTGACGAATCGACGCGGAATCGTCCACCGTAAGGATTGATTTGGCCATGTGGTAAGTACTCCCCTTCCCTTAAGACTTGACCTTGAGTGGGCGGGTTACAGTGCAGCTGGCCCCACCCCTCGAAAATTGAGGAAAATCATTTGTTCACGGCACCCGTTCACCGACTGTTCATGCTAACCCAGCCGTCGAACCTCTGGAACCGCTTTTGTGACGGGGTTCTCTCTCTTGGTGCGCCCTGCATCACCGCAAAGATGACCATACGGCCACGCCCACGCTGCCCTCCCCTTCCTTTAGCGGCCAGGCGAGAAAAAAATGAAGGGAGGTGAACGGACCCGTTGGGGGAACGTCGGCGAGCGGCCCGCGCCAGGGCGCCGACAGAAGCTGCAGGGGAAGCGGGCCCGGCGACTCATGCGCCGGGCCTACCGCAATCAGGCGGTCTCAGCCTTGCGTTGATCCTCGCGGAACATGGCCTTGATGCCACGCAGGGCCTGGCGGGTGCGATGCTCATTTTCGATCAGACCGAAGCGCACATGGGTATCACCGTGATTACCGAAGCCGATGCCCGGCGATACCGCCACCTTGGCATCACGCAGCAGTTTCTTGCAGAACTCCAGTGAACCCATTTCCCGATAAGGCTCGGGGATGGGTGCCCAGACGAACATGGTGGCCTTGGGTTTTTCCACTTCCCAGCCCAGCGCATTGAGCCCGTCGCAGAGCACGTCGCGGCGGTTGAGATAGAGTTGGCGGATCTCTTCCACGCAGTCCTGCGGCCCTTCGAGCGCTGCAATGGCTGCCACCTGAATGGGGGTGAAGGTGCCATAGTCCAGATAGGACTTGATGCGCCCCAGGGCTGCCACCAGGGTGGGGTTGCCGCACATGAAACCCACACGCCATCCCGGCATGTTGTAGCTCTTGGAGAGGGTGTAGAACTCCACCGCCAGATCCTTGGCGCCGGGCACCTGCAGGATGGAGGGGGCCTTGTAGCCATCGAAGACGATCTCCGCATAGGCCAGATCATGCACGACCCAGATCTTGTGCTCCCGTGCAATGGCCACCACCTTCTCGAAGAATTCCAGATCCACACACTGGGT
This sequence comes from Ectothiorhodospira haloalkaliphila ATCC 51935, assembly GCF_000633935.1. GTDB lineage: Bacteria > Pseudomonadota > Gammaproteobacteria > Ectothiorhodospirales > Ectothiorhodospiraceae > Ectothiorhodospira > Ectothiorhodospira haloalkaliphila. The sequence continues at coordinate 294,692 of NZ_KK214995.1, read as the reverse complement.
GGTGGGGTTGGCCGGGAAATTCAGGATCAGCATCTTCGGGCGCGGCCAGGATTCCTGGATGCCCCGCTCCAGTTCCGCGAAGAAATCCACATCCGGTGTCAGGGGGACATGACGGATGTCGGCGCCGGCGATCACGCAGCCATAGGGGTGGATGGGATAAGCCGGGTTGGGCACCAGAACCGCGTCGCCCGGGCCCAGGGTGGCCAGGGCCAGATGCGCCAGGCCTTCCTTGGAGCCGATGGTGACAATGGATTCGGTCTCCGGATCCAGATCCACATCGTAGTTGTCCTTGTACCAGCGGCAGATGGCACGCCGCAGACGCGGAATGCCCTTGGACACGGAATAGCGATGCGTGTCGCCGCGGCGAGAGACTTCCACCAGCTTCTCGACGATATGGGGCGGCGTGGGCTGATCGGGATTCCCCATGCCGAAATCAATCACATCCTCGCCCCGGGCGCGGGCCTTGGCCTTCAGGTCGTTGACAATGCTGAAGACGTACGGCGGAAGACGCTTGATTCTGGGAAAGTCGTCGATCACGGGTGTTTCCAAGGGCTGGAGGGTCGGGAAAAGGGAAACCAGAAACAATAAAGGGGCACCCCGGGACTGTCAATCAATGCGCCAGAGGCTGCCCGCTGCGGCTTGCCTGCGGCCTGGTCGGGTTGTACTTTTAAGTCATGAAGATGACGCGAGAATACGGCGAGGGCCAGAACATTATCACCGCCTATGGTGGGGGTGGCGTGCAGGTGAACCATCAGGCTCATCATGAGAGCCTGGTGGTGTTGCCGGACCAGCTCATACCCCAATGGCCGGTCTCCCGGGTGGATGATCTCAAGCCGGAGGTTTTCGAACCCGTGCTGGCACTGTCTCCCGAGATTGTGCTCCTGGGCACCGGACCCACCCTGCGCTGGCCTCCCCGTGAGGTGCTGTATGCCATCCGCGCCCGGGGTATCGGCCTGGAGGTGATGGACACGTCGGCGGCATGCCGAACCTACAACATCGTCATGGGCGAAGGGCGCAGAGTGGCGGCGGTGCTCCTGATCCCGGGCTGACTGACTCAGTTCTGTAGCAGGGTATCCTCCGAGAATCCGCGACTTTCCAGGATCTTGCGCAGTCTTTTCAGGGCATCCATCTGTATCTGCCGGACTCGCTCCCGGGTGACGCCCAGCTCGAAGCCCACCTGCTCCAGGGTGGACCGCTCGAAACCGTGCAGGCCGAAGCGGCGCACAATCACCTCCCGCTGTTTCTCGTCCAGTTCCATGAGCCAGTCATCCACGTACTGCACCACATCCTCGTCCTGGATCAGGTCGGAGGGCTCGGGAGTATGCTCGTCGGGAATCACATCCAGCAGGGGGCGGTCGCCATCCTTGCCGATGGGGAGATCCACCGAGGTCACCCGCTCGGAGAGCGCCAGCATCCGCTTGACGTCCTGTACCGGCTTGTCCAGGTGGCGGGCCACTTCCTCGGCAGTGGGCTCGTGGTCCAGCTCCTGGGCCAGCTTGCGGGCGGCACGCAGGTAGACGTTGAGCTCCTTGATCACGTGGATGGGCAGGCGAATGGTGCGGGTCTGGTTCATGATGGCCCGCTCGATGGTCTGGCGGATCCACCAGGTGGCGTAGGTGGAAAAGCGGAAGCCGCGCTCCGGGTCGAACTTCTCCACGGCGCGGATCAGGCCCAGGTTGCCTTCTTCGATCAGATCCAGAAGCGCCAGCCCCCGATTCATGTAGCGTCGGGCAATCTTGACCACCAGGCGCAGATTGCACTCGATCATCTTGCGTCGACCGGTTTCGTCTCCCTTCTGGGCCAGGCGGGCGTAGTACACCTCCTCCTCCGGCGTTAACAGCGGGGAGAACTCGATCTCGCTGAGGTATAGCCGGGTGGCGTCCAGGTCGGCCCTGGGCGGTTCGCCCGCGGCGTACACGACCTTCTCCTCCTCCTCTTCGTCGTTCTCCGCATCGTCCTGGGTATTTGATTCCACCACCTCATCCGACAGCATCGGGGTGGTGTCGCTTTCTTCAACGTCCTTCAGCGACGCTGTCGCCCGGTCCTCGGGTTCCGACAGCACTTCCTCCTCAACCTTTTCCTCACCATCCTCGTACACGGGGTTCTTATCTCGCCTTCTCGGCATGTGACCTCCTGTGCGGGGCGGTTGCCCCTCGTTTTATCGACTCGGCAAATAGCTTGATGGATCCACGGGCCTCCCGTCTTTTCTGATCTCGAAATGCAGCATGGGGCGATCGGTTCCGGTGTCTCCAAGGAGCGCGATCTCCTGCCCCTGAGACACCTCAGCCCCTTCATTTACAAGGATTTTCTCATTGTGCGCATAGGCGCTTAGATAGGTGTCATCGTGCTTGACGATGATAAGCTTTCCATATCCGACAAGTCCACTTCCGCTGTAGACGACCCGCCCCGGGGCGGCGGCCCGCACCGACTGGCCCGGCTGCCCCGAGATGGCGATCCCCCGCTTGCCGGTGCCGGACGCCGGGAACGAGCGTATCACCTCACCGTCGGTGGGCCAGCGCCAGTCGATGGCCCCGCTGGGGGCGGTACTGCGTTGCGTGGGGGGTGGGCTGGAGGCCGGGGGGGAAGGCCTGGCCTGAGGTCGATCCTCCGAGGATCTGGCGGGGGCCGGCGTTTGGGCGCGTGATTCGGCCGGGCGGGATTGCTGTGCCGGGGGGCTCTCGGCCTGACGCTCCACCGGTCGGGGTTGCTGCACTGGCGGCGGTTCGTTGCGGGTCTCGCGGGGTGTTCCACCCCGCTGCGCTGGCGGCGCCTGGGCCACGGTACGCTGACGGTCGCCGTGCGGCGGGTTCATGCGCAAACGCTGACCAGGATAGATGGTGTAGGGTTCGTCGATGTTGTTCCATCGGGCCAGGTCCTGCCATTCAAGACCATAGCGCCAGGCGATGGCATACAGGGTTTCGTGATGCCGCACCGTGTGCACGCCAGAGCGGAATCCCAATTCACCCGACCTCTGCGGCGTGCCGCAGGCAGCCAGCATCAGCAGGATGAACACCCAGGCTGCCACCGCTGCCATGCGCACAGTTTGTTTCTCACCCCTGTAACTGATAGATGATCACCGCCAGAACCAGCAGGATGACCGACGCCCATCCTATCCATTCGATGTACGGGCGCAGTCGCGGTTCCACCCGTGGCCCCAGCCAGCTGATGATCAGGGCCACAGCGAAAAAGCGCGCCCCCCGACCCAGGAACGAGGCCACCACGAAAGGTAGCAGGGCCATGGACAGGGCCCCGGCGGTGACGGTGAAGAGCTTGTAGGGAATGGGCGAGAAACCAGCCACCAGGACCACCCAGACGCCCCACACGGAGAACCACTCCTGGGCGCGTATCAGTTCCTCGCCATAGCCCGCCCCCTCGATCACCGGCTGAAGCAGTTCAAAGGCCAGGTAACCCAGCAGATACCCGAGCAGACCGCCCAGGACGGAGAACACCGTGGTGATCAGGGCCAGGCGCATTGCCCGATCGGGACGCGCCGCCGCCATGGGGGCCAGCATCACGTCGGGGGGTACGGGGAAAAACGATGATTCAGCGAAAGAAAGACCCGCCAGGTAACGTGGGGCGTGGCGATGTCGCGACCACATCATCACCCGATCATACAGGGGACCAAAGAGCCTCATTGCACCTCTCCTGGCAACAGCGGCACAAAACTCACCGGGCCCAGATCCTCCCTGACATAGGCCTCCGGGGTGCGTGTGATGCGGACCAGGGTCTGTGCCCCGCTTTCCTCACCCACCGGGGCCAGTAACTGCCCGCCCATATCCAGTTGCAGCAGCAGGGCCTCGGGGATCACCCGGGGCGCCGCGGTGAGCAGAATGGCATCGTAGGGGGCGTTTTCCGGCCAGCCCTGATTGCCATCCACATGACGCAGGCTGATGTTCTGCAAGCGCATGAGGCTGAGCACCTCACGGGCCTGGCGCTGCAGCGGGCGGATCCGCTCCAGGCTGATCACTCGCCCCACCAGTTGTGCCAGTACGGCTGCCTGATACCCGGAGCCTGTGCCCACCTCCAGCACCATCTGCGGCGCGGCCTCTGCCAACAGGGCCTCGGTCATGCGGGCGACAATGTAGGGTTGGGAAATGGTCTGGCCAAACCCGATGGGCAGTGCGGTGTTCTCATAGGCGCGGTGCGCCAGCGCCTCGTCCACGAACAGATGCCGTGGCGTGGCGCGAATCACCTCCAGTACACGGGGATCACGGATGCCCAGCTCTCGAAGACGCCCGGCCAGACGATCCCGCGCACGCTGGGACGTCATGCCGATTCCGGTCAGATCATGATTCAAGCCTCGCCCTCCGTGAGCCAGCGGCTGACGATGTCCATGGCCTCGTAGCGGGTCAGGTCCACCTGAATCGGCGTGACCGACACGTAACCGGAGCGCACGGCATGGAAGTCGGTCCCCAGGCCGGCGTCCTGTTCCGGGCCTGAAGGGCCCACCCAGTAGATGGGGCGACCCCGGGGATCGGTGGAGCGGGTCACCGGCTCTGCCTTGTGACGATGCCCAAGACGGGTGGCCTGATAGCCCCGGATCTCTCTCCGGGGCAGATCGGGAACGTTGACATTGAGGATGGTGTCGGAAGGGAGTGGAATGCTTCGTAATCGGTCCAGCAACTCCAGCACCACCTGGGCGGCGGAATCGTAGTGCTTGCATTGTTGCTGGCCTGCCAGGGAGACGGCAATCGCCGGTAACCCCAGAAACCGCCCTTCCATGGCGGCAGCCACCGTACCCGAATACAGGACATCGTCACCCAGGTTGGCGCCGGCATTGATGCCGGAGATGACCATGTCCGGCTCCTCGGACAGCAGGCCGGTCAGGGCCAGGTGCACGCAGTCCGTGGGCGTGCCGTCCACACGCACGTCACCGTTATCCAGTGTGGTGGCCCGCAAAGGTCGCGACAGCGTGAGTGAGTTGCTGGCCCCGCTGCGGTCCCGATCCGGAGCCACCACGGTCACCTGGCCCCGGCCACGCAGGGTCTTGGCCAGTTGTTGCAGTCCTGGTGCATGGACACCATCGTCATTACTGAGCAGGATACGCATAGTGGGTCACTGTGAAGTCAGGTGGCTAATATACTGGAAACCCCGTGTTAGACGCATGTCCCAACGGAGATCTGTCATGCCCCCCAACGACCTGCCGGAGGACGACGACATGGCCCTGTTCAGGGCCGCGGTAGGGCAGGTACAGCCCGTGCGCAGCGACCGCCAGCCCTTGCAGCGCCGCCCTCCCCCGCCCCGTCCTCGCCAGGCTGAGGCTGATCGCCGTCGCGTGATCGAGGCCCTGGAGGAGGATCCCTTTGATGGCGTCGATGTGCAACCCGGCGACGAACTGGCCCATTTGACCGAGGGACTGCAGCGGCAGGTGTTCCGGAAACTGCGCCGGGGGCATTATCGCATTGCCGATGAACTGGACCTTCATGGTCTATTCGCCCGCGAGGCCCATCAAGCCCTGGCCCTGTTCCTGGCTGAAGCCCGGGAGAGGCGCCTGCGTTGCGTGAGGATCATCCACGGCAAGGGTCTGCGGTCCAGCAATAGAGGGCCGGTGCTCAAGAGTCGCGTGGCCCAATGGCTCAGGCAGCGTTCCGAAGTGCTGGCCTATTGCTCGGCCCCGCCAACCATGGGGGGCACGGGGGCCGTTCTTGTGTTGTTACGACTGAAGGACTGACCCTCATCCTAACTTTCGTCTATTTCATTATTCCAGTGTGGGTTTTGTTGAGTAATCTCATGCTAGTATGCCAAGTGATCATGCCGGGAAAACAGTGAAACCGCGGGGAGGGACTCACATGAGACAAATGATATTTCCCAGTTTGGCCCTGGCGGCCATGGCGCTGACCCACACTCCGCTGTGGGCTCAGGATGATACCGAGGCCCGCCTGGAGCAGGCCCGGGGGGCGGTCCAGCAGTTTGCCCAGTCCCTGCAGAACGAACTCAAGACTGCTGTGGAGGAAGGGGGGCCGGTGCATGCCATCGATGTTTGCAGTCAACGCGCCCCCGAGATCGCCCAGGAGATCTCTGACAGCACCGGCATACAGGCCGGTCGCACCAGTCTGCAACTGCGCAATCCCGACAATGCCCCGGACGATTGGGAGCGTGACGTGCTCAACGCCTTCGAGGAGCGCCTTGCGGCTGGTGAGGATCCCAAAACCATGGAGCATCACGAGGTTCGAGAGGATGATGGGGGCTGGCAGATTCGCTACATGCGTGCCATTCCTGCCGGCGAATTGTGCATGACCTGTCATGGCACCGAGGTGCGCTACGATGTGGAGCAGGCGTTGTTGCGCAAATACCCCGACGATCAGGCCACCGGTTATTCAGAAGGACAGATCCGCGGTGCCTTCACCCTCGTTCAACCCATGTAACCACATCATCGGCACCGACCCGGTCATATGAGCATACGAAACAAACCCAATGGGGGCCGGCCACCGGCCCCACTCATGGACAACGACTGCATGCGCTGCCCCGTGCGTGCCGAGAGCCTGTTCGGTGCCCTGCCGGATGAGGTGGTGAAAAGCCTCGACAATCCCGCCGACCATCTGGTCATTCCGGCGGGCGAGGTCATCTACCAGGAGAATGCCGAGGCCGTGGCCTCGTACACGCTCAAGGATGGGGTGGTCAAACTCACCCGTACCGCCGTCAACGGTCGTGAACAGATCCTGCGTCTGCTGACCCACGGGGATATCATGGGGGCAGAGAGCCTGCTGGGACAGACCTACAATCACACCGCCACGACGCTCACGCCGGTGCAGGTCTGTCGGTTGCCGCTGAATGTGCTCAAACGCCTGCAGGCAGACCATCCCACCCTGAACAATGCCCTGCTCGCCCGCTGGGCGGCTGCCCTGCAGCAGGTGGAGACCCTGGCCGTGGAACTGGGCACCAAGAAGGCCAACGAGCGCCTGGCCACCTTCCTGCTTTACTGGGCCGACAAGAACGGCGGCCATGAGCAGGTGCCCCTGCCCCTTTCGCGCACCGAGACGGGCGAGTTGCTGGGCCTCACGGTGGAGACGGTGAGCCGGTTCTTCGCAGAGTGGAAGCGTCGTGGCTATGTGTCCGAAAAGGCCGGCGTGCTGACGCTTCACGATCGCGAAGCGCTCAGTCAGCTGGGCGGTGGCTATCCTTCAAGCAAGTTGGTCCCGGTCACGGGATCGCCCCGGATCGGTTAAGCCGTATCCGCCACGGCCTTGATGACCGTGGTGGCATAGGCACCGGCGGGCAGTTCGAAGCGCAGTTCCAGATCTGCCTCATCAAGCCACGACCAGGTCAGCTCTTTCACACGGATGCGCAGGGCACGCCGTTCCTGGGACAGGCCGGCGCCTTCCAGGCCACGGGCCAGTTCGATCAGATCCGCGGCCTCCATCACCTCGGCTTCCAGCCGTGCTGCCATCCCCTCTGTGATGCCATCCCCCTGCCCCCATAGCGGACCGGTGGGGTGGATCTCGAAGGCGGTCACCCGCTCCAACACTGTGGGATCCTCCTCCCGGTGGATGAAGAAACTGCGAGAGCCATCCAGTTGCATTGCATCTCCGGGCATTGCCCGATCCCAGTGATCCTCTTCCACTCTCCTTGCCAGCACCCGATTGAAGATCTCCGAGCGGGCCGCCGAGAGGTACAGCCCCCTGAGCTTGCGATCGCGTACGCGGATCTCCCCTGAGAACAGTGCGCGAGCCTTGTCCAGGTTGCCACGATCATGGCCAAAACGCTGTTCCCCGAAAAAGTTCGGCAGACCTCGATGGGCAATCGCCTGCAGCCTTGCCTCCGTCGCCTCTCGGTCCCCCTTGCAGTCGCGTAGCCGGATCTGAAACCGGTTGCCGCGAAGATGCCCCGTCTGGAGCTTGCGACGATGCCGATGGGCAGTGAGGATCTCCACTTCAGGTGGCAGATGATCAGACCACTCGGGGGCGTCACACCCGGGCAGGTGGACACTGAACCACTGGGTAGTCACTGCATGGCGATCCTTGAGCCCGGCGTAACTCACGGCCCGCCGCGGAACGCTTGCCGCGCGGGCGAGCATGCCCGCCAGTTGATCCGTGTTGAGACCCGTCTTGCGCAGATGCAGCCAGACATGCTCGCCCTCCCCCTCGGGCGTGGTGATGGGCAGTTCGTCCACCTGAAAATCGGCCGGCGTCGCACGCAGGCGCGCCTTGATCAGAGGGGCATTGGGGTCGGTGCTGATGAAGACATTCATGACTGAGTGTCCTGGTATGACTGAGTGTCCTGGGACGCGCCGGCACTGCCGGTCGACGTGACTTGTCGAGGTTTATTGGCCACCTTGTCCCTCAGATAGACCGGCAGGGCCTGCTCGGCTGGCACGCCTTCGCCCCGGGCCAGGCCCCGTGCCGCCAGGCGCACCACTTCCGCGGCACTGGGCAGGCGATCATCCCAGGGGGCGTCGGCTCGCCTATCCAGGCGTTGGGCCAATGCCTCCTGGCAGGCGGACCAGCCGCGGCCGATGGGTTCCCAAGCCCCATCGGGCGGCTCAGGAACCGCCAAAGGCGGGCAGACGCATTCGTTGCCCACCGGCACAGCCAGCCCGCCTTCGTCGGCCTCGAACGCACCCCAGTACACCTCACCCATGCGGGCATCCAGGGCGGCCAGCACCTGGCTGCTTCCTGCATCCAGCCGTTGCTGGGCCAGTGCCGCCAGGGTGGAGATGGGCACCACCGGCAGGTCGGCACCGAAGGCCACCCCCTGGATCACGCCCGTGGCCACCCGCACACCCGTGAAGGCTCCCGGGCCCCGCCCAAAGGCCAGGGCATCCAGTTGCCCCAGGGCGATCCCCCCCTCAGCCAGCACCGCCTCCATCATGGGCAGGATCAGCCGTGCATGGGCCCGAGGTGCCTCCTGAAAGCGCACATGAATCCGACCCTCCATCCACAGGGCGGCCGAACAGGCCTCGGTAGCGGTCTCGATGGCCAGGAGGTTGCGGGGTGTTATGGGGGTCACTGGGGGGCTCGTTCGGATGACGTCTGAAGGGGCGGGCCGGACTGGAGGAACTGGATCACGTCCCGGTCATCGGTCACCGGCTGCATGGGTGGCAGACTCTTGATGAAGGTCTTGCCGTAACTCTTTGAACGGATTCGTGGATCACACAGCACAAGCACGCCCTGATCACTGATGTCCCGGATCAGCCGGCCGGCACCCTGTTTCAGGCTGATGACGGCCTGGGGAAGCTGTAGATCACGGAAGGGATTGCCTCCCCCGTGGCGGATTCGGGCAATGCGTGCCTCCAGAACCGGATCGCCGGGGGCCGCAAAGGGCAGACGATCAATGATCACGCAGGTGAGCGCGGTGCCACGCACGTCCACCCCCTCCCAAAAGCTGTGGGAGCCCAGCAATACGCCATTGCCAGCCTCCCGGAAACGTTCCAGCAGGACATTGCGCGAGGCCTCACCCTGAACCAGCAAAGGCCTGTCCAGTGAGTCGCGCAAACGCTGTGCTGCCTCGCGCAGGGCCTTCAGGCTGGTGAACAGCATGAAGGTGCCGCCCGGGTTGTCGCGAATCAGCGGCAGGGCCATGTCCACCAGGGCTCCGGTGAATCGGCCATCGTTGGGTTCGGGCAGGCGGGGTGGCAGGAACAATCGGGCATGGGCCTGATAATCAAACGGACTGTCCAGAAGCAGGCAGCGCGGATCTTCCAACCCCATGCGGCGGTTGAAATGATCGAACGCGCCGTCCACCGACAAGGTGGCGGAGGTAAAGATCCAGGCACTTTGGTAGCTGCCACGGTGTTCCTTGAACAGGGCGGCCACGTCCAGGGGCGTGACGTGCAGGCTGAAGCTTCGGGTCCAGGCCTCGTACCATTGCACGGCATTGTCCTGAGGGCCGCGAAACAGCGATAGCCGCTCCAGTTGTTCCCGGGCGCGACGCCCGCAGGACTCCAGGCCCTTGGCCCGCTCCGCCACCGCCTCCAGTCCGTCGGCCAGGCTGGTGAGACGATTTTCCAGGTCATCCAGTCCCTGCTCCACGGCAGGTTTTGTGGCCAGTGACACCCATGGCCCGCGGCCCGACCCTTCCCCCAGTGCGAGGCGAAACGCCTTCACGGCCTGGGTGAGGGCATCGGACCGATCCCGCAGTTCGCCCATGTCCGGAGCATTGTTGAGCAGCTCGGCGATGCTGTCCCGGGCCAGGTCCGTCAACGCCCGCGCACTCACAGTGACCCCGAAGAAATTGCCGGCCACATCCGGCAACTGGTGGGCTTCATCCAGGACGAAGGCATTGGCCGAGGGCAACAGTTCGCCAAAGCCCTCGCCACGCAGGGCCAGATCGGCGAACAACAGGTGATGATTGACCACCACCACCTCGGCCTCCTGGGCTCGGCGGCGCGCCTGTACCACATGACAGGCGGCGTATTCAGGACAGTCCTGACCCAGGCAATTGTCCACGGTGGACGTCACCCGGGGCCAGATCTCGGCATCCTCACCCAGGTCGGTGAGTTCGGCGATGTCACCATGGCGGGTCTTGTCCGCCCAGGCCTGCACCCTGCGCAGGGGCTCCACCAGGCGAGGCTCCAGCATTCGACCCTCCGCCAGGGTCATGTTGAGGCGATGCGGGCAGAGGTAGTTGCTCCGCCCCTTGAGCAGGGCTGTTCGCGGGGAGACGCCCAGGGCACCGGCCACCAGGGGCAGGTCCTTGTGATAGAGCTGATCCTGAAGGTTGCGGGTCCCGGTGGAGATGATCACCTTGCCACCATCGAGCAGTGCAGGCACCAGGTAGCCGAAGGTCTTGCCCACGCCGGTTCCTGCCTCCACCACCAGGGTGGCCTGTGCCTGCATGGCCTCGGCCACGGCCTGGGCCATATCCTGCTGGGCCTGACGCGGATGAAAATCCTCAAGCGCCCGGGCCAGGGGGCCGTCGTCTCCCAGTACGTGCTCGCAGTCCTGACTCAACCCAGTTCTCCCGGGGCCAGGGAGCGGGCCCGTTCTTCGGCTGCATTGGCTCCGGCATGATCCCCCATGCGCCGTCGTGCCTCGGCAATGATGCGCCAGTTGCGGGCCTGCAATGCCTGATCCCCACGGGCCAGAGTATTGGAGCGTCCCGCCAGATTCACGGCCTGCTCCGGTTGCCCCTGTTCCAGCCGCACGGCCGCCAGACGCTGCCACAGGCGGGCGTCATCGGGGGCGATGCGCAGGGCCCGCTCCAGTGCAGCGGCGGCGCCATCGGCATCGCCCCGCGCCATCCGCTCATCCGCGTCACTGGCCAGGGCCAGCACGGCTGGCGGCTGTTGTGTCCTGGTCCGTTCCTCACGTGCAGGTTCCTGTCGGGCAATGGAGGGCGCCGGTACGCGACTGGTTTCCGGCGTGGGCTCGACCCGGGGTTGCGGTTCGGGAACCGGCTCGGGTGCGGGCACCTGCGCGTGTGGGGGATCAGTGGGGGTGGGCGCTGGCGGACGCATATCGGGCATACCGGCACAGCCGGTGGCCAGAACCACCAGAACCCACAGCGGCAGGATGCCTCGCAGGGCGCTCAAGGGCGTGGTCATGTGGAACACCTCATGGTTGGTCGATTCGGCCGATCAGCCGGCGGATACCCGGCGCACCGAGAAGACATTGGCCACCGCACCGATCTTGTCCAGCACCTTGCTCAGTTGTGTGGTGTCGGTGATCTCCAGGGTGAGATCCATGGTGACGGTGTTTTCGGCCGGATCGGTCTGGGTGGCTGCGGAGAGGACATTGATCCGCTCATTCGCCAGCACCTGAGTGATGTCCCGGAGCAACCCCTGGCGGTCGAAGGCCTCCACAGTGACCTTGACCGGGTAGGCCTGGGTGTCCTCGCCCCAGGTGACCTCCACGAGGCGCGGACGCTCTTCCTCGGACATGCGCAGGATGTGCACGCAGTCGCGTCGGTGGATGGTGACTCCCTTGCCACGGGTGATGTAGCCAATCACCCGGTCCCCGGGTACCGGCCGGCAACAACCGGCCATTTGCGTCAGCAGGTTGCCCACACCCCGAATACGGATGCCCTTGTCGGTGGCCTTGTCTGCTGGCGGCGGGTGCCGGTGACGGCGACCCATCAGGGTCTCTTCCGGGGTGAGTTCGATGGGCACCTGCATGGCGCCAGCCAGTTGCGCGGGGGTGATCTCTCCGGAACCAATGGCCACCAGCAACTCATCCCGACCCGGCTGCTTGAAGCGGCGCATCAGTTCATCCATGTCCGGCGTGTTCACCCCCAGGCGCTGGGCTTCCCGCTCCAGCACGGCGCGCCCCTCGGACAGGTTCTTGTCGTGGTCCTGTTGCCGGAACCAACTGCGCGCCTTGGCCCGGGCCCGGGCAGTGCGCAGAAAACCCATGTTCGGGTTCATCCAGTCCCGGCTGGGCCCGCCGGACTGGCTGGTGAGTACCTCCACCCTCTCCCCGGAACGCAATTCGTAGGTAAGCGGCACGATGCGCCCATTCACCTTCGCACCCCGGCAGTGGTGTCCCACCTCGGTGTGAATGGTGTAGGCAAAATCCAGAGGGGTGGCCCCCTTGGGCAGGTCGATCACATCGCCACGGGGCGTGAGCACAAAGACCCGGTCATGGAACAGTTCATAGTGAAAATTCTCAAGCAGTTCCCGATCGTTATCCTGATTTTCAAGAAGTCGCCTGAGGGATGTGATCGCCCGTGACAAGGCCTGATCCTCGCGACCGCCCTCCTTGTAGCGCCAGTGGGCTGCCACCCCCAGTTCGGCAAACTCATTCATGCCGTGGGTGCGGATCTGCACCTCCACCACCTTGCCTTCCGGGCCGATGACCGCCGTGTGCAGGGACTGATAGCCATTATCCTTGGGGTTGGCAATATAGTCGTCGAACTCCTTGGGAATATGGGGCCAGGTGCTGTGCACCACGCCCAGCACGGCGTAGCAAGTAGACAGTCGGTCCACAATCACCCGGACGGCCCTGAGGTCATAAAGGTCCTCGAATTCCAGGTTCTTGCGCTGCATCTTTCGCCAAATGCTGTAGATATGCTTGGGTCGCCCCTGCACTTCCGCCTTGACGTCTTCCTCCCGCAGCGCCTTCCTGAGGTGCTCTGTGAAATCCATGATGTAACGCTCTCTTTCCGTGCGACTTTCCTCAAGCAGCTTCGCGATCCGGCGGTATTCCTTGGGCTCCAGAATCCGCAGGGAAAGATCCTCCATTTCCCATTTGAGCTGAGCCACGCCCAGGCGATTGGCCAGGGGTGCAAAGATCTCCAGGGTCTCGCGGGCAATGGCCCGGGCCAGATCATCCGGCTCGACAGCCAGCAGGCGCAGATGCTGGAGGCGATAGGCCAGCTTGATGAGCACGGCGCGCACATCGTCCACCATGGCCAGCAGCATGCGCCGGAGCCGTTCCGCCTGTTCCGGTGTACTTTCCACCTGGCTGGCGGAGCGCTTGAAGGTGGTGAGCAGATGCACATTGCGCACCAGACAGGCGACCGTATCGCCAAACTCCTCGCGGATGTGCTCGTCGCTGAGTGAACCGTCCAGATGTCCATCCAGCAGCAGGGCAGCGATCAGGGTGTCGTTATCCACTCCCAATACGCGCAGATTCTCGGCCACGTCCAGGCAATGGGGCTGTGAGCCGATACGCTCATGATCCCGCAGGGCATCCGCAACGGCTTTACCCAGGCGAAGCTCGGGGTTGGCGCCGTCCGTGGGCGCAAATCGCTCCAGCAACGCCTCTTGGGGTTGCTGGGCGAGAGGGGTCTTGTCGTATTGGGTATGACGCATGGGCGCAGAGTATATCCGGCATTGGGCGCGACGGGCGATGGGGCCCGCTCACCCCACCTGGCGCAACGTCAGCAACGGCGGCTGGCGCAGAACGGAACGGGCACCCAGCCAACCGGCCAGCCCCACCCCCAGGGCGCCGCCCCCCACACCCGCCAACCACAGCACGGGATTCACCGTGTAGGGTAGATCGAAGATCTCACGGGCCAGCACGATACCGACGGCACTGGCTCCCGCGCTCGCCAGCAGCCCGGCCAGCGCCCCCATGACCATGAACTCCGCCAGCAGGCCTGCCAGTATCTGTTTACGGCTGGCCCCCAGGGTGCGCAGCACGGCGCTCTCCCGGCGGCGCAGGTCGCGGGTGGCATGGATGGCGGCGAACAACACCGTCACACCGGCAGCCAGGGTGAACAGAAAGACGTATTCCACCGCCAGGCTGGCCCGGTCGATGATGTCACGTACCTGCTGCATGAGGGCCCTCACATCCAGCACGGTGATGCTGGGGAACTGGCGCACTGCCTCGGTCAGCATGCGCTGACCTGCCTCATCCATGTGGAAGCTGGTGATGTAGGTGGCCGGAAAATCCTCCAGCACCCCTGGCGACGAGAGCACAAAGAAATTGACGTTGAAGGAATCCCATTCCACGCCGCGCAGGTTGGTCACCGGTGCCCGCACCCGTTCACCGGCGATGCTGAACTCCAGGACGTCCCCCAGTTCGATCCCCAGGGTCTCGGCCAGACCTTCCTCCACGGAGAAGCCCGGTTCCGGGTCCTCCGGGTCCCACCACTGCCCCGCCACCACGCGGTTACCCGGCTGCAGGTCCCCGGCAAAAGAGAGATTGAACTCCCTTGTCACCAGACGCTCGGCCCTGGGGTTGGTGTAGTCCTCCGGGCGAACCGGTGCGTCGTTCATGGCCGAGAGCCGCCCCCGGATCATGGGGTAATACTCGGGTCTCTCCATGCCATGGCGCTCGAACAGGGCCTGCAGGGGTTCCACCTGATCCGGCTGGACATTGATCATGAAGTGATTGGGCGCCCCCTCGGGCAGGCTGCCCTCCCATTCCGAGAGCAAGTCCACACGTACCAGGGCCAGCAGCAGCAGCGCCATGATGCCCAGACCGAAGGCGGAGAGCTGCACGGCGCTCAGAGCACCACGCCGGGAGAGATTGGCCAGGCCAAAGCGCAGGGCCACCCCGCCCCGGCTGCGCAGGGGCGTGAGGGCCTTGACCAGGAGCAGCGCCGCCAGCCAGAGCACGGCAACGGTCACGGCCGCGCCGCCGAGCACGAAACCCGCCAGGCGCACATCCCCGGCCTGCCACAGCAGCAGCACACCCAGCGTGAGCATGGCCAGCCCCAGGACCAGCCACATGGCGGGTGGAGGGGCACCCAGATCCCGACGCAGCACCCGCAGTGGCGGCACCTGGCCGATGCGCAGCAAGGCCGGCAGGCCGAATCCCAGTGCCGTGATCAAGCCCACCCCCATGCCGGTGAATACCGGCCACAGGGAGGGCAGCGGCAGCTCGGTGGCAAACCAGCCCGACAGCAGCCAGGCCAGCACGCCCTGTGCCGCGAAACCCAGCACCAGGCCGACGGTGCTGGCCAGCAAGGCCAGCCAGAGCAGTCGCAGGGTGAACACCTGCAGGACGAAGCGTCGCGACGCCCCCAGGCAACGCATGACCGCGCTGGTATCCGATTGCCGGTCGCTGTAATGACGCGCCGCGACCGCCACCGCGCCCCCGGCCAGTAGTACCGCCACCAGGGCGGCCAGGCTCAGAAACTGTTCGCCCCGGGCAATGGCATTGCGCAGGGCGGGTTGGGCGTCGGCCACGGTTTCCAGGCGTTGGTTCTCGGCCAGCTCCGCAGAGGCCCATTCCCGGTAGCGGTTGATGGCAGCCTCATCCCCGGCCACCAGGAAACGATGATTCACCCGGCTGCCGGGAACGATCAGCCCGGTGGCTTCCAGGTCCTCCACGTTGAGCATCAATCGCGGCGCCAACTGGAAAAGGTCCCCGCCCCGGTCCGGCTCGTAGGTGAGCACCCGGGTGATGGACAGCGAGATCTCGCCCACCTCCAGGCTGTCACCCACGGACAGCTCCAGCAATTGCAGCAAGCGTGCCTCCACCCAGGCCTCGCCGGACCCGGGCACGGACCGGGTCTCCTGCTCCTCACCAAAGAGCGCCTCGCTCACGCGGGCTGTACCCCTCAGGGGCCAGCCATCGCTCACGGCCTTGAGCTCGGCCAGCTCTGAATCATCACCGGCCACCACCACGCTGGGGAAGCTCACGTAACGGGCCGTATCCAGACCCCGCTCGCGGGCCTCCCGGGCAAATTCACCGGGTATGGGCTGGGGCGAGGTGATGCTCAGATCTGCCCCCAACAGTTCCGTGGCCTGCAGGGACATGGCCCGTTGCACCCGATCGGTGAAAAAGCTCACCGAGGTGACGGCTGCCACTGCGATCACCAGGGCCAGTGCCAGGATGCGCAACTCCCCGGCTCGCCATTCGCGGCCCAGGGAAATCCAGGAGTAACGCAGCGCGCGGTTCATGCGGCCCCCAGAACGCCGTCGGTGATGCGGTAGCGCCGTTCACAGCGGCTGGCCAGATCCGGGTCATGGGTGACCAGCACCAGGGCCGTGCCATAAGCGGATTTCAGGTTGAACAGCAGCTGGATGATCTGATCGCCCGTCTGCTGATCCAGATTGCCCGTGGGTTCATCCGCAAACAGCACCTGGGGATGGGCGGCGAAGGCGCGGGCGATGGCCACCCGCTGCTGTTCACCTCCCGAAAGTTGACTGGGGTAATGATCCAGGCGTGGACCCAGACCCACCTGCTCCAGAGCTTCCCGGGCCCCGGCACGGGCATCGCCCTCGTGACCGGAGAGCTCCAGCGTGAGCATCACGTTCTCCAGGGCCGTCAGGGCTGGCAGAAGCTGGAAGGACTGGAAGACGAAGCCGACCCGACCGGCCCGCAACCCGGCCCGCGCATCCTCACTCAACCTGCCAAGATCCTGGTCCAGCAGGCGAACTTCTCCCCCGCTGGGGAGATCCAACCCCGCAAGCAGGCCCAGCAGCGTGGACTTGCCCGAACCCGAGGCTCCCAGGATGGCCACCGCCTCGGCAGGCGCCACATGCAAGTCCACACCCTTTAGAATGGACAATCTTCCGGCCGGGCCCATGACGGATTTAACGATACCGCTCGCGGAAACCACCGGGGCGGGAGAGTGAGAGACCATGAGATCAAGACTCCTTCTGATTGTGTTGCTGTTCCTGACGCCGGTCACGGCCAGCGTCGCGGATGAGCGTCCCACCCTGCTGGTGATAGGCGACAGCCTGAGCGCCGCCTACGGCATGCCCACGGATCAGGGCTGGGTGGCCCTGCTGGAATCCCGCCTGGTTGAACAGGGCCGGGATTTTCGTGTACTCAATGCCAGCATCAGCGGCGAGACCACCCGCGGTGGCCTGACCCGCCTGCCCCGGCTGCTGGAGCGTCATGAGCCTGAGTGGGTCATTCTGAGCCTGGGAGGTAACGACGGCCTGCGGCGTATCCCGCTGGAGGAGATGTCCCGCAATCTCCGTGAAATGATTGACCTCAGCCAGGATGCCGGCGCCCAGGTGTTACTGGTGGGCATTCAGGTACCGCCCAACTTGGGCAGACATTTCACCGAGAGGTTCCACCGGATCTATCACGATCTGGCCGCCGAGCATGATCTGCCCCTGGTCCCCTTCCTGCTGGAAGGCGTGGCGCTGGAGGAAGGGATGATGCAGTCCGACGGCATTCACCCCACCGCCAGTGCGCAGCCGGTGATGCTGGATACGGTCTGGAAGGTGCTGGGACCGGAACTGGATGGCTGACCCGAGCTGGTCAGCGTTCCACTTTTTCCAGCACCTGGGTGATCGTGTCGCCGCGACGATAGTACGGCGGGGGATTTTGCATGTCTTCAAGGGCCGCATCCCGCTCCTGGGCCGTCTCATACCAGCGAAAATGCTCCCAGCCCTCCCCCAGCAGATGTGACGCCGACAGGGTGTCACCCTGGGGCAGGGTAATGCGAATGCCAAATCGCTTCACGAGGCACGCTCCTCCGGGTTGGTGGATCCGATCAATAGCCTGCTGGGCAGCTCGCCCACATGGAGCATCTGCAGGTCCGGCCCAGGCCCACCGGGCCATTTCATGCCATGGGTGTTCACCCAGGCGGTGCGCATTCCCACGCGCGCCGCGCCGCGCACATCCCGCTCAGGATCATCTCCCACGTGAAGCGCCTCGTGGGCGGCCACGGCGGCTTCGTCCAGGGCCGCGGTAAAGATCTCGGGCGATGGCTTGGCATGGCCAGCCCCCGCGGCGGTCACCACAAAGTCGAAATACTGGCCGATGCCGATGTAATGCACGTCCGCGTTGCCATTGGTGATGGCACCGATGGTGTAATGGTGACGCAGCCTGTCCAGGGTTTCGAGGACATCATCGTAGAGGGCCACCTGGTTCCGGGCTTCCCAGAAGACCCGAAAGCCCGGTTCCACCAAGGCATCATCGTAACCGTATTCCACCGCCAGGGCGGCCAGCCACTGCTTGCGCAGGGAGGTGAGATCATGATGCAGGTGGGCTCGGGGGCGGAACCACCGCTGGCGATGGTCGATCATCGCCTTCAGGTTCATGCGCCGGGTGATGCCCGGATAATGGGCGCCAAGCCAGTCATGGAAGGTGCGTTCAGCATTCTGGATCACCGGGGCACAGGCCCAGAGGGTGTCATCCAGGTCGAAAGTGATGCAGCGCAAGGTCATGGGTGTCAGTTTACACGGAATCGATCCATGGCATGACTCAGATCCGCCGCCAACCGCGAGAGTTCCTGAGCGGCACTGGCGATCTCACCCGAGCCGCTGGACACATCATGGCCCACCTCGCTGATGCGCACCACGTTGCGGTTGATATCCTCCGCCACGGCACTTTGTTCTTCGGCGGCACTGGCAATCTGGGTGCTCATGTCATTGATGGTGCCCACGGCCTGGACGATGGAGGCCATGGAGCGATCGGCCATGGCGGCACCTTTCGAGGTCTCCTCCGCCCGCTTGAGGCCCGAGTTCATCACGGCCACGGCATTGCGCGTGCCACCCTGGAGCGCCTTGATCATCTCCTCGATCTCGAGGGTTGATTTCTGGGTGCGACTGGCCAGGGTCCGCACTTCGTCGGCCACCACCGCAAACCCCCTGCCCTGTTCTCCTGCCCGGGCTGCCTCGATGGCCGCGTTCAGGGCCAGCAGATTGGTCTGTTCCGCCACGCCCTGGATCACATCCAGCACGGCGCCAATCTTTTCGCTGTCCGCCTCCAGTTTCTGGATGACCTCGGCCGCCCTGCGGATCTCATCGGAGAGGTCCTGGATGGCCTGGATGGCCTGGGCCGACACCTGCTGGGCCTCACCGGCCTCCTGGTTCACCTGCTGAGCCGCCTGGGAGGCGTCGGCGGCGTTGCGAGCCACCTCCACCACGGTGGTGGTCATCTCGTTCATGGCCGTGGCCACCTGCTCGGTCTGGTTCTGCTGCTGATCCACGCGTTGCCGGGTTTCGCCGGTCACGGCCGTCAACTCCTCAGCGGCCGAGGCCACCTGCGTGGTGGCACCGGTGACCTGACCGATGATGCCTCGGACACTCTCCACCATCTGGTTGAAACCTCTGGCAACCCGGGTCAGTTCATCGTGTCCGGATTCGGCCACCTTGATGGTGAGATTGCCCCTGGCCATCTCCCGGCTCGCCCGGTCCAGTTCATCCACCGCGCCGGTGATGCGCCGGATCACCATGAGGGCAATTCCCGAGG
Organism: Ectothiorhodospira haloalkaliphila ATCC 51935; assembly: GCF_000633935.1. Classification (GTDB taxonomy): domain Bacteria; phylum Pseudomonadota; class Gammaproteobacteria; order Ectothiorhodospirales; family Ectothiorhodospiraceae; genus Ectothiorhodospira; species Ectothiorhodospira haloalkaliphila. Next base: position 275,208 of record NZ_KK214995.1, on the reverse strand, counting down.
AGATGATGATGACCACCAGCAGAGCCGCGATCATGCCGTTGCGGGTGTTCTGGTACTGGCTCAGGGCCCCCTCATGGATGGCCCGGGAGACATCCATCTGCAGGCTCATCAAATCGGCGAGAGTGGCATTGACGGCCTCGGCACGGGGTGTGACCTGCTCCTGCAGGAGGGCATCGGCCCGCTCCAGGTGAAAGCTTCTCAGGGCTTCCGTGGCCGGGGTCATGGCCTGTTCCTCCAGCCCTGCCAACTGTTCTGCCAGGCGGTCCGCCAGTTGTTGCTCCCTGGGGGTGAGGTAGGTCTCCAGATAATCGCGCCAGATCTGATTTCTCTGCTGATTGCTGGCCTCGATGCCCTCGATGGCGGCCTCGATATTGTCGAGATTGGGGTTGTGCAGGGCAATCAGCAGGTGCGCGCGGTTGTTCGCCAGTGTGTTGCCGATCTGGCTCAATTGATCCATGGGGATCACGCGATCCTGGTAAATGGTGTTCAACTGGGCATGGTTCTGGTACATCCCTGCAAGCCCCACCGCCGCCAGGATCACCATGAACACCAGGGCCAGCCCGGTCATGGCCATCAATTTCATTCGAATGGTCAAACGCGACCCCATCTGCACTCCCTCCCACTGCAGTGCCTTCCCTCGCGGTAGGCTCACTGTCGAACTGACTTTGAATGGGCCCTTTGCCCAGACATGATGACCCGCCAAGGCTGCCACTTTCGTCCAGCCCTTGCATGGCTTTATAGCGTCTGTTCGATGGAATGCTTGAATGCCCCGACACGGGGTCAACTGCTACACTCAGTCGCTCACCATGCGAGACATTGGAGGTACACAACCCATGAAAACCATGACCAAAGCCCTGATTGCCGGCCTGGCCCTCACCCTGTCCGTCGGAACGGTCTCGGCGGCCGATCCGGAGGATGCCATTGACTATCGTCAGGGGGTCTTCCAGGTGTTCAAGTGGAACATGGGGCCGCTGGGCGCCATGGCTCAGGGGGACATCCCGTTCGATCGAGAGCTGGCTGCCAAGCATGCCGGGCAATTGGATCGGGTGGCCGACATGCCCTGGCAGGGCTTCACCGAAGGTTCGGACCTTGGCAACACCGACGCCATGCCCGAGGTGTGGATGAACCGGGAGGCCTTCGACGAAAAGGCCGCCGACTTCGAGCAGGCCAGTGCTCGCCTGGTTGAGTTGATCACTGAAGAGGCGGGTGAGCGGGATATCCGCCGTCAGATCGGTGCCGTGGGCCAGAGCTGCCGCTCCTGCCACGACGATTTCCGCATGTAACTGCCGCCCCCAGTCCCCGCCTCATCTCCCCGGAGAGGAGAAAGGGGCCATGCTCATGAGCCCCTCCCCCCTTTGGGGGAGAGGGGTTGGGGGGAGGGGAAGGAAAACCCACTATGGCAGATAAGTCACCGCCCCCCAGACCCCAGCCGCCGACACCCCCAGTGCCACCAGGGCCCACCATGGACTGGCAAACCGTACGCCCGAGGCCTCGCCCCGAGCCACCCACTTGCGCCCGGTGATCATGGGGCCCACCAGGTTGTCCCGCTTGATGAGCCAGTACAGGAACACCGCCAGCACATGAATGCCAATCACGATCAACAACAGATCGAAGTTGGATTTATGCAGACTGGTGAGGGTGTTGCTGGTGGATGACGAGACCATGCGTGCAAAGGGCCCCCGGGTAAAGATCTGATCATTGGCAAACAAACCGCTGATGCCCTGAAACAGCAGCAGGCCCAGCATCAGCATCACCGACCACCCGCCCAGGGGGTTATGCCCGGTATAGGTTGGAGACTTCCCCCGGAACAGATCCCGCAGATACCGGAAGACGGTTACCGGACCGGCCAGAAAATCGCTGAATCGCGATGAACGCGTACCCAACACCCCCCATATGATGCGAAACAGAAGCAAGGCCAGGAGCGTGTAGCCCAGCCACATATGCCATTTCATGGTCATGACGTCCTGGCTTGTGTACCACAGGCCAATGAGCAGCGGCACCAACAACCAGTGGAAGATGCGGGTCGGTAGATCCCAGATCGGGATACGCTTACGGGAAACATCCGGATAATCATGATCCTGCATGGCTTACCTCGACAATTGACCCAGTGTCAGACGCTCAATAGGCGGTCATTTCCACAAAACCGCGTCCCGCCGGCTCCCCGGCTTCGAAGACATCCACGGCCCCCTCCCAGTAGCGTACCGTCAGGTCCATTTCCTGATCCTCACGCACGGCACGGATCTCCAGGTCGCGTTCCTGTTCCAGCAGACGCAGACGCCAGGCCACCGGATAAGTGCTGCCGGCGGGACTGGTCCAGGTCCTGAGCACCTGCAGTTCAAAGGCGTCATGGGGGATCACCTGATGCTGGCTGTCCGGTTCCACCCACAGGCCCTTGCTCAAGGGATCCACACCGCCGTCTTCCAGACGCAACTCGTAGACCATCACATCATGCCCGTCATCCAGTTGCAGGGAAAACCAGTCCCACCCCACCTGGCTCTCTCCCAGCACACTGGTGCTCCATTCCCGGTCCATCCACGACAGACCACTCACCGAGTACTCACGCCCCCCCAGGCTGAGGGTACCCTCGGTATCGAGGCGGGTCATGGAAAAATAGTATGAGGCATTGCCCGGTTCCGGAGACTTCTGACTCAACCCCCTGTCCCCCTGGAAGACCTTGTCCTTGAGCGGCTCCAGGCGAAGGTCCAGGGCCAGATCTCCCTCGGCGGCCACCAGCCGCCAGGGGAAGTCGTTACCCGCCTCGGCGCCCAGTTCCCAGTCGTCCAGCCAGACACGAAACGGATCCAGCTCCGCCCCGGCCAGGCCGGCGGCCCCACGGGAAAAACGCTCCAGGGCCCGGTGCCGGTCGCCGTTCACGTCGGTCACCGCCAGGTGTGCCATCCAGCCCTGATTGGTGGCCCAGGTGGATTCGGATTCCGGCGGTGTGGGCGACAGGGCGAACCGGAAGAAGGTGATCTGAAATCCGAAACGACGGCCTTCTGCGTCGTCCAGGTTACCGGTGACATACCACCATTCGTTTCGGTACTCCGGATGGGCGACATGATCCTGGGGAAAGCGGAACTCCCGGGGCTCCACGGCCCGGGCGTAGCCTTCCATGTCATCCCCTCCCAGGGCCTGGGAAACGGCCAGGGTGTCATCTTCCCGATCCGGCTGCCCTTCCCCGCACCCCATCAGCCACAACACCGTCAGCAGGGTCACCCCCACTACTGACCATCGTCGGATCATCATCACTCCTCCCTCAGATGTTCAGCCGGTCGGGCACGCGCCATCCGCAACCCCGGATAGATCCCGGCCAGCAGGGCTGCCAGCAGCGCCAGCCACAACCCTTCCATCAGAACCCGTGGGGATACATCGTGCTGCATGCTCCAGCCAAACGAGCGCAGATTGATCACCTCGATCAATACCTGGGACATGAGCAATCCCAGCGGCATGGCCAGGAGCCCCGCCGCCAGACCCAGCAGACCGCTTTGCAGCGCGACCATACCCCCCAGCTCACCGGGCGTGACACCCGTGGCACGGAGCACGGCATTCTCCTTGGAGCGCTCCATCTGCAGGGCCATCAGGGCACTCAGGATGCCGATGAAGGCCACGCCCACCGTGAGCAGGCGCAGGATGTGAGTGATGGCAAAGGTTCGGTCGAAGATATCCATGGACATCTCGCGGATCTCACCGCTGGCAGTCACCAGCACCGGCGCCTCCAGATCGGCCACCGCGGCGCGTATGTCCTCCAGGGCAGGATCAAGAGCGATGCCGTCCCGCAGATAGATACCCAACGAGGCCACTCCAGGGTCGTCCCAGTAACGGTCATACAGTGCCCGATGCACGGTCACCAGGCCACGGTCCGAGCCGTATTCCTGCACCACGCCAACGATGGTGAACTCCCGTGGCCCGCGATCCGTGCGCAGGGTCAGGGTGTCGTTCAGCCCCAGCGACAGGCGCCAGGCCAGGGGCTCGGAGATGAGCACGGCATCCTGGTTCTCCAGGGCCTGCCAGGCGGTGGCCCCATCACCTGCCCGGTAGCGATAACCCTCGGGGGTACGCGGTGCCGGGTCCACGGCCATCACTTCCACGGTGCCCTGGGGCGAATGGACATGGACGCGACGGGCCGTACTCACGGTTTCCACCGCCTCCAGAGCCTCGACCCGGGATCGGGCATCGTCCGGCAGGGTGGGATTGACACCCACCCCGGAACGTCCCGGTGCGCTCACATAGACGTCACTTTGCAGGGTCTGGCCCAGCCACACATCCACCGTGGTGCGAAAACTCTCCACCATCACGCCCACACCGATGGTGGCCGATACGGCCAGGGCCAGGGCAGCTGTGGCAGGCCCCGCCCGGCTCATCCCGGCACTGACCCCGCGGGCCGACAGGCGCCCCACGGCACCAAAGGTCGCCCCCATGGGCCCGGTCAGACTCCGGGCCAGCATCAGCAAGGCCGGCGGGATCAGCAGGGCATACCCCAGAATCAGCAGGAACAGGGCGGCAAACCCCAGCAACAGACTCTGACTGGGCCATTGCACCAGGATCCAGCCCAGACCCATCAGGATCAGGCCAGCCCCGATCAGCCAGGGCATCAGACGCCCCACGCCCCGCTCCAGCGTGGAGCGACTCAGGGCATCCCGGGGCGAGATTCGCGCCGCCTCCCAGGCGGGTCCCAGGGCAGCCGCCAGTGTGGCAGCAATACCCAGCAGCAACCCCTTGAGCACCACCCAAAGGGTGAGATGCAACTCGGTCACCGTGAGCACGAAATACATGTCGGATACGGTGCGCGTGACCATCTGCAGCAGGAACTGCCCGATCAGCGTGCCGGCCAGCAATCCCAGCACGGAGCCGACCAGGCCCACCAGCAGGGCCTCGGTCATCACCAGGCGAAACAGCTCGGCACCGGTCATGCCCTGCATGCGCAAGGTGGCCAACAGACGGCGGCGCCGGAGCACCGAGAAGATCATGGTGTTATAGATGAGAAAGGTCCCCACCAGCAGGGCCAGAAGACTCATGGCAGTGAGATTGATGTGAAAGGCCCGGGACATCTGCAACGTGGCCTCGTTGCGGCTTTGGGTTGCCATCACTTCAGCTCCCTCGGGCAACAGGGTCCGCAGGCGCTCCAGGGCCTGATCGTCGGGCAGGATCAGGTCGATGCGGTCCAGTTGCCCGAGGCGCTGCAGCAGCACCTGCGCATGAGCGATGTCGGCCAGCATGATGCCATCCAGACCGGGCTCGTCGGTGTCCAGGACCGAACGCAGGGTGACGGTTTCCTCCCGCCCCCGGATGCTCAGGGTGAAGCGGTCCCCCGATTCCAGGTCCAGTCTGGCGGCGGTCCGGGCGCTGAGCATGACGGCATCGACATCCGTCACCAGGGCGCTCACGCCTTCGCCACGGATTCCATCGGCGTAGTCCCGAAACGGGGCCTCGGCAAAGGGCTCCAGCCCCAGCAGGGTGAAGGTTTCGCCCCGGGTCTGGACGTGACCTTCCACCACCGGAGCGCTCTCGCGAAAACCCTGCCGGCGCAGCTGGGCATACAGGGTCTCATCCAGCCCCGCAGGCCCCCCCAGTACCTGGTGGGTGGCCCGACCGGTCACGGTTTCCAACGACATTTCGAAGGCTCGGGAGGCGCTGGAGTTGGCGATGTCCACAGCCACCACGATGGCCACGCCCAGGGCCACCCCCAGGATGGAAAACAAGATGTTCCAGGGCCGCTTGCGGTGGTCCCGGATCAGGGCCTTGGCCAGCAGCGTCATGGGGTGTTGTCCGTCGGCGTGATATGGCCTTCACTCAGGGTCCACACCCGATCGGCGATGGCGGCCATCTCCTGGCTGTGGGTCACCATGACCAGGGTGCGTCCCTGATCCCTGACCAGATCCCGCAGCAGACTGATGATCCGGGCGCCGGTCTCCGCATCCAGATTACCGGTGGGCTCGTCCGCCAGCAGCAGGGCAGGTTCATGGGCCATGGCCCGCACCATGGCGACCCGTTGCTGTTCCCCCCCGGAGAGTTCGTCGGGAAAGGCCTGTGACCGATGGCCCAGTTCCACCAGGTCCAGCAGGTGTTTCACCCGTTCACCCCGCTCTCGACTCCCCACGCCATTGAGCTCCATGGGCAGGGCCACGTTCTCGGCCACGGTCAGGGTGGGGATGAGATTGAAGAACTGGTAAACGAAACCCACTTCACGGCGACGGAACAGGGTGCGCTCCCGCTCGCTCATGGTATCCAGCCGCCGGGCATGCACATGGATCTCCCCGGTATCGGGGCGATCGATGCCGGCCAGCAGGTTGAGCAGGGTGGATTTACCGGACCCGGAGCGCCCCACCAGGGCCACGATCTCGCCGGCCTGCACCCGGGCGTCCACCTTGTCGAGGACCGTGCGACGCTGGTGGCCTTCCGTGTAGTGCTTGCTCACCTGGGTGAGTTGAAGCAGTGGGGGGGATGTTTTTGCCTGCGGTTGTGTGGGTGTGTCCATGATCATCCAAGCGTATGTTTTATTCGGGCCCCGGGGCTTACCCTGTCACCACATGCTCCACCACCAGTTGCGCCGTGCAGGCCCCGCGGAATTCATTGGCATCCAGACGATAGGCCAGATGGACCTGCTCCTGGCCTTCGGGCCATTCCTCGGGATCGATATTGAAGGCCACCGCATTCACCCGTACCGAGCCGTCCACCGGCTGAAGGGTCAGGCGCAGGTGACGACCATCCCCCAGGGGGCGGCGCTCCCGTATATGGAACACGCCATCGAACAAGGGTTCCGGGAAGCCCTGCCCCCAGGGGCCGGCAGCGCGCAGGCGCTCGGCCGTCTCCAGATTGAGTTCATGATCAAAGAGGGGGCCGTCGCTGTGAATGACCCCCTCCAGATCGCGCGGGTCCATGGTCTCGCGCACGGTGTCCTCGAAGGCCTCCCGGAACGGCTTGAGATGATCCTCGGGCAGGCTCAGGCCAGCCGCCATGGCATGCCCTCCGAATCGGCCGATGAGTCCCGGATGACGGGTGGCGATAGCCTCCAGGGTGTCGCGGATATGCAGGCCGGGGATGGAGCGGGCAGACCCCTTGAGCGTGCCCTCCTCTGCCCGGGCAAAGGCGATCACCGGGCGATGTACCCGGTCCTTGATGCGCGAGGCCAGGATGCCGATCACTCCCTGATGCCAGTCGGGCTCGTAGAGACACAGCCCGTGCCACCGGTTAAGTTCAGGATGTTCGGCCAGCAGGGTTTCCAGCGTGATCAGTGCTTGCTCCTGCATGTCCTTTTCCACCTCACGGCGTTCCCGGTTCAGGTCATCCAGGGTCTGGGCCAGGATGCGGGCCTGGGCGGGGTCATCGGTCAGCAGGCATTCAATACCGATGGACATGTCATCCATGCGTCCGGCAGCATTCAGGCGCGGACCCACCGCAAATCCCACGTCCGAGGCCACCACCCTGGCGGGATTGCGCCCGGCCACTTCCAGCAGGGCCCGGATGCCGGGTACGGCACGTCCGGCCCGCATGCGCCGCAGACCCTGATCCACCAGTATGCGGTTGTTGCGATCCAGGGGCACCACGTCGGCCACCGTGCCCAGGGCCACCAGGTCCAGCAAATCCGCCAGGTTGGGCTGTGCCAGGCCGCGTCGGGTAAACCAGTCCGTGGCGCGCAACCGGGCGCGCAGTGCGGCCATCACATAAAAGATCACCCCCACCCCGGCCAGTGACTTGCTGGGAAATTCATCACCCGGGAGGTTGGGATTCACCAGGGCATCGGCAGGTGGCAGATCCTGGCCGGGCAGGTGGTGATCCGTGATCAACACCTTCATGCCCGCCGCCCGAGCGGCGGCCACCCCGTCCAGGCTGGAGATGCCGTTGTCCACGGTGATGAGCAACCGGGGTTCGCGCTCCCGTGCCACGGCGACGATCTCCGGGGTGAGCCCATAGCCGTATTCAAAGCGATTGGGCACCAGGTAATCCACCCGGGCCGCCCCCATGGCCCGCAGGGCCCGCAGCGCAAGGGCAGTGCTGGTGGCGCCATCGGCGTCGAAGTCTCCCACCACGAGGATCGACCAGCCCTCTTCCAGTGCCTGGTGCAGCAGGGCACTGGCAGTCTCGACTCCGGACAGCGACTGGGTGGGGGCCAGGCCTGTCAGCGCATGATCCATCTGCGCCGGGTCCTGGATACCCCGGTGCGCATAGAGGCGGGTGAGCAGGTCGGCCCCCTGAGGGGTTTCGCTGGGGCGCTGCAGTCGTCGGTGGGCCTTCATCGGGTTTCTCCTCCCAGCAGATCATTCAAGGAGCGGGGACGACGCCAGAACTGCCAGCGCGCTGTGGGGCCAAGAGCGGCGATCGAGCCATCCCCGGCATGCAACTGAAGACTGCGCACCCTACCCTGCTGGACGGCCTTGAGAAGCGGCTCGAACCATGCCCGCTCAAGAGCCTCCATCCCCATTCTCCAGGCCTCGATGTCGTCGTAGGCGGCTGCCGCCCATACGTCTTCCAGGACCACCAGGCGCTCTTCCTCAGCGCTGGTTTCCAGCAAGGCGTCAGCACCTTCCGTGAGCCGCTGGCAGGGTACCCGGCCCCACTGGCACAGCCCCTCAAGCAACCGACCCTGCCCGAATACGGCGGCCAGCGGGGCCTGGGCAGGTGCCGATGGCAGGGGGTCCTCTCCCCAGATCCACAGACTGTTGATGGGATGACGGCCCCGCCCTTCCCGCTCCTGATTCACCGGGGCGGGATACAGCAGCATCTGGAGCTCATTCAAATCCTGCAGCCACGCATTGGCGTGGGGGCCCTTCCTGGGCAAGAGTCGGCCAACGCGTTGGCCGACCGCCGCAGACAGCGGCTGGGTTTCCAGGCCCGGATCCGCATCGTCGGGGAGATGAATATGCCAGTGATCAGGCGCCGAGGCCTTCAGTGTCCAGGGGCGATGTGCGAAATGTTCGTTCACCAGCGTCGCCAGTGCCTCGGCCTCAGGCGATGACAGATTCAGTTGGGAGGCCTCCGTCAGCACCAGGTCGTCGATGCCCGCCTCCAGGTACACGGGTTCTGCACACAGCCAGCGGCCGGTGAGCGGTTCGTCGGGATGGCAGGCCATGCGTGTCAGGGCCCCGGCGGGGATGCCGTCGCTGATACCAAAGAGCCGACACAAGGCAGTCTCGCGGGGCAGGCCCCGGGAGGGATGCAGATCCCCTCTGGACAACAGCCATTCAAGCGCCGGATAGCGTCCCACCTCCCCATAGGATGCGAGCCATTCCGGCACCTTGTGCAGCAGACCGGGGATGAACAGGTGCAGTACGGGTTGGGTCACGGCGGCTCCTGATGAATGCGCGGGATAAGGGGCGCGGATCTATTTGCCGGGCTGTTCAATCCTGTCCGGGTTGGCCCAGCGCGCCAGCACAAAGGCCAGCACGATCGCCGGTATGCCGATCAGGGCCGAGGAGATGAAGAACCAGAACCAGTCAATATGCTCCACCAGCACGCCGGTGAATCCGGCCAGGAACTGCCCGGGCAGTGTCATCAGGGAGCTGAACAGGGCGTATTGCGTTGCCGTATAGGCGGTATTGGTCAGGCTGGAGAGATAGGCGATGAACACGGAGATGGCCAGTCCACCACTGATGTTGTCGGCCATGATGGCCAGCACCAGACCATAGGTCTCGGGGCCGAGCATGGCCAGCAAGGAGAAGGTCAGATTGGTTATCGGGGCCAGAAATGCGGTGAAGATGAGCATGCGCATGATGCCGTAGCGCACCACCAGCAGGCCGCCCAGGGCCGCCCCCGTGAGCGTCATGGCCAGCCCGAAGGCGGCGGCCACATTGGCGATCTGGGTCTTGGTGAAACCCAGGTCCAGATAGAAGGGATTGGCCATCACTCCCATGAAGATATCGCTGATGCGGAAGGTGCCGATGAACAAGAGGATCAGCAACGCCACCCACCCAAAGCGTTTCATGAAATCGGCAAAGGGGCAGATCACCGCACCGATGAACCAGGCGGTCAGGCCTCGACGCCAACCCTGGTGTCGGGTGCGCTGCAGATAGTCCACCACCCGCTGCTCCATGCGTTGGGTGGTCCGATCCACGGTGACCTCGGGTTCGCGGATGATGAGCGTGGTGATCAGCCCGACCCCCATGAGCAGCCCCATCACCCCATAGGCAATGCTCCAGTTACCCACGGCAGCCAGGTGCAGGGCACCCGCGCCGGCGGCCAGCAGGGCCACCCGATAGCCAAAGATGTAGGAGGCTGCCATGGCGCCCTGCCGATCCCGGGTGACTGCCTCGATGCGGTAGGCATCAATGGCGATATCCTGGGTGGCGGAACCAAAGGCGGCCAGCACGGCCCAGACCGCCACAAGCCAAAGATGTTGGGTAGGATCGGTCAGGGCCATGCCCAGCAACGAACCACCGATCACCGCCTGCGCCAGGAGCATCCAGGCCCTGCGCCGACCGAACCAGCGGGTGAGCAGGGGCAGTTCCAGCCGATCCACCACGGGGGCCCAGAAGACCTTGATGGAATGGGCCATGCCCACCCAGCTGAGAAAGCCGATGGCCGCCAGCTCCACCCCCAGGTCCCGCAACCAGGCGGTGAACGTGCCGCCCACCAGCAGCAGCGGCAGACCCGCGGCAAATCCCAGGAACAGCATGCCGATCACCCGGGGATGGCGATAGACGGCAAAGGCACTGCGCCAGCTGCGTTGCGTATGAGGGGTATGCATCAGGGGCCGAATCAAAAAAGCCCGGCAAGGCCGGGCTTTTTGAGGACTTTTGGTCGGGGCGAGAGGATTTGAACCTCCGACCACCTGCACCCCATGCAGGTGCGCTACCAGGCTGCGCTACGCCCCGAAAGAGTGCCGCATTATAGGGAACTCAGGTCGGTTTGGGAAGGGGCTCTACCGGCCTATTTATGCTCCCCGGACTGAGGTGGTTTCTGCTTGAGGATCTGCAGTACTTCCTCCAGCTCGATGCGCATCTGGCGGATGATCTGCTGGCTCTGGGTGGTATCTTCCCTGGCCTCCTGGCCGGAGAGCTTCTGCCGGGCCCCACCGATGGTATAACCCTGCTCATAGAGCAGACTGCGGATCTGGCGAATCAGGATGACATCCTGACGCTGGTAGTAACGACGGTTACCGCGGCGCTTGACCGGTTTGAGGGAGGGGAACTCCTGCTCCCAGTAGCGCAGCACATGGGGCTTGACCCCGCATAATTCGCTGACCTCGCCGATGGTGAAATAGCGCTTGCCGGGAATGGCCGGCAGCTCGCTGTTATTGCCCGCTTCCAGCATAGGACTCAACCCTCGCCTTGAGTTTTTGCCCGGGGCGGAAAGTCACCACGCGGCGGGCGGATATGGGAATCTCTTCGCCTGTCTTGGGATTTCGCCCGGGACGCTGGTTCTTGTCGCGGAGGGTGAAATTGCCAAAGCCCGACAATTTCACCTGCTCGCCGCGCTCCAGCGCCGTGCGCACTTCCTCAAAGAACAACTCAACGAGTTCCTTGGCCTCACGCTTGTTGAGCCCCAACTCATCGAAGAGTTGCTCCGCCATTTCCGCCTTGGTCAGTGCCATTGCTCAAGCCCTGAGGGTCGCCCCAACCTCTTCTTGTAATTTATCCACGACAGCAGTAATCATGTCGTCCACCTGACTGTCGGTTAGAGTGCTGGATAAATCCTGTAAAATCAAGCCCAAAGCCAGGCTTTTTCTTCCTTCAGGTACGCCTTTTCCGGTATACACATCGAACAGGCTCACCTGCTGAAGGGCGCTGTAGTCCATGGACTCGATCACCTGCACCACCCGGGCGGCGGGCACGGCCTCATCCACCAGTATCGCCAGGTCCCGACGGATGGCCGGGAACCGGCTCTGGCCCCGGAATGTGGGCACCGCACCCCTGCTGATGGCCTCCAGCTTCAACTCGAACAAATACATGCTGATGTCCAGGTCCAGCCAGTCTTCCAGGTCCGGGCTCAGAGTGCCTGCCCAACCGATGATCTGGCCATCCAGGCGCAACTCGGCGGACTGACCAGGATGCAGGGCCGGATGCTCACAGGCCTGCCATTCCACGCGCCGGTCAAGGCCAGCCAGCCCCAGCAGGGACTCCACATCCCCCTTCATGTCGAAGAAGTCGGCGGTGCGGTCCGGCTGTCCCCACTGATTCGGCCATGCCGGGCCACAGACCAGCCCTGCGATCATCTTTTCCTGTTTGAGCTCATTGCCTTCGGGTACAAAGCTCAGGCCGATTTCGAACAGGCGCAAGCGGTCCTGCTGGCGATTGAGATTGTACTGCGCCGCCTTCACCAGCCCCGGCCACAAACTGGTCCGCATCACGGCCAATTCCGAGGAGATGGGGTTGGCGAGCTTCAACGGGGTCACGGCCGGAGCAAAGCGGGCTTGCCAGGCCTGATCCACAAAGCTGAAGGTCACTGCCTCCAGATAGCCCAGATCCGTCAGACAGGCACGCATGCGACGCGGCGGCACCCGCGCCTCGTCCAGCCAGGTCACCTGGGGTTGTACTGCAGGCAGTTGAGTGGGCAGATCATCGTAACCGTGTACCCGGGCGATCTCTTCCACCAGGTCTGCCTCGATGGCCAGGTCGAAACGGAAAGACGGGGGTGTGACCTGCCAGGACGTCTGCGCATCGGTTACCTGGCAGCCCAGACGGGTCAGGATCTCCTGCATGGCCTGCGTGCTGATGTTCGCACCCAGCAACTCATTGGTCCGCACAGGCCGAAAGTCGATCGTGGCTCGCACCGGAAGATGTCCTTCACTCTCTGCCACCTGCGCGGGCCCCGGCTGCCCTCCAGCAATCTCGCAGAGCAGCTGCGTGGCACGTTCCAGGGCCCGGGACGGCAGCTCAGGATCCACGCCCCGTTCAAAGCGATGGGAGGAATCGGTATGCAAACCATGGTGACGGGCCCGGCCTGCCACCGCCATGGGGGCAAAGTGGGCTGATTCCAGGAAAACATCCCGGGTCGCGTCGGTCACACCACTGGCCGCGCCCCCCATGATGCCCGCCAGGGCCAGGCACTTCTCCTCATCGGCGATCACCAGATCATCACCGCTCAGGGTGAGATCCTTCTCGTCCAGGAGCTTGAGTGCTTCGCCCTCATGGGCGCGGCGCACGATGAGGGTGCCCCGCAATACCGACAGATCGAAGGCATGCATGGGCTGACCCAGTTCCAGCATCACGTAATTGGTCACATCCACCAGGGGCCCCAGGCTGCGGAGGCCAGCGCGGCGCAGCCTTTCCTGCATCCAGATGGGCGTGGCTGCGGTGGCATCCACACCACGCACCACCCTGCCAGCGTAACGGGGGCAGTCCGCGGGAGCATCCAGGCGCACCGGGAAAATGTCATCGCAGGCTGCCGCAACCGGCGTGGTTTCCACGGCCTTGAGTGGCTTCCTCGTCAGGGTGGCCACCTCACGGGCGACCCCCGACAGGCTCAGGCAATCAGCCCGGTTGGGAGTCAGGTCCACCTCAAGAATCTGGTCATCCAGGCTGAGGAGTTCGCGCAGGTCCTGCCCCACGGGCGTATCCGCCGGCAATTCCATCAGGCCCTCGCTGGCCTCGGACAGGCCCAGTTCACGGGCAGAACAGAGCATCCCGTGGGACGGGGCACCCCGCAGCTTGACCTTCTTGAGCTTGAAATCATTGGGCAGCGTGGCACCCACAGGCGCAAAGGGAACCTTCATCCCCTCGTGCACATTGGGGGCACCGCAGACCACGGGTATCGGTTCGCCGCCGCCATCGTTCACCAGGCACAGGCGCAGTTTATCGGCGTCCGGGTGCTGCTTCACGGAGAGCACCTGCCCCACCACCACCCCGGCAAACGAAGCAGCCGCCGGTTCGATGGCATCCAGTTCCAGGCCGGCCATGGTCAGGCGATGCCCCAGTTCTTCCACGGTCAGGCCATGGTCCACCCACTGGCCGAGCCAATGATTGCTGATTCTCATGAATGACTACCCTTTAAACTAGACGAACTGGCGCAGGAAGCGGACGTCGTTATCGAAGAACAGACGCAGGTCGTTCACGCCGTAGCGCAGCATGGCCATGCGTTCCACCCCCAGGCCGAAGGCAAAGCCGGTGTAGCGTTCGCTGTCGATGCCCACATGCTCAAAGACATTGGGATGCACCATGCCGCAGCCCATGACTTCCAGCCAGCCGGTGTGCTTGCACACCCGGCACCCGTTTCCGCCGCAATGCACGCACTGGATGTCCACTTCAGCCGATGGCTCCGTGAAGGGGAAATAGGAGGGCCGAAAGCGGGTTTGCAGGTCGTCCTGCTCGAAAAAGGCTTTCAGGAAGGCATCCAGCACGCCCCGCAACTGGGCAAAGGTGACGCCCTCATCCACCAGCAATCCTTCCACCTGGTGGAACATGGGGCTGTGGGTAAGATCGGAGTCGCAACGATACACGCGCCCTGGCGCAATGATGCGAAGCGGCGGGGCCTGTCCCTCCATCACCCGCACCTGCACCGGTGAGGTGTGGGTGCGCAGCAGGGTGCCAGCGTCGAAATAGAAGGTATCGTGCATCGCCCGGGCCGGGTGATGCGAGGGAATATTGAGGGCCTCGAAGTTGTGGTAGTCGTCCTCCACCTCCGGGCCTTCGGCGACATGGAAACCAAACTGCCCCAGCAATTGCTCCATGCGTTCAATGGTCAGCGTGACCGGATGCAGACCCCCCGGCTCCTGGCGACGTCCCGGCAGGGTGACATCCACTGTCTCGGAGGCCAGGCGTGCCTCGCGGGCGGCAGCTTCCAGCACACTGCGCTGCTGATCCAGAGCCTGATTGACCAACTGCTTGGCCTGGTTGATGGCCTGCCCCGCCTGCTTGCGGTGTTCCACCGGCAGGGATCCGAGGGTCTTGAGTTGCTCGGTGATCACGCCCTTCTTGCCCAGAAAGTGGACGCGCAGGTCTTCGAGATTGCGCAGATCCTTGGCGCCCTTGATGGCATTGAGCGCCGCTTCGGTCAGTTTGGAGAGGGATTCCACGTGATGCTTTCCGTCGTTGGCAGTGAAAACAAAAAAGGGGAAAGGCAAGGCCTTTCCCCTTTTACGTCGCGCGCCCCCTGAGGGTGCAAATTAAAGGGCAGCCTTCGCCTTTTCGGCAATGCGACCGAAAGCGGCAATGTCATGCACGGCCAGGTCGGCCAGCACCTTGCGGTCGATTTCGATACCAGCCTTGTCCAGGCCGTGAATCATGCGGCTGTAGGACAGGTCGAACTGGCGGGCGGCCGCGTTGATACGGGCAATCCACAAGGCGCGGAACTGGCGCTTGCGCTGACGACGGTCGCGATAGGCATACTGACCGGCCTTGGTGACGGCCTGGACAGCAACGCGATAGACGTTACCACGGGCACCATAGTAACCCTTCGCCTTCTTCAGCACCTTTTTGTGCCGGGCGTGGGCGGTTACACCTCTTTTGACTCGGGGCATCTCTCGTACTCCTGGTGAAGAATCGGTTTAGCGGTGGGGCAGCATCTGGCGAACAGCAGCCACATCCGAAGGATGGACATGGGAGGCCGACCGCAACTGACGCTTACGCTTGGTGCTCTTCTTCGTCAGGATGTGACGACGATGGGACTGGCCGCGCTTGAACGCACCCGCCCCGGTCTTGGTGAAGCGCTTGGCGGCGCCTCGGTTGGTCTTCATCTTCGGCATCTTCGAACTCCTGGTAAGGCCGCCTTCACGGCGGTCCTGTTGATCAGGACACACAGGTGTACCGGAACCCGTGCGTCCGTTTTATTCGTTACTTCTTCTTGGGGCCGAGCACCATGATCATCTGGCGACCTTCCATCTTGGGTCGCTGCTCCACAGTGGCAAGTTCTTCCAGATCCTGTTCGATCCGGTCCAGCAGCTTGCCACCCAACTCCTGGTGGGCCATTTCGCGACCACGGAAGCGGATGGTGACCTTGCACTTGTCCCCATGTTCCAGAAACCGGGTGAGATTTCGGATCTTGACGTTATAGTCGCCCTCATCGGTGCCCGGGCGAAACTTCACTTCCTTGATCTGAACCTGTTTTTGATTCTTCTTGGCAGCCTGCGTCTTCTTGCTCTGCTCGAACTTGAATTTGCCGTAGTCCATGACCCGACAGACCGGTGGGTCGGCGGTCGGAACGATCTCGACCAGGTCGAGTTCAGCCTCCTCGGCAATCTTCATGGCGTCGCGAGTCTGCATGACCCCCAGGTTCTTTCCGTCCTCGGCAATGAGGCGGACCTGCGGGACGCTGATCTGCTCGTTCAGTCGGTTCTCTTTTCCAGCGCTGATACTTTAATCCTCCACAATGGTTCGACCGCGATCCGCCACTTCCCGGGACAAACGCTGGATGAGCACATCCAGGTCCATGGTTCCCAGGTCTTGCCCGGTGCGGGATCTTACGGCCACGGATCGGGTTTCCATCTCCCGGTCTCCCAAAACCAGAAGGTAGGGCACCCGCTGCAAAGTGTGCTCGCGGATTTTAAAGCCGATCTTCTCGTTTCTCAAGTCCATTTCAGCTCTAAGGCCTTGCGCTCGCAGGGTTTGCACCACTTCCCGGGCATAATCGTCCTGCCGATCGGTGATGGTGAGCACCTGGGCCTGTACCGGTGCCAGCCACAGAGGGAAGGATCCAGCGTAGTGCTCGATGAGCACACCGAAGAAACGCTCCACGGAACCCAGCAGGGCGCGGTGAACCATGATGGGACGACGACGCTGATTGTCATCGGCCACGTATTCCAGATCGAACCGTTCCGGCAGGTTGAAATCCAGCTGTACGGTGGAGCACTGCCACTGACGGCCAATGGCGTCGCGGATCTTGATGTCGATCTTCGGGCCATAGAAGGCGCCGCCACCTTCATCCAGCTCATATTCCAGGCCCTTCTTCTCCAGGGCAGCCCGCAAGGCCGCGGTGGCATGCTCCCAGATATGGTCGGAACCCACCGCCTTGTCGGGGCGTGTGGACAGGTTGATGTCGAAGTCGTCGAAGCCGAAGGCCCGCAGTACGTCCAGGGTGAGATCCAGGATGCGCAGGATCTCGTCTTCGATCTGATCCTCGCGGCAGAAGATGTGGGCATCGTCCTGGGTGAACCCGCGCACCCGCATCAGCCCATGCAGGGCACCGGACATCTCCCGGCGATAGACCGTCCCCATCTCCGCCCAGCGCAGGGGCAGATCCCGGTAGGAACGCAGACGGTCCTTGTACACCAGCACGTGGAACGGGCAGTTCATGGGCTTGAGCTGGAAGGCCTGGTTGTCGTCTTCCATGGGCTCATACATGGATTCGCCATAGAAGTCGGCGTGACCCGAGGTCTTCCACAGTTCCAGGTTGGCGATATGCGGGGTGTACAGGAATTCGTAGCCCGCCCGCTCATGCATGTCGTACCAGAACTGTTCCACAACGCGGCGGATGCGGGCCCCGTTAGGGTGCCAGAACACCAGACCACCGCCAGCCTCGTCCTGGATCGAGAACAGGTTCAGCTCCTGGCCAATGCGACGATGGTCCCGGCGCTCCGCCTCGGCCAGGCGATGCAGGTAGTCTTCCAGTTGCTGCTTGTTGGGCCAGGCGGTGCCGTAGATGCGCTGGAGCATTTCGTTTTTGGAATCGCCCCGCCAATAGGCGCCGGCCACCTTGGTCAGCTTGAAGGCCTTGAGCTTGCCGGTGCTGGGCACGTGGGGTCCACGGCACAGGTCCACGAAGTCGCCCTGGGTGTACAGGGAAATGTCCTCGTTCTGGGGGATGTCCTCGATGATGCGGGCCTTGTATTCCTCGCCTTGGGCACGGAAGAACTCCGCCGCCTCGTCCCGGGGCATCACCCGACGCTCCACGGGAAGATCCGCCTTGGCCAGTTCCTTCATCTTGGCCTCAATCTTCTCCAGATCTTCCGGGTGGAAGGGGCGCTCAAAGGCAAAATCGTAATAAAAGCCATCATCGATCACCGGGCCGATGGTCACCTGGGCGCTGGGGAACAGGGTCTTCACTGCATGGGCCATGAGGTGGGCCGTGGAATGACGGATCATCTCCACCCCTTCAGGGTCCCGGTCGGTGACGATGGCCAGGCGGGCATCCTCATCGATGCGATGGCTGGCATCCACGAGGCGGCCATCCACCTTGCCGGCCAGAGTGGCCTTGGCCAGACCACGACCGATGTCGGCGGCCACATCGGCCACGCTCACGGCATCATCGAAGCGGCGCTGGCTTTCGTCGGGAAGGGTGATTACGGGCATATCAGGACTCTCCTGCGCCGGCCTGTACGCGGGGCCGTGCGCGTTGCTGTATTCGGGGCGATCCCCACTAAAAAGGCCGCAAACCATGGGCCCGTCAGGGGCGGGGTTTGCAGCCTGAGCTGCGTATCATTTCGCCCGGATGGATTGAATCCGAGAACGGTACTCAGGCTAAAGGATTCCGGCCTTCAAGACAAGGCGGTTCAGCGACGGCGGGCGGGACGCTGCAGGGCCCGCACGGCAATGGATCGACAGGTGGCGGCATCATGTCCGCCCTCGGCAATGACCTGCAAGGCCTTGACCAGATCAACGATCTGCTCGCCGTAGCGGATGCCGTCGATGCAGACTGACTCGGGGCGGTGCCGGTCGGCGCCGGTGATCCGAATCTCGCGGGGGACACCGCTTGCCTCCTCCGACGCCGGCTCTTCCGGCTCGCCGGGCGCTTCGGGCTGCGGGCTCGGGGCCTTTGCCTCGGCGGGGGCATCCCCGTACCCCTCCTCGCGGACCCGATCCATGATGTCCTGACGTTCGCCATCGGTGAACCGCGTCCAGGCGGCGATTTCCAGGATGGTGCGACCGCAGCCGATGCACCGACCCTCCTCGGTCTGGCAGACATGGATGCACGGGCTCTGCATAGGATCAAAAGGCTCCTTGGGATCGCTGGCCACCGTCATCCTGACCCGCGCGCTTTCCATCAACACGAATGAGTCACCGTCCCTCAGGTACCGCAGAAGGTCTGGTGGACGCGTTCTTCCGGTCGGGCCGGCAGCATGAAGGCCTCCTCTCCGGGGTGTTCATCAAATGGCTGCGTAACCAGGCCAAGCAGATGCTCGAACGGACCAAAGTCCGCCTCGGTGACGGCGGCCACAATGGCTTGCTCCACGCGATGGTTGCGCGGGATGTACGCCGGGTTGGCACGTCGCATGCGAGCCCCCCGCTCAGCAGCCCCATCGGGTTCACGGGCCACCCGGGCCTGCCAGCAGGGCAGCCATACATCGAAGGGCTGGGCATGATTGAACAGCGACCTGACACGGGTATGGACCTCCGCACCCGCAGCCAGATCACTCAGATGACGGAAGGTCAATGTGAAGTCCGCTTCCTGTTTGCGCATCACGTCCAGCAGTTCGCGCACCAGTTCCAGGTCGCTGTCTTCTTCCGTCTGAAGTCCCAGCTTGCTGCGCATGCCGGCCAACCAGTGCGTGGAGATCCTGGCCGGGAACGCCTCCAGGATCTGCGTGGCCCGGTCGATGGCCCTGGATGCGTCATCATCGATCAGTGGCAGCAGGGTCTCCGCCAGTCGGGCCAGATTCCATTGGGCAATCTCGGGTTGATTGGCAAAGGCGTAGCGTCCCCGCTGGTCGATGGAACTGAACACGGTACCGGGATGGTAAGTATCCATGAAGGCGCAAGGACCATAATCGATTGTCTCCCCGGAAACCGCCATATTATCCGTGTTCATCACACCATGGATGAAGCCCACCAGCATCCAGCGGGCCACCAGTTCCGCCTGACGCTCGGCGGCCGACTCCAGCAGGGCAAGATAAGGGGACGATGCCCCCTGGGCTTCGGGATAGTGGCGCTCGATCACATGATCCGCCAGGGATCTTACTGCGGCGTGATCACCGCGTGCGGCAAAGTACTGGAAGGTGCCCACGCGGATGTGGCTACGGGCCACCCGGGTCAGCACCGCCCCGGGCAATGGTTCTTCCCGGTACACCGCCTCACCGGTGGTGACCATGGCCAGGGCTCGGGTGGTGGGGATGCCCATGGCATGCATGGCTTCGCTGAGCAGGTATTCACGCAACACAGGCCCCAGTGCCGCACGACCATCCCCCATCCGGGAAAACGGTGTAGGGCCGGAACCCTTGAGCTGAATATCCCGTCGTGCCCCCGTCGGATCCACCACCTCCCCCAGCAAAAGGGCCCGACCATCGCCCAGTTGGGGCACGAAGTGGCCGAACTGGTGACCCGCGTAGGCCATGGCGATGGGTTCGGCACCGGGCAGCAGGGTATTGCCGGCCAGTGCCTGAGCCCACTCTTGCTCCGGCAGGGCATCCGGATCGATACCCAGCTCTCGACACAACCCAGCATTCAGGGCCCTGAGCCGGGGGGATGCCACGGGCGTCGGGTTCATGCGGACAAAGAAGCGCTCCGGCAAACGGGCGTAGCGATTGTCGAAGGCCACAGGGGATGTCATGGATTCCAGCACGGGCGCAATGGACATGGTGCAACCTTCCAAGTGTCGTGGATGGATAATACCTGATGGTAATTCTCAGGTTAACATCAATCCATCCCACGAGCACGGCGGCGTTGACGCCAGAGCCTGACCGCGCTGGGTGCCAGGGCCAGCAGGGCAAGCCCCGCCAGGGGCAACAGCAATGAAGGCCTGAACACATCGGACGGGCTCAGATCCTCCACCTGGGCCAGGTTGGACAGACCTTCACCCAGGCTGGCGACCACGAACGACAGGGGAATGAGCCCCAGGAAGGTAGCCATCCATACATGCCGGAAGGGAATGGGAAAGATCACCGGCATCAGGTTGATGATCCACGCAGGCACGACCGGGAACAGCCGGGCAGCCAGGATGAAATTGAAGCCATTGGTGGCCACCGTGTCCTGGAAGCGCGCCAGGTGGCTCCCCCAGCGTCGATGAATGGCATCGAAAAACAGCCATCGCCCGATACCCCCCACCATCACAGCGCTGGAGGCCGATCCCAGGGCGCTCAACACCGCTCCGACCGGGGCCCCGAACAGGAACCCGCCGGAAAGCATGAGCAGAAATCCGCCGGGAAACGGCGTGACCTTGCCAAAGGTCACCACCAACACATAAATCACTCCGGCCAGCGCTGGACGGGCATCCACTCCAGAGACCAATTGTTCCTGAAAGCCGGCCACCCAACGAACGATGTCGCCACCAAACTGGAATGCCGCCCAGGTGGCCGAACCCAGGAACAGGCCCAGCAGACCCAGAATCCAGGGCAGGTATCTTGTAGGGATGCTCGGGATCAAGGGCTTTCACTGAATCACACATGATGGTTTCAGGTCGACGACCGCCACGGTCACATGACCTCCGTCCGCCCCCCGATACGGATACTTCTCCAGAATCATGCGCCCCTGCCCTGCTCCCGAAGCCAGAATGGCAGCGGCCTCCGCCACCGAGGCGGTCCCCATGAGTTGACGCAGCCGCTCGGATGGACGGGGTACAACGACCCCAGCCAAGGCCTCGCCCGGATAGGCATGCACTGTCCAGTCTCGCTCCGATGCCAGAGTCGTGATGGCAGACTCCCCTGCCCGGGCATCCAGCGTGGCCAGGGCAACAACGTCCTGCAGGCACGCATCCACCTGCCCCAGCGCCTCATGCAGCGCGGCCTCCAGGGCCTCTCGGGATATGCCCCTTTGACAGCCGATCCCCACCAATAGGCTGGGCGCTTTATCAAACTGACTCAGGGATTTTGGGGTGAGTTTGGACATCGCTTAAAACCAGGTTTATCAGGGGGTCTTTTTTCCCTGCCGCCGATAATGTGTATCATGAAAGTCAGGCTCAAGCAGCCGGGCGCGGCTTCAATGGCGCCTCAAACTCTGTATGGAGGATATCGATGAGTAACGAGTTCAAGCGTAATCTCCCCAAGATCCTGGTCGGTACCTGCCTGGCATTTGGTTTGGCGGCCACGCCGCTGAGCGCCGCTGCCGACAAGGGCCGGATCAACATTCCTTACGTGGAATGGGCCGACGCCGTGGCCAGCACCAACGTGATGCGCGTGGTTCTGGAAGAAGCCGGCTATGACGTTCGCACCACCTCCGTCAGCGCCGCTGCCATGTGGCAGTCCGTGGCCAGCGGTGACCAGGACGCCTTCGTGGCCGCCTGGCTGCCCACCACTCACGCCAGCTATGTGGAAGAACTGGGTGATCGCGTGGATGATCTGGGCCCGAACCTGGAAGGGACCCGAATCGGTCTGATGGTACCCACCTACGTCGAAATTGATTCCATTGATGAGCTCAACGACCATGCCGGCCAGTTTGGCCGCCAGATCATTGGTATCGACCCGGGTGCCGGCATCATGAGCACCACGGAGAAAGCCGTGGAAGAGTACGACCTGAACCTGCGTCTGGTGGAAGGCTCCGATGCCACCATGACCGGCGTGCTCTCCAACGCCATCCGCACCAACGACTGGGTGGTGGTCACCGGCTGGACCCCGCACTGGAAGGAAGGTCGCTGGGACCTGAAATATCTGGAAGACCCCAAGGGCGTCTATGGTGGTGAGGAAGCCATCCATACCGTGGTGCGCACCGGCCTCAAGGAAGACATGCCCGAGGCTTACGCCATCCTGAACAACTTCAACTGGACCGCGGATCAGGTGGCTGATCTGATGGTGATGAACGAGGAAGGCGGCGACCCCTACGAAAATGCCAAGGAATGGGTTGAGCAGAACCGCGACATCGTGGACGCCTGGCTCCAGTAACATCGTGACCGACCCTGAACCCCTCTCCCGTCACGGGAGAGGGGTCAAGCCGACCAATCGCGAACCTGGCCGGCAATCCTAACGGGGTTCCAGTCGATACAACCCGCCATCCGATTCATCACTGAGCACATAGATGTAGCCATCCGGTCCCTGACGCACATCCCGTACACGGCCGACATCGCCGTGCAATAGTTCCTCCGCGTGAATCACCGTCTGATCCTCCACCACCAAACGCAAGATGCGCTGGGCGCGCAAGCCGCCGGCCAGCAGATTACCTTCCCAGGCTGAAAACCGATCGCTGTCGACCACGGCCAGTCCGGACGGCGCCAACGTGGGCAGAAACTCGAACACCGGCTCCACCATGCCTTCCTTGTGCCGGGCCTCGGCATCCGGGAACGCCTCCTCCGTCCGATAATCCCGACCCAGCGTGACCGTGGGCCAGCCGTAGTTGTTGCCTGCCTCGATCAGATTGAGTTCGTCCCCGCCGCGGGGGCCGTGATCCGTCGCCCACACCTCACCCGTTCCCGGGTGCAGGGCAATCCCCTGGATATTGCGCAGGCCATAGGCATGAATCTCCGGTGCGTAGGCATCATCCCCCACAAACGGGTTGTCATCCGGCACGGAGCCATCGTCGTTCAGCCTCACCACGCTCCCTGAATGATCCAGGGTATCCTGTGCCCGGGGAGGCTCGGCGCCCCGATCGCCGATGGTCATCAGCAGCGTGCCATCTTCCAGAAACACCACCCGGGAGCCGTAATGGCGACCCGGCCGCGTGTACTCGTTGGATTCGAACAGGGGCTCCACGTCCACCAGCTCGTGGCCATCCAGCCTGGCCCGTATCAGAGCGGGCACCGTGCCCCGCCGATCCCCCCTGGAGTAGGTGATGTAGATCCAGCCGTTGTTCTCGTAGTCGGGATGCAGCACCACATCCAGCATGCCTCCCTGATTGGTGGCATGAAAGTCCGGCAGGCCCGTGACACGGGTCTGGGTGCCATCCTCAATGGCCACCATCCCTTCCGATCGTTCGGTGACCAGTTGACGTCCATCCGGCAGGAAGGCCACGGCCCAGGGGTGCGAAAGACCCGAGGCGACCCTCACCAGGTCGAACCTCTGGTATTCGGTACTGACACCTTCTCGCACCACTTCCTGGGCGGAGACCGTACCCACAAGACTCACGGCGAGTGCCAGCGCCATGGACGGGTGTCGATAACGATGCTTCATGCTCTCGCACCTCCTTTCTTCGGATTGTTCGATCTTAGAAGGACCAGCGCTCCACATGTTCAACGGGTTTGCGTTCCCCCAGTGTTTTCATGCCCTTGACCGAACGCACGATGAGCCACACGGCCCAGAACAGCAGCACGAGCCAGCCGATGAACACCGCGGCCAGCAGAATGCCTGGAATGAGAAAGGCCAGCCCCATCCAGAACGTGCGGATCTGGAATCGATAGTGTGTCTTCAGCCAGTCCGGCGCCGAGCCCTGGTAGATGTAGGCAATGATCACCCCGATAATGCCCGTGAAGGTGACAAAGGGCCCCAGGATATACAGGATGTACACGACCTTGGGCATGAGAAGGTCATCCGAATGCGGGTTGGTGGTCACGGGCGCCGGGGTTTCTTCTGCCATGGGTCTTTGCTCCTGAAATTGGGGTAAAGGCTCAGCATACTCAATCCAACCCCTCCGGGGTAAGATGTCGCATCGCAAGAAACTCACCCCTTCGTCGTGCTGTCCCTGAGGGTGAATCCGGCAAATGATGGGAGTTCTCATGGCATTCGATACCGAACAGGAACCCGGCATGACTGAATCCGTCGCCCCCGAGACCCGGGGCTTTCGCCTCAACCACTGCATGTTGCGCATCAAGGATCCGGAACGTGCCCTGGCCTTTTACAGCCAGGTATTCGGCATGCGTCTGCTGCGTCGTCTGGATTTCCCCGAACTGGAGTTCTCGCTGTATTTCCTTGCCCGACTCGAGGATGGCAAGACACCCCCGGAGGATGAGTCCCAACGGACCGAGTGGACCTTCAACCAGGAAGGCATCCTGGAGCTGACCCATAACTGGGGCACGGAAAAACAGGCGGATTTCAGCTACCACGATGGCAACTCGGAACCCCAGGGGTTTGGGCACATCTGCTTCTCGGTGCCGGATCTTGACGTGGCCGTGCGCTGGCTAGACGACAACCAGGTGCCCTTCGTCAAGCGCCCGGATGAAGGTGGTCTGAAGGATGTGGCCTTTGTCACGGACCCGGACGGTTACTGGATCGAAGTCATCGAGCCTGCCCGCCTGAGCGGCATGGGGCGTCGCTGAGGGCATGTCCTGCCCCCTGTGCGGGAAGTCACGCCCCTGGCTCTATGCTCATGTGAACACGAGTGACTATTTCCTGTGCCGTGAATGCCGTCTGGTGTGGCTCGACCCGGTACGCTGGCTCTCATTGGCGGGGGAGAGGGAGTACTACGCCACCCACCGCAATGATCCCGGGGACCGTCATTACCGCACTTTTCTGTCGCGTCTGAGAGACGCCCTCTGGCCCCGGCTGAGCGTGGGGGCCAGAGGGCTGGATTACGGTTGCGGCCCAGGGCCTGCCCTGTCGCGGATGATGGAAGAAAAGGGTTTCCCGACCCAAGACTACGACCCGGTCTTCTTCCCGGACCAGGCGGCCGTGGCGCAGCGCTATGATTTCATCACCTGCAGCGAAACCGCCGAGCATTTTCGGGCGCCGGGGGTCGAGTTCGAGCGCCTGGACACCCTGCTGCGCCCGGGAGGGTGGCTGGGGGTGATGACAGGCTTTCGCCCGGCAGACGCGCATTTTCCGCGCTGGCATTACCGGCGTGACCCCACCCACATCTGCTTTTACTCGCCGGACACCCTGGCCTGGATCGCCCGGCGTCATGGCTGGCGACTTGAGATCCCGACAGAGCATGTCGCCCTGTTCCAGAAATAAGGCACCCTCACACCCTCACCCGGGTAAAGTCCTCTGCCTCCTCCACCGGCGGTGAGGAAAATTCCAGAAACGTCCGGTAAAGATGCTGAGCGTCTCCTATCTCCTTTCCGGAACCGGCACGCAATAACCCCAGAACGATGAACAGCACGTTCGTGCGCTCGGGAAAGGCCCCCAGGTCCGAGCCCTCCGAGTGCTCAAGATATCGGCTGATCATGGTTTCCGCCTTGCGGTTCTCCCCATGCATGATCTGCAAGGCCACCAGGTCATACAGCACGCCCAGCGTCATGCACTGGCTGACGTTCTCCAGGCGCATCAGAACACCGTAGGCCTGGGAAAGGTCATCCAGGGCGGCCCGGAAGTTGCCCAGGGACTTGTGCAGGCAGGCCAGATCCACCATGGCCTTGAATACCTCCAGATGGTCCGGGCCATGGTGTTGACGTTTGCGTTCCAGCACCCGGCGTAGCCAGGCTTCTGCCTCGGAAGGCTGTTGGGATTCGAAATAGGCCAGGGCCAGGTCGCGCATCAGAATCATGATATTGCCCTCCTCGATGCCGCTTGCCTGTTCGGCCAGCTCGAGCGAGCGCTGGAAGTGATTGATGGCCTCCTGGCGCTCCCCTCGGGCCAGATGATCGGTGGCAATCTGGTGCATCAGCTCGGCCAGCATGGCGTGGTCGGGGCCACGCACCAGCCGCGCGCGGGCCAGCACCAGGTCGCCATCCCCGCGCTGCGCCTCCCCCTGCAGGGTGACCACCCGGGGCACATTGTCGTACAGCCAGGGGTTGTCGGTCAGCGTCCAGTACGGCCCCTTGTCGTCGATGGAAAAGATCGAGTCATCCAGGGTGCGCCGCAGACTGATCCCCTTGCGGGTATACAGCGACTTGAGTTCTCTCTCGCTGGGCAGGCGCCAGTCCTTGAACCGACCCTGGCCCTGGCCGGTATTCACCCGCGCCGGCAGGGCTGCAGCCAGTTCCGCATCATGCAACTGGGGCGTACCCGTGAAGATGCCCCCGGGGTGCCAGCGCTCCCCCACGGAATGACAAAACCACTGCAGGCCGGTGCGCACATCCATCACCGTGCCGTCATTGAGGCTGACGTACCTCTCCCGGTGCCCCGCCGGCTCCGGGTTCAGGGCATAAGAGTAGTGGTATGTGTAGTTCCTGGAACTGGCGCTGCCTGGCTGGGCGGACTGATCCGCGAGCTTGCGTACCGTGCGCTGCTCGGCAATCCATTCGTCGTGGGCGCGGCGCTGGTCCGGGTCGGAGAGCACGTTGTAGGCATCATTGAGGATCTTGGTGACCCGCTCTGCCTTCTCCCGCTGCTGCTGGTTCTTGTCCGGATGCCATTTCTGGGAAAGAAACTTGTACGCCCCCCTTATGACCTCCTGACTGGCGTTCTCGGTCACCTGCAGGTTTTCATAGTGGGTTCTTAGCCGCTTCATGCTGTCCTGTTACTCGAATTGGAGGGTGCTGGCCTGGCGCAGCGCAGATCATAGCCAACTTGAGCCTCCGGGACGAACCCCCTGGGCATCCGGGCCCGGGATTTGAACCTGGAGGGTACATATCCTCTAATGACATGATAAGTTACGTTGCGCGAACGCAAACCCTCATCGGGAGACAAGGTTGAGCAGGATGGATGCGATTGAATCTGATCTGGTCATCATCGGCGGTGGCGGCGCCGGTCTTCGGGCGGCCATCGCCGCCGCCGAGTCGGACCCGGGGCTATCCATAGCCCTGGTCTCCAAGGTAGTCCCCATGCGCAGCCACACCGTGGCCGCCGAGGGGGGCGCCGCCGGGGTCATCCACCCCGACGACACCCTGGACAAGCACTTCGAGGACACCGTCTCCGGCGGCGACTGGCTGTGCGAACAGGATGTGGTGGAGTATTTCATCGGCCAGTGCACCCGGGAGCTCACCCAACTGGAGCACTGGGGCTGCCCCTGGAGCCGTCAGGACGATGGCAACATCAACGTGCGCTATTTCGGCGGCATGAAGTCGCCACGCACCTGGTTTGCCGCCGACAAGACCGGCTTCCATATCCTCCACACCCTGTTTCAGGCCTCGCTCAAGTATCCATCCATCCGGCGCTTTGATGAATTCTTTTGCACGGATCTGCTGGTGGAAGATGGACGGGTCCAGGGGGTCCTGGCCTTCAACATCGCTACCGGCGAGAGTGTACTGCTGCGCTGCAAGGCGGTGATCCTGGCCACCGGTGGTGCCAGTCGTGTCTTCGGACAGAACACCAATGCCGGCATCGTCACCGGTGAGGGCATGGGGATGGCCTATGCCCAGGGCGTCCCCCTGCGGGACATGGAGTTCGTTCAATGGCATCCCACCGCCCTGCCCGGTTCCGGCATCCTCATCACCGAGGGGGCCCGCGGTGAAGGCGGCATCCTGCTGAACAAGGATGGCTACCGCTATCTGCAGGACTATGGCATGGGCCCGCTGGATCCCTGGCCCCGCCCACGGGCCATGGAACTGGGCCCCCGCGACCGGGTTTCCCAGGCCTTCTGGCACGAGGATCAGGCCGGTCGCACGGTCAACACGCCCAATGGCAGCGCCGTGCACCTGGACCTGCGGCACCTGGGCGAGAAAAAGATCATGGAACGGCTGCCCATGATCCGGGAACTGGCACTTACCTTCGCCGCCACGGATCCGGTGGACAGCCCCATCCCCGTGCGACCTGCCGTGCACTACACCATGGGCGGCGTGCCATGCGACGCGAATGGTGCCACCCCGCTGCAAGGCCTGTTCGCCGCCGGCGAATGCGCCAGCGTGGGCATTCACGGCGCCAACCGGCTGGGCTCCAACTCGCTGGCCGAATTGCTGGTGTTCGGCCGTGCCGCCGGGGAGTCGGCGGCACGACTGGCCCGGGAGAGCACCACCGCGCCCGCCAACCTGGAGGCTCAGGCAAACGAGGCCGAAGCCCGGCACTTGAAGATGCTCGACACCACCGAGGGCGAGCGAGTGGCGGCGATACGGGCGGAAATGCACGACATCATGGAATCCGGCGTGGGCATCGTCCGCGATGCCGAGCGCATGGGCCAGGCCTGCGAGCGCCTGTCGGCCCTGCGCGAACGCTATCGCCGGGGCGTGAAGCTGGACGACCGGGGGCGCTGCTTCAATACCGAATGGCTCACCGCCATCGAACTGGGCCACACCCTGCAGGTGGCCGAGGCCATGGCGCATTCAGCCCTGGCCCGCAAGGAGTCAAGGGGGGCGCACCTGCGCCAGGATGGGTTCGACAAGCGCGATGATGAGAACTTCCTCTGTCA
The DNA here is from genome assembly GCF_000633935.1 of Ectothiorhodospira haloalkaliphila ATCC 51935. GTDB lineage: Bacteria > Pseudomonadota > Gammaproteobacteria > Ectothiorhodospirales > Ectothiorhodospiraceae > Ectothiorhodospira > Ectothiorhodospira haloalkaliphila. The sequence continues at coordinate 246,385 of NZ_KK214995.1, read as the reverse complement.
CTCCATGGCCTGGCACCAGGGTGACGGGCCGCCGCGTATTGACCATGCACCGGTCACCATTACCCGCTCCAGCCCGCGGGAGCGTATCTACGGTCGCGACAGCCAGCCCGAACAGCCGGCGCGGGAGGAGTGAGACATGAGCCAGACCCGCACCATCGTGATTGAATGCCTGCGCTTTCATCCGGAGACGGATGAAGCCCCGTACTATCAGAGCTACGAGGTCCCCTTCACGGAAGAAATGTCCGTGCTCGAGGGCTTACAGTACATCAAGGACCACCTGGATGGCACCCTCACCTTCCGCTGGTCATGCCGCATGGCCATCTGCGGCAGTTGCGGCTGCATGGTCAACGACGAGCCCGTGCTCAGCTGCCAGACCTTCCTGCGGGACTATCACCCGGCCCGTATCCGGGTGGAGCCCCTGGCCCATTTCCCCATCCTGCGGGATCTGGCCATCGACCAGACGGATTTCCTGGCCAAACTGGAGTCGGTGCATCCCTACCTGATCCCATCCACCGGCGACGATCCCGGGGATCAGCCCCGTCACCAGACACCGGATCAGGTCCAGGACTATCTGGGGTATGCACAATGCATCAACTGCCTGCTGTGCTATGCCGCCTGCCCCCAGTACGGCCTGAATGATGCATTCACCGGCCCGGCAGCCCTGGCCCTGCTGCACCGTTACAATGCCGACTCACGGGATGCCGGCAAGGACCAGCGCATGGAGGTGATCAATGCCGAGGAAGGCGTCTGGGGCTGCACCCTGGTGGGGGAATGCTCCGAGGTCTGCCCGAAGCATGTGGATCCGGCCCGGGCCATCAACCAGAACAAGATCGCCAGCACCCAGGACTATTTCCTGCGGTTTCTCAAGCCGAGGGGGCGCCGATGAACCAACCCAGAACCTACACCCGGGGCATGCAGCGCTGGTGGCTGCGCCGCCCCAGCTACCGCTTTTATCTGTTGCGCGAGGGAACCAGCGTGGTGATCGCCCTCTACGGGCTGTTCCTGCTGGCGGGCATGGCCGCCCTGGCCGTGGGGCCAGGGGCCTTTGAGACCTGGCGTGGCCTGCTGTTCTCGCCGTTGTCCTGGCTGCTGCACCTGGTGGTGCTGGCCGCCTTCACCTTCCATGCCTGGACCTGGTTCAAGGTGCTGCCCCTGACCGTGCCCCCGGTAAAGACCCGGCGCTTTCCCCGGGGATTTACGGATGCCACCCTGAACCGTGTCGCCCTGTGGGCCTGGGGCGTGGTGTCCCTGGTGATCCTGGTCGCTGCCATGAGAGGTCTGCAATGAAACCCCGCTCACATGAACCCATCTTCTGGTCCCTGTTCGGCGGTGGCGGCATGCTGGCCGCCCTGGTGGGTCCCATACTGGTGCTGATCATCGGCCTGCTGGTGCCCATCGGCCTGGGCTTCGGGCCCGAGGCCATGAACTACGAGCAGATGCGTGGTCTGCTGGGTCATCCGATGATGGGCTTCGGGCTGGCCATCCTGATCGCCCTGTTCTTCTTCCATGCGGCACATCGCATCCTGCATACCCTGCATGACCTGGGTGTGCATGCCTCCGAGCGACTCAAACTGATCTGCTACGGGTCGGCCGCTGGCGGGTCGGCCCTGGCCGTGTTGGTTGCACTGGTGCTGGTCTTGAGGGGCTGATCCGCCTCCCAACCCACCACCTGGGGCACGCCGGTGACTTCGTTCAGGGCTGCGCGAACACGCTGCCAGTCCACCCGGGCATCACGCTCACCCACCGCTTCCATGACCCGCTTCACGGCCTCATCCATGCCCTGAGCCTGGTCTTCCAGTTCCTCCATCGGTGGGTGGGCCTCCAGATACAGAAGCCCTTCCCGCCAGCCCACCTTGATGGGCTGGTTGACGATGTTCACTGAAGTGCCCAGGGACACCCGGGAATACAGCTCGCCGATATCGTCGTTATCCATGCGGATGCAGCCGTGGGTGGAGCGCATGCCGATGCCGGTGGACCAGTTGGTGCCATGGATCAGATAGCTGGGGCGGCTCAGGCGAATGGCGTACGCCCCCATGGGGTTGTCCGGTCCCGGCGGCACCACGCGCGGCAGTTCCTCACCCCGCTCGGCATAGGCCTTGCGCACCGAGTCCGGCGGCGTCCAGGTGGGGTTTTCCCGTTTCTCGATCACGTCCAGGGTGCCCACCGGCGTGCCCCAGTCCATGCGGCCAATGCTCACCGGATAGCTCACCACCCGGGACTCCCCCTGAGGGAAATAGTACAACCGCATTTCCGGCAGGTTGACCACGATGCCCTGGCGCCGGGCATCGGGCAACACGGACTTGTGAGGTAACAGGATCCGGGCCCCCTCTCCCGGGATCCAGGTATTGAGTTCCGGGTTGGCCCGCTGGATGGCCTCGAAGCCCACCTGGTGGCGGCGGGCCACATCGATCAAGGTATCCTCGTAGGCCGCCTCCGCATGACTGAGCTCACCCACCACATCCACCCCTTCCTCAAGCGGCCAGGACCGCTCGAAGGCGTGCAGTGGCAGGGTGAGCAGGCAAAGCCCCAGGGTCAGGCAGAACGATCGATAGCGCATGCCTTATCCCTCCACCACGCCCAGCATGCCTTCCCTGAGCTTCTCGATACGATCCCGCAACCGGGCCGCCTCCTCGAATTCCAGGTTGCGGGCGTGTTCGAACATCTGGGTCTCCAAACGGTTGATCTCCTTGGCAGTATCCTTGGGTGACATGCGCCCGTACTCGGCCTCCTGCTCCGCCACCTTGGCATAACGCTTCGGGGCGGCCATGGAGCCACCGGCATAGGCCCCTTCCATGATATCGGCGATGCGCTTTTCCACCCCCTTGGGGGTGATGCCGTGGGCCTGGTTGTGGGCGATCTGTTTCTCGCGGCGGCGCTCCGTCTCATCCATGGCCCGCTGCATGGAACCGGTCACCTGATCGGCATAGAGGATCGCCTTGCCATTGAGGTTACGGGCGGCCCGGCCAATGGTCTGGATCAGCGAGCGATCGGAGCGCAGGAAGCCCTCCTTGTCCGCATCCAGCACCGCCACCAGGGACACCTCGGGCATGTCCAGGCCCTCGCGCAGCAGGTTGATCCCCACCAGCACATCGAATTCCCCCAGGCGCAGATCGCGGATGATCTCCACGCGCTCCACGGTGTCGATATCGGAATGAAGATACCGCACCCGGATACCGTGTTCGCCCAGGTATTCGGTGAGATCCTCGGCCATGCGCTTGGTGAGCGTGGTGATCAGCACCCGCTCGTTGGCCTCGACACGCAAGCGGATCTCCGAGAGCACGTCGTCCACCTGGGTGGTGGCCGGCCGCACTTCCACCTCCGGGTCCACCAATCCGGTGGGGCGCACCACCTGCTCCACCACCTGCCCCGACATCTTCTGCTCATAAGGCCCGGGCGTGGCGGAAACGTAGATGGCCTGAGGGGCCAGTGCCTCGAATTCCTCGAACTTCAGGGGGCGATTGTCCATGGCCGATGGCAGGCGAAAGCCGTACTGCACCAGGGTTTCCTTGCGCGAGCGATCACCTTTATACATGGCGCCCACCTGCGGCACCGTGACATGGCTCTCATCGATCACCAGCAAGGCATCTTTGGGCAGGTAATCCAGAAAACAGGGGGGTGGTTCACCGGCCTTGCGGCCCGAAAGGTAGCGGGAATAGTTCTCGACCCCGGAGCAATAGCCCAGCTCCAGCATCATCTCCAGATCAAAGCGGGTGCGTTGTTCCAGGCGCTGGGCCTCCACCAATTGATCCGACTGGCGCAAGGCCTCCAGGCGCTCCCTGAGCTCCACCTTGATCTGGTCCACGGCTGCCAGCAGGGTCTCCCGGGGGGTCGCGTAGTGGGTCTTGGGATAGATGGTCAAGCGCGGCACCCGGCGCAGCACCTCGCCAGTGAGCGGGTCGAAATACGAGAGTTGCTCTATCTCCTCGTCAAACAACTCAACCCGCACGGCCTCGCGCTCGGACTCTGCCGGATGGATGTCGATCACCTCGCCGCGCACCCGGTAGGTGCCGCGCTTGAGCTCCAGGTCATTGCGGGTGTACTGCAATTCCGCCAGCCGGCGCAGCATCTCCCGCTGATCGATCACATCCCCCCGCTTCAGGTGCATCACCATCTGCAGGTAGGCCCGGGGGTCTCCCAGACCGTAGATGGCCGACACACTGGCCACGATGATGGCATCGCGGCGCTCCAGCAGGGCCCGGGTGGCGGACAGGCGCATCTGTTCGATGTGATCGTTGATGGAGGAATCCTTCTCGATGAAGGTATCCGACGACGGCACATAGGCCTCGGGCTGGTAATAGTCGTAATAGGAGACGAAGTATTCCACGGCGTTCTCCGGGAAGAACTCCTTCATCTCGCCATAAAGCTGGGCGGCCAGGGTCTTGTTGGGCGCCATGATGATGGTGGGCCGCTGCGACTTCTGGATCACGTTGGCAATCGTGAAGGTCTTGCCCGAGCCGGTCACCCCCAGCAGAGTCTGGTGGGCCAGGCCCGAGTCCAGGCCGTCCAGCAGGCTTTCGATGGCGGCGGGCTGGTCCCCGGCGGGCTCATAACGGGTGGAAAGGTGGAAAGGTTGCTCCATGGGCTTATCTTATCAGCACAGTTTGAGTATCATTTTAGGTTGATTTTTCCATCCACCAGCATTCCCGGATACCGCCTTGGACATCAAGCTCTCATCCCGCGTTCAGCGCATCAAGCCCTCCCCCACACTGGCCGTCAGCGCCCTCGCCGCCCAGTTGAGGGCCGAAGGACGCGACGTGATCGGCCTGGGCGCCGGCGAACCCGACTTCAACACACCGGATCACATCAAGGAGGCGGGCATCACCGCCATCCGCGAGGGAAAGACCAAGTATACCGCCGTGGACGGCACGCCGGGCTTGAAGCAGGCCATCATTGACAAGTTCCAGCGCGATAACGGTCACAGCTACCAGCCGGATCAGATCCTCGTTTCCTGCGGCGGCAAGCAGAGTTTCTTCAACCTCTGCCAGGCCCTGCTCGATGAGGGCGACGAGGTCATCATCCCTGCCCCCTACTGGGTGTCCTACCCGGACATGGTGCTGCTGGCCGACGGCAAGCCGGTGATCGTCAGCGCGGACCAGTCCCAGGGCTTCAAGATGACGGCCCAGCAACTGGAGGCCGCCATCACCCCGCGCACCCGCCTGGTGGTGATCAACAGCCCCTCCAACCCCACCGGCGTGGCCTACAGCCGCGAGGAACTGGCCGCCCTGGGCGAGGTGATGCTGCGACATCCCAATGTAGTGGTGGCCACGGACGACATGTACGAGCACATGATGTTCCGCGATGCCCCCTTCTGCAACATCCTCATGGCCTGCCCCGACCTGTACGACCAGACCATCGTGCTCAACGGTGTGTCCAAGGCCTACGCCATGACCGGCTGGCGCATCGGCTATGCCGGTGGCCCCAAGCCGCTGATTGCGGCCATGAAGAAGATCCAGTCCCAGAGCACGTCCAACCCCACCTCCGTGGCCCAGGAAGCCGCCCAGGTGGCGCTCAACAGCGACCAGTCCTGCGTGGCCGAGATGTGCAAGGCCTTCCAGGACCGCCACGACTACCTGGTGGAAGCCCTCAACGCCATCCCCGGCGTGGAATGCCTGCCCTCCGACGGCACCTTCTACTCCTTCCCCAGCGTGAAGGGCGCCATGGAGAAGCTGGGCATGGAAAGCGACGTAAAATTCGCCGAGCACCTGCTCGATCAGGTAGGCGTCGCCCTGGTCCCCGGCTCCGCCTTCGGCGCCGAAGGCCACGTGCGCATTTCCTTCGCCACCAGCCTGGACAACCTCAAGCAGGCCGTGGAGCGCATTGGTCGCGCAGTAGGCGCATAAAGGCCCTTGACGAAGCCCGGCAATATCCGTAACATGCCGGGCTTCAAAGCAATTCCCCGGTAGCTCAGTCGGTAGAGCGGGTGACTGTTAATCACTAGGTCGGCGGTTCGAGCCCGTCCCGGGGAGCCAAATAAAAAACGATTCAGGCCACCTTTTTTGGGTGGCCTTTTTCGTTTCTGGGGGGGGGGCAACGGGCAACTACCAACCTGACATAACCAACGCGACACCGCCCATCACTGGGATCGGCCCTTGATGTCATGCAGCCGGTCAATCGCCACGAGCAAGTCCTCCAGCCCATCGTTGTAGTTGTCCCTGAAGTCAGCGTACCGCTTCGTCTTGGGCAGCTCAGGAATCTCGCAGTCCTTGTATAAGGCGGGCAGGACGTGGATGCGACCTTGAACCAACTCGTTCCAGTACTTTGCATGCCACTCCCTCTCGACCCATTGGGAGCTAACCGCATGCTCGGATAGAACAACGACCACGAAGTCGGCGTCCCGAAGGCCGGAAGAAATCTTGGCAGGTATCGATTCGCCAACGTGGATATCCCACTCGTCGGACCATGATGTCCTCATCAAACTCTGTGTCTTCATCATCATAGTAGCCGATCCGACCGGCGAGTGGGCCTTCGGCAATCTTGACGGGGCCATAAGGAATGTCTTTCGGGTTCACGTAAAGTCTCAATCGTTTAATCTGAAGTTCCAGCCTACCAGTAACGCTAAACCATTGAATGGTCTTATTTAATCACCGATTCGGGGTTCAGGCGTCTGGCTACAACCGGATATCGTTGACCCGATCCAGTGCAGCCCGTTGCTTGGCGTTGGGTTTGGTGTCGAGTTCGAACGTCGGTTCTTCGGCCTCATGATCAACGCGGCGGCAGGTGTTACGGACGATGGTGGCCAGTTCGTTCAGCAGGGTTCGTGTTGTTTCCCACCCCAAATCGCTGATCACCGCCTGATCTGAAGCGGATTATTTCCTCGTTGATAGAGCCAGCGTGGTGGCAGAGTGTGAGTCGGTGTGAGGCGAAGTGCCGGATTGATTCACGGGCTGGGCGGAGTCGGGGCGGACGAGGGGCAGTGATCTGAGGCCAACCCATAAAACGTGGACCCGCCACGGTAGCCGCCGTGCGGGCCGGTGGCCGGTGTGC
>NZ_KK214995.1:236035-239301 GCF_000633935.1 Ectothiorhodospira haloalkaliphila ATCC 51935 | reverse complement strand
CATGCTCATCCGCATCGGCAACCCCGAACCACTCGCCCAGCGTGCTGTGGTCCCAACTGCGGCTGGTCGCCAGCTTGCTCTGCGGGTCCGTACCCGTGCAGCGATCATCGCCAGCACCAGATCCCGTTGCCGTGATGGCTTGGAATCCAGCAGGGGTCCCAGGTGCAACCGCTGCATCGCCTGGCCGATCGCCTGCACCGCGCCGTGTGTCCGCGAACGTACCACCTCGAAGAGGCTATCGACCGGAGCCAGCGGCTCCCCCTTGAGGACAGCACGAATCGATTCGGCTTGTTCGCGGGACAGAGACGAGAGATTGGCGAGGGTGCGCTTGACGATGCGGCCGCCTTCGCGGGTGGACTCGCGCAGCAGAATGGCGGGGGGCGAATTGCGATTGGGGACAATGTCGATGTACATGGACTGATTATAGCCCAACGCCACGGGTAAAAAATCAAAAAAGCATGATTTACATGGGTACATTTCCGACTAAAAATTGACCCACCTCACCGAAAACTCACACACCACCAGCAACTTACCAAGAACATGAGAATAGTTCGCGCTGAAACTTCAGGTTAAAGTCAGATCTGGTGTATAGGGGGGAAGGAAGGGTGGCGTATCCTGTCGATTGATCACGACCAAGATCTCAATCAACAAAAACGGACACGCCATGACCAAGTCTACCCTTCAAGCTGTCTCACAACCAGAACCTTAGGCCACTGATCCGCTGCACGAGTTACTGCGCCAAGGTGCCCGCGACCTGATCACCTTGGCGGTCGAAGCCGAGCAGGCTGGCCGTGGGTGTCTTCCCACAGTTCCTGGAAGATGGTCGGATCAAAGGTCTGACCCGTCTCGTCCGTGTGCTGCTGCCAGAGGGTTTGGCGCTCTTCTTCGGTGAAGTTGCCCATGCGCAACGACTCGGCCTTGATGTTGAAGGCACTGCCGCCGGTGATCACCTGGGCACCTTCCTGGTGCAGGCGGTAATCCCGCACGTCCCGCACACCGCACAGCAGAATGCTCTGGGGGAAGGCATCCGGTCGCTGCGGATAGCCGGCGCGGATCTGGCGCAGCAGCGAGATCAGCGTGTCGCCCACCAGGGCGTCCACTTCGTCCAGGGTACGCCTCCGGTAGGGCACGTATACCCAACCCTCACTCCCCGCTGTCATTCTCCCCGCAGGCCTGGGCGCGGTTCCCAGTGATAGGGCAGCAGTTCGCGGATCTGCTCCGGGTCCGTAATCCCTTGTTGGCGCAGGCGCGATTCCACCTGGTAGATCGCCGTGATCAGCTTCATCACCAGATGCACCCGGCCACGCTTTTTGTGTTTGCGGGCGATCTTTTCGAACGGGCGACTCGCATGGGCCCAGCAGGCACACCAGATCAGCGCCTCCTGGATCCGTTCGGCATTGAGGTAGCCCGCATAGGCATCGGCTTGCAGATATCCCTGGCAGTCACGCAGGTGTTCCAGCGGCCCTTCCTGGGATCCGTTGGTGTTGTAGTCGTAGAACACCGGGATGATACCGTCCTCCCGCCCTGTGGGACCGGCATTGTTGAAGAAGCGAGGCATGACCGCAGTATAGGACGGAAGCCCGCCCAATAGGAAAGGCCCCACCACAATCCATGTGGCGGGGCCCGGTGTCGCGCGGCAATGAATCCATCCAGTGGATCCTCCATGATGCAGTGCCTTTCATCCCTGACTGCCTTCACTGGCGACAGGGTGTATTTTCCACAATTTCAGAAAGGTGACAACGTCAATCGATGGAAATGTGAATCAGTTCAAATTACAGATCCGAAAGACTGATCTCTCTCGAGGTTTGTTACGATCAGCAGCCCGCTCAGGCACCCCACACCCGGATGCAGCGCCCTTCCACAGTCCGTTCCGTCTCCCAGATCCGCTCCTCCCAGGTCACCCCGGGATCGCGATTGAAGATCACCAGATGGGCCTCGTCAGCGCCCACCTGACTGGCATAGGATGCCGTCTGGGCAAGCCCCTGACTGATGACGCCCTCCAGCGCCCCCCGCTGCAGCTTGAGTTCAATCACAATGCGCTGCATGGGGCCATGAAAGCCCTTCACCGGGTCCGTCGGCCATTCAATGAAAAGGTCCGTGCGCTTGCGGCCCAGACCGTATTCCCGGCTGATGCGGCCACCGCCATTGACGATACGCTGCAAAAAGGCCTGCATCAGCAACTGCGGGCCCGCCTCCTTGTAGTCAAAGCGCTCCATCCAGCTATCGGCATGTTCACGGAAGAATTGCTGGAAGGCACGCATCAGCCTGGGCACGTCCAGGCAATGGACGGGGGTGAGATACCAGACAGTTTCCTGGTTGGGAATGCGTACCTGCGTGGTCCAGGTCAACTCTCGGGGGATGACTTCTCGGTAGATACGATTGCTGATACGCACCCGGGGACGGACCTCGATCAGACCCAGGTCGTGAACGTATTCCAGATCGTCCAGGGGGAGTTGCTCCAGCCCCTCCTCACCCGAGGCCAGCAACTCACTGATCACGCGGCAAACGCGGGGCTCTCGCAACTTGTCCGCCAACTGGTCCAGGTGCGTGGCCCGGGACTGGATCAGGGCCTCCCGGGCGGCCCGGTAGTCCTCCAGGGACAACGGGCGGCTGCGGTCGCGGGCCGGTTTGAAGCGCCAGGTGAGTTCATAGCCCAGGGCATTCACCAGCCAGGGCTGGCCATGGGTGTCTTCCCATAGTTCCTGGAAGATGGTCGGATCAAAGGCCTGACCCGTCTCGTCGGTGTGCTGCTGCCAGAGGGTTTGGCACTCTGCTTCGGTGAAGTTGCCCATGCGCAGCGACTCGGCCTTGATGTTGAAGGCACTGCCGCCGGTGATCACCTGAGCCCCTTCCTGGTGCAGACGGTAATCCCGCACGTCGCGCACGCCGCACAGCACAATGCTCTGGGGGAACGCATCCGGTCGCTGCGGGTAGCCGGCACGGATCTGGCGCAGCAGCGAGATCAGGGTGTCGCCCACCAGGGCATCCACTTCGTCCAGGAACAGCACCGTGGGGCAACCTGCGTGTTGAGCCCAGTGTTGAAGGACCTGTGTGAGCAGATTCTGGGGAGAGATGTCCTTGCGCCTGTCATCATACCATCGGGACAGGTGATCATCCTTCAGGTAGAGCTGGATGGAATTGACCAGGGCATCGCAGACGGCCGGGATGCCCTTTTCCTCATTCCCGCGTGCCACCTGGGCACCCTCGATATTGGCATACGCACAAGCGTAACGCCCCTGGGCATTGATCGCCTCCATCATCGCCAG
>NZ_KK214995.1:225797-235935 GCF_000633935.1 Ectothiorhodospira haloalkaliphila ATCC 51935 | reverse complement strand
CGACGGCCCTGGCTTTACGATGGGCCCGGCAGGCGCCCTCGGGCTCGGACATGGCCCAATCCCGTCGCCTTCAGATCGCGCGCGGCTTCGCACGGTTTCTGCTGGTTGATGACCCTGGTACGGAAGTACCGCCGCAGCGCCTTCTCGGTCCCACGCACCGACGCGTCCCGCCCCGGATCTTCACAGAGAGTGAGGTGAGGGCATTGATGGAGGCTGCTGACCAGCTTCACCCTGCGGGATCGGCGCGTGGCTTGTCGATGCGCGTACTTATCGGATTGCTTGTGGCGACAGGACTCCGCCCCGGTGAGGGGGTACGCCTCAGCAACGAAGATGTCGACACTGCAAGGGGCCTGATCGTCGTTCGTAGTGGTAAGTTCGGCCATGAGCGCGTCGTTCCCCTCCACGAAAGCACGGTTGCCGCCTTGATCAGCTACCGGGTCGCCTGCGCCGGATTGACCATCGGATCAGAGTGCGGAGCGTTCTTCCGTCGCGGCAACGGTGAGTCCTTGGAAATCATCCACGCTGATTATGCGTTTCGATGCCTATGTCGGACGCTCGGTTTCAGCGGCGCGCCAGCCGGACATCGCTGGCCAAGGCTCTATGACCTTCGCCACACCTTCGTATGCAGACGGCTGCTCGCCTGGCACGAAGCCGGTGAGAGCGTTGATGTAAAGATGCCCTACCTTGCGGCGTACCTTGGTCACCAAAAGATCAGCTCGACGTACTGGTATCTGAGCGCAATCCCCGAACTGATGAACGTGGTCAGCGAGCGCTTCGCAGCCTTCGCGGCCAGAGCGGAGAAACCACTGTGACCAAGGCACCCACTGGGGCTGACTCACCGAAACTCGGGTGGCTTCTTCAGAGTTACTTCTACGACTATCTGATCGCACAGCGCCAGGCGAGTCCGCGGACAGTGACTGCATACCGGGACGTATTCCGGCTGCTACTGCGCTTCGCCGTACGCCGCGATCGGCACGCCCTTGCGGAGATGGGGCTTCAGGATTTGAACCGTGAACTCGTACTCGCCTTCCTGGATCACCTCGAACGCGAGCGAGGCAATACCGCTCGGACCCGCAACGTCCGCCTTGCTGCGATCCGATCATTCGTGAGCTATGCGGTTCTTCAAGACCCGCTTGCCCTCTCGACTGTGCAGCAGGTACTGGCTATCCCGATGAAGCGGCATGACCGCGGGCCGATCCACTATCTCTCGGTTGTCGAGATGAACTCGCTTCTTGAGGCGCCCCAAACATCCACTTGGAGCGGTCGACGTGACCAAGTACTCCTGCGAACCCTTTACAACACCGGAGGCCGTGTTTCGGAGATAGCGGCGTTACGACGAAAAGACGTCGACGCCGAGGATCGTCTGGTGGTCCATCTTCGTGGCAAGGGCAGGAAGGCAAGAGTGATTCCGCTATGGCGTGATACAGCGAGCCTCCTGCGGAAGTGGCTCGAAGAGCTACCAGACGAACCTGGAACACCGCTCTTCCCGAATCGTGCGGGGCAAGCCATGACCCGAAGCGGAGTGTCTCAGCGCCTGAAGGTTGCCGTGGCGGCCGCCGGTTGCTCTTGTCCCTCCCTGGGCAGAGCGAAGGTGTTGTTTCCCACCCCAAATCGCTGATCACCGCCTGATCTGAAGCGGATTATTTCCTCGTTGATAGAGCCAGCGTGGTGGCAGAGTGTGAGTCGGGTGTGAGGCGAAGTGCCCGGATTGATTCACCGGGCTGGCGGATCGGGGCGGACAGGGGCATGATCTGAGGCCAACCCATAAAAGTGGCCCGCCACGGTAGCCGCCGTGCGGGCCGGTGGCCGGTGTGCTATTGCGGTTGAGAACGCCTTTGACCGGCGAACAATACGTTACCCAGCAAGGCTGGTTGAAAGCAAGCCTGACGTGTTGTCCGCTGCATCCTGCCGGGGGCTGTGGCTTTGCCCGCCACGGCAGCTATGCGCGCAAGCGGCCTCGGGGGGCACGGATCGCCCGCTGGTATTGCCCGCAGGGGCACCGCACGTTTTCCCTGATACCTGATTGTCTGGCGGCCCGCTGGTCGGGGAAGCTACAGGCGGTGGAAGTGGCGGTGATGACCGCGGAGATCGCGCCCAGTCTGGTGGCGGCCGCCAGGATGCTGCGCCCCGAGATCGAGGAGGCAGGGGCGGTGCGCTGGGTACGCCGCCGCAAGGATGCGATAGACGATTGCTTGCACCGCCTCAGGGGACTGCTACTCGACCTGCTCACCGACTGCGCCCCCACCTTGACCGCCTGCCAGATCGCATTAGGTCAGACACCCTTGCTCCCCGCCCTGCGTGAGATTGCCGCGCCCTGGCTCGATCAGTTACCGCCGCCATTCGGTTTTGCCCACCGCTGCAGTGGCGGTGTGTCCACCTCCCCGTCGCGCCAACACACAATGGGCCCTGACCCGCCTGGCAGCGGGGCGTAGCGTCGTGGAGCGACCGTTTGGGTCGTTTTCCCCGGAGACGCTGCCATGCCCGATCCCTCTCATGACCTGCGCCACGAGATCGCCCTGTTCCGTTTCGGGCTGATCGCCGACCTGGTGCGTCGGCCGCCCGGCGCGCCCGGGCTCTATACCCAGCTCCATGCCATTGCCGCCCGCACCCATCAGATCCCTGGCAGCCATCGCACCCATGTGGCCGCCGAGACCTTGCGGGACTGGATGAAGAAGTACCGCCAGGGTGGCTTTGACGCCCTGCTGCCCAAGCCGCGCCAGGATCGTGGCCAGCCCCGGCGCCTGTCAGCGACCGTCACCGAGGCCCTGATCGCCCTGAAGGAGGAACATGCCTCCTGGTCCGTGCGCCAGGTGATCCGGCACCTGCGTGACAACGGCGCGGTGGACGCGGATCTGCCGCTGCCACCTTCCACGGTCCACCGCCTGTTCGTGCGTCATGGGCTGATGCAGCGCCAGGCCGAGGCCACTCATGACCAGGATCGCCGCCGCTTCGCCTTCGCCCGAGCCGGACAGCTCTGGTCCAGCGATGTCATGCACGGCCCCAGTGTCACCGTCGAAGGGCGCGTGCGCCGCAAGACCTATCTGATCGCCTTCATGGACGATGCCACCCGGGTGGTTCCCCATGCCGCCTTCGCCCTCTCGGAGAACACCCGCGCCTTCCTGCCCGTGCTGCGCCAGGCTCTGAGCAAGCGCGGACTCCCTGAACGCTTATACACTGACAATGGCGCGAACTACCGCTCCCATCACCTGGCCTTGGTCTGCGCCCGGCTGGGTATCGCTCTGATCCATGCGCGTCCCTACCGCCCTCAGGGGAAGGGGAAGATCGAACGCTTTTTCAGGACCTTACGCGCCCAGCTACTGAACACCCTCACCCCGGAGGATACCGCCAGCCTGGAGGCCCTCAACCGGCGCCTGTGGGCCTGGGTTGAGGGGGAGTATCACCACAACCCCCATCGCGGCCTGGACGGGATGACGCCCCTGGAGCGGTGGGCTCAGGACGGTGACCAGGTGCGCTATCTGGACCCGAGTCTGGATCTGGAGGATCTGTGCCTGTTCGAGGCGGTACGCAAGGTCCACAAGGACCGTACCGTCAGCCTCGACGGCGTGATCTACGAAGTGGATGCCGCCCTCATCGGCGAGCGCGTCACGCTGCGCTACGACCCCGGCGCCACCCGGCGCACCGTGCAGATCGTCCATCAAGGCCGGTACGTGGAAACCGCCAGGCCCGTGGACCTGTACGCCAACTGCTTCGTCAAGCGCAACACGCCCTCGCGCGAGGCCCGCAGTGAGGATCAGGGCCCGCAACCCAGCCCCTCGGGGATGCACTGGCGGGACTTCGATATCGAGGCGGGGGAGGACTGAGGCCATGTACCGCAAGCACTTCGGCCTGACCGCCTATCCCTTCGAACCCAGCGTGGCCAGTGAAGACCTGTTCGAGTCCCAGACCCTGCGCGAGGCCCAGGCCCGGCTCAGGCACCTGCTGCGCCTGCGGGGCATCGGCCTGCTCACCGGCGAGGCCGGCAGCGGCAAGACCACCGCCTGCCGACGCATCACCAGCACCCTGCACTCGGGACTCTATCGTACCTTCTACATCCCCCTGACCACCGGCAATGTCATGGACATGTACAAGTCCATCGCCTGGGAACTGGGCCTGCCCACCGAACGCAATCGCGCCAGCGCCTTCCGCCAGGTGCGCGCCGAAATCTCCCGGCTCACCCTGGAGAGCAAGCAACTGCCGGTCCTGATCATCGACGAGGCCCATCACCTGCGCAACGATGTCCTGGAGGATCTGCGCCTGCTCACCAACTACGCCATGGACTCCGATCCCCGTCTGTGCCTGCTGTTCGTTGGCCTCACCGAGCTGCGCCGGCGCCTGGGCATGGCCGTGCACGAGTCCCTGGCCCAGCGACTCGTCGTGCGCCATCACCTGGGGGGACTGAGCCGCGAGGAACTGCCCGACTACCTGGCCCACCGTCTGCGCCTGGTCGGCTGCGAACTGCCCCTGTTCGAGCCGGAGGCCATCGAGGCCCTCTATCAGGCCACCCACGGCATGCCCCGCCCTGTCGGCCGCCTGGCCCACTACGCCCTGACCTGCGCCGCCCAGCAACAGGTCCGCCAGGTCAGTGCCGAGCACCTGCAGACCGCCCTGGAGGAACTGCGACCATGAACCACCACCACACCCTCACCATCCCGCTGCCAGGCCACTGGACCCCGGAACAGGCTCTGGCCGTGTGGGAACTGCTGGAGATCCTCACCGAGCATATCGGCCAGCGCTACGACCTCGCCCTGCAGGAAGCCCTGGCCGCCGAGCGAGCGCCCTCCATCGACACCCGCCAGACCTCCCTGTTCGACGACGAGCAGGATCCCTTCTGAGTCCTTGCCCCCGGGCGCGAGTCACCCAAGGCTCGCGCCCCCAGCTTCCCGCATCCGTTCACCTTCCAGGAATCTTCCACCCGAGGGCATAATCCGGGAAAACACTCGGCCTGTAGCCAGGATCTGTGTGGGAAAAGGGGCGTGGAATAATCTGGGAAACAACAGAAGGTCACACCGCACGTGATCCGTCACACGACCGCGATGCATCTCCTGCAGTCTGGTGTTGAGCTGTCCGTCATCGCCCTCTGGCTTGGACACGAGAGCATCGAAACCACGCACGGCTACGTGGAAGCGGACCTGGCCTTGAAAGAGCAGGCCCTGGCCCGACTCGCACCACCGAGCATTGAGTCCACCCGGTATCGGCCGCAGCCGGAACTCCTCGCCTTCTTGGACTCTCTCTGATTATGCGAACAACAAACGGGCGGCATCGCGGCATCGCAAAGAGATTCGGCCGAGCCACCACCCCGCCTACTCCACATAATCGGGGACTCGTCATAATTCCGATTATGCGGAGCACAGCATAATCGGAAGAACTGGAACTTCGCTGGCTCCGAGAACGGAGGCCACGCCCTGGCGATCCTGCTCACCCTCCTGGAGACCTGCAAGCAGAACGGGGTGAACCCCCGTCACTATCTGATCGATGTGCTTGAGCTGCGTAGACCGCTGAAGGTTGCCACCCATTCCACGTGAAGCCTGCCACCCGGACCGGGGCAAAGCTGCCACCCATCGGAGCGTAGCGACGCGGGGTTTTCCTTCTTACTCCGACGTTGCGGTGTCGGTCAACTTGGACTGGGTTTTTCGCATGGACTCCCCTCTGAGATTGATCTTGTAGGCGTTGTGAACCAAGCGATCCAGAATGGCATCAGCCAGGGTGGCATCACCGATGACGTCGTGCCATTGGTCCATGGGCAGTTGGCTGGTGGCGATGGTGGATCGTCTGCCGTGGCGGTCTTCCAACACCTCCAGGAGGTCACGGCGGTTTTCAGCATTGAGTTTCATGAGCCCCCAGTCGTCGAGAATCAGTACATCCACTTTGGCCAAGTTGGCCAGAAGCTTTGCGTACTGACCATCCCCCTTGGCGATGCTCAGCTCCCGCAACAGACGGGTTAGACGAACGTAGTGGGCGGTGTGTCCCTCTCGGCAGGCCTTATGGGCCAAGGCACAGGCCAGCCAGGTTTTGCCAACCCCGGTGGGGCCGGTGATGAGGATATTGAGGTGTTCCTTCACCCACTGGCAGGCCGCCAGGGATTGGATCAACCCCTTGTCCAGGCCGCGCGGGTTCCGATAATCCAGGTCTTCGAGGCTCGCTGTGTGTCGCAGCTTGGCCTGGCGCAACCGGCTCGCCATGCGCCGATTTTCCCGTTCGGTTGTTTCGCGGTCCACCAACAGTCCAAGGCGTTCTTCGAAGCTCAGTTCCTGGATGTCGGGTGTGGCCACCTGGTCGGCCAGGGCGGCCGCCATGCCGGTTAACTTGAGGGCGTGGAGTTTATCCAGGGTGGGATGTTTGAGCATGTCAGACCCCCTCAGAGTAGTAGGCTGGGCCGCGGATGTTGTCGTGGCCATCAGGTAAGGCCAGCTCCTGCTGTTCTTCCAGAGGCTGTTCATCCAGGCGGTGTTTGAGGATGGATTCGATGTTCTTATAGCGGCACGTCCCAAGCGTCAGCGCGCGTTGACAGGCGGCCTCCAAGCGAACATCACCAAACGTCTTCCCCAGGCGGAGGATGCCCAGACAGGAACGGTAGGCTTGCTGGGGGTGCTTTCGGGCACCCAGGGCGGTGCAGATGAGCTTTTCTGTTGCAGGCCCGGTCTTGGCGGCCCATGCGATCAGACGCTTGGGCGTCCACTCACCTGACTGCCGATGGGATTCGGGCATGTGGGCGGCCACGGTGGTGTGCCGACCCTTCTGATCGGAGCGAGGGTGGCTGGCAATGCGGTTGCCCCGGTAAAAACACTCGATGGTGTTGTGGGTGATCCGGACCTCGACCTCCTTCTTGATCAGGGCGTAAGGCACCGAGTAGTAGTGCCCCCCGATGGCCACGTGGTAGTCGATATGTACCCGGGCCTTCTTCCATTCGGCATAGACATAACGCTCTGCCGGCAGAGGCTGCAGGGCCGGCTTGTCCAACTGCTCGAAGTGTTCGCGCCGACAACCGGGCAACTTCCGGAACGGGCGGTTGTTGAGCTTCTCCAGCAGTTCACGGATGCTGGATTTGAGTTGCCCAAGAGAGAAGTGCTGACGGTGGCGCAGTGCCGCCAGTATCCACCGCTCAACGATCAGCACGCCACCCTCCACCTTGGCCTTGTCCCGGGGTTTTCGGGATCGTGCGGGGACAACGGCCACACCGTAATGGGCGGCCATGTCCTGATAGGTCGGGTTGAGATCCGGATCGTAACGATGCGCCTTGGTGACGCCCGATTTCAGGTTGTCCGGCACCACCAGCTCTGGCACACCTCCGAAGAACTCGAAGGCCCGGATGTGGGATCCAATCCAGTCGGGCAGTGTCTGGCTCCAGGTCGGCTCTGCATAGCTGTAATTGGACGCCCCAAGTACTGCCACGAAGATCTGAGCCTCGCGGATCTCCCCGGTATTGCGATCAATGACTGGCACAGTCTGGCCGGCATAGTCCACAAACAGCTTCTCTCCAGCCCGGTGGTCCTGACGCATCACCATGTCCAGCTTGCCCTGCCAGGCCCGATAGTTCTCGCAAAACCAGCTGTACTGATACCCCTCTGGGTGGGCTTCCCGGTACTCCTGCCAGATCAGGAAAAGGGTGACGTGCTTGCCCCTCAACTCCTCTTTGACCCGATGCCAGTCCGGTACGACCCGGGCATGGGCTGGCAGGTCTGGAGGGGGCGGAAATAACAACTGCTCCAGGCGACTTTCGCCCAGGTCCTCTGGCAATGGCCAACTCAAACCCGCCTCGGCAAAACGCCGAAGATACTCCCTCACGGTGGGACGACTGATACCGCAGGCCAATGCAACCTGGCGGTTGCTCAGCCCTCGCTCCCATTTGAGGCGTAGGACTTCTTTGATCTTCCGCATGGATAACCTCTTCGCTGGCATCTGACCTTCCCCGGATGGAAAGGACCAGCCTACCGGTAAGTTATCCCGCGTCTGGACACTTCGATGAGTCGACTCAGCGCCTCTGCCTGGGTGGCAGCCTTGCCGTGGAATCAGTGGCAGCTTTCCCCTGGAATGGGTGGCAGGCTTGCCGTGGAATCAGTGGCAACCTTGCTCCGGAATACGCACTTGAGCGCATCCAGGATCCATCCCACCAACCGTCTCCACGAACTGCTGCCCTATCACTGGGAGCCGCGCACCCAGGCCTGCGGAGAGAATGCCAGCGGGGAGTGAGGAGTGGGTATACGTGCCCTACCGGACGCGTACCCTGGCTGGCATAGGCGACCGTCTGGACAAGCCCCTGGCTGATGACGCCCTCCAGGGTGCCACGCTGCAGCTTGAGCTCGATGACAATACGCTGCATCGGTCCATGAAAACCCCTGGCCGGGTCCGTCGGCCATTCAATGAAAAGGTCCGTGCGCTTGCGGCCCAGGCCATATTCCCGGCTGATGCGGCCACCGCCATTGACGATCCGCTGCAGGAACGCCTGCATCAGCAACTGCGGGCCCGCCTCCTTGTAGTCAAAGCGCTCCAGCCAGGCATCAGCCTGTTCGCGGAAGAACTGCTGGAAGGCACGCAGCAACTTCGGCAATCCATGTGGCGGGACCCCATGTCGCGCGGCAATAAATCCATCCAATGGACCCTCCGTGATGCACTGCCCTTCATCCCTGGTTGCCCTCACTGGCGACGGGGTGGCGGGGTGCCTACGATGGCTTTACTCTGCCCTTGTCCTTGTCCTTGACCCACGTCCCAGACAAGTCACCACAACCTCGCGAGCATGCCCACGGGCGCGATGTTCCCAGAGAAAGACCCCCTGCCAGGTGCCAAGCATGAGCCGACCCTGAGCAAATGGCACCGTGAGGCCACTGCCCGTGAGAATGCTGCGGATGTGCGCCGACATGTCGTCCGGCCCTTCCATATCATGGGCATACCTGGGATCGCCATCCGGCACCGTGCGGGTCATGTACCCTTCCAGATCCTTGAGCACTGTGGGATCAGCATTTTCCGTGATGGCAAGAGAGGCGCTGGTATGACGACAGAAGATCTGGCAGATACCGACCTGCAAGCCCGATGCGATTAGAGCGTCATTCACCGCCGCCGTAATCTCCGACTGCCCCCGACCCTGGGTATTGATGGTGATGCTCGCTTGATGAATGTCCATGACGCTACCCTCGACGTGCCCGATTTCAGCATCAGGATAACGGATTCGACACATACGAAAAGGCCCCTTCCTCAAGGTGGAAGGGGCCTTTTCAAGTTGATTCAAAACGATATGGTAGGCGCGATTGGACTCGAACCAACGACCCCTACCATGTCAAGGTAGTGCTCTAACCAGCTGAGCTACGCGCCTGTCGTGTTCGAATGCGGCATTATACAGGCTGCCTTCGGGGTGTCAACACCCAATTCAGAGCATTGTTTTTGATAGAAAAAAACAGTCCTTCCCTTTGGATAACCCTCCCCCCGATCCAACGCCTCCAGCAGCGACTCCCAGGTCAACCAAGGGAGCGAATCCGAGTTCGTGCCCAAACCGTGCCCAAATTGTGCCCAAGAGACGAAGAACCCGCCCGCCAGGATCCCAAAACCCCAGCTTTTACCTGAACACCACCCAGATTGGGCACACACCTCCCGCCACCACATGACATCCCCCGCCAGGTTGCACCAAAAATGGCGCGGTCACGCTGAAGCAACATGGCAGGCCGACTCGCCAACCAACCTGCATTTATAAAGTTTCATGGGAGGTTTCGCGGACGCGACATGGATGACCGCCACGCGCCGAGGTGCGCCCCTGGCGTCACAGGCCAAGAGCAAGACACCACGACCGCCAATGGCGCGAGATGATTGGGAGATCAGGGTAAGGCCGGCGACTCAATCGTGCGCGGGTGGGCATTTCCCCAGACCGCGAAGGTACGCCTCTATGGCCTGTCTTACGACATCAGATCTCGTCGGGATATTTCCCTGAGTCGTCCGCTGCTCAGCGCGACATTCATCCAGCAGCGCAAGGGTCTCGTCGTCCAGGCGAATGTTCACTTGTCGTTGCTGCGTGCGCTTCACCACAGGGGGCTCCCGTCCTCGATCTCGTGTGTGTCACTCCAAGTGTACCCCCTACTCATCTGCATGTGTAGGCGTATAGCCACTTGACAATCCGTATATCCGCTATACAAAGGAGGTGGCAAATGACGTACCT
>NZ_KK214995.1:171732-225697 GCF_000633935.1 Ectothiorhodospira haloalkaliphila ATCC 51935 | reverse complement strand
ATCGGGACAGGTGATCATCCTTCAGGTAGAGCTGGATGGAATTGACCAGGGCATCGCAGACGGCCGGGATGCCCTTTTCCTCATTCCCGCGCGCTGCCTGGGCCGCCTCGATGTTCGCATACGCGCAAGCGTAACGCCCCTGGGCATTGATCGTCTCCATCATCGCCAGCAGCGTGGTGGTCTTGCCCGTCTGGCGCGGGGCATGGAGGACAAAATAACGCTTTTGCTCGATCAGCGCCTGCAGATCCTCCCAGTCGATGCGACTCAAAGGATCAATGGCATAGTGGTCAGCGGGGACCGTGGGACCGGCATTGTTGAAGAAGCGAGGCATGACCGCAGTATAGGACGGAAGCCCGCAGAATAGGAAAGGCCCCGCCACAATCCATGTGGCGGGGCCCGGTGTCGCGCGGCAATGAATCCATCCAACGGATCCTCCATGATGCAGTGCCTTCATGATGCACTGCCTTTCATCCCTGACTGCCTTCACTGGCGACAGGGTGTATTTTCCACAATTTCAGAAAGGTGACAACGTCAATCGATAGAAATGTGAATCAGTTCAAATTACAGATCCGAAAGACTGATCTCTCTCGAGGTTTGTTACGATCAGCAGCCCGCTCAGGCACCCCACACCCGGATGCAGCGCCCTTCCACAGTCCGTTCCGTCTCCCAGGTCCGCTCCTCCCAGGTCAGGAATGGGAACAGGGGCGGCGTAAGCCCTCAGGGCCGGCAAAGGCGCTCATCGAGATTGCGTTCCGCCATCCGGAGGTGATTCGGGAAGACCTCGAACTCAGGGACTAACGGAGCCAGTCATTCGTCATCCCGATCTGAGTGCGGTTTATGAGCGTTGCGACGAAGGTCGCGCCTCGCCTGCTGCTCACTCGCCTGCTCAACCAGTTGCCGGGTCGCCTGGTAGGACCGCTGACAGAACGCTCGGAAGGGTGCCTCCTGGGCCTCGGCGGGCCAGACACCGGTTTCGGCCGTGAGCTGCCCGCTGGCCAGCTCGTATCGGGCCAGGATGTCGATGTATTCCTTGCGGTCGCGCACGTGGATCACCACCGGCAGATGGCCGGAGCGCAGCACCGGGATGTTGCTCAACAGACGGGCCAGGCGCCCGTTGCCGTCCCAGAACGGATGTACGTGGACGAACCCCAGGTGCAACCTGGCATAGGCATCGACCGCGTCCGTCTCGCTCAGGGATTCCTCAGCGAGCCGATTGAGCTCGGTCAGCCACCCCGCCATCAGCGCGGGCACGTCTTCGGGCGAGGCGTATTCGATGAAGGTCTGGCGCCCCTCCTCGGTGACGGCATAGGTGCCGTTGGGCTCAGCCTTCCAGGCACCGCAGGGCTTGTAGATGTCCGCCACGAGTTCTGATTGCACCGCCCGGTGCAGGTCAAACAAGTGGGATTCGGTGACTGCCCCGCCCAGCGCGTTGTAGATCAGTTCGATGGCGCGGGCATGCCCCATCACCTCCTGATGATCCTTCAACGGCTTGCCGGAGACCGTCAGCCCCTCCTCGATGATGAACTTGGTCTCGCCCAGGGTGAGGCTGTTGCCCTCCAGAGCGGTGGAGGTATGGGTCCAGAGGTCGCGGATCTGGCTCAACAACGACTGTTGCAGATTGCGGTCGAGTCCACCGAGGGATTTGAGCTTGGGTATCGTCATCGCTTTGTCGCGGTCGCAGCCTGCGGGTTATCCACCAGCGGCCATCACCAGCGCCACCCCACCCTCATCTTCAGGGCCACCACAAACGCTGTTGCGACCACTCCCCTTGGCCTGGTAAAGGCGCTCGTCGGCGATTCGGGTGAGCGTATCCAGGTCGCGCCCGTCCGTTCCGTATCTGGCGACACCGATGCTGACGGTGAGCTTGAGGACCTGGCCCCCGTAATGGATGGGCAACTGCTCCAGATTTGCTCGCAGTTGCTCGGCGATGGCGACAGCTTGTTTGCCATCGGTGTTGTTGAGCAGCACCAGGAATTCCTCACCGCCAGAGCGTACGATGAGGTCGGTCTCCCTCAGGCGCGCGCGCAGCATGTCGGCGAAGGCGACCAGCACCGTGTCGCCAGCCTCGTGACCGTGCTCGTCGTTGATCTGCTTGAAGCGGTCCAGGTCCAGTATGAGCAGCGACAGCGCGGTTCCATTGCGCTGCGCTTGCGCCCGTTCCCGCCGGAAGACATCGTGCAGACGCATGCGATTGGCCAATCCGGTCAGCGGGTCCGTCGTTGCCAGGCGCATCAGTTCCCGTTCGGTGCGTTCGCGGTGGCGTTCGTAGAAATGTGACAGACCCAGGGTGGTCAATGCGGCGATGACGGCATTGGACAGCACCTCCACCCGAACGAGTTCGGCGTTACCACCGAAGCGGTAGAGGTAAATGGCGGCGCCCAGCCCCATATAGGTCAATGACAACAGCAGACCGAGCCTGGAGCCAAGCAGGAGATGGGTGACAAGCGGGATGATCAGCAGCCAGACGAAGGCGAACTTCGAGACATCCGGCCGGCTGAGCAGCACGACCGTGACTGTCAGTAAGACC
Organism: Ectothiorhodospira haloalkaliphila ATCC 51935; assembly: GCF_000633935.1. GTDB lineage: Bacteria > Pseudomonadota > Gammaproteobacteria > Ectothiorhodospirales > Ectothiorhodospiraceae > Ectothiorhodospira > Ectothiorhodospira haloalkaliphila. The sequence continues at coordinate 223,170 of NZ_KK214995.1, read as the reverse complement.
AGCACGAAACAGACAGCCCATATCTGAAGACTCTTTGTACGGCGCACCACCACCAGCAAGCCGGCGGCGAAAACGGCAACGGCCACCTGGATCCAGGCCACCAGAAACATGCCATCGGGGAAGTTGAGGGCCGCAAAAATGAGGGCGCTGATCACGGTGACCAGCAGCATGGCCTGCAGCACCCCCCGGCGATGGTCATGATTCGCTTGAAAAGGATGCATGCGCGGGGACCTATCCAATTGGGTCGTCTCCCGGGTGAGAGAATCCGAACTGCAAGACGGGCATCCACCCGATCGGGAGAGTTGGGAGTATGATGCCCTGACTGGGGCGATTTTTCGAGGTTCCCGTGACCGCTGATGGCCCCAGTCGCCGCAAGTGACCCTCACCCATGAGCCCCGGAGCCAGACTTCATGTCCGCCAACGCTCGCCTGGATTCCCCCTCCTACCACGAAAACATCACCCCCATTCTGGACGTCCTGCGGGATGCCTTCGCGGGCTTGGGTGGCCATCATGCCCTGGAGGTGGGCAGTGGCACCGGTCAGCATGTGGTGGACTTTGCCCGCGCGTTCCCCGACATCACCTGGTGGCCCACCGATTTGGATCCGCATCACCTGAGCAGTATCGCGGCCTGGCGGGAGGGCGCGTCCCTGCCCAATCTGCAGGCGCCGGTGCGACTGGATGCGGGTCAGGCGGATTGGGGGCTGGGGCAATCGGATCGCCCTCCAGCGGATGGCTTTGCCGCCATGGTCTGCATCAATGTGACTCACATCTCGCCATGGGCCACCACGGAGGGCCTGATGAAAGGTGCTGGCCAGTACCTCACACCCGGCGGTCTGCTCTACCTCTACGGCCCCTACTCCCGCGACAGGAAGCATACGGCACCCAGCAATCAGCGGTTTGATCAGTACCTTCGGACCCAGAACCCGGAGTGGGGTGTGCGGGACATCGCCGATATCGAAACCTTGGGGCGGGAACACGGGCTATCCCTGCAATCCGTGATCGATATGCCGGTGAATAATTTCTCCATCATTCTGGAGCGAATGCCTGCCGACAGGGCGTGACCCGACCGGTCAGTCCCTTCTTCGCTTAAAATATTCGCTTTAACGAGCATTGACCGGTATGCATATAGTATGCACACTGCCCGCATGGAGATCGAATTCGATCCAGAGAAGGCGGCGTCCAACCTTCGCAAGCACCGGGTGAGCTTTGCTCATGCAGAGCAGGTGCTGAGAGATTCATTTGGGATCACCATTGAGGACCCTGACTCGGAAGATGAGCCCCGCTTCGTCACTCTTGGCGCGGATTCTCTGGGCCGAATTCTGGTCGTAGTCCACACCCCCCGGAACGATCGAGTCCGAATCATTTCCGCGCGTAAGGCCAGCCAAAATGAGGCGAGAAACTACCATGCGTAAAGAATATGATTTCAGCAAGGGTAATCGCGGCTCCGTGATCGAATCCCCTGGAAAAACCCGCATCACGATCATGTTGGATAATGACGTCATAGAAGCGTTCCGGGGGCGCGCCGAATCCAGAGGGATCGGGTATCAAACCGCAATCAATGAGGCCCTGCGGGCAGCACTTGACGATGAAAACGTACCGCTAACTGCCGGTAAACTCAGGGAAATCCTCCGACAGGAGCTAGACCATGCCGGCTAAGCGTGCAATCGGGTGAGGGAGGCTTTGGCCCCTACTCCCGCGACAGGACGCACACCGCGCCCAGCAATCAGCGGTTTGACCAGTACCTCCGGGCCCAGAACCCGGACTGGGGTGTGCGGGACATCGCCGATATCGAAACCTTGGGGCGGGAACAGGGGCTATCCCTGCAATCCGTGATCGATATGCCGGTGAATAATTTCTCCATCATTCTGGAGCGAATGCCTGCCGACAGGGCGTGACCCGCCCCCCCTTACGGGACGGTCGGCATGTCCACGCGCAGCACACGTCCATCCGCCTTGTCGGTGAGCAGATACAGGGCACCATCGGGCCCGGTGCGTACGTCGCGGATACGTTCATCCACCTCGTCGAAGAGGATTTCTTCATCCACCACGCGGGTCCCGTCCAGGGTGAGACGGCGCACATGGCGCTGGACCAGGGAGGTGATGAACAGGCTGCCTTGCCACTCGGGGAAGAGATCGCCGCGATACAGGGCCATGCCCGCCGGAGCGATGGCCGGCGTCCAGTGATGGATGGGGTCTTCCATGCCCGGCAACGAGGTGTGGGGGGTGATGATGGCGCCGGAGTAATCAACCCCGTGGGTGGCGACGGGCCAGCCATAGTTGGCGCCCGGCTGGATGATGTTGAGTTCGTCGCCGCCACGTGGGCCATGCTCGTGGGACCAGAGGATGCCGGTCTGTGCATCCCATACCAGGCCCTGAACATTGCGGTGGCCGTAGCTGTAGATCTCCGGCAATGCATCGTCACGGCCCACAAAGGGATTGTCGGCGGGGGCGCGGCCGCTTTCCGGGTCCAGCCTCACGATGGTGCCGGTGTGACTGTCCAGGCGCTGGGCGTCCTCGCGATGGTCAAAACCATCCCCAAGTCCCAGCAGCAGGGTGCCATCGTCCAGAAAGGTCATGCGACCGCCATAGTGCACCGGTCGGGTGCGATCGGGCGTGGCCTCGAACAGGATGTCCACCTCCGTGAGGGTGTTGCCATCCAGTCGCCCCCGGATCAGCCGCGTGGTGTTGGCCCTGGGCTCCCCCACGGCCTGCGTCAGGAACAGATAGGGGTGTTGCTCGAATTCGGGATGGGGCAGCACCTCCAGCAGGCCGCCCTGACTACGCACGAAGGAGTCGGGCACGCCCTCCACGGGTGCCTCCAGAAGCTCACCGTCCTCGATCACCCGCAGGCGCCCTGCCCGCTCGGTGACCAGCATACGGCCATCCGGCAAAAAGGCCAGTGACCAGGGATGTTCCAGCCCCGAGGCGATGGTATCGATACGGTAATCCGCCGCCTTGAGCGGCGCGGCGAACAGGATGAGGGCCAACGGCAATGCCATTATCAGTCGCAGGGTCATGTCGGCAACGTGATTTCGGTGGGCTGACCTGCAAGAATAACCATGCACGGTCCCGAGGGCCATCACCGCAGCAGCATCCAGGAGGCAGGTGTCATGCAACGACTCAACACGGCGTTGGCCTGGTTTGCGGGTCTTCTGCTGGCCACGTTGCTGGGCAGCATCATACAGACCCAGTTCAACCTGGCCATGATCCAGGGCCTGGGGGCGCCCGTCGACGCATTGATGCGACTGGAGAGCACCGCCCACGACCTGCTCAACTTTGCCCCCACCTACGGCGTGCTGGTGGCAGCCGCCTTCTTGATCGCCCTGCCCGTGAGTGGACTGATTGCACGTTGGTGGCCAGAGGCCCGTATCGCGCTCCACACCCTGGCCGGCGCCGCCGGCATCTCGGTTGCCCTGGTGGTGATGAACCAGTTGCTGCCGGCCACCCTGATCGGTGCATCAAGGTTCTCCACCGGCATCCTGGCGCTGGCACTGGCGGGTGCGCTGGGTGGGCTGCTGTTCGCCTGGTTGAGCCCACGTCCCGAATAACTCATCAGCACACGATCTCCATGGGCAGCCCGGTGGCGTCCTTCTCCGGCACCTCGGGCAGCCGCATGGCACGCCCTTGAGCGATCCGGGCTGCGGTCCAGAATACGGCGAAGGCATCCAGCAGGTCGTCCGGTGCGTAGCGTTCATGGACCAGATCACGGCAGGCCGCCTCGTGTGCTCACGGGAAAGTCGCCTCCAACAGGCTGTGTCGCTCCCGGCGACCCTCGGATGTCTTCTTGTTGTGGTTCATGGCCTGGCCCTGATTCCATGCCTGAAAGCTCAGTTCAGGATGCACCTCCCGTAGCCAGGCCTGACGGTCCACGCACTCCTGCAGGAAGTTGTCCATGGCCCGGATCATGGGAATGATGTTCCAGGTTTGGCGGGACAGGGCCCGCCCCGCATGCTGGCGACCAAGCAGGCAGGCCTTCTCGTAGGATGGGGCCTGCAACATCACCCGCAAGGGTGCCGGGAATACGCTGCTGCCGCGCGGGCGACCCAGGCGCTGACGGGCCTCCACATCGGCACGGCGAGGCGTCGCGTCTGCCAGGCCAATGGGGATGTCCGCTCCCACCACCTGGGGACGGGGATCCAGGTCCAGGAGATCGCGTGGGTTCTCCAGGATCAAGGCGCGGATCGTCTCGGGGCAGTGAGGATCGCCCGTCACGCACAACCATCGCCCCCGGCAACCATCCAGGCCGGCCACAGGCCCGTGACCTGAACATGCCAGCGGCTCGATACGAGCACTCACACCCTTGGGTACCTCCATGCCTGCCAGTATAAGAAAGTCAGGCGCCAGGGTCGCGTCCGGGTGTGAGACAGGTTGCGGTGGTGGAGCGCGGTCGCCCCTTGGACGACGTGCAGATGACTTGCCAGCCCCTGTATCGCCATTGATGCTTGAGGTTCGCCCGCCATATGGACCCACTCAATGCTGCTGCGCCTGATTGCGATCCTTCTGCTGTCCCTCGCGGCCGGCTATGCCGCCCATTCCGGCCTGACGAGCATGGGGCAAATGCGGGCGGTGGAGCGACTCCCCGAGATCAAGGTGGCCGAAATCATTCCCGGCGTGGTGCAACTGTCGGGTAAGGCTACCAGTGATGGTCCCATGGTCACCGCACCCAGTTCCCGACGGCAGACGCTGTATTTTCGACATGTCGAGGAGCGCAAGGTACGTGACTCGGAAGGGGGTTACTATTGGCGAACGGTCAGCGACACTCGCGACGCCACCGGTTTCCTGCGGCTCGAGGACGAAACAGGCAGCGTGAGGATATACAGCGATAGAGGCCGCCAAGGCTTCTCGGCGCCCAGGAAATACCAGCAGACCCGAGGTGATCGGCGTTTCACGGAGTACCGGATCGACCCGGGCGATGCGATCACGGTGTTGGGTCTGGCCAGTCCGGTGGCTCACACCCTGGGGATCTCGCTACATGGACTGCCGGAGCATTACGTGGCACGGGTTTCCGCCTTCGGGGAATCGCATCAGCGCCAGTCCCTTGCCCGCACCACTCTCATGTCCATCTGGTTCTCGCTGGCTGCCGTGGCCCTGATCGTACTCACCCTGTGCTGGACCATGCGCATACACAAGGTGGCGGCCTTCCTCAGTCTGCTCATGGTTTCCACGCTGGCATTGCTGATGCTGTGGAGCCTGGCTGCGGCCAGGGTCGATCTTCAGGTGGCCATGCAGCAGCAAGAGGCCGCCGCCCAGGCCGCCAGGGAGACCATTCAGGGGGCTCTGAGCCAGCATGGCCTGCAATGGGACGGGTATTGGGACTCACTGCCTCCCTGGAGCGAAGCGCTGCACACCCATTTACCCGAGGAGCAAGCCCGACTGATTGAACGCCTGCATGTCAATGTTGCGCGAACCACCGAGCGAGTGCGTGGCACTTGGGAGCACTGGCCCGAGCGCCTTGTGGCCAGACTGAGCGGATGGGAACGACCCGACTCCGTCCCCCTGGGCGGTGAGGCCTTGCAGGTCATGGAAGTCAGGGAGGCAAACTTTGAACCCACCCGGCTGGAAGGTGGAGCACCCGTGCTCATCCTCATCATCGGGGCCCTTGGGGCCGTCTTCATGCTGCCCATCGGGTTGTCGATGATTCATCTCAAACGCACCATTGAAAACATACCCACCAGCCCCAGTGCCGGCGCCACCTACGGCCTTACGGAACTCAAGGGTGAAATACTCCCCGCGCCTCGGGATGAAGCACTCACCTCACCTATCGAAAAGACACGATGTGTCTATTATCACTACAAACTGGAGGAAAATCGCGGCACAAAGAAGGACAGCTGGGTCACGATCAGTGAGGAAAAGGTGGGTAAACGCTTCATCTGTCGTGATCGTGAGGGTGACTTCCCCATTGATCCCGAAGGCGCCCAGGTCATCACAACCCGCAAACACACCCAGCGCCAAACGGATCGGGCGCCCGGCGGCGCGATCGTCAGTAGTGGTCGCTACCGGCATACGGAGGAGCGCCTGGACGTGGGCGACACCCTCTATGCACTGGGACGGGCACAGATTGACCCCGAAACCCAGCAGTCGCTGTACATGGCGGCCTCTGAACCGCCTTACCTCCTCAGCAATCTCAGCGAGGCTCAGCTGATGCTCCGCAAGGCCCGGGGCGGCTTTACTTCCCTGACCCTGGGCTTCATTGCAGCCCTGGCGGCACTGCTGACCCTGATTGGACTGATGGGGGCATTCAATGGGGCTGCTCTGCTCATTGCGGCGATGATCACCCCCATTTACATGCTGATTGCCGTGGTGGTGCTGATGTACAACGACCTGGTGTTCCTGAGAAATCGCGTGGACACCACTTGGTCGAATATTGGCGTGTCCCTGCAAAAACGAGCTACCCTGATCCCGACCATCCAGGAGGTCGTCAAGACATCCATGGCCCACGAGCGGACACTGCAGGAGAGACTGGCCCAGTTACGCACTCAGGCCAGCAGCGAGGCGGTGGATATTCCCAAGGCAGAGCAGTTGCTGGCCGTTGAGCAACAGTTGCTGCAACAGCTTCGCCTGTTACGTGAGTCCTATCCTGATCTCACCACATCTCAGGCGATGATCGGGTTCCATGACACCCTGGTGGCACTGGAAAACGAGGTGGCCTTCATGCGGGACGGATTCAACCATGCCGTGGAGCGATACAACACGCGCCTGGGGCATATTCCGGAAGTCTTTCTGGCTACCTTGCTCCGATTTCGCCGGCGTGATTTTTTCCGGGCGGAGGTGTCGGTTGCCACCCCGCCCGATGTATCCGCCATGGTGCCATCAACCAAATGACACCTTGGGCGCCTGACGCATGGAGACGTTTTCGATCTGCAGCAACTGCGCGGCCTCAAACCCCATCGGGCCCGCGACAAGACGGTTCGGAAAGATCTCCCGGGCATTGTTGTAGTTGAGCACAGAGTCGTTGAAGGCCTGACGCGCCAGTGCGACGCGATCCTCCGTGGCCGCCAGCTCCGCCGAAAGCTGCTGCATGTTCTCGCTGGCCTGCAGGTCCGGATAGGCCTCGGAGAGCGCAAACAGGCGGCCCATCAAACCTGCCAAGGCACCCTCGGCACCGGCCAGTTGCTGGATGGCCAAGGCGTTGGTAGGGTCGGCCGCCGCCTGTTTCAAGCCTGCAGCAGCCTGGTTGCGTGCCTGGATCACCGCTTCCAGGGTTTCACGTTCATGGCGCAGATAACCCTTGGCTGTCTCCACCAGGTTGGGGATCAAATCATGGCGACGGGTCAACTGCACGTCGATTTGTGCAAATCCGTTGGCCACCTGATTACGCAGCGTGACCAAGCGGTTGAAGATGGAAATCGTCCAGCCAATGATGGCCACGACGCCCAGTAAAAGTGCCCCCAGCAATATCAGTTCAACCATGAAACCGTGCCCCTCTTCGTCATTAAGGGGATTGCCCCAAGGCCGTTCCCCGATCGATCTCCCATGTCACATGGTTGTGCCCCATGTGTCCTTGAGTGATCTGCCATCGAAAATGCTCCCATATCAGCCATCCCACTGTAAGTCGACCATGTGTAGACCGGCTCAGGGCACTGGTTCAATCAGGTCTATCCCTTCATGTGAGGCATGATTCACGCGCTGGCTGACGGGATGACAGGTAAGACGTTCCGGGGCCAGGCGGCGCATCCATTGGCGGATGGACTGGCGCTCGGTGATGGCAGGATCCAGCCAGGCGGAGAGACAGGAAGGATCCAGCACCACCGGCTGACGGGGGTGGATCTGCGACAGTGGCGGGCGGGCCGGTTCCGTGATGATGGCGCAGCCATCAGGCCCATTATCTGCGGATGGCTCCCAGATACCGGCAAAGAACAGGGCCTCGTTCTCAGCTTGCTGCATCAAGGTGACGTAAAAGGGCTGCTTCTCCCGGCCACTCCCTTGCCATTCATACCAGCCATTAGCAGGCACCAGGCAGCGCCGATGTGCAAACGCTTCACGGAAGTAGCGGCTCACCGCCACCTTCTCCGCCCGGGCATTGATCGGCCTTGGGGCATCGTCACCCGCCCAGGCGGGCCGAAATCCCCAGAGGCATTGGTCCAGCGAGGGCAACCCATCGGGGGTCATGCGGATGACGGGAATCAGCGTCCCGGGTGCCACGTTGAAGCGGGGCTCGAAGTTATCTTCGGTCAGTTCCAGGTCCAGATAGCGCTGGGCGATCAGGCTGCAGGCGGTATGCAGGGCGTAACGTCCGCACATGGCTCAGCTCCAGCGGTGCATCAGGACTCGGCGTACCGGGCGAATCCCCACAGCCAGAAGGACTACAAGCGCGGCGATTTCCAGCCACATGGGCGTCAGCTCACGGGCTGCCCCCAGTTGCTGACCAAGATCCAGGCCACTGGCCTTCACGATCAGATCCACTGCAAGACCCAGGGCGATGGTGGTGGTCACGATGCCGGTCATGTAAAGCGCCAGGGCCTGATTGCCCATTTCCCGGCGCAAAACGCCCAACGTAGCCATGCTGGTGATGGGCCCGGCCAGCAGGAAGACCAACGCCGTGCCAGGGGAGACGCCCGCCATCAGCATTCCCGCCGCCACCGGCGTGGCCGCGGTGGCGCAAATGTAAAGCGGCACCCCGATCAGGGCCATCACCAGCATGGCCAGCGGCCCGCTACCCCATTGCGAGAGGGACTCCGGTGGCACCAGGGCCACCAGCGCACCGGCGAGGATCAGCCCCGCCAGTATCCAGGTGCTGATGTCATCCAGTAGATCGGAGAAGGTATAGCGCATGCCGGAGGCCAGGCGAACCCGCCAACCTGCCTCGCCCGCCGCTGCAGCCTGTGGTTCAGGCTCTGGCTCGCCGTCGCACCCCGTGTTGCAACAACCGCTGGAACAGCTGTCTCCCGCCGCGCTTGTATCGGGGAATTCGGGGCTTGGCGTCACACTCGGACGACTCAGATTGACCAGCAGTCCCGTGGTCACGGCCGTTGTGACCGCACCCGCAGCCCTTGCCACCATCATGAAGGGGCCGAGCAAGGCATAGCTGATTGCCAGTGAATCCACCCCGATCCCCGGTGTGCCAACCATGAAGGCGGTGGAGGGCCCCCGCCCTGCCCCACCCCGGTACAAGGCAAGGCCGGTGGGAATCGCACCACAGGAGCACAGGGGCAATGGCGCCCCAATGACAGCCGCCCGGGAAATCCCCTTCAAGCCCTCTCCTCCCACCCAGCTTTTCATCCGGGCCTCGGAGAGAAATGCCTTGATGACGCCCGCTGCCAGTAAACCCAAAAGCAGCCAGGGGGCGGCCGTCAGCGCAAGATCCAGAATGGCGTTGAGTATGGTCATGTCCGCCAGTATAGGCAGAAAGATGGTAAATCTCTTTACTGGGCCACTTCGAGCACCAGGCTCACCCGGCGGTTCAGGGCACGGTTTTCCGGGGTGTCGTTGGGGACTCGGGGGCGTGTGTCGGCGTGACCCGCAATGCGTAATTGGTCGGCCGGGATGCCCAGTTCGATCAGTTGCCGGGCCACCGTGGTGGCGCGCAACGAGGACAATTCCCAGTTGGAAGGAAACCGCTCCGTATTGATGGGCACATCATCCGTGTGACCCTCGACGATGATGCTCAACGCCTCCCGGGCCAGAACCTGATACACCTCCTCCAGAAGACCGATACCCGCCTCACTCAACTGGGCCGTACCGGAAGGAAACAGGATGTCGTTGCCCACCTCCAGGCGCACCTGATGCTCCTCGATGAGCATCTCCAATGGCTGTTCCGCTCCCTGGCCGGCCACCAGATCGGCCAGCGCCTCCAGTGCCGGCGGAACCTCGGGGGATTCCACAGGTTCCACCAGGATCGGTGCCGGGACGGACTCAATGCGAGGAGCCGCGGCCGCGTCCGTTATGGATAACACCGGGATGGTCTGGGTCAACACTTCCGGCGCAGGATAGGTTAGCGCTGGCACCGGCGGGGCTGGGTCCATGGGCCATGCGGGAGGTGTATTGGGGGACGGGATGACAGAGGCAGGTTCTGGTATCGCTGGCTCCAACAAGGTTTGCAGGTTCACGGTTTGTGGTTCGCTGTCTGCCTTGGCGAATCGCCCCTGCAGTTCGTCGATCTGCAGATAGGCTGCGGCCAGCAGGGCGGCAAAAAGCGTCACGAGCAGTAAAAGCACATCCAGGTACCCAACGGTCCAGCCCCCATCAGTCTGTACCGGCTCGTCGAACTCCACGTGTTCCCGACCCCGGAACGAGCCTGCGGGGATGCTTTCCCCGGGTGCTACCTTCGGTCCCCAGGCTGAAGTGGTCATGCCCGCAACCTCTCCTGCGGCAAGGCCCGGACCGGTGCGCTTGCCCATTCGGCGGGCTCATCCCGATCCCGTGGCACGGATTCAAGAAACTCGTTGATCATCACGGGATGTTGACGCTCATGCAGCATGAGCACTGCATCCAGCAGGAAATTCATGTGAAGCAGCTGGTGCCGGGAGCGGTCCTCCAATTTAAGGGCTAGCGGCTTGAAGATCAGGTTGGCCGCCAGCAGCCCATAGAGCGTACTCATCAGCGCAAACCCCATGGCCAGCCCCACATACTCCAGGCCTGACGACCCCAGGTTACCCAGCAGGGCCACCAACCCGACCAGCGTACCGAGCATGCCGAACGCGGGGGCAAACGTGGCCATGGTGCGCAAGATGCGAATGTCCCGATGGTCCGACTCTTTCTGGCGCCGGATGCGCCATTGCAGCATGCGCACCAGTTCATCTCCGCTATGACGATCCAGGGCCAGGCGGGCACCGGCCATGAGAAACGGGTCACCAATAGTCTTGGCGGTGTCCTCCGCGATGCGCACATGACCACGCCGACACAGGTCAGCAACCTTCAACAGGCGTTTGTGATCCTGGGTAGGCAGGTGTACCACCGGGGGTTGCCGGAACAATTCAGGTAAACGTTTCAAAAGATCCATGACGGGTTTCGGGGAATGCCCGATCACGGAAGCCAGCCAGGTGCCCCCGACCACCAGCATGAGCCCCGGAAGATTGGCCCATGCCAGGCCGACGGTGGAGGCCAACAGGGCGATCAGGGTGAGGAAACCCACAGCACCCAAAACCCAGAGAATCTTCTTGCGCATCTGTGCACCGGTTGATGTTGTTTGCAACATTCGATGCACAGTGCATGCCATCTTGATCAGACCCCCTTCAGGGGCAGTTCACGGCCGCTCGTGACCAACAGATGGAATCTTGAGCCGCCCAAAGCGGCCAGGTCTTGCCGGTTTACAGACACGCAGGCGGCTCATCGGTACCGATGCAAGAGGAGGATTTTCAAGGGATGTCAGCGATTTGACGCCAGGGAGACTGAAGGTGTCGGGGAAACACCGAAAAAAATTCTCGGCAGTTCGGGGGTCAAACTGCGTCCAGGGGGTTGCAATACCCGATGGTTTTAGTCAAACTCCTACCTACGCCCTCATCTCGCCACATGAAGGGAATACAAGGAAAGGAAAGAAACGTGGGAAGGTGGTGGAGCCTGATATGCCCCCTCAGCCAGGGTTTATCAGAACTCCCCCACCTGTACCGCTACCCTGCTCTTAGCAAGGCAGCCGATAGGACCTTAGTAGAAAGGTCTCCACAGATACACCAGGAAGTGGGCCGCAGCGGCCAGCACCATGAACACGGTGAAAGTGGTCTTGAACTGTTCGTGGAATTCTTTTGCCTGTTCTTCGCTCAGGCCGGAGATGCTGTCATACATGGTTTGAACCCTCCAATTACGTCAGATTATTCAGCAACGGCTTCCGCAGACACTTCATAGGTCAGCGGATTGTAGTTATCGTTGCTATAAACGAAGGCGTGCACTACCAGAGCCACCACCAGTACGGTCATCAGAATCGGCATCAGCCACGTGCCTGGGTTGACCACCAACCACAGCTTCCAGTCGTCGGCGGGATTGCTCGGCTTGCTCGCTCTGTATTCGCTCATTGGTAAAGCCCTCTAGGTTTAAAGACCGGATTTCTTTAGGGAACCGGTTACTCTTCAAGCACTGCCACAGGGTTGGTGGTGCCGATTCCTGCTGCCTGCACAACCCAGAACTGTAGCCTGGTTGTAAGTCTACGTTGACGCGGAAAGATGTCAAGCAGACGATACAGCTTCATTCAGCGAAGGCGAAAAAGCTTGCGCGAGGTCAAGTCCACGGCGACGGCCATCAGTGCGACCCGGTTGGCAACCAGCTCATCGGCCCATGGAAATGAGGAGATCACGATGCACGATCAGCCCTTTGTTCTCGGCACTCTGGATGCCTTGCGTCTCTGGCAGGAAATGCTGCATGGCACACAGAGGGGTGCGCAGCATGCAGGGAACCGGGCAACCCTGGAGTACTTGGCACTGTGGAACGAGACGAACAGCCCCTTCGATGGCTTGCTGCCGCTGCGCTGCATGGATCTGAACCGGTCGCATTGGACCCTATGGTCCACCGCTGCCCTGGGGGCCATGGACCACGCCGGCCGCCAGGTCGCACCCTGGATTCGCCCGCCGCTCGTTTCGGTGCCGACACCCCCCTGGGGGCCCCTGGCTCGCAGCGCCATCCTGGGCCTGATGGCCCAGGAACTGTGGATGGGGTATGCGGTGCTGCGCGAACGTGGCCGTTGGGCCCCCTGGCTGGCCACGTCCCGGGACTGGGAACTGCAACACGAGCGCGGCGCCCACCGGGTGCTCGCCGCCGCGCAGTCCCTGGGTGGCAGCTTGATCAAGGCGGCCCAGTTTGCCTCATCCCGGCCCGACCTGCTGCCACTCACCTACACGAAGATACTGTCCCAACTGCAGGACCGGGTCACACCACAACCCTGGCCCGTGATCGAACAGGCACTCACCCAGGAACTGGGGCAGCCGATTCATCGGGTATTTGCCGAGGTGGACCCCCAGCCCGTGGCTGCCGCCTCCATCGCCCAGGTACATCACGCCCGCCTGCATGACGGACGCAGGGTGGCCCTCAAGGTTCAGTATCCGGACATGCAGAACCTGATCGAAGCCGACCTGGCCGCGATGGAGCACATCCTGAACGGGATCAGTCGCCTCGAGCCCGAACTGCGGCTCGAACCCGTGCTGGATTACCTGCGGCAGACCTTGCCCATGGAGGTGGACTTCCTCCGCGAAGCCCGATCAGGCAAGCAACTGGGGCAACTGCTGGCATCGCGTCGGGTGGTCATCCCGGAGGTTCTAGAGAGCCTGAGCACTTCCAGGCTGCTGGTGTCGGATTGGGTGGAAGGCATCAAGATCAACGATGTCCAAGGGCTTCGTCGGGCCGGCCTTGACCCGAGGGCCGTGGCCGAACAATTGATGGATGTCTATGCAGAGCAGTTGTTCCAACACGGTTACTTCCATGCGGACCCCCATCCAGGCAACCTGTGGGTACGGCCTGGCCCTGATGGTCCGGTCCTGGTCTTACTGGATCACGGCCTCACCGGGCCCCTGCCCGAGGGGCTGAGAAGGGCTCTGAAGCAGGCTGTTGGAGCCTTGATGAGGGGGGATTTCAGCGCCTTGAGCCGTGCCCTCGCGGCAGCCGGACTGGATCTTGATCCTGTGCAGGATGCCGACGCCTTGCTCTGGCTTGTGGACCTGCTGCTGGGAAGTCACGGCCTGGGTGAGGCGGGCCAGCCGCTGACCGCAAGCAAGGACCCGGCCCAGCTTGGCCGACGCCTCGGTTCACGCATTGAGGGCTTGCCCGTTGAACTGATGCGTGTCGGCCGCGGCGTCGGCCTGCTGGACGGTGTTCTGCGTCAACTGGCTCCCGGGATGAACCTTCTGGAGCGAATGGAGCCCTGGCTGGAGGCGTGAGGCGACAGCCCAACCCCTCAGGCTGCCTGCCTGTCCCGCAGACGTGCGCCCAGGGAGTATCCGTAGGCCATGCAGGCCTCCAGCGCCGCATCATCCGGTGAGAAGCGTACGAATACCCCTTCATCCACCATCTTCAATTTCAGTTGCGCCAGTGTGCGCGGGATGATCTTGGCTGACTCACCGCTCCACCCGTACCAACCAAAGGCTCCACACAGTTCCGTCCCGCACCGGGTTGATCGCCGCAAACAGCTTGTAAATCGGCAGCAGGATGTTCTGATTGACTGTTGGGCACCCCACCACCACGGCCTGACGTGGAGGTGCATTGGCCCAAGAGCTACCGGATCGTACCTTCCCGTTTCCCACCCATAGACCTCTGCGAAGGTATTGCCGAACAAGCCGGCGATCTGGTGGCCCTCAGTGAGCTTGAGGGTCTGACCTCGCTGGGACGGCGAAAAGATCACCGACATCATTGAACTGAGAGCAACGGGATATTGACCTCGTGCCAATGATTCAACTTCCTCCGGGGTGCTGCATCAAACCCCAGGCCACCCTGGCTGGCATTGGTCAACAACGCCAGCGCCCAGTCGTGTTTCGGCAAAGAGTGTCGGGTGTCGGCGAAGTGCCGCCATCGCAGCCGGCCAATTTGCAGGCCGGGCTTGTCGCCGGACACGCGGATCGGTATGCGTTAGCGGATGGTCCCGCGCAGGGCCTCATCTCGAGCAGCGAATCACTGCAGGTATCGTCGACACACCGCATCATCTGGAAACCACGCGATGGACTCGGCCCAGTCCCACGAAAGAACACAGTGGTCGGGACCCACATCAGGCCCCACTCAGCCGATTGCAAGGCTTGACAAGCTGGCCAAGGCCCTGCCCGCCGTGTAGACTACTGCCCCTTTTTCATTGGCCTCTTCATTGGCCTCCCCACGGCACTCCTTGAAGACCGTCGCTGGAACACTGGATCCCGGCCACGCCCGGGCAACGCCCCCTCGCAGAAACGCCCTGACAAGACCGTTTCAACCGCGTACTTCGCGACTCCGATCATCACAGACGGGGCCGCGTGACGTCATTTGGCAATGATCCGGGCCCGGCCGACAACGAATTCGCAGTCATAGGACATCATCCATGAACCTCACCCGCATCAAGCAGGAATGGTTTTCCAATATACGCGGTGACATGCTCTCCGGCCTGGTGGTTGCCCTGGCCCTGATCCCGGAAGCCATTGCCTTTTCCATCATCGCGGGTGTGGACCCCAAGGTGGGTCTGTACGCCTCGTTCTGCATCGCGGTCGTCATCGCCTTCACCGGCGGCCGACCCGGCATGATCTCGGCGGCCACCGCGGCCATGGCCCTGCTCATGATCACCCTGGTGAAGGAACATGGGCTGGAATACCTGCTGGCGGCCACCCTTCTTACCGGCGTGCTGCAGATCATCGCAGGTTATCTGCAGGTGGGGCGCTACATGCGCTTCATCTCCAATTCGGTGATGACAGGGTTCGTCAACGCACTGGCCATCATGATCTTCCTGGCGCAACTCCCCGAACTCACCGGGGTCACCTGGCATGTGTACGCCATGACTGCCCTGGGGCTGGCCATCATCTATCTGTTCCCCTACCTGACCCGCTCCATTCCCTCGCCACTGGTGACCATCGTGGTACTCACCCTGCTGGCCTGGCTGCTGAATCTGGACATCCGCACGGTCAGCGACATGGGCGAACTGCCCGATACCCTGCCCGTCTTCCTCTGGCCGGACATCCCGCTGAACCTGGAAACCCTGTGGATCATCCTGCCCTACGCCCTGGCACTGACCGTGGTGGGCCTGCTGGAATCCATGATGACCCAGAACATCGTCGATGACCTCACCGACACCCGCACCGACAAGAACCGCGAGTGTAAGGGCCAGGGCATCTCGAATATCGTTGCCGGCAGCTTCGGCGGTATGGCGGGCTGCGCGATGATCGGGCAATCGGTCATCAACATCAAATCCGGTGGCCGAGGGCGGTTATCCACCTTCATGGCGGGCATCTATCTGCTCATCATGGTGGTGTTTCTCAGTCCGATCCTGGGCATCATCCCCATGGCCGCGCTGGTGGCGGTGATGATCATGGTGTCCATCGGCACCTTCAGCTGGACCTCCATCAAGAACATGAAGGATCACCCGCTGAGCACCAACATCGTCATGATCACCACCGTGGCGGTCACCGTGTTCACCCACAACCTGGCCCTGGGCGTGCTGGCGGGCGTGTTGCTGGCAGCCCTGTTCTTCGCCAACAAGGTCAGCCAGTTCATGTTCGTGGGCGCCGACACCGACACCCGCCCGGATGAACACACCCTGCACCGCACCTATCGTGTGTATGGGCAGGTCTTCTTCGCCTCCACGGAGAAGTTCATGCAAGCGTTCAATTTCCGGGAGGATCTGGATAAGGTGACCATCGATCTGTCCCGTGCACATTTTTGGGACATCAGTTCCGTGGCCGCCCTTGACCGCGTGGTCATCAACTTCCGTCGTGAAGGTGTCGAGGTGGAGATCATCGGCATGAATGAAGCCACCGCCACCATCGTCGACCGTCACGCCGCACACGACAAGGCCGATGCCGCTGACCGGCTCATGGGCCACTAACCTGCTGGAGGATGCCCCTATGAACAAGGTCATTGCCTGTATCGATGGCTCGCGCTCGTCGTTGTCCGTGTGTGATTACGCCGCCTGGGCAAGCCGGCGCATGAACTCGCCACTCACCCTGCTGCATGTGATCCACAACCCTCATGCGGATGCCCAGCGGGACCTGAGCGGCAACCTCAGCCTGGGGGGCCGCGAGGCCCTGCTGGAGCAGATGGTAGAGGCCGAGGAGCAGCGCGGCAAGCTGCTGCGGGAACAGGGGCGCGCCATCCTGCACGATGCGCTGGAACGGGTTCGCGCCAATGGCGTCGCCGACCCCGGCAGCCTGCTGCGCAATGATGGCGTCACCGCAGCCCTGGACGATATCCAGGAGGAGGCTCGCCTGGTCGTGGTGGGCAAGCAGGGCAAGGATGGCGACATGCTCAAACAGCACGTGGGGAGCCACCTGGAGAGCATCATCCGCACCCTGAAGCGCGGCGTGCTGGTGGCCCCTCTGGAATACCGGGAGCCGGAGCGTTTCCTGATCGCCTACGATGGCAGCGCCACGGCGCATACCGTGGTGGAAAAAGTCTCCGAGAGCCCCCTGCTCAAGGGACTGGAGGCCCATATTCTGATGGTGGGCGACGACAATCAGGAAAACCGCTCACGCCTGGACAACGCCCGCGGCACGCTGGCTCAAAATGGCTTCGATGCACGCGCGCAGATCCGCACCGGTGATGTGGCTGAAGCGGTCTGCGCCTACCGCCAGGAACACGACATCCATCTGCTGGCCATGGGGGCCTACGGCCACTCCCGGCTGCGGCGCTGGTTTGTGGGCAGCACCACCACCAACATGATCATGCGCTCGCCGATTCCGTTGATCATCCTGCGGTAGTGGAAAGGCCGGGGGATGAGGGGTCGGCGTGCCCCATCAGCATCCGCTTCATCCCCTGCGCAGCCCCTCCCAGGATCAGATACAGGCACGGCACCACAAGCAACGTCAGCAACATGGATACCAGCAGCCCCCCGATCACGGTCAGGGCCAGGGGCTGCATGATCTCCGTGCCCGAACCCATACCGGTGGCCAGCGGTGTCATGCCCAGCACGGTGGTCGATGTGGTCATCAGGATGGGCCGCAGGCGGACGCTGCCGGCACGCACCACGGCGCGGGCCAAACCCAGGCCCTGCACCCGTCGACCCATCTCGATGTACTCCACCAAAAGGATGGCATTGTTCACCACGATGCCGACCAGCAGCACCACACCAATCATCACCGGTGCCGACAGGGGCGTCTGCGTGAGCCACAATATGCTCACCACCCCCACCAGCGACAGGGGCGCCGCCGACAGGATCACCAGGGGATTGCTCAGGCGCTCGTACTGCACCGCCAGCACCACGAACACCAGAAAGACCGCCAGCAATACCACGGTCAGCAACTCCCGCTGGGTTTCCTGGATGGTCTCCCACTGGCCCGAGAAGATCAGGCTGTAATCATCCGGCAGTTCCAGATCCGCCAGGCGTTCTTCCACCTGCGCCATGATGGTGCCGGTGTCCGCCACCGCCGTGTTGATGTCCCCGTTCACCCGGGCGATGCGGCTCTGGTTTTCCCGCTCGATATGGGCCGGTCCCTCACCCAGTTCAAACCGGGCCACGTCGCGCAGGAGCACCGGTTCACCCTCCTGGCGGAACAGCAGCATGCCCCCCAGGGCCTCGGTGTCGGCCACCCTCTCCCGGGGCAGGCGCACGCGCACATCGTACTCCTGATTCTGGGTGAGAAAACGCGTGGGAACGGCGCCGTCCACGGCGTCGCGAATGGCCCCGCCCACTTCCGACACACGCATTCCCAGGTCCGCCGCCCGCTCCCGATCGACAATGATCCGCAGCAGCGGGCTGCGGTCCTCGCGACCCACCTCCACGCCTTCCAGACCTGCGATTCCCTCCAGCCGGGCGCTCACCTCCCCCGCCAGTCGCTGCAACTGATCCAGATCCTCGCCGACGATACCCACCTCCAGATCCGCGTCACCCGTGCCGAATCTCAGCCCGGGAATGGAGGGGGGCCGCACACTGATGCGGGCCCCCGGCAGATCCAGCTCATCCAGTGCCTGCTGGGCATCGGCCACCCACTCACCTGCCGAGGTGCCGGGGCGGTCCCGGGCAGGCGTGAGCTGCACACGCAGGTTGGCGGTACCGGGTCGCTCGTTGATGATGCCCCCGCTCAGATGCCCACCCACCATGCTGAATACCGTTTCCACATGGGGCAGATCCTGCAGACGCTGCTCGATCTGGCGCACCGCCGCATCGGTCTCCTGAGGCGGGGTCCCCGGCGGTAACACCATGCGCACGCTCACGTTGCCGTCATCCACCTGGGGCAAAAACTCATTTCCCAGCTGCGTGGAAACCAGCCAGGCCCCTACCAGGGCCACGCCGGCCAACCCCACCACCGCCCAGCGCCAACGCAATACCCGGGCCAGGAGGCGTCGATAGCCACGCCGCAGATGGCCGATTCCTCGATTGAAGGCACGCAGTGGACGGCTGTGCTCCAGACCGCTCGTGAATCGCACCTCACCCAGCAGGGCCGCCAGCATCGGCACCAGGGTCAGGGCGGCGGCCAGGGTGGCGATGATGGCAAAGGCGATGGTGAGGATCAGATCCCTAAAGATCAGCGATGCGATGCCCGTGATGAGCAGGAAGGGGAGCACCGCCGCCAGATTGGTGAGGGTGGAGGCAGTAATGGCCGAGACCACCTCGCGGGAGCCATCCAGGGCCGAGTCCCGGGAGGACTTGCCCAGCTGCTCCCGATGCCGGTAGATGTTCTCCAGCATGACGATGGCATTGTCCACCAGCAGGCCGACCCCCAGGGCCAGCCCACCCAGGCTGATGATGTTGAGCGTGAGGCCGCTGGCCCCCATCAGTGCAAACGCCGCCATGATGGCGATGGGGATGGACAACCCGATCACGAACCCCTTGCGCAGGCTCCCCAGGAACAGCAGTACCATGAGCATGGCCAGCACCCCGCCCAGGATGGCCGCCGTGGCCACACTGCCGATGGCACCGCGAATGAAGAAGGCCGGATCGGTGGTCGCCTGGTGGGCAATGTCCTCGGGGATGTAACCGGAACGCTCCAGGCGCGCCAGGGTGGCCTGCACCTGATCCACCACCTCCACCGTGTTGGCCTCGGGCAGCTTGAACACGGAGATCTGCGCCGCTGGCGTACCATTGAGGCGCACGAACAGCCGTTGCTCCCGATGCCCGTCACGCACACTGGCCACATCCGACAGGCGGATACGCTGACGGGTATCTCCCGGCAGATCGATGAGGACGTTCTCGATGTCCGCCACCGAGGTGAACAGGCCATCCGTCTTGGCCATCACGTCAAAGCTTTCACCGGTCACCCAGCCGGCGGCGATATCCACGTTCTCCGCCTCCAGGGTGTCGATGAGATCCTTCATGGTCAGGCCATAGGACCGCAACCGCACCTGGTCGACGATCACCTCCATCTCCCGCACCATGCCGCCGGCGGCTTCGACGCCGGACACGCCATGAATGGCCAGCAACTGGGGCGCCAGGCGATTCTCCACCCAGTCGCGCACCTCCACCTCGGAGCGCACCGTGGAACTGAAACCCGCCTGCCAGACCGGGTCCTGGGAGGGGTCGAACTTGTACAGTCGGGGGGGCTCGATATCCGGTGGCAACTGGGTGCGGGCCAGTTCCAGATACCGTGAGGCGTCCTGCAGGGCCAGGTCCAGGTTGGTGCCGTACTCGAACAGCAGGTTGACGTTGGTGCGCCCCTCCGAGGCCCGGCTGTAGATGCGGGTGAGGTTCTCGGTGGCCGCCAGGTTGCGCTCCAGTACCCGGGTGACCTGCTCCTCCATCACCTCCGGGGCCACGCCCGGGTGGTTCACCGTCACACGGATATGGGGATATTCGATATTAGGCAACAGGTCGATGGGCAGCCGGTCCACGAAGAACAGGCCCAGCACGAACACCACCGAGGCCAGGGCCAGGGTACCGACCGGCCGGCGGATGGACAGATGGGACAGATTCATCCCCGCCACCCGACGATGCGCACGCGGGTGCCTTCACTCATGTCGATGGGATTGGTGGCCAGGATTACATCACCATCCTCCAGGCCCTCCAGTACCTCGGTCCACTGGCCCCGACTCACGCCGATGTCGATGGTGCGACGTTCCAGGCGCTCATCGTGTATCAGATACACATAGCGCCCCTCGTCATCCTCGCCGATGGCCGCCGCCGGGACAGCCAGGGCCTCGGGGCGAGCGTCCACGCGGGTGGAAATACGCCCGAGAAAACCGGGGCGGACACCCCGCCCGGTGGCATCGGCGGGCAGCGCCACCTCCACGGTCACCAGGCGGCTGCCCGGCTGGGCCATGGGGAAGATGCGGCGGATACGCCCCTCCAGGGTCTCATCGGGCAGGGCATCCAGGGTGATGGGCAGACTCTGACCCACTTCCAGGTGCACCACGTCCCTCTCGGAAACGCCGGGGCGCATGACCAGCTCATCCATGGCCGCCAGCTCAAACAAGGTGTCCTGGGCCTCCACCGCCTCGCCGGGTTCCACGAAACGGTCGGTGACCACGGCATCCCGCGGGGCCATCACCCGACCGTAGGCGATGCGGGTTTCCCAGAGCTGACGCTGGCTGCGATGGATCTGCAGGGCCACCCGAGCCCGCTGGAAATCGGCATCACTGACCACGCCCTCGCCACGCAGTTGCTGGCTGCGGTCGTATTCCAACTGGGCCTCTTCTTCCTGGGCCCGGGCCCGGGCCAGCTCGGCCCGATGTTCGGAGAGGTCCAGTTCCAGCAGCAGATCGCCCCGGTCCACCCGGTCACCCGCCTCCACGTGCACCTGGTCGATGGTGCCCTGAGTGCGGCTGGCCAGGCGGATGACGACCCGCGGTTCAATGGTGGCGGAAAGGGTGAGGCTGCGCGACAGATCCCGGGTCCGGACCTCGGCGGCTGCTACCGGGACACCACGTTCGGCCTCTTCGGCGTGATCGCCCTGATTCGTCTCGCCGCAGGCAGTCAGCCAGAGGGCAGCAGCCAGAAGGAGGAGGATAAGGCGACTGGGAAGCCGCAGGGACATGAGGGGCATGGAGGCATCGGGGAGTCGGCTTTCTCTTCGATGGTACCGAAGTCGGGGCTGTGACGCAGTCTGCTTGAACTGGCTCTTGAGTTCCAGGGTGGCGGTGGGGATGCCGTTGGCTGATTGGATTTGATCGGCGCGGGGGACTAGCTGGGGGGCTGCTAACTGTCACACCAACAAAAAAGCCCCTGAATTCAGGGGCTTAGATGCACAACATGGCGGAGAGAGAGTCCGTATACATCAAATCTAAATCCATCCCAGGAGTTGCTGTAGCTTCATATTTTTGCGAGCTTTTTTGGAATTTTCTGTCCAGCTACGTACAATTCAATGCTATCGCAAGCAGCTCCAAAGTGTGGGTCAGCGTGTGGGTCACGATGTGTTAACCTCACTAGCATCACGCGCCGATACCACGAGGCCCACCATGGGAAAGCTGACCAACAAAGCGGTTCAGAAGCTCGCCAAAGAGAAAAAAAAAGGATGACCGGCGATGGCCTGGGGCTCTACCTGCAAATCAGTGCCAGTGGGTCAGTCAGCTGGATCTACCGATTCAAGCTTCAGGGTAGGCAGCGCTACATGGGGCTAGGCACCTATCCGGACGTCCCTCTTGCCGAGGCGCGAGAGCGGGCGTCTGAGTGCCGCAAGCTCGTCAAAAGTGGCGTTGACCCCATCGAGGCAAGCGTCCAGCAGCAGGTGCCCATCCAAGCCACCCCCTCTTTCACGAACTGCGCTGCACGGTACATCTTTGCGCACCGCCGCAGCTGGCGAAATGTCAAGCACGCTCGGCAGTGGGTCAGCACCCTGAAGACCTATGCCCGGCCGGTGATCGGCGCCAAGCCAGTCGACCAGGTCACCACCCAGGATGTACTGAAAATCCTTTCACCCATGTGGACAACCAAGACCGAAACGGCTAAGCGTGTGCAGGGGCGCATCGAATGCATCCTCGACTACGCAGCAGCGCATAACTACAGAGATCCCTTGAACCCGGCTCGCTGGCGTGGCCACCTCGACAAGCTCTTGCCCAAGCCATCAAGAGTCAAAAAGGTGGTCCACCATCCTGCCATGCCCTACCACGAAGTCGCCACGTTCATGTCCACACTTCAGGGACAGGACAGCATTTCCTCCAAGGCGCTGCAATTTCTGATCCTGACTGCCACCAGAACATCGGAGGTACTTCACTCGGTCTGGACAGAGATTGACCTCACCAATGAAATCTGGACGATCCCAGCTGACCGGATGAAGGCAGGCCGTGAGCATCGGGTGCCGCTGTCTCGACAAGCCGTCACATTGCTAAAAGCAATGCCCCAGGTCCAGGGTACCGCCTATGTATTCCCAGGTGCGCGCTATGGGCGCCCCCTATCCAACATGGCCATGCTTCAATTGATGCGTGGCATGGGGTACGGTCTGGGTGGTGAGAATGGAGACTATGTCCCGCACGGATTTCGATCCAGCTTTCGAGACTGGACCGGCGAAGTGACCAGCTACCCCCGTGACGTCGCGGAGATGGCACTGGCACACACCATCGAAAACAAAGTCGAAGCAGCCTATCGTCGTGGTGATTTATTCGAGAAACGCCGAGACATGATGCAAGACTGGGCGGATTATACGAACCCAACAGGCAGAGGAATACTCTCCAGGGTAGATTTCAGCATTCTGAACAGTCGACAGTCAGCAAAATAGCTGTGGCAGCATTGTTGATGCGCGATATACCAAAATGGGGGCCCGAATGAACGATGTTTATCATGAAGAAGAATGGGAGGAAATCATATCGGTACAAGCCACACTAGAAGAACTAAAAATAAAACTGGAATTACTTATCGACCTCGTTAATGACACACAATCATCATTGATAGTATTCCCCAGGCAAGCTATCTCTATTGGGCTGCGATTTCCTCGCCACTATAGACCAGGGATCTTCGATCGCACGGGAGAAAACCCGCTTAGGATTGATATCGGAAAAGTTGATGGGTTCATACCCTCTCATAACGACATTGAGAAAATACTTCTCTCTGGCGAATGGGGAACGTCGACACCGGTAAAGGTGGCAACCGCGAACCCTACACGTAGCCGCATAACTGCAAGCGACCCTTACCACCTTGCCCTCAAGAGCCCTGCCTACCACGCTCTATCTGGCAAGCACTATCATAACCATATAGACGATTACATTTGGCCTTATCATAACCACGAGCTTTATTTTAAAGACAACGACAGCACAACGAACACGACAATAGCACTCTCAGGATGTTTCCTATTGAGGAGTGACTTGGCAAGTATAAACAAACGCCACCACGCCCTTTACGGACCCAAAAACTATGATCAAGTAGGGGATTATCAGATAAACAAATGGTCGAACATGCTAATTCGCGACCTTCACGCCGTGCACTGGCATCTTTATCATTGCGGCGGCCTCGAAAGATTAGAAAAAAACAGCATTAACCCGAAGACAGCGATCAAGATATGGATCAATGAGAGATGGCAGAACAACAAGAACGTCACCCGTGAATGCTTAGAGCAAGCACCTCATCTTTGCTTACATGGACAAACCCCGTCAAATCATGATATTAGCTTAGAAGGTTTTTCTAAAGAGCGTCTTTCTCGGAATAAAGGCGTACCAGATCTATTAAAAATAATTGATATTTTTGCTGAGCGTTACATCTCGGATCAACGTGGTTACAATGACTCCGAATCGTGCTATGACAGCTTAAACGAAATAGGCGTCCAGAAAAAAACTCTCCAGCAGGCGATCTACAGCATCATTAAAGCCGAACCCAACAATAAATACAGAAACAAAGCAAGGGCGAAAAAATTGGAGACAAACGGCATTAGTGCTAACCGTAACACAAGCTAAACTCATTCAATAATCGCAACCCGGATTATAGACATAATATCCCACTTTAACTTCACTTACCTTAACATCATTGAAAGCCCTTTGAGCAACACTATAATAATCCTCAGGTGAGCAATTAAAATCCTGATACATCACCCAGTCTTCCCCATGCTTTTCTATTAAGTAGTCTGTAACTTTTGAAGCTGCAGCAGATATCTCTTCAGTTACAATCTCTGCACTCACAACAACTTCGATCCAATCCAGCACTCTAGGGCCATACCAATGCAAATAAACGGATGGATCAATGGCGTTACCACAGGACATCAAGCAATCGGCATGGTAGTGACTGATCCCACCCAGTGCACCGTCCACATCACCAAATGATGCATCGCGGAAAAAAGCGTATTCCTCGTCAGGAAATAGAAAAGAACTCATGTCAAAATAACAACCATCATTGGTTGCCATTGAAAACGCGGTTATCGAGTCATTAGACACATGCGCCTTAAATTGACACTCCCCGATTCGGTACTCTCGTGAATCAAATCCCACCCTCATCGCCGGCCCGGTTAATTGCTCAAAGTAGGCGACTGTCACACCCAAGTGCTCTCTATTAATATACTTGCTAAGGTCCTCGTCTTGAGCAGAGCAAGCAGACGATAAAACAACAAAAAAGGCCAAAACCAAAGTCGCTAATAGCTTCACGCTAACCTCACCATGGAAATTTATGGTCAATTAATAAATACATGAAAACCACTGAGCTAACATTTAGGCTACGCTCTAGCCTCCGCCATCAATCCCGAGCGCTGGTTCGATCATACCTGTACCTGTAGGCCGAGAGCCCAGGTGTAGCGCGCAACCCCGAAACTCAAAATCATCCTCGTGCTTCATTACAGACGACATGACGCAGGTTCCATCTACCTTGACAGCCTCGCCGGCGCTCCCGTAGGTGGCAGCCATGCCCTGGTCCGTGTGACAAGCTTCACGTGGGGCGGCTGGTAACGTTCAGCACTCTACGCACGTTTCTCTCCCGTCGCCTGCAAGTGGTCATAAAGCTCTTTGCGATAGACCTTCACATCACGGGGAGCCTCAATACCAATCTTGACCTGTATACCGGTGCGCTTCAAAATCTCGATCACCACATCATCACCGATCTGAATGCGATCGTTAAGCTTCAGGTCAAATATTTCCATGCAAAAGGACTCCTTGTTGCGCAGATTCGCCCACGTACGCCTTGGATACCAACACGTGAGCGGAGATGGGCCGCGAGGCCTGTAGGACAGGAACTGAGGGATATACGGTGGGGAATTTCATCTGCTGACCACTCCTTGGCGGGAAACTTCTCCTGAATGTATCCCAAGTAGCAAAGCATTACAACATGAGCCTTTCGCAGGTGCCCTACTCGTTGGACTCGGGATTTGGCACCAAGAGCCCAGGCCAAGGCATGCCGATACATATCGTTGGTGTCCTTGCGTCACAGCGCTCGAGGCCCCCCCCGCACTGGGCGAGATCAAGTTCGTCATCGAAAAAGGGCTGACGGCCTCCGCCGAGCCGCTGCAGGATCACCAGAAGGTGATGGGGCATGCGCGGGCCTTCCGAGGACGGAGCGGCTTGCCGGGGTTGTTCTGTTCTTCTCGACCTTTTTCTCCAGCAAGGCCAATCGGGCACTGAACGTCTCCAAAGCATCGAAAAACGGCATGATCAGGTCCTGCAGGGCCTTCAGTTCCGCCTTTCGAGCTTCCTTCCTTGTTACGTCCCGCACTGACCCCGCTTACCACCACCTCCACATCCCTGGCTCCTTGAGGGCCTGTTAAAGCACATCTCCGCCTTCAATCCGGGACATCCGGGTCAAAGAAAAGGCCGGTACACCTCTGGTAGTGTGAAATCTTCGACAAAAAAAACAACACCAGAAGGCACGAGCCCCATGGCTTTGATCCTGCCAGGGATTGCGTCCCTTGAGCAACACTTATCGGCTTGGTTGACGCATCCCGAGGGGTATCGACCCAAGCGGTGCCTGCATTGTGGTCGCGCTGGGCTGTAGTGCCACAGGTGCTATGGCCGCAAAGTCGACCGGGATCGTGGCGGCACCCTGAACCCGATTCCCATGGCGCCCACCAACCTGCCCGTTAACCTGGATCCCGACACGGTGCGCGCCCTGCACACTGTCTTGCTCAATCTGGTGGACCACCTGGAGTCCGTGTACTTCGCGCAGCTGCACGTGCATGAGACAGATGCAACAACCCCCCCCCGACCATGCCACGGCAAACCGCCGCCGGGCTTGCCCGCTACCGGGAGATGAGCCACCCTTCTGATTGTCAGCCGCCGGCCAACCCAAGCTGCGTGCGGAGGCGTTACCTTCCGCGCTCAGTCCGGGACTGGCCCCTTTGTCTCGCCGCAGAGAGGGTGGGATGGAAGACCTCTGATAGGGCGGGACCGTAACAGGGGCATCTGGGGTTCACCGAACTGGCGCAACGGTGAGCCCTGATTTCCTCATTTATCTTGCTATTTTTGAAAATTTATCACGCATTTTGGTGAGATTTACCCACGAATTCCGGTAATAATCTGTCATAACCCTTTGTAAGAGCTCATCACCGCTGCCAGTTATCGTTTTCGGGCTTCGCTAAAGCTGAATCTGTATATCAACAGGAATTCACTCATGAACACATTAAAAGTGTCGTTTTATCGACTCCCATTTCTTATTATCTGTACGCCAATCTTACTAAGTTGCGGAGACACAAATGACGCTTCACGCTTTGAGGATAAATTGGAATCGCTATCAGAACAGAACACTGAGCTTTTACTCAAAAATGCCACACTAGCCGCTCAACTAGAGGCAATGCGCGAAAGAGAAAAGATATCAAAAGAAAGTTTAAGATCAAGTTATGCAGAAGAATTCCGGAAAGAGATAGCCGAAGAGATCTACGCTGAGGCAAACACCCAAAGGAACTTAGCAATTGGAGCGGTAACCACAACCGCCATTCTTTTCTGTTTAGGTTTCTGGTTCTACATTCGCTCGTACAAGAAATACATAGACGCACAGTCTGCAACTGAAATAAAATCGATTGCGGATTCGCACGAGTCAAAAATTGATTCGATCCGGCGTGAATTTGAGCAAGAGGATTATAAGCGGAGAATCGAGCATGAGAAGGCGATGCTTGAATTCAATAGAACCGCCACAGAAATCGAAACTAGGACTCTAGTTGGAAAAAAGCTTAGCGAACTCCGAGCAATTGTGGAGCGCGAATTAAGTTCTGATCAGAACCAGTCGTGATCTATCCGTGGCACGAGAGGCAGCGGCGGATAGTCATCAATCATAAGAACAATAAGCACCTGCTAAGACTAGAAGGCATTAATTACAAGTGATCAGCAAATCAACCCCAAGGGAGCGAAAAGAAAGATTCACAATTTAAATTCCAGAGAAAAGAAACAATTCGAACGAGTACTTCAAGCCAATAACCTGCCGTCAAAGCCATGGCGAGATTACTTATGAAAAGCAAAGAAGAGCATCACAGGAAAAATAAACCCACTGACGAGAACTTCGGACGTAAAAAAAATAAACTTAGTAGCCATAAGGAATACGCAGCCAAAGCACAAGAATACGAACTTATGCTTGATAAAATAGCTGTCGTTCGAGAGGTAATGTCAGAAAGAGAAAAAAACTATAGAAACTACCTGCGCTTGATGAATTTACGTTGCAATGAAAGCAATCACGCGTTTCACTCCTGCATGTCGGTAATCAGCGATGTACTGTCTTCGATACCCGAGTGCCTAAAAGTTGACGAAACACAAGATCGCCAACTTGCGCAACTAGAACATCATTACACTGAACTAATGAAACATAACAGGGATCTTGATAAACGACTTGTAATCCTTGAGCATGAAGTCGACAACTTGATTAGACGCTTAAGGGAAGCAGAAGCAATCACAAAATACTTAACGGATCTTAAGCAATCAAAACATTTAGTTGAGATTCATAAGGAAAAGCTAAGAAGCATACTAAATGAAATAAGAATTCTAGAGAAAATAAATGAAAAAGAAATTATGTTAGTTGAGACGCGCGAGCAGAAATCAACGATCGAAAAGCAATGCCAATTCACCGAGGAACAAATCAATGCCATCAAGGATAAAAACGTACGAGCGCTTCACGAGGTAAAGAAGCGCCTGTTCGCCGTGCAGAAGGTGCAGGAAAGCATGGCCGCCGGAACAAACAACATAGCTCGCGAGGTATTTCCAGGATATGATCATCAAAATGAATTAAGCAACCCAGAAAGCGAGAGTCTTCGACTAATTGAACATGGTAAAGGCAAGCAACTTGACTTAAAGTCGTGAGGAGATATGATCGCCTTAGAATCATATGGTATCCGCGAAGTAGGCTATTCTTCAATCCACCCCCCCCCCAGACCGCGTGGTGAGGGCGGGCTAACCATCCGCCCTCACTCGAATCCACCACTTTGTGCGTTAAGTCTGCTTCTTTTCTCGAAGCATCTTTCTTACAACCTGAATCGCACGCTCAGCGTCCGTTGTTGGGATATCGCCACCACCCATAATTTCGATAAGCTTAGGATCTTTCAGCACCGTTTTAACGGAAGTCCCCCCCGAGGTGGTGAGAACAAAGGTCTCAGCAGCGTTCAATTGGATCGTGCCGAACTTCTCAGAGGTGAATGAGTTTGACTCAGTCTTTGTTGCAACAGAAACGACATCCTTATAGAAATACTCGTCTGTCGACTCGTTTAATAAATTCCCCGTCAATAAGTCTAAACAGGCTTGATAAGAGACAATCTGATGCTGAGTCAGATGAAGCACACTTATATTTATCGGTGTAAACCTCAGCAATTCATCCTTACCCTTCTTAAAAAGAATCTCTGCACCCGCAGTATTCCAAAGCCTCGGGCCGGTCACCACGACAGCTTCGCTAACCAGCTCGGACTCATCAATTGAGGTTTTTTGAAGTGCTTTACTCTCTGCTTTTGATAAGTCCTCAGCTATATAATTATCCATTTCCGCGTCAGTCGGCCTCTTACTCCACGACCAAATCATTATAACACCAATTGCTATTAGTATAATACCAAGTCCGTATAGAAGTATTAATGGAATGCCTATTAGAATTGCCCAAACAGCCCCCTTCGGAAATTCCTTGAAGTACTTCTTGACAGCTTGACGCTTCTCTTCATCCGACATTTGCGTTTCCTGCTTCTCTTCATCCGACATTTGCGTTTCCTTTTTATCTAACTTATTAATTGCCTTTCGCACAATATCATCGCACCACTAGAAGTTCATAATATTGATCCTCCTTTGCAACTTTTACGGCGGCCTTTAAGTTTTCTAATTCATTTCTATTAATATTACAACCCTCTATTTGAGCTAGAAGTTCAGCAGCCCGAGGTGATGAATCCCTCATTCCATTTGTCTCGTAATAATCCCTCTTCAGCATTGCCAACAGTAATTTGTACTGCGGCATTTCATCATCCAACTGAATCGCGGTATGAAGATACGTAACAAACTGCCTTGCCTCATTGAGAGACAGTGTCATTAGTCGCCGCCCACTGATACCTGCAAGAACATAATAGTAATAGGCCTGCGAAATATCTGGAGATGCGTCGATAATCTTCTCAAAATACTTCCGGGCCAGCGGAAAAGTACCCATCTGTAAATAGCATAGCCCGAGGCCAAGCAAACCCTCGGCATCGCATGGATCGCGACGCGTTAAGTCTTTATAATGCTCCAAATATTTGCCAACTCCATTTGAATCAAACCTTCCGAGATACGCTAGGCTGCTAACAAAAAACTCAGCCTTGCAATACTCACATTTTCGCAAAGATGGTGTCGTCGCCGCACCACATTGCGGGCATTCGCTTATTTCCATTTGCTACCCCCCTAACCATATTCGCCGCTACGAGCCTGTCGAGCATTGATGTTTAATTACTATTCAGACTATCAGTTTTTGCTCAAGCCGAGAAAAACAATAAGTTAGAGCACGAAATTACGACACCGTATGCTTGAAGTGTTCATTTTTCGTTCCTGAAGATGAGCTACAAGCACAACACGTAATATATCTACGGACTTGATGGGCTAAATCTAGTGCCTGAATAGCAACGATGTTTATTTTTCTCCGCAAGACACTCACATCCCAAAACAAAATAATTATTACGGTTTTTTTGGCCGCGCGAATTAATGTTAACTCCGTTCACATGGAATCAAGAATCTCCTTCTTCTTACGATCGAATTCCTCTTGGGTTATCAAGTCACCTTCAAGCATCTGTTTCAATTTCTGGAGTTTAGCTATTGGGTCGCCTTGAGATATTGCTTCCTTTTTTTTCTCCTCCTGGGGTTGGACATTCATTGCGCTGCCGACTTGCTGACCAATTGAAGCACCGGCACCTAACCCCGCACCTAGGCCTAGACCAGCACCAAGCGATTGACCCGCAATACTACCCTCGTTTTCAGCCGCTTTTTCAAGGGTATCGAAAGTGCGCATCGTCGTATAAGCTTGGCTCACCTGCGCCTTACTGACCTGATCGATTTCCATGCGCTTTCCAAGAATTTCTTGGAATTTCTTCTGCTCTTCGTCTGGTATGCTTATACGCTCAATATTGAAGTTAACAATCTCAATTCCAAAGCGATGAAACTCAGAGCGGACACCTATCGCAACGAACGACGACAGGTCATTAAGATGCGCACTCGCTTGAAAAACGGAACTGTTCCTTTCTACAAAAAACTTACCGAGCGTATCAGAAAGTCTTTGCACGATCTCGCCAACAAAGTATTCTTCAATCCGCTCAGCACCAATGTATCCCTTGGAAGAAGAAGAAGAACTTTGAGTACCAACAATCTGATGAATGAAGTTTCGCGCATCTACTACCCTCATACCCCATCTACCAAATGCCCTGACGCTTACAGGGAAGTTATACAAAGGGTCCACAACTTGGATGGGGCCCTTGGTACCCCACTTCAGATCGCGTTTTGCGGTTTTATTTACGTACCAAACCTCAGCGGAGAACGGGGTTTTCCCACCGAACGGAAAGTGGATCAATTTGCGTAACAAAGGCAAATTATCACTTTTCAATGTATGTGTGCCTGCACCAAACAAATCAAGGGCTTTTCCGCCCTTGACGAACAAAGCTTCCTGGCTTTCATTCACGATTAGCTGCGCGCCGAGACAGATATCCTCGCTTGGAAATTTCCATACGACCACATCGTCAGATAATGAGTCGTATTTAATTCGATCGATCAATGCCATTTAGACATCTCCTTTGTTATTTTCTACAGAACGCGTTTAGAGTGCACCGCTCAAGGCGGCACAAAAACGGGGCCAGCTGAGGTAGCTTTTTGGCCAAATGCCAAATAGTGCCTTTTCACTCTGCTTCCAAACATGAGAGTTAGATCCACGGATAGGCCGCTGCCCATAACATGCAGGGTTCAAACGCAGATCCGCTTCGATTCTTCGGAGCCCATAGATTTAAGAGACTTCCCTAACATGAAAACATTGGTTCCACGAGGGGAAATAGGCCGGTACGACTTAGGATCAGTGGTGTTCGGGGGAAAATTGAGCTGTCGACCAGCGACCCGTGTTGTATGGAGTCCGTTCAAATCGACTTAGGCGGACGAGAACGCAACGTCGGCTGGGGTGGGCTTCGCGCGCGTCGGTGAAACGCATTTGAGGGTTCGGGCTCAGGTTGAGCCGGAAGCGGAGCAGTTCCACGCAGGTCTCTGCTAGACAGCGCCAAAGCAACCATAAAGGCGGGGTGCCCCCCCCCCGCAGACAACCGGGTGCAAGAGCACACCTGGTCCTGGGGCCGATGATCTGGCGGCTAGCCGTGCAGGGTTCCGGTGTTCCATGTCTAATCCATCGCATGACTGTCGAGGAAACACTACCGGATTTTGTGACGGATTTCCTGCTTCAGATCAAGAAGGCGACGCTGATGGGCAATATCGTAAACTTAAGCTCGGCGGCAATAACCGATTGAAGTTGAAAAAATAATCTCAAATTCAGGCAAGCCAGAAACTTCCAGAACCATGAAAAAACTGTTGACCAGCCAACAGAACCCCGCTTGCCTCTATGAGAACAATTCTCAACAAGCTTGATGCAGCCCTCGATGACCCCGAGTTCGTCGCCGTGCATCGCTACCGGCCCCAGGATTTTTCCCGGCAGCGCTCACTGACCTTCAGGCACATGGCGCTGTTCTTCCTCTCCGGGGCAGTACCCTCCCTCCAGTTCGGCATGGACAAGCTGTTTCGTGGCCTGACAAAGGACACTCTGGATTGGCAGGGTGAAAAGAGGCGGGAGCCACAAACCGTGGCTTTATAGCGTTAAGCTTTCCTCACTATGTGATTCAGGATGGTCGCTCGATACTGATAGAGTCTACCCTCTACTCGTAAAAACAGTTCATGAAATTATGAGCGCCAAGGATTTTAGAATGATCAAGCATATGCCGTCCGATGCTCTGTCAGGTGAGGAAGCGGTATGTTGCTCAGAAATTTGGCCGGCTGCCTGTACTGATATCGATGAGGATGACGAGGACGATGATTGGGAGTAATGCGGGCCATGTGGCGTTGGTGTATCGCTCAAATCGACGCCCCTGGGTCAGCCGTAATGGATCAGCTCAACGGCTTCGCTGAGATCTGCGGCGCTAATCCATTCTTCCTCTGCCACCTCGGAGTTGGGCCGATTATTGGGGGGACCAGCTTTTCGGGCACTGCCGCCCAGCGGTTCTTCAGAGTGCTTCATCTGATCCCTTTCTCTTCGCCGCCTTCGAGGTTTTAAGGGTCTAACAGCGGGTCAGGTTCCAGCTAACTTGACAGCGGGGGTTGCTAACCAGGGCCAGGCTCCCCCGCTGTCGCCCACGTCTGGCCCTTGCCCGCCCGTACTGTCACTCACGTCAGTCGCATAACAACCCAGATTGACTAATATCACGCACGCGCTCTCCCCCCAAGCCACGCACGCTCTCCAGGTCACCGACACCTCCCCACGGGCGCCCATCAACGATCTGATCAGCCCTGGCAGGCCCGACATGAGGCAAGCGCGTCAAGGCAGAGCGGCTGGATTCATTGAGATCAATACAGGCCTGTTTTGCAGGCCGGTCTCCTGAAGACCCGATTCGATTAGGCACGTACAACTCCCCGGACCGCAAAGGATGGCGCTCTACATCACCCAACAGGGCATAGACCGGCGCATGGTCAGATACGTGCGCCCTCGCCTTTTCATGGCTCCAGTAATGAGGCGTGGTTTGACTCAGGCTCTGGGGAAACCTGTCGATACCTGCCTTGCTAATCGACAGCCCATGTTTCTTGGGCACCCAGATATTGTCATAGAGATTGGCATATTGGCGATCATGCGTTGAAAGCGTTGTGGCACCCCGAGTCACCAACGGCTTCGCCACTTCCCTCAGCTCAGCCCATGCCGGGTGCCCTGGACGCAGATTGAAGTCCCCCAAGAGCATCCGATATTCCTGATGTTCAGGATAGATCTCTCCCAGCCAGTCCCAATACCCCCTCAACGCGTGGATTTCTGGCGTGCGGTCAGAAATACGTCGCCCGTAGACGACATGCACCGTGGCAGCCACCCATTCCTGCCCCGTGTTTGTCGAGCGAAATACCGCACTGAAGGGCTCACGGGCAAACACATCCGCGTCATCCAGGTAAACCACCGCCCCCTCTACATACTGCACCGCCGAGTCTCGCCAAAGAAATGCATACTTCTCCAAATAGGTGCTCGTCCCAAGCCGATGCGAGTAGATAGAAGACCACGATTCCTCTGTTTTTTCCTCCAACATCGCCTCCAAACGTTCAATCCCTTCTGCGTTCATTAATTCCTGTATCGCTAGAAAGTCATATTGAGATGCCACTCGAGCCACTGCTTGGTAGCTTTTATCATTCTGCCATCCTAAATGTTGGATATTCCAGGACGCGATGCGAACCTCTGCCAGCACAAACCCTGGCGCAGCTACCCAAAAAAATAAAATTAACAAGACAAACTTCTTCTTCAGCATTCCATCGATCACTTTTTTTAAGTTCAGAAAAATTCTCTGAAGCCCTTGATAATTTCAAAATCACCTAGATAATCATCGTCAAGCCTGATATTAAAAAACCAAGGAGAGCTCGAATTTGAGCGAAAATGAACACCCCCAGTACCAAGACATACCCTGACAATCGATCGCCCCGCAGATCCACTCTTAGGCGCGCTACACCGCATGATATATGCCAACAAGACCTACTCAAGCTCAGACAACCTCAAAAAAGACTGTCACGACAACCAAAAAGTCTCTTTGTTGCCATGCCAGCAGTGCATACCAGGACAAGTTTTATCCTGCGCCATTGGTGAGCCAAAAGCGCCTAGAAGAGTCGTAAAATCTCGCCGAAATTCAGGGCAGCATATCACAACATCGCGCACCATTATCGCAGAAGGCAATGAGAAGCTTTTTAAGCGATTTATTATTTACCCTAGTACATTCATACCAGGAACACCTCCAACTCCTCTCAGGCAAGCTCTGAGACACCTTGTGCGTGATCCCGAGAGGGCATGCCCGGGCGTAATCGACACAAGCGAGCGACAAGCTACTGTTTTTAAGACGTTTATCAGACGCGACTGGCTCCAAAGTTGTGGCTGCGCTGCCCAAAATACTTCGTATGCGCTTTGCAAAGGTAACTGGCCGTTCGCACCAGTTCATTCATGCCCTGAGCATCTCCTCGAATAACACACTGCGACCATTGCCCAGTATCGGGAGACTGGCAGATGTGGACAAGGCCGCCCATCTGCTCCAACGGCCAATCAATCGCTTTAGCCCAAGACCTGACCAAGCGATGGTACATGTTGTCACCGAAATAGCCACCGCCAGGACTTTGCTCAGCGCTGCCCAGGGAATTGAAAGCGTCATAGTTGAGAAGGAACATCAGGTGATAATGCGGCAGATGAGAGTGATTTTTCTCTCTAGCCCAGATGTAACGAACCTTCGAACGGTACTTGGTATTGAGTCGCTGAAGCTCATAGCTGAAATAACCAAAGAAATTTTTGAGGACTCGATTGTCGTCATGCATCGGCTGGTGATTCATGTTGGCGGGGTAGCGCAAATCGACCCGAAAAGCGAACAGCCGCCCGTAATCCATGAATGCCTTATGGATCGTCTGGAGGCTGCTGTCCAGGTATTGCGCGATTAGAGGTCCCTCACCTGGCCTCAAGACAGGGTAGCCTTGGTACTCACAGTCATAGTGCAGTATGAGCTTCGTACAATCAGGGTGTCGGATGTTTTGTCTATCGAACATATTCAAGCTCCCTTTCAAGGTTTGCCATACATTCGGCCTGCGCAACACATGGCCATTGTAAGAATCAAGGGCGTACTGACCAGGGGCTGGCGGCGTTACGGTCAGCAAGCATGCAGAGATTGACTCGGCCATAACGATCTGAAGGACGGCATATCTTCAAATCGTCAGACCCAATCCCCAGTATCTAATCACTCTATACTTTTTTTTAAAAAAAGATTATTATATAAATATTATTATATTTTTTACTATCTATTATTCTTATCTATTATTTTTTATATATTATTTTTATTATTTTTTAATCTATCTTATATTTCCTATAAGGATTAAATATTTTGGGAATATTTAATCCTTAGGAATATCAGAGATACTTTTAAAGACATATTACTATTACCGTAGAAAAATTCTCTCAATAATTGTGTTTTCGGATTAAATCGGACAAGTCACTTATAATAATGATAGACTATTTTCTTATGATCAGATTATAACTTGAGATCTCCTTTTATTTTTCTGAAAAAAGTATAAATTATACCTCGCCCCGCATTTTGAGCAAAAAAGGTTCTCAACAGGAGCGGGGAACTGTCGATTTAAACGAAAGTCAGCCCTATATCACCTCCTTGAAGAAGCATGGGCTTCTTCGTTGGACGTTTCATTTTGTCGTTTTTTGAGGAGGTCGATATGACGATCGCTTGTCCCAGTTGTGGTTCATCTCAGGTGGTATCTCGCCAGTACGGTCGCAAGGTGGGTGGTGCCACGGGTGCAGTGGCCGGTACGGCCAGTGGTGCGGCGGGGGTGTTGACCGGTGCCAAAGCAGGTGCGGCCCTGGGTGTGGTTGGCGGTCCGGTGGGGATTGCCATGGGTACCTTGGCCGGTGCCCTCTTCGGGGGCCTGGTCGGGGGCACTGCAGGTGGTGTGGCCGGTGCCCGGTTGGGTGAGGAACTCGATGACAAGGTCCTCGACAACTACGCCTGTCAGGCCTGTGGCCATACCTTCCGTCCCCAGGTGGCCTAATCCCTTTGCCTTTCCCTTTGCCTTGCCAGCCTGCTTCCTGAGTAGAAGCGGGCGGCTGGGCCGTGTCTGTATCCCAAGGAGCATGATCATGAGTCAAACCCAGCAAGCCTTTTGCCCTGCCCAGGAAACCCTCTCACCGGGGCGTCGTCACGGGCAGGCACGGCGCCTGGTCAATACCCGGGCGCTGGATCACCGTGCCTGGCTGGCAATTCGTCAGTCGGGGATTGGCAGTTCCGACGCGGCAGCGGCCGTGGGGCTGAACCCCTATCAGTCCCCTCTGACCCTGTGGATGGAGAAAACCGGCAGAGGAGCATCCGAGTCCTCTGACAGGCGTCAGGATCGACTTCAATGCCCGCTTCACTGGGGCACGGTCCTGGAGCCCATCGTCGCCGAGCACTATGCCCAGCACACCGGGCGCAAGGTGCGACGCGTCAATGCGATCCTGCAGCACACCGAACACAGCTGGATGCTGGCCAATCTGGATCGTGAAGTGGTGGGATCAGAGGATGTCCAGATCCTGGAGTGCAAGACAGCCGGCATGCATGGCGCGAAGCTGTGGCAGTACGGGGTGCCGGAGTATGTGCAGCTGCAGGTGATGCATCAGTTGGCCGTGACCGGTCATCAGGCGGCCGATGTGGCGGTGCTGATTGCCGGTCAGCAGTTGGAGATCCATCGCATCGAACGAGATGAGGCGATGATCGAGCAGTTGATCGCCCTGGAGGCCCAGTTCTGGCGTTCTGTGGAGCAGGATGTGCCCCCACCGGCAGATGCCAGTGATTCGGCGGGACAGGCGCTGCGACGGTTGTATCCCCGGGATTCTGGCCAGACGGTGGATTTCTCGGATGATGCCGATCTGTGCGAGGTCTTTGCCCGATTACAGCGGGTCCGGGATGAGTTGGCGCAACGCGGCCAGGAGGAAGCCCAGTTGCGTCACACCCTGCAGCAGGCGATGGGGGAAGCCACGGTGGCGCAGTTCCCCACGGGCCGGGTGCGCTGGAAGCAGACAGCTCCGGTGAATCGGCTCAACACCCAGGCGCTCAAGGCCGATCATCCGGACCTGGTGGCGGCCTACCAGAAGGAAAGTCCCGGCCAGCGGCGTTTTGTGATGCTGGATTCGTAGTCCCCCCCTCTTCTGTCCATAACCCCTTCTGTCCTGTTCAGTCCAGGGCGGGCCGCTGCGTGGGTGGCGGTCACGTCCTGGGCTGTCTGTCAGGTAGGGATCTCAATCACTCAAGGAGACCTGTCATGCTCAAAGGCCTGGTCATTACCCCACCCATCCTGGGACGGATTGCCATTGGCAAGGTGGTGGAAAAGGGCGGCAAGCGTCTGCCCCAAAAGGACGATCAATTCACGCTCACCTCCCAACTCCAGACCCAGGAGGGCTGGATACGTCACCCCTTGGACGAGACCCTGCGCACCCAGCAGGAGGGCAAACTGCGGCGCATTCCCATCCACTTACTGTTCAACGAACCCGATCTGAACCTGCGGGCCGAATATGCCCTGTTTGACCGGAAAACGGCGCGGCCTTTGTGCGTCGGTGATGGCGAGACCTGCAAGCGCCAGACCCGTGAGGGCATGGAGACCTTGCCTTGTCCGGCCCCGGATACCTGCCCCCTGGCCCAGGGCGGTGCCTGTAAGCCCTATGGGCGTTTGAATGTGCTGGTCGGGGAGGAGGATCCGCTGGGGTGTTTCATCTTCCGCACCACGGGGTTCAACTCCATCCGCACCCTGGCTGCCCGATTGGCTTATTTCAAGGCGATATCCGGCAATCGCCTGGCCTGTCTGCCCCTGGAGCTGCGGCTACGGGGCAAGTCCACCCGACAAAGCCATGGCACACCCATCTTTTACGTGGACATCACCCTGCGTGAGGGGTGGACGCTCCAAGAGGCTCTCATCGAAGCCCAGCGCATTGATGCCGAGCGCCAAGAGTCGGGATTTGACCAGGAGGCTTTGGATAAGGCGGCCAAGGCAGGTTTTGCCAATGGGGCCTTCGAGGACAGTGCCGAGGAAGCCATCGACGTGGTGGAGGAGTTTTATCCCGATGCGCCCGATGCCTGGCAGCGTTCGCAACCCGTGGCCCTGGCCGACAAGCTGCAGGCCAAATCCCCAAAGCAGGGCTCTGAGAAAGATGCCCAGGCCGAAACGAACTCGAAAGGGCCAGCCATGGCTGCCCAGCAAGCCCGACAGGCCTGAGTCTTCCAGGACTGCCTGACGCCCCAAGTCACCGCTTTGGGCGGTGTTCCCCCCTTTCTCATCAACACCACTCAGGACACCCATCAATCGCCTGCTGCCTTCGGGGAGCGGGCGGTGATGCTGTGCGCAACGTAAACCAAGAGGACATTCACCATGCAGATTCTCAGTCACGACGAACTTCATCGCACGGCCCCGGCCATCTTCGCGCAGCAACCGGATAAGGCCGTCTCCGACCGTTACGGTTTTGTGCCCACCATTCAGGTAGTGGATGCCTTGCAGGCCGAGGGCTGGTATCCCGTGCGTGCCCAGCAGACGAACGTGCGCGACCCCGATCGCCAGGCAGTGACGCGGCACATGATTCGCTTTCGGCAAGACCCAGACCGACAGATGGCGGTCGGGGATAGCATCACCGAACTGGTATTGACCAACAGCCATGACCGCTCAGCGGCTTATCAACTGGATCTGGGATTGTTCCGGCTGATCTGTCTCAATGGCATGGTCACGCCGGTCGGTGATGTGGGAGGGATTCGTGTCCGCCACGGCAAGCAGATCGTCGATGAGATCCTGGAAGGGTCCATTGAACTGAGCCACCAGGTGCCCAAGATTGCCCAGGGTGTGGAGGCCTTCCGATCCACCTTGGTCAGCCAGGGCGAGGCCCATCTGTTTGCTGAAGCGGCATTATCGCTGCGTTATGGCGATGACTGGCAGCAGTCAAGTCCCATCAAGCCGGCCGACATCCTGGAAGCCAGGCGCACGGAGGATGCCAATGGCACGCTATGGAGCGTGTTCAACCGCACCCAGGAAAACCTCTTCAAAGGGGGGCTTCGAGGACGGTCACGATCCGGGCGTGCCACGCGTACCCGTCCGATCCGCAGCGTCACCGAGGATGTGCGGCTCAACCGGGCGCTGTGGAAGCTCACCGAGCGCTTTGCCCAGCTCAAGGGCACGACACTGGCCGCGTGAAGGAGGCAACCATGGCGCTTTCATCTCCCACACCTCCAGCCTCCCAGGCCTCGTCCCCCAAAGCCCGGCCCAAATTGCTGGCGGGGGAGTCACCCGGCACCTACCAGCTCAGCGAAGCGGTCACCGAAGCGCAGTTGTTGCACCTGGCCAAGATGCTGGCCCGACGACGTCTGCGCAGAGGTCGCTGCCTGGGACAGCCCGAGGAAGTCTATCGCTGCCTGCAGACCCTGTTGCTGGACTATCCCTATGAGGTGTTCGGGGTGCTGCTGCTGGATCAGCGCCACCGGGTGATCACCTTCCAGGAACTCTTCCGGGGTACCCTGGACGCGGCCAGCGTCTTCCCCCGGGAAGTGGTCCAGCATGCCCTGCAACACCATGCGGCCGCCGTGATCATGGTGCATAACCATCCCAGCGGCGATCCCCAACCCAGCGACGCGGATCAGCGCATCACCCGCCGGGTCAAGGATGCCCTGGCATTGATGGACATCCGTACCCTGGATCACGTGG
The DNA here is from genome assembly GCF_000633935.1 of Ectothiorhodospira haloalkaliphila ATCC 51935. GTDB lineage: Bacteria > Pseudomonadota > Gammaproteobacteria > Ectothiorhodospirales > Ectothiorhodospiraceae > Ectothiorhodospira > Ectothiorhodospira haloalkaliphila. Next base: position 182,929 of record NZ_KK214995.1, on the reverse strand, counting down.
TGGTGGGGCATGAGGGGTATGTATCGTTCGCCGAGAAAGGCTGGATATAGTGTTTGCCTGCCCCCCTCGGGGCTGTCGGCGTCTGTGTCTCATGGTGGCCATCAAGGTCACGGTGAGCACAGGCGCCGGCAGCTTTTTTTTCAAAAGGAACGGACAGATATTGACCCAGCGACAATTCATATCCATTACGTCTCCGTCACTTTCTGATTTCAGGGCAGCACAAAAATCAAGGGATCTTCCTCATTGCCATGTTTATATAAGGTTAGCTTTCCTGGTGGGCTGCCCGTTTAACTTAACGCATTATAAACCTCGCCACATGAACAACAAGCACAGGTAAACAACTAATTATCAATATACGAAACGACTTCATCGTCAAGACCTGAGATGCATCGGGAAGCTCAGTTGTATCGTTAAGCACACAAAGATTCTCCAAGGCTAATTGCTCAGCGGAGGCTTAGCCTCAAGCCTTGGGACATGCTTCCTCCACCTATTTGTGGCCTCGCGTTCTTTTTGGAAGTCGGCACGGCGCATCCCAGCCTTGAGCAAGATGTTACTGAATTCATGGCCCTTGATCCTGTTCACATGCGGATTCGGGAACTTTACTTTCTGGCCATTATCAATCCGATAAAATTCATGATCTGTCCGCTTTTGCGGTTCTCCGTTCAGATACCGCTCTACAAATCGCCGGAACTCGTCACGGTTAGGCCCTTGGTAAGGCTGAACCCGACCCGCATATTCCTCATCTTTGATCAAGAACACAGGACACAGCTCGGCAGAGTTCAGTGGGTACTCTCTGATGTTTGGCCTAACACTCTGTGCCCAAAGCAAAGGCAACTCAGTCTCTTGTCTGGAAATGAGCACAAAATCCAGTGCAGCACTCTGAAGCCCATTGAGGATGCTGCCCGATAGCAAACCTTCAGATGCCCTCAGCGCCTTACCCGCAAAGTCAAACCTGCAGTAAGGGGATGGGCACCTCAAAAAGAAACGCCTCAACAGCGGATACGCTCGAGAGCCATCACTTAGGAAATTATTTCTGAATTGGCCCAACGCAAAGCGATTGGCAAGACTTTCCTCTATATCGTCATCAGTCAAGGCCAACATCGGCTTTCGGGCCAAGTAATATTCGTAGCGCTTTACTCTGTCGGATAGTGGTATGCACTCTTGTGCAAGAGCCCATGCATCGATCCAGAAGTGGTACCGCTCATGTTGGTATAGTGCCCCAGCAGCAATCTTAACCAGTTCTGTTAGTTTAAGATATGGCTTATAGCCTTTCAACTCGCCCGCTAACGCCCCGATACCCGCGTTAATCAGAAAGATACCCCATTGCCCTCGAAATGGCGCATGATCCTCGAATCGGAACGATTTATAAAATGCCAGCACGTCAATACCTAATTCCTCTGCCACATCAACCGCCGCCCTTCTATTTTCTTCGGTCACTTCATCTACGACTCCAAGATCCCAGTCTTCCGGTCTCCCGTTCAGCGGCACCGCCTTGCCATCGAACCCTATATACCCGATCGGGGTACTGATTGGGGTTAAAATTTCGGCTGGACCCCTATCTTCAGAGAGGGTATCCAGCAGGGGCCGTGCGATATCAACAAAGTTCTTCACTGATCGCTCCTACACTTCCTACTTTGCTTCAAGACTCGAAACTCTCCGCTCGCCAAGTTTGTGAGGAGGATATCGCGGCTTTTTAGGCGCTTCTCACTCGCATCCAGATCATTTCAAATACTCTATCAAGCCAGACGGAATGTATGCTAACAGGAGGGGCGCTATAACGCGCGTCTATTCTTTTCCACATTCGTAAACGCTCGGCGAACGTAACGAAATCCACAAGACACGTAGACCAAAAAATAATCGTCGCCATTTAACCACCATATTTAGCCTAAACAAATTTCGAGCTATAGATATACTGATGGCCACTCGTATTCAGGACAGCGAGTTGAATCCCTTGAGCTCATGGCAATTAACATCTGAGCCGCTGGCATACTCTTTGTCTTTTTGAGCAAGAACCGCCAGACCGATTAGCGAGGTTTCTGTACTTCCTATCCCAAAACGTTTAATTACTTTCCCGAAGTAACACCGGGCGTCACATCCACCTCACGATATTTCACGTAGACTCCTTTCCCATCACATCGTTCGCATTTCACACGACGCCCATCTACAGCTCCTCTGTCGCAATTCTCGCAATGGGTATACCAACTACCACCTTCATGCCAATAGCCTGACATCATATAACGAGCTAACTCATTATGCGTGGACGAACTCGGCATTTCTGGGTCGACTTCACTACCACTGATAAACTTCGCACCCCCACATACTTGGCATTGCGCAAGGTCCTCAGCGATATATACTTCTCCGAATACTTGGCATTGCGCAAGGTCCTCAGCGACATATACTTCTCCGACCCCGTCGCACCCCCAACAAACCACGCGATCATCTAACGCATAAGCGGCCTCGTCAGTAGATGTCATGTCATGCAGGACTTCATCGTCAGCGTTCTCTGAAAAACATAGTCCAATCAGTAGTGTGGCGACCTCGCCTTCACTCAGCTCCCGCTCGTATGTCCCATCACATATGGGGCACCTTGTGGACACCACATAGCCGACACCGGAACAGCCCTCACATACGACCTTCTCGGCCCTTAATTCGGCCACCTTTACAAAATACCCCTTACCATGGCAGGCCTGACACGCCACACACTCTACCAGCTCGACAACGCCATCACCTGCGCATATTGGGCACACCTCCTCCTTTAGTGGTACCGGCTCCACCCAGCCTTTACCTTCACATGCATCACAAGTGACGTATTTACTTTTCTCAAAACACCCTCTACCGGCACACTTGGCACATTGCAGTCGCTTTATAAACCTCCGATTTTTCATATGAGCACTCTCAAACCTATAACTTACGCCATCGTGATAAACTCTCGTCGCTTATACTCAGGAACGCAAGCACGCTCACTGAGCATATAACGAAGCAATCAACCCCCGACGTCATTTTTGCTCCTGTTAACACAAATCCTAAAAGACAAACTAATTACGATACCCCCCCCCGAATCCATCCTTGACTTTCTCTATCGATCAATTTACCTCGAAGCCTCTAAGCGAGCATTGATTCGCCGATCCACTTCCTTCAACATAGCCTGCATTTCTTTACGCTCATTAATGTATTTATTATTGAATATATATATTGCACCGGGGTTGCAAACCTCGGTTACATATGCCTGATATTCGCCACCCCTTAAGCCATCATTAATAGCTTTACGCTTGCATGCTTCGGCTAACTGATTGATGGCGTGCCCTGCATTTGGAAGTTCTTGTGTTGGGTTCCTTATAATTCTTTCTAGTTCGCTTACTCTGCGGTGAATATTTTCTTTCCTTGCAAGATCTTTCTGATATTCAAAATGTTCCTCCAGGCTACCAAAACACGGCACCTCACTATTATGGTTATTGTTGTTTTGGTTGCACGAAATAAATTTTTGCCCCGCTTCGTATGCAACACCAGCACCGAGCCGCGCTTCAATACACATTTCTGAATCCGCAAAACGACAGCGGGACTCTAGCTCGCGCTGTTCAGTATAAAAGTCATTTACCTGGATCTCCAAGTCAGTAAGTGCCATTTCTATATCAGGCAAACTTTGCACATGACGAACAACTGACGCGTGTGGTGGTCGGCAACTTCTATTTAGTCCATAAGCAAAGCTAATCGCGCCTCCAGCTTGATCTATCATGGAGTCAAGCACTCTGGCCTCGTGGGGCTCTAAATAATTTGCAATATCATAGACCATTTCCTCAATTGCATCGCGGATTGGTCCGCCATCGTCGCCTCGTGACGCATTCAGCTGTTCATGGAGCCGAGCGCAGGACGCGTTATCTGAGTCCAATATATTTACAGAGAATTCTGCGATTTCCTCGGCTCGCCGACGTTGTTCTTCTTCAATTCTAGCTTCACGCTCGGTGTCTTCAATAATGCGATACCCCTCACGAGCAACTGTACCCAGCACTGACATTATGCGACGGCCTTTTTGATCAGCACATCGCCTCTCGAGCTGAGATTCTAGGTAGCTGTGGCCGAATCCTTCACCTGATAATACTTTTGAGATATAAAAAGCGTTAGGATCGCCGCCAATGATAAACACTGTAGGATTAGCAGCCTCGTGAATTATTTCTTGATAACCCACACCCCTATTCCCAAAAGAGTAACACAGAGCCCATCGCGGATGTCTAGAAAGCTCATCGTAGAGAGACTCGACTGTCTCAACACTTACAGTCACTATGTTTCTACTCGGGGCATCAATGCAGGCCTGTGAAAGACTCTGTACAAACTGAGCTGCATAATCAAAATCACGAGCAATGTAGTTAGAAAAGAAGTCACTAACGGGCCCGGGTGCATCATAGTATCTTGAAGTTTGACGCATGACGATACTAAGCAGTCGGTTTTTCGCGCCTTCATTACCTTCTACATGGTACTGATTTAATTGTGAGCAAACAAAGGCCGGCTCTCCTTCCATAATCAGATCCTCATAGCTATCGCCGCAGCCAAGCAAAAGTAACGCGGGTATTAAAATAACAAAAAGCTTGATCATATAAATCCTCCAGCACCAGGCCTGTGTTCTTCTTTCGTTGATACCCTATCAATACCTTGCGACTGCCATTTGATACACACCCTGCCCACCGCCATAGTAATTGGTCATGAGGTGTTGAAAGGCTGCTTCGCATTTTTCCGTGTAGATTTCCTCATCGAAACTCTCCGGCAGTTCCCGATCAAAAAGAATCTCCAGGGTCCGCCGGACATCCCCCTTGGCCTTGGCCTTCTTCCTCCAGTCCAAAACCAATTTTCCGTTTTTGAGGGTCTCCAGCAGCTCACGACACATGGCCTTTACCTGAGCGATCTCCTTGTCGGTCATTTCCGGCGCCGGCTTGGTGATGATGTCAAATAGCGCCAGTTCCTCCTCAGTGAGCCCCTCACGCATCGCTCGCTGGTCTTCCTCCTGCAACTCCTCAGTGAATGCCAGCAACTGCTGGAAGAAGGCCTCGATGTTCAAGCTCCCGGAGTTGTACTTCTCGATCAGGCTCTGGAGCTTCTCCATAAAGTCGGCGCGGCTGGGGTTCCTGGCCACCATGCTTTCCAGCTTTTGGTTCAGCAATGCCCGCAGCTTCTCGGACTCAGTGCGTTTCTTGCCGCTATTGAACTTGGCCTTGAGCTTTTCAAAGTCGATCTGGCTGAGGTCAAAGAGCTTCTCTTCATCCGTCTCCTCAATGACGTAAGGCACCGGGGCCACTGACTGGTCCAGCAGGTCATCCACCTCCTTCATCACCTGGGAGATGTCCACCTCAGGCTCCAGGGCCTTGATCTTCTGGGCCAGCACCGAGACCAGCACCGCATCAGGGGCCAGATCATTGGCTGATGGGTCGGGGAGGATGGCTCGGTAGACTCGGGAGGTGGCCCTGGCGAGGTTCAGGAAGGCCTTCTTGGTCTCCTCGTTCTCCAGCAGCTTCTCCACGGCGTCGTCCAGCAGGGCTACCTTGTTGAAGCCTTCTGCCGCCTTGATCGCTTCTGGATCGACCTGTTTCTCGATCAGAAAGGTGATCGCCTTGGCCAGTAGGTGCTTGAGGTACTCCACCAGTTCGGCCTTCTGCTTGATGGGGCTGTCGTCATCCTGAGGCGGTTGATTGCCCGATGATTCACCAGCCTTAGAGGAGGTGCCGCCATAGATGGCCAACGCCTCCTGCAACTTCCTGAATACCCCTGCGTAGTCCACTATCAGTCCTGCTTCCTTGCCGGGGTACTTGCGGTTAGCCCTGGCGATGGTCTGCATCAGGGTGTGGTTCTTCATCGGCTTGTCGAGGTAGATGGTCGAACAGGAGGGCACATCAAAGCCGGTGATCCACATGGCACAGACGAAGACCAGCCGCAGCGGGTCATTGGCATCCTTGAACCGTTCGTCCAGGTCTTCCTCCACCATGCGCTTGCGGTGGGGCAGGATGTCGAGTCCCTTGTCCGCCAGCTCCTTCACCTCATTCTGCCCCTGGGAGACCACCACCGCCATGTCGGTCGTCTCCATGACCTCGATCTTGTGCTGGAGCACTGCCTGCTGCTCCTCGGGGGCAGAGGCCAGATCAGCCTGGAGACGTGCCAGGTTGGCCTGCCAATGGGCCTGAACCTTGTCGTACATCCTCACGGCGGTGGCCTTGTCGATGCAGACCATCATCGCCTTGCCCTGATGCCCCCTGCCGATGAAGTGTTGCACCAGATCCTCGGCGATGGCTTCCAGGCGGTCATCGCGGGTGATCAGGTGGTACTCACGGGCAAACACCTGCTCGACCTTCTTCTCCTGATCTTCGTCCAACTCGGCATCTTCCAGCAGCCGGGTCAGATCCTCGTTGAGGTTGTCGTTGACCAACTGCAACTCAGGAATACGGTTCTCGTAGTAGAGGGGTACCGTGGCCCCATCGGCGATGGACTGCCCGAAGTCATACACCGAGATGTAGTCTCCAAAAACCTCTCGGGTCTTCTCCTCGCCGGCCATCAGCGGCGTCCCGGTGAAGCCCAGGAAGGCAGCATGGGGCAGCGCCGTGCGCATGTTCATGGCCAGGGTGTCGTACTGGGAGCGGTGGGCCTCGTCGGTGATGACGATGATGTCCTGGCGGTCGGATAGCTTTGGGTAGGTCTCGCCCTGCTTCGTGCCGAACTTCTGGATCAGCGTGAAGACGTAACGGTGATCCTCGCTGAGCAACTGTTTGAGGTGGGCGCCGCTCTCGGCGTGGGCTTCCACCTCGTTGACCGCCCCTGTGGCGGCGAAGGTCTTGTAGATCTGCTCGTCCAGCTCATTGCGGTCGGTGACGATCACGAACGTCCAGTTGCCGGGAATGGTGCGGTGGATCTTCTGCGTAAAGAACACCATGGAGAGGGACTTACCCGAACCCTGGGTATGCCAGAAAACCCCCAGCCGACCCGCTTCACCGGCAGGTCGATCCTTGATCCGCAGCAGCTCGGCGATGGCCTTGTTCACCCCGAGGTACTGGTGATTCTTGGCGATCTTCTTGATCATGCCGCCCTGGGCCTCCTCGAACACCGTGAAGTTCTCCACGATGTCCAGCAGCCGCGTCTGCTCGGCGATACCCCGAATGGCAGTCTCTAGGGACACCACCCCTTTCTCGCCCTCGTCGTTGATCCGCTTCCACTCGAATAGGTGTTCCCAGGGGGAGAAAGTGCCACCCACCAGGGTCTCGGAGCCATTGGAGAGCATCACCACAGCGTTGTAGGTGAATAGCTGGGGGATCACCGAGCGGTAGTCGCTCAGATTGCCGTCATAGGCGGCCTTGAGGGTTTTGTGGCTGGCCTTCAGCTCCAGGAACAACAGTGGCAAACCGTTGACGAAGCCCACCAGGTCCGGGCGTCGGGTATGCAACTCGCCGCGTACCCAGAACTGCGAGACCAGGAGAAAATCATTTTTCTCGGGCTGACGCCAGTCGATGGCCCGTACCATCTCGATGGCGGTGCCACCGTCCTCCTCGGACACCTCCACCTTCACGCCATCCTTGAGCAGCCGATAGACCTCCAGGTTGGCGTTCACCGGCAGCAACTTGGAGCGGTCGCGCGTCAGCTCCTCGAAGGCCTTTTCCAGGGCATCGGTGGGCAGGTTGGGGTTGAGCGTTTCCAGGGCCACCCGTAGCCGCGACACCAGCACCACATCCTGCTGGGTCTGCCGTCCCTCGCTTGATACCGTCCCCGTCCACTCTCCGTAGAGATTGGCGGTGTCCCAGCCCAGGTCAGCGAACAGCGCGATGGCGGGCTGTTCTACCAGGGTGTCCTCGGAGTAGGCAGAGGCGGGGGATGGCGGGGGTGTCATGCGACTTCGACCTCCTTGTCGTCGGGCAGGGAGATGTTGGATACGTCGATCTCACCGGAGACCAGTTTGGGGAGAAGTAGGTCACGTTGGGCGCGGAGGTTGGTGTTCTTCTTTACCAGTGTCTCCTGCATATCAAACATTGGCTTTATCAGCTTGTCGAAGGCAGCATGAGTCTCCAAAGCGCCTATGATCAAGGGAATCCTATTCATGTTTTCTTGTGTAATTTTTGGTTGGGCGGCTCCTGTTATGTAACCGGAAATAGGGTGCCTTGAAAGAGCTAAGCATAAGAATTCAGTTGAGACTGGGTGCTTCCCTTGAAGAATGTGTGTGTGATTGTTCGCCCAGAACTTTCCGTTAGCAATTTGCAAGACTGGATAACCATCTTTATCTATGACCGAACCATCCTCTGCCAAAAGCAAATATCGCCCATCGAAAAGATAGTCATCTATGTAGTCAAAAATCTTCGCAGCTCCATAGTAAGGGTAGTCACCTTGCCTTTCTGATCTCTGCTTCTTGGAAAGAGGCTTTCGCTTTCTATCAAAGTTATTTACAATATCTTTGAGCTGAACAACATCCCACCCCTCCGGAATCTTCCCAAGCTCACTGTCCTTGAAGCTTACCGCCTCATGCCCAGGGAAGCGGAAGTGGACGAACCATTCCTCGTACAGCCGCCGGGCCATCTCCTCAAGGATCTCGATGCGGCGCGTGTTGTTCTCGATGAGGTCGTCGTAGGCGGAGAGAAAGGCCGCAACTTTCTCTTGTACCACGTAATCAGGAGCAGATACTTCTAGCTGGTGAAGATGGTTCCTGTTTAGTCCCGGCACAGCACCTGCTGCATTGCTGCTTGCAAGACCAAGAGAGCCTAAGAAATATGCAATAAACTTAGGGTGATTCCCCTTGAAGTCTCTCACATACAAGCTAGTGTTGAGCGGCCAGAAATCTTCTTTGATATAGAAAACCTGCCCCAAGGTGCCGTATCGCCCAGTAACAACTCCAGGAGCTTTGACCTTGGCTTCTACATGCGTGCCGGAGACCCCACTGGAAGAGACGATAGGATAGTCGCCAGGAGTCCTGGAAGAGGTTGGTAGATCATACCCCCTCTTCAATTCGACAAGGTTACCAAGCAAGCACTTCTTCCACTGGTCGCTCATTATTGCCCTCCGACCAGAGCAGACGTGTTCAGTGCAATCACTTCCTCAAGCTCTCTCGCCTCTGAGTTCAACACCTCCAGCTCCTCAGCTAGCTCCTCTAGCCGCTCCGTAAAATCCACATCCTCAGCTTCCCTCGCCGCCGCCCCCACGTACCGCCCAGGATTCAACGACCACCCCTGCGCCTCAACCTCCGCCCGAGTCGCCACCTTGCACAGCCCAGGCACATCGGCGTAGCCCTGGCCCAACCCCTTCTCGGCCAGCAGCGGCTCACTGCCCTGATCCAGCTCCACTGCTTCGCCACGGTAGAGGCGCACGATGTTGGCCAGGAACTCGACCTGCTCCGGCAGCCAGTCCCGGTGTGCCCGGTCGATCTGGCGGTAAATATGCCGGGCGTCGATGAATAGCACCTGATCAGCGCGTTCTCCGTCCTCCTTGTCCCGGTCGAAGAACCAGAGGGTGCAGGGCAGCGTGACGGTGTAGAAGAAATTCGGCCCCACGGAGACGATCACATCGACGGCACCGGACTCGATCAGCTTCTGGCGGATCACCTGCTCGCTGCCTCGGGCATCGCCCGCCGAGTTGGCCATGACAAACCCCGCCCGACCGGTGGGCTTCAGCGCCGCATGGAACAGTTGAATCCAGAGGTAATTGGCGTTGTCGGTCCTGGGCATCCCGAGGGGGAATCGGGGATCACCCTCCAGGCGCTCCTTGTCCACCCCCGACACATTGAACGGAGGATTGGCCATGACGTAATCGAAACGCCCGGCAGCCTTGTGTGGATCTTCGTAGTAGGTATTGGACACCTGCACATCACCGGAGAGGCCATGGACCGCCAGGTTCATCTTGTTGAGGTTGACGGTGGTCTGGTCCTTCTCGGTTCCAAAGATCGAGATCTCGTCCATGGCCGTCTTGTGGTGACGCTCCACGAAGTCCGCCGAGTGGACGAACATGCCGCCTGACCCACACGCAGGGTCGAAGATGCGCCCATGGTAAGGCTCGATAACCTCCACGATCAGCTTGACGATGGACTCGGGGGTGTAAAAGACCCCGCCCTTCTGGCCTTCCTTCAGCGCGAAGTTGCCCAGGAAGTACTCGTAGACCTTGCCGAATGCATCCCCCGACAAATCCACCGGGCCAATGAGCTTTAGCAGTTCCTGCAGCACCCAGTTCTCCAGGCGCGTGTAGGTACGCGGCAGGGCACCCTTGAGGTCGGGGTTCTCCTCCTCAATGGCTTTCATGGCATCGTTGATGGCTTTCCCGATGTTGTCGCCCTCGGTGAGGGATAACAGGTGCGAGAATCGGGCATTCTCTGGCAGAAAGATCACCCCCTCGGCCAGGTAGTCGTCCTTGCTCACCTTGCGTCGCCCCCCGGAACCCACCGGGCCGAGCACCTCTTCGGCTGCTGCGTACTTGCGCTCGGCGTACCTCAGGAAGATCAGGCCCAGCACGGGTGTTGTTTCCCACCCCAAATCGCTGATCACCGCCTGATCTGAAGCGGATTATTTCCTCGTTGATAGAGCCAGCGTGGTGGCAGAGTGTGAGTCGGGTGTGAGGCGAAGTGCCCGGATTGATTCACCGGGCTGGCGGATCGGGGCGGACAGGGGCATGATCTGAGGCCAACCCATAAAAGTGGCCCGCCACGGTAGCCGCCGTGCGGGCCGGTGGCCGGTGTGCTATTGCGGTTGAGAACGCCTTTGACCGGCGAACAATACGTTACCCAGCAAGGCTGGTTGAAAGCAAGCCTGACGTGTTGTCCGCTGCATCCTGCCGGGGGCTGTGGCTTTGCCCGCCACGGCAGCTATGCGCGCAAGCGGCCTCGGGGGGCACGGATCGCCCGCTGGTATTGCCCGCAGGGGCACCGCACGTTTTCCCTGATACCTGATTGTCTGGCGGCCCGCTGGTCGGGGAAGCTACAGGCGGTGGAAGTGGCGGTGATGACCGCGGAGATCGCGCCCAGTCTGGTGGCGGCCGCCAGGATGCTGCGCCCCGAGATCGAGGAGGCAGGGGCGGTGCGCTGGGTACGCCGCCGCAAGGATGCGATAGACGATTGCTTGCACCGCCTCAGGGGACTGCTACTCGACCTGCTCACCGACTGCGCCCCCACCTTGACCGCCTGCCAGATCGCATTAGGTCAGACACCCTTGCTCCCCGCCTGCGTGAGATTGCCGCGCCCTGGCTCGATCAGTTACCG
>NZ_KK214995.1:37407-171632 GCF_000633935.1 Ectothiorhodospira haloalkaliphila ATCC 51935 | reverse complement strand
ACCACCACCACACCCTCACCATCCCGCTGCCAGGCCACTGGACCCCGGAACAGGCTCTGGCCGTGTGGGAACTGCTGGAGATCCTCACCGAGCATATCGGCCAGCGCTACGACCTCGCCCTGCAGGAAGCCTTGGCCGCCGAGCGAGCGCCCTCCATCGACACCCGCCAGACCTCCCTGTTCGACGACGAGCAGGATCCCTTCTGAGTCCTTGCCCCCGGGCGCGAGTCACCCAAGGCTCGCGCCCCCAGCTTCCCGCATCCGTTCACCTTCCAGGAATCTTCCACCCGAGGGCATAATCCGGGAAAACACTCGGCCTGTAGCCAGGATCTGTGTGGGAAAAGGGGCGTGGAATAATCTGGGAAACAACAACGGGCGCTGAGAATTCAGCGGGCTTGAGGCCAGTATTGGCCCATAACTGGTCAGCTGCGGCCCACAGCCGCTTCCCTACATCACCATTGACCAATGCTGCGTCTCCACTTCGTTTGGTTGCTATCCAGATTGGGTTTCGATGGCTGGTTCGGTCACCCGCTGATCCTGCCATGCCGCATAGCTTTGCCCAGAGTCTGCAACGACCCAGGCAATCCGGCCATTGGCCGTTCGCCCGGAAACCACGGCGGCTGCCGCACTGGGACTGGAAAACGCCTGGTCGTCGGTGAACACCATCTGGCCATGCTCCGGGCGCAGCACACCATCATCGCAGAGTTGCCGGAACAGGTTCTGGTACCCGCCTTCCGGTCCCCTCCATTCACTGCGGGCTTGGGAACCCTTGAGCACGAAAAACTCCCCATCAATCTCCTGGGCTTGGGCACGGATGCCGTGCCTTCGCAGTTCCAGGGTGAAGATGGGGGATCGTTCCGGCTCGGCTGAAATCGGCGTGGCGGCCGGTGAGGATGGGCGAGTGGTGTCTCTTAGGAAGTCCAGGCCCAACACCGGGAGCACTGTGCGAATCTGCTCCACGAAGAAGGCCATGTCCGCCTGATCTGATTCGGGTAGGCCGATGTATTCGTGGGCTGTGCCATTGACCATCGAGCACCGGCCCACATCCCTGGCTCGGCTGATCAACTGGCTCTCCAGGTACTTCACATGGGCCTTGGTCAGGTTCTGATCCTTGCTGGTGACCAGGCAGACTCGCTCCCAGAAATCCTTTCCGCCCTGCTCTTCCGTGCGGTTGTGCTGCTTGAGACGCTTGCCCACATCATCGGTTTCCCCGATGTAGACCAGGGGGCGCAGGCTATTGTCCGGGTCGGGGCCGATCAGGAAGTAGATGCCTGTCCGATTGCATTCCGGGCGCTTGACCAGTTCGGCCAGCTTGGTCCGTGGACCGATGATGACGTGACCGGTCCAGTTCATGATCTCGGCGGTGATCAGGCCTGTGGCGGTGCCGTCCACCAGGAACAGACGGATGCTGCGGCCCTGGGTCATGGGCAGTCCCGCCAGGGCAAAAGGGGCGCATCGGCCCCAGCAAGTCGAAGGCCCCAATCCGGACTGGGTCGCGGCAGATTTGAAGGGCAACACTCCTTGTCCATCTGGAACTCCTTGGGTCAGAACCAACAGGCGTGGTCGTTGATCACGGGTCCTTTATGCCACACGGGCAAACCCCCATCAACGGCCACGGCATTCTTTGGTCTTTCGTTTGACTCCGGTCATCTGATCGGTCGTCACACCAGCAGAGGGTCGATCTCGGTGGCGGTAGGCGATACTGGGCCATTGCGGCGGACTTCGGGGGATAAGTGATCAGCATTCAAGGAGATGGGCTGATGCTCTTTGCACCTTCACTTGCGGTGGTCAATACGTAGACAACCCTGAGCTGCTTTCAGCCCAGGGTTGGGTTGCATAGAGTTATTATTGTGCCACGGACATCAATTGCCACTGATCGTGCGCATAACCAGGATACAGGTCGATGATGGTCTTCTTAGTGACCAACCCTATACCTATCTCTCCGGTGCTAGCCATCCAATTAAGGAGAAGATTGAGTTTTCCTGATTTTCGAAGGGCATATGGCCCATATTGGCGCACATGATTCTTCCGGAGGTACCGAAATCCTTCCGCACGTTTTTGGCACAACCAATCGAGCAGAAGGAGATAGTCACGATACTCCTCCGAGGGTCTTCCAAAGAGCCGCAGGAACTCATTGGAGAACCAGAAGCAAATTAGTATCGCGTCGTCCAGTGTGCGTAATGACACCTTGCCCTCGAGACCGTATTCGGCGCAATGCAGCAGAACCGCCATTCGCGCGATATTATCCGCTAACTTCGACGCATGGTCACCATGTCCTTCGAAGCGCCCCCCAGGACATATCGCCCGTTCGATATCATTGGCAACCACAAACCACCGGCCTTTCGCATCGTCTGAGAACTCGATGATAGTTCTTGTGAAGTCGGATTTGGACAGCATTTCGATATTCTTGAGGAAGAGAGCCTCGACCCACTCATCGTATTCGGAGTTGCGAGCATCACCGACCTCCGTGACCGGCCGCATTCCTTGTGTACTCGCTGGGTAGGTAATGAGCGCTCGTGCAAAAAAACCGATACCACGTGCATTTTCACCTCCTTTGCCGACAAACTTCTGCATTACCTGTGGCTGCGCCTGCACGTACAGTGTCGTCCGGGGATTTACGACGCAATTGCCGCCAGTTTTTCGGTCCACGCGAACGGGATCCCCACCCCACAACGAGTTCCAGATAGACAATCGCTGGACTGCAGCCCCCGATAAAACTTCCTCGCCTTCGCTGGAGCGCAGAATCGTTGACTTGACCGCCTCTCGCCGGAACACATCAATAGCCGCAGCTGGCGTCACGTCGGTGAGTGTCCGCATTCCGGATCTTTGTGGGGCTACTGGCTTAAGTTGCTGGTGTTGGTAGAGCTCACCTATCACTTGTTCCTCGTCTTCGCGAGCAAGGTCGCGAAATAACAATTTATTCTTGGCCTGCCAAATCCGCAACTCCAGCTCGTATGCGGCAACGGCTTCAGCGAATTTGTGATCCTGGTTCGCTTCCAATTCGTCGAATCGATGGAAGACGAGACTGTCCACCGTTGTCTTACGCTCGCCTGACTCAGCGACCCCGATGAGATACAGGCTTGGGGGGATGAGTTGGCCATTCGGCTTTGCGACATCGACCAGATTTTGGATCAGACAGGATGCGATCGCCAAACCTCCTTGCGCGACCAATGGCGGCGGCGCATTCGTGATGTCGATAATTTGGCGCACCCTCTCCTGAAGGACACCACCACTCTGCACTTCGGGGAACGGGTACGCCACGGGTGTCATAGAAGTGTAGTAGACGTTCGAGTATTGCATGTTCACCTCGCGATTAGTTTTTGGGACGGTCGTCAGGCGCCCGACCGGAATAAGTTCACATCTTTGTCGGGGGCTCGGTTACCCCCGTGGGCGGCTGGCCAGCCATTCGAGGATCTCGCTCTGAATCCATCCGACGGCGGCACGACCCAGACGAACCGGTCGGGGAAACGTTGGATCGTGGCGCGGCGATCGGGGATCCATGTAGTCGTACACCGTTGACCGGGACACGCCGAGGACTCCGGTAACTTCTCTGATGCGCAAGATCATGACGTCGTTTTTGTGCATGGACTCGACTCCTGGTTGCCAAGTGGATTGGGTGTTGCGGGGCGCCTCGTGGAAAAAAGCGTAGGCGGCGACATATCCAACGGTCCACTCCCAAAAACTGGACATCACTATTGTCAGACCAGGGGTCTAATTTTTTTTCCTTGACGCGACCACCCAGGCATGATTGGTGCTGCAAGAGGTGGTTTTTCTGCAATACCTGCCGTGCACCTTGCTATTTCGCTACATGTAGCGGGAGGAAGCAGCGAAATTTGGCACGATCCTCACCCAGCCCCCCGTCGGCGAGCAGCTCGGCGCTACAACTAGATCGCCATCTGATCGGCGCCAGCGAAAAAACTCGACCCCAGCCGAATTCCCAGCGGACAAATCAAAAGATATCCAAGTCATTGATTATCATGACGAAATATAGATTTTCGATTTTTTTCCGGTACCACTCCGTAAATCCGAATTTTTACTCCTTGGAGGTCCCGCTGCCGCAGGAACACCTCTTGGATTAAGGGGCGTCGGTCAGCATCGACGGGTAAGCACGGACTGCCTGAAGAGAGTGGCGGGGAGGCTGTGGGCGATCGGATCAATGTTCTTCCGATGATTCGGATAAGCCCGCGCCGTCACAGCCGGACACCCTCACAAGATGTAGCCGCCGCTCCCTGCTCCCCTGCAGGACATTCATGGACGAAACGAGACACGGATCGCCAAGGCATCGAGTCACCAAGGGGCGGCCAACGTTTTCGCCTGTCCATTCTTGGGAGACGAAGGGGCTTTTCTTGCGGCCCCGGCCATGCGCGCCACGAGAGGGGCTTGAGACCGCCTCTCAGAGGGCTTGAGCGGACTTATGCCCACACCCTGGCGTAGGGCGGCCCATCGGCCTCCACCTAGGCCAGAGCGGTCCGAAACAAACCGAAATGGAGAGCGCGCGCCCGGACTGGCGACCCCGTGCTTGGCTGAAGTGAAGGCCAGGTTTCCAGGGGGCCTTGCCACCGCCCGCGAATCCTGACTTTGGATGTGATCCCCTTCCGATTTAATATCGTTAGCAGCTAACGCTTTTGGGAGTGAAGGGGATTATGCCTCGACGCAGACGGGTCAATGTGGGGGGATGGACGGGCGCTATGCAGGCGCATGAATACTGGTCGCGAGCGCTAAACCGGCCGGATGCAGACAAGGTAACCACTGATCTGAAATTGGCACGCAGCGCATTCAACGAGATCAGCACGATTACCGCTGAGGCGATGGAGGGATGGCTTGCACGTTGGCCCAATGCGATCGGATGGCGGCGTTACCGGGCGGCCATGCGTCAGGCCGAGCATTCACGTCAGCAGCTAACGAAAATCGCCTTGAGTCAACGGACCGGTGAAAGGCTGCGGCGTTTGGCCAAGCGGCAGGGGCTTACTATGGATCAGACGGTAAGTCGATTGCTTGATTTGGTGTAGAAGGGCGCTTGCTTGATGCCTGACAGGCTCTTGCAGCCTGAGCGTACCGCCACCAGCAGAGCTTTTACTGATCTCGAAGAGGAGTCCTAAGCCACCCGATCAATTCCCAGAGAAGCCAATGCAAAGGTGTGGGTGAAAGTGTGGGTCCTAATCTCTTTAAAAAGAAAAAAGCCCCTGAAAACAGAGGCTTAGTTTCTTGATTTGGCGGAGAGAGAGGGATTCGAACCCTCGATGGGCTTTTGACCCATACTCCCTTAGCAGGGGAGCGCCTTCAGCCACTCGGCCACCTCTCCGGGATGAGGACTTCATTTGAGGCCGCTATGGTACCTGCTTGATGAGCCTCCGTAAAGACCACTGAGCACCATCACCCGGAGAGGGTGGGGCGCCTTGCGAAACGCCCGCCCTACCCTGTCCGGGTTCGGTCATCCAGCTGGCATCATCTTCAGGGCTGGTTATTGTCAGCTACGTAACCATCGGGATCCTGCTCGCGCTGAATGCGCTCGTAGATTTCCTCCCGATGTACGGCAACATCTTTGGGTGCATTGATGCCGACGCGAACCTGGTTACCCTTCACGCCCAGCACGGTCACGGTCACTTCGTCACCGATCATCAGTGTTTCGCCTACCCGACGAGTAAGAATCAACATTTCCTTTTCTCCAATCTGAACTTCAATCACCTTGGTTTTATAGTAAACCAGACTCTATGGCCTGGTGCCAATCGGCCATCATGGCCGATTTCAACCTGGATGGAACTCAAGACACCGGATGTCCTCCGCCCGGAATCCTGGGCCCAGTCAATACGCATTACGCTGCAGGTGCCCTTTCCAGTTCAAAGGCATCGTGCAGCGCGCGCACCCCCAACTCCAGGTATTTCTCGTCCACCACCACGGAGATCTTGATTTCCGAGGTGGAGATCATGCGGATATTGATGCCTTCGGCCGCCAGGGCCTCGAACATCTTGCTGGCAATGCCGGCGTGGGAGCGCATACCCACGCCCACGATCGAGATCTTGACGATCTTCGGATCCCCCGAGACCTCGCGAGCACCCAGCTCCTCGGCCCGGGCGCTCACGATGCCCATGGCCTTGTCGAAATCATTACGGTGAACGGTGAAGGTGAAGTCCGTGGTGCCATCGGCTCCCACATTCTGCACGATCATGTCCACTTCGATATTGGCCTGAGCCACCGCGCCGAGAATGCGGTAGGCCACGCCGGGCTGGTCGGGAACGCCTGTCACGGTCAGCTGGGCTTCGTTCTGGTTAAAGGCGATTCCGGAAATGAGCGCCTGTTCCATGCTCCCTTCCTCAAAGGTGATGAGCGTGCCGTCTCCTCCTTCCTGGAAGGAGGATAGAACACGCAGAGGTACATTGTATTTTCCCGCAAACTCCACCGCGCGGATCTGCAGGACCTTGGAACCCAGGCTGGCCATTTCCAGCATCTCCTCAAAGGTGATGCGTTCCAGTCGCCTTGCCTGGGGGACGACGCGGGGATCGGTGGTATACACCCCATCCACGTCGGTGAAGATCTGACATTCGTCGGCCTTGAGGGCAGCCGCCAGGGCCACGGCCGTGGTATCGGAACCCCCACGGCCCAGGGTGGTGATATTGCCCGACTCATCGACTCCCTGGAAACCGGCGACGACCACGACCTTGCCGTCGGCCAGATCACGACGCACCCGGGCGCCATCGATCTCCTGGATCCGGGCCTTGTTGTGGGCACTGTCGGTGCGTATGTGTACCTGAGCACCTGTATAAGAGCGGGCCGGACACCCCTTGCTCTCCAACGCCATGGACAACAGGGCAATGGTCACCTGCTCGCCCGTGGACAGCAGCACGTCCAGCTCACGTCCGTCGGCGTCGCTGCGGATACCACGTGCCAGACCCAGCAGTCGGTCGGTCTCGCCACTCATGGCAGACACCACCACCACCACATCGTGCCCCTGACGACGTGACTGACTCACGCGATCGGCTACGTGCTGGATGCGTTCCACGCTTCCCACCGAGGTGCCGCCGTATTTTTGAACGATCAATGCCATAGTTTTTTACTTGGGTATCTGGTTGACATTAGACAACAGTCGGAGGGGCGCACGAAAGGACTATTTCCGCACCCGGCGCCGAAGCCCCTCATCAAGCCGAGGAACGGGCCATAAAGGCAAGGCTCCAGGACGGCCATCAAAGACGTGACTCCACCCAGCCCTTCACGGATGACAGTGCCTCGTCCAGCGCCTCTGGACGATTTCCACCCGCCATGGCCATGTCGGGCCGACCACCGCCCTTGCCACCCACTTGCTGGGCCACCTGGTTCACCAGTTCGCCTGCCTTGATGGTGCTGGAATGGCTTGCGGTCACGCCAGCCACCAGGCTCACCTTCCCGTCACGGGCGGTGGCCAGCACGATGATGGCCTCGCCCAGCTTGTTCTTGAGTTGGTCCACGGTCTCGCGCAATGATTTGGGGTCGGCTTCATCCATGCGCGCCGCCAGCACCTTCACGCCGTTCACGTCCACCGCCTGATCCGTCAGGCTCGAGCCGGCCTGGGACGCCAGTTTGGCCTTCATGGCCTCAAGCTCCTTTTCCAGACCGCGATTGCGGTCCAGCACCTGCTGGATCTTCTCGGTGAGATCACTTCGACCGGCGCGCAGCATCCGCGCGGCCTCGTCCAGTTGGTTTTCGGTGTCATCCAGATAATTCAGGGCGTTTTCGCCGGTCACGGCTTCGATACGGCGGATGCCGGAGGCTACCCCGCCCTCGCTGATCACCTTGAAGACACCGATATCACCGGTGCGCTGCACATGGATGCCGCCGCAGAGTTCCACCGAGAAGTCTCCCAGTGAGAGCACCCGCACTTCTTCGCCGTACTTTTCGCCAAACAGGGCCATGGCCCCGGCTTCCATGGCCTCCTTGATGGGCATGATGCGGGCTTCGGCGGGGGCATTGGCGCGAATGGCATGATTGACCATGCGCTCGATGCGGAGCAATTGCTCGCTGCTCACGGGCTCAAAATGAGAGAAGTCAAAGCGCAATCGGTCCGGCGCCACCAGAGAACCCTTCTGCTGCACATGTTCACCCAGCACCTCGCGCAGGGCCGCATGCAGCAGGTGAGTGGCGGAGTGATTGAGCACCACCGCGCGACGGCGCTCGCCGTCCACTCGAGCAGTCACAGCCGCATCGGTAGTCAGTGTCCCGCGCAGCATGGTGCCTCGATGGATGAACACCCCGCCCTGCTTCACCGTGTCGTTCACCTGGAACAGCCCGTCAGGGCCTTCGATAAAGCCGGTGTCGCCCACCTGACCCCCGGATTCACCGTAGAACGGAGTCACATCCAGCAGCACACTGCCTTCGCTGGAGTCATTCAGACTCTCCACGGGCTTGCCGTCACTCCCGGCCAGGCGCAGAACCCGGGCCTGCTCCTCGATGTGTTCGTAACCCACAAAACGGGAGTCCGACACCCCTTTGGCCACCGCACCGACATCGGACATGCGGAAGCTGCTGGCAGCCCGGGCACGATCACGCTGCTGGTCCATTTCGTATTCGAAACCGGCCATATCCAGTTCCAGGCCCTTCTCCCGGGCGATGTCGCCGGTCAGGTCCACCGGGAAGCCGTAGGTATCATAGAGCTTGAAGATCAGGCCGCCGGGGATGGTCTTGTCGGAGATCTTCTCCAGGCCCTCTTCCAGATGCTTGAGGCCATGCTCCAGGGTTTCGCGGAAGCGCTCTTCTTCTTGCAGGAGCACCCGTTCCACCTGTGTCCGGGCCTTGGCCAGTTCGGGATAGGCTTCGCCCATCTCCCGCACCAGGGGCTCCACCAGGCGGTGGAAGAAGGGGTCGGTCATGCCCAGCTTGTGTCCATGGCGGGCGGCACGGCGGATGATCCGGCGCAGCACGTAGCCGCGGCCTTCGTTGGCGGGCATGACTCCGTCGGTGATCAGGAAACTGCAGGAGCGGATATGGTCGGCGATCACCTTGTAGGAGGGAGAATGGGTGTCCTCACTGCCCATGATGCGCCCCACCGCGTCCAGAAGATTCTGGAACAGGTCGATTTCATAGTTGGAGTGAACCCCTTGCAGTACCGCAGCCAGGCGCTCAAGGCCCATGCCCGTGTCCACCGAGGGCTTGGGCAGGGGGTTCAGATTACCCTCACTGTCCCGGTCGTATTGCATGAAGACCAGGTTCCAGATCTCGATGTAACGGTCGCCATCCGCCTCGGGCGAACCCGGCGGGCCACCCCAGACGCTGGGGCCATGGTCATAAAAGACCTCGGTGCAGGGGCCACAGGGACCGGTATCTCCCATCTGCCAGAAGTTATCGGACCCACCCCCAGGATCGTCACCGATGCGGGTCACCCGATCCTTGGGCACGCCGATCTCCTTCACCCAGATATCGTAGGCCTCGTCGTCCGTCTCGTAGACCGTCACCCAGAGCTTGTCGGCGGGCATCTCGAGCACCTGAGTGAGGTACTCCCAGGCATAGTGAATGGCATCACGCTTGAAATAATCGCCAAAACTGAAATTGCCCAGCATCTCGAAGAACGTGTGGTGCCGCGCCGTATATCCCACGTTTTCCAGGTCGTTGTGCTTGCCGCCGGCGCGCACGCAGCGCTGCGAGGAGGTCGCCCGCTGATAGGACCGCTGCTCAAGCCCCAGGAAGGTCTCCTTGAACTGCACCATGCCTGCATTGGTGAACAGCAAGGTCGGATCGTTCCCGGGGACCAGCGGAGCCGAGGCCACCACTTCATGACCCTTGGAGCGGAAGTATTCGAGAAAACTGGTTCTGATATCGGCGCTTTTCATATCTTGCCTACTTCATTCATGACCCGGCGGATGACTTCCGCGGAAAAACCCCGGCTCTGCAAAAAACGCATCTGCCGGGCGCGTTCCCTGTAGTCCCGGGGTGGCTCGCCGGCGAAGCGGCGTTCGTAAACATCATGGGCCTGAACCTGCCAATCCACCTCTGCTGCCTCCAGGGCCTGCTGGGCCTGAGCCTCGTCGATGCCACGCTGGCGAAGATCGGCGAGGATGCGTAGAGGGCCTTGCCCCTGGCGGATTCGGTAACGTACAAATTCACTGGCAAAACGTGCGTCGCTGAGCCAGCCCTCGGACTCGAGGTCATCCAGCGCCTCATCCACCTTGTCCCTGGCAAAACCCCTTAGCGCCAGCTTGCCGGCGAGTTCATGACGACTGTGCTCGCGGCGCGCCAACAGACGCAGGGCGCTCTCCTGAGGATCCTGTTCAGCCTTCGGCGGCTTGGCTTTCGCTACTGTCACTCTCAGCAGGCTTCCGCTTGGGCATGTGCTTGTCGCGGATCTGGGACTCGATATCCGCGGCGATCTCCGGATTTTCCTTGAGGAAGTTACGGGCGTTATCCTTGCCCTGACCAATGCGTTCCCCCTTGTAGCTGTACCAGGCGCCCGCCTTGTCGACGATGCCGTCCTTCACGCCCATGTCGATCACTTCAGCCAGGCGGGATATGCCCTCGCCATAGAGAATCTCGAAGTGGGCTTCCCGGAACGGCGGGGCCGTCTTGTTCTTGACCACTTTCACCCGCGTTTCGTTGCCGACCACCTCGTCGCCTTTCTTGATGGCACCGGTACGGCGGATATCCAGTCGAACGGAGGAGTAGAACTTGAGCGCGTTGCCGCCGGTGGTGGTCTCGGGGTTCCCGAACATCACGCCGATCTTCATGCGGATCTGGTTGATGAATACCACCAGGGTGTTGGAGCGCTTGATGTTGGCGGTGAGCTTGCGCAGGGCCTGGGACATCAGGCGGGCCTGCAGGCCCACGTGCGTGTCGCCCATCTCGCCTTCAATCTCGGCCTTGGGGGTGAGTGCGGCCACGGAATCCACCACCACCACATCCACGGCGCCGGAGCGCACCAGCATGTCGGCGATTTCCAGGGCCTGTTCACCGGTGTCGGGCTGGGACACCAGGAGGTTGTCCACATCCACACCCAGCGCCTGGGCATAAGTCGGATCCAGGGCATGTTCCGCGTCCACGAAGGCCGCCGTGCCGCCCTCCTTCTGGCATTCGGCAATCACTTGCAGCGTCAGCGTGGTCTTGCCGGAGGACTCGGGCCCGAAGATCTCCACCACGCGACCGCGGGGTAGACCACCCACACCCAGGGCAATATCCAGGGCCAGAGACCCGGTGGACACCACCGACACATCACGCACCACGCTGGAATCGCCCATGCGCATGACAGCGCCCTTGCCGAACTGCCGTTCGATCTGGCCCAATGCCGCGCTCAACGCCTTTTTACGATTCTCGTCCAAGGTCCTGCCCTCTCGATCATCCCTAGTCATGTGGTTTGGCACCTTCCACGGTACCCTCAAACAATTCTGGAAAGCGTGGGAGTATCTCACACTCCCGCCCTCCGTCGCCAATCCCGAACACAGGGGTCAGCGGCGCTCCAGCAGGGTTTGCAGGCCCTCCAGCACCCGCGCGACGCTCTGCCGTCGCACGGCTTCGCGATCCCCCTGCAAATGGAGACATTCACCCTGAACGGGTTGGCCTCTGAGGGCCCAGGCGACCCAGACCGTGCCCACTGGCTTGTCGGGGGTCCCGCCCCCGGGGCCGGCGATGCCGCTGACCGCCGCGGCAAGATCAGCGCTGCAGTTGCGCAAGACCCCCTCCACCATGGCCTGCACGGTCTCGCGACTCACGGCGCCGGCGGCATCCAGGGTCTGTTGAGGCACCTGCAACTGTTCCCGCTTGGCCGCGTTGCTGTAAGTGACAAAGCCACGATCGAACCAGGCCGAGCTGCCGGGAATGTCGGTGATCACCTTGGCAATCCAGCCCCCGGTGCAGGATTCGGCCAGGGCCAGCTGCCAGCCTCGCGCCAGGATCAGGTCTCCCAGGGCCCTGGCACGCCCCTCCAGAGCGGAGTCGTTGAGGGCCGTCATCACAGCATGCGCTGAATCTTGGTGGCCACCACATAGCCCAGACCTTCCGGGTCCACCCGCAGTACCTCCACTTCCGCATTCAACGGCGCGACCAGGGCCTTGATCGGTTCAATCGCCACCGTGAGCTGTTTTCCCACGGGCAGCGGATCATCCAGGTAGAACGAGAGGCCGTTCGGGCTTAGATCCCGCCCCAGTCCCTGGTGCTCCCGACCCGAATCCAGTTCCTTCACCCGGACCGGATGATCCACCTGCAAGCGCTGGAAATCACGTTTTTCATCCATACCCATGTTCATGCATGCCCCCAGTTCATTAGATGGATCGATTCGGGCCTCTACAAGCGCGCCCGCGAAATACTATCATGCCGTGAAACACGAGCCTTCCAGGGCTTGTTCCAGGCGTTGACAGGAGATACCGCGCCATGAAAGATCCAGTCGCCCGGCTCATTGAACAGGTTCGCCTTGACTTCAAGGCCACTGCTGACACCACCGGCCTTCAATCCATGTCGCCCGAGGTGGAAGCGGCCCTGACCCGGGTACCCCGGAACCGCTTCGTGCCGGCCGGGCAACAAAGTCATGCCTGGGAGAACACCGCCCTCCCCATCGGACATCAGCAAACCATCTCGCAACCATTCGTGGTGGCCCTGATGACACAACTGCTGGACCTGCCCCCCGAGGCGCGGGTACTGGAGGTGGGCACAGGATGCGGCTACCAGACCGCCATCCTGGCGGAGCTGGCCCGGGAGGTCTTTACCATCGAAGTCATACCGGAGCTGGCCGAGGGTGCTCAGGAACGCCTGGGGGCCCTGGGCTACGGGAACATCCATACCCGGGTCGGAGATGGTCATGCCGGTTGGCCGGAGGAAGCGCCCTTCGACGCCATCATTGTCACCGCCGGTGCTCCGCGCATTCCCGCCAGCCTTGAAGACCAGTTGCGGCCCGGGGGGCGCATGGTGATCCCGGTGAACTCCAATTGGCAAAGCCAGGACCTGGTGGTGGCCACCCGCAATGAGGAGGGAGAACTGGATTGCCAGCGAGTGCTGGCGGTGCGCTTCGTGCCCCTGGTGGGGAGAGAGTCCTGAGCACACCCCCACAGCCACGGGGTGATCCCGGGTGTGGGGGCACGGCCCCAGGACGGGCCGTTGGCTCAAAGGAACTGCGGTAGCTGCCGCCGGATATCGGCCGGATCCTGGGTGGTGAGGTTCTTGTCGATCTCCCCGGCGATGGACTTCTGGGTGACCGCGTTCATGCAGCCGCGCAGCGCTCCAAGGAACGAGGGCGCGGCAATGATGTAGAGCTTGTTGAACTGGCCCTTGGCGCGGGCCACATTGAGCCGCTCACACAATTCCCTCGCAAATCGGTTGGCCTCATGCTTCTTGGGGGGCGTCTCCCTCCCCATGGCATGACGCCCATCGCCACTGCTGTCAAACGTTCGCCCCATTCGGTCGGATTGCAGGTCGTGCTCGTGCAATCGGGCCTCGGGATGCGTGAAGTCTTCCTCTTCCACCAGGGGGCTGAAGGACTTTTCGGCGCTGAAAACCCTGGCCCGACTCGCATCCGCGACGATGACCCATGTTGTCATAGACGAACCTCCTATCTGCGTGACTGAAAAGGCCGGGCCTGAGCCCGGCCGCGCAGCGACCCGCTGCGTCATGAGCGGAAGAGCGACCCGGAAGGGCCATGCAGCTCCTCCTATAGGGAGATTAGACGATCCTGATGGGTTGTTCAGCGCCCGCTTCCTTCACCTGCAGGCCTTTTAAGGGCATCATCCCGAGCATTGCAACCCGCGGGCCGTCGCCGGTTGAACATTCTTCGGACCATTTGACAAGAAAAGGCATTAAGTGACTGAAGTAAAGAACCATTCTGCACACACACCCATGATGCAGCAGTTTCTTCGCATCAAGGCCGAGCATCCGGACATCCTGTTGTTCTACCGCATGGGGGATTTCTACGAGCTCTTCTTCGACGACGCCACCCGTGCGGCGAAACTCCTGGACATCACCCTCACCCGCCGCGGACAGTCCGCTGGGGAGCCCATCCCCATGGCGGGCGTACCCGTGCATGCTGTGGAGTCCTATCTGGCCAGGCTGCTGCGACTGGGAGAGTCGGTGGCCATCTGTGAGCAGGTGGGGGACCCGGGCAACAGCAAGGGCCCGGTGGAGCGCAAGGTGGTACGCGTGGTCACGCCAGGCACGGTCACCGAGGATGCCCTGCTGGAGGAGCGCCGGGACAATCTGCTGGTGTGCGTTGGGGGCGATGGCGAACACACCGGGCTGGCCGCCCTGGACCTGAGCACGGGGCGCTTTCAGGTTCAGGAGCTCACCGGCACGGAGCCCCTGCTGGGTGAGCTGGAACGCCTGCGCCCGGCGGAGATCCTGATTCCCGAGGGCATGACCCTGCCCGGCCCGGAACGCACGGGCGTGCGCCGCCGGCCGCCGTGGCATTTCGAGGTGGACGCCGCCCGGGAACTGCTGACCCGCCAGTTCGGCACTCGGGATCTGGCCGGCTTTGGCTGCGAGGACATGCACCGGGCAGTTGGTGCCGCAGGGGCCCTGCTGCAGTACGTCAAGGATACCCAGAAGACCGCCCTGCCCCATATCGATGGCCTGAGCGTGCAGAGTCGCGATGCCGGCATCATTCTGGATGCTGCCAGTCGACGGAATCTGGAACTCACCGTGAACCTGTCCGGAGGCCATGAGAACACCCTGGCCTCCGTGCTTGATCGCACGGTCACGGCCATGGGTAGCCGCCTGCTGGGCCGTTGGCTGCATCAACCCCTGCGGGATCGCCGGGCCCTGCAGGAGCGCCATGGAGCGGTTGGAGAGTTGCAGGAACGGCAGGCCTTTGAGCCCCTTCAGACGCAACTGCGCGGGATTGGCGACCTGGAGCGCATCCTCACGCGGGTGGCCTTGGGTTCCGCCCGCCCTCGCGATCTCACCACCCTGCGTGATTCCCTGGCAGAACTGCCCAACCTGCAGTCGGAATTGGCTACCCTGGCGTCGCCGCGCATCACCGCCCTGGCGGGGCAGATTGGCGAACACCCGCAAGTGGTGGACCTGCTGCGCCGGGCCGTGATCGACCAGCCCCCGGTCCTGATTCGTGACGGTGGCGTGATCGCAGCGGGCTACGACGCGGAACTGGATGAACTGCGCAGTCTGTCGGAGAACGCCGACCAGTTCCTGGTGGACCTGGAGCAACGGGAGCGGGAACGTACGGGCATCGCCAATCTCAAGGTGGCCTACAACCGTGTGCATGGGTATTACATCGAGATCAGTCGCACCCAGTCCGACAAGGCGCCGGAGGATTACACTCGCCGCCAGACCCTCAAGGGGGCGGAGCGCTTCATCACGCCCGAACTCAAGCGCTTCGAGGACAAGGTGCTCTCAGCGCGGGAAAGATCTCTGGCCCGGGAGAAACAGCTTTACGAGGCGCTGCTCACACAGCTGCATGCACCCTTGCCGGGACTGCGTCAGACCGCCGAGGGCCTGGCGGAACTGGATGTACTGTCCAACCTGGCGGAACGGGCCGAGACCCTGGACTATCGGGCGCCGGAACTCACCGACACACCGGGACTGCTCATCGAGGAAGGGCGGCACCCGGTGGTGGAGCAGGTGCTGGATGACCCGTTCGTGCCCAACGACCTGAAGATGCACGACCGGCGCCGCATGCTGGTGATCACCGGCCCCAATATGGGTGGTAAATCCACGTACATGCGTCAGGCCGCGCTGATTGTGCTCATGGCCCACGTGGGCAGCTTCGTGCCCGCTCGCCATGCCCGGCTGGGCCCTGTGGACCGCATCTTCACCCGCATCGGTGCCAGTGACGACCTGGCCTCGGGCCGATCCACGTTCATGGTGGAAATGACCGAGGCCGCGAACATCCTCAACCATGCCACTGATCGCAGCCTGGTACTCATGGATGAGATCGGCCGTGGCACCAGTACCTTCGATGGCCTCTCCCTCGCCTGGGCCTGCGCCGAACACCTGGCGCGCAAGAACCGGGCGTTCAGTCTGTTCGCCACCCATTATTTCGAACTCACCGCCCTGCCAGAGCAGTTCCCCGCCATTGTGAATGTCCACATCGATGCCATCGAGCACGGTGAGCGCATTGTCTTCCTGCATGCCCTGAAAGAAGGGCCGGCCAACCAGAGTTATGGTCTGCACGTGGCCGCACTGGCCGGTGTGCCCCGCAGCGTGATTCAGCGCGCCCGGGAGCGCCTGTCGGAACTGGAACAGCAGAGCCTGGCCGGCGCGGCTGCCGACAGCCCCCAACTCAGCCTTTTTGGTACCGACGGCGGTTGGACACCCTCGCCACCGGAACCTGTCGACCCGGCCGCAACGGCACTGCGCGAGGCGGTTGAAGCGCTGAGCCCGGATGATCTCAGCCCCCGGCAGGCCCTGGAGGCCCTTTACCGGCTGCAGTCGCTGATCAAGGAGGAAGCAACGGGATCGGTCAGCAAGTGAACCCCCGGGGTTGTTCGCGGTCCCTCATCTCATGACCTGCCAAGCGTTACCCCCTGGCAAAACCCTGTTTTCCTGGGGGTAACGGC
This sequence comes from Ectothiorhodospira haloalkaliphila ATCC 51935, assembly GCF_000633935.1. Classification (GTDB taxonomy): domain Bacteria; phylum Pseudomonadota; class Gammaproteobacteria; order Ectothiorhodospirales; family Ectothiorhodospiraceae; genus Ectothiorhodospira; species Ectothiorhodospira haloalkaliphila. Next base: position 155,185 of record NZ_KK214995.1, on the reverse strand, counting down.
ACCGAAATGAGGGGATCTTGACGTTAAGCTGGCTCAGGCCTCAGGCTTGTTCCATGGGCCAGCCAGGGCCTGCCCCAATCACACCCATCTGGAGGGATATGCGCGATGACGTTTGTGGTACTGGAGAACTGTATCCGCTGCAAGTTCACGGACTGTGTGGAAGTTTGCCCGGTGGACTGTTTTCACGAGGGCCCCAACTTTCTGGTGATTGACCCGGATGAATGCATCGACTGTTCCCTGTGCGAGCCGGAGTGCCCAGCCGAGGCCATCGTGCCGGAGGATGAGGTCCCTGATGGGCAGGAGCATATGCTGGAATTGAATGCGGAGTTGTCCCAGCAGTGGCCGGTGATCACCCGGCGCAAGGATCCGTTGCCGGATGCGGAGGAATGGAACGGGAAGCCGGACAAGTTGAAACACCTGGAGCGGTAGCGCCAGGCAACGCCCCTTCCTCCAGGGTTACCGACCCTGGCGGGAGGCGTTTCAGTCCCGGGTCAGCAGCACCACCGCGTGGGCCTCGATGCCTTCCTTGCGGCCCACGAATCCCAGACGTTCGGTGGTGGTGGCCTTGACGTTCACCTGCTCGACCTCCACCCCGAGATCCTCGGCGATATGGGCCCGCATCCGATCCACGTGGGGTGACATCTTGGGGGCCTGGGCGGCAATGGTGGCGTCCACATTGCCCACTCTCCAGCCCCGCTCGCGGACCTGCCCCATCACACGCCGCAGCAGGTCACGACTGTCCGCGCCCTTGAAGGCCGGGTCCGTGTCCGGGAAATGCCGACCGATGTCACCCAGGGCCAGCGCACCAAGGATGGCGTCACTGACGGCGTGCAGCAGCACGTCGCCGTCCGAATGGGCCTTGAAGGCCCGGTCATGGGGAATATGCACCCCGCCAATCATCAGGTGATCGCCCTCCATGAAGGCGTGTACGTCGTAGCCGTGGCCAATACGCAGGTTCATGTCTCGTTCCGGGTCGTGGATGCCCGCTTGCGCTCGGCCAGGTAGAACTCGGCCAGGCGCAGATCCTCGGGGCGGGTGATCTTGATGTTCTCGGCGCTGCCCTCCACCAGTCGGGGAGACTGGCCGGCATGCTCCAGAGCCGAGGCTTCATCGGTGACCATGAAGCCGTCGTTCAGTGCCTTCTCCAGGGCGCCTGCCAGGGTGGCCAGGCGAAACATCTGTGGCGTGAAGGCTCGCCAAAGGTCGGAGCGATCCACCGTGGCGGCAATGCGCCCATCGGGTGTGGCCCGCTTCTTGGTGTCCCTCACCGGGGTGGCCAGGATGCCGCCCACCGGATCATCTCCCAGGGCCTGGATCAGACCCTCCAGATCCTCGTCACTCAAACAGGGGCGCGCGGCATCATGGACCAGCACCCAGTCATCAGGCTGAGCCAGTGCCTCCAGGCCGCGCAGGGCATTCAACACCGAGTGGCAGCGCTCGGCGCCACCGTCCACCACCTTGAGGGGCTTGTCAGCGGTGGGGCATAGGGAAGGAAAATAGGCATCGTCATGGCTCACTGCCACCACCACGCCGGCGATGCGAGGATGACGCAGGAAGATATTCAGGGTCTGCTCGATCACGGTGCGACCGGCCAGGGGCAGGTACTGCTTGGGGCGGTCGGCTCGCATGCGACTGCCCACGCCGGCGGCAGGAATCACCGCCCAGAATCTTGGCTCAGGTTTCATCGGTACTCTTTCATCGGTACTCGGGGAAGCGGTGTCGGTCCACTACCTGGAAGAAGATCTCATCCTCGCCAATCATGCCCAGCTCTCGCCGGGCGCGTTCCTCGATGGCGTCCAGTCCGGTCTTGAGGTCGATCACTTCGGCTTCCAGGGCCTCATTACGGCTACGTAATTGCCGGTTCTCCACCTGTTGCGCCTCCAGGGTCTCACGCAATTGCCAGACCTCGGGCGGGTTGCCCTCACCGAACCAGAGTTTGTACTGCAGGGCCACCAGCAAGGCCAGCAGCAGGGCGGTCAACCACTTCATGTTCCTGTCCAGGCGCGCAGCGCCCCCCACTCGCGCGCGCGGGAATGGGGGGCGCGTTGAGGCCTCACTTCAGGTGCGGGAAGGCCTGCCGGCCGGCATAGCGGGCCGCCGAGCCCAGCTCCTCTTCGATACGGATCAGCTGATTGTACTTGGCCACCCGATCGGAGCGCGACAAGGAACCGGTCTTGATCTGGCCGGCACTCGTGGCCACCGACAGGTCCGCGATGGTCACGTCCTCACTCTCACCGGAGCGATGGGAGATCACGGCCGTGTAACCGGCTGCCTGGGCCAGTCGGATGGCCTCCAGAGTCTCCGTGAGGGTGCCGATCTGGTTGAGCTTGATGAGGATGGAGTTGCCGATCCCCTTGTCGATGCCTTCCTGAAGGATACGGGTGTTGGTCACGAACAGGTCATCGCCCACCAGTTGCACGCGGTTACCCAGTTTCTCGGTGAGCAGCTTCCAGCCATCCCAGTCGCCCTCGTCCAGACCATCTTCGATGGTGATGATGGGGTACTGATCCATCCACTGGCACAGATAGTCCACCATGCCGGCCGCATCCAGGCTCTTGCCCTCGGACGCCAGCTCATAACGGCCATTCTTGTAGAATTCCGAAGCGGCGCAATCCAGACCGAGATGGATGTCCTTGCCCGGGGTGAAGCCCGCCTGATGGATGGCCTCAAGGATGGCTTCGATGGCCGCTTCGTTGGAGTCCAGGTCCGGGGCAAAACCACCTTCGTCACCCACGGTGGTGGACAGCTTGCGGGCACCCAGCACCTTCTTCAGCGCGTGGAACACCTCAGCGCCGTAACGGACGGCATCGGCCACGTTGGGCGCGCCCACGGGCAGGATCATGAATTCCTGCATGTCCACATTGTTGCTGGCATGGGCCCCGCCGTTGATGATGTTCATCATGGGCACAGGCAGCATGTTGGCACCCTCCCCGCCCAGATGCCGATACAGGGGATATCCGTTCTCCATGGCATTGGAATGGGCCGTGGCCATGGACACTGCCAACAGGGCATTGGCGCCCAGACGACCCTTGTTGTCAGTGCCGTCCAGTTCAATCATGCGCCGATCAATGGCCTCCTGATCGTCCGAGGTAACCCCCAGCAAGGCCTCGCGAATCTCGCCATTGACGTTGGCCACGGCCTTTTGCACGCCCTTGCCGCAATAACGGTCACCGCCGTCGCGCAGTTCCAGGGCCTCGCGGGAGCCGGTCGAGGCGCCGGAGGGCACAATGGCCCGCCCGGTGACACCGGAAACAAGTTTGATGTCCGCTTCGACAGTGGGATTGCCGCGGGAATCCAGCACTTCGCGGGCATGGATATCGACGATCTCGGTCATGAGTGTCCTCTACTAATCTTGGGATGCGATCAGAAACTGATCTTCAATGAAACCCTGGCGCTTGGTGACCTCGTCCAGCGCCTTGAGGGTGGTCAACAGGTCTTCCAGCAGGGGCATGGGCCAGGCATTGGGGCCGTCGGAGAGGGCCTTGTCCGGATCGGGATGGGTTTCCATGAACAATCCGGCCACGCCAGCGGCCACCGCTGCCCGGGCCAGCACCGGAACAAACTCCCGCTGACCTCCGGAGCTGCTTCCCCGTCCGCCGGGTTGCTGCACCGAATGCGTGGCATCGAATACCACCGGGCAGCCGGTCTGGCGCATCACCGCCAGGCCGCGCATGTCGGAAATCAGGGTGTTGTAGCCAAACGAGACGCCGCGCTCACAGACCATGATGCGCTCATTGCCGGTGGCCCGGGCCTTGTCCACCACGTTCTGCATGTCCCACGGGGCCAGGAACTGACCCTTCTTGATATTCACCGGCAGCCCCTGGGCGGCCACCTTCTGGATGAAGTTGGTCTGGCGGCACAGAAAGGCCGGCGTCTGCAACACATCCACCACGGCGGCCACGGCCTCCATGGGGGTATCCTCGTGGACATCCGTAAGCACCGGCACCTGGATCTGCTGGCGCACCTTTTCCAGGATCTTGAGACCTTCTTCCAGCCCCGGGCCACGAAAGCTCTTTACCGAGGACCGATTGGCCTTGTCGAACGAGGACTTGTAAATGAAAGGGATACCCAGGCGACCCGCCATTTCCTTGAGCTTTCCGGCCGTATCCAGGGCCAGTTGCTCGCTTTCGATCACGCAGGGCCCGGAGATCAGGAACAGCGGCTGATCATTACCGGCCTGAAAATCACACAGATTCATAGAGCTCACTCAGGTTGGCCTTTTTCTCATGCTGCAGCCGTGCGGCACGCACAAAACCGGAAAAGAGCGGGTGCCCATCCCGGGGCGTGGAAGTGAATTCCGGGTGGAACTGGCAAGCCAGGAACCAGGGGTGGTCGTGGAGTTCCACCACTTCCACCAAGGCATCATCCATGGATTTGCCGGAGATCACCAGACCCGCCCTGGTCAGGGTTTCCAGATACTGGTTATTGAATTCATAGCGGTGCCGGTGACGCTCGCTGATCACCTCGTTTCCATAGATCCGGCAAACCAGGGTCTTGGGGTCGAGACGCGCGTCCTGGCCACCCAGACGCATGGTGCCTCCCAGGTCGTCGTCCACGGCGCGGCGCTCCAGCTGACCCTCGGCGTTCTGCCATTCGGTGATCAGGGCGATGACCGGATGCGGCGTCTCGGGCCGGAATTCGGTGCTATGGGCATCCTCCAGGCCGGCCACGTGGCGGGCAAACTCGATTACGGCCGCCTGCATCCCCAGGCAGATGCCCAGGTAAGGCACCCGGTGCTCCCGGGCATAACGCACCGCAGCGATCTTGCCCTCCACGCCCCGCTCGCCAAAACCGCCCGGCACCAGAATGGCGTCCACCTCACCCAGCACATCGTCTTCCGAATTCTCCAGTTTTTCCGAATCGATATAACGGATATTCACCTTGGTGGAGGTGTGGATACCCGCATGGGTCAAGGCCTCGTTGAGGGACTTGTAGGACTCGGTGAGTTCCACGTACTTGCCCACCATGCCGATGGTGACCTCCGCCTCGGGGAATTCCATGGCGTTGACCACGTTCTTCCAGTCGGAAAGATCGGCCGCCCGGGCCTCCACGTGCAACTTGCGAAGGACGATCTCATCCAGCTTCTGGGAGTGCAGCCACAGGGGGATCTTGTAGATGTTGTCCACATCCACCGCTGAAATGACTGCCTTTTCCTCCACGTTGGTGAACAGGGCGATCTTGCGGCGCTCCCCCTCCGGCAGCGGGTGGGTGCTGCGGCAAAGCAGGATGTCCGGCTGAATGCCGATGGAGCGCAATTCCTTGACCGAGTGCTGGGTGGGCTTGGTCTTGATTTCCCCAGCCGCGGCAATGTAAGGCACCAGGGTCAGGTGCATGAACAGGGCATTGTCATGGCCCAGTTCCACGCCCATCTGGCGAATCGCCTCCAGGAAAGGCAGCGACTCGATGTCGCCCACGGTACCGCCGATCTCCACCAGGGCAATGTCGGCGCCCTCCGCACCGGCACGAATGGAGCGCTTGATCTCGTCGGTAATGTGGGGGATCACCTGCACGGTACCGCCCAGATAGTCGCCACGGCGTTCCTTTCGGATCACGTTCTCGTAGATCTGACCGGTGGTGAAATTGTTGCGGCGGGTGGTACGAATGCGCACGAAGCGTTCGTAATGGCCCAGATCCAGATCGGTTTCCGCCCCATCCTCGGTGACGAATACCTCCCCATGCTGAAACGGACTCATGGTGCCCGGATCCACGTTGATGTAGGGATCGAGCTTGAGCAGGGTCACCTTCAGGCCGCGGGCCTCAAGGATGGTTCCCAGGGAGGCAGCAGCAATGCCCTTACCCAGGGAGGAAACCACGCCCCCTGTAATGAATACGTATCGAGTCATGAGATAGTCGTTGGAAATGGGGTGACGGCGACTGAATGCGCCGGATGGCGTGCAAGGATACCAGAGGGGTCATACCCCCTCAACGCGCCTTATCCCGATCACCACCGGCACAAGCCGTTAACGCAGGTTGAAGGAGACCGGGAGCGAGAAGGTAAAACGCGACTGTCCCATATCGGCGGGCATTGCGGGTAATGGGTCGGCACGGCGGATCATGTCCTCCACCGCCCGATCCAGCAGACCGTGGCCGGACCCCTGCTCCAGCTCGTAAGAGAGCACGTTGCCATCCCGGTCGATGGTGACCCGCACCGTGGCCACCCCTTCCTGTCGCCGACGCTGAGCTTGACGGGGATATTCCTTGTGACGTTCCAGCCAGGCGCGCAGCTCCCGGGCATAATCCTGCTCTGCGGCGGGATCGCCTCCACCCTGGTCGGCAGCGGGTGCGTCACGGACCTCGTCCATGGGGGCTTCATGCTCACTTTCCTCCCCCTGGACCGACGCTTCCCGCGGATGATCCTCTGCGGGCTCGCGGGGCTCCGGCTCCGGTTCGGGCTGTGGCTCCGGCTCGGGTTCGGGCTCTGGCTCGGGCTCTGGCTCCGGCTCGGGCTCTGGCTCGGGCTCGGGCTCGGGTTCGGGCTCCGGTTCGGGCTCCGGTTCGGGCTCCGGTTCGGGCTCCGGTTCGGGCTCCGGCTCGGGTTCCGGTTCGGGCAGTGCCTCCGGATCTCCAAGGGTGCGGCCTGCAGGCCCCAGGTCGATGACCACACCGGACTCACCCGGTGCTTCAGCGCCGTCGACCTCGGTGTCCGTGCGCGCCAGGTACCAAAGCACGGAGGCGTGCACCCCCACGGCCAGGAGCAGTGCAACGACCCATGGAAAACCTCGAATCTGCATGATCAATGATCACCAAGCACGGTGAGCAGCATGACTTTTTCCACACCGGCATCCCTGAGAAGTTCCATCAGATCCAGCAGTTCCTCTGTGGTGGCAGCCTGATCTGCCTTGATGCGCACGGCGGGCTGGGGGCTGGTTTCGTCGCCTTCACTCGCATCCAGGGCCTCCACGAGACGCGCCTTGAGGGCCTCACTCTCCAGCTCCTCATTCTCGAAGGCCAGACGCCCCCCCTCTCCCAGCAGGACCAGCCAGCCCTCATCGTTCACCTCTTCTTCGATGCTCGAATCCGGAGCTTCCACATCAAACACATCCTGGGAAGACAAGGCACCAGCCACCATGAAGAAGATCAGCAGCAGGAAGACGATGTTGATCAGTGGGATGAGATGGTTTTCATCCGCTTCACGCTGTGGAAACTCGGGAAGATGCATGGACTTTACTCTCGGGCCAGCCTCATGGAGCGCGGATTGGCATGGCGCACCTCATCCAGCACATCCACCACCTGCTGCAGGGGCACGCCACCTTCGGGCTGCACCACCACAGTGCGCTCTGGCTGGTCATCCAGATACTGCCGGACCACACTCCTGATGGCGTCACGTTCCACGGCCTCACCCTCGATGCGCACGCCCGAATCGACGAAGATGCGCACTGACAAGGGGGGCTCATCCACAACCGCCGGTGTTTGTTGAGCGGAGGGCGTACTCAGCGGCACCGCGCTCCAGTCGAGAAAGCTGGAGGCGAGCATGAAGAAAATCAGCAGAATGAAAACCACATCGATCAGGGGCGTCAAGCTGATCAGTGCCCGTCGGCGTGGTGGTGGCAGTTCAATCTGCATCAGAGGCCGCCCGCCCCTTCCAGAGCTTGATGCGGGCCTGCCGAGCCGCTGGCCCCTCTTCTTCCTGACGTTCGGCGATCGGCTCCGGCGGTCGCACGGTAAAGACCTGTGTCACCGCATCCTGAAGGCGATAGCGGAACCGCTCCAGCCAACGCTCCAGACCATTGAGCACCGCCACCACCGGGATGGCCACGGCCAAGCCCACGGCGGTGGTCATCAGAGCCACCCAGATGCCACCTGAAAGGATGGCCGGGTCCACCCGGTTACCCGCCGCCTCCAATTGCTGGAAGGCCACGATCATGCCCAGCACGGTTCCCAGCAGACCCAGTAACGGTGCCAGACTACCGATCACCTCCAGCACCCGGAACTGGCTGCGCAGTTTTTCCAGCCAGCCAGCAGCGATACGCCCCACTTCCTCCCGAATCAGGGGCTCGGGCATATTGGGGTCCCGGCGACCCTGGATAGCTGTTTCCACCACCCGGGCGGCAGGACTGCGGGATCGAGCGAGCACTTCCAGCGCCTTGTCAGCCTGGTGTTGACGCCAGTGCGTCAGCGCCTCATCGAGGCTGCGCTGATCCCCCAGACGCAGCCAACTGAATTGCCAGATCTTGACGAAGATGACGGTAAGCGCCACCACCGACATGACCAGCAAAATGACCACCACCGGACCACCCAGGTCAATCACGGACTGCAGGCCGTGGAGGATGCTGCTTGTTGGGGCTGTATCTTCTGAATTCATGGGGCAAAACCTCGCGGAACCAGTATGCGCCTCAGGCACGCAGGACCAGCATGCTAATGGTGTTGCTAATCATTATCAACGATAGGGCCTAAAAAAACCGCCCCGGAGAGCGCCGGGGCGGCCTGGGTGATCAAACCGGCAGATCGAAATCCGGGGCGATCTGCTTGAGCCACTGCTCGAGACGGGCCTCGGTCTGATCGCTCTGATTGTCCTGGTCCAGCACAAGGCCAACAAACGCCCCATCCACCACCGCCTGAGAGCTGTTGAAGGTATACCCCTCCGTTGGCCACGAACCCACCACGCGCCCCCCTCGATCGGTGACCACATCATGGATTTCCATCAGCGCATCCACGAATTCATCCGGGTATCCCACCTGATCGCCCAAGCCATAGAGGGCTACCGTCTTGCCGGAGAAATCCACCTCTTCCAGCGTCGGCATGAATTCCTCCCAACTCTCCTCTTCGCAATCGGCAGACAGGCCCGGCAACTGGCCCGAACCCATGGTAGGAGTACCAAATATCAGATAGTCATAGCCTGCAATATCATCAGCCGAAACCCGGTTTACATTCAGGGGCTTTGCCATGGTTTCATCATCGAACTTCTTCTTGATCATCTTGGCCACCTTGCGCGTATTGCCGGAGGTGGTACCGAAAAAAATGCCGATTCGCGCCATACTATTGCCCTCTTGGTAAAGAATGGATGACGGGGCGATACTGCGCCCGGGCACTCGCCTTGGGCGCGCCTTGCCCCGTAAGACCTCGCCGAAAGTAGGGGCAATTCCCGTGCCAACGCTGAAAAAAGACAGAGCACTCGCGTATCCTCATGTTTTGGATCACAATTTAATCCTTCCACCCCGCCCTCGCGGCGGGTGGCGTAGCGCACCAGAACAGGGCATTTGCCCCAATGTGGGGTTTGCGACATAGCGCATTCCAGGGCGCACGCAGGTGTCGTGATGAGTGACGAGATACGCGCCCTCTCGCGTGAAGATTCAGTGAATCCCCAGGGCCCAAACTTGCATTCTTCGCGAAAGTCCCCCAAGCTACTAAGGATGCATCAGCGCATAACCTTGAAGGTGCATACGGTGACCGCCACGCAATGCAGTGTGGTAATCAGCCGCAACCAGGCAGGTCTTTGGCGCGAGCAATAACGTAGTCGGAGTTCATATTATTTTGTCGCCCCGTGGGGCGACCACCTGCCAACAAGGCGTCCACGGTTTTCCGCACTCGGGCTACTTGGCCCGAAGGTCATTGAAACGGTCGTGCCCCACGACCCGGCCGCGGTAACCGTCACAAGGAAGACGCACCCCCGCACCCTTTGGGTGATTGCAGGATCCGGGCGGTCGCGACTCTTCTACAGGACACAGCAACACGCCAGCACAGAGTTCGATGGTGGAGGCGGACACCATCGCCGGCAAGCATCAAGCCGGCCACGCATCGCAGACAGGGTCGAATCGTTCGGCCCGGTCATGGCGGTGTGGTCGATATCGTGGAGGCGCTGAGCGCCGCGCGATGCAACGCAAATCAAACACCTCAAATGGCGGGGAACATCACTATGTCCAACACCATGACAGACCAGGATTTTGGCGAGAAGCCGGTAGAACGTCGCGACACCGACAACTACGTGAAGGAATACACCGAATCGTTCGTCGACAAATGGGATGATCTGATCGACTGGGACAGTCGCGCCAAGAGCGAAGGCGACTTCTTCATTCAGGAACTCAAGAAGCGTGGCGCCAAGCGCGTGCTCGACGTGGCCACCGGTACCGGTTTTCACTCTGTGCGCCTGCTTGAAGCCGGCTTCGACGTGGTGAGCGTTGACGGCGCTCCCGAGATGCTCGTCAAGGCCTTCGAAAACGGCCGCAAGCGTGGCCACATCCTGCGCACCACACAGGCTGATTGGCGCGAACTCAATCGCGACATCTATGGCCGCTACGATGCCGTTGTCTGCCTGGGTAACTCCTTCACCCATCTGTTCAACGAAAACGATCGCCGCAAGGCGCTGGCCGAGTTCTATGCCGCCCTGAATCATGACGGCGTCCTGATCCTGGACCAGCGCAACTACGACGCCATCCTGGATCACGGTTATTCCAGTGCGCACACCTTCTATTATTGCGGCGACAACGTCTCGGTGTATCCGGAACACGTGGACGACGGCCTGGCTCGCTTCCGCTACGCCTTCCCGGACAAGTCCGTGTTTCACCTGAACATGTTCCCGCTGCGCAAGCCTTATGTGCGCCGCCTGATGCGCGAGGTGGGTTTCCAGAACATCGAAACCTACGGCGACTTCAAGGAAACCTACCACGACACTGAACCGGACTTCTTCATCCACGTAGCCAGCAAAAAATATACGGGGAAAGAATAATGACGAATCAGTATGAAGGTGCCGTCGCCACTGCCCGCGACTACTACAACAGCGAAGACGCCGATAACTTCTACCACCGGGTGTGGGGTGGTGAGGATATCCACATCGGTCTGTACGAGTCCGACGAGGAAGCCATTCCGGATGCCAGCCGCCGCACCGTCGCTCACATGGGTGACCTGCTGGGCGAACCCACCAGCGACATGAAGGTGCTGGATATCGGTGCTGGATATGGTGGCGCGGCTCGCTACCTGGCCACCACCTTCGGATGCCATGTCAAGGCGCTGAACCTGAGCGAGGTGGAGAACGAGCGCGACCGGCAGATGAACAAGGCCCTCAAGCTGGATCATCTCGTCGACGTGCTTGACGCCAGTTTCGAATCCATCCCGGCCGAGGACAACAGCTTCGACGTGGTCTGGTCCCAGGATTCCATCCTGCACAGCGGCAACCGCATGAAGGTCATGGAGGAAGTGGCCCGCGTGCTCAAGCCGGGCGGCGTGTTCATCTTCACCGACCCGATGCAGACCGACGATGCACCCAAGGAGAAGCTGCAGCCCATCCTCGACCGCATCCACCTGGAAACCCTGGGTTCCCCCGGATTCTACCGGGAAGCCGCCAGCAAGGTGGGTCTTGAAGAAATCGGCTTCGAGGATCACAGTCACCAGCTGCCGCGCCACTACGGGCGGGTGCTCAAGGAGCTGGAATCCCGCGAGGAAAGCCTCAAGGGGCTGATTTCAGACGATTACATCGCACGCATGAAGAAAGGTTTGCAACACTGGGTTGATGGTGGCAAGGCCGGGCACTTGTGCTGGGGCATTTTCCGCTTCCGCAAGGCCTGATTCCGGATCATGATCCGACTTCAACCCTGAAAGACCATTACCAGGAGAAACCATTACATGAGCAAGACCTATCTATTCACCTCCGAATCCGTCTCCGAAGGCCATCCGGACAAGATGGCCGACCAGATCTCCGATGCGATCCTTGACGCCTACCTGGCGCAGGATCCCAAGGCCCGCGTGGCCGCGGAGACCGTCACCCAGACGGGCATGGTGCTGATCGCCGGTGAGGTGAAGTCCACTGCCGTTCTGAACCTGGAAGACCTGGTACGTGAAGTGGTTCTGGACATCGGTTACGACAGCTCCGACAAGGGCTTCGACGGCAACACCTGCGCCGTGCTGAACTCCCTGGGCGCCCAGTCCATGGACATCAACCAGGGTGTGGATCGCAGCCGCCCGGAAGAACAGGGTGCCGGTGACCAGGGCCTGATGTTCGGTTATGCCTGTAACGAAACCGACGTGCTGATGCCCGCCCCCATCCACTTCTCCCACAAGCTGGTGCAGCGCCAGGCCGAAGTGCGCAAGAACGGCACCCTGCCCTGGCTGCGTCCCGACGCCAAGAGCCAGGTGACCTTCCGCTATGAAGGTGGCAAGGCCGTGGCTGCCGACGCCGTGGTGCTCTCCACCCAGCACGCTCCCGAGATCGAACAGAAAGATCTGCAGGAAGCCGTGATGGAAGAGATCATCAAGCCTGTGCTGGGCGAGAAATGGCTGCACAAGGGCACCAAGTTCCACATCAACCCGACCGGTCGCTTCGTCACCGGCGGCCCACTGGGCGACTGCGGTCTGACCGGCCGCAAGATCATCGTCGACACCTACGGCGGCATGGCCCGTCACGGTGGCGGTGCCTTCTCCGGCAAGGACCCCTCCAAGGTGGACCGTTCCGCTGCCTACGCCGCCCGCTATGTGGCCAAGAACATCGTGGCCGCCGGCCTGGCCGAGCGCTGCGAAGTGCAGGTCTCCTACGCCATCGGTGTGGCCGAACCCACCTCCATCGCCGTGGAAACCTTCGGCACCGGCAAGATCGACGAGACCCGTCTGACGGAAATCGTCCGCGACGTCTTCGATCTGCGCCCCTATGGCATCCTGACCATGCTGGACCTGGAGAAGCCGGTCTATCGTCCGACCGCTTCCTACGGCCACTTCGGTCGTGAAGACCTGGGCGTGAGCTGGGAGCGCACCGACCGCGCCGACGCCCTGGCCAAGGCCGCCAAGTAAGTACCTGGCGCCTCTTGCATCGGACATCGCCCGATGCAATTGAGAGGCCGGGAGGGGGAAACCTCTCCCGGCCTTTTTTGTGCCCGGCACATTGCCCTGCCCTGTGCTTCAGATGCCCATCTGACGGAACATCTCCAGGCTACGGGCAGCCTCGTCGGGGTCCAGGCGGCCAATGGCAAAGCCCACATGCAGGATCACGAAGTCCCCCGCCGAGACATCATCCACCAGGGCCAGGCTGATCTCCTTGCGGATGCCGCCAAGATCCACCAGGGCCCGATCTCCCTCCAGACATTCGATCACTTCCACCGGCATGGCCAGACACATGGCAATCCTCCCGGATTGATCAACCGCGCACCGCTTGCAGGGCCACCCAGGCCTGCCCCAGGCTCAGCCCGCCATCATTGGGTGGTAACCGACGGGGCTCGTAGACACGCAACCCGGCGCCGGCGAGAAGACGTCGCAAGTCCCGCATCAGGATCTGATTCAGACAGCAGCCGCCCGACACCACCACTTCCTCCAGTCCCAGGTGCCGGGCCCGGCTGAGGGTCCACTCGGCCAGGCCTCGGGCCACCGTGGCATGAAAGACAGCAGCCGCCTCGGCTGTCGAAAGCCGCCCTCCGGCCAGACAAGCCAGCAGCGGCCAGAAATCCAGCACGTCCCGATCCAGCTCCCAACCCCCAGGAAGCGCCTCTGCCGGGCCATGGCGAGTAGCCAATCCCTCCAGTCGCATGGCCGCTTCGCCTTCATAGCCATTGAAATCCACCACCCCCAACAGACCCGCAGCCGCATCGAATAACCGACCCAGGCTGGTGGTGCGTGGACAGAGACTACCGCACGACAGCAGCATCTCCACACCCTGGGCCTGGGGATATCGAGCGAAACGCTCAGGGATCTCCTCGCCTCGGCCCAGGGCATGCAGGACCGCCGCCGCCATTCGCCAGGGTTCCACTGCTGCCCGGTCACCGCCCGGGAGGGCCAGAGACCGCAGGTGGCCCACCCGCTGGAAGTCCTGGCCCTCCAGCAGCATCAACTCTCCTCCCCAGGCGCCTCCGTCCGTCCCCAGACCATAGCCATCGATGGCCAGGCCAAGTATCGGCCGCTCGAGGCCATGCTCGGCCTGTACCGCTGCGAGATGGGCATGATGATGCTGTACCGCCAGCAAGGGCACCGACCACTCAGCCGCCAGGCGCGAGGCCAGACGAGTGCTGTAAAAGTCCGGGTGCATGTCGCAGGCCACCACAGCGGGCGTTTCGTCCAGCCGTTCCAGCCACCATTGGGCCAGTGTCTCCAATGCCCGGCAGGTCCCGTCGTGATCCAGATCCCCCACATGGGGGGACATCAGGGCCTGGTGGCCCCGGGTGATGCACAGGGTGTTCTTCAACAGCGCCCCGGTGGCCAGGGCGGTGGGACCCTCACGAGGCAGGGTAATCGGCGCAGGACTCAAGCCTCTGGCCCGGCGAATCATCGTGATCCCTCCGTCTGTCACACGTAACACGCTGTCATCGCAGCGCTGGCGAATGACCCGGTCATGGACCAGAAAGCCATCAGCCACCGATGCCAGACCCTCCAGCGCCTGAGCATCGTCGATGAACAAGGGCTCGCCATGAAGATTACCCGACGTGCAAACCAGCACAACGGGCTGGGGTTGCTGTAACCATGCCGTCCCGGGCGGCTGCCCCGCCAGGGCGTGAAATAGCAGGTAGTGCACCGGGGCGCAGGGCAGCATGGCCGCCAGCCAGGGTAGATGGGGGGCCACACCCGGCAGCGCCGTCTCCGTGTCCGTGGTCTGTTCAAGCAACACCAGTGGGCGGGTCCAGTCCTCCAGCCATGCTCTTTGTGGTGGCTCCACTCGGGCAAGGCCGTCCAGAGAAGCCGTATTGACCACCATCACGCCCAGAGGCTGTTCACCGCGATGCTTGCGCGCCCGCAACCTGGCCACGGCGGCGGCATCACGGGCATTGCACAGCAGTTGATATCCACCCACTCCCTTGAGTGCCAGGATGCGCCCCTCGGCAAGCCACGCCGCCGCCTCGGCCACGGGATCATCCGCTTCAACCGGCTGGCCATACGGGTTCAACAGCGCCAGGCGGGGACCACAGTCGGGGCAGGCATTGGCCTGGGCATGGAAGCGTCGATCAGCGGGGTCTTCGTATTCAGCTTGGCAGGCTGCGCAGGGTGTGAAAACCTGCATGCTGGTGCGGGCCCGATCGTAGGGAAGTGCATCCAGCATCGTGTAACGGGGGCCGCAGTGGGTGCAATGGGTGAAAGCGTGGCGGTAGCGACGATCATGGGGGTCGAACATTTCCCGCAGGCACTGCGGACACATCGCCCCATCCGCCATCGGGCCAAAGTGAACGCCGCCCGTCTGGCTCGGCTGGATCACGAACCCGGATTCTCCATCCAATGGCACCCGGTTTGAGCGTACCAGGTGATCCAGTCTCGCCAGAGGGGGCAGCCCCTTTGGCAGAGCGGAGATAAAGACATCCAGCGACAGCGCATTCCCTTGCAACTCCACCTCAACGCCGTCCGCCTGGTTACGCACCCAACCCGTCAGTTCCAGGGACTGAGCCAGACGATGAACATGAGGCCTGAACCCCACTCCCTGAACACACCCCTGGATACATAGATGCAGGCGAACCGGGCCCTGGGTCACGGAGTGTCCTCAGGACTTCATCAGTCCCGCCTGCTGCAGACGGGACTCCAGTTCGGCCACACGCTGGCGCAGGGCCTCCAGCTCCTGCCCCTCCGACACATCCCCCGGGCCTGAACACCGATCCTCCAGCCACTGCACCCAGGCCTCCATCCCCTGCCCCGTGCGGGCCGAGAGCTGGAATACCTCCATCTCTGGATTGAGCCGACGCGCCTGTTCAATGCAGGCGTCCAGGTCGAAGTCCACATGGGGGAGCAGGTCCAGCTTGTTCACGATCATCACCCGGGAGGTTTGAAACATGTCCGGATACTTGAAGGGCTTGTCATCCCCCTCCGTGACCGAGAGGACCACGACCCTGAAGGCCTCACCCAGATCAAAGGCCGCCGGGCAGACCAGGTTGCCCACGTTTTCGATGAAAAGAATGCCGCCCTTGGGTGGCTCCAGGTCTTCACAGGCATGCCCCACCCGATGGGCATCCAGGTGGCAGCCCTTGCCGGTATTGATCTGCACGGCGGGCACGCCGGCCTGGCGGATACGTACGGCATCGCGACTGGTTTGTTGGTCCCCTTCGATGACCGCCAGCGGCAGGCGATCCCTCAAACGCTCGATGGTCGCGGTCAACAGGCTGGTCTTGCCCGACCCGGGGCTTGAGACCAGGTTCAGGGCCAGTACCCGTTCGCGCTCGAACCAGGCCCGGTTGTTCTGAGCATGGGCGTCGTTCTGTGCCAGCAGGTCCGTTTCAACGGACACCTGGCGGGTGTTCTTGCCATGATGCTCGTGCCCGTGTTCATCGTCACCACAACCGCAAACCGTGCACATGATCTTTTCCTCCGCATCCCGTGACCGCCTACCCGGCCCTAATCACTGACCTGCAGATCCTTGACCTGCATCTCCTGACCGTTCTCGGCCCGCGCAGGGCCACCGCAACGAGGGCAAGGGGTCAGCCAGGAATCCATGTTGAAGCAGTGTCCGCAGTGTCGGCAACACCCGTTGGCCACAGAGGGCTCGATATGCACTTCCGCCCCCTCGGCAAGCGTTCCCCGAGTCACCGCCTTCAGGGCAAAACGCAGGGCATGCGGATCCACTGCAGCCAATAGGCCCACAGAGAGTGTGACCGCGTGGACCCGGGAAAATTTCTGCAAACGGGCCTGGGTTTCAAGGATGCGAAGCACCTCACGGGCCAGGGACATCTCGTGCATGACATCGGCCCCGGAGGCCGGCCCTCAGCCTTTGCCCTGGGCCGCTTTCAAGGCGGCGGCCAGGGCACCCTCAGGTTCGGGCTCGCGGGGCTTGCCGCTCGCCCGAACCTTGGGCGGTGCCCCCTTGCCGTTGCGGCCGGCATGGGGGGCCTTCTGGTCCCGAGGCGGCTTGCGACCGCCGCGACTCTCCTGCCCCGGTTCATCCCCCAGTCGCATGCTCAGGCCGATGCGACGACGCTCCGGATCCACCTCCATGACCTTCACCTTGACCACATCGCCCGCCCGCACCACGTCCCGAGGGTCCTTGACGAAGGTCTCGGCCAGCGCGGAGATGTGCACAAGGCCATCCTGGTGCACACCCACATCCACAAAGGCTCCAAAGTTGGCCACATTGGTGACCGTACCCTCCAGTACCATCCCCGGCTCCAGGTCCTCCAGCTTGTCCACCCCCTCGCGGAAGGCGGCCGTGCGGAACTCGGGTCTGGGATCTCGGCCCGGCTTGGCCAATTCAGCGAGGATGTCCCGCACCGTGGGTTCACCAAAGGCTTCATCGGTGAACGCCCGGGGGTCCAGGGTCTTGAGGAAGGCCTCGTCCCCGATCAACTGGCTCACGTCTCGCTTGGTTTCGGCCATGATGCGCTTGACCACGGGATAGGCCTCAGGGTGTACCGCCGAGGCATCCAGCGGGTTGTCCCCGGAAGGCACGCGCAGAAATCCTGCCGCCTGCTCAAAGGCCTTCGCCCCCAGGCGGGGGATGGCCTTGAGTGCCGTTCGGTTCCTGAAGGCCCCGTTCTCCGTGCGATGCACCACGATGTTCTCCGCCAGCGTGGGACCCAGACCGGACACCCGGGCCAGCAGGGGCACCGAGGCGGTGTTCACGTCCACGCCCACGGCGTTCACGCAGTCCTCCACCACGGCATCCAGCTTGCGGGCCAGTTGGCTCTGATTCACGTCGTGCTGATACTGGCCCACACCGATGGCCTTGGGCTCGATCTTCACCAGTTCCGCCAGCGGGTCCTGCAACCGCCGGGCAATGGATACGGCGCCCCGCAAGGAGACGTCCAGATCCGGCAGTTCACGGGAGGCCCGCTCCGAGGCCGAGTAGACGGAGGCACCGGCCTCGGACACCATGACCTTGTTCAGCCCGGGCCGGTTCAGGCGCCGCAGGAGCTCGGCCGCCAGGGCATCCGTCTCCCGGGAATGGGTGCCGTTGCCGATGGCAATCAAGTCCACCTGATGATGCTTGACCAGGGTTTCCAGGGCGTGCAGGGCAGCGTCCACCTGGTTCTTCGGCGCAAAGGGATAGACGGTGGCGGTGTCCAGTACCGCCCCCCCGGCATCCACCACGGCCACCTTCACACCGGTGCGCACCCCCGGATCCAGGCCCATGGTGACCCGCGAGCCCGCCGGCGCTGCCAGCAGCACGTCCTCCAGGTTGGCCCCGAAGACCCGGATGGCCTCCTCCTCGGCCAGTTCCCGCAAGCGTCGCTTGAGGGCCACATCCAGATGGATGGAAAGCTTGGCCCGCCAGGCCAGGCGGGCATGCCGCGCCAGCCAGGTATCAGCGGGACGCCCCTGGTCCGAGAGGCCGAAGCGTCGCACCACGGCACGCTCGCCGGGGGAGGCGCCGGCCTCTTCCTTCTCACCCCGGGCCTGGGCCTGGCTCCAGGCCACTTCCAGGCGCAGCACCTCCTCGGCCTGCCCACGGAACATGGCCAGGGCCCGGTGGGAAGGCACCTTGCACAGGGGCTCCACATGATCGAAATAGTCACGGAAACGGGCACCGGCCTGTTCCTTGCCTTCCACCACACGGCTGACCATGTAGCCATGCTCCCAGCCGAACTTGCGCATCTCTTCAATGAGGTCGGCATCCTCGGCAATGCGCTCCATGAAGATGTGCCCGGCTCCCTCCAGGGCCGCCTCCACGGTGATCTCCTCGGTGGTGAACCCCGCCGCCACCGCCTCCGGTGACTGGGCCGGATCCTGCAGCAGGCTATCCAGCAAGGGCTCCAGACCATTTTCCCGGGCAATCTGCGCCTTGGTGCGGCGCTTTTTCATGTAGGGCCGGTAGAGGTCCTCAAGACGGGTTTTGGTCTCGGCGGTCTCGATGGCCTCTCGCAAGGTGTCGGTGAGCTTGCCCTGTTCCTCGATGGCCTTGAGCACCACCTGACGACGACCCTCCAGCTCCCGCAGATAGATCAGTCGCTCCTCCAGGTTACGCAACTGCGTGTCGTCCAGGCCGCCAGTGGCCTCCTTGCGATAGCGGGCCACGAACGGCACGGTGGAGCCACCATCCAGCAGTTCCACGGCAGCGTTGACCTGGCTGGCCTGAACGCCCAGTTCCTGGGCAATACGAGAGGATATGGAAGTCATGGGGAGCCATTACTTGAACAAAATGAGGGGGCAATCATAACCCACCCATGGCCCGGGTCCCATGGGCGGGTTTTCATGGAGGGGCGCGGGGCGGTACACCTTGCCAGCCACGGGCCGCCGGAGTAGCGTACCCATTCACCGTCATTTCCCGAAGAAATCATGAAGAAAAACAAGATCGTCATCATCGGTGCCGGCTTTGCCGGGCTCGCCGCCGCTGCCACCTTGGCCCGCGAGGGCATGGATGTCACCGTCATCGAGCGCCATGACATCCCCGGCGGCCGGGGGCGGCAGTTCTCCGCCCAGGGGTTCACCTTCGACATGGGGCCGAGCTGGTACTGGATGCCCGATGTCATCGATGGGTTCTTCGCCGAATTCGGGCGCAAGAGTTCTGACTACTTTGAACTCAAACGCCTGGACCCGTCCTACCGGATCTACTTCGGCAAGGATGACTATGTGGAGATCCCGGCGGATGTGAAACAGACCGTTGAGTTGTTCGAGAGCATCGAGCCGGGTGCCGGTTTTCAGCTGGAACGATTCCTGGACGAGGCCGAGGTGAAATACACTGTCGGCATCGGCGAGTTTGCCAATAAACCCTGCCTTTCCTTCATGGAATTTGCCCAGTTGCGGCTGTTGCGCTATCTCTTCTCCATGCATCTGCTGCGCTCCTACCGCAGCCATATCACCCGTTACTTCAAGAGCCCGCGCCTGCACCGCATGCTGGAGTTTCCCATCCTGTTCCTGGGGGGCACGGGCCGCACCACACCGGCCCTGTACAGCATGATGAACTATGGCGATCTCAAGCTGGGCACCTGGTATCCCATGGGCGGGATGCATGAACTGGTCAAGGGCATGCATCAACTGGCCGAGGAAATGGGGGTCCGATTCCAGTTCGGCACCGAGGCCAGCGGCATTGAAACCCGGGATGGCAAGGTCGTGGCCGTGAACACGGACCAGGGGCGCTTCGAGGCCGACTATCTGATCGGCGCCGGGGACTATCATCATGTGGAACAGGATCTGCTCCCCGAAGCGGATCGTATGTATTCACCCAGCTACTGGGACAAACGGGTCATGTCGCCCTCCTCCATCATCTTCTACATGGGTGTGGACAAGAAACTGGAGGGGCTGCCGCACCACACCCTGTTGTTTGACGCCGATTTCGAGGCCCATGCGGCGCAAATCTATGAAAACCCCACCTGGCCCACCGAACCGGCCCTGTACGTGAGCGCCACCTCGCAGACCGACCCCTCGGTGGCCCCGGAGGGTCAGGAGAATCTCATGGTTCTCATCCCGGTGGCCGCTGGCCTGGAGGACACCCCCGAGACGCGACGCCATTACCAGAACCTGATCCTGGACCGGCTGGAAGCCATCACCGGCCAGTCCATTCGCGATCATGTGGTGTTCTGCCGATCCTACGCCCACAAGGATTTCATCCACGACTATCATGCCTTCAAGGGTAATGCCTATGGTCTGGCCAACACTCTGATGCAAACGGCCATGCTCAAACCCAGACTGAAGAGCCGCAAGCTGGATAATCTCTATTACGCTGGCCAGCTCACGGTACCGGGACCGGGCGTCCCCCCGACCATCCTGTCCGGCACCATCGCCGCTGAACAGATCCTCCAACAGTGCAGGAGTTGACGGCCCATGTCGCCCATTGACCATCGTCAGACCCGCCGATCGTATCAACGTGCGAGCCTGCGCCGTGCCGATCTGGCCCTGGACCCCTTCGAACAACTGGCCGACTGGCTCAAGGACGCCGAAAGCGAACCCGACGCCACTGCCATGGTGCTGGCCACGGCGGATGCCAAGGGCCGCCCCTCGGCCCGGGCGGTGCTGCTCAAGCATGTGGATGATCGGGGGCTGTGCTGGTATTCCGATGCTCGCAGCCTGAAGGGTCGGCAACTGGCGGAGAACCCGATGGCCGCCCTGCTGTTTTACTGGGCCGGGCTGGAACGTCAGATCCGTGTGGAAGGCTACGTGGAACGCTTGCCCGCAAAGGATGCGGATGATTATTTCCGGTCCCGCCCACGGGGCAGCCAGCTGGCCGCGGCCGCCTCGGAGCAAAGCAGCCCAGTGAAAAACCGGGAGGCCCTGGAGCAACGTCTGGAACGGGTGCAGCTACGCCACCCCCATGGGGATGTGCGCCGCCCCGAGACCTGGGGCGGGTACCGACTGGTACCGGACACCTTCGAATTCTGGCAGGGAAGGGACAACCGACTGCACGACCGGTTTCAGTACCGGCTGCAATACGAGACCTGGGAGATCCAGCGGCTGATGCCCTGACGCTCATCCATCACGGTGGTGACGCACCCCCGATGATGAAAGTGACAAGCCCCTCTCCCCTTGGGGGAGAGGGGTTGGGGTGAGGGGAAGGGAAGGACCGCCTCAGTCCACCAGCACCAGCTTGCGACCAAACGGCGCCGGGGTGGATTCATGCTCGGGAGGCACGGCCCAGAGCACCGGCCAGTCCGGGCGGTAATGGGCCGGTCCCTGAAGGTCGGTAAGCACCACCCCCATGTCCGGTTGTTGCCGATCCGCCTCCTTGAGCAGGGGCGTGAAGTCAGTGCCTGCGCCTCCCTCGAAGACCAGATCCCGCAATGAGGACACCCCAGGCTCGAAGCGCTGCACCGAGCGTACGACCAGGTCCCCGATCACCAGGATCAGATTGGCCTCGGTGCGACGCGTGATGGCCTCGATCTCGGTGGCAAAGCGCCCCAGCAGACCCTCATCAATGGAACCCGAGACATCCACCACCAGGACCAGCCGGGGGACGGCACGGGAACCCACCATACCGGGTTCCCAAGGCATGCGACGCCCACCCGCCGTACGCCCCCGATTGGCCAGGTAAGAGCGCGATGGGCGGGACCAGGACAACTCGGGATTCCGGGTCAGACCACGGGTCAACTGGGTGCGCAGCACCTGCTCCCAGGGCACCCGCACTCGGGGCAGATCCGCGAGCAGGGAGCGAATCATGG
This sequence comes from Ectothiorhodospira haloalkaliphila ATCC 51935, assembly GCF_000633935.1. GTDB lineage: Bacteria > Pseudomonadota > Gammaproteobacteria > Ectothiorhodospirales > Ectothiorhodospiraceae > Ectothiorhodospira > Ectothiorhodospira haloalkaliphila. Next base: position 133,274 of record NZ_KK214995.1, on the reverse strand, counting down.
AGAAGGCACCGTCCCCGGCATGGGCACGGCTGATGCGCTCGGCCCACTCCCGACTCTGCTCCGCTGCGGCCTCGGGTCGGCTCACATCCTCATCACTGGGAAGCAGATCCCGGGACTCTGCCCCATCCAGACGTCGCGCCCGTTCGGCCCGGGGGCCATCCTGCCTCGGCCCGGGCTTGTCCTGCGCGCCGTCGCGGGCATCCTCGCTGCCCTCCCCTACCGATCCCCCCTGATCGCCGCCCTCGCCGCGCCCGGATTCCCGCCCCTTGCGGCGATCGTCCACCTGACGATAGAGCCGCTCCACATCCCATTCCAGCAGGGCCTGTTCGGGCCCGTAGCGCGTGTCGAGGGTCTCCCGCAGCAGGCGCTCCAGGGTCACCGCATCCCGGGGCAGCTCCAGCCAGTCCAGATGACTCAGGCTGGTATTGACGATGGCATCGGCGCAAATATTGTAGAGCTGGGCATCCACATCCCCCACCAGGCGTCTGAGTTCCTCCCGGCGTTGGGCATGGCGCAGGGCCACGTGCAGCACCTGGTGTGCCACCAGGCCCACCTGGCGCGGCAAGGGCAGATCCCCGAAGCCGGGTCCGTAATAGATGGTCTGACCATCATTGGCCGCCCTGACCGACTCCGGGAGTTCGTCCACGTCCTGGTGTTGCATCCACAGGGCCAGCCCCCCCGTGGACGGGGCGTACTCCACCATGGTCTGCACCGCTCGGGTCCCCCGGTGGCCAGCATGAACCGGGTCGTCGTAGCCCTTCATGCCCCTTGTTCCCGCTGGGCCATGTAGCGCTCATAGGCCGGGCTGGCCAGGATGGTGTTCTCCAGCCCCCGGGCCAGGCCCTTTTGCAGCAGCAGTTCCATGGTGAGGGTCTGGGCTTCACGAATGGGCAAGGCCACATCGGCGCGGATATCCGGATACTGCTCGATGATCTCCAGGGCGCGGTTCATGGCTGTGGCATCCTCCACGGCGGCCAGCAGGCCATAGATCATGCCGTACAGGCCATCCAGGGAGCGCGGCAGCAGGTCCGCGGTTTCCGGCCCCGCATCTGCTGCCAGTAGCCGGGTCACATCCACGCCCGACTGGATCTCCCGCAACACCCCGAAGAACTCTGCGGCATTGGCGGACCCGATGCGACCCTGGACGAACAGACGCTTGGCCGTGTCGGAGATATCCGAGTGCAGCACGTTGGAGATATCCTCCCAGCCCCGCGGGCTTGCGCCGATCAGATAATCATTGGCGAGCTGGGTCTGGGTGTCATCCAGCTTGTCGGCCCGCACCTTCAGGTAGGCCATCACCTCCGGGGCAAAGCCACGCTCCAGGGCGTGTTCCAGGAAGGCGTCGATGGCTGTCTGCACGTTGAAGTGGAACATGCGATCGGCCAGGGCGGTGCCCATGTCGTGACTCACTGCCCCGTGAAAGCGGGCATTTCCTGCTGCCACCACCTGCCAGCCATCAGGCAAACGGTAGTGCCCCACGCGACGATCCAGGATGAGGGAATAGGCGGAGATCTGCAGGCGCTGATCGGCGGCGGTGAGTTCATCCAGGAACAGGATGCCCTCGGGCTGATCCGGCCCGGGCAGGAATTCCGGGGGAAACCAGACCGTACGGGATTGTTCCTCGTCGGCATAGATGGCACCGCGGATGTCCACCGGCTCGATGGTGGTCAAGCGCAGGTCCACCAGGGGCACCCTGTAGTGCTCAGCCACCTGGGCGATGATGGAGGATTTGCCCACCCCGCGGGTGCCCCAGAGCATGGAGGCACGAAGCCGCAGCACCGGATCCGCGTATTGCTCGATCAGTGCCTGCTTGGCAGCGGCAATGGACACCGCCGGGATGTTCATGGGATTGCCCTGCATCAGTCTGAAACTCCTTCAGTCGTTGGACCCTGCTCCCAGGCGTTGGCCAGCAGCGGTTTGGGCAGCGGCGGGATCTCCATCACCGGCACCTCGCGGGACCAGCTCAGGAAGATGGCCAGCAGCATCACGGGTGGCACACCGGTGGTCCACAGGGGCACCTGACCATCCTGCCCGAAATCGCCCCAGTACAGGATGGGGATGGCCGACAGGATGGCCAGCATCCCCTGTATGGCCAGGCTGCGCTGAAAGACCACCCGCCAGCGCTGCCACTTGAAGCGTTCATGAAAGCGCGCGGGGGGTTGGGACAGGGTCTGTTCCAGATGTGCCACGGTGGCCAGAAAGCGCTCCTCGGCCTCTTGTGAACGCTCCGGCTCCCGTCGGGACAGCTTCACGGTGGCCTTCCAGCCGCCGGGCATGAGTTGCAGCGGGCGCCACGCCCAGCCCTGCACTGCCAGCAGGTCACCGGGAAGATGGATATCCCCCCGGGGGTGCCAGTCCAGGGTCAGCTTGGCCGGCAGACCCGGGACGGTGCGGGCATCAAACTGCAGGCGTCGCCCGCGCACGCAGGCCTCGCCCAGGGTGAAACGCCGCCTCCAGCCCGGCTCGGCATTAGGTGCAGGGCGGCGATATTCCAGGGCGTAACTGATGGCCGCCAACGTGCCGGCCTGGTGCCGAAAGTGGTCATGTGGCGGCACATGTGCGCACTGGGCGTACACCGAGGCCGGGTCTTCACCGGTGACTTCCAGTGTGGCGCTCAGGCCCGATGCTTCGGTCAGCGTGCGCCGCAGAAAGAATCGGCCACGGGCCGGGTTTTCCAGTTGCAGGTGTTCGGTGAGCGAGAGGCTCGAAGGATCTTCGGGGTTGTCATGGGTGCGCGGCTCGAACACCACGCACCGGTTCTGGCGATCGGTGGCCGCCAGATCCACCCGCCATTCATCGCGGGCAAAGGGGCCAACCAGGGTGAGGATTTCATGATGGGTTAGCGGGGTCACCGGAGCTCCAGGGGTGGTTACCTGGAATTATGACCGTGGAGTGACCGGAATATTCCCCGCTGCGGGCCCTCATGCTACTGACGTACTGCGTCCAGCAGCCGCGCCATGTTCTCCTGGAACCGCTCTTGTTGCTCGGTGGCGGCTTCCTTGAAGCGGGTATCCTGTTCCACCAGTGTCTTCATGATCAGCCCACCATCGTCCATGGGATTGGCCAGGAACTGAAGCGAAGGCTGGTTGAACCGCTCCTGCATGGCTTCCATCAACTGACCGATGCGACGTCCCGGCATGGACTGCTCCGGCGACTCCATCTGTCGGGTCTGCTCATAGCTTTGAGCCATCTTGTAGGTCTCGGTGCGGGTCATGTTCAGGTCCATGGACTGCAGCTGGCTGGTGTCGAAACGCAGGTCGGGAAGCATCTCGAAGGCCCGCTGCACATCTCCGTTGAAGAATTCGTCCGCCAACTGGCCCACATCCCGCACCAGGTTCTCGATGGCCTGGAGCTCGTCGGGATTCAGGTCGCCCTGCACGGAGAACCGGTAGCCGCTCTGCTCGGAGCGACTGACATCCAGCCACCCCCGTGACTCTCCGCCTTCCATGCGGGCCTCGGCCTGAACACGCGTGTCCTGGGCGCTCTGGAACTGGATGCTCACCTGGGCCCCGGACTGGGTGGTGATGTTCAACTCCAGGCTCTCTGCCCGTTGATAGCGCTCCATCATGGAGAGGCGGGTCACGCCGGCCAGGTCCCGATCCTGAGGGGCGAGCTTGAGGTTTTCAAGGGCGTCGAAGGTGAGTCGTTCGGTCTCGTCCACGTCCGCCTTGATCTTTCCATCGAGTAGATTGAGACCACCCAGGATCTCACGGGCCTCCTTGAAGCCCTGCTCGACGCCGCGGGTGGCCTGTTGCCTGAGATTCTCCAGTTGTTCTTCGGATGCCCCCCGGGCACGGGCATTGGCCAGCCCCAGCTCCACGAAACCGGCGATGCGCTCGGCCACCTTCTCGGGGGTGAAGTCATTGGCATCCAGGCGTTTCATGCTGCTCGCACTCTGCCCGGGAATCTGCCTGGCCAGATTCTCCAGGATCTTGTTCTGCAATGCATTCAGGCTGCGGGCCGATCCATTGTCACCCGCGGCCAGGCCTTGTCCCGCGCCCCTGGCGCCGGGACGGAAATCGGGGGTCTTGAGTGAGACCGGGAAGGAACTATTATCGATGGCCACGGCGGCACACTCCTGCACTGGGGGGTATGGAGACGGTATCGGCGGCCTGGATGGATTCTTTAGGGGGCCTTCACAACAAAACGGGGAAAACGGCCTTCATCAGCGCAGAATACGGGCTTGCTCTCGCTCGCAAGTCCTGGAAAAGTCGTCGAATTGCTCACAGCGAGTGTGCACGAACACGCCTTGATCGGGGTGGAAATCGCAGCGGGTTTCGAAGTTGCAGGTGCTCGAAAAATCATCCCAGTGCTGGCATTCCTCGACACACGCCTGGCTGCCGACCCGATGAATTCGGCGCTCGAACAGGCAGGTGCGGTCGAAATCGTCCCAGAACTGGCACTCCGTGATCACGATGGGGCGCACGCTGGAAGGGGGTGGCCCACACCAGACCTGCACGCCACCCCGCTCCCAGGATTCCCCTTCCTGAAGGATGATGGTCTGCGCCTGCACCGGGGCCAGTACCAGCCAGCTCAACGCCAGGGCAACCCATGGAATGATCATGATGCGCGTGTAAAGTGTCATGACAGGAGAGTGCCACCAGGCCGAGGGCTACTCAAGCCCCAGGTACTGGCATCCAGGGGCTTTTCGCTTCAAAATCCGCCCCTACTTGCCAACTGCTTCCATGCCCATGCCTGATATTGTCGTCATGTTCTTCCTGCTCGGCCTGGTGGCCGGGCTGCTAAAATCAGACCTGACCATTCCCAAGGCCGCCTACGACACCCTCAGCCTTCTGCTGATGCTGACCATCGGCCTGAAGGGGGGAATGGCCCTGCACGGCAACATCAGCCTGTCGGTCATCCAGGATCTACTGGCGGTGGCCCTGCTGGGGGCACTGATTCCATTGATACTCATGCCTCTACTGATGCGGGTGGTCTGTCTGTCCACTGCCGACAGCGCCAGCATGGCCGCCCACTACGGTTCCGTGAGCGCGGGCACCTTCGCTGTGGCCCTGGCCTATGCCGAAGGGCTGCAACTCACCATCAGTCCCGAGGTGACCCTGTACCTGGTGATGATGGAATTGCCGGCCATCATGGTGGCCATCTTTCTGTATCGCCGTTTTAGCGGCGCGAAGAAAGGTGCGGCCACGCCCAGCATCTGGCATGAGACCCTGACCAACCGCGGAGTGATCCTGCTGGTGGGTGGCGTGATCATCGGTCTGCTCTATGGTCCCCAGGACGGCGCGGCGGTCACCGACCTGCTGACCAATGCCTTCAAGGTGGTTCTGGCCCTGTTCCTCCTGGAAATGGGCCTGACGGCCGCCGAGACCCTGCGCCCCATCCCCTGGCACCACTGGCGTCTGTTGTGCTTTGCCGTGTTTGCGCCATTCGTGCTGGCTGCCATGGGCATGGGCATGGGCATTGTGCTGGGCCTGCCGGCGGGCTCGGTGCTGATTCTCACGGCCCTGACCGCCAGCGCCTCCTATATTGCGGCGCCGGCAGCCATTCGCGCCGCGATTCCCAAGGCCAATATCGGCCTGGCCATGCTGGCCGCCCTGGGGCTCACCTTCCCGGTCAACGTGATTGTGGGGATTCCCCTTTACTACCAGTTGGTCCAGTGGCTGGGTGTGGCCTGATGGTCGAGGGCAACCCCGTGCGCGGAGTCAATGGGCTGACGAATCCTTCCAGGCCATCAGAAGGAGGAGGATCAGCCCGCCATGGAAGAAAATGGAGACCAGGCCCAGATAGGACAGTTGCCAGACCATGGCAGCCGCGCCCGCCATGGACACAATGGCCAGGACATACCCCACCAGCAGAAAACGGGGCACCGGCCATAGCAGGCGCCAGGAAAGCAGCAGCAGGGCCACCAGTGTGATCACCCCCTTGAGCATGGCAAAACCGCGCAGCAGGCCCGAGGTGTCGGTCTCACCGGCCAGGTGGGCCGCAGGATCGCCCAGCGTCAATGCCGCGATCACCGCAGCCAGGGCAGCCAGCCAGGGCAGCAGGATGAGCGCGGGATTGTCCGGCGAGGGCAGGCGGGAGAGGGTCAGGGTCTTCATCATGGTCTCCTCGGTGGCAGGCAATGCGGGCCTTCCCTGGCCACAGGATGAAGACAGCGCGCCGATGGCGGTGGTTCCGGAAAGGATCAGCTGCCCCCTCCCGTGAAGGGAGAGGGGTTCGGCACGAGCTTAAAGGGCGAGCTTGTCGGCGACGAAGTCAGCGTCCTTGTCACCACGCCCCGAGAGGTTGACCAGGATGCGCGTGCCGGGCTCTGCCTCGCGTGCGGCCTGCATGGCCCAGGCCAGGGCATGGGAGGATTCCAGGGCGGGGATGATGCCTTCAAAGCGGGAAAGATCCATGAAGGCCTTCAGGCAGGCCTCATCATCCATGGCATGGTACTCGGCCCGGCCAATATCCTTCAGGTAGCTGTGCTGAGGACCCACGGAGGGGTAGTCCAGGCCGGAGGCAATGGAATACACGGGCTGAGGCTGACCTTCATCGTCCTGCAGCATGTAGGAATGGAATCCGTGCATGGTGCCAGGTTTGCCATAGGTCAGCGTGGCAGCATGTTCACCCAGGCCAAGACCCCGACCGGAAGGCTCCACGCCCACCATCTTCACGTCCAGATCATGCAGGAAGGCCGTGAACAGCCCCATGGCATTGGAGCCGCCCCCGACGCAGGCCACCACGTAATCCGGGAGTTCCCCCTTCATGGCGAGAAACTGCTCACGCGCCTCGCGCCCCACCACCGACTGGAAGTCCCGCACCATCATGGGGAAGGGATGGGGGCCAACCACGGAGCCAATGGCATAGAAGAAGTTGTCCGGGTCCTTCATGTATTCCTCGAAGGCGCTATCCACGGCATCCTTCAGGGTACGTGTGCCACGATCCACGCTGATCAGGGTGGCCCCGAGGATCTTCATCTTGACCACGTTGGGGTGTTCCTTGGCGATATCGATCTCACCCATGTGGATCTCGCAGGGCAGCCCCACCAGGGCACAGGCCGTGGCCATGGCCACACCGTGCTGTCCCGCCCCCGTCTCGGCGATCACCTTGGTCTTGCCCATGTGCTTGGCCAGCAGGGCCTCCCCAAGGGCATGGTTGATCTTGTGGGCGCCCGTATGATTCAGATCCTCCCGCTTGAGATAGATTTCGGCATGGCCACCACAGTGCTCACTCAGCCGCCGGGCCAGGTAGATGGGGCTGGGGCGACCGACGTAGTGGGTGTACAACTCGGCCAGTTCGTCCTGATAAGCCTGGGTCTCGCGGATGGCGAGATAGGCCTCGGCGATGGAATCCATGATGGCCTTCAACTGGGGGGGTACGGCCTGCCCCCCATAGGGCCCGAAGTGCCCGTCACGATCGGGCATGGGCTGGTCAAGCAGGGCGTGGAGGTCGGTTTCCGGGGCTTTATTCATGGATCACAGCTCTCATTCACCAGATAACGAAACGGATAGTCGCAATGCTAAACCCCGGATAGGCCCCTGACCAGTCCTTTTCCACGGGATTCGCGGGGTTGGGTGTACGGGTGTCTATGCTATGCTGCAGTGCCGTAGCGCTGTCATCACAGAGCCGTTCTCATGCCCCATCACGGTCGCGTGCAACCCGAACACCCAACTGAAATCCAGCTGGATCCCGCTCAGGAACAGGCCCTGGCGCGCTTGCGACGCATCTCGGATGACCTGGAGGCGGCGCCCCGACCGAAGCGGCCCGGTCCGCTGGCCCGCCTGCTGGGGCGTGGTGATGTGCAAGAACCGGTGCGCGGCCTGTATCTATGGGGGGATGTGGGTCGTGGCAAGACCTACCTGGTGGATCGCTTCTTCGATGAACTGCCCATCGAGGACAAGACCCGGCTGCATTTTCACCGCTTCATGCAGAAGGTGCATGCCGAACTTGGCGGACTCAAGGACCAGAGCGACCCCATCGCCATTGTCGCCAAACGCATGGCCCGCGCCCGTCTGTTGTGCCTGGATGAGTTTTTCGTCTCCGACATCACTGATGCGGTCTTGCTGCACCGTCTGCTGGCGGGACTGATGGACAATGGCGTCTGCCTGGTGACCACTTCCAACCTGCCACCGGATGAGCTTTACAAGGATGGTCTGCAACGGGACCTGTTCCTGCCCGCCATCGGGCTGATCAAGAGAAACCTGGAGGTGTTCCATCTGGATGGGGATGTGGACTATCGGCTGCGCAGCCTGCAACAGGCCCGGATTTATCACACACCGTCTGACGAGGCGTCTCGCGAGCGACTGATCAGCACCTTCGACACCCTGGCCCCCGATGCGCCACACGATTGCCGCAATATCAAGGTGGAGGGTCGCAAGATCCCGGTTCAGCGCTGCGCCGACGGTGTGGTGTGGTTTCGCTTCGCCGATCTGTGCGAAGGGCCGCGCAGTCAGGTGGACTACGTGGAGATCGCCCGGGAGTTCCATTCGGTGCTGATCGCCGATATGCCGGTCATGGACAACACCATGGACGATGCCGCCCGGCGATTCCTGGCGCTGGTGGATGAGTTCTACGACCGCAAGGTGAACCTCATCATCGCCGCCGAAGCGCGCCCCGAGGCGCTGTATCAGGGCCAGCGGCTACGCTTCGAGTACCAGCGCTGCGTGAGCCGGCTGCTGGAGATGCAATCCGAGGACTATCTGGCACAGCCTCACCGGCCTTGAAGGCATTCTGTTTTCAGCAGATCCGCGGCAGGGCCTCGCCGGCCAGCCATTCCACATGGCGCATCCCCCCATAGCGGGTCTTCAGGCGAACCAGCCCATGCGCGTCCTCCACCACCTGGCCGATGATGGCCGCCTCCCGGCCCAGCGGGTGATGATGCAGGGCAGCCAGCAAGGCCTGAGCCTGGTGTCCGGGACAGATGGCTACCAGTTTGCCCTCATTGGCCACATTGAGGGGGTCCAGGCCCAGTAGTTCGCAGGCGCCGGCCACGGCCTCCCGAACCGGTAGCTGCGCCTCCTCGATGATCATGCCCACGCCCGACTGCTGCGCCAGCTCGTACAGGCAGCAGGACAGCCCGCCCCGCGTAGGGTCCCGCAGGCAATGAATATCCGGCACGGCCGCCAGCATGGACGCCACCAATTCGTGCAAGGCAGCGGTATCCGATTCCAGGGTTGTCTGGAACTGCAGGTTTTCCCGCAGGGACAGGATGGCCACCCCATGATCCCCCAGGGTGCCGCTCACCAGGATGGCGTCCCCCGGGCGGGCACGGCTTCCGGCGATGTTCACGCCCTCGGAAACCCGGCCCAGCCCGGTGGTGGTGATATACACCCCATCCGCCTGCCCTCGCGGCACCACCTTGGTGTCCCCGGTCACCACGGGCACGCCCGCCTGCCGGGCCGCATCGGCCATGGAGCGGACGATGCGTTCCAGATCCGCCAGGGGAAACCCCTCCTCCAGGATGAAGGCGACCGACAGGGAGATGGGTTTGCCACCACTCATGGCCACGTCGTTCAGGGTGCCGTGCACGGCCAGGCTACCAATGTCGCCACCGGGGAAGAACAGTGGCGTGATCACGTGACTATCGGTAGCCATCACCAGGCGGCCCGGCGGGGAGTCCATTACGGCACAGTCATTGCCCTGGTTGAGCCAGGGATTGTCAAAGGCGCACCGAAACAGATCCTCAATCAACTGGCTCATGGCGCGCCCGCCACTGCCGTGGGCCAGGGTGATGGTGTTCTCAGCCATATCGATAGGCCGCCGCGCAAGCCCCCTCCGAGGACACCATGCACGCGCCCAGCGGACTCTCCGGAGTGCAGCCACGACCAAACACCCGACACGCCCGGGGCTCCATCTGCCCACGCAGGACGGCAGCGCACTGACAAGCGGGATGATCCTCCACCGGGACCACCTGCACGGGAAAGCGCCGCTCGGCATCCAGATCCGCAAAGTCATCTGCAATACCCAGGGCGCTGTGCGGCAATCGCCCCAAGCCCCGCCATGCAAAGCTGGGCCGGGGCAGGAACACCTGGTCCATCAGTGCACGGGCCTTGGGATTCCCCTGAGGAGACACCACCCGAGTGTACTGGTTTTCCACCTCGCACCGACCCGCATGGGTCTGACGTACCAGCATGAGCACCGCCTGCAGCACATCCAGGGGCTCGAACCCGGCCACCACCAGAGGCGTTTGCAGTTCATGAGCCACGAAGGTGTAGGGTTCCAGGCCGATGATGGCCGATACATGTGATGGACCGATCACGCCATTCACCCGCGCTGGCGCACTCTCCTGATCGCCGCTCAGCACGGCGCGCATCGCAGGGGGTGTCAGCACATGGTTGCAGCAGGCAGAGAAATTGCCCAGGGCCTCATCACGGGCCTGCAACAGTGCCACTGCCGTGGCCGGGGCCGTGGTCTCGAAACCGATGGCGAAAAAGACCACCTGTCGATCCGGATGGTCCCGGGCCACCTGCAGGGCATCGGTGGTGGCATACACCATGCGCACATCCGCTCCCTGGGCTCGAGCCCGAAGCAAGGTGTGGCCACCGGAGCCGGGCACTCTCAGGGTATCGGCATAGGTGCACAGGATCACCTCCGGGCGTTGCGCCAGGGCGATGGCCAGATCCACGCGTTCGCCAGGGAGCACGCAGACCGGGCACCCCGGACCATGAACAAACTGCAGATTTTCCGGCAACAGACCGGCCAGGGCGTCCCGGGCGATGGCGTGGGTATGGCCGCCGCAGAACTCCATGAATCGATAATACCGGGCCGCATCCACCTCCCGGGCGATGGCCGCCGCCATCTGCCGCACGGCTCCGGCGTCCCGGTATTCACTCAGATGCTTCACCGCCAACCACCCCGGTCGGGAGATCACAGCACCACAGGCCCCACACCAGGGCAAGACGATCGCCGGCGTATATCAGGGGAATGCGTTCCCGTTCCCATGGGGGGATGCCTGCCTCCTGGAAGAGTTTCTTGAGGATTCGGGTCTGTCCGCGCAGACGGCATGTTTCGCCTCCCCGGCGCAGGTGCACCGTCAGCGGCCATGCAAGGCGGGTAGGGTCCAGTTCATGCAGGCGGGCCATTTCCTCTACCGATAGGGTCATCCCCAGTTCGGGCAGGTGAAGTTCCGTCGTGCCATCCCATGACCATACCCGCCCAGGGTCCACCGGCGGCAATGGCGCCATGGCATGGAGACTGTCCCGATACCCGCGCACCTCTGCCCCGGGCCAGCTCACCCGCAGCCGGGTATCGGGACTGGCATCCCGAATCTGGCGCAACAGGGATTCCAGGCGATTCTGGTTCGGTACCGGCAACCCCTTCTCCTGCAACCAGCCTCTCACGGCGTTGCGTTGCCGGGGCCGGCGCAGGGCACGGATCGCCGGAATCGACAAGGTGCCTGCCACCTCCCCTCGCAGGTCCTGCAGGTCTTCCCGGGCGCGCTCCGCCAGAAGCTCCTGGGCCTCCGCCTGCAGGCCCGCGGCTCGGGCCAGTGTGGTATCCAGGGCCGGCCAACGCTGACGCAGCTGGGGCATCACCTCATGGCGCAGAAGATTGCGGTCCAGCCCCAGGTCGGTATTACTGTCGTCTTCCACCCAGACCAGGTCATGCTGGTGGGCATGGGCCTCGAGAACGGAGCGATCCATGTCCAGCAAAGGCCGACCGTGCCAGCCTGAACCATAGGGCTGCCAGCGGGGCATGGCCGAGAGCCCGGCAGGGCCGGCGCCACGCAGGAGTTGAAGGAGCAGGGTTTCCGCCTGATCGCGGCGGTGATGGGCGGTCAGCAGGGCGTCACCGGGGGCCATCCGGTCGGCCAGTGCCTCATAGCGTGCCCGGCGGGCGGCTGCCTCGGGGCTCTGGCCCCGCCGGGGCCGGGCATCCACGTTCACCACTTCCAGTGGCACCTCCAGGGCATCACAGAGCACCTGGCACTGTCGGGCCCACTCATCCGCACGGGCATGAAGACCATGATGCACGTGCACCGCCCGCAAGCCAGGGGAGCCTGGCGGAGCGTCCAGTTGCGCCAGCCCGTGCAACAAGGCCACGGAATCGAGCCCCCCGCTCAGCCCCACCAACCACCGTCGTGCCGGCGGCAGACGTTCCAGGGCCTGGACGAGGTCCTTGAGCACGGAAGCTTACTCCTTGACCTGTCCGTACTTCATGATGCGCTGATAACGACGCTCCACCAGTTCATCCACATCCATGCACTGCAACTCGTCCAGGGTCTCCTGGAGATTCGCCTTCAAGGTCTGGCACATGGCGTCCGGATTCCGGTGTGCCCCTCCCAGCGGCTCATTGATCACCTCGTCGATCAGTCCCAGTTCCTTGAGCCGGGTGGAGATGATGCCCATGGCCTCGGCGGCTTCGGCAGCCTTTTCAGCGCTCTTCCAGAGGATGGAGGCGCAGCCCTCGGGCGAGATCACCGAGTAGGTGCTGTATTGCAGCATCTGAACCTTGTCACCCACCCCCACGGCCAGGGCGCCACCGGACCCACCCTCGCCCACCACGGTGCAGACGATGGGCGTGCGCAGTTCCGACATTTCCATGAGGTTACGGGCAATGGCCTCGCTCTGACCTCGTTCCTCGGCCCCTACGCCGGGGTAGGCACCGGGGGTATCGATGAAGGTGATCACCGGCAGTGAAAACCGCTCCGCCATCTGCATCAGGCGCAGGGCCTTGCGGTAACCCTCGGGGCGCGGCATGCCAAAATTGCGGAATATCTTCTCCTTGGTGTCACGGCCCTTCTGGTGGCCGATGACCATCACGGGCCGATCCCCCAGGCGCCCGATGCCGCCCACAATCGCCGGATCATCGGCAAAGGCGCGATCCCCATGGAGTTCCTCGAAGTCCGTGAGCATGTGCTGCACGTAATCCAGGGTGTAGGGCCGTCGCGGATGACGGGCCAGCTGGGCAATCTGCCAGGCCGTGAGCTTGGAGAAGATCGACTCGGTGAGGCTCTTGCACTTGGCCTCCAGACGGGCGATCTCATCCTGGATGTTCACTTCCGCATCATCACCCACGAACCGGAGCTCTTCGATCTTGGCTTCCAGTTCGGCGATAGGCTGCTCAAATTCAAGGAAATCCGGGTTCATTCGATGACTTGTCGGTTGGTGTGGGAAAGGGGCATTGTACACGCGGGGAACTGACTCGTCTCAAGTGCATCGCAGCATCTTGATCTCACCGGTAGACAATCCGCACTGACTCCTCCCCCAGCAGCTCTCGCAGGCGATGAATCAGTTCCTCACTGGGGCGCACCTGCCAGCGGGCCCCCAGCCGAAAGCGCGCACTGGCCTGGTCGTTGCAGTAACTCAGGTAGATGGGGCATGGTCCCTCGCTGAACGGCTCCAGATGCGCGTGCAGCCCCTCGAGAAGGCCCGGACTGGCCTTGCCGTTCACGGACAACTCCACACGTTTGGCAAACTGTTCGCGGGCCTGGTCCAGGTCCATGATCTGACGGCAGCGCATCCGCACATTGCCACTGAACTCGTCGATGCCGGCACTGCCCTCCACCACCAGCAGTCGGTCCTTGACCAGCAGACTCTGATAGCGTTTGTAGTCGTCGCCGAACAGACCCACCTCCACCCGGCCGCTGCGGTCATCCAGGGTGAGGAAGGCCATGCGTCCGGAGTTGCCGTTGCGGGTGCGGATGGCCACCACCAGACCGGCAACGATCACGGTCTGCTCCCGCTGCCGACCCCGGCCATAACCACCGCCCTCGCCGTTGCCACCCCCATTGCCGCCACCATTGCCAGGGGCGCTGTCGGCCAGGTCGCTGAGCAGATCGGCGATGCGCTTGCCGGTGATCTGCGCCAGTTCGGCCTCATAGCGGATGATGGGATGCCCCGTGAGGTACAGGCCCAGGGTTTCCTTTTCCGCCAGCAGGCGACTCTCTTCGTCCCATTCCGGCCATTGCTCGGTCGCCGTCACCTCCGGTGTCGGGGCGACCAGATCCCCGAACAGGTCCTCCTGCCCCATGCTCTGATCCCGCAGGTATTGCTCGGCGCGGGACAGCGCCTGGGGCAGTGTGTGCATCAGCGTGGCCCGATTGGGGCCGATGGAATCCAGGGCGCCAGCGCGGATCAGGGCCTCCAGGGTGCGCCGGTTGATCTTCTGGGAGTCGGCGCGCATGCACAGGTCATCCAGGCTGCTGAACGACCCGCCCTGGTTACGACTGTCCAGGATCACCTGAATGGCCGATTCCCCTACGCCCTTGATGGCGCCCAGCCCGTAAACGATGGTGCGCGCATCGCGCACGGTGAACTCGTAGCTGGAGGCATTCACGTCCGGCGGGATCACCTCCAGATTCATGGAACGACACTCGTCGATGAGATTCACGATCTTGTCGGTGTGATCCATGTCGGCGGAGAGCACCGCCGCCATGAAGGCCGCCGGATAATGGCATTTGAGCCAGGCAGTCTGGTAGGAGAGCAGCGCATAGGCCGCCGAGTGGGATTTGTTGAATCCGTAACCGGCGAACTTCTCCATCAGGTCGAAGATGTAGGTGGCGGTGTCCGCCTCCACCCCTTGCTCCACGGCGCCCTTCTGGAAGATCTCCCGCTGCTTGGCCATCTCCTCGGGCTTTTTCTTGCCCATGGCTCGACGCAGCAGGTCAGCGCCGCCCAGGCTGTAGCCAGCCAGCACCTGGGCGATCTGCATCACCTGTTCCTGGTAGAGGATCACCCCATGGGTGGGCTTGAGGATGGGCTCCAGGGCCGGGTGGGGGTATTCCACCTTGGCCCGGCCGTGCTTGCGGTTGATGTAGTCATCCACCATGCCCGATTGCAGCGGGCCAGGGCGGTAGAGGGCCACCAGCGCGATGATGTCTTCAAAATCATCGGGTTCCAGGCGCTTGATGAGATCCTTCATGCCCCGGGATTCCAGCTGGAAGACCGCTGTGGTCTCCTGGCGCTTGAGCAGGCTGAAGGTATCCGGGTCCTCCAGGGAGACATCGTTGATGTCCAGCAGATCCTCGCCGTTTTCCCTGCGCCGGGCATTGATGTTGTGCACCGCCCAATCGATGATCGTCAGGGTGCGCAGGCCCAGGAAGTCGAACTTCACCAGACCAATGGCCTCCACATCGTCCTTGTCGAAGTGGGTGACCACCCCCTGCCCGCCCGGCTCGCAGAACAGGGGCGAGAAGTCCGTGAGCGTGGTGGGGGCGATGACCACGCCGCCAGCGTGCTTGCCGGCATTGCGAGCCACCCCTTCAAGTTTCAGGGCCAGGTCGATGAGATCGCGGACTTCCTCGTCATCCTGGTAACTCTGACGCAGGTCCTCCTCCTGCTCCAGGGCCTTGTCCAGGGTCATGCCGATCTCCATGGGGATCTGCTTGGCGATCCGGTCCACAAAGCCGTAGGGATGTCCCAGGACCCTGCCGACGTCGCGCACCACCGCCTTGGCCGCCATGGTGCCGTAGGTGATGATCTGCGAGACCTTTTCCCGACCATAACGACGGGCCACGTACTCGATGACGCTGTCCCGCTTCTCCATGCAGAAGTCCACATCGAAGTCGGGCATGGACACCCGCTCCGGATTCAGAAAACGCTCAAAGAGAAGCTCATAACGTATTGGATCCAGGTCGGTAATCTTCAGGGCATAGGCCACCAGGGAGCCCGCCCCGGAGCCACGCCCCGGGCCCACCGGCACGCCGTTGTCCTTGGCCCACTGGATGAAATCCGCCACGATCAGGAAGTAGCCGGGGAACCCCATCTGGCAGATCACGTCCAGCTCCACCTCCAGACGGTCCTTGTAGGTCTGGATGCGGGCCTCCCGATCCGGATCATCCTCGGCCACCAGACGGACCAGGCGCTGCTCCAGCCCCTTGCGGGACTCACTGCGAAAATACTCGTCGGTGGTCATCCCGTCAGGGATGGGGAACTGGGGTAGATAGTTTTCCCCCAGGGTCAGCGTGAGGTTGCAGCGCCTGGCGATCTCCACTGTATTTTCAAGGGCTTCCGGCACATCGCTGAAGAGCTCTGCCATCTCTTCCGGGGTGCGCAGATACTGCTGCCGACTGTACAGACGTGGCCGTCTCGGATCGTCCAGCACCCGGCCATCGTGGATGCACACACGGGCCTCATGGGCGTCGAAATCCTCGGCCTTGAGGAAGCGCACATCGTTGGTGGCCACCACCGGCAGGCCACGGGTGGCAGCCAGTTCCACCGCCGCGTGCAGGTAATCCTCCTCGCCCTCTCGCCCGGTGCGGACCAGTTCCAGGTAGAAGCGCCCCGGAAAAAGCCCTGCCCAGTGATCGCACAGGGGCGGGGCCATGTCCGGCTGGCTGGACAGCAGGGCGCGACCCACTTCCCCCTCGCGCGCGCCGGACAGGGCGATCAATCCGCGACAGGTCTCCGGGGTGAACCAGTCTCGCTCCAGGATGGGAGCACCGCTTTGCTGGCCTTCCTGATAACCCCGGCTGATCAGGCGCGTGAGGTTTCCATAGCCTTCGTTGTCCTGGCAGAGCAGGACCAGACGCGTGGGTGGCTCTCCAGGCTGCGGTGCCGTCACCCAGGCATCGGCGCCAATGAGGGGCTTCACCCCGGCCTTGAGCGCGGCCTTGTAGAACTTGACCATGCCAAAGAGGTTGTTCTGGTCCGTGACCGCACAGGCCGGCATGCCGTTGGCCCGCGCGGTATCCACCAGGGCACCGACGCGCACCAGGCCGTCCACCAGGGAGAATTCGGAATGCAGATGGAGATGAACAAAACTGGGTGTCATGGGTGCCGTGGGGCTGCTGGGTCGAGCTGGACAGTCGTGGAGTATAAGGCCAGAGGGGGGCCCTTGATCCAGCCTTGCGGCCAGGGAGGCTCAGCGCATCCCGGCTTCCCGGACGGGAGCGAAACTGCGGCGATGGCATGGACTGGGGCCCAGCCTGACCAGGGCATCCCGATGGGCCCGCGTGGGGTAGCCCTTGTGGGTGGCCAGCCCGTAACCGGGATGGATCTGATCCAGGTCGGCCATCAGGGCATCCCGGTGAACCTTGGCAATGATGGAGGCAGCGCTGATGCAGGGGGCGCGGCCATCCCCCTTCACCACCGGGTAGGCGGCACAGTTGAGTTCAGGGCAGCGATTTCCGTCCACCAGTGCGATGGCTGGCGGTCGCGTCAGCGTGGCCACAGCCCGCCGCATGGCCTCGAGAGTGGCGCGCAGGATGTTCATCTCGTCGATCTCCCCCGGCGTGCAAAGGGCCAGGGACCAGGCGAGGGATCGCTCACGAATCAGCACCGCCAGCGCCTCGCGGCGGGCCGGTGTCAGGGACTTGGAGTCCATCAACCCGGCAATGGGGCGGGCAGGATCCAGGATCACGGCGGCAGCCACCACCGGGCCGGCCAGGGGGCCGCGCCCCACCTCATCCACGCCGGCCACGTCGTTTTGTGCCAGCAATCGGGTCAGTTCCGCTTCCGTCACCACAAGGCCCTCACGATCCATTAAAATGATGCCATCAACAATCAATTAAGCAGGTCAGCCAAGGCAAAGCCAGCCCCACGGGCATCAGCGGCATGGATGCATGGCCAAGCGGCCCGGCGCCCCACGACGGTGTATCCTGGCACCCCACGACTGGCCGTTCCACACGCACCGTCCCGGAAAATCCCTGGAAAACCGAACCCTGGAAAACCCATGACTCCAACCCGATGCGCCGTCATCGGCGTCGGCTATCTCGGCAAGTTTCACGCCCAGAAGTACGCCGCCTTTTCCCACGCCGATCTGGTCGCCGTGGCCGATACTGACGCCGAGGCGGTCGCCCGGGTGGCGGCGGACTGCGACTGTCGCGGGGTGACCGATTACCGGGAGCTGCTCGGTGAGGTGGACGCGGTGAGCATCGCCGTGCCCACCACCCTGCACTATCAGGTGGCGCGGGACTTCCTGGAGCGAGGTACTCATGTACTGGTGGAGAAGCCCATCACCAGCACCGTGGAAGAGGCGGCGGAGCTGAACCGCATCGCCCGCGAGCACAATGCCATCCTGCAGGTGGGGCATCTGGAACGCTTCAACGCCGCCCTGCTGGATCTGGCCGACCAGCGCTGCCCCCCCCTGTTCATCGAATCTCACCGGCTGGCCCCCTTCAAGCCCCGGGCCACCGACGTGAATGTGGTACTGGACCTGATGATCCACGATATCGACATCATCCTGGACATGGTGCGCTCACCGGTAAAATCCGTGGCCGCCAGTGGCGCCAAGGTGCTATCCGAGGCGCTGGACATCGCCAATGCCCGTATTGAATTCGAAAATGGCTGTGTGGCCAATGTCACCTCCAGCCGGGTGAGCCTGAAGAGCGAGCGCAAGATGCGCATCTTTCAGAAGAACGCTTATGTCTCTGTGGATTTCCAGAATCGCGGCCTGTCCATCCACCGCCTGGGTGAGCGAGAGATGTTCCCCGGCATACCGGAAGTGACCACCGAAACCAGCATCTTCGAGGAAGGCGATGCCCTGAAGACCGAGATTGCCGCGTTCCTGGAAGCCGTGCGGAACGGTGGGCCGGTGATTGTCTCCGGCGAGGATGGGCAACGCGCCCTGGAAACCGCCATTCGCATCACCGAGCAGGTGCGCCACGGCGCCCATGTGCTGGGCGAGGACTGCTGAGCCCCTCGCCCGATCGTCCCAACACCCGATTCGTTTGCAGAAGGACCCCACCATGATCCCCATGGTCGATCTCAAGACCCAATACCAGCATCTCAAGAGCGACATCGACGCCGCCGTGCAGGGTGTGCTCGACAGCACCCATTTCATCCTGGGCCCCAATGTTCAGACTCTGGAGCAGGAACTGGCCGATTATCTGGGCGTCCAGCACGCCATCACCTGCTCCTCGGGCACCGACGCCCTGCATCTGGCCCTCAGGGCTGCCGGCATCGGGCCTGGAGACGAGGTGATCACCCCTGCCTTCACCTTCATTGCCACCGCCGAGGCCATCCGTTACGTGGGTGCCACACCGGTATTCGTGGATATCGATCCCCACAGCTTCAATATTGATGTGGAGCAGGTGCGTGGGGCCATCAATGACAAGACACGCGCCATCATGCCGGTGCACCTGTTCGGCCAGCCCGCCGACCTGGACACCCTGAAACAGCTCTGTCGGCAACACGACCTGATGCTGCTGGAAGACTGCGCCCAATCCTTTGGCGCCCGGGTGGGCGTTCAACAAACCGGGGCTGCGGGCGATTTCGGCTGCTTCAGCTTCTTCCCCAGCAAGAATCTGGGGTGTTACGGAGACGGCGGCCTGGTGACCACCCGTGACGCGGCCCATGCGGCCATGCTGCGCAATCTGCGCAACCATGGCAGCGACATGCGCTATCACCATGACCGCATCGGCTACAACAGCCGCCTGGACGAGATCCAGGCGGCCATCCTGCGGGTGAAACTGCCCCATATCGACGACTACAACTTCAGCCGCCGCCGCGTCGCCCATCGCTACAACGAACTGCTGGCCGGTACCGGCGTGTCCACGCCCTTTGAAGACGGTCTGGGCACCCATGTGTTCCACCAGTACACGATCCTCAGCGATCAGCGGGATGTCATCATGAAGGCCCTGCAGGCCGAACAGATCGCCTGCGCCATCTACTATCCCATCCCCCTGCACCGTCAGAAGGCCTTTGCCGACACCACCGCCGGAGTGAACCTGCCGGTGACCGATTCGGTGGCCGCGCGCTGCCTGTCCCTGCCCATCTATCCGGAGTTGCCCGATGCATCCATCGAGCGCATCACCCAGGTCATCCGGGGCGCCCTTGACTGAGGCCGGCCAACCCCTGCACGTGATGGTGGTGGCCGGAGAAGCCTCCGGTGACCAGCATGCGGCCGCCATGGTCCGCGCCCTGGAGGACCTGAGCCCGGGCAACCGCTACACGGGCATGGGCTGCAATGCCCTGCGTGAGGCCGGTGTGGAACTGGTGGTTGACGCGCGCCGCCTCGCGGTAGTGGGCCTGTGGGAGGTGATCGCCCAGTACCGGGAGATCCGCCGTGCCCTGAACGTCCTCAAGGAACGCCTGCACAGCGATCCGCCGGACCTGCTGGTACTGGTGGACTATGTGGAATTCAACCTGCGCCTGGCCCGGGCGGCCAAGGCGCAGGGCATCCGCGTGCTGTTTTATGTCAGCCCGCAGATCTGGGCCTGGCGACCCCACCGGGTGAAGCGCATTGGCCGCGTCATCGACGCCATGGCCGTGCTGTTCCCCTTCGAGGTGGAGGTCTACCGGCGTTACGGGATCCCCGTGCGCTACGTGGGCAACCCGCTGGTGGACAGTGTCAAACCCTCGGGGAGTCGCCAGGAGATCATGACCTCTCTAGGACTGGACCCCCAGCGGCCGGTGATCGGTCTGTTACCGGGCAGCCGTTCCGGTGAACTGCGACGCCACCTGCCCATCATCATGGAGACCTGCCGCTGGCTAAGGGCACGCCACCCGGACATTCAGTGGGTGATGCCCCTGGCACCGGGGGTGGATATCCAGTCCGACATCACACCCCACGTGGATGCCTCGCTGGGCATTCATCAGGTGATCGGCCAGGCCCATGACGTGATGTCGGTGAGCCGGGCCCTGATCATCGCCTCGGGCACGGCAACCCTGGAGGCCGCCCTGCTCAAGACCCCCATGGCCATCATCTATCGCGTCTCGCCCATCACTCATGCCATCCTCAAGCGCATGATCCTCATCCGGGACATCGGCCTGGCCAATATCGTCGCCGAAAAACGTGTGGTGAGGGAGTTCGTGCAGGATGAAGCCAATGCCGAGCAGATCGGTATGGAAGTGGAGAGACTGCTCATGGATGAAGCGTATCATGGGGAGGTGGTGGCCTCTCTGGCCGAGATTCGCGAACGTCTGGGCGAAGGCGGAGGCTCGGACAAGGTGGCCCGCATGGCCCTGGAATTGATACGGGAAGGCACGCTGAAGGAAACGTGAATCACGCCGCCTGCCCGGTGCCCACAACCGTGAGGACAGCAACGCCTTGAAGATGCACATCCACCTGCTGGACCCGCGTCGCTACTGGCTCCTGGTGGTGTTCATCATCCTGGGCTATGGCTTCTGGGTGAGCCCGCATTTCAAGGAGATTGCCGCCGGCGTGGCCCTGTTCCTGTTCGGGATGATCTCCCTGGAAAAGGGCTTCAAGGCCTTCACCGGCGGCGCCCTGGAGCGGGTGTTGCGCCGTTCCACCAACCGGCTGTGGAAAAGCATCGCCTTCGGCATCGGCTCCACCACGCTGATGCAGTCCAGCACCCTGGTCTCCCTGATCACCATCTCCTTCGTCAGCGCCGAGATGATCACGCTGGCGGCGGGGATCGGCATCATCATGGGCGCCAACCTGGGCACCACCACCGGGGCCTGGCTCATCGCCGGGCTGGGGCTTCGGGTGGACATCGCCGGTTATGCGATGCCCGCCCTGGTGTTTGGCGTGGTCATGCTGCTGCAGCGCTCCAAGCTGGTGAAGGGCCTGGGGTACCTGGCTCTGGGCGTGGGGTTCCTGTTCCTGGGCATCCATTACATGAAGGAGGGTTTCGAGGCCTTCCAGCAGGCCTTCGAACTTTCGGCCTACGAGGTGCCCGGTCTTTGGGGTGTGCTGCTGTTCACCGGAATCGGTGTGCTCATCACGGTGATCATGCAGTCCAGCCACGCCACCCTGCTGGTGATCATTGCCGCCCTGGCCGCCGGCCAGATCACTTACGATGCGGCCCTGGCACTGGCCATCGGCGCCAATCTGGGCAGCGCCGTCACCACCGCCATCGGCGGCATGACCGCCAACCTGGGCGGCAAGCGCCTGGCCATGGCCCATGTGATCTTCAACATCATGACCGCTGCGGTGGCCATTGCCCTGATCGAACAGATGGGCTGGGTGGTGGATCAGCTCAGCGTGCTCATGGGGATCCAGGACGATCTTCTTCTCAAGCTGGCGCTGTTTCACACGCTGTTCAACCTGCTCGGGGTATTGCTGCTGGCCCCCTTCATCAAGCAACTGGAATGGGCGCTGCTGCGCTATGTGCAATTCACCCCCAAGTCCCGGGCGCAACCGCTTTATCTGTACCCGGGGGCCCTGGAAACGCCGGCCAGTGCCCTCACCGCACTGCGCAAGGAGGTGGGGCACTTATATGACAATGCCCACGACCTGATCGCCCACGGTGTGAGTCTGCGGCGCTCCGTGATCGCCTCGGACGACTCCCTGACGGAGGCGGTGAAGAAGACCCACCGGATCATCCCGCTGGACGTGGATGATGTGTACGAGCACAAGGTGAAGAGCCTGCATAACGAGGTCATCGCCTTTGCCAGCGAGATCCAGGGCAGGGAGTTGTCCGAATACGCCATCAATCAGGTCTACGCCCTGCAGCAGGCCAGCCGGGACATCGTTGAGGCCGTGAAGGCCACCAAGCACCTGCACAAGAATCTGTCACGCTACGGGCTGTCCTCCAACGTGCCGGTGCGGGAGGGTTATGACGACATCCGCCTGCGCATTGCCCGGGTGCTGCGGGAGATACGGCAATTGCGGCAGCAGGACCCCGAAACTGTCACAAGCCTGTCACTGGACTCCCTTAGGCTATGCATGGAGAAATCCGGTCGCCGATTCACCTCGGATATCAACCGGATGGTCCGTAGCCGGCGATTATCCCCCGCCATTGCCACATCGATGCTGAACGATGAGAAGTATGCCTCTGAGGTGTGTGAAAACCTCCTGGAGGCGGCACAGGCACTGCTCCAGACCGGTACACTGGCTGAGCAGGCCGCGGAGGGGGCGCTGGCGCTGGACGCGAGCGACATCGAGCGGATGGCCAGTGCTGAACCTGACTCACCCCAACCGGATCATACCCATGGCGACGAAAAAACTGCTCGCTAAGCTGGGCAGGTTCCTGGATGCTGACCGAGCCTCGCAGCGTAAGGAGATTGACTCCATCCGCAAGGTGCTCAAGAAGCTCAAGCACAAGGAGCGAGACCTGCGCGAGAAGCTGCCCAAGGCTCCCGCGGGCGAGGAGCGTGACGAGATCGCCGCCAAGCTGGAGGTGATCTACGCGCAGCGACGCAAGGGCCTGGATCGGGTGAAGGAACTGCGCGGCGTCGACAAACCCGAGAAAGGAGAGGGTAAGGCCGAGGACCAGATCAAGGACTCGTAACCGCCGATACAGGGACAATCCGGTGGATACTCAGGCAAAATAGGGCAATCCCCCAAAGGGGAAAATACTCAAGATGCCCACCGGAGTCTGGCCTTGAACGAAAAGCGCAAAAAAAGGAGCTTCTGGAGCCGCTGGCTTCCCCACGTGCTGTTCTGGTGCACCCTGCTCAGTCTCATGGGGTCGCTTGTCTTCCTGGGCCGGGCGGCCCTGTTCTCCCTGAGCCTTTTTATCGTCCTGTTCCCCATCACCCTGATCGTGATGCTGGTCCGCTGGTGGCCTTCGCGCCCCTGCCAGTCGCTGCCCAATAGTCGACGGTGGAAACGGCGACTGAATTTCGTATCCGCTGGGGTGCTGGTGGCCGCCGCCATCAACGTGTTCGCAGGGCTGAACTTCTTCGGCACGCCCTTGGGCACCACTCTGCTGGTTGCGGGTACGCTGCTATTGCCGGCTGCCATGGTGGCTGCCCTGGTGTCCTTCTCCCTGAGTCGTGACGAGGTCACCGAGGACCTCCTGGAACCTGACGAGGATATCCTGTTCCGCGCCGACACCCACTGGGCCATCTTTTTGCCGCCCATCCAGCTCCTCACCTTCTGCATCCTGCTGGTGTTGGGTCCGTTTGGCCTTGGGGGTGAAGTGGTTGCCGCCGTGGTGTATGTGGTGATCGTACCGGGGGTCATGGCCCGCGCGCTGGCCATCTTCCTCAATACCGAGGTGTCCGTCACCGACCGACGATTGATCACGGTGACAGGCACACTCTTTCGGAGGAAGCGCACGCTGGAACTTGACCACATCCGGGCTGCCGGACTGTCTCAAGGCCGGCTGGGCCGACTCCTGGGCTATGGCAAGGTGGGCATCATCGGTCGCGACGGTGGCAGCATCAAGCTGCCCGGGATCGCCGATCCCATGAGCCTGCGGGACATGCTGGACCCGACCCACACCACTGCCCCCAGCATCTGAACACGCCCTGCAGCGAGGAGGTCACACCGTGAAAGTGGAAGTAACCGTTGAACTGGACGTTAACCTGAGCAAGGTGAAACTGGCTGACGTCAAGAGCCTCGCTGAGCGCCTGATTGCTCCCAATCAGGTGGAGGCGGTGGAAAGCGTGCGCATTCTGGATGTGCGCCTCAAGGACAAGGATTCCGGATCAGGGGGCGGGCAATAGCAGGGGCTCAACCCCGTCCCTGATTCCTCAGCCCTCGCCGCGACGACCGGAACGGATGATGCCGCGAGGGCTGTTCTGGATGAAGTCCACGAAGGCGGCCACCTCCGGATGAGCCTGGACAAGAGGAGCCACGGCCTCAAGCCCCTGGGACCGATCCCGGCCCCGAACCAGCAGCTTGAAGGCCCGATGCAGGGCGCGCACCGCCTCAGGTGATACACCACGCCGCTTCAGGCCCACCTTGTTGATACCCACCGCCCGGGCATAGTTGCCGCTGGCCAGGCAGTAAGGCGGCAGATCCCGGTTCAGGGCGGCCCCCATGCTGGTGAAGGCCTGAGTACCCACCCGGCAGAACTGATGCACCAGGGTAAAGCCACCCAGGATCGCCCGATCCCCCACATGGCAGTGGCCTGCCAACGAGGCGGCATTGGAGAACACCACGTGATCGCCCACCTCGCAGTCATGGGCAATGTGCACATAGGCCATGATGAGGTTGTCCGACCCCACCCGGGTGCAGCCTCCACCCTTCGGGGTGCCGCGGCTCAAGGTAGTGAATTCGCGGATGATATTACGATCACCGATCACCAGGCGGGTTGGCTCACCCCGATAGCCGATGTCCTGAGGTGCTTCCCCCAGAGAGGCAAACTGGAATACCTGGCAATCCTCCCCCAGGGTGGTGTCCCCGTTGATCACCACATGGGGACCGATCCAGGTGCCTCGACCGATCTTCACGTCGGGCCCTATGATGGAAAAGGCGCCAATGCTGACGCCCTCTTCTATCCGCGCGCCGGGGTCCACAACGGCACGGGAGTCAATCATGATTCCACGTCCTTGCCCGCACACATGAGTGTGGCCGTGGCAACCACCTTGCCATCCACCTTGGCCTCTGCCTCAAAACGCCAGATGCCACGCACGGTACGCACATGCTTCACGTACAGGTGCAGCTGATCCCCAGGCTCCACCTGGCGACGGAAACGGGCTTCGTCGATGCCCACGAACAGATAGAGCTGCTGCTTGTCACCGGACTCGCCGCTGTGTTCCTGAGTCTTGAAGGCGAGCAGACCGGTGGTCTGAGCCAGGGCCTCCAGGATGAGCACACCGGGCATCACCGGACGAATCGGAAAGTGCCCCTGGAAATAAGGCTCGTTGAAAGAGACATTCTTGATGGCATTCATGTAATCACCGGGTTGATAGTCCAGCACCCGGTCCACCATCAGGAAAGGAAAACGGTGCGGCAGATATCGCAGCACCTCATGTATGGTCATTTGATCCACATTATTGTCCTGTTCTTATCCGAGAAAAACCGCATTGCGGCGATGAAAGGCCTCAGCGACGCTGCCTGCCATTCGGATCGCCCCCCTGCTCGAGCCCCCTCACCCTGCGAAAAAGCTCCCCCAGCCGCCGCAGATGAGCCAGGCTTCGATTCCATTCCCGGGCGGGTGCCTGAGGCATGCCGGAAGAATAGACCCCGGGTGCCCGTATGGAATGCGTCACCAGCGTCATGGCGGTCACGGTGACATCGTCCGCGATCTCCAGGTGCCCCAGTATACCTGCACCACCACCGATGCCGCAGCGCCGGCCAATACGCGCACTGCCAGCAATGCCCACGCAACCGGCCACGGCGGTGTGCGCCCCGATGACGACGTTGTGCGCCACCTGGATGAGGTTATCCAGCTTGACCCCATCCTCGATGATCGTGTCATCCAGAGCACCCCGGTCAATGGTGGTGTTGGCGCCCACTTCCACATCGTCACCGACCAGCACACTGCCCACCTGCGGGACTCTGAGCCAGGCTTCCCCCTGCCGGGCGAAACCAAAGCCATCCGCGCCGATGACCGCCCCCGGTTGCACCAGGTTGCGTCTTCCCAGCCGCACTCGGGGGCCCAGGGTCACTCGCGCCACCAGTCGCGAACCCTCGCCCACCTGACATCCTTGCTGGAGTATGCATCCCGGCCCCAGGATCACCCCCGGCCCCACAAGGCAATCAGCCTCCACCACGCACTGCGGGCCCACCTCGGCCGTGGGATGCACCTGGGCCTGATCGCTGACACAGGCGCTGGGGGCAATGCCGGGCAAGGCCACGGGATCCGGATGAAGACATCGTGCGGCCCGTGCATAGGCCACATGGGGCTGCTGGCACACCAGGGCCGGCACGGGGCAATGGGGCAGGTGTTCGGGGGAGAGGATCACTGCACCGGCGCGAGTGCGGATGAGTGCGTCCTGATAACGACGATGGGTCATGAAGGCCAACTGGCCCGGACCAGCCCGTTCCAGGGGGGCCAGCGAATGCATTCGCGTACCCGGCTCACCCCCCTGCAGTTCGGCACCCAGAGACTCTGCGAGCTCGCCAAGCGTGATGACGGTCCCCGTCATCCCCATCAACCACCGTTCCGATGCTGCCGGCGCAACTCGTCCAGCACCTTGCTGGTGATATCGATACGATCGCTGGCAAACAGGACGGTGCGTTCGGTCACCACGAGATCCACGCCCTGCTCTTTCGCGATCTCCAGGATCACGTTGTGCACCAGTCGCTGCAGACGGGCCAGTTCATCATTGCGGCGAACGTTCAGGTCTTCCTGAAACATGTCCTGGGATCGCTTGAACTCTCGGGAGCGGTTGCGAAATTCCCGCTCCAGTTCAAGACGCTCTTCTGAACCCATGATGTCCGTATCCCGCTCCAGGCGCTGCTGCAAGCGACGCAATGCGTCACGCTCGGCCACCAGTTCCGCATCCCGGGGGGCGAATTCTTCCTCCAGGGCACTCAGTGAGGCTTCCGCCTGGGGCGACTGATCCATGACACGATTGATGTTCACAAAGGCAATGGAACCTGCCCCCAGCGCGAGCCCGGGCATGATCAGCACCAGGACCAGCACCAGTCCGGTGATGATTCGCGACATATGACTCTTCAAACCCTTTCTCCGCGGCTATGGGGACGCCCGTGCAGTGGGTCCACCGGATCTCAGAAGGAGGCGCCAATGTTGAACTGGAACGACTGCAGGCGGTCACCAGGCTCGTCATTTAACGCCTCGGCCAGACTGAAAGTCAACGCGCCCACCGGCGACAACCAGGTCATGCCGACGCCCACCGAGGCACGGATCTCGTCCGCCTTGAAGTCATCGTAGCTGGGATAGACCTGCCCTGCATCCAGGAACAGACTCATGCGGACGTTGGGCGCCTCCTCCATGAAGGGCGGCGGGAAGATCAACTCGGCCCCGCCCAGCACCCGGAAGTTGCCGCCGAAGGGGTCATCGCGGCTGTCACGGGGGCCCAGGCTGAGATCCCGGTAGCCACGCACGGAGCGCGTACCGCCGGCAAAATACTTCTCGAAGAACGGCAAATCCGACGTATCCCCGTAAGACTCCCCATACGCCACCTCTCCGGAGAGCTTGAAGGTGAGGTTATCCCGCACCGGCACGAACAGCTGGTTACGGTAGTCGATCTTGTAATATTCCAGATCGCTACCGGGCAGGGAGAATTCCAGCGTGCCCCGTTGCAGATTGCCCTTCTCCGCGAACACCGTGCGGTTACGGGTATCGTGACTGAGGCTGGTCGTCAGGGTGTAAAGGTCGAACCGATCCCCCTCGGTCTCCAGATAGTCGAAGATCTCGTCGGGCGTGTTGTCCGAGGTGAGAATCTCCACGCTCTCGAACCCGGGCGTGATCCGGAAGGTGTTGTACTCGGTCAGCGGGATGCCATAAGTGACATTGGCCCCGAACCGGTTGGATGAGTAACGGGAGATGTCAGCCCGGAAGGCATCCGTTTCCCGATAGAAGATATTGAAGCCCCGGCTGACGCCGTCAATGGTGTAATAGGGGTTGGTATAGGAGAGGCTGTACAGGGTGCTCACCCGGCTGGTATTCACGGCCAGGGAGACCCGGTTACCCGTACCGAAGAAGTTTTCCTGGGAGAGACTGGTGTTGAACAGAACCCCCTGGCTCTGGGAATAACCCGCACCCACCATGAAGTTGCCCGACAGGCGCTCGCGCACGGTGATGTCCAGATCCACCTGATCCTCCGTGCCGGGAACGCGGCGGGTTTCCACATTCACGTTTTCCACATACGAGAGCCGCTGCAGACGCACCTGGGAGCGATCCACGTTGGATGCGGAATACCAGCCCCCCTCCATCTGTCGCATCTCGCGGCGGAAGACTTCATCCCGGGTACGGGTGTTACCGCTGAAATTGATGCGCCGCACGTACACCCGTTGCCCGGGGTCCACGAAAAAGGTCAGCGCCACCGTCTGATTCTCCTCATCCAGTTCGGGGATGGGATTCACGTTGGCGAACGCATGGCCCTCATCGCCCAGACGGTCGCTGATGGCGTTGGCACTGCGGGTGATGCGGCTGCGGGAAAAGGTGTCCCCGGGCTGGATGTCCAGCAACTCACGAAGCTCTTCCTCGCTGACCACCAGGTCGCCTGCCAGACTCACTTCGCTGATGGAGTATTGATCACCCTCATCGATATTGATGGTGACGTAGATGTCCTTGCGATCCGGGGTGAGCGTGACCTGCGTGGAGTCAATATTGAAATTCACGAAACCCGAATCCAGATAGCGGGAACGCAACTCCTCCAGATCCCCCGACAGGCGCTGGCGGGAATAATGGTCACGTCGGCTGAAGGGGTTGTACCAGGGTGGCGCCCCGGAATCAAAACGGCGGGTCAGCTCCCGGTCGGTATAGGTCTCGTTACCCACCAGATTGATCTGCTGGATACGGGCCACCCGACCTTCGGCAATATCAATGACCACATCCACGCGGTTGCGGGGCAGCTCGTCCACTTCCACATCCACCTGGACGTTGTACTTGCCTCGGGCAAAATACTGCTGCAGCAACTCGTTCTCCATCCGCTCGAGCACGCTGCGGTTGAACACGCGGCCGCGGGCCATGCCCACCTGCTGCAGGGCATCCATCAATTGATCGGTCTTGATGTCCCGGTTGCCACTGATGCGAATCTCGTTGATGGCCGGGCGCTCTTCCACCATCACCACCAGCACCCCGTCACGCCGCAGCAGCGAAACGTCCGAGAAGAAGCCGGTACGATACAGGGCACGGATCACCTCGGCACTCTGGGCCTCATCGAAGGAATCCCCCACACCCACCGGCAGGTAGCTGAAAACGGTGCCGGCAGCGATGCGCTGCAGACCCTCCACTTCGATATCCTCAATGACAAACCGCTCATTGCTGGCATGCAGGATGGTGGGGGTACTGGCCAGGGCAATGGCCAGGCCCGTGCCGGCGATCAGACGTCGCACCTCAAGAAACATTCAGATTCAACCCAGGATTCGCATGAAATCGTTGTAAAGGGCCAGTGACATCAGCATGGCAATCATCACCAGGCCGATGCGCTGACCGATGGCCTCCACCGTTTGTGAGACCGGACTGCCCTTGATGATCTCCACTAGGTAATACAGCAAGTGCCCCCCATCCAGTATCGGTATGGGCAGCAGATTGATGATGCCCAGGCTGAGACTGACGATGGCCAGAAAACTCAGGAATGCGGAAAAGCCGATGACCGCACTCACGCCGGCATATTCGGCAATGCCCACCGGGCCAGCGATGTTGCTGGCTGCGGCCTCCCCCGTGATCAGACGCCACATCACCCGCAGGGTCAGCACCGACATATCCCATGTCCGTTCCAGACCCAGGGCAATGGCGGTGAAAGGCCCGTAGCGCACCTGCCGCTGCATGGCCTCGACCGCCTCATCGTCCATGCGGGGCCAGGCGCCGATCTGACCGATCCGCTCTTCTCCGTCGTTGCGGACCTCGGTCCGCAACGTGAGCGTGATGGGAGATCCATTCCTCTGCAGGCGAACCTCCAGTGTTTCGTCAGGACGCGCCCGGACATACTCCACCCAGGCCTGCCAACTGGAAATGGATTCACCGTTCACGCTCAGGATGCGGTCCCCGGGTCGTACGCCGGCACGTTCAGCCGCCCCATCCGCCAGTACCTCACCAAAGACCGGCTCGGACCAGGGCCGCCAGACTTCCATTCCCAGTTTATCCAGCAGCGGCCCATCCGCCAGCAATTGACGCCGATCGGTGAGATCCAGCGTCCGCCACACTTCCTGCCCCCCGGCCGTGCGCACCAGCACATCAACCTCACGGGCATCCAGGCCTTTTTCGAGCAGATTCAGGGCCACGAGTTCCCAGGTGGGCGTGGATTTGTCTTCCACCCGCAGGATCTCATCCTGGCGTTCAAAGCCCGCCTGTTCTGCCAGGGACCCTGGCATCACCTCACCCACCAACGGCTTCACCCCCGAGACCCCAACGATGAACATCAGGGTGAAGGCGGCAATGGCGAAGAGGAAATTGGCGGTGGGCCCGGCAATCACGATGGCGATGCGACGCCAGACGTTCTGGCGATTGAAGGCACGAGGCAGGTCCTTCTCGGCAACAGGCTCCTCACGCTCGTCCAGCATCTTCACGTACCCCCCCAGGGGGATCGCGGCAATCACGTATTCGGTGCGGTCCTTGCCAGCCACCCGTCTCCAAAGAGGGCGGCCGAAACCCACGGAGAAACGCAGCACCTTCACACCGCAGCGACGCGCCACCCAGTAGTGGCCGAACTCATGCACGGTGACCAGCACCCCGATGGCCACCACAAAGGCCAGAACGCTGATCAAGAAGGTCATCAGGCGGTGACCCGCCGGCCAAGACCACCTGCCGTGACAACCGCACGGGCCACGGCGCGAGCCGCCTCATCGGCCGCCAGGACCTCCTCCAGGGTATCCGCCGTGCCCAGTTCCATGGTCTCAAGGCAGTGGGATATCACCCGGGGAATGTCCGTGAAGCGAATGCGTGCCTCCAGGAAGGATTCCACCGCCACTTCGTTGGCCGCGTTGAGGATGGCCGTGGCAGTGCCCCCCGCCTCGAAGGATTCGTAGGCCAGGCGCAGGCACGGGAAGCGATCCATGTCGGGTCGTTCGAAATCCAGCCGGGCCACCTGCACGATATCCAGGGGATCCACACCGGAGGCAATGCGTTCCGGCCAGGCCAGTGCATGGGCGATGGGTGTGCGCATATCGGGGTTGCCCAGCTGTGCCAGTACCGAGCCATCCACATAGGACACCATGGAGTGAATCACGCTCTGGGGATGCAGTACCACCTCCACCTTGTCCGGCTTGGTATCGAACAGCCAGCAGGCCTCGATCAGTTCAAGTCCCTTGTTCATCATGGAGGCGGAATCCACCGAGATCTTGCGCCCCATCACCCAGTTGGGATGCGCGCAGGCCTGCTCCGGGGTCACAGCCTCCAGATCCGACGCGGCATAGGCACGGAAGGGGCCACCGGACGCGGTCAGCAGAATGCGTTCCACGCCGACACGCCCCAGACCTCGATCGAAGTCGCCCGGCATGCACTGGAAGATGGCGTTGTGCTCACTGTCGATGGGCAGCAGTTCTGCGCCGCTTTGACGGATCTGGTCCATGAAGATGCGCCCGGACATGACCAGGGCCTCCTTGTTGGCCAGCAGCACCCGTTTACCCGCCCGAGCCGCGGCCAGGGAGGGTAGCAGGCCGGCACCGCCCACAATGGCTGCCATCACATAATCCGTTTCCGGCAGAGCGGCCACATGCGCCAGGGCTTCGGGCCCCGACAGGGCTTCGGTGTCCAGCCCGGCCGCCTTCAATCCGGCGGCCAGGGCGCCTTCGTGTTGGGGATCGGCCACCACGGCATAGGCGGGTCGATGGGCGCGGCATTGTTCCACCAGGCGCTCCACATTACCGTTGGCCGTGAGGGCCACGGCCCGATAGAGTTGGGGATGGCGCGCCATCACGTCCAGGGTGTTGACGCCGATGGTTCCGGTGGCGCCGAGAACGGTCACGCCCTTGGGGGAAGCAGCCATGGAAAGACTCCCGGTACTCATACAGTCAGGTTGACGCGGACGGATACCGCCGGCGTGTGCGAGGCCAGGGATCGGGTGATTGGAGAAATCCCGGTCCCTCGCCGAGCGCTATCTTGCCATAATTCCGGCCCACAAGAGACCGATCAGGAAGACCGGCGCTGCGGCCGTGAGGCTGTCGATGCGATCCATTATCCCACCATGCCCCGGCAACAGGGTACCGCTGTCCTTGGCTCCCGCCTCCCGCTTGACCAGGCTCTCGAATAGATCGCCAGCCACCGAAATCAAAGCAGTGATCACACACAGGGCCACGAAATAAAACCACAACCCGGGTTCCACACCGAAGCCCCAGGCACCCAGCAAACCAAAGGGCACGATGGCGGCGATGGCCCCGAGCAGGCCCTCCCGGGTCTTGCCGGGACTGATGGACGGTGCCAGCTTCACCCGACCGAAGCGCTTTCCCGTGAAGTAGGCCGCCGTATCGGCGGTGGCAGTGAGCAACACCAGATACAGCACAAGAAGCGGCTGGACTTGATGAAACCAGACCAATGCGGCCCAGGCGGGGATCAGGGTCAACGCCCCTGCCAAGGCCAGCCCGTACCGACGCAGGGCCCGACGCTCCCCGGACCCTGGCTCGTAGAGGGCCAGCATCACCAGCACGCAGACCCACCAGATGACTCCAATGGCCACGGGCCAGAGATGCACCTGCACGAAGACCAGCCACCAGGTGATGCCTCCCAGAACGGCCAGGCCTCCCACGTAGGCGGCGCGCACCCGGGTTTCATCGAGCCCGCACAGACGACTCCATTCCCAAGCGCCTAGCAGCGTCACCGCCAGCATGACCACCGCGAAGACGGAATTGGGCAGCAGCAACACGGCCGCCACGACGGCCGCCGCCAGGATCACGCCGGTCATCACTCGTTGTTTAAGCATCCCCCGTCCCCACGACCTGTTCCTGGATATGCCCGAAGCGCCGCTGACGCCCGGCGAAGTATTCAAAGGCCCGACCCAATTCATCTTCGTCGAAATCCGGCCAGAGCACATCGGTAAAGAACAGCTCGGTGTAAGCCAGCTGCCATAACAGGAAATTACTGACGCGCTGTTCGCCTCCGGTACGCACGAACAGATCCGGCTCAGGCAGACCCGCTGTGGACAAATGCCTGTCCATGACTTCGGGGGTGATCTGCTCCGGTTCAAGCTCCCCGCGGCGCACCCGTTCAGCCAGCGCCGCAGCGGCGTTGGCGATGTCCCAGCGCCCGCCGTAGCTGACCGCCACCACCAGCTCCATACGCTCATTGCTCCGGGTACGCTCCTCGGCATCGGCCATGCGCGCCTGGAGCTTGGCGGAGAAGGTGGTGCGATCGCCAATGAAGCGAAGGCGAATGCCCTTCTCCACCAGTTCCGGTACCTCGCGGCCGATGGAACCCACGAACAGATCCATCAGCGTGCCCACCTCCTGACGTGGGCGACGCCAGTTCTCGCTGCTGAAGGCGAACAGGGTCAGAACCCGGACGCCCTGCTGGGCGCAGTAACGCACCGCCATCCGGGCAGCGTTCACACCCTGACGATGACCTTCTGTCCGGGGAAGCAAGCGGGAGCGGGCCCACCGTCCATTGCCATCCATGATGATGGCCACATGGCGCGGCGTGCCCGCGGCATTCACGGGAGATTGGCTCACTGCGTCTTGATATCCATCCGTGGAAATCAAATGGCCATGAGTTCTTTTTCTTTCTGGGCCAGCACCTTGTCCACTTCAGCAATGTGCTGATCGGTCAGTTTCTGGATGATCTCCTGGCCCTGGCGATCATCGTCCTCGGTGATGGACTTGTCCTTGAGCAGGGCCTTGAGATCGCTGTTCGCGTCCCGCCGGATGTTGCGGATCGCCACCCGGGCGTTCTCCGCCTCGTGGCGCACCACCTTCACCAGGTCCTTGCGTCGTTCCTCGGTCAGGGCCGGCATCGGCACGCGGATCACGGTGCCCACGGAGGAAGGGTTCAGGCCCAGATCCGAATTCATGATGGCCTTTTCCACCTTGCTCACCATATCCCGTTCCCAGGGTGTCACGGTCAGGGTACGGGCGTCTTCCACGTTGACGTTGGCCACCTGGTTGATGGGCACTTCGCTACCGTAGTATTCCACCTGAACGTGGTCCAGCAGGCTGGTTTGGGCACGGCCGGTGCGGATCTTGGCCATTTCCAGCCGCAGGGAATCAATACTCTTACCCATGCGGGTGGAAGCATCGTCTTTTATGGCATCAAGCATGTCACTCAACCTCTCTCGACCAGGGTGCCCACGCGCTCGCCCATGACGAGTCGCATGAGTTCCCCTTCCTTGAATATATTGATCACCCGAAGGGGCATATCGTTATCCCGACACATGACGATGGCCGTGGCATCCATGACCCCCAGACGCGCCGTGAGGACTTCGTCAAAGGTGAGCCGATCGTAGCGTTTGGCTTCGGGATGGCGCATGGGATCGGAATCATAGACACCGTCCACCTTGGTGGCCTTGATCATGACATCGCAGTTCATCTCGATGGCACGCAGGCTGGCAGCGGTATCGGTGGTGAAGAAGGGATTGCCGGTACCGGCGGCAAACACGACAATGCGCCCTTTTTCCAGATGACGCACCGCGCGGCGGCGAATGTAGTCCTCGCAGACCTGATTGATCTTGAGCGCCGACATCACCCGGCAGAATTTGCCCACCCGTTCCAGGGCATCCTGCATGGCCAGGCCGTTCATCACGGTGGCCAGCATGCCCATGTGATCGGCACTCACCCGATCCATGCCAGCCTGGGCCATCCCTGCCCCCCGGAAGATGTTGCCACCCCCAATGACGATGGCCACTTCGATACCGAGGCGGCTCAGTTCGGCCACTTCGCGAGCCACTCGCCCCAGCACGTTCGGACAGATGCCGTACTCCAGATCCCCCATCAGGGCCTCGCCGCTCAGCTTCAGCAGGATTCGCTTGTAGGCAGGGCGGGTGTCGTCAGTCATGGGTAACCTTGATGGCTGGATTGTCGGTCCCCGGGGCCAGTGAGCCCCGGGTTCTGGGGCGGTGTTGTCTAGAACAATATCAGGAGCCCTTCGCCTGGGCCATGACCTCTTCAGCGAAGTTTTCCGTCTTCTTCTCGATACCCTCACCCACTTCGAAACGGGCGAACTGGCGTACCTGAGCACCGGCGGCCTTGAGCATCTGACCCACGGTCTGATCGGGATCCTTGACGAAGGGCTGGCCCAGGAGGGTGACCTCGCCCAGATACTTCTTCATGCGACCGGTGATCATCTTGTCGATGATCTCGGCGGGCTTGCCACTTTCTTCGGCCTGAGCACGGAACACGGCCTCTTCCTTTTTCAGAAGATCCTGAGGCACCTGGCTTTCGTCAACGCACACGGGGTGGCTGGCGGCGATATGCATGGCCACGTCGCGGGCCAGGTCCTGATTGCCACCCACCATTTCCACCACCACACCGATGCGGGTGCCATGGAGATAATGGGCCAGTTCACCATCTTCGCTGGCGAAAAGTTCGAAACGGCGCACCTGGACGTTCTCACCAATCTTGGCCACCAGGGCTGCACGGGTCTCCTCCAGGCTGCCTTCGGCGCCGGACAGCGCCATCAGGGCGTCCACATCGGCGGGCTGCTGCGCCAATGCCTGTTCGGCGACCTGGGTCACAAAGGAGTTGAAGTTTTCGTCCTTGGCCACGAAGTCGGTTTCGCAGTTGACTTCGACGATGACGGCGCGACGATGATCATCGGAACTGGCCACCATCACCTGCCCTTCGGCAGCGACACGGTCCGCCTTCTTGACGGCCTTGGCGGCACCGGACTTGCGCATCTGTTCGATGGCGGCTTCCATGTCTCCATTGGCCGCGGTCAGGGCCTTCTTGCACTCCATCATGCCTGCGCCGGTGGTCTCGCGCAGTTCTTTGACCATGGATGCGGTAATCTGCATGGGGATACTCCTGAAGATTCGTTTGCAGCGCCCCACCGATGCCGTCTGGGCATCGGCGGGGTCTGGAAAGAGTTACCTGGCCTCAGCCTGTCCGGCTTCGGGGGCTTCCGCGGGTTGGGCGGCCGGGGCAGGCGCTTCGTCCTTCACCTCGACGAACTCGTCGCCGGCGCCGGCACGGGCCACGCTCCGGGCATCGTTGATGGCATCGGCAGCGGCGCTGACATACAGCTGGATGGCCCGCATGGCATCATCGTTGCCGGGGATCACATAGTCCACGCCATCGGGGGAGTTGTTGCTGTCCACCACGGCCACGACGGGAATGCCCAGCTTGCGGGCTTCGCTGATGGCGATGCGCTCGTAGCCCACGTCGATCACGAACAGGGCGTCGGGCAGGCCCGGCATATCCTTGATGCCGCCCAGGCTGCGGTCGAGCTTTTCCATCTCGCGGGTGCGCATCAGGGCTTCCTTCTTGTTCAGCACCCGCAGGCTACCGTCTTCCTGCATGGCCTCCAGGTCCTTGAGGCGGCGGATGGACTGGCGCACGGTCTTGAAGTTGGTGAGCATGCCACCCAGCCAGCGGTGGTTCACAAAGGGCATCTTGCAGCGTCTGGCGTGCTCGGCCACCAGATCACGAGCGGAACGCTTGGTCCCCACGAACATGATGTTGCCACCATTGGCGGCCATCTTGCCCAGGTAGTTCATCGCATCGTTGAAGCACGGAACCGTCTTTTCGAGGTTGATGATGTGAATCTTGTTGCGGTGACCGAAGATGTACTGATCCATCTTCGGGTTCCAGTAACGGGTTTGGTGTCCGAAGTGGACGCCCGCTTCGAGCATCTGACGCATGGTCACGTTAGGCATGATGATTCTCCCGAGGGTTGAGCCTCCATACGCCCCGCATGGCAACCCACCAAGGGCACCCAGCCATGCGTGACGGCGTATGTGTGGATTCGATAGAGTGGACGCTCCCGGCGGTCTGGTTTGCATGGAGCGCGGGCGCTTTATACCATAAACGGTCTTTCACAACAAACGCATAGCGCGTCCCAACCCGCCGTGGACCCCACCTGATGCCCGTATCCATCAAGACCCCGGAAGAGATCGAAAAAATGCGCGTGGCCGGCCGCATGGCCGCCGAAGTTCTGGAGATGATCGCGCCCCATGTGCAGGCCGGGATCAGCACCGGCGAACTGGACGAACTCTGTCACCAGCACATTGTCAACGTACAGAAGGCGACGCCCGCGCCGCTGAATTACCGGGGCTTTCCCCGTTCCATCTGCACCTCACTGAACCACCAGGTTTGCCATGGCATCCCCGGTGAACGCCGCCTCAAGGACGGCGACATCCTGAATATCGACATCACCGTGATCCATGACGGCTACCATGGGGATACCAGTCGCATGTTCGTCATCGGCAAGCCCTCGGTGAAGGCGCAGCGCGTGGTGGACATCGCCCATGAGGCGCTGTGGCGGGGCATCCGGATGGTGCGCCCCGGGGCCCGCCTGGGTGATATCGGTCATGCGGTGCAGACCTACGCCGAAGCCGAACGATGCAGCGTGGTGCGCGAGTACTGCGGTCACGGCATTGGCCGGGAGTTCCATGAAGACCCCCAGGTGCTGCATTTCGGCACCCCTGGAGAAGGCATGGAACTGCAGCCAGGCATGACCTTCACCATCGAACCCATGGTGAATATCGGCAAGCGTCACACCCGTCTGCTGGCCGACGGCTGGACAGTGGTCACGAAGGACCACAGCCTGTCGGCCCAGTGGGAGCACACCATCCTGGTGACCGAAGACGGCCACGAGATTCTGACTCTGCGCAAGGACGAGCGCGCCAGCTGAGGGCAGTCCCATGTCCGCATTGAGGCCCTTGCCGGAATCCATTCAACAGCGCCTGGACTGGGAGTCGCAGGAGCAGCGCCTGCGTGCTCACTCCCCGCCGGACAAACAGACCTACGTGGATGCCCTCAACCATGTGCGCCTGACGCTGGAAACGGCCTTTGCCGAGGGCTGCGATGTCACCGACCTGGTGCAGGCACGCGCTGCCACCATGGATCGACTGCTGATCAGCGCTTGGGCCGGCATGGCCCTGGATCAGGAAGAGACGCTGGGCCTGGCTGCGGTAGGGGGCTATGGACGAGGCGACCTGCATCCAGGATCGGACGTGGACATCCTGATCCTCTTCCAGAACGGGATCTCTCCGGGCATCGAGGAACGCCTGGGCGCATTCGTGACCTTCCTCTGGGACATCGGCCTGGAGTTGGGGCACAGCGTGCGTAACCTGGAGGACTGCAGTCGCGAAGCGGCCGCCGACATCACGGTGGCCACCAACCTGCTTGAATCCCGCCCCCTGACCGGCCCCGAGTCACTGTTTTCCGAACTGGAGTCACGTATCAGCCCGGAGCGCATGTGGAACAGTCGGGCCTTTTTCTGCGCCAAGCTGGACGAACAGGAGGCCCGCCATCAGCGCTTCGGCGAAACCGCCTATCGCCTGGAACCCAATCTCAAGGAGAGCCCGGGAGGCCTGCGCGACATCCAGATGATCGGCTGGGTCACGCAGCGCCACTTCGGCTCCAGCGCCCTGGCTGAATTGGTGGCCCATGGCTTTCTCACCCAGGCCGAGTACCACGACCTGATGGATGGGCAAGCCTTCCTGTGGCGCGTGCGCTTTGCACTGCACATGCTCAGCGGCCGCAAGGAAGATCGCTTGCTGTTTGACTACCAGCGCCGCCTGGCCAATCTGCTGGGCTTCAGCGACCACGACCACAATCTGGCCGTGGAGCAGTTCATGCAGCAGTACTTCCGCACCGTGATGGAACTGGAACGGCTCAATGAGATGCTCTTGCAACACTTCAGCGAGGCCATTCTGCTGGACGAAACCGATGATGACATCGTGCCCATCAACCGGCGTTTCCAGGCCCGGCGCGGATTCCTGGAGATCACCCACCCACGGGTGTTCCGCCAGTACCCCCCTGCCCTCCTGGAAGTCTTCCTGTTACTCCAGCAGCACCCGGACCTCAAGGGGATCCGGGCCTCGACCATCCGCGAGATCCGCTGCCATCGTGGTCTGATCGACGACAATTTCCGCCAGGACCTGGCCTGCCGCAGCCTGTTCATGGAGATACTGCGCCAACCCCACGGCGTGACGGAGCAGTTGCGTCGCATGAACCGCTATGGGGTGCTGGCCGCCTATCTGCCCGCCTTTGCCCTGATCGTGGGACGCATGCAGTACGACCTGTTCCACGTCTTCACGGTGGATGAA
Source organism: Ectothiorhodospira haloalkaliphila ATCC 51935 (assembly GCF_000633935.1). Classification (GTDB taxonomy): domain Bacteria; phylum Pseudomonadota; class Gammaproteobacteria; order Ectothiorhodospirales; family Ectothiorhodospiraceae; genus Ectothiorhodospira; species Ectothiorhodospira haloalkaliphila. The sequence goes on along the minus strand of NZ_KK214995.1, from coordinate 94,038 downwards.
CACACCCTGGCCGTCATCCGCAACCTGCGGCGCTTTGCCAGCAGCGAGCACGATGAAGAACTGCCCGAGTGCTCACGTCTCTTCCGGCGCATACCCAAACCGGAACTGCTGTATCTGGCCGGTCTGTTCCACGACATCGCCAAGGGACGCGGCGGCGACCATTCAGAACTGGGAGCCGAGGAGGCCCGGGAGTTCTGCCTGCGCCACGGACTCGCCCTGTACGACGCCAATCTGGTGGGCTGGCTGGTCCGCGCCCACCTGCTCATGTCCCTCACTGCCCAGCGACGGGACATCTCGGATCCGGACGTCATCATGGAGTTCGCCTCCCAGGTGGGCAACACCATGCGCCTGAACTATCTGTATCTGCTCACCGTGGCGGATATCCGGGGAACCAACCCCAAGCTGTGGAATTCCTGGAAGAACTCCCTGCTCAACAACCTGTATGCCTCCACCCAGCGCATGCTGCGCCGCGGGCTGGACAACCCGCCGGATCAGGACGAACTGGTGGGCGAGGTACAAACCCATGCCCTGGAGCTGCTCAAGTCCCGGGGCGTGGACGAGGAGCATTGTTTCGCCATCTGGAACGACTTTGATGTGGACTATTTCCTGCGTCACTCCGCTGATGAGATTGCCTGGCACACCCGGGCCATCCACGAGGTGGACGAAGAGGACCTGCCCCTGGTCCAGGTGCGCCAGGAAACGGCCCGGGGCAGTACCGAGATATTCCTCTACACGGAAGACCACCCGCATTTGTTCGCCCTGACCAGCACGGCACTGACCCAGCTGGGTCTGGACATCGTGGATGCCCGCATCATCACCACCAGCAGCCACCGCACCCTGGATACCTTCCTCGTCCTGGAGGATACCGGCCAGCCCATCGACAACCCTTTCAGGGTTCAGGAGATCGGTCGACTGCTCAAGGAGCGCCTGAAGGAGCCTGACCGGCGCCCGAACATGGTGCGCCGCTCCACCCCTCGCCAGCTCAAGCATTTCGACGTACCCACCGAGGTGAGTTTTGCGCCGCACACGCATCATCTGCGTACCGTGCTCAAGATCAGCACGGCCGACCGGCCTGGGCTGCTTTCGCGCATCGGCATCATTCTCACCGACTGTCAGGTGAAGGTGCACAACGCCAAGATCGCCACTGCCGGCGAACAGGCCGATGACGTCTTCTACATCTCCAATCTGGATGACACCCCCATCAGTGACCCCGAACGCCAGGCGCTGATCGCATCGCGACTCAGGGAGGCACTGGAGATTGGCGCGACGGACCCTCCTCCCCGGGAATTGGCGGTATAGACGCATCCATTCACTCTGGTGCCTTCTACCGTATACTATGGCGCCCTTTCGCACCCCCAAGACATGAATCCCGACCTGGATCGCCTGCAACCCTACCCTTTTCAGAAGCTTGTGGCCCTCAAGCAGGGCATCACCCCTCCCGCACATCTGAGCCATATTCCGCTCTCCATCGGTGAACCGGCTCACCCGGCCCCCGAGATCGCCCTGGAGGCATTGCAGGCCAGCCTGGCGGGTCTGGCCCGCTACCCCGTGACCCGTGGCGGGCTGGAACTGCGTCGGGCCATCAGCCACTGGGCCATGCAACGCTTCCAGTTGCCCACGGGCAGCCTGGACCCGGAGCGCCAGGTACTGCCAGTGAACGGCACCCGGGAGGCCCTGTTCGCCCTGGCCCAATGCGTGGTGGATCGCACCCGTAACAACCCCCTGGTGCTCATGCCCAATCCCTTCTATCAGATCTACGAAGGGGCTGCCCTGCTGGCCGGGGCCCGGCCGCTGTTCATGAATCTGAGCGCAGACAAGGGTTTCCTGCCTGATCTTGAGACCATCTCCCAAGATCAATGGCGGGACTGCCAATTGCTCTACATCTGCAATCCCGGCAATCCGAGTGGCGCCGTGATGGATGAAGCCTTCATGCAGCAACTGCTGGCCCTGGCCCACGCCCATGACTTCATCATCGCAGCAGACGAGTGCTATTCGGAGATCCATTTCACCGACGCCAACCCGCCACCGGGGATGCTGGGCGCCGCGGCCCGGGCCGGTGACCCGAATTTCGAGCGTGTGGTGGTCTTCCACAGCCTGTCCAAGCGCTCCAACCTGCCGGGCCTGAGATCGGGCTTTGTGGCCGGGGATGCCCGAATCCTGGATCGCTTTCATCAGTATCGCACCTACCATGGCTGCGCCATGGCGCCCCCGACCCAGGCCGCCAGCATCGCCGCATGGAATGACGAGTCCCACGTGAAGGACAACAGGGCGCTATACACCCGCAAGTTCGACGCGGTACTGGAGATTCTGGATGGCATCATGGATGTACAGCGTCCGGACGCAGGTTTCTATCTGTGGGCGCGCACGCCCGGGGATGACGAAACCTTCGCGCGGGCACTGTTTGCCCAGGAACACATCACCGTGCTGCCAGGGAGTTACCTCTCCCGCGCCACTGAGTCCGGCAACCCCGGCCAGGGGCGGGTCCGCATGGCCCTGGTGGCGCCACTGGAGGACTGCATCGACGCCGCCCATCGCATTCGCCGTTACCTGGAGTCAGCCCCCTGCCGGGCGCAATGACACCGGGACCCCCCACCCCTTAGAATCCGCAAACCAATCGGCTTGACCACCAGAGGAACATTCCATGAGTGATATTCAGACCCTGATCGAAGACGCCTTCGAGCGACGCGCGGAGATCAATCCCCGCAACGCCGAGACCCGCCTGCGGGACGCAGTGATGGAGGCGATCGACATGCTGGACCGGGGCACGGCCCGGGTGGCGGAAAAGCGCGATGGTGAGTGGGTCGTCAATGAATGGCTCAAGAAGGCCGTGCTGCTGTCCTTCCGCATCAATGACAACCAGTTCATCAAGGGTGGTTTCACCAACTATTACGACAAGGTGGATTCCAAGTGGGGCGACGTGAACTCACGGGAATTTCGTGAGGGTGGCGTGCGGGTGGTGCCGCCGGCAACTGCCCGCCGGGGTTCCTATGTCGCCCCGGGCGTGGTGTTGATGCCCTCCTACGTGAATATCGGCGCCTATGTGGATACGGGCACCATGGTGGACACGTGGGCCACGGTGGGCTCCTGTGCACAGATCGGCAAGAACGTGCATCTGTCCGGCGGCGTGGGCATCGGTGGCGTGCTGGAACCCCTGCAGGCCTCCCCCACCATCATCGAGGACAACTGCTTCATCGGCGCTCGCTCCGAGGTGGTGGAAGGCGTCATCGTGGAGGAAGGCTCGGTCATCTCCATGGGGGTCTACCTGGGCCAGAGCACCCGCATTTACGACCGGGAGAAGGACGAGATCACCTATGGCCGCGTCCCGGCCGGTTCCGTGGTGGTCTCCGGCAACCTGCCCTCCAAGGATGGCAAGTACAGCCTTTACTGTGCCGTCATCGTCAAGAAGGTGGATGAGAAGACCCGCTCCAAGGTGGGGATCAACGAGCTGTTGCGGGACATCTGAGCTCCGGGATCTCCCTTGACGCCCCTCTCTCGCTGGCGGGAGAGGGGTTGGGGTGAGGGTGGCGTGGCTGACCCGTCACATCAGCCTTTTTCCTCCTTCCGCGCCCTCAATGCCCGCTTGACCGACCAGAGTTGCCAGGCGCAACCGCCCAGCAGGATGGCGGCCGTCAACAGGCCCTTGGCCAGAACCAGGGTGGTGGTATCAATCATGACCTGCCTCGCTTTCAGCGGCTGAACGCCGCCATGGACTCCACGTGAGCCGTGTGCGGAAACATGTCCATGACACCCGCCGCTTCCAGTCGATACCCATGCTCGCGAACCAGTTCACCGGCGTCCCTTGCCAGCGTGGCCGGATTACACGAGACATAGACGATCCGTTCAGGCGCCAGGGCCGCCACCGACCCCAGCACCTCCCGGGCACCGGATCGAGGTGGGTCCAGCAGCACGCGATCCATGGGTTCGGATAACCAGGGGGCTCCATCCAGGTCCGCACTCAGGTCTGCGGCAAAGTAACGGGTGTTATGGATGCCATTTTTGACTGCATTCTCCCGGGCCCGTTCCACCATGGCGGCATCGCCCTCCACCCCGGTCACCCGGGCAGCCCGTCGGGCCAGTGGCAAAGTGAAGTTACCCAGCCCGCAGAACAGGTCCAGCACCCCATGCTCCGGTGCCACCTGCAATAGCTCCATGGCCTGAGGCACCATGCGATGGTTCACATCACGATTCACCTGGATGAAATCCACAGGGGAGAACGGGATACGCAGGCTCTCCTCCGGATGAGTGAAACACAGATCCGCAGGAGACTCCGGCCAGAGAGGAGTGATGCTGTCCGGACCACCGGGCTGCAGCCAGATCTGCAGGCCATGGTCCTGACCGAAGGCCTTCAAACGCTCCCGGTCTCCCTCGGTGAGCGGATCCAGGTGACGGAACACCAGGGCCACCGCATCGTCATCCCCCACCCCGACCTCGATCTGTGGGATCCGCTCCCGTGCCTGCATGGCGGTGAGCAATGCCCGCAGCTCCATGATGCGCTCACCCACCGCCGGATAAAGCACATGGCACACTTCCAGTTCGGCCAGATAGGGGCTGCCCCGCTCCCGGAAGCCCACCAGCACGCCGCCTTTCTTGGGCACATGCTTGACGCCCAGGCGCGCCTTGCGCCGATAACCCCACCGGGGGCCGGTGATGGCGGGAAGCACCCGTTCCGGGCTCACGCTGCCAAGATGCTTGAGGTTCTCCAGCATGGCCTGCTCCTTGGCCCGCACCTGGGCTGAGGGATCCATGTGCTGGAGCACACACCCGCCACAAACCCCAAAATGGGGGCAGCGGGGTTCCACGCGATCATTCGAGGCCTCCAGCACCTGATCCACACGCCCTTCGTCATAACGGCGACTGCGGCGCGTGTAACGAAAAGTCACCGTCTCGCCCGGTAACACGCCGTCCACAAAGACGGCCTTGCCGTCCACACGGGTGACACCGCGCCCTTCGTGGGTCATGGAATCGATATGGGCCTGAACGGGCTCGTCAGGCAATTTATTGCGTTTTCTGGCACTCATTCCGGGGAATGTCCGAGCCAGGCCGTGTGAAAGGCCTGCAGATGGGAGGCTTCTGAAGTTTGCAACAATTCAGCCACGCGCCCCTCTTCCCGGGCCAGACCCTCATCGCTGAGGCGACCCCTGAGGTGCTCAAAGCGCAGAAAGACCAGGTAGGTGTTGAGCACGTCCGTCTCGCAGTAATCGCGAATCGCCTTGATATCCCCGGCCAGCCAGGTATCCCACACGCGGGCCCCGTCCATTCCCATCTTGCCGGGGAAACCCAGCAAGGTGGCGATCTCGTCCAGGGGCGCATTGGCCCGCATCTGAAAGCCGGCCAGCACGTCCATCAGGTCCACGTGGCGCCAGTGAAAGCGGGAGAGGTAATTGTTGTAACGAAAGCTGCGATCGTCATCGCCGGTATCCCAGTACCGGGGCGCCGAGACCTTATGAAGCAACGAGCGATAATGCAGCACCGGCAGATCGAATCCGCCGCCATTCCAGGTGACCAGGGTGGGGCCATAGCGCTCGATGCCCTCGAAGAAGCGTCGCACCAGCTCGGCCTCATCCGAGTCCGGGCTGCCCAGTGACCACACCCGCAACTGATCCCGGGTGGCCAGCACCACGGAGATGGCCACCACCCGATGCAGATGGAGGGCCAGAAACTCACTACCGGTCTTCTGCAGCCTGAGTTGCGACAGGGCCTTGGCGGCCTTGGCATCATCCAGATCATCCAGACCATGAATCCTGCGGCCACCCTCCACATCGGGGATGGTCTCGATGTCGAAGACCATCACCGGTTCCGCAAAAGCGGCCGTCATGCGGGAAACACGCCGGTGGAGATATAGCGGTCACCACGGTCACAGACAATGGACGCGATCACGGCATTCTCCAGCTCCGCCGACAGCCTCAAGGCTGCGGCCATGGCGCCCCCGGAGGAGACACCCGAAAAGATCCCCTCCTCTGCGGCCAGTCGCCGCATGGTCTTTTCGGCCTCATCCTGGGAGACGTCGATCACCCTATCCACGGCGGCAGGATCAAAGATGCGCGGCAGATAGGCCTCGGGCCAGCGGCGGATGCCCGGGATGCTGGACCCCTCAGTGGGCTGCACTCCGATGATCTGGATGTTCGGATTCTGCTCCTTCAGGTAGCGCGATACCCCCATGATGGTCCCGGTTGTCCCCATGGAACTGACAAAATGGGTGATCTGCCCCTGGGTGTCGCGCCACAGCTCCGGCCCGGTGGTTTCATAATGGGCGCGGGGATTGTCCGCATTGGCAAACTGATCCAGCACACGACCCTTGCCCTCGGCCTGCATCTGCTGGGCCAGGTCCCGCGCACCCTCCATGCCCTCGCCTTTGGTGACCAGGACGATCTCGGCGCCAAAGGCCTTCATGGTCGCGCGCCTTTCAGAACTCATGTTTTCCGGCATAATAAGCACCAGCCGGTATCCACGGATGGCGGCGGCCATGGCCAGGGCAATGCCGGTATTGCCGCTGGTGGCTTCAATGAGGATGTCGCCGGGCCGGATGTCGCCGCGTTCTTCCGCATGGCGAATCATGCTCATGGCCGGGCGATCCTTCACCGAACCGGCAGGGTTATCACCCTCCAGCTTGCCCAGCAGGATATTGGAGGTGTCACCCGGCAGGCGTTGCAGCCGTACCAGGGGCGTGTTGCCCACGCAGGATTCCATCGTCGGATAATTCATCGTAAAAGGTCGCCTCGAGACTCAGGGCCCATTATAACCATGCCGGACACCCCTTTCGAAACGCCGCCGAAACACGGCTGGACAAGCCCGTTTTCGGGCCGACATCGCTGGATGGGGCTCACCGGTCTGGGCCTGATGGGGGCAAGCCTTTCTCTCCCGGCGTTCGGCGAGGAGGCATGGCCCACCGAGCAGGATTATTTCATGGACCTGCCCGTGGCCCTCACCGCCACCCGCCTGCAGCAACCCCTGATCGAGGCGCCCGCCTCGGTCACGGTGATCGACCGCGACTGGATCAGCGGCAGTCAGGCGCGGGACATCCATGAACTGTTGCGCATGGCGCCCGGTTTCGTGATCGGAGCGGCCAATGGCGGACGCCCCATCGTCACCTATCACGGGTTCTCCGAGCAGTTCGTCCGGCAACTTCAGGTACTGGTGGATGGCCGCTCCATCTATACCTCCATCAACGGCGGCACCCAATGGGGCATCCTGGACCTCACGCCGGACGACATCGAACGCATCGAGGTGATCCGCGGCCCCAACGCCGCCGCCTACGGCTCCAACTCCTTTTTCGCCATCATCAACATCCTCACGCGGCACTCGGCCGAAACCCAGGGCAACCGGCTGACCACCCGGCTGGGCTCCAACGGGGTTCGCGACCTGCGTTGGCGCCATGGCGGCAGTACCGAGCACAGCCATTATCGGGTGGCCATGCAGCGCAAGGAGGACGATGGTTTCCGGGACAAGAACGACCACCGCCGCATCGATACCTTCAGCGCCCGCTCCGACTGGGATGCACTGCCGGGAATCGGCATCACCACCCAGGTGGGGCTGGGACAGTCCCGCAAGGGTATCGACGGTGTGCGTGGCGCCATCGGAGCCCAGCCCAACCGGGAATTCACCCGTGACTTCGGCCACCTTCAATTGCAGCTGCAGGACAACCGAGACCCGGACACGACCCACCGGGTTCAGTATTACTTCCAGTTCCATGACCTGGAGGATGACTTTGAAACCGTGAACGCGGATGGACAGCGCAACACCGCCACCCTCGAATCGCGGGCGCAACGTCATGACCTGGAACTGGAGTCATCCCACCGACTCTCTCCCGATGCCCGAATCGTGTATGGCGGCAGTGCACGACTGGATCGCTCCGCATCGTCCTATTACTTTGATGATGGGGGATGGATTGAAAATAATTTCTACCGGGTGTTCGGTCACTGGGAGTGGTCGCCCACGGCCCAATGGCTGGTGAATCTGGGCGGCATGTACGAATACAACGACATCACCGGGGACAACCTCATGCCCCGGGCGGCCTTTGTCTACCTGCCCCATCCGGAGCACAGCCTTCGCCTGGTGGCCTCCAGGGCGACGCGCACGCCCAGCCTGGCGGAAGAGGAACTGCGCATCGTCGACCGATCAAGACCGGGCGATGAAAGAGTCCTCGCCGAGTCACAGGGCGGTCTTGCACCGGAGATCATTCATTCCCTCGAACTGGGCTATCACGGCCGGTTCGCCGATGGCCGGCTGACCGCCGATGTCAAACTGTTTCGTAACCAGCTACGGGACCTGATTCAGGTACCCTATGACTCCTTCCACCTGTTCGAAACGCAGGGGGAGTTTCGCAACATTGGTGGCTTGACCCTGCAGGGGGTGGAAACCCAATGGGATTATCGGCCCACGCCGCATCTGCGACTGCTGGCGGGGTTCGCCCTGTTGACCACATCCGGGGTGGACACCGACGCACGGCCGCAGGCCGATTCCATACCGGGGCACACCGCCAACCTGGGGGTGATGTTCACGCCGGACGCTCCCTGGACGCTCAGCGCCGAGTACTACCACTATGGGTCAATCGACTGGCTTGACGACCCGGTGCAGAACAGCCCCTCCCTTGACGCCGGAGACGGTTTCCTGGACCTGAACATCGCTCGTGATCTGGGCCCCCATGCCTCCGTGGCCCTGTCCGTGAAGGACGTGCTCGCCAGCGGGTTTGACAGCCGGGTGGATGGCCCCAGCTCGACGGGCAATCGCCGGTCCACCGAGACCTACCTGAGTCTCTCCCTGGAGTTCTAGCGGCCCGCGCGGTGAAAACGCCCTTTGAGAAGGAACGCCCCACCCATGACAAGGATTGCACGTCCCCACCGGTTCATCCTGGCGCTGGCCCTGCTGCTCGCCGGCCCGTCATTACCGGTGCCCGGTGTCGCCGGTGATGGTCCCGATTGGGAGCGCATCCTCTTTCTGGCCAGTGAAGACAGCCACCCTCATCAAAGCGTCTTTGAACAACTCCGTGACATTCCTCAACAACAGCTGGTCTACGCGGCTCTGGATCAGCCCGACGCGGGCGCCTGGTTGTCCACCTGGGACTGCGACCGCTGCCTGGTGATCACTTCCGGAACCCGCTCGCTCAACCGGGCCCTGCCCGCCCTCAGCAAAGCCCGCATCCTGAGTATCACCCTCCCCCGCCAGGCCTTTGACCTGGCCATCCACACCCATGGAGACACGGAGCGCCTGGCCGCCATCTTCATGGACATTCCCATGGAGCGTCGCTTGGCGATCACCCGGGAAAGGATCCCCAGCATCAATCGCATTGCCGTGATCGAGGGCCCGGCGCCTCGCCTACCCGTGGAAGCAGGCTCAGGCCTGGAAAGCCGTGGACCCGCCGGAATACAGCGCTTCATCAGTTATCAGGAAAACGACCTGATCGGCACCTTTGCCCACGCTTCTGAACAGGCCGATGCCATCCTGACCGTCCCGGACCGACGCGTCTACAACCCGCGCACCATCGTCAGCATCGTGATGACCACCTACCGTCACAGAACACCCCTGATTGCGCATTCAGAAAGCCTGCTACGGGCCGGAGCGCTGATCTCCATTCACGCCACTCCAGAGCAACTTGGAAAGGAAGCCGCCATGCTGCTCAAGCAACTGGAGAGCGGGCAGTCCCAGTGGAGCGCCCAGCGACGCCACACGGAACGACACGAAGTGGCAATCAACCCGTATGTAGCCCGGTCATTACGTATCCAGGTGGCTCCATGACACTGAAACTCACCTCAATGCCCGCCCACCCGGGTTCCGGGCAAACACCAAAGACCATGTCTCGCCACCATCATCCGTCAAAGGCATGCCACCGCACTGCTGGCAGGACCCTTCCATGGCTCATGGGCACAACCCTGCTCCTGCCCTTTGGCCTGCCCGCCTGGGCCGGCGAATGGTCTCCCACAGAACAGGATTTCTTCATGGATATGCCGGTAGCCCTCACGGCCACGCGCCTGGAGCAGCCCCTGCTTGAGGCACCAGCATCCATCACGGTCGTCGACCGGGAGTGGCTGGAGGCCAGCCAGGCGAGGGATCTGACGGATCTGCTTCGGCTGGTGCCGGGCATGATCGTTGGCCAGCATAACGGGAATCATCCCATGGTGGCCTATCAGGGACTGGGGCAACGGTTCACGCGACAGATGCAGGTACTCATTGACGGGCGCTCCATTTACAGCCCCACCACAGGAGGGGCCCAACGGTCAGACCTGGACTTGCATCCGGACGATATTGAACGCATCGAGATCATCCGCGGCCCCAATGCAGCCGCCTACGGTTCCAACGCCTTTTCCGCCATCATCAACGTGCTCACACGACACTCCGCCGATACTCAAGGCCAGCAGATCCACACACGGCTGGGTTCGAGAGGCATCCGTGACCTCAGGTACCGACTGGGCGGCAGTGATGAGGAGGCCGCCCTGGCCTACCGAGTGAGCCTCAGCCAGAAACACGATGATGGACTGACTTCTGCTCATGACGAACCCACGCTCAATACCCTGAGATTTCGTGCAGACTGGCTGTTATCGCACGGATGGATGCTGACCACTCACGCGGGTCTATTCCAGGCAGAGCGGCGCCCAGGGAGCACTCATGACGTGCATCCGCCGTTTCGCAACGACACCCTCGACTCAGGTCATCTGCAGCTCAGGCTGGAAGAACACAGTGATATGGGCACCAGCCATGTCATCCAGTACTTTTTCCAGCAAAACGATGGGCGCGCCTTCTTTGCCAATACTCCCGACGACCCTGCCGTGACGGTATCCCGGCGTCATGACATCGAGCTGGAACGGCATCGCGTTGTGGGTCAGGATTCGCGTTGGGTGGTGGGTGCTGGGGTTCGGCGTGATCAGTCACGATCCGAGTTCTACTACGACCACGGCAACTGGGTGAACAATGAACTGTATCGACTGTTCGGCCATCTGGAATGGTCGCCCAATGCCCATTGGATGGTTCATCTTGGGGGTATGTATGAACATAACGATCTGGTCGGCGATGAATTCCTTCCACGGGCAGGCATCACTTTCATGCCCACGGATACGCACAGCATCCGCGCCGTCGTCTCCCGGGCCACCCGCACGCCCAGCCTGGTGGAAGCGTATGCCAGGGGTCGAATACCCGGCACGGATATCTTCCTGCTCACCACCGAGGACGACCTGCACGCAGAAGTCATCCGCTCCTACGAGCTGGGTTACCATGGGCAGTACGACCAGGGTCGTGGCACAGTCGATCTCAAGGGTTTTCACAACATCATTGAGCAGATCATCCAGATGCCCTACGAGGCCATCATCAATGCTCAACCACCCGGCGTCATCAGGAACGAGGGCAACCTGCGCATCAGTGGCGTGGAGGGCGAGCTGGGCTACCGCCCCCATCGGCGCCTGCGCCTCACGGGCGGGCTGAGCCTGATGCAGGCACGCAGTGACGGTCACGGCCAGACCCAGGCGGATTCGGTACCCTCCCATGTGGTGAACCTGGGCGTGATCCTGCGCCCCAGTGATGACTGGCGCATCATGACCAGCTACTACCACTACGGCGATATACGGTGGATCGATGATCCCGGCAGTCGCCCCGTGGACGCGGGGGACGGTTTCCTGGACCTTCATCTGACTCACCAGCTCTCCCCTCGGCTGGAAGCCTCACTTTCCATCACCGACCTGCTGGCCGGTGGCTACGACACCCGTTCGCCCGATTCGAACTGGCGTGCCAACCCTCGCAAGACGGGGGCCTGGTTCACCCTGAGCGCGGAATTCTGAGACTGCCCATGGAACGGTTCTCCCCTTTCAACACCCATACCCTCAGGGGCGTCGGCAGGCGTTCCTGGGCGAGCGGGCGCTTCTGGCTGAATGCCTCATTGGCCCGGTTGTGCCTGGGCATGGCGATATGGATGGGTTTGGGGATGGGCCAGACCGCGCTTGCTCAGGGCCTGGATGGCGCAGCACCGACGGCCACGCACTTCCAGCGCATCATCTTCCTGGCAAGTGCAGACAGTCCCTTGCATCAGGAGGTTTTCCAGGGCCTTGCTCGCACCCTGCCAAGAGACAAGGAACCCGTTTTCACCGCAATGGAATCGCCGGATGCCGCGCTGTGGATCCAGAGTGCCGATTGCCACAATTGCCTGATCATCACGTCCGGAACACGGGCAGCTGAATCCGCGCAATCGCAAACGCGAAAGGCACGGGTGCTCAGCATCACCGTGCCCACCATCAGTTATGAGCGAGTCATGGGCAGTCGCGACGATGATCCGCGTTTTGCGGCCATTTTCATGGATATCCCGCTGGAACGCCGGATGGAGATCGTACGCCGGCATGTACCTGTCCTGCACCGCTTCGCCATCGTCCAGAGCCCAGGGTTTGGAACCAACCTGGACAACACCAGCCTTCGTGAAAAGGACGATCCCCAGTCCCTGTTGCGGTTCGCTGCCGAGGAGGATGACCTGATCCCTACCTTCATCCGGGCATCAAGGGAAGCGGATGCCATCATCACCGTCCCCGACCGGCGCATCTACAACCCCCGCACCATCGTCAGTATCATGATGACCACGTATCGGCAGGGGACGCCGCTGATTGGTCATTCCGAGGCCCTTCACCGGGCGGGAGCCCTGATGTCCATCCACAGTCCGCCACAGGCCCTGGGCCGCGAGGCCGGCCAGTTCATCCAGTCCCTGAATGGCCCCGACGGTTGGGTGGCGGTACGCCGCCATACTCAAGTCCATCAGGTCTCCATCAATCACCAGGTGGCCCGTTCCCTGCGCATCACGGTGGAAGAGCCCTGATGCAAGGTCGCATACGCCATCGCATCCTCACCCTGTCACTGCTACCCAGCCTCGCGGTGGCGCTGGCGCTGACTCTCTACTGGACGGACATCAAGGTCCGTGAGCTGGATGAACAGTTGTTGATGCGCGGCGAGATGTTGGCGGCGTTCCTGGCGCCGGCGGCTGAGTATGGGGTGATCTCCGGCAACAAGAACTATCTGGAGGCGGTGACCGCCAAGGCACGCATGCAGCCCGATGTGCTGGAGGTCACCATCACGGATCACCAGGGGCATCAGGTTTACCACCACGAACAGCAGCTGGAGGGTAGTGATGCCCACTCCCCCTTAGCCTGGATGGCGTCACACCTGTTTGGCGAGGAGGTCAAACGTTTTCAGGAGGAGATCCGTCTCACTGCCCTGGACGAGTTCGACCTGCCCTTGCCCGATGCCGCCACAGCCCCAGGCAATGGCGACCCCCGCCTCATCGGCACGGTCTCACTCAACCTGACCAACATCCCCACCTCGTTGCGTCAGACCCAGTCCATGCTGCAAAGCCTGATGCTCGTCATGCTCTTGTTGACGATCACCTGGGTGCTGGTGAGCCGCTGGAGCATGCGCTTGTCCGTACCGTTGGAGAAGATTGCTGCCACAGTGAAGTACATCGACCAGGGAGACCTCACGGCCCGAAGTCGTGCCCGGGTGGATGGTGAAATCGGCGTGCTGCAGGTGGGCATCAACAGCATGGCGGAGAGCATCGAGCGTTCCCAGCAGTCCATGACCGAGCGTATTCAGGAAGCCACGCAGCGCCTGCAGGAAAAACTCCGTGAGATCGACGAGAAGAACCAGGCCCTGACCCGGGCCCGTGGTGAGGCAGATGAGGCCAATCGGCGCAAATCCGAGTTTCTGGCCAGCATCAGCCACGAACTGCGTACTCCCCTCACCGCAGTTCAGGGCTACGCGGAGTTGTTGATCCAGCGTGGCACCCTGGATGACCAGGAACGCTCCTGGGTCAATATCATCGATGAATCCAGCCAGGACACCCTGAAACTGGTCAGCGACCTGCTGGATATTTCCCGCATCGAGTCCGGCAACGTCTACATCAACCGTACGGCCTTCAGCCTGCAGCAACTGCTGGGCGAAGTGATCAGCGTTTGCGACAAGGCCGTTCCGGAAAGGACCGTCAATATTGCCCTGCTGATGGAACCAGGCACCCCGGAGCAGTTGGTCAGCGATCCGCTACGGGTGAAGCAGTTACTGACCAACGTGCTCAGCAATGCGGTCAAGTTCACGCTCAACGGCCATGTCATCCTGCGGGTGCGGGCCCGTGAGGCTGCTCAGGGCACTGTTCTGGAGATGGAGGTTCAGGACTTCGGGCCCGGGATCGAGGAAGCCCACCTGGAGCGCATCTTCGAGCCCTTTTACCAGGTTCAGCCCGATGAGATTCAACGGTTGGGGTCAGGCCTGGGGCTTGGCATCACGCGAGGCCTGGTCAAGGTGCTTGGAGGCCAGATCTCGGTGGACAGTCGTCCGGGCGAAGGCGCCACCTTCCGCCTGCAGGTGCCCATGGATACCGTCGAGGCGGCCGCCAAACCCGCCCCACCGGTGCTCGATGCCCTGGTGATCCACGCGGATGACGCCGAAGCCCGTGACCTGGCGCTGGCCTGCGCGCGCCAGCAGGGGCTGCAGGCGTGGCCAATGGATAGCATGCAGGGCTTTCTGGATGCGCTGAGTGCATCGCACAGGCATCGGGGCTTGCTATGGTTACGCCGTCCGGGCGCCGAGACCCTGCGGCTCCTCCGACAGCCCCCCCGGCAGGCGGAACAGGTGATCCTGGTCGCGTTCTCTGCGCTCCCGGACGATCTCACCGCCGAATGGCGTCGGCGCGGGGCTCTGCTGGTCGCGCCGCAGTTGTCCGAAAGCATGCTGAGAGAGTATCTGCTCAGACAGGGTACTGAATCCGGGCAGCACCCCGTGACCGAGAGGCCCCGACTGGCACATCCAGGGCCCCGGTCCATCAGTGGCAAGCGCGTTCTCATCGCCGATGACAATGCCATCAATCGCCGTCTGCTCACCGAGTTCGTCAGCGGCATGGGCGGTCTGGTGGATGAAGCCGCCAACGGCCGCCAGGCCGCGGAATCCTACCGGGCCCGCCGCTGCGATATCGTATTCATGGATGTACACATGCCAGTGCTGGACGGCCCCGGAGCGCTTCGGCTCATCCGGCGGGAGGACCCAGGCGCCAGGATCATTGCCGTGACTGCAGATGCCCGCCCCGAGTTTCATCGGGAGCTGCTGGAGCTGGGGTTTGACCGCATCCTGACCAAGCCCGTGTCCCAGAACGATCTGCTGGACTGCGTGAAAAAGGCCTCCAATGAGCAGGCCCCGGTCAGCGCCGCCCCCGCCGCAGGCTCGTTCCAACCACCGCCCGGGGGCCCTCTTCACGATCCGGAGCGCGCCCTGAGAATGGCCGGCGATTCCCCGGACCTGGCGAGGGAACTGCGACAACTCTTGATCCGGGATCTGACAAGGGCCCGACAGGAATTGTGCGATGCCGGGATGAAGCGCCCGGCGCTGCTTAAACTGGCGCACCAGCTCAAGGGGGCCTCGCGCTACTGCGCAACCCCCCGCCTGGAGGCGGCCAGCACGGCTCTGGAGAAGGCCCTGCGCGAGAATGACGAGGTGTCCATACCCGGAATGCGTCAAACCCTGCTGGGAGAGGTGGAGGCCCTGCTATCGCTTTGGGACAACGTGATCAACCTGACATGACCACGAAGGCCAGGGCGTATTCGCGCTCATCGGAGAGGCTGATCTGCGTCTCCTTGACCCCCAGGACCTGTGCCGTTTCCTGTCCCCTTCCATCCAGGCGCAGCACGGGGCGTCCATGGGGGTCGTGGTCGACGCAGGCATCCTGAAGGGACATCCTGGCCCCGATGCCCACGCCCAGGGCCTTGGCCACCGCCTCCTTGGCCGCGAAGCGTTTTGCCAGGAATGCCGCCGGTGCGGGACTGTCGCGAAACCCATCCCACTCGTCAGGATGCAGGATACGTTGGGCAAAACCCTCGCCATGGCGGGTCAACGAGGCCTCGATACGGTGCACGGCAACGATATCCGTACCGATCCCGATCACGCGCATCAGCGGGCGGCATCCATGGCGGCGCGCATCTGTGCCACCGCGTCCTGCACGCCACAGAACAGGGCCCGCGCCACGATGGCGTGGCCGATGTTCAACTCATAAAATTCAGGAATCGCGGCAATGGCTCCCACGTTATCGTAGTCCAGGCCGTGACCGGCACTGACCACCAGCCCCAGTTCGTGGCCGTGGCGCGCCGCCCGACGGATCTGTTCCAGCAGCGCCTGACGCTCCTCAGGGCTCCCGGCGTTGGCATAAGCGCCCGTGTGCAATTCCACCACGGGCGCGCCGATGCGCCGGGCGGCATCCAGGTGCTCGGGATCCGGCTCCACGAACAGGGAGACCTTGATGCCGGCCTCCACCAGTCCGGCACAATAGTCGGCCAGGCGATCCTCATGACCCAGAACGTCCAGCCCACCCTCGGTGGTGAGCTCCTCACGGCGCTCAGGCACCAGACAACAGGCCTCGGGCTTCACCTCCAGGGCAATGGCATGCATCTCGGCGGTGGGAGCCATTTCCAGATTCATGCCGCTCTGGATGGTATGGCGCAGGCCATGCACATCGGCGTCCTGAATATGGCGCCTGTCCTCACGCAGGTGCAGGGTGATGATATCGGCGCCTGCGGCCTCGATACGGCGTACGGCTTCTTCCAGATCAGGATAGGTGGTGTGACGTACCTGCCGGATGGTGGCCAGATGATCGATGTTCACACCTAGGCGTAAACGGGGAAAGACAAAGCTCATGATGTGGCATCCGATCGCCCGCGGGCGATGAGTTGACGTGAAACGAGGGGCTTACCATCCAGATGGTGATCCAGCAGCAGACGCAGCACCCGCCTTGCCTGACGCCGGTCTTCGCGGTCTTCCAGTTGACCGCACAACAGGGCGGTCAGTGCCCGCCCGGTGATGCAGTGGGGTGAATCCATCTCGCCTGCACCGGCACGGCGCGGCGTTTGCTGAGGTTCCAGCACATAATGAGCGCCGGGCTCCAGGTCGTCGCTGGACAGGAATTCCAGGCCTTCCCCCAGCCATTTCAACAGGGCCAGTTCGTACTGGCGCAGCGGTCTCTCCACGGGAATGCCGGCATCTGCCAACTGGCACAGCACCTGCTCATAAGCCTCAAACAGGTCGGGAGCCTGGATCTGTCGGGGCAACAGCTTCATGGCCAGTTCGTTGACGTACAGGCCGCAAATGGCGCGATCTCCCTTGAGCCGCATTGCCCCGATCTCATCGCACTGGGTGAGGGTCTGTACCTGGCCACGTCCGGACCAGGCCAGTTCCATCCGGCGAAACGGCTGGGCGGCATGACGGCCCCGGTTACGGGCACCGCGCAGCACGGCGGCCATGCGCCCCTCGGATACGGTGAACAGCTCCAGCAGCTGGCTGGTTTCACGGTAAGGGCGGGCATGCAGCACATAGCCGATGCTGCGCGAGACAGTGCTCACGACTCCACATCGATCCCCATGCGGCGGATACCATCCAGATCATCCTGCCAGCCGTCCCGCAGTTTCACCCAGAGCTTGAGCATCACCTTGCGTTCAAGCATCTGTTCCAGTTCCAACCGGGCGCCGCTGCCCACGCCCTTGATCATGCGGCCTCCCTTGCCCACGACAATGGCCTTCTGACCCTCGCGCTCCACCCAGATCACTGCGCCGATATGCAGTGCGGTGCCGGAGTCTTCCCATTGCTCCACCTCCACCGAGGTGGCGTAGGGCACTTCCTGGCCCAGGCGCTCCAGGAGTTGCTCGCGGATCACCTCCGTCACGCGGAACCGCTGGCTACGGTCGGTGATTTCGTCGTCGGGGAACAGGTGGGGGCCTGGGGGCAGGAGCTGCATCAGGGTGTCCACCAGCGGCTCCACGTTCTTGCCCTTGAGGGCCGACAGGGGCACCACCTCGTGAAAGGGCAACCGGCCACGCACCTGATCGATATAAGGCAACAGGGCTGACTTGTCCTTGAGCCGGTCCACCTTGTTGATCACCAGCACCACAGGGCGGTTGCTGTTCTCCAGGCGCTGGGCCAGGGCCTCGTCAGCAGGTTCCCAGCGACCCGCCTCCACCACCAGGACCACGGCATCCACATCATCCACGGCCGCCTGGGCGGTGCGGTTGAGTACCTTGCCCAACAACTTGGGTGTGGAGGGATCCACCCCCGGTGTATCCACCAGCACCAACTGATCCGGGCCGTGGGTGATCAGTCCGCGAATGCGGTGCCGCGTGGTCTGGGCCTTGCGGCTGGCGGCCGCGATCTTCTCCCCCACCAGGTGGTTGAGCAAGGTGGACTTGCCCACGTTCGGACGCCCGATAATGGCCACATAACCACAACGGGTGGACGGCAGGTCATCACCCCGGCCCAGGGAGCCAGGATCGGAATGTTCAATCAAGTGTTCTTCTCCACGGCCTGGAGTGCTTCCATGGCCTTGACGGCGGCGGCCTGCTCGGCGCGGCGACGACTGCTGCCCTCGCCCTTCACCGATAAATCCCGAGCCGGGATATGGCAGGCTGCCTTGAAATGCTGATCATGAGGTTTGCCCGACACTTCCAGGATCTCGTAGTCGGGAATGTCCAGGTTTCTGCGCTGCAACCACTCCTGCAGGCGGGTTTTGGGGTCCTTGAGGGATTCGGCACTGGGCAGGCTGGCAAAGCGCGATGCATAGAGCTTGAGCACGAAGTCCCGCGTGGTTTCAAAATCCGTGAGCACGTACACCGCACCGATCACCGCTTCCAGGGCATCGGCCAGGATGGAATCGCGGCGATGGCCGCCGCTCTTGCGCTCGCCCTCGCCCAGGCTGAGCAGTTCTCCCATGCCCTGGTCCCGGGCGATGACCGCCAGGCTGTCCTTGTTCACCAGAGCGGCCCTGAGGCGGCTGAGTTCCCCTTCGGGCGCCTCGGGACGCACCTGGTAGAGGCGGTCGGCAATGATGAAATTGAGCACACTGTCACCCAGATATTCCAGACGCTCGTTATGACATTGACCCGCGCTGCGGTGGGTGAGCGCCTGACGTAACGCATCCGAATCCGGGACCGATGCCGGCAGGAGCGCCATGAGACCAGTACGTGCCATGCTCAATCCGCCAGCGGAAACGACCGATCGAAGTTCACCACCGCATCCACATTGGCGATCATGGGGGTGCGAACCTCGTACTGTACCCGCAGGACCTGTCCGCCTCCCTGCTGTTCCACAGTGACATGATCACGTTGTACGTTTTCCACCGAGTTGATCTGGAAGCGGCGGTTCACGTCGGTCCACAACTGACGGGCATTCTTGTCGGCGGCACCCGGTTCGCTGGCCACATCCTTGACGATGGACGTCACGTTCCAGTACTCCGTATAGACGGGGAACAAACGCAGGCCCACGGTGCCCAGCATCACGAGGATGCCGATGATCAACAGCAGCGGGATGAACCCGGCGCCGGATTGCGAATGCAAGTTTTTCATGTTCTGAGCCCCCAATAGACGCCAATAGTCGGGGTTCAGTATAACCCCTGACGCGACTCACCGGCGCCACAGCCAGCGCCGGCGGTCGCCCTACTGGATACGCGTACCCAGTCGGCTGAAATCCATCTCACGGGCACCATGGTCCCAGTGCATCCAGATGAACAGGGCCCGACCCACCAGGTTTTCCTCTGGCACAAACCCCCAGAAGCGGCTGTCATTGCTGTTGTCACGATTGTCGCCCAGGGCAAAATAGTGACCTTCAGGAACCACCACTTCACCTTCAGCGGACTGCCGATCCGGCCATGCCAGCACCTGATGGGAAACCCCGTTGATACGCTCTTCCATCAACCGGGCTCCGGTCATGACGGCGCCCGAACCCTGCCCCTCGTAAATGCCCAGCACTTCCTGAGGCACGGGTTCCCCATTGATGTACAGACGCTTGCCGTGGAAACCCACACGATCCCCCGGCACACCCACAATGCGCTTGATGTAGTCCTCACGGGGATTGGCCGGGTATCGAAAAACCGCTACATCGCCACGTTGTGGCTGGCCGGTATTGATGATTCGGGTGCGAACCACCGGCAAGCGGATGCCATAGCTGGATTTACTGACCAGGATGAAATCACCCACCAGCAGGGTGGGCATCATGGAGCCGGAGGGAATGCGAAAGGGTTCCGCCACGAAGGAGCGCAGCACCAGCACGATGAGCAGTACCGGCAGGAACGCCTTGGCATAGTCCACATACCAGGGCTCCTGAGCCTTGGCCGCGACCTTGGCCACCCGTTTGTCCTGCCCGGGGTTTGCTTCCTGCACTGCAGCCATGCGTGACTTGCGCCACCAGATCACATCTGCCAGCCACACAAGACCGGTGACCAGAGTGCCCAGTACCAGGATCAATTCCAGGTCGAATGTCATGTTCCCTGTCTCCGATCAGTCCTTGTTGTCCACTTGAAGCACCGCCAGGAAGGCCTCCTGGGGTACTTCGACGCGGCCGATGTTCTTCATGCGCTTTTTACCCGCCTTCTGCTTTTCCAGCAGCTTGCGCTTTCGGCTGGCGTCGCCGCCATAACATTTGGCGGTCACGTTCTTGCGCAGGGCCTTCACGGAGGACCGGGCGATGATCTTGGAGCCGATGGCAGCCTGGATGGCCACCTCGAACATCTGCCGAGGGATCAATTTGGCCATGCGCTCGGTCAGGTCCCTGCCCCGGGTCTGGGCCTGGTCCCTGTGGGTGATGATGGAAAGGGCATCCACGCGCTCTCCATTGATGAGCACATCCACCTTCACCAGGGGGGCCGCCTCGAAGTTCTTGAGCTCATAGTCAAAGGAGGCATAGCCGCGGCTGACGGACTTGAGGCGGTCGAAAAAGTCCAGCACCACCTCCGACATGGGCATGTCGTAGCCCAGCGAGACCTGCTTGCCCAGATACTGCATGCGGGTCTGCACACCCCGTTTTTCCACGCACAGGGTGATCACTGCGCCCACATAGTCCTGGGGCAGCAGGATGTTGGCACTGATGATGGGTTCGCGGATCTCGGCCAACTCATTGCTCGGCGGCAACTGCGAGGGATTGTGGATGGTCTTCACCTCGCCGCTGGTGGTCTCCACCTCGTAGATCACGGTGGGCGCGGTGGTGATCAGGTCCAGGTCATACTCCCGCTCCAGCCTTTCCTGGATGATCTCCATGTGCAGCATGCCCAGGAAACCGCAGCGAAAACCGAAGCCCAGGGCCTGGGAGGTCTCCGGCTCATAGTGCAACGAGGCATCGTTGAGGCGGAGCTTGTCCAGGGCTTCACGCAAATCATTGAAGTCATCGGCGCTGACCGGGAAGATGCCTGCAAAGACCCGGGGCTGAACCTCCTTGAAACCCGGCAATGGGGATTCGGCGGGATGATCGGCGCTGGTCAGGGTATCCCCCACCTTGGCCCCGGTGATGTCCTTGATGGTGGCGATGACAAAGCCCACCTGCCCCACGCCCAGTACGTCGCAAGGCGTGGGCTTGGGATTGAATACGCCTACCTTGTCCACCAGGTGATTGCGCCCTGTGGACATGGCCATGATCTTTTGTTTGGGCCGAATGCATCCCTGCTTGACCCGCACCAGGGCCACCACGCCCATGTAGTTGTCAAACCAGGAATCGATGATCAGGGCCTTGAGGGGGCCATCGGGACTTCCCTGGGGTGGGGGAATCCGGGCCACCAGGGCTTCCAGCAACTCGGAAACACCCTCGCCGGTCTTGGCGCTCACCCGCACGGCGTTCTGTGCCTCGATGCCGATGATCTCCTCGATCTCATGGGCCACGCGTTCGGGCTCGGCGGCGGGCAGGTCGATCTTGTTGAGCACTGGCACCACTTCCAGTTCTTGATCAATCGCGGTGTAGCAGTTGGCCACGCTCTGTGCCTCGACCCCCTGGGATGCATCCACCACCAGCAGGGCCCCCTCGCAGGCATACAGGGACCGGGATACCTCATAGGAGAAGTCCACGTGACCGGGGGTGTCGATGAAGTTGAGCTGGTATTCCAGGCCATCCTGGGCGGTATAGAACAGCGAGACGCTCTGCGCCTTGATGGTGATGCCCCGTTCCCGCTCCAGGTCCATGGAGTCCAGAACCTGTTCCGCCATTTCCCGCTGGGTGAGCCCGCCACATTCCTGAATGAAGCGATCGGCCAGGGTGGACTTGCCATGGTCGATGTGGGCAATGATGGAGAAGTTACGTATGCGCTGTTGTTTGTCGTCGATCGGGGGACTACTGCTCATGGGCGATGCTCAAAATGATGCGCACCCGCACGTGCCCCGGAATATCGGGCCCGCGGCGGGTGCAGCCAGATGGGTTGCGCGCATTGTACAGACTCGGCCCAGGCAGGAACAGCGAGGGGGCGGCCGGGAACAGGTCAGTCGGGCTCCAGGGCCCGCTCCAGCCCCGGCACATCCAGGAAATGGCAGCAGAGGATCTCGTCCTCCACCGCCAGCACCGGCACCTTGACGTTGAAGCGCTCCTTCAATTGGGGATCTTCGTCGATATCCACCGGCTGGACGTGAAAATCCAGCCGGCGTTGCAACGAACGGAGTTCAGCAAACATGCGATCGCAGAGATGACAGCCCTCGCGATGATAAACGGTCACACAAGCTGCCATGGCCTCACTCAGGCACTTCCAGCGGCATCCAGATCGGACCCTGACGGCGCTGCACCAGCACCCGGGCGGAGCGCCCGGCGGGCAGGTCTTCGATCACCTGGGACATCTGCTCCGGTGACTCCAGGGCATGGCTGTTGATCATCAGCAACACGTCCCCGGAGCGGATACCCGACCGCTGGGCCGCGCCCTGAGCTACATCCTTCACCAGCACGCCGCCTTCCGGCAGGTCCAGTCGCTCGCGGATATCATCGGGCACGGGCCCCACATCCATGCCGAACATCTCCATGGCGGCAGACGGGGGCTCCACGGGGGCCTGCGTATGTGCCCGAGCCTGGTCATCATTCTCAGGGAGTTTGGCGATCTTCACCGACAGGCTCTTGGGCGCGCCGTCACGCAATATGTCCACCTCGGCAGTCTCGCCGATGGAGAAACGCCCCACCATGGGGGGCAACGCGGATGAACGGGGGACTTCCTCACCCGCAAAGCCCACGATCACATCTCCGCTCTTGAGGCCGGCCGCCTCGGCAGGACTGTCGGGCAACACCCGCGCGACCAGTGCGCCCATGGGACGATCCATATCGAAGGAGTCAGCCAGATCACGGGTCACTTCCTGGATCATCACGCCCAGCCAACCCCGGCTGACACGCCCGGTTTCGCGAAGCTGATCCACCACATCCATGGCCACCTCAATGGGGATGGCGAACGAGAGACCCATGAAGCCCCCCGTGCGGCTGTAGATCTGGGAGTTGATGCCTACGACCTCTCCATCCAGATTGAACAGCGGTCCGCCGGAGTTACCCGGGTTGATGGCCACGTCCGTCTGCAAAAACGGCACATAGTTCTCGGTGGGCAGGCTGCGACCCTTGGCACTGATGATGCCGGCCGTCACCGAGTGATCAAATCCAAAGGGGGATCCGATGGCCAGCACCCACTCACCCACCTTGAGATCTTCGGAGTCCCCGAGCTTGAGTGTGGGCAGGTCGGTGGCGTCAATGCGCAGAAGGGCCACGTCGGTACGAGGATCGGATCCCACCAATTCGGCCTCGAAGGTACGCCGGTCACTCAGGCGCACCTCAATCTGGTCGGCATCTTTCACCACATGATGGTTGGTCACCACGTAGCCGTCGTCCGAGATGATGAAGCCTGACCCCAGGGATCGGGAGTCGAATTCGCGCCGGGGTGCGCCCTGTCCCTCTTCACCGAAGAAGCGACGCAGCAGATCGCCAAAAGGTCCGTCCTGGGGCAGTCCGTCCGGTAGTTCGATCGGAGGGTGCCCCCGCCCCATTCGGCTCTCCACGGTGCGCGACGTGCTGATATTCACAACGGCAGGGCTGTTGGCTTCTGCCAGGGGAACGAAGTCGGGGAGGCTTCTGGATTGCACAGCGCCGGCCACCGGAAACATCAGCGCCAGGGCCAGAACCAGAGAGAAAAACAGTTTGAAACGAGTGCTCGGTATCATGAACATGCGCTCGCAGGTCGGTCCGTGGATTGAATGTCGGTTGGTGCTTATCACGTCAGGGAGCCAGCACACCCTCCACGGGCGTCACCGGTGGACCCAGGCGGCGAACCACCACCGGCTGGAAACGCGGGTCACGACGAATCCGTCGCGTGTACAAGGCCACAAGGCCCAGGCCCCCGCCCAGTCCCAACAGACCGGCGAACACCACCGGAAGTTCACCGGCACCGGACCACAGCCCCTGAGCCACCAACGCAGCCAGCAACATCGTGATCAGGGGCAAGATGTAGACCGCCAGGGAGCCCCGCACCAGGGCAGACTCCTCGATACCCACCATCACTTCCTCCCCCAGCTTGACGCCCAGCGGGTCGATGACCCGAACCTGGGTGCGCTTGGCACTGAACAGCTTGGCGATCACGCTGGTACCACAGCCGCTGGACACGGCACAGGAGCCACAAGCGGTCTTGCGCTGGGTGTCCACCCAGGCAAAGCCCGGCTCATCCACGGCAATCACACGGGCGGTTTCTTCTATCACGGGCTTTCCTCGTGGACGACGGATTCGGCAATCAGGCGCACGGTTGCTGCCGGCACCTCCCCCAGCACGGTGATCTGATAATCCCCCACCGGCCGGGCGGCCGCATGCAGGGCACCCGAACGCGTGACGCCGACCAGCAGGTCCTCGGGGCGCTCTGCGCGGGAAATGAATACCGACACCGTGGCCATGCCATCAGAGAGCACCATGTGTTGCACAGGGTGGGGATTGGCGTCCATGGCTCGCTTGCGTACCGCGGTGACATCAAAGCCACGGGGCAGATCGCGCAGATGCCAGTGGGGAGCGGGCTCCAGGACCTCCCGTTCGGGGCGATCCCTTTTTTCCAGGCGCTGTACGGTGAAACCCTCGCCTTCCAGGGTCGGCTGGAAGCGTTCTTCTTCAACCGATTCGGGGAATTCGATATGGGTGAACATGAACTGCTCCAGCACCCCACCATCATGCCCCTGGAGCTGGGCCTTGAGGAGCATGCCCGAGTCTTCATGGATACACAGGCGATGGCCATAGCGGAGCTCATCCCTGGGCAGGATGGCCACCTCGCGACAGGAGAGACCCGCAATCCTGTATGACGCACCCGCATTGACGCGGTAGTTATCCCGCAGGCCCTCCGTACCACCTCGCAGAGGACTCATCCCGGGCATGCCCATCAGTGTCTTGCGTGGCTCCATGCACACGGAGCCACTGTCTGCCCGAATGCAGGTAATGGAATGATCATCCTTGATGACCTCCCGGGGTTCGCCGGTAAGCGCCGTCAGGCGTTCACGGGAGCCCTGCTCGTCCCGGCCATGCAGGATATGCATGGTCTCCATGCGGTTTTCCTGAGAAAAGACAAAAATCCCTTCATAATTCAACTGGTCCACTGCACGGACCATCTTTGCGACCAGGTCATCGGCTGTCGTCTCCGACGCAGCGGCCACCGCCGAGGCGAGCAATGCGGCCATCGCCAGACAGGCTGGGAGCCTGCGCATCATCGGATCATTCACCCGAAGCGCCGTGACCCGCGTTTCGCGTCTGGGGAAACACCCCGGCCCCTACTGTCGATTCCGTGTGATTGATCAGGTAACTGTTGAAACGGGCGTCGCCCATGTCGATGCGCAGCGCCCGATGACCACCCATCTCCACCGGGGAGTGCTGAACCTGGGTACTGCGGGTATCCGAGGGGAAGACGGACTGATAGCGCGGCTGCTGACCTTGCCCGAACTGCACCGAACGAAGGTCGGACTCGGTGCCCGCCATCGCCGGTTCAGCAGACCCTGGATCACGGGCATCGCCGGTGAAGTTCTGCACACCCACCAGCACTGCCACGGCGACAGCGGCCGCCATGCCCATGCCAGCCACGGGTTTAAGCATCCGACCGTGTCTCGCCCAGGGCGAAACGGTGGGCGCAGGCTCTTCCTCGATGGCCTGCATCACCCGGTCGCTGAAACCCGCGGGGGCGCGCAGGGTATTCCCACGCATGACGTCCCCGATGAGGTGGTAACGCCCCCATTGGGACAGGTCCTCGGGGTTTTTCTCCATCTCGTCCACCAGCCGGCGGAGCTCGAATGCATCGGCCTCGTCGTCGACCAGTGCAGAGAGTCTTTCCTCTTTAGTGGCTGTCATGTGACTTCTCGCTTATGTAGAGCTTTAATCCAGCAGAGGCCGCAAGGTTCGGTCAATCGCCTCCCGGGCCCTGAAAATTCGGGACCGCACCGTGCCAATGGGACACCCCATGGTCTGCGCGATCTCCTCGTAACTCATGCCTTCCAGTTCACGCAGCGTGATGGCGATTCTCAGGTCTTCCGGAAGACCGCCAATGGCCTCCTGAACGGCCACGCGTATCTCATCTGACATCATTTCCCCTTCCGGGGTTGCATATTCCTTGAGAGCCGATTCGCCGCCCATCTGCTCGGCATCCTGGGCATCCACCTCGTAGTCCGGTGTTCTGCGGCTTTGTGACACCAGATAGTTCTTCGCGGTGTTGATCGCGATCCGGTACAACCACGTGTAAAAAGCGCTATCTCCACGGAAATTCGCGAGGCCCCGATAGGCCTTGATGAAGGCTTCCTGGGCCACGTCCAGCGCCGTGGAGGGGTCATGCACGTAGCGTGAGACCAGATTGACGATCTTGTGCTGGTACTTGAGCACCAACATGTCGAAAGCCTTCTTGTCCCCGGCCTGAACACGCCTGACCAATTCCTCGTCGGTAACTTTATTGCCCATGCGGGCACTCCCCCTCTAAGGGCACCTCCTGTACCCTAACTGCGATGGACATGAAAACCCTCTTTAAGTTCTGGCAAATGGGACAAACACTTTCCCATCTGCAGGTCTTTTCCCGCAAATGCTTGGCATAGGTCAATTTTTGAGCCCGCCCCCCGGCACGTGTGACAGCGCGAAAAACTGTGACAAAATAACCCATATAACAACATAGCCTCAAGCAAGGGCCGCCCTGGGAGGCGCCCCGTGACCAAGGCCCGAGCCCTGACGGACCCGGGTACTCCCAGGACAACCGGAAGTGCCCCATGACACCCCGGACGGATCAATCGAGGCTGACATCTTACGCGAGGCTGTAAACCCATGCAGGAAGATACCCAGGCGCCCGAGCGCCAGTCAGCGGATGTCCTGATCATTGGCAGTGGCGCCGCCGGCCTGAGCCTGGCGTTGCACCTGGCCTCGGAGCGCCGGGTGGCGGTACTGAGCAAGGGTCCGATCACCGAAGGCAGCACCCTCTACGCCCAGGGGGGCGTATCGGCGGTGCTCGATCGGAAAGATTCCATCGACGCTCACGTACGCGACACGCTGGGCGCAGGAGCTGGCCTGTGCGATGAAAAGGCGGTGCGCCACACGGTGGAGAACGGACCCCAAAGCATCCAGTGGCTGCTGGACCTGGGCGTCCCCTTCACGCGCGAACCCACCGAGAATGGCCGGGTGCAGCTGCACCTGACCCGCGAGGGAGGGCACAGCCACCGCCGCGTGGTCCATGCCGCCGACGCCACCGGCCAGGCCATCGAATCCACCCTGGTGGAACAGGTACGACGTCACGACAACATCCAGTTGTTCGAACATCACATCGCCGTCGACCTGATCAACAGCGCCAAACTCGGCCTGCCCGGAGAGCGCTGCCTGGGTGCTTACGTGCTGGACCTGGACCGCCAGCAGGTGGAGATCTTCGACGCATCGGCCGTGGTGCTGGCCACAGGCGGTGCCAGCAAGGTGTATCTCTACAGTAGCAACCCGGATGGCTCCACGGGTGACGGCATCGCCATGGCGTGGCGGGCCGGCTGTCGGGTGGCCAATATGGAGTTCATGCAGTTCCATCCCACCTGTCTTTTCCATCCCAAGGCCAAGTCCTTCCTCATCTCCGAGGCAGTACGCGGCGAAGGCGGCCGCCTGCTGCTACCCAATGGCGACCCTTTCATGCATGATTTCGACCCCCGCGGCGAGCTGGCTCCGAGAGACATCGTCGCCCGGGCCATCGACCATGAAATGAAGCGCCTGGGAGCCGATCATCTGTTCCTGGACATCTCCCATAAACCGGCCGACTTCATCAAGGGGCATTTCCCCACCATCTACAAGCGCTGCCTGGAATTCGGCTTCGACATCACCCGCGACCCACTGCCGGTGGTGCCCGCCGCCCATTACACCTGTGGTGGGGTGGTCACCGACCTCAGCGCACGCACAGACCTGGATGGACTATACGCCATCGGCGAGGTGGCCTACACCGGGCTTCACGGGGCCAACCGCATGGCCAGCAACTCGCTGCTGGAATGTCTGGTATTCGCCCGTTCAGCCGCAACACACATTCTCGCGCACACGGATCACGTCACCCGTGACGCCCAGATACCCCCCTGGGACGAGAGCCGGGTCACTGATTCCGACGAAGAGGTGGTGGTTTCGCACAACTGGGATGAGCTGCGCCGTTTCATGTGGGACTACGTGGGCATCGTGCGTTCCAGCAAGCGTCTGCAACGGGCCCTGCGCCGCATCGAGTTACTCCAGGGAGAAATCCAGGAGTATTACAGCAATTTCCGGGTGAGCAACGACCTGATCGAATTGCGTAACCTGGCCGTTGTGGCAGAGATCATCATCCGCAGCGCGCTCTCCCGGCAGGAGAGCCGGGGCCTGCACTACACCATCGATTATCCCGATACCGATCCGGCACTGGATGGCATTCCCACCTTGCTGGTGCCCGGGGGCACCCCGGGTAGGGAGTTGCCCCATGCGTGATCTTCTTGAGGAATCCACCATGCCCCCGGAGCCCCCCTTGCTTGAGACACCACTGCTTATCGATGCGCGCGCTCTTGAGGCCCGACTTCAGGATGCCACTCTTCGAATCATTGATGTGAGCGAGGCGGACCATTACGCCCAGGGGCATCTGCCTGCCGCCGTGCATCTGGATTACCCTCGCCTGCTGAGGGATGACCCCCCGGCCATGGGCATGATTCCCGAAGCCCATGATCTGGAGCAGCTATTCCGGGAGTTGGGCATTCATCCCGGCAGTCACGTGGTGGCTTATGATGACGAGGGAGGTGGCAAGGCCTCGCGTCTGCTGTGGACCCTGGCAGTGGTGGGTCATGAGCGGTTGTCATTGCTGGATGGGGGGCTGGAAGGCTGGCGCCGGGAAAACATGCCGGTGACCACCCAGGAACCCAGCATTGATCCGGGCGACTACCCGGTGGGCACGTTTGACCATTCACAGGTAGCCGATCGAGACTGGATCCTGTCGCATCTGCACGATCCCCGCGTGGCATTTCTGGATGCCCGCAGCCCCGAGGAATTCGATGGCAGCGATGTCCGCGCCGAACGTGGCGGGCACATCCCCGGCGCCATTTCGTACGAATGGACTCGGGCCATGGATGAGGACCGAGACCTTCGATTGCGCCCGGAGAAGGTGCTGCTGCAGGAGTTGGGCACCCAGGGCCTCACCCGCGACAGGGAGATCGTCACCTACTGTCACACCCATCACCGTTCCGCCTACACCTGGCTGGTGCTCAGGCATCTGGGCTTCGAGAAGGTGCGTGGCTACCCCGGAAGCTGGTCCGACTGGGGCAACCGCCCGGACACCCCCATCGAACCCTGAGCCCGGCTAAACCTTGAGCAGGTGCTCCCGGTAGTGGCGCAACTCGGCGATGGAATCGCGAATGTCCTGCAGGGCCTGGTGCGTGGCATCCTTGGAGAGGGAGTTGAGCACTTCCGGCGCCCAACGCCGCGCCAGCTCCTTGAGCGTGCTCACATCCAGGTTGCGGTAATGGAAGAATGCTTCCAGGTCGGGCATGCAGCGGTGTAGGAAACGCCGATCCTGGCAGATGGTGTTGCCGCACATGGGCGATGTGCGTGCCGGCACATATTCCCTCAAAAAACGCAGGGTGGCCTGCTCGGCATCCACCTCGTTGTACATGCTGCCCCGCACCCGCTGAAGGAGTCCGGAGCGGCTATGCGTGCTGTGATTCCAGTCGTCAAGACCGCCGAGAATTTCCTCGCTCTGATGAATGGCGATGACCGGCCCTTCAGCCAGGATGTTGAGATTCTTGTCAGTGACGATGGTGGCAATCTCGATGATGTAGTCCGACAGGGGGTCCAGACCGGTCATCTCAAGGTCAATCCAGACCAGGTTATCCGGGTGAGGGCTCATGGGGTTCCTTTTTTGTTCGAACGTGACGACTGTGGCACAGTCTACACCGTAGAGACGCACATTTTCGAGGCGGCCAGCGCCGCCCTGGGAGGTTGCATGAATGAGTCACTGAGCCAGAAGCAATGCGTACCCTGCGAAGGTGGGGTCGCCCCTCTTGATGAGAGCGCAGCCAAGGGAATGATGGATAAGCTCGCCAACGATTGGCAGCTATCCGAGGACGCCAGGACATTGAGCCGCACGGTGCGCTTTCGGAACTATCATGAAACTATGGCATTCGTGAATGCCGTGGCCTGGATTGCCCACCAGCAGGATCATCACCCGGACATGGCCGTAAGTTACAATCAATGCCGGGTGGATTTCGCCACCCATGCCATTGGCGGCCTGTCGGAGAATGATTTCATCTGTGCCGCCAAGGTGGATCAGCTGCTGCACACTTAGACAACCCACGGAACACACAATGACCCAATCCATGGCCGGCCGGGTGGTCACCCGCTTCGGATCACAGGTATTAGTGGAAGACGACCAGGGAGCGGTCCACCGCTGCACCACCCGCCGGCGCCTGGAGCATGGCGTGTGCAATGACCGGGTGCAGTGGCATCGGGATGCACAGGGGCACGGCGTGGTCACCGACATCCTGCCACGCACCAACCTGCTGGAACGGGTTGACCCTCGCGGCAACCACAAGAGTGTGGCGGCCAACCTGAGTCAGGTGGTGGTGGTCATTGCGCCGGCTCCGGAACCCAACTGGTCGCTGGTGGATCGGTATCTGGCGGCCATCGAGCGCATGCCCGCCCGGGGCGTGATCCTGTTCAATAAAGTGGACCTGCTGCCCATGGGAAGCCCGTTGCCCTCACCCCTGACCGAGTATCGGGACCTGGGTTACGACGTCATACACGCCAGTGTCCCGAACGATCGGGGCATGGATACGCTCCGGGCTGCACTGTCTTCGGGGGTGAGTGTGCTGGTGGGTCAGTCGGGGGTGGGCAAGTCTTCCCTGGTCAAGGCACTGTTGCCGGACCTGGAGATCCGCATCGGCGCCCTCTCCGAGATGGGGGGCGAAGGTGGGCGGCATACCACGACCAATGCCACGCTCTATCCCCTGGAATGTGGTGGCGCCTTGATCGACTCCCCTGGTGTCCGTGACTTCACGCCCGGGCCTGCGTCCCGGGAGGCGCTGGTGCAGGGCTTCGTGGAGCTTCGAGAACGGGCGGGCGAATGTCGATTTCAGGACTGCAGCCACACGGTGGAACCAGGCTGTGCGGTGATCGAGGCGGTGAAGGCCGGGCACATCAGCCCACGACGATATGAGAGCTACCGGAATCTGCTTCCGGGGTGAATCGGCCGGTGGCTCCGATGGCTAGAAATTCACGCCCATCTCGATACCGAAGATCTCCACATTGCTCTGGGTGGAGCCGGTGCCACAATCAAGGCAATCCAGCCCCGATGCGTCAAGCCCGCCTCCCCCAAGACCCGGAGATGATAGCCGATAGCGGTCGTAGTAGAAGTCCAGGCGGAACTCGTTGCCCCTCAGCAGAAAGAGGTTGCTGAAGTTCACAAAACTCCCGGAGTGGTACTGGGACATGTGAGCCGGGTCCTGACCAAACATCAGGGAGGTCAGGTCCAGCTCGTCATCCAGGTCCAGGGGGTATTTCAGGCCCATATGCAAACGTCCGCGCCATTGTTCCGTCTCGAAGACCGGGCCTGCCCCGATGCGGGTGTAAAAAACGGGGTGCAGTTCATCCTCGAAGCCACCGACCCGACCGGCACTCTGCAATCCCCGGTCCCAGGCCTGGCGAACCCGGTCATAGCCCACGCCCAGTACCAGATCGTAACGCACCCGGTCAGCCACATAGCCCAACTGGTAGCCTCCCACGGCCTCGATGCCAGTCCCCGTCATGCGCCCCCTGGGTGCCGGTACACGATCGGCCTGACGCCGCAGGTCATAATCCAGGCTCTCGCGGAAAAGACGCCCGTCCAGGGCCCTCAGGTGTCCGTTACCCTGGGTGAGGAAATTCTCCCAATACGGCCCCACGGTGAATCGCGGCCCTACCTCGGACTCGCCCCCCCAGGCACTGGGGACATCCCACTGAGACAGGTTGACACCAGGAGATAGCGCCGGATGCAGTGCCTCGTCCGCACTCACGCCTGCTGCGCACGACAGCACCGCGCCCAGGCATAGAGTGGAGAGAGACTTGTTCATTTCAGCGATCCTCAGTGAATGGTCAGCCCGGAGGCCACTCCATCTGGCGCCCGCCCAGCACATGCAAGTGTACATGGTAGACGGACTGTCCACCGTCTGCATTGCAGTTCATCACGGTTCGGTAGCCATCCTCAGCGATCCCCTCCTGCTGTGCCACGCGAGTGGCCACCCACTGCAACCGGGCCAGGACGGCATGATCTTCCTCGGTCAGGTCGTTGAGGGTGGCAATATGCTTGCGCGGTATCACCAGCACATGCACCGGCGCCTTTGGGTTGAGGTCACGAAAGGCCACGACCAGTTCGTCCTCATACACCTTGTCGGCAGGGATGGTGCCTTCGGCAATCTTGCAAAAAATACAATCGGTCATGCATTCCCCATCACGGTTTTCAGGCGGATGGCGTGTCCGCTCATTCAATATTCCCGGCGCCCGTCAAAGGCATGAGACAAGGTTCCACGGTCCACATATTCCAGCTCGCCCCCCAGGGGGATCCCATGGGCAATTCGGGTGGTGCGGATACCCCGTGACCGGGCCATTTCACTGATGTAGTGGGCTGTCACCTCCCCCTCCACGGTAGTGCCCATGGCCAGGAT
The DNA here is from genome assembly GCF_000633935.1 of Ectothiorhodospira haloalkaliphila ATCC 51935. GTDB lineage: Bacteria > Pseudomonadota > Gammaproteobacteria > Ectothiorhodospirales > Ectothiorhodospiraceae > Ectothiorhodospira > Ectothiorhodospira haloalkaliphila. The sequence goes on along the minus strand of NZ_KK214995.1, from coordinate 61,171 downwards.
CAGTTCAGTCACCTGCCCTTCGCCCAGTCGCGCCTCCAGTTGATCCAGACCGAGTTCCTCGGGGCCCACGCCATCCAGGGGAGACAACTGCCCCAGCAGGACATGGTACTGACCGCGAAAGCCGGTGGCCTGCTCGATGGCCAGTACATCCGCAGGCGCCTCAACCACACACATCACCTGCCGGTCACGACTCGAATCGGCACAGAGATGACAGACTTCATGCTCGGTGAGGGTGCGGCACACCCGACAGTGGCCGATGCGCTCCACGGCCTCGCGCAACACAGCCGCCAGGCGCAGAGCCCCCTCGCGATCCCGCTCCAGCACATGCAATGCCATGCGCTGGGCGGATTTCGGGCCCACGCCGGGGAGGCATCTCAAGCCCTCCACCAGGCGCTCCAGCAAAGAGGTTTCGGCCACGGCGGGCTCAGAAAGGCATCTTGAAGCCCGGGGGCAGCCCCATGCCCTGGGTCAGGTTGCCCATGTGTTCCCGGGTCATGTCTTCAACCTTTTGCACGGCGTCATTCATGGCGGCAGTCAGCAGGTCCTCCAGCATATCGCGGTCATCCTCCAGCAGACTGGGGTCGATGCCCACCTTGCGGACGGCATGCTTGCCGGTCATGACCACGCTCACCAAACCGCCGCCGGCTTCACCGGTCACTTCCATCTCGGCCAGTTCAGCCTGCGCCTTGGCCATGTCTTCCTGCATCTTCTGGGCCTGCTTCATCAAATTGCCAAGTCCGCCTTTCAGCATATCTTCACCTTACGTACGTCAGTGGAATCAAGAGGCCTAGTGTAAAGCCTCGGGGTCAATGAAACATCATCGCCAGCCCGAATCCATGACCTGAACCGGGCCGGGCGTCACTCCCGATCGCGCGGGCGCACGGAACCCGGGATCAATTCTGCGTCGAACTGATCTTTCAGTCCCTGGGCCCAACGATCCTGGTCAATGGACTGCTCGGCCGCCCGTTGACGCTCCGCATCGCGACGCGCGGCCATGGCCGCTGGGGTATTTCCCTGGGCATCCCCTACCTGGATGGTGAGCTTCACCTCGTCGCCCAGGTGCCGGCGCAGGGCTTCCTGCAGCTTGTCCTGGGCCTTGGTGGTCCTGAAGTTATCGTGCTGACGTGCCAGGCCCAGAACCAACTCACCGCCATCGTAGCGCAACAACGCACAATGGCTGGCCAGCTGACCGGGGATCCCCCCGAGCCCCAGGCTGGCGGCCAGTTGTGGCCAGTCCAGTTCGCCACTCCCGGAAGCCGGGACCGAAGGGGCCGCCGGGACCTCGGAAGGTGTCGATGCAGGCGCGGAGACGGGTTCTGGCCCGGGTGACGACGCAGGTGGGCGTTTGCCAGCAGGCACGGGCGAAGGCGTCTGGGTGGCAGCAGCCACCGGTTGCGCGGCCTCCGCTGGCCGGAACGCCAGCATGCGTAACAACACCATCTCCACACCCGCGCGGGGCTCCGGCGCCAGGGGCAGGTCGCGACGCCCCATCAGGGCGATCTGATAGAACAGCTGGACATCCTCAGGTGACAGGCGCGATGCCAGGTCCCTGAGCATGGATGGGTCATCGGGCAGACTGTCCGCCACCTCGGGCACTTGCTGAACCAGGGCCAGATGATGCAGCAGGGTGATCACTTCCCCCAGCACTGCGCCATAGTCCGGCGCTTGCTCCGAGAGCGCGTCCACCGCTGCCAGCAGTTCCCGGGCATCGCCCTCGGCCAGGGCCTCCAGAAGCCGATTCAGATGGTCTCGGGAGATGGCACCGAGCATGTCCAGCACCTCGGCCTCGCGCAGTACGCCGCCCCCGAAACCGATGGCCTGATCCAGCAGACTCAGGGCGTCGCGCATACTGCCCGAGGCGGCCCGGGCCACCTGCATCACCGCCGCCGACTCGGCCTGGATGCCTTCCCGCTCCAGCAACTGGAGCAAATGGCCCTGGATCATCTCCGGCGGCATGGCCTTGAGATTGAACTGCAGGCAACGGGAGAGCACGGTCACCGGTAGCTTTTGCGGATCCGTGGTGGCCAGCAGGAACTTGACGTGGGGCGGCGGTTCTTCAAGCGTTTTGAGCAGGGCATTGAAGCTGTGGGTGGAGAGCATGTGCACCTCGTCCACCAGGTAGACCTTGAAGCGGCCCCGGGTGGGGGCATAGGGCACGTTTTCCAGCAGATCCCTGGTGTCTTCCACGCGGGTGCGGGAGGCGGCGTCCACCTCGATCAGGTCGATAAAGCGGCCCTCATCGATCTCACGGCAGGCGCTGCATTGGCCGCAGGGCTGAGCAGTGATGCCCGTTTCGCAGTTGAGACATTTGGCCAGAACGCGGGCGATGGTCGTCTTGCCCACGCCACGGGTGCCGGTGAACAGATAGGCATGATGGAGGCGATCTTCACGCAGGGCATTGGAGAGGGCGCGCACCACGTGGGGTTGACCCACCAGTTGTTCGAAGGTGCGGGGACGCCACTTGCGGGCCAGGACCTGATAGCTCATGGATCTCGTTGCGGGTCGCTGAAGAGTGCCAAGCCCGGCATGGCCTCGAAAGGGTGGCAACCCACACCAGCCACACCCCGGCGCCCAAGTCCACTGCTACCGTTGCTCCCTTCCGGGCCTGGCGGGGTTCACAGCTTGTTGTCGCGAGGGGACCGGTGCAGGTCACCATTGCTCGGTATTGACGGCGCACGGGCGCCGGAAAGGCGTTGAATTATGCGGGCTTTGCTGCAGGAGCGTCAAGCCACGCCGCGCTCACGCTCCAGTTCATGGATGTGCAGGGCATCGGCCTGCACCGCTTCCCGGGCCACCTCCAGCAAATGCCGGTGATGAGTGAACAGCATCACCTGCCCCTCTCCGGCGAACCGTGCCAGCGCCTGAAGGATCAAACCGGCCCGGGCATCGTCTGAAGTCATGAGCACATCATCCAGGATGACCGGCATGCCGGGGTGCGACTCCCGTCGCAACTCCAGGGCCGCCAGGCGCAGTGCCAGGTAAAGCTGATCGCGGGTCCCCTCACTCATGGCATCCACGCCGATCAGGGTGCCGTCATCCCGCATGGCCTTGAGCACCGGCACATCCTGGGATTCATCGGCCTCCAGGCGCGCATAGCGCCCCTGAGTCATCAACGCCAGATACTTCGAGGCGGCCGCCACCATGGGCGCCTGGGAACGCTGTCGGAATCGATGCAGCGCCTCCTGCAGCAACCCATGGGCCAGACGCAGGCGCAACCAGGGCCGGATCGCCCCCTGGATACGGGCGGCAGCCGATTCCATCGCTTCCCGGGCACGGGCCGCCTCGCCGGAGGTATCCACCGCTTCAAGCTCCCTGCGGGTACGTTCTTCCACCCTGCGAGCCTCGGCCACCGCCTGCCCCAGGCGTTCGATCTCCCCCTGACAACGGGCCTGATCTGCTTCGATGGCGATCACGTCCAACCCCTCCAGACGCTGTCGCAAGTCCGCCTCCGAGTGAATGGACGCCAGGGCCAGCTGCTGCTGCCGCTCCTCCAGGCCCATACGCACCTGACGTTTGCGGTCGGCTCTGGCCTCGATCTCGGGCAAATCGTCCTCACAGACCCCACCGGCCGCCTGGCACAAGGCCTCAAGCACCCTGGCCTGGGTATCAAGTTCTTGCCGGGCCCGCTCCCGAGCGGTCGCGGCCGCGCCCTGCTCCTGAAGTCCCATGGCCCGCTGATGCTCCCGCTCCCGGGCAACCCGCAGTCTCATCTGCAACTGCCCCGCATGGTCATCCGGCGAGCTGGGCGCGGGTTCACCCAGAAGATGGGCCAGACTGGCCACCTGATCCTGAAAGTCCCGCACCAGCGATTGCTGACGTGCTTGCGCGGCGAGAAGATCCTCCCGCTCGACACTCAGGGCCTCCAGGGCATCCAGTTCCTCCAGCCGGGCGCGTACCGTGGCTGGTCCTGCCGTCGCGGGCAGACCCAGGCGTTCATGCCACGCGGAAACGGCGCGGGTGCGGGCCTGCCAAGACCGCTCCATGGCGTCGATGTCCCGCACCAATGCATCCCGATCCCTTTGCCGGATGCGTGCGTGGCGCTCTCGCTCCTGACGGCGCCCCTGGGCGGCGGTGGCCTGGCGTTCCCAGGCACCCGCCTGCTCGATCAGCGTGGCCAGGTCCGTCCCAGCCGGGCGCTCGCCAACGGCACACAAGGCCTGACTCAGTGCCTCCATGGCCTGTCGACGCTGCTCATCACGCTCGGTCTGGCTGCGCTCCAGCCTCTCCAGTCGTCTCGCCAGTTCCAGCAGGGCCTCGCGGCGCGCCTGCCATTGCCCCAGGGCATCGGGTGAAAGATCCGGCAGTCCCTGAGCCTGCAAACGCGCCTGCCAGTGTTCAATCCATGCCTCACGCTCCCGCTGCCCTTGCGCAAGCCGGGCCTGGATCTCCCCATGGCGTTCATCCATGGCCTTGATCCTGCCCTGGCATTCCTGGATGCGCGCAGCTTGCCCGGCATTCTCCCTGAGCTGATCTGCCTGATGATCGGCCTGCACCTGAGCAGCCTCAAAGCTCTCCGGCAAGGGGCGCGTCAGTTCCAGATCCTGCATTGCCGTTTCCGGAGCGCCCTTGCCTTCCACGTAGGTCTGCCTGAGACGCGACCACAGGGCATCGCGCCACGCCCGGGCTTCGAGCAGGGTATCGAGGGTCACCACCCGACCGCCTGCCGTCAACTGCTCCAGTTGCCTGGCCTGCTCCTGCCGATCTCGTTGCAGGCGCGCCTGCTCCTCGTTGAGCGCCCGCAGGGTGTCCTCCACCGCGTCCCGGGCATTCCGGGCCTCATCCAACTGAGCCTGCATCAAGGGCCGGGCCTCCCGCACGGCCTGAAGCTCCGTCTGCCCCATATCCGCCAGATGCTGCTGCAACTGGCCGTGCATATCCTCCAGATCCCGCTTCACGGCCTGGGTATCTGCGGTCACCTCACCCAGGGCCCGGGCCTGATGCAGCGCCTGGGCAAGGGATTCGCTGGCCGTCACCTCGGGGGCTGCCGCCTCGTGCTCCGCCTCCCGCTCGGCGGTCTCCAGCGCCTCCAGGCGCGACCGCCGGTCCTCCAGACGCGGCCCGATCACTGCCAGCTGATTGAGGTCCTCCTCCAGGGCAGCCCGATCGGCCGCTGAAGGCAGATGTTTCAATAACTTCTGCACATCGGCCTTGTGGTCCAGGCGTTGGGCCTGTTCGGCCAGACGGGCATCCAGCCGCTCCACGCGAGCCTGCTGACGGTAAAGCTCCACTCGGGCTTCGGTGACTGTCTCCAGGCGCCCGGCCAACCGCTCGATGGTGGCCGCGTGCTCCAGCAGTGGGGTTTCAATCACCAGGGCCTGCAATCGGCGTTCGCATTCCTGCCACTGGGCCTCGGCATCCCGAAGATCCTGGCGGGCGCGGCCGCGAGCCTGCTGAGCCGACAGGCGTTGCTCGCGGGCCTCGGCCGCCAGGTCGGGCACGGTGTCAAGCGATGCAAGCTCCTTGCGCAAACGGTCCAGATCCTCCAGAAGCGGCGCCACGGTTCGCAGACCCGCCAGCTCCTTCTCATGCCGCTGGGCTTCCTCCAGCGTTTTCTCCAGGGTGGTGAGTTCTTCCAGGGCCTGCTGATGACTGCGTTCCAGGGCTTGCCACTCGGCGGGTCGCGTGAGTGCATCCCTGTGGACCTTGCGCTGCCCCTCCAGGGTCGACCGGGCCTCATTGATCACCGCCTGGGTGGCCCGTCCATGTGAACTGAAAAGACCTTTGGCATCCGTATCCAGGGCCTCGAGTATGCCGGCGATGCCCCGGGTGCCGGCGCTGGCCTCGAACAGTGCGGATCCCAGCTCCCCCTCCCCCTTGAGCAAGCGATCCCCGCCCTCGCGCAATCGCAGGTGATCCAGGCCAAACATGGCCTCGAAGGCCTCTCGCGTCAGCCCACCCGTGAGTTGCTGCTCCTGCTCCGGGGTGGCCGCGGGCGCATCGGTCAGGGTGTGGTCCTTGCTGTCCGGCCTGTGCAGGGTAAGGCCCCGCCCCTTGCGACGCGCCAGATAGACGGGCTCCCCCCGGGCATCCACAAACACACCTGCAATGCGCAAGCGGTTGAAATCATGAACGAAGTTGTCGCGACTGCGTACCGGGATACCAAAACGCAGATCCGTCATGGCCCGCAGTGCCGAGGATTTACCAGCCTCATTGGGGCCGTAGATCAGGTGCAGACCGTCGGCGTCCCGTCCATCATCGGCCTGGCCAAAGACGATCTGCGTGTCGGTGAACGGCCCGAAGGCCTGAAGATCCAGCCGAATGAGTTTCATGATTCGCCCTGCCCCGCCTCGCCCAGCCGTGCCAGCACGGTGGATTCGGCATCCAGCAGCAGATCCCGCACCTGCTGTTCATCCTTCAGCTCCACCCAGTCAGGGAGTTCCACCTCGCCGGGGATCTTGTCCAGAAGACCCGCAAGCGGCTGTTGCAGGAATTCAGCGGCCCTGTCGGGATCCTCCATCATTTCATCCACCAGTCGCAGCAACTCGCCCACGGCGTCATCCCGGGCCGCCACCTGACCCCGCTCCAGCGGACGACTCAGGCGCACCCGTACCTGTTCCACCCACACCTGAGGCCCATTCAGGTCCTGCGCGGCGGCCCGCACCTGGGCTTCCAGCGTGCCGGGCTGACGGGCCTCAAGATCCTGCAAGGCACTCATGCCGGTGAGTTGCACACGCACCGCATGCAGTCGTTCCAGATCCCCGTCCAGCGCTTCTTTCAGGGCCTTGGAGACACGGCGCACGAAGGCGGCGATATCCTTGATATCGGTGACATCCAGTGTGAGCCGATGCCAGCGCACCACATCCAGGGGCGTGAATTCGGACTGGATACCCGCGGGCGTGACCCGCACCAGATCGCAGCCCTTGGGGCCGGTTTCATTGGCATGACGGCCTTGCAGGTTACCGGGAAAGACGATGCGCGGGCTTTCACACACCACCTCGCGATGATGCACATGCCCCAGCGCCCAGTAGTCGTATCCCTTGGCGGTGAGCGCGGCCACATCGGTAGGGGCATAACGGTCATGGCCCGGCCGCCCACTCAGGCTGGTATGCAACAGCCCGATATTGAAGCAACCGGCCACCGGTGCCGGGTATTCAGGTACCCAGTCCTCATCCACGGCGCGATTGGGAAAGCTGCGGCCATGAATGGCCACGGAGAGCGGCTCCAACTGCTCTGTCTGTGCCGTTCGGCTGGAGAATACGGTCACGTTTTCGGGCAAATGCAACTGGCGACTGATCACCCCCTGGGCATCATGGTTGCCCTGCACCATGAACACCCGCACCCCACCTCGCTCCAGGCGAACCATCTGCTCGCGGAAGAAAAGGCCGGTATGAAAATCCTGCCAGTCCCGGTCGTAGATGTCTCCGGCCAGCAGCAGGAAGTCCACCCGGGCATTCAGGGCGGTGTCCACCAAGGCCTCCAGGGCCTGGCGAGTCGCGTTGCGCAAACGCTCCACCGGCGCCCCTTCATAACGGTCCAGCCCCTTGAGTGGGCTATCCACGTGCAGATCTGCCGCATGCAGGAAAGTGAAGTTCATTGAATCGTCCCGATGTCCTTTTTGCCGTGGCAGGATCATCCCCCGCCCGTACAAGGGTGGCGGGCAACCTGCTACCATTGTTCCACCTCAATCTGCCAGTACCGCACACCATGATGACGAACAATCCTGAGTACCGCCGGCATGCCACCGTTCCGGTTCGCGTGGGCCATGTCACGGTGGGTGGCGACGCCCCGGTGGTCATTCAATCCATGACCAACACCGACACCGCCGACATTGACGCCACTGCCAGGCAAGTGGCCGACCTGGCCCGCGCTGGCTCCGAACTGGTGCGCATCACCGTGAACACCGACGAGGCCGCCGCGGCCGTTCCCAGGATTCGCGAACGCCTGGATGCCCTGGGGGTGAACACCCCGCTGGTGGGTGATTTCCACTTCAACGGCCACAAGCTGCTGAGCAAGTACCCGGCCTGCGCCGAGGCACTGGCCAAACTGCGCATCAACCCGGGTAATGTCGGCCGTGGGGCCAAACGTGATACCCAGTTCGCACAGATGATCGAGATGGCCTGCCAGTACGACAAGCCGGTGCGCATCGGTGTGAACTGGGGCAGCCTGGATCAGGATCTGCTGGCCCGTATGATGGACGAAAACGCCCGCCAACCCCAGCCCCTGGGCATGCATGACGTCAATCGCGAGGCCTTGATCCAGTCGGCGCTGGGCAGCGCCGCGCGGGCCGAGGAGATTGGCCTTCCCCGGGACCGGATCATCCTCTCCTGCAAGGTCAGCGGCGTGCAGCCCCTGATCCGCGTCTACAAGGACCTGGCCTCGCGCTGCAACTACCCTCTTCACCTGGGCCTCACCGAGGCCGGCATGGGTGTGAAGGGGATCGTCGCCTCCACCGCCGGTCTGGCGGTTCTGCTGCAAGAGGGCATCGGCGATACCATCCGTGTTTCGCTCACCCCGGAGCCGGGCGCGGAACGCACCAAGGAGGTCATCGTCGCCCAGGAGATCCTGCAAAGCCTGGAGCTGCGCCGATTCCTTCCCGCGGTGGTGGCCTGCCCCGGTTGCGGCCGCACCTCCAGTGATTACTTCCAGCACCTGGCCCAGGACATCCAGAACTACATCCGCCACAAGATGCCCGAATGGAGTCGGCAGTATCCGGGTGTGGAGGAGATGACCGTGGCGGTGATGGGTTGCGTGGTGAACGGCCCTGGCGAGAGCAAGCATGCCAACATCGGCATCAGCCTGCCGGGAACCGGCGAGACGCCCATCGCACCGGTCTATGAGGACGGCGAAAAGACCGTCACCCTCAAGGGCGAACGCATCGCCGAGGAGTTCCAGGTGCTGGTGGAACAGTACATCGAACGCCGTTACGGGCAATAATCCCTCAAGTTGGCGGGGGTGCCCTCAGAGGCGCCCCCGCCCTGCCTGTCGCAACGACTCCAGATGGGCAGTGGCCAGTTCAACCAACGTCTTGAAACCCTTCAGCGCCCGCCGATCCAGTGCGCAGACTTCTGAGCGGCGGTCCGCATAGACCAGGCCGTAAGGCTGATCCCCCACAAACACCGAATGGGCGAAGAACTCTCGCACACCGATGAGGGTGCGCATGGAGTGGGGTACGCGCGGCCAGACCTCGTCACAATTGGAGGGGTTCAGCCAGAAGGCCGAGGGCCGCTTCATCATCACCGCGATCAGGTGCCCCCCGGCCAGATTGAGTTCGAAACGATTGAAGGCCGGCTCGTGATCCGTCCCCTCCATGCGCTCGGCCGACAGGGTGTCACCAATATCGCTGAGTCGCGCGAATACCACCCGGTTCAGCCCCAGGCCCTCGTGCAACCCCTCCAGTAACACATCCAGTACCTGATCGCGGTTCTCCAGTGAATGGGAGGCCAATTGGCTGCGGGCCTGCTCATACCGATCAGACCGGGGCATGAGGCAGAATACCGGCTCGGGCGGCCTGGCGCCCTTTTCCCGATAAGCCTTGATCGTTTCCTCGTCCAGCAAGGGAACGGGATCCAGCCCGTATAGATCCACATGGGCATTGAAATGCTCGGTGGCACCATTGATGTAGTCCGCCAACTCCTCGGAGCTACAGTCCAGATACCGAGCCGCCTGGTCCAGGTTACCCCCCACGCCCGGGTGGTCCCAGGCCGCCATTGCATCCCGGGCCAGGTTGGAGGCCAGCATGACCCCCATGGCCCGGGCATGACGGGCGTTGGCAGGACACATGCACTCGCGCACCATGGCCGGCAGTTGCCAGCGCTCCGCCAGGGCATGACCCACCGTTTCCAGGCTGACATCCAGGGCCACGTACTCGGCTTCATGGGGCAGCACCTGTCCGTCACGAACCAGCTCCATGTAGCGCGCCATGCGCCGCTCGTCATGGATCGTCCAGACCAGTTCCCCAAGGTCATACAACAGCGCCGCCAAACCCACCTCGGAGGGGATCATGTCGTGACGGTTTTCCGCCCAGGCCTCCGCAAGCGTCGCCGCGTAGGCCACCCTGCCCGCCAGGTAACGGTAATAGGACTGGGCATTCGTGGAGAGCACATCCGGCAGCTTTTCAAGTTCCTGGATGGCCCGTTTCAGCCCGTCGGTGCCAATCATCATCACGGCCTCGTCCAGGGCCACCACCTCGGTGCGAAAGTGACGATGGGGTACGCCATTGGCCACCCGAATGAGCTTGAGGGCCAGCCCCGGATCCCGCTGCACCAGGCGCCCTACCGCTCGCATGCTCATCTGAGGGTTGGCGTCCACAATGGACAAGATGGCGGCGGTTCCCTGGAGCAGCGGCAGGTCCCGATCACCCAGGTGATGCACCCAGTCCGCCAGCGATTGTCTGTCCATCAATGTGGCTCCTAATACCTAATGAGTGTGACGGGCGTCTTGATTGCGTTATTATCGCGTGGTTTTTTCTCGGCAAGCCAGCCCCGCAGTCATCGCGCCAACCCGGAGGATAGCGGCTCGTGAATCTGATCATTGGCTCAATCATCGTTACCGTCGCCGTATTGGGTGGCTGGGCGGCGCACGGCGGGCAGCTGATCCTCATCTGGCAGCCGTACGAGTTTGTCATCATCTGTGGGGCGGCACTGGGCGCCTTCGTCATCGCCAACCCGATGAAGACCATCATCCAGGTGTTCAAGGCGATCCCCAGGCTCATGGGCGGTTCCACCTATACGAAGGACGACTATCTTCAACTGCTCGGCCTGATGTACGAGATGTTTTCCAAGGCCCGCAAGGAAGGCCTGATGTCCATCGAGGCGGACATCGAAGAACCCGAGAGCAGCCCACTCTTCGAGAAGTACCCCCGTATTGCGAAGAATCATCATGCGGTGGAGTTCATTTGTGACTACATGCGTCTCGTGGTGAGCGGGGCCATGAATCCATTCGAACTGGACAACCTCATGGACATCGACCTGGAAACCCACCACGAGGAGGTGGCCGAGCCCTCCCATGCGGTGGCCCGGGTGGCCGATGGCCTGCCGGCCTTTGGTATCGTCGCGGCGGTGCTCGGCATCGTGAACACCATGAGCGCCCTGGACGGTCCCATCGACAAGATCGGTGGTCTCGTGGCGGCCGCACTGGTGGGAACCTTCACCGGTATCCTGCTTGCCTATGGTTTCGTCGGGCCCATGAGCTCCGCGCTCGAGCGCCGGGCCGAGGAGGAAGCCAAGTTCTTCGCCTGTCTCAAGGCCTGCATTCTCGCCAACGTCCAGGGTTACAGCCCTCAGGTAGCGGTGGAGTTCGGCCGCAAGGCCATGGCGTCGGACCTGCGCCCAAGCTTCGCGGAACTGGAATCCCACCTGCGCGGCGCCAAGGAGTAAGGGCCCATGGCGGCCGAAGACAAGAAGCAACCCATCGTCATCAAGCGGGTGATCAAGAAGGCAGGCCACCATGGTGGCGCCTGGAAGATCGCCTTTGCGGACTTTGCTGTCGCCATGATGGCGTTCTTCCTGTTGCTCTGGATTCTGGGGATGACCGATGATCGGCAAAAAGCCGCCATCTCGGAATATTTCCAGAACCCGTCGGCTGCCATGGGGATCAGCCCCACGCCCCCCTACCCCACCGAGGGTGACGGCGCTTCTCCATCCATCATTGATTTTGAAGGGACCATCGACATGGATCGTGCCGAGGAAATGGCACGCGAACAGGACGAGGAGCGCCTGGAATCATTGATGGAAGTGCTGGAAGAAGCACTGGACAAGAGCCAGGCCCTGGAGCCCTTCAAGGATCAACTGTTACTGGACATCACGCCCGAGGGTCTGCGGATACAGATCGTGGATCGCGAAAACCGCCCCATGTTTGACCTGGGCAGTGATCGTCTTCTGAATTATTCCCAGGCGATCCTGCGCGAATTGGGTGCCATCATCAACGCCGTGCCCAATCGCGTCACCATCACCGGGCATACCGACGCCCGCCCCTTCCCCAGTGCCGACTACACCAACTGGGAACTGTCCACCGACCGGGCCAATGCGGCACGGCGGGCGCTCGTGGCAGGCGGCATGGAAAGCGACAAGGTGGGCCGCGTCATGGGCCTGGGTTCCACGGTGCTGTTCAACAGGGACAATCCCCAGGATCCCATCAACCGGCGCATCAGCATCATCGTGATGAACAAGGAAGCGGAAGATGCCATGTACGAGACCACGGCAGTGGAATACGACGGTGGCGACACGAGCCCCTTCTGAAGCTGCGACCGGGTCACGAAACGATGCGTTGATAGGCATCCCCCTGCTGGATGATCATGGCGCCGGATAACACTGACGATGAACTTCACTTTCCGCCAACTCAAGGCCTTCGAGGCCGTGGCCCGTCACCTGAGCTATACGCGGGCGTCGGAGGAACTCCATCTCACCCAGCCCGCCGTCTCCATGCAGATCAAGCAGCTCGAGGAGCATGTGGGCCTGCCGCTGTTCGAACAGATCGGCAAACGCATCCATCTGACCGACGCTGGCCGTGAGCTCTACCACTACAGTTGTGCCATCGCCGCACAACTGGCAGAGGTGGAAATGGTGCTGGACGAGATGAAAGGTCTGCGTCGCGGCCATCTCACCATCGCAGCGGCCAGCACCGCCAACTACTTCGTGCCCCGGCTCATCGCCGCCTTCTGCAATCGTCATCAGGGGGTCTCGGTCACCCTGGAGGTGAGCAACCGGGAGGAACTGCTGAACCGGCTGGCCATCAATGCCATGGATCTGGCCATCATGGGACAACCCCCCACATCAGAGCCCATGGCCCACCCCTTCATGGAAAACCCTCTGGTGATCATCGCACCACCGGAGCATCCCCTGGCCAACGAGAAGGACATCCCACTGAGCCGTCTCTCGGGGGAGTGCTTTGTCATGCGTGAGACAGGTTCGGGAACCCGTGGCGCCGCCGAACGCTTTTTTGCGGAGCACGGCGTGGCCCTGCGCGCAGCACAGCAGATGCACAGCAGCGAGGCCATCAAGCAGGCGGTGGAGGCAGGCATGGGCCTGGGCGTCTTGTCCCTGCATACCCTGGAGATGGAGTTGCTGTTGAACCGGCTGGTGGTGCTGGACGTGGAAGGCTTCCCCATTCGGCGGCACTGGTATGTGGTTTACCCACGTGGCAAACGCTTTTCGCAAGTGGGACAAGCCTTCCTGGATTTCACCCTGCAGGAGGCCCAGCATGTGCTCAGGGTACCGCCTGTGGGGACCGGCCAGGATGCCTCTCGAGGCCCGAACATATCGACCTGAAAATCAGGTATTGACGACCCTCACTGCCCTCCCTATAATCTGCGCTTCTCTCGTATCGGGCGGTTAGCTCAGCGGTAGAGCACTGCCTTCACACGGCAGGGGTCACTAGTTCGATCCTAGTACCGCCCACCAAATGCAGTAAGAAAAACAGCCGCTTAAGGGAAACCTTGGCGGCTTTTTTCTTGCCATGACGAATTGTATCCCCCACCCTCACTCGGTAAACTCCACGCACCGCCATAAAAAGGACTCTGGGCTATCCGCAGGCCATGCCGGAACCATGGCCTCTGCTCATGCCGTGCCCGCACGGCCTCAAGATTGCCGGCAATGACCCAAGACGATGTCCATTCCAATCATGCCCTGAAACGCGCTCAGCATGCCGTTGAGCAGGGTGATTTCGAACAGGCCGAGGATCTGCTCAAACAGGGTGAAGTGAGCCTGGCCGAGCTGGTACAGACCCTCAGCGTGTATGAGTCGGAACTGGAGATCCAGAACGCCGAGCTGCGCGAATCCCAGTTTGTCACCCAGCGGTTACTGGATAACTACGCTGCCTTCTTCGGCGGCCTGCCCATGGCATCCCTGGTGGTGGATCAAAGCGGCATGATCCTTGAGGCCAATGAGGAGGCCACAAAGGTGTTCAGGCTCGACGTGAGCCATCTGCGCCGGAAACGGCTGTGCAGCCTGGTGGATCGTGAGCACGAGACCATCGTCCAGGTGGCCCTGCGCCAGGCTGCGCGAGAAGGCCAGGCCCGGCTGGCAAACATCCGTTTTAGTGCCAGCCCCGCGCAGCGGGATCACTTCCCGGGGGAACTGCACGTGGCACGCCTGCCCGGCCGCGACGGCCGGGATGTGGAATTCGCCTGCGCCCTGGTGGACCTCACCGAGCGGGTGCGTCATGAGGAGGAGTTGCGCATTGCCCATGAGCAATTGCGCGAGAGCGAACGCGGCTATCGCATTGCCGCCCAGCACTCACCGGACTGGGATTACTGGTACGGGGCCGATGGCCGGTATGTCTATGTCTCTCCCGGCTGTGAGGACATCAGTGGCTATCCCCCGGAGGCCTTCCTGAAGGATCCGGACCTCATGTACACGCTCTTCAGTCCGGAGGATGCCCAGCGCTGGCGCCAGCACCTGGCGCAGGTGACCCATCAAGAGGGCGATCTGCCCCATATGGCTCTGGAGTTTGCCGTGCATCGCCCGGATGGCGAGATCCGCTGGATCGAACACCACTGCCAACCGGTGGTGGACGACGACGGCACCTACCTGGGTCGACGCGGCGTCAATCGCGACATCACCGAGCGCAAGCTGGCCCAAGCGCGTCTCGAGCAGATCTTCCGGCTGTATGCGACCCGCACCCAGGTGAATCAATGCATCAACCGCATCGATGACGAAGGGACTTTATTGCATCGCACGGCCAGCATCGTCGTGGAACAGGGGGGCCTGGATGCCTGTGCCATCAGCCTGCGCCACCGGGGCGATGCCCAACTGAAAAAGCCCGTGGTCCATGGACTGACCGAGGAGCAGGCCCGGGAACTGCCCCTGCAAGAGACCTGGGAAATACTGCGTGGCAATCCCTGGGAATGCCTGAACGACCGTCCCTTGCTTTGCAAGGATTGCGAGTCCCCCGATACGCCCGAGGCCTGGCGGGAATGGGCGGGCGCCAACGGCATACGTACCTGCGTCCATTTCGTGCTGTTCCGCGGCGATGAACTATTGGGCCTGGCCAGCTTCATGGGGCGCGACAAGGACCTGTTCACCGAGGATGTTCTGCACTCTCTGCGAGGCATCGTCGAGGACACGTCCCATGCGCTGCACCAGATGGAGCGGGAGCGCAAGCGCCGGTCCATCGAAACCGCCGCCCAGGAGCGCGAAGCCAAAACGCTGGCCTTCACCCAGGCCATCATCGACTCGCTGCGCTCCAGCATCTGCGTGCTGGATCACGAGGGCACGATCATCGCCGTAAACCGTGCATGGGATGATTTTAGTCGCCATCACCAAGGCGCCCAGGACCCGGTGGGACAGGGCGTCAACTATTTCTCGCTATGCAGCGCGGTTCAGGGTGAATCAGCGGACGAGGCGCGACGGGTCGCGACGGGTATCCGGCAGGTTCTGCGCGGCCAGATGCCCCATTTCGAGGACGAATACCGAATCGCTGGTACGGCCTTCATGGTACTGGCCACCCCTCTGGACGGGGGACCCACATCCGGTCGACAGTTAGTGATCAGCCACAAGGACATCAGCGAACGCAAGCAGACGGAGGAAGATCTGCGCCGGGCGAAGGAAGAAGCCGAACGGGCCAGTCGCGCCAAATCCGAATTTCTCTCCAACATGAGCCATGAGCTGCGCACCCCCATGAATGCCGTGCTCGGTTTTGCCCAGTTACTGGAGACCGATCCCACACTGGATGAGATCCAGGCTGACAGCGTGGGCGAGATCCTCAAAGGCGGTCGTCATCTGCTGGACCTGATCAATGAAGTGCTGGATCTGGCCAGCGTGGAGGCTGGCCGGGTGGAACTATCCATCGAAAGCATCCCCCTGAGGGAACTCGTGCGCGAGTGCCTGATGCTGCTCACCCCCCTGGCCGACGCCCGACAGATCCGCATCGACCCGGGCCACGACGAGGATTGCGTGGTCCTGGCCGACCGTATACGACTCAAGCAGGTGATGATCAACCTGCTTTCCAACGCCATCAAGTACAACCGGGATGGCGGTGATGTGCGCCTGGATATCCGCTCGGATTTCGAGGGATGGCTACGCATCAGCGTGACTGACACGGGCAAGGGCATTTCTCCAGACAAGCTCGACCAACTCTTTCAGCCCTTCAGCCGCCTGGAGGGGTGCATGGAGGGCGTTGAGGGCACGGGAATCGGGCTGGCCATCAGCCGTCGACTGATGGAGGTCATGGGAGGAGAGATTGGCGTGGACAGCCAGCCAGGAGAGGGCAGCACTTTCTGGTTGCGCCTGCCCCAGGGGGTTCAGGAGTCCGTCGAGGTGAGCCGCATGGAACCCAGCAGCCAGCCCGCACCCATGGGGGATGCAACCCAGACCCACACCGTACTGCATATCGACGACAATCCGGCCAATCTGCGACTTGTAGCGCAGATCCTCACCCGCCGCCCTCATCTGCGCCTGCTCAGCGCCCCCGATCCGGGCCTGGGCCTGGAGCTGGCCACCGCCCATGCACCGGACCTGATCCTGCTGGACATCAACATGCCCGAACTGGATGGCTACCAGGTACTCAAGCGGCTGCGCGCCAGCCCGGATACGACCCGCATCCCGGTCATGGCGCTCACGGCCTTTGCCACCGAACGCGACGTGGAGCGGGGTATCAGCGCAGGCTTTGACGAATACCTGACCAAGCCCCTGGACGTGGAGCACTTCTTGAGCGTGCTGGATGCGCTGCTGCAAAAGGCTCAAAAGGAGGACGGCCCCCTTTCAAGGGACCAGGCGAGTCAAACAACTGGGGTCACAGGCAGGTAGCCGCTGGAGAGCGACGGTCCTTCAACGGCCGGGACCAGAAAGAGGCGGGGTTTTTCAGGGGGTTTCCCCGAGGCTGGGCGGGATGCAAATGACAGAGCAATCCCGCCCAGCAGTCGGGCATCAAACGCCTTGAGGCCAGTTCAGCCCAGGGTTGACTTGCCCGTTTGCTCAACCGCGACCTGCTCGACCGTGTCGACCAGAGAGGCGGTATGCATCCAGTTGAAGCGCTCGGTGCTCAACAGGATGAAGTGGATCAAAAGGGCCAGCACGGCCAGGAATGCAAACAGGGCAACCAGCGCTCTGCGCGGATCGAACAGCAGCCAAGTACGCCACATAGTGAAATCTCCTATATCGGAAAGAAACTGCTTTTACTGCTTCGCTGAGAGTAGTGCTTCAGACCTGATTCGCCATTCAGGCGAAGGGTCTTACCAAGCCACACCCCAGGGACGCCACATCCAGGCCAGAACGTGGGCCACCGCGGCAACCGCCAGAAAACCCATCATGCTGGTCATGAAGACACCATGAAACTCCATGGCCTCTTCTTCGTTCAGCCCCGAGAGCGAACCTTTCGTTTCGTCAACCATTTAAATTCCCTCCAAATGAGACCTATTGGCAAATACCGCGTCGATTCAACGCGATCACAGACTTCGGAGCAGACACTACACGAGGATAATTTCCACGATAGTGATCCAGCACAAGAAAATCCCAGACGCTCGATTTTCCTCGGTCCATCAGATAAGCGAACCTGCACCCAACGCGGTGGTCTCAACGGAGTACAGGCATACCAGGCCGCTTCTCAGGTCATTCCCATGCGCACACTGCTGCTCCCCATTCTGCTGGCTTCGGTGGCACTGGTGGCTTGCGCCGCAACGCCCGAGGGCATACCCGCAACGGGCCCGGACAGTCCACACCTCACAGAGGTACGAGGCAACGCTGAGCGCTTCCAGGGAGCGCAGGTGCGCTGGGGTGGCTCGATCGCCGGGGTGGAAAACCAGGAGCACGGCAGCCTGGTTGAGGTGGTCTCTCGTCAACTGGATAACCGTGGGCGGCCACATTCCGGGGACGGCAGCGACGGCCGTTTTCTCGCTGTGGTGGAGGGCTTCCTCGATCCTGCCATTCATACCCCCGGGCGCGCCTTCACCGTGACCGGAACCATCGACGGGATCGCCACGCGCCCTGTGGGTGAGCACAAATACGACTATGTACGCGTGCGCACAACCGGACACCATTTGTGGCCTGAGCCACGAACCGACCGATCGTACCGTCACCCCCCTCCGTACTTCTACGACCCTTGGTATGACCCCTGGCATCCGTGGTATCCCCACCCCCGCGGACTGCGTCGGTGGTGAAGCCGCCCCCAATCATTTGCAAGCCAACGGACCGGACATCCGATTGGTTCCTGAACGGACGCGGCGGGTCGTTCAGTCCACTGCCACCCAGTACTGAAGGCTGAACCAGCCTTTCTCGTCCTCCCAGGTGCGATGCAGGGCAAAGCCTGTTTCGGCCGCCAGCGACTGCAGGGCCGGCTGAGTGTATTTGTGGCTGTATTCGGTGATGATGGCCTCATCCGTGGCGAAGTGAAAGGTCTCGCCAGCCAGGTGCACTGCCTGCGGACAACGGCTGACCAGATGCATCTCGATGCGTCCAGCGTCCGCGTTCCACACCGCCCGGTGGCTGAAATTGCCGATATTGAAGTCCGCACCCAGCTCCCGGTTGGCACGCTCCAGCAGGTTGAGATTGAAGGCGGCAGTGACGCCCTGGGCATCATCGTAGGCAGGGATGAGCACTTCGGACGGCTTTTGCAGATCCACCCCCAGCAACACCGCGCCCCCGTGACCGACGACCCGGCGCAGGGTACGCAGCAACTGCCGCGCCTCTTCGGGGGTGAAATTGCCCAATGTGGAGCCAGGAAAGAACACCACCCGGCGCCGCGCCCGCAGCCGCGGCGTGGGGAGCGAGAATGGCCGGGTGAAATCTGCCGCCACCGGCAGGATCTCCAGTTGCGGAAAAGCGGCCTCCAGAGGCCCCAGATTGGCCACCATGTGCTCCAGACAAATCTCCATGGGCACATAAGCAGCGGGTTCCCGCAGGTGTTTCAGGATCAGCGGTACCTTGGTGCTGCTGCCACTGCCCGGCTCCACCAGCATCACGCGTGGCCCCAGGACCCGGGCCATCTCGGCGCCATGCTGCTCGAGGATCCGACGTTCGGTGCGCGTGGGGTAATACTCGGGCAACTCGCAGATGCGATCGAACAGGCGCGAACCCACCTCATCGTAGAAGTACTTGGGCGAGGTCTGCTTCGGGCGCCCCGACAAGGCCGTGAGCATGTCCTGCAGGAACACTTCCCGCTCGTCGGCGGGGGAATTGAGGCGTTGTGCGTTTGCCGGCATCAGTCGATATCCTTGGCCAGCCGGATCCCCATGAACTGCCAGCGGTCTCCGGGATAGAAGAAATTGCGATAGGTGATTCGAGCGTGCCCGGGCGGGGTCACGCAGGAGCTGCCGCGCAGCACCATCTGGTTACACATGAACTTGCCGTTGTACTCCCCAATGGCCCCGGCGGGCGCCCGGTAACCGGGGTATTGCACATAGGGGCTGGAGGTCCACTGCCATACGTCGCCAAAACACTGGCGCAGGCCACTGCCCTGTGCGGCGTCGGGATGAAAGGCAGAATGCCCGCCCTGCCCCACCGGTTCGATCCCGGCCTGTTCAACGGCGGTCTCCCATTCGGCCTCGGTGGGTAGCCTGGCGCCGGCCCAGCGGGCAAAGGCGTCGGCCTCGTAGTAGCTCACATGGCACACGGGGCGGGATGGATCCAGGGCCTGTTCGCCCAGCAAAGTGAACTCCGAGTTGTACTCCCGGTTCCAGTAAAGCGGGCGGTCCCAACCCTGGGCCTGCACGGTGGCCCAGCCGTCGGAAAGCCAGAGTTCCGGGGTGCGGTAGCCACCGTCGCGAATGAATTCCAGGAATTCACCGTTGGTAATCAGGCGGTCCCCCAACCGATGAGGTTCCAGCCATTGCCGATGCCGCGGGCGCTCGTTATCGAAACAGAAATCGGCCCCCTCGGAACCGATGTCCACCAACTCCCTGGACCCGGGCAGGAACTCCAGGGGTGCCATGGATACCACCGCGGAAAGCGAGCCATCACGGTAGGCCGGACACAGTGGATTGGCAGCCAGCACATGTTTGATGTCCGTGAGCATCAGCTCCTGGTGCTGCTGCTCATGGTGCAGTCCAAGCGTGACCAGTTGCGCCAATTCCGGATCGTCTCCACGTTCACCCAGCAAGTTCAGCAGGTGTTCATCCACATAGGCACGGTAGGCCATGATCTGGTCGACGCCGGGGCGCGTGATCTGGCCGCGTTGCGGACGGGGGTGCATCTGCCCCACTGTGTAATAATAGGAGTTGAAAAGGTAACCGTAACGTTCATTGAATCGGCGATAACCCTTTGCGTGGGGATGCAGGATGAAATTTTCGAAAAACCAGGTGGTATGCGCCAGATGCCACTTGGTGGGGCTCACGTCGGCCATGGTCTGCACCGTCATGTCCTCGGCGGACAACGGTGCCGCCAGGGCAACGCTGTGATCCCGGACCGCCTGGTAACGGTGGCGCAGGGTTTGAAGAGTAACCTCGGTCTGCGTAACGTCTGGCTGGGCAATATCGGGCAGGGCACTCACGGCGGGCTCCTTACAACCATGGGTTCTGTCAATGGAAGTTAAACTGTGACTTGACCCACGTCAACGATCATCCGGCAAATCCTCATTAGCCCAGCCCATGAACCCTCTCAATGCCTGGCGACGATCCATGGCATCCCGATACCCCAGTCGGATCAATTCACGCGTGAAGCCGGCCTCGAAGAGCAGGTAGGAAAGCAACTCCGAGCGTTCGGGATGCATGGCTCCCAGCGGGTACAGGGCCGCCCGCATCAGGCGCGGTAATTCACGCCGATAGCGAACGGCCACTGCCGCAAGGTCCTCCGACGGAGCGATCACCAGGGCCTGGATCGGCCTTAATTCCACACCGCCGGAGCGAAGGGTTTGCCGACCCGTCGCCCTCAAGGTGGCATTGATACGCTCCATCCGCTCCAGATCCACGGTAAGGCCATCCAGAAAAATGCTGGACAGGGCATGTCCGGCCACCTGCCCCGGCGAAGGATAGGCTTCACCCCGCTCCCAGGGGTCTTCCTGTAACTTCCAGGAACTGATCACCAGCACCCGATCGGCCCCCAGGTGGATCGCCGGGCTGATGGGCGACAGGTGTCGCATGGAACCGTCGCCAAAATATTCCCGGTCAAGACGCACAGCAGGAAAGACAAAAGGAATGGCACTGGTGGCCATGAGGTGATCGATGCCCAGTTGTGCCGGAATACCGACTCGCTTGGCCCGTCGCCATGGCTCGATCTCTCCCACCCCCTGGTAGAACGTGAGACTCTCGCCGGAGGCATATCCAAACGCGGACACGCTGGCGGCACGCAAATGGCCGTCAGCGATGGCCTCTTCCAGGGCCGAAAAATCCAGCGTACGGGTGAGCAGCTGCCGAAGCGGCGCGTTGTCCAGAACCGCCAGGGGGCGAAAGCGCGGGAAACGTGCGGCCAGCGGGTACAGGCTCCAGCGCAGCGCCGAAGACAGCAAGGCACCTGCATCAGCCCGATACACCTGGTGAGCACGGAAATTCCCCCAGATGGTCTCCATGCTCTCGACCCCGGCCCTGAAATCCCTGGCGAGCACCGCCAGTACCGCGGCGTTGATGCCTCCCGCCGACACCCCGCACAGAATCGGCATCGGAGTGGGACCCTCCGTGCCACGAAGATCCACAATCGCCTTGAGCACGCCCACCTGATAGGCCGCCCGGGCGCCCCCGCCAGTGAGGACCAAAGCACGTCGGGGCTCGGCGTGGTCATATTGATCAGCGCTCTGCGAGGTGGAATGCGGTGAGATCATATTGAACGAACGATCCATCGACATGTGTTGCCAGTAACCTGAGATCCTATTGCAGCTCGCCGGCCAAAAATACCATGGACACGGACATGTCTTTGGAACCAGGCCCGGAAGCCACACGAAGGAACCAGGCGGATCGGCCGACGCTCCAACCACGCACCGGCTGGAGATGAATTGAGGAGACCACCATGACCAAGAGCCACCCCCGGGAATCCGTCTGGGACTATCCGCGTCCACCCCGAGTGGAGCCGACGCAGCGCCACCTGATGGTGATCCATGATGGCCAGGTTCTGGCCGAGACCCGGCAGGCCTTTCGGGTACTGGAGACATCCCACCCGCCCTGCTACTACCTGCCCCCGGACAGCGTCGACTGGTCAAATCTGGAGCCCAGCGACACAAGCACGTACTGCGAATTCAAGGGGCAGGCCCGCTACTGGAACCTGCGCACACCGGACGGCACCATCCGCGATGTGTGCTGGGCCTATGCGCACCCCACAGCCTCCCATCGCGACATTGCCGGGTTTGTCTCCTTCTACGCGGGCCGGGTCGAGGCCTGTTACGTGGACGATGAGCAGGTGCAGGCGCAGCAGGGCAGCTTTTACGGCGGCTGGATCACCAGCGAGATCGAGGGCCCCTTCAAGGGCGGGCCGGGTACGGCGGGCTGGTAATGCTCTGGTTTGGCCAATATCAATGACGCTGCACCCAACCAAGGATTATCATGACGCACATAATTCTTATTCCAACCCCTCCAAGCGCAGCAGCCAAGCCCGCCAACCGGCCGTCACCGGTGAGCCAGCCAGGCCCCTTTCACGGATCGCCCCATGCCTCACTTTCTCGCATCCCACCGGGACCGCCGGTTCAGCACTGTCTTCCGCAAACCCCGTCTGACGCCCCTGGCCGGCGCGATGGCGGTTTTATTGCCCACCCTCGCCCACGCTCAAGCCAGCCAGCCCGTACCCGAGGCTTCTGCAATATCGCTGGAAACAGTAACCGTCACGGCGGGCACCCGCACCGAACGGGCCCTGGAGCGCAGCCCGGCATCGGTGGAGGTGATCACCGCTGCAGACATCCAGAACAGCGGTTCCGTGCTGCTCGGCGACGTGCTGCGCAACCACTCCGGGCTGTATGTGAGTGCCGATGGCACCCTGGCCTCCATCCGGGGCGCCAGCCGGGATGACACCGTGTTCCTGATCAACGGACGCCGCATCTCGGGTGAGCCGAGCCGGCGCTACGAGCTCAACCGCCTCACGGCAGGACAGATTGAGCGGGTCGAGATCCTCAAGGGCCCGGGCAGCGTGCTGTATGGCTCCGATGCCCTGGGTGGCGTGATCAATATCATCACCCGCCAGCCCCGCACCGGCTTCGAGGCGGATGTGGACGTGCAGGCGGGGATGCGCGATGGCGGTGGCGCGGAGCGGTTCTCGGCCAGCGCCAACCTGCTCGGCGGCAATGAGCGCACGCAGGTCAGCGTGCTGGCCAACGCCAGCACACGCAATGCCTATGAGAGCAGCACCTCTGCAGAGGTAGGGGTCACCGGGCAACGACGGCTTCCCTCCGAGCACGGTGGACCCAACTCGCCCGTCCGTAACATCCAGGATATCTACCGTTTCGATGAACAGCGCCTGGACGAGGCGGACGTGTATAACCTGGGAGTGACACTACGCCACGAGATCAGTCCCACCCTGCAGGGTGAACTGGAACTGGGATGGATGGAGGAAAGCCGCTCCCGGGATTACGTCAATGAGGGCCGTACCGACACGAACTACACCAACATGCAGGACCAGATGTTGTTTCCCACCCCAAATCGCTGATCACCGCCTGATCTGAAGCGGATTATTTCCTCGTTGATAGAGCCAGCGTGGTGGCAGAGTGTGAGTCGGGTGTGAGGCGAAGTGCCCGGATTGATTCACCGGGCTGGCGGATCGGGGCGGACAGGGGCATGATCTGAGGCCAACCCATAAAAGTGGCCCGCCACCGGTAGCCGCCGTGCGGGCCGGTGGCCGGTGTGCTATTGCGGTTGAGAACGCCTTTGACCGGCGAACAATACGTTACCCAGCAAGGCTGGTTGAAAGCAAGCCTGACGTGTTGTCCGCTGCATCCTGCCGGGGGCTGTGGCTTTGCCCGCCACGGCAGCTATGCGCGCAAG
>NZ_KK214995.1:0-37307 GCF_000633935.1 Ectothiorhodospira haloalkaliphila ATCC 51935 | reverse complement strand
CTCCATCGACACCCGCCAGACCTCCCTGTTCGACGACGAGCAGGATCCCTTCTGAGTCCTTGCCCCCGGGCGCGAGTCACCCAAGGCTCGCGCCCCCAGCTTCCCGCATCCGTTCACCTTCCAGGAATCTTCCACCCGAGGGCATAATCCGGGAAAACACTCGGCCTGTAGCCAGGATCTGTGTGGGAAAAGGGGCGTGGAATAATCTGGGAAACAACACCAGACCATTCCAGCCTTCAACATCCCCACCCGCTGGACCGACGATAACCGTCGCACCGATGTCTCCGGCACCCTGGACTGGCGTCCCGACGAACGCTTCGGGCTGCGTTACAACCTGTATCAGAGCCGCTATGAAAAGGAACGCTCCGTCACCGCAATCCCCTGGCGCGACCTGGGCTTTGACAACCGGGACCAGACGGATGCCGGAGGCAGGGATGTGATCCTGACCGAGACCATCAACGACCTGCTGGCCACCTGGAGTCCCGCCGCCGAACACACACTGGCAGCCGTTGCCCAGTACCGCGATGGCGATGACCGCTGGCATGGCGGTGCCTTCATCCAGCACGAGTGGCAGGCCAGCGAACGTCTGGATCTGGTTTACGGCGCCCGCTACGACGAGGCCAGTGTGGGCGAAGACAGCACCACCGTGAAGGCCGGTGGCGTCTACGCCCTGACCGAAGCCTCCCGCTTGCGCTTCAACTACGCCCAGGGCTTCAAGGTGCCCGAGAATCGCGACTACGATTCCAACCATATCAATCCACGCGGCATGCCCATGCTCGGTGCCCATGTGTCCGACCCCAGTGTCGGCAAGACGCCTCATGACCTGAAGCCGGAACGAAGCGAAACCTGGGAACTGGGCCTCCTGGGACGGATTGGCGGTGGGCGCTACGAACTCACTGCCTTCCACACCGACATTCGCGACCGGGTGGAGCGCGTACGTGAACAGCCCCTGGACACGGAATACATCACCTTCCGCAACGTGGGTGAGGCCCGCATCCGTGGCCTGGAGGGCCTGCTGTCACTACCTGTCACCCGCACGGTGCACGCCGACCTTTCCGGCACCTGGGTGGACGCCGAGAATCGCAACACCGGGAAAACCCTGTCCAACAGCCCCGACATCACCGCCGTGGCCGGCCTCAACTGGGCACCCGATGACAGGCAATTCTGGCAGGTGCGCGTGCGTCACGTGGGCCAGCGTTATCTGGATGCCGACAACACCGAGCGGGACAGCAGCTACACCGTGGCTGACCTGACCGCCAGCTTCCAGCCCCGACACTGGGACAACCTGGAACTCTATGGCGGCATCGACAACCTGTTCGACGCCAACAATGACAGCAGCCTGCTGGCCGACCCGGGTCGGTTCTACCGAGTGGGACTGCGCTACTCGCTGCGCTGAGCCGCCTTTTTCCTGAACACGCGGACAGATTCAAGCCATGACAAGACCACACGCATATCGCTCGGGCATTCCGGCCCTTTTTCTTCTGCTGATCATGCTGTTGATGATGATGACTCCGGTGCATGCGGATCCAGGTCAACCACGCACGGCCCTGCATCTTTGCGACGATGACCGTCAGCACCTGCTGGGCCACATGCGGGAGTTTCTGGAGATCTCCAACGGTATTCTCGCCTCCGCACTGGAGGATGATCATGAGGGCATCGCCACCCTGGCCGAGGATTTTCGCCCCACTTCGGCCATGCTGGAACGCATGAAGTTGCTGGCGCAAGCCTATGAGGAAGAAGGTCGGCCGCATCGGACAAACCAGCGGGAGCTGAGGCGCTTCGAGCGCATGGCGGCCAATCTGTCTCCGGATTTCGTGGAGATGTACCGGGCCATGCGCCTGGGATTCGACGACATTGCCGAGCAATCCCGGCAGGGTGCGCCCAGCCAGGAGATCATGCATCGCCTGGTGAATGTGCAGAACGTGTGCATCGCCTGTCATCGGCAGTTTGAATTCCTGCCCATGGAGTGTCACTAAGCCACCCACACCCCATTCCCGGACCAAGGTCCGGGTTTGCCAGAAATATATTAGCAATTTATAATATACGGATATTGATCCACGCCATCCAAGGAACCTTGATGCTCAAACGCGACCTCAACGAGTCGTACCATCCCCTCTTCTTCCTGGCAGCCCTGGGGGCAGGCGGTCTGGCCGTTTCGTTCTTCATGTACCCCATGTTTCTGGTGGAACGCCCCCAGCCCTCCATGGCCACCTTCAATCACCTGTGGCCCATCCTCACCGGCCCGGTGACGCCCGCATCGGTCGGGCTGGCGCTGGTGCTGCTGGCCGTGGTCCTCCTCGCTGCGCTGCACTTCCGGCTGCTGGCCTGGAACATCCGCGAATACCGCCAGTTCCGCCGCACGCCGGCATTCACCCAGCTGCGCTGCAGCAACAACGAGATCTCCCTGATGGCCATTCCCCTCACCCTGGCCATGTCCATCAACATGATGTTCGTGCTGGGCGCACTGTTCGTGCCCAACCTGTGGTCGGTGGTGGAATACCTGTTCCCGCTGGCGCTACTGGCCTTCATGGCGGTGGGGGTATACGCCCTGAAGATCCTGACCACCTACTTTGCCCGCACCCTCACCGAAGGCAACGTGGATTTCTCGTCCAATAACAGTCTGGCGCCCATGATCGCCATCTTCGCCCTGGCCATGATCGCCGTGGGCCTGGCAGCACCGGCCATGATGAGCGAAACGCAGGCCACCGCCATCATTGCCCTCCTGCTGTCCATGTTCTTTTTCACCGCCGCCATCCTGCTGTCGGTGATCAAGCTGGTACACGGCTTCCAGGCCATGATGGTCAAGGGCATCAATGTGGCGGCCAGCCCCAGCCTGTGGATCATCATCCCCATCCTGACCCTGCTGGGCATCACCTGGATCCGTCTGTCCTATGGCCTGCAACAGGGGTTTGACCAATCGGTCAACTACAGCTCGCTGCTGATCCTGGGTGCCGCCATCCTGTCTGCACAGATCCTCTTCGGGCTGATCGGCTATGCCGTGATGCAGCGCCTCGGTTATTTCCGCGACTATTCCCGGGGAAGCCAGGGCAATGCCGGCACCTTTGCTCTGATCTGCCCGGGCGTGGCGTTCTTCGTTT
The DNA here is from genome assembly GCF_000633935.1 of Ectothiorhodospira haloalkaliphila ATCC 51935. Lineage (GTDB taxonomy): Bacteria > Pseudomonadota > Gammaproteobacteria > Ectothiorhodospirales > Ectothiorhodospiraceae > Ectothiorhodospira > Ectothiorhodospira haloalkaliphila. The sequence goes on along the minus strand of NZ_KK214995.1, from coordinate 34,209 downwards.
TCGGCATGTTCTTCATTCACCTGGGCCTGATCAACAGCGGCGTACTGCAGGCGGGCAGCTGGGCACATCTTCTGGTCATGCTCCCGTTCATCGCCGTGCAACTCAAGACTCTTGAAGTAATGTGGCGCATAAAGCGCAACATCCTTGATGCACCCGGAGATTTTAAAGCGGCGCGGACCACTGGAAGTTAAGCCCACACCGCCCACTACGGAATCCTCAGAGAGTCAGTGACTCCTTGCGAAAGGGACATCAGAATCGATAACTTGCCATCATTCTGATGTCCCTTCCCGCCTCCGGCAAAGCTTCGTCACCCCCGACACTTATCAGCCCATGTATCTCATCGACCGCATGGTGGAAGCCCGCATTGAGGAAGCCGAGCGGCGGGGCGACTTTCAGGATCTGCCCGGTGCTGGCAAGCCACTGAACCTGGAAGACGACTCCATGGTGCCCGAGGAGCTGCGCACGGCCTATCGGCTCCTGCGTAACGGTGGTTTCATCCCGGAGGAACTGCGTTTGCGCAAGGAAATCCGTGAGGTGGAAGATCTATTGGCGACGGCTACGGATCAGTCGCTCAAGGATCAGCATTCGAAGCGCCTAAGGCTATTACTGGACCGGCTGGGACGGGAACGGGGCATGAATCCAGCGCTGAGCGCAGATTACTTCGAGCAGGTCTGCCAACGCCTGGAGCGGCGTTGACGACCACATCCAGCCGTCATCGAAAAATTTATCGGTTGATCATTTGCGCGTCTTCCAGGTGGCGGACACGCTGTCCACAGATCCTGTGGATATCTTTGTGGACAGCGTGTCGGCAAACCCCGAAAAGCCTGGCCTGACGGGCATTGCCGTCAGATTGGTCAAAAAATCGCCACCCTAGGCTAACTCAATAATTTATATAGATTTATTCTGAATGTCCTCCATGGGTGATTTCCCCTTGACAGAAAACCGGGCAATCGACTAGGCCCCAGCCCGCCTGTGCACAAACACACGCTGCACGGGAGCCGGTTCCAGAATCAGCACCCTTCGTCAAGTTGAATCGGCGCCAATTAACCTGATAGTCTCCGCGGTTGTTCTGGGTGCCTGTCGACCGTCCCGGTCTGGCAGGTTAAACGGGAAGTCCGGTGCAGCCAGGTTGACCTGGCAAGTCCGGCACTGCCCCCGCAACGGTAGGTGGTAACGGCAGATTCTCTCATGCCACTGCGCGGCTCACGTCCTTGTTCGGGCGGGCCGTGTGGGAAGGCAGATCTGCCGGAGGGCGTCATCGCCCTCCAGGCCACAAGTCCGGAGACCGGCCCTGAACAGACCCGAACACTGCGGGGTGCTGCGGTCGGGGCCGGTCACGGATAACCCTCCCGCCTTCCCGGTGGTGCGTTCCTCTCGTTCGGCCCTCCTTCGCTGACACCCCGTGGTCCATCCGATCACCGCGCACGGGGTGGTGCGCGCAAGGAACGTCCATGCACAAGTCGAATCCCCTTTTACTGGCCATGGTGTCCGGCACCCTGATGTCGCCCGGCTTTGCGGGCCAGGCCAGCCATGATCCATCTGACGTCGTTGAACTGGACCGCATCGTTCTTGAGTCCCGACCCCCTTCGAACCGCCGAATCACCGACGAGGACATTCGCAGGCACCAGCCCCTGGATGTTGCGGACATCTTCCGCTCCGAGGTCTCCGTGGATGTGGGCGGCGGCAGTCGCAACGCGCAGCGCCTTTATCTGCGCGGACTGGAAGCCAGCAATCTCAATGTGAACATCGACGGCGCCCGCGAAGGCCGCAATCTCCACCAGCATCGGGGCAGCCTCAGCGGTCTGGACCCTGATCTGATCAGGCAAGTGGAAGTGGACCCCCGCCCCTCGGCCGACCAGGGCCCCGGGGCCCTGGGGGGGCGCGTGGCATTCACCACCAAGGATGCCCAGGACCTGCTCCTGCCAGACCAGCAACAGGGCGCTCGCATGAAAGCCGCGTATGCCAGCGCGGATGAGGCATGGCTGGGTTCAACCTCCCTCATGACCCGGCTGAACGAGGACTGGGGTGCCCTGGCCCATCTGCGGGCCGTGAATCGTGAGGATTACCGTATTGGCGGGGGCGAAACCATGCCCCATTCCGGTGGACAGGACCGCGACTACCTGCTGCGGCTTAGCCGACTGCCCACACAAGGTCAGGAGATCCGACTGGGTGCCCAGCGCCACACATTCACCGGCGATCATCCCTATGGGTCCCGGGGTAGCGACTTCGGCGACCCCCGCGAGGACCAGGCCCAGGATGAGGTGGGTCAACGTGTGAGACAGCATCGCTGGACCCTGCAGCATGCCTATGACGCCCCGAGGAGCTGGCTGGACTGGAACGGACGCCTCTATTACACCGACCATCAACTGCAGCGACTCGACAACGACACCCGAATCCGCACCCGGGAATACGGCGGCGATGCCAGGAATACCTTCCACCTTGATCACGCGGGCATCCAGCACCGGCTGACCCTGGGCGTGGACTATTACCTGGAAGAGGGACGAACAGAGGGCCCGAGCATCTCCAGTGAGTCCCGCAACCTGGGGGCCTTCATCCAGAATCGCATGCACCGGGGACGCCTGTCGCTCTCCCTGGGGGCGCGTTTCGATGACTTCTCCACCGAATTTCACCAGCAGACACTGTCGGGAAGCGCCGTTTCCCCCAACGTGAGCGCGGAAGTGGCACTCCCCGCCGGCCTGACCGCCTTTGCCGGTTATGGGGAGGCGGTGAGCGGCACCGGGATCATCCCCGTCGGCTGGATGGCCTACATCAACGAGGACACCAACCTCAATGATGGCGAGCCCTTCAAGGCGGAAAAGTCCCGTCGCCGGGAGGCGGGCGTGCGATACGAAGCCCGGGATGCCCTGGTCGATCGGGATCGGCTGCAACTGGAACTCACCCTGTTCGACACCCGCTTGCGCAACAGCGTGGACCGGGATGACCCCTGGGGAAGCCCCTTTGCCAGCCGACGCTGCGGCTTTGAGCCACCGTTTGTGGGGACCATCCGCAACCGGGAGGATACCCTGCGCACACGCGGCTACGAGATCCGCGGAAGCTGGGGCGCGGGCCGGTACGACACCCATATCTCGTTCTTCAGTGCCGAAACCCTGGACGAGGACGGCAATCCCCAGGCGGTATCACGGCGACGGGGCGGCACCGGCGGGGATCGCTTCGTCTGGGATCATCGCTGGGCGGCCCTGGACAGCCTGACCCTGGGATACACCTTCACCTGGGTGGATGACCTCACCCAGGTACCCGACGACGCACCACCACGTGATGGCTACAGCCTCCACGACCTGCAGGCCCAGTGGGACCCCGGCCTGAACGACCGTCTGACCCTGTCGCTGGTGATTCACAACCTCCTGGACACCCGATATGCCCGGCACACCTCGCTGGCGGACACGGATGATGATGGCCGCATCCTCGTGCGGGACGAACCCGGCCGGGACATCCGGGTGAGTGCCACGCTGAGATTCTGACAAACCGGTATCCAGCCTGCGCCCGAATCCATTCAACCACGGAAAGCATTCCATGCAGAACGCGATGATGACTCCATGGGCGCCCATGCGCGCCCCTGCCCGGGTATCGATGCTGATGGTGATCCTGATGATCCTCGTCGGCTGTGATGCCCCCGCACCCGACGCCAGACTCGACAAGGACCAGGCCGATGTTCCCATGCGCGAGATCCAGGACATGCTGGGCCGACAGGTCAGCGTGCCCAGGGATGTGGAGCGCATCGCCACGGTGAACGTGGATGCCTTTCGCATGGTGGTGCACCTGCAGGCGGACGATCGCCTGGTGGGCATCCCCGGCGACATGTTCGGTTCCCGTTTCTCCCGGGAGAAAACCATCGAGGCGCTGGCGGTGGCCGGGGTTGAAGACATCCCGCAACTGGGAGGCGGTCAGCCCGGATCGGACATCAATCTGGAGAGGGTGGTGAGCGTCTCCCCGGACGTCTTCTTCTACTGGGCCTTCACCCGGGGCGACTCCACCCAGGCCATGGCGGACCATGCGGATCGATTGCAGCGGCAGCTGGGCATCCCGGTGGTGGCGGTCAGCACCCTCGGCAGGGAGCGCGATCCGGAGAAGATCATGGCCGGGATAGAGCGGGCCTACGGCCTGATGGGCGTCATCCTCGATCAGGAGGCCCGTGCCGAGCAACTGCTGGAGCGTTATCGCCAGGAAGTCTCCTCCCTGCAATCCCGCATCCAGGGCGAAGCCGCCCCCCGCGTCTACCTGGCCCACCGCACCAACCTGTTCAGCAACGTGGCCTTCTATTATCCGCTGGAACAGCTGGGTGCCCGCAACGTCGCCTCGCAGCGGCGCGGTCGAGACGGGGAAATCGCCGCCGAGCAACTGCTGCAATGGGACCCCGAGCATATCTTCCTGCACACCCCTTCCCAGGCGAGCCGGGTGTCCCTGGACACCGTGCTGAACGATGCCCGTCTGCAGGACGTGTCCGCCATCCGCGACGGGCAGGTGCATCGCTTCAAGGGCACCTACATGGGCTGGGATCTGGCCACCGGACTGGTGGATCTGATCCGCATGGGCAGGATCCTGTATCCAAAGGCCCTTGAGGACCTGGATGCAGCACTTCTTGGCGAGGACATCCTCCACACCTTCTACGGCAAACCCGGGCTGTATGAGCATCTTGCCCGGCAAAGCGGCTTTGAGGATCTGTGACCATCATGGACACGGCCACCCCGACACGGCACACGGGTGATGCGGGATCACCCGATACCATCGCTGCCTATCGTCGCCAGAATCGCCGGCGTGCCCTGCTTCTGGCGGTGCTGGCCCTGGGCCTGGTGGCCATCAGTCTCCATGGCCTGACCCTGGGGGCCATGGATATCCCCGTCTCACAGACCATCCTGGCCCTGCTCGCCCCGGCCCTGCCCGGCGCATGGGTGAGCCCGGAGATTCAGAACGTGGTCTGGAACATCCGCCTTCCACGCCTCATCACCGCCCTCACCGCCGGCATGGGGCTGGCGCTGGGCGGGGTGATCCTGCAGACCCTGCTACGCAACCCCATGGCCTCCCCCTTCACCCTGGGCCTGTCTTCCGGGGCCTCCCTGGGGGCAGCGCTGGTGATCATTTTCGGGTTTTCCGCCTTCGGCGTGGTGGGCATCGTGGCCAACGCCTTCCTGTTCGCCATCGGGGTTTCACTGCTGATCCTGCTGATCGGACAATGGAAGGGTGCCACGCCCATGAGCCTGATCCTGGCGGGGATCGCGCTCATGTATTTCTTTGGTGCCTGCACCACGCTGGTGATCTATTTCTCCGACGCCTATGCCACCCGTGAGGTGATGTTCTGGACGGTGGGCAGCCTCAGCCGCGCCAACTGGGAAAGCGCCACCCTGATCAGCCTGACACTGCTGCTGGTACTGCCCATCTTTCTGTGGCGGGCGGTGGATCTCAACCGCCTGCTCCTGGGGGATGACACGGCCAGGAGTCTGGGCCTGCCGGTGGAGCGCCTGCGCATCCTGCTGATGCTGCTGGTCTCGCTGCTGGTAGCGGTGGTGGTGGCCTTCACGGGCGGGATCGGCTTTCTGGGCCTGGTGGCGCCGCACCTGGCCCGGCTGATGATCGGCACGGATCACCGGTTTCTGTTGCCGGCCACGGCACTGATGGGCGGACTGCTGCTGGTGGTGGCGGACCTGATTTCCCTGCATGCCTTCGCCCCGGTGGTGCTGCCGGTGGGCGTGGTCACCGCCTTTGTGGGATCCCCCCTGTTCATCTACCTGATCCTGCGCCATCGTGCCGGAGGCAGCGCATGAGTCCCCGGAATGGGCTGATCCTGGAAGATGTCTCCTTCGGTTATCGGCGCGCAACGCCCACCCTGAAGGGGGCGTGCCTTCAGGTCCGCCCGGGCGAGGTGGTGGCACTGCTCGGGCCCAACGGCTCGGGCAAGACCACCCTGCTCAAATGCGCCATGGGTCTGCTCAAGCCGCACAGCGGACGCATCACCCTTCAGGGCCAGGACCTGAGGCGCATGCGCCGCTGGCAGGCCGCCCAGCGGCTCTCCTATGTGCCGCAGGCCACGGATATCGTCTATCCGATGACCGTGTTCGAGAGCGTGCTGCTGGGGCTTCGCGACAGCCCCTGGTACCCGGATCAGCCGTCACTGGAGAAGGTGGAACGGGTTCTGGCACGTCTGGAACTGACGCCACTGGCCGCCCGGCCCCTGGACGAACTCAGCGGCGGACAACGCCAGAAGGCCGCCATCGCCCGGGCCCTGGTGCGGGACACCCCTTACCTGCTCCTGGACGAACCCACCAACCATCTGGACATGAAGCACAAGCGCGACACCATGGAGATCCTGCGTGAGCGGGCACGGATCAACCAGCAAGGCATCCTGGTCGTGCTCCACGAGATCAACATCGCCACGCAACTGGCCGATCGGATCGTGCTGCTGGACCAGGGCCAGGTGGTCGCTTCGGGCGCCCCTGCGGAGGTCATCACCCCAAAACACCTGCGCGCGGTGTATCAGGTGGATGTGGGGATTGCCTACCAGGATGGACTGCCGTTCCTGATGGGGTATCGTTGAGCCAGTTCAGCCCATCTCGATAAAGGCACTCACCGGCCAGCACGGGGCCTGCCAGGCGCGGGCGATGCGCTGGGCGCCGCCGAGGCGAATGGCCTCGGTCTCGAAATCCACCACCTCACAGAAATCCGCGATGTCGGGTCGGGGGGGCTGCTGGGTGGTGCGGCCGTCGGTGAGCAGCCATAGACCAATGGGCTGATCCGGATGGCGGCGTTTTGCCTGGGCCATGAGGTCCTGCGCCCGCTGAATACCGGCCCCCACCGGGCTGCCCCCGCCGCCGGGGATGGGGGCAACCCAGGCATCGCTGCACAGGGGGGCCCGGGAGGGCGGCCGCAGGATATAGGCACCCTGCCCTGAAAACCCCACCACCGCCAGCGCCGACCGCTGCGTGTACAGCTGATGGGCCCAGGCGCTGATCAGGCCCTTGGCCATGGCCAGCTTGTCCTGCCTGAGCATGGAGGCGGAGCAGTCCAGGACCAGGCAATACAGCATGCCGGCACCCCCCCGGCGGGGTCGGTACACCAGATGCCCGGGCTGGAGCGGTCCCGGCCCCTTGTTCAGCAGGGTGCGATGCCAATGGATGCCCGCTTGCGCCTGCTTGCGCGGACGACGCCACCGCCCCGGCCCTGGCGCGCGCTCATCCGGCAGCTGACCGGCCACCGGCGAGCGCGTCAGGGCTTTTTTGTCGGCAGGGGCCTCACCTGCGCCAGGGACCGGATGGGGGTGGGTTCCGGAGGCAGTGCACCCCAGTCCTGATCATGACCGCCGCGCTCAGGCACCGTGGCTTCAGTGTCCCGGGGGGCATCATGATCTCCCGCGCCGCTGCCTTGCGATCGGGATGAACCGGCCGTCTCTGGCGCATGCGACGGGTCTTCGCCAGAGGGCTCCGGGCCCGATGCCTCGTCGGGTGACGACGCGGAGCGGTCCCGGCGGCGATGCGCCAGCACCAGGGCCTGCACCGCATCAATATCCGTGTCCCGAATGCAAGCGGCATCCGCCAGGGCCGCATGGGCCCGCGCGGCCCGCAGCATCACCAGATCTGCCCGCACCCCTTCCACGCCGGCGGCAAAACACACTTCACTCACCCGATCGTGCACCCCGTCGGTGAAGGCCAGGGATTCCAGTCGCGCGCGAGCCTGGCAGATGCGCTCCCTGAGCGCCTCCTGATCCGTCTCGTGTGTGCGGATGAATGCCTCCGGATCCGCCTCGAAGGCCAGCCGGGAGCGCACGATCTCCCGGCGCGTGGGGGCGTCGATCATGTCGTTCAGGCGCACCAGCAGACCGAAACGATCCAGGAGCTGGGGCCGCAACTCCCCCTCCTCCGGATTCATGGTGCCCACCAGCACGAAACGCGCCTCATGCTGGTGGGAGATGCCGTCACGCTCCACGCGGTTCACGCCGCTCACCGACACATCCAGCAACAGATCCACCAGGGCATCGGGCAGCAGGTTCACCTCGTCCACATACAGCACCCCCTGGTGGGCCCGGGCCAGCAGCCCCGGCTTGAAACAGGCATCCCCCTGCTTGAGCGCGGCCTCGATATCCAGCGAACCCTGGAGCTGTTCCTCACTGGTCCCCAGGGGCAGGTTGACGAAGCCGCCGTCCGGCAGCAACTGCGCCAGGGCCCGGGCGCTGGTGGTCTTGGCGGCGCCGCGAGGCCCTTCGATGAGCACCCCGCCGATCAGGGGATCAATGGCCGCCAGCAGCAGGGCATTCTGCAGTTGCGCCACCCCCTTGAGGGCCGTGAACGGGTATTGGATCGACAGCGCGGTCATGGATCAGCCTTCCAGGTGTTCTTCGGTCTGCAGCAGGTGGTTTTCCAGTTGCTGGCGATAGTTGCCAGGGTGCTCCCACAGGCCCCGCTGCATGGCTTCCAGCAGACGCTCGCACATCTCGTGCAACGCGGCCGGGTTGTGGGCCTGGATGAAGCCCCGGGTATCCGGGTCATTGATGTAGGCATCGGTGACGCGGGCATACTGATCATCCCGCACCACCCGGGCCGTGGCATCGTAGGCGAACAGATATTCCACGGTGGCGGCCATCTCCGACGCCCCCTTGTAACCGTGTCGCTTGACGCCTTCGATCCACTTGGGATTGGTGACCCGGGAGCGGATCACCCGGCTGATTTCCCACTCCAGGGTGTTCATGCGCGGGGCCTGGGGATGACTGTGATCGCCATGGTAGATCTCGGGTTGACGACCGCTGAAGTGACGCACCGCCGCCGTCATGCCCCCCTGAAACTGGTAATAGTCATCCGAATCCAGCAGGTCATGTTCCCGGTTGTCCTGGTTCTGCACCACCAGATCGATCCCCGCAAGCCGCCGGGTGAGCACCGCAGGCACGCGGGTGCCGTGATCCTCCTGTCCGTAGGCATAGGCACCCCAGTTGAGATAGGCCTGGGCCAGGTCCGCATCCTCCTGCCAGTGGCGGGAATCGATCAGCCCCTGCATGCCGGCCCCGTAGGCGCCGGGCTGGGCACCGAAGACCCGGAACCCCGCCTGCCGACGCGCCTGGCCTGCCTCCATTCCCTGGGCGACCAGCGCCGCGCTCTCCTGCTGAATGCGGGCACGGATCGGGTTCAGGTCCTCCGGCTCGTCCTGCTCCGCCACCGCCTGTACCGCCGCGTCGAACAGCCGCATCACGTGGGCGAAGGCGTCCCGAAAGAACCCGGACACCCGCAGGGTCACATCGATGCGGGGGCGATCCAGCACTGACAGGGGCAGGATCTCGAAGTCGGTCACCCGGTGACTGCCGGCGGACCAGCGCGGCCGCACGCCGATCAGGGCGAAGGCCTGGGCCATGTCGTCGCCACCGGTGCGCATGGTGGCGGTACCCCAGACGGACAACCCGATGGCGCGGGGATAATCCCCGTGCTCCTGCATGTATTTCTCCACCAGCAGGGCCGCCGATTTCATGCCCAGGGTCCAGCTGGTGGCGGTGGGGATGGCGCGGGCATCCACCGAGAAGAAGTTGCGCCCGGTGGGCAGCACATCCGGGCGCCCCCGGGAGGGGGCACCGCTGGGTCCGGGCGGCACGAAGCGTCCTTCAAGCCCGTCACACAGCCCACCGAGTTCCCGCGGGCCGCAGGCTTGCAGGTCCGGTTGCAGGCGTGTGCGGATGCGCTCCAGCACCGGGCGGGTTCGGGGCCAGGCGCACCCTGCTTCCGGCAACCCCTGTTCCAGGATGGAGCGGGCCAGGGCTTCCAGGCGCTCGCGGGTATCCCCTTGGTGGCGCCAGGGCTCGTCGGCCAGGGCTGCCTGGAGCACATCAGGACGAGGACCTTTCCAGGGATCGGCCCAGTGGGCGTCCAGGGGATCGAACCCCTCACCCAGATCCAGGTCCCGGGCCAGGGCACGGATCAGGCTGTCGTTGCCTTCTCGCCCGTCCCCCATCGGGTAGCGGGCCAGGGCCAGCAGGGTGTCACGTTCCTGGCGCCCCTCGGGGGATTCGCCGAAGATGTGCAGACCATCGCGGATCTGGCTTTCCTTGAGCTCACACAGATAGGCATCGGTGCGGTTGAGCAGCAACTGCTCCTCCTCCTCGGTCGCCGGCGTCTCCAGACCCAGGTCCCGATGCAGGTCCTGGGCGATGATGCTGTCCAGGATGTTCTTGCGCAGCACCCCGGCGCGGCGACGATCCAGCATCAGGGCCTCGTAGTATTCGTCCACCTGGCGCTCAAGATCCCTTGTCGGCCCATAGTTCTCGGCCCGGGTGAGCGGCGGCATCAGGTGATCGATGATCACCGCCTGGGCACGACGCTTGGCCTGGGTGCCCTCCCCAGGGTCGTTGACGATGAAGGGATAGAGATGCGGCATGGCGCCGAAGATCAGGTCCGGCCAGCAGGTGTCACTCAAGGCCACGCTCTTGCCCGGCAGCCACTCCAGGTTGCCGTGCTTGCCCACATGGATGATGGCATCACAGCCAAACTGCAGCCGCAGCCAGGCGTAGAAGGCCAGGTAGTAATGCGGGGGGACCAGATCCGGGTCGTGATAATTGGCCATCATGTCCAGGTGATAGCCGCGGGCCGGCTGGATGCCCACGAACACCCGGCCGCAGCGCAGACCGGCGATCATGAAGCGCTGCTGTCGCACCATGGGGTCCTGCTCCGGTGCGCCCCAGCGGGCCAGTACCGCCTGACGATTGACCTCGGGCAGGCCATCGAAGTAACGCCGGTAGTCCGCCATGGACAGGCTTTGCCAGGCGGGACGCGTCGCCCGATGCTGAGGATCATTGGTCACACCCTCGCACAGTCGACTCATCAGGGCATCGCCGTCATCGGGGATGCCGTCCACGGCATACCCCTCCGCCTCCAGACGGCGCAGAATCCCGACGACCGAGGCGGGGGTATCCAGACCCACGCCATTGCCCAGGCGACCCTCCCGGGTGGGATAGTTGGCCAGGATCAGTGCCAGGCGCTTGTCCCCATTCGGGGTGTTGCGCAGCCGACACCAGCGCTCGGCCAGGGCGGCGACGAACGCGATTCGCTCGGCCTGGGGCTGGTAATGCACCACATCGGTCTGGGTATGCGGGCAGCGGCGCTCCAGGCCCTTGAAGCTCACCGCCCGGGAAATGACATGGCCATCCATCTCCGGCAGGGCCACCTGCATGGCAATATCCCGGGGCTGCAGCCCATGCACGTCCCGCTGCCAGTTCTCCTCGTTGCCGCCCGAGAGGATCACCTGCAGCACCGGCCGATCATCCGCCAGGGCCTGTTCGCCGTCTGCCCCCTGGGCCCGGGAGAAGGCCGTGGCGTTCAGGATCATAGCCACGCCCTGTTCCCGGCACAGGCGTCGCACCATCTCCAGACACAGTGGATCCTTCAGGGACACCAGGGCCATGGGCAGGGGGTTGAGGCCGCGGCTCAGCAGTGCCTGGCACAGGGCATCGAAGACCGCGGTATTGCCCGCCTGAAGATGTGAGCGATAAAAGAGGACGGCCACCACCGGCGCCCCCGCATGCCAGCGCGCCTGCCAGGCCGATACCGTGCCCACATCCTGCTCGGGGTGATACACGCCGATGTGAGGCAGCGGCCTGGGTGGCGGAGGCTCCAGGGGGAGATCGAAAAAGGTGGCCCCGATAAAGTCATAGAAGGCCCGGATGTTGGCGGGGCCGCCCTCGCGCAGATAGCGCCACAGGGCGCGGCAAATATCCGGCTCCACCGTACTCTTCATGAGCAGGTTGCCATCCTCGGTATTGTCCCCGGAAAACATCACCAACCGGATACCCCGGCGTCGGCACAGGGCCCACACCTGCTCCGTGCCATAGGGCCAGTAGGATTCGCCACCCAGGTGATCGATGATGATCACGCGGGCCTTTTGCAGCACCTCATCCAGGTACAGGTCCACCGACGCCGGCTGGCTCAGGTGCAGCAGGTTGGCCAGGCGAACGGATGGGTAGTTGTCTTCCCCCACGGGGCCCGACCGGGCCTGTGGGCATTGGGAGGCCAGCAGGGCCAGGGTGGTATCCGCGGCACTGAGGATGACGATATCGGCGGGCGTCTGATCCAGACGCGTGATCACCGAGTCGTCGTCGACGAACCCGCCGGGTTGTGCCGCCAGCAGATGCATCAGGCCGTCGCCGCCAGAACCGCCGGTTGCAGGGCCTGCTCCAGGGCCTCGGCCGAGAGGTCCTGACCGATCAGCACCAGACGGGTTGCGCGATCCTCCCCGGCACCCCAGGGGCGGTCAAAGTAGCTGTCAAAACGACTTCCCACCCCATGCACCACGAGGCGCATGCGCTTGTCGGGCAGGGCCGCGAAGCCCTTCACGCGGAAGATGCGGTGATCCCGCACCACTTGCTGCAACCGTTCCAGCAGCCTGTCGCGATCCACCTGCGGCAGCCTCACCACCACCGAGTCGAACTGATCGTGGTCATGATCATGGTGATGATCTCCCTCCCCATGGGCATGGTCATGATGCCCGGCGCGCAGGTGGATATGTGCTTCGGAGGCACTGCCCAGCCCCATCATGAGCGCGGGATCCACTCGCCCATGGTCGCTGGAGAGGATTTTCACCGGGGGCGGGATCTCGGCGCGCACGAGTGCCGTGACCCGCTCCACTGCCGCCGCATCCACAAGATCGGTCTTGCTCAGCACCACCAGATCCGCCGCGGATAGCTGATCCTCGAAGAGTTCATGAAGTGTGGAGTCGTGATCCAGGTTCGGGTCGGCGCGGCGTTGCCGGTCCACCGCCTCGGGGTTGGCGGCGAACTGTCCCTGGGCGGTGGCGGGCACGTCCACCACGGTGACCACGGCATCCACGGTGCAGCCGGTCTTGATCTCCGGCCAGTTGAAGGCCTGCACCAGGGGCTTGGGCAGCGCCAGGCCGGAGGTCTCGATGAGGATGTGATCGATCTCGTCCCGGCGCTCCATCAGGGCCTTCATCACCGGATAAAAGGCCTCCTGCACGGTACAGCACAGACAGCCATTGGCCAGTTCGTAGAGCGTGCCGGCGTCCTCTCCGGATTCATCGCAGCCGATGCCGCAACCCTTGAGGATCTCCCCATCCATGCCCAGTTCGCCAAACTCGTTGACGATGACGGCAATACGCCGCCCCTGGGCATTGTCCAGGAGATGACGCAGCAGGGTGGTTTTGCCACTGCCCAGAAAGCCGGTGACGATGGTGGCCGGGATTCTTGATCTGGATATCATGGAAATGCTCGCTCGCGCGCCGCCCGCGCATCGATGGGATGGATGCGCCACGAAGGCGGTACGTGCCACGGAGGAGAGCTCAAGCGCGGTCCGGCTCCACCCGGCACGCCGCACCCCGCGGCACCTGGTCTTCAACAGGCCGGTCTCCGGGCTTGTGGTGGGTATTCAAGGTGGAGAGCTGCCTTCCCATGAGATCCGCCCGGGGGACGGGGTCTCACAGTGGCCTGGGTTCTCCAAGTTCACCACTTACCGTTGCGGGGGCAGCGCCGGAGTGATCGCCTGGGCGATGTCACCGGCTTCCCGTTTCAACCCGATGGATGGGCCACGAAGGCCCCGGGTCACCTGCTGAAGTCTGAAGATAACCGTATGAATCTAACAGGCATGCGGCCCGGGCTCAAATCGAAGACGTGCCGGATCCTCAGGAGGGCTTGGCAGCGATCGGGCATATATTTATGCTTGGATTGGCATAAAAAGGGGTGGGGCGTCCCGCCTCCCACTTTTCAACATGACCGAGGAACAGCATGATTGCCCGTGCCCCCGCACTCCTCTCCACCCTGATTGGACTGATGATCTCCTCCCTGACCACAGCCTTGGCGGGTGAGGACCGACCCATCGAACGGATCCTCGAGCCGCGGGCCATCACAGAGCAGATCCATTACTTTTATGGCTCACTGGAAAATCGAACCCAGGCCAACCTGGGCATGAACAATAACGTGGGTTTTGTGATCACCGACGAAGGGGTGGTGCTGATCGATAGCGGCCCCAGCCACCATGTGGCCCAACGCATTGAACAGGCTGTGGCTGACCTGACCGACCAGCCCATCACCCATGTGATCAATCTGGGCAGCCAGGATCACCGCTGGCTGGGCAATGACTACTTCCTCTCCCAGGGTGCCGAGATCCTGGCCCTTGAACGCACTGCCGCCACCCAGGCGGAGTTTGCCCGACAGCACCTGGATCGCCTCACGGACACCCTGGGCGCGGCGACCATGGAAAGCACCGAGCCACGCCCGGCACCCTCGCCCATCGCCTCGGATCATCATGCGTTCGAGCTGGGCGGGGTGCGCTTCGAGATGATCCATGCCGGAGATGCCCACTTCCCGGGGGACATCCTGCTGCATCTGCCAGATCAGGGTGTGGTCTTCTCCGGTGACGTGGTCTACACCGAGCGCATGCTGGGCATTCACCCATGGAGTAATCCGGTGGAACAGCTCAAGGCCTTCGAGACCATGGCCTCCTGGGAGCCGGAGGTGGTGGTTCCCGGCCATGGCGAGGCCACCGACCTGGCCACCGCGCAGCAGGATACCGGTGATTACCTGGCCCTGCTGGTGCGCCAGGTGGGGGAAGGTCTGGAGAACTGGGAGACACTGGATGAAGTGGTGAGCCGCCTCGCGGACCTGCCTCAATTCCGGCACCTGCGCCATTACGACGATTGGCACCGTATGAATATCAATCGTACCTATCTGTTCATGGAGGCCAGTTTCTAGCGCCCGGGGCGTCTCATGCGCGGCCCATACATGCGGTTGATCATATATATGGAATAGCGTATTCTCGGCCCATATTGTCATCCACGACGAGGGCTTCCCCCATGACCGAGATCACCGTGTTCGATCCTCCCCAGTGCTGCGCCAGCGGCGTTTGCGGACCCAGCGTGGACCCCAGGCTCTCCCGGCTGGCGGGTGACCTGGCGTGGCTGCGTGATTCCGGGGTGAGCGTGACCCGCTACAACCTGTCCCAGCAACCCGGAGCCTTCGTGGAAAACGCCACCATCCAGAGCATTCTGGAGAAGGATGGCGAGGACGCCCTGCCGGTGTTTCTGGTGGACGGGGCGGTCATGAGCCAGGGTGTGTACCCGGATCGCGAGCAACTGGCCCAATGGACCGGGCTGGAGGCGGAATGCGGCAAGAGCACCAGCCCGGGCAGCGGCTGTTGCGGCTGACCTGAAGATCCACCGCCCTCACCCCACCCCCTCTCCCGCCAGCGGGAGAGGGGCTCAGAGCGTGCTGTTCCCCTTGGTGGGTAAAGCTGAATCGAGAGGTCCCCTGATGAATTTCCTCCACACCCCTACCCGACATCTCTTCTTCACCGGCAAGGGCGGCGTGGGCAAGACCTCGCTGGCCTGTGCCAGTGCCCTGGCCCTGGCGGAACAGGGCAAAAGGGTCCTGCTCATCTCCACCGACCCGGCCTCCAACGTGGATGAGGTCCTGGAGACCCCACTTTCCGACACCCCCACCCCCATCCCGGCGGTTCCCGGCCTCAAGGCCCTGAACATCGATCCGGAAAAGGCGGCCGCCGCCTACCGCGAACGGGTGGTGGGCCCCTACCGGAGCAAGCTTCCGGAGGCGGTGGTGAACAGCATGGAGGAGCAGCTCTCCGGTGCCTGCACCATGGAGATTGCCGCATTCGATGCCTTCGCCGCATTGTTGGGCGACACCCCATCCACCCAGGACTTTGATCATCTGATCTTCGACACCGCACCCACGGGGCATACCCTGCGCCTGCTGTCCCTGCCCAGTGCCTGGACGGGATTCATCGAGACCAACACCTCGGGCACCTCCTGCCTGGGGCCGCTGGAGGGGCTGGCCAGCCAGAAAGAGATCTATGCCCGTGCCGTGGACAGCCTCGGGGATGGCGAGCGCACCACGCTCATTCTCGTGACCCGCCCCGAAGCGGCGGCCCTGAACGAAGCGGCCCGCTCCAGTGGAGAACTGCGGGAGCTGGGCGTGGCCAACCAGCACCTGGTGGTGAATGGCCTGTTCCAGGCACGGGACCCGGAAGATCCGGTGGCCCGGGCCCTGGAGGCACGCGGGCACCGGGCACTGGAGCGCATGCCCGCCCTGCTTCGCGATCTACCCCGCAGCGAACGCCCGTTGCGGGGGCGCCCGCCCATGGGGCTGGAGGGGCTGCGCATCCTGCTGGCCGAGGCGGAACCCCCACCCGACGCCACCGACCCGGTTCAGCCGCCCGAAGGTGAGACCTTCGAGGCCCTGGTGGAGGCCCTGGGTCGCCACGGCCATGGTGCCATCATGACCATGGGCAAGGGAGGCGTGGGCAAGACCACCCTGGCAGCCCGCATCGCGATGACCCTGGCCCGCCAGGGCCACAGGGTTCATCTGACCACCACGGACCCGGCGGCCCATGTGGAGGCTGCCGTGGGCGAGATCCCCGAAGGCATGACCATTGGCCGGGTGGACCCGGCCCTGGAGACCCGGCGTTACCGGGAAGCGGTGATGGCCTCGGCGGGCAAGGATCTGGACGAGGAAGGTCGCCGGTTGCTGGAGGAGGACCTGCGTTCCCCGTGCACCGAGGAGATCGCCGTCTTCCAGGCCTTTGCCCGGACCGTCGATCAGGCCCGCGATCAGTACGTGGTCCTGGACACGGCCCCCACCGGCCACACCATCCTCCTGCTGGATGCCGCGCAGGCCTACCACCGGGAGTTGGGGCGTCAGAGTCAGGGTGTGCCCGAAGCGGTGGAACAACTGCTGCCCCGATTGCGGGATCCGGCCTTCACCCATGTGCTCATCTGCACCCTGCCCGAGGCCACGCCCGTACATGAAGCGGCGGCCCTGCAGGCCGATCTGCGTCGGGCCGGCATCGAACCCGCCGGCTGGATCGTCAATCAGGCCCTGAGCCCGGTGCAGGTGAGCGATCCCATCCTGCGGGCGCGCCAGGCCGCCGAGGGCCGATGGATCCGGGAGATCCTGGAGCAACACCATCAAAAACTCGTGGTGGAGCCCTGGAGCGAGACACACGACTGATCACACGGAGGCACTACCCTCATCCGCATGCAAAGCCCTGGCCCCACAGGGCTGGGGGGCCGTGGGCGCTGGCAGCCAGCCCACCGGGACCATGCAACGCGCCTTGCATCGCTTCTACCTGGCGTCGTATCCACCGCCGCCGGGGGTGCGGATCACGAACACGTCGTCGGTGTCCATGGCGGCCAGGTCCGTGCCGCCCAGGTCCTCGCGGCTGCCGCTGGCACGCAGGACGAACTGCTCGCCCAGGGCTCCGTCGCCGCCGCCGGCAATGCCCGCCGGGGCCTGCACGCGGCTGTTGGCCAGCACCGCCACTGTCATGGGCTCCAGAAAGCGCAGACGGCGCTCCACGCCATCGCCGCCCCGCCACTGCCCATCGCCGCCCGACCCATGGCGCACGGCGAAACCCTCCAGCCGCACCGGGAAGCGTGTCTCCAGCACTTCCGGATCGGTGAGGCGGCTGTTGGTCATGTGCACATGCACGGCACTGGCGCCATGGAAGGCATTACCGGCGCCGGCACCGCCGCACAGGGTCTCGTAGTGTTGGTGGGTATCGTTGCCGAAGGTGACATTGTTCATGGTGCCCTGGCTGTTGGCCATCACCCCCAGGGCCGCATATAACGTATCGGTGACCACCTGGCTCACTTCCACATTGCCGGCCACCACCGCGGCGGGATGGCGCGGACTCAGCATGGAGCCCTCCGGAATCACCAGCTCGATGGGTTCCAGACAGCCGTCATTCAGCGGGATGCTGTCCTGCACCAGGGTGCGCAGCACATACAACACCGCCGCCCGGGTCACCGCCCGGGGGGCGTTGAAGTTGCTGTCCTGCTGGGGGCTGGAGCCGGTGAAGTCCACCACGGCCGAGCGTGCCTCGCGGTCCACGCGGATGGCCACCCGCACCACGGCACCGTTGTCCAGGCGCTTTTCCCAGGCGCCATCGCCGAGCACGTCCAGCACCCGACGCACCTGCTCGGCGGCATTGGCCTGGACATGGGCCATGTAGGCGTGCACACCATCCAGACCGTACTGACTGACCAGCCCGCGCAGTTCGTTGACGCCGCGATTGTTGGCGGCAATCTGGGCACGCAGATCGCTCAGGTTCTGCTCGATGTTGCGGGCGGGATAGCGGCCGTTGCCGAAGAGATCCCGCAGGGCCTGCTCCCGCCACTCGCCGGCATCGAGCACCTGCACATTGGTGATGAGCACGCCCTCTTCGTCGATATGGCGGCTGTGGGGCGGCATTGAGCCCGGGGTGAGACCGCCCACATCCGCATGGTGGGCGCGGCTGGCCACATGGAAGATGATCTCGTCACCGGCATCATCGAACACCGGCGTCACCACGGTGATGTCCGGTAGATGGGTACCGCCCTGGTACGGATTGTTGAGCATGAACACGTCGCCGGGCCGCATCGTGCCCCGGCGGGCGTGGATGATGGCGCGCACGCTCTCGCCCATGGAGCCCAGATGCACCGGCACATGGGGCGCATTGGCCACCAGACCGCCATCGGAGTCGAACACGGCGCAGGAGAAATCCAGCCGCTCCTTGATGTTGGCGGACTGGGCGGTGTTCTGCAGCGTCACGCCCATCTGCTCGGCGACACTCATGAACAGGTTGTTGAACACCTCCAGCATCACCGGATCCGCCTCGGTGCCCACACGGGCGGTCGCGGTGGCGGCCTGCCGGTCCAGCAGCAGGTGGCCGTAGGGGTTGACCCCCAGTGACCAGCCCGGCTCCACCACGATGGTGGACACCGGATCGCGGATGATGGCCGGGCCGTCGATGCGGTCCCCGGGGGCCAGGGTCTCGCGGTCATGGACGGGCACGCTGCGCCAGGCGCCCTCCATCCAGGCCTCCACCTGCCCCAGGGCATCCGGACCTTCACCTGCCCCACGCGGGGGTCGCTCTGGCTCCCTGCCGAGGGCGCCATCACTGCTGATCACCTCGACCACCGCGGCGGCGATCATCACCCGCTTGTCCGGCATGGTGAACCCGAAGCGGGTGCGATGCAGGGTCTCGAAATCTGCCCGCACCTGCTTGGCATCACCGTGATCCACCAGCAGTGCGGTGTCGGTGCCCTCGTAGCGTAGCTGCAGCTTGTGCACCGCACGCAGACCATCCGCAGGGGCGCCCTGGGCCAGGAGTTCCTCCCGGCCCTCGCCCTCGGCCCATTCCAGACGCGGCGCCAGTCGCTTGAGGGTGTC
Organism: Ectothiorhodospira haloalkaliphila ATCC 51935; assembly: GCF_000633935.1. Lineage (GTDB taxonomy): Bacteria > Pseudomonadota > Gammaproteobacteria > Ectothiorhodospirales > Ectothiorhodospiraceae > Ectothiorhodospira > Ectothiorhodospira haloalkaliphila. Next base: position 15,056 of record NZ_KK214995.1, on the reverse strand, counting down.
GGCCTGCAGCGGCGCATCCACGGCCAGTTCCCGCAGGGTGGTGAGATCCGCCAGGCCCATGCCGTAGGCGGACAGCACCCCGGCGAAGGGATGCACCAGAACCCGGGCCATGCCCAGGGCCTCGGCCACCCGGCAGGCATGCTGGCCGCCGGCACCGCCGAAACAGTTCAGGGTGTAGCCCGTGATGTCATGCCCCCGCTGCACGGAGATCTGCTTGATGGCATTGGCCATGTTCTCCACGGCGATGCGCAGGTAGCCTTCGGCCACCTCTTCCGGACTGCGCGCATCGCCGGTCTCCCGGTGGATGCGTTCGGCAAGTTCCCGGAAGGCCTCGCGGGTCACGTCGGCATCCAGGGGTTCGTCACCGTCGGGGCCGAACACGCGCGGGAAGAACGCCGGCTGCAGCCGGCCCAGCATGACGTTGCAGTCGGTCACGGTGAGCGGGCCGCCACGGCGATAACAGGCCGGCCCCGGGTCCGCCCCTGCGGACTCCGGGCCGACCCGGTAGCGGCTGCCATCGAACCCAAGGCAGGAGCCGCCGCCGGCAGCCACGGTGTGGATGCGCATCATGGGCACGCGCATGCGCACGCCGCCGATCACTGTCTCGAAGCTGCGCTCGAACTCGCCGTTATAATGGGCGACGTCGGTGGACGTGCCACCCATGTCGAAGCCGATGATCTGCTCGAAACCCGCCATCATGGCGGTGCGCACGCAACCGACAATCCCGCCGGCCGGCCCCGAGAGGATCGCGTCCTTGCCTTCGAACCAGCGGGCATCGGTGAGCCCGCCGTCGCTCTTCATGAACATCAGGCGGGTGCCGCCCAGCTCCGCGGCCACCTGCTCGGCATAGCGCTTGAGGATGGGCGAGAGATACGCGTCCACCACCGTGGTATCCCCCCGGCCCACCAGGCGCATGAGCGGACTCACCTGATGCGAGACGCTGATCTGCTCTAAACCCGCTTCGCGGGCCAGGGCAGCCACCTGTTCCTCATGGGCGGTGTAGCGATACCCGTGCATGAAAGCGATGGCGCAGGCGGTACAACCGGCGACCCGCGCCTCATTCAGGGCGGTGCGCACCTGTTGCGGATCCGGTGCGGCCAGCACCGTGCCGTCGGCGGCGATGCGCTCATCCACTTCCACCACCCGCCGGTAGAGCTGCTCGGGCAGCCGGATATCCAGGGCGAAGATGTCCGGCCGGTTCTGGTAGCCAATGCGCAGGACATCGGCAAAGCCCCGGGTGGTGACGAACACCGTGGGCTCCCCCTTGCGCTCCAGCAAGGCGTTGGTGGCCACGGTGGTGCCCATCTTCACCGACTCCAGCCGCTCCGGCGGAATGGCGTCCTCCGGCTCCAGGCCCAGCAGATCGCGAATACCCTGCAGGGCCGCATCCCGGTAGCGCTCCGGGTGCTCGGACAGCAGCTTGTGCATGACCATGCTGCCGTCCGGCCGACGACCGATCACATCGGTGAACGTGCCGCCCCGATCGATCCAGAACTGCCAACGCTGTTCCTGCCGATGCTGCATCATTGGCTCCCCTTGTGTCGAACGACCGGAATTGTACTACTCCTTCGGCTGCGACCGAGGACATGGCGCATTGGCCCTGCAGATGATCACAGGGTATCGAGCCGCTCAAGCAGGCGATGAGCGTGTTCCAGGGTGGCCGTGCGCTCCGGCTCATCCATGCGCTTCCAGGCGCGGTACGGCATGGCCATGCGCGGGTTGCTGGCAAAATCCGCCTCGTGGCGAAGCATGAAATCCCAGTAGAGCGCATTGAACGGGCAGGCATCATCCCCGTGCCGGCGGGTGGCGGCATACCGGCAGCCCTTGCAATAGTCCGATTGGCGCTTGATGTAGCTGGCCGAGGCAGCGTAAGGCTTGCTCGCCACCAGCCCACCGTCGGCATACTGGCTCATGCCACGGGTGTTGGGCATCTCCACCCATTCAAAGGCATCGATGTAGATCCCCAGATACCAGGCGTCCACCGCGTCCGGATCGCACCCCGCCAGCAGGGCGAAATTGCCGGTGATCATCAACCGCTGAATATGATGTGCGTAGGCCAGGCGCAGGGACTGGCCTATGGCGTGGCGCAGACAGGCCATGTGCGTCTCACCCGTCCAGTACCAGCGGGGCAAGGGCCGGCGGGCCTGCAGGGCGTTGGTCTGCGCGTAATCCGGCATGCGGCTCCAGTAGACGCCCCGCACATATTCGCGCCAGCCGAGAATCTGGCGCACAAATCCCTCACAGGCGGCGATATCCACGGCGCCTGCCTCAAAGGCCTCCAGCGCCGCATCGATCACCTCCCGTGGATGCAGCATCTTGGTATTGAGAGCGAACGAAAGCCCCGAATGGAACAGCAACGGCTCCCGGGTGCTCATGGCATCCTGAAAACGACCAAAATGCGGCAAGGCCTGTTTGATGAACGCCTGCAGCCCTGCACGCGCCTGAGATCGGGTCAACGGCCAGGCCAGCGCATCGGCACCAGGCTCCCCCAGGGTGCGCACTCCGGCGGCGACGATCTCCTGCCAAAGTGCCGAGACATCCGTGGGCGCCCATGGCCAGTCGGGGGTGGGTGGCTCCCCCGGCCAGCGGGCACGGTTGTCGGCATCGAAGTTCCAGCGCCCACCCACCGGCTTCTGGTGGTCATCCAGCAACAGGCCATGGCGGCGGCGCATGTCACGATAGAAATACTCCAGGCGTGGCACCCGCTCGCTGCTGAAGGCCTGGGCCAGTTCACCCCGCTCGCAAAGAAAATGCGCCGCATCCACCACCGTGCTGGGCAGGCCGAGCCGGGCTGAGGCCTCATCAAGCAGCCGTTCCACGCGCCATTCATCGGCCTCCATGCGCTCGAACCGGGTCGCCTGGTAATGTGCAGCCAGCCACTGGAGATTGGCTGCGAAGCCTTGCCGATTCTCGGAGTCGCCAATACGCAGGTAGTGAACACGGTGGCCGGCAGCCCGCAGGGCCTCGGCGAAGCGGCGCATGGCCGCAAAGATGGCCAGCACCTTCTGCGCGTGATGGATCACGTAGTCGGTCTCGCTGCGGATCTCCATCATCACCACAACGCAACCGTCATCCGGCTGGCGAAACCAGGGGTGCGATGCGTTGAGCTGATCGCCGAGTACCAGACGCAAGGTGGTCATGGCGGCCCCCTGGCCGCACCGACCGATCCCCGTTGCCGACGACAGCGCTCGGAACAGTAGCGTACCTCATCCCAGACGCGGGCCCACTTGCGCCGCCAGGCAAACGGGCGGCCGCAGACCACACAGGTCTTCGTGGGCAGGTTGGGTTTGGCGTGGCTCATCCGATGCCCCTGATTCGATCCGAAAGACAGGACCCGGCAAGACGCCCGCACCGCTTTCGGCTGGGGCTCACGCAAGGTCGAGCGGTCATCTGCAGTGTACCCGGGTGGCGGATGTGAACCAATGAGGCCTGTCCCTCGAGCAGGTTATCCAATACCATAACGGGTTGATTATCATTCACTGACTCGGAATTCCCCATGGTGTCGACACCGCTTCGCTGGGCCATCGCCGCCCTGTTCTTTCTGTCGGGCTTTGCCGCGCTGGTCTATCAGGTGCTGTGGGTTCGGGAACTGGGCCTGCTGTTTGGCAGCACGGCCCAGGCGGCGGCGCTGGCCATTGCGGTGTTCTTTGCCGGACTGGCCGTGGGCGGCTGGTTCTGGGGACGCATGGCGCCTCGGGTGAGATCGGCCCTGGCCGCCTTCGGTGCCCTGGAGGTGGCCGTCGCCCTGACCGCCCTGGGCCATTTCTTCCTCACTGACCTGTACCACAGCCTGTACCCGGCGCTCTATGCCCTGGCCGGAGACCATCCGGTGGCCGACCAGGCCCTCAAGGCGGGTCTGGCTGCGGTGATCCTGTTCCCGCCGGCCTTCCTGATGGGGGGCACCCTGCCCATGATGGGGCAGTTCATGGTCCGCGTGGTGGGACGACTGTCCACCACCGGCACGGCCCTGTATGCCCTCAACACCTTCGGTTCCGCCGTGGGGGCACTGGCGGCCGGCTTTGCCCTGCCCATGCTGCTGGGTTTTCACGGAGCCTATCTGCTGGCCATTGGCATCGACCTGACCGTTGGCATCATCGCCATCGTTCTGGCGCGCCGTATCCTGGCGCGCGCGGGCGAGAGCGCCCCTTCTTCCACGCCATCCCCTTCGCCAGCCTCAGCCGCCGCCTCGGTTGCCCGCTGGCCGTCATTGCCGCCGCGCATGGTGGGGGTGATCGCCTTCGCCTCGGGCCTGGCCACCCTGGGCGTGGAGGTGCTCTGGACAAGACTCTTTGCCCAAGTGCTGCAGAATTCCGTTTACACCTATGCCATCGTGCTGGTGTCTTTCCTGGTCGCCCTGTCCCTGGGGTCACTGATGGCCAACGCCCTGGCCCGCATCCAGCGTCTGCCCCCTCATGGTGTGCTTGGCGTACTGTTGCTCCTGTCGGCCGTCGTGATTGCGGCCTCGCCCTGGGCCTTTCATGCCGCCACCGACGGACTCAACTACGTGGGGGCCGGGGCCGGCTGGCGGGAATACCTGGCCGCCGTGTCGGCCACGGCGATCGCGGTGATGGTGCTGCCGGGCATCCTGCTGGGCGCAGTCCTGCCCTATCTGTTGCGGGCCGTGGAGGCATCCCGACCGGAACCGGGCCGGATCATCGGGCAACTGGTGGCGGCCAACACCTCCGGGGCCATCGTCGGTTCACTGGCGGCGGGCTTTGTCCTGCTGCCCTGGGTCGGCGTGACCGGCAGCTTGTTGGTGTTCGCCGCCGTCTACCCGGCGCTGGTCGTCTGGCTCATCTGGCGCTCCTCGGCCCCCGCTCCCTGGCGCCTCGCCGGGGCCACCCCGCTGGCGGCTGTCTGCCTGGCCTTGCTGGTCTGGCATCCCCAGGGGCTGAGCGTGTCCCGCCTGGACCCGACGGCCGGTGAGTCCCTTCTGGATGTGCGCGAAGGCAGCCATGCCACGGCCACCGTGGTGCAATGGGGTGATCACCGTGTGCTGCGCGTGAACAACTACTACACCCTGGGGGGCACCACGTCGCTGGAGTCGGAACGCAACCGCACCCTGATCCCCATGATGACCCACCCGGACCCCCGCCATGTCTTTTACCTGGGCATGGGCACGGGCATCACGGCAGGCACCAGCCTGATGTTCCCGGTGGAACGGGTGGATGTGTGCGAGATCCTGCCGGAGGTGGTGGAACTGGCCAGCATCCACTTTGCTCCCTGGAACAACGGACTTTTCCAGGACGAGCGCGTCACGGTACGTGCCCAGGATGGGCACCATTGCCTGCGTCACGCCAGCCACCGTTACGATTTGATCATCAGTGACCTGTTCACTCCCTGGAAGGCGGGAACGGGCAATCTTTACACCCGTGAGCACTACCAGGTGGCCCGTGAGCGCCTGGCGGACGGTGGCCTGTTTGTCCAATGGTTGCCCCTTTATCAGCTCACCGAACGGGAGCTGGGCAGTATCGGGCGCACCATGCAGGAAGTCTTCCCCCAGGTGGTGGCCTGGCGCGGTGACATGTTCCCCACGGGTTCCATCCTGGCCCTGGTGGGCACCGAAGCGGATGTCACACTGGACCCGGATGTCCTGGTCCGGCATGGCCGGGCACTGGCCGGCAATCCGGACCTGCCGGCGCCGTTATTGCAAGCCGTGTCGTTGCGCTTTTATGCCGGCAATGTGGGGCTGAGTGAGGTGTTCGACGATTATCCGGTCAACACCCGTAACCGGCCGGTGGTGGAATACGGTGCGCCCCGTTCCCAGCGGCGTGTGCATACGGGGGAGGCTCGCTGGGTGATCGGTGCGGAGCTGGGCTCCCTGTACGAAGCCCTCTCCCGGCAGGTGCCCCCTCACCGGGATCCCTACCTGTCCCGGCTGCAACAGCGCGAACAGGGTTATGTGCATGCGGGTCGGCACTATTATCACTACCGGGTGCTTGGCCGCCACGGCCACGAGGAACTGGCGGGGAGACATCTGGACGCCTTCCTGCGCCTCACACCCTTTGAGGCCGCGCCCTCGCCCACGCCCGAGGAAACGGGCTCACGCTGGGAAGAATGATGAGCGCTCAAGGGAGCGGACGGGTGATGCCGAACCCGGGGGCCGGGCCACCACCCCCCCTCCTCAGTAGCTGTACACGCCGCGGTTCAGGGCATCCCGTATGGCTGAAATCACCTTGGACGAACGGATGGTGGCCGAGGTGAAACCGTCCACTTCCGCGTTTTCCGTCACCACCTCCCCGGGTGAGTACAGCTCCGGGATGACCTCGTTGATGTCCTTGCCCAGCATGTGATCCAGCAGTTCACGGTACTGGTCGGCAATCCCCAGGGGCAAACCCTCCTCGGCCAGTCGATAATCCGTCCCCCCATAGGCCAGTTGGCGGAAGCCGGCGGCGGTCACACGGTTGTTTTCCAGGGTGAGTTGCACCCCCACCTGTATCTGGTCACGGTCGAAGAAACCACCCCGGTAGGTGCCATCTTCATAAACCGGTGCCTGCTCCCCCGTTTCCGGGCCCCAGCAGCCCGCCAGCATGAATGGCAGCGCAATGATCACGGGCCAACGACATCTCAATGACATGGATTTTCTCCTTTTTAGTGATAATCATTCAATCAAATAAAACACAAAAAGGGACTGCATGACGATGCCTGGCAGGCTCAGGCTGCCCGGGCAGCCTGCCCCCGTGACAAGCCGGCGCCGGCCAGGGCACGCAAAAGAATGCCGATGGTGCTGCCATTGTGCAGCGCCGAGGCCGCCACCGGATTCAGCAACCCGAAGGCGGCGGCGGAGAGAATGCCCGTATTCAACCCCACGGTGAGCTTGAAATTACTGTCCACCAGCCCACGCGTGGCCAGGGCCAGGGCCTTGGCATCGGCCACCCGGGCGATATCATCCTCCAGCAGCGTGATGTCCGCCGCCAGACGCGCCACATCCGCCCCATGATGCATGGCCATGCCCACATGGGCCCCCGACAGGGCCGGGGCATCGTTGATGCCATCTCCCACGAAGGCAATGCGGGCACCCTCTCCCGCCAGGTTCTTCAGGGCCAGTGCCTTATCCTCGGGCATGAGCCCCGCCCGGTAGTCATCCAGCCCCAGGTGTTCCGCCATGAGGCGGGCCCGTTCCGGCTGATCCCCCGTGAGCATGATCACCCGGCCCACGCCCAGCTGTCGCAACCGCTGCACGGTGGCCGCGGCATTGGAGCGTAGCGTGTCCTTGAGCGCCAGCACCCCCAGCAACTCACCACCATAGCCGATGTAGAGCAGCGTCTTGCCATCGTTCCGCAGGCGCTCGATCACGGCCGAGAAGGGTTCCATGTCGATCCCTTCGTGTTCCTCCAGGAAATGTCGGGAGCCCACCACGATGCGCCGGCCCTCGATGCTGCTGGCCACCCCATGAGCCACAATGAACTCCACTTCCTTATGATTGAAGTGTTGCTGATGCGGCAACCGCTCCGCCGCCTCCACCACCGCCATGGCCATGGGATGAAAATAATGCTCCTCCACCGAGGCGGCCATGTTGATCAGGTCCTCGGAGGTGTACTGACTGTCGAAGGCGATGGAATCGGTGACCTGCAGCTGACCGCTGCTGAGGGTGCCGGTCTTGTCGAACACGAAGGTGTCGGCCTCGGCGAGTTTTTCCAGCGCCGTGGCCCCCTTGACCAGCATGCCCGACTGACCCGCCCGGTACATGGCGGACTTGAACGCCACGGGGGTGGCCAGCTTGAGCGCACAGGAGTAGTCCGCCTGCAGCACCGCCGCCACCCGCTCGGTATCCTGGGACACCACCCAGGTGCCACCCGAGAGCCCCAGCACCATGGGGACCAGTCGATCCGCCAGCCTGGCCGCCTCCAGCTGCGTGTTGCTCTTGGCCTCCAGAGAGTGCTCCACGAAGTCGGCAATCCGGGCCGCCGCGGCATGGCGCCCCACCCGCTCGGCGTAGATGCGGATGCGCCCTTCCTGCACCAGGGTGCCCGACAGCGCCGTATCGCCGCGACGACGGGTCACGGGTACGCTCTCGCCGGTCATGGTGGACTCGTTCACCAGCGCCTCGCCCCCCAGCACCGTGCCATCCACGGGGATCACCGTGCCGGTGGCGGCGATGACCGTATCACCGGTACGTACCTGCCGCGCATCCACCAGCAGTTCCACCCCATCCCGTTCCACCCAGACCTCGGTATCGCCCGGGCGCATCAGATGCTTGAGCAGATCGTCGGAACGACGCTGGATGGAGTGTTCCAGATACTCCCCCAGTGCCAGCAGGAAGGCGGTGGTGTTGGCGGCAAAGTAGTCGCGGCGGGCAATGGAGATGATCACCGCCAGCGCCTCGAGAACATGAGAGGTGATCCCCTGGCGGAACAGATCGCGCACCGCCGCCCCCAGTACCGGCAGGGCGATGGCAATCGACAGGGGAAGTTGCAGCCAGGGGGGCAACCAGCGGGTCAGCATCAGGGTCACCCCCCCGAATCCCACCGCCAGCAGGCTGGCCTCGTCATTGCGACTGCGGCCGGCGTTGCGCGACAGCGGCGGGGCAGTCAGCGACAGAATGCCCTCCCGCAGGCGGGACAGGTCGGTCACCTCCGGTTCAAAGCGGATCACCAGCGAATCGATTCGCTCGTTGACGCGCACGGACTCCACCCCTTCGATGGAGGCCACCGCCGAGCAGATGCGACGACCCTCGGCGGGCATCGACGGACGTCGTCGGTAGCGAAAACGCACCCGTCCGCGGATGGCGTGCACGGGCTCAACGCCGCTGAACCAGGTTTCGTCCATCACTGATCCCCGTGACGTTCGGCGTCCAGTTCCGCCTTGATATCGGCCATCTGTTCCTTGAGTTCCTCCACGCCGCCGGCCACACCGGAATAGAGATCAACGCCGGCCTTCATCAGCTTGCGACGGGTCTCCTCGTCGCTGAGCACCCAGGCGGCGCCGGCGCCGATGGCCAGGCCCAGCAGGAACTGCTCACTATGGCGACCGCGCAGCATGCCCTTCAAGCCATCGAACAGGCCCTCGCCGTCGCGGGCACCCTCACCATAACCATACCCGTAGCGCCCCTGGGCACCTCGCGGATCGTTGTAGGCATCATATCCCCAGGGACCCTCGCCGTAGGGCCCATAGCCCGGGCCGTAGCCCTGATAGGCCGGATCTCGCGGCCCCCATCCATAGCCCTCGTACATGGCTTCACGCCGACGTCTTGCTTCCTTTTTCTTGCGTTTCTTTCCCATTCACTGACTCCCGTCTGGCCTCGGGCGAGTCGCCCAGGAGGCGTTCAATGATCAATACACCGGCTGCGCCTGCGGCGGCAGCCGTCAGGGCACCGGTATAATCCCGTTGGCCCACCGCCACGGCTGCCCGCGTACCGGCGGCCAGCGCGGTGCCCTCCTGAAGGGCGTGGCGAAGGATGTGTTTCGTCGGGCGGGGTGCTCCCCGGCGCCCCACGCCGCGAAAGGCGGCCAGGCACCCCCCCACCACCAGGCCACGAACGAAAGGATTACCGTCGCGGGGGGGTGGCAAGGGGCCTGGCATGGGCGGCGGCAGGCGCCTCAAGCGTCGATCACCCGGCTTCAAGAGGCGGGCCCGTCAGGCTTTTCAGCATCGGCATCGATCACGGAATCGCCATCGGCCGCCTTGGCGGCCTCGGCTCTCGCGAGCCGTCGACGCGCACGGGCAGAAGTATTCTCGATGCCCTCCAGGCTGGATACGGTGGCATCCCGCAGACGGTCCCCGGCCTGGTGGAGCGTCTTGCGGGTGCGATCCGTCTTCAACAGTCGCACCGCGACCGCGCCGGTAATCACCCCGGCGGCAAAGGGAAGTAACGGTATCATGGTGCTTTTCCTCCTCAATTCCGCGACACCTTATTTAATGTGAGACAATCCCCAGGCCCGGGGATTCCTCGGGATGCGGTGATCTGTCGTCGTGTCAGGACAGGGCATCGCTGACTTCCCGGCAGGCCTGCTCCAGCACCTTTTCCAGCCGGTCTGCCGACGGCGTGCGCTCACCGGCCAGAAAATCCGCCCAGGCCTCGGGCGGAATCGTCTCCGGGTCATAGTCCACCACGCAGGAACGGGCCAGCAGGTTGATACGCACATCGCGCACCCCGGGCAATGATGCCAACAGAACCTGAAGTGTTTCGATCAAGGCCCCGGAAGGGGACTTCTGGAGCTGAGGGTCGCGGACAAGTTTCAGTCGCACGCGCCCACGCACGTGATGGGCGATCCGCACATCGTCGAGCACGGCACGCACGTCATCAAGCTGAATCATGGCGCACCTGCCAACAGGCACGGTGGCCACTCAGGAGCGCTTGCGCGCAGAGGAGAACTTTCAGGCATCAAGGTCACGCACCCATTACTCCGGGATGGCGTCACTTGGCTGGCGGCGGCTGGCTGGAGTGACGTACGGTTGATTCGGGTAGATCGCTCAGGATCCGTACTCCGTCATCATGACATGGCGTGCCTTGAACGCCAAGCCGGGTGCTTCATCAGTTCGCGCAAGCCCCGGGTTCTCAGTCGGTTCGATCGCCTTCCAAAGAGCCCAGCAGATGCCGCCATCGTGCATCCTCGACACCCCCCGTGGACCGATGGCCAAAGATCTGCATCAACAGGCTGCCATCGAAACCATACCACTCCAGGGAATGCACCGGGCCACGATGCGTTGGGCGACGGACCACCCACACCTCGGCGAGCCCGGCACGGCGCAGATCCAGACTGAACCGGGGATTCCTGATCCGCCACCAATCGTCGGCCTCGCGGAAACTCCCCACATAGCCGTGATGGATCTGCACGGCACCGACATTGGCCACATGCACTTCCACCGACAAGGCCTCATCCCGGATGTATTCCAGCAGGGTGCATCCGGACTCCACCCCCACGGAGAAGGCTCGGCCCGGACCCGCCAACCGCAGGGCGTTGAGCCGCGTCATGCCGAAATGCGCCAGCAGGTCCGAAAAGTCACCCGGTTCACCCATGGCATCCCAGCGAACCCTGAGATCCACGATATCCACCAGGGGAATGCGTCGGGCGGGCGACTGCACGACAGGCGCACACGACAGGAATTCCGGCGTCAGCCGCGGCCCGCGAAAACGCGTCACCAGGGCCGCGAAAGCCCCCTGACTGGATTCGGAAGTGAGCTCCACGCCATGAACCTGACTGCCGTCGGCATCAAAGAAATACACCCCGCGTTCCGCCATCGGGTTATCCCGCGCAACCACGGCCAGGGCGTGATGCCAGTGGCCGAGCATCAGTCGCAGGTCCATGCCACTGCCGACCAGCCAACCCATGTCTTCGCGGACGTGCGCATGGCCAAGGCTGCCCACGCTCTGATGGATGACATGGGCGTTACGGGTCACGGCCCGCACAGTGCCCAGGGATTCCAGGGCCGGGAGTAGTTCATCCCAGTTCGGCCTGAGGCGCACCAGGCCATCACCCAGTTCTCGCATGAGCAGGCGGGCATCCGACAGGCCGGTGCGACTGGCCAGGTCATGACGGGTCCTGCGCTCGGCTCGGGCAGCAGGCTCCGGGTCGGCTTGAGTCCGAGCCATCGGTGCGGGCTCGGCGGACGATGAAGAGAGTACACGCATGAGAACCTCCTGACGGTCGATGGATGACGACCGGCACATTGGAAGCAGATGTGACGCACTCTGGCTGGCTGATCGATGACGTCGACGGCGGGCTGAGTGGAGGATGGCGGATCCACGGATCGGACCCGACAGGAAATAACGTTAATGCATTACATTCTCATTTGCAACCCGACAACCGATCACCAGAAAGCCTCTTGTACTCATACCCCCTTGAAAAAAATGGATGCGGGTCGCCGAAAAGAAAACAGACCCCTTGGCGAGAATCGTAATGAGTACTATTCTTGATAAGAAGCACTGCCGGCAAGCCAACGCCGGCCATCCCCAGCCATCCTTTCGGGAGACACCGCCATGATGATTGCCATGAACCGCTTCAAGGTACGCCACGGTCACGAAACAGAATTCGAAGAGATCTGGGAGGGACGCGAGAGCCGTTTGAAAGGGGTTCCCGGGTTCATCGAGTTCAAGGTGTTGCGGGGCGCATCATTCGACGACCACACCTTGTATTCCACCCACACCCTCTGGACCAGCCTGGGGGATTTCGAGGCCTGGACCCAGTCTGATGCGTTTCGCGAGGCCCATCGGTCGGCCGGCAGTCGTTCCCATATCTACCTCACCGGGCCCCATCTGGAATGCTTTGAGGTACTCCAGTCCATGGCCGCGGACACCTGATCACCGGGACGGCCTTTCCCTTTGAACCGATGCATCCGTTCGTCGGAAACACCACGATGGGACTATGCCTTTTTAATGCAAATGATTATTATTAAATACGCATATTCACCCTTCGGAGGTTCCCATGCACGCAGCAGAGTTTCTGCCCCAGCGCCACGCCCGGCTTTCCACCTTCCATTCGCCCCAGGCCCGCCCCTACCTGGACAGCCGCCATATGGGCCTGACCGAATCCCAGCAACTCGAGCTGGCCTGCGGCCGAAGGGTGCATCGGCTGCGCCAGGACTGGCTTAATCTTGTCCATCACCTGCGCAAGCATCCCTGGCTTCGCTGCACCACATCGGCGCCTGGCGTTGAGCTGGATCAGCCGCTGAATGCGGATCAGGCCAGCACCAGGGAAAATACACTGTTCCTGCGCGGCTATCGCCAATCCCTGGCGCTCAATCTCGATCACTGGCGCAGCGGCTTCGTGATGGACGGGGAAACCTCCGGGCAATCGGTCCCCCAATCCATGCGCTTCTTCAACGAATTCGGTGAGCGGATATTCACCTTCCAGGCGGCATCGCCGCGGGGGCTCGACCCCACCCTGATCCAGCCCTTCATGGATCCTCATCAGGGACGCCAGAAGACCCATGTCCCCACCCCACCCCATTGGCATGCAGACCCCAAAAGCCACCCACTGGACCGGCTGGATCGGGAATCCCTGCGGATCTGGTGGCAACTGCCCACGGACTTTCCCGCAGAGTGCATACCAGGCCTGCCCGAATTATCGCGAACGCAAATGCTGGAAACCCTGGGCCGTGAGTTCGCCCTGCGTACCGGCGTGAACGCCCTGCATCTGCTGGCCGAGTCGCTCAACGAACAGACACACCTACCGCTGCGCGTATCGGTATCCAACGGGGCCGTCACCCAACGCCACGCCAGCGACCACATCGAGGCCAACGTCCGCGCCAATGTCCTGGAGATGGAGCAGGGGCCGGCCCGGGCACGGCTGGAACTGCAATCGGTGGAAACCGTATGGGTCGTTCGCAAACCCGGCTACCGGGGTTTTACCCTGGCCATCGAGTGTCACGACCGTCATGGCAGACTGCTGATGAGCATCGATGATCAGGCCACCTCAGCCCACCCCTGGAACGACTGGCCCAGCCTCCTCCGGACCATGCAGCCGGCCATCACCGCCTGGTAGATCCCGCCTCTGCCTGAACCCCGCCCTCGGGCGGGGCACGCCTCCCATCCGCTCATGCGGAAGAGCTTTACGCCGTCAGCGCTGAATGCAGATTAGTATTTCCGAATATTCTCACCTCCATAAAGTTATGATATAACTTATCTTTAATCGAGAGATCATCACCCTACACGTCACGAGGCAAGGAGATTTTCCCATGCGCCCAGTACCCATGCTCGCCCTGCTCTCCACACTGCCGGGCCTGGCTTTGGCCGATGTACCCGCCGTGGTGCTGGAGGAAGTCACCGTCACCTCGGCCACCCTGCGTATTCCGGAGCAAGGTTGCCACTGATTCCACGGCAAGCCTGCCACCCATTCCAGGGGAAAGCTGCCACTGATTCCACGGCAAGGCTGCCACCCAGGCAGAGGCGCTGAGTCGACTCATCGAAGTGTCCAGACGCGGGATAACTTACCGGTAGGCTGGTCCTTTCCATCCGGGGAAGGTCAGATGCCAGCGAAGAGGTTATCCATGCGGAAGATCAAAGAAGTCCTACGCCTCAAATGGGAGCGAGGGCTGAGCAACCGCCAGGTTGCATTGGCCTGCGGTATCAGTCGTCCCACCGTGAGGGAGTATCTTCGGCGTTTTGCCGAGGCGGGTTTGAGTTGGCCATTGCCAGAGGACCTGGGCGAAAGTCGCCTGGAGCAGTTGTTATTTCCGCCCCCTCCAGACCTGCCAGCCCATGCCCGGGTCGTACCGGACTGGCATCGGGTCAAAGAGGAGTTGAGGGGCAAGCACGTCACCCTTTTCCTGATCTGGCAGGAGTACCGGGAAGCCCACCCAGAGGGGTATCAGTACAGCTGGTTTTGCGAGAACTATCGGGCCTGGCAGGGCAAGCTGGACATGGTGATGCGTCAGGACCACCGGGCTGGAGAGAAGCTGTTTGTGGACTATGCCGGCCAGACTGTGCCAGTCATTGATCGCAATACCGGGGAGATCCGCGAGGCTCAGATCTTCGTGGCAGTACTTGGGGCGTCCAATTACAGCTATGCAGAGCCGACCTGGAGCCAGACACTGCCCGACTGGATTGGATCCCACATCCGGGCCTTCGAGTTCTTCGGAGGTGTGCCAGAGCTGGTGGTGCCGGACAACCTGAAATCGGGCGTCACCAAGGCGCATCGTTACGATCCGGATCTCCACCCGACCTATCAGGACATGGCCGCCCATTACGGTGTGGCCGTTGTCCCCGCACGATCCCGAAAACCCGGGACAAGGCCAAGGGTGGAGGGTGGCGTGCTGATCGTTGAGCGGTGGATACTGGCGGCACTGCGCCACCGTCAGCACTTCTCTCTTGGGCAACTCAAATCCAGCATCCGTGAACTGCTGGAGAAGCTCAACAACCGCCCGTTCCGGAAGTTGCCCGGTTGTCGGCGCGAACACTTCGAGCAGTTGGACAAGCCGGCCTGCAGCCTCTGCCGGCAGAGCGTTATGTCTATGCCGAATGGAAGAAGGCCCGGGTACATATCGACTACCACGTGGCCATCGGGGGCACTACTACTCGGTGCCTTACGCCCTGATCAAGAAGGAGGTCGAGGTCCGGATCACCCACAACACCATCGAGTGTTTTACCGGGCAACCGCATTGCCAGCCACCCTCGC